>NZ_QZCX01000005.1:0-33745 GCF_026127385.1 Verminephrobacter aporrectodeae subsp. tuberculatae
CCAAGATGAAACGACCCGACCCCGCTCCCGGATCGACAACGCGGTCTGGCATGCCTTGGCCAGCCAACCAGGTCATCATCGAACGGACGATCGGCTCAGGTGTGTAGACAGCACCGGCCGAGCGCCGCACGGCCGCCGAACGGATCGACGAAAAAGCTTCGCCGAGCGGGTCAGCGCCACGCGAGATCGCCTTGCAGATCGCCGCAATGCCCCGAGGATTGAGCGCCGATGCAGTCCTCGCAAGTCTGCGCTCGATCGCAGACAAGCGGCCTTGCCCATCGATGAGAGCAAGACACGTGGCTACCAGCTCTTGTTCCGTCTGCATGTTCGTTTCTGCTCTCTGTTGCGTACTTCAGCGAACGTGACCGCTGGGTTCGACAAGGTGCTGCTGCGCGCGGAAAAAGCGCCTTGTCGCCCACGCCCCGGGCGCGTTCTGAACTTCGTCGCCCCGCAGGCCAGCGCCTGGACCCCTGGGGCGCTGCTCCTGGGTGTGCCCTTCACGGCAGGGATGGTGATGGATGGATCTCGGCAAACAGCTGCAACTCGATGATGGGCTACCACCGGCCACCGAGACACTGCCCTGGGGCGCTGCAACGGCGTGGAGCATGTCGTGCGCATGGGAAAACTGCGCTGACACTGGAAGAGCGCCGGCGTCGACGAACGGGAACCCGCCGAACACACCGCCGCCGCGAGCAGCGCCATGGAGCTGCGCACGCCGTTCAACAGTCAGGGGCAGGCGCCAGCCCATGCGCAACACCAACCCGGTGGACCTGCGAACGGGCCCGAGGCGGCCTGCCCGTCGGCATCCCCCATCAGAGCGGCTATTGTGCATGTTGATTTCAACACGAAATGACGAAGAGTCGGCGCAACTCATGCGTAATGCCGACAAGTCTACGAGCCCACGCACGCAAGCGCTATAGCGAATTTCCGTCATTGGCCTGCTGTGGCTTGGGCATTGTCCGCCCTTCCAAGTCGCTTACTTCCGGAAACTCACGCAATGTTTGTCGGTTCCCCGCAGTTGCATCGTACTTTGCAAAGTCCGGCGCCATCTCATTGAACTCCGATGCCTTCTCATGAACGCCGCGAAAGTATGCAGCCTTAGCCAGTTCGCCCCCGGTGTGCTGCGCATAGCGGGTATCACGCGCAAGCGTGGCAGCGTTGGTGTCAAGTTGGTTCATGGCGTGACCATGAATCCGCTCCTTCTGCACGTCATGGAGGCGCTGCATGTGAGCACTAACCGAATCAAGGTAGCCACTTGGTGCATCGCGCTGCTTGGCCTGGGATTCAACAGTTCCCCATATTTTCGTGACCTCGGCCAGCTTGGTGTCAGTGAGCTTTCGGTCAGTTGCCAGAGCCTCTAAAGGGTTTGACTGCTTGTTCGTCTGGATAGCACTGTCGTACAGCAACTCGCCGCTTCTGTTGGCAACGCGCACACGGCCAAGTTGTGCGGCTATTTTGGCCACCGTACTTTCAAATCCTTGCATGGCATCGTCGTGGTACTTCTCGCTGACAAAGCGCGGATTTTTCGTCCCTTTTGCATATTGCAGTTCGTGACGTTGGTAGATACCAAGTAGACTTTCCTCACGCGACGCCGCCACAGCGAACAACTCGACATTGTAACCACGCTCCTGGATATTCTGCACAAATTTTTCCATGACGTCGGGGTTGCGAAAAGTACCCTCTTCCACGATGTTTCGTCTCCCCTGTATCGCTTGGTCACGCAGCACAGCCACCAGTCGTCCCGCATCGGCCTGCGTTTGCTCAGAACTCGGCTTGCTATCTCCCACATCAATGTGCTCACGCATTCGATCAGCATCAATGTGGATGTACCCTCCCTGCATGACCAGTTCGGCTCTCACCATGTCTGCTACTGCACTCTTGCCTGCACCTGGTTGACCACCTATCAAAACGATGGTTGGGTGTTCTTGGTATGATGATTTGGATTTCCGTTCTGCGAAGTAATCAGTTGCTGTTTCACGGATATCGTCTTCGGTCATTGACTTGTATTCGACCATGGCGCTCACTCAGTCCTGAACAATGGATTATCTTTTGTGAGAATTCGCTCAACGGTATCCAAGTCGTTTAGCCGCAAGTCGTCTTGCAATTCATCGATAGCAGTCAAACGAGTTTTGCAGTAGCGAATAAACACCTGCGATGGTTCTGCCTTCAGCTTCTCTTTGCGAATGGCCTGCATAAATGGCTGGCGACTCTGGCCAAGAACTTCCAATGCCACTTCGTATCTGATGCTTTTGCTATCGGGACCCAAATCCAACATGATGTTTCCTTTCTTGGTCGTACATACTATTTTCTCTTGCGTTGCCGCTGGCCTCGTCCATTGGCTTCCCAAACTGTTGTTCCAAACTCCAGCACCCGAAGCACCTTGCCAGTATGCTCCGTTATCTCCCGGCGAAGTGATGCAATTTTCTTTCCCACTTCCGGGAGTTTTTCATCACCACGCATTTTTACCAGCGTATTGAATGCCTTGGCTATCTGGTTTAGATTTGTTCCAACCTTTGCCATCTCGTAATTCGAGCGCCGCAAAACCTCGATTTCATCACCGTGCAATTGAGGCTGTCCAAGATGAGCCAGAATCACACTGGTGAGGTAATAATTTCTTGCAGAAAAACGCCCTTCGGCAAGATCGTTGACTTTTTCCAGCGCCACACGCGGCAAGCGCAATTCGACGCGCACAGTGTCCCCTGCATCCGCTGCTGTTATCGGGCTTGCCACCACCTCCGATTCTGACAGATGGCTTGCGATCAACGAGCGCACCAAGAGGGATGCGTTCGCCTTCCCGTAAAGCCGCTTCGCCGCCTCTTGGAGCTGTTTTTTTGTCTCGGATGGCACACCGTCCACCCTGAGCATGTCGCGTCCTGTCACCATAAAGTCACCAATGAAGTGAATGATAACCGAAACATCACCACGCCGTCAAGCGTGCCAGTTGTAGCAACAACTACCGGCGACAGCCTATCCTGCATTAGCCTCTCTTTTGCTACTCCATTCTTTTACCTACCGTACATTGTCACCAAATGATCACCATAACATCACCAAAAAGTTGTGGAATCACCACAAAAGCACCTAAACATCACCTGAAAATTTGCATAACAACCAAAAAGACACCACAATGTGAGCATTGAACAAGGACACTACCATGAAGCCACCCCAAAGCCTTGCCGGGTACATACGGCAGCACCTCACAGAGCTGGAAGAACGGCTAGAGGTGGGGATTCGTCAAGAGGTCATCGTCTCCGAGTTGGCGACCTACGGGTACAAAACAACCTTGAAAGGCTTTCGCAACTTCCTCTACCGCGCCCGCATCCGTGCCGCTCAAAAGAGCGTCGCAGTGCCCGCCAAAAACCAATCTCAAAAGGAGCAGAGAAATGCACCATTCGTAGCATCAGGACCAGATCATCAAAAACAAAAATCACCTCCGAATCCATTAACAAAAAAATCAGGATTCGATTTCAAAGGAACCAACTCCGTTGATGAGAACGATTTGATTTAATGAGGTTATTAAATGTCAACAAAATCAGACAAAACAGCTCAGAAAAACTCTGTTCACTTTACCCTGCAAGGAAAAGGTGGGGTCGGTAAATCTTTGGTATCTTCGCTTCTTGCACAATACTTCCAATGTGTTGATGGATGCACGGTCAAATGCGTCGATACTGATCCGATTAACCAAACTCTTGCGAACTACAAGGCGCTGAACGCTCAACACGTCAAACTCATGAATGGTTCAAAAATCAACGAAAGGAATTTCGATCAATTGATGGAACGATTGATGGCAGAGGACGGAATCTTTGTGGTGGATAACGGAGCATCCAGTTTCGTGCCACTTTCCAACTACCTGATAGAAAATAATGTAATTGCAATGCTCCATGAAGCTGGCCGCGAGGTGTTCATTCACAGCGTCCTGACTGGTGGCCAAGCTCTTATGGATACGCTGGCTGGATTCAAAATACTGGCTGAGCAAACGGATATCAGAAACATAGTTATCTGGATTAACGAATATTTCGGAGTAGTTGAAGCCAATGGAAAAACCTTCACTGAAATGAAGGTATATACTGAACATTCAGACAAGGTGCGCGGCATCGTGCGGATTCCTGAACGAAATCAAGACACGTTCGGAAAAGACATGGAGCTGATGGTCTCTAAGAAGCTCACATTCGCAGAAGTTCTGAGTGGTACAGATTTTGCCTTGATGGCCAAACAGCGCCTGAAGACTGTGCAGCGTGACATCAACACCCAACTTGAAGCCGTGGGGTTCTAAATGAACAAGCGCCAGTTAATCGCGGCGCTCGTTGAAAAATCGGGAATCAAGTTGACTGAGGACGACCCAGCATTTCTTCTAGTCGATCTGAATCTTCTGGTGCTCGAAAGTAGAACGAGTGAGGCCGCAAAACAGCTTGAAGCTGCGACCGAAAAATTCAATAACGTTACCACTCGCAACGTCGATGATTTCGTGTCTGTCGCCAACGAAACGCTGTCCAAATTTATGCAGCGTACTAACGAAATAAAAACCTCTCTGGACAATCTGTCCTTGCGGCAAGATAAAGTCACCACCGCAGGCCAAACCAGATCTATGGCGGAAGACAAAATATCACGAACCGCATCTCTCTGGTGGATCCTGCCGGTGGTTTTCTGCAGCGGTGTCTTAGTCGGCGTTGGAATAACGTTCGCTGTTCTGAAATAACGTTTTACGGATCGTCTCTGCGCCAGAACTTTCAACAGTTATTTATAATTAGGTCGAACTGTTCGATACAATTTATCGTTTATGAATACTTTGATGACACTTCCATTTCCATCCAGGTTTGGATCAATGACGGCGACGCGATCATAAACGTCCACAGTGTAGGTTGTACGATAGTTGTCCTCTGAATTATTGCTTCCCACAGAAACTCCCACGGTTCCTATATATTTACCTACGCATACTTTCTTGCTCAAAGAATAATCTTCTCTCGGAGAGAGCCCATTTCCATCTCCGATGCCATCAAAAAATTTTGTGAACGGACGGCTGGCCTGCCACATAGTGTTTTGCTCCTGGACTTGAGCAGGTGTTCCTTGGACTGCTCTATTACCGGATGGAAGTGCGCTCGTTCCATCTGGACAGGCGTCGTAATAATTATTGTATTCGACACTGGCATAACTTCGTGTGCCGTCCTGGCTAGTAGCCATATCGCAACTAGGAAATGGGTCAGGCTTCCATTTGAAAATGGCTGCATACAGTCTTTTGATCGGCGGAACACACTGGGCAACGGCCATCGGCCCATCTGGGTTAGACAGGCACAAAAGCACCTCGCAGCCCCAATCATCCGCGTGTGCCACACTCGAAAAAGTGGCGGAGAACGATATGGAAACGGCAGTTAGAACACGTGAGAGTTTCATATTTTTCCTATCTAAAAGTGGATTACATTTTTCTAGAAAGCTAAGATTCACACACCTTTCTTGGTGACTGGCACCTTCTTGGTTTGCAAAGCTGGCTCACTGCTCCTGTTGTTGAGCATCCCCAGCAATTCGGCTTTGTAGGCTTCGGATGCCTCCAACTGGCCTCTGATTTTCGCCAATTCTTCGCGGATCGCTCCGGCTTCTGTCCGCGCTTGATCGCATTCCTCCCGAACCTTGGCCGAATGCGCGGCCGCCCTGCTAGCCTCTTGGGCAGCGACGTCTGTTTTGGCCGTCACGGTCGCCAGATCGGCGCGCACTTGGTCTCGCTCGGCACGGAGTTGTTCAGCGTCCTTTTGGTGGCGGATGCGCTCGGCCTCGATGGCTGCATCCATGCGGCCCATCTCGGCGGCATGCTGCTCGATCGCAGCTTTTGCGGCCTGCTCGATCAGAGCCAAGCGTTCACGCACCTGGGCCAACTCTACGTCTTGTGCCTGCTTGATCGCCCCGCTGTCAGTCAAGCGGTGAGTCAGATCCTGGACGTTGGCCTGTGCTTCATCAAGCTTGCTTTCCAAGTCGTCTACCGTTTGGGAGGCATCGGCCAATTCGCGCTCGACCTGCTCGCGTTGCTCGCCCGCGGTCCGGATGACCTCGGCCACACGGCGTTCAGCGGCCTTCACAGCCTTATCGTTCAGTTCCACGGCCAACGAGTTCAGCCGCTCGGTCAACGTCTTTGTCACGGTCGCCACTTCCTCGGCGACCTCTACGGGCAGTTCAGCCATTGGTTCAGCCTTGGTCACAGCCTGGCTGCTGATGTACTCATCCCAAACTTGCTTAAGGCGGGAAGGGTTGCCCCCGCCCACACGCTGACGCAGGGCAAAGCCCGTGATGTTCCGGCCCGCAGCCTTCAAGGCTTGACCGGCTTCAATGATTGATTCGGGAGTGAATTCTGCAGGACGCATCTGGTTCTCCTTGGTAGTTCGATGCATCATCATACCACAGGACAAACAGCCAAATGAACAATACAAATAAACAAACTAATTAATGTTCGTGTTTAGCTTGCTTTTGAGCCGACGACGGCCGATCTCGTCCGACCCCACGCACGTGTGCCTGGGGTTGCGCGAATGCTCCTCTGTGGCCCTGGAAAGTGCCTTGGTGGCCCATTCGTTTGATGCCGTCAAACTGCAGCTGACCCTGTCTTTTCTTGTCAAACGGTTTTCGGCTGTCCTAGTGCTGCACCGGAACTGCCATCAGGCAGCAGTGTTGGTGCGCCTGCAGCCCGGCAACGCCGGGCCTCGTTGTTCTCGCGCCGTAGGCGCGCTGGTTTGGTAGCCTCCTCAGGACACAAAAAGGATAGTCAGCCAAGGCTGTTTTTAGGGCCACGGAGGCGAGCTCTGCGCGTTTAAGCGCCCCACCCCATACCGTAGTCGTCAAAGACGGCTTCTAGGCTGTTCTAGGTGCCTTGCTGGCCTGCCGAGTTGCATAGGCTCGCTTTGCTCGCTGCTAGGCGGTTGCGGCGAAGCCGCCTTTCTCCCCCCCGCAGGGGAGGGGCGGTGTGTAGACGCGGTCTCGCTTTGCTCGACACCGGATTCTCAGCAAAGCTTCTGCTAGCGCGGGTTTCGCGCCGTTCGGAGTTGCCCACAGGCCGTTTGTTCGCCTTCCCCGTTTTTACTTGTTTTTAAAGTTTTTTCGCGCGCGCGCGCGAGGACCGCCCGGAAAGCCTTTATCCATGCGGGTTCTCGGTGGTTTTGGTGTTTTTTCAATTCTGCCTTTTTTCCGGTTATATCTGCCTTTTTTCCGGTTTGTCTGCCTTTTTTCCGGTGCTGTCCACAATCTGCCGTAAAAATACAATGGCAGAATTTGTCATTTCTGCCATAATTTGAACATGGCAGATTGACCGGAAGGTTGGCAGAAATGAGCACGAAAGCAAAGGCGCTGGCCGCCTACAACGTAGATGACATGAAGCGCCTTCCAGGCGCACGCTGGGTGACAATGGCCAACGCCTTGACGAGAGCAGGGCACGGCCTGACGCTGGCCGAGAAACGCATCGTCATAGTGGCCGTCTCCAAGTTGGACAGCGCCCGCGTGTTGCCGCCAGGCGAGGTGCCAACGACGCGCATCACGGCTGGTGAGTTTGCCGAGTTGTTCCGCGTCGATTTGGATACAGCATATGACCAGCTCCAGGACGCGTCCAAGCAACTCTACAACCGCTCCATCACGTTTTACGAGCCGGCCTACAAGCGGCGCGGCAAGGCACTGGAGTCAACTCGTATCACTATGCGCTGGGTTGGTCAGGTCCATTATCAAAAGGGGGAGGGCTGGGTGGAGCTTTGCTGGTGGCCCAAGCTGCTGCCGTATCTGACGGGCATCCGCAAGCAGTTCACGCAGTACCAGCTACAACAAGCAAGCGCCCTGCGTTCTGTGTATTCATGGCGGCTTCTGGAGCTTCTGATGCGCTTCAAATCCAGCGGAAAGGCTGAATACACCATCGAGGACTTTGCGACATCAATGGACGCCACAGACAAGCAGAGAGCCGACTTCGCGGCGCTACGCCGAAAGATGATCGAGCCCGCGGTGAAGGAACTCACCGAAAAAGATGGCTGGTTGATTCAGTGGGAAGCGATCAAGGCGGGCCGAAAAGTGAAGGCTGTTCGGTTCACTTTCATGCGCAACCCGCAGCAATCATTGCAGTTTTAGCGCCTGAAAAGCATTATTTTCCTTAAAAATCAAAGAGTTATAGCGTTCTGTGCTAGGTCACGGGGATATTCGCACTGGCTGGCCCCCCCCCCGACCCGGAAAGCTGGCGTATCGACCTGAACTTGGACTCCAGAGCACGCACAACATGCTTGAAACGCTTGCCTTTCATGCGACAAACCACGAGCGAAAGGACACCAAATAGCCACCTAAATATCACCATAAAAACACCCAAAAGTCACCTGGATCGATCACCCGGGCACCGCCCCTGGTCCCACGGATTGATGATCGCCACGCCTGTGAGCTTGAAATCAGCGACGTTGCGAGTAACCACCGTCATGCCATGCACAAGGGCCGTTGCTGCGATGAGTGCATCGCGCTCGTCGCGCTTGTCCGGTACATGCAGCCGGGCGCAGCGTTGCGCCACGGCGGTATCGACAGGCAGCGTGCGACCGGAGAACTCGGGCAATACTGGGTTCGGGGAGCAATGGAACAGGGAAGTCAGTTAAGCCTTCACCAGTGTCGGTCGGCGCCCTCCATGCGGGCCTCGCTCTCCGAGAAGCAGTGCCGGTCGTCCGCGCCGCTGGCGATGTCGGTCAGCAGTTCGTTCACAGCTTCATCCAGTTCTTCGTCGGTGTCGTAGGGCACTTTCAATTCATACTCGCCGTTTGGTCGTCGCTTGGCCTCGTATTGGTCAAGGTAAAAGTTCTCGACGTGCTCAATCGTGCGCTTTTTGCCGCGCACGAACTTGCTGTTGTTTTCGATGCGCAGCGTCACCAAAATCGTGGCAACCTTTGGCGGATCGTCGTTGCCGCTCTGGGTGCTCGGTACGCTTGGCGGTTTCTGTGCGGAATTCTTGTACGGACCGATCTCGACCCCGCGATGCCGCAGGTAGCTGTACAGCGTGCTCTTGGACAGGTGCAGCTTCTGCGCGATGGCGGCGACCGACAGTTTCCGCTCACGGTACAAGGTCTCGGCCGCCAGCGCTGTCGCGTCGGCTTGCGGCGACAGGCCCTTGGGTCGCCCGCCGACCCGGCCACGTGCCCGCGCGGCCGTCAACCCGGCCTGAGTGCGCTCACGGATCAGTTCGCGCTCGAACTCGGCCAACGTGGCAAATAGGTTGAACACGAACCGTCCCTGCGCGCTGGTGGTGTCGATCGGGTCATTCAGGCTGAGCAGCCCGACCTTGCGCTCCATCAGGTTGCCGACCAGTTCGACCAAGTGCTTGAGCGAGCGGCCCATGCGGTCGAGTTTCCAGATCACCAGCACGTCGCCCGCACGCAACTGGCCCAGCAGTTCGTCGAGCGCCGGGCGTGCGGTCTTCGCGCCACTCGCCACGTCCTGATAGATGCGCTCGCAGCCGGCCGCCTTGAGGGCATCCACCTGCAAGGCCGGGTTCTGGTCGCGCGTTGAGACGCGCGCGTAGCCGATTTTCATCCGAAAATTCCGTTTTACTCGTTGAGTTAAGATAATATCGAACTTTGATTTAGTGAACCATTATTACAGACTGCTTGTGGTCCTGTGGACAGGTCGTGCCGATTGCTGCGCTAAAGTTCATATAAACGATCGTTTTATCGAACCATTGCAAGCGTCGTGGATATGACGTATAAACACCTATGTGTGTAAGCATTCAAACGGAGGACATCATGAGCACCGTGCGCTGGAACCTTGCCGTGTCGTCAGACACGGATCAGTCCGTCCGCATGTTCCTTGCGTCGCAAGGCGGCGGACGCAAGGGCGACCTGTCGCGTTTCATCGAGCAGGCGGTACGCACCTACATCTTCGAGCGTGCGGTTGAGGAGGCCAAGGCGGCGAACGCCAACGTGAGCGAGGCCGACTTGACCGCCATCGTGAACGAAGCCGTGCAATGGGCGCGTGAGCACTGATGCGGGTCGTCCTGGACACCAACGTGCTGCTCAGTGCGCTGCTGTCGCCGCACGGCTGGCCGGACACCATCTATCGCGCGTGGCAGAAGGATCGCTTCGACCTGGTGACGTCAGCCGCGCAAATCGACGAACTGCGCCGCGCGAGCCGCTACGCGAAGTTCAAGGACGTACTCCAGCCGTACCGCGTCGGCACGATGGTCAACAACATGCGTCGATCGATCATGCTGGACGCGCTGCCAGCTCTGCCGGAGGGCATTGAGGTCAACGATCCGAACGATACCTTCCTGCTGACGATGGCACTCGAGGGTGAGGCTGATTACCTGGTGACTGGCGACCATCGCGCCGGCCTGCTGCAACGCGGCAACCACGGGCGCACACGCATCGTCACGCCGGCCACCTTCTGCGCCAAGGCGCTGTGACGCCATGCCGGTCAGCTTCCTGTCCACCACGCAACGGGAACGCTACGGCCGCTATCCAGAGGTGCTTTCCAGTGAAGAACTGGCGCGCCACTTCCACCTGGACGACGATGACTGCGAGTGGATTGCTACCAAGCGGCGCGACAGCAACCGCCTCGGTTATGCGCTGCAACTGACTACGGTGCGGTTTCTCGGCACCTTTCTCGAAGACCCGACCGCCGTGCCAAGCACGGTGCTGCACACGCTTTCGTCCCAGTTGGGCGTCGCCGACTATTCCGCTTGTGTCATTGACTACCGAACAACGCGACAACGCTGGCAGCACACGGCCGAAATTCGCACCCGCTACGGCTACCGCGAGTTTGCCGACAGCGGCGTTCAATTCCGGCTTGGCCGCTGGCTGTGCGCGCTATGCTGGACGGGCACCGACCGCCCCAGTGCGCTGTTCGACTACGCCAACGGCTGGCTGGTCGGCCACAAGGTGCTGCTGCCAGGTGTCACGGTGCTGGAACGCTTCATCGCCGAGATACGCTCGCGCATGGAGTCGCGCCTGTGGCGTCTGCTCATGCGTGGTGTGACGGCCGAACAGCAGCAACGCCTCGATGACCTGCTCAACCCTGCCGAAGGCAGCCGACAGTCCTGGCTGGATCGGTTGCGCAAGGGGCCGGTGCGCGTCAGCGCTGCGGCGCTCGTGATGGCCCTGCTGCGCATCGAAACCGTGCGCGGCCTGGGCATCAAGCTGCCCGGCACCCATGTGCCGCCGAGCCGCATCGCAGCGCTGGCCCGCTTCGCGAGCACGGTCAAGGTGTCCGCTGTGGCCAGGCTGCCGCAGGCGCGGCGCATCGCCACGCTGGTGGCCTTCGTGCATTGTCTGGAAGCCAGTGCGCAGGACGATGCCCTCGATGTGCTCGACCTGCTGCTGCGCGAGCTGTTCACCAAGGCCGAGAAGGAAGACCGCAAAGTCAGGCAGCGCACCCTCAAGGATCTGGATCGGGCCGCCTCAACGCTGGCCGAGGCGTGCCGGATGTTGCTCGATCCTGGCCTGCCGGACGGCGAGCTGCGCGAGCGCGTCTACACCACCATCGGCCGCGATGAACTGGCCCAGGCCCTCAACGAAGTGCGCGGATTGGTGCGTCCGCCCAACGACGTGTTCTACACCGAGCTGGAAGCCAGGAAGGGCACCGTGACACGCTTCCTGCCGGCGCTGCTGCGCGTCATCCGCTTCGACGCCAACCCCGCCGCGCGGCCCTTGGCGCAGGCATTGGAATGGCTGCATGGCCAGCTGATCTCTTCCCTGGTGGGTGTTGCATGGCCCACGATGCATGAGTAGTTTGCTGGGTATTTCTTGTATTTTTCATATTGTGATAGATAGTGGCGCCCTGTGGAGCTTGTGGACAGCCGACGGCCTGTGGGTGGGCGCGTGGGCAACCCGCAGGGTTGTCCATCCGGCCATCCACAGGTGAACGCCTTTGGGCGTTCAGTCGGGAAGCCCGCGCCAGCGGGCCTGTCCACAAATCCACAGGGCTCTTTCGACCCCTGCGTCAGCAGCGCCAGGCCGCCCATCGGGGCCGGGCAGTGGTTACGCGCGAGCCTCCGTCCTTGTCCACCCGGAAGCCTTGTCTGTGTTGAAAAAACTATCGCACACAGAACTTTTTATGACTTACAATGGTCAACTTGGTAGCATTTTTCTTGCTGTTAGGGCGTCTTCGTTACATAAATCCTAGGCTGCACAACAGCAACGTGGGTGCATGCCTGTCAGGTCGGAGAATGTCTCGGCGCGGATAGGCTAGGCCCGGTTTGTACCAGCGTCCAGGCAGGGCCCCAGGATGCTGTCATCCAAGGGCTGCGGGAGTCTCAAGCCAAGTGTTTCTCTGCCGCTGTCCGTTCACACAGGGACTCTCGATTTATGCAAAACAGCGCCTGTCTGGGCGTATCTTTTCAGGGATCTTCTTGTGACAAGCCACACAAAAGCAAGTTTTTTAGTTGCCTTCCTAGTCTTGATTGCGGCCAGTTCGTTGACTGCTTGCCAGTCGCGGCCCGATCTTAAGCAGGTTGCAGGCGATGCGCCAGACAAGCCCGTCAACACGCAGGAGGTCGCCGACCAGCTCAAGAGGAAGTACGAAAGATGAGGTCGTACCTTGGTCTTTTGGCTGTTGGTGCGGCCCTGAGTTGCACCGTGCTGGCGGCTCCCCCTGCTACCACACCAGCAGCGCCAGCATCCACGGTCGTTCAGGTGCAGCCCACCCAGGCGACGAAAGCCCGCACAACGGCTACATCAGTTACGCCACAGGCAGTCGCCATGAAACAGCACGTCGACCGCATGTCGATTCTGCTCCAAGAGCGCACCGACATATTGGCGAAGCTGAAGAAGTTGGAGGAAAACGGTGATAAGCCCGCGCTCACCAGGATTCTGGATGATTTGCAGTCAATAGACCGCGAGATTGTATTGGTCTCACGTCAACCCGTTTACCAAACTTCCAGCGCCGCGCCGAATCAGGCTACAAGCACAAAATTTGCATCTGTGGCCAAAACCGCAGACCCAGAATCTCAACCTTCAGAGAGTGAAAAAGTCACATACGAGGGTTGGGATATTTTTAAAAACTTTGGCAGAAAAGGAAACTAGCCATGAAGCGCATTTTCACCCCACTGATTGCCCAGCACCGCAAGGTGACTACGGCCTTGGCAATAGCCGCCATGCAATCCAGCGCATTTGCATTGGGTGGCTTAGAAAAGGCGAAAAGCGCTGCCGAGAGCATCAAGACTGGGCTTTATGCCTTGGTCGGTGTCGTTGCCATAATTTATTTGATCTATCTCGGTGTGATGGCATTCACAGAGAAAAAGTCCTGGGCTGATTTCGGTTGGGGAGTGATGTACGTCTCCTTGGTGGGCGCTGCTACGGCACTCGGTTCTTGGGCCTGGACACTGTTCGCTGCCTGATTCTATGACAGATGAACAGCCCCCCGTCGAATACGTCAGCTACAACGGTCTTGGGCGTAGTCCAATGATCTGGGGAATCCCGTACATGGTGGGCTTGGCCGTCATGTGTTTTTCACTGCTCGGCGGTTTGTTGCTTGGCACCTTCGTGGGAAGCCCTGGTTGGCTATTTTCCGTGATCGGGATTCCAATTGGCTTGTTCGTCAAGATGCTTTGCACCAACGACGACAAAGCAGTTCAGATCCTCATGCTGGAAGTCAAATGGAGCCTCATCAAAGCGCTCAGTGGCAACGCAAAGTATTACGGCGGCACAATGGCCATTGCGCCAACAACCTACGGTCGCAAGCACAAAAATGTTAAGCGCTATTTTGAAAAAGCAGTTCGCGGGTGAGGAACAACTCCCACGTTATAATTACCATGTCAGAGACACCATCGTGTCTCTGGAAGATGGTCGCGTAGCGTTCATCGTCAAGGCAAAAGGTTTGCCGTTTGAAGTGACGAGCGATAACGTATTGGAGAACCAATACGATGGATTGAACGGCCTGCTTTTGAGCGTGGCGAAGTCCACGGGCTCTCGTCTGGCTGTGTGGGCACACCTCGATCACTACCAAACAAAATTCAAGACTGACTACAAATTTGACTATGAATGGATGCGCGTTTTCAGCGCGAAGTACATGGCCAAGTTTGAAGGCACAGACATCTTTGAAAACGATTTCTATCTGACATTCATCCTCAAGCCCGGGATGAACGACAACATGGAAGAGTGCATCCGCGAGTTGGAAGAAATCCAGCTCATCGTGACGCAAACACTCGCACCGTATGAATGCGAAGTGTTGTCGATGTACGAACGCGAAGGAAATCAATTCAGCGAATTCTACGAGTTCATCGCGTACCTGTACAACGGCTTCTGGGAAAGTGTTCCGGTAACTTCTCTCCCGTTGTTCCAAGCGATTGAGACCAGCACCTTGCACCACGGCTACAAATTGCTTGAAACTCGCTTTCCTGACGGCGGGAACCGGTACAGCGCGTTTTTCGATTTGAAAGACTTTCCGGAGCCAACAACGCGAGGAAAGTTCAACCCGCTGTTGGAACTGCCGTTTCCTTTCGTTATGTGCCTTTCTTTCACGTTCATCAACTCTGCTGACTCCATCCGTCTGATTAACCAATCTCTGAACAAAATGGAATCGGCTGGTGATGAGGCCGTGGAGCAGATGGACGACATGAGCCTGGGAAAAGGGGCGATCATGTCCGGCCAAGTGTATTTCGGCGAACTGCATGGCGCGCTGGCCGTTTACGGAAAGACCGAAAAACAAACCGAAGATCGTGGAGCAACAGCGCGAACTACACTCAGCGGATCATGCGCGACCCAGTTTGTGCCCGCCACGATTTCAGCACCTGAAACCTTCTTTTCGATGTTCCCCGGCAACGTCAAGCGCCGCCCGCGCCCGATGCCAAAGACGACCCGCAACCTGTTGGGCCTGTTTGGCATGAACACCTACAGTTCGGGCAAGCAATACGGAAACCCTTTGGGCGACGGATCGGCGGTGCTCCCCCTGCAAACCACGGTGCACGGCGTATACCATTTCAACTTTCACTACTCGCTGCCTGAACTGGATTCACGTGGTGAAAAACGCGCTGGACACACCGTTATATTGGGCGCTACGGGTGCCGGCAAGACCACGCTTCAAACCACGCTGCTGTCATTCCTTGGACGAATGGACAACAAGCTCTTTGCCGTAGACAAAGACGGCTCCATGCGCGGCTTTATCGAAGCGATGGGGGGAACATACTTCCGACTGGCCAGCGGTGAGCCCACTGGATTGAACCCATTCCAACTACCTGACACGCCGCAAAACCGCACGTTCCTCTATGACCTGGTGGGTGCATGCGGACGCAAGGCTGGCCAAGATGGCACGGCAGAGGACACCAAGGATATCAAACGGGCGGTTGACAACGTTTTTGAGCTGCCATTTGAGCAACGGCGCTTTGGCGTACTGCTGCAAAGCATCCCAGACCGTGGAGAAAACTGCCTGGCACGCCGCCTGGCCGACTGGTGCTATGGCGAAGTGGATGGTCGGTATGCCTACGCTCTGGACAACCCACGCAACAATTTCGATTGGGATGGGTTCAAGCGTGTTGGTTTCGATGTGTCAGATTTCCTGGTGGCGGGCCATCCTGCGACCGAGCCGATTTTGTCTTATCTCTTTCACCTCAAGACGCTGATGCAACGCGCCGGTGGCTTGCTGGCTACGGTGGTGGAAGAGTTTTGGTTGCCGCTGCAATACCCGACAACCGCAGGCCAAATTCTTGACTCCCTCAAAACAGGCCGCCGACGGGGTGAGTTCATCGTGTTGGTGTCTCAGTCCCCCGAGGACGTGATAAAAAGCCCCCTGCTCCCGGCCATCCTGCAACAAACCCCGACCAAGATTTATTTGCCAAACCCGGATGCAGAATACACAACACCCGATGGTGGAGGTTATTCGCGTTTCGGTCTGACCATCAAGGAGTTTCAAAAACTCAAGAGACTTGGCCTGCAAAGCCGCATGTTCATGGTCAAGCAAGGATCGCAATCCAGTTTGGCCAAGCTGAATTTGAACGGCATGGTCGATGACATTGCTGTTTTGGCAATGGATGCTGAGGATTTCAAGTACCTGGATGCTGCCAAGGCACAAGCTGGTACGCATCCAGATCAATGGGTTCCAGCATACAAAGTGCTTCGCAAAAAAGGTCGAGAAAAAGTTTTTACCCCTCCAACCGTAAATGAGCAAACATGAATTTTATGAAAATCTTGAAAACAGTCAAAGTACCAGTCAGCGCTTTGGCGTTCGTCTTCGCAGGATCTGTGCAAGCGCAAATCCCAGTCACTGATGGAGTTAGCATTTCAACCAGCATCAAAAATCAAGTAGAAACCATTGTCAAATGGGGTGAGCAATTCAAACTGTTGCAGGAGCAGATCGATCAATATAAGAAACAATACGAATCCATTACTGGATCGCGTGGTATGGGCTCTTTGCTGGACAACACGGCATTGAATGCTCCCCTCTCCGACGACTGGCAAAAGGCTCTCGCCGATGTGAAGAAAACCAGCGCTTATGCCACTGAACGCAGCAAATATCCGACTCTCGATGGCATGCCAAAAACCAACGCGATGTACGATATTGTCGCGTCTCAAAACACAGTCATGAGTGATTTGTACAGCAAAGCCAGCAAGCGCCTGGGCTTGATTCAGTCACTCACTGCGCAGATTGATTCGGCGAATGATCCAGCGGCAAAAGTTGATTTGACGAACCGTCTCATCAGCGAACAAAATGCAATCCAGGCAAACCAACACCTCGTCACCATTCTTCAGGTCAAACAAAAGCAGGATATGGAAGTAGCAAGCCAGGCCGCAGTTAAGGAATTTACATGCAAAGAATTCAACCGTACAAACTGCTAATGGTTTGTACCATTGTCGCCATGGGCGCTTGCAGCCAAGAAGACAAGGTGCTCACCGTTCCTGAATACCTTCACGACATAGACAAAGCTGAGGCGTTACGTGAACTGCGCAAAACAAACCCAGGGAAATATAAACGTGACGACCCCGCCATGACGAACGCGTTGGCGGCTTTGAGTAAAATATATCAATCTGAATCCATATATGGTACGCATGACCCAAAAAGCCTGTCGTCTTGCTAGAGTAATCCAGACTCCAAATCCACAGCAACGACTGATCACGCTTGCTTGGATGCCAAAGGCTATAAGCGATAATTTATTTTTAAACTGACATGAAAACCATCATGCAAACAATCCAACCGCGCCAACTTCTGATGATTTTCTCAATCATATCCATGGTTGCTTGCAGCGAGAAGGTACCTACCGTCGCTGAGTACTTGCACGACATAGACTCTGCCAATGAGATGATAAAGAAGGCCGAGAAAAACCCTGAGAAATACCGAGGAACCCGCACCGTAGACAATGCAGTAAGAGCTATATATGGAGCAGCGGATTTGAGGTGCTGGCCCAGTGAGTCCATATCCACAGCAACGACCGATCACGCTTGCTTGGATGCCAAAGGCTATAAGAGGTAATTCACTTTCAAACCGACATGAAACCCGTCATGAAAACAATCCAACTGCGCCAATTTCTGATGATTCTCTCAATCATATCCATGGTTGCTTGCAGCGAAAAGGTGCCTACCGTCGCTGAGTACCTGCACGATATAGACTCTGCCAATGAGATGATGAAAAAAGTCGACAAAAACCCTGAGAAATATCGAGGAACCCCTGCCGTGACCAATGCAGTAATTGCTATATATGGAGCACCGAATTTGAGGTGCTGGCCCAGTGAAGCCATATCCACAGCAACGACCGATCACGCTTGCTTGGATGCCAAAGGCTATAAGAGGTAATTCACTTTCACAATAGTTTCATAATCCGAATATTATGAAAGATAATTAATGGCCAAACCAGTGTCAGCACCAGCAGCCTTAGATAATGCAGCGCCAATCACTTGGCTAAGAGGTGAAATCAACAAGATTGTTCAGGATGGTGCTGGAGATGCCGCCACGGCTCTGGCCACGACGATATCACCGTTGGTCGCGATTGCCTTTGGCATTTATATCATCATGATCTGCATCAATTACATGCGCGGTGCAGAAACAGAACCTGTTATTGATTTCGCCGTGCGTTGCATTGGTTTTGCAGTGATCATTGGCCTCGGCTTAAATGCAGCTACCTATACCAGCACAATAATACCTATCGTGACTGGCATAGGTAGTGAGATAGCTTCTGCCATGAGTGGAGGGAACGTCAACGCCGGAACACTTGATGTTCTCGCCACACACTACACAGATATTATTTATAAAGGCCAAGAATCCGCTCAGGCGACAGCAAAAAGTGAAAATTATATAGTAGGTCTTGGCGTGATGCTTCTTTATTTTATAAAGGTAGTTATCATCCTTATAGGACTGGTTCCATTCTTAGTAACGGCAACACTTTGCCTTATCACTGCCGATGTTGGATCTGTCATGGTGGCAATGGTCGGCCCGCTGTTTTTTGCATTCTTGATATTTCCTGCAACAAGGCAATATTTTTCTTCATGGGTAAATACCGCATTGAGTTACGCCCTGATTCCAATATTCATTGCCGTAATTACCACCATAGCCATGGGCCTGTCGAAAGCGATGCTCTCCACAAATGGTACGCTCGATAAAGTGTCATTGATATCTGTTTTCTTCGCAGCTATTGGCAATTTGATCCTGCTCTTTCTGCTGAAGCAAGTCAGCGCATTGGCTTCGTCATTGAGTGCAGGTGGTATCAATGCGTCGATGCCCGGGAGCGTTGGAACTTTAGCGAGTGGTATCAGTGCTGCTATGAAAAGAGACAAAGGCAAAGGCAAAGATAAAGGGAAGGACGATGACAAAAAAGGAGGTCCAAAATCTTTAAAACAGAGGTTGGCTAATCTATTCAACAAAATAAGAAATGCCGGATAAGAAATGACTACCAAAGAAAAAATACCATCTACCAAAAAACCTTCTGCGCGACTCCCACAAACATTTGTGGAAGCTGCAGCAGACTTCGAGAAATCAAAGATCGAGGAAATCAAGCGTTCGCGCAAGGTCGCCTGGATCATCGCAAGCATATCCACTGCCATTTGCAGCGTGTCAATTTTGGCGTTCTTGGTCGCGCTGCTGATGCGCACAGAACCCGAACCCACCATTTTGCAAGTAGATAAGAGCACGGGGGCGACAACGGTCCTGCGTTCCGTGCGTGACACCAAGGATCAATACGATGAAGTCGTTAACAAGTATTGGTTGGCCCAATACGTTCGCACCTGTGAAGGTTACGATTGGTTCACGATCTCCGAGCAATTCGAGGCGTGCAAACTATTGTCTGATGGTGACGTGGCAGATTCCTACGCGCGCAAGGTGCAAGCGCCTGGATCGCCTCTTTTGGTATTGAAAGAGAAAGGCAAGGTGGTCATAAAAATAGTCTCCATTGCATTTTTCGGAGAAACCGCCCAAGTTAGATTTACCTCTGAAAAACTCAATGCCAGCGGAGAAAACATAGATGGATCACCTCTCCAAAAATGGATTGCCACGATTGCATTCCAATTCAAACCTGGTCTGATGACCGAGCAACAACGACTAGCAAACCCTTTGGGTTTCAAGGCCGCAAGTTATCGCGTTGACCCCGAGGTGATCAAATGAAAAAACTGATCTCCCTGGTACTGACCACCGTCGCCAGTCTGGCCCATGCAGAAGATCCACGCATTCGTACAGAGATCTACGACAAATCGGTTGTTTACAGCGTGAACACGCAGGTTGGTCGCACGTCGCTTATCCAACTCGAAGAGGATGAATCATTGGTGCTCTCACCATCTTCGGTGCTTGGCATCGGGGACGCTGAAGCCTGGAATCTTGGCGTGCGCGGCAACAACATCGTTCTGAAGCCGACCCAGAAAATGCCACAGACAAATGTGATTGTGGTGACGAACAAGCGCACGTATTCATTCGATCTGCTAGAGACAGCAAAAAACTCCATGCCGACTTACGTTCTGCGCTTCCGCTACCTGGACACCGAAGCGGCCCTGGCTGCTGCCGAGGCGCAAGCCATGGAAAAACGGGCACAAATCACCGCTGCTGCACGGACCGAGAAAACCATCATCAATACCCATTACATCTGGCGCGGCGACAACGAGTTGTTGAAACCGACGGCAGCTTACGACGATGGACGATTCACGCGCTTTGTGTATGACCATGCTGGAGAGATGCCGGTATTTTTCAAGGTGCTGCCTGACGGCACAGAGGCTTTGCTGAACAGCAATATTGATCCCGAGAACAAAAGAACCGTAGTGCTTCATGAGGTGATCCGCACTGTACGGGCACGCATGGGCGATCAAGTCATTGAAATCATCAACCGGGCGTACACGCAGCCCAAGTTCAACGAAACCGGCACCAGCGTCCCTGGCGCTGTACGTGTTGATAATTGAAAACACCCATGAGCGAAACTACTGATTTCACAAACGCTGGGGCACTGGGCGTTGTTGCATAAATCGACCTTCGAAGATGTACCTCCCCAGGAACACTAATTCAGGTGAGGCGTGCGGACTGCGGGCGAGCCAGAGAGGCCATGCGATTGAGCACGCCCGCACGGATGGCAACCTCGGTGGCCTGCGAGCCAATCGTGCGTGCCCACAGGAAATGGCTGGTCAGCGTCTTCAGACGGTACATCAGGTTCTCCACCAGCGAGCGCTTGTGGTAGCCGCTGGCTTTTTTCCATTCGCGTCGGCTGCTCTTTGCGATCTCGTCAATGGCCGCATTGCGCCAAGTTGCGCCCGGCGTGGCCTGCGGCCAGGGCATGGCGCCTTCGCGCGGGGGAATCGAGGGCGTCGCATCGCGTGCGGCAATCTGCGCGTGGCACGCTTTGGTGTCGTAGGCGCCATCGCCGCCGACGATGCCAATCGGCGTTTCGGACGGAATCTGCTCAAGCAAATCGGTCAGGGCCTCGCTGTCGCCCATCTCTTGGTGGGTCATCAACGCCGCGCAAATCTGGCCGGTCTTTGTGTCCATCGCCAGATGGACCTTGCGCCAGGTGCGGCGCTTGGACCAACCGTGTGTGCGCACCTTCCATTCGCCCTCGCCGTAGAGTTTGAGGCCTGTGCTGTCAACGGCCAAGTGCAGTGGCTCGCTCGGGCGCAGCGCGGGCAAGACGACTTGCAGGCTTTGCGCGCGGCGGCTCAAGGTTGTGTAGTTGGGTACCGGCAGATCCGGGAAGGCAAGCTGGCGCAGGCTTCGAGCGAATCCTTGCAGCGCACGCAGCGGCAGATCAAACACCTGCTTGAGACTGAGCAAGCCTTGGATAACGGCATCCGGGTAGATGATCGGACGTCCGCGCCTGCAGACATCCGCAGCCGGTGCGGGCCTCAGAAGGTTCTTGTCGATCCACACCTCGATATCTCCTCTGGCAATCAGTCCGGCGTTGTACTGCGCCCAGTTCTTGACACGGTAGGTCGCCTTGGGCTCGGTTCGTTGGCTGGTGTCTCTGCGCATGTTCTCTGGCAAAAGGTCGGAAATGTACCTGGTCCGTGTCGCGACTGACAGCAGCGCTTGCTGCTTGCATCGCCGTTGTGCGCACAAACATCAGCACGCTTGTGGTTCGGGATTTATGCAACAACGCCGGGCACTGCCCACCTTGGACGCCAAGGACGATGTTTTGGGCGCGCCGACCAGCAGGGCGAAGTCCAAAACAAACGTGGGAAAATTCGCCATCCTCGGGATGGTGTTGGTTGGTTTTCTCTTCATTGTTGCCGGAATTTTGTTCTACCAAAAGAACAGACAGGCTAGTGCAGATGAAGAAAAAAATAATCCACTGAAAAGACCTGGATTTGTATCCAGAAACTCCGCCGTCGAGAGTGATTCGATCGAGCGGACGAAAGCCGAAATCAGAAAAAAGCAAGAGGAAGAACGAGCTCAAGCACAGATCAAGGCCATGGAAGAAGCCCAGGCGCGAGCAAAGGCCCTGGCTGATGCACAAGCCGCAGCTGCGGCAGCGGCCGCCGAGGCCGCGAAACGCGGCATGGGTGGTCTCAACAAGCCACCAATAACGGAGCGCACACCGAGAGAACGGAAGATGTCCGGTGAGGTGCTTCTGGACCCTTCTGGCATGCAGCCAAAGTCTAATGCACAGTTGTCCGAGAAGGAACAAGTGCAGGCGCGCTTGGCGGCCATTGGCATGAGCCCAAGCGGCGCTCAGATTGGCATGAACCCCCCAAACGGTGCTCAGGGATCGCCTGCTGGCATGTCTGGCCAGCAGCCGGCACTGCTTGGCAGCAGGCAGGGCAGCACCGATGGACTTGCGGGTCGGCTACAACCGACGGTCTTGCAGGCGCGTTCAGCGGGCAAGCTGCCCAATCTGGACTACCTGTTGAAGCGCGGCACGATCATCCCCTGCGCGCTGAAAACAGGCATCGATACGACACTGCCAGGCTTCGTCATTTGCAATGTGCTCAACAACGTGTACTCAGCGAATGGCAAGGTGTTGTTGGTCGAGCGCGGCGCCACAGTGTTTGGTGAACAGCAATCCCAGCTCAAGCAAGGCCAGGAGCGCACCTTTGTGGTGTGGACGCGCATCGACAACCCCAACGGCGTATTTGCCGACATCGACAGTCCCGCCACCGACCAAATGGGCTACAGCGGAATTTCCGGCTACGTGGACACCCATTTCTGGGCACGCTTTGGTGGCGCAATCATGCTGAGCCTGATTCAGGATTTCTCGCAAGCTTACTCACAACGGACGGCGAATGGCAGCAACACGGCCTCGACGGCGACGGCCGCATCTTCACAGCAGTACGCCAACACCAACCGGGCCACCCAGGATATGGCAGCCGAGGCGCTGCGCAATTCGATCAATATTCCCCCCACCCTGGTGGTGCTCCCTGCGACGATTGTAAGCGTCCTGGTGGCGCGTGACGTGAGCTTTGAAAATGTCTTTAGCGTTGTTGAGTGATCCGCCGGAGCAGAAAATAAGCCGTGTCGACCGCTCGCTTTCCGTCCGGGAGCTGATGCGCAAATTTGGCATCTCCGAAGCCCTGAGCACAGAGATCACCGAGTTTGCAGTCAACAAGCCTGGCGTCTACTGGGTCGAGGATTCTGCGGGATGGCATGAGACACCGAATGAGATGTTGTCCCTGTCAAACCTTCAGGGACTCGCCACGGCCATTGCCGTGTTCAACCAAAAGAAGCTCGACCGCGACAACCCCATTGCATCACTCACGCTTCCCGATGGGGAGCGCTGTCAAATCGTGCTTCCACCCGCGTGCGAAGACGGCACGGTGAGCATGACCATCCGCAAGCCGTCCAACAGCCGGTTTTCACTGACCAACTACGCCGATTCCGGCCGTCTCAAACCCGTTCTGGCAGGCTTGTCGGACAAGATACAGGCGTGGGAATCAGAATTGCTCGAACTCGCCAAAAATGGCAACTTCGTGCGCTTTTTCGAACTGGCCGTCGAGCATCACCTGAACATCGTCACGGTGGGTGGAACCGGCTCCGGCAAAACGACGTTTTCCAAGTGCCTGATTGACCTGTACCCGGCTTCGCGCCGTCTGTTCACAATCGAGGATGCCCATGAGCTGACAACGCCAAAACATCCCAATGCGGTGCACCTGTTTTTCAGCCCCTCCATCACCGCCAAGGCGGTGCTGTCAAGTTGCATGCGCATGAAGCCAGATCACATTTTCATCACGGAGCTGCGCGGTGACGAAACCTGGGATTACCTGATGGCATTGAAGTCCGGGCACAGCGGCTCGGTGACTTCCATCCATGCCAACGATTGCCGGGGCGCACTCTACAAGATCGGATCGTACATCAAGCAGTCAGAAATCGGCCAAACGCTGGATTTCGACTACATCATGCAAGAGGTCATGACGACCATCGATGTGGTGGTTTTCTTTGAGAAAACACACCTCAAAGAGCTGTATTTCGACCCAGTGAAGAAACTTCAACTACTGCGAGGTCGCGCGTCATGAGCAAGAAAAAAATCATCATCGCCATCCTGGTGCTGGCGTTGTTGACCGTGGCGTCGGTGTTCGGGATGCTCTACGTGGCTTGCGAGCTGCTGGTAAAGTACCTGAGCTTGGGCGAGGTGACCCCGTACCTGTCTCTGCCCCTCGATCTGATCAAGTTTGGTGCGAAGGATGCAAAGGCTTTTGGCGCTATCGCCCTGCTGGTCAGCATCGGCCTGCCCGTGTTGCTGTTTGGCCTGGTCGGCTACGCTGCGCTTGCTCCAAGAAAGCGGGAACTGCACGGCTCGGCCCGATTTGCGACCCGGCAAGAACTGATCAAGAGTGGGCTGCTGCAACCCGACAAGCCAGGCGACAAGTTCCCCTCCATCGTGGTAGGAAAGCACGACAAAGATCTCCTGCTATTTCGTGGCCAACAATTCATGTTCTTGGCCGCACCCACGCGATCTGGCAAGGGCGTTGGTATCGTGATTCCCAACCTGCTGCATTACCGTGATTCGGTGGTGGTGCTGGACATCAAGGGCGAAAACTTCGAGATCACGTCAGGCTTTCGCGCCAAGTGTGGCCAGGAGGTTCACAAGTTCGCACCGGATGATGAGGAATTTCAAACCGCCTGCTGGAACCCACTTGCGTATGTTCGTGATGACCCGCGGTTTCGCATCAGCGACCTGATGGGCATCACCAATATTCTGTACCCACCGAGCGATGACGTTTGGGCCTCCACGGCGGAAAGCCTGTTCCTCGGCCTGGCGCTCTACATAATGGACACGTCAAAGCTGCACGACAGTTTGAACGTAGCCACTATCAAAAAAATGCGCGTCGGCCTGGGGTGCCTGAAGGACGAGGAAACTTTCATGACCCACGTCAAGGAGCGCGAGCCATTCGAGCCGCTCTCGGAAGACTGTATCACGCATTTGCGCAGCTTCGCGCAGACCAGCGACAAGCTGCGCAACAGCATCGGAATTTCGTTCGATCAACCATTGGGCATTTTCAGCGACCCGATCACGGCCAAGGCCACGGCTACGAACAGCTTCGATCTGCGCGACGTGCGCAGGAAACGCATGAGCATCTATGTGGTGATCAAGCCTGCGAACATTGACAAGTTTGGCAAGTTCCTGAATCTGTTTTTCCAACAGCTTCTGGTGCTGAACATGGACAAGTTGCCGCAGGATGACCCCAGCCTGAAATGCCAGTGCCTGCTGCTGCTCGATGAATTCCCGGCCATGGGTCGCATCGCCATCATTGAGAAAGCATCGGCGTACATGGCCGGGTACAATATGCGCTTACTGCTGATTTTTCAGAGCAAAAGCCAAGTCAAAGACCGCAAGCTGTACGACGAAACCGGCGCTCAGACCATGCTGACCAACATGGCCCTGCAAGTCGTTTATGCACCACGCGACGACAATGATGCAAAGGACTATAGCGAGATGATCGGCTACATGACAGAAAAGAGTCTGTCGAAATCTCGCCAGCTCGGCACGAAGTCCGGGCACAGCGAATCGGAAAGCGACCAACGCCGCGCCGTGATGCTGCCCCAGGAGATCAAGGCCATTGGCATGGCCAAAGAGATCATCAGCATGGAAAACATGCCCCCCGCACTGGTGGACAAGATCTTTTGGTATCAAGAGCCGGTTTTCCAAGCACGAGCCAACCTGGCACAACCTGCGGTGCCTGACCAAAGCGAATTGCTCAACTCGATTGAGCCGACAACGCCATCTCCTACCCTGTATTTCCAAGGCGCGATCGAGGAACAGGCCATGCCCAGCGGAGCGACGTTTGAAGTAGGATTCTCCCCAAAGCGCAACGCACTTGAAGTGGTTATGTCGTTTGTGCTGGGCGCAAGGACTGAACTCTTGGTCGCCGCATACTCGTTCACCAGCAAGGAAATCGCCTTCGCCCTGGTCGAAGCCAAGGCACGCGGCGTGGATGTCCGGGTGGTTGTCGATCACGCGCAGAACACCGACGATCAGGGCGGCTACAAGGCCGTCGATTACCTGTCGTCGCAAGGCATCCCGGTTTTCAGGTGTGAAAACTACGCGGCCATGCACCATAAATTCATGGTGGCTGACGGCATTCACATCCAACTCGGCAGCTTCAATTACACGTCCTCGGCCAACTTGCGCAACGCCGAAACAGCCGTGGCCTTGCGCAACGCACCTGAACTGGCCTGCGTGTACAGAACCGAATGGATGCGACTGTCCACGGAGCCAAAAACATCGATTGAAACTATAATGGCCGTGGACCGTGGCTTGGCCATCCTCAAGGAATTTGGAATTTAAGGAGACTGCAACATGGCGACTACACCAGAAGAATCCACTGCCGATTTGAGAAACCGCCTGCTCGGTGAACCCGGCATGACTCCCGAGGACACCCGAAGCGAATTGCTGCAAGACGTCCAAGACAAAACCTTGAGAAACAACTTGCGCGGGGAGCCTGGCGTGTCCCCTGAAGACACCCGAAGCGAGTTGCTGGCGACAGACCGCGAGGCCACGGACCGCGCGACGGACGAACAAGCGAAGGCGCGAGCGATCCGGGACCAGCTTGAAGAAGAACTGCTCCGCCGGAAGGCACGTGAGCAGGAGCAAGCTGGTCAGGATTTGAACACAGTGGACGTGCAGCGCTCCGGAAAAGAGCTTGAGCGGGGCGAGTTCATCATGCCACGCCGCATCACGCAGACTTACACCGAAATGGACCACAAGTTTTTTTCCAAAACTTCAAACCGTGTGGTGTTTGAAGACAAGGGCGAGAAACTGGTCACGTCCACCGCCAACAAAGAAGTCGTTGCCGATATGGTGGCCTACGCAAAGGCGAAACAATGGGAAAGCCTAAAACTTTCAGGTTCGCAAGAATTCCGGCGTGAAGCCTGGTTGCAAGCTGAATCGCAGGGTATCAAAACGCAGGGCTACACGCCCAAGCAAAAGGATCTGGTTGCTCTGGAAACACTTCGACTAGAGCGCTCCACCAATTCCATCACCCCATTGCAAGATCGCAAGCGTGAAACGGTGCGCGAGGAAACTACGGCTGCGGCACCACGCCACGATCTGAACAAGAACCAAGCGGCTTTGCACGCCGATGCCAGCAAGTTCTTAGCCACAAACATGCAGGCGCTGCAAAAGCAACCCGGCATGGCTGATAAGTCCGTAGAAGACTTGACGAAGCTGGCCTACTGGCGCGGCGTCGTGGCCGAAGAAAACAAGTTGCAGCCAAAGGCGGCACAGGATGAGGCTATTGCCCGCTTCGACAAACACGCCGTTGATCCGCAGTTTTTGAAACGCCTGAATCAAGAGACTGAAGCGAACATTCAGGACAAGACTACGGACCGCGTGCAGCGCCGTAATACACAAGAACACTCGTTGTGACTCTATGGAAATAAAACTAGCATCAAAGCCGTTGGAACCATCGAAGGTGCCTTCTTACCGAAACAACGGGAAATACATCTACCCCTTGCCAACTTTCGTGACATTGGAGACCTTAGAAAGCCACTCCATTCGTCGTACCTACTCTCTCTCAACCCTGCCTAAACAGGCTAAAAGCTGACTTCTTGCTTCGTCGAGGCCGGCCTTCGTCGCCGTCTTGCGTTGGCGGCCAGAGCCTTCCTCTCCACAAGTTGACACCGTGGCACTCACGGCTATGTTCTTCAGACGCTGCCTTGGTCAACGTGGGGATGCCACTCACGGCCGGGATGGCGATGAACATACAGTTCGAACCGGCCGCCGCCGGGCGCTGCCCCTGTTCGCGGCGTTCATGTCGCGATCGTGGATCATGCTGCAGCTGGGGCATGCCCATGCACGAACCGACAACGGCAGATCATCCAGTTCGGCGATGGAGCGTGCCAAAGACCGGTTGCGCAGCATGCCGCGCGCTCAGGTCCTCGATGCCGATGGTGTGGACCCGGCACGTCAGATCGGTCGTGAGCTTGTGCAGCGCGTCCGAGCGGATCGCCGCAATGCGGGCGTGCAGTTTGGCCAACCGACCCTTGACCTTGCGGCAGTTCGCCGGTCTCTGCGCTGGCGTGACAGGCTGTGCGAGGGTCATCGCAACTGATCCCGCAACGCCTCCGCACGATCCAGAATTCTCTTGTAGAATACGAGGAAAGGAGTGTGCTATGACCCACCACCGTCTCGCAACCTTAAACGATTTCAGGATGTACGTGAACAGCGGGCTTTTTATGAAGCTCGCCCGTGAGGGCGTTGCTGAGGCGATCGCCAAGAATCGCGCTTTGGGCCTGCCCGTGGAGGGCAACCTTGTGCCTACAAAGACACTGGTCACGGCACCTCCCGAACCTTCCACGACGGGATCCAACACAAAACGAAAGCGCACAGCAGCTGCATGAGCGGTTCAGATGTTGGGCAGACAAGGGGGGCGCTAGAGCCCCCCATTGTCGTTATGTTCGCAGGGCCGAACGGTTCGGGTAAATCGACCGTCAACCAACTTATTCTAAAAGGCTTTCCGGGTGAGTACATCAACGCTGACGATATCGCAAAGTCGTTGGCGAATGAAATACCTGACGACCGCACACGCAACATCAAGGCAGCCGAGATTGCTGAGCAACGGCGAGAAAATGCCATTCAGGAAAAACGGTCCTTCGCCTTCGAAACTGTTATGAGTACACCTGAGAAGGTGGCAATCCTGACGCAAGCCAAGGCCAAGGGATACGATGTAACACTGGCATTTGTCACAACCGACGATCCAGAGAAGAACGTCGATCGCGTTACAAATCGTGTCATCAAGGGCGGCCACGCAGTGGACCCAGACACTATCCACCGCCGCTACCACAGCGCGATGGCCTTGCTGCCATGCGCCGTGGAGCACGCCGATATCGCACTCATCGTGGATAACTCCAATGACACACCCATCCGCGTTGCACGCAAGGATGGCCAGTTGTTCACGGTTGCGGAAAATCCCCCACAGTGGGTGGCTGACAGGTTGGTGAAACCATACCAAGACCGTGAGCAGTCACGCGCACAGATTAACCAAGCCTATGCCGGGCAGGCGGTCAGTACGTCGTTGCCAGCGATCATTCAGGAGGCCGATGCCAGCCACGGCAAGACCTATCGCGGCAAAGTCATCGAGGCCACCCAACACCACATTCTGCAACAGACCGGAGCCAACCAGTTCGTCGTTCATGACCGTAGCCTGAGTCCGCAGCAGGATCTGCACAAAGGCAGGCAAGCCACCATCGGCTACGCCTACGACAAGGGCAAGATCATCGCGCTTGCGCCTGAAAAGGCTGTTGGTAAAGGCGTCCCAGAGCATGAAACGATGCGCAGGGAAACCATAGCAGCTGCAGCACCACGCAATGATCTGAACAAGAACCAAGCGGCCATGCATGCCGATGCCAGCAATTTCTTAGCCACCAACATGCAAGCGCTGCATAAGCAGCCCAGCATGGCTAACAGGTCCGTAGAAGACTTGACGAAGTTGGCCTACTGGCGTGGCATCGTGGCCGGAGAAAACAAGTTGCAGCCAAAGGCGGAACAGGATGAGGCTCTCGCCCGCTTCGACAAACAAGCTGTTGACCCGCAGTTTTTGAAGCGCCTGAACCAAGAGGCTGAACCGAAGATCCAGGACAAGACCACGGAGCGCGTACAGCGTCATGATCCGCAAGAGCCTTCACTGTGATCTCCATTGCCATCAGTGAGACTGCAGCATGAGTACCTTCGACCCTCTGGATGGATGGTTTGAAAAGGGCTTTCGCATCCGGTCGCAGAAAGCGGCAAGAACTGCTCAGCGTGACCACATCCGGTCGCGATCTGGCACCTCCCCCGCTTCCACCAGTGGGGTGCAGTTTTCGGCCAATGCAAAAACGAAAAATTCGATCAGCGTGATTCACAAGGCCCCCGAGGTGATGGTGAAGATCACTGGCAGCAGTTCTGGCTTGGCCACGGTGAAACACCACCTGGACTACATCAGCCGCAATGGCGAGGTCGATCTGACAAACGAGTCCGGCGAGAGCATCCAAGGCCGTGACGGGTTGAAAGCGCTGCGCGAGCAAATGAAGGCATCGCAAGTACCAAACGAGAG
Source organism: Verminephrobacter aporrectodeae subsp. tuberculatae (assembly GCF_026127385.1). Taxonomy (NCBI): domain Bacteria; kingdom Pseudomonadati; phylum Pseudomonadota; class Betaproteobacteria; order Burkholderiales; family Comamonadaceae; genus Verminephrobacter; species Verminephrobacter aporrectodeae. The sequence goes on from NZ_QZCX01000005.1 coordinate 29,834, forward strand.
CAACAAGCGCGAGTACCTGCATGTCTTGTTCTCGATGCCGGCAGGAACGCCAGAAAAAGCCATGCGCAAAGCGGTAGCGCAGTTCTGCTCGGAGGAATTCGCCAATCGCCGCTACGTCGCGGCCTTCCATGACGACACCGACCATACCCACATGCACGTCTGCGTCGGCACGCGAGACATTGACCGCGCCGATGAGCCACGCCTGAGCCCGCGCAAGGCGGATCTGTTCCGGTGGCGGCAGGGCTTTGCGGACAAGTTGCGCGAGAACGGAATCGATGCGGCCGCAAGCGAGCGGAGGCACCGCTTCAACTACCGCAGGCCCGAGCACCCCGTAGTGCGACAAATCCGCGCCGACAACCCGAATTCGCAGGTGTACAACGAACGCCGCGCCAACGACCGGGCACTGGACCGCACCATGAAGGCCACAGCAAGGCCGCAAACAGCCTTTGTAGGCCCTATTCGCCCCCCGCGTGTACCCAAGGTGCATGAAGCTCTGAAAAGCGAGCTGCAGGCCGCCCTGAAGTCCGGGACACGGCCAGTGAACCCGGCCGAACCCACAATCCTGAAGTCCAAGGCCAAGACCTTGGCAACATGGGGACAGGTGGCGAAAAACCTTGAGGCCACCGGGCAAACCGACTTGGCCAAGTCGGTGACCCGCCTCATGCGTGATGCCGACAAGCCCACCAGTTCGCGCATGCAAGAGCTGTTCGACCTGGCCCGGGCCAGCCGCAGCAAAGACACCGGGCAAGAGCTATAGCGAATTGCCATCATTGGCCCGCTGTTGCTTGGGCATTTTCCGCCCTTCCAATTCGCTTACGTCAGGAAACTCACACAGTGTTTGGCAGTTTGCCGCGATCGCATCGTACTTTGCAAAGTCCGGAGCTATGCCATTGAACTCCGATGCCTTCTCATGGACGCCGCGAAAGTACGCGGCCTTGGCTAGTTCTCCCCCGGTGTGCTGCACATAGCGGACATCACTCGCAAGCGCGGCGGCGTTTATGTCAAGCTGGTTCATAGCGTGACCATGAATCTGATCCTTCTGCACATCCTCGAAACGCTGCATGTGGCAGCTGACCACCCCTCGATACTGCGAATGGTCGTTGATCGGAAAAATCTGCTGAATCCGCGTGCCTCGCGCAAGACCATCAGCTACGCCTTCTGCCAAGATATGCAGATCCCGCTGCTCCATTGGGCGCCTACAATTCACGACAACCTCAACCCATACCACATTCACGCTCGGTAAATCATGAGTAGGCTTCCGGATCCGCTCAGCCGCCAAACAGAAAATTTCTTCAGCCTTCATCGATTCTGATATGTTGGCATAGTGATGGTCTATGTAGGACCAATCGTCTGCCATCGACATCGAGGCCCTGGACCCGATGATTGCGGCCATTAGGGCGCGTTTTTGTCCTTCGTTGAATGTGAGGGTTCCGTAGTGCCCGATGGCTTCGTGCTGGATGGTTTCTCGGAGATCTGCCGCGTCACGAACATTGGCAAGGACCACGGTAATTGCTCCTTGATCTCGCTGGCTCGGATGATACGCGCCTTTGATGGGATCGAATTGTTGGTTCCGCGGGTCTTTTCCATAAAGCTCTTCCTGAGTTTTTGCAAAAATAAAATCGATGTGCTCGACACCTTTGTAATCTGCCACAAAGTCATCAATCACAGCGCTGGCTTCGTCAAATTCCATTGGCATTTTCTAGCTCCAAGGCTTAACCTTAATGCCACAGTCCACACTTCGCACTTGTTGCTCACCTTGTTGACTCGATGAACGCACCCAGCTTGTTAAGATCGTGCGACCAAAACAAGGACAGGCCGCGCTTTTGTGTCTGCTCAAGGTTCAGTACTTTGAACACCCCGGCCAGCGCTGCTGCCGGCACAACCTGTGCGGTACCAAACTGCTTGATCCAGTATTCTGCCTTGACAGCAGCATCGTTGTTCAGGCGCTTGACGCTGTTGGTTGCGCTGTTCGATACCTTGCACTCGATCGCCATCAGGCGCGTGTCATGCAAGCGCACGATGACATCGGCCTTGCGCTCTCCGAGCTGGCATTCAGCGCAGAACTGCATGGCCTGTGGTCCCTTGACGATCGTGTTGATCGCTGCAGTTGGAGCCTCCGTAAATCCCATGCTGCGAAGGTAGTCCTTTACCTTCGTCTCTTGGTTCTCCTTGCCATCGTTGCGCCGCTCAGTGGCGATGCGTTGCACGGCCAAGAGCACGGACGAAGCCAGCAGGGCCGCTTCGCGCTGCTGATCAGTCGGCGAGCCGCCGGCTTCCATCCACGGGAACCGATACGGGTCGACCACCCGCTCGATGACCTCGAACACCTTGCGCAGCGCCTGGGGATTCTTTTTCAAGACGCCAGGGGCGATCGAATCGACATCGGCGATGACCTGCAAGTCGTCATCTGAGATCGGCGGTCCGGCCAAGTAGCGCAGCGCTTCGCCGAGGCCCAGACCGTAGACTTCGGCAAGGCTGCCATCGGTGATCGCACCGGGATTGAGGTCGCTCAACTTCTTGAAGAGCAACTCGAACTTTCCGCGTGCCTGGGTGTAGTGCGTTTCCCAGGATCCAGAAACGGCCAAGCGCTCGGCTCGAAAGTGCGCGGTAGAGGTGACTGCGTCTTCGGAAAGTTCGGCAGTCGTCCATCGAGGCGGTGCGCTTGTCATGCGAGAAGTGCTTCCAGGCTTGGGATACGCAGGCGCTCAACCTCCTTGGGCTCGAATTTTGTCAAGCCACCGGCATAAGTTCTTCCGCTCCCCCTATCAATGTTCTTGTTGAGCCACGTCACCAGGCGGACCATCACGCCATCGGCCATCGGCTGACGCGGGTAGAGACCGTGCGCGATGTTGATGTGTCGCGCATCGCAGACGTTGAGCGTGAACTGAGGCGGCCGACGGGCCATATAGGTGCACAGGATAGGGGCTGGAGCCTTGAGCCCCACGGACCACCAAGCTTTTCGGTGCCGTGCGATGTATCCCTGATCCGCACCGTGATGCTTGGCCCAGGACAGGAAGACACTGATGCATCGGCGCTCATTCTTGGTGAAGTCGTCCAGCTCGGCCGGAAGATCGATCACGCGGCGCAAAACCTCGGCTGAGAGCAGATTGGCACCGGCCTGGATCAAGTCCCGGGCTTTGGTGACGGCCGGCAGCTTGACGCGATCGGGCAGACTCTTGGCGTGCTCGCCAGCGATCCATATGTCGTTTGCACCCGTGACCTGGCCGCGATGCACGCGGAACAGTTCACCGAGCTCAATGTCGCCGGTAGCCAGCTCGGACGGGCGGACGATGGTCGACCAGCGCGGCGTGGCATGCAACCGCTCGCGCGGGATGTCCGTGCCATTGGTCAAGCCGTTGAGGCATTCCAGCTCGGCGACAGCACGCACGCGCACAGGCTCTGCCGTCTCACCGACACGAAAGCAAGTGATCGCGGCGGTTGTCGCCGTCCCGGGGAAGGCTTCGACAGTCGGCTCAAGCATGTGCAAGGCGATCCCACCCAGCTCATCGAGCAACAACCGGCGCAAAGCCGAACCGTAATTCACGTCCATCCACTCAGCCGAAGTGATGAAGGCACCCACGTCGCCCACCTTGGCGAGCAGGCGCGTTTGCAGAAAAAAGTGCAGATGAAGACCCGCCAGTGCGCTTGCCCTGATACCGAAGTCGGCGAAGGCCGATGCGTACCAGGCTTTCCAGCCCTCAGCGATGTCGTGATGGCGCACGTAGGGAGGGTTGCCAATGAAGGCCGTCATACCGGCGCAGCGCGGCAGCTTGGCCTCTCGATAGTCTTTGACCAGCAGGGTCGACCGATCAGTCCAGCCGCGTGCACTCAGGTTGGCGCGCAGCATCAGCGCGGCCAATGGATCCATCTCCACAGCCACGAGTTGCGCATTCGGGAAAACTTCACCAGCGG
>NZ_QZCX01000001.1:0-1981233 GCF_026127385.1 Verminephrobacter aporrectodeae subsp. tuberculatae
TAGCGACACGGGCAACCTGGACGCGGACCCGACCCACACACCCGCCAACGGGGCCTTTACGGTGCTTGTCAATGGCGTCGCGAACGCCGTCACCAGCGTCACCGTCGATTCCCAGGCCAAGACCGTCACGCTCACGCTGAGCACGGCGGTCACCAGCGGCCAGTCGGTCACCGTCGCCTACGCCGACCCAACGACCGGCAACGACGCCAACGCCATACAGGACGCCGCCGGCAACGACGCGGCCAGCTTTGCGGCCACGGCGGTGACCAACAACACACCAGCGCCAGCAGACACCACGGCCCCGGCGCTGATCATCACCGGTGACTCGCGCCCCAAGGTCAACGGCAACCAGCTGGTACTTAGCTTTAGCGACACGGGCAACCTGGACGCGGACCCGACCCACAAGCCGGTGAGCGGAGCCTTTACGGTGATGGTCAATGGCGTCGCGAACGCCGTCACCAGCGTCACCGTCGATTCCCAGGCCAAGACCGTCACGCTCACGCTGACCACGGCGGTCACCAGCGGCCAGTCGGTCACCGTCGCCTACGCCGACCCCACGACCGGCAACGACGCCAACGCCATACAGGACGCTGCCGGCAACGACGCGACCAGCTTTGCTGCTACCGCGGTGACGAACAACACGCCAGCGCCAGCAGACACCACGGCCCCGGCGCTGATCATCACCGGCGACTCGCGTCCCAAGGTCACTGGCGACCAACTGGTGCTTAGCTTTAGCGACACAGGCAACCTGGACGCGGACCTGGCCCACAAGCCGGCCAACGGGGCCTTTACGGTGCTGGTCAATGGCGTCGCGAACGCCGTCACCAACGTCACCGTCGATTCCCAAGCCAAGACCGTCACGCTCACACTGACCACAGCGGTCACCAGCGACCAGACGGTCACCGTCGCCTACGCCGACCCAACGACCGGCAACGACGCCAACGCCATACAGGACGCCGCAGGCAACGACGCGACCAGCTTTGCTGCTACCGCGGTGACCAACAACACACCAGCGCCAGCAGACACCACGGCCCCGCAGCTGATCATCACCGGCGACACGCGTCCCAAGGTCACTGGCGACCAGCTGGTACTTAGCTTTAGCGACACGGGCAACCTGGACGCGGACCTGGCCCACAAGCCGGCGAGCGGAGCCTTTACGGTGATGGTCAATGGCGTCGCGAACGCCGTCACCAACGTCACCGTCGAGCCCCAAGCCAAGACCGTCACGCTCACGCTGACCACGGTGGTCACCAGCGACCAGTCGGTCACCGTCGCCTACGCCGACCCAACGACCGGCAACGACGCCAACGCCATACAGGACGCCGCCGGCAACGACGCGGCCAGCTTTGCGGCCACTGCGGTGACCAACAACACACCAGCGCCAGCAGACACCGCTGCCCCGGCGCTGATCATCACCGGTGACTCGCGTCCCAAGGTCACTGGCAACCAACTGGTACTCAGCTTTAGCGACACGGGCAACCTGGACGCGGACCCGACCCACACACCCGCCAACGGGGCCTTTACGGTGCTTGTCAACGGCGTCGCGAACGCCGTCACCAACGTCACCGTCGATTCCCAGGCCAAGACCGTCACGCTCACGCTGACCACAGCGGTCACCAGCGACCAGACGGTCACCGTCGCCTACGCCGACCCAACGACCGGCAACGACGCCAACGCCATACAGGACGCCGCAGGCAACGACGCGCCCAGCTTTGCTGCTACCGCGGTGACGAACAACACACCAGCGCCAGCAGACACCGCTGCCCCGCAACTGATCATCACCGGCGACTCGCGTCCCAAGGTCACTGGCGACCAGCTGGTGCTCAGCTTTAGCGACACGGGCAACCTGGACGCGGACGCGAGCCACAAGCCGGCGAGCGGAGCCTTTACGGTGATGGTCAATGGCGTCGCGAACGCCGTCACCAGCGTCACCGTCGATTCCCAGGCCAAGACCGTCACGCTCACGCTGACCACGGCGGTCACCAGCGACCAGACGGTCACCGTCGCCTACGCCGACCCAACGACCGGCAACGACGCCAACGCCATACAGGACGCCGCCGGCAACGACGCAGCCAGCTTTGCTGCCACCGCGGTGACCAACAACACGCCTGCGCCAGCAGACAACACGGCCCCGGAGTTCAGCAGCGCTGCGGTCAACGGCAGCCAACTGGTACTCACGTACACGGAAGCCAACACCCTGGACCCGGCAGTCCTGGCGGGCAACGCAGGCTTTACGGTCAACACCGCCGCTGGCACGGCGGCCATCACCGTGAACAGCGCCGTGGTCAGCGCAACGGCCAAGACCGTCACGCTGACACTGAGCCGCGCCGTGACCAGCGCGGAGACGGTGACCGTGAGCTACACCAAGCCCTCATCCGGCGCCGTGGTGCAGGACGCTGCCGGCAACGACGCAGTGGACTTCAACAGCCGGGCGGTCACCAACACCACGCCCCGGGTGCCCAACGAGGAGCTCACCGTCGATATCACGATCGCCGACAGCGCGCTCACCGCGGGCGAGACCACCACCTTCACCTTCACCTTCAGCGAGCCCGTCAACGGCTTTGACGCCAGCGACATCGTGTGCACGAGCGGCACGCTGAGCACGCCCGCGACCAACGCCGCGCGCACGGTCTGGACGGCCACCTTCACGCCCACGGCCAACATCAACGTCCCGTCGAATGTCATCAACATAGACCTCGCCAGGGTGACCGACAACGCTGGCAACCCCGGCAAGGGTGAAACCACGAGCGCCAACTACTCCGTGGACACCCGAGATACCGTGGCCCCGCTGCTCCGCAGCGCCACGGTCAACGGCGACCAACTGGTGCTCACGTACACGGAAGCCAACACCCTGAACGGGGCCGCGCTCACAGGCAATGCCGGCTTTACGGTCAGCACCACCACGGGCACGGCCATCCCCGTCAACAGCGCCAGCGTGAACGCAACGGCCAAGACCGTCACGCTGACACTGAGTCGCGCCGCGGCCAACGGCGAGGCGCTGACCGTCAGCTACGCCAAGCCCGCGACCGGCGGGGTCCAGGACGCTGCCGGCAACCAGGCGGTGGACTTCAGCAACCAGACTATTACCAACACCACCCCGGACACCACGCCCCCGGTGATCAGCAGCGCCGCGGTCAACGGCGACAAACTGGTGCTCACGTACACGGAAGCCAACACCCTGAACGGGGCCACGCTCGCGGGCAACGCCGGCTTTACGGTCAGCACCACCGCGGGCACCGCCATCACCGTCAACAGCGCCAGCGTGAACACAACGGCCAAGACCGTCACGCTGACACTGAGCCGCGCCGCGGCCAACGGGGAGACGCTGACCGTCAGCTACGCCAAACCCGCGACCGGCGGGATCCAGGACGCTGCCGGCAACCAGGCGGTGGACTTCAGCAACCAGACTATTACCAACACCACCCCGGACACCACGCCCCCGGTGATCAGCAGCGCCACGGTCAACGGCAACCAGCTGGTGCTCACGTACACGGAAGCCAACACCCTGAACGGGGCCACGCTCGCGGGCAACGCCGGCTTTACGGTCAGCACCACCGCGGGCACCGCCATTGCCGTCACCAGCGCCGTTGTGCATGCGACGACCAAGACCGTCACGCTCACGCTGAGCCGCGCCGTGACCCACGCTGAAACAGTGACCGTCGGCTACGCCAAGCCCGCGACCGGCGGGGTCCAGGACGCTGCCGGGAACAACGCAGCAAACTTTGGCAGCCAGGCTGTGACCAACAACACGCCTGCGCCAGACACCACGCCCCCGGTTATCAACGCCGCCACGGTCAACGGCAACCAGCTGGTGCTCAGCTACACAGAAGCCAATAGCCTGGACGGGGCCGCGCTCGCGGGCAATGCCGGCTTTACGGTCAGCAGCACCGCGGGCCCGGCCATTACCGTCACCAGCGCCGTTGTGCATGCGACGGCCAAGACCGTCACGCTCACGCTGAGCCGCGCCGTGACCCATGGTGAGACGCTGACCGTCAGCTACGCCAAGCCCACATCCGGCGCCGTGGTGCAGGACGCGGCCGGCAACGACGCAGCAAACCTCAGCGACCAGGCTGTGACCAACAGCACGCCGGCGTCAGACACCACGCCCCCGGTGATCAGCACCGCCACGGTCAACGGCGACCAACTGGTGCTCAGCTACACCGAAGCCAATACCCTGAACGATGCCACCCTCACGGGCAACGCCGGCTTTACGGTCAGCAGTTCCGCTGGCACCGCCATTACCGTGCGCAGCGCGGTCGTGGATGCGACGGCCAATACCATCACGCTCACGCTGAGCCGCGCCGTGGTCCATGGGGAGATGCTGAGCATCAGCTACGCCAAGCCTGCGTCCGGCGACGACGCGATACAGGACGCAGCAGGCAACGATGCGGAGAACTTCAGCAACCAGGCCGTGAACAACCGCACACCAGCACCCAGCCACAGAGCGCCCGGTACGGAAGACCCCCAGGAAAGTCAGGACATCGTCGGCCCCGCGGGTTCTGACCCTGGCGACGGCAACGGGGACGGCATCCCGGACAGCGCGCAGCCCGCAGTCAGCTCATTCAGCGCCCGGACCAACAGCAATTCCAGCACCTCGGTGACCCTGGTGGCCGACAGCCAGGAGGGCAAGGTCCACCCCAGCAGCCACGCCCGCATCACCGGCCTGGAGCAGAAGGAGGCCCTCGCCCAGACGCCCCGGGCGCTGGAGACGCCGATCGCGTTGACGAGTTTCAAGACCACGCTGAAGACCACCGGCAGCAGCCAGACCTTCAGCCTGTACGTGGACCCGGAGATCGGCGTGAACGGCTACTGGCTGCAGGACCATACGGACGGCACCTGGGTGAACCTGGCCAGCAGCCCTTACGGCGGCAAGATGGTGAACGAGGGCGGGCGGCTGCGGCTGGACTTCTCGATCACCGATGGCGGGCCGTTCGACGCCGACGGCCAAGCCGACGGCGTCATCACCGCGCCCGGCGCCGCAGCGCATATGCCGCTGTCCATCACCGGGCAGGCGCCGGATCTGCCGCCTGGCGGGCTCTGGTTCTGAAGCCGGCCTCCCCCGGGCCGATCTCTCTTGAGAAGGGGCTCCGGGGATTCAGCGATCCCCGCGACTCCCGGGCATGAGGCGCAGCGCGAGCCGGGTCCAGGCCGGCGCGCCTGCGTTGCGGATTTCGGCGTCGTTCTTGCAGCGGATGGCCTGCCGCACCAGCTGCGCGCCAACGTAGCGCCATGGTTCAGGCGGCAGGCGCGCGCGCCGCGCCAGGCCCACCAGACCGCTGCGACTCCAGGCGTCCTTGCGCCCGAGCACCAGACTCGCGAGGATGCGCCCGGCGACCGGCGTCTGGGCGATTCCCGAGCCGTTGAAGCCCATGCCGAAGACGATGTCCGGGTGGCCCGCGAGGTGGTCGAAGACCGGGACCTGCTCGGGCACGCAGTCGATGGGTCCGGCCCAGTCGTGGTCCACGCGCACGCCGGCGAGGCCCGGGTAGACGCGGTGCAGTTCGCGGACATTGTGCTGGCCACGCTCCGGATGGCGGTTGAAGCCTGCGCCGAAATCTCCCCGGAACGCGATGCCCCCGCTGCCGCGGCCAAACACCACGCGCCCCGAGCGGCTGCGCTGGTAGTAGAGCACCTGCTGCTGCGCGTCGCAGATCGCCAGGCCCGGCTCCCAGCCCATTTGGTCGAGCCGGTCGGCGATGGGCTCGGTCGCGATCAGCTGGCTGTCCACGACGTAGAGATGGCGCCGCAGCTGCGGCAGCGCCGCGAGCCAGGCGTTCGCGGCAAGCACCACCTTCTGCGCGCGCAGTTCGCCGCGCGCGGTGCGCAGCGTCGCCGGCGGCCCTGGAGAAATATCGCGCACGGGGCTGCTTTCATGGATTTCGACGCCCCGGGCGAGAGCCAGGTCGCGCAGGCCGCGAGCGAGCTTGGCGGGGTGGACGGTGCCGGCATGCTCCTCGACGACGCCGGCGTAGGAGACCGGGGATCCGCAGCGCCTGGCGATCTCCGCCGCGGTGAGCGTGCGAAAGCGCGCGGCGCCGGCGGCGTCGGTGATTTGCACGGCGCGCGTCCACGCGCCCTCCTGCGCACGCGCGCTCGCAGTCCACATCCAGCCGCCGAGCCGCAGGTCCATGGCGATGCTGCCGCTGCGCTGTAGTTCCACCAGCTCGTCGATGGCCTCGACCGTACCGGCGCAAAGGCGCAGCGCCTCGTCGAGGCCCACGACGGCGCTGAGGCGGTCGATCTCGGCGTACCAGGAATGCAGTTGCCCCCCGTTGCGTCCCGATGCGCCCGATCCGCAAAAGTCGGCTTCGAGGATCGTGATCCGCATTCCCGGGGCGGCTTCCCGGATGCGCAGCGCCGTCCAGAGCCCGGTATAGCCGCCGCCGACGATGGCGACGTCGGTGCACGCGCTGCCGACCAGCGGCGGCGTGACCGCTGCGGCGGCAATGTCCTGTAGCCAGAATGAGCGCTCGCCCGGGGCGGCGATGGCGGGTGTGCGCAAGCGGATCGGCGCCATGTCAGCCCCCCTGCCCTGCCTGTGCCTGGATGACGCCCGCGTACTTTGCCGGGAACCAGTCCGGTAGCGGACGCAGCGCCTGTGGAAAGCCGCCCAGATGGGTGCAGGTGCGGGCCGCGGCGTGGGCCGCCTGCGCGAGCGCCAGGTCGGCGTCGCGGTCCCCGTCCCCGAAGTGCCAGGCCGTGAGGAAGGCGGCGATAAAGCTGTCGCCGGCGCCGCAGGTGTCCACGACCTCGACGGGGACGGCGGCAACGTGCCGCAAGCGCGTGCCGTCGTGGAAGTACGCGCCCGCCCGACCGCAGGTGAGCACGACCTGCCGGGCCCCCGCCGCACGCAGGGCGGCAAGCAGCGGCTCCACGGGCTCCTTGGCGGAGCCAAAGACCAGCGGGACGCCGTCCAGCGGCAGGGCCAGGGGGGCGGTTGACAGGTCGATGCTGAACGGCACGGCGTCGGCAACGAGCCGGCGCACGAGCTCCGGGTTGGCGTTCGTTCCCAGATGCACCCAGTCGGCTGCCGCGGCCTGGGCGTAGCGCTGCGGCGATGGCATGTAGTGCGCGCCGACGCCGAAGGCCTCGAGCAGAAAGCGCCGCTCGCCCGCGTCGTCGCACAGCAGCGTGACCGCCGTGTCGCCGCAGCGCCGCTCGACGTGCTCCGGGTCCAGGCCGGCCGCTGCGATTTCGGTGAGCAGCAGATCGCCTTCGGGATCACGTCCCACGGCGCCGAAGTAGCCAGCGTCCCAGCCCGCCCGCCGCCAGTACACGGCGACGTTGAGCGCGTTGCCGCCGACCGTGAGCACGTTTTTGTTGACGAAGGCGTCGAGGCAGTTATCGCCTATTGCCACCAGCTTGGCGCGCGCGCGCACGGGGTCGGTTGTCCGGGTCATGCTGTTCCTTGCTGCCACGATGATGGTGCGCGCCTTACTTGCCGATGCCTTCGGCGAGTCCGCGGATGAAATAGCGCTGCGCGGCGAAGAAGACGCCGACCATGGGCAGCGCCGAGAGACTCATCGCCGCGAAGACCACGGCGTAGTTCGTGCCGTGCCGGGCCATGATCGACGTCAGGCCGACGGGCAATGTCTGCATGTCCGCGCCGCTGGTGAAAATCATCGCGAACAAATACTCGTTCCACGCGAACAGCACGTGCAGGATCACGCAGGAGATGATGATCGGCCGGCACAGCGGAAGAATGATGCGCCAGAAGATTTGCCCCTCGGTGGCGCCGTCCATGCTTGCCGCCTCGTCGAGGTCGCGCGGCAGGTCGAGCATCCAGGCGCGGATGAGGAAGGTGGCAAACGGCACCCGGAAGGCGGTGTAGAGGACGATCAGCGCCCAGTAGGTGTTGTACAGCCCCAGGGCTTGCAGCATCTTCACGAGCGGGATCAGCGCCACCGTCGGGCTGAGCATCAGGCCGCCGAGCACGAGGCCCGTGGCCAGCGGCTTGAGCGGCATGCGCGAGCGCGTCAGGCCATACGCGGTCCAGGCGCTGATGAGCACCGTGCACAACCCGGACGTTGCCGTGACGAGGATGCTGACCGTGAGATAGTCGCGCACACCCTGGTTCCATGCCTGTACGTAGTTGCCCCAGTTCCAGTGGGTCGGCAGCGCAAAGGGCTGGCCAAAGATGAGTGCGTTGTCCTTGAAGCCGTTGAGCACCATCCACACCAGCGGGTACAGCACGACGATTCCCAGGCACACGAGCAGGGCGGGCAGCAGGGTCTTGCCGATGAGGATGCTCCCGGCATGGACGCCGCCGCTCGCGCAGGAACCCCCGGGCGTGTTCACGGCCGCACCCTGCGCCGCTTCGTGTACCACAGCTGCGCCATGCCGCTGCCCAGGGTGATGGCGAAGATCACCGCCGCGATCGCCGCGCCGTAGCCGAAGTCGTTCTGCATGAAGCCCTGCTGGTAGAGCCAGGTGCCGAGCACCTGGCTCGAATTGTTCGGCCCGCCGGCGGTCATGACCATGACTTCGTTGAACACCTGGAAGGCGCCGGTCACGGTCACGATGAGCATCAGGCCGGTCATCTCGCGTGTCATCGGGAAGGTGATGCTCCAGAGCCTGCGCAGCGGCCCGGCCCCGTCCATGGTGCTGGCGTCGTAGATCTCGCGCGGGATCTTCTGCATGGCCAGGCCGAACAGCAGGCTGCAATAGCCAAAGCCCTGCCATTGGCTCATCGCGATGACGGCGTAGAGCGCCGTCTGCTCGCTGCCCAGCCAGGGCCGTATGAGGGCGCCGAGCCCGAGCATGCTCAGCGCGCCGTCGAGCAGACCGGTCTTGGGCTCGTAGATGAAGTAAAAGAGCAGGCCGGCGACGGTGACCGAAATCGCCGAGGGAATGAAATACACCGCGCGCCAGAAGCGCCGCCAGCGCTCGTTCTCCAGCCCCTCGACGATGGCTGCGAGCACGAACGCGGCGAACACCTGGAACAGCACCGAGATGGCGGCGTAGAGCACGTTGTTGCGCAGCGCCGTCCAGGCCACCGGGTCATCGAGCAGCCGGCGGTAATTCTCCGCGCCGACGTACGCGACCTCGCCGCTGTAGATGTCTTGCCGGGTCATGCTGACGATGAAATTGTCGGCAATCGGGTAGTAGACGAACCCGCCCACGAGGATGAGCGCGAGCGCGACCCAGCGCAGGGACGGCCAGCCGCGCAGCAGCGGGCGCCCGGTGTCACGGGTGCTTGGCATCCGCTGCCGAGGCCTTCTTCACCGCGCCCATCACCGCGTGCGCGTCCATGCTGCCGCCGAGCAGCGCTTGCAGGCTGGACAGCCATGCGGCGGCGACCCGCGGCGAGTTCGCGGTGTCGAGCCAGGGCATCAGATAACTCGCCGCGGCGATCTCCTGGAGGCCGGCGACCACGGCGGGGGTCATGTCGCTGGCCGAAGCGCCGCCGATGGTCGCGCTGGGCTGGCCGTAGGGCGGGGCCGAGAGCCGCCTGGCATGGTCCGGCGCGGTCAGGAACTTCATGAAGTCGATGGCCAGCGGGATCTTCTTCGAGCTGGCGTTGAGCATGTAGCCCTCGGGTGCGCCTTCGATCGCGTTCACGTCGCCCTGGGCGCCGGCGGGCGGCGGCAGGCGGAAGAAGCCGAAATCGGCAGGCCGCAGCCGGGTGCCGGCGACGGCGCTCTGATCGAACTCGATGATCTCCTGGTAGTACATCGCCGCGTCGGCGTTGCTGAATTTTTGCAGCGCCGCCGCGTAGGAGCTGCCATTCACCGCGACGCCGTCGGTGCAGTGGTCGGCAAGCTGCTTGAACTGCTGGAGCGAGAGCACGTAGCCGGGGTCGTCGAACCGCGCCTTGGCGGGGTCGAAGTCGCGCTCCAGCGTGGCGCGGGGAACGTTGTACACGACCAGCTGGCCGACGAAGTGCAGCGCTGGCCAGCCCTCTTTGTTGCCCAGCGCGATCGGAGGGATTCCGGCCTTGCGCAAGTCAGCGCAGCTGGCGACGAGTTGCTCCAGACTGCCCGGCACGGCAACGCCGGCCTTTTTGAAGATCGACTTGTTGTAGCCCATGAACTTGGCGTCCAGGTAGAGCGGAATGCCGTAGAACCTGCCGTTGTATTCAAAGGCCCTGACGGCGGCAGGCGCCAGGGTCTTGCCCCAGGCGGTCTCCGGGCCGAGCAGTCTGGAGAGGTCTACCGCCCGGTGGCTGCGCACGAAGTTCCTGCCCCAGCTGCCGGGCCAGGAGAAGTAGATGTCCGGCAGGGCGTTGGCGGCGACGAGCGTCCGGGTCTTGCCCTTGATGCTTTCGTCGCTCTCCTGGATCAGCTCGATCTTCACGCCGGGATGCCGTTTCTCGTACTCCTTGGCGACGCCGACGAAGTAGGGCGCGAGCTGCTGCATGCCGAACTTGGTCAGGATCGACAGCGTGCCGCTGTATTCGACCTGGGCGTCGGGGTCGGCCACGACGGCCTCGCCGCATTCGCCCGGGCTGGCCGCCAGGCTGAGTGCGAACGCCACGATGGGTAATGCGCGGTGCATGCGTTGCTCCTTGGGTCCGTTCCTTGATCCGTTGCGCGGGCCGATCAGTATTCGACGCGCTTGTAGTAGCGGCGGGTCGTGAGCGGATGCTTGCGCAGCACGGCCAGATGGGCGCTGAGCCGCTCGAGCTGGGTCGCGAGCACGATCGGCGAGAGCAGCTCGCGCAGCTGCGGCGAGATGCCGGGCAGGGCCGCGGCGGCGGAATCGAGCACGTGGACGCGCTCGGTGTAGCGGCGCACGAAGTTCTCGACGCGCTCGCACAGCGGCCGCAGGCGGTCCTCGCCTTTGAAGACGAAGACGCTGACCCCGGGCTCGATCAGTTCCAGCGTTCCGTGGAAGAAGTCGGCGGCGTGGACCGGGCGGGTGCGGATCCACTGCATCTCTTCGAGGATGCACATGCCGTAGTAATGCGCCTGCGGCCATACCGAGCCAGCCCCGGTGAAGATGTGGTAGCGCTCGTCCCGGATCTCGGCCGCCAGGTGCGCAGCGTCGGGCTCGAAGGCTTGCTTGGCCTCGACCAGCGCCTGTGGCAACTGCCCGAGTTCCCGCAGCACGGCGTCAAAGCCGTCGAACTCGCCGCGCTCGGCGAGCAGCGCCAGAACGATGATCAGCGTTTGCAGATAGAAGGATTCGCACGAGGTGTCGTCCTCGGCGAAGTTGCTGAAGTTGTACTCCGCGCCGCGCCCCAGCGGGGTGTCCTGGTGGCCGGTGAGCGAGAAGCTGCGCACCCCGCGCGCCTTGAGAACGGCGAGCAGTTCCACGCTCTCGCGGGTGGTACCGGACAGCGAGGGCAGCACCACCAGCGCCCTGGAATCCAGGCCGGCCGGTGGATCGAGCACCACCTGCGCCGGGAACTGCGCGCTCACCGGGAAGGTCGAGAGGCGCTGGGCGATTTCGATGGCCGGCAAGGTCAGCAGCTGCACGCCGCCCGTTCCCATGAAGAACAGCCGCTCGACGCCGTCCGCAAGCAGCCTGCGCATCAGCGGGCGCGCCTGCTCGGCGATGCACAGGGCATGGCTTTGGATCCGCAGGAAGCGGTCGCGGTCGAAGTGCAGCATTCTCGGACTCCTTGCGTTTTGGTGTGATTTCGGTGTGAGATCGATCTCACACACAAGCTAACACACGAACGGCGTGCCCGACAAGTCGGCAAGTCCCGGGAACTGGAAGCTGCGTGACACGGCCCGCGGGCTCAGCCTCCGCGCAGCGCAGCTCAGCGCGCGGGAGGGCAGGAAACGGAGCCGCGAACGATGAGTTGGGTGGGAAAGCGTATGTGCTGCGGGTCCGCCATGTCCCCTGCGAGACGCTCGATGAGCAGGCGCGCCGCGAGCGCTCCGATCTCGGCCGTCGGCTGCGCGACTACCGTGATCTGCGGGTCGGTGAAGGTGGCCAGGCTGAAGTCGTCAAAGCCGATCAGCGACACGTCGTGGGGGACTTGCAGCCCCATGGCGCGCAGCCCGAGCAGCGCGCCCTGGGTCATCAGGCTGTCCACGGTGAACAGGGCCGTCGGTTTGTTGCGGCGGCGGAACAAGCGGGTGGTGGCGGCGATGGCGTGCTCCACGACCGAGCGCGACCTGGCGATCAGTTGCTTCTCCGGGACGATGCCGTGCCCGGTGAGCGCGCGCAGATAGCCGGCGAGGCGCTCCTGGGCAGTGAAGATCTGCGAATCGTCGCGCAGAAAGCCGATGCGCCGGTGGCCGTTGGCGACCAGGTAATCGACGGCCGCGCGCGCGCCGCCCACGTTGTCGACGACGATGCTGTCGCAGCGCGCGCCCTTGGCCACCCGGTCGATGAGCACGCAGGGAACGCCATCGCGCGCCAGTTTCGCGATGTGCTGGCTGCTCGCCGCCGACGCCGGGGTGAGTACGAAACCGCACAGGCCGAGCGCGCGCAGGCTCTCCAGCAACTCCCGCTCCTGCGCCGCGTTGTCCCCGCTGCTGGCGATCAGCAGGTTGTGCCCGTGCTTGCGCAGTTCGACTTCGAGGTCGTGCGCGATGCCGGCGAAGAAGGGGTTCTGGATGTCGCCCGGAATGAAACCGGCGATCGGCAATTGCCCGCTGCGCAGCGCCTGCGCGACCCGGTTCGCGCGGTAGCCAAGCCGGTCCGCAGCTTCCTGCACGCGCGTCGCCGTCTCGTCGCCGACGTAGCCATGGTGGCTCAGCGCCCGCGCAGCCGTCGCACGCGAGACACTCGCGGCCACGGCCACGTCCTCGAGGGTGATGGTTCTTCGCTTCACGCAGAACGCGAACGCACGCGGCTAGTCGCAGGGCAGGCCACTAGGCAAGGCGCCCGATGAGGACCACCGCGAAGAAGAAGACGATCGCGGTCACCGTCCATTTCAGGATCACCAGCCCCATCCGCTTGTAGCGGGGCTGGCCCGTTCCCGCGTAGAACGCAAAGGACACGGCGGCCGCGAGCAGCAGCAGCATGGTCAGCCAGCGAAAAATCAGCATCGCGGGGATTACCAGGCGCGGGCGGGGCGCGCGAAGCCGCCCGGGGCCTGGCGCTCGTCGTCGAAGGTGACGAGTTCCCAGGCGTCGCGCCGGACGAGCAAGGTGCGCAGCAGCAGGTTGTTCATCGCATGGCCGGAGCGGAACGCGCTGTACGCGGCGAGCAGGGGCCGGCCGATGAGGTACAGGTCGCCCATGGCGTCGAGGATCTTGTGCTTGACGAATTCGTCGTCGTAGCGCAACCCCCCGCTGTTGAGCACCTTGTAGTCGTCCATCACGACGGCGTTGTCCAGCCCCCCGCCGAGCGCCAGGCCGTTGGCGCGCAGCATCTCCACGTCGCGCGTGAAGCCGAAGGTGCGCGCGCGCGCAATGTCGCGGCTGTAGTTGCCCTGCCCCAGGTCGAATTCCACGCGCTGGCCCGTGCAATCGACGGCCGGGTGGTCGAAGTCGATCTCGAAGCTCAGCTTGTAGCCGTGGTAGGGGGTCAGGCGCGCCCATTTCGTCGTGGCGTCCGGGCTGCTGCCCGCGTCCTCGCGCACCTCCACGGGGCGTGTCACGCGGATAAAGCGCCGGGGGGCGTTTTGCAGTTCGATTCCCGCGCTCTGGAGCAGGAACACGAAGGACGCCGAGGACCCGTCGAGGATGGGCACTTCATCGGCGGTGATGTCCACGTAGAGGTTGTCGATGCCCAGGCCCGCGCAGGCCGACATCAGATGCTCCACCGTATGCACCTTGGCGCTGCCCGCGGCAATGGTGGACGCGAGCCGGGTGTCCACCACGGCCTCGGCCCGCGCCGGAATGTCCACGGGCTGGGGCAGGTCCACGCGCCGGAACACGATTCCCGTGTCCGGCTGCGCAGGCCGCAGCGTCAGTTCGACGCGCTGGCCGCTGTGCAGGCCAACGCCCACGGCGCGGGTCAATGTTTTGAGGCTGCGTTGCTGGAGCATGCGGCATTCTATGGGTGTTCCTGCCGCGCCCACTGTCCACCACCGGACAGCGGCGCGGCGCGCGGCCCCTGCGGATCAGCGCGCCAGGCGGCGTGCGCGCAGCAGCGGGTAGGGGGCGCAGCAGATAGGCGAGCGTGCCGAAGCCGCTCCAGACATGCACCAGGCGCATATACACACTCCCCGGCGCGCTCGCACTCCCGACCGCGTGCCGATTCGGCGGCTCGTCACAAGGAATGGCGCACATGAAGGAATTCATCGACACACGGCACTGGCCATTGGTCAGCCTGCACATGCCGCACCGGGTGGCCGACGAACAGGCAAACGAAATGATCGCGCAGTTCGAATCCCTGTACGCACGCGCGCAACCCTTCGTGTTGCTGATGGATGGCGTTGAATTCCCACGCCAGTCGGGGCGCTTCATGGCGACCTGCGCGCAGTGGAGCCGGGATCGCTTCACCGAGCAACAGCGTTACTGTCTGGGCGCCATCCGTATCGAGGCGGACGAAACGCTGCGGCGTGCGTTCACGCGCAGGGCCCAGGGGTGGAACGCGTCCGCTCGCGCGCCCTATCCCTATCGGGTTGTCGCCACGCGCTGGGAGGCCGAGACGCAAGCACGCGACTGGCTGGCCGGGCGCAGCCCTGCCGCTGTGTGAATGACGCTGACGGCCAGGGGAAAGCACGCATGATTTGCGCAGCCGTGCATTCGCGCTGGCGATCCACCTTGCGCAGGATGTGCTGCACGTGGATCTTCACCGTGGTCTCGGCGATATCGAGGGTGCGCGCAATGGCCTTGTTGCTTGCGCCGCGCGCAATCTCGCGCAGCACCTCTTGCTCGCGCGGCGACAGCGGGGGCAGGCTGGCGCCCGGTTGCGCATCGGGTGCGCCCTGCGCCCGGAACGCTGCCACCAGCGGGCCCATCCGCTCGGGGCTGAGCACCGGATCGCCCCGGGCCGCGCGACGTATCGACTGCGCGAGCAGGTCGCGGTCCATGGTCTTGAGCAGATAGCATCGCGCGATGCACCCCCCGTTGCCTTGCCTCCCCATCCCTTGGCGGCCCGCATGCCGGGCGCTGCTTGCCGCGCTGCTCGCCGGCTGCGCCGGCATTGCGCCGCCAGCCCCTTGGCCCGAGCGCCTGCAGGCCCTGCTCCCGGCCGACGTGCTGCTGCTCGGCGAGCAGCATGACGCGGCCGAGCACCAGCGCCTGCAACGCGCAGCCGTGCAATGGCTCGCGGCGCGTGGGCAGCTGGCCGCGGTGGTCATCGAAATGGCCGAGCGCGGGCACAGCACCCGGGGCCTGCCGGGCCATGCCAGCGCGGCCCAGGTCCGGGCCGCACTGCAATGGAACGATGCCGCCTGGCCCTGGAGCGTGCATGGCCCGGTGGTGATGGCCGCCGTCGCCGCCGGCGTGCCGGTGCGCGGCGGCAACCTGCCGCGCAGCCAGATGCGCGCCGCGATGGACGACGCCGCCTGGGACCAGCACCTTCCCGCCCCGGCGCTACAGCGCCAGTACGAGGCGCTGCGCCAGGGCCATTGCGGGCTGCTGCCCGAGGCGCAGCTGGCCCCCATGGCCCGCGTACAGATCGCGCGCGACGCCAGCCTGGCCCGGACCGCGCAAGAGGCCCTGCGCCCTGGCCAGACCGTTGTGCTGCTGGCCGGCAGCGGCCACGCGCTGCGCAGCCTGGGCGTGCCCACCCACTGGCCTGCCAGCCTGCGGTCCCGGGTGGTGATCGCGCACACGGCGCCCGCGCCCGACGCCCTCCACGGCGAGGCCGACACGGTCATCGAAACACCGGCCCTGGCGCCGCACGATGCCTGCGCCGGGCTGCGGCGCGAACGCCCCGCGCCTGCTGCGACAAGCACGCCGCGATGACTGCTGCGTGTCGTCAGGACCGTTGTCGTCTCTTATTTCATACAGCCCTGCGCTGAAGGCCCAGGGGGCTTGCCGGCCCATTCCGCTTCGATCGCCCGTGCGATGACCGCGATGGCGTTTGGCGGTGCATGACGGGCCCACCCGCCCCGTGCACCAGCCACGGCGCGTAGCGCCAGGACCCAGGCAGAACCTGGGAGCGGCTGCCGGACGGCGGCCGATGCGGCCTGCCTGCTGCGCCATCCGCTCCTGTTTGGCGGGCCCTGCACGAACACGGCGTGAACCCTTTTAAGCCTTCCGGAGCGCGCCACTTCCCGCCTCACTTCGGTTGATGGGCTTGCGCGCCCGCTGGCCGATAAATTACAATAGTTTCGTTTTGGCAATAAATAATACATACATCTGGAGGGATTTTCTTTGAACTACAACGAACGAGTAGCCCGTGCCAGGGAGGGCACCGCGTCCTTCGGCCCTTGGCTGCTGCGCGCCATGGCAGCCTGTTGCGTTCCCTGCTGCTGGCCGCTGGCAGCGCTGGCCCAGGCGCCAGCGGGTGTTACAGCGCCGACGCTCAGCCCCGCGCAAATCATCGAGCAAGGTCTGCGCCGTCAGGAGGAACGCAGCCGCGATCAGCAAAAGGCGCTGGAGCCCATGGCCGACGAACTGGTGCCCGAAAAGAGCCCGGACGCCCAGGCCGAGTTGGCGCAGGAGACCCCCTGCATGCCGGTGACCACGCTGTCGCTGGTCGGCAAGGACGCGGCCCGCTTCCCTTGGCTGCTGGATGCGGCCCTGCCGCAGCTGCCTGGCTGCATTGGCGTGAAGGGCTTGAGCGCCATCGCGGGGGCGCTCGATGACAGGCTGCGCAAGCTGGGCCTCGTCACGACCCGCGTCGATTTGCCCCCGCAGAACCTGCAGACAGGCCAGTTGCTGATTCACATCGATGCCGGTCGTGCCGCGGACATTCGCATGGTGCGCGCCGACGATGCCCGGAAAACGTCCACCGCACCCGACGAACACTGGGGCACGTGGCGCAACGCCTTTCCCCTGTCTGCCGGTGACGTCGTGAACCTGCGGGATCTGGAGCAGGGCGTCGAGAACATGCAGCGCTTGCCCAGTCAGCGCGTCACCACGCGGCTTGAGCCCGGCGAAGTTCCTGGCAGCAGCATCGTGTACATCGAGCGCCAAGATGGTGGCGACCGGCTGCGCGGGGGTGTGACGCTGGACAATTCCGGCGGTGCCGAACTGGGCCGCACGCAGCTCTCGGCGAACGTCTCCTTCGACAACCCTGCGGGCCTGAACGACGTATTCACGGCCAGTCTGAATACCAACGCCGAGCAGTTCGCCGGCACGCACCACAGCCAGAGCGCGAGCGTCAACTACACCGTCCCCTGGGGCTACCAGCTGCTCACCTTCAGTGCCGGCAACAGCCGCTTCGCGCAGCACGTGCAGGGAACGACCGCACAATTTCTCTCCAGCGGGCGCAGCAAGACCGCTGAAGCCCGGCTCCAGCGCACGGTCTGGCGCTCGGCGAGTACCAAGCTCGGGCTCTACGCCAGCGTGTCCACGCGCCGGGCCGTGAGCTACCTCGACGACGTGGAAATCATCGTCCAGCGCCGCCGCACCAGCAATCTCGAAACCGGCCTCAGCTACAAGCAGCTGTTCGCCAAGTCCAGCGTCGAGTTCGACCTGGGCTACAAGCGCGGCATGCCCTGGCACCGTGCCCAGGAAGACTTCAGCACGGCAGCAGATGGCGGGCTGACGCTGCGTCCCAAGATCTGGATGCTCAACGGCGCGTACACGAGCGACTTCCGGCTGGCCGGGCGCCCCCTTCAGTACAGCGCAAACCTGCGCGCCCAGCAGACGAGGAACACCACGCTGTCGGTAGACCAGATCGCCATCGGGGGGCGCTCCAGCGTGCGCGGCTTCGACGGCGACGCCGTGCTGCTGGCCGAGAACGGCCTCGTGCTGCGCAACGAGTTCAGCGTGCCCGTGAAGCTGCGCGATGACCTGGACACCAGCGCGTTCCTGGCCATCGACTACGGCCGCGTCTGGGGCCCGAGCGACGCCCTGCTCGCAGGCAAGAAATTGGCGGGCCTGGCGCTGGGCCTGCGCGGCCGTTGGCGCGCCACCCAATTCAGCGCCACGCTGGCAAGCCCCCTGTATCGGCCCGATGGCTTCGCCAGCCGGCGCCACAACCTCTATCTCTCGCTCACCCAGAGTTTCTGAAGCCATGCCAAGAACAACGACTGTGAATCGCCATACCGAACCGCATCTGAACGGCTCTTCTGCCGGGTGCACGCCCGCGCCACGGCCCTGGCTGCGCCGCACAGCGCGGGTGTTCAGCGCCCTGTTCCTGGCCCAGACCCTGCTGGCCATGCCCCCCGCCTACGCGCAGCTGCGGGCCACGCCGGGCGCGCCCTCGGGGCAAAAACCCCTGATCGACGCGGCCGCCAACGGAACCCCCATCGTTCTGATCGCCCCGCCGAGCAAGTCCGGCGTCAGCCGCAACCAATACGAGCAGTTCAATGTCGGCCCCCAGGGCCTGATCCTGAACAACAGCACCGGGACCGTACAAACCCGGATCGGCGGCTGGATCACCGGCAACCTGCAACTGGGCCTGACCCCGGCGCGCATCATCCTGAACGAAGTCGCTGGCCCGAACACCAGCCGGCTCGGGGGCAGCGTCGAGGTCGGCGGCCAGAGAGCCGACGTCGTGATCGCCAATCCGAACGGGATCAGCTGCGATGGCTGCGGCTTCCTGAACACCGACCGCGCGACGCTCAGCACCGGCAGGCCGCAATTCGGCGCGGACAACGCCATCACCGGCCTGGACGTTCGCCAGGGCCTGATCCACGTGGGCCCGGGTGGCCTGAGCGCCACCGAACAGCAGCAGTTGGAGCTCTACGCGCGCGGCCTGGTCGTCGAAGGCCAGATCAACGCGCACAACCTGCAGTCCGTGATCGGCGCCAACCGCGTGCTGTACGGCGCGCCCGGCGCCTTGCCGGAGTCCAGCGCGCACGAGGGCACGGGCACGGCGCCGCGCTTTGCCGTGGACATCAAGGCCCTGGGCGGCATGTACGCCGGGCAGCTCTATTTGATCGCCACGGAAAAGGGTTTGGGCGTGAACAGCGTCGGGCGCTCGGCGACCACGGCGGGCAACATGCTGCTCTCGGTCAACGGCGACCTGACTCTGAAGGACAGCTACTCCGCGGGCAACACGCGGCTCGTGTCCACCGGCAGGACCACGCTGACCGGCCAGACCCTGGCCACTGGCAATGTGGCGATCGTGGCTCCCGGGCAGCTGGTGAACAGCGGTGCCCTGCAGGCCAAGACCCTGGAACTGGACACGCCGGGCATCGACAACAGCGGCAGCATCGCCCAGACCGCGCCGGGGCGCAGCCTTGCGCTCGTGCTGCCCGGGGGCCTGGAAAACAGTGGCCAGATGCATACGCCCGGTGACCTGAGCATCCAGGCGGCTGCGGTCACGAACCGCGGCGCCGCCGCGGGCCGGCTCTCGGCCGGCGGCTCCCTGCAGCTCGTGGCCACCAGCCTGCAACTGACCGGGCAGCGACTGCAAGCCAACGGGAACGTCACGGTGCAGGCGCAGACCCTGCGCGCAACCGACACCGGCGTGAGCGCGGGCGGCGACGTGACCCTGGAGTCCCAGGGCCCTCTGGACATCAGCGGCACCACGGTGTCCGCGAACGGGAAGACCCGCGTGTCCGGCAGCGAAACCGCGTTGGGGAACGCACGGATTGCGGCCCTGGGCGACGTTCAGATCACCAGTCCGGGCGCCGTCACGGCGCATGCGGCAGACATCAGCAGCAATGCGGCGCTGAGCGTCCAGGGCAGCCGCGTCGATATGCGCGCGTCGACGCTGGGCGCGAAGCAGACGGCCCGCATCCGGGCCGGCGCTGAAATCCGGCTCGACGACAGCCGGCTCACGGCCGAGCAGCAGGTGCAACTCCAGGGCCGGGGCATCAGCACGGCCGGCGCGACGCTGAGCGCGGACAAGATATCCATCGACGCAGGCGCCGCAAGACTGGACAACCAAGCGGGAAGAATCCAGGCCAGCTCTGCGGCAGCCGATGCCCTCACGGTCCGCGCCACCGGCATCGACAACCAGTCCGGTGAACTGCGCGCCAACGGCGGCCTCACCCTGGACGCCCGCGGGGGCCTGCTGAACAACCAGGAAGGCATGCTCACGGGCACCACGGGCACGCTGACGAACCTGGGGGGACTGACGAACAACGGCGGCACCCTGCATACCCGGGGCGACCTGAGCATCAGCGGCACCATGCTGGACAACAGCCAGGGAACGATCGTCACGGCCGGCAACCTCTCGGTGCGCACGCCCGGCCGAGCCATCGACAACACGGCAGGTCTTTTGCAAGCCGGCGGCTCGGTGCTCCTGGACAGTGGCAGCGCCGCGCTGAAGAACGCAGCCGGCACCGTGCTTGCCGGCGCGGACCTGACGGTGCATGCAGGCACGGTGGATAGCGCAGCGGGCACGCTGACTGCGGGTGGCCGGATGACCGTCACCGCGACCGAGTTGCAAGCCCGGGGCGCGAAGCTGGGCAGCGGCGCTGCCATGGACCTGACAAGCAGCGGCGACGCCCAGCTGGGCACTGCGGCAGTCAACGCCGGCGGCGATCTCGTGATCCGCAGCGCCGGGGTGCAGGCCGTGGGCGCCACCCTGGCGAGCAACGGCGACGTGCAGATCGCGGGCAGCAGCATCACGGGCGGCAACTGGTCGGCGCAGGGCCAGCTGACTGCCACCAGCCAGGGCGCGCTCGACGTCACGGGCGGCGCCCTGCTTGCCGGCAGCAAGATCGCGGCCCAGGGCCAGGGAATCACCACCGACAACGCCAAGGTGGACAGCCAGAGCGTCACCCTGAACGCGGGCCGCGGCGCGCTGAGCAATGCCGGCGGCCAAATCAGCGCCACGGCCACCAGCGGCACGGCGCTGAGCATCAGCGCCAACGGCATCCACAACGCAGGGGGCACGCTGTCCTCTGCGGCAGACGCCGGCTTGAACGCGGGGACGCAGGCCATCGACAACACCGGCGGCAAGATCCTGGTCGCCGGTGCCCTGCAGATGCAGACCAGCGCGCTGCTCAACCGCAACGGCACCCTGTCCACGGACAGCGCGCTGAACCTGCAGGGCATGTCCCTGAACAACCAGGGCGGGACCATCCAGACCCGGCGGGACTTGCACATCAATACCGCCGGCCAGACCCTGGACAACGCGGCCGGCCAACTCATCGCCGGCGGCAACGCGACGCTGCACGCCGCCACCTTGGGCAACGCCAGCGGCACGATCAGCGCGGGCGGCGCCGCCCAGGTTCAGGCCACGGCACTCGATACCACGCGCGGCCGCATCAGCGGCACACGCCAGCTCGACATCCTGGTGACCCGGCGCCTGACTGCCGACGCTGCCACGCTGGAGACCGAGGGCCGGTTCACGGCCGGCGCGGCCGACGTGGACGCGGACGCGGCGCGCATACGGGCTGGCCAGACCCTGAGCATGAACGCGTCGGGCGAACTGAACGTGCGCAGCGCCACCCTCGCCGCGCAAGGCGCGCAAGCCGGTGACGTGCAGCTCAGCGCGGGCAGCATCGCGGCAGACGACGCCCGCATCACGGGCGATGCGGGCGTAAGCCTGAACTCCGGCGGCGCAATCAGCCTGGGGTCGGCGCAGCTGACGGCGCTCCAGACGCTGAGCGCTCAGGCAGGCGGCACGCTGTCCGCCGACGCCGCAACGCTCAAGACCAACGCGCATCTCAAGCTCTCCGGCGCGCGCATCACGGCCGTCGGCGCGACGGCCTCGGCCGGCGGCAAGACCGAACTCAGCGCCCGCACCGGCGCGGCCACCCTGGACCAAGCCACCGTCCTGGCCGGCGACACGGTCCAGGTGACTGCCGTCGGCATCGGCGCCCGCGGCGCCTCCATGGGCGCGGGAAACAACGCCACGCTGGACGCCGCCTCCGGGGACCTGACTGCGCCCGACCTGCTGCTGCAAAGCCGCAGCGGCGCCATCCGCGTGCATGCGGCCAACGTGAACGTGGCGGGCAGCACCCCGCTGGTGGACGCAACGCCCCCCACCAGGGGCCTGCTCGCGGGCCAGGACATCGAGGTCCTTGCGACCGGCGCCGTGGACCTGTCCCGGGCGCTCACGAACGCCGGCGCCAACGTCCGCATCCGCGCGCAAGACGCCCTCACGAACACCGCCGGGCGGATCATTGCCGGCGGCCAGGCCAGCCTCGCGGGCGCAGCGCTGAATAACCAGGGCGGCACCGTAGACGCCAACGGCGCACTCGACATCACCGTGGGCAATGGCCTGGTGCGCAACGACCAGGGCCGCATCAGCACGCGCAGCGCACTGAGCATCAGCGCGCCCACGGGCGCGCTGAGCAGCCTGTCCAACGTGGCCGGGGTCATCGAGGCCCGCGGCGCGCTGAGCGCACGGTTGCAGCACCTGGACAACCAGGACGGGCGCATCGTCGCGCTCGCGGGGCTCGCCCTCAGCGGCGGCGCGATGAACAACACCGGTGGCCTGCTGGCTTCCGAAGGCCAGCTCAGCATCGACACCCAAGGCCAGGCGTTCAGCGGCGACCAGGGCAAGCTGCTCAGCACGCAAGGCAACGTCACCCTGAGCGCCGGCACACTCAGCCTGAACCAGGCCAACGTGCTGGCGCAGGGCCAGGTCGCGCTCACGGGAACGCAGGCGACGGCGGACAGCGCAAGCTTCCAGGCGAATACCGGCGCGCTGCAAATCGACGTGGGCCGCGGCGCCGCAACGCTGGACAAGGCCCGGCTACTGGCCGGCCAGGACATCGCGCTCGCCGCGGGTGCCAGCGCGCTGAACGGCGCCACCCTCACCAGCGGCGCGCATACGACCCTGAGCACGGACGCGCTGCAAGCCAGCCAAGCGCAGATCGACACGCAAGGCCATTTCAGCGCGACGGCGCGGGGCGCCGTGAGCGCGGACCGGGCAAGGATTGCCTCCGGCGGCAACGCGGGCATCGCTGCGACGCAGGGCATCGCCGTCAACGGCGGCAGCGTCAGCGCGCAGCGCGTCGATCTCGACGCCGGCAGCGGCGTCCTGAACAATGCGTCCGGCAACTTGGTCGCCCACGCGAGCACAGGGACGGCCATGACCCTGAAAGGCCAGGGTCTGGTGAACGACGCGGCGACGATCACGGCGAACGCAGACCTGGCCATCGACGCCGGCGCAGAAAACCTCAGCAACGCGGCGGGAAAGATTCTGGCCGTTGGCGCGGCCACCGTCCGCTCGACCGGCCTGCGCACCGTGGACGGCACGATCGCGGCGAATGGTGCACTCACGATCGACGCGGCCCAAGCGCACGCGAACGCCGGGACCGACGGCACGGGCGGCACGATCCGCAGCGGGCAGGCCCTCACGCTGAGCGCAGGCAGCACGACACTGAACCGTGCCACGCTGAGCAGTGGCACGCATACGACCCTGCGCACCGGGGCGCTGCAAGCGCTTGAGGCGCGCATCGACGCGCAGGGCAACCTCAGCGCAGCGGCGACCGGGGCCGTGAGCGCAGGCCAGGCGCGCATCGCAGCGGGCGGCGGCGCCACGCTCGGCGCCACGCGGGGCATCGACGTGCACCACGCCAGCGTCAGCGCCCAGACCATCGACCTCGACGCCGGCAGCGGCGTACTGGACAACACGGCAGGCAACCTGAGCGCCGCCGCCACGACCGGGACCGCCATCCGGCTGCAAAGCCAGGGCCTGAGGAACGACGGCGCAACGATTGCTTCTGCTGCGGATCTTTCCGCGAATGCGGGCGCGGGCGAGATCCGGAACGCGGCGGGCAGCATCCTGGCCGTGGGCGCGGCCGACGTACGCTCCACGGGCCTGCACAACGCGGGCGGCACGATCGCCGCCAACGGCGCCCTGGTGCTGAACGCGGCGCAGGCCAACGCCGCCACCCGGACCGACAACCGGCGCGGAACGATCCGCAGCGCGCAGTCCAGCCTGGAACTGAGCACGGGCGAGCTGCTCAACAGCCGCGACAACGGCAGCGACGCGGGCAGCGTGATCAGCGCCGCCACGGACCTGCGCATCACCGCCACCGGCCCGGTGGACAACAGCCGCTCCGACATCTCGGGCGGCAACGACGTGCGGATTGCCGCCACGGGCGCCGTAGCGAACGCGCAGGGCCGCATCGCCGCGGGCCGTGACGCGAGCGTCACCGCGCACGCGCTGGACAACCGGTCCGGCGCCATCATCGGCACCCGCGACACCAGCGCCACGGCCGGCGTCGGCGGGGTGGCGAACGACAACGGCACGATACAGGCCGGAAAAAATCTGACCCTGGCCTCCGCAGGCGCGGTGGACAACACCAGCGGCCAGCTGACGGCAGCGCAGCAGCTCGACCTGCGCAGCGCTGCACTCACGAATACCCGCGGCCGGATCAGCGCCCAGACCGGCGCTGCAACGCTCACCGTGAGCTCGTACACGGGCCATGCCGCGAGCACCGTGGCCGGTGCGGCCCTGAGTCTGGACACCCAGGGCGGCGCGCTCACGGCCACCGGCTCGACCTTCGGCAGCGGCGCGGGAATGCTCCTGCGCGCTGGCGCGGCGCAACTCGACGACGCCAGCATCCGGTCCGGCGCGGCGCTGGACGCACGCACCACGGGCCTGCAAGCCAACCGGGCCGACGTGCAGGCAGCGGGCCCGCTCAGCGCCGACGCGGGCACGGGCGCCTTCGACGCCGCGAGCAGCCATTGGCGCTCGGAGCAGTCCGTGGCGCTCAATGGCGTGGCGTTCGTCCTGACGGACGCCACGGCCTCGGCGAACCAGTCGGTCGCCGTCACCGGCACCCGCATTGACGCGACGCGCGCGCGCATCACGAGCCTGGGCGACGTGAGCGTGGTGGCGAGCAACGGCGCGCTGCACCTCGGCAACGCCCATCTGCGCGCCGGACAGGACCTGACCGCTACCGGCACGGGCGCCGGGACCACGGCGGGCATGCAGGCCCTGGCCGGGCGTGACCTGACCCTGGGGCAAGGTGCGCACTTCGACTTCGCCGCGCAGGAATACCAATTCGGGCGCGACCTGACGGTGCGCTCCCAGGGCATGAGCACGGCCGGCCGACGCATCACGGCGCGCAATCTGACGCTGGACGCGGGCAGCGGCGAGTTGCACAACCAGGGCGCCACCCTGCAGGCCACGGGCGACGCAAGCGTGCGCGGCACCGGCGTGAACAACCAGGATGGCGTGATCGCGGCCAATGGCCAAGCCACGGTCAGCGCGGGCAGCGGCATCCTGAACAACGCGGGCGGGCAGACGTACAGCACGCAGGGCGCGCTCAGCCTGAGCGGCGGCAGCATCGCGAACGCCAGCGGCACGGTGAGCGCGGCCACCGACGTCACGATCAGCGGCGGCTCGCTGGACAACGCGGGCCGCAGCATCGTCGCCGGGCGCAACCTCACGGCCCAGCTGAGCGGCAGTGTGAACAACGCGGGCGGGCGCCTGATCGCGAATACCGGGGCCGCGAGCATCACGGCCGAAGGCATCGACAACCGGTCCGCAACGATCTCCGGCGCGACCCGCACCACGGCGCAGGCCGGCAGCGGCAGCTTGCTCAACACCAGCGGCCAGATCACCGGACAGAACGTCCACGTCGGCGGTGCCGTGCACAACAGCGCCGGCGTCATCTCCGGCAGCCACTCGGTGTCCATGAGCACCCTGGACCTGGACAACGACGCCGGGGTGATCGAGTCGGGCGCAGGCGGCATCCGCATCGACACCCAGGGCCACGCCCTGAAGAACACGCGCAGCGGCAGCACGCGCGGCATCGTCAGCCAGGGTTCCATCCACGTCGCAGCCGGCGTGATCGACAACCAGGCTGGCTACGTCGGCGCGAATGGCGGCCTGCACGTCACCCAGTCGAGCAGCATCGACAACCGGGGCGGCACGCTGCTGGGCCAGGGCAACAGCTCGGTCAGCACGCGGGGAACGCTGAACAACCAGGGCGGCAGCATCCTGAGTGGCGCGGACCTGGACGTGCGCACCGGCACGGTGGACAACAGCCACTCCGGGACGATTTACGCCGCGCAAGACCTGAGCGTCAGCGCCACCTCGATCGACAACAGCCACACCAAGAACGGCAGCTACACCACGGGCCTGCTCGCCGGGGGCAGCGCGGACATCAGCGCCGCGACCATAGACAACGCGCACGGCGCCATCGTCAGTCTGCGCGAGACGGCCGTGCAGGCGAGCCGCAGTCTGGACAACACCCAGGGCCAGATTGCCGGTGACAGCGTCACCATGGACACGCCGGTGCTGACGAATACCGCCGGCCGCGTGGACGCGCAGCAGCGCATGACGCTGAAGGTCGCGCGGCTTGGCACCGACGGCGTGCTGGCCAGCAATGGCGCCATGGATTTGCAGTTGCAAGGCGACTACGTGAACACCGGCACGGTGAGCAGCAACGGCAAGCTGAGCATCTCGACCACGGGCAGCTACACGAATCAGGGCCGCGTGAGCACGCGCGACGACCTGAGCCTGAGCGCGCAAAGCATAGACAACCAGAGCGGCGCCACCATCGACTCGCGCACGACCACGCTCAGCGCGCGCGCCAACGTAAACAACCAGGGGCTGATCAATAGCACGGACGGCCTGACGCGCATCACCGCCGCTGTGGTGAACAACACCGGCCGCATCTACGGCGACGGCATCGCCATCACCGGCGCCACCCACAACAGCGCCGGTGCGGGCGGCGGCGCCGTCATCGCCTCGCGCGGCGGGGACGTGACGCTCCACGGCGCGCTGCACAACACCGACGGCGCGCAGCTCTTCTCCCTGGGCAGCATCCAGATCAACGGGGCCGCGCGCAACCATGGCTCCACGATCAACGCCATGCGCAACGTGGCCATCACCGGCACCCTGAGCAATACGAATGCGGACCTGCGCACGGGAACACAAATGCGCAGCGAGGTGGTCTCGGAGCTGTACATCACCCCCGAGCACGACACGACCCGGTACAACGCATCCGAACTGGACTGGACTGCCTCCAAGGCCGGCACGTACGTGCTGCCCAGCAGAACCTACCCGGCTGACACCTTTGGCTCGCTCTGGATCCGCCCGGGCGGGCAGCAGACATGCAGCAACATCCTGGACCCCTGCACGTCCAGCTTCCTCTACAGCGACGACGACCCGATCTGGACGCGCTTTGGCATCGCTTCCCCGAGCACGCTCGCGCAGCCCGTCCTGCCGACCGGTTTGTCGATCCTCGACCGCGGCTGCACCAGCACCTCGGGGGGCGAACAAGGAAGAACCGAACGCACCACTTACGGCCCCTGCGGTGCGTATTGGGAGAGCGTCGATGCTCGCGCCAGGGCAGTCGCTGCCAAGCAGGTGCAGCTGGACGCGTCCATCGAGGCATTCAACAGTAATCTCGAAACCCGCAGCGTGGCCAATTGGTACGAGACCCGTATCACGGGCAGGACCATCAACGAAACGAGCGTCGAGTCCAGCAAGCCGGGCTATGTGCTCGCGGGCGGCAACATCAGCCTGAACGGTGGCACGAACAGCGACAGCGTGATCATTGCCGGCGGCTCCGTCGATGCCGCAGGCGTGAACAACCGCGCGTCCGCCGGAACGCGCGTGACCACCAGCATCGGCACGATGGTGTTCAGCCGCCGCAAACACCACGGCGGCTTGACCGGTTTATTCGGGAACGAACACAGCCGGGAGGTCAGCGCCCCCCAGCCCATCCCGGATGCGTCCGTGACGCAAAGCTTCAACCTGCCGATCGTGCAACTCCAGAGCCACGGCAGTCCCCAGACCCCTACCCGCGGGGGAACGAGCACGCCCGTGGGTGGGGCAACGGCCAGCGTGCCGGACGTGGGCGCAAGCGCCAGCGCCGCGCGCCGTGTAAACCCCGCAGACGCGGTCACGGACGCGACGCGCGGCGGCACGCTCAGCGCAGACGCAGGCGCTGCGCCGCAAGTCCAGACGACCACGACGACCCGGGCCCCCGGCGCCCCGGACGTGGCGGGCACCCTGATCGCCCGCGGCGCTGCCGTGAACGTCGAGACAGGCCAGCGCCCGGACGCGCAGACCCCCGCGGTGGCAGCGAACGCCGGGACCCGCCCGAGAAGCACCACCACCAATTCCCTCACGGCGAGCCTGGACGCCGCGCCGCAGGCCGCCCTGCCCGGCAGCGTCCTCGCCGCGGGCCTGCGCGCGGGCCAGCTGGCAGCAATCACCACGTCGCTGACGCGCTTCGCGGACGCGGCCAAGGTGCAGCCAATCCAGGCCGCGGCGGTGGACACCACCAGCGCCCGGCGCACGGGCCCGGCTCAGATCAAGGCCGCTGGCTACACCACCGTCATGGCCACCGGCGCCGTGCGCGCGCCGGACAACCAGCTGTTTACGCTGAACCACTTGCCGCGCGCTGCGCTGGTCGAGACCGACCCGGCCTTCACCAACTACCGCACCTGGATCAGCAGCGCCTACATGCTCACGCAGCTGAGCATCAACCCCGAACGCAATCTGAAGTTGTACGGCGACGGCTTTGCCGAGCAGCGCCTGATCGACGATCAGATCATGGCCCTGACGGGGCGCCGCTTCCTGTCCAACTACCAAAGTACCGAAGACGAGTACCAGGACCTGCTGGACGCGGGCGTGATGTTCGCGCAGCGCTACCAGCTGTCTCCGGGCGTGGCCTTGTCCGCCGAGCAAATGGCGCTGCTGACCACCGACATCGTGTGGCTGCAAGCCCGCGAGACCCATCTGCCCGATGGCAGCACCGTCCAGACCCTGGTTCCTACGGTCTATCTGCGGCGCCCGGTGGCCGGGGATCTGACGCCCACCGGCGCGTTGATCGCCGGCGCAAACGTCAGCGTGCGCAGCCCGGGCGATCTGAGCAATACCGGAACCATCCTCGCCACCGGCGACGCGCTCGCGGGCGACGGCAGGCTGACGATCTCTGGCCGCAACGTCGTGAATACGGGGACCCTGGCCGGCAACGCAATCAGCGTGGACGCGCAGCAGACGCTGGACAACGCCGGCGGCGTGGTGCAGGGCCTTGGCGCATCAAGCCACATCGCCTTCAACGCACGCGACGTCATCTTGCGCACGACGACGCAGACCAGCGCGCGCGAGATCGCCGGGCCCAACGGGAGCAGCACGGGGACGCACACCAACGTTGACCGGGTAGCCACCCTGAGCGCCGATAGCGTGCGCTTGGCCGCACGCAACAACATCGACCTGCGGGGTGCGAGCGTCCAGGCCAGCGGCGACTTGGTGGCCACGGCCGGCGGCGCCATCACGAGCCATGCGCTGCAAACCGGCTATGCGCTGAACGTGCCTCTCGGTCAGGGCGGCGCCCAGGGCCGATCGAGCCAGTACCACAGCGCCGCGACGACGCAGCAGCTGACGACGCTCAATGCCGGCCAGGCCCTGAGCATCACGGCGGCCGGCGACGCGCACTTCAGCGGCACGAACGCCAGCGCGGGGACCGATCTGACGGTGCAGGCGCGCAACATCTCCATCGAAGCGGCCAAGAACAGCCTGACCATCGATCAGCAGAACGCGCGCAAGGATGCTTATCACCGCATCGCCCAGACCAACGAGACCCTCGTCGGCGGCGCCTTCACTGCCGGGCGCAACGCGACCCTGATTGCCAACGGCGCCAAGGCGGATGGCCAGGGCAACGTCACCGCGGTGGGCGCGACGATCGCTGCGGGCACGGGCCAGGCGAGTTTGATCGCAAACAACGACGTCACGGTCCAGAACGCGACGACCGGGCACGGCCAGGCGAGCGAGAGCTACGACCGCAGGAGCGGCCTGTTCTCGAACAAATCCACGCAGCGCGCCGAAGGCAGCCAGAGCACCCGCGTCGCCGGCAGCAGCATCACCGGCAATACCGTGCTGCTGCGCGCGGGCAATGACGTCACGCTGCAAGCCAGCCAGATCAACGCGACCAGCGACGCATACATCAGCGCCGGGCGCGACGTGAACGTCACGACGGCGCAGGAGAGCAGCAGTGCAAGCAGCTTGTTCGAGCAAAACAGGCGCGGCCTGTCGGCGAACCTGGGCCAGATCAGCGTCGGCAAGTCCGCCCAAAAACAGACCCAGGCGCTGCAATCGACGACCCAGGTGGGCAGCACCATCAGCGGCGCCAACGTGGCCATCACGGCGGGCCGCGACGCCACGTTCGTCGCCAGCACGGTGCTCGCCGACCAGGACGTCGCCGTCCGCGCCGGGCGCAACATCCTGCTGTACACCGCGACCGATACGGAGAACTCGCAAACCCAGGCGCAGAGCAGTGCCACCGTGATCGGGCTCGCCCCCACGGGCCTCAGCGGGCGCTTCACGATGTTCGGCAAGAACAGCGCGTCCCAAGCCGGGCGCGGGACCAGCACGCGCGAGCACACCAGCGGGCTCTCGGCCACCGGCGGCAATCTGACGCTCACGGCCGGCACCGACGCGCAGTACAAGGGCACGGGCCAGGGCAACGTCATTGGCCAGGGCGCCGTGCTGCTGGCCAAGGACCGGGTGAGCGTCACCGGCAATGCGGTGGACCTGCAAGCCACGCAGGACACCAGCCACAGCGCCATGGATTCCCGCAGCAGAAGTGTGACGGCGGGCAGCCAGCTCGCCGGCGCCCTGGGCACGGCCGTGACGATGATCGGCGACCGGGTCACCGGCGCAGACAACACCTCCAGCAGCAACCGCCTGCAAGCCGCCCAGACGCTCAAGGCCGGCTACGACGCGTACAAGCTCGCGAACATCGTGCAGCAGCAAGGCGCCGCCGCCCTGACCGATACCAGCGCCGGGATAGGAGTGAGCGCCACCCTCAGCGTGACCAAGAGCGAGGAACACGCCAGCCGATCCGACAGCACCAGCCGCGGAAGCAGCGTGCAGGCCGCGCGCATGGACATCACGTCCCGCGAAGGCGACCTCAGAGCCCGGGGCGCCAAGCTGCAGGCCCAGGACATCACGCTCGACGCCGCCAAAAAACTCGACCTCGGCGCGGCCACGAATAGCACGCAGCAGCAGTCGAAGAACAAGTCCAGCGGCCTTGGCATGGGCGTCACCCTGGGGGTCGGCGAGCAAACCGGCATCAGCTTCCAGCTCAACGCGGGCCAGTCGCGCGGCCAGGCGAATGGCTCAGAGATCACCTACGACAACACGCAGGTACTGGCGAGCAACCACCTGCACGTCCGATCCGGCGGCGACACCGACATCAGAGGCGCGCAACTCGCGGGCCATCGGGTCACCACCGACATCCAGGGCAAGCTGCTCATCGAGACCCTGCAAGACCAAAGCCAGTACCAGAGCCAGCAAAGCAGCAGCGGTGTCAACGTCAGCGTCTGCGTTCCGCCCCTGTGCTACGGCGTGCCCGTCACGGGCAGCGTCAGCGCGAGCAAGACCACCGTAGACCACAACTACCAAAGCGCCACCGGGCAGAGCGGCATCGCCGCGGGCGATGGCGGCTACGACATACGGGTCAAGGGCGCCACGGAACTCCGGGGCGGCGCCATCACCAGCACCGCGCCCAGCGGGAAGAACCACCTGCAAACCGAAAGCCTGCGCTTTACCGACCTGGACAACAAGCAGGACACCCGTGCGAACGCGGACAGCATCAGCCTGGGCTATGGCGGCGCCGGCGCCATCGCCACCATTGCGGGCAACGCGGCCAGCAACATCCTGGGCAGTAGCGCCGCCAAGGCCGGCCTGCCCGACTCGGGCAGCGCACGCAGTCAGACGCAGAGCGTCATCAGCCCGGGCCAGGTGACGTTCACCGGCGAGGACCCCGACGGCAGCAGCGCGCAAGCGCTCGCCACCCTGACGGCGCGCGACCCGAGCACCGCCAACCAGAGCCTGAAAAACAACCTGACGTTGGTGCAAGCGCAGGACATTGCGAAGAACCAGCAAAAGGCGCAGGACGACATCCGGGCCGCGGGAATCATCGGCAGCATGGGCGCGCAAGCGATTGGCGACATTGCGCAAAAGAACGGCTGGGTGGAGGGCTCCGCACAGAAAGTGCTCTTGCACGGCGCGCTCGGAGCCGGCCTTGCCCTGGTCGGAGGCGGCAACGCCGGCGCCGGATTCGTCAGCGGCGCAGTCAACGAATTGGCCGTGGGCGCCATGGCCAGCTACCTCGAAGCCAACGGCATCCCGCGCGGCAGCGAGGAGCACCGGCAGCTGATGCTGGCCAGCTCGGCTGCCCTGGGAACGGTGGTCGGCAAGGCCACGGGGGGCACGGCCACCGACGTTGCGCTGTCCGGGCAAACGGCCAAGGGGGCGACTGAGAACAACTACCTGAACCACTTGGAGCTCAGCGAACGCGCCCGCAAACAAAGGGAATGCCGCGGGGGCAGCGCGGATGCCTGCCAAGCGGTCAAGGCACTCGATGCAGTGTCCGTGAGTCGCAACGCTGCCGTTCGGGACGAGCTGTTTGCGACCAGCACCGAGCAGCTTGCCCTCGGTCAGCAGCGCACTCAGTTTTCTATCAGCGTCGAGCAGGCCCATCAGATTCAAGACGACCTCGGCAAAACAATGGCGGGTTTGGCCACGCTAAAGGACGCATGGCAAACCGAGCTCAGTGGCACGACAGACGCGCGGAAACGCACCGATCTGTCCTTGCAGATCAAAACCGCCGACAACCACATTCGGCAGATCGCCACCCTCGGCAAGGACAACTTGCAGCTGCTGTACGCAAAAACGGGAGACCCCGATTATTTGAAACGCAACTTGGTGCTGGAGAAGGCAACGAACGGCGACGAACTGGCCGCTGCACTGGGCGGGGGAATGAGCGCGATGCCCGGCAGGCCGATATTTGGAGGCAAGGCGCCGAACAGGGCCGCAATGTCTGCCGCGGCTGAATCGCCAAGCTACGGGCAGAGAACTCCTGGATACGGAAAGACGACCTCGGATGCGCAGGGCAGCCCGCTTTCCACGGCAGGCGCCACGCCGAATACATCGACCCCAGCACCAACGAACACCACCGGCAACACCACCGTCACAGGCAATGCGGCGGCGCCCGCAACGTCTGCCAAGGGGGAATCGCCAAACTACGGGCAACAAATTTCCGGGTACGGAAAGACGACCCACACGGATGCGCAGGGCAACCCGCTGCCCACGGCAGGCACACCGAATACATCGACACCAACGACGCGTACCCCCTCCGACAACACCACCGTCACGTTCAAGGACCCCGTCATCGCCACAGGCAATGCGGCGGCAACTGACGCCAAGACCATCGCACTCGCTACGCAGTATGGATACAAATTCAACTCGGACGGCACTTATACTGGCCCAAACAAGGGCCCGTTGACCCACGTCGGGACTGCAGCAGATGGCGTCACCCCGGTCTTTCAACGGCCTGGCGGTGAATACTTCACGCTTAACAGCGCGGGCAAGCAGGAGACTGTGTTGCGTGGCGACACAGGCAACGGCATCCAATGGAAAAAACCCATTGGCGGCGGATCGCAGGTTGAGCAAAATCGGATCGCTGGCCGTGAGTTTCAAGACGCATCCAGTCAAGCAAGTGGATTCCCGGAGAACTTCAAAGGAGTGCCTGTGACCCTGCCCGATGGGAGACGGGTTACCACTATTCCCGACCATATGGCGAAGACCTTTGGCATTGTTGAGACAAAGCACGCGGTAAGCCTGTCAATGAGTGATCAGTTCAGAGCGCAACTTCTGTCCGCTAACAAAAAGAAAATTCCATATACCTTGGTGGTGAGTCCATCAAATAAGGTCATATCAGAAAATCTGTGGAATGCGATTCATAAGATAAAGGGCGCTGTTTACCAATTCGATAAAGAAACTGGAATATATACTCTGATTTCAAAAAGGCCTCAAAAATGAGAAAGTCATATATTCGAATTTCCATTGTTACTGATATCGACACCACAAAATGGGAGTTCGGCAGAAAAGTGCTGGAGACATTTTGCGAAACCGATCCACAATTGGTGCCTAGCGGCTTTGATAACGATCCAAAAATCAAGAAACCATTTCATGACATCGCTGCGTGCGAGAAGTACTGGGCAATGGACGCCATCATAGATGTAGGTTCGAGTGAATTTGGGTATGAACGCATATTTACCAAATGGGATTGCGATTGGAAGCGATCCAAAGCGGTGAAGTATAGTTGTACGATGAACCATACCCTGGTAAACCAGCTCGGAGAGCTTCAGCCCGGATGGCTCAGTGGTTATTTTGACGTCAACAAAAAAATCAACTGGCCCCGCCTGTTCCACAGCCTTATTGAACTCGCCAACCCGCAGTTCGCCATTCTGCATTTGTTCACCGATATTGAAACAAGAGACGATGCATTTGGGACAGACCATCATGCGATTGTTGCCACAGACGATTTCCTCATGGGCCCGCCGGCTGCAATCCTGGAGGACAGAGGCATCCCAAACTTGGCCTGGGCAACCTTCTTTGGCCGGGACTACACCAAGGAAATCGATGCAGAAAAGCTGCGCGCCAATGGCTTTGCCGTCGAAGCAATTGGCGATGGACACTTGGTGACTCTCACTGAAAACATTTTCGACGTGGCGGACAATTTTGCACTGTTCTCTGCGCGGCGAGTCGAGTTGAAGAAATTGCTGAGACCAGGATTTATTCGTCTCACCAACGAACCCCTGGCAACCGAACTCCCGGAGAACTCCACACCAAAGCATGCGACCCCACCCGATCCCGACAATATGGAGCCGCCCGCTGGCATGCTCGGAGGAAGTAGCGAGACAATCCTCTCATTGGATAGTAAGTTCAAAGCACAACTGCAGCTCGCTGCCAGTACAAAAGCTCCATATTACCTGTTGATAACTCCATTAAATAAGGTCATATTAAAAGAGCTGTGGGATAGAGTTCATGAGGTGCAGGGCATCGTTCACCAAATCAATCCGGCAACCAGAGCAGTGATTCAAATTTTGAAAAGGCCAAAATCTACAATGAGGGTGCCATATATTAAAATTTCCATCGTTACTGATATCGACACCACAAAATGGGAGTTTGGCAGAAAAGTGCTGGAGGCATTTTATGAAACCGATTCACGCTTGGCGCCTAGTCGCCTTGATTCCGACGCAAAAATCTGGAAACTGTTTCGTGGCGTCGCTGCATGCGAGAAATACTGGGCGAAGGAAGGCATCATAAACGCGAATAAATCCGGGCGTGGTCGCGTATCCGTCAAATGGGATTGCGGGTGGACGCGGTCCGAAGCGGTGGAGTATCGATATGACATGATCCATACCATGGTGAACCAGTTCGGAGAGCTTCGTCCCGGATGGCTCAAGGGTGATGCTGACGCCGACAGAAAAATTGACTGGCGCCGCCTGTTCCACCGCCTTGTTGAACTCGCCAACCCGCAGTTCGCGATTCTGCATTTGTTCACTGATGTTGAAACAAGGGACGATGCATTTGGGGCAGACGAGCACGCGATTATTGCCACAGACGACTTCCTCATGGGCCCGCCGGCTGCAATTCTGAAGGACAGAGGCATTCCAAACCTGGCCTGGGCAACCTTCTTTGGCCGGGACTACACCAAGGAAATCGACGCAGAAAAGCTGCGCGCCAATGGCTTTGCCGTCGAGGCAATGGGCGATGGGCACTTGGTGACTCTCACTGAAAATATTTTCGACGTGGCGGACAATTTTGCGCTGTTCTCTGCGCGGCGATCCGAGTTGAAGAAACTGCTGAGACCAGGATTTATTCGTCTTACCAACGAACCTCTGATCCAGGCAACCAGCCCCCCAGTGGACTTCGGACCAAGGTATGCGCCCCTGCTCAATGGGTCATGGGTTATCCCAACAATGAGGGGCTGATCACCAGTTCGGACGGCCTGACGAGCATTCGTCTCACCAACGAACCTCTGCCCTGATGCGCTGCCCCGAACCCTGAAAATACTTGCATATGAACCCGGATTTCTGCAACCTATGGGGCATTGCAAATCCTCACGCTGACTTTCTGGAAAGGTCAAAAAAATGAGAAAACCACATATCCTGATTTCCATCGTTACTGATACCGACACCACAAAATGGGAATTCGGCAGGAAGGTGTTGGAGATATTTTGTGAAACCAGCCCACGAATGGTGCCTGATCGCTTTGATAGCGATACAAGAATCAAGAAACCGTTTTATGACATCGCTGCATGCGAGAAGTACTGGGCAGTGAAGACCATCATAGACGCGGGTGAGGAAGGACGCTGGCTCACCACATGGGCTTGCGGATGGAAGCGGTCCAAAGCGGTGAAGTATAGTTATGAGATGAGCCATACCTTCCCCTACGTGAACCGGCTTGGTGAGCTTCATCTCGGATGGCTCCATGGTAATGCTGATGCCAACAAAAAAATCGACTGGAACCGCCTGTTCCACAGCCTTGTTGAACTCGCGAACCCGCAGTTTGCCATTTTGCATTTGTTCACCGATATTGAAACAAGAGACGATGCATTTGGGACAGACGAGCACGCGATTGTTGCCAAAGACGATTTCCTCAGGGGCCCGCCGGCTGTAATTCTGGAGGACAGAGGCGTTCCAAACCTGGGTTGGGCAACCTTCTTTGGCCGGGCATACACCAGGGAAATCGATGCAGAAAAGCTACGCGCCAATGGCTTTGCCGTCGAGACAATTGGCGATGGACACTTGGTGACTCTCACTGAAAATATTTTCGACGTGGCGGACAATTTTGCACTGTTCTCTGCGCGGCGAGTCGAGTTAAAGAAATTGCTGAGACCAGGATTTATTCGACTCGCCAACGAACCTCTGAACCAAGTAACCACCAGCCCGCCTCCGGTTTCTCCCTTGGCCGCGCCCGGCACCAACGAACCTCTGAACCAGGCAACCACTAGCCCCCCGGTGGACTTCGGACCGAGGTATCCGCCCCTGCTCAATGGGTCATGGGTTATCCCAACATTGAGGGGCTGATCATCCGTTCGGACGGCCTGACGAGATCACCGCCGCCGTGGTGAACAACACCGGTCGCATCTACGGCGACAGCATCGCCAACACCGGCGCAAGCAACAACAACACCGGTGCGGGCGGCGGCGCTGCCACCGCCTCGCTTTGCTCGAAGCTGCTCGCGCTGGTGCTTTCCTGCGCCGTCGCCGTAGGTGGGGCAACGGCCAGCGTGCCCGTGGACGCGGCCAAGGTGCAGCCGATCGAGGCCGCAGCGGTGGACACCACCAGCGCCAGAAGCGCGGGCCCAGCTCAGATCAAGGCCGCTGGCTACACCACCGTCATGGCCACCGGCGCCGTGCGCGCGCCGGACAACCAGCTGTTTACGCTGAACCACTTGCCGCGCGCTGCGCTGGTCGAGACCGACCCGGCCTTCACCAACTACCGCACCTGGGTCAGCAGCGCCTACATGCTCACGCAGCTGAGCATCAACCCCGAACGCAATCTGAAGTTGTACGGCGATGGCTTTGCCGAGCAGCGCCTGATCGACGATCAGATCATGGCCCTGACGGGGCGCCGCTTCCTGTCCAACTACCAAAGTACCGAAGACGAGTACCAGGACCTGCTGGACGCGGGCGTGATGTTCGCGCAGCGCTACCAGCTGTCTCCGGGCGTGGCCTTGTCCGCCGAGCAAATGGCGCTGCTGACCACCGACATCGTGTGGCTGCAGGCCCGCGAGACCCGCCTTCCCGATGGCAGCACCGTCCAGACCCTCGTGCCCACGGTCTACCTGCGGCGCCCGGTGGCCGGGGATCTGACGCCCACCGGCGCGTTGATCGCCGGCGCGAACGTCAGCGTGCGCAGCCCGGGCGATCTGAGCAATACCGGAACCATCCTCGCCACCGGCGACGCGCTCGCGGGCGACGGCAGGCTGACGATCACGGGCCGCAACGTCGTGAATACGGGAACCCTGGCCGGCAACGCGATCCACGTGGCCGCGCAGCAGACGCTGGACAACGCCGGCGGCGTGGTGCAGGGAATCGGCACGGGGAGCCACATCGCCTTCAACGCGCGCGACGTCATCTTGCGCACGACGACGCAGACCAGCGCGCGCGAGATCGCCGGGCCCAACGGGAGCAGCACGGGGACGCACACCAACGTTGATCGGGTAGCCACCCTGAGCGCCGATAGCGTGCGCTTGGCCGCGCGCAACAACATCGACCTGCGGGGCGCGAGCGTCCAGGCCAGCGGCGACTTGGTGGCCACGGCCGGCGGCGCCATCACGAGCCATGCGCTGCAAACCGGCTATGCGCTGAACGTTCCGCTCGGCCAGGGCGGCGCCCAGGGCCGATCGAGCCAGTACCACAGCGCCGCGACGACGCAGCAGCTGACGACGCTCAATGCCGGCCAGGCCCTGAGCATCACGGCAGCCGGCGACGCGCACTTCAGCGGAACGAACGCTACCGCGGGGACCGATCTAACGGTCCAAGGCCGCAACGTCAGCATCGAAGCGGCCAAGAACAGCCTGACCATCGATCAGCAGAACGCGCGCAAGGATGCTTATCACCGCATCGCCCAGACCAACGAGACCCTCGTCGGCGGCGCCTTCACTGCCGGGCGCAACGCGACCCTGATTGCCAACGGCGCCAAGGCGGATGGCCAGGGCAACGTCACCGCGGTGGGCGCGACGATCGCTGCGGGCACGGGCCAGGCGAGTTTGATCGCAAACAACGACGTCACGGTCCAAAACGCGACGACCGGGCACGGCCAGGCGAGCGAGAGCTACGACCGCAGGAGCGGCCTGTTCTCGAACAAATCCACGCAGCGCGCCGACGGCAGCCAGAGCACCCGCGTCGCCGGCAGCAGCATCACCGGCAATACCGTGCTGCTGCGCGCGGGCAATGACGTCACGCTGCAAGCCAGCCAGATCAACGCGAGCAGCGACGCATACATCAGCGCCGGGCGCGACGTGCACGTCACGACGGCGCAGGAGAGCAGCAGCGCAAGCAGCTTGTTCGAGCAAAGCCGGAGCGGCCTGTCGGCGAACCTGGGCCAGATCAGCGTCGGCAAGTCCGCGCAGAAACAGACGCAGGCGCTGCAATCGACGACCCAGGTGGGCAGCACCATCAGCGGCGCCAACGTGGCCATCACGGCGGGCCGCGACGCCACGTTCGCCGCCAGCACGGTGCTCGCCGACCAGGACGTCGCCGTGCGCGCCGGGCGCAACATCCTGCTGTACACCGCGACCGATACGGAGAACTCGCAGACCCAGGCGCAGAGCAGTGCCACCGTGATCGGGCTCGCCCCCACGGGCCTCAGCGGGCGCTTCACGATGTTCGGCAAGAACAGCGCGTCCCAAGCCGGGCGCGGGACCACCACGCGCGAGCACACCAGCGGGCTCTCGGCCACCGGCGGCAATCTGACGCTCACGGCCGGCACCGACGCGCAGTACAAGGGCACGGGCCAGGGCAACGTCATTGGCCAGGGTGCCGTCCTGCTGGCCAAGGACCGGGTGAGCGTCACGGGCAATGCGGTGGACCTGCAACCCACGCAGGACACCAGCCACAGCGCCATGGATTCCCGCAGCCGAAGTGTGACGGCAGGCAGCCAGCTCGCCGGCGCCCTGGGCACGGCCGTCACGATGATCGGCGACCGGATCACCGGCGCAGACAACACCTCCAGCAGCAGCCGGCTGCAAGCGGCCCAGACGCTCAAGGCTGGCTACGACGCGTACAAGCTGGCGAATATCGTGCAGCAAGGCGGCGCCCAGGCTCTGACCGATACCAGCGCCGGAATAGGCGTGAGCGCCACCCTCAGCGTGAGCAAGAGCGAGGAACAAGCCAGCCGATCCGACAGCACCAGCCGCGGCAGCAGCGTGCAGGCCGCGCGCATGGACATTACGTCCCGCGAAGGGGACCTCAAAGCCCGGGGCGCCAAGCTCCAGGCCCAGGACATCACGCTCGACGCCGCCAAAAAACTCGACCTCGGCGCGGCCACGAATAGCACGCAGCAGCAGTCGAAAAACAAGTCCAGCGGCCTTGGCATGGGCGTCACCCTGGGGGTCGGCGAGCAAACCGGCATCAGCTTCCAGCTCAACGCGGGCCAGTCGCGCGGCCAGGCGAATGGCTCAGAGATCACGTACGACAACACGCAGGTGCTGGCGAGCAACCATCTGCACGTCCGATCCGGCGGCGACACCGAACTGAGAGGCGCGCAACTCGCGGGCAAGCGGGTCACCACGGACATCCAGGGCAAGCTGCTCATCGAGACCCTGCAAGACCAAAGCCAGTACCAGAGCCAACAAAGCAGCAGCGGGGTCAACGTCAGCGTCTGCGTGCCGCCCCTGTGCTACGGCGTACCCGTCACGGGCAGCGTCAGCGCGAGCAAGACCACCGTAGACCACAACTACCAAAGCGCCACCGGGCAGAGCGGCATCGCCGCGGGCGAGGGCGGCTACGACATACGGGTCAAGGGCGCCACGGAACTCCGGGGCGGCGCGATCACCAGCACCGCGCCCAGCGGGAAAAACCACCTGCAAACCGAAAGCCTGCGCTTTACCGACCTGGACAACAAGCAGGACACCCACGCGAACGCGGACAGCATCAGCCTGGGCTATGGCGGCGCCGGCGCCATCGCCACCATCGCGGGCAACGCGGCCAGCAATATTCTGGGCAATAGCGCCGCCAAGGCCGGCCTGCCCGATTCAGGCAGCGCACGCAGTCAGACGCAGAGCGTCATCAGCCCGGGCCAGGTGACGCT
The DNA here is from genome assembly GCF_026127385.1 of Verminephrobacter aporrectodeae subsp. tuberculatae. Taxonomy (NCBI): domain Bacteria; kingdom Pseudomonadati; phylum Pseudomonadota; class Betaproteobacteria; order Burkholderiales; family Comamonadaceae; genus Verminephrobacter; species Verminephrobacter aporrectodeae. The sequence continues at coordinate 40,401 of NZ_QZCX01000001.1, forward strand.
CACCGGCGAGGACCCCGACGGCAGCAGCGCGCAAGCGCTCGCCACCCTGACGGCGCGCGACCCAAGCACCGCCAACCAGAGCCTGAAAAACAACCTGACCCTCGTAGAGGCGCAGGACATTGCGAAGAACCAGCAAAAGGCGCAGGACGACATCCGGGCCGCAGGAATCATCGGCAGCATGGGCGCGCAAGCGATTGGCGACATTGCGCAAAAGAACGGCTGGGTGGAAGGCTCCGCACAGAAAGTGCTCTTGCACGGCGCGCTCGGAGCCGGCCTTGCCCTGGTCGGAGGCGGCAACGCCGGCGCCGGATTCGTCAGCGGCGCAGCCAACGAATTGGCCGTGGGCGCCATGGCCAGCTACCTCGAAGCCAACGGCATCCCGCGCGGCAGCGAGGAGCACCGGCAGCTGATGCTGGCCAGCTCGGCCGCGCTGGGAACCGTGGTCGGCAAGGCCACGGGGGGCACGGCCACCGACGTTGCGCTGTCCGGGCAAACGGCCAAGGGGGCGACTGAGAACAACTATCTGAATCACCTGGAGTTCGACGAATACCTCCGCAAGCAAAGGGAGTGCCACGGGGGCAGCGCGGATGCCTGCCAAGCGGTCAAGGCACTCCATGCGGAGTCCCTGCGCCGCAACGCTGCCATTGATGAAAACCTGTTTTCGCGCAGCGTCGAGCAGATCGAGCAGATTCAAAACGACCTTGGCAAGACGATGGCGGGTTTTGCCACGCTAAAGGACGCATGGCAGACCGAGCTCCGTGGCACGACAGACGCGCAGAAAAGCGCCGATCTGCACTTGCAGATCAACCTCGCCGACATCCACATTCGGCAGATCGCCGGCCTCGGCAAGACCAACTTCCAGCTGCTGTACGAAAAAACGGGGGACATCGACTATTTGAAACGCAACTTGGTGCTGGTGAAGGCAACGGACGGCGACGCACTGGTCGCTGCACTGGGCGGGGGAATGAGCGCGATGCCCGGCAGGCCGATATCTGCAGGCAAGGCGCCGAACAGGGCCGCAATGTCTGCCGCGGCTGAATCGCCAAGCTACGGGCAGAGAACTCCTGGATACGGAAAGACGACCTCGGATGCGCAGGGCAGCCCGCTTTCCACGGCAGGCGCCACGCCGAATACATCGACCCCAGCACCAACGAACACCACCGGCAACACCACCGTCACAGGCAATGCGGCGGCGCCCGCAACGTCTGCCAAGGGGGAATCGCCAAACTACGGGCAACAAATTTCCGGGTACGGAAAGACGACCCACACGGATGCGCAGGGCAACCCGCTGCCCACGGCAGGCACACCGAATACATCGACACCAACGACGCGTACCCCCTCCGACAACACCACCGTCACGTTCAAGGACCCCGTCATCGCCACAGGCAATGCGGCGGCAACTGACGCCAAGACCATCGCACTCGCTACGCAGTATGGATACAAATTCAACCAGGACGGCACTTTTACCGGCCCAGACAATGGCTCGTTGACCCACGCCGGGACCGCAGCAGACGGCGTCACCCCGGTCTTTCAACGGACTAGCGAGCAACGCCCTAGCGGCCAATACTTCACGCTTAACAGCGCGGGCAAGCAGGAGATTGTGTCGCGTAGCGACACAGGCAACGGCATCCAATGGAAAAACCCCATTGGCAACGGATCGCAGATTGGGGAAAATTGGCTCAAGGGCCGTGAGTTTCAAAACGCACTCCACAAGATACCCGGATATCCAGAGAACTTCACACCAAAACATGTGACCCTGCGCGATGGGACACGGGTTACCACTGTTCCCGACGTTTTGGGGAAATCCACTATTGTCGAGGCAAAGAACGTGGTAAGCCTGTCATGGGATAGTCAGTTCAAAGCGCAACTGCAGCATGCTGTCAATGAGAAACTTCGATATACCTTGGTGGTGAGTCCAGAAAATAAGGTCATATCAGAAAAACTGTGGACTGAGATTCACAAGATAAAAGGCACCGTTTACCAATTCAATAAAGAAACTGGGGCAATGACTCTAATTTCAGAAAGGCCCATCAAATGAGTAAGCCATATATCAGAATTTCCATAGTTACTGACACCGACACCACAAAATGGAAGTTCGGCAGGAAGGTGCTGGAGATATTTTGTGAAACCGATCCACGAATGGTGCCTAGTCACCTTGATTCCGATGCAAAAGTCAAGAAACCATTTCATGACATCGCCGCATCCGAGAAATACTGGGCGGAGGAAGACGTCATAGACGTGAGCAAACTTGGTCTGGGTTTGGGTTCGGGGCGTACATTTGTAAAATGGAATTGCGAATGGAAACGGACTAAAGCAGTAAAGTATGATTATGTCATGTCCCATACCTTGGTGAACCGATTCGGAGAGCTTGTTCCCGGATTGCTCTATGGTAATGCTGATGCCAACAGAAAAATCGACTGGAGCTGCCTGTTCCACCGCCTTGTTGAACTCGCCAACCCGCAGTTCGCCATTTTGCATTTGTTCACCGATATTGAAACCAGGCGCAGGGCATTTGGAGAAGAGCAGCACGCGATTGTTGCCAAAGACGATTTCCTCATGGGCCCGCCGGCTGCAATTCTGGAGGACAGGGGCATTCCAAACTTGGCTTGGGCAACTTTCTTTGGCCGGGAATACACCAAGGAAATCGACGCAGAAAAGCTGCGCGCCAATGGCTTTGCCGTCGAGGCAATTGGCGATGGACACTTGGTGACTCTCACTGAAAACATTTTCGACGTAGCAGACAATTTCCCGCTGTTCTCTGCGCGGCGATCCGAGTTGAAGAAACTGCTGAGACCAGGATTTATTCGTCTCACCAATGAACCCCAGGCAACCGAACTCCCGGAGAACTCCACACCAAGGCATGCAACCCCGCCCGATCCCGACAATACGGGGCAGCCCGCTGGCATGATCGGAGGAAATAGCGGGATAAGCCTGTCATTGGATAGTACGTTCAAAGCACAACTGCAGCTCGCTGCCGCTACGAAAGCCCCATATTCCCTGTTGATAACTCCATTAAATCAGGTCATATCAAAAGAGCTGTGGGATAGAGTTCATGAGGTGCAGGGCACCGTTTACCAAATCAATCCGCCAGAAACCATAGAAACGATTCGGATTTTGAAAAGACCAAAATCTGCAATGAGGGTGCCATATATTAAAATTTCCATCGTTACTGATATCGACACCACAAAATGGGAGTTTGGCAGAAAAGTGCTGGAGGCATTTTATGAAACCGATTCACGCTTGGCTCCTGGTCGCCTTGATTCCGACGCAAAAATCTGGAAACTGTTTCGTGGCGTCGCTGCATGCGAGAAATACTGGGCGAAGGAAGGCATCATAAACGCGAATAAATCCGGGCGTGGTCGCGTATCCGTCAAATGGGATTGCGGGTGGACGCGGTCCGAAGCGGTGGAGTATCGATATGACATGATCCATACCATGGTGAACCAGTTCGGAGAGCTTCGTCCCGGATGGCTCAAGGGTGATGCTGACGCCGACAGAAAAATTGACTGGCGCCGCCTGTTCCACCGCCTTGTTGAACTCGCCAACCCGCAGTTCGCGATTCTGCATTTGTTCACTGATGTTGAAACAAGGGACGATGCATTTGGGGCAGACGAGCACGCGATTATTGCCACAGACGACTTCCTCATGGGCCCGCCGGCTGCAATTCTGAAGGACAGAGGCATTCCAAACCTGGCTTGGGCAACCTTCTTTGGCCGGGAATACACCCAGGAAATCGACGCAGAAAAGCTGCGCGCCAATGGCTTTGCCGTCGAGGCAATGGGCGATGGGCACTTGGTGACTCTCACTGAAAATATTTTCGACGTGGCAGACAATTTCCCGCTGTTCTCTGCGCGGCGGTCCGAGTTGAAGAAACTGCTGAGACCAGGATTTATTCGTCTTACCAACGAACCTCTGATCCAGGCAACCAGCCCCCCAGTGGACTTCGGACCGAGGTATGCGCCCCTGCTCAATGGGTCATGGGTTATCCCAACAATAAGGAGCTGATCACCAGTTCGGACGGCCTGCCGAGCATCACCGCCGCCGTGGTGAACAACACCGGCCACATCTACGGCGACAGCATCGCCATCACCGGCGCAAGCAACAACAGCACCGGTGCAGGCGGCGGCGCTGCCATCGCCTCGCTTTTCTCGAACAAGCTGCTCGCGCTGGTGCTTTCCTGCGCCGTCGGGATGTTCCCGTTCGGCGGGAACGCGGCGATCAACGGCCCGCTGCACAACACCGACGGCGCGGGCCAGCTGGCAGCAATCACCACGTCGCTGACGCGCTTCGCGGACGCGGCCAAGGTGCAGCCCATACAGGCTGCGGCGGTGGACACCACCAGCACCCGGCGCACGGGCCCTGCTCAGATCAAGGCCGCTGGCTACACCACCGTCATGGCCACCGGCGCCGTGCGCGCGCCGGACAACCAGCTGTTTACGCTGAACCACTTGCCGCGCGCTGCGCTGGTCGAGACCGACCCGGCCTTCACCAACTACCGCACCTGGGTCAGCAGCGCCTACATGCTCACGCAGCTGAGCATCAACCCCGAACGCAATCTGAAGTTGTACGGCGACGGCTTTGCCGAGCAGCGCCTGATCGACGATCAGATCATGGCGCTGACGGGGCGCCGCTTCCTGTCCAACTACCAAAGTACCGAAGACGAGTACCAGGACCTGCTGGACGCGGGCGTGATGTTCGCGCAGCGCTACCAGCTGTCTCCGGGCGTGGCCTTGTCCGCCGAGCAAATGGCGCTGCTGACCACCGACATCGTGTGGCTGCAAGCCCGCGAGACCCATCTGCCCGATGGCAGCACCGTCCAGACCCTCGTGCCCACGGTCTATCTGCGGCGCCCGGTGGCCGGGGATCTGACGCCCACCGGCGCGTTGATCGCCGGCGCGAACGTCAGCGTGCGCAGCCCGGGCGATCTGAGCAATACCGGAACCATCCTCGCCACCGGCGACGCGCTCGCGGGCGACGGCAGGCTGACGATCTCTGGCCGCAACGTCGTGAATACGGGAACCCTGGCCGGCAACGCGATCAACGTGGCCGCGCAGCAGACGCTGGACAACGCCGGCGGCGTGGTGCAGGGAATCGGCACGGGGAGCCACATCGCCTTCAACGCGCGCGACGTCATCTTGCGCACGACGACGCAGACCAGCGTGCGCGAGATCGCCGGACCCAACGGGAGCAGCACGGGGACGCACACCAACGTTGATCGGGTAGCCACCCTGAGCGCCGATAGCGTGCGCTTGGCCGCGCGCAACAACATCGACCTGCGGGGCGCTACCGTCCAGGCCAGCGGCGACTTGGTGGCCACGGCCGGCGGCGCGATCACGAGCCATGCGCTGCAAACCGGCTATGCGCTGAACGTGCCTCTCGGCCAGGAGGGCGCCCAGGGCCGATCGGGCCAGTTCCACAGCGCCGCGACGACGCAGCAGCTGACGACGCTCAATGCCGGCCAGGCCCTGAGCATCACGGCAGCCGGCGACGCGCGCTTCAGCGGCACGAACGCCAGCGCGGGGACCGATCTGACGGTGCAGGCGCGCAACATCTCCATCGAAGCGGCCAAGAACAGCCTGACCATCGATCAGCAGAACGCGCGCAAGGATGCTTATCACCGGATCGCCCAGACCAACGAGACCCTGGTCGGCGGCGTCTTCACTGCCGGGCGCAACGCGACCCTGATTGCCAACGGCGCCAAGGCGGATGGCCAGGGCAACGTCACCGCGGTGGGCGCGACGATCGCTGCGGGCACGGGCCAGGCGAGTTTGATCGCAAGCAACGACGTCACGGTCCAGAACGCGACGACCGGGCACGGCCAGGCGAGCGAGAGCTACGACCGCAGGAGCGGCCTGTTCTCGAACAAATCCACGCAGCGCGCCGACGGCAGCCAGAGCACCCGCGTCGCCGGCAGCAGCATCACCGGCAATACCGTGCTGCTGCGCGCGGGCAATGACGTCACGCTGCAAGCCAGCCAGATCAACGCGACCGGCAACGCATACATCAGCGCCGGGCGCGACGTGAACGTCACGACGGCGCAGGAGAGCAGCAGCGCAAGCAGCTTGTTCGAGCAAAACAGGCGCGGCCTGTCGGCGAATCTGGGCCAGATCAGCTTCGGCAAGTCCGCGCAAAAACAGACGCAGGCGCTGCAATCGACGACCCAGGTGGGCAGCAGCATCAGCGGCGCCAACGTGGCCATCACGGCGGGCCGCGACGCCACGTTCGTCGCCAGCACGGTGCTCGCCGACCAGGACGTCGCCGTCCGCGCCGGGCGCAACATCCTGCTGTACACCGCGACCGATACGGAGAACACGCAAACCCAGGCGCAGAGCCGTTCCACCGTGATCGGGCTCGCCCCCACGGGCCTCAGCGGGCGCTTCACGATGTTCGGCAAGAACAGCGCGTCCCAAGCCGGGCACGGGACCAGCACGCGCGAGCACACCAGCGGACTCTCGGCCACCGGCGGCAATCTGACGCTCACCGCCGGCACCGACGCGCAGTACCAGGGCACGGGCCAGGGCAACGTCATCGGCCAGGGCGCCGTGCTGCTGGCCAAGGACCGGGTGAGCGTCACCGGCAATGCGGTGGACCTGCAAGCCACGCAGGACACCAGCCACAGCGCCATGGATTCCCGCAGCAGGAGTGTGACGGCGGGCAGCCAGCTCGCCGGCGCCCTGGGCACGGCCGTGACGATGATCGGCGACCGGATCACCGGCGCAGACAACACCTCCAGCAGCAGCCGCTTGCAAGCGGCCCAGACGCTCAAGGCTGGCTATGACGCGTACAAGCTGGCGAATATCGTGCAGCAAGGCGGCGCCCAGGCTCTGACCGATACCAGCGCCGGGATCGGCATAAGCGCCACCCTCAGCGTAAGCAAGAGCGAGGAGCACGCCAGCCGATCCGACAGCACCAGCCGCGGCAGCAGCGTGCAGGCCGCGCGCATGGACATTACGTCCCGCGAAGGCGACCTCAGAGCCCGGGGCGCCAAGCTCCAGGCCCAGGACATCACGCTCGACGCCGCCAAAAAACTCGACCTGGGTGCCGCCACGAACAGCACGCAGCAGCAGTCGAAAAACAAGTCCAGCGGCCTTGGCATGGGCGTCACCCTGGGGGTCGGCGAGCAAACCGGCATCAGCTTCCAGCTCAACGCAGGCCAGTCGCGCGGCCAGGCGAATGGGTCAGAAATCACGTACGACAACACGCAGGTGCTGGCGAGCAACCATCTGCACGTCCGATCCGGCGGCGACACCGACATCCGGGGCGCGCAACTCGCGGGCAAGCGGGTCACCACCGACATCCAGGGCAAGCTGCTCATCGAGACCCTGCAAGACCAGAGCCAGTACCAGAGCCAGCAAAGCAGCAGCGGGGTCAACGTCAGCGTCTGCGTGCCGCCCCTGTGCTACGGCGTGCCCGTCACGGGCAGCGTCAGCGCGAGCAAGACCACCGTAGACCACAACTACCAAAGCGCCACCGGGCAGAGCGGCATCGCCGCGGGCGAGGGCGGCTACGACATACGGGTCAAGGGCGCCACGGAACTCAAGGGCGGCGCCATCACCAGCACCGCGCCCAGCGGGAAAAACCACCTGCAAACCGAAAGCCTGCGCTTCATCGACCTGGACAACAAGCAGGACACCCACGCGAACGCGGACAGCATCAGCGCCGGCTATGGCGGCGCCGGCGCCATCGCCACCATTGCGGGCAACGCGGCCAGCAATATTCTGGGCAGTAGCGCCGCCAAGGCCGGCCTGCCCGATTCAGGCAGCGCACGCAGTCAGACGCAGAGCGTCATCAGCCCGGGCCAGGTGACGCTCACCGGCGAGGACCCCGACGGCAGCAGCGCGCAAGCGCTCGCCACCCTGACGGCGCGCGACCCGAGCACAGCCAACCAGAGCCTGAAAAACAACCTGACGTTGGTAGAGGCGCAGGACATTGCGAAGAACCAGCAAAAGGCGCAGGACGACATCCGGGCCGCGGGAATCATCGGCAGCATGGGCGCGCAAGCGATTGGCGACATTGCGCAAAAGAACGGTTGGGTGGAGGGCTCCGCACAGAAAGTGCTCTTGCACGGCGCGCTCGGAGCCGGCCTTGCCCTGGTCGGAGGCGGCAACGCCGGCGCCGGATTCGTCAGCGGCGCAGCCAACGAATTGGCCGTGGGTGCCATGGCCAACTACCTCGAAGCCAACGGCATCCCGCGCGGCAGCGAGGAGCACCGGCAACTGATGCTGGCCAGCTCGGCCGCCCTGGGAACCGTGGTCGGCAAGGCCACGGGGGGCACGGCCACCGACGTTGCGCTGTCCGGGCAAACGGCCAAGGGGGCGACTGAGAACAACTATCTGAACCACTTGGAGCTCAGCGAACGCGCCCGCAAGCAAAGGGAATGCCGCGGGGGCAGCGCGGATGCCTGCCAAGCGGTCAAGGCACTCGATGCAGTGTCCGTGAGCCGCAACGCTGCCGTTCGGGACGAGCTGTTTGCGACCAGCACCGAGCAGATTGCCCTCGGTCAGCAGCGCACTCAGTTTTCTATCAGCGTCGAGCAGGCCCATCAGATTCAAGACGACCTTGGCAAAACAATGGCGGGGTTGGCCACGCTAAAGGACGCATGGCAAGCCGAGCTCAGTGGCACGACAGACGCGCGGAAACGCGCCGATCTGTCCTTGCAGATCAAAACCGCCGACAACCACATTCGGCAGATCGCCACCCTCGGCAAGGACAACTTGCAGCTGCTGTACGCAAAAACGGGAGACCCCGATTATTTGAAACGCAACTTGGTGCTGGAGAAGGCAACGAACGGCGACGCACTGGCCGCTGCACTGAGCGGGGGAATGAGCGCGATGCCCGGCAGGCCGATATTTGGAGGCAAAGGACCGAACAGGGCCGCAATGTCTGCCGCGGCTGAATCGCCAAGCTACGGGCAGAGAACTCCTGGATACGGAAAGACGACCTCGGATGCGCAGGGCAGCCCGCTTTCCACGGCAGGCGCCACGCCGAATACATCGACCCCAGCACCAACGAACACCACCGGCAACACCACCGTCACAGGCAATGCGGCGGCGCCCGCAACGTCTGCCAAGGGGGAATCGCCAAACTACGGGCAACAAATTTCCGGGTACGGAAAGACGACCCCCACGGATGCGCAGGGCAACCCGCTGCCCGTGGCAGGCACGCCGAATACATCGACCCCAGCACCAACGACGCGCCCTCTCCCCGACAACACCACCGTCACGTTCAAGGACCCCGTCATCGCCACGGGCAATGCGGCGGCGGCAACTGATGCCAAGACCATCGCACTCGCTACGCAGCATGGATACAAATTCAACTCGGACGACGGCACTTTTACCGGCCCAGACAAGGGCTCGTTGACCCACGCCGGGACCGCAGCAGATGGCGTCACCCCGGTCTTTCAACGGACTAGCGAGCAACGCCCTAGCGGCCAATACTTCACGCTTAACAGCGCGGGCAAGCAGGAGATTGTGTCGCGTAGCGACACAGGCAACGGCATCCAATGGAAAAAACCTATTGGCGGCGGATCGCAGATTGGGGAAAATTGGCTCAAGGGCCGTGAGTTTCAAAACGCACTCCACAAGATACCCGGATTCCCGGAGAACTTCACACCAAAACAAGTGACCCTGCGCGATGGGACACAAGTCACCACTATTCCTGACGTTTTGGGGCGATCCACTATTGTCGAGGCAAAGAACGTGGTAAGTCTGTCATTGGATAGTCAGTTCAAAGCGCAACTGCAGCATGCTGTCGATGAGAAACTTCGATATACTTTGGTGGTGAGTCCAGAAAATAAGGTCATATCAAAAGATCTGTGGGATAGAATTGTTGAGGTGAAGGGCACCGTTTACCAATTAAATCAGGAAACTGGATTAATGACTCGAATTACAGAAAGGCCTAAGTAATGGAAAAATCATATATTCGAATTTCTATCGTTACTGCCATCGACACCACAAAATGGGAGTTCGGTAGAAAAGTGCTGGAGACATTTTGCGAAACCGATCCACGATTGGTGCCTGATCGCTTTGATAACGATGCAAAAATCAAGAGACCGTTTTATGACATCGCTGCATGCGAGAAGTACTGGGCAATGGAAGCCATCATAGACTCTGGGCATAGACGCACATTCACCAAATGGAGTTGCGGGTGGAAGCGGTCCAAAGCGGTGAAGTATGGTTATACTATGAGTCATACCTTGGTAAACCGACTCGGCGAGCTTCGTCCCGGATGGCTCAAGGGTGATGCTGACGCCAACAGAAAAATCGACTGGATCCGCCTGTTCCACCGCCTTATTGAACTCGCCAACCCGCAGTTTGCCATTCTGCATTTGTTTACCGATATTGAAACCAGGCGCAGGGCATTTGGGGAAGACGAGCACGCAAGCATTGCCAAAGACCATTTCCTCGTGGGCCCGCCGGCTGCAGTTCTGGAGGACGAAGGCATTCCAAACTTGGCTTGGGCGACCTTCTTTGGCCGGGAATACACCAAGGAAATCGACGCAGAAAAGCTGCGCGCCAATGGCTTTGCCGTCGAGGCAATTGGCGATGGACACTTGGTGACTCTCACCGAAAATATTTTCGACGTGGCAGACAATTTCCCGCTGTTCTCTGCGCGGCGAGTCGAGTTGAAGAAACTGCTGAGACCAGGATTTATTCGTCTCACCAATGAACCTCTGAACCAAGCAACCGAACTCCCGGAGAACTCCACATCAAGGCATGTGACCCCGCCCGATCCCGACAATACGGGGAAGCCCGCTGGCATGATCGGAGGAAATAGCGGGGTAAGCCTGTCATTGGATAGTACGTTCAAAGCACAACTGCAGATCGCTGCCAGTACGAAAGCTCCATACTCCCTGTTGGTAACTCCATTGAATCAGGTCATATCAAAAGAGCTGTGGGATAGAGTTCATGAGGTGCAGGGCACCGTTTACCAAATCAATCCGCCAACAACCATAGAAACGATTCGGATTTTGAGAAGACCAAAATCTGCAATGAGGGTGCCATATATTAAAATTTCCATCGTTACTGATATCGACACCACAAAATGGGAGTTTGGCAGAAAAGTGCTGGAGGCATTTTATGAAACCGATTCACGCTTGGCTCCTGGTCGCCTTGATTCCGACGCAAAAATCTGGAAACTGTTTCGTGGCGTCGCTGCATGCGAGAAATACTGGGCGAAGGAAGGCATCATAAACGCGAATAAATCCGGGCGTGGTCGCGTATCCGTCAAATGGGATTGCGGGTGGACGCGGTCCGAAGCGGTGGAGTATCGATATGACATGATCCATACCATGGTGAACCAGTTCGGAGAGCTTCGTCCCGGATGGCTCAAGGGTGATGCTGACGCCGACAGAAAAATTGACTGGAGCGGCTTGTTTCACCGCCTTGTTGAACTCGCCAACCCGCAGTTCGCGATTCTGCATTTGTTCACCGATGTTGAAACAAGGGACGATGCATTTGGGGCAGACGAGCACGCGATTATTGCCACAGACGACTTCCTCATGGGCCCGCCGGCTGCAATTCTGAAGGACAGAGGCATTCCAAACCTGGCCTGGGCAACCTTCTTTGGCCGGGAATACACCCAGGAAATCGACGCAGAAAAGCTGCGCGCCAATGGCTTTGCCGTCGAGGCAATGGGCGATGGACACTTGGTGACTCTCACTGAAAATATTTTCGACGTGGCAGACAATTTTGCGCTGTTCTCTGCGCGGCGAGCCGAGTTGAAGAAATTGCTGAGATCAGGATTTATTCGTCTTACCAACGAACCTCTGATCCAGGCAAGCAGCCCCCCAGTGGACTTCGGACCGAGGTATGCGCCCCTGCTCAATGGGTCATGGGTTATCCCAACAATAAGGAGCTGATCAACAGCTCGGACGACCTGACGAGCATTCCCGCCGCCGTGGTGAACAACACCGGCCGCATCCCCGGCGACAGCATCGCCATCACCGGCGCAAGCAACAACCGCCCCGGTGCGGGCCGCGGCGCTGCCATCGCCTCGCTTTGCTCGAAGCTGCTCGCGCTGGTGCTTTCCTGCGCCGTCGGGATGTTCCCGTGCGGCGGGGGCGCGGCGATCAACGGCCCGCTGCACAACACCGACGGCGCGGGCCAGCTGGCGACGATCACCACGTCGCTGACGCGCTTCGCGGACGCCACGGCCTCGGCGAACCAGTCGGTCGCCGTCACCGGCACCCGCATTGACGCGACGCGCGCGCGCATCACGAGCCTGGGCGACGTCAGCGTGGTGGCGAGCAACGGCGCGCTGCACCTCGGCAACGCCAATCTGCGCGCGGGACAGGACCTGACCGCCACCGGCACGGGCGCCGGGACCACGGCGGGCATGCAGGCCCTGGCCGGGCGCGACCTGACCCTGGGGCAAGGTGCGCACTTCGACTTCGCCGCGCAGGAATACCAATTCGGGCGCGACCTGACGGTGCGCTCCCAGGGCATGAGCACGGCCGGCCGACGCATCACGGCGCGCAATCTGACGCTGGACGCGGGCAGCGGCGCGCTGCACAACCAGGGCGCGACCCTGCAGGCCACGGGCGACGCGAGCGTGCGCGGCACCGGCGTGAACAACCAGGATGGCGTGATCGCGGCCAATGGCCAAGCCACGGTCAGCGCGGGCAGCGGCGTCCTGAACAACGCGGGCGGGCAGACGTACAGCACGCAGGGCGCGCTCAGCCTGAGCGGCGGCAGCATCGCGAACGCCAGCGGCACGGTGAGCGCGGCCACCGACGTGCGCATCAGCGGCGGCTCGCTGGACAACGCGGGCCGCAGCATCGTCGCCGGGCGCAACCTCACGGCCCAGCTGAGCGGCAGCGTGAACAACGCGGGCGGGCGCCTGATCGCGAATACCGGGGCCGCGAGCATCACGGCCGAAGGGATAGACAACCGGTCCGCAACGATCTCCGGCGCGACCCGCACCACGGCGCAGGCCGGCAGCGGCAGCTTGCTCAACACCAGCGGCCAGGTCACCGGACAGAACGTCCACGTCGGCGGCGCCGTGCACAACAGCGCCGGCGTCATCTCCGGCAGCCACTCGGTGTCCATGACCACCCTGGACCTGGACAACGACGCCGGGGTGATCGAGTCGGGCGCAGGCGGCGTCCGCATCGACACCCAGGGCCACGCCCTGAAGAACACGCGCAGCGGCAGCACGCGCGGCATCGTCAGCCAGGGCTCCATCCACGTCGCGGCCGGCGCGATCGACAACCAGGCTGGCTACGTCGGCGCGAATGGCGGCCTGCACGTCACCCAGTCGAGCAGCATCGACAACCGGGGCGGCACGCTGCTGGGCCAGGGCAATAGCTCGGTCAGCACGCGCGGAACGCTGAACAACCAGGGCGGCAGCATCCTGAGCGGCGCGGACCTGGACGTGCGCGCCGCCGCGCTGGACAACAGCCACTCCGGGACGATTTACGCCGCGCAGGACCTGAGCGTCAGCGCCACCTCGATCGACAACAGCAACACCAAGAACGGCAGCTACACCACGGGCCTGCTCGCCGGGGGCAGCGCCAGCATCCGCTCCGCGACTATCGACAACACGCGCGGCGCGATCGTCAGTCTGAACGAGACGAGCGTGCAGGCGCGCCGCAGTCTGGACAACACCCAGGGCCAGATTGCCGGTGACAGCGTCACCATGGACACGCCGGTGCTGACGAATACCGCGGGCCGCGTGGACGCGCAGCAGCGCATGACGCTGAAGGTCGCGCGGCTTGGCACCGACGGCGTGCTGGCCAGCAATGGCGCCATGGATTTGCAGTTGCAAGGCGACTACGTGAACACCGGCACGGTGAGCAGCAACGGCAAGCTGAGCATCTCGACCACGGGCAGCTACACGAATCAGGGCCGCGTGAGCACGCGCGACGACCTGAGCCTGAGCGCGCAAAGCATAGACAACCAGAGCGGCGCCACCATCGACTCGCGCACGACCACGCTCAGCGCGCGCGCCAACGTAAACAACCAGGGGCTGATCAATAGCACGGACGGCCTGACGCGCATCACCGCCGCTGTGGTGAACAACACCGGCCGCATCTACGGCGACGGCATCGCCATCACCGGCGCCACCCACAACAGCGCCGGTGCGGGCGGCGGCGCCGTCATCGCCTCGCGCGGCGGGGACGTGACGCTCCACGGCGCGCTGCACAACACCGACGGCGCGCAGGTCTTCTCCCTGGGCAGCATCCAGATCAACGGGGCCGCGCGCAACCATGGCTCCACGATCAACGCCATGCGCAACGTGGCCATCACCGGCACCCTGAGCAATACGAATGCGGACCTGCGCACGGGAACACAAATGCGCAACGAGGTGGTCTCGGAGCTGTACATCACCCCCGAGCACGACACGACCCGGTACAACGCATCCGAACTGGACTGGACTGCCTCCAAGGCCGGCACGTACGTGCTGCCCAGCAGAACCTACCCGGCTGACACCTTTGGCTCGCTCTGGATCCGCCCGGGCGGGCAGCAGACATGCAGCAACATCCTGGACCCCTGCACGTCCAGCTTCCTCTACAGCGACGACGACCCGATCTGGACGCGCTTTGGCATCGCTTCCCCGAGCACGCTCGCGCAGCCCGTCCTGCCGACCGATGTGTCGATCTCCGACCGCGGCTGCACCAGCACCTCGGGGGGCGAACAAGGAAGAACCGAACGCACCAGTGGCGGCGCCTGCGGTGCGTATTGGGAGAGCGTCGATGCTCGCGCCACGGCAGTCGCTGCCAAGCAGACGCAGCTGGACGCGTCCATCGAGGCATTCAACAGTAATCTCGAAACCCGCAGCGTGGCCAATTGGTACGAAACCCGTATCACGGGCAGGACCATCAACGAAACGAGCGTCGAGTCCAGCAAGCCGGGCTATGTGCTCGCGGGCGGAAACATCAGCCTGAACGGTGGCACGAACAGCGACAGCGTGATCATTGCCGGCGGCTCCGTCGATGCCGCAGGCGTGAACAACCACGCGTCCGCCGGAACGCGCGTGACCACCAGCATCGGCACGATGGTGTTCAGCCGCCGCAAACACCACGGCGGCTTGACCGGTTTATTCGGGAACGAACACAGCCGGGAGGTCAGCGCCCCCCAGCCCATCCCGGATGCGTCCGTGACGCAAAGCTTCAACCTGCCGATCGTGCAACTCCAGAGCCACGGCAGTCCCCAGACCCCTACCCGCGGGGGAACGAGCACGCCCGTGGGTGGGGCAACGGCCAGCGTGCCGGACGTGGGCGCAAGCGCCAGCGCCGCGCGCCGTGTAAACCCCGCAGACGCGGTCACGGACGCGACGCGCGGCGGCACGCTCAGCGCAGACGCAGGCGCTGCGCCGCAAGTCCAGACGACCACGACGACCCGGGCCCCCGGCGCCCCGGACGTGGCGGGCACCCTGATCGCCCGCGGCGCTGCCGTGAACGTCGAGACAGGCCAGCGCCCGGACGCGCAGACCCCCGCGGTGGCAGCGAACGCCGGGACCCGCCCGAGAAGCACCACCACCAATTCCCTCACGGCGAGCCTGGACGCCGCGCCGCAGGCCGCCCTGCCCGGCAGCGTCCTCGCCGCGGGCCTGCGCGCGGGCCAGCTGGCAGCAATCACCACGTCGCTGACGCGCTTCGCGGACGCGGCCAAGGTGCAGCCAATCCAGGCCGCGGCGGTGGACACCACCAGCGCCCGGCGCACGGGCCCGGCTCAGATCAAGGCCGCTGGCTACACCACCGTCATGGCCACCGGCGCCGTGCGCGCGCCGGACAACCAGCTGTTTACGCTGAACCACTTGCCGCGCGCTGCGCTGGTCGAGACCGACCCGGCCTTCACCAACTACCGCACCTGGATCAGCAGCGCCTACATGCTCACGCAGCTGAGCATCAACCCCGAACGCACTCTGAAGTTGTACGGCGACGGCTTTGCCGAGCAGCGCCTGATCGACGATCAGATCATGGCCCTGACGGGGCGCCGCTTCCTGTCCAACTACCAAAGTACCGAAGACGAGTACCAGGACCTGCTGGACGCGGGCGTGATGTTCGCGCAGCGCTACCAGCTGTCTCCGGGCGTGGCCTTGTCCGCCGAGCAAATGGCGCTGCTGACCACCGACATCGTGTGGCTGCAAGCCCGCGAGACCCATCTGCCCGATGGCAGCACCGTCCAGACCCTGGTTCCTACGGTCTATCTGCGGCGCCCGGTGGCCGGGGATCTGACGCCCACCGGCGCGTTGATCGCCGGCGCAAACGTCAGCGTGCGCAGCCCGGGCGATCTGAGCAATACCGGAACCATCCTCGCCACCGGCGACGCGCTCGCGGGCGACGGCAGGCTGACGATCTCTGGCCGCAACGTCGTGAATACGGGGACCCTGGCCGGCAACGCAATCAGCGTGGACGCGCAGCAGACGCTGGACAACGCCGGCGGCGTGGTGCAGGGCCTTGGCGCATCAAGCCACATCGCCTTCAACGCACGCGACGTCATCTTGCGCACGACGACGCAGACCAGCGCGCGCGAGATCGCCGGGCCCAACGGGAGCAGCACGGGGACGCACACCAACGTTGACCGGGTAGCCACCCTGAGCGCCGATAGCGTGCGCTTGGCCGCACGCAACAACATCGACCTGCGGGGTGCGAGCGTCCAGGCCAGCGGCGACTTGGTGGCCACGGCCGGCGGCGCGATCACGAGCCATGCGCTGCAAACCGGCTATGCGCTGAACGTGCCTCTCGGCCAAGGCGGCGCCCAGGGCCGATCGAGCCAGTACCACAGCGCCGCGACGACGCAGCAGCTGACGACGCTCAATGCCGGCCAGGCCCTGAGCATCTCTGCGGTCGGCGACGCGCACTTCAGCGGAACGAACGCCACTGCGGGGACCGATCTGACGGTCCAAGGCCGCAACGTCCACATCGAAGCGGCCAAGAACAGCCTGACCATCGATCAGCAGAACGCGCGCAAGGATGCTTATCACCGCATCGCCCAGACCAACGAGACCCTGGTCGGCGGCGCCTTCACTGCCGGGCGCAACGCGACCCTGATTGCCAACGGCGCCAAGGCGGATGGCCAGGGCAACGTCACCGCGGTGGGCGCGACGATCGCTGCGGGCACGGGCCAGGCGAGTTTGATCGCAAGCAACGACGTCACGGTCCAGAACGCGACGACCGGGCACGGCCAGGCGAGCGAGAGCTACGACCGCAGGAGCGGCCTGTTCTCGAACAAATCCACGCAGCGCGCCGACGGCAGCCAGAGCACCCGCGTCGCCGGCAGCAGCATCACCGGCAATACCGTGCTGCTGCGCGCGGGCAATGACGTCACGCTGCAAGCCAGCCAGATCAACGCGAGCAGGGACGCATACATCAGCGCCGGGCGCGACGTGAACGTCACGACGGCGCAGGAGAGCAGCAGCGCAAGCAGCTTGTTCGAGCAAAGCCGGAGCGGCCTGTCGGCGAATCTGGGCCAGATCAGCGTCGGCAAGTCCGCGCAGAAACAGACGCAGGCGCTGCAATCGACGACCCAGGTGGGCAGCAGCATCAGCGGCGCCAACGTGGCCATCACGGCGGGCCGCGACGCCACGCTCGGCGCCAGCACGGTGCTCGCCGACCAGGACATCACCGTGCGCGCCGGGCGCAACATCCTGCTGTACACCGCGACCGATACCGAGAACACGCAAACCCAGGCGCAGAGCAGTGCCACCGTGATCGGGCTCGCCCCCACGGGCCTCAGCGGGCGCTTCACGATGTTCGGCAAGAACAGCGCGTCCCAAGCCGGGCGCGGGAGCACCACGCGCGAGCACACCAGCGGGCTCTCGGCCACCGGCGGCAATCTGACGCTCACGGCCGGCACCGACGCGCAGTACAAGGGCACGGGCCAGGGCAACGTCATCGGCCAGGGCGCCGTGCTGCTGGCCAAGGACCGGGTGAGCGTCACCGGCAATGCGGTGGACCTGCAAGCCACGCAGGACACCAGCCACAGCGCCATGGATTCCCGCAGCCGAAGTGTGACGGCGGGCAGCCAGCTCGCCGGCGCCCTGGGCACGGCCGTCACGATGATCGGTGACCGGATCACCGGAGCCGACAACACCTCCAGCAGCAGCCGCGGAAGCAGCGTGCAGGCCGCGCGCATGGACATCACGTCCCGCGAAGGGGACCTCAGAGCCCGGGGCGCCAAGCTCCAGGCCCAGGACATTACGCTCGACGCCGCCAAAAAACTCGACCTCGGCGCGGCCACCAATAGCACGCAGCAGCAGTCGAAGAATTGGTGCCTAGCGGCTTTTTATATAGGGTCGACATGAATCACTCGCATGGCGATCAAAATCTGTAAGTTGTTACTTTGTATAGGTTTCAGATTCGCGTAAAAAGGAGCGAGTCGCCTCCCTCTCTCGTGATATTGACTGGGGAGCTTTGTTCTCGTTTATATTGGTAGCCATCGGATGAAGCGAGAATATGCCATCAAGAACGTGTTCCAGAAGTTTGTAGCCATCCAAGACATCGTCACGTTTGATAGGATCACCATGCGTACCGGCATTGCCTATCCATTTTTGTGCCAGCAAAAAACTCTTGTACCCAGCGTGTTCCTTTGGCAGGCGTTCAATGCGCTCGTGTAATGATAGCTTTCGCAATGGTTGCGTCTCAGACGATGGTGATTTGCGAGTATCACGGATCTTGCGGGCTACCTGTAGATGATCCATTAAGGATTCAAGCGCATTCCGAAGTTCATTGATGGCGTTTCCAGGACTCGAAAAAAATACTCTGAAAGAAGCATGAACACAGCCTCGGACACTTTCAGACGTATTTTCCGGAACCACAAACATCATAAGGTGCGGTTGAAAGAAAGTTGGTATCAGTTCTTCCGCCCATCCTGAGTCCGTCCCATTATCCAAATCAGACCATGCATAGTCGAGGCCTTTCCCGACACAGAAGACGACCTCGCCGCACTGTTCCTTCTCACAAGTGAAGTCGGCTCTGAAAGTTCTTTCCACCCTGTCATGATCAGCTTCCGGGTTCGCGAGGTCGGCCTTGGCTTCCGCAGTCTCCTTGTTGACAAGATTGCTCATCGTAAGAAACGAGTCACATCGTGGGCAACGGTACTTCGGGACTGCTTCTTTGCAAAATCGCTCCTTGCTGAATAGTTCTCGGTCCATTTGCACCCTTCATCCTTATTTGGCCTCGCAGCATAGCATTGTCGGCTTCTACGACAGTCCGATAAACCCGTGGATCGCCCCCGAAGCGCTACTGCCACACGAATTGATCGCTCGCCCCGGACCGCCAGCCCCCCCCCCAACCACCCCATCAAGTCCCAATCCGACCCCCATCGTTCTTGGTAATCGCAATGGTCGCCGACCGGGGTCGCTTGCCTGCGCCGTAGCCCACGTTCGAAGGCCACTGGCTCTGGTACTTGGCGGGGTCGGTCAGATTTGCTGCGCCGGTGTCCTCGCCAGGATGCTGGATGTTGACGAAGATCGTCTTGCCGTCCGGCGTTTCGGCCCAGCCGGTGATTTCGCAGCCCTTGGGTCCGACGAGGAAGCGCTTGAGCGTGTCCGCCGTCGCGGGCTTGCCCACGGGGGTGACGATGTCCAGTTTGCTGCCGTCGGTCTTGGTGTAGCTCAGCGTCTTCTTGCCGCCGTCGCCCACCTGGCCGGCAACGGCGGCCAGCAGCATGCAGTTGCTCACGTCGGTGTAGGCGTTGTCGTCGGTTTCGATCCAGCAGATTCCGGTGGCCTTGCTGAAGGCCAGACCGTCGGGGCTGGAGAAGTCCTGATCGTCCGTGAGCGCGGAGAGGTTGATCCGGGTCTTGTCCGCGCCGGCTTCGGCGCCAAACAGGTACACGTCCCAGGCGAAACCCGTTACCGACGCGCCTTCCTTCAGGCGCACCAGGTGGCCGTTCGGGTTGCCCTCCTGCTTGCTCGTGCCCTTCATGTCCGTATACGCCCGGGGGTTGGCCGCGTCGAGCGCGTGCTGGCCGCTGCCCGGGTTGACGCTGCGGTCCTTGTTGTTCGTGAGCGTGAAGTAGACCTCGCCGTTCGCGGGGTTTACGGCGCTCCACTCGGGGCGGTCCATCCGGGTCGCGCCCACGGCGTCCGCTGCCAGGCGGGTATTGATGGCGATGTCCGCCGCGTCGGCAAACCGGTAGCTGGCGTAGCCTGCAATGGTGCTGTTGCCCAGGGCCAGTTCGACCCATGTTCCCGTGCCGTCGGCGTTGAATCGGGCGACGTACAGTTTGCCGTCGTCGAGGTACTTGTTGCCCACGGCCATGCGGTCGGCGGCGTTCGCGTCGGCCGCGCTCCACAGGGCGTTGGAGACGAACTTGTAGATGTACTCGCCGCGCGAGTCGTCGCCCATGTAGACGCTCACCGGCTGGCCCGCGATGACCTTGCCGAAGGCCGCGCTTTCGTGACCGAAGCGGCCCAGCCCGGTGCGCTTTCTGGCCGTGCGGGCCTTGTCGTAGGGGTCGATCTCGACGATGAAGCCCATGCCGTTCATTTCGTTGCGGTAGTCGTCGCGGCCGTCCTCCGAGCTGCCGGTCCTGCTGATGTCCCAGCGCTGGTACTTGTCGTCGGTGCCGCCGGTTTCCCAGCCGTGGCGCGAGGCTGCGCCCTGCTTGCGGCCATACCGGTTCAGCGCCGTGACGCTCTTGTCCTTGCCGCGCGCCGCGTCATCGGTGGCGCTGCGGGTGAAGTAGCCAAACCAGTTTTCTTCCGCCGTGAGGTAGGTGCCCCAGGGCGTCTTGCCCGTGCCGCAGTTGTTCAGCGTTCCGCGGGTCGTGCTGCCCTCGGGCGAATACTTGGTGATCAGCTGCGCACAGCCCCGGGCCGGGCCGGCGATCTCGATGGGGCTCAGCGGTGTGAGGCGGAAATTCAGCGCAGAGCCGGGCGCGTAGGACCATTTGCCGGCCGACTTGGCGATTTCGATCACGGAAATGCCGTGGACGTCGATTTCCTTGTCCACTTCGCCCGCGGCGCGGGGCAGGCTGGAGGCGCCGCCGTCGGCGTGCAGGAAGTACGACGACAGCTTTTCGTTGGTGGTGGCCTCGTGGTTCATGGCCAGCAGGCCGCGCTCGGTGGCGTTGTCGTTGCGCTTGCCGTCGGCTCCGAGGCCGAACCATTCCATGCCGTCGTGGTGGTCGCCGGCGCGCTGGTCGAGGTCGGTGTCCGTGCCGTCGTTCCTGTAGGCAGCCACTCCGGATGCCATGGGGTCGCCAAGCGCAAACAGCACGCTCGCGGTGTAGCCCGCGGGGACGCTCACTCCGTCAGCCAGGCTCTTGGGTACGGCGTCGAAACCCAGCAGCTTGGGCACCTGCGGGTCGCCGTTGCTGTCGCCATTGCCGTTGCCGTCGCCGTTCCCACCGCAGGCGCTCACGCCAAAGCCGCCGAGCATGGCGCTGCCCACCGTGCCCACACCGCCCCGCAGCAGGCCTCGGCGCGACAAACGGGTGCTGAGCACCGAATCAAACGTCGGGTTCGCGGAGTTGTTGGAATCCTCGTTGTTGAAGTCGATCGCCTGCTCGGGCGCGTCCACACGCTGGGTCATGGGGGTTCCTTTGGGTTGTCGTTTGCAAAACCGACAGAGCATAGAAACCGCAGGTGACACGGCCATGAAGTTTTGATGTCGGTTTGATGACGTTCGGGCCGGCGATTCGCGCGCAGCCGGCGCCGCCGCCTGGCCGGGTGCGAACTCAGAGCCGGTGCGTGCGGTCGCCGCGCGCAAAGCCCAGTGGCTCCCACGCAACGCCCGCGCCCAGGGCCAGCACCTTGAACAGTTCGCCCATCTCGTGTTCCATGATCAATGGGGCCGCCCGCGCACGTTCCGCGATCGATGCATGCTGCATTTTCTCTGGCAGGCCGCAGTTGATCAGGAAGTGCGCCTGCGTGGTGTAGCCCAGCACGTGCAGCCCGGCCTGCTGCGCGGCCAGCGCCAGGGCGCTGAAGTTGACGTGCGCGCTGATGTCCTTGTGGCCCACCTGGGTCAGCGGGTCGCCGTCGGCCCGATGCCCGCGGTGGCACATCAGCGTGCCCATATGGCGCTGGGGGTGGTAGTACTCGCTCGCGCCAAAGCCGTAGTCCAGCAGAAAGACCGCGCCGCGCGCGAGCCGGTCGGCCAGCGTGCGGATGAAGGCCTCGGCCTGGGCGTGGATTTCGGTCAGGTAGTCCTGCGGGCCTTCGATCCCGACGGGCGGGCGCAGCCCGGTGGGGCGGTCGGACCAGGCCAGGGCGCCGTCGTCGCCGGACACCACGCCGCGTTCATGCCAGATGCCGCCCCGCTGGCCGCCATGGCGGGCCAGCAGTTGCACCGGCATGGCGTCGAGCAGTTCGTTGCCGAGCACCA
This sequence comes from Verminephrobacter aporrectodeae subsp. tuberculatae, assembly GCF_026127385.1. NCBI lineage: Bacteria > Pseudomonadati > Pseudomonadota > Betaproteobacteria > Burkholderiales > Comamonadaceae > Verminephrobacter > Verminephrobacter aporrectodeae. Next base: position 62,680 of record NZ_QZCX01000001.1, read on the forward strand.
CGCCGCTGAATTTTTCGGGCAGCGCGTCCATCCAGCGCAGCTTGTGCGCGTGCGCCGCGAGCCGCGTTTGCTGGCGCGCGCGCAGGCTGGCCGACAGGTCCACGATGGTGTAGCGCCGCACCCGCTCGCCCAGCGCATCGAGCAGGTGCAGCGCGAGCGCGCCCGAGCCCGCGCCAAACTCCCAAAGCTCGTGCGTTTGCGTGGCCTCCAGCGCCTGCGCCAGTTGCACGGCCAGCGTCTGGCCAAACAGCGGGGTCAGCTCGGGCGCGGTCACGAAGTCGCTGCCCGACGCGGGCAGGGCGCCGAACTTGGCGCTGTCGTTGGCGTAGTAACCCAGTCCCGGGCTGTACAGGGCCAGCGCCATGAAGCGGTCAAACCCGATCCAGCCGCCCGCCGCGGCAATCGCCGCGCGGATGTGCTCTTGCAAGGGGGTCGCTACACTGTGCCGTTCCTGAATCACGGCGCGCATTCTCCCCCACATGTCGGCCCTGCCCTCCTCGCCCTCTCCGTCCCCCCTGCCCCGGCCCCGCACGGTGCTCGTCACCGGCGCCGCCCGGCGCCTGGGCCGCTGCATTGCGCTGGCGCTCGCGGCCGAGGGCTGGCAGGTGGCGGTGCACTACCGCGCGTCGAAGCACGACGCCATGCAAACCGCGGAGGAATGCGCGGCGCTGGCGCGCACCAGCGCCGCGTTCGCCGCCGATTTTCAGGACGAGGCCGCGGTGCGCGCGCTGCTGCCCCGGGTGATCGGGCACTTCGGCCAGCTCGACGCGGTGGTCAACAGCGCGTCCCTGTTTGAGCACGACGATGCCCGGAGCTTTGGTTTTTCCGCGCTCGAGAGGCACCTGCGCAGCAACGCCGCGGCCCCCGTGATGCTGGCGCAGGCGCTGCACCAGCATCTCGGCGAGCGCGCCGCAGCGGGCGATTGCGCGGCCCGGGGCGTGGTGGTGAATCTGCTGGACCAGAAGCTCTGGAACCAGAACCCCGATTTCATGAGCTACACGCTCTCCAAGGCCGCGCTCGAGGCCGCGGGCACGATGCTGGCGCTGGCGCTGGCGCCGCGCGTGCGCGTGGTCGGCGTGGCCCCGGGCCTGACGCTGGGCAGCCAGCTGCTCAGCGCCGAGCGCTTTGCGCAGTTGCACACGCTGAGCCCGCTCGGCCGCTCCTCCACCCCCGAGGACGTGGCCGCCGCGGTGCGCTTTGCGCTGGAGAACCGCTCGCTGACCGGAACCACGCTGCTGGTCGACGGCGGCCAGCACCTGATGAAATTCGAGCGCGATTTTTCGCTGATGTGAGCGCAGGTGCACGGACCCATTCCATGACCCACGCTGCCGGCACCCGGACCCTCACGCTCAGCGGCCTGCGCTTTGACGCCAACCTGGGAATCCTGGACCACGAAAAAACGGCGCCCCAGCCGATTCAGGTGGACGCCGAGCTGCGCCTGGGCGTGCACCCCCTGGCGCCGCGCGACGACGACATCAGCCATGTGCTGGACTACCGCCGCGTGCGCCAGATCATCATCGACGAATGCACGGCCGAGCACGTGAACCTGCTCGAGAGCCTGATCGGCAAGCTCGCCCAGCGCCTGCTGCAACTGCCCGGCGTGCTCGGCGTGCGCGTGACGATTGCCAAGCTGGAGATTTTTGCCGACTGCGAGGTGGCCATCCGCGTCGAGACCGGGCAGTGGTAGCTGCGGCGGTGGCGCCCACGGGAATGAGACAATCCGGGGCATGAGCACCGTCGCCCGGACCGAAGCCGAAACCATTGCCTCCCCGCGCAGCGCAGTGAAGATCGGGCACGAAACGCACAAGCTCGAAAAGCGCCTGTGCCGCGAGGCCGGGCGGGCCATCACCACCTTCCGCATGATCGAGGAGGGCGACAAGGTCATGGTTTGCATGTCGGGCGGCAAGGACAGCTACACGCTGCTCGACGTCCTGCTCCGGCTCCAGGCGCGCGCGCCGATCCGCTTCGAGCTGGTGGCGGTGAACCTCGACCAGAAGCAACCGGGCTTTCCCGCGCACGTGCTGCCCGAGTACCTGGCCCGTACCGGCGTTCGCTTTCACATTGAGAACGAGGACACCTACGGCATCGTCAAGCGGCTCATCCCCGAGGGCAAGACCACCTGCAGCCTGTGCAGCCGCCTGCGCCGGGGCATTTTGTACCGCGTCGCCGGCGAACTGGGTTGCAGCAAGATTGCGCTGGGCCACCACCGCGACGACATTCTGCAAACCCTGCTGCTCAACATGTTCTTTGGCGGCAAGCTCAAGAGCATGCCGCCCAAGCTGGTGAGCGACGACGGCAGGCACGTGGTGATCCGCCCGCTGGCCTATGTGGCCGAGAAGGACATCGCCCGCTGGGCCACGCACCGCGCCTTTCCCATCATCCCCTGCAATCTGTGCGGCAGCCAGGAGAACCTGCAGCGCAAGCAGGTCGGCGACCTGCTGCGCGACTGGGAAGGGCGCTTCCCGGGCCGCGTGCCGAATATGTTCAACGCCCTGCAGAACGTCGTTGCCTCGCACCTGCTCGACGGCCGCCTCTACGACTTTGAAAACGCCCGGGCCACGGGCGTGGCCAGCGCGGACGGCGACAGGGCGTTCGACCCGGACACGTTCCCGGCGCCCGCCCCGACCCTGCCCGGCATGCAGGTGGTGCAACGGCCTTGAACCATGCAAGGCCCGCGCAACTCCCAGGAGGCTTCCCCCTTTTCAGGAGACTGAGCATGCTGCGCCGATGGATTTCCACCCTGCTCCTGGGCCTTGCCGCTGCGGCACTCGCGGGTTGCAGCAGCACGCGCCTGGTCGATGGCCAAGTAGAGAGTTTCTCGACCCTGACGGCGCTGCCGGCGCCAGCCACCTACCGCATCGAGCGCCTGCCCTCGCAGCAGACGCCCGCGTTCGAGCCGATCGCGGCGCTGGCGGAACGGGCGCTGGCGCGCGTGGGGCTGCAACGCGACGACGCCGCGCCCCGGTTGCTGGTGCAAATCGGCGTCCAGGCGAGCAGCGTCCCGCGCCACGGTCCCTCTGCGCCGTATGCCTTTTATGGCCCGCCCTGGGCGTTTGGCGGCTGGTACGGCCGGCCGCCCGGAGTATTCGGCGGCTGGTACGGCCCGCCGCCCTGGGCATTTGGCGGCTGGGGCATGGGCGGACCCACGCCGCTGTACCGCCGCGCGGTGAGCCTGGTGCTGCGCGACGCGCAAACCCAGGCCGTCGTCTACGAAACCTCGGCCGTGCATGAGAACGTGTGGGTCAGCGACCCGGCCGTCTACGGCGTTCTGTTCGACGCGGCGCTCAACGGCTTTCCCGCGCCGCCCCACGGCAGGCGCCAGCTGCGCCTGCCCCTGCCCCCGCCCGCCCCCTGACGGCGCGCGCCCATCACCCTCGCCCCCTCTCTTGCATGCAAGCCACCCGCATCGTTGCCGTACGCCACGGCGAAACCGCCTGGAACGTGGACACACGCATCCAGGGCCACCTGGACATTCCCCTGAACGACACCGGCCTGTGGCAGGCCGAACGATTGGCGCGCGCGCTCGTGGGCGAGCCGATCGCCGCCATCTACACCAGCGACCTGCAGCGCGCGCGCGCCACGGCGCAGGCCGTGGCCCGCGCCACGGGCGCGCCGCTGAGCACCGAGCCGGGCTTGCGCGAGCGCAGCTTCGGCTGCTTTCAGGGGCGCACCTTTGCGCAGATCGAGGCCGAGCGGCCCGAAGACGCGCGGCGCTGGCGCAGGCGCGACCCGGATTACGCGCCCGAGGGCGGCGAGTCGCTGGCGGCGTTGCGCGCGCGCATCACGCGCATCACGCACGCACTCGCGCAGCAGCACCTGGGTGAGCAGGTGCTGCTGGTGGCGCACGGCGGCGTGCTCGACACGCTGTACCGCCTGGCCACCGGCCAGGAGATCCAGACGCCCCGCACCTGGCAGCTGTCAAACGCGGCGATCAACCGGCTGCTATGGACCCCCGATGGCCTGACCCTGGTCGGCTGGGCGGACACCCGGCATCTGGACGAGGCGGACGAGGCAGCGCGCGACGAGCCCCATTCCTGATTGCGGCCAAGCGGGCCGGTGCATGGACATCACGCCCGGGGTGTCTGGAAAGCGGCGGGGTACAGCCGGGCATAGGCCCCTGCGCTGTCGTCTTCCGAAAGTTTCATCAGCGTTTGCAAATCCGGGACTGCGTAGACCAGGGCGGCGGCGCACACCGTAGCGGTGCCGGTGCACAGCAGCAGGACATGGGGGCCGAGCACTGGCAGCAACGCTGAAATCACCCACATGCCTGGCGCAATGGAGACTGCGACCAGAAAGGATGCAGCGGAAAAAACGCGCGAGCGAAATTCCGGCGGCGTTGCCGTGGCACGCAGCCCCGATCCGTTGGTAAAGAGGTTGAGCATTCCCAGGCCGGCCAGGAACATCCCGACCGACGACAGAACCACGTTGGATGACAAGGCAAGAAAGAAATGCGGGATTGCCGTGCTGGCCAGCCCGATCACGATCGCATTGCGCTTGCCGAAGGTGCGATTCGCCCAGCCGACGACCAAGCATCCACCAACCACCATGCCCAGCGCGAAAAAGAAATCGAACAGGCCGATGAGCGACGGTGGAAGTCGATACACGTGAATCACCAGAAAGGGGATCACGATGCTGAATAGCGCCGGCAGGACGAAATTCACCGCGCAAGTCACAAGGCAAAGATAAAAGTCGGCTCGAAGCCTGACGAATATGCGCAGGCTGCCCACGGTTTGCTGCACCCAAGTGGAGATGAACGCGGCACTCGACAGGGTTTCGCCAGATAACCGAGTGTCTGCGCCATTCCCGACCCCCATCAAAAACAGCCCCGTGAGAAAAAGCAACGATGCACTGCTGAGCACACCTCCATCGGCACCCAGCACGGCCAGTGCGATGCCCGCGAACACCGGGCCGATGACCGACGTGGCGCTGGAGACAGCGCCCCGCAATCCCATGGCTTTGGTCACCCAATGGGTGGGCACGAGGCTTGCCACGGCCGCCAAGGAAACCGGATCGCGTGCCCCCATGCAAGCGCCGAACGCCCCCAGTAGCGCGATGACCGCGATCGGCGAGTCGTGGCCCTCGATCATCATCACGGAGAGGGTGCCCCCGACAATCGCCTGTATGAGGAATGTGCACATCACCACCCGCAAGGGCCCATAGCGGTCCCCCAACCAGCCGACGCACAGGCGAAACGCAATCTGGAAAGAGCCCATGACAGCCATGGCGATGCCAAACGTCGCCGCATCGCTCGCCTGCTTGAGCATTTTCCAAACGAAACAGAGGCGGAAGGTTTCGCCAGCCAGTGCGGCGAGAATCAATGCCAGGTTGAAGCGTGCGAACGCCGTCGTCAAAGTCACTGCGGCATACTGCGCGCGGCATCTTTGAATGAAGATCGCCAAGTAATTTCGCATTTTCTCCTCTGATTATTTGAGGATTTACTTTCGCCGGTTTTGGTAGTCATTCGGACAAGACTCCGGCACGGCAGGCGATCCCCACGGAGCGCTTCACGCACCCGACAGGCCTTGCGCAGGCCTGCGCAGCGTGGCATCGAACGGGTTGATGCGGGGCCCCAGCGCGGCGGCTTCGCGTTTGAGCAGTTGTACCACCGTGGGCATGCGATCGGCGTTGAGCCGCTCGACAACGGTGCCCACGCTCAGCGCCGCCACGGCGCGGCCCTCGCGGTCGCAAATGGGCACGGCCACGCCCGCCATGCCTTCGAGCAAACCCGTGTTGCGATCCGCGTGCCCCAACTGCCGCACCCGCTCGATCCCGGTGCGCAGGCAGACCTCGTCGTACACGCCGTACTCCCGCACGCGCGGCAGGTTGAAGCGGATGACTTCTTCGCGCTCGGCCTCTGGCAAGAAAGCCAGAATCGCCAACGCCCCCTGCCCCACGCCCAACGCCACGCGTCCGCCAATGTCGCCGGTGAACGATCGGATGGGAAAAGCCCCTTCGCTACGGTCCAGGCAAACCGCATCAAACCCGCTGCGCACCAGCAAGAAAATGCTGTCGCCCAGGCTCGCGCACAGGCGCAGCAGCACCGGGCGGCACAGGCTGCGTAAATCACCCGGATTGCCCGCCCTGGCGGCCAGCGCAAGGAAATCCACGCTCAGCCGGTACCGCTTGCTGCGCCCGTCCTGCTCCACCATGCCCTCCGCGAGCAGCGACTGCACCAAACGGTGCGTGGCGCCCTGCGTCAGGCCCGCCGCACGCGCCAATTGGGTGACCCGTCCCCCTTCGGCCGGCACCGCCACCAGCGCCCGGATGAGTGCAAAAACCCGGGGAACCCCGCCGGTGGCTGTGCTTGCTGCGTCCATGCCTCACTCCGTGGAATAAATTGCTCGAATATCTTGAATGTTATTCCATTGACCGGAATGAATTGAACGAAACTTCTGATTAATGGAATACCCGGTGCAGTCTGGCCTGTTTATTGCCATAGAGTGAATCAAGCATGTCCTTCCTCGAACTCACCGACGTAACCAAGTTCTACGGCAACACCTGTGCGGTGTCGGCCATGAACCTCACGGTGGAAAAAGGGGAATTCGTCTCCTTGCTCGGGCCTTCGGGCTGCGGCAAGACCACCACGCTGCAAATGGTGGCTGGCTTCGAGGCCGTGACCAGCGGGCGCATCACTCTCGACGGCCGCGACATCACCCATGCCAAGGCCAACGTGCGCGGCCTGGGCATCGTGTTTCAGAGCTACGCGCTCTTTGCGCACATGACGGTGGCCGGCAACGTGGGCTTTGGTCTGGAAATGCGCAAGCTGCCCAAGACCGAGCAGCGTGAGCGCGTGGCCCAGGCCCTGGCTCTGGTGCACCTGGAGCAGCACGCCAGCCGCTACCCACGCGAGCTCTCCGGTGGCCAGCGCCAGCGTGTGGCGCTGGCACGCGCCCTGGTGATCGAGCCGCCCGTGCTGCTGCTCGACGAGCCTCTGTCCAACCTCGATGCCCAGCTGCGCGAAGAAATGCAGTTCGAATTGCGCCAGATCCAGCGCAGGGTGGGCGCCACCACGGTGATGGTCACGCACGACCAGAGCGAAGCCATGTCCATCAGCGACCGCGTGGTGGTGATGGAGGCCGGCCGTGCCATGCAGACCGGCCACCCGCACCGCGTGTACGAGCACCCGGAAACGCGTTTCATTTCCACCTTCGTGGGCAAGACCAATCTGCTGCCCGGCACCGTCACGGCCAGCGGCGCGCGCACGCACGTGGCGCTGGGCCCGCTCGCTGTGCAAGTGGATGGCCCGCGCTTTCTTCCGGGTACCGCGGTGCTGCTGAGCCTGCGTCCCGAAAAGCTGCACTGCGTGCCCGCTGGACGGATCGATGGCCAGGTGCGCGAACGCTTCTTCCTGGGCAGCCAGTGGCTCTACCGTGTGGGCACTGCCGTGGGCGACCTGATGGTGCTGGCCCCCAACGACGGCCGTGACGCACTGAGCGAGGGCGAGCGCACCGGCGTGGACTGGCCCGACCACTGCATGCGCCTGCTGCCGGCCGACGAGACCGCCGGGGCCGAGGCGTTGCCATGACCCTGCTGCACGCAAGGGCCGTTCCCTGGTGGCTGTCCGGCCCCGCGCTGGCGATGTTCAGCGCGCTGTTGCTGGTGCCGCTGGGGCTTACGGCCGTGCTGTCGTTCAACGGGTTCGACCCGGCCACCGGCGTCCAGGCCGGGGAATTCACGCTCGCGCACTACAGGCAGGTGTTTACCGACCCGTACTACCACGCCATCTTCTGGCGCACCTTCTGGATTGCCGGACTGGTCACGCTGCTCTGCGTTGCCATCGGCGCGCCCGAGGCCTATGTGATCAGCCGCATGCGCACTCCCTGGCGCTCCATCTTGCTGCTGGTGGTGCTGGCGCCGCTGCTGGTGTCGGTGGTGGTGCGGGCCTTTGGCTGGAGCATGCTGCTGGGCCCCGAGGGGCTGGTGAACGGCGCGCTGCGGCGCATCGGCGTCGGGCCCGTAAAAATGCTCTACACCGAAATCGCCGTGGTCGTGGCCCTGGTGCACGTGCTGCTGCCGTTCATGGTGATCCCGGTGTGGACCTCGCTGCAAAAGCTCGACCCCGGGGTGGAGAATGCCGCCCTGTCGCTGCAGGCCACGCCCTTGATCACGCTGCGCCGCATCGTGCTGCCGCAGGTGCTGCCGGGCATTTTGTCGGGCAGTCTCATCGTGTTTGGCCTGGCTGCCAGCTCCTTTGCCATCCCCGGCCTGCTGGGCGGACGGCGCCTGAAGATGGTGGCCACCGTGGTGTACGACGAATACCTGCACGCGCTGAACTGGCCGCTGGGCGCAGCCATCGGGCTCACCCTGCTGGCGGCGAATCTGGCCGTGATGCTCAGCTACCACCGGCTGGTGGAAGGCCATTACAGGAAAGCACTGGGGTGAGCGCCGGCATGCAAAAGAACGGACCCATCGCCCTGGCGTTCAACGCCCTCGTCATCGGCTTCATGCTGGCGCCGCTGCTGGTGGTGTGCGCGGTGGCGTTCACGCCCCACGACACGCTCACGCTGCCCGGCACCGCGCTTTCGCTGCGCTGGTTCAAGGCGGTGTTCGAGCACCCGGATTTCGTGCAGTCATTCTGGAACAGTCTGTGGCTGGCCCTGGCATCGGCCACGCTGGCCACGGCGCTGGCCGTGCCCGCAGGCATTGCCCTCACGCGCTACGCATTTGCCGGGCGGGGCTTGCTCAACGGGCTGTTCCTGTCGCCACTGATCATTCCGCACCTGATCCTGGGCGTGGCCCTGCTGCGTCTGTTCACGCTCATCGGCGGCACGGGCAGCTTCGGCTGGCTGGTGGCAGCGCACGCGCTCATCGTCACGCCGTACACGCTGCGCTTGGTGGTGGCGGCGTTGGTCGGGTTCGAGCGCAGCGCCGAGCACGCGGCCCTGTCGCTGGGCGCGAGTCAGGCCACGGTGTTCACGCGCATCACGCTGCCCATGATCCTGCCCGGGGTCACGGGCGGGTGGCTGCTGGCCTTCATCAACAGTTTCGACGAAGTCACCCTGTCGATCTTCGTCACCTCGCCCAGCACGGTGACGCTGCCGGTGCGCATGTACATGCACGCCGTCGAGTCGATCGACCCGCTGATGGCCGCCGTCTCGGCGCTGATGGTGGCGCTGACGGCCTGCGCCATGGTGCTGCTCGACCGCGTGTACGGCCTGGACCGCGTGCTGGTGGGACGCACATGAGGGCTTCCACCCCATCCCCCGCCCATCCCCTGCTGCACCGCGTGGCGGAGCGCGCGCGCCGGGCCGTGCCCTTCACGCTGGACGGCGCGCCCGCCACCGCCCTCGAAGGCGACACGGTGCTGACCGCGATCCTCACGCACGGCGCCCAGCTCCGCCGCAATGAATTCAGCGGCGAGCCCCGTGCCGGGTTTTGCATGATGGGCGCCTGCCAGGATTGCTGGGTACAGACCGACAGCGGCGAGCGGCTGCGCGCCTGCACCACCTTCGTTGCGCCCGGCATGGCCCTGCGCACGGACGCGGGGGGTGCATGACATCGACGCCGCCGCCCTTGCAACCCGTGGTCGTGGGCGCCGGCCCGGCAGGTATCCGCGCGGCGCAGGCATTGGCCGCCCATGGTCTGCGGCCCATGCTGATCGACGAGGCCGCGCGCGGCGGCGGGCAGATCTACCGGCGTGCGCCAGCGCCATTCCAGCGCCCACCCCGGGCGCTGTATGGTGCCAAGGCAGCGCGCGCGACGGCCTTGCACGACACGCTCGACGCCCTGCAAACGCGGATCGACTACCGGCCCGACAGCCTGGTGTGGAACGCCCAGGGCGGCTGGCTCGACACGCTGCACGCTCCCACACAGACCATGCGCACCGTGCCCTACGGCCAACTCATCGTGGCCAGTGGCGCCACCGACCGCGTGCTGCCCATTCCAGGTTGGACGCTGCCCGGCGTGTACACGCTGGGCGGCGCCCAGGTGGCGCTCAAATTCCAGGGCTGCAGCATTGGCCGAAACGTGGTGCTGATGGGCACCGGCCCCCTGCTCTATTTGGTGGCCTGCGAGTACGCGCGCGCAGGCGCGAAGGTGACTGCCGTGCTCGACAGCGCGCGCTTTGCGGACCACCTGGCCGCCGTGCCCGCCATGCTGGCCCAGCCCGCCACGCTGGCCAGGGGCGCGTACCACATGGGCTGGCTGCGCGCGCATGGCGTGCCCATGCACACCGGCGTCCGCCCTGTGCGCGTGCTGGGCGATGCCCGCGTGCGCGGCGTGGTGTGGCGTGCCGGAACGCAGGAACACACGCTGGCCTGCGACGCCATCGGCCTTGGCTACGCGCTGCGCCCGGAAACCCAACTGGCCGACCTGCTGGGCTGCCGCTTTGCCTGGGACCCCATGCACCGCGCCCACCTGCCCGAACACGATGCGGCGGGCCGCACCAGTACGCCCGGCGTGTACCTGGCCGGTGACGGCGCAGCCATCCTGGGCGCCGACGCGGCCGAGTGGGCGGGCGAACGCGCGGCCCTTGCGTTGCTCGCCGACCATGGTGTGAGCACGGACATGGCGCGGGCGCGGACGCTGGAGCGCCAGCTGCGGCAGTTGCACGGCTTTCGCCAGGGGCTGGAGCGCGCCTTCCCCTTCCCCGCCGACTGGGCCTCGCACGCGTCCGACGCACTGGTACTGTGCCGCTGCGAAAACGTCCACGTCGGCGCACTGCGTGCCTGCGCACGCGATGCGGGGGTCGACGAGATGAACCGCCTCAAGGCGCTGACCCGCGTCGGCATGGGCCGCTGCCAGGGCCGCATGTGCGCCGTCGCGGCCGCCGAGATCCTGGCCCAGGCCAGCGGCAAATCCGTGGACCAGGTGGGCCGCCTGCGCGGGCAGGCGCCCGTCAAGCCCATCCCGATCCATGCGCAGACACGGCACGGCGCCGCGCCTGGAGCCGCATGAGCCACCGCCTGATCCGCACCGACGTGGCCATCGTGGGCGGCGGCATCGTGGGCGCGTCCGCCGCGCTGGCCCTGCGCCGCAAGGGCATGGACGTGGCGTTGCTGGAGCGGGACCTGTGCGGCTCACGCTCCAGCGGCGTGAACTACGGCGGCGTGCGCCGCCAGGGCCGTCCCCTGAGCCAGTTGCCGCTGGCGCAGCGCGCGCATCAGATCTGGGCCAGGCTCCCCACGCTGATTGGCACCGATGGTGAATACCTGCGCAGCGGCCATTTCAAGATCGCCCGCAGCCCAGCGGATTGGCACGCGCTGGAGAACTACCGCGCCATGAGCCGCGACTTTGACTTGGGGATCGAACTGCTCTCAGGCACGCGCCTGCGCGAGCGCTGCCCCTGGCTCGGTGCGCGCGCGGTCGGTGGATCGCTCTGCCCGGAAGATGGACAAGCCAACCCGCGCCTGGTCGCGCCCGCATTTGCCTGGGCCGCACAGCGTGCCGGAGCGCAGATTCTCGAGCGCACGCCGCTCGACGAAGTCATGCACGACGGCCAGCGGTTCACGCTGCGCTCAGGCACCCATCTGCAGGTACACGCGCCGGTGCTGCTCAACTGCGCCGGCGCCTGGGCTGGAGCACTGGCTGCGCAATTCGGCGAGGCCGTGCCCCTGCGCTCCGCCCACCCGGCCATGGCCGTCACCGAGCCCCTGCCCATGTTCATGCCGTGGAGCCTGGGGGTGGAAGGTGGCAGCATCTACTGCCGCCAGGTGGCGCGCGGCAACCTGGTCCTGGGCGGGGGCTCGGGCATCGCGCTCACCGCCGACTGCGCGCGCGCGCAACGCCACGCCATCGCAGCGCTGGCCGTACAGGCGCTGGAACTGCTGCCAGCCCTCAAAAATGCACACCTCATCCGCACCTGGAGCGGCACGGAGGGCTACCTGCCCGACCGCCAGCCCGTGCTGTGCAAGAGCCGCACCACGCCCGGCCTCGTCCATGGCTTCGGTTTTTCGGGGGCCGGCTTTCAGCTTGGTCCCGCCGTGGGCGAAGTGCTCGCCGAACTGGCGCATGAAGGACACAGCAGCACGCCCCTCGATGCATTCGACCTGGCGCGCTTTGCCTCCCCGGTGCCCGGTCGTGTTCTGCCCCGCGGCGCACTGACCGAATCCTTGCCCTCCACCCCTGCCTGAAAGGACCGTCATGCGCTTCGCTTTCCGCCCGCCTGCCACGCCACTGCGCCGCAAACTCCTGGCCACCGCCGCCCTCGCCGCAATGCTCCCCGGCGGCACCGGTGCGCAGACCAGGACGCTCTACGTCGGCATGAATGGCGGCATCATGGAGAAAACGTACACGCACCATGTGTTCCCGGTCTTCGAAAAACTGCACGCAGTGAAAGTGGTGGTGGTGCCGGGCACCTCGTCCGATATCCTGGCCAAGGCCCAGGCGAACAAGGACAGGCCGCAGCTGCACGTGATGCTCCTGGACGACGGCGTGATGATGCGCGCCATCAGCCTGGGCCTGTGCGAGAAACAGCGGCCCAACCCGCACCTGAACGACATCTACCCCACGGCCCGCTTCCGGGACGACATGGCCAGCGGCGTCGGCCTGGGCATGACGGGCATCGCCTACAACACCCGGATGTTCGCCGAAAAAGGCTGGGCGGCCCCCAGCTCGTGGATGGACTTTGCCGACCCCAAGTACAAGGGCAAGGTGGTCTTTCAGTCCATCCCCTCGTCATCGTTCGGGCTGCATGGCTTCATGATGTTCAACCGCATCCAGGGCGGCAATGAGAGGAACGTGGAGCCTGGTTTCAACGCCTGGGCGAAGACCATCGGCCCGAATGTGCTGGAGTACATCCCCAGCTCCGCCAAAATCTCCGAGATGGTGCAGACCGGCGAAGCCGCTCTGTTCCCCCTGACGCCCACCGCCGCAGCGGTGCTCAAGACCAAGGGCATCCCGGTGGAATACGTACAGCCCAGGGAAGGCTCGGTGGTGCTCATGATCGGCCAGTGCGTGATCGCCAAGAACAGCGCGCCCGAGTTGGCACAGAAACTGACCGAGTTCCTGCTGAGCCCGCAGGCCCAGGCGAATGTGCTGCAGTTTGGCGCGCAGATTCCCACCAACCCCAAGGCACCGGCCGTGGGCGAGGGCGCCGCGCAGGTGGCGCAAATCAAGCAGTGGCTGAAGAACGCCGTGACCCTGGACTGGGACAGCGTGAACGCCAACCGCCCCGCGTGGAACGCACGCTGGAACAAGACCATCGAGCGCTGACGACGGCCTGCGGCGCAGCCAGGGCTTTGACTCACCTGCCGTGCCGTCGCACCGGGGAACGGGCAGGGTCAGGCGCCAAAGCCGCGGCGCGCGCGCAGATAGGCAACGAGTCCGCCTGCGCCCAGCATGTCGAGCATGAAAGGCGCAATCGGAGGATCGCAGGGGACGTCGGCGCCCGACGCCGTCCGCAGCCAGAGCCCGCCGGACGCGTCGAGCGCCAGCCGCACGCGGTCGCCTTCGGCGATGCCTTCGGTGTCGGCGATCACCGCGAGCAGGCCGTTATTCATCGCATTGCGCAGGTAGGTGCGCGCAAAACCCTGCGCGACGACGGCGCGGATGCCGGCCGCCAGGGGGACCGTGACGGCCACCTCCATCGCCGAGCCGCAACCGAAGTTGCGGCCCGCCACGATCACGTCGCCAGCACGCATGGGGGCCGCAAGGGACGGGACGAGGTCTTCGAGCAGGTACTGGCGCAGTACCTGCGGATCGATCGTCTCCCTCTTGCGCCGCGACGAGATGATGGCGTCGGTACTCACATCGTTGCCGAGCACACGGGCGCGACCTTCGAGGGGAAACAGGGTCACCGGCTCACTCCCACACCGTGCCGGCGCAGAGCACGCCGGTTGCAGCCATCGTCGCGCACGCGCGGGGCGAAGCCAGAAAAATCGACGCCGCGGCATTGCCCATCCGCCCCTTGAAGTTGCGGTTCGCCGTCGAAGCCACGTTCTGTCCGTTGGACGGCACGGTCCCGCAGGTGCCGCAGCAGGATCCGCAACCCGGGGGGCGCAGTTCTGCCCCCAGAGAGACGAAGGCATCGAGCATGCCGCTGCGCTCGAGTTCGCGCCGCACCGACTCCGAAGCCGGCGCAAGAACCAGGCGCACGCCGGGCGCAATGCGGCCGTAGCGCTGCAACGCGTCGAGCGCCTCGCGGTAGTCTTTGACGCGGCCACCGGTGCAGGTGCCCAAGTACACCATATCGATCGGCGTCGGCGGGGCATCCTGCAAATCAATCACATTGTCGACCCGGTGCGGCAACGCGATCTGCGGCACCACGCTGGCCAGGTCGAGGTGCATCGTGTCGGCGTAGTGCGCATCGGCATCGGCGTGCTCCGGCTCCGGCCGCCCGCCAAAGACCGCTGACAGCCATTGCTGCGTGGTGCCGTCGAACGGAAAGATGCCGGCCTTGGCACCGAGTTCGACCGCCATGTTGGCCAGCACGATGCGGTCGTCCATGTCGAGCGTGGCCACGCCCGGCCCCTGAAACTCCAGTACGCGGTAGTTGGCGCCATCGGAGCCCATGCGGCGAGCCAGCGTCAGTGCGATGTCCTTGGCGCAAACGCCCGGCGCCAAGTTCCCCGAAACCACCACGCGCATCGACTCGGGCACCTTGAGCCAGAGTTGGCCGCACAACATGATCCCCGCGAGGTCCGACGAGCCGATGCCGGTCGCAAACGCGTTCGCCGCGCCGTAGGACGTGGCGTGCGAGTCGGCGCCGACCATCAAGCGCCCGGGCCGCGCCGCACCCGATTCCAGGATGCACTGGTGCCCGATGCCTTCGCCGACCTCAACGACCGCAATGCCGTGGACTTGCGCAAAGCGGCGCGCCCGCTGCTGAAGCGCCTGGGCCCCCGCGCCAGATGTGGCGTCGTAGTGGTCGAATGCGAACACGAGCGTGGAGGGCGAGAACGGGGCCGCGCCCGGCAGCATCTGGTCCAGGCAGTCGAGCGCCATCGGGATGGAGCCATCGGTCCCCATCGCCAGATCCGGTGTGCAGATGGCAATATCGCCGGCGCGCACCGCCCTGCGCGCGGCCCGCGACAGGATCTTTTCCGCGATCGTGAGTCCGTTCATCTTCTGATGTTCCATTGCCGGTGCCGGTGCCGAAAGGTAGTGGATTCCCGGTGGGAATAAAAGCGATTTGATGGAACGGGACCACCTGAACTTTATTCAGGGTTTCGGTCGCCCGCGTTGGCTCGCGCGCAAGCGGCCTGCGAGCGCGAGCTCGGCTGGTTTCGCGAAATCGCAGACGCGCACGCAGATTTGCGCAAAGCGCTCGCTGAAGCCGGCCGCCTCGTCGTTGGCGCGGAAGATGCCGTAGTAAGGAACCGGCGGCGGGGCTTGCTTCAGCGCAATTTCCTGCAACTGGCCGCGTTCGATCAGATCGCGAAAGTACAGCGCCGGCAAATAGCTGACGCCAATGCCTGAGGTGGTGAGCGAAGCGAGCGACACCAGGCTATTGCCGGCGTAGATCTTGCGCAGCACCACACGCTTCTTCTGGAACCACTGGTCGTATACCGCGTCAACGCCCGATTTGCCGGCCTGCGCCAGCACCGGGTACTGCGCCAGCTGTGCCAGCGACAACACCCGTCCGGCGGGCACCAGGCCCGGCCGACAGACCCACACAAGTTCCAAGTCGTTCAACGCCACCGCACGCGTCGTGGCCTCGTGGAACACCGGGGGAACGATGGCGAAATCGATGGCTCCGGCAGAGAGCTTTGCGCACAGCACCAGGCTCAGGTCCACCTCGGGTTCGAGCGACACGCCGGGGTATTCCCGCTGGAACGCCGCCACCAGCCTTGGCAGCCAAGTGAGCGCCACGAGTTCGGTCACGCCGACGCGAAAGCGGCGTATGGCGAGCTCCGCCTTGCCCATGCGGTCGAACAGCTGGTTGCGCAGATCGAGGATGGCGCGCGCGGTCTCGACGACCTCTTCGCCGCACCGCGTGAGCCGCGCGCTGCGCAGCGTGCGGTCGAACAATGGCACGCCGAACACGCCTTCGAGCTCGGTGATGCGTTTGGAGATGGCCGATTCGCTTGCGTGGAGCTTTTCCGCGGTCGCAGCGAAGGTGCCAAGCTGCGACGCCCAGTAGATCGCCTCAAGTTGCTTGAAGCTCAGCATGCCCCCACCCCTTGCGCGCAGGAGCAGACTCTGAATCCGGTTCGTTCCATGGGGCGCGAGTACATGAATTTTCTTCCAGTGACCGGGATAGTTTAAATCGCTTTTTCCTTGAGCAGAGCGCTCGCATACTCCATGCCAATTCCAGCGCCACCCGGAGAGAAGATCACATGACGGATGTCCCACCGCCGGCAGGCACCGATATCGCGGCCATGCCCTGGATCGAGCGACTGATCGCTTTCGACACCACCAGCCGCAACTCCAACCTCGGGCTGATCGAGACCGTTCGCGACCACTTGCGCAGCCTGGGCGTCGAGCCCGTGCTGACGTACCACGCATCGGGCACCAAGGCCAACATGTTCGCCACGCTGCCCGCTCACGACGGCAGCACCACGGGCGGCATCGTGCTGTCCGGCCACACCGACGTGGTTCCCGTGGACGGCCAAGCCTGGAACTCGGATCCCTTCAAGGCCACCACGCGCGACGGCAAGCTCTATGCGCGCGGCGCGTGCGACATGAAGGGGTTCATCGGCACTGCGCTGTCGCTGCTTCCCGAGATGCAGGCCACGCGGCTCGCAAGGCCCTTGCACCTTGCCCTTTCGTTCGACGAGGAAGTAGGCTGCGCGGGCGCGCCGCTGATGATCATGGACTTGCAGGCGCGCGGCGTCCTGCCCGAGGGTTGCATCATCGGCGAGCCAACCGGCATGCGACCGGTGGTGGCGCACAAGGGAATCAACCTGTACCGTTGCCATGTTCACGGGCACGCAGTCCATTCGTCGCTGACGCCGCAGGGTGTCAACGCCATCGAATATGCGGCGCGCATGATTTGCTTCATTCGGGACCTTGCGGACAAATACCGTGCCGAAGGGCCATACGACCAGCATTTCGAGGTGCCCTTCACGACGGCCCAGACCGGCATGATCAGCGGCGGCATCGCGAACAACGTAGTGCCCTCGCTGTGCGAGTTTTCGTTCCAGGTGCGCAACCTGCCGACTGTGAACGCCGGCGAGATCATCCGGCAGATCCAGTCCTACGCGCACGACGTGCTCGTGCCCCGCATGCGCGACGAGCACCCGGACGCGCGCATCGAGTTTTCCAAGATCTCCGTCGCACCAGCGCTCGACGACGCGCAAGAAGGCGCCATCACGGAGCGGGTGCGCGCGCTGACGCAGGACCATGACAAGCGCAAGGTCTCCTACGGAACCGAAGCCGGTCTGTTCAAGGCAGCCGGCATTCCGGCCGTGATCTGCGGCCCCGGCGATATCGAACAGGCGCATAAGGCCGATGAGTTCGTGGCGCTCGACCAACTGCGCGAATGCGCGTTGTTTCTGCGGCGCTTCGTCCGCGGCATGGCTGTGGCCGAATGAACGCCCGCATGGGGCGCGGCCGCATCCCCATTGCCAACCCCCAAACCCCACCCCTCAAACCTCGATCAGGCGGCATGGCGCTGCCGGGAAAACCACCGATGTCCATTCCGCAATCGATCCGCCGCATCGGCCCTGCTGTGGCCCTCAGCCTGGCCAGCATCGTGGCCGTTGCCAATGACGCGGCCTACCCGCGCCGGCCCATCGTGATCGTCGTGCCACAGGCGCCCGGCGGGGGCGTGGATTCGCTGGCCCGGCTCATCATGCCCAGGCTATCGATTGCGCTGGGACAGCCGGTGGTCATAGAGAACCGCGTCGGCGCAGGTGGCCTGATCGGAACCCGTTACGTGGCCAAGGCAGCCAACGACGGCTACACGCTGCTCTTTACCTCACCGTCGCACAACATCAATGCCGCACTGAACGAGAAGGCCGGCTACGACGCCCTGAAGGACTTTACGCCCGTCGCACTGCTGGGACGCGGTCCATTCGTGCTCGTGGCGCATCCGGATTTCGAGGCCAAGAGCACGGCCGAACTGATCGCCATGGCGAAGAAGAACCCGGACGGCATCGACTACGGCTCTGTCGGCGTCGGCTCGTTCAACCACCTGCTCGGCGAGATGTTCAATACCGAAGCGCGCGTCAAACTGCGGCATGTGCCCTACAGGGGGTCGTCGGAGGCCGCGTCTGCCGTGGTCGGCGGGCAGATTCCGCTGTCGTTCAATAGCCTGCCTGGCGCTCTGCCGTTCATCCGTGCCGGCAGACTGCGCGCGCTCGGCGTGACCACGCCCGGTGCGACTCCGCTGGCACCGGACATCCCGCCGCTGTCCTCCGCCGTGCCCGGCTATGAGGGCAGCACATGGTATGGCATCGTCGCCC
Source organism: Verminephrobacter aporrectodeae subsp. tuberculatae (assembly GCF_026127385.1). Lineage (NCBI taxonomy): Bacteria > Pseudomonadati > Pseudomonadota > Betaproteobacteria > Burkholderiales > Comamonadaceae > Verminephrobacter > Verminephrobacter aporrectodeae. Next base: position 80,967 of record NZ_QZCX01000001.1, read on the forward strand.
CCGCGGGCATGCCCAGGCCCATCGTCGACAAGCTCTCGGGCGAGATCCAGCGCATGCTGCAGGAGCCCGACGTGGGCAAGCTCATGATGCAGTTGGGCATACAGATGGTCTACGGCAACCCGAAGGATTTCGGCGACCTGCTCGCCGCGCAAAGCATCCTCTGGCGCAAGGTCATCAAGGACGCAAACGTCACGCTCGGCGGCTGAATGCATGTCCTGATGCGGACTGCGGGCATGGCGGTGCTAGCCGGCGACCTGAGTCTCAGCATCGGGGCCGCCAGCTTGCCTCTGCATTTCGTGACCTCGGCGTCGTGGCGCTGAGCGTGGAGCGCCGCTGAATCAGGGGGCTGTTCAGGGGGTTTTCCGGGTGCTCAGGTAAACGCCTATTGCGGAGACAGCAAATCCCACGGCCTGCAATGGGGTCAGTGTTTCATGGAGGACCAGATAGCCCATGACCGCCGTGACCGAGGGAATCAGGTAGAACAGGCCGGCGACTTGGCTGGCTTGGCCACGTTGCACCAGCATGAACAGCACGCTTACCGCTCCGATGGAGTTGATCAGGCTCAGCCATGCAATGGAGCCCATGACTTCAGCGGTCCAAATAACCCTGAATTCCTCGGCGAACAAGGCCATGGGAACTGCAACCAGGCTGGCGACGGTGAGTTGCACGAACCCACCAGTGCGCAGATCGATACCCACACAGAATTTCTTCTGATACAGCGTTCCGATCGTGATGCCGGCGAGTGCCGCCAAAATGGCAAGATAACCGCCCCACTGCGCGTCGCTGACGCCCATCTTGTGCGCCACGACGAGGGCCACACCCAGCAGGCCGACCAAGAATCCAAGCGCTTGCCTGGGACTGACTTTCTCGCCCAGAAAGACGATGGCGCCAATCGCGGTAAAGATCGGCATCATTCCCACCATGACGGCCGATGTCCCTGCCGCCACGCCCAGGCTCAGCCCCAGGTACAAACCTGAAAATTGCAAGGCCTGCACCAGCAGGCCGACTGCAGCCAGATGCAGATAATCCTTTGGTCTGGAAGGCCACGAGGCCCCTGTGATTATCGATACAAGCAGCAATATCAGCGCTGCGCTGGCGAATCGCATGGATATCAAGGTGAATGGTCCGGCGTAAGGCAGGCCCACTTTCCCGGCCACGTATCCGGAACTCCACATGAGTATGAACACGGTAGGCCAGAAATAGGGGTGGTCGGTGGTTCGACCTGCAAGGCTTGCTGTCGTCATGGTGTTCCTCTTCAATCAAAACCGTGGTGATCACGCGACTCATCGAGGCCCATTCTGTAGACTTCGCTACCCTCCGGAAACCTCCGGAACATCAATTGCCTGTTGACGCAGGAACAACAATGGCTGCCCCACACCGCACCCTGAGCACGGCACGCTGGATGCTTACCTTTGCCAAAATCGTCGAGTGCGGTGGGATCTCGGCGGCGGCGCGTGCGCTGGATCAGGACAAGGCGGTGATCAGCCGCCAGCTGCGCGACCTGGAGCGCAGCCTGGGCCTGCGGCTGCTGAATCGAAGCACCCAGCATGTCAGCCTTACGGACGTGGGGCGGGCCATCCATGACCGTGCGGTACGCATCGTTCAGGAGTTGGACGGGGTACGGTCGGATGTCGAGCATGTCCTCGCTGTCCCCTCGGGTGTGCTGAGCATCAGCACCTCGGTGGCCTTTGGCCGTCTCCAGCTGGTTCCCCTGCTGCCTGAGTTCATCCGGCGCTATCCGCAGGTCCAGGTCGAGCTTTGTCTGCTCGATCGCTCGGTGGACCTGGTCGAGGAGGGTTTTGATCTTCTGATCCGCCTCTGCGACGAGCCGCCCCAGCACCTGTCGGCGGCCAGAATTTGCGACCTGAGCCATGTGCTGGTCGCGGCTTCCGGCACGCTGGCGCAGGCCCCGGTGATTCGTCAACCGGAGGATCTGGCGGGGCGCAACTGTCTCTTTTATGGGTTTCGGAATCGGCACACGACTTGGCAGTTGCTCAGGGGCGGTATCGCCCATGCGGTCAGCGTGACGAGTTCCTTGTCGGTGAACAGCAGCGAGGCGGCCAGGGAACTGGCGCTGGCCGGAATGGGCGTCGCGCTACTGCCGCGCTATGCCGTGGCAGCGGACTTGAAAAATGGCCGCCTGCACCGCGTGCTGCCCGAATACCGGGTAGAGGGTTCCACCGGAAACGCGTTGTTCATCCTGCATATGCCGGGGCGCTACCAGTCACCGAAGATCCGGGCTTTTATCGAATTTCTCCGATCGCACTGGCTGCCCACACCCCCGTGGGAACAGAACTGAGCGCGGATGGATTTTCCGATTTCAGCGGTCTCTACCCGCTGGCGCTGCGCAGTGCGCGCAAATGGTTCGCAACCAGGTCGATGTCCGGTCCGCTCCGGGCGTGGTCCAGGTAGACCCTGAGGTCGGCCACGGCCTGCGCAATGCTGCCCTGCTCGGCGTGGGCCAGCCCCCGGTCCCGCCGCTCGCCCCATGCCTTGGGCAGCAGCACGATGAGCCGGTCGAGCACGGCGATCAGGCGTTGCCAATCCTGCTGCGCACGGTGCACCTCCTTGAGGTTGCGCAGCATGCGCGCGATGATTTCGCGCGGCGTGGCCGCGTCCAGGAACGGCCCCAGCGGCAGTTCGCAGTCGTCCGCCAGGCCGTTGCGGCGCTTGTAGGGATCGAGCCGCTCGAGCAGTTCTTCGCGGCTCAAGGATTGGCCGCAGACCGGGTCCAGCACCACCTGCCCCTTGGGCAGCAGGACCTTGACCATGAAGTGGCCGGGAAACCCGATGCCCTGCACGTGCAGGCCCAGGCCCTGGGCCAGTTCCATCCAGAGAACGGCGAGCGAGATCGGAATGCCCCTGCGCGTGCGCAGCACGGCGTTGAGGTAGCTGTTCTCGGGGTCGTAGTAGTCGTTGACGTTGCCGCCAAAGCCCAGGTCGGAAAAAAAGAACTGGTTCAGCGTGCGCAGCCGCAGCAGCGCGGGGGCATCCCCCGGCAGGCGGCGCTTGGCGCGGGCCAGCAGTTGGTCCATATCGCCCAGCAGCTGCTGCACGTCGAATTCCGGGTACTCGTCCTGCGCCAGACTGGCCGCAGCTTCGAGCAGCGGAAAGTGATCGTCGCTTTGCACCAGCGATGCAAAGTACTCCAGCGAGGTGGGCACGCAATAGTAGTTGAGGGGCATGGTCGGGTTGTAAATGCCTCGCTTGGCTGCGTCAAGCAATAGGGGAGATGGTTACAGGGGATATTCGATGCGCAGGCTGGCTGCCTGCCTGCGATCTCTTCCGGTGCGCGCGGGCATCAACCCGCCAGGACGATCAACTGGTTGTCCACCGAGGCCACGCCGCTGACGGTCTTGGCGATGCTTTCGGCGCGGTCACGGACCGTGGTCGTCGGGACCTTTCCGTCCAACGTCACTTTGCCGTTGACCGTGCCCACGGTGATCTCGGCGGCACGCAGTTCGGGGTCCTCGGCGAGTGCGGCGTGCACCCGGGCGGTGATGCCGACGTCGTCGATGGTTCCCCTGACGCTGGACGCCCCCTGCTCCAGCTGGTCCTGTGCGTTTTGCATGACATCCTCGGCCTTGCTACGGGCGTCGGCGACGGCCTGCTCGCCCTTTTCGACGGCGGAGTCCAACTGCTGGCTCACGCCGGACCCCTTGTCGCAGGCAGTCAGGCCCAGTGCCACGGCGCCCACGGCCAGGGTGCTGGCAACGCGGCGTGCGGGATGCGCGGAAATTTTCAATGGCTTCATGCTTCACTCCTCGTGTTGCGGTGGATGACTTCAACAGAAACTTGACTGTACGCCCGCAACGCGTGGCGCGGATTCACCCATGGCCATGGTGGTCGCAGACACAATAGCAAGTTAAGTGTCGTTTTTATGAGGAAAGACACTTAAATAGCGCTTGAGCTTTTGCTGTATGCAGAATATAAAACCAGTGTTTTCATGGAAAACGGTAGTTAAATCACCATGCGCACCCTGAATGAGTTCTCCACTGCCCTTGCGCTCGCCCAAAGGGCCCGGAAGCTGACTGCCAACGCACTGGCCCTCAGGACGGGGCTCACCCCGCAAGCCGTGCGCCAGATCCTGGCCGGCGAGACAGCGCCTCGCTTGACCAACGCCATGGCAATTGCCTCGGAGCTGGGCCTGGAGCTCGTGCTCGTGCCAAAGGAAGCGGCCCCATCGCTCTCGGGGGGCCCACGGGCCGAGCGAACCGTACTGTCCGACGTGGAGCGTCGTTTGGGCTTGCGATCAGGCGTTTCGTTCACTCCGGGCAAGTAGCACCGCGCAACCGCTCTGCATCCCCCCTTCCATTCCCCGGAAGCTCCATGACGCAGCGCTCCCTCCTTGCCCCTATCGCTCGTGTCGGGCTGGATACCGCCCAGCAGGGCCTGTAGAGGAACGCCCATGCAATACCGCGCCCTCCATGTGTTCCTCGGCACGCGCAAGCGTTTCGTGGGCCAGCTGTACCAGTACGGAACCGGCCGAACGGCCATCACGCGCCTGGTGCCGGATCCGGACTACTGGAGTGATGGAGCAGCCCCCGTGTTCTCACAGAACGCCCGTGTGGCAGACGCACACGCCCGTGCGATGTTTCTGGCGGAATACATCGTCCAGCCGTTCTTCAATGGCGAGGGCGAGAATCTGCCCATCTTCTTCCAGAACCTCCTGCCAGAGGGGCTCCTGCGCCGCCATCTGGAGGAGATCGGCAACTTGGACAAGGGCGATGACTTCGGTTTGCTCAGCCTCTGCGGCACAGACCTGCCAGGGGCCGTCTGCGTCGAACAAGCACCGCTGGACAAGCAGAGTGTGGCCCGAGTCGTCACCCAAAACAACGACACACTGGAGCCCACCGTCACGCCCGTTGCGCTGCCCGAAGCGACCTCGCTCTCCGGGGTGCAGCCAAAGCTCTCGCTGGTGCAAGCTGCTGGGCGCTACGTGGCCAGAACCAAGAACCCGCGCGGGGTGCACATCATTGCCAAGCTGCCCACGGTGGAGTACCCGCTCTTGCCCCGGGTGGAAGAACTCTCCATGCGGCTTGCGGCTGTCGCAGGAGTGCATGTCTGCGAGGTGGAGTTGGCGCCCCTGGAGAACATCGACGCCGATCAGCCCTTCGTGCTCGGTGAAGGCAGGCAGTTTCTGGCGGTGCGCCGCTTTGATCGGGATGGAACCAAACACATCCACTGCGAGGACTTCGCCCAGATCCTCGGCGTTCCACCCGAGCAAAAGTACAGCCATCCATTGGCCACTTACTCGACCATGCTGCGCATCCTGGTGCAAACGCCAGAGCTTGGGCTGGAGGCCGGGTACGAGATGCTGCGCCGTATCGTGGTCAACGATTTGCTTGGCAACTTCGACGGCCACCTCAAGAACTACGGGCTGCTGTACCGCGATGGGAGCACGCCCGAACTGTCCCCTGCATACGACGTGGTGGCCTACGCCGCCTACCTGTCTGGTCGGGGCCACGCGTTGGGCTTCACGCCCGATGGGCCCAGGCATGCACGGGTATCGCCCCAGGTGATTCGGCGGCTCTGCAATGAGGTTCCAGGCCTGCTGGAGCCCATGGTGAATTCCATCGTCAAGGAAACTGTGCGCAAAGCCTATGCGGCTTGGCCCGACATGATCGCAGCGTCCACCGTGCTGGATGAACAAAAGGCCAGGCTGCTCAAGCACTTCGAGGCCACGCCCGCCATCGAGTCCCTGCGCAGGCGTGCGCTCAGGGCGGGGGGTTGAGCGAAATGGCGCCACGCGACAATCGGGCCATGACCATGATGCCGTCTTCACTGGCCCGCTGGCTGCCGTTTCTTTCCTGGCCCCGTCCCGACCGGAATCTGCTCAAAGGGGAGTTCTGGGCCGGGATGACCGTGGGCCTGATGCTTGCGCCGCAGGGCATGGCCTACGCCGCGCTCGCGGGCATGCCGCTGGTCACGGGGATTTACGCCTCGCTGATCCCGACGCTGGTGGCGGTGCTGTTCAGTTCGTCCACCCGCCTGGGCGTGGGCCCCACGGCGCTGACCAGCCTGTTGATCGGGGCATCGCTGACGGGTCTGGCCGAACCGGCCAGCGCGCAATGGGTGGCCCTGGCGGCGTGGATCGCGCTGCTCTCGGGCCTGCTGCAGCTGGTGCTGGGCCTGGTGCGCTTTGGCTGGCTGCTGAATCTGGTGACCTCGCCGGTGCTCAGCGGCTTTACGCAGGCGGCTGCGCTGCTGATCCTGGGCTCGCAGCTGCGCGCGCTCACGGGCCTGCGTGCCACCGACTGGGGGGCGCTGCTGAACACGCCGGCGCCGGGCCTGTTCGACCTCACGGCGGCGGCCTTCGGCCTGGGCAGCCTGGCCTGGTTGCTGCTCGCGCGGCGCTGGCGGCCGCATTTTCCGGCCGCCATCGTGGTCGTGGTGGCGACCGGTGCCGCGAGCTGGGCCCTGGGTTATGCCGACGCAGGCGGCGCCGTGGTCGGCGCCCTGCCCTCGGGCCTGCCCGCGCCTTACTGGCCGGGCGCCCTGTCCTGGTCCGGTTTCACGGACCTGGTGCTGCCGGTGCTGGTGGTCACGCTGGTGAGCTTTCTCGAAACCGCTTCCAGCGCCAAGGTGGAGAGCCAGCGCAGCAGCAAGCGCTGGGACGAGAACCAGGACCTGATCGGGCAGGGGCTGGCCAAGATCAGCAGCGGCCTGTGCGGCAGCTTTGCCACCAGCGCCTCGTTCTCGCGCTCGGCGATCAACCTCTACGCAGGCGCCAAGAGCGGTTGGGCCGCATTGTTCACCGTCGGCCTGATGCTGGTGCTGCTGCTGTGGCTCACGCCCGCGCTCTACCATGTGCCGCAGTCGGTGCTGGCCGCCGTGGTGATCACGGCGGTGAGCGGCCTGATCCGGCCCGCAACGCTGCCGCGGCTGTGGCGCGTGTCGCGCGTGGAGGCCATGATCGCCGCCGTCACCTGGGCGCTGACGCTGGCCACGGCTCCGCGCATGTACTGGGGCGTTCTGGTGGGCCTGCTCATGAACCTGAGCCATTTCCTGTACCTGCGGCTGCACCCGCGCATCATCGAGGTGGGCCTGCATCCGGACGGCAGCCTGCGCGACCGCCATCTGTGGAATCTGCCCCCGCTGGCGCCCCGGCTGCTGGCGCTGCGCATGGACGCGGAGCTGGACTTTGCCTCGGCGAGCGCGCTGGAGCGGCGCGTGACGGAGCATCTGGCGGCGCATCCCGACGTGCTGCACCTGTGCCTGCTCGCCCAGCCCATGAACCGCATCGACGTGACCGGGGTGGAAACCTTTGCGCAGTTGCTCGCCCTCATGCAGTCAAGGGGCGGCAGCCTGCATCTGAGCGGACTGAAGCTGCCCGCCGAGCAGGTGCTGCGCCAGGCCGGGCTGCTAGACGGTCTGGCCCTGCACCGCACCGACACGGACGCGCTGGCGGCACTGCGGCGGCTCCCGGAGACGGCGTGCCCTACAGTCGCTTGACCAGCACCTGGCTGCGCCGGTCCGGGTTGTACTTGCGCTTGCGCGCGTCGGGCAGCCATTCCCGGTCCACGGACTGAAAGCCGCGCTTGAGAAACCAGTGCATGGTGCGGGTGGTGAGAACGAAAATGCTGTCCAGCCCCATGCTGCGCGCACGCTGCTCGACGCGCTTGAGCAGTTTCTCGCCATCGCCTGTTCCCTGGCTCTGTGGCGACACGGTGAGCGCCGCCATCTCGGCCGTCCTGGCCTCGGGGTAGGGGTAGAGCGCGGCGCAGCCGAAGATCACGCCATCGTGTTCGATGACGGTGTAGGTGGCAATGTCGCGCTCGATCTCGGTGCGGTCGCGCTTGACCAGCGTGCCGTCCTTCTCGAACGGCTCGATCAGTTGCAAGATGCCGCCCACGTCGTCGATGCTGGCCTCGCGCAGTTCTTCCAGCTTCTCGTCGATGACCATCGTGCCTATGCCATCGTGCACATAGACCTCGAGCAGCAGCGAGCCATCGACCGCAAACGGCAGGATGTGGCTGCGCTCCACGCCGGCCTTGCACGCCTTGACGCAGTGCTGCAAATAAAAGCCGGCGTCGGTGGGTTGCTGCGCGCTGGGCAAGCGGGCCAGCAGGGCCTGCGCGTCTGCGAGCGGCAGCTCGGTGTCTATGGGGTTGTCTTCGCCGTCGGGCGCGCCGGGCTGCATGCGGATGCCGGGCACCTCGGTCAGAAAGATCAGCTTGTCGGCCCGCAGTTCGATCGCCACGCTGGTGGCCACCTCTTCCATGCCCAGATTGAAGGCCTCGCCGGTGGGCGAGAAGCCGAACGGCGAGAGCAGCACCAGGGCGCCCATGTCCAGCGTGCGCTGAATTCCCGCCACGTCCACCTTGCGCACCAGCCCCGAATGCTGGAAGTCCACGCCGCCCACGATGCCCACGGGCCGCGCGGTCAGGAAGTTGCCCGAGATCACGCGCACCGTGGCCCCGGCCATCGGGGTATTCGGCAGGCCCTGGCTGAAAGCCGCCTCGATCTCGTAGCGCAGCTGGCCTGCGGCCTCCTGCGCGCAGTCGAGCGCCACCGAGTCCGTTATGCGCATGCCATGCGCGTACCGGGCGGCGTGGCCTTTGGCGGCCAGTTGCTCGTTCACCTGCGGGCGAAAACCGTGCACCAGCACGATGCGCACGCCCATCGCCTGGATCAGCGCCAGGTCCTGCGCAATGCTGTACAGCTTGCCCGCCGCAATGCCCTCCCCGGTCAAGCCGATCACAAAGGTCTGGTTGCGGAACTTGTGGATATACGGCGCCACCGAGCGAAACCAGGGGACGAAGGTGAAGTTGAAGATGGCGGACATGGAAGGGGTGTGCTGCGGCAATGCGGGGGCAGGCCGGGATCATAAGGGTGTACCCGGAGTGCAAGACGCTTGGAAAATGGCCGCCGCCGCGCGTTGCGGTTGATCCGTCCCTGATCGATGCCCGGCAAAGACGCCGCCAGGGACAGTTGTCGACAATATTGGGGAATTCAGGCCGAACACCCTTGCTTGAATCGCATTGAACCGCCAGAATTGTCGACATTAAAGCTTTCGACCCCTGGCCGCCAGCCAGAGACTGCCCGTTCATGAATCCAGCCAGCAACAATGACCGCCCGGCGCCGGACGCCGTACTCGCCGACATCGCCGACTATGTCTTGAACTACCGGGTGGATAGCGCGCTCGCCTACGAGACGGCGCGCAACTGCCTGATCGACACGCTCGGCTGCGGGCTCGCGGCGCTGGAATACCCGGAGTGCACCAAGCTGCTCGGCCCCATCGTTGCCGGAACCATCGTCCCGCACGGCGCGCGCGTTCCCGGAACGCCCTACCAGCTCGACCCGGTGCAGGCGGCGTTCAACATCGGCACGATGATCCGCTGGCTCGATTTCAACGATTGCTGGCTTGCGGCCGAATGGGGGCATCCGTCGGACAACCTCGGCGCCATCCTCGCGGTGGCCGACTGGCGCTCGCGCCAGGCCGTGGCCGCGGGCCGCGCGCCGATGGCGATGCGCGAGGTGTTGACGGCGATGATCAAGGCGCACGAGATCCAGGGCTGCCTGGCGCTGGAGAACGCCTTCAACGCGGTGGGCATGGACCATGTGATTCTGGTCAAGCTGGCGTCAACCGCCGTCGTCTGCGCCATGCTCGGTCTCGGCCGTGACGAGGTCATCGCCGCGCTGTCGCTGGTCTTCGTCGATGGCCAGGCGCTGCGGACCTACCGGCACGCGCCGAATACCGGGTCGCGCAAGAGCTGGGCGGCGGGTGACGCCACGAGCCGCGCGGTCCGGCTGGCGCTCATCGCGCGAAGCGGCGAGATGGGCTGCCCCTCGGCCCTGACGGCGAAGCACTGGGGCTTCTACGATGCCTGCTTTGGTGGGCAGCCGTTCAAATTTCAGCGCCCCTACGGCAGCTACGTGATGGAGCACGTGCTGTTCAAGATCTCCCATCCGGCGGAGTTTCACGCCCAAACCGCCGTCGAGGCCGCCATGGCGCTGCACCGCCAGCTGCGCGAAATGGGGCGCAGCAGCGATGACATCGCCTCGGTCCGGGTCCGCACCCAGGCGGCCTGCATGCGCATCATCGACAAGCGCGGGCCGCTGCACAACCCGGCCGATCGCGACCATGCGCTGCAATACATGGTCGCCGTCCCGCTGATCTTCGGGCGCCTGAGCGCCAGCGATTACGAGGACGCGGTGGCCGCCGACCCGCGCATCGACGCGCTGCGCGAGAGGATCGAATGCGTCGAGGACCCCGCTTTCACGCGCGACTACCACGACCCGGAAAAACGCGCGATCGCCAACGCCTTGGCGCTCACGCTGAACGACGGCACCCGCTTGCCCGAGTGCATGGTGGCGTACCCGATCGGCCACCAGCGGCGGCGCGCCGAGGCCATGGCGCTGCTCGAGGCCAAGTTCCGCGCGCATCTCGCGCGCCGCTTCGTCGCCAAGCGCCAGCGCCAAATCCTCGCGGTCTCGCTCGATCAGGCGCAGCTCGAGGCCATGGCGGTGCCCGACTACGTCGATCTCTACGCCAGCGGCGTCTGAAGCCCATGCCCTACCTCGTTGCAGCGGATTGTCCAACGCAGCCGGCGGGCGAGCGCCTGCGCGCGCTGCTTGCGCGCGCGGGCATCCTGAGGATGCCCGGCGCGCACAACGGCATGGCGGCGCTTCAGGCCAGAGCCGCCGGTTTCGACGCGCTCTACCTGTCCGGCGCCGCGATGACCGCGTCGATGGGCCTGCCCGATCTGGGAATCATCACCGTCGAGGAGGTCGCCTTCTTCATCCGGCAGCTGGCGCGATCGAGCGGCCTGCCGGTGCTGGTCGATGGCGACACTGGCTACGGCGAGGCGCTCAACGTCATGCACATGGTCCGCGTCTTCGAGGACGCGGGCGCCGCTGCGGTGCACATCGAGGACCAACTGCTGCCCAAGAAATGCGGCCACCTGAACCACAAGAAACTCGCCGACGCGCATGACATGGCGGCGAAGATCGCTGCGGCCGTGACGGCGCGCCGGCATCTGTACATCGTCGCCCGCACCGACGCTGCGGCAAGCGAAGGGCTCGGCGGCGCGATCGCACGCGCGCAGCTCTATCTGGAGGCGGGCGCCGACGCGATCTTCCCGGAAGCGCTGAGCACGGCCGCGATGTTCCAGGAGTTCGCGCAGCGCATGCCGCAAGGGGTGCCGCTGCTGGCGAATATGACCGAGTTTGGCTGCACCCCCTTTTTCACCGCGGCCGAGTTCGAGGCCATGGGCTACCGCATGGTGATCTGGCCGGTCTCGTCGCTGCGGGTCGCCAACCGGGCGCAGGCGCAGCTCTACGCGGCGCTCGCCCGCGACGGCGGCGCGCACGGCATGGTCGGGCAAATGCAGACCCGGGCGGAGCTCTACGCGACGATCGGTCTGCCCGACTACGAGGCGCTCGACGCCTCGATCGTTGCCTCCGTCACGCCGGAGCTGGCGGCGCGGTAGCAGGCAAGAGCAGGCGGCAATCGACCCTGCGCGCACGGTGCGCCAGGGCGACATGGAGATGGAGACAGAGGAGACACACAATGCAAAAGCGAATGGTGATGGCTGGCGCGCTGGCGCTGGCGCTGGTTTCCGGGACGGCCGTGGCCGACCCCGCGCGGGTGATGATCCCGGCGAATCCGGGCGGCGGCTGGGACGGCGCCGCCCGCCACACGCTGGCGGCCTTTGCCCGATCGAAGGTGTTTACCGATGGCGCGTCCTTCACGAACAAGGGCGGCGCGGCGGGAACGATCGGCCTGGCCGAATTCGTCCGCACCGCCAAGGGCGACGACAACGCGCTGATGGTGACGGGCGTCATCATGGTCGGCGGCACCATCAGCAACAAGACGCCGGTGTCGCTCGCCGACACCACGCCGCTGCTGCGCCTGACCAACGAGTACAACGCGATCGCCGTTCCGGCCGCTTCGCCCATCAGGACGGTGCAGGACTTCATGCAGGCCTTGCAGACCGATCCGGGCGCGCTCCCGGTCGGCGGCGGGTCGGCTGGCAGCGTCGACCACGTGATGCTCGCGCTGCTCGCCAAGCACGCCGGCGCACCGGTCTCGAAGATCAATTTCGTGTCCTTCTCCGGCAGCGAGATCCTCACCGCGCTGGGCGGTGGCAAGCTCCGGGCCGCGATCTCCGGCGTCTCGGAGTTCCGCCGCTTCGCCGACTCCGGCCGCATCCGCATCATCGCGGTCTCCGGCCCCACGCGGGTCGAGGGACTGAATGCGCCCACGCTCAGGGAATCCGGAATTCCGGTGGAGATGGGCAATTGGCGCGGTTTCGTTGGCGCACCCGGAATGAGCGCGGCCGCGCGCAAGCTCTGGCTCGATCGCTTCGCCGCGCTGCACGGGTCTGCGGTCTGGCAGGAGACGCTCAAAACCCAGGGCTGGGAAGACGCCTACCTGCCGGGCGACGCGTTCGCCGCCTTCCTCAAGAGCGAGGAGGCCCGTTGGTCGGACACGCTCAGGGACGTCGGCATTCTGAAATAGCCCCCGGCCGACCGCAAGCGCTGCGCGCCATGGCCCACGCCGATTTCCACGCCCATTTCGCAGGAGACCGAACGATGCACGACACACACAAAGCAAACCGGGTGGCGCGGCCATGGTGGATCGGGCTGGGGGTTGCCCTGATGGGCGCGCTCTGGATCCATGGCGCGTCCGGGATCGCTTCCACCACCGGGTACGTCGGGCTGGGCCCGGAGGCCATCGTCTTTGTGGAAGGGATCGGCCTGACGCTTCTCGGACTGATTCTGATCGTGCAGGCGCTGCGCGGCACGTTCACGGCCGTCGCGCCCGAGGACGCGGATGGGGACGGAGACGCGGACGCGGACGCGAGCGCAGCGCCGGCGTCACGCCAGGCCCTGCTGCTCGCGCTGGCGGGCATGGGCGTTCCGCTGCTGACGATGCGCTGGCTCGGTTTTCCGCTGACCGCGATGCTCGCCTTCACGCTGGTGGCCCGCGCCTTCGGCTCGCCGCGCACGGGGCGCGACCTCGTGGTCGGCGCGCTGCTCGGCAGCCTCACCTGGTTCGTCTTCTCCCGCCTGGGCATCGGTCTGGGCGCCTTCCTGCCCCTGCCGGGCTGACGCGATGCTGGACATCCCGAGCCAACTCCTTGGCGGGTTTGCCGTCGCCTTGCAGCCCATGAACCTGTTCTGGGCGCTGGTCGGCTGCGCCCTGGGAACCGCCGTCGGCGTCCTGCCCGGAATCGGGCCGGCGCTGACGATCGCGCTGCTGATGCCGGTGACGGCGCACGTGGAGCCCACCTCGGCCTTCATCATGTTCGCCGGCATCCTTTATGGCGCGCTGTACGGCGGCTCGACCACGTCGATCCTGCTCAACACCCCCGGCGAAAGCGGCACGGTGATGACCGCGCTCGAAGGCAATCGCATGGCGCGCCAAGGGCGCGGCGCCGCCGCGCTGGCGACGGCGGCGCTGGGCTCCTTTGTCGCGGGAACGGTCGGCACGCTGGCGCTGAGTTTCCTGGCGCCGACGATTGCCGAACTGGCCTTCTTCTTCGGGCCGGAGGATTATTTCGCGCTGATGATGCTGTCCTTCACCGCGGTCGCCGTGGTCATGGGGCGTTCCCTGGTGCGCGGCCTCACCGCGCTGTTCTTCGGCCTGGCGCTGGGAACGATAGGCATCGACGCCCAGACCGGGCAGACGCGCATGGTCTTTGGCCGGCTCGAACTGCTCGACGGCGTCTCCTTCACCGTCGTTCTGGTCGCGCTCTTCGCCGTCGGCGAGGCGCTCTACGTGGCCGGGCACAGCCGCCGCATCCCGGCGGCGCCGAACCCGCTTGCGGGCGGCCGCTGGATGACGCGCCAGGACTGGCGCCGCTCCTGGAAACCCTGGTTGCGCGGCAGCCTCCTCGGCTTTCCGATTGGCGCGCTGCCCGCCGGCGGCACCGAGATCCCGACCTTCCTGTCCTACGCGCTGGAGCGCCGCCTGTCCCGGCATCCCGAGGAATTCGGCCACGGCGCGATCGAGGGCGTCGCCGGCCCCGAAGCGGCGAACAACGCCGCCGCCGCGGGAATCCTGGTGCCCTTGCTGACCCTCGGCCTGCCCTCGACCGCAACCGCCGCCGTGCTGCTCGCGGCGTTTCAGAATTACGGCTTGCAGCCCGGTCCCATGCTGTTTGACACCAACCCCGAACTGCTCTGGGGGCTGATCGCCTCCCTGTACATCGGCAACCTGATCCTGCTCGTGCTGAACCTGCCGCTGGTCGGCGTCTGGGTGCGCTTGCTGCTGCTGCCACGGCACTATATCTATGGCGGAATCATCGTCTTTGCGCTGGTCGGCGTCTGGGGCGCATCGACCTCCTGGATGGACCTGGCGCTGATGTGCGGCCTGGGACTGATCGGCTATGTCGCACGCGTCCATGACTTCCCGATTGCCCCGGTGCTGATCGGCCTGATCCTCGGACCGCAGGCGGAAATCCAGCTGCGGCGCGCGCTGGCGGTCGGCCAGGGTGATTGGCACGTGCTCATCGGCACACCCACAGCCGCCACGCTGCTCGTGCTCGCGCTCCTCGTGCTGGTGCTCCCGCCGCTTCTGGCCCGCGTGCGCGCGCGCAAGAAACCGGCGCCAGCCGACTCAGCCGGCTGAGGGACCTGCGGTCGATCCGTCTCGTTTTTCCGGAGCGCGGCCGTGGCGGATACTTCTCTCCCGGACCCAGACCCCTTGCCGCCACCACGCCACATGCTCGAGCTCGCCGACAGACTTCGCCGGATCAAACCCTCCGCCAGTTCCATGGCGGGGCAGCGGGTGCGGGAACTGCGCGCTGCGGGGCGCGACGTGATCGGCCTGACCGCCGGCGAGCCGGATTTCGAGACCCCGCTGCACATCCGGCAAGCGGCCTGGGTCGCGATGAACGCCGGCCAGACGCGCTACACCGACGTCGGCGGCGCCGAGCCATTGCGCCACGCCGTCGCGGAAAAATTCCGGCGGGAGAACGGGCTGGACTACGAGCTCAGCGAGATCATCGTCAGCGCTGGCGCCAAGCAGATCATCTTCAATGCGCTGATGTGCACGGTGCAGCAGGGCGACGAGGTCATCGTTCCCGCGCCCTACTGGGTGTCCTACCCCGACATCACCCGGTTTGCCGGTGGCCGACCGGTGTTCGTGCCCTGCCCGCCGGACAACGGCTTCAAGCTCAGGCCGCAAGACCTCGAGCAGGCCCTTTGCGCGCGCACCCGCTGGCTGATCCTGAACTCGCCGAACAACCCCAGCGGCGCCACCTATACCCGCGCCGAACTGCTGGCCCTGGCCGAGGTCCTGGAGCGCTACCCGCAGGTATGGGTGCTCGCGGATGACATCTACGAGCACCTGACCTACGACAACGCCGCCTTCGTCACGCTGGCGCAAGCCGCCCCGTCATTCAAGGAGCGCACGCTGACGGTCAACGGCGTCTCCAAGGCCTACGCGATGACGGGCTGGCGCATAGGCTACGCCGGCGCGCCGGCGCCGCTGATCCGGGCGATGGTGACCCTGCAATCGCAGAGCACCTCCGGCGCGAACGCGGTCGCACAGGCCGCGGCCATCGCGGCGCTGGATGGCCCACAGGATTTCATCGCGACCAACAAGGCGCTCCTGCAGGCGCGCCGCGACAGGGTGGTCGCAGCGCTCGGCAAGATCGACGGCATTGCCTGCCAGGCGCCGGCCGGTGCGTTCTACGTCCTCGCCTCGTGCGCAGCGCTGATGGGCGCGCGCACGCCGCAGGGAGCACTGATCCGCTGCGGCGACGACTGGACCGACTGGTTGCTGGACGCGCAGGGCCTGGCGGTGCTGCAGGGTTCGGCCTACGGCGTCGATTCCCACTTCCGGCTGTCGTTTGCCACCAGCAGCGCGCAACTCGACGAGGGCTGCCGCCGGATCGCGGCCGCCGCTGCGGCGTTGACGCCCGCCGTGGGCGGCACGGCCGATTCCTGCATTCCATAGACCCAGGCCGCACCATGAACCCCCTGCTCCAATGCCTTTGCCTTGCCGTGACGAGCGCGTTGCTGCTGGCCCCCACCGCGCATGCCGAGCCCGCATACCCCGTGCGGCCCGTGCGCATCCTGGTGGGGTTTTCTCCTGGGGGCTCCAACGACATCGTCGCCCGGCTGCTGGCGCCCAAGCTGTCCGAGGCGCTGGGCCAGCAGGTGCTGATCGACAACCGCCCCGGCGCCGGGGGCAGCATCGCTGCCGACAGCATGCTCAAAGCGCCCGCCGACGGCCACACCCTGATGATTTGCACCACCGGGTTGCTGACCATACAGCCGCTGCTGCAGAAACCCGGATACGACCCACGGACCGACATCGTCCCGGTCTCGCTGATCGCCAACACGCCGTACATTGCGCTGGCCAACGCGGCGCTGCCGATCCGCAGCGTCCCGGAACTGATTGCTTACGCCAAGGCCCATCCGGGCGAACTCCATTTCGCCTCGTCCGGCAACGGCACGATGGGCCACTTGGCGGGGGAAATGCTCAAGTTGCGCGCCGGCATCCACATCGTCCATGTGCCTTACAAGGGAACGGGGCAGGCGATGACGGACCTGATCGGCGGCCAAGTCTCGATGATCTTCGATCAACCCATCAGCTCCCTGGCTTACGCCAAATCCGACAAGCTGCGCGTGCTTGGCGTGGCGGCGCTACAGCGCCTGCAGTCGCTGCCCGAGGTGCCCACATTCGCCGAGGCCGGCCTGCCCGGGTTCGACCCCGTGGCGTGGACCGGGCTGTGCGCGGCCAAGGGCACCCCGGCCCACGTGCTTGCGCGCTTGCAACGCGATCTGGTGCAGGTGCTGCGCCAGCCGGAGATCGCGCAACGCCTGGTTCAGGACGGCATGCAGGTCGTTGGCAGCAGCCCGGACGAATTCCGCGAGTTCCTGGTCGCTGAAAGGCGCAAATGGGCCGCCGTGATCAAGGAAGTCCAGCTCCGGCTGGAATGAAACACCCCGCAGCAGCCTGGCCCTTGCATGCCCCATGGTGCTTGCAAGGCGCACCGCCGTGTGCGGTTGAAAATTCCAATTGGCCTGCGCGCATCCAGCGACATACAGTGTTCTGCGCAACGAGGCGTATCCGGTACCCGGTATCCGCTGCCAGCACCCACCACGGAGTCATCCCATGCAAGGTCGAATCGCTTCCTTTCTCCTGCTCATCGGGCTCGTGGCCCTCACCAGCCATGCGGGCCATGCGCAGGACTATCCCGTGCGGCCGATCAAGCTGATCGTGCACACCACGCCCGGCTCGTCGTCGGACGTGACGGCCCGGCTGGTGGCGCAAGACATGGGGCGCAGACTGGGGCAGCAGATGGTGGTTGACAACCGCGCCGGCGCGGGCGGCTCCATCGGGGTCGATGTGGTCGCCAAGGCCCCGGCCGACGGCTACACGCTGCTCGTCGGGGCATCGAGCGTGATGGTGATGCTGCCGGCGGTGTCCAAGCGCAAGCTGCCCTATGACGCCGACGCCGACTTCGCGCCGATCGGGCGCATCGGCGTCTCGCCCTTTCTGCTGGTGGTCAACAGCCAGTCCGGCATCAAGAGCCTGGATGAACTGCTCGCAAGCGCCAAGGCCAAGCCCGAAAAAATCAGCTACGCCAGCGCCGGCCCGGGGACCAACCCGCATATGCTGGGAGAAATGCTCAGCCTGCTGAGTGGCAGCCCGCTCAGGCACGTGCCGTACAAGGGACCGGGCCCGGCCCAGGTGGACCTGCTGGGCGGCAGCGTTGACATGCAGTTCGACACGCCTTCGGCCACGCAGGCGCTGATCAGGGCCGGCAAGCTCCGGGCCCTGGCCGTGACCGACACCACGCGCCTGGCCGCGTTGCCCGAGGTGCCGACGGTGGGTGAACTGGGCTACCCGCAACTGCAACTGCTGGGCTGGACCGCCCTGTACGCGCCCCGCGCCACGCCGCCGGCCGTGCTCGCAAAATTGCAGCACACGCTGAAGGAGACGCTGCAATCGCCCCAGGTCCGCGCCAAGCTGCAGGCGATGGGCGACACCGAGACCGATGCGTTGATCGGCGACGCGCTGCTGCAAGAGCAACGCAAGAGCCGCGCGCGCTGGCGCAGGACCGCGGCATTGCGCTCGACTGAACGGGGAACGGACCGCGATGACAAAGACCGTGCTGCGCCTGGCGGTGCGCGACTGGGACTATCTGACGCCCCTGGCGCTCGGTGATCTGCGCTCCAGCGAAGTCCAGGTCGAACTCCACCGTGTCGGGACCCTTCCCGAGGACCTGGCCGCCGATCCGCGCTACGACGCCGGCGAGATCTCGTTCAGCCGCTATGCCCAGGCGCGTGCGCGCGGCGACGAGGCCATCGTCGGTGTGCCGCATTTCCTGATGCGCGCATTCCGCCACCGCTGCATCATCACGGCGGCGCAAAGCCCCTGGACGCAGATCGGGCAGCTCGCCGGCAAGCGCATCGGGCTGACTGGCTGGCAGGACTCGGGCAACGTCTGGACCCGCGCCATCCTGCGCCAGGCCGGCATCGGCATGGCCGACGCCCAGTGGTTCGTCGGCCGCCTGACGGCCGCGCACCCGGTCGTCGATCGGCTCCACGGCCATGGGCAGGCGGGCCACATCGAGGCCGTGGCGGACGAGCGCCCCCTGGTCGATCTGCTGCACGCGGGCGCGCTCGACGCCGTCTTCACGCCCTTCATGCCGCCCGGCTTTTTTGAACCGGCCTGCGGCCTGCGGCCCCTGCTGCCCCATTGCCGGCAGGCCGAGGTGGACTATTTTCGGACCACGGGCTACGTGCCCGGAATCCATGTGCTGGGAATCAGAAAGGCCCTCGTGCAGGCTTGGCCGGGCCTGCCGCAGGCGCTCAGCGAACTGCTCGACGAGGCGGCCCGGCTCTGGCTGGAAAAGCGCCGCAAGTACGCGGACACCACGCCCTGGATCATTGACGAACTGCAACAGACCGCGCGCGACCTGCCGGATTCATGGAACCGCAACGGCTTTGTGCAAAATGAGCAAATGATTGCCGACTTCGGCAAGGAACTGCACGCCCAGAGAATCACGCAGACCTGCCTCTCGCCCCGGGAATTGTTTCCGCTGGCCGGGCAGCAGCAGGGCATTGGAACAAAGGATGCATGATGAAAGTCGCACTCGGCCAGTTTGCCGTTGACCGTGAATGGCAGCGCAATGCCGACACCTGCCTGGATCTGATGGCGCAGGCCGGGCGCCAGGGCGCGGATCTGCTGGTCCTGCCCGAGGGCGTGCTGGCGCGCGACATCACCGACCCCGACTTGGTGCGCAAGTCGGCGCAGCCGCTCGACGGCCCGTTCGTGACCCAGCTGCTGCAAGCCAGTCGCGGCGCGCAGAGCACGGTGATGATGTGCGTCCACGTGCCCGCAGCGAACGACAAGGTCTTCAACCTGCTGATCGCGATCCGCGACGGCAAGCTCCTGGCGCAGTACCGCAAGCTCCATCTCTACGACGCGTTCTCGGTGCAGGAGTCGGGCAGCGTCGCGCCCGGCGACGAGGTGCCGCCCCTGGTCGATGTCGCGGGGCTGAAGATCGGCCTGATGACCTGCTACGACCTGCGCTTTCCCGAACTGGCCCGGCGCCTTGCGCTCGACGGCGCCGAGGTGCTGGTGCTGCCCGCAGCCTGGGTCAAGGGCCCGCGCAAGGAGGCCCACTGGGAGGTGCTGCTCACCGCGCGCGCCCTCGAGAACACCTGCTACACAGTGGCCACGGGCGAATGCGGCGAGCGCAACATCGGCCACAGCATGGTGGTCGATCCCCTGGGCGTGGTCATTGCACGCGCCGCCGAAGGCCCGGCCCTGCTGACCGCCGAGATCGACCCGGCGCGCATCCGGCATGCACGCCGGGTCTTGCCGGTGCTGGCGAACTGCCGCTTCGCCAAACCCGAGCTCAAACGCCCTGGGCTAGACCTGGACCGTGGACGCTGACTGGTTTTCCCTTGCTTCCACCCAACCCTGCCATCACGTTGCGCATCCGCGCCATTGGAGGATTCAAATGAACTCGAAATCATCGCTGTTGCAGCAAGCGTATCAAAACCCATTTATCCAATGGCGATTTGCTGTCATCTCCCGCCTGGCGGCGTGCTTTGGCACGGCTCTGGCTCTGCTGTGTATCCCTGTCCATGCGCTTGAGATACGGATCAAGGACGAAGATGGCAATGTCTCCGAACCACTGGTGGCTAACGCCTCCGGCGTTTTCGAGTTCAATGCGCCCATTACGAACTCGCTGGAGGTGATCCTCGATGAGAAGCCTGTGCGCATCAAGAGGCGGCAATACTACCAAGTGGCCCTGTCAGACGGCGACAAAGATACTGGGATTTCTGGCGCTGAAAAACCGGGAGCATTCACCTCCCTGCGTCCCGCGCTGACGTGGGTTGAGCGCAGTGACGAGATCTACGAACCGAACATCAAATTCCCCTGGAGACCGTCTTGGACCGCCGCTGTGGAAAAGGACAATCTGGATAAAAGGTGGGTGGAACTGGCCATGGATTGCGCCAATAAGGACGCCAGCAGCAGAGAAGACAGCTTCAACGGCTGCTATTACTTCCATGTGTCACGACGGGAATTCAAGGTTTGGCTCACGGGCGCAGCACGCCCTGTGACCATCCAGGTGCGGTTCCCGGGGGGATGTTGAGCATTTCTCAATCGCAGATCAATCAGGCGATACCAACCTGCCAGCGCCTACCTCCCAGTCAGGTTCAAACCGGTCGATCCGCCCGTGGTTTGCGAGTTGGGTCCGGATGGTCTGGGAAGAGACGCTGAAGTGCGCCGCCACGTCCTGCTGGGCTTCTTCGCAGTAGTCGCCATTGAGCATGTCCTCGACGGCTTGGAACGGGCACAGCAACTCCGCAGCAAACGCGCGTTGTGCCTTTTGGCGATAGGTCTGCGAGCGGGTGGCGGGACTGAAGGGCTCGTCCTCGTCACGCATCAACTCGTCGCCCAACAGGCGCGCCAGATCG
The DNA here is from genome assembly GCF_026127385.1 of Verminephrobacter aporrectodeae subsp. tuberculatae. Classification (NCBI taxonomy): domain Bacteria; kingdom Pseudomonadati; phylum Pseudomonadota; class Betaproteobacteria; order Burkholderiales; family Comamonadaceae; genus Verminephrobacter; species Verminephrobacter aporrectodeae. Next base: position 101,868 of record NZ_QZCX01000001.1, read on the forward strand.
AAGCGGCGCCCTTCTGCCCACTTGGAGCGCAGGACAACGCGGCCTTCTCCAGCCCTGCCACGTTCGAAAAATGACAATTGCGGGCTTGTAGCCGTTCGATCTTCCGGCTTCAGGACTTTGGTTTGCAGGCCGCATAGACCCGACAGGGTGTCATTGGTGATCGGGTTCAGGCCAAGGTGCTCTTGATCACGCAGCAGCTTGGCGGCTGTCTCGCCGGACTTCCAGGCAAACACCGATGGTCCGCGTTCGCTGACGGATGCAGGCTGAATGAATCCGCCGCAGGGGTAACCCCTCGCACGGCCCATCGCGTCCAGATCAGAAGCCGTCGGGATGGATCCGTCGTGGTCCGCCGCGGCGGCCAATTCCTCGACCGTTGCCGCGCCGATGCGCCTGCTTTCGTCCTCCAACCGGGCATACCGGGACTCGTCCATGTCCTGCGGGTCGAATCCCAGCAAGGCTTCCAGCTTTCTTCTGGTGGTCATTGCTTGCGAGGCGCGTTCCTCAACCACGGCGGACCAAGTGGACTCAAGCCCGGTTGCCGCCAAGGAGCGGTCCTTGAGACGCTGGACGACGGTGGCGACAAACGCGTCGACCACCGCTTCAAAATCCGCGGCGGCGATTGCGGAGGTGGTTTCAGGCGCGATGTACCGGAAAGGCGTGCCAGGTCGGTTCAGCGTGGGCCTGGCGTTGAGCAGCACGAACCGGCCATCGGATGCGAAGTCGATGTGCGGCCATATGTAGCCCTCCCCGATGCTCGCCATGCCGTGCGCCAAAGCCCAGGCCGTTGATTGGCGCCTGGGCTCCCAGCGCAAGCGCCACCAGTTGGAAGCAAACCACAGCGCCAAGTGGTAGCCGGAAAGCAGAGGGGCCTGCCTGAGACTGTCAAGGAGCTTGTCGTGGCCCTGCGTCAGTTGCACACCATAGGCGCGCATACCGATCAAGGCCAGGCAGGCCGCTTCCTCGGGCTCCCCGTCTTCCAGGGGTTGCCAGTCCACATCGATTTCCCAGCTACTCGGCATCGCTATTTCCAGATTGAGAGAACATAGGCGCGCATGGCATCTTCATATTCGAGCGGATATCCATGGTAGCGCCCACTGTCATTCGGGTGGGATTTGGCTTCAAACACTTCCCGCGCAGCAGAAACTGACCAGATGTACTTCGGAAATCCGTCCCCGCGCGGCGCGCTGATGGTTCCTTTGAGAACGCCACTGACAAGCAAGGCCAAAGCCTCTTCGTGCCGGATGGTCCTCGCCATGTCGCAGAGTGACTTTGTAGGCCGTGGGCTGGTACTTGTCAGGCCATAGTCCGCCGGAAACCGCTTGTGGTTCCCGTGGCCGACGTAGCGCACCTTCTGACTCAATGCCCGCAAGTCGGACGGACTCACCGTGCCTGGCGCTACAGCCCTTCGGTCCCTGAGCTTGCTCTGACGACCCTGTCGCATCTTGCGGCTTCCATGGCGAAGGATTTTCGCCATGGATGGACATGATCCAGCTGCGGTGAATGCAGTTTACAAGGGGATGTTGGGCGCTGGTGAATTTCTCAGGCCCTGGACCGTGGGCGCTGAAGTCCTTGCGCGGGGGGATCATTTGCGGGTCTTGTCGGCTGCGTTCAGGGCCTGCTGGAGCGCGCTGCGCGCTGCGCGGATATGCCGGCGCATCAGCACTTCCGCCAACTCGCCGTCGCGTTGGCCGATTGCCTCGGTGATGCGCATATGTTCCTGCCAGGCCTGTCGTCCCCGCCCGGCGACCGTGGAATGCAGGCGCCGGCACAGGCGCAGGCGCGGGTAGAACTGCTCGCACAGCAGTTCGGCGAGGATCGGGTTGCCGCTGCCCCGGGCGATGCGCCAATGAAAATCGGCCTCCGCCTCGTCCTGCAAGTAGGCGCCATGCGGGTTGCGCTCGATCGCGTCCCGGTGGCCGGCAACGAGCGTTCCAAGCGTTGCCAGTTCGGCGTCGCTCATGGCCTCGGCCGCGAGACGCGCGGCCATGCCCTCGGTTGCCTCGCGCACCTCGAGCAAGGCCAGAAACTCCGCCGCGCTCGGCTGCGCGACCCGCACGCCCTGGTTGACGACATAGGTGAGCAGCCCGCGCTCCTGCAAGCGGCGGATCGCCTCACGCACCGGAGCCCGGCTCGCCGCAAAGCGGCGCGCAATCACCGGCTCGCTCAATTTCTCGCCGGGCGCGAGCGCGCCCGAGACAATGGCCTGCAACAGCTCGTGGTAGAGCTTGGCGGTGACGCTGGTGTTCACGGGCAGCCCTGTCATTGCCGTCAAGCGAAGACCTGCCAAACAAGCCGCAGCGCAAGCAGCATCAGGATCACCCCCATCACGCGTTCAATCCACGGGCCAATGCGCAGGAATGCGACGCGAATACCGTTCACGGTAAACAGCGCCGCGACGAGCATGAACCATGCGGCATTCACGCTGCACATCCACAGGCCGTAAGCTCCTTGGACCAGCAGCGGCGTCGTTGGCCGAACCAGCGTCGTGAATATCGCCAGAAAAAACAAGGTCGCTTTCGGGTTGGTCGCGTTGGTCAGGAAACCCAGCAGGAATGCCCTGCGCAATGGCGGAGCTTCCCCGGTGTCTGCAGGGTTCAGGTTCAGGGAGTCTGCGCTGAAATCATGGGCTTGGCTGCGCACCAGACTCAGCCCGAGGTAGGCCAGGTAGGCGGCGCCCATCAGGCTGGTCAGCGTGAGCAACCAGGGGTAGGTGTGCAGCAATGCGCCAACACCCAATAGCGTGTAGCCGACGTGCAAGGAAATCCCGGCGCCGATGCCCAAGGCCGTCACCATGCCAACTGCGCGCCCAAAGCGCAGGCTCTGGTGTATGGTCACGGCAAAATCCGGCCCCGGTGCAATGACGGCCAGAAAGTGCACCAGCGCCAAGCCGGTAAATTCCGCCCAATAAGAAGTTTGCATTCCCGGGTGGTTTCAAATCTCGGCGGACACAGGTTCTGGTCGATACACGGCGCAACGTCTTCTCTGGCATGCAGGGGCTTACTTCAACCAACCCCGCCTGCGAAAGTACCACATGGGGCCCAGCGCGCTCATCGCCATCAGCGCGAGCGCATAGGGGTAGCCCATCAACCAGTCCAATTCGGGCATGAACTTGAAGTTCATGCCGTACACGCTCGCGACCAGCGTGGGGGGCAGTAGCGCGACGCTGGCCACCGAGAATATCTTGATGATGTTGTTCTGGTTGATGTTGATGAAACCGACCGTGGCGTCCATCAGGAAGTTGATCTTGTCGAACAGGAACGCGGTGTGGTTGTCCAGCGATTCGATGTCGCGCAGGATCTGGCGGGCTTCCTCGAATTGTCCCGAGTTGAGCATCTTGCTGCGCATCATGAAGCTCACGGCGCGCCGCGTGTCCATCACGTTGCGGCGGATGCGGCTGTTCAAGTCTTCCTGGCGGGCGATGGCCGCCAGGACTTCACCGGCGCGGGTGTCGGTCACGTCGCCGGCGAGCACCTGCTTGCTGACTTTTTCCAGTTCGTCGTAGACGTTCTCCAGCGTGTCGGCGGAGTATTCGGCGTCGGCGTCGAACAGTTTCAGCAGCACCTCCTTGGCGTCCTCGATCAGGCCGGGTGCGCGGCGTGCGCGCATGCGCAGCAGGCGGAAAACGGGCAGGTCCTCGTCGTGGATGGAAAACAGCACGCCCTGGCTCTTCAGGTTGGCGTTGTGCTGGTTCAGGATGAAGGCCACGCGCACCGAGCGCGGGTCTTCAGCGTCGTCAATCAGGAAGTCGCTGCGGATATGCAGTTCGCCGTTGTCTTCTTCGTAGAAGCGGGCGGACTCCTCAATGTCCTCGTCCATCGCGTCTTCGGGGATGGACAGGCCGTAGTGCTGCTTGATCCAGCGCTTTTCTTCGAGGGTTGGGGCTTCCAGATCGACCCAGATCGGCTGAAAACGCGCCAGTTCTTCCAGGGATTCGATTTCTTCCTGGCACAACCGGCCATTGGCGAGCGTGAAGATGTTGAGCATGGGCTCACTCCCTTTGATTTGGCGTCTGCGGTGCGGGGTTCGGGGCGGCTTTCAACCCCACGGCAGGCCGGGGAGTTGAAAGCTACCGACTCGGGTAGGTTTCCAAGGAGATTTCTCCGTAAAAAAAACAGGCAGGCGCCGGATTATGGCACCGCGCGATGTCCGGACTGTGACTCGGGGATGACGGCGCAATCAGGCGTCCGTGGCACCGCTGCCCGCGCTGCGCACCGTGGCCAGGGCACGGCACAGGTCGGCCCAGGCGGCGGCCTTGGTGGCCTGCGAGCGCAGCAGGAATGCGGGGTCGTAGGTCACCACGGCCGGGCAACCCGCGATCTGGTGCGCAGCGGCGCGCAGGCGACCCAGCGGTTCGCTGCGACCCAGCGCCGCACGCGCGGCCACATGGCCCAGCACGAGCAGCATCGCGGGTCGCAGCGTGGCCACCATGGTGGCCAGGGCCGCCGGGATGTCGCCGTCGGCTTGCGCGCCGCCGGACGCCGGGCGCTCCAGCGCCGCCAGGAACACGCGCGGGTGCCGGTGCAATTGCATGGCGCGCAGCATGTTGTCCAGCAGGCGCGCGGCGTCACCGGCCGGCGCATCGGAGGACGTCGGGCTTTCCGCCACGATGAGCCAGCCCGCGCCCAGGCCGGCAGGCGTCTGCGCCGGGTCCGCGGCGGGGTAGAGCGCCCGCGCGGCGTGCAGCTTCAGTGCCGCAGCGGCGTGGACTGCCGTGGGCCGGGCCGCTGCGGTGCTGCCCTGCGCTGGCGCTGCGGCGCGCGCGGGCGCTGGCGCCGCGTCGGGAACGCGCTCGGCGCGCGCGCGCGGGGCCGCAACCGGGGGGGGCGTTGCAGCGCGGGGCGTCTGCCCGGTGGCCGGGCCCCACACGGTGATCCCCATTTCCTGCAGCATGGCGCGCTGGCGCGCATCGAGGCGAAGGCTCATGCGCAACTCATTCCGGGCCACGGGAATGCCAGCGGACAGGGTCCACAAGGAACCGGCGCATGAGCAGCGCATCCTCGCGCTGCCCCTGGGCCGCCGGGTAGTAGTGCTTGCGCTCGCCCACGCGGCGAAACCCGTACGCCTGGTACACATGCTGGGCGCGCAGATTGCTCACGCGCACTTCCAGCCATATCCAGCGCGCATTGCGTCCGCGCGCCCACAGGGTCAGGGCGTCGAGCATCATGCGCGCCCAACCCTGGCGCTGGAATTCGGGCACGACGGTGATGTTGAGCAGGTGCACTTCATCGACCCCCATCATGGCCACAAAGTAGCCGAGCATCTGCTCGCCCGCCATCAGCACCTGGGTCTGGTAGTCGCAAGCCAGTGCGTCGGTGAAGTTGCCGCGTGTCCAGGGGTGCGAGTAGGCGCGCTGCTCCACCGCCAGCACGGCATCGAGCCGCGCGAGCGTGAGCGCCTCCAGGTGCACCTGCAGGCACGCGTCGGGGGCAGCGGCGAAGGAACTGGGCTGGACACTCATGCGCTGGGGTTTCGGGACGCGGCCCGTTCGGCGGTGGTTTGCGCCACTTTATCGCGGATATAGCGCGGCAGGGCGGCGCTCGCATGCTGCGTGCCGCCTGCGGCGATCAGGGCCGGCGCCAGTTGCAGCAGGGCGGCGGCCGTGGGCAGGGCGGACACATGCTCGGCGCCGGGCGCGAGCCGCTCGCCGTAGTGCGCGCGGGCGTTGCCGGCGACCGTCCAGCCCGCCGGGGCCTGCACGGATTGCGGTGCGCTCAGGCCGAAGTCGGCGTCGGCGCGCCAGCAGCCTTGCAGCCATTCGAAACGCGCGTGGTACACCTCGTCCATGCGCGCATCGAGCACCGCCACCACCCGGGTGCAGCCATGCTGCGCGCGCGCCTGCTCGGCAACGGCCAGCAGGGTGTCCACGGGCAGCACGGGAACGCCCAGCCCCCCGCGCGCACCAAACGCCAGGCCCTGCGCCACGGCGCAGGCGGTGCGCAGGCCGGTGAACGCGCCGGGGCCGCGTCCGAAGACGATCGCGTCCAGCGTGTCAAACGACAGCTGCGCCTGCGCCATCAGACGGCGTAGCGCGGGGATGAACGCGACCGATGCCTGCGCGCCGCCAGGGCCCGTGTGCTGCCAGACGCCATCGCCGTGCTGCACGGCGATGGAGAGGGTGTCGGTGCTGCTGTCGAAGGCGAGCAGATTCATGGACTGGGTGGAAAAGCGGGTTCGGAAAGCCGGCCCAAAGCCATCGCAAAGGGAGAAAAGCGCATCGGGCGATTATCCGTTCCCGCACCGGTCTGCGGTTTGTCCACCCCCCTTGAAAGGGAGGAATCTGGCCCCGCAGCCGGGCCTCAGGCGCCAAAAAGGCCTGGCGTTGCCGTGCTCGGCGGAGTGACCCCCAGATGCCGGAACGACGCCAGCGTGGCGATGCGCCCGCGCGGCGTGCGCTGCAGGAAGCCCTGCTGGATCAGATAGGGCTCGATCACGTCCTCGATGGTTCCGGCCTCTTCGCCAATGCTCGCGGCGATGTTGTCCAGCCCCACGGGGCCGCCGTCGAAGCGGTGGATCACGGCTTCGAGCAGTTTGCGGTCCATCACGTCAAGGCCCTGCGGGTCCACGTCGAGCATGGCCAGCGCGCGGTTGGCAATGTCTTTGGTGATGCGGCCGTCACCCTTGACTTCGGCGTAGTCGCGCACGCGCCGCAGCAGTCGGTTGGCAATGCGCGGCGTGCCACGCGAGCGGCACGCGATCTCCAGCCCCCCTTCGGCGTCCATGGGAACGGCGAGCAGGCCGGCGCTGCGCTCGACGATGCACGCCAGTTCCTGCGCGCTGTAGAACTCGAGCCGGGCGACGATGCCGAAGCGGTCGCGCAGCGGGTTGGTGAGCATTCCCGCGCGCGTGGTTGCACCGACCAGCGTAAAGGGCTGCAGATCCAGCTTGATGCTGCGCGCCGCCGGCCCCTCGCCGACCATGATGTCGATCTGGTAGTCCTCCAGCGCGGGGTAGAGGATTTCTTCGACCACGGGCGACAGGCGGTGGATCTCGTCGATGAACAGAACGTCGTTCTTCTCCAGGTTGGTGAGCAGCGCCGCCAGGTCCTTGGGCTTTTCCAGCACCGGCCCGCTGGTCTGGCGCAGGTTCACGCCCAGTTCGGCGGCGATGATGTGGCTCAGCGTGGTCTTGCCCAGGCCCGGCGGGCCGAACAGCAGCGCATGGTCCAGCGCTTCGCCGCGCTTGCGCGCCGCGCCGATGAAGATCTCCAACTGCTCGCGCGCCTTGGCCTGGCCCACGTATTCGCGCAGCAGCTTGGGGCGCAACGCCCGCTCGATGGCCTCTTCCTGGGGGGACGCGGGGGCAACGGACAGAACCCGTCTGGCAGGAGAGAAGTCGTCGGTCTGTACGGTCATTGCGCAGGGTCTATGGGCTGGTCCATGCGTAGTAGGCCACACCTTCGTAAACAAAGTCGGACTGGCTGGCAATGACGTGGTCCCGCTCCGGCAGGCTGATGGTGTAGAAGTGCGTCGCGCTCGACGACCGGTAGAAGCGGTACACCGCCGATGCGCCGGGGGCCGCGTCCGGCGCCACGTACCACGCGACCCCCTCGTAGCGCAGGTTCGGCGAATCGCGTTGCACCCCGTCGCGCTCCTGCGCACTGCTGGTGTAGAAGTGGGCGCCGCCCGCCGGGTTGTAGAAGCGGTACGCCGGGATATTCCCCGGACGGGCGTCTGCCTGCACGTAATACGCAATCCCTTCGTCGGCAATGCGGGGCTCACTGCGGATGATGCCGTCGCGCTCATCCGTGCTGAGCGTGAAGCGATGCGCACCCGTCGCACCGTTGTACAAGCGATACACCGCCAGGTGCTTGCTGACGGGAGCGGCGGCGGGAGCAGCGACGGCGGAGGAGGTGGCGGTGGCCGTGGTGGATACCGGTGGTGCGAGCCAGTTCCTCAGGGCCGCCGCGTAGGCCACGTCGAAGCGGCCGTAGTAGTCAAACGCGTTGGTCTCGAAGCAACCGCCTTGGCCGCCGTACAACATGCCGATCACCAAGTTGGCGCGATTGAAGAGCGCCGACCCACTGCTCCCGGCTGCGGTCATTCCAAGATTCCATTTCACCGTGTAGTAGTTGCCCGTGGTTCCGTCGCACTGAAACCGGGCCTTTCCATCCGCCCTGCAGGAGGTTTGTTCGAGCAGGTTGCCCAGGCTGATCTTCAGCAGGTCCCCGTGCGAATGGTGCAAGCCCGTCACCGCAGAACCCAGCGCCTGCGGACTTGCGTCCCAGCCGGCAAACAGCGCGCCCGCAGGCGGCGCTTCGTTGAGCAGGAGCAGCGCGGAGTCGGTGCTCTCCGATGCGTACAGCAACGTGGCACCGCCCAGGAGCTCGGTGGCGTCGCCCGAGAGCGTGTAGCTATTGCATGCGAACGATCGGTAGAACCAGTCCGTTTGCAGCGTATCGGCCACGGTCTGCGACGAAATGCAGTGGTTCGCGGTCAGGAAGTAGGGCGTTCCCGAAGAGAGGCTGTCGTTGAGCAGCGTTCCCGTGCACAGATAGGTATCGCCGTTCTCCGTGAAGCGCACGCGCGCCACCGCGTCGCGTTGGCCGGCCTGGGTGTCGTCACAATTCGCGTCCTGCGCGCAGGACACCGACTTGGTCATCCAGGGCGCAAACGCGCGCGCACCGGTCGGGGACAGCTCCTCAAAGATATGCGAGACGCGGGGGATCGCGATGTCGAGCGCAGCCTGCGCGCTGCCTGCGGGCAGCTCCAACTCCAGGGTGACCTCGTGCGCGCCGAGGTCGGGCGTCCACCAGGTCTGGCCGTCGATTCCCGCGTCGCCCGCGAGCGCCTTGCGCTCGACGCGTTGCAGCAACTCCTGGCCCGGAATCTGGAGCACCGTGCTGCGATCCGCCTGGCGATACAGGCGCAGCATGGTGCCTGCGGGCAACTGCCGGATGACGACCCCCAGGCGCAGGCCGCGCGCGCCCTCGGCCAGAAAGCTGATCGCCGCCACCTGGCCCCCGCCGCCTGTCGGCTGCCAATGCAGTTGTTCCAAGGTCTGCTGCGCCGTGCGGGTGGCCTCTGCTGCGCGCGCCAGGCCCACCCTGTGCGGCCCCCCGCCGGAATTGGCGGGAGCGATTTTCTCCTGCGCCAGCGCTCCCAGGTAGACCCGGGAAGGGGTCGGGGCCGCAGCAAGCAATTTGGGTTTCGGCCGGGCCTGGTCGGCGCTCGCGGGTTGCACCCGGGCGTCCACCCGGGTCACCGCCGGTGGGGACTGAGCAGCCGCGACGCCGCCGTTCTGGCCCGCGCCACCGCAACCGGCCAATAGCGCCGCCGCGACGACAACCGGCGGGCCCATGCGGGCCAGGAGCGGCCTCCAATGGCGCATCTTCATTTTTCCCCCCTGATTCTTATCCCGACCCAAACCGGCAGGATGCGCTATTTTGCCCAGGCTTTAAGTGCCAATTTGTTCTTGGAGAACCGGCTCGCGGAGCGATGCGATGCTATTTTTTCAGGGCGGTTCGCTGAGCGATGCCGTGCTATCTTGCCAGGGCTTTGAGCGCCAGTTTGATCCCTTCGCTGACCCCTGTTTGCGCAGGTAACGCCCTGAGCGCCGCGCTCGCCTCCTTGTCGCTATAACCGAGCGCTTCCAGCGCCTGCTGGATGTCCGCCTGCGCGGCGCTGAGCGCGGGGCCGTGGACGGCGCCGGGATCGGCGCCCAGCTTGCCCCTGAGTTCGAGCAGCAGACGCTCCGCGGTTTTCTTGCCAATCCCCGGCACTTTCACCAGGCGCGCCGCCTCTTGCAGCGCAATCGCCTGGACCAGATCGTCGACGCCCATTCCGGAGAGGACCGCCAGCGCCGTGCGCGGCCCCACGCCCGCGATCTTGATCAGCGCGCGAAACGCCTGGCGCTCGGGCGCCGTAGCAAAGCCATACAGCAGTTGCGCGTCTTCGCGCACGATGAACTGCGTGAGCAGACTCAGGCGCTCGCCCGCCGCAGGCAGGTTGTAGAAGGTGCTCATGGGCACTTGCACCTCGTAGGCCACGCCGTGGCAGTCCAGCAGCACCTCGGGCGGATTTTTCTCCAGCAGGGTGCCGGTCAATTTGCCTATCATTGCTGTCCCATTGATGTCCTGTGGATGTCTCTCTGCCGACGCGCGCGAAGCTGCAGCGCGCGTCTTCCCCGCCATGTTTTTGCCCGACCGGAATTATCAGCGTGATCCTGCGCCACACCTTCACCCCTCCCGACAATTCCCGGATCGTGCAGCTATGCGGCCCGGCGGACGCGCACCTGCGCAGCATCGAAGCAGCGCTGCAAGTGCGCATTGCACACCGGCACGAGCAGTTCCGGGTCGAGGGCCCCAAGGCCCGGGCCACGCAGGCCATGGCACTGCTGCAGGCGCTGTACGAGATGGCCGAGCAGCCGATCACCGAAGAGCAGCTGCAGCTCATGCTCGCCAGTGATCCCGCGCCGCCCGATGCACCCGGCGGGGACGCGATCGTGCTCAACACCCGCCGCGCCGACCTGCGCGCGCGCACGCCCACGCAGAACCTGTATCTGAAGAACATCGCCAGCCACGACATCAGCTTCGGCATCGGCCCCGCAGGCACCGGCAAGACCTACCTGGCCGTGGCCTGCGCCGTGGACGCGCTCGAGCGCAGCGCCGTGCAGCGCATCGTGCTCACCCGCCCCGCAGTCGAGGCCGGAGAGCGCCTGGGCTTTCTGCCGGGCGACTTGGCGCAGAAGGTCGACCCCTACCTGCACCCGCTGTACGACGCGCTGCACGAGCTGATGGGCTACGACAGGGTGCAAAAAGCGTTCGAACGCAACGCGCTCGTCATTGCCCCGCTGGCCTTCATGCGCGGGCGCACGCTGAACAATGCCTTCGTGATCCTGGACGAGGCGCAAAACACCACGCCCGAGCAGATGAAAATGTTCCTCACGCGCATCGGCTTTGGCGCCCGCGCCGTGGTCACGGGCGACGTGAGCCAGATCGACCTGCCCAAGGGCGCGATGAGCGGCCTCATCGACGCCGAGCACGTCCTGCGGCGCGTCCAGGGAATCGCGGTCACGCGCTTTACCAGCGCCGACGTGGTGCGCCACCCGCTGGTCGCACGCATCGTCGACGCCTACGACGCGCCGCGCCGCCGCATTTGACATGGAACACCCCCGAGTACGACCGTGCGATGCCGCCCTTGAAGCAACTCTGCCTGGCGCTGCAATTTGGCCGCTTTGACGGAGCGGCAGCGCACCGCGCGGTTCTGCCGCGCCACAGGGTGGCGCGCTGGATCCGCCACGCGCTGGCCGCCGACGCCGAGATCACCGTGCGCATCGTCGGCGCCGAAGAGGGGCGGCAGCTCAACGGCGGCTACCGGGGCCGGGACTACGCGACCAACGTGCTCACCTTTGACTACGGCCGCGCGCCCCGGGTCACGGCGGACCTGGTGCTGTGCGCGCCCATCGTCGAGAGCGAGGCGCGCGCGCAGGGCAAGCGCCTGGATGCGCACTACGCGCACATGCTGGTGCACGGCACGCTGCACGCGCAGGGCTGGGACCACGAGGGCAGCGCCGCAGACGCCGACGCCATGGAGGCCCGCGAGACGCAAATCATGCAGCAGCTGGGGTTTGCCGACCCCTACGCCTGAGCGCCGCAAGGGCCTCCTGGAATACAAAATAGAACAAACAAGGGCATTTTTCTGCTTGAGATGGTTTCGGCGTCAGCGTCCAATGGGCGCGGGTTGCACAAGGGATCGGGGGGCTTTGGCGCAGGCATCGTGGTCCCGGGTTTCGCGTGCTTTGCTGTGACCGTGCTGCGCTGGAGAAACGATGCAATCTACGTTGACGCCGCCTGGAGGCCCCGCCGTCCAGGTCCCCGTCATGGTGACCGCGGAACTGCAGGATTCGTTGCTGGTTGTAATGCACGACCTGCACCGCCTGGAGGGCCTGCTGAACCACGCCACGGACAACCTGCTTGAGCGCTTCGGCGAGGCGAACGCCGTGCTGACCGACCGGGTCGTCGCCGATTCTCCCGCACTGGTGACGGCGCGTTGCGCGCTGCGCAGCGCCGTGACCGAGTTGCAGTTCCAGGACATGGCCTCGCAGCTGATCTGGCACACCACCAAGGTCCTGCAGGGCTGCGCCTTTCGCCTGGCGTCCGAGACCATGGGCTGCGAGGAGGGCGAGGACGCTGCGCCCTTTGCCGAGATGGCGCCGGACCGGCCGAATCCGGTCACCCAAAGCGAGATGGACGCCGGGTCCGTGGACCTGTTCTGACCCGCCCTGCCCTCTGCCCATTCGAATCCGCTGGAGCCCTACATGCAATCGATTCTTGCCGTGGATGATTCCCCTTCGATGCGAAAAATGGTGTCCTTCACCCTCGCGGGCGCAGGCTATCACGTGGTCGAGGCGGTGGACGGGCAAGACGCCCTGGAAAAGGCCGAGACACACGACATCGACCTCGTGCTCGCGGACCAGAACATGCCGCGGCTCGACGGCATCGGGCTCACGCGCAAGCTGCGCGAGCACCCCAAGTTCAAAACCATTCCGATCCTGATTCTGACCACGGAGTCGAGCGATCGGATGAAGCAGGCCGGACGCACCGCCGGTGCCACGGGCTGGCTGGTCAAGCCGTTCGATCCGAATCGCCTGATCGAAGTCATCCAGAAAGTGATGCGTTGAGCGAGACCCCCCGAGTACACGGAGCCACCATGGCGCAAACCCACCCAGAAGGACCGGCCGCAAGCGCCGACTTCGACCTGAGCCAGTTCTATCAGATCTTCTTCGAGGAGGCCGGAGAGAACCTCGATCAGATGGAGCAGATGCTGCTGGACCTCGATCTGAGCCACGCCGACGACGAGGAACTCAACGGCATCTTCCGCTGCGCGCACTCGATCAAGGGCGGCTGCGCCACCTTCGGCTTCTCGGACGTGGCGGAGCTGACGCACCAGATGGAGTCCCTGCTCGACCGTCTGCGCCGCCGCGAATTGCAGCCCGTGGCCCAGATGGTGGACGTGCTCCTGGAGTCTGCCGACGCATCGCGCAGCCTGCTCGCGCGCCACCGCGCCGGCGGGCAGGGAGAGGCGGTTTCCACCGCGGACCTGGTGCTGCGCATCAGCGATCTGGCAGCCGGGGACCTTGCCGCGGACGCGCCTGCGGTCCCTGACGCGCCAGCGCCGGCTGCGCCCAAGCCGCCCACGCCCGCGCCCACACCCGCGCTCGCCGGGCCGGTGCGCCGGATCGAAATCCGGATCGGCCCCCTGGAGCGCCTGGAGCAGGCGGACGCGATCAAGGAACTGTTTCGCGACATCCCCGGCCTGGGGAGCATGCGCGACGCGCCCGACAGTCCCGGCATGCCGCCCGACACGCGCCTTTTTACCGTCGAGACGAGCGCGACGAACGACGAGCTGCTCGACCTTTTTGCCTTCCACGTCGCCAAGGAGCAGGTGCTCATCCGCGCTGCGGGGAACGGCGCGGCGGCGGCCCCTGCCCAGCAGCAGGATGCAGAGGGGAATGCGTTCTACGGGCTGTTCCACGGTGCCCCGGGCGCGCCGCAGAGCATGGCACCTTCGGCAGCGGTGCCCCCGAAAGCGGCCGGCTCCAAGGCCGTGGTGCAGGCGCAAATGGAGTCCGCGACGATCCGTGTGGACATCAAAAAAGTCGACCAGCTCATCAATCTGGTTGGCGAACTGGTGATCACCCAGGCCATGCTCGCGCAGTGCAGCCGCGGGATCGACGCCGGCGCGTACCAGCAACTGATCGCGGGACTCGCGGATCTGGACCGCAACACGCGCGACCTGCAGGAGTCGGTGATGTCGATCCGCATGATCCCCATGTCCATCGTCTTCAGCCGCTTCCCGCGCATGCTGCGCGATTTGGCCAACCGGCTGGGCAAGAAGGTCGAATTGGTGACGCTGGGCGAGGCCACCGAGTTGGACAAGGGCCTGGTGGAAAAAATCACCGACCCGCTGACGCATCTGGTGCGCAACAGCTGCGACCATGGCATCGAGCTGCCGGCCGAGCGGATCGCCAAGGGCAAGCCGGAGCACGGAACCATCACCCTGGCGGCCTCGCACCAGGGCAGCTCGATCGTCATCGAGGTGCGCGACGACGGGCGCGGCCTGGCACGCGCGAAGATTCTGGAAAAGGCCCGCGAGCGCGGGATCGAGCTGTCCGAGCAAATGAGCGACGCGGAGGTCTGGCAGCTGATCTTTGCCCCGGGCTTTTCCACCGCCGACGAGGTCACCGAGCTGTCCGGGCGCGGCGTGGGAATGGACGTGGTGAAACGCAATATCGCCGCGCTCAACGGCTCGGTCGAGATCGACTCCAGCGAAGGCCACGGAATGAAGGTCGCGGTGCGCCTGCCGCTGACGCTGGCGATCATGGACGGCATGTCCGTGGGGGTCGGCGACGAGGTCTATATCCTGCCGCTGTCTTCCGTCGTCGAGTCCTTCCAGGTGCACGCCAACGGCGTGAGCACGGTGGCGCAGGGTGCGCAGCTCGTCAAGGTGCGCGACGAATACATGCCCGTGGTCGCGCTGGAGAAGATTTTCCAGGTCCCCCGCTTCGACCTCGACAAGTCCGGCAGCGTCATGGTGGTGATCGAGGCCGACGGCAGCCGCGTGGCGCTGTTGGTCGACGAGCTCCTGGGCCAGCACCAGGTGGTGGTGAAGAACCTGGAGTCGAATTACCGCAAGGTCGCCAACGTGTCCGGCGCCACCATCCTGGGCGACGGCACCGTGGCGCTGATTCTGGACACGGCCGCGCTCGTGCGCCGGACGCGTCACTGACGCGCCGCTAAAGGAGAACGCAGCATGCAAGCGCTGGCCCGAACGAAAGACGCTGCGTGCCCGGACGCGCGCGAATACCTGGCGTTCCGCCTCGACCAGGAGGAGTACGGCATCGACATCCTGAAGGTGCAGGAAATCCGCGGCTACGAGCCGCCAACGCGGATCGCCAACGCGCCCGGCTTCATCAAGGGCGTGGTGAATCTGCGCGGAACCATCGTCCCCATCGTCGACATGCGCATCAAGCTCCACTGCGCGCAGGCCGACTACAACGACTTCACCGTGGTCATCATCCTGAATCTGCGCCAGCGCGTGGTCGGCATCGTCGTCGATTCCGTGAGCGACGTGATGGACCTCGCGTCCGACAGCATCCGCCCGGCGCCGGACGTGGAGAGCGCGATCGAAAACGGCTGCATCCTCGGCCTGGGTTCGGTGGACGAGCGCATGCTGATCCTGCTGGACATCGAAAAACTCATGGCCAGCGCAGACATGGAGCTGGTCGCGGCGAATGAATGACCGGGACGCAGCCGCACCGGGCGCAGAGAACAGACGCAGCGGACCTTTTGGAACAAACGACATTCCCCGTCGGACGATCAACATGGACCTCCCCGGCAACGCCCTGTTTCATCCCCGGTCCACCGCACCCGGGAACGCACCGGCGCAGGCCACGGCACGCACGCGCCCCCCGCTGGGCCAGGGGCTGGAATTCGTCTGGACCGACGCCGACTTTGCGCGCGTGCAGACGCTGATCTACCGCCATGCGGGAATCAGCCTGCAAGACGGCAAGAACGCCATGGTCTACAGCCGGCTCTCGCGGCGCCTGCGCGACACCGGGCACAGCAGCTTTCACGACTACCTGGGCTGGCTGGAGGCGCACGACGGCCCCGAGTGGCAGGAGTTCGTGAACGCGCTCACCACCAACCTCACCGCATTCTTTCGCGAGCAGCACCATTTCGACATCCTTGCCGCGCACCTGCGCTCCGCCCCGTCGGCGCGCTGGCGCGTCTGGTGCAACGCCGCGTCCACGGGCGAAGAGGCGTACTCGATCGCCATGACGGCTTTCGAGACGCTCGGCCCCCATGCCGCGTTCAAGCTCACGGCGAGCGACATTGACTCGCGCGTGCTCGCCACTGCGGCGCAGGGGGTGTATCGGCTCGAGGGCCTCAAGGGCCTGAGCCCCGCGCGGCTGCACAAGTTTTTCCTGCGCGGCAAGGGCGCGAACGCGGGGCTGGTGTGCGCCAAGCCCGAATTGCGCCGCGCCATCGAATTCCTGAGCGTGAACCTGATTCGCGACGACTGGCCGTTCCAGGAGCCCTTCGACGCGATTTTTTGTCGCAACGTGATGATTTACTTCGACGCGCCCACGCAGCGACGGGTGCTCGAGAGAATCCACCGCGTGCTCAAACCGGCAGGCATGCTGTTCGTCGGGCATGCCGAAAACTTCAGCGCGTCCCGCGACCTCTTCGCGTTGCGCGGCAAGACGGTGTACGAACGCCGCTGACCCGCGCATGCCGTCCTCAGGCAGCCCCCATGACCACCATCCACACAGGCCCCGGCGAGCGGCGCCGCGCGCCCCGGATCGCGCCCCTGAGCGCGGACCTCCAGTCCTCTGGTGCAGGGCCCGCGCGCGTCGCGTCGTTGCCGCAGCTCAAGGCGCGCGGCCGCAGACCCGGAGAGGCCAGCTTCTTCTATCTGGACGCGCACTTTCAGCACAGCGCGGCGAAGGTTCTGCCGGGCGAGTATTTCGTCTCCGACGAAAGCATGATCATCATGACGGTGCTCGGCTCGTGCATTGCCGCCTGCCTGTGGGACAGCCGCGCGCACGTGGGCGGAATGAACCATTTCATGCTCCCCGACGGCGACCTGGCCGACGCATCGGGGCGCTACGGCTCCTACGCGATGGAACTGCTGATCAACGAAATGCTGAAACTCGGGGCGCGCCGGGAAACCATGCAGGCAAAGATTTTTGGCGGCGCGCAGGTGATGCACAAGTTCACGACCATGAACGTGGGAGAGCGCAATACCCAGTTCGTCCTGAACTACCTGCATACGGAGCGCATTCCCATCGTCTCCGAGGACGTGCTCGACATCTATCCACGCAAGGTCGTTTTCTTCCCCGTCACCGGCAAGGCCATGGTCAAGCGTCTGGCGCATGCGCACCCCGAGACGCTGGCGGCGCAAGAGGTGCAGGGCAACGCCGCCACGGTGGCCAAGAGCACCTCCGGGGGGTCCGTGGATCTGTTTTGAGGAAGGCGACGAATGCACAGAAAGATCCGGGTGCTCGTGGTCGACGATTCGGCGCTGGTGCGCAGCCTGCTGTCCGAGATCGTCAACCGGCAGCGCGACATGGAGTGCATTGGCGCGGCGCACGATCCCCTGGTGGCGCGCGAGATGATCCGCGCGCTCGCCCCGGATGTCCTGACGCTCGACGTCGAGATGCCGCGCATGGACGGAATCGACTTCCTGGAGCGCCTCATCCGCCTGCGCCCGATGCCCGTGGTGATGATCTCCACGCTCACGCAGCACGGCGCCGAGGTCACCCTCAGGGCGCTGGAACTGGGCGCCGTGGACTTCGTTGCCAAGCCGCGCATCGGCCTGGCGGGCGGACTCGAGGCGCTGGCCGCGCAGATCGTGGAGAAGATCCGCGTCGCCGCGGTGGCGCAGGTGCGCCGGGCGCCTGCGCACCAGACCCCATGCGGGCCGGCGCCCGCGCTGCTGGGCCACCTGGCGACGGAAAAGCTCATCTGCATCGGCGCCTCCACCGGGGGCACCGAGGCCATCCGGGAACTGCTGGTGCAACTGCCGGCGGACTCCCCGGCGATCGCCATCACCCAGCACATGCCGCCGGGCTTTACCACGAGCTTCGCGGCGCGCCTGAACGGGCTGTGCCGGATAACGGTCAGGGAAGCAACGCATGGCGAACGCATACTGCCCGGCCACGCCTACATCGCCCCCGGAGGCAGCCAGTTCCATGTGGCGCGCAGCGGCGCCAACTATGTGGCGCAGGTCGACGACGGCCCGGCGGTGAACCGCCACAAGCCCTCCGTGGAAGTGCTCTTCAAGTCAGCAGCCGCCGTCGTGGGACGCAACGCCTTCGGCATCATGCTCACCGGAATGGGCAACGACGGCGCCGCCGCAATGCGCGAGATGCGCGACGCGGGCAGCTACAACTACGTGCAGGACGAGGCCAGCAGCATCGTCTTCGGCATGCCGCGCGAGGCCATCGCGCATGGCGCCGCCGACGAGGTCCTGCCGCTGGGCCAGATCGCTGCGGCGCTGATTGCGCGCCTGCGCGCGACCACGGACCGGCTGCACCACCGCATCTGACGGGCGTCAACGGGCCGTAGGCCGAAAAACATCCTGTCACCAAAAAGCCGGACATCCCGCCGCGCCACATTGGTGCGCGCCGCGCTGCCGCGCTGCGCACCAAGGCACAATGCCGGGATGAACATCGTGATCCTCGACGATTACCAGGACGCAGTGCGCAAGCTGCGCTGCGCCTGCCGGCTCGACGCGTACACCACCAAGGTCTATACCAACACCGTCAAGGGGCTGGGCCAGCTCTCCGCGCGGCTCAAGGACGCCGACATCATCGTGCTCATCCACGAGCGCACGCACATCACGCGCCAGTTGGTGGAAAAGCTCCCGCGGCTCAAGCTGATCGCCCAAACCGGCAGGCTGGGCAGCCACGTGGACGTGGCGGCATGCACGAAGCGCGGCATTGCGGTCGCCGAAAGCGTGGGCTCCCCGGTGGCTCCGGCAGAGCTTGCCTGGTCCTTGGTCATGGCGGCCATGCGCCGACTGCCGCAGTACATCGCCAGCCTCAAGCACGGCGCCTGGCAGCAATCGGGCCTGAAGACCGCGTCCATGCCAACCAACTTCGGCATTGGCAGCGTGCTGCGCGGCAAGACGCTGGGAATCTGGGGCTACGGCCGCGTCGGCCAGATCGTTGCCGGCTATGGCCGGGCATTTGGCATGCAGGTGTGCGTCTGGGGCCGCGAGGCCTCGCGCACGCAGGCGCTCGCGGACGGCTACCAGGCCGCAGAAACGCGCGCGGATTTCTTCTCGCAATGCGACGTCATCTCGCTGCACCTGCGCCTGAACGACGAGACGCGCGCGATCATCTCGCTCGAAGACCTCTCGCGCATGCCGCCCACGTCGCTGCTGGTGAATACCTCGCGCGCCGAACTGATCGAGCCGGACGCGCTGATCTCGGCGCTCAACCGCGGCCGCCCGGGCATCGCCGCGGTGGACGTGTTCGAGAGCGAACCCATCCTGCAAGGCCACGCGCTGCTGCGGCTGGAAAACTGCATCTGCACGCCGCACATCGGCTACGTCGAACAGGAAAGCTACGAGATGTACTTTGGCGCAGCGTTCGACAGCGTGGTGAATTTCATCAAGGGAACGCCGACAAGCATCGTCAACCCCGGCGCGCTTCAGGTGCGGCGCTGACGGGCGCCTGCCCCGCGGTGGACAGCGGCCTTTGCATTGTGGTGAGACGGGGGCGCTGCTTTCAGCCCCTGCCAAGGCTGGCCCGGATATCCGCGGCAAGACGCATCGCCTGCACCTTCTCGAGATTCGAGACGGTGAGCCGCAGTCCATGCGCCATTGCGCGCACACGGAACCCGTCGCCGCTGCGAACCAGCCAGCCGCGCTGAGCCAATGCGAAAACCACGGGCTGACTCTCCCGTTCCAGGGGCAACCATACGTTGAGGCCATCTGCCGGTCCGGCAGTCGCCAGCCCTTGGTCGGTCAGCGCAGAAACGATCCAGTCGCGCCGCCGCGCATAGTCCTCCCGCGCCTGCGCGAGACGCGCGCCAAACCCTGCGTCAAATAGACAGGCTTGCACGATACCCTGCAGCACATGGCTAACCCAGGTCGTCCCCGAGGCCAGGCGCAGCCGCAGTCCCGATGCAGTCTGCGGGTCGCTGGCCACGAATGCCATGCGCAGGTCCGGTCCCAGCGCTTTGGAGACTGAGCGCACAAGTGCCCAGCGCTGGGTCGAGACGGGAATCGGAGAGTGATAGTCACCGACGGACAGCAGTGCGAAATGGTCATCCGCGATGACCAACCGGTGCGGATAGCGTTCAAGCACGGCCCGGATCGACTGCGCCCGCTGCGCACTCAGGCTGCAGCCGGTCGGGTTGTGCGCACGCGGCGTCAGAATGACCGCCTGGGCCCCTGCGCAGAGCGCCTCCTCCAGCGCATCGGCACGCATGCCCTCGGCGTCCACAGCCACGCCGAGGACTTGCAGGCCGCTGGTACGCAGCGTGTTGATGCTGCTGAGAAAGCAGGGATCTTCCACCACCACCCGGTCCCCCGCCACCAAGTGCGCAGCCAAGAGCCGCTCGATGGCATCCACGGCCCCCCAGGTGAGTTCGATCTCGTCCGTCGCGGGGCAATCACCCGCAAACCACTGGCGCGCATACGCAGCGAGTTCCGATGCCACCGTCAGCTCTCCATAAAGCCGGGGCCGATAGCTCGCCCGGGCGAATGCCGTCGTGATGTCCGGCAACCATGCAGGATTCGGATTCCCGCTGGCGACATCGGCCAGCGATGTATCGAAAGCGGTTCCCTCCTGCTCACCCAGGACGGTGGGTTCGCGGATAACGGTACCCAGGCGCCCTTGCGCAAGCGCAATGCCCGTTGTGACCAAGCGCTTGTAGGCCGCTGCAACCGTGTTGTGGTTGACCTCGAGCGCTACCGCCAAGTCTCGCACCGGGGGCAGGGCCTGACCGGGTTTCAGGCTTCCTGACTGGGTGAGCAGGCGCACGCTGTCGAAGATCTCCGCCGCTGTTTTTCCAATGATCCGCATTTGTACTAGATCAAACTTTCAATTGGCATAGGTATATGTTACGCTGCGGCGCATGACCCGTACAGTACAGCGCTCCCCTGCCGAGGAAACGGCTGACCCTTCGCGCTACCCGCAAGCGCTGACGGTGGCAGACTTTCGCCGCAATCTGGCCGAGGTGCACGGCCGCATTGATCGCGCCTGCCAGCGCGCAGGCCGCGACCCCGCCACAGTGCGGTTGCTGCCCGTCAGCAAGACCGTCGATGAGGCGCGTATCCGCCTGTCCTATGAAGCTGGCTGCCGGGAGTTGGGCGAAAACAAGGTCCAGGAGGCGCACGGCAAATGGAAGGCCATGGCCGATTTGACCGGCCTGCGCTGGTCCGTGATCGGCCACCTTCAGACGAACAAGGCGAAACTGGTTGCGCAGTTCGCATCGGAATTCCAAGCACTCGACAGCTTGCGTGTGGCCGAGGTGCTGGAGCGGCGCCTGCAGGCGGAGGGCCGCGGCCTGGACGTGTTCGTTCAAGTCAACACGTCCGGCGAAGCCAGCAAGTACGGCCTGCCTCCCGAGGAGGTCGTGCGCTTCGTGCGCGAACTGTCCGCTTACCCGGCCTTGCAGGTGCGCGGCCTGATGACGCTGGCCCTACTGTCGCCGGAAAACGCGCGCGTGCGACCGTGCTTTGCGCTGCTCAGGACACTGCGGGATCGCCTCCAGGCAGAGGTCCCCCATGGGAACAGGATCACCGAACTGTCAATGGGCATGTCCGGCGACTTCGAAACCGCTATCGACGAAGGAGCAACCGTGGTTCGTGTGGGGCAAGCCCTCTACGGGGCGCGTGCCCTGCCCGACAGCCATTTCTGGCCGGCTGCTGCGCAGCCATGCTGAATGCCCCCCGATCACCCAGCTACCACCCCCGCGCAGCCGCGGAGTTGTCGGCAACAAAGCCCGGCAGTTCATGGCCAACCACCACCCTGGAACTCTCATGAAAACAGCGACTGCACTGCGCCACATCCATTTTGAGGACGTTGGTACCCTCGATACCGTGATGCTCGAGCACGGTTATGAACTGCGCTACATCGACCCAACGCTGGAAAAGCTCGACGATCCTGCGCTGCAACGGGCGGATTTGTTGATCGTGCTGGGAGGCCCCATTGGGGCCTGCGACGAGCAGGTCTATCCCTTTCTTGAACCGGAACTGGCCGTGGTCCGCCAGCGCCTGGAAACCGGCCGCCCCTTGCTGGGTATCTGCCTGGGCGCCCAGCTTATTGCAAGAGCCCGGGGGGCCAAGGTGTATCCACTGGGTATCAAGGAAATCGGCTTCTCTCCTCTTGCACTGACGCCGGCCGGCGAGGATTCCGTACTGGCCGGGCTTGGCGATACGGAAGTCCTGCATTGGCATGGCGACCAGTTCGACATACCGGACGGCGCGGTCCGGCTGGCCAGCACGCCGGCAGGCGCCAATCAGGCATTCTCGATCGGGCCAAACGTGCTGGGCCTGCAATTCCACCTGGAGGCCGATGCGCGCACGCTCGAACGGTGGCTGGTCGGCCACGCCAGCGAATTGGGGCAGGCCGGCATTGACCCACGCGCTTTGCGCGCCGACGCGGCACGGTTTGGAGAGCGCTTGGCGGGTGCTGCACGCCGGGTCATTTCCGATTGGCTGGACAACTTGGAAGCGGGTCCTGGGCATGGCACTGCGTTTTTCCAGCACCCATGATGCGCAGGCCTACGCCGAAGGCGTTTTTCGCGCCAAGCGGGGGTGCAACAACGCCATCAACACGCCGTCGGTGACGTCCAATTCTCCAACTTTATCCCTGGGTAATCTACAAAATCCCGCTCATTATTTGTGACCAACACCACGTCGAGTGCGACCGAATGTGCAGCTATCAACTTGTCCAAGTGATCCTTCTTGCGCTCGCGCGTTGCTTCGCGGATAGGACCATATGCCACTGCCGCTGTCGCATCGAAAGAGACGACCGGAATGTCTCCAATCAGCGCATCGAGGTTCCTGCGCTCGCGAGCACGGCTCGCTGACACAGAGACTCCGTATTCCAACTCGGCATATGTGATTGCAGATATCACCACATCGCCAACGTAGCACTGCGCAAACCGTTTTGCCACTTGTTCAGGCTGATTCTTCATCAAGTAGATGCACATGTTTGTGTCCAGCATGAAACGTGGCATTACAGAACCTCGCGTCCAGATTGCTCTTGTTCACCACGTCCTTCAAGCAGGAAATTCGGCTCGAATTTGGCAAACTTCTTCAACACCCCGTCAAGTGAACGACGCACCGGACGAATACGCAGTTCCTTTCCCAAGCGCTCGATCTCCAACTCCTCGCCCATGCGCTCATAGGCCAAGTCAGCTGGAATACGCACAGCCTGCGAATTGCCATTCTTGAAAGTCTTGGTGGTATGCATTCCAAACCCCATTCTTGCGTGGTGTACTTCGGACGGACAACAACGGTTTCCAGTCGTGGACCGCCCAGCCGCCAATCTTGCAGCTGCGCAAGCCCAAGATCATATCCAGATGGAACCGCAGGCCCGCTGCAAGCGTTCACTCTGCGCTCACATGGGGGTCTTCTTGCCGTCCTTGAAGTGGTACAGCGTGAAGGGAGGGTTCTTCATCTCGCCATTGGCCTCGAAGGCGATCGTTGCGGTCACCCCCTGGAAGTGGGACTTGGCCAGTTCGTTCAGGTAGACCTTGGGGTCTACGGAGTCGGCACGCTTCATGGCGTCAACCAGCAGTTGCGTGGCGTCGTAGGTGTAGGGGGCGTAGATCTGGTACAGGCCGGGGTACTTGGCGTCGAACCGGGTCTTCCAGCCTGTCCCGCCGGGCATCTTTGCCAGGGGAGCGGCGCCCTCGGCGCAGACCACGTTGTTCAGGGTCTTGGCACCGCCTGAGAGTTTGACGATTTCCGACGTGCAAATGCCGTCACCACCCAGGAACGTCATGTGACCCATCCCCAGTTGTTCCATCTGGCGCAGCATGGGCCCTCCCTGGGGGTCCATTCCGCCGTAGAAAACGGCGTCGGGATTCTTCGCCTTGACGGCGGTCAGGATGGCCATGAAGTCGGTCGCCTTGTCGGTCGTGAACTGCTCATCGACGACCTTGATTCCCTTGGCGATGGCGGTCTTCTTGAACACGTCTGCCACGCCCTGGCCGTAGGCGGTGCGGTCGTCGATGACGGCAACGGTCCTGAGCCTGAGCGTGTCCGCAGCGTAGACCGCCAGGCCGGCGCCCAGCGCGCTGTCGCTGGCGATGATGCGGAACGTGGTCTTGTAGCCGGGCTTGGTCAGATTGGGGTTGGTCGCAGAGCCCGTGACCATCGGGATTGCGCAGTCGTGGTAGATCTTGGCCGCGGGAATGGTGGTGCCGGAGTTCAGGTGGCCGACGACGCCCGCGACCTTGGAGTCGCACAGCTTTTGCGCGACGGCCGCGCCCTGCTTCGGGTCGGCAGCGTCGTCTTCGGCCTGCAGCTCGAAGCGGATTTTCTTGCCGCCGATGGTGATGCCTTGGGCGTTCAATTCCTCGATGGCCATGCGTGCGCCGTTTTCGTTGTCCCGGCCGTAGTGCGCCTGGGGGCCGGACAGCGGCGCCGCGTGGCCGATCCTGACCAGCTGCTCCTGCGCGCAGACCGCACCCGCCGCAACCGTGACACCAGCGAGTACGGTCAGTTTCAACTTCCATTGCATATCGATTTCTCCAAACAAAGACAAACGAATCCGTGTGCGCCACAACGCAGGCGGGCGCTAAAAAGGCTTCCCGCGGGAAGCCTTTTCGGGATCTCCGCAGATCCGGTTACATGGGGGTCTTCTTGCCGTCCTTGTAAACGTACAGCGTGATCGCGGGGTTCTTCAAGTCGCCATTCGGCTCGAAGACGATCTCCGCGGTCACCCCCTTGTAGTTGGACTTCGCGAGTTCGTTCACGTAGACCTTGGGGTCAACCGAGTTGGCGCGTTTCATGGCGTCGACCAGCAGCTGCGTGGCGTCGTAGGTGTAGGGGCTGTAGAGCTGGAACTGGCCGGGGTACTTGGCGTCGTACTTCGCCTTCCAGGCCGCTCCGCCGGGCATTTTCGCCAGGGACGCGGCGCCTTCACCGCAAATCATGTTGCTCAGGGTCTTGGCGCCCCCTGAGAGCTTGGCGATTTCCGCAGTACAAGAGCCGTCACCACTGAAGAACTTCATGTTCCCCATTCCCAGTTGCTCCATCTGGCGCAGCATGGGGCCGGCCTGGGGGTCCATTCCGCCGTAGAAAACGGCGTCGGGGCTCTTCGCCTTGACGGCGGTCAGGATGGCCATGAAGTCCGTCGCCTTGTCGGTCGTGAACTGCTCGTCGACGACCTTGATTCCCTTGGCGATGGCGGTCTTCTTGAATACTTCTGCCACGCCCTGACCGTAGGCGGTGCGGTCGTCGATGATGGCAACGGTCCTGAGCTTGAGCGTGTCCGCAGCGTAGGTCGCCAGGCCGGCGCCCAACGCGCTGTCGCTGGCGATGATGCGGAACGTGGTCTTGTAGCCGGGCTTGGTCAGGTTGGGGTTGGTCGCAGCGCCCGTGACCATCGGGATTGCGCAGTCGTGGTAGATCTTGGACGCGGGAATGGTGGTGCCGGAGTTCAGGTGGCCGACGACGCCCGCGACCTTCGAGTCGCACAGCTTCTGCGCGACGGCCGCGCCCTGCTTCGGGTCGGCGGCGTCATCTTCGGCCTGCAACTCGAAGCGGATTTTCTTGCCGCCGATGGTGATGCCTTGGGCGTTCAATTCCTCGATGGCCATGCGTGCGCCGTTTTCGTTGTCCTTCCCGTAGTGCGCCTGGGGGCCGGAAAGCGGTGCCACGTGGCCGATCTTGACCACCTGCTCCTGCGCACAGGCCACGCCGCCGCCCGCAGCAGCGACGACAGCAAGCACGGTCAGTTTCAGCTTCAATTGCATATCAAATCTCCCGTAAAGATAAACGCCGAGAACCCGTTGCGTGTCTCAGCGCGGGTGACCATAGCGCAATTTGCGCGCCAGAGCGCATGGGAAACCACGAGCAAATGTAAGGAAGCGCAGCACGGCGGCGCGTCGTCATTGCTTCACTGCGGGGGCGCGCCGTCGGTCCGGGATTGCGCCGCGGCCTGGTGCACCGCATGGCGCACCAGCGACCCGATCTCTGCGCGCAGCCCGGGCAGCGCCTGCTCTTTCAGCAGGGTGGCGATGGCTTCTTGCAGGTGCGTCTCCAGCAGCCTGTCCACGTGCTGCATGACGCGCTGCACCAGGTAGTCCTCCACTTCCTCGGGAAGCGGGCGGGGCGCAGCGGGTGGCGGGCTGTCCGGGAGGGAGGCGGGCGGCTGCACCACTTCGGTGAGCAGCGGAACGAAGCGCGGCGGCGTGTCTGCCATCAGCCCGCTTTCAGCACCAGATCATGGCGCACGATGGTGTATCCCAAGGAGGCATAGTGGCGCCAGCGCGCACGCGCCGCGTCGCGGTCCACCGCGTCCTGCGCGCTCACCACTTCGACCAGTCGCTCGAAACGGTCGAAGCCATCGGGGACTTCGGCGGCGAGGTTCAGCAGCACCTCGTGGTGCGCCGCGCGGCGCGCGTGCGAAGTCAGCAGAACCGGCGACGCGTGGAGCAGGTCTTCGGGCGCGTCGTCCCGGCAGTGGGCGACGAAATCCTGCGGCGCGAGCGTCCAGAGCATGCGGTCCAGGGACTCCAGCGTCTCTGCGGGCGCGGCGATCACCAGGCGGGTTGCGCTGCGCTGCACCTTGCGCGCAAAGCGGCAGGCGTAGGCCAGCTTGTCCGGCGCGTTGAAGTGGAAAGCGACCTCGGTCATGCCGCCGCTGCGTGTTCAGGAAGCCCTCGCGCGCGGCGCACGCCGGGGCACGGCGCGCGCCGCAGGTTTGGATGCGGCGGCGCGTTGCGCGGATTTGGATGCAGCACGCGGCGCGGGCTCGGATGGGGCGCGCTGCGCCGCCTGACCCAACAGGTAGTGCACGAGCAGGCCCACCGGCCGCCCCGTGGCGCCCTTGGCGGTGCCGCTCTTCCAGGCCGCTCCGGCGATGTCCAGGTGCGCCCAGGGCATTTCGCCGACGAACTTTTGCAGGAACTTGGCCGCGGTGATGGCGCCGCCGGCGCGGCCCGCGACGTTGCCCATGTCGGCAAAATTGCTCTTCAGGCCCTCGGCGTAGTCGTCGTCCAGCGGCATGCGCCAGCAGGTGTCGAGCGCCGCCTCGCCGGCCGCGTGCAGCGCCGCGGCCAGGCCGTCGTCGTTGGCAAACAGCCCGCTGCGCACGTTGCCCAACGCGATCATGCAGGCCCCGGTCAAGGTGGCGATGTCGACCACGGCGGCGGGCTTGAAGCGCGCGGCGTAGCTCAGCGCGTCGCACAGCACGAGGCGCCCTTCGGCGTCGGTATTCAGAACCTCGATGGTTTTCCCGCTCAGGCTGGTGACCACGTCGCCGGGCTTGACGGCGCGTCCGTCGGGCATGTTCTCGCACGCCGGGATCAGGCCCAGCACGTTGATCGCGGGCTGCAACTCGCCCAGGGCGCGGAACGCCCCGAGCACGCTGGCGGCGCCGCACATGTCGAACTTCATCTCGTCCATCTCGGCTGCGGGCTTGATCGAGATGCCCCCGGTGTCGAAGGTGATTCCCTTGCCCACGAGCACCACGGGCGCCTGGTCCTTGGCGGCCCCGCCGTAGCGCAGTTCGATGAAACGCAGAGGCTCTTCGGAGCCGCGCGCGACGGCCATGAATGCGCCCATCCCCAGGCGGGCCACTTCGGCGGGGCCATGCACCTTGCACTGGATGCGCGGCAGTTTCGCCAGCGCCCTCGCAGCGTCGGCCAACAGGCTCGGGGTGGCATGGTTGGCCGGGCGGTTGCCCCATTCGCGGGCCAGCTCCACGCCCGCCACCAACGCCACGCCGCGGTCGAATGCGTCGCGGACCGCGGCGGCGTCGGGAACCCCCACGACGCAGCGCTGCAGGCTGCGCGCCTGCGCCGTGGGTTTGGTGCTGGTGTAGACGTAGCTGGCTTCGGCGAGCGCCTGCAGCGCGGTGCTCACGGCGCCCGCGCTGACGGCCCCCGCAAGGCACAGCACCAGGCGCTTGGTCTGGGGCGCCTGGATCGCGGGGCCTGCTGCGAGCAGCGCCTGCTGCACCGCCCGGGCAGAGCCATCGCCCGCGCCGACCAGCACCACGCGGCGCGCGGCCACGGCAGGTGGCTGGTACAGATGCAATTGCTTGCCCGCTTTGAGCACCAGGTCGCCGCTCCTGAGCGCCAGCGCGGCCAGCGTGGACAGGGCGTCCTGCCCCGGCCTGAAGCCCTCGGGGATGAGGACCAGCAGCAGGTCGCATGTCTGCGCAGCGGCCGCGGCCAGGCTCAGGGTTTTGAGATCGAAGTTCATAATTGGCGCTTTCCTTGACGAAGCTGATGTTATTCGATTCATCCATCCGCAAGGAGTTGGCGCGCAGCTTCGGCGCGACGCTGGTGGTGCTGGTGACCGTGGTCATGACCATGATGCTCATCCGTACCTTGGGCCAGGCGTCCCGGGGCAACGTCAGCCCTTCCGACGTGACGCTGGTCATGGGCTTTACCGTTCTGGGGCAATTGCCCGCGATTCTCGGCCTGAGCCTGTTCATTGCCGTGGTCGGCATGCTGTCGCGCATGTACCGCGACAGCGAGATGGTGATCTGGTTCGCCAGCGGCCGGGGCCTGGCCAGCCTGCTCAGGCCCCTGCTGCGCTTTGCCTGGCCGGTGGTGGCGCTGGTTGCCGTGCTCTCGCTGCTCGTCTGGCCCTGGGCGAACGCGCAGATCCAGGAGCTCAGGACCCGCTACGAGCGGCGCAGCGACATCGACCGCATTGCGCCCGGCGAGTTTCAGGAGTCGTCCAACGGCAGCCGGGTGTTCTTCATCGACAAGGACAGCTCCGACGCGCAGGCGGGCAACAACGTCTTCATTGCCGCCACCGATGACCGGCGTGAATCCGTCACCTCCGCGCGCAGCGTGCGCATCGAGACCCGCGACGGCGAGCGCATGGTCGTGCTCAGCAATGGGCAGCGGCTGGAGGTCGAGCGCGACAAGCCCGGCGTCATGGTGAGCGAGTTTTCCGAGTACACGACGCGCATCGGCTCGACCCCGCCGGGCTCCGCCGAGGCCATCGCGCTCAAGACCCGCACCACCTACGATCTGCTCATGCAGCCCCTGCCCGCGTCCCGCGCGGAACTCGGCTGGCGCCTGGGGCTGGCACTGGCCGCGTCGAATTTCGTTCTCCTCGGGCTGGCCGTGACGAGCCGCAATCCGCGCACGGCGCGCAGCGCCAGCATGGTGGTTGCGCTGTTCGCCTTCATCGTCTACTACAACCTGATGGCGCTCGGTCAGAGCTGGATCGGCGCGGGCCGGCTGGGCCTGGCGAACTTCATGCTGCTGCTGCACGGCGGCATGCTGCTCCTGGCACTGGCGCTCCTGGCGCTGCGCCACAACCAATGGAGCCTGCTGCGCCTGCGACCGTCCCGCGGGCCGGGGGCGCGCGCATGAAGACCCTGCGCCGCCTGATCCACCGCGAGGCCCTGTCGGCGGTCGCCTTCGTCACGGCGGGTTTTCTGGCGCTGTTCTTCTTTTTCGACGTGGTCGATGAGCTGCGCTGGGTCGGCCTGGCGGACGCCGAGGGCTACCAGCTCTCGCACGCGCTGCTGTTCGTGGCCCTGGGCGTTCCGAGCCACCTGTACGAGCTGCTGCCGATCACGGTGCTCATAGGAACCATCTTCGTGATGGCCCGCCTCGCGCAAAGCTCCGAGTTCACCATCATGCGCACCAGCGGAATGGGCCCCTGGCAGGCCCTGCGCACGCTGCTCACGCTGGGCGGCTTTTTCGTGCTGCTGACCTTTGCGCTCGGCGACTACCTCGCGCCGCTGACGGAGCGCAGCGCCCAGCAAATCAAGGCGATCCATCTCGGGCGCCTGACCTCGGGCGCCACCGGCGCCTGGCTCAAGGAGCGCCAGAACACGCATTCCTTCGCGGTGAACGTGCACGCCCTGAGCACCGGGGGCGCAATGCTCGGCGTGCGCATTTTCGAGTTCGACGCCAAGGGCCGCCTGGCCTCGCAGACGCGGGCCGTCTCGGGCCAGTTCGGACCGGACGGCGCCTGGACGCTGGAGCAGGTGCAGCGCAGCCGCTTCGACCAGGGCGACGCGAACGATGCGGCGCACGTGCAGTACCTCGACGCCCCCAGCCTGCAATGGCGCACCACCATCAGCGCCGACATGGTCGCCGCGTCCCTGCTGCGGCCCGACCGCATGGCGACGCTGGACCTGTTCCAGTTCATCCGCCACCTGAACACCAACGCCCAATCGGCCCAGCGCTACGAGATCGAGTTCTGGCGCAAGGTGTTCTACCCCCTGAGCTGCCTGGTGATGGTGGTGCTCGCCCTGCCCTTTGCCTATCTGCACTTCCGCTCCGCCGGAATTGCGGGCCAGGTCTTTGCCGGGGTCATGGCCGGAATCAGCTTCTTCCTGCTGAACAACATCTTCGGCTACGCAGGCAACCTGCAGAACTGGTCTCCCTGGCTGACCGCCGCCGCGCCGGGGCTGATCTATTCGCTGCTCTCGCTGGCCGCCTTTGGCTGGCTGGTGCTGCGGCGTTGAACGGCATCCACGCCGCCACCATGGGCCAGGCCATCGTCCTTTTTTCCCACGGCTCGCGGGACCCGCTGTGGCGCGCTCCGGTGGAGGCGGTCGCGGCGCGCATTCGCACCAGCCACCCGGGCCGCAGCGTGGCCTGCGCGTATCTGGAGGGCTGCGCGCCGTCGCTCGCGCAGGCGGCCGCGCGGCTCGTCGCACGCGGCGCCACGCGGCTCACCGTGGTCCCCATGTTCCTGGGCAGCGGCAGGCATGCGCGCGAGGACCTGCCCCGGCTCGTGGCGCAGCTGCGCTGCGCCCACCCCGGCGTGCAGTTCCACGTGCAGGCGGCGATCGGCGAAGATCCGCGCATGACCGCATTGATGGCCGACATCGCTTGCGAATGAGATCCCTTGCTCTGAACCCGACATGAACCTGCACCAATTCCGCTTCGTTCAGGAAGCGGCACGCCGCAACCTCAATCTGACCGAGGCCGCCAAAGCGCTGCACACCTCGCAGCCGGGCGTGTCCAAGGCCATCATCGAGCTGGAGGAGGAACTGGGCGTGGACATCTTCGCGCGCCATGGCAAGCGCCTCAAGCGCATCACCGAGCCGGGTCAGCACGTTCTGCGCAGCGTGGAGATCATCATGCGCGAGGTGGGCAACCTGCGGCGCATCGGCGAACAGTTCAGCGCGCAGGACAGCGGCACCCTGAGCATCGCCACCACCCACACCCAGGCGCGCTACGTGCTGCCCGTTCCCGTGGCCGGCCTGCGCGAGGCCTACCCCAAGGTGCACATCAGCCTGCACCAGGCCACGCCACACGAAGTGGCGCGCATGGTCATCGACGAGGTGGCGGAAATCGGCATGGCCACCGAGTCCCTTGCGGATTACCCGGAACTCGTCACGCTGCCGTGCTACGCGTGGCAGCATGTGCTGGTCGTCCCGAACGAGCACCCGCTGGCGCACAAGGAGCGCATCGGCCTGGAAGACCTGGCGCACGAAGCGCTCATCACCTACCACCCCTCGTTCACTGGCCGCGGCAAGATCGACCAGGCCTTCGGCGCGCGCAAGCTGCAACCGCGCGTGGTCCTCGAAGCCATTGACTCCGACGTCATCAAGACCTATGTGCGGCTCGGCCTGGGCGTCGGCATCGTCGCCGAAATGGCCATGCGCGACGACCCGGTCGGCGACCTCGCGGTGCGCCCCATGGGCCAGCTCTTTGGCCAGAACGTCGCCCGTGTGGCCTTCAAGCGCGGCGCCTACCTGCGCAATTTCGTCTACCGCTTCGCCGAACTGATCAGCGACCGGCTGAGCCGCGAACTGATCGCCCGCGCCATGAACGGGCACGTCAACGACTACGAGCTCTGATGCCCCCCCGCCCCGGACCCGCACCATGACCCCAGCCGCCGACACCGCCCATACCGCCCATACTGCCGCCCCACCCCGCCTGGTCAGCCGGCTGCCGCAGGTGGGAACGACCATCTTTACCGTCATGTCCGCGCTCGCGGCCGAGCACCGGGCCGTGAACCTGGGCCAGGGGTTTCCCGACTTTGCCTGCGACCGCGCGCTGCCGGACGCCGTGACCCGGGCCATGCAGGCCGGGCACAACCAATACCCGCCGATGCCGGGAATCCCTGCGCTGCGCGCGGCCGTTGCCGACAAGATCGAGGCGCTGCACGGCCGCCGGTACAGCGCGGACACCGAAATCACCATCACCGCGGGCGCCACCCAGGCCATCCTCACCGCGCTGCTGGCGATCGTGCACCCGGGCGACGAAGTCATCGTTCTCGACCCCTGCTACGACAGCTACGTGCCGAACATCGACCTGGCCGGCGGCCGCGCCGTGCGCGTTCCCCTGGCGCCGGGGAGCTTTCGCCCGGACTTTGCGCGCATCGGCGCCGCGATCACGCCGCGCACCCGCGCCATCATCACGAACAGCCCGCACAACCCCGGCGCGACCGTCTGGAGCGCCGCCGAAATGCGCCAGCTCGAAGACCTGCTCGCGCCCACCGCCGTCGTGCTCATCAGCGACGAGGTGTACGAGCACATGGTGTTCGACGGCGCCGAGCACCAGAGCGCCGCACGCTTCGCGGGCCTGGCCGCGCGGGCCTTCATCGTCTCGAGCTTTGGCAAGACCTTTCACGTCACGGGCTGGAAGGTCGGCTCGGTTGCAGCCCCGGCGCAGTTCACGGCGGAGTTCCGCAAGGTGCACCAGTTCAACGTATTCACCGTGAACACTCCCATGCAGCATGGCCTGGCGGAGTACCTGCAAGACCCTGCCCCCTACCTGCAGTTGCCCGCGTTCTACCAGGCCAAGCGCGACCTGTTCCGCGAGGGGCTCGCAGGCTCGCGCCTGCGGCTGCTGCCAAGCGCAGGGAGCTACTTTCAGTGCGTGGACATCTCCGCCGTGAGCGAGCGCAGCGAATCCGACTTCTGCCAGTGGCTGACGCGCGAGATCGGCGTCGCGGCGATTCCGCTGTCGGCCTTCTACGGCGACGGCTTCGAGCAGCGCGTGGTGCGCTTTTGCTTTGCCAAAAAGGAAGCCACGCTGCGCGCGGCGCTGGAGCGGCTGCGCAGGCTGTAGTCGCCCTGGGGTGGGGGGGAGCGCGCCCGATCTACCCCGGCAGCGCAAAACGCGCCACGCAGTCCAGCGCCGCGGCCACGTCGGCCGGGCCCACGTCCAAGTGCGTCACCCAGCGCAGCCGGGTCTGGCCGCCGTACAGGCTGCCCGTCACGCGCACCCCGTTGCGCTCCAGCCAGGCGCTGAACGCGGGCGCCACGTCGGCCTGCAGATCCGTGAACAAGATGTTCGTCTGCCAGGGCTGCACGTGGATGCGCCCCTGGAGCACGGGGTGGCTGCGGCCTGCTTCGGCGAGGCCCCGGGCGAGTTGGTCCAGGTTCGCGTGGTCCTCGGACAAGCGCCGCACGTGGTGGCGCAGCGCGTAGTGGCCCGCAGCCGCGAGCATTCCGGCCTGCCGCATGCCGCCCCCGAGGATCTGGCGCGTGCGGCGCGCCTGGCGGATGAAGTCGCGCCGGCCGAGCAGCAGCGACCCCACCGGCGCCCCCAGGCCCTTGCTCAGGCACAGCGAGACCGAGTCGAATTCGCGGCACAGGCTGCGCGCCTCGGCGTACACGTCGCTGCCGCTGCGCGCGGCCTGCACCGTGGCGGCGTTGAACACGCGCGCGCCGTCCAGATGCAGCGCCAGCGCGTGCTCCCGGGCCAGCCGGGCGACTTCGGCGAGGTACTGCGGCGGCAGCACCTGGCCGCCAGTGGTGTTTTCCAGCACCACCAGGCGGGTGCGCGCAAAGTGCGGGTCGTCGGGCTTGATCGCGGCGGCAATGTCCGCCAGGCGCAGCGTGCCGTCGGGCTGCGTCTCGACCGGCTGCGGTTGGATCGACCCGAGAACGGCCATGCCGCCCGCCTCCCAGCGGTAGCTGTGCCAGCTTTGGCCGACGATGGCCTCGTCGCCGCGCTGGCAATGGCCCCAGAGCGCGATCAGATTGGTCTGCGTTCCCGAGGGGGCGAACAGCGCCGCCTCGAAGCCCAGCAACTCGGCCGCGTGCTCCTGCAGCGCGTTCACCGAGGGGTCGTCGGCCAGCACGTCGTCGCCCAGCGGGGCCTGGAACATGGCCTCGCGCATGGCGGACGTGGGTTGGGTGACGGTGTCGCTGCGAAAGTCCGGCATGGGGTGGGCTCCCGGGGTTCGGTCAATGGCCGACCAGCACCGGCCGGGGGCAGTCCGCCAGCGCCTGCAGCGCGCGCACGGTGATCTCGTCCACGCTGCCCGTTCCGCTGATGCTGCGGTACCGGGGGGCGGTTGCGGGTTCGGCCTGGGCCCAGCTGCGGTAGTAGTCCGCCAGGGGGCGCGTCTGGTCGCTGTAGACCTGCAGACGTTTCCTCACGGTTTCTTCCTTGTCGTCCTCGCGCTGGACCAGTTCCTCGCCGGTCGCGTCGTCCCTGCCCGGCACCCGGGGCGGATTGAACCGGATGTGGTAGGTGCGGCCGCTGGCCGGGTGCAGGCGGCGGCCGCTCATGCGCTCGATGATGGCGTCGAAGGGCACGTCGATTTCGAGCACGCAGTCGAGCCGCACGCCCGCGGCCTTCATGGCGTCTGCCTGGGCAAGGGTGCGCGGGAAGCCGTCGAACAGAAAGCCCTTGGCGCAGTCCGGCTGCGCGATGCGTTCCTTGACGAGCGCGAGGATGATGTCGTCGCTGACCAGCGCGCCCGAATCCATCACCGCCCGGGCCTGCAGGCCCAACGGCGTTCCCGCCTTCACGGCGGCGCGCAGCATGTCCCCGGTGGAGATTTGCGGGATGCCGTATTCGCGGCAGATGAAGCTGGCTTGCGTGCCCTTTCCGGCGCCAGGTGCGCCCAGCAGAATCAGTCTCATGGAGCTCCTCGAAGGTTGGAAACCGGTGCACACCGGGGGCCGCAGCTGCCCGGAGCCGGCCCTGCGCCCGCGCCGCGCCGGTTACGTTCGAGGATAGCATGCGCCCCCGGGCGGCCCGGGGCGCGCTCAGCGAAAAATGCGGCGCACCCGCTCCAGGTCCTCGGGCGTGTCCACACCCGGTCCGGATGCGGCGTCCGCCAGGTGCACCGCGATGCGGTGGCCATGCCACAGCGCGCGCAATTGTTCGAGCGCTTCGAGCGCCTCGGCAGGCGCCGGGGCCAGCCGGGGAAACTGCCGCAGAAAGTCTGCGCGGTAGCTGTAGATGCCGACATGCCGCAGCGGCGCAAACCCTGCCAGCGCCGCGGCGCCGCCGGACGCTGCGTCCTGCCACCACGCCGTGCCTGCGCGGTCGCGCGCAAAAGGAATCGGTGCGCGACTGAAGTAATGCGCCAGGCCCCGGGCGTCGAGCACCACTTTCACGACGTTGGGGTCGGCGTAGTCGTCCAGCGAGGCAATGGCGTGCGCCGCCGTTCCCATGCTGGCCTCGGGCCGGGCCGGCAGTAGCGCTGCCACGGCGTCGATGAGCCCGGGGTCGATCAGCGGCTCGTCGCCCTGTACGTTGACGACGATCTCGTCTCCGGCGAGATCGAGCCGGGCGCAGGCCTCGGCCAACCGGTCGCTGCCGCTGGCGTGGTCCGCGCGGGTCAGGAGCGCCTCGACGCCGTGCGCCGCGCAGACCTGCTGGATGCGCGCGTCGTCGGTCGCCACGAGCACGCGCCGGGCCGCGCTCTGGGCCGCGCGCCGCGCCACGCGCACCACCATGGGCAGGCCGGCGATGTCGGCCAGGGGCTTGTCCGGCAGGCGGCTCGAGGCCCTGCGCGCCGGGATCAGCACCGTGAAGCGCAGGTCCACGGGCCGGTCCACGGCCGCCCCGTCCAGGGCCGCGCTCACTGCTCGAGTTCCTCGTCCGTCAGGGTGCGGGCTTCGTTTTCCAGCAGCACGGGAATTCCGTCGCGCACCGGGTACGCCAGCCGGGCGCTGCGCGAGACGAGCTCCTGCGCCTGGCGGTCGTAGCGCAGGGGGCCCTTGGTGACCGGGCAGACCAGCAGTTCGAGCAGTTTCGGGTCCATGGGGGCAGTGGCTTGGAGGGTCGCGCGGGCTCGTGCGTTCAGGCCGGATGATAGCGGTGGCATTGCGCGCCGGGGGGCAGGCGCGCGTCGAGGGCCTGGAAAAAGCGCGGGTCGATGTGCAGCACCAACGCAACGGCGAGCGCACCCGGGTACAGCCCCCACAGCTTGAGCGCGTCTTTTTCGGTGCAGAGCACGGGCATGTGCGGCTCCGGCGGGCCCTTCCAGCGCTTGAAGTCGTAGTGATCGGGCAGGGCCTCGGTGCACGCCAGCGTCAGCCCCGCGGCGCGCAGCATGGCAAAGAACTCGCCCGGCCGCGCCACGGCTGCGAGCGCGTATAAGGGCTGGCCCTGCAGCCAGGCCAGGGGCAGCCGGGTGCCGTCGCAGCGCACTGCGCAGGGGGCCAGGCTGCGCCGCATGCCGAAAGCGGGCGCCGCCGATGCGCCCGGGGGCCGGGCGCCCGCGTGCAGCACGAAGTCCACCGCGCGCGGCCAGAGCTCGCGCAGCGGGCCGGCGGGCAGCAGAAAGCCGTTGCCTGTTCCCTGGTCGTTGAAGACGCAGATTTCCAGATCGCGCAGCAGGGCCAGGTGCTGCAGGCCGTCGTCGCACACGAGCACGTCGGTTTGCGGGTGCGCGGCGAGCAGCGCGCGCGCGGCGGCAACGCGGCGCGTGGCCACGAAGATGGGCACGCCGGGAACGCCGGGGACGGTGCCGTCCCCCCCTGCGCAAATGCGGCGCGCGATGAGCGCGGGTTCGTCGCCCACCTCGCTGGCCGGGCTGCCGGGCAGCACCGCGCGGCAGTCGCGGGTGCTGCGCCCATGGCCGCGCGAGATCACGCCGACGCGCAGCCCGCGCGCCTGCAGGTATTGCACGAGCGCGATGACCACGGGGGTCTTTCCCGCGCCTCCGGCGATCACGTTCCCGACGACGATCACCGGGCAACCCGGGTGTTCGGCCGCGAACACCCCGGCGCGGTACAGCCCGCGGCGCAGCGCCGCCAGCGCCGCATAAAGCCGTGACAGCGGCCACAGCGCCCAGGCCGCGAGGCCCCGGGTCTGCCAGATCTTTTGCAGGCCGTGCGGCGCTGCGGGACCGGGGACCGGGCGGGCGGGGGCGGGGTTGGCCATGCGCGTCAGCGTCTGGCCGCGCGCGAAGCCGCGGACGACTGCGTGGCAAACGTGATCTGCACCAGCCCCACGCGGCGCGCGGCCTCCATCACCGTGACCACGGACTGGTGCGACGACAGGGCGTCGGCGCTGATGACCACCACGCTGTCCCGGCCGGCGGCGCTGCGCAGCGCCTGCGCCACGGCGTCCACGCTCCGGCCATCGACGCCGCCCTGGTTCACGGCGTAGCGGCCGTCGGCGGCAACGGAGACGATCACCTCCCGGGGGTAGTCGCGCTGCGCCTCGGCGTCCGCCACGGGCAGCGTGAGCTGCAATTGCGTGAACTTGCTGTAGGTGGTGGTCAGCATCAGGAAGATGAGGATCACCAGCAACACGTCGATGAACGGGATCAGGTTGATCTCGGGTTCGTCCTTGGCGCGCGGGCGGAAGTTCATTTCGTCTTGCGCAACTGCAAAATGTGGCGCACGAACTGCTCGGAGGCCAGTTCCAGCGTGAGCAGGTAGGCGTCCACGCGGGCGCGGAAGTAGCGCCAGAAGATCAGCGCGGGGATGGCCACGATGAGCCCGAACGCCGTGTTGTACAGGGCGATCGAAATGCCGTGCGCCAGCTGGGCCGGGTTGCCGCCGCCCAGCGCCTGGCCCACGCCGCCCGAGCCGGCCTGCGAACCGAAGATCTCGATCATTCCGATCACGGTGCCGAGCAGGCCCAGCAAGGGGGCCGCGGAGGCGATGGTGGCCAGCGCCGACAGGTATTTCTCCAGGCGATGCGCCACGGCGCGCCCCGTGCCCTCCATGGCGGCGCGCACGTCGGTTTCGCTGCTCTGGGGCGCGCTGTTCAGGCGACGCAGGCCGCTGGCGAGTACCTCGCCCAGGGCCGAGCTCTGCGCAAGCTGGTTCACCACGTCGGGCGTGGGCAGCGCCTTGGACGACACCGCGATCGCTTCGTCGAGCAGTTTCGGGGGCGCGACGCGGGCCGTCTTGAGGGCCACGAAACGCTCGAAAACAAGCGCCATCCCCAAAATGGAGCACGCGATCAGGGGCCAGATGGGCCAGCCCGCGGCCTGTATGATGGACAGCAAATTCTCTCTCCGCGCAGATTAAAGCAAGCCGGGGATTATGCCCAGCTCGCTCTGGCTCTCGCGTGACAAACCGTCACTTGGCGAATCGCCCGGCCCCACGCTCGCGCAGCGCCGCAGAACTGTGGATAACTTTGTGGGCAAACCGCTTCGGGCGCCCTGCGGGCGCGTGCCTGACCCGCAGCAGACGGATAAAAGAGTACTCAGTGAAAACCTTAGCCCCATATATATCAAGGACTTGCACGGGTCCTGACATTTTGCCGTCAGTTTTCGCGGGCATCGGCGTGTTCCCTGCCGCTCGCCGGTTTCTGTGGAGTACTCAGCGTGTGAACACCGCGCCAAGGCCCGCCGCTCCTTATGTTTGAACGTCCGGAACCCGCCGTTTCGGCCCGCGTGTGGGAGGTTGGCGCGCTATGCCGCGCCATTGCTGACGCCCTGCAACTGCGTTTCAATCCGGTCGCGGTGCGCGGCGAGGTCACGGGCTGGTCGCGTGCGTCCAGCGGGCATTGCTATTTTTCGATCAAGGACGCCAGCGGCCAGCTGCGCTGCGCCATGTTCCGCCGCGCCGCCGACCTGCTCGACTTCGCGCCCTGCGACGGCCAATTGGTCGAACTGCGCGGCCGCCTGGGGGTCTACGAGGCGCGCGGGGACCTGCAGTTCATCGTCGAGAGCATGCAGCGCGCCGGGCAGGGAGCGCTGTTCGAGCGCTTCCTGCGGCTCAAGGCCCGGCTCGACGCCGAAGGACTCTTCGACAGCGCGCGCAAGCGCGCGCTGCCACTGCAACCGCGCGGCATCGGCCTGGTCACGTCGCCCGGGGCCGCGGCGCTGCACGACGTGATCACGGCCCTGCGCCGCCGCGTGCCGCATATCCCGGTGCTGCTGGTTCCGGCGCAGGTGCAGGGCGCGGCCGCGCCGCCGTCGATCATCGAGGCGCTGGAAAAACTGTATCTGCTGGCCCGCGCGCGCGCGGTGCCCGGGGCCCACCCCGACCAGACTCCGGCGATCGACGTCATCGCGCTGGTGCGCGGCGGCGGCTCCATCGAGGACCTGTGGGCTTTCAACGACGAGCAGTTGGCGCGCACCATCGTGCAAAGCCCGGTGCCGTTGATCAGCGGGATCGGGCACGAAACCGATTTCACCATCGCCGACTTCTGCGCCGACCTGCGCGCGCCCACGCCCACGGCGGCGGCCGAACTGCTCGCCCAGCCCCGCGACATGTGGCTGGGGGCGCTGGACCGGCTCGCCGGCCGCATCCGCGACGCCGTGCAGCGCCAGCTCGACGCGCGGCAGCAGCGGCTGGACCAGGCGGCCGCACGGCTCGGCCGCCCGTCGGGCCGCGTGGCGCACCAGCAGATGCAGCTGGCGCAGCTTGCCCAGCGCATGCGCCACAGCGCGCAGCTGAACCTGCAACACCGCGCGCAGGCCCGGCAAGCGCTGCAAGTGCAACTGCCCGCCGCATGGCAGCGGCACCTGGCGCGGCAGGCAGATCGGCTGGAGCGCGCGGCCCTGCGCCTGGAACTGCTCGACCCGCGCCTGGTGTTGCAACGCGGCTACGCCCTGCTCACCAGCGCCGGCGGCCAGGCCGTGACCCAGGTGCGCCAGGCACGCCCCGGCGACGCGCTGCGGGCCACGCTGGCCGACGGAACGATCGACCTGACCGTGGCCCGGCCCGGCGTCTAAGTCTGAAATTCCCCCCCCCCTCGTGCCAGGCCTCGCGCATATAAGTGAATGGCGGGCCCTCGTCCCGATCGTGTCTGCTTCCTTTCACCGGACGGCTCGGCATAGGGCCGGGAACCATCGACACCGCCATAATAACGCCAGTTTGCACGATAACAATATGCATGTTATCGTGCGGAATAAAAGTTATACAGGATGCACTTTGCCGACCCAAGCGACCGCCGTCCTGCACTATCTCCACGAGGTTCTGGGCATTGACGCGCCAGACCTGAGGCCGTGGGGGCGTGCAAACGAACTGCCTTACTTCCTGCGCGACGCCTTCCAGTTCAGCGAGCTGGAACTGCTGGGGCAGCCCGTCGTCCTGGCGATCGGGCGGGCTGAGGCCAAGCAGTCCCTCAGCGAAGTCCGTACCTGGCTGGACAAGGTCCTGGCCCTGGCGGGTCAGCCGGCGGTCTACGTCACCGATGCACTGGCCTCTTATGACCGTCGGCGCTTGATCGAGCAAAAAGTCCCGTTCATCGTGCCGGGCAACCAACTCTATCTGCCGGACCTGGGACTGGACCTGCGTGAGTATTTTCGGCAGCGCGCTCCGGCCACGGAAGCGGCGCTGAGCCCATCCGCGCAAGCCATGCTGATCACCGCCTTGCTGCGCCAGCCGTGGCAGCCCGATTGGCAGCCCTCCGAGGTCGCGGCTGCGTTGGGCTACACGCCCATGACACTGTCGCGCGCGGTCAGGGAACTGACTGCGGCCGGGCTGGCTGCCGCGCACACGGTCGGCCGTTCGCGCTGGCTGCGCATGGAACTCCCGCCGAAGCAGGTCTGGGAGCGTGCGAGGCCCGCACTGCGAACGCCGGTCCGGCGCACGGTCTGGGTGGCAGCGCATGGGGTCGCCGCACACCGGCCCAGCCGCCTCGCGGGTCTGAGCGCTCTCGCGCGCCATTCCATGCTGTCCGAGCCGAAATGGCCGGTGCATGCGTTGAGCGCCGCAGACTGGAAGGCTGCGACGGATGCCGGCGTTCGCGAATTGCCTGATCCCGAAGCGGGCGCACAAGAATGGCAGCTGTGGAGCTACAGCCCGGCGCTGATGCCGAACGCCAGCACCGTGGACCCGCTCTCCTTGACGCTCAGCCTGCAGGAGAACGCCGACGACCGAATCCAGCTCGCACTGGACGAACTGAAAGGGCAACTTCCATGGTGAGAGGTTGTGCCGCTATCCGCGGGGCAGAACACGGGGACGCGCCGCCGCGCTGGCAACGGCCAGCGCCGTCATGTTGAGCACCCGGCGCACGGTGGCGGCCGGGGTCAGGATGTACGCCGTGGCGGCTGCGCCCATGAGGATGGGGCCCACGGTCACGCCGCCGCTGGTGGTGGTCTTGAGCACGTTGTAGAGGATGTTGGCCGCGTCGATGTTCGGGCAGATCAGCAGGTTCGCCGCGTCGGTCAGCGTCGCGTCCGACAGATAGGTGTTGCGGATTCCCGGATCGAGCGCGGCGTCGCCGTGCAGTTCGCCGTCGCATTCGATCCCGGGGTGCGCAGCGACGAACAGGTCACGCGCCAGGCGCATCTTCTTGGCCGACGCGCGCTTGGAGGAGCCATAGTTGGAATGCGACAGGAAGGCCACCTTTGCGGGCAGGCCAAAGCGCTGCACTTCCTGCACCGACATCCAGGCGATGTCTGCCAGTTGCTGCGCCGTGGGGTCTTCGTTCACATAGGTGTCCGCAATGAAGAGCGTTCCGCGGCTGGTCATGAGCGCGTTGAGCGCGGCGTAGTCGTGCACGCCCGGCTGGCGGCCAAGGATGCTGTGGATGCGTTCCAGGTGCGTTTCATAGGTTCCCACCAGGCCGCAGATCATGGCGTCGGCGTCGCCCAGCGCCACCATCAGCGCGGCGATGATGGTGTTCGAGCGGCGCACCGCGGCCTTGGCCACTTCCGGCGTGGCGCCGTCGCGGCGCATGCGCTGGTGGTAGTGCTCCCAGTACTGGCGAAAGCGCGGGTCGTCCTCGGGGTTGCACAACTGCACGTCGTTGCCCGGTTGCATGCGCAGGCCGGCTTTCCGGATGCGCGCGGCGATCACCGCGGGGCGTCCAATCAGGATCGGCCGCGCGATCCTGTCGTCTATCACCATCTGCGCGGCGCGCAGCGCGCGCTCGTCTTCTCCGTCGGCGTAGGCGACGCGCTTTTGCGCGTCGGGCAGGGCCTTGGCTGCGGTGATCACGGGGCGCATCAGCATGCCCGTCTGGTAGACGAAGCGCGAGAGGTTTTCCTTGTAGGCCTCCATGTCGGTGATCGGGCGCGTGGCCACGCCGGAGTCGGCTGCGGCCTGGGCCACGGCGGGCGCGATCTTGAGGATCAGGCGCGAGTCGAAGGGCGTGGGGATCAGGTAGTCGGGGCCAAAAGCGAGTTCCTTGCCGGCGTAGGCGTTGGCCACCTCTTCGCTGATGTCGGCCTTGGCCAGGTCGGCAATCTGGCGCACGCAGGCCAGCTTCATGGCTTCGGTGATCCGGGTCGCGCCGCAGTCCAGCGCGCCGCGGAAGATGTAGGGAAAGCACAGCACGTTGTTCACCTGATTCGGGTAGTCCGAACGGCCCGTGGCGATGATGCAGTCCGGGCGCACCGCGCGGGCCAGTTCCGGGCGGATTTCGGGCTCGGGGTTGGCCAGCGCCAGGATGATCGGCCGGGGCGCCATGCTCCGCACCATCTCCGCCGTGAGCACGCCGGGGGCCGAGCAGCCCAGGAACACGTCCGCGCCGTTGACGGCGTCGGCCAGCGTGCGCGCGTCGGTCTCTTGGGCGTAACGCGCCTTGGATGCGTCGTAGCCGCCGGGGCGGCCCGCGTAGATCACGCCCTTGGAATCGCACATGAAGACGTTGTGCGCGCGCACGCCCAGGCCC
This sequence comes from Verminephrobacter aporrectodeae subsp. tuberculatae, assembly GCF_026127385.1. Taxonomy (NCBI): domain Bacteria; kingdom Pseudomonadati; phylum Pseudomonadota; class Betaproteobacteria; order Burkholderiales; family Comamonadaceae; genus Verminephrobacter; species Verminephrobacter aporrectodeae. The sequence goes on from NZ_QZCX01000001.1 coordinate 144,271, forward strand.
AGCATCACGCTGACGCAGGCAATCGCGGCGGCGCCGGCGCCCGAGACGGCGATCCTGACCGCGCCGATGTCCTTGCCCACCAGTTCCAGGCCGTTGAGCAGCGCGGCGCTGGAGATGATGGCCGTGCCGTGCTGGTCGTCGTGGAACACGGGGATGTTCATGCGCCGGGACAGCTCGCGCTCGATGTAGAAGCACTCGGGCGCCTTGATGTCTTCGAGGTTCACGCCGCCCAGCGTGGGCTCGAGCGCGGCAATGATCGCGATGAGCTTGTCGGGGTCGCGCTCGGCCAATTCGATGTCGAATACGTCCACGCCGGCGAACTTCTTGAACAGGCAGCCCTTGCCCTCCATCACCGGCTTGCCCGCCAGCGGGCCGATGTCGCCCAGGCCAAGAACGGCCGTGCCATTCGTGATCACGCCCACCAGGTTGCCGCGCGAGGTGTAGTCGAAGGCCTTGGACGGGTCGGCCTGTATGTCCAGGCAGGGGTAGGCCACGCCGGGCGAGTAGGCGAGCGAGAGGTCGCGCTGGTTCGACAGGGGCTTGGTGGGGGTCACCGATATCTTGCCCCGGCCGGGGTTGCGGTGGTACTCGCGCGCGGCGTCGCGCAGCGATTCTTCGGCGGCGGAAAGTTTCTCGGGCATGCGGCAATCCTGTTCGGAAGTCCTCGGTGGGGGTGCGAAACAGGGTAGCCGATGGTGTGGCTGGCCGGCATCGCGGTTTATGCCTATCCGGTCCACTCCCGCCCGCTGGCGCGCGGGGCGCGTCAGGCCGGTCCGTGGGGCGGTGGCGGCTCGCGCCCGTCGAGCACGGCGTGCGCGCGTTCGCGGTCGATGTCGCCCTCCCAGGCGGCCACGGCGACGGTGGCCACGCAGTTGCCGATCAGATTGCCCAGCGCCCGGGCGATCCCCATGAACCAGTCCACGGACAACACCAGCACCAGACCGATCGCGGGGATCGCGGGAATCGCCTGCAAGGTGGCCGCGAGCACGACGATGGCCGACCCGGGAACACCGTGTGCGCCCTTGGACGTGAGCAGCGAGACCGCCAAAATGCCCCACAGATCGGCCATGGAGATCGGCGTGTTCGTGGCCTGCGCGATGAACACCGCCGCCAGCGTGATGTAGATGGAGAACGCGTCGAGGTTGAACGAATAGCCCGTGGGGATCACCAGTCCCACCGTGGAATCGCGGATTCCCATGCGCCTGAGCTTGGCCATGACCTGCGGCAGCACGCTGTCGGACGAGGTGGTCGCAAACACCACGGCGAGTTCCTCGCGCAGATAGCGCAGCAGCTTGAACAGGCTCAGGCCCGACAAGCGCATGATGGGCCCGAGCACCGCCACCACGAAGAGCAGCACGGCGGCGTAGAACAGCAGCACCAGCATGCCCAGTTGCCTGAGCGTGCCCGGGCCGTATTTGGCGACCGTGAACGCGATGGCGCCGAGCACCCCCAGCGGCGCGAGCCGGATGATCAGCCCCATGGCCTTGAACAGCACCAGCGAAAGCGTCTCGACCAGTTCCGTGACGCGCGCGCCGCGCTCGCCCAGCAGCGCCAGCGCGCAGCCGAAGACGATGGCAAACAGCAGCACCTGGAGCACGTCGCCGTTGGCGAAGGCGCTCACCGCCGTGGTCGGGACGAGCCGCAGCAGAAAGTCGCTGAAGCCGCCCCCGGTGAGCTTGTGCGCGCTCTCCGTGTAGGCACCCAGGGCCTGGGCGTCGAGTGTCCCGGGGTTCACGTTCATTCCCGCGCCGGGCTCGAACCAGAGCGCCAGCGCCAGGCCCAGCACGAGCGCGACGGTGGTGACCCCCTCGAAGTAGATCAGCGTCCTGAGGCCGACGCGGCCCACGCGCCGCAGATCGCCGCTTCCCGCAATGCCATGCACCACCACGCAGAAAACGATCGGGGAGATCAGCATCTTGATCAGCTTGATGAACCCGTCGCCGAGCGGCCTGAGCTGCAACGCGGTATCGGGCCAGACCAGGCCGAGCGCCACGCCGGCGAGCAGCGCCAGGACCACCTGGCCAAAGAGGGAGGGGAAAACCCGGGGCATGGACACTCCTTGGGGATGGATCGCACACAAGCGGCTCCGCAGCGCAAGCATAGGTTGCCGATTGCGTATCGGGGTGCCCGGCTTGTTCCCCAGGTGACAGAGCGGGGGCCCTGCTGCATGAAAAAAGCCACCCGCTCAAGGGGGTGGCTTGGAGGGGGAGCGGGGCAGGCCCTTGCCGCCGCCCGATCGGGTGTCAATCGATCACATCAATAGCCCAAGGTCTTGCCGTCCGGGTTGCGCGGGTCGGAGTTGCCGTACAGGATGCCGTCGCGCAGCTGGATGGTCTGTGTGCGGCCCATCGCCGGCTTCACGGCAATGCTGTGGCCGCGCTGCCTGAGCAGCGCCAGGGTGTCGGGGCTCAGGCCCTTTTCCACGCGCAGTTCGTCGGGCGTCCACTGGTGGTGCACGCGGGGACTGGCTGCGGCTTCCGCGGGGGTCATGCCGAAGTCGATGATGTTGAGCACCGTCTGCAGCACCGTGGTGATGATGCGCGCGCCGCCGGGGCTGCCGGTCACCAGGGTCGGCTTGCCGTCCTTGAGGACCACGGTGGGCGTCATCGACGACAGCGGGCGCTTGCCGGCCGCCACGGCGTTCGCCTCGCCGCCCACGAGGCCGTAGGCATTCGCCACGCCGGGTTTCGCCGAGAAGTCGTCCATCTCATTGTTGAGCATGATCCCCGTTCCCTGGGCAACGATGCCGCTGCCAAAGTTGGTGTTCAACGTGTAGGTCACGGCCACGGCGTTGCCGGCCTTGTCAACCACCGAGTAGTGCGTGGTCTGGTCGCTTTCATACGCCTGGGGCCGGCCCGGCGCGATGCTCCTTCCCGGGCGCGCCGCGTTGCCGTCTATGCCCTTGGCCAGCGCCTGGGCGTAGGGCTTGGAAGTCAGTCCCTTGAGCGGGATTCGCACGAAATCCGGGTCGCCCAGGTATTCGGCGCGGTCGGCATAAGCCAGCTTCATGCTCTCGGCCAGGTAGTGGATGGTCTGCGCGCTGTTTGCTCCCCACTGGGCCAGCGGCAGCGGCTCGAGCATGTTCAGCATCTGCACCAGGTGCGCACCGCCCGAGGAGGGCGGCGGCATGGTCACGATCTCGTAGCCACGGTAGATGCCGCGCGTGGGCGCGCGCTCGACCACCTGGTACGCGCGCAGGTCTTGCAGCGTGATGGCGCCGGCGTGCGGCGCCATTTCGGCCGCAATCTTCTGCGCGATCTCGCCCTCGTAGAAGGCCTTGGCGCCCTGCTGCGCGATCAGGCGCATGGACTGGGCCAGGTCTTCTTGCACGAGCAGGTCGCCCGCCTTCAGCGGCGCGCCGTTTTTCCAGAAGATCGCGCGGGTCGCGGGCCACGGGCCCATGGTCTTTTGTTCCTGCTGCAAAACCCTGGCCAGCGTCTCGCTCACGGGAAAGCCCTGGTTGGCCAGCGCGATGGCGGGCGCGATGACCTTCTCCAGGGGCATCGTTCCCCAGCGCTTGAGCGCATGTTCCATGCCGGCGACGGTGCCGGGAACGCCCACGGCGTAGTGCGTGTAAAGCGATTTGTCCTGGATCACCTGGCCCTGGGCGTCCAGGTACATGTCGCGCCGCGCCCCGCGGGGCGCGATTTCGCGGAAATCGAGCGCCACGCTCTGGCCGGTCTTGGCCTCGTGCAGCAGCATGAAGCCACCACCGCCCAGGTTGCCCGCGTTGGGCAACACCACGGCAAGCGCAAAGCCGACGCCCACGGCCGCGTCCACCGCGTTGCCGCCGGCCCGCAGGATGTCCAGGCCCACCCGCGAGGCGAGCTCCTGTTCCGAAGCAACCATGCCATTTCGCGCCACCACGGGGTGGAAGCGGTCCATGTCGAGGTCGTAGGGCGCCGCAGCGGTTTGCTGGGCCGGCGCTGCCGCGCTCACGGCCGGCGGGGCGTTGCCGCAGGCGCTCAGGCTGGCCAGGGCCAGCGCAATGCTGCTGCTCAGCAGCGTATGGCGAATGTTCATGCTTTGTCTCCTCGTTGTTGCCATGCAAGGGCCCCTTGCGGCGGGCGCCCGGCGCGCAGTGTAGCGACTCAGTCTCGATGGCGCAGGCCGATGCGGCGCTCATGCCATGCCGGTTGGATGCGCGCGTTCCCCTGATCGATTGCCGTCACGGGGAAGGCTACCGATCAGCCTGCGGCAGCCGGTTGGACCGGTGTGGATACGCGCCTCGCTCCGGTCCTTTTTTGCATTCCCTGATGAATCCTCAATGGGCCGAAGCCACTTCGGGCGATAGCCAGCCCTGGGAGCGCAGCCGCTCTTCGGCAATGGCCAGCTGACGGGGCGTGAATTGCCGCTTGCGGGCATTCCAGCCATGGACTTGGCGCTCCACGCTCTCGTGCCGTGTGGCGCCCTCGCGGCTCATCACCCAATGTACGCTGGCCAAAAGTTCCAGCCCGTAGGATGACTCGAAGCCTTCTACCAGCTTGGTCACCCGTTCAAAGCGGGCGCGGCTGATTTCGTGCTGAGCCAAGTAGACCTTGGCGTCATTCACCGCCCCGGGCACCAGCGTGAGTGGTTTGTCCGGCGCATCGCCGCCATCGGCATAACCCGTGATGAAATGGCCTTCCACCGCCTGCAGCACATGCCGAAGGTTCTCCGCGTAGGGGCCGTAGTGATGCTTGACGTACTGGAGACGTAGCGGCTCACCGGCCTCCTGCATGAAGTACATCAGCTTGTGGATTTCCAGCAAGGTGACGAAGGGGTCGAGCAGACCGCCGAGGTAGCGCTGCATCAGTTCCACCAAGGCGGCGCGGCCCACCGTCATCTTGGGCACCTCGCGCGCATGCGCCATCTTGTCGTTGGCTGGGGCCCCCTTGGGCTCGAACACCAGCACACGCACGCCGGCAAGCTCTGCCAGCGCACGTGCGATGCGGGGACGCACCTCCCTCCAGTCAAGCCCGCCCAAACCTGCGCCCAGTGGCGGAATGGCGATGGAGTGAATGCCCTTGGCACGGATGACATGGACCAGATCGGTCAGGCCCGCCTCGATGTCCTCCATGCGGCTCTTGCCACGCCAGTGGCGCTTGGTCGGGAAGTTGATGATGAAGCGCGGCAGGGTGAGCTGCCCCGTATCAAAAACGAACATGCGGCCAGGCTGCACCGCTTCGTGCTTGCAGGCCGCTTCGTAAGCCTTGAAGTTTTCGGGGTAGCCGTTCTTGAACTGCAAGGCGATGCCGCGCCCCATCACACCGACGCAGTTGACGGTGTTGACCAGTGCGTCGGCCTCACATTGGAGGATGTCGCCCGAGGTGTACTCGATCATGGTGATGTTCCTCTCGCTTCAGTAATACCAGTCCGGGCGCACTTCGACCGTTGGCCGGTGTCCGTGTGCCGAAAGGGCGTTGACAACTCGACCGTAGACGGCCGCCGAGTGAATGCTCACATCCAGGGCCTTGATCTTGCCGCGCAGCGCGTCAGCCATTGCCGGACTCCTCCAGCATGGTGCGGATCATTTCGAGATCAGGACGCGCGTCGGTGATCGCCACCATCTTGCCGATGGCGGCGAGCACCGCGAAAACGGTGTGCGAGCCGACGTTCTTGCCGTGCTCCAGATCGGCGATGGTCTGCCTGCGCGTGCCGACCGCCGCAGCCACATCGTCCTGGCTCTTGCCCAACGCCTTGCGCTCATCTCTGAGCATGCGCCCGAAGGTCTGGCTGTCCTGCGCTCGTAAGATCCTGTCCATATCGCCTCTTATAGTGGGGCCTGCCCAGCATGTGCGTGTTATCGAACTTTTGGTATTTTTTTCTATGGAATGTACGCTATGTCAAACATTTTCAAAAAATGCGTGCCCTTGCGTGGCGAGTCGGCCAAGGCCGCCTCTTGGCAGGAGTTCTTCGAACTTGCCGATCGCACCGAGATTCCGCCCGATTTCATGGTCGATCGCGCAGACTTGCCGGAGCAAGAGAGGAACCTGTTTTGAGCCGCTTCATGCTGGATACGAACATGGCGAGCGAACTACGTCATCAAGGGGAATCCGCCGGAGGCGCGCGAGCGGCTGACATCCCGCTCGGGGCGCTCGGCAAGCGGCATCTCAGCAAACCTTCGGGCTGAAGACCTGACCCACGACGCGCCCATTGTCGAGTTGGATCACCTCGCGTGCCAGGGCTTCGGCGTCCTGCGGATCGTGGGTCACGAGCAGGGTCGGCACCGGCACGCGCCCGAGCATCTCGGCCAGTTCACGCCGCAGCCGTGCGCGCAGGGGCACGTCCAGCGCGGACAAGGGCTCGTCGAGCAGCAGCAGTTGCGGTTCGGTCGCCAGCGCCCGCGCGAGGGCGACGCGCTGGCGCTGGCCTCCGGAGAGATTGCGCGGGAGGCTGCTGCGCAGCGCCTGCAGATCGAACTGCCGGATCAGGGCCTGCACCCGCTCCATGCCCCCGGTGTCGATGCGCCGGCCAAGCCGGTGGACGCCAAACTGCAGATTGCGCTCCACCGTCATGTGCGGAAACAGGGCGTAGTCCTGGAACACCACGCCGACCCGGCGCTTGCGCGCCGGCAAGTCAACGCCACGCGCCGTGTCCAGCAGGGTCTGGCCGGCGATGCGCACATGGCCGCGCGCCGCATGCACCAGCCCGGCGATGGCCATCAGGACGGTTGACTTGCCCGAGCCCGACGGCCCCATCAGCGCGCAATGATGCGCATGGGCTTCGAAGGCCACGTCCAGATCGAACCTGCGCTCCGCCGAGCGCAGGGTGCACTGCAGCCGGACATCGAGCGCGCTCATCTCAGTGCCGCGCCTGGAGCAAGCGGCCCGAGACCACGAGCACGGCCATGCAGACGACCGACATGGTCAGGGTGATGCACAGGGCGCGCCCGTCCTCGCCGGCCTGCACCGCCTCGTAGACGGCGATGGACAGGGTCTGCGTCTTGCCGGGCAAGTTGCCGGCGATCATCAGGGTGGCGCCGAATTCGCCCATGGCGCGGGCAAAGGCCAGCATCAGTCCGGCAGCGATGCCACGGATCGCCAAGGGAAGCGCGACGCGCATGAACAGCTCGAACTCGCCGGCGCCGAGCGTGCGCGCCGCGTGGGCGAAGCGCCCGTCAACCTCTTCAAAGGCCGCGTACGCGCCCTTGTAGACCAGCGGCAGGGAGACCACCGACGCCGCGATGACGGCGCCCTGCCAGGTGAACATGAGGTTGATGCCAAACCAGTCGTGCAGATGCCGGCCGAGCGCGCCGTTGCGCCCGATGAGCACGATCAGGTAGTAGCCGATCACCGTGGGCGGCAGCACCATGGGCAGCACCAGGATCGCGTCGAGAATGCCCTTTCCGGGGAATTTGCTGCGCGCGAGCCACCAGGCGAGGCCAATCCCTGCCAGGCCTGCGATCAGCGTGGCCAGCAGGGCAACCTTGAGCGTGAGCCAGAGCGCAATCAGCATGCCCTGCGCCCACGCATCCGCCCAACAGGCGCGGCTCCCCACGCCAGGACACCACGGAAGGCGACTCGGAGATGTTCCACTTCAGGGCTTGGAAAAGCCAAAGCGCTGCAGGATCTCCTGGCCGGCGGGGCCGCGCACGAAGGCGATGAACGCATTCGCCAGCGCGGCGTTCTGGCTCGCCGCGACCTGCGCGATGGGATAGGTCACCGGCGTGCTCGTCGGCACCGTGAACGCGATGCGCGTCTTCTCGCGTTCGACCATGGCGTCGGTGCGGTAGACGAAGCCGGCATCGACCTCGCCACGCGCCACGTAGTTCAGGACCTGGCGCACGCTCTCGCCGTAGATCCACCGGGGTTGCAGGGCCGCCGTGAGGCCGGCCCTCTCGACCGCCTCCATCGTGTAGCGCCCGACGGGCACGGTGGCCGGCGTTCCGGTCGATACGCGCTGGAAGGACGGGCTCGCGAGGTCGCCGAGCGCCTTCGGCGCCTGGGCCGATGCCGACGGCAGGATCAGCACCAGCGTGTTCGCGGCAAAGTCGGCGCGCGTCGCCGCCACGATGAGGCCGGCCGCCCGGTGCATGCTCTCCTGATCCGCCGAGGCAAACACGTCCACCGGTGCGCCCTGCCGGATCTGCGCGAGCAACGGGCCGGACGCAGCAAAGTTGAAGCGCACCTTGGCGCCCGGCTGCGCCTGCTCGAAGGCTTGGCCCACGGCCTGGAAGGCGTTGGTCAGGCTCGCGGCGGCGGAGACCACCAGTTCCTGCGCCCGGGAGGCTGCGCCGGCGAAGGCCAGGGTGGCCGCCAGCATCACCGCGCGCAGTCGGGTCGGGGTCGGGGTCGTCATGCTTGTTTTTCCTCGGGCATTGCGCTATTCGCTACTTGAATAGCGATGCTAGCATGGCAAGCAGCTGCCGCACCCGCGCGCGCCGGGAGGCAGGATGCCGGGCAGTTACCGTGCAGATTGCTTGCACAATCCGCGCGATGAGAAAACCCCGACTCACCGACGCGCTGGACCATGGCCTGAGCGACAAGCGCATCGACATCCTGCGGGGCATCGGGCGCAGCGGCAGCATCTCGCAGGCCGCCCGCGAGACCGGGGTCAGCTACAGGGCCGCCTGGCAGGCGATCGACACGCTCACCAACCTGGCCGGCGTTCCCCTGGTCCACCGCGCCGTCGGAGGCGCTGGCGGCGGGGGCGCAACGCTGACGGCGCATGGCGTCCAGCTGCTCGAGCTCGCCGGGGAGTTGGACGCGGCAAAGGCGCTGATCCAGCAGCGTTGGCGGGCGGCCTCCGGCGCGGCGGACGCATCCGGCGCGACGCTGTTTGCGTTGAGAACCAGCATGCGCAATCAGTTCGCGGCCACCGTGCTCGGCGTCGAGACGGCAGGTCCCCTGTCGCGTGTTCAGCTGCGGGTCGGGGACGCTGCGGTCCTTTGCGCGCGCATCACGCGCGAGAGCGTGGAGTTGCTCGGACTGCGCCCCGGCCTGCGGGTGATTGCGCTGTGCAAGGCGACCTCGGTGCGCGTCACGCGCCCGGGCGCTGCCCCCGCCGAGGTGCCGGCGAATCAGCTGCGCGGCCAGGTCGCTGGCGTCGAGCGCGGTCCGCAGGGCGACGAGGTCACGCTGGAGTTGCCCGCGGGCGGTCGCATCATCGGCTTCGCGGACGCCCGCAGCGGCCTGCGCGTCCGGCAGCAGGCGCTGGCCGACGTCGAGGAATCAGCCGTCGTGGTGGCGCTGGCCGGTTGATTTTCTGCCCCGGGCCGGGGCAGGCCCTCATCCCGCGAGCAATTCGTGCAGCGTGCGCGCGATGACCTTGGTCGCGCGCCGCAGGTCTTCCAGTTGCAGGCGTTCGTCGGCGCGCTTGGCGTGCGATTCGAGCACGCTGCGCGGACCCGCGCCGTAGATCACCGCGGGAATTCCACGCTGCGCGTACAGGCGCGCGTCGGTGTACAGCGGCGTTCCCACGGCGGGAACGGGCTCGCCGAGCACCGCCTGCGCATGCCGCTGGATGGCGTCCACCAACGGCTGGCTGGCCGCGAGCGGCGTCATGGCGCGGGCCAGCAGCAGGCGCTCGACGTCCACCGTGATGCCCGCGTACCCGCTGGCGGCCTGCGCGATCACGCGGCGAATCGTGGCCTCCACTTCCTGCGCATCCTCCTCGGGGACCATGCGGCGGTCGAGCTTGAACACGACCTTGCCGGGAACGACGTTGGTATTCGTTCCGCCTTCGATGCGGCCCACGTTCAGATACGGGTGCCCGATTCCCGCGACGCGCGAGCGGATCTGCCGGTAGCCCTGGTTTTGCGCGTACAGCGCGCCGAGGATATGCACCGCGCCCTGCAACGCGTCCACGCCCGTATGCGGCACGGCGGCGTGCGCCATCTGGCCGTGCACGGTGACCTGCAGTTGCAGGCAGCCGTTGTGCGCGCTCACGACCGCGTAGGAGAAGCCGGCGGCAATCACGAGGTCGGGCCGGGTCAGGCCGTTTTCGAGCAACCAGCCCGGGCCGAGTTCGCCGCCGAACTCCTCGTCGTAGGTGAAGTGCAGTTCCACCGCGCCCTGCGTGGGCCGGGCCACGGCCTCGAGCGCGCGCACGGCAAAGGTATAGCTCGCAAAGTCGCTCTTGCTCACAGCCGTGGCGCGGCCGTACATCGCGCCGTCGTGCAGTTCGGCGCCGTAGGGGTCGTGCGTCCAGCCCTCGCCGGGGGGCACCACGTCGCCGTGCGCGTTCAGGGCGATGGTCCGGCCCGCGCCGGGCGCGCCATAGCGGCGGCGCACGATGAGGTTGGTGATCGACTCCAGCCCATGGGCGCGCACGTCGGCTGCGGGAACGGCGTGCTTTTCGGCCGCGTAGCCAAAGTCCGCGAGCAACTCGGCCGTGCGTTCCGCGTGCGGCGCGTTGTTCCCCGGGGGGGTGTCAGTGGGAACGCGCACCAGGGCTTGCAGAAAGCGCACCTGGGCGTCGAAATGCTGGTCGATCCACGCGTCGAGCGCGCCGTGCACGGCGCCGTGCGCGGCGCTGTACCCAACGCTCATGGCTGCGCCTCCCCGGCCAACTGCTGCAGCAGCCCGGCGAAGGCGTCCACGGCCAGCTGAATGTCGTTGTTCGTGGTGGACTCGAGCGGGTTGTGGCTGATTCCCGCGTTCTGGCCACGCACGAAGAGCATCGCCTGGGGCAGGATCGCGTGCAGCTTCATGGCGTCGTGGCCTGCGCCGCTGGGCAGGCGCAGCACGGGCAGGCCGAGCGCTTCCACGGCGCGTTCCCAGTGGCGCTGCCACGCGGGCGCGCTGGGGGCGGCGGCAGCGCGCAGCGCTTCGTCCAGCGTGTAGCGCAGGCCGCGGCGCGCGGCGATCCGGCCAAGCTGCGCGCGCACGTCCTGCACCAGCGCGTCGCGCTGCGCGTCGCTGGGGCCGCGCAGATCCAGGCTGAACCGGCAGCGCCCCGGAACCACGTTGATCGATCCGCCGGGCACGTCGAGCAGGCCGATGGTGCCCACCGAGCCCTCGTCCTGCGCGGCGCGCTGCTCGATGTACAGCGCCAGTTCCGCCACGCCCGCGGCGGCGTCGCGGCGCCGGCCCATGGGGGTGGTTCCGGCGTGGCTGGCCATGCCGATCATCTCGCCGATGAAGCGCACGCAGCCATTGATGGAGCTGACCACGCCCAGGGGCAGGTCGAGCTCGTTGAGCACCGGGCCCTGCTCGATGTGCACCTCGACGAAACCCAGGTAGCGCTGCGGGTCGCGCCGCAGCGCGGCGATTGCTTCAACGCACAGGCCCGCGTGCTGCATGGCGCTGCGCATGCTGATTCCTTCGGCGTCCCTCTGGTCGAGCCACGCGGGGTCGAAGTCCCCGGTGAGCGCGCCCGATCCCAGAAAGCTCGCCGGGTAGCGCTGGCCTTCCTCTTCCGCGAACGCGACCACCTCGATGCCCAGCGGCAGGCGCCGACCCGCGCGCTGCAGCTCGCGCACGCAGGCCATGGGAACGAAGATCCCCAGGCGGCCGTCGTACCGGCCGCCGTTGCGCACGGTGTCGTAGTGCGAGCCGGTCAGCAGGTAGCGCGCGCCGTCGGCTGCCGGGTGGTAGCGGCCCACCACGTTGCCCACGGCGTCGGTCGCGACCTCGTCGAAGCCGCAGTCGCGCATCCAGTCGCCGATGCGCCGGGCGCAGGCGCGGTGCGCGTCGGTCAGGTAGGTGACGGTGAGCTGGCCCTGTTGCGCAAAGCCCGGGTCGGAATACTCGGCCAGCTTCTCATGCCAGTCCCAGAGGTCGTTGCCCAGCGTCGGTTCGGCGCCGAACCGGTCGTTCAGGCGCAGCTCGGCGATGCGGTGGAGATTGCGCAGCGCCTCGGCCCGCTCGAAATCGGCGTGGTTTTCCAGACGCCGCTCCAGGGTGTCGATGATTTCCTGCTGCGTCAGCCCCGTTCCGCGCGGGCCGCGCACGGCCAGGACGAACGGGAAGCCAAAGCGCTCTTCGTAGGCCGTGTCCAGCCGCGCGATGCGCGCGCTCTCGTCCGGCGTGGGGCTGCGCTGCGCCAGGGCCTGGTCCATGCGCCATGGATTCGCGCGGATCAGCGCCAGCTGCGCGTCGGCACCGGCGCCGCGCACCGCCTGCACGAGCGCATGCCGCAGCTGCGCGAGCGAGCGCAAGGGGCGCAGGGCCAGCGCCCGCTCGGCGACCCAGGGCGCGTGCGCGTACAGGCCGTCGAGCAGGCGCAGGGCGTCGGCGGCGCTGGCGCCGTTGAGTCTCTCCAGGGTCGGGGGGGTCGGGGTCATGGCGGGTCGGCTTTCTGTGCGGGGCAGGGATGCGCCTGTCTCCAGTGGCGCGCGATGTCGATGCGGCGGCAGACCCAGACCTGCGAATGCCGCTGAATATGGTCCAGAAAGCGCTGCAGCGCCGCGATGCGCCCGGGGCGTCCGAGCAGGCGGCAGTGCATGCCGACGCTCATCATCTTCGGCGCGTCGGCGCCCGCCGGGTCGCCTTCGGCGTACAGGGCGTCGAAGCTGTCCTTCATGTACTGAAAGAACGGGTCGGCGTGCGCATAGCCCTGCGGCAACGCGAAGCGCATATCGTTGCAGTCCAGCGTGTAGGGCACGACGAGCTGCGGCACCACGCTGGCGTCGCTGCGCCGCACCAGCATCCACAGGGGCAGGTCGTCGCCGTAGTAATCGCTGTCGTACTCGAAGCCGCCAAAGTCGGCCACCAGGCGGCGGGTGTTCGGGCTGTCGCGGCCGGTGTACCAGCCCAGCGCGCGGGTGCCGGTCAGGCGCTCCATGATGGCCATGGCCTGCGCCATGTGCGCGCGCTCGACGTCTTCCGGAACATGCTGGTAGGCAATCCACTTCAGGCCATGGCAGGCGATCTCGTGGCCCAGTTCCACGAAGGCCCGGGTCAGCTCGGGGTGGCGCTGCAGGGCGCTCGCCACGCCGAACACCGTGAGCGGCAGCGCGCGCGCTTCGAACTCGCGCAGGATGCGCCACACCCCCGCGCGCGCGCCGTATTCGTAAATGCCCTCCATGCTCATGTGCCGCGCGGGGTAGCTCGCGGGGCTGAACATCTCGGAGAGGAACTGCTCGGAACCGGCGTCGCCATGGAGCACGGCGTTCTCTCCGCCTTCCTCGTAGTTCAGCACGAACTGCACGGCGATGCGCGCGCCGCCCGGCCATTGCGCGTGCGGCGGATGCCTGCCATAGCCGGTCAGATCGCGGGGGTAGGCTTGGGTGCTGTCGTAGATCATGGGGTGCCGCGCGCTCGCGGGCAGAGGGCGCAATGGCGGCATGATACGGGGGACGCTTGCACGGCCCGCCCACGCCCCGAGCGCCGGCCGCCAGCGCAGGGGCCTGCTGCACAATGCGCGCCATGCACACGCCCCCCTCCACCCCGGCCGCAGCGCCGGCCTGCATTCCGGACTTCCGCTCCCGGCCACGCGACTTCCTGCGCGCCCTGTTTGACGCCGCCGTGCGCAGCGCGCAGCCCCTGGAAGGCATGCGCGCCTGGCTTCCGGCGCCGCCCAAGGGGCGTACCCTCGTGCTCGGGGCGGGCAAGGCGGGCGGCGCCATGGCGCAGGCGCTGGAGGCGCTGTGGCCCGGCGACGCGCCCCTGTCCGGCCTGGTGCTCACGCGCTACGGGCACATCCCCCCGCGGCCCGCCGGCCTGGCGCAGCGCATCGAGGTCGTCGAGGCCGCGCACCCCGTTCCCGACGCCGCGGGACTGGCTGCGGCGCAGCGCATCCTGGCGCTGACCCGGGGGCTGAGCGCGGACGATCTGGTGCTGTGCCTGATTTCGGGCGGCGGCTCGGCGCTGCTCACCCTGCCCTGCGACGGGCTGACGCTGCACGACAAGCAGCGCATCAACCGCGCCCTGCTCGACAGCGGCGCGCAGATCAGCGAGATGAACTGCGTGCGCAAGCACCTCTCGCGCATCAAGGGCGGGCGGCTGGCGCTCGCCTGCGCGCCCGCGCGCGTGCTGACGCTGGCCATCAGCGACGTTCCGGGGGACGACCCGGGCGTCATCGCCAGCGGCCCCACGGTGCCCGACGCCAGCCACTGCGCGCACGCGCTGGCGATCCTCGCGCGCTACGGCATCGACGTTCCCGCCGCCGCCAGGGCGGCCCTGGAAGCGGGCACACTGGAGACCCCGAAACCCGGCGACGCGCGCTTTGCGGGCCACTGCCTGCAACTCATCGCCACACCCTGGCAGGCGCTGGAAGCCGCCGCCGCCACGGCGCGCGCCGCGGGGCTGGCCGTGCACGTGCTGTCGGACGAGATCGAGGGCGAGGCCTGCGAAGTCGGCCGGGTGCACGCGGCGCTCGCGCGCTCGGTCGCGCGGCGCGGCCAGCCGTTTGCCGCGCCCTGCGTGATCCTGTCGGGTGGAGAGACCACCGTCACGGTGCGTGCGCGCGCGCCCGGCCTGCCGCGCGGACGCGGCGGCAGGGCCGGCGAGTTCTGCCTGGGACTCGCGCAGGCGCTGCAGGGCGCGCCCGCCGTGTGGGCGCTGGCGGCGGACACCGACGGAATCGACGGCAGCCAGGACAACGCCGGAGCCCTTGTCTGCCCCGACACGCTGGCGCGCGCGCGCAGCGCGGGGCTGCACATCGACGCGCATCTGGCGGGCAACGACTCCTGGGGCTTCTTCGCGCAACTCGACGACCTGCTGGTCACCGGCCCCACGCACACCAATGTGAACGACTTTCGGGCGCTGCTGATCGTGTAGCACCCGCTCCGCCTGCGCGGTTGCTGGCGCCGCGATGAACATGCCAAGCGCTCAATCCTCCAACGCCAGCCCCACCGGCTGCGCCGCCAGCTGCGCGCGCTGCAGCCAATCCAGCACCGAATCCACCGTGACCGTCTCGATGCGGTCGGAGAACCGCTTCTCCCCCGGGTGGTCGTCGAACGCGATGTTCGCCGAGCCGAGGCGCCCGCCCAGGCGCGTGAGCGCGCCGATCTTGAGCACGCTGGGCGCGTAGCCTTTGAGCTGCAACCAAGCCTGCGCCTGCGCGCGCGTGTGCACCGCGGCGGGGTCCATCGCCATGGCCAGCGTCTCCAGCGCCCACTGGTTGGACTGCTGGTACTTGGCCCCCCACACGTAGCTGACCGTGCTGTAGGGCAGGTGCTGCAGCGCCCGGATGCGCTCGTCGTGCAGCAGCACGGACAGCAGGCGCTGCTGCACCTCGGCCGTGGGAACGGCGTACACGGCCACGTAGCGCCACAGGTCGTCCAGAAAAAACTCGCCCAGCCCCTGGCGGTACAGATGGCCCTCGGCCGTGCCGCATTCGTTGAGCTTGTGCGCCACGCGCCAGCTGCCCTCGGGCGTCCTGTAGGCCCAGCCAAAGTGCGAGTAGCGCAAACCGTATTTGCCCAGATCCTGCCCCGCACGGCCAAGCAGCACGAGCTGCGCGCCGGACCGGGTGTTCTCGGCGTCCAGCGCGGCGGCGGTCTGCTGGGCCAGCTTCATGCCGCGCTCAATGACCTGCAGCGTGGGCTTGCGCGCCTCGCAGGAACGGCCCGCATGCGCCTGGGTGGCCAGCGCGGCGGCCAAGAGAAGGGCCATGCCCCAACTGCGCAGTGCGCCGGACCGGGCGCACGCGCGAATCATCTGCACTGCCAGCATGGCTCCGCTCCTCACAGGCGTTCGTTGTACAACAGCGCACGGGCGATGGCGTCGGGCACGAAGGCAATGGCCTCCCCCGCCGCCGACAGCACCACGCCCGTGGCGATCACGCTGCACTGGAGCACCGTGCCCACGGCATGGGCCGACGCGCCTACCCCCCGGCCCACGACCTGCACGCTGACCTGGGCCGCATCGGACACGCGCTCGAGCAAATACACCGTGCCGGTCGCCGAGGCCTGCACCGCCTTGACCGTGAGCTGCGCACCGTTCACCGACAGGGCCACCGGCAAGGCCCCCACCGCACCCGCCGCGCTGGACGCCATCTCGGCCGTACCAACGACCGAGGCCAGGGGCAGCATGGACAGCGCGGCAGACACCTCGCTCTGCGCCCGCGCGGGCAGGGTCGCCACGGCGCACAGCAGGCAGGCTGCGAGCGCATGGCGGGTGAGTGTGCTGAGCAGGGTTCGGGCTCTTCGTCGTCTCGTGTGGAACACGGCAGGCCCATGGGACAACGGACGCGAAGGGGCTGGCAGGCAGATGCCGGAGCGTTGGGACAGGGACATACGCAGGCAGACGATAGTGATGAAGCGGTACGACCAGCGGCCATTGTGCACGTTGATTTGCCACACGATGCAACGCACGGCCGCGGGTTGCCGGTAGCGCGCGTTCCCGGCGCGAAGCCGCCATGCCACCGGACTCCCCCGGCAAGCGCCCGATGGCCAGCACCGACCGCACGGTCTGGACGGCCACGGCCAACGAGCGCCTCGGGCAACGCCAATCGCTCCGCGCCCCCCGCGCACGGTCACGCTCAATTTCCCGCAAAAAGGGCCGCGGGCGCCGGGTCTCCTGCACCGTATCGGGGGAGCTGATTCCCGAGCGCGCAGGGCACGGCAATTGGCCGCGCCAAAGGGAGGGTGGGGCAGGACCACCGTCTGCGCCATGTTCTGCATGGGAATCGAACGGCAGCACGCCGGGGCAACAAAAAATTGCCCAATAAAGCACCAAACCTGTGTTTAAATCCGAGTCACTTTGTTACGTGCTCGTTTCCATTGAAACCTGTCACAAACAATGGCCACACCGAGTCCGCAACCGCACATCAACCACTTGATCAAAAGGAAACACCATGGCTACTTCCGCTGTCACCACCGTCAGAATTTGGGCCGTGGCATACCACAGACCCTGGGGCCTTCCCTTGGGCTTTCCCGGGGGCACTCCCGGGGCCCTTCCCAGCGGCTTTCCATACAAGCTGCTCGCCGATTCCTCATCGTCCACGGTGTATTTCGAGTTCAACGAAGCGCCGCTGGCGTCGAGTTTCAGCCTCTCCGACTGCACGACCCCGGCCGGTACCTACTGGGCCGACGATTCATTGACCAGGGACCCCCACAATGCCAAGCGCTACTGGGCCAAGCTGACGGCGCACGGGGACGCGGAGAGCGAGAGGGGTCGCGTCGGCCTGAACCTTGCCAACATCACGGATCAGAACGGCAATGCGGGCTCAGGGACCTACTACTCCCCTGAGTTCACGGTCGACACCAAAAGACCCCAGGACGTGCGCATCACGATCGACGACACCGACATCCTGTCCGGCGAAACCGCCACCGTCACCTTTGTTTTCAACACGAAAGTTACTTCCTACTTCCAGAGAAGCCTCGACCTCTCCAAGGCCCGAGGCGAGCTGACGGATTTCGTCACCGCCGACGGCGGTCTCACCTGGACCGCCAAACTCACACCCGCCCTTGCCAACACAAACGCCTCCGATTGCGCGATCTCCCTCAAGCTGAGCCAAGTGTTCGACGTGGGCAGCAACAGGGGATTGAACGCGACCCCTGTCAGCAGCAATGTCTACACCGTCCACGCGCACACCACCGTCAGAATTTGGGCCGTGGCAGACGGCTTTCCCCCGGACCTTCCCGGGGGCTTTCCATACGACCTGCGCGCGTACTCCCCATCGTCCAAGGTGTATTTCGAGTTCAACGAAACGCCGCTGGAGTCGAGTTTCAGCCTCTCCGACTGCACGATCCCGGCCGGTACCTCCTGGGTCAACGGTTCATTGACCAGGGACCCCGACAATGCCAAGCGCTACTGGGCCACGCTGACGGCGCACGAGAACGTGGAAACCGAGAGGGATCGCGTCGGCCTGAACCTTGCCAACATCACATATGAGAACGGCAACGCGGGCTCGGGGACCTGCTATTCCGGTTATTTCACGGTCGACACCAAAATACCCAAGGATGTGCGCATCACGCTCGACGACACCGAGCTCCTGGCCGGCGAAATCACCACCGTGACCTTTGTTTTCGACACGAAAGTTTCTTCCTACTTCCATGACAAGGTCGACCTCTCCAAGGCCGGAGGCAATCTGACGAATTTCGTCACCGCCGACGGCGGTCTCACCTGGACCGCCAAGTTCACAGCCGTCCTTTCCGGCACGAACTCCTCCCATTGCGCGATCTCCCTCACTCTGGACCAAGTGTTCGACATGGGCGGCAACACGGGATTGAACCCGGTCCCTTTCAAAAGCAGTGCCTACTCCGTCCACACCCTGCCCCCCACGCAGCCCGCGGTCACCTCCGTCAGAATTTGGGCCGAGGCATACCGCAGCCCCGGGGGCGCTCCATACGATCTGCGCGCGGATTCCCCATCGTCCAAGGTGTATTTCGAGTTCAACGAAGAGCCGCTGGCGTCGAGTTTCAGCCTCTCCGACTGCACGCCCCCGGCCGGTACCTCCTGGGCCGACGGTTCATTGACCAGGGACCTCGACAATGCCAAGCGCTACTGGGCCACGCTGACGGCGCACGGGGACGTGGAGATCGGGAGGAGTCATCCCGGCTTCGGCCTGAACCTTGCCCGCATCACGGATCGGGTCAGCCTGAACCTTGCCAACATCACGGATCGGAACGGCAATGCGGGCTCGGGGACCTACTATTCCCCTGGTTTCACGATCGACACCAAAAGACCCCAGGACGTGCGCATCACGATCGACGACACCCGCCTCCTGGCCGGCGAAATCGCCACCGTCACCTTTGTTTTCAACACGAAAGTTGCTTCCTTCCATGACAAGGTCGACCTCTCCCATGCCGGAGGCTTGCTGACGAATTTCGTCACCGCCGACGACGGCCTCACCTGGACCGCCAAGTTCACAGCCGACCTTTCCAGCACGAACACCTCCGATTGCGCGATCTCCCTCAATCTGAGCCAAGTGCTCGACAAGGGCGGCAACTGGGGATCGAACGCGACCCCTTTCAGCAGCAATGTCTACTCCGTCCAAACCCTGACCCCCACGCTGCCCGCGAGTGGAATCACGTTCAGCGACAGCGCATTGACGCTGGACCAGAGGACGATGACCGTCACCTTCACCTTCTCGGAACCGGTCAAGGGTTTCAGAAGCACGAACCTGCAGTTGTCCCCGGGAAAAGGCACGCTGTCCCCTCCGGTCGCCCAAAGCCCCGACGCCAGCGGCCATAGCGCCGTCTGGACTGCCACATTGACGGCCCCGACGGGGGATGACGTCCCGGCCACGAGGAACAACAAAATCACCGTGAACTTCACCGGCATGAGCGATAGCGATGGCAACCCGGTCACGGGCCCTCTGGAATCGAGCAGCACCTACGCCATCGACTTCCAACGGCCGACCGTGGAGATCACGATGGTCAAAACGACGCTGGGAATCGGCGACGTCGGCACCCTCATCCTGCGCTTCTCCGAAAAAGTCATTGGCCTCAGCCTGGACGACCTCCGGGTACACGAAGACTCACCGGTCCGCGGCACTCTGAGCAACTTGATCGACCACGATGGCGGTCATACCTGGCTCGTCACAGTGACCCCGCAGGGCTACACCGAGAACGACGGACGCAAACTGAGCGGCAACTTCGTCGTTTTGCGCCGGAACAGCGTGACGGACGAGGCGGGTAACCAGGGTCCGGACCAGGGAGACGCATACAGCCCCCATTACTCCGTTGACCACCAGGGGCCCCATCTGAGGAGTGGGCTCCCGCATGAGGGTGGCGCCCACATCACCTTCAGGCCGGGAGAGCCGGACACCATCCTCGATGCCGGCGAAACGGCCACCATCTCCTTTTCCTTCAACGAGCCAGTGACGACGCTCGACGCCAGTTGCATATCCTTCTACACCATTACAGAGACCAGGACGTCCACCGACATCGTGGACGGTGCCGGTGGCACCGCGACGTCCACCACTGAGAAGGACATCGTGGACGGCTCCGGTGGCACGGTGTCGAACCTGATCTCCACCGACGGCGGCACCAGTTGGACCGCCACACTCACCGCCCCGACAAGCACCGTCGCGATCAGGGAAGTCAACCTGGGCGTGTATTTGAACCGAGTGACCGACCTCTCGGGCAACAAGGGCATATTGCCGCCATCGATGAGCGCCGTCACCGGCATCAAATACGGCATCAACACCAACATCACCACCGGCACGCGCCCCAGCGCCACCATCGCGCTGGCCGACAGCTCGCTCACCGTGGGCGAGAGCACCCTCGTCACCATCACCTTCAACGTGCGCGTCAACGGCCTGGACGCCACCGACGTGGACCTCACGGATGCCAGCGGCACGCTCGGCACGCTCGGCACCGCAGACAACGGCCTCACCTGGACCGCCCGCTTCACGCCCTGGGCCATCTCCCAGGACCCGACCAACACCATCCGCCTGAACTTGGCCGGCGTGACCAATGACAACGGCCGCACGGGCCAAGGCACCGCCGTCAGTTCCAACTACCGCGTCGATACCCTCCCGCCCACCGTGACCATCTGGCTGGACGACACCCGCCTGACCGCTGGC
The DNA here is from genome assembly GCF_026127385.1 of Verminephrobacter aporrectodeae subsp. tuberculatae. Taxonomy (NCBI): domain Bacteria; kingdom Pseudomonadati; phylum Pseudomonadota; class Betaproteobacteria; order Burkholderiales; family Comamonadaceae; genus Verminephrobacter; species Verminephrobacter aporrectodeae. The sequence goes on from NZ_QZCX01000001.1 coordinate 164,614, forward strand.
GAGAGCACCACCGTCACCTTCAGCTTCCACGAGCCCGTCACCGGCTTCACGAGCGACGACATCGTTCTTGCCGAAGCCAACGGCACGCTGGGCCCCCTCACGGCGCATGCAGACGGCAGAACCTGGACCGCCACGTTCACGCCAACGGCCAACGTCGAAGACAGCAGCAACACCATCCGCGTCAACCTCACGGGCGTGACCGACGCTGCAGGCAACGCCGCCACCGGCAGCCTCGGCAGCGACAACTACACCGTGGACACCCGGCCAGACACCACGGCCCCGCAGCTGATCGGCACCGGTGACCATCGTCCCAATGTCACTGGCAACCAATTGGTTCTCCGCTTCAGCGACACGGGCGACCTGGACGCGAACCCGACCCGCAAGCCGGCGGGCGGGGCCTTTGCGGTGCTCGTGGATGGCGCCCTGAATGCCGTCACCCACGTCGCCGTCGATGGCCAGAACAGAACCGTCACGCTCACGCTGAGCACGGCGGTCATCCACGGCCAGTCGGTCACCGTCGCCTACACCGACCCCACGACCGACGACGACACCAACGCCATACAGGACACCATCGGCAACGACGCGGCCAGCTTTGCGGCCACCGCGGTGACCACCATCACACCAGACACCGCCCCCCCGCAGCTGATCATCACCGGCGACCATCGCCCCAAGGTCACCGGCAACCAATTGGTGCTTGGCTTTGACGACACGGGCAACCTGGACGCGGACCTGGCCCATAAACCGGCCAACAGGGCCTTTACGGTGCTCGTGGAGGGCGTCGCGAATGCCGTCACCCACGTCGCCGTCGAGCCCCAAGCCAAAACCGTCACGCTCACGCTGAGCACGGCGGTCATCCACGGCCAATCGGTCACCGTCGCCTACGCCGACCCCACGACCGGCAACGACACCAACGCCATACAGGACGCCGCAGGCAACGACGCAACCAGCTTTGCCACCACCGAGGTGACCAACACCACGCCAGCAGACACCACGCCCCCGCAGCTGATCACCACCGACGACCATGGCCCCAAGGTCACTGGCAACCAACTGGTGCTTCGCTTTGGCGACACGGGCAACCTGAACGCGGATCCGACCCGCAAGCCGGCCAACAGGGCCTTTACGGTGCTCGTGGATGGCGTCGCGAATGCCGTCACCAACGTCACCATTGCGCCCCAAGCCAAAACCGTCACGCTCACGCTGAGCACGGCGCTCACCCACGGCCAGTCGGTCACCGTCGCCTACGCCGACCCCACGGCCGGCAACGACGCCAACGCCATACAGGACGCCGCCGGCAACGACGCGGCCAGCTTTGCTGCCACCGCGGTGGTCAACAACACGCCAGACACCACGCCCCCGCAGCTGCTCACCTCCGGCGACCATCGCCCCAGGGTCACTGGCAACCAACTGGTGCTTCGCTTTGGCGACACGGGCAACCTGGACGCGGACCTGGCCCACACACCGCCCCCCGGGGCCTTTACGGTGCTCGTGGAGGGCGTCGCGAATGCCGTCACCAACGTCACCGTCGAGCCCCAAGCCAAAACCGTCACGCTCACGCTGAGCACGGCGCTCACCCACGGCCAGTCGGTCACCGTCGCCTACACCGACCCCACAACCGGGAACGACGCCAACGCCATACAGGACGCCACCGGCAACGACGCGACCAGCTTTGCTGCTACCGAGGTGACCAACACCACGCCAGCGCCAGCAGACACCACGCCCCCACAGCCGATCACCTCCGGCGACCATCGCCCCAAGGTCACTGGCAACCAGCTGGTGCTTGGCTTTAGCGACACGGGCAGCCTGGACGCAAACCTGGACCACAAGCCGGCGGGCGGAGCCTTTACGGTGCTTGTCAATGGCGTCGCGAATGCCGTCACCAACGTCACCGTCGAGCCCCAAGCCAAGACCGTCACGCTCACGCTGACCACGGCGGTCACCCGTGGCCAGTCGGTCACCGTCGCCTACGCCGACCCCACGACCGACGACGACACCAACGCCATACAGGACGCTACCGGCAACGACGCGGCCAGCTTTGCTGCCACCGCGGTGACCAACACCACGCCAGCAGACACCACGCCCCCGGAGCTGATCACCGCCGACGACCATCGCCCCCATGTCACCGGCAACCAATTGGTGCTCCGCTTTAGCGACACGGGCAACCTGGACGCGGACCCGACCCGCAAGCCGACCAACGAGGCCTTTGCGGTGCTCGTGGAGGGCGTCGCGAACGCCGTCACCCACGTCGCCGTCGAGCCCCAAGACAAAACCGTCACGCTCACGCTGAGCACGGCGGTCAGCCACGGCCAGTCGGTCACCATCGCCTACGCCGACCCCACGACCGACGACGACGCCAACGCCATACAGGACGCCGCCGGCAACGACGCGGCCAGCTTTGCGGCCACCACGGTGACCAACACCACGCCAGCGCCCGCAGACACCACGCCCCCGGAGCTGATCACCACCGACGACCATCGCCCCCATGTCACCGGCAACCAACTGGTGCTCCGCTTTAGCGACACGGGCAACCTGGACGCGGACCCGACCCGCAAGCCGACCAACGAGGCCTTTGCGGTGCTCGTGGATGGCGTCGCGAACGCCGTCACCCACGTCGCCGTCGAGCCCCAAGACAAAACCGTCACGCTCACGCTGAGCACGGCGGTCAGCCACGGCCAGTCGGTCACCATCGCCTACGCCGACCCCACGACCGACGACGACGCCAACGCCATACAGGACGCCGCCGGCAACGACGCGGCCAGCTTTGCGGCCACCACGGTGACCAACACCACGCCAGCGCCAGCAGACACCACGCCCCCGGAGCTGATCACCACCGACGACCATCGCCCCCATGTCACTGGCAACCAATTGGTGCTCCGCTTTAGCGACACGGGCAACCTGGACGCGGACCCGACCCGCAAGCCGGCGAGCGAAGCCTTTACGGTGCTTGTCGATGGCGCCCTGAACGCCGTCACCCACGTCACCGTCGAGCCCCAAGACAAAACCGTCACGCTCACGCTGACCACGGAGGCCACCCACGGCCAGTCAGTCACCGTCGCCTACACCGACCCCACGACCGACAACGACACCAACGCCATACAGGACGCCGCCGGCAACGACGCGGCCAGCTTTGCGGCCACCACGGTGACCAACACCACGCCAGCGCCAGCAGACACCACGCCCCCGGAGCTGATCACCACCGACGACCATCGCCCCCATGTCACTGGCAACCAATTGGTGCTCCGCTTTAGCGACACGGGCAACCTGGACGCAGACCCGACCCGCAAGCCGGCGAACGAGGCCTTTGCGGTGCTCGTGGAGGGCGTCGCGAACGCCGTCACCCACGTCGCCGTCGAGCCCCAAGACAAAACCATCACGCTCACGCTGAGCACGGCGGTCGCCCACGGCCAGTCGGTCACCGTCGCCTACGCCGACCCCACGACCGACGACGACGCCAACGCCATACAGGACGCCGCCGGCAACGACGCGGTCAGCTTTGCGGCCACCGTGGTGGTCAACAACACGCCAGCGCCAGCAGACACCACGGCCCCGCAGCTGATCACCAGCGGCACCGCAGGCCCCAGGGTCCTTGACAGTGACTTGGTGCTCGAATTCAGCGACGCGAGCAACTTGGACACCACCGAGGCCCACAAGCCGCTCAGCGGGGACTTCACGGTGCTTGTGGACGGGGCAGCCAATGCCGTCACCTCGATCATCGTGGGTGCAAACAGCAAGCTCGTCTACCTGACGCTGAGTACCCCCGTGCGACATGCTCAGAGCGTGAGCATCGCCTACAACGACAGCACGCCCGACGACACCAGCGCCATACGGGACACTGCCGGCAACCGCCTGACCAGCTTCCCGTCCACGGCAGTGGACAACCGCGTGCCGGACCGCGAGGGCCCGCAGCTGATCACCACCGGCGACACGACGCGCCCCAGGGTCAACGGCGACCAACTGGTACTCAGCTTTGGCAACACGGACAACCTGGACGCGGACCCGATCTACCAGCCGGAGAGCGAAGCCTTTGCGGTGCTCGTCGATGGCGCCGAGAACGCCGTCACCAACGTCACCGTCGATGCCCGCGCAAAAACCGTCACGCTCACACTGACCACGGCAGTCACCCACGGCCAGACGGTCACCGTCGCCTACGCCGACCCCACGACCGACGACGACGCCAACGCCATACAGGACGCTGCCGGCAACGACGCGGTCAGCTTTGCGGCCACCGAGGTGCTCAACAACACACCCGCGCCACAGGGTCAAACTCCGTCGACCTCGTCAGCCCCATCGACCCTCTCGACCCCCTCGACCCTCTCAACCCTCTCGGCCCCGGCAGGCCCGACGGACAAGAGCACCCAGGACACGAACAGCAACGGCATTCCCGGCAGCGCCAAGAACCAGCCCCCCGGCACCTCCAGCCCCGCTGGCGCAGCCCCCGTGGCCGACGACGGCAACGGAGACGGCATCCCGGACAGCACGCAGGCAGCAGTGCATTCGACCCGCCTTGTGCTCAGCAGCCCCACCGGAGCAAACCAGCCCGCAGACACGGCCAGCACCCCCGTGACCCTGGTAGCCGGCAGCCAGGACGGCCAACTGGACCCGGACAGCAGCGGCGCACGCATCACCCGCCTGGAGCAAGAGGACGCACCCGCCGAGTTGCCCCAGGGGATGGAGACACCCCTCGGACTCCTCCGCTTCGAGGCGACACTGGCCACGGGCCGCAGCAGCCAGACGTTCAGCCTGTATCTGGACCCGGCGCTGGGCGTGGGCGGCTACTGGGCCAGGGACAGCGCGGGCAACTGGGTCAATCTGAGCAGCGCACCTTACGGCGGCAAGGTGGCGAGCGAAGGCGGGCGGTTGCGGCTGGACTTCGAGATCGCCGATGGCGGGCCGTTCGACGCCGACGGCCAGGCCAACGGCGTCATCACCGCCCCGGGAGTCGCAGCGCGCATGCCCTTGTCCCTCGTGGGGCAGGCGCCGGACGCGGTGGCTGGCCTCTGGTTCTGACGAGGCAGCGCAGGGCTTGGGCAGCGGCTTGCCGTGCCCAACCGCCTATCCACCCCCGCGGGCGGCTTGCACCCTGAAGTGCACGCATCACCGGCCTGGAGCAAGAAGACGCCCCCGCCCAGTTGCCCCAGGGGATGGAGATGCCCCTCGGGCTGCTCCGCTTCGAGGCGACGCTGGCCCCGGGCCACAGCAGCGAGGCGTTCAGCCTGTCCGTAGACCCGGCGCTGGGCGTGGGCGGCTACTGGGCCCGGGACGGCACCGGCACCTGGGTCAACCTGAGCAGCGCGCCCTGCGGCGGCCAGGTGGCCAGCAAGGGCGGGCGGCTGCGGCTGGACTTCGAGATCGCCGATGGCGGGCCGTTCGACGCCGACGGCCAAGCCAACGGCGTCATCACCGCGCCCGGCGCCGCAGCGCGCATGCCCCTTGTCCCTCATGGGGCAGACGCCGGACGCGGCAGGCGGCCTCTGGTTCTGACGGGGCAGCGGCAGCGTCTGGCACAGCGGCTGCCCAAGCCCATCCGCCCCGGCGATGTGAGCATGGGGAGTCGGCGAGAGCACCGTCTGCGCCCTGTTCTACGCAGGCATCGAACGGTAGCGCACGGGAGGCGCACCGGGACAGTCGAAAAAAATTAACGGATAAATCGTCAATATATGTTTAAATATAATTCCGTTTGTTACGCGTTCGTTGCCACTCCGGTTGGCGCCAAACCCGTGACAGCGGCTGCTTCGAATCCGCAACTGCGCATCAACCATCAACCGCTTAAGGAAAACCATGACCCTCGCCCCCATGAAAGTCAGAGTTTGGGCCGACACCTACTACACCTACAGGTCCGCCCAGGAGAAAACGACCGTCTTGCATTTCCAGTTCGACGACCGGCCGGGGTGGTCGATCTACATGCGCCCCGAGGACCGCAGCTCCGGCTACCGCCACTTGCCCCTGGAGCCCGACTACCGGATTGATGGCGGTACCGATAACTTCCGGGGTTACGCGCGGATCGAACGGGACCCCCGCAGCGAGCGCCTCTGGCTCTCACTGCGTGTGGAGAACGGCGAAACGCAATGGCACAGCAACCCCGTGGACCTCGGCAGGGTGATCGCCCCCGATGGGGGCCGGAGGTACATGGGGGACATGTTTTTCGATATGTTTTCCATCGACACCGTCAGGCCCAAGCCTCACAGCATCACGATCGACGACGAACACCTCCAAGTCGACGAAACCGCCACCGTCACCTTTGTTTTTAGCGAGAAAGTCGCCAACTTCCAGCCCGCCATCGACCTCTCCAACGCCCATGGCACGCTGGGCAGTCTGACCACCGTGGACGGCGGCATCACCTGGACCGCCCCCTTCACACCCATGGCCAACACGGACGCCGAAAATTGCGTGATCTCCGTGCGGATGAACGAGGTGCGGGACCTGTCCGGCAACCCGGGAGGGGACCCCTATAGAGGGATTACCCCCGCCAACAGCAACGGCTACGCCGTCAGCACCACGCGGCCCAGCTTGGCCACTACCGGCCACACCATCGACGACAACCAACTCGGCATGGGCCAGACCGCCCACGTCAGAATCAAATTCAGCGGGGCGGTGAAGGGCTTTGACGCCTCCGACGTGATCCTCGCCCCGGGCAGCGGCAGCGTGCGCCAAGTGCTCGCCTCGCAACCCGCGGCCGACGGCAGCAGCGACACCTGGGAGGTGGTGCTCGATGCCCCCGGCGCCGACGGCGCTGCATCGACGAACAACCCGATCAGCGTGAACCTCGCGGGCGTCAGCACCCGCGCGGGCAGCCCGGGCCAGGGCACCGTGGCCACGAACCTGAGCTACGGCGTAGACCTCACCCGGCCCACGCTGCTCAGCACCCGCATCAGCTACGGCGCAGGCGAGACCGACAACATTCTCAAACTCGGCGAAACCGCCCTGGTCATCTTCACCTTCTCCGAAGCGGTGACGAACTTTGGCCTCGACGATCTGCGCATGGCCAAGGGCACGCGCAATGGCACGCTGTCGCAGCCGACGTCCACCGGCGACGGCAGCGTCTGGGTCGCGACCTTGAGCGCCCCGACTCCCGGCGTCACGTCGTCGAACAACACCATGCGCGTGAACCTGTCCGGCGTGAACGATCTTGCGGGCAACGCGGGCGAGAGGGTGGTTCCCGCCGGCGTCCGCTACGACATCGACACCGTCGGCGAGCGCCCCACCCTGCGCATCACGCTGGCCGACACCTTGCTCATCGCGGGCGAGAGCACCACCGTCACCTTCGACTTCAACCAGGTCGTCACCGGTTTTGACGCCGACGACATCGTGCTCAGCAACGCCAGCGGCACGCTGGGCGCTCTCGCCGTCAGCGCAGAAGGTAAGACCTGGACCGCCCCCTTCACGCCCGCAGCCAACACCGAGACCGCGAGCAGCACCATCCGCGTGGACCTGACTGGCGTGCGCAACGCCGCAGGCACCCCCGGGATCGGCAGCACCGCCAGCGCCAACTACACCGTGGACACCGAGCGCCCCACGGCCACCATCACGCTGGCCGACAGCGCGCTCACCGCGGGCGAGAGCACCCCCGTCACCATCACCTTCAGCGAGCCCGTCACCGGCCTGGACGCCAGCAACATCGTGTGCGCGAACGGCACGCTGGACACGCCCACGAGCGACGACGACGGCACGGTCTGGACGGCCACCTTCACGCCCACGGCCAACGCCAGCGCCCAGGCGAACACCATCCGCCTGGACCTCACCGGGGTGCGCGACGACGCGGGCAACGCCGGTGCCGGCAGCGCCTCCAGCGCCAACTACTCCGTGGACACCTGGCCTGCCGGCACCACCGGTCCGACCGCCACCATCACACTGGCCGACGTCAGCTTGACCGTGGGGGAAAGCACCACCGTCACCTTTGCCTTTAACGAAGCCGTCACCGGCTTCACGCGCGACGACGTCGATCTCACCGACGCCAACGGCACATTGGGCAACCCCACGACGCATGACGACGGCAGAACCTGGACGGCCACCTTCACGCCCACGACGCATACCGAGAGCGGGACCAACACCATCCGCGTAAACCATGCCGGCGTGACCAACACCGCAGGCCGCGCCGGCACCGGCCGCGCGGATAGCACCAACTACCTGGTCGACACCTGGGCCCCGATGTTCTCCAGGGCCGAGGTGAACGGCGCCCAGTTGATGCTCAGCTACGCCGAAGGAATCGGCCTGAACATGGCCCATATCCCGCCCGCCATAGCTTTTGCGGTGCACGTCGATGACGTGCACACCGCCGTCGTCGCCGTCCGGGTGCACGCGCACGATATCGTCAGCTTGATGCTGGCCACCCCTGTCACCAGCGACCAGCAGACGGTGACCGTCGCCTACGCCGCCCCCCCGCCCGGCAACGATGCCGGCGCCATACAGGACACGGCCGGCAACGTCGCGGCCAATTTCTTCACCATGCCGGCGCACAACCGCACCCCCGCGCCACAGGGTCCGGCCTCGTCGGCCCGGTCGGCTCCGTTGATCCCCTCGGACCCGACGCACAAGAACGCGGACAACGAGGGCATTCCCGGCAGCGCCAAGGACCAGACCCCCGGCGTCGCCGGCCCCGCTGGCGCAGCCCCCATGGCCGGCGACGGCAACGGAGACGGCATCCCGGACGGCACGCAGGCCGCGGTGGCATCGACCCGCCTCGTGCTCAGCAGCCCCACCGGAGCAAGCCAGCCCGCAGACGCGGCCAACAGCACCCCCGTGACCCTGGTGGCCGGCAGCCTGGACGGCAAGCTGGACCCGGACAGCAGCGGCGCACGCATCACCCGCCTGGAGCAAGAAGACGCCCCCGCCGAATTGCCCCAGGGGATGGAGACGCCCCTCGGGCTGCTCCGCTTCGAGGCAACGCTGGCCCCGAGCCACAGCAGCGAGGCGTTCAGCCTGTATGCAGACCCGGCGCTGGGCGTGAGCGGCTACTGGGCCCAGGACCGCACCGGCACCTGGGTCAACCTGAGCAGCGCACCCTACGGCGGCCAGGTGGCGCACGAGGGCGGGCAACTGCGGCTGGACTTCGAGATCGCCGATGGCGGACCGTTCGACGCCGACGGCCAGGCCAACGGCGCCATCACCGCGCCCGGCGCCGCAGCGCGCATGCCCTTGTCCCTCATGGGGCAAACGCCGGATGCGGCAGGCGGCATCTGGTTCTGACGGGGCTGCGCAGCAGGGTCTGGCAACAGCGGCTTGCTGTGCCCAAGCCTGTCCCCGCGCCCCGACGGGGACGGCCTGAACCCGAAGGGGTTGGCGCTGCATTCGCCTGCATGGTGCGGACAGGGCCGCCTGCGCGCGCCGACATACAGACCAGACCCCCGGCGCCGAACGATCCCGATCGCGCAGGCGGCAAGCAGCAGCAATTGCTCGGAGCCGGCGCAGCGCTTCGGGCAGCGCCAATCCCTCTGCGCGCACGGTCCACGCTCGGCCAAGCTTGGCACACACGCACAAACAAGGGTTTGCACGGCCTGAAAAATTCGCGTTTATTTCCCGCGAAAAGGGCCACGGGCGCAGGCATCCGGCACGCAGCGGGTGACCTGGGCTGAGCGCGCAGGGCACGGCGGTTGGCCGCGCCCAAGGAGGTGGACGAGAGCACCGTCTGCGCCATGTTCTGCATGGGCGTCGAACGGTAGCGCACGGGGCACGCCGAGGCACCCAAGAAAAATATCGTAATAAAACACCATATTGTGTTTAAATATTAGCCATATTGTTACGTTCTCGTTGTTGCCGAAACAAATCCCGAGCAGGGGCTGCGCCGAGTCCGCAATCGCACATCGACCACTTGAAAGGAAACACCATGTTCGGTCCTTCCGCTGTTAGCTCCGTCAGAATTTGGGCCGAGGCATACAGGCCCCAGGACAAGCCATACGAACTGTTCACGGCATCCTCATCGACCAAGGTGCATTTCCGTTTCAACGAAAGGATATGGGAGCCGAGTTTCCAGCTCTCCGACTGCACGATCCCGAGCGGTACCCGCTGGTCCACCGGTCGCTACGAGAAATTGACCAGGGACCCCAACGATCCCAAGCACTACTGGGCCCGGCTGGAGGCGCTGGAAGGTGTGGAGAATGGCTGCGGCCGCATCACCCTGAACCTTGTCAACGTCTTGGATCAAAACGGCAATGACGGCCGGGACGTACGCGGCAATGACATCTCAAACACCTCAAGGACCTACTCTTCCGAGGGGGTTTTTACCGTCGACACCACCCGCCCAAAACTGGAGCGCATCACGCTCGACAAAACCCGCATCAAAGTCGGGGAGACCGCCAGGGTCCAATTCTTTTTCAGCGAGAAAGTCACCGGCGCAAGCGTCAAGGCAGCCATCGACCTCTCCCAAGCCCAAGCCTATGGCACGCTGAGCGACCCCTACAGCACCGACGGCGGCGACACCTGGACGGCCATCTTCACACCCGCAGCGAACACGGAAACCGCCGAAGCCTGCAAGATCGGCCTGAACGTCTCCCGGGTGAAAGACCTGCTGGGCAACACGGGACAGGCCGGCGCAGCCGTCTACAGCCACAGCTACTCCGTGGACACCCGGGGCCCCTCGCTGACCGCGGATGCCATCACGTTCAGCGAGAGCATCTTGACGCGTAGCAAGATGAATATGACCGTCACCCTCCGCTTCTCCGAACCCGTCAAGGGTTTGGGACTCGCAAGCCTGCGCGAGTCCGAGGGGCGGGAGATCGGGGAAAGGAGCACGCTGTCCGGCCCGGTCGCCAGCGACCCCGACGCCAACGGCTATGGCACCGTCTGGACCGTCATATTGACGGCCCCGTGGAACGAGTCCACGAATAACTCGGAGAACAACAAAATCACCGTGAACCTCGCCGGCGTGACCGATCGCGGTGGCAACCAGGCCACAGGCAGTGTGGAATCGAGCAACACCTACGCCATCGACGTCAAACGGCCCACCGCCGTGATCACGATGAGCGACACGAATCCGGGAATCGGGGAAGTCGCTACGGTCACCCTGCGCTTCTCCGAAAAAGTCACCGGCCTCACCCTCGACGACATCGCGCACGACCAGCGGCACTCCCTGGTCGGCCCCACTCTGAGCGACTTGCTCAGCAGCGATGGCGGCCAGACCTGGACCTTCAAACTGACCCCGGCGGACCTCAGCCACAGCAGGAGCCAGGCGGACCCGCGCTCGATCTTCCTGCGCCAGGGCAGCGTGACGGACGCGGCGGGTAACCCGGGTCCGAAGGACGACACATACAGCCCCCACTACACCGCTGACCACTCCCGGCCTGTCCTGGCTTCGTCGCGCATCGCCTACGCGTCCGCAGAGACCGACAGCACCCTCGACGCCGGCGAAACCGCCACCGTCACCTTCGTCTTCTCCGAAGCGGTGACGGGCTTCGACAGCAGCTGCGTGATGGCCCACACCAACGACGCTGGCAGCACCGCGATGATCCACCCGGACGCTGCCGGCGGCACGCTGTCGAACCCGGTCTCCACCGACGGCGGCATCACCTGGACCGCCACACTCACGGCCCCGACGGCCAGCACCACGCTCACCGACGTCGGGCTGCGCGTGGACATGGGCCGCGTCACCGACGCCTCGGGCAACAGCGGCGAGGGAACGGCAGCCAGCGACTTCCGCTACACCATCAACACCACCGTCTCCGGCACGCGCCCCAGCGCCACCATTGCGCTGGCCGACAGCGCGCTCACCGCCGGCGAGAGCACCACCGTCACCATCGCCTTCAGCGAGCGCGTCAACGGCTTTGACGCCACCGACGTGGACCTCACGGAAGCCAACGGCACGCTGGGCCCCCTCACGGCAAATGCAGACGGCAGAACCTGGACCGCCACGTTCACGCCAACGGCCAACGTCGAAGACAGCAGCAACACCATCCGCGTCAACCTCACGGGCGTGACCGACGCCGCAGGCAACGCCGCCACCGGCAGCGCCAGCAGCGACAACTACACCGTGGACACCCGGTCCGCAGACACCACGGCCCCGCAGCTGATCGGCACCGGCATCGATCGTCCCAGGGCCTCGGGCAATTTGTTGGCGCTCAACTTCAGCGACCAGAGCAACATGGTCGCAGCCTTGGACCGCCTGCCGGCCAACGGGGATTTCACCGTGCGCGTCGATGGCGTGGCGAATACCGTCACGAACGTCCGCATCAATGAAATCTCCAGGAACATGATCCTGACGCTGAGCACCCCCATAGCGCATGGTCAGCGCGGCGTGACCGTTGCCTACGACGACGGCACGCCCGCCGACAACCAGGGCATACAGGACACGGCCGGCAACTGCCTGACCAGCATCCCGACCACGCAGGTGAGCAACATCACGCTGGACGCCACGGCCCCGGAGTTGATCACCACCGGTGCCAAGGGGCCCCGGGTCAACGCCAGCACGGTGTTCCTCGACTTCCACGACACGAGCGACCTGAACCAGGACGATACGGCCCGACCGAACGGCAGCGACTTCACGGTGCTCGTCGATGGCCAAGCCGTCACCGCCACGGCCACACGGTATGCATCCGGAAAAACCCTTGCTCTGGAACTGAACACCTCCGTGCAGCTGGGTCAGACCGTGAGCATCGCCTACCAGGACAGCACGCCCAGCGACGAGAGCGCCATACGGGACATGGCCGACAACCACCTGCTCAGCTTTCCGACCACGGCGGTGCGCACGGACATCGCGGCCCCGGTGCTGATCACCACCGACGAGGCGCAGCGCCCCAGGGTCAGCGGCGACCAGCTGGTGCTCAGCTTCCAGGACACCAGCAACCTGGACGCGACCAACAAGCCGGCCAAGGAGGCTTTTGCGGTGCTCGTCGATGGCACCGCCCAGGTCGTCCACGACGTCGCCGTAAATGCCGAGGCCAAGACCGTGACGCTGACACTGGCCACTGCGGTCACCCAGGGCCAGTCGGTCACCGTCGCCTACGACGACCCCACGACCAACGACGACACCCACGCCATACAGGACGCCGCAGGCAACGACGCGACCCACTTTGCGGCCACCGAGGTGGTCAACAACACGCCAGCGCCAGCAGACACCACGGCCCCTCAGCTGATCACCAGCGGCGACACGACGCGCCCCAGGGTCAACGGCGACCAACTGGTACTCAGCTTCGACGACAGCAGCGACCTGGACGCGGACGCGGACCACAAGCCGGACACCAGGGCCTTTGCGGTGCTCGTCAATGGCGTCGCAAACGCCGTCACCAACGTCACCGTCGATGGCCACACCAAGACCGTCACGCTCACGCTGAGCACGGCGGTCAGCCATGGCCAGTCGGTCACCGTCGCCTACGCCGACCCCACGACCGACGACGACGCCAACGCCATACAAGACACCGCAGGCAACGACGCGACCAGCTTTGCGGCCACCGCGGTGCACAACGACACGCCAGCGCCAGCAGACACCACGGCCCCGCAGCTGATCACCAGCGGCGACACGACACGCCCCAGGGTCAACGGCGACCAACTGGTACTCAGCTTTGGCAACACGGACAACCTGGACGCGGACCCGATCTACCAGCCGGAGAGCGAAGCCTTTGCGGTGCTTGTCAACGGCGTCGCAAACGCCGTCACCAACGTCACCGTCGGGGCCCGGGCCAAGACCGTCACGCTCACGCTGAGCACGGCGGTCAGCCATGGCCAGTCGGTCACCGTCGCCTACGCCGACCCCACGACCGACGACGACGCCAACGCCATACAGGACGCTGCCGGCAATGACGCGGCCAACTTTGCTGCTACCGAGGTGGTCAACGACACGCCCGCGCCAGCAGACACCACGCCCCCGCAGCTGATCACCAGCGGCGACACGACGCGCCCCAGGGTCAACGGCGACCAACTGGTACTCAGCTTCGACGACAGCAGCGACGTGGACGCGGACCCGGACCACAAGCCGGCCAACGAGGCCTTTGCGGTGCTTGTCGATGGCGCCGAGAACGCCGTCACCAACGTCACCGTCGATGGTCAGACCAAAACCGTCACGCTCACGCTGAGCACGGCGCTCACCCACGGCCAGTCGGTCACCGTTGCCTACGCCGACCCCACGACCGACGACGACGCCAACGCCATACAAGACACCGCAGGCAACGACGCGACCAGCTTTGCGGCCACCGCGGTGCACAACGACACGCCAGCGCCAGCAGACACCACGGCCCCGCAGCTGATCACCAGCGGCGACACGACACGCCCCAGGGTCAACGGCGACCAACTGGTACTCAGCTTTGGCAACACGGACAACCTGGACGCGGACCCGATCTACCAGCCGGAGAGCGAAGCCTTTGCGGTGCTTGTCAACGGCGTCGCAAACGCCGTCACCAACGTCACCGTCGGGGCCCGGGCCAAGACCGTCACGCTCACGCTGAGCACGGCGGTCAGCCATGGCCAGTCGGTCACCGTCGCCTACGCCGACCCCACGACCGACGACGACGCCAACGCCATACAGGACGCTGCCGGCAATGACGCGGCCAACTTTGCTGCTACCGAGGTGGTCAACGACACGCCCGCGCCAGCAGACACCACGCCCCCGCAGCTGATCACCAGCGGCGACACGACGCGCCCCAGGGTCAACGGCGACCAACTGGTACTCAGCTTCGACGACAGCAGCGACGTGGACGCGGACCCGGACCACAAGCCGGCCAACGAGGCCTTTGCGGTGCTTGTCGATGGCGCCGAGAACGCCGTCACCAACGTCACCGTCGATGGTCAGACCAAAACCGTCACGCTCACGCTGAGCACGGCGCTCACCCACGGCCAGTCGGTCACCGTTGCCTACGCCGACCCCACGACCGACGACGACGCCAACGCCATACAGGACGCCGCCGGCAACGACGCGACCAGCTTTGCTGCTACCGAGGTGGTCAACAACACGCCAGCGCCGGCAGACACCACGGCCCCGCAGCTGATCACCAGCAGCGACACGACGCGCCCCAGGGTCAACGGCGACCAACTGGTACTCAGCTTCGACGACAGCAGCGACCTGGACGCGGACGCGGACCACAAGCCGGACACCAGGGCCTTTGCGGTGCTCGTCAATGGCGTCGCAAACGCCGTCACCAACGTCACCGTCGATGGCCACACCAAGACCGTCACGCTCACGCTGAGCACGGCGGTCAGCCATGGCCAGTCGGTCACCGTCGCCTACGCCGACCCCACGACCGACGACGACGCCAACGCCATACAAGACACCGCAGGCAACGACGCGACCAGCTTTGCGGCCACCGCGGTGCACAACGACACGCCAGCGCCAGCAGACACCACGGCCCCGCAGCTGATCACCAGCGGCGACACGACACGCCCCAGGGTCAACGGCGACCAACTGGTACTCAGCTTTGGCAACACGGACAACCTGGACGCGGACCCGATCTACCAGCCGGAGAGCGAAGCCTTTGCGGTGCTTGTCAACGGCGTCGCAAACGCCGTCATCAACGTCACCGTCGGGGCCCGGGCCAAGACCGTCACGCTCACGCTGAGCACGGCGGTCAGCCATGGCCAGTCGGTCACCGTCGCCTACGCCGACCCCACGACCGACGACGACGCCAACGCCATACAGGACGCTGCCGGCAATGACGCGGCCAACTTTGCTGCTACCGAGGTGGTCAACGACACGCCCGCGCCAGCAGACACCACGCCCCCGCAGCTGATCACCAGCGGCGACACGACGCGCCCCAGGGTCAACGGCGACCAACTGGTACTCAGCTTCGACGACAGCAGCGACGTGGACGCGGACCCGGACCACAAGCCGGCCAACGAGGCCTTTGCGGTGCTTGTCGATGGCGCCGAGAACGCCGTCACCAACGTCACCGTCGATGGTCAGACCAAAACCGTCACGCTCACGCTGAGCACGGCGCTCACCCACGGCCAGTCGGTCACCGTTGCCTACGCCGACCCCACGACCGACGACGACGCCAACGCCATACAAGACACCGCAGGCAACGACGCGACCAGCTTTGCGGCCACCGCGGTGCACAACGACACGCCAGCGCCAGCAGACACCACGGCCCCGCAGCTGATCACCAGCGGCGACACGACACGCCCCAGGGTCAACGGCGACCAACTGGTACTCAGCTTTGGCAACACGGACAACCTGGACGCGGACCCGATCTACCAGCCGGAGAGCGAAGCCTTTGCGGTGCTTGTCAACGGCGTCGCAAACGCCGTCATCAACGTCACCGTCGGGGCCCGGGCCAAGACCGTCACGCTCACGCTGAGCACGGCGGTCAGCCATGGCCAGTCGGTCACCGTCGCCTACGCCGACCCCACGACCGACGACGACGCCAACGCCATACAGGACGCTGCCGGCAATGACGCGGCCAACTTTGCTGCTACCGAGGTGGTCAACGACACGCCCGCGCCAGCAGACACCACGGCCCCGCAGCTGATCACCAGCGGCGACACGACACGCCCCAGGGTCAACGGCGACCAACTGGTACTCAGCTTTGGCAACACGGACAACCTGGACGCGGACCCGATCTACCAGCCGGAGAGCGAAGCCTTTGCGGTGCTTGTCAACGGCGTCGCAAACGCCGTCACCAACGTCACCGTCGATGCCCGGGCCAAGACCGTCACGCTCACGCTGAGCACGGCGGTCAGCCATGGCCAGTCGGTCACCGTCGCCTACGCCGACCCCACGACCGACGACGACACCAACGCCATACAGGACACCGCAGGCAACGACGCGGCCACTTTCGCAGCCATGGCGGTGGACAACCGCACACCCGCGCCACAGGGTCAAACTCCGTCGGCCTCGTCAGCCCCCTCGACCCTCTCAACCCTCTCGGCCCCGGCAGGCCCGACGGACAGGAGCACCCAGGACAGCAACGGCATTCCCGGCAGCGCCAAGGACCAGACCCCCGGCATCTCCAGCCCCGCTGGCACAGCCCCCGTGGCCGGCGACGGCAACGGAGACGGCATCCAGGACAACACGCAAGCAGCAGTGCATTCGACCCGCCTCGTGCTCAGCAACCCCACCGGAGCAAGCCAGCCCGCAGACACGACCAGCACCCCCGTGACCCTGGTAGCCGGCAGCCAGGACGGCAAGCTGGACCCGGACAGCAGCGGCGCACGCATCACCCGCCTGGCGCAAGAGGACGCACCCGCCGAGTTGCCCCAGGGAATGGAGACACCCCTTGGACTCCTCAGCTTCGAGGCAACGCTGGCCACGGGCCGCAGCAGCCAGACCTTCAGCCTGTATCTGGACCCGGCGCTGGGCGTGAACGGCTACTGGACCAGGGACAGCGCCGGCAACTGGGTCAATCTGAGCAGCGCGCCCTACGGCGGCAAGATGGCGAACGAAGGCGGGCGGTTGCGGCTGGACTTCGAGATCAGCGATGGCGGGCCGTTCGACGCCGACGGCCGGGCCAACGGCGCCCTCACCGCGCCCGGCGCCGCAGCGCAGATGCCCTTGTCCCTCGTGGGGCAGGCGCCGGACGCGGCGGGCGGCCTCTGGTTCTGACGGGGCAGCGCAGCAGGGCTTGGGCAGCGGCTTGCCAAGCCGGCCGCGTTCCGGCATGCAGACCAGCCCCCCGGCGCCAAACGATCCCGCTCGAGCCGGCGACAAGCCAACAGCAGTTGCTCAGAGAACCCGCGCGATACGGGGAATGGCTTCGGGCAACGCCAATCCCTGCGCGCCCCCCGCTCACGCTCAGTCAGCCTGACGCGCCCGCACAAACCAGGGTTTGCACGGTCTGAAAAATTCGCGTTTATTTCACGTGAAAAGGGCGGCCGGCACGAGGCAAGCAAGCTACCCGACACGTAGGCGCGGCCACCGCGAAGGGCCCGGCGATTGGCCGCAGCAGGCTGCTGGCCGCGCCAAAGGGGGTGGGCAAGAGCACCGTTTGCGCCCTGTTCTGCGCAGGCATCGAACAGTAGCGCACGGGAAGCGCGACGGGACAGACAAAAAAATGAACGGATAAATCGTCAGCATGTGTTTAAACATGTTTAAATATGCTTCCGTTTTGTTACATACCCGTTGCCACTCCGGTTGGCGCCGGACCCGTCACAGCGGCTGCTCCGAATCCGCAACTGCGCATCAACCATCAACCACTTAAGGGAAACCATGAGCATCGCCCCCATCAAAGTCAGAGTTTGGGCCGACAACTACAAGATCGCCGACGGCGGGCCATTCGACGCCGACGGCCAGGCCAACGGCGCCATCACCGCGCCCGGCGCCGCAGCGCGCATGCCCTTGTCCCTCATGGGGCAGACGCCGGACGCGGCGGGCGGCCTCTGGTTCTGACGAGGCAGCGCCACAGGACTTGGCACAGCGGCTGCCCAAACCCACAGCCCCCCGACCGCCGAACGCTCCCGATCGAGCCCCGAGCACAGAGGCCGCACCGGGTCCACAACCACACAACAACCACTTGAAAGAAAACACCATGACTACTTCCGCCGTTACCTCCGTCAGAATTTGGGCCGAGGCACTCCGTTCCCAGGACGGCTCATACACACTGTTCACGGGGTCCCCATCGACCAAGGTGCATTTCTATTTCAACGAAGGGCCGCTGGAGTCGAGTTTCAGCCTCTCCGACTGCACGATCCCGAACGACACCCGCTGGACCACCGAATTGACCAGAGACCCCAACGATGCCAGGCACTACTGGGTCGAGCTGGAGGCGCTGGAAGGTGTGGAGTATGGCGGCGGTCGCCTCACCCTGGACCTTGCCGACGTCACGGATCACGACGGCAATGCGGTGGAATCGAACTCGGAGAGTTACTTCATTTCCGACGAATTTTTCACCGTCGACACCGTCCCCCCCAAACTTGCGCGCATCACGATCGACAGCCCCTGCATCAGAGTCGGGGAAGGCACCCAGGTCTGGTTCTATTTCAGCGAAAACGTCACCGAAGCAAGCGTCAAGGCAGCCCTCGACCTCTCCCAAGCCCATGGCACGCTGAGCGACCCCCGCAGCCTCTACGGCAACGGCGTCTGGGTCGCCTTCTTCACCCCCACAGCGGACACGGAAAACACCAAAGATTGCAAGATCGGCCTGGACATCTCCCAGGTGCAAGACCTGCAGGGCAACACGGGACAGACCGACGCAAGCGGCGGCGGTCCCGTCTACAGCAACAGCTACGCCGTGAACACTCTGCACCCCTTGCTGGCCGCGGATGCCATCACGTACAGCGAGAGCATATTGACGCGTGACACGATGTCCATGACCGTCACCGTCACCTTCTCCGATCCCGTCACGGGCTTGGGAATCACAAGCCTGCGGGAGCCCGTGGGGGGGAACATCGGGGAAAAGGGCACGCTGTCCCCCCTGGTCGCCAGCACCCCCGACGCCGACGGCTACAGCGCCGTCTGGACCGCCATATTGACGGCCCCGCGGGACAAGAACGCGAATAACTCGGAGAACAACAAAATCACCGTGAGCCTCGACGGCGTGACCGATCGCGATGGCTACCAGGCCGCAGGCACGGTGGAATCGAGCAACATCTACGCCATCGACGTCAAATGGCCCACCATCGTGACCACGATGAGCGACACGAATCTGGGCATCGGGGAAGTCGCTACGATCACCCTGCGCTTCTCCGAAAAAGTCACCGGCCTCACCCTCGACGACTTCGCGAACGGCCAGTACGACCAGGTCCCCCCCACTCTGAGCGACTTGGTCAGCAGCGATGGCGGCCAGACCTGGACCTTCAAACTGACCCCGGCGGACCTCAGCGACCGCGGGAGCCCGGTGAACATCTCCCGCTCGATCTTCCTGCCCCGGGGCAGCGTGGCGGACGCGGCGGGCAACTCGGGTCCGGTGGACGACGAATACATTCCCGACTACACCGTTGACCACTCCCGGCCTGTCCTGGCTTCGTCGCGCATCGCCTACGCGTCCGAAGAAACCGACAGCACCCTCGACGCCGGCGAAACCGCCACCGTCACCTTCGTCTTCTCCGAAGCGGTGACGGGCTTCGACACCCACTGCGTGACGGCCTACACCGACGACGCGGGCAGCGCCACGATGATCCACCCGGACGCTGCCGGCGGCATGCTGTCGAACCCGGTCTCCACCGACGGCGGCATCACCTGGACCGCCACACTCACGGCCCCGACGGCCAGCACCACGATCACCGACGTCGGGCTGGACGTGGACATGGGCTGCGTCACCGACGCCTCGGAGAACAAGGGCGAGGGAACGGCATCCAGCGACTTCCGCTACACCGTCGACACCACCGTCTCCGGCACACGCCCCAGCGCCACCATTGCGCTCGCCGACAGCGCGCTCACCGCCGGCGAGACCACCACCGTCACCATCGCCTTCAGCGAGCGCGTCAACGGCTTTGACGCCACCGACGTGGACCTCACGAATGCCAACGGCACGCTCGGCACGCTGAGCACCACCGACGACATCACCTGGACCGCCCCCTTCACGCCCACGGCTGGCTTCGAGGGCGTGACCAACACCATCCGCCTGAACCTGACCGGCGTGACGAATGACACGGGCCGCACGGGCGCAGGCACCGCCGCCAGTCCCAACTACGCCATCAGTACCATCGAACGGCCCACCGCGACCATCACGCTGGCCGATACCAGCCTGGCCATTGGCGAGACCACGACCGTCACCTTTGCCTTTAGCAAAGCCGTCCCCGAATTCACGCGCAACGACGTCGATCTCTACGACGCCAACGGCACATTGGGCGACCCCACGACGAACGACAACGGCAGAACCTGGACGGCCACCTTCACGCCCACGGCCAATGTCGAGAACGAAACCAACACCATCAGCGTCAACCTGGCCGGCGTGACCAACCCCGCAGGCCGCGCCAGCACCGTCCACGCGGATAGCCCCAACTACCGGGTCGACACCCGGGCCCCGGTGTTCTACCGGGCCATGGTGAACAGCGCCCGGTTGACGCTCGGCTGCGCCGAAGGAATCGGTCTGGACGCGACCCATATCCCGCCCGCCACGGCTTTTGCGGTGCACGTCGATGGCGTGCCCACCGCCGTCACCGCCGTCCGGGTGCAAGCGCAGGACAATATCGTCAGCTTGACGCTGGCCACCGCTGTCACCAACGGCCAGGCGGTGACCGTCGCCTACACCGCCCCCACGACCGACGACGATGCCAACGCCATACAGGACACGGCCGGCAACGACGCGGCCAGTTTCTCCGCCATGCCGGCGTACAACCGCACCCCCGCGCCACAGGGTCCGGCCTCGTCGGCCCGGTCGGCTCCGTTGACCCCCTCGGACCCGACGCACAAGAACGCGGACAGCGATGGCCTTCCCGGCAGCGCTGGCGCAGCCCCCGTGGCCGGCGACGGCAACGGAGACGGCACCCCGGACGGCACGCAGGCCGCGGTGGCATCGACCCGCCTCGTGCTCAGCAGCCCCACCGGAGCAAGCCAGCCCGCAGACGCGGCCAACAGCACCCCCGTGACCCTGGTGGCCGGCAGCCTGGACGGCAAGCTGGACCCGGACAGCAGCGGCGCACGCATCACCCGCCTGGAGCAAGAAGACGCCCCCGCCGAATTGCCCCAGGGGATGGAGACGCCCCTCGGGCTGCTCCGCTTCGAGGCAACGCTGGCCCCGGGCCACAGCAGCGAGGCGTTCAGCCTGTACGTAGACCCGGCGCTGGGCGTGGGCGGCTACTGGGCCCGGGACGGCACCGGCACCTGGGTCAACCTGAGCAGCGCACCCTACGGCGGCCAGGTGGTGCACGAGGGCGGGCAGCTGCGGCTGGACTTCGAGATCGCCGACGGCGGGCCGTTCGACGCCGACGGCCAGGCCAACGGCGCCATCACCGCGCCCGGCGCCGCAGCGCGCATGCCCTTGTCCCTCATGGGGCAGACGCCGGATGCGGCGGGCGGCCTCTGGTTCTGACGGTGCCGCGCAGCAGGGTCTGGCACAGCAGCTGCCCAAGCCTGTCCGCCCCGGCAATGTGAGGTCACCGGGGCTGCTCCGAATCCGCAACTGCGCATCAACCATCAACCATCAACCGCTGAAGAAAAACCATGACCATCGCCCCCATCAAAGTCAGAGTTTGGGCCGACACCTACACCTTCGAGTCCGACGGGGAGGAAAGGACCGTCTTGCATCTCCAGCTCGACGACTGGCCGGAGTGGTCGATCTACATGCTCCCCGACGACCACAGCTTCGGCTACAACACGCCCCTGGAACCCATCTGCTGGCTTTATGACAGTTCCGATAAGCTCCGGGGTTACGCGCAGCTCGAGCGGGCCCCCCACAACGAGCACCTCTGGCTCTCACTGAGTGTGGGGGACGGCGCGACGCAATGGCACAGCGACTCCGTGGACCTTGGCAGGATGATCGCCCCCGATGGGGGCTGGAGAAACATGGGGGACATGTTTTTCGATATGTTGCCCACCGACACCGTCAGGCCCAAGCCTCGCAGCATCACGATCGACGACGAACACCTCCAAGTCGACGAAACCGCCACCGTCACCTTTGTTTTTAGCGAGAAAGTCGCCAACTTCCAGTCCGCCATCGACCTCTCCAAAGCCCATGGCACGCTGGGCAGTCTGACCACCGTGGACGGCGGCATCACCTGGACCGCCCCCTTCACACCCACGGCCAACACGGACGCCGAAAAATGCGTGATCTCCGTGCGGATGAACGAGGTACGGGACCTGTACGGCAACCCGGGGACGGACCTCGATGGAGGGAATACCCCCGTCAACAGCAACGGCTACGCCGTCAACACCACGCGGCCCAGCTTGGCCACTGCCGGCCACACCATCGACGACAACCAGCTCGGCATGGGCCAGACCGCCCACGTCAGAATCAAATTCAGCGTGGCGGTGAAGGGCTTTGACGCCTCCGACGTGATCCTCGCCCCGGGCAGCGGCAGCGTGCGCCAAGTGCTCGCCTCGCAACCCGCGGCCGACGGCAGCAGCGACACCTGGGAGGTGGTGCTCGATGCCCCCGGCGCCGACGGCGCTGCATCGACGAACAACCCGATCAGCGTGAACCTCGCGGGCGTCAGCACCCGCGCGGGCAACGCGGGCCAGGGCACCGTGGCCACGGGCCTGCGCTACGGCGTAGACCTCACCCGGCCCACGCTGCTCAGCACCCGCATCAGCTACGGCGCAGGCGAGACCGACAACATTCTCAAACTCGGCGAAACCGCCCTGGTCATCTTCACCTTCTCCGAAGCGGTGACGAACTTTGACCTCGACGATCTGCGCATGACCAAGGGCCCGCGCAGTGGCACGCTGTCGCAGCCGGTATCCACCGGCGACGGCAGCGTCTGGATCGCGACCTTGAGCGCCCCGGCTCCCGGCGTCACATCGTCGAACAACGCCATGCGCGTGAACCTGTCCGACGTGCACGATCTTGCGGGCAACGCGGGCGAGGGAGTGGTTCTCGCCGGCGTCCGCTACGACATCGACACCTTCGGCGAGCGCCCCACCCTGCGCATCACGCTGGCCGACACCTTGCTCACCGTGGGCGAGACCACCCTCGTCACCTTCGACTTCAACCAGGTCGTCACCGGTTTTGACGCCGACGACATCGTGCTCACCCACGCCAACGGCACGCTGGGCGTCCTCACCGCCGGCGCAAACGGTAAAACCTGGACCGCCCCCTTCACGCCCGCAGCCAACACCGAGAACGCGAGCAGCACCATCCGCGTGGACCTGACTGGCGTGCGCAACGCCGCAGGCACCCCCGGGATCGGCAGCGCCACCAGCGCCAACTACTCCGTGGACACCTGGCCGGCAGACACCACCGGTCCAACCGTCACCATCACGCTGGCCGACGTCCGCTTGGCCGTGGGGGAAAGCACCACCGTCACCTTTGCCTTTAACGAAGTCGTCACCGGCTTCACGCGCGACGACGTCGAGCTCTACGAGGCCAACGGCACATTGGGCGACCTCACGACGCATGACGACGGCAGAACCTGGACGGCCACCTTCACGCCCAAGGCGAATGCCGAGAGCTGGACCAACACCATCCGCGTAAACCATGCCGGCGTGGCCAACACCGCAGGCCGCGCCGGCACCGGCCGCGCGGATAGCCCCAACTACCAGGTCGACACCCGGGCCCCGGTGTGCTACAGGGCCTTGGTGAACAGCGCCCGGTTGATGCTCCTCTACGGCGAAGGAGTCGGCCTGGACATGACCCATATCCCGCCCACCACGGCTTTTGCGGTGCACGTCGATACCGTGCGCACCGCTGTCGTCACCGTCCGGGTGAACGCGCACAACACCGTCAGCTTGATGCTGGCCACCCCTGTCACCAGCGGCCAGGCGGTGACCGTCGCCTACACCGACCCCACGACCGGCAACGACGCCCACGCCATGCAGGACATGGCCGGCAACGACGCGGCCAGTTTCTCCGCCAGGCCGGTGGACAACCGCACCTCCGCGCCACAGGGCTCGGCCCGGTCGGCTCCGTTGACCCCCTCGGACCCGACGCACAAGAACGCGGACAACGACGGCATTCCCGGCCCCGCTGGCGCAGCCCCCGTGGCCGGCGACGGCAACGGAGACGGCATCCCGGACAGCACGCAGGCCGCGGTGCATTCGACCCGCCTCGTGCTCAGCAGCCCCACCGGAGCAAGCCAGCCCGCAGACGCGGTCCGCACCCCCGTGACCCTGGTGGCCGGCAGCCTGGACGGCAAGCTGGACCCGGACAGCAGCGGCGCCCGCATCACCCGCCTGGAGCAAGAAGACGCCCCCGCCGAATTGCCCCAGGGGATGGAGACGCCCCTCGGGCTGCTCCGCTTCGAGGCAACGCTGGCCCCGAGCCACAGCAGCGAGGCGTTCAGCCTGTACGTAGACCCGGCGCTGGGCGTGAACGGCTACTGGGCCCGGGACAGCGCCGGCCACTGGGTCAACCTGAGCAGCGCGCCCTACGGCGGCAAGGTGGCGCACGAGGGCGGGCGGCTGCGGCTGGACTTCGAGATCGCCGACGGCGGGCCGTTCGACGCCGACGGCCAGGCCAACGGCGTCATCACCGCGCCCGGCGCCGCAGCGCGCATGCCCTTGTCCCTCGTGGGGCAGACGCCGGATGCGGC
Source organism: Verminephrobacter aporrectodeae subsp. tuberculatae (assembly GCF_026127385.1). Classification (NCBI taxonomy): domain Bacteria; kingdom Pseudomonadati; phylum Pseudomonadota; class Betaproteobacteria; order Burkholderiales; family Comamonadaceae; genus Verminephrobacter; species Verminephrobacter aporrectodeae. Next base: position 189,589 of record NZ_QZCX01000001.1, read on the forward strand.
GGGCGACCTCTGGTTCTGACGCTACAGCACGCAGGGCCTGGCACAGCGGCTGCCCAAGCCTGTCCCCGCGCCCCGACGGGGACGGCTTGAACCCGAGGAGTTGACGGGGCTGGCGCCGCATTCGCCTGCATGGTGCGGACAGGGCGCGCCTGCGCGCGCCGAACGATCCCGATCGCGCAGGCGACAAGCCACAGCAGCAGTTGCCCGGAGCCGGCGCAATACGCAACGCGCAGCGCTTCGGGCAGCGCCAATCCCTCTGCGCCCCCGCGCACGGTCCCGCTCAACCAGCCTGGCGCGCACGCACAAACGTGGGGGTGCACGGCCTGAAAAATTCGCGTTTATTTCCCGCGAAAAGGGCCGCGGGCGCGGGCATCCGGCACGCAGCGGGTGACCTGGGCTGAGCGCGCAGGGCACGGCGATTGGCCACGCCCAAGGGGGTGGACGAGACCAGCGTCTGCGCCATGTTCTGCATGGGCGTCGAACGGTAGCGCGCAGGGCACGCCAAGGCATCCAAGAAAAATTTCGTAATAGAACACTCGATTGTGTTTAAATATGCGCCACTTTTGTTACGTTCTCGTTGCTGCTGAAAAAGGAATTCGATGACACACACCACAAACCTCACTGCCGCGATCACGATCAGCAGCAACAAACTGGGCATTGGCAAAACGGCCACCGCCACCATCCGCTTCTCCGAAGCCATCGATGCCAGCAGTTTCACCACCGCCGACCTGACCGTGGGCGGTGGCGTGCGACTGTCCAACCTGCGCAGCACCGACGGCGACAGCACCTGGGAGGTCACGCTGACAGCCCCGGGGAATCCGGATCCCGCCAATCCCGCCATCACCAACCCCGGCACAGTGCGCAGTTCGACGGGCAATCAGATCCGTGTCAACCTCGCCGGCGTGACCAACCTCGCCGGCAAGGCGGGCGTGGGCGAGGCCGTCTCCACGGTCACCTACGACATCGACGCCCGGCGCCCCTCGGCCACCATCACGCTGGCCGACAGCGCGCTCACCGCGGGGGAAACCACCACCGTCACCTTCACTTTCAACGAGCCCGTCACCGGCTTTGATGCCAGCGACGTCAACCTCTCGAATGCCAACGGCACGCTGGGCCCGCTCACGGCCGCAGCAGACGGCAGAACCTGGACGGCCACCTTCACGCCCACGGCCAACGTCGCCGACACGACGAATACCATCAGCGTGAACCTGCGCGGCGTATCGGACCTCGCGGGCAACATCGGAACGCGCACCACCACCAGCGCCAACTACACCGTGGACACGCGCGACACCACCGGCCCCACGGCCACCATCACGCTGGCCGACAGCGCGCTCACCGCGGGTGAGACCACCCCCGTCACCTTCACTTTCAGCGAACCCGTCAGCGGCTTTGATGCCAGCGACATCGACCTCTCGAATGCCAACGGCACCTTGGGCCCGCTCACGTCCAACGCCAACCGCACGGTCTGGACGGCCACCTTCACGCCCACGGCCAACGCCTCCGACACGACGAATACCATCCGCGTGAACCTGTCGGGTGTGTCGGGCCTCGCGGGCAACGCCGGAACACGCACCATCACCAGCGCCAACTACACCGTGGATACGCGCGACACCACCGCCCCCACGGCCACCATCACGCTGGCCGACAGCCTGCTCACCGCAGGGGAAACCACAACAGTCACCTTCCGCTTCAGCGAGCCCGTCACCGGCTTTGATGCCAGCGACATCGACCTCTCGGATGCCAACGGCAGCTTGGGCCCGCTCACGCCCGACGCCAACCGCATGACCTGGACGGCGACCTTTACGCCCAGGGCCAACGCCAGCGACGTGACGAATACCATCCGCGTCAACCTCGCCGGCGTGACCGACGACGCGGGCAACGCCGCCACCGGCATCGCCTCCAGCGACAACTACTTCGTGGACACCATGCGGCCCACGGCCACCATCACGCTGGCCGACACCGCGCTCACCGCGGGGGAAACCACCACCGTCACCTTCCGTTTCAGCACGTCCGTCACCGGCTTTGATGCCAGCAACATCAACCTCTCGAATGCCAACGGCACACTGGGCCCGCTCACGTCCAACGCCAACCACACGGTCTGGACGGCCACCTTCACGCCCACGGCCAACGTCAACGACACGACGAATACCATCCGCGTAAACCTCGCCGGTGTAAGCGGCTATGTGGGCAACATCGATGCCATCAGCGCCAACTACTCCGTGAACACCGTGCGCCCCACGGCCACCATCACGCTGGCCGACACCGCGCTCACCGTAGGGGAAAGCACCACCGTCACCTTCACTTTCAACGAACCCGTCAACGGCTTTGATGCCAACGACATCGACCTCTCGAATGCCAACGGCACGCTGGGGCCGCTCACACCCGACACCAACCGCACAGTCTGGACTGCTACCTTCACGCCCACGGCCAACGTCAGCGGCGAGGCGAACACCATCCGCGTCAACCTCGCCGGTGTGCGCGACATTGCGGGCAACGCCGGTGCCGGTGCTGCCAACAGCGCCAACTACTCCGTGGACACCCGCGACACCACCGCCCCCACGGCCACCATCACGCTGGCCGACACCGCGCTCACCGCGGGCGAGACCACAACAGTCACCTTCCGCTTCAGCGAGCCCGTCAGCGGCTTTGATGCCAACGACATCAACCTCTCGAATGCCAACGGCAGCTTGGGCCCGCTCACGTCCGACGCCAACCGCACGGTCTGGACGGCCAGCTTCACGCCCACGGCCGACGTCAGCGCCGGGGCGAATACCATCCTCGTAAACCTCGCCGGTGTGCGCGACGACGCGGGCAACGTCGGTACCTACACGGCATCCAGCGCCAACTACTCCGTGGACACCGTGCGCCCCACGGCCACCATCACGCTGGCCGACACCGCGCTCACCGCGGGCGAAACCACAACAGTCAGCTTCCGCTTCAACGAGCCCGTCAGCGGCTTTGATGCCAACGACATCGACCTCTCGAATGCCAACGGCACGCTGGGCCCGCTCACGCCCGACGCCAACCGCACGGTCTGGACGGCCACCTTGACGCCCACGGCCTACGTCAACTCCCTGGCGAGTGCCATCTACGTAAACCTCGCCGGTGTACGCGACGATGCGGGCAACACCGGTACCGGCAGCGCCATCAGCGCCTACTACTCCGTGGACACCATGCGCCCCACGGCCACCATCACGCTGGCCGACACCGCGCTCGCTGCGGGTGAAACCACAACCGTCACCTTCCGCTTCAGCGAGCCCGTCACCGGCTTTGATGCCAGCGACATCAACCTCTCGAGTGCCAACGGTACCTTGGGCCCGCTCACGCCCAACGCCAACCGCACGGTCTGGACGGCCACCTTGACGCCCAGGGTCAACGACAACTCCTGGGCGAGTGCCATCTACGTAAACCTCGCCGGCGTGCGCAACGACGCGGGCAACGCCGGTACCTACACCGCCTCCAGCGCCTACTACACCGTGGACACCGTGCACCCCTGGGCCACCATCACGCTGGCCGACAGCGCGCTCACCGCGGGGGAAACCACCCCCGTCACCTTCCGCTTCAACGAGCCCGTCAACGGCTTTGATGCCAGCGACATCAACCTCTCGAGTGCCAACGGTACCTTGGGCCCGCTCACGCCCAACACCAACCGCACGGTCTGGACTGCTACCTTTACGCCCAGGGTCAACGACAACTCCTGGGCGAGTGCCATCTACGTAAACCTCGCCGGCGTGCGCGACGACGCGGGCAACGCCGGTACCTACATCGCCTCCAGCGCCTACTACTCCGTGGACACCGTGCGCCCCTGGGCCACCATCACGCTGGCCGACACCGCGCTCACCGCGGGCGAAACCACAACAGTCAGCTTCCGCTTCAACGAGCCCGTCACCGGCTTTGATACCAGCGACATCGACCTCTCGGATGCCAACGGCAGCTTGGGTCCGCTCACGCCCGACGCCAACCGCATGATCTGGACGGCCACCTATACGCCCACGGCCAACGCCAACGACACGACGAATACCCTCCGCGTAAACCTCGCCGGTGTGCGCGACGACGCGGGCAACGCCGGTACCGGCAGCGCCATCAGCGCCTACTACTCCGTAGACACCGTGCGCCCCACGGCCACCATCACGCTGGCCGACACCGCGCTCGCTGCGGGTGAAACCACAACCGTCACCTTCCGCTTCAACGAGCCCGTCACCGGCTTTGATGCCAGCGACATCTGGCTCGGGTTTGCCTGCGGCACATTGGGCCCGCTCACGCCCACCGCCAACCGCACAGTCTGGACGGCTACCCTGACGCCCAGGGACAACGCCAACTCCCTGACGAATTTCATCTACATATACCTCGCCGACGTGAGCAACGACGCGGGCAACGCCGGTACCGGCATCGTCTCCTGCGCCTACTACTCCGTGGACACCGTGCGCCCCACGGCCACCATCACGCTGGCCGACACCGCGCTCACCGCGGGGGAAACCACAACAGTCACCTTCCGTTTCAACGAGCCCGTCAACGGCTTGGATACCAGCGACATCGACCTCTCGGATGCCCACGGCGCGTTGGGTCCGCTCACACCAAACGCCAACCGCACGGTCTGGACGGCCACCTTCACGCCCAGGGTCAACGACAACTCCTGGGCGAGTGCCATCTACGTCAACCTCGCCGGCGTGCGCGACGACGCGGGCAACGCCGGTACCTACACAGCATCCAGCGCCACCTACTCCGTGGACACCGTGCGCCCCACGGCCACCATCACGCTGGCCGACAGCCTGCTCACCGTGGATGAAACCACAACAGTCACCTTCCGCTTCAACGAGCCCGTCAACGGCTTGGATGCCCGTGACATCGACCTCTCGAATGCCAACGGCAGCTTGGGCCCGCTCACGCCCAACGCCAACCGCACGGTCTGGACTGCCACCTATGCGCCCACGGCCGGCGCCAGCGCCGGGGCGAATACCATCCGCGTCAACCTCGCCGGCGTGACCGACGACGCGGGCAACGCCGGTGCCGACATCGCCTCCAGCGGCAACTACTCCGTGGACACCATGCGCCCCATGGCCACCATCACGCGGGCCGACACCACGCTCACTGCGGGCGAGACCACAACAGTCACCTTCCGCTTCAACGAGCCCGTCACCGACTTTGATGCCAGTGACATCGGCCTCTCGTATGCCAACGGCACGCTGGGCCCGCTCACGCCCAACGCCAACCGCACGGTCTGGACGGCCACCTTCACGCCCACGGCCAACGTCAGCGCCGGGGCGAGTGCCATCTACGCAAACCTCACCGGCGTGCGCGACGACGCGGGCAACGCCGGTACCTACGGCACCTACATCACCTACTACTCCGTGGACACCGTGCGCCCCACGGCCACCATCACGCTGGCCAACACCGCGCTCGCTGCGGGTGAAACCACAACAGTCACCTTCCGCTTCAACGAGCCCGTCACCGGCTTTGATGCCAGCGACATCGACCTCTCGGATGCCAATGGCACGCTGGGCCCGCTCACACCCAACGCCAACCGCACGGCCTGGACGGCCACCTTCACGCCCACGGCCAACGTCAGCGCCGGGGCAAATACCATCCGCGTCAACCTCGCCGGTGTGCGCGACGTTGCGGGCAACGCCGGTACCGGTGCTGCCACCAGCGCCAACTACACCATGGACACCCGCGACACCAGCGACCCCACGACCACCATCACGCTGGCCGACAGCCTGCTCACCGTGGGTGAAACCACAACAGTCAGCTTCCGCTTCAGCGAGCCCGTCACCGGCTTTGATGCCAGCAACATCAACCTCTCGAATGCCAACGGCAGCTTGGGCCCCCTCACGCCCAACGCCAACCGCACGGCCTGGACGGCCACCTTCACGCCCACGGCCGACGTCAACACCGGGACGAATACCATCCGCGTCAACCTTGCCGGTGTGCGCAACGCTGCGGGCAACGCCGGTACCGGCAACGCCATCAGCGCCAACTACTCCGTGGACACCATGCGCCCCACGGTCACGATCACGCTGGCCAACGACTGGCTCACTGCGGGCGAGACCACCACCGTCACCTTCTCCTTCAACGAGCCCGTCAACGGCTTTGATGCCAGCGACATCGATCTCCTGTCTGCCTACGACACGTTGGGTCCGCTCACGCCCAACGCCAACCGCACGGCCTGGACGGCCACCTTGACGACCACGGCCAACGACCACTCCAGGCTAAATGTCATCCACGTATTCCTCGCCGGCGTGACCGACGACGCGGGCAACGCCGGTACCGACTTCGCCAGCGGCTACTACTACGTGAACGTCCCCGTCATGCAGCGCCCTACGGCCACCATCACGCTGGCCGACACCGCGCTCACCGCGGATAAAACCACCACCGTCACCTTCCGCTTCAGCGAGCCCGTCACCGGCTTTGATGCCAGCGACATCGACCTCCCGTACAACGACACCTTGGGCCCGCTCACGCCCGACGCCAACCGCATGGTCTGGACGGCCACCTTGACGCCCAGGGACAACGTCCGCGAAGTGACAAATACCATCCGCGTCAACCTCGCCGGTGTGAGCGACGCCGCGGGCAACATCGGTACCGGCAGCGCCATCAGCGCCAACTACACCGTTGACACCACCCGCCCCACGGTCACCATTTCTATGTCCAACCCGAGCTGGCCCGACAGCACCGTCATCTTCATATTCAGCGAGCCCATCAACGGCTTTGACCTCAGTGACATCGTGTACACCAACGGCACGCTGAGCACGCCCATGGCCAACGCCGACCGCACGGTCTGGACAGCCACCTTGACGCCCACGGCCAACACCAGCGCCCCGGCGAATACCATCCGCGTAAACCTCGCCGGGGTTACCAACGACGCGGGCCACGCCGGTACCTACACCGCCTCCAGCGCCAACTACTCCGTGGACACCGTGCGCCCCACGGCCACCATCACACTGGCCGACAGCGCGCTCACCGCGGGCGAGAGCACCACCGTCACCTTCCGTTTCAGCGAGCCCGTCTCCTGGTTTTATGCCAACGACATCGTGTGCAGCAATGGCACGCTAAGCCCGCTCACGCCCATGGAGAACACCGGCCGCACGGTCTGGACAGCCAGCTTGACGCCCACGGCCAATGTCTACGCCCCGACAAATGCCATCCGCGCGAACCTCACCGATGTGAAAGACGACATCTACAACGCCGGTACCGGAACCGCCACCAGCGCCAACTACTCCATGGACACCCGGCCTGCCAACGCCGCAGGCCCGACCGCCACGATCACGCTGGCCAACCCCAGCCTGGCCGGAGGGGAAAGCACCCCCGTCACCTTTGCCTTTGGCGAGCCCGTCACCGGCTTCACGCGCGATGACGTCGTGCTCACCCATGCCAATGGCACACTCGGCGAACCCGCGACCCATGACCATGGCAGAACCTGGACCGCCACCTTCACGCCCACGGCCAACGTCGAGAACAACCGCAACACCATTGGCGTAAACCTTGCCGGCGTGACCAACGCCGCAGGCCACGCCGGCACCGGCCTTGCAAATAGCGCCAACTACCAGATCGATACCCGGGCCCCGGTGGTGTACTGGACCACGGTGGTGTACTGGACCACGGTGCGCGACAACTGGCTGTCTCTCGGCTACGCCGAAGAAACCTACTTGGACGCAACCCATATCCCGCCCGCAACGGCCTTTGCGGTGCGCGTCGATGACGTGCTCACCGCCATCACCACCGTCACGGTGTCCGCGCAGGACAAGTCCGTCTACTTGAAACTGGCCACCCCGGTCGCCAATGGCCAGGTGGTCACCGTCGCCTACACCGACCCCACGACCGGCAACGATGCCAACGCCATACAGGACGTGGCCGGCAACGACGCGGCCAGTTTCTCGGCCAGACCGGTGAGGAACGACACACCCGCGCAACAGGAACAGGATTCGGCCTCGTCAGCCCGGTCGGCTCCGCTGACCCCCTCGAATTCGCCAGTCCCCTCCCCGGCCCCGGAAGGCCCGCCGAACCAAAACACCCAGGACGACAGGGACAGCGACGGCGTTCCCGGCAGCAGCGAAGACCAGCCCCCCGGCACCCCCAGCCCCGCTGACGCAGCCCCCGCGACCGGCAACGATGACGACGACACCCCGAACAGCACGCAAACGGCAGTGCGTTCAACCAGCGTCGTGCTCAGCAGCCCCCCCGGAGCAAGCCAGCCCGCAGACACAGCCAGCAGCACCCCCGTGACCCTGGTAGCCGGCAGCCAGGACGGCAGCCAGGACCCGGACAGCAGCGGCGCCCGCATCACCCGCCTGGAGCAAGAGGACGCCCCCGCCGAGTTGCCCCAGGGGATGGAAATGCCCCTCGGACTGCTCAGCCTGGAGGCGACGCTGGCCACGGGCCGCAGCAGCCAGACCTTCAGCCTGTACGTAGACCCGGCGCTGGGCGTGAACGGCTACTGGGCCCGGGACAGCGCCGGCCACTGGGTCAACCTGAGCAGCGCGCCCTACGGCGGCAAGGTGGCGCACGAGGGCGGGCGGCTGCGGCTGGACTTCGAGATCGCCGATGGCGGGCCGTTCGACGCCGACGGCCTGGCCAACGGCGTCATCACCGCCCCGGGAGCCGCAGCGCGCATGCCCTTGTCCCTCATGGGGCAAACGCCAGATGCGGCAGGCGGCCTCTGGTTCTGACGCCGCAGCACACAGGGCCTGGACAAGCGGCCTTGCTGTGCCCAAGCCTGCCCGCCCCCCCGCGGGCGGCTTGAACCCGAAAGAACTGGCAGGCCGCACCGCATCCCCCTGCATGCTGCGGACATGGCCGCCTGAACGTACCGGCCGTGTTCCAGGCTCATGGGTACTCTTGGCGGGCGTGCAACACGCGCAGCACATGGATGCGGGCCTGCTCTACCCGATAGACAACGATGTAGTTCGGGTGAACCACGTATTCCCGCGTCCCCCGCACACGGCCAGGACGCAAGCCAAACGGCACGAGGGGGAGAAACCGCTCCACGCCCTGCTCGATGGTCTGCCGCAGGTCTTGGGCGGCTGCGGGGTTGAACTGTTCGATGTAGAACTGGATTTCGGCCAAGTCGAGTTGGGCCTCGTCCGACCACTCAATGGGCAGCACGCTTGGCCCTCATCTCGTCCAGCAGGGCGTCCACGCGCGCAATAGCGGCATCGTGGGGCAGGCTCGGGCGCTCGCTCTCGATGGCTTCTTGCACCTTGACGCGGAACCAGCGGTCGTAGCTGTCAGCTTGCTGCTGCGTCTCGAACTCGGAGACGCGGGGGTCCAGGGGGGTGGTTGCGGTGGTCATATGCGATTTCCTTTCTTGGGTCGCTTCAGAAAACGGAAAAGCCTCTTGAGCGCCAGCAGTGGCTCGATCTTCGCCTCAATGCACGCGATCACGTTGGCCTGGCTGCAAAAGCCATTGTCCGTGATCAGCGACTGCACCTTACCCAGCACTGCGGACAACGCCAGGATCTGCGCCAGCGTGGGCACGACTTCGCGCTTGTCGTTGGGTGCCTGGCTCACATGCCGGGTGATCACCATCATGGTCTCGGTGTCCACGCCGGCCTGCGCGTTGTAGCTTTGCTCGAAGCCGCCCCGGTTCAACCTTGCTTTGGGTGATCGGCTGGGCCGTGGGCCCGGGTCTGCACGGAAGGAGAAATTCGCGTCTATTTCACGCAAAAAAACAGCGGGCACGGTGTAACAAAAGGGCCCTGCACGCAATGGATGAGCGCGCGCAAAGGGCATGGCGAGGGAGCGCCACAGGCCCTTGGCCCATACCCAAGGGAGTGGACGAGATCACCGCCTGCGCCCTGCTCTGCACAGGGATTGAGCGGCTGGACCTGGGCAGCTGAAAAAAACTGTGATTAAATGCGCGTCACCTCTGTTACGTATCCACTGCCGTTCCGCGGCGGAACCCCAACCCGTAGCCGGAACTGCAACCCCAGTCCGCAACCGCACACCAACCTTTCAGGAGAACGCCATGACCATCACTTCCGTCAGCATTCAGGCCGACAAATACAAGCTGGGCAAGGGTGAATCGACCACCGTGCATTTCAGGTTCAACGAGGAGCCGCTGCAGTCGAGTTTCGTCCTCGCCGACGACTGCACGAGCATGCCGTCCGGTACCCGCTGGACCAGCAGGTTGAGCAGGGACCCCATCGATGGAAGTCACTACTGGGCCACACTGAGTGCGAATGACGACACGGAAAGCGCCGGCGGCCGCATCAGCATGGACCTTGCCAATCTGCTGGATCGGGCCGGCCGTGGGGGCTCAGGGACCTCCCAATCCGATTGGTTCTCCGTCGATACCGTCAACCCCCGGGTCACAAGCATCACGCTCGACGACACCAGCCTTGCAGCCGGCGAAACCGCCAGGGTCCAGTTCGTTTTCAACGAGAAAGTCACCGGCGCAAGCGTCAAGGCAGCCTTCGACCTCTCCAATGCCCACGGCACGCTGAGCGACCCCTCCAGCACCGACGACGGCATCACCTGGACCGCCACCTTCACGCCCACAGCCAACACGGCAAACGCCGAAGCTTGCAAGATCGGCCTGAACGTCAGCCAAGTGCGCGACCTGCATGGCAACGCGGGACAGGACTCCTCAGGAGGAAGCAACCCCGTCTACAGCGACAACTACTCCGTCAACACCCTGCAGGACTCCTCCGGAGGAAGCAACTCCGTCTACAGCGACAGCTACACCGTCGGCACCGAGCGCCCCTCGCTGGCCGCGCGTGACATCACGTTCAGCGGCGACAAATTGACGCTTAACGAGAGAACGATCACCGTCACCTTCACCTTCTCCGAGCCGGTCAAGGGTTTGGGAAGCGGAAACCTGCAGTTCACGAGTCCCCACTGGCAGTCGCGTGGGGGACCGGGCACGCTGTCCGCTCCGCGCCCCAGCGACCCCGACGCCAACGGCCATAGCACCGTCTGGACCGCCACATTGACGGCCCCCCCATCGGGGGCCCGCTCGGTGAGCCACAAAATCAGCGTGGACCTCGCCGGCGTGACCGATCGCGATGGCCTCCAGGCCACGACACGCATTGTGGAATCGAGTAACTCCTACAAAGTCGACACCGAACGGCCCACCGCCACGATCACGATGGCCACGATGCTGGGACTGAACGCCAGAGAAACCACCGTCACCTTCACCTTCTCCGAACCCGTCAATAGCTTCACCACCGACGACATCGCGGTGCACAGCGACTCACCGGTCCAGGGCGTTCTGAGCGACTTGCGCCCCGTCCATGGCGACCAGAGCTCGGATGGCCGCACCTACGTCTCGGGTCAAATCTGGACCGCCAAACTGACTCCGAACAACGACAGCAACAACAACGGGCGCCCACAGGGCGGCAACAGGATCGTTTTGCGCAAGCACAGCGTGATTGACACGTTTGGCAACTCGGGTCCGGAGGAGGACCAATACGGCCCCACCTACACCGTGGACTACGTCGGGCCCAGGCTGCTGGCATCCAGCATCACCTTCGCACCCGGAGAGACGGACACCATCCTCAGCCCCGGCGAAACAGCCACCCTCACCTTTGTCTTCAACGAAGCGGTGACGGGGTTCAACGCCAGTTGCATCATCCCCTACACCGAAGCAGATGCCACGCGCACTGACGTGGAGGACGCCAAAGGCGGCACGGTGTCGAACGTGGTCTCCACCGACGGCGGCACCACCTGGACCGCCACACTCACCGCCCCGACGGCCAACACCGTCACACTCAACAACGTCAAGATCGCCCTGCTTCAGGCCCCAGTGATCGACGTTGCGGGCAACCCGGGAGGTGGCCCAGGCACAAGAAATCTCGCCAGCACCATCACGTACAACGTCGACACCACGCGCACCTCCGGCACGCGCCCCACCGCGGCCATCACGCTGGTCGACGACGCGCTCTCCAGGGGCGAGACCACCACCGTCATCATCGCCTTCAGCGAGCGCGTCCACGACTTTGACGCCACCGACATAGACCTCACGAATGCCAACGGCACGCTCGGCACGCTGCGCACCAACGACAACATCACCTGGGTCGCCACCTTCACGCCCACGGCGGGCGTCGAGGACGCGACCAACACCATCAGCGTGAACCTGGCCGGCGTGACCAATAACGCACATCGCACGGGCGCAGGCAACGCCACCAGTCTCAACTACACCGTGAACACCCGGACGTTCGCGCCAGACACCACGCCCCCGCGCATCTTCTACGCCACGGTCAACGGCAACCAGCTGGTGCTCACGTACCTCGAATCCAACACCCTGGACGAGACAGCACTCACGGGCAACGCAGGCTTCAGGGTGCTGAGCAGCATCGCCACCACCGTGACCAGCGCCGTGGTGAACGGGGCGGCCAAGACCATCACGCTCACGCTCGACCGCGCCGTGACCAGCACGGAGACGCTCCACGTCCGCTACGCCAAGCCCGCAACCGGCGCCGTGGTGCAGGACGCTGCCGGCAACGACTCACCGGACTTCAGCGAATGGGCCGTCACCAACAACACGCCTGCGGGACCAGACACCACGCCCCCGGTGATCAACACCGCCAGGCTCATCGGCTTCGGCAACCTGCTGGAGCTTGCGTACACGGAAGCCGACACCCTGGACCGGACAATACTCAGCTCCAGCCTCTTTACGGTCACCACCGCCGCTGGCTCCGTCAACGTCCTCGCCACCTCGGTGAGCGCAATGGACAATACCGTGATGCTGTCGCTGAGCCGCCCCGTGGCCGCAACGGAGGGGACCGTGACCGTCAGCTACACCAAGCCCGCATCCGGTGGGGTGCGGGACGCTGCCGGCAACCAGGCAGCAAGCTTCAACGCACAACCCGTGACCCATGCCCAAGGCCTGTTGACCCCACCAGACAACACCACGCCCCCGCGGCTGCCCGTCAGTTCCATCACGTTCAGCGACAGCACGCTGTCGATTGACAAGAGCACGACCACCGTCACCTTCCTCTTCTCCGAACCGGTCAAGGGTTTGGGAAGCGGAAACCTGCAGGTGCCCGCAGGAAAGGGCACGCTGTCCGCTCCGCGCCCCAGCAACCCCGACGCCAACGGCCATAGCAACACCTGGACCGCCACACTGACGGCCCCGCCGGGGACCCATACCTCGAAGGACCACAAAGTCAGCGTGGACCTTACCGGCGTGACCGATCGCGATGGCCTCCAGGCCAACGGAACACGCACGGTGGAATCGAGCAACACCTACGCCATCGACACCCAGCGGCCCACCGCCACGATCACGATGGACAAGACGACGCTGGGACTGAACTCCAGAGACGCCATCGTCACCATCCGCTTTTCCGAAAAAGTCCGCGAATTCACCCACGACGACGTCGAGGTGCACAGCAGCTCGCCGGTCCGGGGCACTCTGAGCGCCTGGAGCACCAACGATGAAGGTCAGACCTGGACCGCCACACTGAGTCAGAACAACTACGTCAACGACTCCAACGGGCGCCCAAAGGGCGGCAACAAGATCATTTTGCACAGGGGCCACCTGACGGACCTCGCGGGTAACTGGGGTCCGGCGGAGGACCACTACGGCCCCACCTACACCGTGGACTACTTCGGGCCCACGCTGACGGCATCCAGCATCACCTTCGTACCCGGAAAGACGGGCACCACCCTCAGCGCCGGCGAAACAGCCACCCTCACCTTTGTCTTCAGCGAAGCGGTGACGGGGTTCAACGCCGATTCCATCATCCCCTACACCGATACAGCCAACACGGTCGCCGACGGCGGCACGGTGTCGAACGTGGTCTCCACCGACGGCGGCACCACCTGGACCGCCACACTCACCGCCCCGACGACCAGCACACTCAACAACAACGTAGTCCATATAGCTGTGCTGCTGCGCGGAATAACCGACGCTGCGGGCAACCTGCCAGGCACCCCAAACATAAGCCCAGGCCCAGACTCAAGAATGCTCTCCGCCATCGATTACCACGTCAACACCACGAGCGCCTTCGGCACGCGCCCCACCGCGACCATCACGCTGGCCGACAGCGCGCTCACCACCGGCGAGACCACCACCGTCACCATCGCCTTCAGCGAGCGCGTCCACGACTTTGACGCCACCGACGTAGACCTCATGAATGCCAACGGCACGCTCGGCACGCTGCGCACCACCGACAACATCACCTGGACGGCCCCCTTCACGCCCACGGCGGGCGTCGAGGACGCGACCAACACCATCCGCGTAAACCTGGCCGGCGTGACCAATAACGCACAGCGCACGGGCGCAGGCACCGCCGCCAGTTCCAACTACACCGTGAACACCCGGCCGACAGACACCACGGCCCCGGTAATCAACACCGCCGTGGTCACCGGCAACAAGCTGGTGCTCACGTACACGGAAGCGGGCACCCTGGACGCGGCAGCACTGACGGGCAACGCAGGCTTTACGGTGAACACCGCCGCAGGCACGGCGGCCATCACCGTGAGCAGCGCCGTAGTGAATGCAACGGACAAGACCGTCACGCTGACGCTGAGCCGCGCCGTGGCCGCAGCGGAGATGGTGACCGTCAGCTACACCAAGCCCGAATCCGGCGCCGTGGTGCAGGACGCTGCGGGCAACGACGCAGCAAACTTCAGCGACCGGGCCGTCATCAACAACATTCTGGGCTCTGATGGTTTCCGCTCGCCCGCGCCAGAAGACACCACGCCCCCGCAGCTGATCACCACCGGCGACACGACGCGCCCCAAGGTCAACGGCGACCAACTGGTACTCAGCTTTAGCGACACGGGCATCCTGGACGGGGACCCGATCCACAAGCCGGCGAGCGGGGCCTTTACGGTGCTGGTCAACGGCGTCGCGAACGCCGTCACCACCGTCACCGTCCAGGCCAGGGCCAAGACCGTCACGCTCACGCTGAGCACGGCGGTCACCCATGGCCAGACGGTCACCGTCGCCTACACCGACCCCACGACCGGCAACGACACCAACGCAATCCAGGACATTGCCGGCAACGACGTGGCCAGCTTTGCTGCTACCGAGGTGACCAACAACACGCCTGCGCCAACAGCAGACACCACGCCCCCGGTGTTCAGCAGCGCCGCGGTCACCGGCGACCAGTTGGTACTCAGCTTTAGCGACACGAGCAACCTGGAAGCGGACCCGGTCCACAAGCCGGCGAACGGGGCCTTTACGGTGCTTGTCAACGGCGTCGCAAACGCCGTCACCAACGTCACCGTCCAGGCCCAAGCCAAGACCGTCACGCTCACGCTGAGCACGGCGGTCACCCATGGCCAGTCGGTCACCGTCGCCTACGCCGACCCCACGACCGGCAACGACACCAACGCCATCCAGGACACTGCCGGCAACGACGCGGCCAGCTTTGCGGCCACCGCGGTGACCAACAACACGCCAGCGCCAACAGCAGACACCACGCCCCCGGTGTTCAGCAGCGCCGCGGTCACCGGCGACCAGTTGGTACTCAGCTTTAGCGACACGGGCATCCTGGACGGGGACCCGATCCACAAGCCGGCGAGCGGGGCCTTTACGGTGCTGGTCAACGGCGTCGCGAACGCCGTCACCACCGTCACCGTCCAGGCCAGGGCCAAGACCGTCACGCTCACGCTGAGCACGGCGGTCACCCATGGCCAGACGGTCACCGTCGCCTACACCGACCCCACGACCGGCAACGACACCAACGCAATCCAGGACATTGCCGGCAACGACGTGGCCAGCTTTGCTGCTACCGAGGTGACCAACAACACGCCTGCGCCAACAGCAGACACCACGCCCCCGGTGTTCAGCAGCGCCGCGGTCACCGGCGACCAGTTGGTACTCAGCTTTAGCGACACGAGCAACCTGGAAGCGGACCCGGTCCACAAGCCGGCGAACGGGGCCTTTACGGTGCTTGTCAACGGCGTCGCAAACGCCGTCACCAACGTCACCGTCCAGGCCCAAGCCAAGACCGTCACGCTCACGCTGAGCACGGCGGTCACCCATGGCCAGACGGTCACCGTCGCCTACACCGACCCCACGACCGGCAACGACACCAACGCCATCCAGGACACTGCCGGCAACGACGCGGCCAGCTTCGCGGCCACCGCGGTGACCAACAACACGCCAGCCACCACACCCGGAGCAGACACCACGCCCCCGGAGATCAACACCGCCGTGGTCACCGGCAACCAGCTGGTGCTCACATACACCGAAGCGGGCACCTTGGACGCGGCAGCACTCGAGCAGAACGCCGGCTTTACGGTGAACACCGCCGCAGGCACGGCGGCCATCCGCGTGTGCAGCGCCGTGGTGAACGCCACGGCCAAGACCGTGACGCTGACACTGGACCGCGTCGTGGCCCGCGCGGAGACGGTCAGCGTCAGCTACACCAAACCCGAATCCGGCGCCGTGGTGCAGGACGCTGCGGGCAACGACGCAGCAAACTTCAGCGAAAGGGCGGTGACCAACAACACGCCCGCGGGAGCAGACACCACGCCCCCGGTATTCAGCAGCGCCACGGTCAACGGCGACAAGCTGGTGATCAGTTACACCGAACAGAACAGCTTGGCCGACGTAACGATGTCGGGCGGGGGAGGCTTTACGGTATACCGCGAGTACTACGGCAACGGCGGGCTAGTGAGAGTTGCAGGAGAGTTCACCGTCCAGAGCGTCGTGGTGAATGGGGCGGCCAAGACCGTGACGCTGGCACTCACAGAACGTCCCGTGTACCACGGTGCGCGGGTGACCGTCAGCTACTCCAGGCTCGCATCCGGCAATGTGGTGCAGGACGTGGCGGGCAACCACGCGGCCAACTTCGATATCACGACCGTGACCAACATCACGCCCGCGCCGGGAGACACCACGCCCCCGGTGTTCAGCAGCGCCGCGGTCACCGGCGACCAGTTGGTGATCAGCTACACCGACGCCAACAGCCTGGACGTGGTAGCGCTCGCGGGCAACGCCGGCTTTGCGGTGAACACCGCCGCAGGCACGGCGGCCATCACCGTGAGCAGCGCCGTGGTAAACGCCACGGCCAAGACCGTGACGCTGACACTGAGCCGCATCGTGGCCAGCACGGAGACGGTGAGCGTCAGCTACACCAAGCCCGCGACCGGCGCCGTGGTCCAGGACGCTGCCCGCAACGACGCAGCAAACTTCAGCGACCAGGCCGTGACGAACAACACGCCAGCAGATACCACGCCCCCGGAGTTCCACAGCGCCGCGGTCAATGGCAGCAAACTGGTGCTCACGTACACGGAAGCGGGCACCCTGGACGGGGCAGCGCTCGCGGGCAATGCAGGCTTTACGGTGAACAACGCCGCAGGCACGGCGGCCATCACCGTGAGCAGCGCCGTGGTGAACGCGACGGCCAAGACCGTGACGCTGACACTGAGCCGCATCGTGGCCAGCACGGAGACGGTGACCGTCAACTACACCAAACCCGCATCCGGCGCCGTGGTGCAGGACGCTGCGGGCAACGACGCAACGAACTTCAGCGACCGGGCCGTCACCAACAACACACCCGCGGGAGCAGACACCACGCCCCCGGAGTTCCACAGCGCCACGGCCAACGGCGACAAGGTGGTGATCAGTTACACCGAACAGAACAACTTGGCCGACGTAGCGCTGTCGGGCACTGGAGGCTTTACGGTATACCGCCACAACAACAACGGCGGCCTCCCGGTAGAAAGCTTCCACATCAAGAGCGTCGTGGTGAACGGGGCGGCCAATACCGTGACGCTGACACTCGAACACGTTCCCGTGTCCTACGGTCAGTGGGTGAGCGTCAGCTACTCCAAGCCCGGATCCGGCAATGTGGTGCAGGACGTGGCGGGCAACCACGCGGCCAACTTCAATGTCATGACCGTGACCAACATCACGCCCACGCCGGGAGACACCACGCCCCCGGTGTTCAGCAGCGCCGCGGTCACCGGCAACCAACTGGTGATCAGCTACACCGACGCCAACAGCCTGAACGCGGTGACGCTCGCGGGCAATGCAGGCTATGCGGTGAACACCGCCGCAGGCACGGCGGCCATCACCGTGAGCAGCGCCGTGGTAAACGCCACGGCCAAGACCGTGACGCTGACACTGAGCCGCGCCGTGGTCAACGCGGAGACGGTGAGCGTCAGCTACACCAAGCCCGCGACCGGCGCCGTGGTGCAGGACGCTGCGGGCAACGCCGCAGCGAACTTCAGCAGCCAGGCGGTGACGAACAACACGCCAGCAGACACCACGCCCCCGGAGTTCCACAGCGCCGCGGTCACCGGCAACCAGTTGGTGCTCACGTACACGGAAGCGGGCACCCTGGACGCGGCAGCGCTCGCGGGCAACGCCGGCTTTACGGTGAACACCGCCGCTGGCGCAACGGCCATCACCGTAAACAGCGCCGTGGTAGACGCCACGGCCAAGACCGTAACGCTGACACTGAGCCGCGCCGTGGTCAACGCGGAGACGGTGAGCGTCAGCTACACCAAGCCCGCGACCGGCGCCGTGGTGCAGGACGCTGCGGGCAACGACGCAGCGAACTTCAGCGACCAGGCCGTGACGAACAACACGCCAGCAGACACCACGCCCCCGGAGTTCCACAGCGCCGCGGTCACCGGCAACCAGTTGGTGCTCACGTACACGGAAGCGGGCACCCTGGACGCGGCAGCGCTCGTGGGCAACGCCGGCTTTACGGTGAACACCGCCGCTGGCGCGGCGGCCATCACCGTCAGCAGCGCCTTGGTGAACGCCACGACCAAGACCGTGACGCTGACACTGAGCCGCGCCGTGGCCAGCACGGAGACGGTGACCGTCAGCTACACCAAACCCGAATCCGGCGCCGTGGTCCAGGACGCTGCGGGCAACGACGCAGCGAACTTCAGCGACCAGGCCGTGACGAACAACACGCCAGCCCCACCCGCTCTCAATCTGGAGATCACGCTGGCCGACAACGCGCTCACCACGGGCGAGACCACCACCGTCACCTTCACCTTCAACCAGCCCGTCAACGGCTTTGACATCAGCGACATCGTGTGCACCAACGGCACGCTGAGCGCGCCCGTGGCCAACGCCGAGCGCACGGTCTGGACGGCCACCTTCACGGTCACGGCCACGGCCAACGTCAACGCCCCGACGAATGTCATCGAGGTAGACACCGCCGGGGTAACCGGCGCCGCTGGCAACGCCGGCGAGGGTGACGTCGCCAGCCCCAACTACAGTGTGGACACCACCCGGCCCGCAGCAGATACCGTGGCCCCGGTATTCAGCAGCGCCACGGTCACCGGCAACCAGTTGGTGCTCACGTACACCGAAGCGGGCACCCTGGACGCGGCAGCCCTTACGGGCAACGCCGGCTTTACGGTGAACACCGCCGCTGGCGCAGCGGCCATCATCGTGAGCAGCGCCGTGGTAAGCGCCACGGCCAAGACCGTGACGCTCACGCTGAGCCGCGCCGTGGCCGCAACGGAGACCGTGACCATCAGCTACACCAAGCCCGCATCCGGCGCCGTGGTGCAGGACGCTGCGGGCAACGACGCAGCGAACTTCAGCGACCGGGCTGTCACCAACAACACGTCAACCACGCCAGCGCCAGCAGACACCACGCCCCCGGAGTTCCACAGCGCCGCGGTCACCGGCGCCCAGCTGGTGCTCACGTACACGGAAGCGGGCACCCTGGACGCGGCAGCGCTCACGGGCAACGCAGGCTTTACGGTGAACACCGCCGCTGGCGCGACGGCCATCACCGTGAGCAGCGCCGTGGTGAACGCGACGGCCAAGACCGTCACGCTGACACTGAGCCGCGCCGTGACCGCAACGGAGACCGTGACCGTCAGCTACACCAAGCCCGCATCCGGCGCCGTGGTGCAGGACGCTGCGGGCAACGACGCAGCGAACTTCAGCGACCGGGCTGTCACCAACAACACGTCAACCACGCCAGCGCCAGCAGACACCACGCCCCCGGAGTTCCACAGCGCCACGGTCACCGGCGCCCAGCTGGTGCTCACGTACACGGAAGCGGGCACCCTGGACGGGGCAGCGCTCACGGGCAACGCAGGCTTTACGGTGAACACCGCCGCAGGCGCGACGGCCATCACCGTCAGCAGCGCCGTGGTAAACGCCACAGCCAAGACCGTGACGCTGACGCTGAGCCGCGCCGTGGCCGCAACGGAGACCGTGACCGTCAGCTACACCAAGCCCGCATCCGGCGCCGTGGTGCAGGACGCTGCGGGCAATGACGCAGCGAACTTCAGCGACCGGGCTGTCACCAACAACACGTCAACCACGCCAGCGCCAGCAGACACCACGCCCCCGGAGTTCCACAGCGCCACGGTCACCGGCGCCCAGCTGGTGCTCACGTACACGGAAGCGGGCACCCTGGACGCGGCAGCCCTCGCGGGCAACGCAGGCTTTACGGTGAACACCGCCGCAGGCACGGCGGCCATCACCGTCAGCAGCGCCTTGGTAAACGCCACAGCCAAGACCGTGACGCTGACACTGAGCCGCGCCGTGGCCGCAACGGAGACGGTGACCGTCAGCTACACCAAGCCCGCATCCGGCGCCGTGGTGCAGGACGCTGCGGGCAACGACGCAGCGAACTTCAGCGACCGGGCGGTGACCAACAGCACGTCGGCGCCACCGGACACCCAGCCCCCCACGCTGGCGGCGACCAACCCGATCACGATCGGCGACAACAAACTGGCCCTTGACGAAAGCACCACCGTCACCATCCGCTTCTCCGAAGCCATCGCTGCCAGCAGTTTCAGCCTCGATGACCTGACCGCGGAGGGGGCCGGCGCGAGGCTGTCCAACCTGCAAACCACCGACGGCGGCACGACCTGGACGGTCACGCTGGCGGCCCCGAGTCTCGAGGATTACATACAGGCATCCCCTGACATCCCCAACTCGACGAACAACAAGATCCGCGTGAACCTGGCCGGAATCACCGACCTCGCGGGCAACACCGGGGTGGGCACAGCGGACTCCACGGTCCGCTACGACATCGACCTTCGGCCCCCCGTCGCCACCATCACGCTGGCCGACAGCACCCTGACCGTTGGCGAAACCACCACCGTCACCTTCCGCTTCAACGAGGTCGTCACCAACTTTGATGCGAGCAAGATAGAGCTCTCGAACGCGAACGGCACGCTGGGCACGCTGACGGCCGGTGCAGACGGCAAAACCTGGACCGCGACCTTCACGCCCACGGCCAACACCAACGGCGGAGCGGACAACACCATCGGCGTGAAGGGCGGCGTGACGGACGTGGCGGGCAATAGCGATGCGCGCATATTCACCAGCGCCAAGTACAGCGTGGACACGCGTTCTGGCGACGCCACAGGCCCTACGGCCACGATCACGCTGGCCGACACCGCGCTCACTGCGGGAGAAACGACGACCGTCACCTTCCGCTTCAGCGAGGCCATCAGCGGCTTTGCGGCCGACGACGTCGTGCTCACCGACGCCAACGGCACGCTGGGCCCGCTCACGGCCGCGGCAGACGGCAGAACCTGGACGGCGACCTTCACGCCCACGGCCAACGTCAATGACACGACGAACACCATCCGCGTGAACCTCACGGGCGTGACCAACACGGGGGGCTACGCCGGTGTGGGCAGCGCCAGCAGCGCCAACTACACCGTGAACACCGGAGCGCAGGACACGACGGCCCCGGTACTCGACACGGCCACGGTCCGCGGCAACCAACTGGTGCTGCGCTTCAACGACGCAAACCCACTGGACGCGACCCTGGAGCACAAGCCGACCAACGAGACCTTTACGGTGCGCGTCGGCAGCGTGGCGAACGCCGTCACCGCGGTCGCCGTGGACGCGCAGGCCAAGACCGTCACGCTGACGCTGAGCACCCCCGTGGCGCATGGTCAGAGCGTGACCGTTGCCTACAGCGACCCCACGGCCAACGACGATGTCCGCGCGATACAGGACGCTGCCGGCAACGACGTGGCCAGCTTCGCGGCCACCGCGGTGCGCAACGACACGCCAGCAGACACCACGGGCCCCACGCTGGCGGCGACCAACCCGATCACGATCACCGACGACAAACTGCACCTGGGCGAGAGCACCACCGTCGTCATCCGCTTCTCCGAAGACATCGACGCCAGCAGCTTCAGCATCGACGACCTGACGGTGGGCGGAGGCGCAACGCTGTCCAACCTGCGCAGCACCGGCGGCGGCACCACCACCTGGGAGATCACGCTGACGGCCCCGGGGCCCATTGAGCAGGCCTTGAATCCTGCCTCCGTCAACAGTTCGACGGGCAACAAGATTCGCGTGAACCTGGCCCAAATCACCGACCTCGCGGGCAACGCCGGGGCGGGCACAGCGGTCTCCACGGTCAGCTACGACATCGACGTTGACCCCCCCCGCGTGACCATCACGCTGGCCGACAACCACCTGACGAGTGGCGAAACCGCGCTGGTCACCTTCAGCTTCACGGAGGTCGTCCGCGGCTTTGACGCAAGCAAGATAGACCTCTCGAACGCGAACGGCACACTGGGTCCGCTGACGGCCAGCGAAGCAGGAAAGACCTGGACCGCGACCTTCACGCCCACGGAGAACGTGAACAACGTGACGAACAACACCATCCGCGTGAACATGAGCGGCGTGCGGGACTTGGCGGGCAATGGCACGCTGAGCCCGGTCAGCAGCGCCCACTACACCGTGGACACCCGGCCTGCCGGCGGCGTCGTCGTGCCGACCGCCACGATCACGCTGACCGATACCACGCTCAAGGCGGGGGAAACGACGACCGTCACCTTCCGCTTCAGCGAGACCGTCACCGGGTTCAGTTCCGAGGACATCGTTCTGACGGACGCCAACGGCACGCTGGGTCCGCTCACCGCGGTGGGCACGGACAGAAAAATCTGGACCGCCACGTTCACGCCCACGGCCACCACGGAGGACGCGAGCAACAGCATCGGCGTGAACATGACCGGGGTCAGGAACGCAGCCGAAAGGGCCGGGGTAGGCATCACCAACAGCGCCAACTACAGCATCGACACCAAGCGCCCCACGCTGGCGGCGACCAACCCGATCACGCTCCGTGACGACAAACTGCACCTGGGCGAAAGCACCACCGTCACGATCCGCTTCTCCGAAGACATAGCCCCCGACAGCTTCAGCATCGCCGACCTGACCGTGGAGGGAGGCGCGACCCTGTCCAACCTGCGCAGGACCGACGGCGGCACCACCTGGGAAGTCACGCTGAAGGCCCCGGAGTCCCCCTCCGTCAGCAGTACGACGGGCAACAAGATCAGCGTGAACCTGGCAGGAATCACCGACCTTGCGGGCAACGCCGGGGTGGGCACGGCGGACTCCACGGTCCGCTACGACATCGACACCGTGCTCCCCAGCGTGACCATCACGCTGGCCGACAGCAGCCTGACCGTTGGCGAAACCACGACCGTCAGCTTCAGCTTCAACGAGGCAGTCAACGGTTTCGATGCGAGCAAGATAGACCTCTCGAACGCGAACGGCACACTGGGTCCTTTGATAGCCAGCGCAGACGGAAAAACCTGGACCGCGACCTTCACGCCCAGCGCCAACATAAACGACGCGAGCAACACCATCGGCGTGAACATGAGCGGTGTGCGGGACCTGGCGGGCAATAGCGCGACGGGCACGATCGCCAGCGCCAACTACACCGTGGACACCCGGGCAGCCGACACCACGCCCCCGGTAATCCACACCGCCGTGGTCACTGGCAACCAACTGGTGCTGACCTACACCGACGAGGGCAACCTGGATGCCACCAACACCGCAGCCGCCTCGGCCTTTGCGGTCAGCAGCGCAGGCAATGCGGCCATCAGCGTGAACAGCGTGGCCGTATCGGGCAAGACCGTGACGCTGACGCTGAGCCGCGCCGTGACCAGCGCGGAGACCACCGTGACCGTGAGCTACACCAAGCCCACGAGCGGCAACAACGTCATTCAGGACGCGGCAAGCAACGACGCAGTGAGCTTCAGCGCAAAGCCCGTGACGAACAACACGCCGGCCACCACGCACCCGGAACAGACACCACGGCCCCGGTGATCAACACCGCCGTGGTCACCGGCAACCAACTGGTGCTGACCTACACCGACGAGGGCAACCTGGATGCCGTGAACACCGCAGCCGCCTCGGCCTTTGCGGTCAGCAGCGCGGGCAACGCGGCCATCAGCGTGAACAGCGTGGCGGTATCGGGCAAGACCGTGACGCTGACGCTGAGCCGCACCGTGGCCACTGCGGAGACCGTGACCGTGAGCTACACCAAGCCCACGGGCGACAACGTGGTGCAGGACACTGCCGGCAACGACGCAGTGAGCTTCAGCAACCAGGCCGTGACCCATGGCACCACGGCAGCCGACACCACGCCCCCGGTGCTGATCACCACCGGCGACTCGGGTCCCAAGGTCACCGGCAACCAACTGACGCTGACCTACACCGACGCGAGCAACCTGGACGCCGTGAACACCGCAGCCGCCTCGGCCTTTGCGGTCAGCAGCGCGGGCAACGCGGCCATCAGCGTGAACAGCGTGGCGGTATCGGGCAAGACCGTGACGCTGACGCTGAGCCGCACCGTGACCAGCGCGGAGACCGTGACCGTGAGCTACACCAAGCCCACGGGCGACAACGTGGTGCAGGACACTGCCGGCAACGACGCAGTGAGCTTCAGCAACCAGGCCGTGACCCATGGCACCACGGCAGCCGACACCACGCCCCCGGTGCTGATCACCACCGGCGACTCGGGTCCCAAGGTCACCGGCAACCAACTGACGCTGACCTACACCGACGCGAGCAACCTGGACGCCGTGAACACCGCAGCCGCCTCGGCCTTTGCGGTCAGCAGCGCAGGCAATGCGGCCATCAGCGTGAACAGCGTGGCGGTATCGGGCAAGACCGTGACGCTGACGCTGAGCCGCGTCGTGACCAGCGCGGAGACCGTGACCGTGAGCTACACCAAGCCCACGGGCGACAACGTGGTGCAGGACACTGCCGGCAACGACGCAGTGAGCTTCAGCAACCAGGCCGTGACCCATGGCACCACGGCAGCCGACACCACGCCCCCGGTGCTGATCACCACCGGCGACTCGGGTCCCAAGGTCACCGGCAACCAACTGGTGCTGACCTACATCGACGAGGGCAACCTGGATGCCGCCAACACCGCAGCCGCCTCGGCCTTTGCGGTCAGCAGCGCGGGCAATGCGGCCATCAGCGTGAACAGCGTGGCGGTATCGGGCAAGACCGTGACGCTGACGCTGAGCCGCGCCGTGACCAGCGCGGAGACCGTGACCGTGAGCTACACCAAGCCCACGGGCGACAACGTGGTGCAGGACACTGCCGGCAACGACGCAGTGAGCTTCAGCAACCAGGCCGTGACCCATGGCACCACGGCAGCCGACACCACGCCCCCGGTGCTGATCACCACCGGCGACTCGGGTCCCAAGGTCACCGGCAACCAACTGACGCTGACCTACACCGACGCGAGCAACCTGGACGCCGTGAACACCGCAGCCGCCTCGGCCTTTGCGGTCAGCAGCGCAGGCAATGCGGCCATCAGCGTGAACAGCGTGGCGGTATCGGGCAAGACCGTGACGCTGACGCTGAGCCGCACCGTGGCCACTGCGGAGACCGTGACCGTGAGTGAGCTACACCAAGCCCACGGCGCGACAACGTCATGCAGGACGCGGCCGGCAACGACGCAGTGAGCTTCAGCAACCAAAGCCGTGACCCATGGCACCACGGCACGCCGACACCACGCCCCCGAACTGACCACACGCCCCCGGTGATCAACACCGCCGTGGTCACCGGCAACCAACTGGTGCTGACCTACACCGACGAGGGCAACCTGGACGCCGCCAACACCGCAGCCGCCTCGGCCTTTGCGGTCAGCAGCGCAGGCAATGCGGCGGCCATCAGCGTGAACAGCGTGGCCGTATCGGGCAAGACCGTGACGCTGACGCTGAGCCGCGCCGTGACCAGCGCGGAGACCACCGTGACCGTGAGCTACACCAAGCCCACGAGCGGCAACAACGTCATTCAGGACGCGGCAAGCAACGACGCAGTGAGCTTCAGCGCAAAGCCCGTGACGAACAACACGCCGGCCACCACACCCGGAACAGACAACACGGCCCCGGTGATCAACACCGCCGTGGTCAACGGCAACCAACTGGTGCTGACCTACATCGACGAGGGCAACCTGGATGCCGCCAACACCGCAGCCGCCTCGGCCTTTGCGGTCAGCAGCGCAGGCAATGCGGCCATCAGCGTGAACAGCGTGGCGGTATCGGGCAAGACCGTGACGCTGACGCTGAGCCGCGACCGTGACCAGCGCGGAGACCACCGTGACCGTGAGCTACACCAAGCCCACGAGCGGCAACAACGTCATTCAGGACGCGGCAAGCAACGACGCAGTGAGCTTCAGCGCAAAGCCCGTGACGAACAACACGCCGGCCACCACACCCGGAGCAGACAACACGGCCCCGGTGATCAACACCGCCGTGGTCACCGGCAACCAACTGGTGCTGACCTACACCGACGAGGGCAACCTGGATGCCACCAACACCGCAGCCGCCTCGGCCTTTGCGGTCAGCAGCGCAGGCAATGCGGCCATCAGCGTGAACAGCGTGGCCGTATCGGGCAAGACCGTGACGCTGACGCTGAGCCGCACCGTGACCAGCGCGGAGACCACCGTGACCGTGAGCTACACCAAGCCCACGGGCGACAACGTGGTGCAGGACGCAGCAGGCAACGACGCAGTGAGCTTCAGCAACCAGGCCGTGACCCACAACACGCCGGCAGCACACACCACAGACCCACGGGCCCGCTGATCACCACCGGCGACTTGGGTCCCAAGGTCACTGGCAACCAACTGACGCTGACCTACACCGACGAGAGCAACCTGGATGCCGCCAACACCGCAGCCGCCTCGGCCTTTGCGGTCAGCAGCGCAGGCAATGCGGCCATCAGCGTGAACAGCGTGGCGGTATCGGGCAAGACCGTGACGCTGACGCTGAGCCGCACCGTGACCACTGCGGAGACCGTGACCGTGAGCTACACCAAGCCCACGGGCAACAACGTGATACAGGACGCTTCCGGCAACGACGCAGTGAGCTTCAGCAACCAGGCCGTGACCCATGGCACGTCGGCAGCAGACACCACGCCCCCGGTGCTGATCACCACCGGCGACCATCGCCCCAAGGTCACCGGCAACCAACTGACGCTGACCTACACCGACGCGAGCAACCTGGACGCCGTGAACACCGCAGCCGCCTCGGCCTTTGCGGTCAGCAGCGCGGGCAATGCGGCCATCAGCGTGAACAGCGTGGCGGTATCGGGCAAGACCGTGACGCTGACGCTGAGCCGCACCGTGGCCACTGCGGAGACCGTGACCGTGAGCTACACCAAGCCCACGGGCGACAACGTGGTGCAGGACGCAGCCGGCAACGACGCAGTGAGCTTCAGCAACCAGGCCGTGACCCATGGCACGTCGGCAGCCGACACCACGCCCCCGGTGCTGATCACCACCGGCGACCATCGCCCCAAGGTCACCGGCAACCAACTGACGCTGACCTACACCGACGAGAGCAACCTGGACGCCGTGAACACCGCAGCCGCCTCGGCCTTTGCGGTCAGCAGCGCGGGCAACGCGGCGGCCATCAGCGTGAACAGCGTGGCGGTATCGGGCAAGACCGTGACGCTGACGCTGAGCCGCACCGTGGCCACTGCGGAGACCGTGACCGTGAGCTACACCAAGCCCACGGGCGACAACGTGGTGCAGGACACTGCCGGCAACGACGCAGTGAGCTTCAGCAACCAGGCCGTGACCCATGGCACCACGGCAGCCGACACCACGCCCCCGGTGCTGATCACCACCGGCGACTCGGGTCCCAAGGTCACCGGCAACCAACTGACGCTGACCTACACCGACGCGAGCAACCTGGACGCCGTGAACACCGCAGCCGCCTCGGCCTTTGCGGTGAGCAGCGCAGGCAATGCGGCCATCAGCGTGAACAGCGTGGCGGTATCGGGCAAGACCGTGACGCTGACGCTGAGCCGCACCGTGGCCACTGCGGAGACCGTGACCGTGAGCTACACCAAGCCCACGGGCGACAACGTGGTGCAGGACGCAGCCGGCAACGACGCAGTGAGCTTCAGCAACCAGGCCGTGACCCATGGCACGTCGGCAGCCGACACCACGCCCCCGGTGCTGATCACCACCGGCGACCATCGCCCCAAGGTCACCGGCAACCAACTGACGCTGACCTACACCGACGCGAGCAACCTGGATGCCGCGAACACCGCAGCCGCCTCGGCCTTTGCGGTCAGCAGCGCAGGCAATGCGGCCATCAGCGTGAACAGCGTGGCGGTATCGGGCAAGACCGTGACGCTGACGCTGAGCCGCGTCGTAACCAACGCGGAGACCACCGTGACCGTGAGCTACACCAAGCCCACGGGCGACAACGTGATACAGGACGCCGCAGGCAACGACGCGCCCAGCTTTGCTGCCACCGAGGTGACGAACAACACGCCGGCGCCCGTCGCGCCTCCACCTGCCGCACCTGCGCCGCCCGCGGGCACCCCCTCCATCCGGTGGATCCTCTGGCGGTGGCGGATCCCCCGCGCCCGCCCCAACCCCCCACAAGGAGCCGGATACGGACAGCGACGGGGTGCCCGACGCCCAGGAAAACCTGGCCATCGGCCCCGCTGGTGCCGCCGTCGGCGACGGCAACGGAGACAACGTCCAGGACAGGACACAGGCCGCAGTCGCCTCGTACAGCGCCACGACAAGCAGCAGTTCCAGCACCTCGGTCACCTTGGTGGTCGATAGCCAGGATGGCAAGGTCACCGCCAGCAGCACCGCCCGCATTACCAGCCTGGTGCAAAAGGCGACCCCGACCCAGATGCCCCGGGCGCTGGAGACACCGATCGCGCTGACGAGTTTCAAGGCCACGCTGGATGCCGCCGGCAGCAGCGAGACCTTCAGCCTGTACGTGGACCCGAAGATCGGCGCCAACGGTTACTGGGTGCAGGACGGCACCACCGGCACCTGGGTGAACCTGGCGAGCAGCCCTTACGGCGGCAAGATGGTGAACGAAGGCGGGCGGCTGCGGCTGGACTTCCAGATCAAGGATGGCGGGCCGTTCGACGCCGATAGCACGGCCGACGGTGCCGTCACCGCCTCCGGTGCCGCAGCGAAGATGCCGCTGTCCGTCACCGGGCAGGCGTCAGTGGTGCATGACGGGTTCTGGTTCTGAGGCCAGCCCCCCGGGCCCATCTCCCTCAAGAGGGGTCACGGGGGGCGTTAATGGCAGCACGAAATGATGCCTTCGTGCACAGGGCGCTTGGCTGAGCGCGCCCACGGCCAGCGCCAACGCCCCGCCGAACACCCTCCGCGCAAACCAGGGTTTGCACGGACTGAAAAATCCGCGTTTATTTCACTCGCACAAGCCAAAGGGTCCGGCCCGCAGCGCGCGGGCGCCTGAACGCGCGCAGGGCCCGGCGATTCGCAGCAACAGCAGGCCGTTGGCCACGCCAAAGGGGTGGACGAGATCACCGCCTGCGCCATGTGTTCCGCACAAGGGTCGAACGGTGGCGCGCGAGGGTACGCCGGGTCGGCCTGAGGAATTGCCGAATAAAACGCCGGCCTATGTTCAAATGTGCATCACTTTTGTTACGTTCCCGTTGCCGTTTCGGTGGGATTCCAGCCCGTCGCAGGGGCTGCGCCCCGAGTCCGCCACCGCACACCACCCGCTCAAGGAAACACCATGGCTATCACTTCCGTCAGCATTCGGGCCGACAAATACAAGCTGGGCAAGGGTGAATCGACCACCGTGCATTTCAGGTTCAACGAAACGCCGCGGCACGTGGCTTTCAACCTCGACGACGACTGTACGACCATGCCGTCCGGTACCCGCTGGACCAGCGGGTTGACCAGGGACCCCGACGATAGCCGTCACTACTGGGCCACACTGAGTGCGGATGACAACAGGGAAGACTGTGGCGGCCGCATCACCATAGAACATATCAATCTGATAGCAGATGAGACCGGCGATGCGGGCTCAGGGGTCTCCCAATCCGATTGGATTTCCGTCGATACCGTCAACCCCCGGCTTGAGCGCATCACGCTCGACGACACCAACCTCCAAATCGGCAAAACCACCAGGGTCAGGTTCGTTTTCAACGAGATAGTCAGCGTCGCAAGCGTCAGGGCAGCCATCGACCTCTCCAATGCCCATGGCACGCTGGGCGACCTCTACAGCATCACCGGCGGCGACACCTGGATCGCCATCTTCACCCCCACAGCCCACACGGCAAACACCGCAGATTGCAAGATCGGCCTGAACGTCAGCCAGGTGCGCGACCTGCATGGCAACGCGGGACAGGACTCCTCCGGAGGAAGCAACCCCGTCTACAGCGGCAACTACACCGTCAACACCTGGAACCCCGCGCTGAACGCCATCACGTCCGTCAACATTCGGCTCGAAAGCCATACGCTGCGCAGGGATGCGAGCGTCGTCGTGCATTTCGAATTCAACCAAGCGCCGTTGGCGTCGAGTTTCACCCTCAGCGACGTGGTGCTGCCGCGGGGCATTGGCTGGAGTGGCGAACTGCGCCCGGACCCGGGCGATGCCAAGCACTTCTCCGCCACGATGGTGCCGACCATGAGCGGCCATTTCAACGCCCGCGTCAGCCTGGACCTTGCCAGGGTGACCGATGCGGGCGGCCATCAGGGCTCCGGGGTCTTCCACTCCGCAGAGTTTGCTTTCGACAGCTTGCGGCCCCATCTCGAAATCATCACGGTCTCCGACAGCTACCTGGGCGCGGGCGAAACCGCCACCGTCACGTTCATCTTCGACGAAGCCCTCGCCAACTTCACCGTCGACCAAATCGACTTGAGCAACGCCCATGGCACGCTGAGCGCGCCCACGCGCAGCCAAGACGGCAAAACCTGGACCGCGACCCTCACGCCCACGGCCAACGTCAGCGACACCACCAACACCATCAGCGTGGACATGGGCACCGTGCGCGACCTCGCAGGCAACGCCGGCCAAGGCCGTATCACCAGCGCCAACTTCCAGGTGCGCACCACCGAATCCGCCAGCAGCATGCAGACCACGACCGTCACTGCCGTGAACATTTGGCTCGACGGCCATGTTGTGCGCAACGGCGTGAACATCGTGGTGCATTTCGAGTTCAACGGATGGCCGTTGGAGTCGAGTTTCACCCTCAGCGACGTGGTGCTGCCACGGGGTCCGAGTTGGGTTGGCAGCCTGAGCAGGGACCCCAACAATGCCAAGCATTTCTACGCCACGCTGGGGGCGAGTGACCCCGTGGAGGAATTCGTCAACCGCATCCTTCTGGACCTTGCCCACGTGACCGACGCGGATGGCCATCAGGGCTCCGGCGTCGGATGGTCCCGGAATTTTGTCGTCGACACCATGCGGCCCCGGCTCGACAGCATCACGGTCGCCGGACTCCGCTTTGACGCAGAGGGAAGAGCCACCCTCGCCGTCACCTTCAGCTTCGCCGAGGAGATCACCGACTTCGGCACCGACGACGTCGACCTGAGCGACACCCACGGCACGCTGAGCGCGCTCACGCGCGGCTCAGATGGAAGATTCTGGACCGCCACCCTCACCGTCCCGGCGAATACCAACGACACGAGCAACACCATCAGCGTGAACATGAGCGGCCTGCGCGACCTGGCGGGCAATATCGGCGAAGACCGTTTCACCAGTTCCAACTTTCAGTTGGACACCACGGGACCCATCGCCACCATCACGCTGGCCCAGAACACGCTCAAATTCGGCGAAACCACCACCGTCACCTTCCGCTTCAACCAAGCCGTCACCGACTTCACGAGCGACGACGTCGTGCTCACGCATGCCACCGGCACGCTGGGCGCACTCACTGCGCTGGGCTCCGACGGCAAAACCTGGACGGCGATCTTTACGCCCCAGGCCATCACCAACGCCACGACCGGCAGCATCGGCGTGAACCTTGCCGGTGTGCGCAGCACTGCCGGCAAGGCCGGCGTAGGTTATGCCAGCAGCGCCAACTACACCGTGGACACCCTGCCCCCCAGCGCCACCATCCACTTGGCCGACAGCCGCCTCACGGTGGGCGAAACGACGACCGTCCGCTTCGTCTTCAACGAGCCCGTCACCGGCTTTGACGCGAGCGACGTAGACCTCTCGGACGCCAACGGCACGCTCGGTCCGCTCAGCGCCGACGCCGACGGCAGAACCTGGAGCGCCCCCTTCACGCCCACGGCCAACGTGGAGGACGCGAGCAACACCATCCGCGTGAACCTCGGGGGGGTCACCGACACCACAGGCAACGCCGGTATTGGCAGCGTTTCCAGCCCCAACTACACGATCGCCACCCGGGGACCCGTCGCCACCATCACGCTCGCCGACACCAGCCTCACGGTGGGCCAAACCACCACCGCCATCTTCCTCTTCAACACGCTCACCATCGGCTTCACGGCAGACGACATCGACCTCATCGAGGCCAACGGCACGCTCGGCGAGCTCATGCCCTTCGCAGACGGCAAGACCTGGACCGCGATCTTCACGCCCACGGCCAACCTGGCAAACGTCCGCAACCGCATCATCGTGAACCTCTCCGGTGTGATCGACGCCGCAACGGGCCTGGCCGGCAGCGGCCGTGCCGCCAGCGCCGACTACGCCATCGACACCACCACCGTGCGCCCCACCGCCCGCATCACGCTGGCCGACAGCAGCCTCGCGATAGGCGACACCACCCTCGTCACCTTCCGCTTCAGTGAGCGCGTCAACGGCTTCACGGCGGACGACGTCGTGCTCACGGACGCGAATGGCACGCTGGGCCCCCTCACGGCCGATCCGGACGGCAAAACCTGGACCGCCACGTTCACCCCCGCAGCCAACACCGAGAACAGCAGCAATACCATCGGCGTGAACCTGGCCGGCGTGACCAACGCCGCAGGCCGGGCCGGCGTGGGCCAGTCCACCAGCTTCGGCTACCTGATAGACACCCGGCAGCCCACGGTGCGCTCCCTCGCCATCGCGGACGCCCAGCTTGGCATCGGCGAATCGACCACCGTCACCCTCACCTTCTCCGAAGCGCTGAATCAAAGCAGCCTCGCCCTGGCGGACCTCTCCCTGTCGAACCTCTATGGTCAGTGGTCCTCGGAGAACAACCGCGGCGCATTGTCCAACCTGCGCACCAGCGACGGCATCAGCTGGCAGATCACCCTCACGGCCCCGACTTCCGGCAGCTCATCGGCGGACAACCTCATCAGCCTTCGCCAAAGATTCACCGACGTCGCGGGCAACACGGGCCCGCGGGATTCGAGGAATTTCAGCGAAGTCCTCTACAGCATCGACCTCGTGCGCCCGAGCGCGACCATTGCGCTGGCCGACTCCAGCCTCACCGTGGGCGAGAGCACCCGCGTCACCTTCCGCTTCAGCGAGCCCGTCACCGACTTCACGATGGATGACATCGTGCTCAGCGACGCCAACGGCACGCTGAGCGCATTCACCGCCGACACCGACGGCAAAACCTGGACCGCCCTCTTCACGCCCACGGCCAACGTGAACGACGCGACGAACACCCTCCGCGTGAACCTCGGCGGCGTGCGCGACATCGCAGGCAACACCGGCGAGGGCCAGGCCACCAGCGCCAGCTACGCGGTAGACACCATCGACCCCACGCGCCCCTACGCCACCATCACGCTGACCGACAGCGTCCTCACCGCGGGCGAAACCACCACCGTCACCTTTCACTTCAGCGAATCCGTCACCGGCTTCGCGAGCGACGACATCGTGCTCACCGACGCCAACGGCACGCTGGGCGCGTTGAACAGCACAGATGGCGGCAGAACCTGGAGCGCCGTCTTCACGCCCGCGCCCAACGTCAACGACAGCAGCAACACCATCAGCGTGAACCTGGCCGGCGTGACCAACGCCGCAGGCCGGGCCGGAGTGGGCCACTCCCGCAGCGCCAACTACAGCGTGGACACGCGCGACACCAGCGCCCCCACGGCGACCATCACGCTGGCCGACACCGCGCTCACCGCGGGCGAAACCACCACCGTCAGCATCCGCTTCAACGAACCCGTCACCGGCTTTGACGCCAGCGACGTCGTGCTCACCGACGCCAACGGCACGCTGGGCGCGCTCACGCCGAACGCCGAGCGCACGCTCTGGACGGCCACCTTCACGCCCACGGACAAGGTGGGCGATGCGACGAATACGATCAGCGTAAACCTCGCCGGGGTGCGCGACGACGCAGGCAACGCCGGGGTGGGCACGGCCAGCAGCGCCAACTACAGCGTGGACACGCGCGACACCAGCGCCCCCACTGCGACCATCACGCTGGCCGACAACGCGCTCACCGCGGGCGAAACCACCACCGTCAGCATCCGCTTCAACGAGCCCGTCACCGGCTTGGACGCCAGCGACGTCGTGCTCACCGCCGCCAACGGCACGCTGGGCGCTCTCACGCCGAACGCCGAGCGCACGCTCTGGACGGCGACCTTCACGCCCACGGACAAGGTCAGCGCCCTGGTGAATACCATCCGGGTAAACCTCGCCGGGGTGCGCGACGACGCGGGCAACGCCGGGGTGGGCAGCGCCAGCAGCACCAACTACTCCGTCGATACCGTGCGCCCCACGGCGACCATCACGCTGGCCGACACCGCACTCACCGCGGGCGAAACCACAACCGTCAGCATCCGCTTCAACGAGCCCGTCACCGGCTTCGACGCCAGCGACGTCGTGCTCACCGACGCCAACGGCACGCTGGGCGCGCTCACGCCGAACGCCGAGCGCACGCTCTGGACGGCGACCTTCACGCCCACGGCCGACACCAACGTCCGGGCGAACACCATCCGGGTAAACCTCGCCGGGGTACGCGACGACGCGGGCAACGCCGGCACCGGAAACGCCATCAGCACCAACTACTCCGTCGATACCGTGCGCCCCACGGCGACCATCACGCTGGCCGACAGCGTGCTCACCAGGGGCCAGACCACGACCGTCAGCATCCGCTTCAACGAACCCGTCACCGGCTTCGACGCCAGCGACGTCGTGCTCACCGACGCCAACGGCACGCTGGGCCCCCTCACGCCGAACGCCGAGCGCACGCTCTGGACGGCGACCTTCACGCCCACGGACAAGGTGGGCGATGCGACGAATACGATCAGCGTGAACCTCGCCGGCGTCGCCGACGCCGCGGGCAACGCCGGGGTGGGCACGACCAGCAGCGCCAACTACAGCGTGGACACGCGCGACACCAGCGCCCCCACGGCCACCATCACGCTGGCCAACACCGCGCTCATCGCGGGCCAGACCACGACAGTCAGCTTCCGCTTCAACGAGCCCGTCACCGGCTTCGACGCCAGCGACATCGTGCTCACCGACGCCAACGGCACGCTGGGCGCACTCACGCCGAACGCCGAGCGCACGCTCTGGACGGCGACCTTCACGCCCAACGCCAACGCCAATGACGCGGTGAATACGATCAGCGTGAACCTCGCCGGCGTGCGCGACGACGCGGGCAACGCCGGCACCGGCAGCGCCAGCAGCGCCAACTACTCCGTGGACACCGTGCGCCCCACGGCGACCATCACGCTGGCCGACAGCGCGCTCACCGTGGACGAAACCACGACGGTCAGCTTCCGCTTCAACAAGCCCGTGAACGGCTTTGACACCGACGACATCGTGTACACCAACGGCACGCTGACAACGCCCACGGCCAACGCCGCGCGCACGGTCTGGACGGCCACCTATACGCCTGCGGAGGACATCAGCGCCCGGGTGAACACCATCCGCGTGAACCTCGCCGGCGTGACCGACGACGCGGGCAACACCGGGACCGGCAGCGCCATCAGCGCCAACTACTCCGTGGACAACACGCGCCCCACCGCGACGAGCATCACGCTGGCCGACAGCGCGCTCACCGCGGGCGAAACCACCACCGTCAGCTTCCGCTTCAACGAGCCCGTCAACGGCTTGGACACCAGCGACATCGTGTGCCCCAACGGCAGGCTGAGCACGCCCGTGGCGAACGCCGAGCGCACGCTCTGGACAGCGACCCTCACGCCCAACGCCCACGCCAACGCCCGGACGAACGCCATCCGCGTGGACCTCACCGGCGTGACCGACGACGCGGGCAACGCCGGGACCGGCAGGGCCAGCAGCACCAACTACAGCGTGTACACCACGCGCCCCACGGCCACCATTGCGCTGGCCGACAGCACGCTCACCGCGGGCGAGAGCACGACCGTCCGCTTCATCTTCAACGAGCCCGTCAACGGCTTGGACACCAGCGACATCGTGTGCCCCAACGGCAGGCTGAGCCCGCCCACGGCGAACGCCGAGCGCACGCTCTGGACGGCGACCCTCACGCCCAACGCGGGCGCCAATGCTGCGACAAATACCATCCGCGTGGACCTTGCCGGCGTGACCAATGACGCGGGCAACGCCGGGACCGGCAGCGCCAGCAGCACCAACTACTCCGTCGATACCGTGCGGCCCACTGCCACCATTGCGCTGGCCGACAACGCGCTCACCGTGGGCGAGAGCACCGCCGTCAGCTTCCGCTTCAGCGAGCCCGTCACCGGATTTGACGCCAACGACATCGTGCTCACGGACGCCAACGGCACGCTGAGCCCCCCCACGGCCAACGCCGAGCGCACGGTCTGGACAGCCACCTTCACGCCCACGGCCAACATCAGCGCCGAGGCGAATACCATCAGCGTAAACCTCAGCGGCGTGTCCGACGACGCGGGCAACGCCGGGACCGGCAGCGCCAGCAGCACCAACTACTCCGTCGATACCGTGCGGCCCACTGCCACCATTGCGCTGGCCGACAGCACGCTCACCGTGGGCGAGAGCACGACCGTCAGCTTCCGCTTCAACGAGCCCGTTACCGGCTTGGACACCAGCGACATCGTGCTCACCGAAGCCAACGGCACGCTGAGCCCCCCCACGGCGAACACCGAGCGCACGGTCTGGACGGCGACCTTCACGCCCACGGCCAACGTCAGCGTCCTGACGAATACCATCCGCGTAAACCTCAGCGGCGTGACCGACGACGCGGGCAACGCCGGGACCGGCAGCGCCAGCAGCACCAACTACTCCGTCGATACCGTGCGACCCACTGCCACCATCACGCTGGCCGACAGCACGCTCACCGCGGGCGAGAGCACGACCGTCAGCTTCCGCTTCAGCGAGCCCGTCACCGGCTTGGACCCCAGCGACATCGTGCTCACGGACGCCAACGGCACGCTGACAACGCCCACGGCGAACACGGACCGCACGCTCTGGACGGCGACCTTCACGCCCACGGCCAACGTCAGCGTCCTGACCAATACCATCCGCATAAACCTCGCCCATGTGAGCGACGACGCAGGCAACGCCGGGACCGACACGGCATCCAGCAACAACTACTCCGTCGATACCACGCGCCCCACGGCGACCATCACGCTGGCCGACAGCGCGCTCACCGCGGGCAAGACCACGACAGTCAGCTTCCGCTTCAGCGAGCCCGTCACCGGCTTGGACCCCAGCGACATCGTGCTCACGGACGCCAACGGCACGCTGAGCCCCCCCACGGCGAACACGGACCGCACGCTCTGGACGGCGACATTCACGCCCACGGCCAACGTCAGCGCCCTGACCAATACCATCCGCGTAAACCTCGCCCATGTGAGCGACGACGCAGGCAACGCCGGGACCGACACGGCATCCAGCAACAACTACTCCGTCGATACCAAGCGCCCCACGGCGACCATCGCGCTGGCCGACAGCAGACTCACCGCAGGCGAAACCACAACCGTCACCATCACCTTCAGCGAGCCCGTCACCGGCTTGGACGCCAGCGACATCGTGTGCCCCAACGGCACGCTGAGCACGCCCACGGCGAACACCGAGCGCACGGTCTGGACGGCGACATTCACGCCCACAGCCAACGTCAGCGCCGGGGCAAATACCATCCGTGTGAACCTCAGCGGCGTGCGCGACGACGCGGGCAACGCAGGCACCGGCAGCGCCAGCAGCGACAACTACTCCGTAGACACCCGGCCGGCAGACACCACCGGCCCCACGGCCACGATCACGCTGGCCGACAGCGCGCTCACCGCGGGCAAGACCACAACCGTCACCATCACCTTCAGCGAACCCGTCAACGGCTTTGACCCCAGCGACGTCGTGTCCCCGGGCGGCACGCTGAGCCCGCCCACGGCCAACGCCGAGCGCACGGTCTGGACAGCGACCTTCACGCCCACGGCCAACGTCAGCGTCCGGGCCAATACCATCCACATAAACCTTGGCGGTGTGCGCGACGACGCAGGCAACACCGGCACCGGCAACGCCTCCAGCGACAACTACTCCGTCGATACCACACGCCCCACGGCGACCATCACGCTGGCCGACAGCACACTCACCGCGGGTGAGAGCACAACCGTCACCATCACCTTCAGCGAACCCATCACCGGCTTGGACCCCAGCGACATCGTGTGCCCGGGCGGCACGCTGAGCCCCCCCACGGCCAACGCCGAGCGCACGGTCTGGACGGCGACCTTTACGCCCACGGCCAACGTCAACGCCGGGACGAACACCATCCGCGTAAACCTCGCCCATGTGCGCGACGACGCAGGCAACGCCGGGACCGACATCGCCTCCAGCACCAGCTACTCCGTGGACACCACACGCCCCACGGCGACCATCGCGCTGGCCGACAGCACACTCACCGCGGGCGAAAGCACAACCGTCACCATCAC
This sequence comes from Verminephrobacter aporrectodeae subsp. tuberculatae, assembly GCF_026127385.1. Lineage (NCBI taxonomy): Bacteria > Pseudomonadati > Pseudomonadota > Betaproteobacteria > Burkholderiales > Comamonadaceae > Verminephrobacter > Verminephrobacter aporrectodeae. The sequence goes on from NZ_QZCX01000001.1 coordinate 228,270, forward strand.
CTTCAGCGAGCCCGTCAACGGCTTGGACCCCAGCGACATCGTGTGCACGAGCGGCACGCTGAGTCCCCCCACGGCCAACACCGAGCGCACGGTCTGGATAGCGACATTCACGCCCACGGCCAACGTCAGCGCCGGGGAAAATACCATCCGCGTCAACCTCGCCGGCGTAACCAACGACGCAGGCAACGCCGGGACCGGCAGCGCCAGCAGCGCCAACTACAGCGTGGACACCCGACCGGCAAACACCACCGGCCCCACGGCCACCCTCACGCTGGCCGACACCCAGCTGACCGTGGGCGAAACCACAACAGTCACCATCGCCTTCAACGAGCCCGTCACCGACTTCACGCGCGACGACCTCGTGCTCAGCAATGCCAACGGCACATTCACCGACCCCACGACGAATGACCAAGGAAGAACCTGGACAGCGACATTCACGCCCACGGCCGGCGTCGAGAACAGCAGCAACACCATCGGCGTGAACCAGGAGGGCGTGCGCAACGCCGCAGGCCGCGCCGGCACCGGCCACGCCCATAGCGCCCGCTACCAAATCGACACCCGGGCCCCGGTGCTCGCCAGCGCCACGGTGAACGCGAGCCAGCTGGTGCTGCGCTACACCGAAGGGACCAGTCTGGACGCGGCGCATATCCCGCCCGCCACGGCCTTCACGGTGCGCGTCGATAAGGTACTCACCGCCGTCACCGCCATCGCAGTAGGCGCGCAGGAAAAGACCGTGAGCCTGACGCTGGCCACCGCTGTCGCCACCGGCCAGGCAGTGACCATCGCCTACACCGACCCCACGACCGGCAACGATGCCAACGCCATACAGGACGCGGCCGGCAACGACGCGGCCAGTTTCGCGGCCATGCCGGTGGACAACCACACCCCCGCGCCACCAACTCCGGGTCCGGGCCCGACTCCTCCGGGTCCAGCCCCGAGCCCATCGCCCCCGGAAGGCCCGGCGCCCAAGGACAGCAAGGACACGGACGGCGACAGCATTCCCGACAGCATCGAAGACCCGACCCCCGGTATCTCCGGCCCCTCTGGCGCAGCCCCCGTCACCGGCGACGGCAACGGAGACGGCGTCCAGGACAGCACGCAAGCGGCAGTGGGATCGACCCGCGTCACCGTCCGCCCCACCGGCGGAGAAAGCGCAAGCAGCACCCCCGTGACCCTGGTGGTCGGCAGCCAGGACGGCAAGCTGGACCCGGACAGCGGCGCCCGCATCACCCGCCTGGAGCAAAAGGACGCCCCCGCCCAACTGCCCCAGGCAATGGAGATGCCCCTCGGGCTGCTGCGCTTCGAGGCGAGGCTGGCCGCAGGCCGCAGCAGCGAGACGTTCAGCCTGTATCTGGACCCGGCGCTGGGCGTGGGCGGCTACTGGGTGAAAGACGGCACCGACACCTGGGTCAACCTGAGCAGCGCGCCCTACGGCGGCAAGATGGCGAGCGAAGGCGGGCGGCTGCGGCTGGACTTTGCAATCACCGATGGCGGACCGTTCGACGCCGACGGCCAGGCCAACGGCGCCATCACCGCGCCCGGTGCCGCAGCGCAGATGCCGCTGTCCATCGTGGGGCAGGCGCCGGACGTGGCGCATGGCGGGTTCTGGCTCTGACGGCGCAGCGCAGGGCCCAGACGGCTTGAGCCCGATGGTGCTGGCAGGCAGCGCCGCATTCGCCTGCATGGCGGACGTGGCCGCCTGAACGAGCCGGCCGGGTTCCAGCGCGCGCACCGTGCACACCCTGGTTTGCACGGACTGAAAAATCCGCGTTTATTTCACGCGAACAAGCCAAGGAAACCGGTCCGTCGCGCGCACGGGCGCCGGAACGCGCAGGGCACGGAGAGGGGTCGCAGCGAGCCGGTGGCCGCGCCAAAAGGGGCGGGCAGATGAGATCACCGCCTGCGCCGCGCTCTGCACAAGGATCCATCGGCAGTGCGCCGGGGCAGCCTGAGAAATTGACAAATAAAACGTCAGCATGTGTTCAAATATGCGCCACCAAAGTTACATTCCCCCCATCGCCGTTGCTGTTTTGCTTGGGACCCGCCCTGTAGCAGGGGCTGCACCAAGCCCGCAATGGCATACCCACCGCTTAAGGAAACGCCATGGCTATTACTTCCGTCAGGATTCAGTCCGTCAAATCCAAGCTGCACAAGGGTGAATGGACCCTCGTGGATTTCTGGTTCAACGAAACGCCGTACGAGTCGAGTTTCAACCTCGCCGACGACTGTACGACGCCGACCGGTACCCACTTGAGCGGGTTGACCAAGGACTCCAGAAATCCCCGTCACTACTGGGCCACACTGAGTGTGAATGACGACGTGGAAATTACCGGCCGCATCTCCATAAACCTTGCCAATGTGAAGGATCCGTCCGACTATTGGGGCTCAGGGACCTTCCAATCCAATTGGATCTCCATCGATACCCTCAACCCCCGGGTCAGGAGCATCACGCTCGACGACACCAACCTCAAAGCCGGCGAAACCACCAGGGTCAGGTTCGCTTTCAGCGAGATCGTCACCGTCGAAAGCGTCAGGGCAGCCATCGACCTCTCCAATGCCCATGGCACGCTGGACGGCTTCTACATCGAAGGCGGCAACACCTGGATCGCCATCTTCACACCCGCTGCCAACACGGCAAACGCCGAGGGTTGCAGGATCGGCCTGAACGTCAGCCAGGTGCGCGACCTGCATGGCAACGCGGGACAGGACTCCTCAAGAGGAAGCAACCCCGTCTACAGCAGCAGCTACACCGTCAGCACCCTGCCCCCCTCGCTGGCCGCGGATGCCATCACGTTCAGCAACAGCATGCTGAGTCTGGCCTCGACGACGAGCGTCGTCACCCTCACCTTCTCCGAACCGGTCAAGGGTTTGAGCAGCGCAAGCCTGCAGTTGCCCGCGCCCGGGGTCAGGGGCACGCTGTCCGCTCCGGTCGCCCAAAACCCCGACGCCAACGGCTATAGCGCGGTCTGGACCGCCACATTGACGGCCCCGGGTATGTCTAGCACCGATAACGTGCAGGGCAACAAAATCACCGTGAACCTGGCCGGCGTGACCGATCGCGATGGCATCCAGGCCACGACAGACCGTGTGGAATCGAGCAACACCTACGCAATCGACGTCCTGAAGGCCTACGCCGATTTCACGATGAGCGACACGAATCTGGGAATCGGAGAAGTCGCTACGGTCACCGTCCACTTCAACGAAAAAGTCACCGGCTTCACGCTCGATGACATCAGGATGAACAGGAGGGCGGATAACACTTACTGGACTGCCACCATGAGCGATTTGGTCAACACCGATGACCGTCAGACTTGGACATTCAGACTGACCCCGGACCCTGACAGCGAGGGTCAAGCTGGTTTCTATTTGCACGCAGACAGCGTGACTGACCTGGCGGGTAACCCGAGTCCGAATACGTCCTCAGTCTCCACCGCCAGTTACTCCGTTGACCACACCAGACCTGTCCTGACCAGCGCCACGGTCAACGGCAACCAGCTGGTGCTCACGTACACCGAGGCCAACACCCTGGACGCGGCAGCCCTCGCGGGCAACGCCGGCTTTGCGGTGAGCAGCGCCGCGGGCACGGCGGCCATCACCGTGAACAGCGCCGTGGTGAACGGGGCGGCCAAGACCGTCACGCTCACGCTGAGCCGCGCCGTGGCCCATGCGGAGACCGTGCGCGTCAGCTACACCAAGCCCGCGACCGGCGCCGTGGTGCAGGACGCTGCCGGCAACGACGCAGCGAACTTCAACGACCAGGCCGTGACGAACAACACGCCCCCGCAGCTGATCACCACCGGCGACACGACGCGCCCCAAGGTCACCGGCGACCAACTGGTGCTCAGCTTTAGCGGCACGGGCAATCTGGACGCGGACCCGATCCACAAGCCGGCGGGCGGGGCCTTTACGGTGCTTGTGAACGGCGTCGCAAACGCCGTCACCACCGTCACCGTCGATGCCCGGGCCAAGACCGTCACGCTCACGCTGAGCACGGCGGTCACCCATGGCCAGTCGATCACCGTCGCCTACGCCGACCCCACGACCGGCAACGACACCAACGCAATCCAGGATGTTGCCGGCAACGACGTGGCCAGCTTTGCGGCCACCGCGGTGACCAACAACACGCCAGCGCCAGCAGACACCACGCCCCCGCAGCTGATCACCACCGGCGACACGACGCGCCCCAAGGTCACCGGCAACCAACTGGTACTCAGCTTTAGCGACACGGGCAATCTGGACGGGGACCCGATCCACAAGCCGGCGAGCGGGGCCTTTACGGTGCTTGTCAACGGCGTCGCGAACGCCGTCACCACCGTCACTGTCCAGTCGCGAACCAAGACCGTCACGCTCACGCTGAGCACGGCGGTCACCCATGGCCAGTCGGTCACCGTCGCCTACACCGACCCCACGACCGGCAACGACACCAACGCAATCCAGGACTATGCCGGCAACGACGCGGCCAGCTTTGCGGCCACCGAGGTGACCAACAACACGCCTGCGCCACCAGACACCACGGCCCCGCAACTGATCATCACCGGTGACACGACGCGCCCCAAGGTCAACGGCGACCAACTGGTGCTCAGCTTTAGCGACACGGGCAACCTGGACGCGGACCCGACCCACAAGCCGGCGAACGGAGCCTTTACGGTGCTGGTCAACGGCGTCGCAAACGCCGTCACCAACGTCAGCGTCGAGGCCCAGGCCAAGACCGTCACGCTCACGCTGAGCACGGCGGTCACCCACGGCCAGTCGGTCACCGTCGCCTACGCCGACCCAACGACCGGCAACGACGCCAACGCCATACAGGACACCGCCGGCAACGACGCGGCCAGCTTTGCGGCCACGGCAGTGACCAACAACACGCCAGCGCCACCAGACACCACGCCCCCGCAGCTGATCACCACCGGCGACACGACGCGCCCCAAGGTCACCGGCGACCAACTGGTGCTCAGCTTTAGCGACACGGGCAACCTGGACGCGGACCAGGCCCACAAGCCGGCAGGCGGAGCCTTCACGGTGCTGGTCAACGGCGTCGCAAACGCCGTCACCAACGTCAGCGTCGATGCCCAGGCCAAGACCGTCACGCTCACGCTGAGCACGGCGGTCAGCCACGGCCAGTCGGTCACCGTCGCCTACGCCGACCCCACGACCGGCAACGACGCCAACGCAATCCAGGACGCTGCCGGCAACGACGTGGCCAGCTTTGCTGCCACGGCAGTGACCAACAACACGCCCGCGCCCCCAGACACCACGCCCCCGCAGCTGATCACCACCGGCGACACGACGCGCCCCAAGGTCAGCGGCGACCAACTGGTGCTCAGCTTTAGCGACACCAGCAACCTGGACGCGGACCCGACCCACAAGCCGGCGAGCGGGGCCTTTACGGTGCTGGTCAACGGCGTCGCAAACGCCGTCACCCACGTCAGCGTCGAGGCCCAGGCCAAGACCGTCACGCTCACGCTGAGCACGGCGGTCAGCCACGGCCAGACGGTCACCGTCGCCTACGCCGACCCAACGACCGGCAACGACGCCAACGCCATACAGGACGCTGCCGGCAACGACGCGGCCAGCTTTGCGGCCACCGCGGTGACCAACAACACACCGGCGCCAGCAGACACCACGGCCCCGGAGTTCCACACCGCCACGGTCAACGGCGACCAACTGGTGCTCACATACACCGAAGCCAACACCCTGGACGCGGCAGCGCTCGCGGGCAACGCAGGCTTTACGGTGAACACCGCCGCAGGCACGGCGGCCATCACCGTAAGCAGCGCCGTGGTGAGCGCGACGGCCAAGACCGTCACGCTGACACTGAGCCGCGCCGTGGCCGCAACGGAGACGGTGACCGTCAGCTACACCAAGCCCGCATCCGGCGCCGTGGTGCAGGACGCTGCGGGCAACGACGCAGTGAACTTCAGCGACCGGGCGGTGACCAACAACACGTCGGCGCCACCGGACACCCAGCCCCCCACGCTGGCGGCGACCGACCCGATCACGATCGGCGACAACAAACTGGCCCGTGACGAAAGCACCACCGTCACCATCCGCTTCTCCGAAGCCATCGCTGCCAGCAGTTTCAGCCTCGCCGACCTGACCGCGGAGGGGTCCGGCGTGACGCTGTCCAACCTGCAAACCACCGACGGCGGAACGACCTGGACGGTCACGCTGGTGGCCCCGACTTTCGATGATTACGTCCAGGGGTCCGTCACCAGTTCGACAAACAACAAGATCCGCGTGAACCTGGCCGGAATCACCGACCTCGCGGGCAACACCGGGGTGGGCACAGCGGACTCCACGGTCCGCTACGACATCGACCTTCGGCCCCCCGTCGCCACCATCACGCTGGCCGACAGCACCCTGACCGTTGGCGAAACCACCACCGTCACCTTCAGCTTCAACGAGGTCGTCACCAACTTTGATGCGAGCAAGATAGAGCTCTCGAACGCGAACGGCACGCTGGGCCCTTTGACGGCCGGCGCAGACGGCAAGACCTGGACCGCGATCTTCACGCCCACGGCCAACATCAACGGCGGAGCGGAGAACGCCATCGGCGTGAAGGGCGGCGTGACGGACGTGGCGGGCAATAGCGATGCGCGCATATTCACCAGCGCCAAGTACAGCGTGGACACGCGTTCCGGCGGCAACACCACGGGCCCTACGGCCACGATCACGCTGGCCGACACCACGCTCACTGCGGGAGAAACGACGACCGTCACCTTTACCTTCAGCGAGGCCGTCAGCGGCTTTGCGGCCGACGACGTCGTGCTCAGCGACGCCAACGGCACGCTGGGCCCGCTCACGGCCGCGGCAGACGGCAGAACTTGGACGGCGACCTTCACGCCCACGGCCAACGTGAATGACGCGACGAACGCCATCCGCGTGAACCTCACGGGCGTGACCAACACGGGGGGCTACGCCGGTGTGGGCAGCGCCAGCAGCGCCAACTACACCGTGAACACCGGAGCGCAAGACACGACGGCCCCGGTACTCGACACGGCCACGGTCCGCGGCAACCAACTGGTGCTGCGCTTCAACGACGCGAACCCATTGGACGCGACCCTGGACCACAAGCCAGCGGGCGAGGCCTTTACGGTGCGCGTCGGCAGCGCGGCGAACGCCGTCACCGCGGTCGCCGTGGACGCGCAGGCCAAGACCGTCACGCTGACGCTGAGCACCCCCGTGGCGCATGGTCAGAGCGTGACCGTTGCCTACAGCGACCCCACGGCCAACGACGACACCCGCGCGATACAGGACACTGCCGGCAACGACGTGGCCAGCTTCGCGGCCACTGCGGTGCGCAACGACACACCAGCAGACACCACGGGCCCCACGCTGGCGGCGACCAACCCGATCACGATCGGCGACGACAAACTGCACCTGGGCGAGAGCACCACCGTCGTCATCCGCTTCTCCGAAGACATTGACGCCAACAGCTTCAGCATCGACGACCTGACGGTGGGCGGAGGCGCGCAGCTGTCCAACCTGCGCAGCACCGGCGGCGGCACCACCACCTGGGAGGTCACGCTGACGGCCCCGGGGCCCATTGAGCAGGCCTTGAATCCTGCCTCCGTCAACAGTTCGACGGGCAACAAAATTCGCGTGAACCTGGCCCAAATCACCGACCTTGCGGGCAACGCCGGGGCGGGCACAGCGGTCTCCACGGTCAGCTACGACATCGACGTTGACCCCCCCCGCGTGACCATCACGCTGGCCGACAACCACCTGACGAGTGGCGAAACCGCGCTGGTCACCTTCAGCTTCACGGAGGTCGTCCGCGGCTTTGACGCAAGCAAAATAGACCTCTCGAACGCGAACGGCACACTGGGTCCGCTGACGGCCAGCGAAGCAGGAAAGACCTGGACCGCGACCTTCACGCCCACGGAGAACGTGAACAACGTGACGAACAACACCATCCGCGTGAACATGAGCGGCGTGCGGGACTTGGCGGGCAATGGCACGCTGAGCCCGATCAGCAGCGCCAACTACACCGTGGACACCCTGTCTGCCGGCGGCACCGCCGTGCCGACCGCCACGATCACGCTGGCCGACACCACGCTCAAGGCGGGGGAAACGACGACCGTCACCTTCCGCTTCAGCGAGACCGTCACCGGGTTCAGTTCCGAGGACATCGTTCTGACGGACGCCAACGGCACGCTGGGTCCGCTCACCGCGGTGGGCACGGACAGAAAAATCTGGACCGCCACGTTCACGCCCACGGCCACCACGGAGGACGCGAGCAACAGCATCGGCGTGAACATGACCGGGGTCAGGAACGCAGCCGAAAGGGCCGGGGTGGGCATCACCCACAGCGCCAACTACAGCATCGACACCAAGCGCCCCACGCTGGCGGCGACCAACCCGATCACGCTCCGTGACGACAAACTGCACCTGGGCGAAAGCACCACCGTCACGATCCACTTCTCCGAAGACATAGCCCCCGACAGCTTCAGCATCGCCGACCTGACCGTGGAGGGAGGCGCGACCCTGTCCAACCTGCGCAGGACCGACGGCGGCACCACCTGGGAAGTCACGCTGAAGGCCCCGGATTCCCCCTCCGCCAGCAGTACGACGGGCAACAAGATCCGCGTGAACCTGGCAGGAATCACCGACCTTGCGGGCAACGCCGGGGTGGGCACGGCGGACTCCACGGTCCGCTACGACATCGACACCGTGCTCCCCAGCGTGACCATCACGCTGGCCGACAGCAGCCTGACGAGTGGCGAAACCACGACCGTCAGCTTTAGCTTCAACGAGGCAGTCAACGGCTTCGATGCGAGCAAGATAGACCTCTCGAACGCGAACGGCACACTGGGTCCTCTGACGGCCAGCGCAGACGGAAAAACCTGGACCGCGACCTTCACGCCCAGCGCCAACGTAGCCGACACGAGCAACACCATCGGCGTGAACATGAGCGGTGTGCGGGACCAGGCGGGCAATAGCGCGACGAGCACGATCGCCAGCGCCAACTACACCGTGGACACCCGGTCGGACACCACGGCCCCGGAGTTCAGCAGCGCCACGGTCAATGGCAACGAACTGGTGCTCACGTACACGGAAGCGGGCACCCTGGACCCGGCAGCCCTGGCGGGCAACGCAGGCTTTACGGTCAGCAGCAACACGGGCACGGCCATTACCGTGAACAGCGCCGTGGTCAACGCAACGGCCAAGACCGTGACGCTGACGCTCAGCCGCGCCGTGGCCAGCGCGGAGACGGTGACCGTGAGCTACACCAAGCCCACATCCGGCGCCGTGGTGCAGGACGCTGCCGGCAACGACGCAGCGGACTTCAGCGCAAAACCCGTGACGAACACCACGCCAGCGCCAGCAGACAACACGGCCCCGGAGTTCAGCCGCGCCGCGGTCAACGGCAACGAACTGGTGCTCACGTACACGGAAGCGGGCACCCTGGACCCGGCAGCCCTGGCGGGCAACGCAGGCTTTACGGTCAGCAGCACGGGCACGGCCATTACCGTGAGCAGCGCCGTGGTCAACGCAACGGCCAAGACCGTGACGCTGACGCTCAGCCGCGCCGTGGCCAGCGCGGAGACGGTGACCGTGAGCTACACCAAGCCCACATCCGGCGCCGTGGTGCAGGACGCTGCCGGCAACGACGCAGCGGACTTCAACGCAAAACCCGTGACGAACACCACGCCAGCGCCAGCAGACAACACAGCCCCGGAGTTCAGCCGCGCCGCGGTCAACGGCAACGAACTGGTGCTCACGTACACGGAAGCGGGCACCCTGGACCCGGCAGCCCTGGCGGGCAACGCAGGCTTTACGGTGAACACCGTCGCTGGCGCAACGGCCATTACCGTGAACAGCGCCGTGGTCAACGCAACGGCCAAGACCGTGACGCTGACGCTCAGCCGCGCCGTGGCCAGCGCGGAGACGGTGACCGTGAGCTACACCAAGCCCACATCCGGCGCCGTGGTGCAGGACGCTGCCGGCAACGACGCAGCGGACTTCAGCGCAAAGCCCGTGACGAACACCACGCCAGCGCCATCGGACAACACGGCCCCGGAGTTCAGCAGCGCCGCGGTCAACGGCAACGAACTGGTGCTCACGTACACGGAAGCGGGCACCCTGGACCCGGCAGCCCTGGCGGGCAATGCAGGCTTTACGGTCAACAGCACCACGGGCACGGCCATCACCGTGAACAGCGCCGTGGTCAACGCAACGGCCAAGACCGTCACGCTGACGCTGAGCCGCGCCGTGGCCAGCGCGGAGACGGTGACCGTGAGCTACACCAAGCCCACATCCGGCGCCGTGGTGCAGGACGCTGCCGGCAACGACGCAGCGGACTTCAGCGCAAAGCCCGTGACGAACACCACGCCAGCGCCATCGGACACCACGGCCCCGGAGTTCAGCAGCGCCGCGGTCAACGGCAACGAACTGGTGCTCACGTACACGGAAGCGGGCACCCTGGACCCGGCAGCCCTGGCGGGCAACGCAGGCTTTACGGTCAACACCGTCGCTGGCGCAACGGCCATTACCGTGAGCAGCGCCGTGGTCAACGCAACGGTCAAGACCGTGACGCTGACGCTCAGCCGCGCCGTGGCCAGCGCGGAGACGGTGACCGTGAGCTACACCAAGCCCACATCCGGCGCCGTGGTGCAGGACGCTGCCGGCAACGACGCAGCGGACTTCAGCGCAAAACCCGTGACGAACACCACGCCAGCGCCAGCAGACAACACGGCCCCGGAGTTCAGCCGCGCCGCGGTCAACGGCAACGAACTGGTGCTCACGTACACGGAAGCGGGCACCCTGGACCCGGCAGCCCTGGCGGGCAACGCAGGCTTTACGGTCAGCAGCACGGGCACGGCCATTACCGTGAGCAGCGCCGTGGTCAACGCAACGGCCAAGACCGTGACGCTGACGCTGAGCCGCGCCGTGGCCAGCGCGGAGACGGTGACCGTGAGCTACACCAAGCCCACATCCGGCGCCGTGGTGCAGGACGCTGCCGGCAACGACGCAGCGGACTTCAACGCAAAACCCGTGACGAACACCACGCCAGCGCCAGCAGACAACACGGCCCCGGAGTTCAGCCGCGCCGCGGTCAACGGCAACGAACTGGTGCTCACGTACACGGAAGCGGGCACCCTGGACCCGGCAGCCCTGGCGGGCAACGCAGGCTTTACGGTCAGCAGCAACACGGGCACGGCCATTACCGTGAACAGCGCCGTGGTCAACGCAACGGCCAAGACCGTGACGCTGACGCTCAGCCGCGCCGTGGCCAGCGCGGAGACGGTGACCGTGAGCTACACCAAGCCCACATCCGGCGCCGTGGTGCAGGACGCTGCCGGCAACGACGCAGCGGACTTCAGCGCAAAGCCCGTGACGAACACCACGCCAGCGCCATCGGACAACACGGCCCCGGCGCTGATCATCACCGGTGACTCCCGTCCCAAGGTCACTGGCAACCAACTGGTGCTCAGCTTTAGCGACACGGGCAACCTGGACGCGGACGCGGCCCACAAGCCGGCCAATGGGGCCTTTACGGTGCTTGTCAATGGCATCGCGAATGCCGTCACCAACGTCGCCATCGAGCCGCAAGCCAAAACCGTCACGCTCACGCTGAGCACAGCGGTCACCAGCGACCAGACGGTCACCGTCGCCTACGCCGACCCCACGACCGGCAACGACGCCAACGCCATACAGGACGCCGCAGGCAACGACGCGCCCAGCCTTGCTGCTACCGCGGTGACCAACAACACGCCAGCGCCGAGTCCGACCCCGTCAGCCCCCTCGGCCCCGTCAGCCCCGTCAGCCCCCTCGGCCCCGTCAGGCCCGACGGACAAGGACACCAGGAACGACACGGACAGCGACGGCATTCCCGACAGCACCGAAAACCGAACCCCCGGCATCCCCGGCCCCGGTGGCGCAGCCCCCGTGGTCGGCGACAGCAACGGAGACGGCATCCAGGACAGCGCGCAGCCTGCGGTGGCATCGACCAGCGTCATCGTCAGCCCCATCGGAGAAAGCAAGCCCGCAGGCGCAGCCAGCACCTACGTGACCCTGGTGACCGGCAGCCAGGACGGCAAGCTGGACCCGGACAGCGGTGCCCGCATCACCCGCCTGGAGCAAAAGAACGCCCCCACCCAACTGCCCCAGGCAATGGAGATGCCCCTCGGACTGCTGCGCTTCGAGACGATGCTGGCCGCAGGCCACAGCAGCGAGACGTTCAGCCTGTATCTGGACCCGGCGTTGGGCGTCAACGGCTACTGGGTCCAGGACAGCACCGGCACCTGGATCAACCTGAGCAGTGCGCCCTACGGCGGCAAGATGGTGAGCAAAGGCGGGCGGCTGCGGCTGGACTTTGCAATCACCGATGGCGGACCGTTCGACGCCGACGGCCAAGCCAACGGCGTCATCACCGCCCCCGGCGCCGCAGCGCAGATGCCGCTGTCCGTCGTGGGGCAGGCCTCCAACGTGGCGCACGGCGACTTCTGGCTCTGACGGCGCAGCGCAGGGCCCAGACGGCTTGAGCCCGATGGTGCTGGCAGGCAGCGCCGCATTCGCCTGCATGGCGGACGTGGCCGCCTGAACGAGCCGGCCGGGTTCCAGCGCGCGCACCGTGCACACCCTGGTTTGCACGGACTGAAAAATCCGCGTTTATTTCACGCGAACAAGCCAAGGAAACCGGTCCGTCGCGCGCACGGGCGCCGGAACGCGCAGGGCACGGAGATGGGTCGCAGCGAGCCGGTGGCCACGCCAAAAGGGGCATAGGGGCAGATGAGATCACCGCCTGCGCCATGCGCTCTGCACAGGGATCAAGCGGCAGTGCGCCGGGGCAGCCGGAGAAATTGACCAATAAAACGCCGGCGTGTGTTCAAATATGCGTCGCTCTGGTTACATTTCTGCCCCCATTGCCGTCGCTGTTTTGCTTGGGACCCGCCCTGTAGCAGGGGCTGCACCGAGCCCGCAACGGCATACCAACCGCTCAAGGAAACACCATGGCTATCACTTCCGTCCGCATCCAGGCCGACAAATACAAGCTGGGCAAGGGTGAATCGACCACCGTGCATTTCAGGTTCAACGAAACGCCGCGGCACGTGGCTTTCAACCTCGTCGACGACTGTACGACCATGCCGTCCGGTACCCGCTGGACCAGCGGGTTGACCAGGGACCCCGACGATAGCCGTCACTACTGGGCCACACTGAGTGCGGATGACAACAGGGAAGACTGTGGCGGCCGCATCACCATAGAACATATCAATCTGATAGCAGATGAGACCGGCGATGCGGGCTCAGGGGTCTCCCAATCCGATTGGATTTCCGTCGATACCGTCAACCCCCGGCTCAATAGCATCACGCTCGACGACACCCGCCTCCAAGCCGGCGAAACCACCAGGGTCAGGTTCGCTTTCAACGAAATAGTCCCCGTCGCAAGCGTGAAGACAGCCATCGACCTCTCCAATGCCCATGGCACGCTGGGCGACCTCTACAGCATCGACGGCGGCGGCACCTGGATCGCCATCTTCACACCCACTGCCAACACGGCAAACGCCGAGGGTTGCAAGATCGGCCTGAACGTCAGCCAGGTGCGCGACGCGCATGGCAACGCGGGACAGGACTCCTCAGGAGGAAGCAACCCCGTCTACAGCGACAGCTACATCGTCAGCACCCTGCCCCCCTCGCTGGCCGCGGATGCCATCACGTTCAGCAACAGCCTGTTGACTCTGGCCGCGAAGACGTCCGTCGTCACCCTCACCTTCTCCGAACCGGTCAAGGGTTTGAGCAGCGCAAGCCTGCAGCTGCCCCCGGCATTCACGCCCGGGGACAGGGGCACACTGTCCGCTCCGGTCGCCCAAAGCCCCGACGCCAAGGGCCATAGCGCGGTCTGGACCGCCACATTGACGGCCCCGGGTACGTATCTTAGCTCCCTTAACGTGGAGGACTACAAAATCACCGTGAACTTGGCAGGCGTGACCGATCGCGATGACCTCCAGGCCACGACAAACCGTGTGGAATCGAGCAACACCTACGCAATCGACGTCCGAAAGGCCTACGCCGTTTTCACGATGAGCGACACGAATCTGGGAATCGGAGAAGTCGCTACGGTCACCGTCAGCTTCAACGAAAAAGTCACCGACTTCACGCTCGATGACATCAGAATGGACGAAACGACGTCGCTCACTTCCACCAGGAGCGATTTGGTCAGCATCGATGACCGTCAGACCTGGACATTCAGACTGACCCCGGACCCTGACAGCGAGGGTCAAGCCCGTTTCTATTTGCGCGCAAACAGCGTGTACGACCTGGCGGGTAACACGAGTCCGAATACGTCCAATGCCTCCACCGCCAGTTACTCCGTTGACCACACCAGACCTACCCTGACTTCCTCGCGCATCACCTACGCAACGGGAGAGACGAACAGCACCCTGGACGCCGGCGAAACAGCCACCGTCACCTTCGTCTTCTCCGAAGCGGTGACGGGCGTCGACAACAGCCGCGTGGTGGTGGCCTACACCACCGCGATGATCAACCAGGGCACTAACGGCGGCACGCTGTCGAACCCGGTCTCCACCGACGGCGGGACCACCTGGACCGCCACACTCACCGCCCCGACGGGCAACAACGTCAGGCTCAGCAACCTCAGGCTGGGCGTGGATATGAGCCAAGTGATCGACGCCGCGGGCAACGCGGGCACCGGAATAGCTACCACCACCGACTTCCAGTACAACGTCGACACCTCCGTCTCCGGCACGCGCCCCACCGCCACCATCGTGCTGGCCGACACCAGCCTCACGCTGGGCGAGACCACCACCGTGACCATCGCCTTCAGCGAGCACGTCAACGGCTTCGACGCCACCGACGTCAACCTCACGGACGCCAACGGCACGCTCGGCGCGCTCACGGCCAACGCCGACGGAAAAACCTGGACCGCCACCTTCACGCCCACGGGAGACACCCAGGACGCGACCAACACCATCAGCGTGAACCTGGCCGGCGTGACGAACGACACCGGCCGCACCGGCGCAGGCAACGCCACCAGTTCCAACTACACCGTGGACACCACCCGCCCCACGGCCACCATCACGCTGGCCGACCGCACGCTCACCGCGGGCGAGACCACCATCGTCACCATCACCTTCAGCAAACCCGTCACCGACTTTGACGCCAACGACATCGTGCTCAGCGACGCCAACGGCACGCTGGGCCCGCTCACGACGAACGCCAACTACACGGTCTGGACGGCCACCTTCACGCCCACGGCCAACGTCAACGACGCGACGAATAGCATCCGCGTAAACCTCAGCGGCGTGACCGACGCCGCAGGCAACGCCGGGGTTGGCAACGCCAGCAGCGCCAACTACACCGTGGACACCCGCGACACCACGCCCCCGGCGCTGGCCAGCGCCACGGTCAACGGCAACCAGCTGCACCGAAGCGGGCACCCTGGACGCAGCAGCCCTCGCGGGCAACGCCGGCTTTGCGGTGAGCAGCGCCGCGGGCACGGCGGCCATCACCGTGAACAGCGCCGTGGTGAACGGGGCGGCCAAGACCGTCACGCTCACGCTGAGCCGCACCGTGGCCCATGCGGAGACCGTGCGCGTCAGCTACACCAAGCCCGCGACTGGCGCCGTGGTGCAGGACGCAGCCGGCAACGACGCAGCGAACTTCAGCGACCAGGCCGTGACGAACAACACGCCCGCAGACACCACGCCCCCGCAGCTGATCACCACCGGCGACACGACGCGCCCCAAGGTCAACGGCGACCAACTGGTGCTCAGCTTCGACGACACCAGCAACCTGGACGCGGACCAGGCCCACAAGCCGGCGGGCGGGGCCTTTACGGTGCTGGTCAACGGCGTCGCAAACGCCGTCACCAACGTCAGCGTCGAGGCCCAGGCCAAGACCGTCACGCTCACGCTGAGCACGGCGGTCAGCCACGGCCAGACGGTCACCGTCGCCTACGCTGACCCCACGACCGGCAACGACGCCAACGCCATACAGGACACCGCCGGCAACGACGCAGCCAGCTTTGCGGCCACGGCAGTGACGAACAACACGCCTGCGCCAGCAGACACCACGGCCCCGGTGTTCAGCAGCGCCGCGGTCACCGGCGACCAACTGGTGCTCAGCTTCGACGACACCAGCAACCTGGACGCGGACCCGATCCACAAGCCGGCGAACGGAGCCTTCACGGTGCTGGTCAACGGCGTCGCAAACGCCGTCACCAACGTCAGCGTCGAGGCCCAGGCCAAGACCGTCACGCTCACGCTGACCACGGCGGTCACCCACGGCCAGTCGGTCACCGTCGCCTACGCCGACCCAACGACCGGCAACGACACCAACGCCATACAGGACACCGCCGGCAACGACGCGGCCAGCTTTGCGGCCACGGCAGTGACGAACAACACGCCAGCGCCAACAGACACCACGGCCCCGCAGCTGATCACCACCGGCGACACGACGCGCCCCAAGGTCACCGGCGACCAACTGGTACTCAGCTTTAGCGATACGGGCAACCTGGACGCGGACGCGACGCACAAGCCGGCGAACGGAGCCTTCACGGTGCTGGTCAACGGCGTCGCAAACGCCGTCACCAACGTCAGCGTCGAGGCCCAGGCCAAGACCGTCACGCTCACGCTGAGCACGGCGGTCAGCCACGGTCAGACGGTCACCGTCGCCTACGCCGACCCAACGACCGGCAACGACGCCAACGCCATACAGGACGCCGCCGGCAACGACGCGGCCAGCTTTGCGGCCACGGCAGTGACCAACAACACACCAGCGCCAGCAGACACCACGCCCCCGCAGCTGATCACCACCGGCGACACGACGCGCCCCAAGGTCAGCGGCGACCAACTGGTACTCAGCTTTAACGACACGGGCAACCTGGACGCGGACGCGACCCACAAGCCGGCGAACGGGGCCTTTACGGTGCTTGTCAACGGCGTCGCAAACGCCGTCACCAACGTCAGCGTCGAGGCCCAGGCCAAGACCGTCACGCTCACGCTGAGCACGGCGGTCAGCCACGGCCAGACGGTCACCGTCGCCTACGCCGACCCAACGACCGGCAACGACGCCAACGCAATCCAGGACACCGCCGGCAACGACGCGGCCAGCTTTGCTGCTACCGCGGTGACCAACAACACGCCAGCGCCAGCAGACACCACGCCCCCGGAGCTGATCACCACCGGCGACACGACGCGCCCCAAGGTCAGCGGCGACCAACTGGTACTCAGCTTTAGCGACACGGGCAACCTGGACGCGGACGCGACCCACAAGCCGGCGAGCGGGGCCTTTACGGTGCTGGTCAACGGCGTCGCCAACGCCGTCACCCACGTCAGCGTCGAGGCCCAGGCCAAGACCGTCACGCTCACGCTGAGCACGGCGGTCAGCCACGGCCAGACGGTCACCGTCGCCTACGCCGACCCAACGACCGGCAACGACGCCAACGCCATACAGGACACCGCCGGCAACGACGCGGCCAGCTTTGCGGCCACGGCAGTGACCAACAACACGCCAGCGCCAGCAGACACCACGCCCCCGCAGCTGATCACCACCGGCGACACGACGCGCCCCAAGGTCACCGGCAACCAACTGGTACTCAGCTTTAACGACACGGGCAACCTGGACGCGGACGCGACGCACAAGCCGGCGGGCGGGGCCTTCACGGTGCTGGTCAACGGCGTCGCAAACGCCGTCACCCACGTCAGCGTCGAGGCCCAGGCCAAGACCGTCACGCTCACGCTGAGCACGGCGGTCAGCCACGGCCAGACGGTCACCGTCGCCTACGCCGACCCAACGACCGGCAACGACACCAACGCCATACAGGACACCGCCGGCAACGACGCGGCCAGCTTTGCTGCCACGGCAGTGACCAACAACACGCCAGCGCCAGCGGACACCACGCCCCCGCAGCTGATCACCACCGGCGACACGACGCGCCCCAAGGTCAGCGGCGACCAACTGGTGCTCAGCTTTAGCGACACGGGCAACCTGGACGCGGACCAGGCCCACAAGCCGGCGAACGGAGCCTTTACGGTGCTGGTCAACGGCGTCGCAAACGCCGTCACCAACGTCAGCGTCGAGCCCCAAGCCAAGACCGTCACGCTCACGCTGAGCACGGCGGTCAGCCACGGCCAGACGGTCACCGTCGCCTACGCCGACCCAACGACCGGCAACGACGCCAACGCCATACAGGACGCTGCCGGCAACGACGCGGCCAGCTTTGCGGCCACGGCAGTGACCAACAACACACCAGCGCCAGCGGACACCACGCCCCCGCAGCTGATCACCACCGGCGACACGACGCGCCCCAAGGTCAGCGGCGACCAACTGGTGCTCAGCTTTAGCGACACCAGCAACCTGGACGCGGACCAGGCCCACAAGCCGGCGAGCGGGGCCTTTACGGTGCTGGTCAACGGCATCGCAAACGCCGTCACCAACGTCACCGTCGAGGCCCAAGCCAAGACCGTCACGCTCACGCTGAGCACGGCGGTCAGCCACGGCCAGACGGTCACCGTCGCCTACGCCGACCCAACGACCGGCAACGACACCAACGCCATCCAGGACGCTGCCGGCAACGACGCGGCCAGCTTTGCGGCCACGGCAGTGACCAACAACACGCCGGCGCCAGCAGACACCACGCCCCCGCAGCTGATCACCACCGGCGACACGACGCGCCCCAAGGTCAGCGGCGACCAACTGGTGCTCAGCTTTAGCGACACCAGCAACCTGGACGCGGACCAGGCCCACAAGCCGGCGAGCGGGGCCTTTACGGTGCTGGTCAACGGCATCGCAAACGCCGTCACCAACGTCACCGTCGAGGCCCAAGCCAAGACCGTCACGCTCACGCTGAGCACGGCGGTCAGCCACGGCCAGACGGTCACCGTCGCCTACGCCGACCCAACGACCGGCAACGACACCAACGCCATCCAGGACGCTGCCGGCAACGACGCGGCCAGCTTTGCGGCCACGGCAGTGACCAACAACACGCCGGCGCCAGCAGACACCACGCCCCCGGTGATCAACACCGCCACGGTCACCGGCGACCAACTGGTGCTCACATACACCGAAGCCAACACCCTGGACGCGGCAGCGCTCGCGGGCAACGCAGGCTTTACGGTGAACACCGCCGCAGGCACGGCGGCCATCACCGTAAGCAGCGCCTTGGTAAACGCCACAGCCAAGACCGTGACGCTGACACTGAGCCGCGCCGTGACCAACACGGAGACGGTGACCGTCAGCTACACCAAGCCCGCATCCGGCGCCGTGGTGCAGGACGCTGCGGGCAACGACGCAGTGAACTTCAGCGAAAGGGCGGTGACCAACAGCACGCCGGCGCCACCGGACACCCAGCCCCCCACGCTGGCGGCGACCGACCCGATCACGATCGGCGACAACAAACTGGCCCGTGACGAAAGCACCACCGTCACCATCCGCTTCTCCGAAGCCATCGCTGCCAGCAGTTTCAGCCTCGCCGACCTGACCGCGGAGGGGTCCGGCGTGACGCTGTCCAACCTGCAAACCACCGACGGCGGAACGACCTGGACGGTCACGCTGGTGGCCCCGACTTTCGATGATTACGTCCAGGGGTCCGTCACCAGTTCGACAAACAACAAGATCCGCGTGAACCTGGCCGGAATCACCGACCTCGCGGGCAACGCCGGGGTGGGCACGGAGGCCTCCACGGTCAGCTACGACATCGACCTTCAGGACCCCATCGCCACCATCACGCTGGCCGACAGCACCCTGACCGTTGGCGAAACCACCACCGTCACCTTCCGCTTCAACGAGGTCGTCACCAACTTTGATGCCAGCAAGATAGAGCTCTCGAACGCGAACGGCACGCTGGGCCCTTTGACGGCCGGCGCAGACGGAAAAACCTGGACCGCGACCTTCACGCCCACGGCCAACACCAACGGCGGAGCGGACAACACCATCGGCGTCAAGGGCGGCGTGACGGACGTGGCGGGCAATAGCGATGCGCGCATATTCACCAGCGCCAAGTACAGCGTGGACACGCGTTCCGGCGGCAACACCACCGGCCCTACGGCCACGATCACGCTGGCCGACACCGCGCTCACTGCGGGAGAAACGACGACCGTCACCTTCCGCTTCAGCGAGGCCGTCAGCGGCTTTGCGGCCGACGACGTCGTGCTCACCGACGCCAACGGCACGCTGGGCCCGCTCACGGCCGATGCAGACGGCAGAACCTGGACGGCGACCTTCACGCCCACGGCCAACGTGAATGACGCGACGAACGCCATCCGCGTGAACCTCACGGGCGTGACCAACACGGGGGGCTACGCCGGTGTGGGCAGCGCCAGCAGCGCCAACTACACCGTGAACACCGGAGCGCAAGACACCACGCCCCCGGTACTCGACACGGCCACGGTCCGCGGCAACCAACTGGTGCTGCGCTTCAACGACGCGAACCAGTTGGACGCGACCCTGGAGAACAAGCCAACCAACGAGGCCTTTACGGTGCGCGTCGGCAGCGCGGCGAACGCCGTCACCGCGGTCGCCGTGGACGCGCAGGCCAAGACCGTCACGCTGACGCTGAGCACCCCCGTGGCGCATGGACAGAGCGTGACCGTTGCCTACAGCGACCCCACGGCCAACGACGATGTCCGCGCGATACAGGACGCGGTAGGCAACGACGTGGCCAGCTTCGCGGCCACCGCGGTGCGCAACGACACGCCAGCAGACACCACGGGCCCCACGCTGGCGGCGACCAACCCGATCACGATCGGCGACGACAAACTGCACCTGGGCGAGGGCACCACCGTCATCATCCGCTTCTCCGAAGACATTGACGCCAGCAGCTTCAGCATCGACGACCTGAGCGTGGGCGGAGGCGCGCAGTTGTCCAACCTGCGCAGCACCGGTGGCGGCACCACCACCTGGGAGGTCACGCTGACGGCCCCGGGGATCCTCGAGCGCATTTTGAATCCTGCCTCCGTCAACAGTTCGACGGGCAACAAGATTCGCGTGAACCTGGCCCAAATCACCGACCTCGCGGGCAACGCAGGGGCGGGCACAGCGGTCTCCACGGTCAGCTACGACATCGACGTTGACCCCCCCCGCGTGACCATCACGCTGGCCGACAACCACCTGACGAGTGGCGAAACCGCGGTGGTCAGCTTCAGCTTCACGGAGGTCGTCAGCGGCTTTGACGCAAGCAAGATAGACCTCTCGAACGCGAACGGCACACTGGGTCCGCTGACGGCCAGCGAAGCAGGAAAGACCTGGACCGCGACCTTCACGCCCACGGAGAACGTGAACAACGTGACGAACAACACCATCCGCGTGAACATGAACGGCGTGCGGGACTTGGCGGGCAATGGCACGCTGAGCCCGATCAGCAGCGCCCACTACACCGTGGACACCCTGTCTGCCGGCGGCGTCGTCGTGCCGACCGCCACGATCACGCTGGCCAATACCACGCTCAAGGCGGGGGAAACGACGACCGTCACCTTCCGCTTCAGCGAGACCGTCACCGGGTTCAGTTCCGAGGACATCGTTCTGACGGACGCCAACGGCACGCTGGGTCCGCTCACCGCGGTGGGCACGGACAGAAAAATCTGGACCGCCACGTTCACGCCCACGGCCACCGTGGAGGACGCGAGCAACAGCATCGGCGTGAACATGACCGGGGTCAGGAACGCAGCCGAAAGGGCCGGGGTGGGCATCACCCACAGCGCCAACTACAGCATCGACACCAAGCGCCCCACGCTCGCGGCGACCCACCCGATCACGCTCCGTGACGACAAACTGCACCTGGGCGAAAGCACCACCGCCACGATCCGCTTCTCCGAAGACATAGCCCCCGACAGCTTCAGCATCGCCGACCTGAGCGTGGAGGGAGGCGCGAGGCTGTCCAACCTGCGCAGGACCGACGGCGGCACCACCTGGGAAGTCACGCTGAAGGCCCCGGAGTCCGCCTCCGTCAGCAGTACGACGGGCAACAAGATAAGCGTGAACCTGGCAGGAATCACCGACCTTGCGGGCAACGCCGGGGTGGGCACGGCGGACTCCACGGTCCGCTACGACATCGACGCCGTGCTCCCCAGCGTGACCATCACGCTGGCCGACAGCAGCCTGACCGTTGGCGAAACCACCATCGTCACCTTCAGCTTCAACGAGGCAGTCAACGGCTTCGATGCGAGCAAGATAGACCTCTCGAACGCGAACGGCACACTGGGTCCTTTGATAGCCAGCGCAGACGGAAAAACCTGGACCGCGACCTTCACGCCCAGCGCCAACATAAACGACGCGAGCAACACCATCGGCGTGAACATGAGCGGTGTGCGGGACCAGGCGGGCAATAGCGCGACGGGCACGATCGCCAGCGCCAACTACACCGTGGACACCCGGTCGGACACCACGCCCCCGGCGCTGATCATCACCGGCGACTCGCGTCCCAAGATCACTGGCAACCAACTGGTGCTCAGCTTTAGCGACACGGGCAACCTGGACGCGGACGCGACCCACACACCGGCGAACAGCGCCTTTACGGTGCTTGTGAATGGCGTCGCGAACGCCGTCACCAGCGTCACCGTCGGGGCCCAGGCCAAGACCGTCACGCTCACGCTGACCACGGCGGTCACCCCCGGCCAGACGGTCACCGTCGCCTACGCCGACCCCACGACTGGCAACGACGCCAACGCCATACAGGACGCCGCCGGCAACGACGCGCCCAGCTTTGCTGCCACCGAGGTGACGAACAACACATCAGCGTCAGCAGACACCACGCCCCCGCAGCTGATCATCACCGGCGACTCGCGTCCCAAGATCACTGGCAACCAGCTGGTGCTCAGCTTTAGCGACACGGGCAACCTGGACGCGGACGCGACCCACAAGCCGGCCAACGGGGCCTTTACGGTGCTTGTGAATGGCGTCGCGAACGCCGTCACCAACGTCACCGTCGGGGCCCAGGCCAAGACCGTCACGCTCACGCTGACCACGGCGGTCACCCCCGGCCAGACGGTCACCGTCGCCTACGCGGACCCCACGACCGGCAACGACGCCAACGCCATACAGGACGCCGCCGGCAACGACGCGCCCAGCTTTGCTGCCACCGAGGTGACGAACAACACATCAGCGTCAGCAGACACCACGCCTCCGCAGCTGATCATCACCGGCGACTCGCGTCCCAAGATCACTGGCAACCAGCTGGTGCTCAGCTTTAGCGACACGGGCAACCTGGACGCGGACGCGACCCACACACCGGCGAACAGCGCCTTTACGGTGCTTGTGAATGGCGTCGCGAACGCCGTCACCAACGTCACCGTCGGGGCCCAGGCCAAGACCGTCACGCTCACGCTGACCACGGCAGTCACCCCCGGCCAGACGGTCACCGTCGCCTACGCCGACCCCACGACTGGCAACGACGCCAACGCCATACAGGACGCCGCCGGCAACGACGCGCCCAGCTTTGCTGCCACCGAGGTGACGAACAACACATCAGCGTCAGCAGACACCACGCCCCCGCAGCTGATCATCACCGGCGACTCGCGTCCCAAGATCACTGGCAACCAACTGGTGCTCAGCTTTAGCGACACGGGCAACCTGGACGCGGACGCGACCCACACACCGGCGAACAGCGCCTTTACGGTGCTTGTGAATGGCGTCGCGAATGCCGTCACCAGCGTCACCGTCGGGGCCCAGGCCAAGACCGTCACGCTCACGCTGACCACAGCGGTCACCAGCGACCAGACGGTCACCGTCGCCTACGCCGACCCCACGACCGGCAACGACGCCAACGCCATACAGGACGCTGCCGGCAACGACGCGGCCAGCTTTGCTGCTACCGCAGTGACCAACAACACATCAGCGTCAGCAGACACCACGCCCCCGCAGCTGATCATCACCGGCGACTCGCGTCCCAAGATCACTGGCAACCAGCTGGTGCTCAGCTTTAGCGACACGGGCAACCTGGACGCGGACGCGACCCACACACCGGCGAACAGCGCCTTTACGGTGCTTGTGAATGGCGTCGCGAACGCCGTCACCAACGTCACCGTCGGGGCCCAGGCCAAGACCGTCACGCTCACGCTGAGCACAGCGGTCACCAGCGACCAGACGGTCACCGTCGCCTACGCCGACCCCACGACCGGCAACGACGCCAACGCCATACAGGACGCCGCCGGCAACGACGCGGCCAGCCTTGCTGCTACCGCAGTGACCAACAACACGCCAGCGCCGAGTCCGCCCCCGTCACCCCCGTCACCCCCGTCACCCCCGTCACCCCCCCCGGCCCCGTCAGGCCCGACGGACAAGGACACCAGGAACGACACGGACAGCGACGGCATTCCCGACAGCACCGAAAACCGAACCCCCGGCATCCCCGGCCCCGGTGGCGCAGCCCCCGTGGTCGGCGACGGCAACGGAGACGGCATCCAGGACAGCACGCAGCCTGCGGTGGCATCGGCCAGCGTCCCCGTCAGCCCCATCGGAGAAAGCAAGCCCGCAGGCGCAGCCAGCACCTACGTGACCCTGGTGACCGGCAGCCAGGACGGCAAGCTGGACCCGGACAGCGGTGCACGCATCACCCGCTTGGAGCAAAAGAACGCACCCGCCCAGTTGCCCCCGGGGATGGAGACGCCCCTCGGGCTGATCAGTTTCGAGGCCAAGCTGGCCACAGGCCGCAGCAGCGAGACGTTCAGCCTGTATGTGGACCCGGCGCTGGGCGTCAACGGCTACTGGGCCAAGGACAGCACCGGCACCTGGACCAACCTGAGCAGCGCGCCCCACGGCGGCAAGATGGCGCTGGAAGGCGAGCGGCTGCGGCTGGACTTTGAGATCACCGATGGCGGACCGTTCGACGCCGACGGCCAAGCCAACGGCGTCATCACCGCCCCCGGCGCCGCAGCGCAGATGCCGCTGTCCGTCGTGGGGCAGGCATCGTCCGTGGCGCACGGCGAATTCTGGTTGTGACGGGTGCAGCGCGGGCCGAGCAGGAAGCAGCGCGTCCGAGCGGATCGCGGCAATGCGGGCGTGCAGTTTGGCCAGCCGGCCCTTGGCCCTGCGGCGGTTCGCCGATCCCTTTTGCTTGCGGCTGAGCAAGCCCTGCCCATGCTGTCCTCACTGCACCGACGGCCACTGGCGGGCGGTATGCACCAGGGCCAACACCCACACCGTGCCCCCGTCGAGCTCATACACCAACCGATAGCTTTCATGCGGTATCAGTTCGCGGGTGCCTGAAATCTTGCCCGTTTTGCCCATCTTGGGATGCGCGGCCAGTCTGGCGGCCGCATCGCTGAAGAGCGCATCCATGCGAACGGCGCCGCCGGGGTTGTCGGCCGCGATGCAGTCCCAAACGTCAGCGCGGTCTTGTTCCGCCTCTGGCGTCCAGATGACGATCACGCCTGGTCTGCCGCTACCTGGCTGCGCCTGGCAGCGAATGCGGCTTCCACTTCATCATTCGACCGACCACGGCCGGCACGCATCGAGGCGCGGCCAGCTTCGACCTTGCGCCGCAGGGAGTCGTCATATTCGCGGGTTTGGCGACGCTGCTCGATGTAGCCGCGCATCAGCTCGCGCATGACTTGGGATGCAGGTCGATCTTCGCCGGCAGCTTCGGCCATGAAGTCGGCGCGCAGCTCCGGTTCCAGCTTCATCGTGAAAACGGCTTCTTTCGACATGGTGTGCTCCTTGGTAGAGATACTGACGCAGTGTATATTTTGTCAGTATCAAACGCACGCGTAGGCAAAGCGCGCCGTGCCCGCGACCCTTGCCAGATGGGTCTCCGGGACATTGTTCGGATCGAGCGCGATGCGCGCTTCTGGTTCTTGCGCGGGCGCGAGCCATACGGGCGGGCACTGAACACGGGGTGATGATCTCCAGAACGTCCTTCGGTCGGATCATGGATGCCGCGCACAGCGCGGGGCCCGCGGGCATGGCGGGGAGCGCCCATTCATCGGTTACAGCGAATCCTCCGTGGAAAGCAAGCGTAAAACCGCTAGGAAATCCATGGCCGGCACGCGCACATTCACCGCCCATGTTTTGACTGCTTTCTACCCCCGGTGACCCGCCGGCCTGGGTTGCAAACGCTGGATGAACCGGCGTGGAGCGGTGCCAAACCAAAGTGATTGGCACCCTGTCTGCCGAGGAGATGGAGATGCGTGCTGAATTCCGAAACGCAGACCCGGCAGGAGCAGCACCATGGCCGTCGAACCAGAAAGCCCCCCCGTTGCCGGCCAGCCCACGGCCACCATCACGCTCAGCGACACCCGCTTCAAGAGCGGCGAGACGGCCATCGTCACCTTCCGTTTCAACAGCAGCGTCACCGACTTCACGTTGGATGACGTTGATCTCAAGGATGCCAATGGCACGCTGAGCGAACTCACGGCAGATGCAGACGGCAAAACCTGGCGCGCCACGTTCACGCCCCAGGACAAGAACACGAGCAACACCAACACGATCCGCTTGAACCTCAGCGGCGTGACCAACGCCGCAGGCATCCCCGGGGTGGGCAGCGTCAGCAGCCCCACCTATAGCCTGGACACCGCGCCGCCCACGATCGAACGAATCTGGTGCGCCTACGACGACGACAAGCTCAGCGCTGGCGAATCCGTCCCCCTCATCATCCGCTGCTCGGAAGCGCTGGATCGGAGCAGTTTCACCCTGGCGGACCTGCATGTTCCCGAGGGCAAGGGCACGCTGTCCAACCTGCGCACCGACGACGGCATCAGATGGACGTGCATCCTGACGGCCCCGATGACGACCCCGGCTTCCGGTGAGTCACCGGAATTCATCTCCATCCCCGTGTACCTGGGCGGCATCACCGATCTCTCGGGCAATGCGGGCGAGGAGAAATGGGCGCAAAACAATGTCTACACCCTCGACACCATCCGACCCACCGCGACCATCACGCTGGACGACTACGACCTCACCGTTGGTGAAACCACCATCCTCACCTTGACCTGCAGTGAGCGTACCAACTGGATTGACTGGCCCACGGCCTTCGACCTCACGAACGCCAACGGCACATGCAACGACCGATTCAACGACCCAGGCAGCCTCAGGGTCAATCTCACGCCCGACGACAAGCACATGGTCTGGAAGGTCACCTTCACGCCAACGGCCAACGTCAACGACGTGACGAACACCATCCGCGTGAACCTCAGGGGAATATCCGACGTCGCAGGCAATACGGGCATGGGCAGCATCATCAGCGCCAACTATCGCGTGAACACCACCGTCCAGCGGCCCACCGCCACCGTCGTGCTGGCCGACACCCGCCTCTCGATTGGCGAGACGAGCATCGTCACGTTCACCTTCCGTGAGCCGGTCTCCGGCTTCGATGCGGCCGACATCAATCTCGCAGAAGCAAACGGTACCCTGGGCGCCCTCACGGGCGGTGCCGACGGCAAAACCTGGAGCGCCACCTTCACGCCAAAAAACAACATCGAGGACGCCAGCAACACCCTCCGCGTGAACCTCGCTGGCGTCACCAACGCCGCAGGCACCGCCGGACTGGGCGAGGCCGTCAGCAGCAACTACCAAATAGACACCCTGCGGCCCACCGTCACCATCACGCTGGCTGACACCAACCTCACGATTGGCGAAACCACCACCGTCACCTTTGCCTTCAGCGAGACAGTGGGTCCCTTGGTCGCCTTCGACGACCTCAGGGACACCGTCGACCTCAGGGACGCCCACGGCAAACTGGGCCCGCTCACCTCGCCGGACGGCAAGACCTTTACGGGCAATCTCTTCTGGCTCACGGCCGACTTGGAAAACGCGACCAGCACCATCCGTATAAACCTTTCCGGCGTGAAGGACCGCGCAGGCAACACCGGGGTTGGCGTCGCCAGCAGCGCCAACTACATCGTGAACACCAGGTCTACCGACACCACCCCCCCCAGCGCCACCATCACGCTGACCGACTCCAACATCCGCAAAGCCACCGTCATCACCATCACCTTCACCGAAGAAATCCGCGGTGTGAACGAATCCGACTTTGACCTCACGGACGCAAACGGCACACTGGATTTTCTCTCCAGCTTCGACCACATAGTCTGGACGACCACGTTCACGCCCACGGAAAACGTCCGCGACACGACCAACACCATCCGCATGAACCTTGGCCGAGTGCAGGACATGACGGGCAACTACGGCCAGGGCAGCGTCACAAGCGGAAACTATCTCCTGGACACCCTCGACACCACCGTGCGCCCCACCATCACGCTGGACGACAGCAGCCTGACCGTCGGTGAGACGACCACCGTCACCTTCCGCTTCAGCGAGACCGTTACCGGTTTCACGGCCGACAACATTGACCTCAGGGACGCAAACGGCACCCTGGGACCGCTCACGGCCAGCCCCGATGGCAAAACCTGGAGCGCCACCTTCACGCCCGCGAGCAGCACGCACGACGCCAGCAACCGCATCGGCGCGAACCTCACGGGGGTCCGCAACGCCGCAGGCCAAACGGGACCCGGCAAGGCCAGCAGCGACAACTACCAAATAGACACCCAACTGCCCAGCGTCATCGTCACGCTGGCCGACACCCTCCTGACTCTTGATGAAACCACCACCGTCAGCTTCAGCTTTAACGAGATCGTCACGGGCTTCAGCCGCGACAACATCAACCTCGAGGACGCCCACGGCACGCTCGGCCCGCTGCTGGCCGGCGCCGACGGCAGAACCTGGAGCGCCAGCTTCACGCCCACGGTCGGCATGGAGGACGGCAGCAACCACATCCGCGTGAACCTTGCCGGCGTATCCAACGCCGCAGGCAACACCGGGACGGGCTACGCCACCAGCGACAACTACCAAATAGACACCCAGCGGCCCAGCGTCATCGTCACGCTGGATGACACCAGCCTCACCGCGGGCGAGACGACCTCCGTGACCTTTGCCTTCAGCGAGCAAGTCAACAGCCCCCCGGTGAACGCCATCGACCTCGCGAACGCCCACGGCACGTTGGACGCGCTCACGGCGAATGCCGACGGCACGACCTGGAGCGCCACCTTCACGCCAACGGCCAACGCCAAGCACGCCAGCAACCACATCAGCGTAAACCTCGCCAACGTGACCGACGCCGCAGGCAATGCCGGCACCGGCACCGCGACCAGCATCGACTACCTCGTGGACACCACCGTCCAACGCCCCAGCGCCACCATCACGCTGGACGACACCAGCCTGACCATCGGCAAGACCACCACCGTCACCTTCCGCTTCAGCGAGGTCGTCACCGGCTTCACGGCCGATGACATTTTGCTCACGGACGCCAGCGGCACCCTGGGGCCCCTTGCGGCCGACACGGAAGGAAAAACCTGGAGCGCCACCTTCACACCCACTCCCGACAAGGAGGACCCGAGCAACCGCATCAGCGTGAACCTTGCCGGCGTAGCCAACGCCGCAGGCCACACCGGGCTGGACCGCGCGAACAGCGCCAACTACATCGTCGACACCACCGCACGGCCCACCATCACGCTGGCCGACACCGTCCTGACTGTCGGGGAAACGACCATCGTCACCTTCCGCTTCAATACGGCCGTCACCGACTTCACGGGCGAAGACATCGTGCTCACGAACGCCAATGGCACACTGGGCGAGCTCACGGCCGATGCAGAAGGCAAAACCTGGAGCGCCACGTTCACGCCCACGCCCAACAAGGAGAGCGCCAGCAGCCGCATCAGCGTGGACCTTGCCGGCGTGCGCAACGCCGCAGGCCACACCGGAACAGGCAGCGTCAGCAGCGCCGACTATCTCCTGGACACCATGCGGCCCCAGGTGACCGGCGTCATGCCGGGTCGGGGTAGCGGCTCAATATTCTCCGCCGGCGAAACAGACAGCCTCAACATCAGCTTCTCCGAAAAGCTGAATCCGGACAGTTTCACTCTGGATGACCTGTCTGTTCCCGCAGGCAAGGGCACGCTATCGAACCTGTACACCCACGACGGCATCAGATGGTGGTGCACCCTGACGGCCCCGACGACGACCCCGGCTTCCGGCGATTCACCGGACGGAGTCCCCCTCCTCGTGTCCTTCGACGGCATAACCGACGTCGCAGGCAATCCGATCCTGGCCCCGGAGCGCTTCGACAATATCTACACCATCGACACCACACCGCCCCGCGCCGTCATCACGCTGGCCGACACCTACCTCACGGCTGGCGAAACCACGACCCTCACCATCACCTTCAGCGAGGATGTCCTCTACTGGACCGACGGCATCGTGCTCAGTGACGCCAACGGCACGTGTGAGCCCATCGAGGCCACCGCAGATCGCAAAAAAATCTGGACGACCACCTTCACCCCCACGGCCAACGTCAACGACGCAAGCAACACCATCAGCCTGGACCTGAGCTACGTAGGCGACCCAGCAGGCAACGCCGGAGTGGGTCGCGTCACCAGCGCCAACTATCACCTGGACACCACCACCCTGCGGCCCAGCGCCACCATCACGCTGGCCGATACCCTCCTCACCGAAGGTGAGCGCACCACCGTCAGTTTCCGCTTCACCGAGCCCGTCACCGGCTTCACGATCGACGACATCGACCTCGCGCACGCCAGCGGCACACTGGATGCGTTCACCGCCGGCCCCGACGGAAAAACCTGGAGCGCCACCTTCACACCCGCTGCCGACAAGGAGGTCGCCAGCAACCGCATCAGCGTGGACCTCAGCCACGTGAACAACGCCGCAGGACTCGCTGGAATAGGCACCGCCGACAGCGCCAACTACCAGGTGGACACCGTCACCGTACGGCCCACTGTCACCATCACGCTGGCCGACACCCGCCTCACGGCGGGTGAAACGACCACCGTCACCTTCAGCTTCAGCGAGCCCGTCAACGGCTTCACGATCGACGACATAGACACGACCAAAGCCAAAGGCATACTGGGCCCGCTTGCGGCCGGCGCCGATGGAAAAACCTGGAGTGCCACCTTCACGCCCAAGGTCGATCCGCAGAACAACGAGGACCGCGGGACATTCATTCGCGTGAACCTCACTGGCGTGACCAACGCCGCAGGCCACGCCGGAATAGGCAGCGTCACCAACTCCGCCTATCGGGTAGACATCCTGCGACCCAGCGCCACCATCGTGCTGGCCGACACCCATCTCACGGCGGGTGAAACGAGTCTTGTCTCCTTCGAATTCAGCGAGTATGTCTTGGGCTTGGCTCTCGAAGACATCGTGCTCACGGACGCCAATGGCACGCTGAGCGCGATCACGAACCTCAGCGATTCTCATGGGGAGCTCCCCAACCTCGTCTCTTCCAAAAACTGGAGCGCCACCTTCACGCCCACAGCGAACGTGAGCGACGCCACCAACACCATTCGCCTGAACCTCAGCGGTGTGATCGACGAGCTGGGTAACACCGGAATGGGTCAGGCCACCAGCGCCAACTACACGGTCGACACCAGGCCAATCAACACCCCCACGCGCCCCATCGCCACCATCACGCTGGACGACACCGACCTCACGGCGGGAGAGACCACGCGCGTCACCTTCCGCTTCAGTGAGATCGTCACCGACTTCACGGCTGCGGACGTGGACCTCACGGACGCCAACGGCATAGTGGGGCCCCTCACCGTGGGCGCCGACGGCACAACCTGGACCACCCTGTTCACGCCAAAGGCCAATACCGAAGACGCCACCAACACCATCAGCATGAACCTCAACGGTGTGCGCAACGCCGCAGGCAATGCCGGAGTGGTCAGCGTCAGCAGCGCCAACTATCGCCTGGACACAAGGTCCACCACCACCGACACCACCGGCCCCACCACGGCCACCATCGCGCTGACCAACAGCGCTCTCAAGGCCGGACAGACGACCACCGTCACCATCACCTTCACCGAACCCGTCTCCGGCCTCGACGTCAGCGACTTCGTGGTCCCCAACGGCTCGCTGAGCGCGCCCACGGCGAACGCCGACCGCACCGTCTGGACGTCCACATTCACGCCCACGCTCAACACCAACGACGCGACGAATACCATCGAATTGAAACTCACCGGCGTCACCGACGACATACCAAACCCCGGGGTCGGCAGCGTCAGCAGCGCCAACTACTCCGTGGACACCCGGCCGGCAGACACCACCGGCCCCACCACGGCCACCATCGCGCTGGCCAACAGCGCTCTCAAGGCCGGACAGACGACCACCGTCACCATCACCTTCACCGAACCCGTCTCCGGCCTGGACGTCAGCGACTTCGTCTGCGGGAGCGGCTCGCTGAGCGCGCCCACGGCGAACGCCGACCGCACCGTCTGGACGTCCACATTCACGCCCACGCTCAACGCCAACGACGCGACGAATACCATCGAATTGAAACTCACCGGCGTCACCGACGACATACCGAACCCCGGGGTCGGCAGCGTCAGCAGCGCCAACTACTCCGTGGACACCCGGCCGGCAGACACCACCGGCCCCACCACGGCCACCATCGCGCTGGCCAACAGCGCTCTCAAGGCCGGACAGACGACCACCGTCACCATCACCTTCACCGAGCCCGTCTCCGGCCTGGACGTCAGCGACTTCGTGGTCCCCAACGGCTCGCTGAGCACGCCCGCAGCCAACGCCGACCGCACCGTCTGGACGTCCACGTTCACGCCCACGGCCACGCCCAACGTCAACGACGCGACGAATACCATCGACTTGAAACTCACCGGCGTCACCGACGACGCACACAACCCCGGGGTCGGCAGCGTCAGCAGCGCCAACTACACCGTGGACACCCGGCCGGCTGACACCATCGGCCCCACCACGGCCACCATCGCGCTGGCCAACAGCGCTCTCACGGCCGGACAGACGACCACCGTCACCATCACCTTCACCGAGCCCGTCTCCGGCCTGGACGTCAGCGACTTCGTGGTCCCCAACGGCTCGCTGAGCACGCCCGCAGCCAACGCCGACCGCACCGTCTGGACGTCCACGTTCACGCCCACGGCCACGCCCAACGTCAACGACGCGACGAATACCATCGACTTGAAACTCACCGGCGTCACCGACGACGCACACAACCCCGGGGTCGGCAGCGTCAGCAGCGCCAACTACACCGTGGACACCCGGCCGGCTGACACCATCGGCCCCACCACGGCCACCATCGCGCTGGCCAACAGCGCTCTCACGGCCGGACAGACGACCACCGTCACCATCACCTTCACCGAGCCCGTCTCCGGCCTCGACGTCAGCGACTTCGTGGTCCCCAACGGCTCGCTAAGCGCGCCCGCAGCCAACGCCGACCGCACCGTATGGACGTCCACGTTCACGCCCACGGCCACGCCCAACGTCAACGACGCGACGAATACCATTGACTTGAAACTCACCGGCGTCACCGACGACGCACACAACCCCGGGGTCGGCAGCGTCAGCAGCGCCAACTACACCGTGGACACCCGGCCAGCTGACACCACCGGCCCCACAACGGCCACCGTCGCGCTGGCCAGCAGCGCGCTCACGGCCGGACAGACAACCACCGTCACCATCACCTTCACCGAGCCCATCTCCGGCCTGGACGTCGGCGACTTCGTGGTCCCCAACGGCTCGCTGAGCGCGCCCACGGCCAACACCGACCGCACTGTCTGGACGTCCACATTCACGCCCACGTCCACACCCAACGTCAACGACGCGACGAATACCATCGACTTGAAACTCACCGGCGTCACCGACGACGCACACAACCCCGGGGTCGGCAGCGTCAGCAGCGCCAACTACTCCGTGGACACCCGGCCTGCTGACACCACCGGCCCCACAACGGCCACCGTCGCGCTGGCCAGCAGCGCGCTCACGGCCGGACAGACAACCACCGTCACCATCACCTTCACCGAGCCCGTCTCCGGCCTCGACGTCAGCGACTTCGTGTGCCCCAACGGCTCGCTGAGCGCGCCCACGGCCACGGCCAACACCAACCGCACCGTCTGGACGTCCACATTCACGCCCACGCTCAACGCCAACGACGCGACGAATACCATTGACTTGAAACTCACCGGCATCACCGACGACGCACACAACCCCGGGGTCGGCAGCGTCAGCAGCGCCAACTACACCGTGGACACCCGGCCTGTTGACACCACCGGCCCCACAACGGCCACCGTCGCGCTGGCCAGCAGCGCGCTCACGGCCGGTCAGACCACCCTCGTCACCATCACCTTCACCGAGCCCGTCTCCGGCTTGGACGCCAGCGACTTCGTGGTCCCCAACGGCTCGCTGAGCGCACCCACGGCGAACGCCGACCGCTCCGTATGGACGTCCACATTCACCCCCACGGCCAACGCCAACGTCGCGACGAATACCATCGAATTGAAACTCACCGGCATCACCGACGACGCACACAACCCCGGGGTCGGCAGCGTCAGCAGCGCCAACTACTCCGTGGACACCCGGCCGGCTGACACCACCGGCCTGAGCGCCACGATCACGCTGCGGGACACCATCCTCACCGTCGGAGAAGAAACCACCGTTACCTTCACCTTCAGCAAGTCGGTCCCGAACTTCTCGATCGACGACATTGACCGCAGAAATGCCAACGGCACATTCGGTCCGCTCACGGCCAACGCCGACCACAGGGTCTGGACGAGCACTTTCACGCCCACGGACAACGTGGAGGACAGCACGAATACCATCGGCGTGGGCCGCGCCGGCGCCGGTCGTGCCAGCAGCGACAACTATGCCGTCGATACCAAGGCCCCGGTGCTGCTCAGCGCCACGGTGAACGCCAACAAACTGCTGCTCAGCTACACCGAAGGAACGAGCCTGGACGGGGTCCATTTCGCATCCCCCGCTGCCTTTCAGGTGCGCGTCAATGATGTCCCCGACGCCGTTGCCTACGTCACCGTCGATGCCCGGGCCAAGACCGTCACCCTGGGACTGAGCACGTCGGTAGTCACCGGCCAAACGGTGAGCGTTGCCTACACCGACCCCACGATCGATAACGACACGAATGCCATACAGGACGCAGCAGGCAATGACGCGGCCAGCGTGCCGGCCCTGTTCCTGCCCAACACCACGCCCGCGCCGCAGCCTCAGTCCCCTGCGGATCCAACGAAGCCACAGCCCCCCGCGGGCCCAACGAAACCGGACACGTCGGACATGGACAACGACAGCGTTCCCAGTGCCATGGAGAATCGGACCCCCGGTCTCCCGCGCCCCGATGGCGCGCCCCCCGTGGTCGGCGACGGCAACGGAGACGGCGTCAAGGACAGTGCGCAGATCGCAGTGGGTTCGATCAGCGTCGCGATCAGCCCCGGGGAGGACGGCAACCCGACCGGCGCGCCGACCACCTTTGTGACCTTGGTTGGCGACAGCCAGGACGGCAAGCCGGGCGCAAACAGCAGCACCCGCATCATCCACCTGAACCAGAAGGATGCGCCGGCCCAGCTGTCGCAGGGGCTGGATGCGCCCATCGCACTCGTGCACTTCGAAACGACGCTGGCCCAAGGCAGTAGCGAGACCTTCAGCCTGTACGTGGACCCGGCGCTGGGCATCAACGGCAACTGGGTGCAAGAGGCGGACACCGGCATTTGGGTGAACCTGGCCAGCGCGCCCTATGGCGGCAAGATGCAAATGGAAGGCGGGCGGCTCAGACTGGACTTTCAGGTCGCCGACGGAGGTCCGTTTGACGCGGATGGCCGCGCGGACGGAGTCGTCACCGTCCCCGACGCACCGGCGTACATGCCGCTGTCCCTTACGGGGCAGGCGTCCGATATGCAGGTTGACGGCTTCTGGTTCTGACGTTTCAGCGCGGACCCCGTTCGCTCTGCCGGCGCGCGCGCTCCAGGGCCGCGGCAATGGCCGCCTTGCGCGCAGCCGGACTGTCTGCCCCGGCGGGGGGGCTGCTGCCGTCCGCCGGGTCGGCTGCCGGCGCGACGCGCTCGCGGTGCTGGCGATAGCGCTGGCGCGCCTGCTGCGCCAACGGGGCGGACCATGCCGCCCAGCCCGTGGCCGCGCCGCTGACCGGCTCCAGCAAGATGCAGTCCACCGGGCACACCGGCAGGCACAGTTCGCACCCCGTGCAACAGGATTCGATGACGCTGTGCAGCAGCTTGTTCGCGCCCACGATGGCGTCGGTGGGGCAGGCCTTGATGCACAGGGTGCAGCCGATGCACCAGGCTTCATCGATGAACGCCACCGCGCGCGGCCCCTGCGTGCCGTGCGCGGCGCTCAGGGGCAGGGGGGGCATTCCGGTGATGGCCGACAGGCGCGCAATGCCCTCGGCGCCCCCGGGCGGGCATTGGTTGATCGCCGCCGACCCCTGCGCGATGGCCTGCGCGTAGGCTGCGCAATCGGGGTAGCCGCAGCGCGTGCACTGCGTTTGCGGGAGTGCGGCGTCGATCCGCGCCGCAAGCTCGGCGGTCCGGGCGGCCGGGGTGTCGGCTGCTTGCAGTCGTCGGCTCAAGTCTTGTGTGCCGTGCTGCTGCTGCGGCGGCTGCGCGCGGCGCCCGGGTCGGATCGGGTGGGTGCTGCGGCGGCGGTGTCCGGGGAAGTCACCCAGCGGGTGGCCACGGTGGCTCGCGCGCCCGCTGCCTTGGCCGTCAGCTTGCGGGCCGGCGGCGGCGGCTCGTCCGGGGGTTGGCTTTGCTCTGCCACGGGCGCTGCGTGCTCATGCTCCAGGATGAAGGCGCGCACCTGCGGGTAGACCATTTCGCGCCAGCGGCGGCCGCTGAAAATGCCGTAGTGGCCGGCGCCCTTGGCCTCCAGGTGGCGCTGCTCCTTGCGCACGATGCCGCTGCACAGGTCATGCGCGGCCTCGGTCTGGCCTGATCCGGAGATGTCGTCGAGCTCGCCTTCCACCGTGAACAGCGCGGTGGTCCTGATGTCCTGCGGGCGCACGCGCTCGACTTGGCCTTCGGGCGAGCGCACGTCCCAGGTGCCATGCACCAGTTTGCATTTCTGGAAAACGGTCTCTATGGTTTCCAGGTAGTAGTCCGCGTCCATGTCGAGCACCGCGTTGTATTCGTCGTAGAACTTGCGGTGCGCTTCGACGCTGGCGTCGTCGCCCTTGATCAGATCCTTGAAATAGTCGTAGTGGCTGGACGCGTGGCGGTCGGGGTTCATGGCCACGAATCCGGTGTATTGCAGAAAGCCCGGGTACACGCGCCGGCCCACGCCGGGGAAGTTGTCCGGCACGCGGTAGATGACATTGTTCTCAAACCACTCGAAGCTGCGGTTGTTCGCCAGGTTGTTCACGGACGTGGGCGACTTGCGGGCGTCGATGGGGCCGCCCATCATGGTCATGGTCAGGGGCGTCGTCTCGCCCCGGCTGGCCATCAGCGAGACGGCCGCAAGCACGGGAACGGTGGGCTGGCACACGCTGACCACATGGCAGTTGCCATGCACGGCCTGCAGGTGGCGGATGAACTCCTGCATATAGTTCACATAGTCGTCGAGGTGGAATTCGCCTTCGGACAGCGGCACCAGGCGCGCATTTTTCCAGTCGGTGATGTAGACCTTGTGCTCCCGGAGCATGGTGCGCACGGTGTCGCGCAGCAAGGTGGCGTAGTGGCCCGAGAGCGGCGCCACGAGCAGCACCACGGGCTGGGCGTTGAGCCGGGTGAGCGTGGCCGGCTCGTCGGAGAAGCGCTGGAAGCAGCGCAGCGTGCAAAACGGTTTGTCCAGTTCCTCCCGCTCGTGCACGGCGACGCTCACCCCGTCCACGTCCACCGCGTGGATCTCGAAGGCCGGCTTTTCGTAGTCCTTGCCCAAGCGGTAGAGCAGTTCGTACCCGGCGGACATGTATTGCGCCAGCGGGCTTTCGCTGAACGGGGACATCGGGTTGCTCAGGAATTTGGCAGCGGCCTGCGCAAAGCCGGTAAAGGGTTCGATCAACGAGCGCTGGGTTTCATAGATGTGATAGAGCATGGGGTGGGTTTTGGCTTGCGTTGCAGTCAATGTAGCAGACCGGGGTAGCCCCGGGTGCCGGCTTGGTAATGCGCTGGTAAACGGGCGCATGGCGCGGTGACAGCGTCGTACGCGCAGGATACGTCATCATGGACTCGCCACGCCCGGTGCCGTGGCCGGCCCTCCGGGGCACTTATTCCACAGTCATCCCGGCGAGCTTGACCAAGCGGCTCCAGCGGGTGATGTCTTGCCGCAGCTGCGCTGCCAGTTGCTCGGCGTCGCCGGCGACGAGTTCGCCGCCGGCGTCGGTAATTTTCTGCACCACCCCCCGGCTTCTGAGGATGCTCGTGATGGCCTGGTTGAGGTAGGCCACGCGCTCGGGCGGCGTTCCTGCGGGCGCAAAGAAGCCGTACCAGTCCTCGAACTGCATTCCTTTGAAGCCCTGTTCTTCCAGGGTGGGGACGGCCCTGAAGTGGCCCACGCGGCGCGGACTGGAGATGGCGATGGCCCGGAGCTTGCCCTGCTGGATCGCGCCGGACACCGAGGAGGTGGAGCTGATCATCAGGGTCACCTGTCCCCCCAGCAGGTCGAGCAGCGCGGGGGCCGCGCCGCGGTAGGGGATGTGCGTCATGGGAATTCCCGCGTCCTTTTCCAGCACCACGCCCAGCAGGTGCGACAGCGTGCCGTTTCCCGGGCTGGCGTAGGTCACGCTGCCGGTGTGCTCCTGGGCCATTTTGCGCAGGTCGGCCATGCTGCGCAGGGAGGAAGTCACCGGCACCACCAGCACCAGGGGCGCGGCGTTGATCTGGGTGATCGCAACGAAGTCCTTGAGCGGATCAAAGCCGGGGGCTTTGTACAGCACCGGGTTCACCGCCATGATGGACACTTGGGAGAGCAGCAGGGTGTAGCCGTCGGGCTTGCTGCCGGCGACGGATTGGGCGCCGATGTTGCCGCCCGCACCCCCCTTGTTTTCCGCCACGGCGGGCTGGCCCGTGGTGCGCGCCAGTTCGTTCGTGACGAGGCGCATGTGCATGTCATTGCCGCCGCCGGCCGGAAAGGGGGAGACCACGTGGATCACCTGGCTCGGGTAGTCGCCGACCTTGGGCAGCGGGTCGGCGGCGTAGCCGGTGCCCGGCAGGAGCAGTGGGGCGGCGCACAGCGCCAGGGTCTGGCGGCGGCGCATCCGGAATGCAGGGGGCAGGGGGCGGTTCATGGGGGGCTCCTGTCGGGGTCTGGCTGCGGGGGGCGGTGGTGAATTGCGCGGCGGCGATGGCTTGCATCAGGTCCTGGCACAGGTCCTCGGGCGATTCCAGGCCGACGTGCAGCCGCACGAAGCTGCCGCGCCCATGCCATGCGCCGACGCTGCGCAGCGCGGCAGGGTCGATGGGCACGGCCAGGCTCTCGAACCCGCCCCACGAGGCGCCGATGCCAAAGCATTCCAAGGCGTCGACGAAGCGGTCCCGGCGCCCGGGGTCGGGGTCATGGAACTCGACCGCCAGGAGCCCGTTGCCGCCCTTGAAGTCGCGCTTCCAGAGGGCGTGGCCGGGGTCGTCGGGCAGGGCGGGATGGAACACCCGGGCCACGGCGGGTTGGCGGCCGAGCCACTGCGCCACGGCGAGCGCATTGCGCTCGTGCCGCTCCAGGCGTAGCTCCAGGGTGCGCAGGCCGCGCAGTGCCAGTGCGGCGTCGTCGGGGCTGACCGTCTGGCCGGTGGATTCGCTGAAATGCGCCAGGACCGGGTAGGCGCGTTCGTTGCACACGGCGGCGCCGAGCAGCAGGTCCGAATGCCCGGCGATGTATTTGGTCGCGGCGAGTATGGAAATGTCCGCCCCCAGCGTGAGCGGATTCAGCAGCCAGCCCGAGGCCCAGGTGTTGTCCACGGCCAGCCAGGCGCCGCAGGAGCGGGCCAGCGCGGCGAGCGCGGGCAGGTCCAGCATGTCGTTCAGGAGCGAGCCCGGCACTTCGGCGTAGATCATCCGCGTCTTTCCCGGGCGCAGTCGGGCGGCGACGTCGTGGCCGTCGGCGGCGTAGAACTCGCAGTCCACGCCCCGGGCCGGCAGCCAGGTGCTGCAAAAATGCCGCACGGGCGCGTACACCGCGTCGGTGATCAGCAGGTGCTCGCCAGGGCGCAGCAGGGCCATCAGCACCTGGGTCGCGGCCGCCAGGCCGGTCGGGTAGAGCTGGGTCCGGTGGCCCTTTTCCAGTTCGCTGAGCGCGTTTTCCAGGGCAAACGTGGTTTGCGTGCCGCGTGCGCCGTAGCTCA
This sequence comes from Verminephrobacter aporrectodeae subsp. tuberculatae, assembly GCF_026127385.1. NCBI lineage: Bacteria > Pseudomonadati > Pseudomonadota > Betaproteobacteria > Burkholderiales > Comamonadaceae > Verminephrobacter > Verminephrobacter aporrectodeae. The sequence continues at coordinate 268,279 of NZ_QZCX01000001.1, forward strand.
GGACCTGCCGGGTCTGGCGCTGCTGCCGCGCGGCGCGCCATTCGGCCACGCTGTCGAAGACGACGGTGCTCGCGCGCATGACGGGCGGGTTCACGGGCCGGGGGCCCTGGCCGGCGGGCGGGCGGCCGGTTTGCAGCAGGCGCGTGGTGCGGGTCGGTTGCATGCGCGCTCCCGCTTCAGGCGATGCGGTAGGCCGCGAGTTCCCGGGCATCGAGCTGGGCGACGAGGCCCGTCTCCCAGGCCAGGTAGCGCCGCGCGGCGTCCTGGTTGCCGTCGTGCCGGTCGTGCACGAAGAACAGGTAGTCGATGCACTGGGCGTCGCCCGGCGTTTCGGGGCTGCTCTCGAGCGCGTGGCCGGCCCGCTCCCACGCCTCGACGCCGCCGGCCAGCAGCTGGGGGCAGGGCTGGCCCCGGGCCATCAGGTCCTGCGCCACCAGGCGGGCGATTGCGGGTTCGTCCGCGACGAGCGTGATCGATGCGTCCGCGGCGACGCCCGCGCTGGCCAGGGCCTCGCTCAGCCGGGGGCGGATCGACCAGAGCGCGCCGGGGACGTGCGCGCGCCGGTAGGCCATGCTCGGGCGCAGGTCGATGACGCAGGTGCTGGCGCTGGCACTGGCCAATGCGGCGGCGAGCGCGTCCGCGGTCTGCGTGGGCACTGCGGGCAGCGCGGGTTGCAGGGGCGGTGGCAGGCGCAGCGCGGCCGCGACGCCGTCCTGCAGCACATGCGCGTCGATGCCCATTTGGCGCAGCCAACTGGCGACCACCGGCGCGCGCACCCCCTCGGAGTCGAGCAGCAGCAAGCGCGCCGAACGCACGCCCACGAACTGGTCGGTGGCCTGCACGAGTTGCCCGCCCGGGGCGTGCTGCGCGCCCTGGATCGAGCCTTGCGCGAATTCCTCGCCGGTGCGCACGTCGAGCACGAAGGTGCTGCGCCGGGCGTCGTCCACCCAGGCCTGCGCCTGCGCGCTGCCGATCCATTGCACGCCGTGGCGTCGGCCCAGGGCGCTGGCCTGCCGTTGGCGCAGGGCCAGATCCGCGGGCAGCCCCGGAGCATGGCAGCGCTGCTGTCCATGCTCGAGCTCCAGACCGGCCAGAAACCAGCCCTGGGTGCCGTTTTCCAGCGCCAGCACCGGGTTCGGAAGGCCCAGGTTGATGAGGGTCTGGGCACCGATGATGCTGCGGGTGCGGCCGGCGCAGCTGATGACGACGGTGGTTTCCGGGTCCGGGGCCAAGTCGCCGATGCGCAGGGCCAGTTCCCCGTTGGGGCAGTTCAGCGCGCCGGGGACGTTCATCTTCCGGAACTCGGCGGGGCTGCGTCCATCCAGGAGCAGCAGCCTGTCGCCCGCCGCCTGGCGGCGCGCCAGTTCGGTGGCCGAAATCGACGGCGTGTGCAGGCGCTGCTCGACCAGTTCGCCAAAGGTCTTGGACGGCAGGTGCACGCCCTGGAAGATGCGCTGGCCGCAGGCGGCCCAGGCGGCCGCTCCGCCGGCCAGAACGAAGCCCGCGTGATAGCCCAGGTCGTGCAGGCGTTGCCATGCCTTGCCGGCCACGTCGCCGGGGCCGTCGTCGTACACCACCACGCGCGCGTGGCGGCATGGGACCAGGCGGGGCAGGTCCCATTCCAGCCGGCTCCAGGGCAGCGGCACGGCATGGAACAAATGCCCCTCGCCGTACTGGCCATGCTCGCGCACGTCGAGCAAGGCGATTTCCTGGCCGTCGTGCAGCCAGTCTTGCAATTGGTTTGGCGTCACGCCGGGCGCAAGGGCCGGGCGCGGATCGTGTGCAGCAGAAGACATTGCCGTGGGCGCGGGTGTCAGCGGCGGGTCTGCACGCCGATGGGCATGCGCTGGCAGCTGTCGTTTGCCAAGTCAAAGCACAGACGCTCGCTCAGGGTCTCCAAAGCGCGGCCGTACAGATGGAGGTGGCGGATCAGCTGCGCGTCCCTGATCTCCACGGCGTGGATCTCGTCCGGCAGCAAGGCGACGCCGCTGCCCGGGCACACCGGCAGGGTGGCGGTCTGTTCCAGCTTGGCGTAGCCCGGCCGGCTGCCGTCGTCCAGCCGGCGGTAGAGATGGTTGTGCTCCACGCCCTCGACCGCCGCCACGCAGGCCCAGGTGGTGTGGTTGTGCGGCAGGATGCGCTTGCCCGCGCGCATCACGTTCAGGTAGAGCGCAAAGGTCTGGTCGGGCTGCTCCTCGATCAGGTAGCGCGCCTGGAGTTCGGCGCCCGTGGGCGCTGCAAACCCGGGGCCGGTCCAGAGGTCCTTCTGCGCGGCCAGCCCCAGCAGCTGCTGCAGGATCTGGTCGAGCACCGGGCGCTGCGTGACGCCGTTGCGGGCAATTTGCCGGATGGTCTGGAGGGTGCGGGAGACGATTTCCTGGCGCTGATCCATGGGCCTGTTCCATATCTTTGTTTCGGATGGATCGAGTCTACTGCCTGCGCCCGATTCCGAAGCTGCGTAAACACCACGGCAGAGCGCAGCCCCGCCCCGATGGCGGCGCGGGCCTTTCTTGCCAGGCTGCGGCCCGGATATTCATGGCCATGGACTATGGGTGGCAGGCCATTTCCGATTTGTGCAAATGCCCGTGCAGGGCTCCAATGCGCTGCGCGTGGCCGCCATGTTGCGGCCAACCCCCTGACCCGCAGCGCCCTCTTGCACGATGCCCATTCCCGAGCCCCCCCGCTTTTGCCCGCCGGCCCCCGCAGGAGCGGGCCCGTTCCTGCTCTCCATCAATCCGGCCGATGGCTCGCAAGCCGGCCGCGTTGCGCAGGCCCGCGCGGCGGACGTCGATGGCGCCGTGGCGCGCGCCTGGCAGGCCGTGCGCTGCCAGCCCTGGCGCGATCTGCGCCTGGACCGCCGCGCCGACGTGCTGTACGAAATCGGCCGCCTCCTGCGGGCCGAACGCGAGCCCCTGGCGCGCCTGCAAATGGCCGACAGCGGCAAGCCCTGGAAGGAATGCCTGCACATGGTGGACAGCGCGGCCGGGAGCTTTCGCTACTACGCCGCAGTCTGCGAGACCCTGCAAGGGGAAATCACCCCGGCGCGCGGCGAATACTTTTCGATGGCGATCGCGGAGCCGTTCGGCGTCATCGCGGCCATCACCCCGTGGAACTCGCCGATCATGAACGAGGCGCAGAAAGTGGCGCCGGCGCTGGCCGCGGGCAACGCGGTGGTGCTCAAACCGTCCGAAGAAACCCCCCAATTGGCGCTCGAACTGCTGCGCGTCTGCCACCAGGCGGGGCTGCCGCAGGGCCTGCTGCAAGTGCTCAACGGCAGCGGCGAAGAGGTGGGCGCTGCGCTCGTGCGCCACCCGGGCGTGCGCATGCTGTCGTTCACCGGGGGCACGGAGACGGGCCGCGCGATCGCCGCCGTCGCCGGGCAGCGGCTGATTCCGGTGGGGCTGGAACTGGGCGGCAAATCCCCGCACATCGTGTGCGCCGACGCGGACCGCGAGGCCGCGCTGGCCGGGGTGCTTTCGGGAATCTTCGGCTCTGCGGGGCAGAGCTGCGTGGCGGGCTCCCGGCTCTTCGTCGAGCGCGCGATCTACGCCGAATTCGTCGCCGCCCTGGCGCAGCGCACGCGCGCGCTGCGCGTCGGTCTGCCCGACGACCCCGGCACCCAGGTCGGCCCGCTGATCTCCTGGCAGCACCGCGACAAGGTCGCCGGTTACGTGGAACTCGGCCGGCGCGAGGGCGCGCGCGTGCTGGCCGGCGGGTACGCGCCCGAGCAGAGCGCATTGGCACGCGGCGCGTTCTACATGCCGACCCTGCTCGATGGCCTGCACGCGCAGGCCCGCGTCTGCCAGGAGGAAATCTTCGGCCCGGTGCTGGTGGCGCTGCCCTTCGACGGCGAAGACGATCTGATCGAACAGGCGAACGGCACGGCGTTCGGACTGGCGGCGGGCATCTGGACGGGCAGCTACCCCAGGGCCTGGCGGCTGGCGCGCGCGCTGGAAGCCGGTTCAGTCTGGATCAACACCTACAAGCAGTCGCACATCGCCACCCCTTTCGGGGGCTTCAAGGACAGCGGCATCGGCCGCGAAAAAGGCCTGCAGGGCCTGCGGCTGTACAGCCAGAACAAAAGCATTTACTGGGGGCTGCACACGCAACCTCTAAGCCTGGGTTGACGAGAGGACGCAGCGCACGCCATGACCGAATCCACAACCTCCCCTCCCGCGTCCGCGGCGCTGCCGATCCGCGGCGCCCGCGTGCTCATCGCCGGCGCCGCGAGCCTGGTCGGCTCGCACACCGCGGAACATCTGCTGCGCGCCGGCGCGCGCGAGGTGCTGCTGCTGGACAACTTCGCGTTCGGCACGCCCGAGGCGATCGCGCACCTCCGGGACGATCCGCGTGTGCGCATCGTGCGCGCAGACATCACCCGGCTGCACGAACTGCTGACCGCCACGCAGGGCGTGGACGGTGTGCTGCTGTTGGCCGCGCACATGACGCTGGGTTTCGCGCAGACCCCGTGGCAGGCCATCGACGTGAACGTGCGCGGCGCGCAGAACCTGATCGAAGCCTGCCGCTTGCACCGCGTGCGCAAGCTGGTGTTCGCCTCGTCGAATGCGGTGTACGGCTACGGACCGGGCGTCCAGGGCGCACTGCACGAGGATCTGCCGCTGCACAGCGTCGGCGCTCCGCCCGCGGCGGTGCTGTACGGCGCGTCCAAGATCATCGGCGAACAGCTGTGCCGCCAAGCCTGGCAGCAGCATGGCCTGGCCTACGTGGCGTTGCGCTATTCCACGGTCTACGGGGAACGCCAGCACTATCGGGCAGCGAACGCGCTCTACATCATGGACACCTACGACAGGGTGCGCCGCGGAGAGCGCCCGGTGCTGCCCGGCGACGGCAGCGACAGCAAGCATTTCGTCTACGTCGGGGACGTGGCGCGCGCCAACCTGGCGGCCTTCGAGAGTGCGGCCACCGACGTCGCCGTCAACATCTCCGGGGTGGACCCGATCACGACGCGCGCACTGGTGCAGTTGGTGCTCGACTACTGCGGCAGCCGGCTGACGCCGCAGTTCCAGCCCGATCCCCCCGGCACGGTGCGCCTGACCGCGGGCGGCGCCTTCCACATCCCGCACGACAAAGCCGGCGCGCTGATCGGTTGGCGGCCCGAGGTTCCCATGCGCGAGGGGGTGCGCCGCCTGCTGGCCTGGCGCGAGGCGCAAACGCGGACCTGAGCCGCATTTCAATCACGACGCCCCCGAGGCAGGAGACTTTCCCCATGTGGCATGCATTCGCGCGCGGCGCAACCCGGTGTGCGCACCGCTGCCTGGTCCTGCTGGCATGCGCGTCGGCGCTGACCGCTGGCCCGGCATGGGCCTGGCCGGAGAAACCGATCGAACTCGTGGTCGGCTTCGCCGCCGGCGGCGGCACCGACACCACGGCCCGCACGTTGGCCCAGCACCTGAGCCGGCAGTTGGGCGCGCAGGTGGTGGTGAGCAACCGTGCCGGCGCATCCGGCGAACTGGCCCTGGCCTACGTGGCCCGGTCCGCGCCCGACGGCCACGTGCTGGGCATGGTGAATATGCCGGGACTGGTCACGCTGCCGATCGAGCGCCGCACCTCCTTTCAGGCGGACGACTTCAGCTACCTGGCGAATCTGGTGCGCGACCCGAGCGCGTTCTCGGTGGTCCAGGACAGCAAGTACCAGAGCCTGGCCGACCTGATCGCCGACGCCAAGGCCCGGCCGGGCGAGATCAGCTACGGCTCCACCGGCGTCGGCACCGACGACCACCTGGGCATGGTGCTGTTCGAGCGCCTGAGCGGGACGCGCCTGAACCACGTACCGTTCAACGGTGCCGGCCCGCTGCGCAACGCGGTGCTCGGCGGGCATGTGACGCTGGGGGGGATGAACCTCGGCGAAGCCATGCCGTTTCGGCACAGGCTGCGCATTCTGGCGCAGGCCGGCGCAGGCCGCTCGCGCCTGGCACCGCAGGTGCCGAGCTTCAGCGAATCGGGGCTGGCACTGGTGCTGGGTTCGGAACGCGGTGTCGTCGCGCCGCGCGGCTTGCCGCAGGACGTGGAAAAGCGCCTCATCGAAGCGCTGCGGGCGATCGCTGCCGACCCCCAATTCAGGCGCCAGATGGAGGCGCAGTTCACCGAGATGGATTACCTCGAAGGCGCGGACTGGAGGCAGCGGCTGGACCGTGCCGCGCGGGAATTCGCCGACCTCTGGCGCGTCGCGCCCTGGGGCGAAGCCCGGCCCGCGCCCTGATGTGCGCTCCTGGTTGAACGATCAAGCCGCCGAAACGCTGTACCTGCCCAGCGTGGCGCTGGCCGAGCTGCTGTTCAGCATCGCAGCGCTCCCGGCCGGAAAGCGCAAGCGCATGCTGCAACAGGCGCTCGATGGTTTGCTGGATCTGTTCCGGGATCGGGTGCTGCCATTCGACACCGACGCCGCACGGCGCCGAGTTGGCCGCGGCGGCCAGAGCCCGCGGACGGGGATTTCCCATAGCCGACGGCTACATCGCAGCGATTGCGGCCTCACGGAACTTCATCGTGGCGTCGCGCGACACCGCCGCCTACGCAGCGGCGGGCATCACCGTCATCAATCCCTGGGGCATCTGAGAAAGAGGCTGCGCCGCGGTCCGGACGACGGACACCGCGGCGCACCGGGGGCGCAAGCTCAGCGGTTGTACGCCGTCTCGCCGTGCGAGGTGATGTCCAGACCTTCGCGTTCGTCCTCTTCCGTGACGCGCAGACCCACGGTGAGGTCAACGATCTTGTAGGCCACGAAGGACACGACGCCCGACCACACGATGGTCAGCAGCACGGCCTTGGCCTGCACCCACACCTGCGCTGCGATGGAGTAGTCGGCGGCGCTGACTGCGGTGGCGCTGACCCAGTCGGCCACATAGCCGGGGCCACCCAGGCCGGGTGCGTTGAACACGCCGGTGAGCAGGGCGCCGACGATGCCGCCGATGCCGTGCACGCCGAACACGTCGAGCGAATCGTCAGCGCCCAGCAGGCGCTTGAGGCCGTTGACTCCCCACAGGCAGGCAAAGCCGCCGACGAAGCCGATCACCAGCGCGCCGCCGATGCCCACGTTGCCGGCCGCGGGCGTGATGGCCACGAGGCCGGCGACGGCGCCCGAGGCGGCGCCCAGCATCGAGGCCTTGCCGCGCATCAGCGCCTCGCCGATGCACCATGCGAGCACGGCAGCCGAGGTGGCCACCAGCGTGTTGATGAAGGCCAGGGCGCTGAAACCGTTGGCCTCCAGCGCGGAGCCGGCGTTGAAACCGAACCAGCCCACCCACAGCAGCGAGGCGCCGACCATGGTCAGCGTCAGGCTGTGCGGCGCCATGGCCTCCCGGCCGTAGCCAATGCGCTTGCCGACCATGAAGGCGCCCACCAGGCCCGCCACGGCGGCGTTGATGTGCACGACGGTACCGCCGGCGAAGTCCAGCGCGCCCCACTGCCAGATCTGGCCCGCCCGGGCGGTCACGGCGTCGGCCACTTCCTTGGACGTGTAGGCGTCGGGACCCATCCAGAACCACACCATGTGCGCGATGGGCAGGTAGCTGAAGCTGAACCACAGCACCATGAACAGCATGACGGCGCTGAACTTGATGCGTTCCGCGAAGGCGCCAACGATCAGCGTGCAGGTGATGCCGGCGAACGTGGCCTGGAACGCGGCGAACACCACCTCGGGAATCACCACCCCCTTGCTGAAGGTGGCGGCGTTGGCGAAGGTGCCTGCGGCGTTGTCCCAGATGCCGCGCATGAACAACCGGTCCAGGCCGCCGATGAAGGGCCCTCCCTCGGTGAAGGCCAGGCTGTAGCCATAGATGAACCACAGCACCATGACCAGCGAGAACGTGACCATGACCTGCATCAGGACCGACAGCATGTTCTTGCTGCGCACCAGGCCGCCATAGAACAGGGCCAGGCCGGGCAGGACCATCAGGATGACCAACAGGGTGGCGGTCAGCATCCAGGCGGTGTCGCCCTTGTTCGGGACGAGGGCGGGGGCCTCTGCGGCAGCCGGTGCCGCTGCGGCCGCTGCACCCACGTCGCTGGCAGGAGCCGCCGCGGTCGCGGCGGGGGCCGCAACGCTGGCGGCAGGCGCCTGGGCCAGGGACAGATTGCCCATGCCGAGCAGACCCAGCCCCAGAATGCAGGAGGCAAGCATTTTTTTCATGGCGTTTCCTCTTCTTTCGTGTGATGCGGCCGGGCCTTACAGCGCTTCCTTGCCGGTTTCGCCGGTGCGGATGCGCACCACCTGCTCCAGTTGGGTCACGAAAATCTTGCCGTCGCCGATCTTGCCGGTGCGCGCGGCGTTTTCGATGGACTCGATCACGCGGTCCACGAGTTCGTCCGCGACGGCGGCTTCGATCTTCACCTTGGGCAGGAAATCGACCACGTATTCGGCGCCGCGGTACAGCTCGGTATGGCCCTTTTGGCGGCCAAAGCCCTTGACCTCGGTTACCGTGATGCCTTGCACGCCGATGTCCGAGAGCGCCTCGCGCACCTCGTCGAGCTTGAAGGGCTTGATGATGCTTGTCACCATTTTCATTCGAAGATCCTCCGGAGCGGGCACCGGCGGCGCCCGTTGAGATTTACAGGGTTTTGGTGAGCGTGGCGAGCACGCGGGACTTGTTCACGGGGCCAAAGAAATACTTCTTGTTTGCGCCCACCAGGGCCGCTCCCAGCGACAGGCCCGAGCCGAAGTCGTAGGCACCGCCCAGGCTGTAGTCGATGTAGTTCGGGGCGCTGATGCTGCCGCCGAAACGGGTCCAGCCCAGGGCGGTCCGGAGCGTGAACCTGGGTGCAATCTCCTGCGCGCACGCCAGGTTCAGGTAGCCGGTATTGCGGCCCCTGAGGCCGACCCCTGCGAAGCCGAAGTAGTCCCGCGACAGGGTGTGCGAGTACTTCGCGCTGAACGGACCGAAGGTGGCGCCGCCGTAGGTCTCGAAGGTGTTGCCGCTGCTGTTGCCGGGGTAGACGTAGGCCATCAGGCCCACGTCCAGATCGGCGCCGCCGGCCTTCAACTTGTAGCCGCCGTACAGGTCGGTCTCGATGGAGTTCCCCGGCAGCCATTTGACGCTGGAATTCCAGTTGCCCACGTAGAAACCGGATTCACCGAAGCTGTAGTCGAGGCCGCCCTGGATCGCGGGCTTGAAGGGCTTGTTCTTGGACACGTTCTGGTCCTGACCCCGGAACTTGTAATTGCTGGTCAGGGAAATATTCCCGCTGAGCTCGGCGTGGGCCGGCAGCGCCAGGGCAAGCAGGGCCAGAAAGGCAAGGCCCTGGGACTTGATGGGGCAAGGGAGCATGGTTTCCTCCTGTGGGATCTTGGTTGATGGCTCAAGGCGGGGACGGACGAATCGGAGCAAGCGTTCCATGCATGGACCGTGCCACGGCCGCCGCCACGCCTGCGTCGTACCGATCCCCATTACAGTGGCGGTGCGCGCGCGCAAGGCAGGCCGTGCACCCAATCGGTGCAAAACGCAGCCGGGCCGCGCCCAAGAGCCGCAGGGGGCACCCATCTGGGGAGAAACCATTTCATGAGTCTTGCTTTGGTGCAAAGCCGCGCCCTTTTGGGGCTGCAAGCGCCCGTCGTCACCGTCGAGGTGCATCTGACCAACGGCCTGCCGAGCTTCACGCTGGTGGGGCTGGCCGATGTCGAGGTCAAGGAGGCGCGCGAGCGGGTGCGCTCGGCGCTGCAAAACGCGGGGCTGGAGTTTCCGCACAACAAGCGCATCACCGTGAACCTTGCGCCAGCCGACCTGCCCAAGGACTCCGGGCGCTTCGATCTGCCCATCGCCCTGGGCATCCTGGCGGCCAGCGGGCAGATCGACGCGAGCCGGCTGGCGGGCCACGAGTTTGCCGGCGAGCTCTCGCTGTCGGGCGAACTGCGCCCGGTGCGCGGCGCGCTGGCCACCAGCCTGGCGCTGCGCACGCAGCAGATCGACGTCCAACTGGTGCTGCCGCCCGGCAGCGCCGAGGAGGCCGCCCTGGTGCCCACCGCCCGGGTCGTGCGCGCACGCCATCTGCTGGACGTGGTGCGCGCCTTTGTGCCACCGGGCAGTGGGGCAGCAGGCAGCGACGCGCACGGCGACGGCTGGACCCACCTGCAACCCCTGCCGATGGACGCCGGCGCGGACGGCCCCGACATGGCCGACGTCAAGGGCCAGGCCACGGCCAAGCGCGCGCTGGAGATTGCCGCCGCCGGCGGCCACAGCGTGCTCATGGCGGGCCCGCCCGGCTCCGGCAAGTCCATGCTGGCGCTGCGTTTTGCCGGGCTGCTGCCCGCCATGGCGGTCCAGGAGGCGCTCGAGAGCGCGGCGCTTGCCAGCCTCGCGGGGCGCTTTCGGCCCGAGACCTGGGGTCGGCGGCCGACGGGAGCGCCGCACCATACCGCCAGCGCGGTGGCCCTGGTGGGCGGCGGCTCACCGCCCCGGCCGGGCGAGATCTCGCTGGCGCACCACGGCGTGCTCTTTCTGGACGAACTTCCCGAGTTTTCCCGGGCCGCCCTCGAGGCCCTGCGCGAACCGCTGGAGAGCGGCCGCATCACCATTGCGCGCGCCGTGCAGCGCGCGGAATTCCCGGCGCGCTTTCAGCTGATCGCCGCGATGAACCCCTGCCCCTGCGGCTTTCTCGGCTCCACGCAGCGCGCCTGCCGCTGCACCCCCGAGCAGGTGAACCGCTACCAGGGCAAGCTCAGCGGACCGCTGCTCGACCGCATCGACCTGCACGTGGAGGTTCCCGCCCTGCCCGCCGACCAATTGGTGCAGGCGCCCGCAGGCGAGGCCAGCGCCACCATCCGCGCGCGCGTGGAGTGCGCCCGCGCTCTTGCACTGGCCCGGCAGGGCAAGAGCAACCAGGCGCTGCAAGGCCAGGAGATCGACACGCACCTGCAACTGAGCGCCGCAGCCGCGGGCTTCCTCCACACCGCCGCAGCGCGGCTGGGCTGGTCAGCGCGCAGCACGCACCGCGCGCTGAAGGTGGCGCGCAGCATCGCCGACCTTGCGGGCGCGCCCAGCACCGAGGTGGCCCACGTGGCCGAGTCCGTGCAGTACCGGCGGGTGCTGCGCACGCCGGCCTGAGGGCATCTGTCTGCTGCCCCTGCGATCAGTGGAACTGCTCTTCCTCGGTCGATCCGGTCAGGGCCCTTACGCTGGACGAACCGCCCTGGATCACGGTGGTCACGTCGTCGAAGTAGCCTGCGCCCACTTCCTGCTGGTGCGAAACGAAGGTGTAGCCCTTCTCGCGCGCGGCGAATTCCGGCTCCTGCACCATTTCGGCGTAGTGCTTCATGCCCTCGCCGCGGGCATACGCATGGGCGAACTGGAAGGTGTTGAACCAGTTGATGTGGATTCCGGCCAGCGTGATGAACTGGTACTTGTAGCCCAGCGCCGAGAGCTCGTCCTGGAACGTGGCGATCTGCCGGTCGTCGAGGTTCCTCTTCCAGTTGAAAGAAGGCGAGCAGTTGTACGCCAGCAGCTTTCCGGGGCACGCGGCGTGCACGGCCCGGGCGAACTCGCGCGCAAAGCCAATGTCCGGAACGCCGGTCTCGCACCACACCAGGTCGGCGTAGGGGGCGTAGGCCGCGCCCCGGCTGATGGCTTGCTCCAGCCCGTTCCTGACGCGGTAGAAGCCCTCCTGCGTGCGCTCGCCGGTGAGAAAGGGCCTGTCGTTCGCGTCGTGGTCCGAGGTGATCAGGTTCGCGGCCTCGGCGTCGGTGCGCGCCAGCACGATGGTCGGCACGCCCAGCACGTCGGCCGCGAAGCGCGCGGCGATCAGCTTTTCGCAGGCTTCCTGCGTCGGCACCAGCACCTTGCCGCCCATGTGACCGCATTTCTTCACGGCAGCCAGCTGGTCCTCGAAGTGAACGCCCGCAGCGCCTGCGCAGATCATGTTCTTCATGAGCTCGAAGGCGTTGAGCACGCCGCCGAAGCCGGCTTCGGCGTCCGCCACGATGGGCAGGAAATAGTCGATGTACTCCTTGTCGCCGGGGTTGATGCCGCGGCTCCACTGGATCTCGTCGGCGCGCTTGAACGTGTTGTTGATGCGGCGCACCATCGCGGGCACCGAGTCGTAGGCGTACAGCGACTGGTCGGGGTACATGGTCTCCGAGGTGTTGCCGTCGGCCGCCACCTGCCAGCCCGACAGGTACACGGCTTCGAGCCCCGCCTTCGCCTGCTGCATGGCCTGCCCGGCGGAGATCGCGCCGAACGCGTTCACATAGCCCTTGCGGGCCCCCCCGTTGATCTTCTCCCAAAGCTTTTGCGCGCCGTGCCTGGCGAGCGTGTGTTCCGGTTGCAGGCTGCCGCGCAGACGCACCACGTCCGCCGCGCCGTAGCCGCGCTTCACGCCACTCCAGCGCGGGTTCCGGGTCCAGTCTTTTTCCAGGGCGGCAATTTGCTGTTCGCGGCCCGGTTGTTCGTTCAGGGATGGGGTCATGGGATCACTCCAGGGTCAAGTTGGAAACGCCGGGCCGCGATGCGCCGCCGCCCTTGAACGCAAACTCTAAGTCTTCTACAAGAGTTGCGCAAGCTCTTATGTCTTATATAAGAGATAAATTTCCCTCCCCGAGCCAGTCCCCATGCGCAATCAGGGGCGCAGACCCGAGGCGCCGGGGATTGATTTCGTAGACCAGACAGGGCAGCGCCTGCGCCTGCCCCTGCCCCTCTAGCTGCACGACGACTTCGCGCTTCACGTACTCGTCGGTCGGTTCCGCGCCCAGGTCCTCGATCTCGTCGAGGAGCGCCTCCAGTGCCGGCGCAATGGCGTACACCTCGCCGCGCACCCATCCGCTGCCGCCCAGCGTCATGCCGGGATACGCGCCGAGGTGATGGAGCGCCCCCGCGACCCACGCCGCGCCGACGAAGCGCGGAGCCGGCCGCAGCCTGGTGATGTCGTTGCTGCCGCCGCAGCGCAGGGTGCCGTACACGAAGACACAGCGGGACGGTCTGGCGGGGTGGGATTCATCGGGCATGCTGCGCACTCCAGGCGGGACCGATTATTCACCATCGGAACGCCCGCCCCAGGCCGCGGCAGGGCGCTGCTGCCGGTGATAATCGGCCGCCCGCAGCAGCCCCCTCCCCCCCCCACATGCCCTGGCACGCCAGCCTGCAACTCGACTACACGCTGGAGCACGCGCGCACCGTGGCGCGCTTTGCGCACGACGGACCGTTGCGTATCTTGCAAGGCCTGTACCCGGAGGGCGGCGGCATTTGCCACAACGTGATCGTGCACCCCCCGGGCGGGCTGGTCGGCGGCGACACGCTGGACATCACGGCCTCGGTCGGCTCCGGCGGGCACGGGCTGCTCACCACGCCGGGCGCCGCGCGGTTCTACCGCTCCACCGGCGACCCGGCGCGCCAGCGCACCCGGCTGTCCCTGGCCGCAGGGGCGCGGCTGGAGTGGCTGCCGCTGGAGGCGCTCTGCTACAACGCCTGCAACGCCGAAAACCACCTCACGCTGGACCTTGCACCCGGCGCCGAATGCATGGGCTGGGACGTGACCGCGCTGGGCCTGCCGCATGCCGGTCGGCCGTTCGAGGCCGGGCGCTTCGTGCAGCACATCGAGTTGCCCGGCCTGTGGCGCGAGCGCGGCGTGATCGACGCCGCCGACCAGCGCCTGCTGCGCAGCCCGCTGGGGCTGGCCGGGCAGCGCTGCATGGCGAGCCTGTTCTTCGCTGCGGGCAGCGCGCTGGACAAGACCCGGCGCGACGCCGCGCTGGACGCCGCGCGCGCGGTGCTGGACGCGCACGCGCTCCGGGACACCGCGGGCGCCACCAGCCCCTGCGCGCAGGTCCTGGTGCTGCGCGCGCTGGCCCCGCAGGTGGAGCCCGCGATGCAACTGCTCAGGCAGGTATGGAGCGCATGGCGTGCGACCCTGTGGCAGCTCAGCGCCGAGCCGCCGCGCATCTGGGCCATGTAGCGCTGCATGAATCCCGGAGCGCATCGCAGGCTGGCGCGTGCGCGCAGCGGCGACGGGGGTGTTTCCGTCTATTTTGTGTTGATACAATAAATCCCATGCACTACGCGTTTGATCCCGCAAAAGACGGGAGCAAGCTCGACAAGCATGGCTTGTCCTTGGCCGATGCCGACGGCTTCGAATGGGAAACCGCCGTGGTTTCCGAGGACACGCGCAAGCAATACGCCGAGCAGCGGTTTGAAGCAACAGGCTACATCGGTGATCGCCTGCATGTAATGATTTACTGCCTTCGTGGTGACGCCATTCGCGTCATCAGTCTGCGCAAAGCAAACAAGCGTGAGGAAACAAGATATGCCAAAGCTTAAAGTCGGGCACGTCAGCCCGACCTCAGAAGAAGAAACAGCCATCGCCGCGGGCATCGCTGCTGACGCGGACGCCAGAGAGCTCGATGATGCGTGGTTCACCCGGGCCAGACCGGCTGCCGAGGTACTGCCGTCCGAGGTGTACGCCGCATTGGCCCTGCGCCCACGCGGTCGCCCGAAGGCAGAAGAGACCAAGGTGTTTACCGCCATCCGGCTGGATGCCGACTTGCTCGACGCGTTCAAGGCCACCGGCAAGGGCTGGCAGACCCGCATGAACGCGGCCCTGCGCCAGTTCATCGTCGAGCATCCGCTCGATCGTTGACGGGGTCGGTCACCGCCACCGACACCCCGCACGGCTGCGGCACCGCCTCGGCGAAGGTTCCATGCGCTGCGCCGGAGATTTGCTGCCGGGCGAGCGCTGCACTGCGGATGCCCGACAGGGTCTCGCCGGGCGCGATGCCATCGGCCGCATAGCGCAACTCGACGAGCGCCGGCAGTTTCTCGCGATCGGCGAACGCGCAGGCACGGGCGAGCGCTGCGGCAAAGTCTTCGGTGCACTCCACCACCTCGCCGTGGCCGCCATAGCTGCGGACCAGCGCGGCGAAGTCGGGGTTGGTGAACGACAGTGCGATGGCGCGACCCGGAAATTCACGCTCCTGGTGCGCACGGATCGTTCCCCAGATGCCGTTGTTGAACACCAGCACGACCACGCCCACGCGGTACTGCAGCGCCACGCCCAGTTCCTGCAGGTTCATCTGGAAGCAGCCGTCGCCGGCGTAGCAGACGACGGTGCGCTCCGGTTGTTCCAACTTGGCGGATATGGCGGCCGGCAAGCCATAGCCCATCGACCCGACGGTGGGCGCGAGGCTGGTGCCCGGGCCGGTGTACCGGCGATAGCGGTGCGGGTAGAGCGCGTAGTTGCCGGCACCGACCGTGATGCAGGCATCATGCGGCAGTTGGTCCGCCGCGATGGCGGCCACGGCGTCCAGCGAGAGCGGGCCCTGCGCGGACAGGGGGACCAGGCTGGCAAGGTACTCGGCGTGCGCGGCTTCGACCCGTGCCTTGCGCTGCGGCGGCCTGGCGGGTGCGAGCGCGGCCAGCGCGCCGGCGAAGCTCGCGACATCCGCCACGATGGCCTGCGTGGGCGCGAACACGCGGCCCAGCTCGCCCGGATCGGGATACACGTGCACCAGTTTCTGGCGTGGCATCGGGCTTTCGATGACCGTGTAGCCCTCGGTCGTCGCTTCACCCAACCGGGTTCCGACGGCGATGATCAGGTCCGCAGCGCGCACCCGCTGGCGCAACGCGGGCGTCATCGCCCAGCCCACATGCCCGGCCGCGTTGGGACTGCGTTGGTCGAAACACTCGAGCCGCCGCCAGGCCGTGCCCACGGGGACCTGGAAGCGCACGGCGAAGTCCTCGAGCTGATGCATTGCCTCGCTCGTCCAGCCGGTCCCGCCAACGATCATCAGCGGACGTTCGGCCTCCTCCAGCAGGGCGGCCATGCGCGCCAAGTCGGCGCCGCCGGGATGGCTGCAGGCGCGGGTGTAGCGCGGCAGGTCGGCCACCTCGGCGCTGCCCCACAGCGTGTCCTCCGGCAGGGCCAGCACCACGGGGCCGGGGCGGCCACTGGTGGCGACCGAGAACGCGCGCGCGACGTACTCGGGGATGCGTTCGGTACGGTCGATCTGCGCCACCCACTTGGCCATCTGGCCAAACATTCGGCGGTAGTCGATTTCCTGGAAGGCCTCGCGCTCGCAGAAGCCGTTGCCGACCTGGCCGATGAAGAGAATCATGGGCGTCGAGTCCTGGAACGCGGTATGCACGCCGATGCTCGCGTTCGTCGCGCCCGGGCCGCGCGTGACGAAGCAGATACCTGGCTCTCCGGTGAGCTTGCCGTAGGCCTCGGCCATGTAGGCGGCGCCACTTTCCTGGCGGCAGACGATGGGCTCGATCGCGCCCTGGTGCTCGTTGAACGCGTCGATGCAGGGCAGGTAGCTTTCCCCCGGGACCAGGAACACGCGCCGGGCGCCGTGAATGCGCAATTGCTGCATCAGAATCTGGCCGCCGTTGCGCCGAGCCGAAGCGGGGGTGGAAGTCGAAGTCAAGACGGTTCTCCGTTGGGCCATTCGGTCCGCGCTTGTGCGGCCCATGCGCTGAATTCGGTGTCGCGCGCCAGCAGGCGCCGCGCGGTGTGGTAGTCGGGGCTTTCGATCGGCTGGCCGGCAGCAGCTCCGCCGCGACGGGCGGCCTCGAAACGCGCCACCGTCTCTGTCGCGCAGGCCAACTGCTCTGGCGATGGCGTCAGGGCGGCGTGAATGGCCGCGACCTGTTCGGGGAAAACAGTGCACTTGCCCTTCAGGCCAATGCGTCGGGCCCAGCCGAGGTCCGCAGCCTGGGCCTGCAGATCGCGGTAGTTGAACGGGCAGTCGATCGCCACGCGCCCTGCGGCCCGGCACTCGACCAGGAAGCGGCTGCGCAGATGGTTGAGCTCCAGGCCGTCCGGGCCGCGCTCGGCGCCCAGGTCGGCCGTGAGGTCTTCGGCCGCGAGCAGGCAGGCGCTGATGCGCTCACTGGCGGCCAGGATGCTTTGGATGCGCACCACGCCGAGCGCCGATTCGATCGTGGGCACGATCTCGGTGGTCCCGGCGGGCAGGCCCAGTTCCGCCTCGAAGAGGTCGATGGCTTCTGCCAACGCGGTGATCTCCTCGGCGCACTCGACGCATGGAAGAAGGATCACTTGCGGGCCGCCGGGCATGACCCCGCGCAGGTCCGCCAGGCCATCCCCCGCGAGGCGATTCACGCGCACCGCGGCCACGGCGCCCTGCGCGCGGCAGCGCACCATCAGCGCGGCCACGCGGGGACGCGCCGCCGGGCGGTCGACTGGCGCGGTGAACTCTTCCAGATCCGCGACCAGCACGTCGGCACGGCTGTCGAGCGCGGCCTGCTGCATCTGCTCGTCCAACCCCGAGGTGAACAGCCAGCTGCGACGCAAAGACGCCGGGCGGCGTGATGCCATGGAGGGGCGCGTCATTGCACGTGCCGCGGCAGAAACATCACCAGATCAGGCACGAAGGTGACGAGCATCAGCACGCCCACCATCGCGAGCATCATCCAGGTGAGCGGGCGCAGGGTCTGCATCATCGTGATGCCACCCACCTTGCACGCGGCCATCAGGTCCACCCCCACGGGCGGCGATACCGCACCGATGGCCATGTTGATGGTCAGCAGGATGCCGAAATGCACCGGGTCGATCCGGTAATGCGCGAGCACCGGCATGACCACGGGAGCGACGATGATGATGATCGGGATCGCCTCCATGAACGTGCCGAGCAGGAGCAGCACGGCGGTCAGCAGCAGCAACACCGTGGTGCGGCTGTCGGTCCAGCTCGCCAGCAGCGCGGCCAGCGCCTGCGGCACCTGTTCCGCGACCAGGATCCAGGCGAAGAAGCCCGAGGCACCGATCATCAGCAGGATGGACGCACTCCCCTCCCCGGCCACCTTCAGGCTCTGCCAGATGGTGCGCAGCGACAGCGTGCGGTACCAGAACAGGCCGATCAGCAGCGAATAGGCGATGGCGCTCGACGCGGCCTCCGAGGCCGTGAAGACGCCCAGGCGGATGCCGCCGATGATCAGCACGGGAACCATCAGCGCGGGCACCGCATCCGAAAGCGACGCGCGCAACTCGGCCCATTCGAAGGGCTTGCCGCCGCTCCAGTCGTATTTGCGCGCCTGCCAGACTGCAATGGCGATCAGCGACAGGCTCAGCAGCACAGCCGGCACGATGCCCGCCATGAACAGCTTGCCCACCGAGGTGTTGGTGGTCGTGCCGTAGATGATGAGCACGATGCTCGGCGGCACGATGGTCGCGCTTGTCCCGGCGCAACCCACCAGGGCGCAGCTGAAGCCCTTGTCATAGCCCGCGCGGGCCATTGCCGGAAGCAGCAGGCTGCCAATGGCCAGCACGTCGGCCACGCCGGAGCCCGACAGGGCGCCGAACACCAGGCACGACATGACGGCGACGACGGCCAGCCCGCCCTTGACGTCGCCGACGATGGCGGCGCACAGACGCACGATGCGCTGCGTGAGGCCTGCGCCGTTCATCAATTGCGCGGCCAGGATGAACAACGGGATGGCCAGCAGCGTGAAGCTGTCCAGGCCGGAAACATACTGCTGCGCCGCCACGGCCACGGGCGCGGTATCGAAGATCGCCAGGTACGCCAAGCCGGACAGCACCATGCCGTAGACGATGGGCAGGTCCACCAGCATGGTGAGCATGAAGACGCCCATGAGAAAGAGGGCTCCGCCCGACATGCCTTACTCCAGGGAAAAAGAATCGGCATGCGCCGGAGGCCAGGGTTCGAAGAACTGGGCGACGTGGACCACGGCCGTGAGCGCACACGCCACCGGCAAGGCCAGGTAGACGACGCCGGCCGACACCTCGATGGCGGGCAGCATCTGCTCCATGGTCATCTGCGCCAACTGCCAGCCGGCCCATCCCAAGACGGCCAGGCCGGCGACGATCAGCGCGTGGTTGATGCGGTCAACCACGGCGAGCACGCGGGGGCTTTTGACGATGAAGGGCAGCAACCCGGCCATGAGGTGGCTGCGCTCACGGCTACAGGCCACGCCACCGATGAAGGCGGACCAGACCAGCACGAGGCGGGGCAGCTCTTCGGCCCAGCGGGGCGTGTCGTGCATGACGAAGCGCTGGAACACCACGGCGGTCACCAGCACCGCAAGCACGGCGCACGCGAGCGCGCCGAACGCCTTGCTGAATGCGGACAGCGCGCAGGCCATGCGCGTGAGCATCATGGGGCCTCGCGGTACTTCTTGACCAGGCTCATCAGCTCCGGGCCGAAGGTCGCCTCATACGACTTCCACACCGGGGCCGCGGCGGCAGCGAACGGGGCCTTGTCGACCGCGTTGATCTGCATGCCCTTGTCGCTCAACTGGGCCAGATACTGCTTGTCGCTCTCGGCGATCATGCGGCGCTGTTCATCGCGCCAGTGGTCGGCCGCGGCCTTCAGCACCTTGCAATCCTCGGGCGAGATGCGGTTCCACGTCGATTTGGAAACCACCAGGCTCGCGGGGCTCCACACGTGGCCCGTGAGCGACAGGTACTTTTGCACCTCGAAGAAGGACGAGGTGTAGATGATCGACAAGGGGTTCTCCTGGGCGTCGAACACCCTCTGTTGCAGCGCCGAATAGAGCTCGCCGAAGGCCAGCGGCGCGGGTGCCGCGCCCAGCAGGGTGAAGGCGTCGAGCCGCATCTTGTCGGGCGTGACGCGCGTCTTCAGGCCCTTGAGGTCGGCGGGCGTCTTGATCGGGCCGCGGTTGTTGGTGATGTGGCGGTAGCCGTTCTCCCACCACGACAGCAGCACCAGGTTCTTGCCCTCGGCGATCTTCGCGAGCGCCGCGCCCAGTTCGCCGTCGTAGGCCCTGTAGGCCTGCGCGGCGCTGTTCCAGGCATAGGGCAGCTCGACCACGCCGAAACGCGCGTCCACGGGTTGCAGCGAACCCGTGCCAATGACGGCCGCGCCCTGGCTGCCGATCTGCATGCCCTCCACCATGGTCTTCTCGTTGCCGAGCTGGCCGCCGGGAAACAGGATGAAGTTGACGCGGCCGGCGGTCCTGTCCTTGACCTCCGCGGCGAAGCCTTCGGCGGCCTTGTGCCAGCTGTGGCTGACAGCGAGCACGTGACCCAGTTTGACGTCGAGCGCGCGCGCGGGCAGCGCGGCCGCGGCGAGCGCGACCACGGCAACGCGGGCGCTCAGCTCAAGTTTGGAAACGGACATGGCTTTTCCTTGGGGTGGTGGGAAGGGGGGCCGGTGGCCTTGTCTGGCCTTGTCTGGCCAGGCTCTCCCGGCGCTGACGCAGTAGGCGCACCCTGTTCGCGACTGCGGATGAGATAAGTCCATTTTTCGTGGATCAAGAACCATGCCAAGGTCGCCCAATGGGCTCAGTGGTCCGGCCAATTTGCCAAGATGAGGCGGCACACCCAGGGCCGATGCGGCGATTCCGAACACCGCGATGGGCGCGTGCATCAAGGTGGTGCGAGACCCTGGGCCGTTGAGGGGCCCCCGCAGGCACGCCCATAGCGACTGCGTGACGGCGTTCCTGTCGTCACTCGGGCTTGATGTTCATGATGGCCGCGATCTTTCGAAAGCGTGCGATCTCCTCGAGGTGGAAGCGCTGCATCTTCTCGGGCGGATAGGGCATCAGTTCGCCGCCGGTCTTGCGCACAAAGGCGCGGGCTTCGTCGGTGGCGAGCGTCTTCTGCAGTGACTCGGCGAGTTTGGTCGTGATGTCATCGGGCGTCTGCGAGCGCAGGTAGAAAGACACCCAGCTGTACTGGACGTACTCGTTGAAACCCTTCTCGCGGACCGTGGGCACGTTGGGCAAGTCGGGATTGCGCGCTTCGCCGGAGACCGCGAGCGCCTTGATCCTGCCGGACTTGATCTGCTGTATCGCCCCGCCGAGATCGACCAGCGCGAAGTCGAGCTGGTTGCCGATCACGTCCGTCATGATCGGAGCCTGCCCCTTGTAGGGCACGTTGGTGAACGCGCAGCCGGCCATGCTGGCGAGCCATGCTGCGGCAAGCTGGTAGCCGGCCGAATAGGTACCGACGTTGAGCGGCTGGCTCTTGGCCGCCGCCAGTAGCGCCTCGAGCGTCGCGAAGCGCGATTCGTTCGACACGACGATCACGTTCATGCCGCGCGTGAGGCCGGAGATGGGCTTGAAGTCCTTGACCGAGTCGTAGCCGAGGTCCCTGATGATGAGCGGGTTCACCGCCATTGGCGAGTTGCTCGCAAGCAGCAGCGTGTAGCCGTCGGCCGGCGCGTTCTTCACCGACTGCAGCGCGATGATGCCGTTGGCGCCGGGCTTGTTCTCCACCACCACCGCCTGGCCGACCTGTGCGCCGAGCTGGTCGCCGAAATAGCGCGCCGAAGTGTCCGAGCCGCTGCCGGGCGTGAACGGCACCACGATCCTGATCGACCGCGTGGGAAAGGCATTCGACTGTGCGAAGGCTTGGCCCGCGATCGCCGTGCCCGCCAAAGCCAGCAGCTGGCGCCTTGTTGTCTCCATCTTTTTTTCTCCTGATTCCGTGAATGAATCGGTCGTTCGGCTGCGCGTCCGTCTTTCGGATCGGTCCAAATAATAATACATATGTACTTTTAAAAATTAGGTATCTGTTATATTTTTGAAAAATCGGAATGACAGGAACCCCATGACCGCCACCATGCATCCGCCCGGAAACCGGGAAACGCCCGACCTCTCCATCCATCGCGCCGGCCACACCGCCACGGTCGAGATGTGCCGGCCGCCGCACAACTTCTTCGACCTCCAGCTGATCTCCCGCTTGGCCGATGCCTTCGAGACGCTCCAGGCCGACCCGGATTGCCGCGCCATCGTGCTGGCCGCGCAGGGCCGCTCGTTCTGCGCGGGCGCCGATTTCTCGGCGCCCGCGCCCCCTGCGGGCGAGCGCCGCGACCCGGCCGAGCTCTACCGCCAGGCCGTCCGCCTGTTCACCGTGACCAAGCCGGTGATCGCTGCGGTGCACGGCCCCGCGGTGGGGGGAGGTCTCGGGCTGGCGCTGGTGGCCGACTTCCGCATCACCTGCAGCGAAGCGCGCTTCAGTGCGAACTTCACGCGGCTGGGTTTTCACCCCGGCTTTGCATTGAGCTGCACGCTGCCGCGGCTGATCGGGCCGCAGAAGGCGGCGCTGCTGCTGTACACGGGGCGGCGACTGAACGGTGCTGAGGCCGTGCGCATCGGCCTGGCCGACGAGCTGGTGGGTCAGGACGAGGTCCGAAGCCGCGCCCAGGCGCTGGCAGACGAAATCGCCGTGTCGGCGCCGATCGCCGTGGAATCGACGCGGGCCACCCTGCGCGCGGGGCTCGTGGAGTCCGTGCGTGCGGCGGTCGAGCGCGAGGCCGGCGAGCAACGCCAGCATTTCCAGACCAGCGACTTTCGCGAAGGCGTTGTCGCCATGGCGCAACGCCGTGACCCGGTCTTCGGGCGTCGCTGAGCACAAGGAGAAGACGGAGCACACGATGATCGACTTTTCCTTCGGCGAAGACCTCGAACTGGTGACCGAAACGGCCCAGCGTTTTTCAGACGAGCAACTGCTGCCTGCGCAACGCGACTTCGAGCAGCAGCGCGCCGTTCCCCTCGCCGTGCTGCAGGAAGCACGCGACATCGGTTTCGACCGCATCGACTGGCCCGAGTCCAGCGGCGGCGCCGGCATGGGCGCGGTGGCGCGCGTGCTGGTGACCGAACGGTTGGCCGGCGGATGTCCCGGCGCTGCCATCGCCTTGCAGCCGCTCGGCAGCGTCGCGCATGCCTTGCTGGCCTTCGGCGGGGAGGCTGCGCTGCGGCAGCACGCCCGGTCGCTGGACAGGCCCGGCATGCGGGCGGTGCTGGTGTTCGACCACCGGAGCATCTGGCAGGGCGCAGGCGATGCACTGAGTGGCAGCGTGCCGTGGTGGCCTGCGGATCGCGTGGACCTGCTCGCGGTGCTGAGCCGCACCGGGCTGCAATTGGTGACGCACGGGATCTCCGTGCTGCCCCTGCCCGGTGCGGGCTTGCGGGCGGCAGGCGCCAGCGAGATCCGCGTGGACCGCACGCCGGTTGACGCAGCCTGGACCGATCCCACGGCCGCCGCGCTGGCGCTGGCGCATGCGCGCGTTCACCTGTCGGCGCTAATCGTGGGCCAGATGCACGCGGCGGCCGAGTACGCGCGCAAGTACGCGCTCGAGCGGGTGGCCTTCGGCCGTCCGATCGCGCACCACCAGGCGCTGGCCTTCCTGATCGTCGACATGCACAGCGCCGTGGACGCAACCCGGCAGTTGCTGCACGAGGCAGCCTGGCGGCTCGATGCCGGCCAGCCCGCGACCGAGGCCGCGGCAACAGCGCTGATCGAGGCCGTGGAGAACGCCGTGTTCATCGGCTCGAACGCGGTCCAGATCCTCGGCGGCGCAGGCTTCATGCGCGACTACCCGGTGGAAAAGCACATGCGCGAACTGCGTGCGCTCGGCCTGCTGCTCGGCGGCGCCGATGCCGCGCGCGACGACGCACTGGGCGCGGGCGATGCATCGCTTGCACCGATTTCCTTTCTCGCCGCCGGCGCACTGGGAGCCTGACATGGATTTTTCGATCGCTGCAGAGGACCAGCAACGGCTGGAGACCTTGCGCCGGCTCGGTCGTGAGGAGATGCGGCCGGCCGGCTGGCGTGCCGACCGCGCCGGCGCACCGCTGCCGGTGGACGACCCGTTCTTCGTGCGCATGCTCGCCGAGGGCTTCGGCCGCACACACTGGCGCCCACCCGGCGAGGCTGCCAACGAAGGAGCGGCGCAACCCGCCGCACCAAACAAGGCCAGCTCGGCCGCCGCGCAAGTGCTGCTCGCGGAGGAGGGCGCCTACTGGGACCGCGGCATCAGCGTCGCATTGCCGGGCCCCGGCCTCGGTGAGCCGCCGATCCTCTCGATGGGCACGCCGGAGCAGAAGGCGCGCTTTCTCTTGCCGTTCGTGAACCCCCAGCGCCCGATCTGGGGCGGGTTCGCGATGACCGAGCCCTCGGGCGGCTCCGACGTGGCCAACATCAGGACCCGCGCGCGGCTCGACGGCGACCACTGGGTGCTCAACGGCGCAAAGTCTTTCTCGGGCAATTCGGGCCGCGCGGAATGGATCGTGGTGTTCGCCACCAGCGACCCGGCGCTCGGTCGCGCAGGCCACCGCGCCTTCGTGGTCGAACGCGGCACGCCGGGCCTGGTCGATTTCCGCATCGAGAAGAAGATGGGACTGAGGGCCTATGAATCAACGTCCTTCTTCCTCTCCGACTGCCGCGTGCCAGTGGCGAACATGCTGGGCGGCGAGGCTTATTACATGCAGCGCTCCGGTGGCTTCAAGGGCGCGATGAATACCTTCAACGCGGGCCGCCCCGCCATTGCGGGCATGGCGGTCGGCATCGGCCGCGCCGTGCTCGACGAGGCGGCGGCGTTCATGCAGGCCAACGGCCTCGCGTCGGACCTGCGGCTGCGCGACCGGATGGAGCGATCGCGCCGAAAGCTCAAGGCCGCACTTTTGCTGGCCCTGCGCGCAGCCTGGCTGGCCGACCAGAGCAAACCCAACATGGTCGAGGCCTCCGCCTCGAAGGCGCTTGCGCCACCGGCGGCGTTCGAGGCGGCGAGCTTCGCGATGGAGGTGATGGGCCCCGCCGCGGGCCGCGGCGAGCACCTGATCGAAAAACTATTCCGCGACGTGAAGGCGCTCGACATCGTCGAGGGCACGGGCCAGATCCAGCGCGTGGTCATGGCGCGGCACCTGGTCGGGCTGCCGAACTGAGGCCGAACCCGGCCGACCGAACTCTCCAATTCTTTCCTTTTCTTCTTCATGACCGATTCGACTTCCAGCGCGGCCTGCGGGCCGCTCAAGGGCATCCGCGTGCTCGACCTCACGGCCGTGGTGCTCGGCCCCCTGGCCACCCAGACACTGGCGGACTACGGTGCCGACGTGATCAAGGTCGAGCCGCCCGAGGGCGACATGATGCGGGCCAACGGCATCTCGCAGAACCCGGGCATGAGCTCGATCTTCCTGGCCGTCAACCGCAACAAGCGATCGCTGGCGGTGGACCTCAAGTCGGCCGCGGGCGTGACGGCGCTGCGCGCGCTGATCCCGACGATCGACGTGGTGGTGCACAACATGCGCGTGGCGGCCATCGAGCGCCTCGGCCTGGGCTACGAAGCCGTCTCGCGCCTCAACCCGCGGGTCGTGTACTGCGCGGCCACCGGCTTCGGACAGGACGGCCCGCACCGCGACAGGCCCGCCTTCGACGACATCATCCAAGCCGCCTGCGGCCTGGTGGGCGTGGGCTCGGTGGGCCGCGACCAGCCCGACTACGCGCAGAGCCTTATCGCCGACAAGACCACGGGCCTGGCGGTCTGCAATGCCGTGCTGGCGGCGCTGCTGCACCGCGAGCGCAGCGGGGAAGGCCAGTACGTCGAGGTGCCGATGCTGGAGACCATGGCCGCCTTCGTGCTGGCCGAGCACATGGGAGGCATGACCTTCCAGGGCTCAACGGTGCAGGCCGGTTATCCGCGGCTGCTGGAAGGCGGTCGAAAGCCCGTGCGCACGCGCGACGGCTGGGTCAGCATGCTGCCCTACACCGAGCGCCACTGGCAGGCGTTCTTCTTCGAGGTCGGGCAGCCGGAGCTGGCCGATCGCTACAACATCGCCAGCCGCCAGGAACGCAACACGCACGTGAAGGCGCTGTACGGCCACCTGCGCGAGCTGACACCGCTCAAGACGACGGCCGAATGGATGCTGCTGTGCGAGAAGCTCGACATTCCCGCCACGCCGATCTACACACTCGACGAACTGCCCGAGCATCCGCACCTGAAGGCGGTCGGTTTGTTCGAAGACGCGACGCATCCCACAGAGGGCCCGATCCGGCAGCTGCGTCCCACCGCGCGCTTTTCCGCCACGCCGACGAAGGTCTACCGCCAGGCGCCCACGGTCGGGCAGCACACCACGGAGATCCTGCGCGAAGCCGGACTGGCGCAAGAGGACATCGCGCGCCTCAAGGACCGGCGTGTGGTCATCGGCGAATAAAAAAAGCACACCCGAACACACCATGAACTTCGAACTCGAAGACGAACACCGCATGCTCAAGGACTTGGTCGCGCGCTTCGTGCGCGACGAACTGCTGCCACTGGAAGCCGCAGTGCTCCAGCGCGAAGCCTCTGGCGGGCAGCTGACGCTCGCGCCCGAGGAACACGAACGGCTCGACGCGCGCTCCCGCGCGCTCGGCCTCTGGGGCCTGGACGCACCGGGGGAACTCGGCGGCTCCGATTTGCCGGTGACGGCGATGGTGGGCGTCAACGAGGAGCTCGGCAAGACCATCACGCCCTATGACCTGCCGCCCGATTCGCCCAACCTGCGCATGCTGCTGAAGACCGCGGATACGACACAGACCGAGCGTTACCTGGCGCCGTATGCGCGCGGCGAGACCGTGTCGGCCATTGCCATTTCGGAGCCCGGCGCGGGCGCTGACCCCTCGGCGATGAGCACGCGGGCCGTGCGCGAGGCCGATGGCACCTGGGTGCTCAACGGCCGCAAGATCTGGATCAGCCGTGCCGCCAGCGCCGACTGGACCATCGTGATGGCGGTGACCGACATGACGCTCGGCTCGCGCGGCGGCATCTCGGCCTTCCTCGTCGACAAGGACACGCCCGGCTTCGTGGTGGAGCGTCGCATCCCCATGCTTGGGGGCGCATCGACGTACGAGATCAGCCTGCAGGACTGCCGCGTTGGCGCGGGCCAGCTGCTGGGTGTCGAGGGACAGGGCTTCGCGCCGATGCAGGTGCGGCTGTCGAGCCGCCGCGTGCAGATGGCGGCCTGGTGCATCGGCCGCGCACAGCGCGCGCTCGACATGGTTTGCGACTACGCGCCGCTGCGCAAGACCTTCGGCGCCATGCTGTCCGACCGCCAGAGCGTGCAGTGGAGCGTGGCCGACGCCGCCACGCGCATCCACGCCTGCCGCCTGATGACCTACGAGGCTGCGGCGCGCATCGATCGCGGCGAGGAAGCGCGCGCGCAGGTTTCGATGATCAAGGTCTTCGCGACCGAGATGGCCTGGGACGTGATCGACATGGCGATGCAGGTCTTCGGCGCGATGGGCATGACCAAGGAAATGCCGCTGCAGCAGATGGCCAACGAAACCCGGCTGATGCGAATCTACGAAGGGCCCAGCGAAGTGCATCGCTGGGTGGTGGCGCGCGCGCTGCTGGGCTCGCGGCGCTGATGATTGCAAGGCAACGAGGAGACCATTCAATGCAAGACCAGACACCGGCGCCACCGCCGCACGTCGATCGCCGTCGGCTGCTGCTGCTGGGCGCAGGAGCCGCGCTGGCCGGCGCTGCGGGGAGGCCGTCGTTCGCGCAGGCAAGCGCCTTTCCGTCGCACGCGATGCGGTTCATCGTGCCGTTTCCGCCGGGCAGCGGAACAGACATCACGGCTCGGCTGTTCGCGCGCAGCGTGGGCGACCTGACGGGCCAGTCCGTGACGGTGGAGAACAAGCCCGGTGGCAACGGATTCATCGGCGTACAGACCGCGCTGAATCCACCGCACGACGGGCACACGGTGTTCATCGGCAGCAACTCGACGCTCACCACCAATGCGGCCACCTTCAGAAAGCTGCCCTACGACCCGCTGGCGGACTTCGCGCCGATCACGCTGCTCTCGCGCGGTGCCTGCCTCGTGATCGTGCCGGCAAATTCGCCCCACCGCACGCTCGAGCAGTTGGTGGCCGATGCGCGCAGTCGGCCCGGCAAGCTCAACTATGCGAGCGGATCGATGTCATACATGCTCTATTCGGAGTGGTTCAACGAGATGGCGAAGATGAAGACCGCCGGCATCAACTACAAGGGCGCCGGGGAGGCGGTGAACGCGGTCATGACCGGGGAGGTCGACTTCGCGGTGGTCGACGCCACCGGCGCCAACGAACTCGCGCGCTCGGGCCGGGTGCGCGCGCTGGCGTTCACCGCGCCGAAGCGCTCCATCGTGCTGCCCGGGGTGCCGACCATCGGGGAGGCCGGCTGGCCGGATTACCTCGCGGTGAACTGGGTGGCGGCCGCAGTGGCGTCGAAGACGCCAGCCGCCGTGGTCGAGCAGCTGGGCGCGCTGTTCGCGAAGGCGGCGCAGACCGAGGAGATTCAAGCCTATTACCGCAAACAGGGCACGGAGCTGATCATGTCGTCGGCGGCTGAGCTGCGCCGCTACCAGACGGACGAGATCGCGCGCTGGAAGCGGCTGATGGCCATCACGGGGGTCGAGTTGCAGTAGCATCCCCGCGGTCCGGCCGGGCGTGAACCGGGAGGCGTGCCGGCATGGTGCCGTGGAGAAGAAATTGGAGCAATCGGTCATCAAGACGGCGGGGAGGGTGTTTCAGGTGCTCGAGTACCTGCGCGAGGTGCGGCGGCCGGTCACGGTGCGCGAGATATCGGAGCGGCTGGGCTATCCGCTGTCGAGCACGCAGGTGCTGCTCAAGAGCGTTGCCACCCTCGGCTATTTGCGCTACGACTCCTCGGCGCGCGCCTACCTCGCCACCCCCCGCCTGGCCGCCATCGGCGACTGGGTGATGGATTCGATGTTCCAGGGCGGGCAGTTGCTCACGCTGCTCGGCGACATCGCGCGCGAGACCCGCTTCACCGCGATCCTCGCGGTGGAGAACGACATCTACGCTCAGTACGTGCACGTCATCTTCGGCAGCCACCCGATCCAGTTCAACGTACAGCCGGGCACGCGCCGGCTGCTGTGCATGTCCGGTACCGGCTGGGCGCTGCTCGCGGCCGGCAGCGACGATCACGTCGCGCGCACGATCCACCGTAGCAACGTCCGCCTCAAGCCGAGCGGCCAGACCGTCGACGCCGACTACGTGAAGGCCCGGGTACAGGAGTCGCGTGAGCGCGGCTATGCGTTTTCGCGCGGCGTGGTGACCGAGGGCATCGGCATCGTCGCGCTGGGCTCCGCGTCGAGCGCATCGGGTGCGCGGTTCGCCGTGGGCGTGGGCGGCCTCGTGGAGCAACTCGAACGCGCGGTGGACACGGTCGTGCCTGCGATGCGCGAGCGCCTGTTCCGGTTCTTGGGTTCCATGGAGGCGACAACTATTCTGGCGCAGGGAGGGGAATCAGGATAGCGCGATTGCCCTGGTCCGCAAGATGGCGGAGACGCGGCCGATGTCCTTGATGATGTTCGGCTGTATGGCGCGTCAGATCCGGCGCGCCGGGGCTGACTCGCATGTCGATGCGGGCGACCTTCACAAGCGGTTTCCGCGCTTTTTCCCCTGCGCGAGATCCACGCCCAGGGTCTTGGCTTGGCGGGCCGTGTAGAGCTTCACCGCCTCGAAAACGGCTGTCTTCCTGGCGTCGATGACCTTCTTCTCATCATCTACGAGCCGGGCCTTGTCCAGGTTGTTCAGCCGCGTGTAATGGCTCGCCAATGCTTGGCGGGCTTCGTCCAAGGGCAGGCCGCCCTTGCGGTTCCTCGGCAGGCTGTGCGCCTGATCCACCGCCCGGTACTTCTGCGGGTCATCCACGATGCCGATGTGCCGTTCGGCAACGGATAGCTCGCCAATGGCTGCTTTCAGGCTGTTGGTCATGGCGACGCTGTTTGCGTAGCGCACCAAGTCGCCATCGACGATCATCCGCTCGGCCGTGACGATCAAGGGCAGGTCGCCGCTGCGCCCGATCGCGCGGATATGTCCCTGCATCTCGTGCCGCGTGCCTTGCAGACTCCTGGCCGCTTCGACGCTTGGTGGTCGCCGAAAGAAGTCTTCTTCCGCTGCCAGCAATTGATCGAGCGCCTCAAGCGCATCATTTTTCACAGATCATCCCGATCCAGCCACCCAGGTCCGTAGAACGCGTCGGCCTTCGCCGTCTTGAAGCCCATATCGCGGATGAACTGCGCACTATTGCGCCTCTTGAGCCCCATAAGGGTTTGCGGGTACAGCTCGGCGCGGGCAAGCCATCCCCAAGCGGCATTTCTATCGCCTGCAGCGCCGGCCGCCACGGACTCAGCTACGTAGATGCCGTCCTGGTCCAGCCCACCGGCGCGCATTTCCTCGCGCCTGGCGTCGGTTATGTAGCTCTTGGGGGGTGGGGTCATGGTGGTCATGGTGGTCATGGTGGTCATGGTGGTCATGGTCAAGTTCCTTCCGATAGGTTGGACATGGCGCGAGAGGCGCCGTTTCATGTGTTGATATCTGCGGGGCAGGACACCAGGGAACCGAAAAATCTTGGTCCTATGGCGACGACAACTATTCTGACGCAGGGGGAAAGACAGCCCTGATCGCGGCTCATACAGGGAGGGCCTCAGCGACCACCGATGCCCGGAACTTGTCCGGCAAGGCGTTGGGGGTCAATACATCCACCGGGACACCGAGCAGTTGACCCAACTCGTGGCGGATCGCGCCAATGTCGAACAGTGTTGTCTCTGATGTCGGGTCGATCAGGATGTCAAGATCGCTGCTGTCCGTATCCTGACCGTGCAGGACAGAGCCAAACACCCGAGGATTCCGGGCCCGGTGAGACTCGACCACGCGGCGAATTGCGGCCCGGTGCAAGTGCAAGGCTTCCGAAGGTTTCACGCGCACTCTCCTGCATTGCAATCCCGATGAATGCCGCGTCAGCAACACCTTCGATGCCTTTGCGGATTTCGCCCAGAATCGGCCCGCTTGCGGCGCAGTTCGGACAGGACGTTGGTGTCGGTCAGATAGCTCAAAACGTGATCTCACGCGGCAGGCTGCAACTGCGTTCGAACTCGATGCCATCGTGCTCTTGCAGCGGCGAGGCGCGCATGAAGTCCACCAGCGACTGCTCGTTGCCACTGAGGCGATCGAACAACTCGCGCGAGACCAGCACTGCCACGGAACGTCCGTGCAGTGTGATGTCCTGCGGACCCTCTTGGACCGCGTGCTTGACCAGTTCCGGGAACCGCGCTTTGGCGGTTTGCATTTGCCAGCTTTGCATGACCTGCCCCATGAAGACTTCGCAAGTCTGACTATACAGGCCAAAAATGCGTGCTTCACCCAAGCCAGACCTGCTGGTGAGGTACTGCCGTCCGAGGTGTCCGCCGCATGGGTCAAGCGCCCACGCGGTCGCGCGAAGGCAGACTTCCAGGCGCTCAGATCGCAACCAGCTTGCGGATTCCCTTGGCCTGCATCTCGCTGCCCGGGCCGCGTGCGATCAGTTCGCCGCGCTCCATGACCAGGTAGTCGTCGGCCAGTTCCTGCGCGAAGTCGTAGTACTGCTCGCACAGCAGGATCGCCATTGCGCCCTGGTCTGCGAGATGGCGGATGACGCGGCCGATGTCCTTGATGATGCTTGGCTGTATGCCTTCGGTGGGTTCGTCGAGGATCAGCAGGCGCGGGCCGGGTGCCAGGGCGCGGGCGATGGCCAGCTGCTGCTGTTGCCCGCCGGAGAGGTCGCCGCCGCGGCGCCGCAGCATCTGCGCGAGCACCGGGAACAGCGTGTACAGCTGCGGCGGCACCGGGGTGGATCGGCTCCTGTACGCCAGGCCCATGCGCAGGTTTTCTTCCACCGTGAGGCGGCCGAAGATTTCGCGCCCCTGGGGAACGTAGCCGATTCCGGCGCGTGCGCGCGCGTACGGCGTGGCCCGGGTGATGGCCTGGCCGTCCAGGTGGATGGTGCCGCTGCGGATGGGCACCAGGCCCATCAGGCTTTTGAGCAGCGTGGTCTTGCCCACGCCGTTGCGCCCGAGCAGCACCGTGACCTTGCCCGGCGCGGCGCTCAGGCTCACGTCGCGCAGGATGTGCGAGCCGCCGTAGTACTGGTTGACGTTCTGGACGGTCAGCATGGTGTCTTGTGTGGGGTTGCGGTCTTTCCCGGCGTCAGCGCCCCAGGTAGACCTCGATCACGCGCTCGTCGGCCTGCACCTGATCGAGCGTTCCCTGCGCGAGCACGGAGCCCTCGCACAGCACGGTGACGGTCTGCGCGATGCTGCGCACGAACCCCATGTCGTGCTCGACCACCATCAGCGAGTGCCGGCCCTTGAGGCGCAGAAACAGCTCGGCGGTGCGCGCGGTTTCTTCGTCGGTCATCCCGGCCACCGGCTCATCGAGCAGCAGCAGCTTCGGGTCTTGCATCAGCAGCATGCCGATCTCCAGCCACTGCTTTTGGCCATGGCTCAGGTCGCCGGCCCTGCGCGCCACGCTGCCGGCCAGGTGGATGGTGTGCAGGGTCTCGGCCAGGCGGTCGGACTGCGCCGAGTCGATGCGAAAGAACAGGCTGGACGCCACGCCCTTGTGCGTCTTCAAGGCCAGCTCCAGGTTCTCGAACACCGTGAGCTCCTCGAACACCGTGGGTTTCTGGAACTTGCGGCCGATTCCCAGGCTGGCGATCCCGGGCTCGTTGTGGCGCAGCAGGTCGATGGTCGAGCCGAAGTACACCGTTCCGCTGTCCGGCCGGGTCTTCCCGGTGATGATGTCCATCAGCGTCGTCTTGCCCGCGCCGTTGGGGCCGATGATGCAGCGCAGTTCGCCCGGCGCAATGTCCAGGCTCAGATCGTTGATCGCCTTGAAGCCGTCAAAGCTGACGTTCACGCCCTCCAGGTACAGGATGCGGCCGTGCGCCAGGTCCACCTCGCCGGGTGTGGCCAGGCGCGAGAAACCCGCGGCGCGCCCGCCGGACGCGGTCTGCCCCGGGGCCGCCAGACGGGCCTGCCTGTCGGCCAGGCGCCGCGCGCCCTGCTCCAGCAGATCGGGCGTCATGGCGCGGCCTCGGCCTTTGTCGCCCGGCCCCTGAGCTGCTTGAGCAGGCCGACCAGGCCATGGGGCAGGAACAGCGTCACGGCGATGAACAGCGCGCCCAGAAAATACAGCCAGAACTCCGGCGCCGTGACCGTGAGCCAGCTCTTCGCGGCGTTCACGACGAACGCGCCCACGATGGGTCCGATCAGCGTGGCGCGCCCGCCCACGGCGGCCCATACGGCGATCTCGATGGAGTTCGCGGCGCTCATTTCCCCGGGGTTGATGATGCCGACCTGCGGCACGTACAGGGCCCCCGCGACGCCGCACATCATGGCGCTCAGGGTCCAGACGCTGAGCTTGTACGGCAGCGGCGAATAGCCCGAGAACATCACGCGGCTCTCGGCGTCGCGCAGGGCTTGCAGCACGCGACCAAACTTGCTGCACACCAGCCAGCGCGCGAGCAGAAAGAAGCCGAGCAGGGCCAGGCCCGTGAGCACGAACAGCGCCATGCGCATGTTCTGCGTGGCGATCGGCTGGCCCAGGATGCGCTTGAAGTCGGTAAAACCGTTGTTCCCGCCAAAGCCGGTCTCGTTGCGGAAGAACAGCAGCATGGCCGCGTAGGTCATGGCCTGCGTGATGATGGAGAAGTACACGCCCTTGATGCGCGAGCGGAAGGCGAAGTAGCCGAACACGAAGGCGACTCCCCCCGGAACGACCACGATGAGCAGCAGCGTGGCCAGGAAGCTGTCCGACAACGCCCAGTGCCAGGGCAGTTCCTTCCAGTCGAGGAACACCATGAAGTCGGGCAGAGTGCTCTTGTAATTGCCGTCGCGGCCAATCTGGCGCATGAGGTACATGCCCATCACGTAGCCGCCCAGCGCGAAGAACAGGCCGTGGCCCAGGCTCAGGATTCCGGTATAGCCCCAGATCAGGTCCATGGCCAGCGCGCAGATGGCGTAGCACATGATCTTGCCCAGCAGCGCCACGGCGTAGTCGGAGAGGTGGAACATGCTGCCCGCAGGCAGCCACAGATTGAGCACGGGCGCGAGCGCGCAGACCGCCACCAGGGCCGCGGCGAAGGCCGACCAGCCCGCGCGCGTGAGCAGCGGTGCCGGGGCAGGCAGTTGGAGGGGGAGGGGAAGGGATGGCTCGGTCATGTCAATCCGCGCTGCGCCCCTTGAGCGCAAAAATGCCCTGCGGCCGTTTCTGGATAAAGACGATGATCAGCAGCAGCATGGCGATCTTCGCCAGCACCGCGCCCGCCCAGCCTTCGAGGAACTTGCTCAGCACGCCCAGGCCGAGCGCCGCGTAAACGGTGCCCGCGAGCTGCCCCACGCCGCCGAGCACCACCACCATGAAGGCGTCGACGATGTAGCTCTGCCCCAGGTCCGGGCCCACATTGCCCACTTGGCTCAGCGCGCAACCGGCCAAGCCGGCGATTCCCGAGCCGAGCGCAAACGCCAGGGTGTCGATGCGCGCGGTGTGCACGCCCATGCAGGACGCGATCGGCCGGTTCTGCGTGACGCCGCGCACGAACAGCCCCAGGCGCGTGCGCCCGATGATCCAGCCCATGCCCAGCAGGACGGCGATGGCAAAGCCCATGATCACCAGGCGGTTGTAGGGCAGCGTGAGGTTGGGCAGCAGCTGCACCCCGCCGCTCATCCACGCGGGGTTTTCCACGCCCACGTTCTGCGCGCCGAAGAGCGTGCGCACCAACTGCATCAGCACCAGGCTGATGCCCCAGGTGGCGAGCAGGGTCTCCAGCGGCCGCCCGTAGAGAAAGCGCAGCACGCCGCGCTCGAGCACCGCGCCCACCGCCGCCGCCGCGCCAAACGCCAGCGGCAATGCGGCGACCAGATACCAGTCGAAGGCCCCCGGGAAATACTTCTGGAAAACGCCCTGCACCACGTAGGTGGCGTAGGCGCCGATCATCATCAGCTCGCCGTGCGCCATGTTGATCACGCCCATCAGGCCGTAGGTGATGGCCAGGCCCAGCGCCACGAGCAGCAGGATGCTGCCCAGGCTGATTCCCGAGAACGCGGCGCCCAGGCGCTCGCCCCAGGCGAGCTGGCCGTCGATGGCGCGCAGCGCGGTGCCGAGCGCGGCCCGGACCTTTGCGTCCTCCTCGAGCGTGGCGCGCTCGTTGAGCAGCAGGCGCGTATCGGGCGTGGCGCTGGCCGACAGCGCCTGCGCGGCGGCGATGCGCTGCGCGGCGTCTGCGCTGCCCAGCAGCGTGGCGGCGCGGGCCAACTCCAGCTGGGCCCTGACGCGCGCCTGCGTTTCCTGCGCCAGCGCCCTGTCGAGCAGCGCCATGCGGCCCGCGTCGGGCGCGCGCGTGAGCGCGCGCGCGGCGGCCAGGCGCCGGGATGCGTCCTGGTCGAACAGCGCCAGGGTCGCCAGGGCCTGGTCGATCTCGCCGCGCATGCGGTTGTTGCTGATCACGTCTTCGGCGTCATCGGGCAGGGGCACCCCGGCGCCGGTGACCGGGTCCTGCCCCTGGTCGCCGCGCACGATCAGCGCCTTGCCCGCGGCGATCTTCACCGCGTCGTCGGCCAGCGCCTGCAAAAAGGCCGCGGTGCGCTCATCGGCGTGCACCACGGCCTGCTGCACGGCGGCCACGCGGTCGTCGGTGTCCCCTGCGGCCATGGCCAGCGCCTGCCCGGCGGTCAGTGCCTGGGCGGCGCCGGTGCACAGCATCAGGCCGGCGCACAGCGCCAGAAAGCATCGCAACATAAGAATCCGGTCAAGAGGGGGAGCTGGCTCCCCGCAAGCAGCAAAGAGCCGGAGCTTATTTCTTTTCGGGCGCGTCGGGCTTCTTCTCGTTGCCTTCAATGTACGGGCTCCAGGGCTTGGCCTTCACGGGGCCGGGGGTCTTCCAGACCACGTTGAACTGGCCGTCGGCCTTGATCTCGCCAATGAACACGCTCTTGTGCAGGTGGTGGTTCTTCTCGTCCATTTTGGAGACGATTCCCGACGGCGCCTTGAAGGTCTGCCCGGCCATCGCGGCGATCACCTTGTCCACATCGGTGCTCTTGGCTTTTTCCACCGCCTGCTTCCACATGTTCACGCCGATGTAGCTGGCCTCCATCGGGTCGTTGGTCAGCGGCTTGTCCTTGTGGCCGGCAATGGCCTTGGCCTTCGCGTAGTCGCTCCACTTCTTGATGAACTCGCTGTTCGCCGGGCCCTTGATCGATTGGAAGTAGTTCCAGGCCGCGAGATGCCCCACCAGCGGCTTGGTGTCCACGCCGCGCAGTTCCTCCTCGCCGACCGAGAAGGCGACCACGGGAACGTCCTTGGCCTTCAGGCCGGCGTTGCCCAGCTCCTTGTAGAAGGGCACGTTGGAGTCGCCGTTGATGGTCGAGACCACGGCAGTCTTGCCGCCCTGGCTGAACTTCTTGATGTCCGCGACGATGGTCTGGTAGTCCGAGTGACCGAACGGGGTGTACTTCTCGTCGATGTCGCCGTCCTTCACGCCCTTGGACTTGAGGTAGGCGCGCAGGATCTTGTTCGTGGTGCGGGGGTAGACGTAGTCGGTGCCGAGCAGCACCCAGCGCTTGGCGCTGCCGCCGTCCTTGCCCATCAGATAGTCCACGGCCGGGATCGCCTGCTGGTTCGGCGCGGCGCCCGTGTAGAACACGTTCTTGCTCAGTTCCTCGCCCTCGTACTGCACGGGGTAGAACAGCAGGCCGTTCATTTCCTCGACCACGGGCAGCACCGACTTGCGGCTCACCGAGGTCCAGCAGCCAAAGATCACCGCGACCTTGTCCTGGCCAAGCAGCTGCCGGGTTTTTTCGGCAAACAGCGGCCAGTTCGATGCCGGATCGACCACCACGGGTTCGAGCTTCTTGCCCAGCACGCCGCCCTGGGCGTTGATTTCGTCGATGGCCATGAGCACGGTGTCTTTGAGCACGGTTTCCGAAATCGCCATGGTTCCCGACAGGCTGTGCAGGATGCCGACCTTGATCGTGCCCTGCGCCTGGGCGGGGAGCGCGGACAGGCCGGCGAGTGCGGCGGCGGCCGCAAGGGCCTGGAGCGAATGGCGACGTTGCATGGATGCTTCTCCGGTGGGTGGTTTCAAACCGTTTCAAACGCGCCCGACGGGCCAGAGCAGGCTCATCGGGCGCTGGTCCGGATTCTGGGGCAGGGCGGGTGCGGCGCAAATACGCCGGGTGGCGTACATGTATCCTGCCGACGCCCGGACCGCCCGGACCGCCCGACCGGGCAGGACCTCCTCAGCGCCGGCGCGCGCCCTGCGGCGGCGTTGCGCTCTGGCCTCGCGCGGCGCCTTGGCCTATGCTGTGCGCAGCGTCCATCCCGGAGGGCCAAAGCGCCACAAGACACCAT
Organism: Verminephrobacter aporrectodeae subsp. tuberculatae; assembly: GCF_026127385.1. Lineage (NCBI taxonomy): Bacteria > Pseudomonadati > Pseudomonadota > Betaproteobacteria > Burkholderiales > Comamonadaceae > Verminephrobacter > Verminephrobacter aporrectodeae. Next base: position 305,143 of record NZ_QZCX01000001.1, read on the forward strand.
GAGCCAGTCCGAAAAAACCAGCGCCTACGGCACCGATGACCTGCTGATCAGCCTGTGCAACTCCGTCACCCGGGTGCTGAACCTGGCCACGCACAGTCCGATCCACTACTCCGGGATGGTCCAGCGCATCAGCAAGACCAGCCTCAAGCCGGACATCGGCTGCTTCGTGCTGTTCGACGGCGGCTTCTCGGGGCTGGTGATCATCAACTTCTCGGCCCAGGCCGCCATGGAGCTCTACGCCAACTACCTGCTCAACATGGGCATGTCCAGGGCAGACTTGGCGAGCTCGTACACGTCGGACGAGGTGAGCAACGTCATGGGCGAACTCATGAACCAGGTGGTGGGCGACTTCACGGGCAGGGTGCGGCGCGAACTGCAAACCCACATCACGCAGAACCAGCCCAAGGTGCTGGTGCTCAACAAGCAGGTCATGCTCAGCGTGAACGCCCACCTCGACAATCCCGAAGCCCGGCGCGTGAGCTTCTACACGGGGAGTAACAACATTTTCTATCTGGAACTCGCGATCGACCACACCGAGTTCATCAAGCTCCACGACTTCGAGGCCCAGGACGCACCCGACCCCGACGCGCTCATGGCCGAATCGCAGCCGCCGCAGCCACCACCGCAGACCGCACCCGACCCCGCAGCACACACCACGGGGCAGGACGACACCGAGTCCCTGCTCAAATCGCTGGGCATGTGAGGGGACGTTGCGGTGGGGTGGTGACGCCGGGCTGCATGCCTGCCGGGCCCTTTGTTTGCGCTTGATCAAGTGCGCTCGGCGGCGGCAGCAAGTCAACGCAGCAGGCCGACATGGACAAGGCCATCGAGATAGCAAAGTCTTTGGAGGATTGAACCATGACCAAGAAGATCAAAGTCTCCGAACTCCCCGAGTTCGATGCAGCCGAGTACCTGAACAGCGCGGAAGACGTTGCCGCGTACATCACGGCCGTTCTTGAAGAGAACGATCCCGGGCTGCTGGCGGCCGCTCTCGGAGACATTGCCCGTTCGCGCGGCATGACGCAGATTGCGCGGGATTCCGGCATCACCCGGGAAGCCTTGTACAAAGCCCTTCGGCCCGGGAGCGAACCGCGATTCGACACGGTAAGCCGCGTCTGTGCCGCCCTCGGTGTGCGCTTGGTCGCCCAACCCGTGCACGCCACAGCCTGACAGAGACCCCCGCCGCCAGCGGGCGACCCGAGCGCAAGGCTTGGGTCCGGGCCGGTCCGCCAGCCCCTTCTGGCGCATGCCCACCGGACGCCCCCCGAACCCGGAACGCATCCCCAGGGTAATCACCCGTGTGGTGTGCCGCTTTTCCGTGCACAGTATTGAACAAATGAATGTGTTCAGAACAATTGTTCTATCACCAAGAACCGGAGTCCGCCGTGGACGCTGAGCAGAGCCTGGCCATCCGCGCTGCGTGGCTCGCGTACGTGGGCGGCCATACGCAGGAGGAGATCGCCGAGCGCCTGGGAATCACCCGCGTCAAGGTGCAGCGGCTGGTGGCCTCGGCCATGAAGAACGGTCTGGTGAAGTTCTTCGTCGAAGGCGTCCCCGCCGAGTGCCTGGCGCTCGAAGACGAGCTCATGCAGCGCTTTGGCCTGGACCGCTGCGTGGTCGTTCCCGACGTGGACGACGGCACGCAGCCGCCGGAATCGACCATCGCCAGCCTGGCCTCTGCCGCCGCACGCTACCTGCACCGGCTGCTTGGCAGCGGCACGCTGCAGCGCGTCGGAATCGGCCAAGGCCGCACGCTGGCCGCAATGGTCGAGCGGCTGCCGAGCCTGCAGCTGCCCGGCGCGCGCTTTGTCTCGCTGCTCGGCAGCCTCACGCGGCGCTCCTCGGCGAATCCGTTCGACGTGATCGCCAAGCTGGCCGAGCGCACCGGCGGCGAGTGCTATTTCATGCCCGTGCCCTTCATCGCCGACAGCGTCGCCGACGCCGAGGTGCTGCGCGCGCAGCGCGGCGTGCAGGACGTGTTCCGCCTGGCACGCGAATGCCAGCTGTGCGTGGTCGGAATCGCCGACCTGACGCCCGCAACGCATCTGCTGCGCAGCCAGTCGCTGACCCCTGCGGAGCTCAAGTCGATCCGCGCCGCGGGTGCGGTGGGCGAGCTCGCGGGCCGCTTCATCGCGGCCGACGGCAGCCTGATCGCGCATGAAATGAACGCGCGCGCCGTCGGCGTTGGACTCGACGAGCTGCGCGGTCGCCAGGTGCTCGCCGTCGCGGGCGGCAAGTACAAGGCCGAATCGATCCGGGCGGTGCTGCGCACCGGCGTGTTGACGGCCCTGATCGTGGACGAGGCCACTGCCAAGGCGGTGCTTCGAACCCGGGGAAGCGGCGCAGCAGCCGGGACCCGCTCACATTAAAAAAAACCGGAGACGCACACCATGTCTGAAACACTCAAGGCCCTGGCCCGGGCCTGTCACGCGCAACGGCTGGACCGCCGGGGCTTTCTCGCGCGCGCCGCGGCGCTCGGTTTCAGCGCCAGCGCCGCGGGACTGATGCTCAACGCAGTGTCCACCGAAGCCCTCGCCGAGGACGGCGGCGTGGACTTCATGAAGCACAAGGGCAAGACCATCCGGCTGCTGCTGAACAAGCATCCCTACGTGGACGCGATGGTCAGGAACATCGAAAACTTCAAGACCCTGACCGGCCTGAACGTCGGCTACGACATCTTTCCGGAAGATGTCTATTTCGACAAGGTGACCGCGGCCCTGGCGAGCAAGAGCAGCCAGTACGACGCCTTCATGACCGGCGCCTACCAGACCTGGAAGTACGGCCCGGCGCGCCAGATCGTCGATCTGAACCAGTACCTCACGGACCCCCGGCTGACCTCGGCCCACTACGCCTGGGACGATGTCTACCAGAACCTGCGCGCGGCCACCGCGTGGGACGGCAGGGCCGGCTCCGCGCTGGGCGGCCCGGGCGCGAAGCAATGGGCGCTGCCCTGGGGCTTCGAGCTCAACAGCCTGTCCTACAACAAGCGCCTGTTCGACTCCCTGAAGCTGAGCGTGCCGACGAACCTCGCGGACATGGCCGACAAGGCCGCGCGCATCAGCAGGAGCGGCAAGGGCTACGGCATCGGCGTGCGCGGCTCGCGCAGCTGGGCGACGATCCACGCGGGCTTTCTGTCCGCGTACACGAACTTCGGCAACAAGGATTTCACCAGCGCGGACGACAAGCTGGCGCCGGCGATGAACACGCCGCAGAGCAAGCAGTTCCACCAGCAGTGGATCGACATGGTGAAGAACGGCGGGCCAAAGAACTGGACCAACTACACCTGGTACGAGGTCGGCAACGACCTGGGAGCGGGCAACTCCGCGATGGTCTACGACGCCGACATCCTGGGCTACTTCTTCAACGGCGGCAGCAACCAGGAGGCGGGCAACCTGGCCTACGCCGCGTTCACGCCGAACCCGGCTGCCAAGGCGCCCACGCCGAACATCTGGATCTGGTCGCTGGCCATGAGCGCGTTCTCCAAGCAGAAGGAGGCCGCCTGGTTCCTGCTGCAATGGGCCACCGGAACGCAGAACACCACCTTCGGCGCGACCCGGGGTGACCTGGTGAACCCGGTGCGCAAATCGGTGTGGGAGAACGCCGATTTCAAGGCGCGGCTCGACAAGTCCTACCCCGGCTACCTCAAGCAGTACCTGGCCAGCGTCGAGGGCGCGAAGATCTATTTCACACCGCAGCAGCTGTTCCCCGAGTTCACCACCGACTGGGCCTCCACGTTGCAGCAGATGTACGGCGCAACGCTGCCGGTGGACGAAGGGCTGGACAAGCTCGCCGAGGGACTCACGCGCAAGCTCCGGGGCGTGGGCCTGGCCTGATCCCGCGCGCGGCGCCCCGTCCTCACCCCAAGCCCCGGTGCCCAGGAAGCCCCCGTGATGGCCGCCCCGACCGTGCGCCCGCGCAGCCACCCACGCGCGCGCACGCTGCTGCCCTACCTGCTGAGCCTGCCGGCGCTGCTGGTGTGCGTCGGCATCCTGATCCCCTTCTTCACCGCCGTGGGCTATTCGTTCCAGCGCTACAACCTGTCCTTTCCGGAGCAGCGCGCGTACGTCTGGTTTGCGAACTACGTGGACCTGTTCACCGACGGCGCGTTCTGGAACACGGTGCGCGTGTCGCTGGTCTACACGCTGGCCACGGTGGGCGTGCAGCTGCTGCTGGGAATGGGCATCGCGCTGCTGCTCAGGGAGCGCAACCGCGTGAACAACGCGCTGAGCGTGCTGCTCATCCTGCCGCTGATGGTCGCGCCGGCGATCGCGAGCCTGATGTGGAAGCTCATGACCAACCCCGGCTTCGGCGTCCTGAACTACCTGCTCGGGCTGCTCGGCGTGAGCGACTTCGGCTGGTCCTCGCAGCCGCAGACGGCGATGTTCACCGTGGTGCTGGTGGACACCTGGGTCTACACCCCGTTCATCGTCGTGCTGCTGCTCGCCGGGCTGCGCGCGCTGCCGCCGCAGCCCTTCGAGGCGGCGCGGCTCGACGGCGTCCCCGCGAGTTTCGTGTTCTTGCGCATCACCTTGCCGATGCTCACGCCGTACATCCTCACGGCCGGCATGTTCCGCATGCTCGACAGCATCCAGCAGTTCGACATCATCTATTCGATGACCCAGGGCGGCCCGGGCGACGCGCTCACCGTGTTCCAGGTGCAGGCCTATCTGGAGGCGTTCAGCTTCTCGAACATCGGCCGCTCGGCGGCGCTGGTGCTGATCCTCTGGGCCATCACCTACGCGCTGTCAACGCTGTTCATCCGGCATTGGCTCACGCTGCGGCAAAGAGCCCGCGGGCAGGTCTGACACCTGACGCCTGGCGCGCAACCCGGGAGACGGACACACCATGGACTCCACCCTCTTGCGGCGCCTGGCGCGCCCCGTGCTGCTCACGGCCGTCGGGCTGTTCTTCCTGTTCCCCTTCGTCTGGGTCCTGCTGATGTCCTTCATGACGAACCAGGACATCCTGCGCAGCACGCCCACGCTGGCCTTCAGCCCCACGCTGGAGAACTACGCCGCGCTGATCGCGGGCCAGCTCAGGACCGACGTGGGCATGCTGCCGAGCGACTACATGCGCAACCTCTGGAACAGCCTGCTGCTGTCGGGCGCGTCGGTGCTGCTCTCGCTGCTGCTCGGCGTGCCCGCGGCCTACGCGTTCGCGCGCTTTCGGTTCCGGCTCGGCGAGGACATTGCCTTCATGCTGCTGAGCTTTCGTTTCGCGCCGCCCATTTTGGTGCTGCTGCCCTTGCAGCTGTACTTTCAGGAGATCGGCCTGTACGACACCTACGCCGGGCTGATCTGGGTGTATCAGCTCATCACGCTGCCGCTGATCCTGTGGATCGTGCGCGGCTACTTCGAGGACATCAGTCCGGACATCGAGAACGCCTACCGCCTCGACGGCCACAGCTGGATCAAGGGCTTTTTCCGCATCGCGATCCCGCTGGCGCGCCCCGGAATCGCCGCTGCGGGCCTGCTCGCGTTCATCTTCGCGTGGAACAACTTCGTGTTCGCGCTGATCCTCGGCTCGTCGAGCGTGCAGCCGGTCACGGTCGGGGCGCTGGCCTTCATCACCGCGTCCGGAATCCAGTACGGCCAGATCGCGGCGGCGCTGATGATCAGCGTGCTGCCCACGGCGGGAATCGCCCTGTTCGCGCAGCGCTACCTCGTCGAAGGGCTGAGCCTCGGCGCGGTCAAGGGCTGACGCACGGCCGCGCAATCCACTGAAATGTGCAATGAAAGCGCGCAAGGAACCCCGCATGCCCCATCTGAAAATCAGCGGCCTGTCCAAGGGCTTTGGCCGCAAGCAGGTTCTCGACGGCCTCGACCTGGAGGTGCAGCGCGGCGAATGCCTGGTGGTGTTCGGCGGTTCGGGATCGGGCAAGACCACGCTGCTGCGCCACATCGCCGGCCTGCTGACGCCCGACGCGGGCCAGGTCTGGATCGACGGCCAGCCGGCCGGGGACGCCGGCGCGCAGCAGCGCGACGTGGCCATGGCCTTCCAGAACTTCGCGCTCTACCCGCACATGAGCGCGTTCGAGAACATCGCCAGCCCGCTGCGCGCGCGCAGGATGGACGAGGCCGCGATCGCGCAGCAGGTCCGGGAGGTGGCGGCGCTGCTGCGCATCGGGCCGGTGCTCGGCCACAGCCCCCGGCAGCTGTCCAACGGCCAGAAGCAGCGCACCGCGCTGGCGCGCAGCCTGGTGCACAGGCCGCAGATGCTTCTGCTCGACGACCCGCTGCGCAACGTGGACGCGAAGATCCGCTTCGAGATGCGGATCGAGTTCCCGAAGCTGTTCCGGGCCTTCGGCTCGACGGTGCTCTACGTGACGCAGGACTACCGCGAAGCGCTGGCGCTCGGCGACCGCATCGGCGTGCTGGTGGACGGCCGTTTCCAGCAGATCGACTCGCCCGCCGGCGTCTACCACAATCCGCAAAGCCGCGCGGTGGCGCGCCTGTTCGGCGACCCGCCGATGAACCTCCTGGAGGTGACGCCGCGCCGCCGCCCGGGCCCGGGCGGTGCGCTGGAAGTGCCCATTGGCGCCCGGGCGCTGGCCCTGCCCGAGCCGCGCGCCGACCTCGCGGGCCGCCGCTGCGTGCTCGGCGTGCGCCCCGAGGACCTGCTGTTCGGCACCGACCCCCGCCCCGGCGCGCTGCCCGTGACCCTGGAGGCGGCGATGCCGATGAACGTGCGCACCGTCGCGCTGCTCAGGACCGACGACGGCGTGGAACTGCTGTCGAGCCGGCCCGAGGACCCCGCCCTCGCCGCGCAGCGCGGGCACCTGCGCGGCTTCGCCACGCTCGCGCCCGGGCGCAGCATGTTCTTCGACCCGGTCAGCGGGGCGCGCGTCTGAAGCCGGCCGAACCAGGACTCCCAGCCATGGCATGCGTCACCCTCCGGAACGTCAGCAAGATCTACGACCGCGCGGACAGGTACGTGGTGAAGTCGGTGAACATGCAGATCGGCGACGGCGAAATCGTCTCGCTGCTCGGCTCGTCGGGCTGCGGCAAGACCTCGACGCTGCGCATGATCGCCGGCTTCGAGACGCTCAGCGAAGGCAGCATCCGCATCGGCGACCGGGCCATCGACCAGCTCGCACCCGCCGAACGCAACGTGGCCATGGCCTTCGAGGGCTACGCGCTGTACCCGCCGCTGAGCGTGCACGAGAACATCGCCTTCAGCCTGCTGCGCGGCAAGACGCCGCGCGAGCAGGTGCGCGCGCGCGTGCGCCAGGTCGCCGAACTGCTCGAAATCACGGACATCCTCGACAGCTACCCGCCCACGCTCTCCGGCGGACAGCAGCAGCGCGTGAGCCTGGCGCGCGCGCTGGTACGCCACGCCGACCTGCACCTGCTCGACGAGCCGATGTCGCAACTGGAGCCACAGCTGCGCGCGCTGCTGCGCGCGCGCATCAAGGACTATCTGGTCGCGCACCGGATGACCGTGCTGTGCGTGACGCACGACCAGACCGAGGCCATGGCGCTGTCCGACCGCATCGCGGTGATGTCCGACGGCGTGTTGCAGCAGTTCGCCACGACCGAGGACCTCAAGGAGCGGCCGGCGAACCTGTTCGTTGCCGGCTTCATCGGCGAGCCCGCGATGAACCTGCTGCCGGCCCGGGTGTCGCGCCGCGGGAGCCGGATCGGGGTCGTTCTGCCCGCCGCGGCGGGCACCGAGGCGCTGCGCCTGGACCTGGGCGACAGCGCCCGCGTGCCCGCCGCGGACGGCCTGCGCGACGGGCACGCAGTGCATCTGGGCGTGCGGCCGCACAAGGTGCGCGTCGGCACCGCGCCGGCGGGCGACAACACGAACACGCTGCACGGCACACTGGCCTTCAACCAGTGGCAGGGCGACCAGAGCCATATCGGCATTCACCTCGGGGGGCCGACGCTGCTGCTCGTGGTGACCGACGGCGCGGTCGATCTGGCCGAGCACAGCCCCGTCACGCTGGACCTGCCGCAGGCAGCGCTGCACCTGTTCGACAGCCACAGCGGACGCGCCCTGCTGCACGGCGCCGATCTCTGAGCCCCAAAACCATGCAGCAGCAAGACCTCATCATCGGCGTTGACGCCGGCACCTCGGTCATCAAGGCCGTGGCCTTCGACCGCGAAGGGCAGCAGCTGGGCCTGGCCAGCACCCCGAACCGCGTGCTCTACGGCGCGCACGGCGCGGCCGAGCAGGACATGGACCGCACCTGGGCGGACACCGCGGCCACGCTGCGCCTGCTCGCGCAGCAGGTGCCCGACCTGGCCGGGCGCAGCGCCGCGCTCGTGGCCACGGCGCAGGGCGACGGCACCTGGTTGATCGACGCCGCAGGCCGGCCCGTGGGACCGGCCATGCTCTGGCTCGACGCGCGCGCCGCGGGCGAGGTCGCCGCGCTGCGCGCGAGCGCGGCCGCCGCGCCGCTCGCGGAACGCACCGGCGCAGCGCTCAACGCGTCGATGCAGAGCGGGCAGCTGCTGTGGCTGCGCCGCCACGCGCCGCAGCGCCTGGCGCGGGCCACGACCGCGCTGCATTGCAAGGACTGGCTCTACTTCCAGGCCACCGGCGTGCGCAGCACCTGCAACACCGAGGCCATCTTCACCTTCGGCAACTACCGCAGCGGCGCCTACGACGAAGAAGTGCTCGCGCTGCTCGGCCTGCCCGAGCTCGCGCGCCTGCTGCCGCCCATCGTCACGCCCGGATCGGCGCATGCGCCGCTGACGCGCGCGGCCGCGCAGGACACCGGCCTGCGCGCGGGAACGCCGGTGGTGCCCGCGCCCATGGACGTTCCCGCGACCCTGCTCGGCTGCGGCGGCATCGCCTATGGACCGCAGGGCCTGCTGCGCAGCGTCGGCTGCTCGGTGCTCGGCAGCACCGGAATGCACGGCTGGGCGAGCACCGACCTGCAAGCCATCCGCCCCAGCGCCGAGGCCGGCTACACGATGCTCATGCCGCTGCCCGGCGTGTGCATGCGGCTGATGTCGCATATGGCGGCCACGCTCAACATCGACTGGCTCCTGGGGCTGCTGGCGCAGGCCGCCGAGTTCGCGGGCGCCCCCGTGCCCGCGCGCGCCGCGCTGCTCGAACGGCTCGACCACGCCGTGCTGGCCGCCGCGCCGGGGCAGGCGATCTTCCATCCCTACGTCGCCGAGAACGGCGAGCGCGGCCCCTTCGTAGACCCCTGCGCGCGGGCGCAGCTCAGCGGCTTTGGCGCCAGCCTGGGTTTGTCCGGCCTGGCGCGCGCGGTGTACGAGGGAATCGTCTTCGCGGCGCGCGACTGCTACGCGGCGTTCGGCCCGATACCCGAAGAGATACGCCTCGCAGGCGGCGCGGCGCGCAGCCCGGCGCTGCGCCAGCTGCTGGCCAACGCCACCGGCCGGCCGGTGCGCGTGAGCCGGCGCGAGGAATGCGGCGCTGCGGGCGCGGCGCTGCTCGCCGCCGTCGCCATCGGCGAATACGCGAGCCTGCGCGACGCGCTGCCCCGCTGGGTCGACAGCCACCTCGACGCGCACGTCACCGCGCCCGACCCCGCGCAAACAGCGCTGTACGACAGGCTGTTCCCGCTCTACCAACAGGCCGCAGCGCGCAGCCGCCCGCTCTGGGCCGCCCTGGGCGCGCTGCGCAGCGGCACGTCCACCGGCCTTGCGGACGCAGCGCCCGCAAGGTCCCCCCCGGCGAGCGCCGCCGCCACCGCAAGCCGAGGAACCCGCGCATGAGACATCTGAAACTCGCCATCATCGGCGACCAATTCATGAAAGCCCACTACTTCAGCGACGCCCTGCGGGCGGTCCTGCCGCAGGCGCAGCTGGACGTCCGCACGCTGGAACTCGACTGGCCCGACACCCCCACGGTGCACGGCTACGGCGCCGAGGCCGAGGACCCGCAACTCCAGGGCCTGAGGGAATACCTCGGCGCGCCGCACACGCTGGCCACCTTCATCGGCGACGCCGAGGTGCTGCTGAACCATTTGGCGCCCGTGACCTGCGGCATGCTCGCGCGCTGCGCGCAGCTCAGGCTGCTCGCGGTCGCGCGCGGCGGCCCGGTGAACATCGACATGCAGGCCGCGCGCACGCACGGCCTGCGCGTGGTGTACACACCGGGGCGCAACGCGAGCGCGGTGGCGGAATTCACCATCGGCATGGTCCTCGCGCAGACGCGGCGCATCACCCAGGGCCACGTGGCGCTGATGCACGGCCAGTGGCGCGGCGACCTCTACCGCGCCGACCGCACCGGCGAAGAGCTGTGCAACCAGACGCTGGGACTCATCGGCTACGGCCATATCGGCAGCCGCGTCACCAAGCTGCTGCGGCCCTTCGGCTGCCGCATCCTGGTGAGCGACCCCTATGCGCAACTCGACGCCACCGACCGCGCCGCAGGCGTGCTCCAGGTTGACCTGGCCGAATTGCTCGCGCAGTCCGACGTGGTCTCGCTGCACGCGCGCGTCACGCCCGAGACCACCGGCTTCATGAACGCGCAGGCTTTCGCGCAGATGAAGGAAGGCGCCTGCTTCATCAACACCGCGCGCGGCCCGCTGGTCGACTACGCCGCGCTGTACGCCGCGCTGCAAAGCGGCAGGCTGCGCGGCGCGGCGCTGGAGACCTTCGGCACCGAGCCCTGCGACCCGGCCGACCCGCTGCTGCGCCATCCGCACGTGACGCTCACGCCGCATATTGCAGGCGCGTCGATCAAGACCGTGAAGTACGCCGCCAGCCTGTGCGCCGAAGAAGTGCGGCGCTACCTGCAGGGCGAAGCCCCGGCGCACCCCTGCTGAAACAGCGATGGCGCAGCAGCCCCCAAGCCCGGCGCCCGCCGCGCACGACCCGACCTGGTTGAACTGCGCGCAGCGCAGCCGCGACCTCGCCGCGGCGGGCGCCGGCTGCGCCGACCTGCTGGTGATCGGCGCCGGCGTCACCGGCGCCGGCGCCGCGCTCGACGCGGCGGCGCGCGGCCTGTCGGTGGTGCTGCTGGACGCGGACGACATCGCCGCAGGCACCTCGTCGCGCTCGGGAAAAACCTTCCACGGCGGCCTGCGCTACCTCGAACAGCTGAACTTCCGGCTGGTCGCGCAGGCCATCGAAGAGCGCGACCTGCTGCTCAAGACCCTGTGCCCGCACATGGCGCACCCCGAGGCCTTCGTCTACCCGCTCACGCACGCATTCTGGGAACGCGCCTACGTGGGCGCGGGCGTGCTGCTGTACGCGCTTTTCGGCCGCAAGGGCGGCGCGGTCCCGCGGCCCAGGCATTTCAGCCGGGCCGGGCTGAAGGCGCATATTCCGTCGATCGACGCGCAGCGCGTGCGCGGCGGAATCCAGTACCACGACGCGCTCACGGACGACGCCCGGCACACGCTGGCCGTGGTGCGCACCGCAGCGGGCCATGGCGCCCGGGTGATTACGCGCGCGCCGGTGGTCGGTTTTCTGCGCGACGGCGACCGGGTTTGCGGCGTGCTGGTGCGCGACGCCCTGACGGGCGCGACGCAGCGCATCGCCGCGCGCGCGGTGATCAACGCCACCGGCGTCTGGGCCGACGAATTGCAGCAGCTGGCGGGCGCGAACACCTTCCGCGTGCAACCGGCCAAGGGCGTGCACCTGCTGCTGCGGCCCGACGCGCTGCAATCGGAAAGCGGAATCCTGGCGCGCGCCGCGGACTCGGTGATCATCGCCCGGCGCTGGTACGGCTACTGGCTCGTGGGCACCACGGACTCGCCGTGGAACGGCGCCAAGTCGCAGCCCGTGGCCGAAGCCGCCGACGTGGACTACCTGCTCGACAACCTGAACCGCTACCTCGCGCGCAAGGTCGGCCGCGCCGACGTGCTCGGCGCATACGCCGGCCTGCGCCCGCTGCTCAAGCCGGTGGGCGAGAACGCGGAGACGACCAGCGCGCTCTCGCGCGAGCACGCCGTGCTCCCGGGGCCGGCCGGGTTGACGACCATCGTCGGCGGCAAATACACCACCTACCGCCGCATGGCCCGCGACGCCGTGGACGCCGCGCTGCGGCCGCTGGGCGTGGACACGCCCTCGCGCACCGCCACGCTGGCGCTCGTGGGCGCCGCGCGCTGGGCCGCCGTGCGGGGCAGCGGCGCGCAGCTCGCGCAGCGCCTTGGCCTGAGCGCCGCCGCGGCCGAGCGCCTGCTGCAACGCCACGGCGACCGCGTGCACGAACTGCTCGCGCTCGCCGACGCGCAGCCCGAACTGGGCCTGCCGCTGCCCGGCGCCGCGCACTACCTGACCGCCGAACTCGTGTACGCGGTGCGCGCCGAGGGCGCGCAAACGCTGGCCGACCTGCTGGTGCGCCGCACGCACCTGTCCATCGAACTGCCCGACGGCGCGCGCGCACTCGCGCCATTCGCCGCCAACCTCGTGGCGCCGCTGCTGGGCTGGTCGGCGCAGCGCGTGCAGTCCGAACTCGCGGACTACCGTGCGCTCATCGACGCCGAGCGCGCCGCGTTGTGCGCCGTGCACACACCGGACGCAGCCGGCTGATCCTTCCCCACCCCCACCACCTCTACCGCCATGACCTCCCTGACACCCACCCCACAAAACGAAACCGCGCTGCGCCAAGCCATCGTGCAGCACTGCCAGCGGCTCGCCAGCGCCGGCCTGACGCAAGGCACCTCGGGCAACATCAGCGCGCGCTGCGCGCAGGGCGACGAAGCCGGCCTGCTGATCAGCCCGAGCGGCGTCGATTACGACGAAATGCGCCCCGAATCGCTCGCCTGGATGCGCATGGACGGCGAATGGAGCGGGCCGCTCAAGCCAAGCTCGGAATGGCGCTTCCACCGCGACATCTACGCCTGCCGACCCGAGGCCGGCGCGGTGGTGCACGCCCATCCGACGCACGCCACGGCGCTGGCCGTGCAGCGCGAGGCGATCCCGGCCTTTCACTACATGGTGGCCGCAGCCGGGGGCTACGACATCCGCTGCGCACCCTACGCCACCTACGGCACCGAGGAGCTGTCGCGCAACGCGCTCGCCGCGCTCGTAGACCGGCGCGCCTGCCTGCTCGCGAACCACGGCCTGATCGCCATCGGCACCGACCTGCGCCGCGCCTTCGCGCTCGCCGTCGAGGTCGAGGCGCTCGCGCACCAGTACCTGCTGGCCCGCGCCACCGGAACGCCAACGATCCTGGACATTGCAGAAATGAACCGCGTGCTCGAAAAATTCAAGTCCTATGGCGCGAACGCGCAGACTGCTGGATGATCGGCTCTCAAAAATTTGATACAATCCCAGACGAATTGATACATTCAGTCCCCGCACTCGGTTTTCCCCAAGAAAAACCGGGTGTTGTTACCAACCTGCTTGCAGCCGCGCCCACGCCAAAACCCTGGAGCTTTCATGCCATCACCCGTAGATATCAAGTTCGTCATGCCTGTCGTGTTGAAAATCGGTTCTGAAGGAGTCATTTGTGTGCAGCCCATCCCCGGGGTGGATCAGACCAAGGCAAAAATAGATGAGCTGACGCTGACTGTGCTGGATGGTCAGACGCATGTCGTCACCGATTATCAAAAGGATTTTGCATCAGCCGATTGGACCTTCAGTTTTTTCGTGCCGCAAAGTTTCATCAGTGAAACCGGACCCTCCATAACGGCCATCGTCAACTTTAAAGTATTGGACGGGGGACAGGTATTTCAAACGATGGATGACTATATTATATGTGTTGACATAGAGCTCAACAAACCGCCGTTTTCCGTGACTGCCATTACTCCAACCTCTGTCAAATTGGACGCTCAATCCACTGCCCAACTGTCGGTGACAGGAACCGCTCTTGACAAGGCATTCTCAAACTGCAACCTGGCGGGTCCTTCGCCCATAAGTGCAACTGTCACAGGCGCTAGTGCTACAAATTGCACAGTAGTGATCCAAGGAAGTGATGTATCAGTTCTCGGGAAGTATCGAATACTCTTGTCCGATGCAACTACTCAGGACACTTTCATCGCACCGATTTTCATAAATATCGAGGGAAAAGCTCCCCTGCCGAATTTGACCTTGCTTTCCAGTGCACCGGATACTCTGTCGCCGGGTGACATTTTCACATTGAAAATTTCCAAAGACGAGGCTACCAGCAGTTGGGATGATGTGCGTATTGGAGATATACGGATCAATACGGCAAGCGGGTGCACCATGGGCGCCGCTCCCCACGGCAGCATCAAACGTATCTCCAACACCGAAGGCAGCCTTGGCTGTACCCTGGATCCTGTTCCAAGAGTTCGGGTCAAGGAAAAAGCAACCCTCAAACTTTCGGCTACCTATGAAGGAAAACCGATAAATGTTACAAACACGTTTCCGCTGACGATTCAGCCAGATCCTCATGCCCGCATATTCAAAATCACGTGTTGTGCGCCCTTCACGGTTCCCAAAGATCGTGTAAAGACCGGCAGTTTCCGTTTTCGTTTTTTGGGAACCAACCTCTATCAAATAACCTCCATCAAGTTCGCAAATTCATATCAAATGGGTATTATATCGCAGACAGCATACGGATTCCAGTGCAGATTTTTGCCTCCTCCGACTGATATTCAGGCGGGTAGGTATCAGTTTACCGTCAAGTATATTGATCCGCAAAGCGGCACCGAACAATCACAAACAGTGCAAAACATCACCGTGGAAATTACCTCTTAGGCAATCAGTTTCAATCCAGGCGGGAGAGCGGGTGACTTGCCGTGGGTTCGAGTCCCGCCCTCTCCACCAGGATCACCGGTCTTTAAAGGTCCCACACAAATCTCTGTGTCCGATCTTCCCAAAGAATGTCATCAACACGCTTGAGATGACGCTCAAGCAAAAACTCTGGAACTTATCATGCCATCATTCATAGATATCAAGTTTGTCCTGCCTACGATGTTGAATATCGGGGCTGAAGGATTCATTTGTGTGCAACCCATTCCCGGAGTGGATCAGGCCACGGCAATAATACATGACATGACGCTGGATGTGTCAGATGGTGCGTCGCATGCCGTCGTCCAGTATCAAAGGGATTTTGCATCAGCCGATTGGACTTTCAGTTTTTTCGTGCCGCAAAGTTTTCTCAGTGAGGCCGGACCCGCAGCATTGACTACCATCAAATTTAAAGTATCGGACGGAGGGAATATATTTCAAACTCGGGATGACTGCACTATATATGTTGAAATCGATACCGACAAATCGCTGTTTTCCGTAGCTTCCATTACTCCAACCTCCGTCAAATTGGACGCTCAATCCACTGCCAAACTGTTGCTGACGGGAACCGGTTTTGACAAGGCGTACTCAAACTGCAACTTGGTGGGTCCTTCGTCAGTAGGCGCAACCATCACCGGCGCTAGTGCTACAAATTGCTCAGTGACGATCGAAGGAAGCGATGTATCAGTTTTCGGGACGTATCGAATACTCTTGTTCGCAGAAGCCACTCATGACACTTTCATCGCACCGATTTTCATACATATCGAAGAAAAAATTCTTCCACCGATTTTGACCTTGCTTTCCATGAATCCGAGTATTCTGTGGCAAGGTAACAATTTCTCATTGGAAATTTCCAAAGACGATGCTACCTGTGCTTGGGATGACGTACGTATTGGAGATATACAGATTAATGCAGCAAGCGGGTACACCATGGACGTTTCCCACAGAGGTATCATACACGTTTCCAACACCGAATGCCGCGTTGACTGCACCCTGTCTTCTCTCCCGAAAGTTCGGCTCAAGGAAACAGCAACCCTCAAACTTTCGGCTACCAATAAAGGAAAACCGATAAATGTTACCAACATGCTTCCGCTGACGCTCCGGCCAAGTCCTCCGGCTTCAATATTCAGAATCAATAGTTGCGCTCCCTTCACGGTTATCAAAGCGTTTATAACGAGCACCAATTTCCGTTTTCATTTTGTGGGAGACAACTTCGAGCAAATAGTCTCCATCCAGTTCGGGGATTCCTATCAATTGAGTATTTTTACGCGTACATCAAACAGAATGGAATGCAAATTTTTGACTCCCCCGGGTACTATTCAGCCGGGTACGTATCAGTTTACCGTCAGATATAAGAATCCGAATAGCGGCACCGAACAAACAGTAGTAGTGCAAAAGATCCGTGTGACGGTTACCCTCTCTTAGCCAATCAATTTCAATCAAACCGGGAGAGCGGGTGACTTGCCGTGGGTTCGAGCCCGCCCTCTCCACCAGGATCACCGATCTTTGAAGGTCCCACACAAATCTCCGTGTCCGATCTTCCCAAAGAATGTCATCAACACGCTTGAGATGACGCTCAAGCAAAAACTCTGGAACTTATCATGTCATCATTCATAGATATCAATTTTGTCCTGCCTGCGGTGTTGAAGGTCGGGGCTGAAGGATTCATTAGTGTGCAACCCATTCCCGGAGTGGATCAGACCACGGCAATAATATATGATATGACGCTGGATATTCCAGGTGGTGCGTCGCATACCGTCGTCCAGTATCAAAGGGATTTTGCATCAGCTGATTGGACTTTCAGTTTTTTCGTGCCGCAAAGTTTCCTCAATGAGCCCGGGCCCGCCGCATTGGCCACCATCAAATTTAAAATATCGGACAAGGGGAAGATATTTCAAACGCAGGATGACTTCATTATATGGGTTGGAATAGATACCAACAAATCGCCATTTTCCGTAACTTCCATTACTCCAACTTCCGTCGAATTGGACGCTCAATCCACTGCCCAACTGTTGCTGACGGGAACCGGTTTTGACAAGACATTCTCAAACTGCAATCTGGTGGGTCCTTCGCCCGTATATGCAACCATCACAGGCGCTAGTGCTACAAATTGCACAGTGGATATCAAAGGAAGCGATGTATCAGTTTTCGGGGCATATCGAATACTCTTGTGCGTGGATGAGGAAGATACTCCTGACACTTTCATTGCACCGACTTTCATACATATCGAGAAGAAAATTCCCCTGCCGAATTTGACCTTGCTTTCCATGGATCCGGATATTCTGTGGCAGGGTAACAATTTCGCATTGGAAATTTCCAAAGACGATGCTACCTGCGGTTGGAATGACGTACGTATTGGAGATATAAAGATTAATGCAGCAAGC
Organism: Verminephrobacter aporrectodeae subsp. tuberculatae; assembly: GCF_026127385.1. Classification (NCBI taxonomy): domain Bacteria; kingdom Pseudomonadati; phylum Pseudomonadota; class Betaproteobacteria; order Burkholderiales; family Comamonadaceae; genus Verminephrobacter; species Verminephrobacter aporrectodeae. The sequence goes on from NZ_QZCX01000001.1 coordinate 322,154, forward strand.
GGGTACACCATGGACGTTTCCCACAAAGGTATCATACGCATTTCCAACACCGAATGCCGCGTTCGCTGTACCCTGTCTTCTCTCCCGAAAATTCAGGTCAGGGAAGCAGCAACCCTCAAACTTTCGGCTACTAATAAAGGAAAACCGATAAATGTTACCAACACGCTTCCGCTGACACTCCGGCCAATTCCTCCGGCCTCAACATTCAGAATCAGCGGCTGTCTTCCATTCACGGTTGCCAAAACGACCATCACGGGCACCAATTTCCGTTTTTATCTTACGGGAACCGACCTCGATCAAATAATCGCCATCCATTTCGGGACTTCCTATCAACTGGGTATTTTTACGCGGACACCATTCAGTATGCAATGCAAATTTTTTGTTCCTCCGCGTACTATTCAGCCGGGTCCGTACCAGTTTACCGTCAGGTATAAAGATCCGAATACCGGCATCGAGCAAACAAAAGTGGTGCAAAATATCCAGGTGACGGTTATCCTTCCTTAGCCAATCCATTTCAATCAAACCGGGAGAGCGGGTGACTTGCCGTGGGTTCGAGTTCCACCCTCTCCGCCAGGATCATCGGTCTTTGAAAGTCCCACGCAATCCCCGTATCCGGTCTTTCCAAAGAATGTCATCAACACGCTTGAGGTAACGCTCAAGCAAAAACTCTGGAACTTTATGCCAATCGTAGATGTAGAGGATGTCCTGCCTCTTCCTTTGAAAATCGGGACTGAAGGAATAGTTTTCGTACATCCTCTTCTCGGAGTGGACCCGACCAGAACAAAAATATATGAGCTGAAGCTTTTGGTAAATGGTGATCCGCATGACGTTACCAATTTCGAAGAGAGTTTTGAATTAGGCAATTGGACTTTCAGTTTTTTCGTGCCGCAAAGTTTCCACAGTTTGCCCGGCCCCTCCGTATCGGCTGCCATCAGCTTCAAACTATTATCCCAGCATGGAGAGGTATTTCATACGTCGGATGACTTTCTTGTAGATGTTGAAATAGTAGACGACAAATCGCCGTTTTCCGTAGATTCCATTACTCCAACCTCCGTCGAATTGGACGATCAATCCACTGCTCAACTATCGGTGACAGGAGACAATCTTAGCAGGGTATCCTCAAAATGCACCTTGGTGGGTCCTTCGCCAGTCAATGCAACCGTTACCGGCGAGGGAAATACAACCTGCTCAGTCGTGATAAAAGGAAGTGACGTATCGGTTTTCGGGAAGTACCGAGTCATGTTGTACGAGGTAGTTACTCGTGACAATTTCCTCATACAGACTTTCATAAACATCGAGGAAAAAATTCCCACGCTGAAATTGGAACTGCTTTCCGTTGCACCGGATGATCTCTCGCCGGGTGACTCTTTCAAATTGGAAGTTTCCAAAGACGTTGCTACCGCCAGTTGGGACGACGTGCGTATTGGAGATATACAGATCGATGCAGCAGGCGGAGGCACTGCGGAGGTTAGCCACGGCACTGTCAATGGTGATTCCGAAACCGAAGGCAGCATTAACTGTAGCGTGCCTTCTTCGCTCGAAGTGACGGCCAAGGAAGAAGCGACTCTCACACTTTCGGCTACCTACAAGGGAAAACCGATGAATGTGACCAACACGCTTCAGATGACGCTCGTGCCAGGTTCTCAGACCAAAACATTCAGCATCAGCAGTTGCACTCCCACCACGGTTTCCAAAGCGGATGCCCAGGCCGCCGGTTTCCGTTTTTCCCTTATGGGGCAAAACCTCGATCAAATAACCTCCATCAAATTCGGAAATTCATATCAAATGAATATTCTCTCGCGTACCGCAAGCAGAATCCAATGCAGGTTTTTGACTTCAGCGTCCGATATTCCTGAGAATGTGTACCGGTTTACCGTCAGGTACAAGGATCCGCAAAGCGGCGTCGAAGAATCAAAAATAGTGCAAAACGTCAGGGTGAAAATTACCCCTTAGCCAACAGTTTCACTTCCGGGGAAACACTTGATGCGATGCATGCAGGAGAGTGGCAGGGTGTGGTCACATGCACTTGACTCGAGATCAGGCGCAGTGGCCGCGGGTTCGAATTCCAGCCTGATCGCCATCGGCGCCAACCTGCGCCCACGCCTTCGCGCTCGCCGTCGAGGCCGAGGTGCGCGCACCAGTACCTGCTGGCCGCGCCACCGGAACGCCAACGATCTTGGACACCGCAGAAATGAACCGCGTGCTCGAAAAATTCAAGCCCTACGGCGCGAACGCGCAGACCGCTGGATGACCGGCTCTTGAAAGTTTGATACAATTCAAAAAATATTGACACAATCGTATTGTGACTGATACAATCAGTCTCCGCGCTCGATTTTCCCCCAAGGAAAACCGGGTATTGTTACCCGCCCGCTTGCAGCCACGCTCAAGCCCAAACCCTGGAATTTTATGCCATCCATCAATATCAATTTTATCCTGCCCGCGATTTTGAAAGTCGGGACTGAAGCAGTCATTAGTGTGCAGCCCATTCCTGGAGTTGATCAGACCAAGGCAACAATACATGATCTGACGCTGACTGCGCCAGATCACGCGCCGGAGGCCGTCTGGACTTATCAAAGGGGTTTTGAATTTTCCGATTGGGCTTTCAGTTTTATTGTGCCGGAAAGTTTCATGTTTCACGGCCACTCCTCATTGGCCATCGTCAACTTTAAAATATCGGCCGGGGGACAAGTATTTCAAACGCCGGATAACGATATTATAATTGTTGAAACTACTGTCAACAGACCGCCTTTTTACGTAACTTCCATTACTCCAACCACCATCCAATTGGACGCTCAATCCACTGCCCAGGTGTTGGTGACAGGAACCTCTCTTGACAAGGCACACCCACGCTGCGAGCTGGCGGGTCCTTTGCCGGCCGGTGCAACCATCACAGCCGCTAGTGCTACGAATTGCACAGTGGAGATCAAAGGAAGCGACGCATCAGTTCCCGGGAAGTATCGAATAATCTTGTACGAGGCAACTACTCAGGACACTTTCATCGTACCGATTGACATAAACATTGAGGAAAAAAGTCCCGAGCCAAAATTGAAGTTGCTTTCCATTACACCGGATGTTCTGGCGCCGGGTGACTCTTTCAAATTGAGAATTTCCAAAGACGTTGGGACCAGCGGTTGGAATGATGTACATATCAGAGTTGTACAGATTGATGAAGCAAGCGGGCGCACCTCGAACGTTCAGTACGGCAACATCAATCCCGTTTCCAACACCGAATGTAGCGTTGACTGTATCCTGCCTACTGCCGTAAAAGTCGTGCTCAATGAAAAAGCAACCCTCAAACTTTTTGCTTTCTATAAAAGAAATTGGGTAAATGTTACCAACACGCTTCCGCTGACGCTCCGTCCAGATCCTCGGACCACAAAATACACTGTCAGCACTTGTCGACCCCACGCGGCTAGCAAACAGTTTATAAAGTCCTCCAATTTTCTTTTTGTTCTTAATGGAACCAATCTCGATCAAATAACCTCGGTCAATCTCGGAAATGCATATCAAATGGATATTTTTGCACGAAGAGCATTCCGAATCCAATGCAGATTTTTGACTCCTCCGAATGATATCAAGCCAGGTCTGTATAATTTTACCATCAAATATAATGATCCGCAAAGCGGAACTGAAAAAACAGAAGTACTGAAAAACATCGTTGTGCAAATTAGCGTTTAGTCAATCAGTTTCGATCAAAGCGGGAGAGCGGGTGACTTGCCGGGGGATCGAGTCCCGCTTCTCTCCACCAGGATAGGATCACCGGTTTTTGAAATTCCCCTGCGTCAAAATAAATCTTGCGGCGCCACCGCGCAGATCGCGCAATGACCGGCTCTTGGAATTCTGATACAATTTTGAAGAACTGACATAATCAGTCCACATGCCCGGTTTTCCAAAGGAGAATCGGGTATTGTTACCAACCCGCATCCAGCCACGCTCAAGCCAAAACCTTGGAATTCTATGCCATCCATCGATATCAATTTTGTCATGCCTCCGCTTTTGAAAGTCGGGGCTGAAGGAGTCATCCGTGTACAGCCCATTTCCGAAGTGGATCAGACCAAGGCAAAAATAGATGATCTGACGCTGACTTTGCCAGGTGGTGAGTCGCACGCCGTCATCGATTATCAAAGGGGTTTTGAATTTTCCGATTGGACTTTCAGTTTTCTCGTGCCGCAAAGTTTCCACAGTGTGATCGGCCCCTCCACGATGGCTATCGTCAGCTTTAAAATATTGGCCGATGGGCAAGTATTTCAAACGCTGGATGACTGTATCATATGTGTTGACACAGACATCAACAAACCGCCGTTTTCCGTAGCCTCCATTACTCCAACCACCATCCAATTGGACGCTCAATCCACTGCCCAGGTATTGGTGAAAGGAAAATCTCTTGACAAGGCATACGCAAGCTGCAACTTGGCGGGTCCTTCGCCGGTATATGCAGCCGTCACCGGCATCAGTGCTACGAGTTGCACAGTGGTCATCAAGGGAAGCGACGTACCAGTTCTCGGGAAGTATCGAATACTCTTGTACGAGGAAACTACTCAGGACACTTTCATCGTACCGATTGACATACGCGTTGAGGGAAAAAGTCCCACGCCGAATTTGAAGTTGCTTTCCATTGCACCGGATGTTCTGGCGCCGGGTGACTCTTTCAAATTGAACATTTCCAAAGACGTTGCGACCAGCGGTTGGGATGATGTGCGTATTAGTGGTGTACAGGTTGATGAAGCAAGCGGATACACCTCGAACGCTCGCCACGGCCATATCAATCCCGTTTCCAACACCGAATGCAGTGTTGACTGTATCCTGTCTTCTGCCGTAAAAGTTCTGGCCAATGAGAAAGCAACCCTCAAACTTTTGGCTACCTATAAAATGGAATCGGCAAACGTTACCAACACGCTTGCGCTGACGCTCCATCCAGATCCTCGGACCCCAAAATTCAACGTCAGCAGTTGTCTTCCCTTCAGGGCTTCCAAACAGTTTGCAAAGTCCCCCGGTTGTCTTTTTTCTCTTACTGGAATCCACCTCGATCAAATAACCTCCTTCAATCTCGGAAATGCATATCGAATGGATATTTCTTCGCAAACGGCATTCCGTATTCAATGCAGATTTTTGACTCCTCCAAATGATATCAAGGAAGGTGTGTATCAGTTTACCGTCAAGTATGATGATCCGCAAAGCGGCACTGAAAAAACAGAAATATTGCAAAACGTCAATGTGGAAATCACTCCCCCTTAGTCAAACAGTTCCATTAATAATCCCCGTGCCCGGGCTTCCCAAGGGAAGATCGGTGATCGTTACCAACCCGCTTGAGGTCACGCTCAGGCCCAAACCCTGAGAAACCACATGCCAAACATAGACATCATGTTCGTCCTGCCCGCTACTTTGAAAATCGGGGGCGAAGGAATGGTTTATGTACGCCCTATTCCCGGGGTGTTTCATACCAGAGCAGGAATATTTGATCTGAAGCTTGTGGTAAATGGTGACGAGCATACCGTCACCAATTATCAAAAGAGTTTTGAATCGACCAGTTGGGTTTTCAGTTTTTTCGTGCCACAAAGTTTCCACAATTTACCTGGTCCCACCCAATCAGCCATCGTCAGCTTTAAAATATTGTCCGATGGACATGTATTCCAAACGCTGAATAACTTTTCCATCGATGTTGAAATAGAAGACGACAAATCGCCGTTTTCCGTAGATTCCATTACCCCAACCTCCATTGAATTGGACGCGCAATCCAGCGCCCAACTATCGGTGGCAGGAACCGGTCTTGACAAGGTATCCACAAGCTGCACCTTGGTGGGTCCTTCGCCAGTAGACGCAACTGTCATCGGTGATACCCCTACAAATTGCTCAGTGGTGATCCGGGGAAGCGACGTATCAGTTTTCGGGAAATATCGAGTAATACTGAACGATCTAGCTTATCATGATAGTTTTCTCGTACCGATCATCATAAACATCGAGGAAAAAATTCCCACGCTGAAATTGGAACTGCTTTCCGTTGCACCGGATGATCTCTCGCCGGGTGATTCTTTCAAATTGGAAGTTTCCAAAGACGTTGCTACCGCCAGTTGGGACGACGTGCGTATTGGAGATATACAGATCGATGCAGCAGGTGGAGGCACTGCGGAGGTTAGCCACGGCACTGTCAATGGTGATTCCGAAACCGAGGGCAGCATTAACTGTAGCGTGCCTTCTTCGCTCGAAGTGACGGCCAAGGAAGAAGCGACTCTCACACTTTCGGCTACCTACAAGGGAAAACCGATGACTGTGACCAACACGCTTCAGATCACGCTCGAGCCAAATTCTCAGACCAAAACGTTCAGCATCAGCAGTTGCACTCCCACCATGGTTTCCAAAGCGGATGTCCAGGCCGCCGGTTTCCGTTTTTCCATTATGGGGCAAAACCTCGATCAAATAACCTCCATCAAATTCGGAAATTCATATCAAATGAATATTCTCTCGCGTACCGCAAGCAGGATCCAATGCAGGTTTTTGACTTCAGCGTCCGATATTCCAGAGAATATGTACCGGTTCACCGTCAGGTACAAGGATCCGCAAAGCGGCGTCGAGGAATCAAAAATAGTGCAAAACGTCAGGGTGAAAATTACTCCTTAGCCAACCGGTTACCCGGCAGCTTCGCTGGCCCGGGTCAGAGAAACACGTTCTCGTCGGCCCCGGTGGGGACCGGCTCGGGCCGGTCGATCTTGCATTCGATGCCCAGATGGCGTCCATTGCCCGACGAGCGCCCGAAGGCATCGAGGACCTCCAGCACGTGCAACGCCAGCGCGCCACAGGCGCGATGCGGTCGGCCCCGGTGCATCGCCAATACCATCTCGGTCAGTCCGACGCCGCGGTAGTTCGCGACCCGCGCACCGGCGTTCGGCGTGTAGTTCTCCACGCCAAAAGGATGGGCGCTGATGTCCATCGGCTGCCAGGGTCCCCCGCGCTCGCTCAGGCGGGGCGTGCCGCCGAACCAGTTCGGATCGACGCCCAGCAGGCTGCCTTCGGTGCCGTAGATTTCAATGGGAGCGCGCTGGTGCGCCCAGACGTCCCAGGAAACGCTCATCGCCACGTTCGCACCGTTGACGAACTCCAGCACGCCGTTCACCGTGGTCGGCACCTCCACGTCGATCACCTGGCCGCGCAGCGGCTCGCTGCCGACCGTGCGCTGCGGCAGACCGACGCTCGCGCAGCCGCTGACGCGCGCGACCGGACCGAGCAGGTTCACAAGCTGCGTCACGTAATACACGCCCACGTCATGCATGGGTCCCCCACCGGGCTTGAAGAAGAACTCCGGGTTCGGGTGCCAGGACTCCATGCCGCGCGAGAGCATCGCGACGGAGCCGCCAATCGGCCTGCCGATGCGTCCGGCGTCGATCGCGGCGCGGCAGGCCTGGTGCCCTGCACCGAGGAAGGTGTCCGGAGCGCAGCCGACGCGCAATCCGCGCGTGGCGGCATGGGCGAGCAGGCGCTGCGCCGCACCGAAGTCGCTGGCCAGCGGTTTTTCGAGGTAGACGTGCTTGCCGGCCGCAAGAATCTGCTCGCTGACCGGCGCGTGCGCCTGCGGCACGGTGAGGTTCACGACGATCTCTATGTCGGGGTCGTCGAGCAGGGCCTGGACCGACATGGCGCAGACGCCATGCTGGAGCGCCTTGGCCTGCGCGGCCTCGGTGCGCAGGTCGGCGCAGGCCTTGACCCGGACGAGGTCCGATCCCTTTGCGCCGTTGAAGTAGGTATCGCTGATATTGCCGCATCCGATGATGCCGATGTTCACGGGTTGCATGTCGTCAGGCCTTGAGGTTGTCGAGGTAGGCGTAGGCGTTGCGCGCGAACCGGGCCGGGTCGCGCGGGTTGTCGTGCTCGGCCACGAGGCAATGCACCCCGGCGGCACGGCACGCCGCAGAGAGAATCCGCCAATCCATGGTGCCGCTGCCGATGTCGGTCCAGCCGTCCTCGTCGAGCTTCTCGCCGGCAGGCGCCAGGTCCTTGGCGTGCGCCGAGACGACGCGCTCTGCGTAACGGCGCAGCCAAACCAACGGGTCGGCGCCCCCGCGCACGAGCCACGCGACGTCCACCTGCCAGCCCAACGGCGCATCGCCGGCCGCGGCGAAGAGCAGTTCCAGCGCCGTGCTGCCACCCCCCTTGGGCTTGAGCTCCCAATGGTGGTTGTGGTAGCCGAACGCGATGCCATGCGCGGCAAAGCGCTGCGCGTACCCGCCGAGCTCGCGCCCCAGTGCCTGCCAATACGGTGCATCCCCGTCGCGCTCGGCCGGCGGTACCGCGGGCATGAACAAATGGTTGAAGCCGATCGTCTTGCACGCGGCGGCCACCGCGTCGAAGCGCTCGCGCAGCGCCGTCATGTCCACGTGGCTGGACGACGCGCTGAGTCCTCGCGCGCCGAGCTTCGCGCGGGTGCCGCTGGCGTCGTCGAGATGGGCTCCCGTGAGCTCCACCTGCCGGAAACCGGCCGCGGCAACGATATCGAGTTGGTGCTCGAAATGGCCCGCGTTGCGCAGGCTGTAGATCTGGATGGAGAGGGGCAGAGGAGTTGTAGTCATGGGAGGAGCCGGGAGGAAGGGGAGCGGTCGAACGGGTGGAAGGGTCCTGCGTGCTACGGCTACGGCGTGATGCGCCGTTCGCTCGCAGGGTCGAAGAGGCAAGCCGATACGCCGTCCGGGCGCAACCAGACCGTGTCACCGACGCGGCGGCCATGGCGCGGCGCCAGGCGCAAGCCAGCGCGCAGGCCGTTGATTTCGGCGAAGGCAAAGGTGTCGGCCCCGGTGGGCTCGAGCAGGTTCAAGCGGACGGGCAGCGCTCCGGGCGTGCCGGCATCGACCTCGGTGAAGTGCTCGGGCCGCAGGCCGAGGATCGCCGGGCGCCCGTGCCATTCGGCTTGCGTCGCGGGCCCCAGGGTCAGCCGGACGCTGCCCGCAGCGGTTTGCAGGGACACCTCCCAGCGTCCATCCGCGGTGTCGAGCGTGGCGGGCAAGAGATTCATCGTCGGCGCGCCAATGAAGCCGGCGACGTAGAGGTTGGCCGGCCGCTCATAGATTTCCTCGGGCGTTCCCAACTGCTGGACCTGGCCGTCGCGCATCACCGCGATGCGGTCACCCAGGGTCATGGCCTCGACCTGATCGTGCGTGACGTAGACGATGGTCGCGCGCAGCCGCTGGTGCAGCGACTTGATCTCGGCGCGCATCTCCACGCGCAGCTTGGCGTCGAGGTTGGACAGGGGCTCGTCGAACAGGAACACGCGCGGGTTGCGCGCCAGGGCACGCCCCATCGCCACGCGCTGCCGCTGCCCGCCCGACAGCTGCGCCGGCCGCCGCTCCAGAAGCGCCTCGATCTGCAACACCTTGGCCACGCGCGCCACCACGCACGCGCGCTCGGCGCGCGGGACCTTGCGCATCTCCATGGCGAATTCGATGTTCTCGCGCACCGTCATGCTGGGGTACAGCGCGTAGGACTGGAACACCATCGCGATGTCGCGATCCTTGGGGCTCACGCCGTTGACGACGCGGTCGCCGATGATGATCTGCCCCTCCACGGTGCTCTCCAGCCCGGCGATCATGTTCAGCAGCGTGGATTTGCCGCAGCCCGAGGGACCGACGAGGATCAGGAACTCGCCGTCGGCGACGTCGATGTCGATGCCGTTGAGCACCGGCACGCGGCCATAGTGCTTGCAGACGTTGCGAATGCGCAGGCTGGCCATGCATCTACCCCTTGACGGCGCCGCTCACCAGACCGCGCACGAAGTATTTGCCCGCCGCGATGTAGATCAGCAGCGGGGGCAGGCCGGCGATGAGCGCCGCAGCCATGTAGGTGTTGTGGTGCGCCACGTCCTCCTGCACGTTGGTGAGGTTGTTCAGGCCCACGGTCACGAGTTGCTGGTCCGACGGTGCCAACACCAGCGCGAACTGGAAGTCGTTCCAGATCGACGTGAACTGCATGATGGCCACGACCACGAGGATCGGTTTCGCCGTGGGCAGCACGATGCGCCGGAAGATCACCCACAGCCCCGCGCCATCGATGCGCGCCGCCTTGATCAGGTCACCCGGAAATCCGACGAAGTAGTTGCGGAAGAAAAGTGCGATGGGCAGGCTGTAGAGCGTGTGCACCACCACCAATCCGACCAGGGAATGCGCCAGCTGCAAGCGCGCGAAGATGATCGACAGCGGAAACACGAACAGGACTCCCGGCACGAAGCTGCCGAACATCAGCACGAACAGCACCGCGTCGCTGCCGCGAAAGCGCCACTTCGCGAGCAGGTAGCCGTTGAAGCACCCCCAGAGGGTGGAGATCACCGTGGCGGGAATCGCCACCATCAGCGAATGGACGAAGTAGCGCGCCAGCCCCGCGCACGCCGGGGCCCCGGTACACGCGGTGGACCAGGCTGCGATCCAGGGCTCGACCGTCCAGCGCGCAGGCAGCCCCAGCACGTTGCCCGCCTGGATCTCCTGCAACGGCTTGAGCGAGTTGATGAGCGCGAACCACGCCGGCAATGCGAAGAACAGCGTGGCCAGAATCAGCGCCCCATAAATGGCCAGGCGCGATGCGGCGCGCGGGCGGCCTGGCAAATCAATCATGGCGCGGCCGGCGAAGTTCGCGCACGATGTACGGCACCGCGATCGCGATGCTCATCATCAGGATGATCGACCCCGACGCCGCCGCCAACCCCATCTGATCGCGGCGAAAGAAGCGATCGAACATGTAGAAGGCCGGCAGGACGGTCGCCTGTCCGGGGCCGCCCTGGGTCAGCACCACCACCAGGTCAAAGGTCTTCAGCGCCGCCGGCAACAAGATGAGCACGGCACTGAAAACGGTCGGGCGCAGCGTGGGCAGGACGATGCGCCAGTAGATGCGTGGCAGGCTCGCGCCGTCGATCATCGCGGCCTTGAAAACCGAGTCGTCCACGGCACGCAGCCCGGCGATGAACATCGCCATCACGAAGCCCGTTGCGTGCCATACCGCGACCGCCGACATGGCGAAGATGGCCCGGTCCGGCCGCACGATCCAGTCGAAGACCGCGCCCTGCCACCCGAGGCCGTGCAACCACGCCTCCACCCCCAGGTCGGGCGACAGGAGCCAGCGCCAGATCGTTCCGCTCACGATCCAGCTCAGCGCCAGCGGGTACAAGTACAGCGTGCGGAACCCGCCTTCGAACCGCACCTTCTGGTCCAACAAGATGGCGAGCACGCAACCCAGCACCAATGAAGCGCCGACGACGATGGGCAGGTAGCGCAGCAGGTTCCACAGCGCAAGCCACCAGTTTTCGTCGGCCCACAGGCGCTGATACTGCCGCAGGCCGACCCATTTGTATTGGATGAAGCCCTCGGAATCGACGAACGAAACGAGCACGACCCACAGCGCCAAGCCGTAGAAGAAAAGCAGGCTCACGAGGAAGGCCGGGGAGATCAACAACTGCGGCAGCCAACGCTCCCCCCCGGGCGGCGCATGGGCCCCCGAAGCCGGCGCGCTGGCCGCGGCCTCGGGTCCCGTGCGGCGCGCTGGCGGCCGCGTTGCTGCAACGCTCGAATCCATGGCCCTGTGCCCCCGATCGCGGCGTGGGTTGCCCGGCGTCTCAGTTGGCGCGCGCGGCGGCCAGCATGCGGTTCGCTGCCTGCTGCGCGGTCATGCTGTCGTCGTTCCAGAAGGCGAGCACGACGTCGCGCCAAGCGGCGATGCGCGCAGGGGTTTGCAGCATCGACGGCGCCGCCGCGAGCGTGCCGTCCTTGTTCCCCGCGACAAAGTCCGCGTACGACTGGCGGGCGCACGCGTCGAAGCCCGACACGTCGGCGTCCATGCGCACGGGCACCGAGCCCTTGATGAGGCTGAATGCGACCTGCGCGTCCTTGTCCATCAGCGTCTCGGCCAGCGCGACCTGCGCGGATGGCGACTTGGCGTTTCTGAAGAACATGAAGGCATCGCTGCTGAAGACGTGGCCACTCCCGCTTCCCGGCACCGGAATGCAGAAGTAATCGACGTTCGGCTTCTTGCCCGCCAGCGTGAACTCGCCCTTGACCCAGTCGCCGTTCACCTGCGCGAGGGCCTTTCCCTGAATCACCATCTGCGTGGCCTCGTTCCACCTGCGCGTGGCTGCGCCGCGGTCCGAGTAGCCGCGCGCCTTGCGCATCACCTCGAACGCCTGGACCATTCCGGGGCCCTTGAGGGCGGCCTCGTCGGCGTCGTAGAACGCCTTGCGGAAAGCGTCCGTGTGCATCGTGCCGTAGGCCACCTGCATGAACATGAAGTTCACCCAGGAGTCCTCGGCCATCGCCAGCGGAATCATTCCGGCAGCGCGCGCCTTCTCGGCCATCGCGAAGAACTCGTCCCACGTCTTGGGCGGAGCCGACGCGCCGATCTTCTTCAGGCCGGCGGCGCTGATCCACATCACATTGTTTCGGTGGACGTTCACCGGCACGGCCACGTAGTTCTTGCCGCCCAGCTTCGCGTAGCGCTGCACGGGCGCCGGCAGTGCGTCGTCCCACCCGCCCTTCGCCGCAACGTCGTTCAGATTCGCCAAGTTGCCGGGGTTTGCGGCGTAGGCCCGGACGTCCGAATTGATCTGCGCCGCGTCGGGCGGACTGCCTTTGCCGACCCGCGTCTTCAGCAGCGTGCGCTGGTTGTCAGCGCCCCCGACGGCCAAATCCTTCCATTCCACGCCCCGCACGCTGAGCGCTTCCTTGAACTTGCCGACGGCGGCCGTCTCCCCGCCGCTGGTCCACCAGTGCATGACCTCCACCGACTCGCCGGCCCGGGCGCTGCAAGCCAGCACGAGCGCGACCCAGGGCACGGCCCTTCGAATGCAGGCCGCAGAGGGAAAGATGGGGGTCGTTTTCAAGTTTGTCTCCTTATCCTGGCTCCGGGTCGATGCGCCGGATGGGGCCTTTTTTCGCCCTGGCTGCGCGTCGCTTTTTGTTTGAATCAGGTAACAAAAGATAAACGTTTTCCCACCTGTATCCATTAGTGCTTTCCCTGGAACAGGCGACAATGAGGAAACCGTTTTCCTTTGCAGAAAAAGTGGCGCAACCGCGAAGCCAGCCCGCCTCCATGAGTACCAAACCCTCGATCAACGCAGTCGCCCACCAGGCCGGGGTTTCCATTGCCACCGTTTCGCGGGTGCTCACCGGCAGCAAGCCCGTCTCCGCAGAGACACGGCTGCGCGTGCAAGCCGCAGTGCAAGCGCTGGACTACCGCGCCAACCCGTTCGGACGCGGGCTGAGCACGGGCCGCAGCGGGGTGCTGCTCATGCTCGTGCCGGACTTTGCCAACCCCTACTACGCCGAAATCGTGCGCGGCGCCGTGTCGGTCGCGCGACAAAGGGGATACACGGTGCTGCCCGTGGACTTGGAAGGCTCGGCGAACGATGAGGCATCGCTGCAAGTGCTGCAAAGCGGCCTGCCCGACGGCGTCATCAATCTGGTCCCGGTGCACGAGCGCGCCGCGTGGGCGAAGGCGGCAGAAGGCCGGCCCTGGGTCCATTGCTCCGAGTTCCAACCGGATGAGATGAGCATCCCCCACGTCAGCATCGACCACCGCCAAGCCGCCACCGACGCCGTGCAGTACCTGCTCAACCGCGGCCACCGCCGGATCGCGCTCGTGAACAGCGACGAACGCTTTCTCTACGCCCGGCAGCGGCGCGAGGGCTACGAATTGGCCCTGCGGCGGGCGGACATTGCCGTCGAAACCGAACGGATACGAACCACCGGCACGAACAGCTACGCCGCGGGCAGCCTGGCCGCAGCGGCGCTGCTATCGCTGGTCACGCCACCGACCGCCGTATTCGCGGTCTCGGACACATTGGCCATCGGGGTGATCAAGGGTTTGCGCCGGGCCGGCCGACGGGTCCCGGAAGACACTGCCGTCGTCGGCTTCGACGACGTGCCCATCGCCGAGGTATTCGAGCCGGCCCTCACGACGGTCGGGCAACCCATGCAGGATCTGGGCGCCGCGGCCGTCGTGATGCTGCTGGGACAGATGGAGGGGCAGATCGTCGGGCACCGCATCCTGCCCCACAGGCTGGTGGTTCGGGAATCGGCCTGAGGATCGCCGAAGGCCCCCGAGGCAAGGGGGTCTCAATCGACGCCATGGTCGCACTCCTGCGCATGGGACGGCTCCTGCCCGTGCGGCAGCGTCTCCACAATGAACTGTGCCCAGCCATGGATCGCGTTGTAGACCTTCACGATCTCGCCCTCCACCGTCCGGAAAAGCAGCCTGGGCTCTTCGCCATCGACCGAGTTGTCGTAGATGTACGCCCGATCGACGAACGCAGCCGCCGCCGCACAGTTGGCAATCGACTTGGAGTAGCGCGAGATGATCTTCGAGATGGGAACGTCGTGCCCGCCCTCCATCACGCGCAGGGACACACGCGCTGCGTTGATGGACGGGTGGTCGGTGCCGACGAAGAAGATCCGGACGAAGTAGCCTGCATCCTTCGCCCGTTGGATGAAGTCGATCTTGTCCGGTGCCGAGAGCACGCTCTCGAAGGCCATGCTTTCCCGCTCATGCAGGCAGCGCTCGCGCTCGGCCTCTGCATACTTGGCCGCAGCCATGACGGATTCAACGGAATTCCAGTCCCCGAACACATCGCGGGCAATGTTGTCGGGGTTGATGTAGATGCAGCCCTCGATCCACTGGTGCTGCAAGACCTTGGTGGTCAGCGAGGTCTTGCCGGAGCCATTCGGTCCGGCGACGACGATGAGGGTGGGACGCGGCTTCGTCACCGGGCGGCCAAAGCGACCGCACGCGGCACCGGGAGGTGGTAGCGCGCACGCACCTCGGCGGTTTGCGCGGCGAGGGTGTTGCGCAGCGCGGTGTTTGCGAGGGTGGCCTTGGCGCGAGCCTCTGCCGCCACGTCACGCATCAAATCCTCCAACTGCTCGTCCGAGGGCTCCCGGCTGCAGTCCAGCAAATTCACGTTCGCTTTCATTGCGATCTCCTTGCAAGCCGAGGAATTTTCCTCCTCGGGGTGGTGGTTGACATGTTCCATCATCGGGTCGCGGATGCACCAAGGCGCATTCGCAGCCACCGTTGGCAAGCCCGTCCAGCAGGGCCCACGCCGCCGCCAACGCCCGCCATGACGAGCTCCCGATCCAGTAAAAACCCGCGCCAGCAGTGTAGCAAGCATTGTGTGCGTGTCCGTGTGAAGTTTCCTGCTGACGTTGCGCTGCTTGCAATCACCCAAGGCAGACCGGACACCGGCGCTCGCCCAGGCACCACGGCCACCCGGTCAGTCAACCCGTCCGCAAAGCGCTCGCCCGGCGGGATCGGACGAGTTTCCGCGTGGATTGAAAATTTTGCATTATCCTGTCGCCGTTTGCCAAAATTTGGCCATCCCCATGCCCACAAGTACCAGCGAGGGCGAAATCCTCACCGTCGGACAGGTCGCCGACTACCTGAGGGTCACGCAACGAACGATCTACCGGCTCGCGGCCGCCAAGAAGCTCCCGGCCTTCAAGGTGGGCGGGGCATGGCGCTTCTCGCGCGTGGACATCGATTGCTGGATCAAGCAGCAGTCGAGGCAAGCGCTCGACCCCGGACAGGACGAGGACGAGGACGTGGCGGGCAAGAACCTATCTGACAAAGGGAAGCGCGCGTAATGCTGGAACTGACTCTGCGAGAAGAATTTCAGGATCGGCGCCTCAAGGGGACAGCCATCGAACTGTCCAACGGATCGAACACCGGCGCAACGCAAATTGCAGCGGACCAGTTCCTGAAGATCACGTACCCGACGCATGACCTGCTCAAGGGCATCGAGGCCATTGGTCCCGGGCAAGGTCGCCCGGTGGTGGTGATCGGCGAGCGCGGGCTGGGCAAATCACATCTGATGGCCGCGCTCTACCACGCGGTCAACGATGCGGCATCGACAAGGGCCTGGCTCGATGCGTGGTCGGCCCGACTGGATGACCCCGGTGCCGGCAAGATCGCCCTGCGCGACGGACTGCTGGTGATTGGCGAGAGCCTGCATCGCCAACGCCACAAGTTCCTGTGGGACTTGCTGTTCGAGCGCCACCCTCACGGCACCTACATCAAGGGCAAGTGGGAGGGAATGGGGACGGCCAAGACCGATATTCCATCCGACCAGCTGATCCTCGAACTGCTGCAACACAGCCCGACGATGCTGCTCCTGGACGAATTCCAGACGTGGTACGACGGCCTGAAAAACACCACGCAGTCCCCTTGGAGGAACTGGGCGTTCAACTTCATCCAGACCCTCTCGGAGATCGCCAAGGAGCGGCCGGACCTGCTGGTGCTGGTGATTTCGGTTCGCAACGGCAGCAGCGACGCCTACCAGCAGGTGCACCGCGTCAATCCGGTCGCCATCGACTTCAAGGCGGGCGGCAACGCCGAGCGCATCCAGCTCGACCGCCGGCGGATGCTGTTGCACCGCCTGTTTGACAACCGGATGCAGATGGATCCGGCCCGCATCGAGTCGCTTGTCGCCACGCATGTTGCCGAGTATTTTCGTCTACTGGATGTGCCGTCGTCCGAGCAGGATCGCCAGCGCAAGGAATTCACCGAATCCTGGCCCTACGCCCCGCACCTGCTGCGACTGCTCGAAGAGCAGGTGCTGGTCGCGACCGACGCGCAGGAAACGCGCGACATGATCCGCATTCTGGCCAACCTCTACAAGAGCCGTGGCGAGATGACTCCGGTGCTTACGGCGGCGGACTTCCGGCTGGATAACGATGCTTCGGGTATTGGCGCATTACTCGATTCGGTCGCCAACGAGCACCACCGCAGCTTGCGGGAGAAGGCCCAGCACAACGGCCTCTCTGTCACTGAGGCCGTGGCCGACCACGCCAAGCTCGCACCCCATCTTCAGGAGCTCGTGGGTGCGCTGTGGTTGCGCTCCATTGCCGTCGGAAACCTCGCCGGAGCCGAGGCCGCGACGCTCCAGGTCGATATCACCCGCAGCGCAGCGGTTGACGACAACGCGTTCCAGGTCGAACTCGCGACCATCGTCGAAAACAGCTTCAACATCCACCAAAATGGCCCCCGGCTAATCTTCTGCGAAGAGGAAAACCCCCGTGCCAAGCTGAAGGCCTGCGCGCGCAACGACAAGCTGTTTGCCGACGGTTCCGACCAAATCCAGCTGGCCCAGCAGATTCGCTACGTCATCGGCGGTACCGACGAAGTGGTCCGGACCTTTCGTGTGATCGCACTGCCGAAATCCTGGCAAACCGATCCGTGGTCCACCCTGGACCGGGCCGAGCAGCCAGAGCATTGGGACGAGCGTCTGCCCATCCTGGTGCTGCCGGAAAGACCCGACACCACAAACCAACGCCTTGGCCGCTGGCTCAAAGAGCATCTGCAAAAGCGCCGCAACACCATCCGCTTCCTGCTGCCGCGATCGGAATCACCGAACATGTTCCTGGACCGTGATCTGCTGATCCTGGCCCGCTCCGCAATGAAGGCGCAGGAATGGAGCGGCCAAAACCCCGAGTACAAGAAACTGCACACCGAGTTCCAGGCTGCGCTGCGCGATGTCCTGAAGAAGCGCTTTGACCAATTCGCCGTGCTGCGCCGCTGGGACTTTTCCGACCCGAGCCAGTGCGTATTCAGCGTCGAAGGCCTGAAAAAGCAGGGCGCGCAAATCCCTGAGGACATCGAAGAAACGCTGCTCAACGACTTGTTCGTTCCCGAGGACTTTCAAGAGCTGGTGCTCCAGGCAGCCGCCGAACACGCTTCGCTCGGCAAGCTGCTGCGCGAACTGCAAGAGCCTCGCCCGGCGGGCCAGGACTGCATCCCCTGGCTTGGCGAGACCGCGATGAAGGAGCGCATCCTGCGCCTGTGCGCGCAGGGCAGGATCGTCATCCGCGTGCGCGACATGGAGCACTTGCAGACCCGGCCCGGAGAAGACGAGAACGAGGACGCAGCCTGGAGACGGCTGCGCTCCAAGCTTCCCCATACCGGACGCCTGCTCAACGAGGTGTTTCTGATGAAGCCCTCGGCAGTGCCAAGCACCGGCGGCACAACGCATCCTGCATCCCCCCCGCCCGTTGGCGGAGACGCTGGCGCCTCGGCCGACGGTCGCACAGCGCCTCCTGCGGGCACCGACACACGCTCTGACGACGCTACGCCCCGGGCCGGAGGCAGCATCTTTGATGACGGCTCGACGGGCGCTGGCGGCAAACCGCGCATCCCGCTGAGCAACCCATCCACCTCAGCACTGAACCTGATCGGCAAGCTCGAAGACTGGCGCATAGGCCCCGCCACACAGCTCGCCGAGGTCTCGATCAAGGTGTTGGCGGCCAACGGTGCCCAACTCAAGGACTTGCTCAGGAAACTGCCCGATGGCATGACCTTCGCGCTAAGCCTTGAAAAGGAGGACAGCTGATGGCACTCGACGCCGAGGTACTGCGCAACCTGACCAAAGGCTCTGCCAAGGATGCATGGCGCATCCTCATCGACACCGCCATCGGCATGGCGTCCAAGCCATTGACTGCCGGCAATGCGCCCAGTGAGGTCGTCCAGCGTGACCGGGAGATAGGTGCACTCGATCACTTCCTGTCGTCCGTCGGGTGGGATCTGTGGCAGGCCCTTGGCGACAGCGTCGAACGCACCTCGGACCGGCTCGCACGCTGGTGGGCCGAACCCTACACCGCGAAAGCGGTGCTGATCCTTGACGGCCTGTCATTGCGCGAACTGCCCTGGCTGGTGCAGGGCGCCAGGGAACGCGGATTCACTTTGCACGGCGTCGAAGCCAATGCGTCCGAACTGCCTGCGACAACCCATGAATTCGCGCGCGCACTGGGTTTGAGCGACCGCAGTCAGCTGGGAGGCAACCGGGGCGGCCTGACCCACCGGCTGCAACCGGCGCACACCGAATCTGTCGATATACCGTGGAAGGATTGCGAAAATCTGGTGGATGGTTCGCCGAACTGGGTGTTCTGGCACCACTGGCCCGACAACAAGCTTCACGCCAGCGACGGGGCGGGCCAAGGTCTCGACGTGCTGATCCGCGACGTGGCCGAGCAACTCGGCAGCGATGACTTCTGGGCCTTTGTCGAGCGCCTGGCGACGGGGCGCAGGCTGGTCATCACCTCCGATCATGGCTACGCCGCGACGGGGCACTTCCACGACGCGCAGGGCGAAGTCGCTCAGTTTCTCAAAAAGACCTTCGCCAGCGGGCGCAGCAAGACGGGGGCCGGCGATACCGGGCCCTTCGTGCCGCCCGTGTCACTCCAGATGGACAACCCGCGCGGCACACACCTGTTGGCGCTTGGCCGCTGGAAATGGCGCAGCCAAGGCGGCTACCCGACGCTGACACATGGCGGCCTTTCGCTGCTCGAAGTGCTTTCACCATTTGTCGAGATCAGCAATGAGTAAGTATTTGGATTATTTTCGGAGCATACGTTGATGGCACAAGCTGATTTATTGGTTGATCTGCTCAAAACTGCGACCCGTGGGGATCAGCTGGCATTCAGAAAAATCGCTGAAGGGCTGATCCAGGAAGAAAAACAAAAAGGCCACCGATTGCTGGCGGAACGGATGACCAAGGCATTGCAAGCCAACACCATGCCATTTGCGCGATATCCGGCAGCAAAAATGAACGCTGGCAGCACGGATAAAGAGCTATTTTACGAAATCGTGCCAGAGCGTGATCTGGACAGCTTGGTCCTCCCTGAAGAAATCAAGGTGCAGGTACAAGAGTTCATTGAGGAACAGCATCGCTCAGAGTTGCTCCATGCACATA
Organism: Verminephrobacter aporrectodeae subsp. tuberculatae; assembly: GCF_026127385.1. Classification (NCBI taxonomy): domain Bacteria; kingdom Pseudomonadati; phylum Pseudomonadota; class Betaproteobacteria; order Burkholderiales; family Comamonadaceae; genus Verminephrobacter; species Verminephrobacter aporrectodeae. The sequence continues at coordinate 341,853 of NZ_QZCX01000001.1, forward strand.
ATCTGCGTGCACGAAGCAAGATTTTGCTCGCAGGCCCGCCCGGCAATGGGAAAACAACGCTCGCCGAAGCACTGGCTTTTCAGCTGATGTATCCCCTCATCGTCATTCGGTACGAAACACTGGTGGGCAGTTATCTTGGCGAGACATCCAGCCGACTAAAAAGCGTGCTGGAGTACGCCAGAACGCAGCGCTGTGTACTGTTCTTTGATGAATTCGAGACCCTGGGCAAGGAACGTGGCGACATCCATGAGACAGGGGAAATAAAAAGGGTGGTGAGCTCTTTCTTGCTGCAATTGGACGACATGCCCGACTACGTGGTGGTGGTTGCGGCGAGCAACCACCCTGAATTGCTGGACAAGGCGGTCTGGCGCCGTTTTCAATTGCGCATTGAACTGCCCATGCCAACCCATGAACAGCTGACACACTACATTGCATCCATTGAGAAACGTTGTGGCGTCAGTTTGGGCATCCCCTCTCAGGATTTGGCAAAACAACTCTTGGGGTCGAATTTTTCCGAGGCAGAGGAGTTCTGCCTTGGTGTGGTTCGTCGTGCCATGCTCGAAATGAAAACGGAAAATACCAAACCGTTGACCCAACGAAAAATTGAGCAATGGAAGAGTCGTTTGAAACCGGCGCATGAAAATACCAAAATAGCAGTCCGCAGAAGGGTTGATGGCATCCCCGCCGCTGCAAAATCAACAGCGAAAAAAACAGCGGCCCGCAAAAAGGTTGATAGCTGATGAAAAATCATTTCCCGTTGCTGCTGTTCCCGCAAGCGAAAATCGTTTCTCCAAAAAAGAAGCCGTCTTTCTCGTCGAGTCAACTCCATTTTCCAGAACATGGCAGGCAGGTGGTTCGTCTTGGCGAGCAGTTGACTTCGCTTCAGCAGAACTTTGAATATTACAAGGCCAGTGTAAATCATTCTGTGCTCGGATTGGAGCCGGAAATGGTTCTTGTCATCGAGATTGCGGGCCGCATTGATGATTTCAGGCAGGCTGTGGAGGAAATCGGCTTGGAATGGTTTGGCGAATGGGGTATCGACGATATTTCGCCAAGCGATGACTTTTACGAAGAACCAAAAACCGGTGTGAACTCTTCTCAAAAAAATATCAGCGCCACCCACATTAACAAAAAATTATCAGGAAGCCTTTTTTTGTCCCTCAGCAATGAAGCCGGAATGCGGAAGTTGTTGTCTCTATGGAAGCATTGGAAAAGCAAACAAAAACTTCCACGAGGAAGAACAAAATGGCAGGATATATTTGATCAGATAATACAAATTCGCCACTGGGGAATAAAAGAGACATTGGATGAAACCGGTATGCGGGATCGCTGGCACGATCTTCTTGAGTCAATCACTCCAGGGCAATCAATTCCTTTTCAGATTGAATTGTTTTATCGTAAATCACCAGAAAAACGCCGGCAGAGAGAGAATGCCATACGCACACTTCTGGCGAATGTGGATGGCCGGACGCTGGGTGAATTTATCGACATACCCGACATCGCTTTTCATGCAGTAAAGGCGGCGCTACCCGAGGAGCGCATCAGGCAACTTTTAAGCGATCTGGATTCCAACACACAGGATACCAGGATTCAACTTTTCAAGTTTTCCGACATCATGCATTTCCGCCCTACCGGCCAGAGTCTCGCCGTGACAGAGGACGGTGAGGGTGGAGCGGCTGGATTTCCTTTGGGGACAGAAGACGGCGAGGGTGAATTCGCTGGGTTTCCTTTGGAAAAGGTTGAACTACCGCCCGTTGCAGCAATTCTCGATGGTGCGCCCAACTTGCAGCATAAGAAACTGAAGGACCGATTGCTTTTTGATGACCCGGATAACCTTGCTGCGGAATATCAGCCGGGTCAGAGAAAGCACGGAACTGCAATGGCATCCCTGGTTATTCATGGCGATCCAATGGAGAATTCATCTGACCCGCTGCAACGTCTGGTTTATATGCGCCCCATCATGCAACCAGATCCGAATACCAAAGATTCGGTCGAACATTTTCCAGATGAGATTTTCTTCGAGGATCGCATTGAACGCGCGGTCAGGCGCATGTTTGAAGGGGAAGGAACTGTTCCCGCGCAAGCGCCCGGTGTCCGCGTTATCAATTTGTCCATTGGCGATCCGGATCGTCCATTTATCCATACCCCAAGCCCTTGGGCAAGATTGCTTGACTGGTTGTCGTGGAAATACAGGGTACTTTTCTGTGTCAGCGCAGGAAATTATTCTGATGCGATCGACATCGGCATCCATCAACCGAACTATATGGCTTTGGCAGATGAGGAGAAAGTTGCACATGTATTGAAATGCATTCAGTCCCGGTTGTCTGGTCGGCGCATTCTGTCTCCGGCGGAATCCATAAATTCCATCTCGGTTGGCGCAATACACACGGATAATTCTGGTGACTACCCCCCAGGGCAACGCACTGATTTGCTCCCACATGCATCACTATTCAGCCCGACTGCGCGTTTGGGGCACGGTTTTCGTCGCTCAATCAAACCAGAAATATTTTTTCCAGGCGGTCGCCAACTCTATAGAACGCCTGCATTGGATAAGCACTCATCATACAATCTGGATAGCGGAATTGGTAAACCAGGACAGAAAGTGGCCTGGGACAGTAATCAGCCCGGCGATTTTTCTAAAACTGCGTATACACGGGGTTCCAGCAATGCCACGGCACTCGCTACGCGCAGCGCTGCGCGCATTTATGAGGTCCTGAACACACTGCGCACAGAGTTGGGCGAAGACATTCCTGAGGGACTTATCTCTGTGCTCATCAAAGCACTGCTCGTGCACGGGGCCAAACACGATGATGGGGCTCGCCGTGCACTCGACGCGGCGCTAAGAACACCGGAAAATTCACGAAAGTTCAAAGAGCTTGCAAGCCGCTATCTTGGCTACGGCATCGTCGATATTGAACGGGTTCTGGGCTGTACGGAACAGCGCGGCACGGTGCTGGGTTGTGGGGAGATTCATGAGAATAAAATCCATGAATACAAGTTGCCACTCCCCCCGGGTCTTGCCAGTACCCGGGTCTGGCGTCGCATGGTGGTGACATTGGCATGGTTTACTCCCATCAATCCATCCCACCGGAACTTGCGCGAGGCAAAGCTTGAATTTTCACCCACGGGCAAATGGGATAGTCTGCCACTTAAACTGACTCGCCAAAATGCAGACCACCACCAAGTGCTGCGTGGCACAGTACAGCATGAGGTGCTTGAAAGCGAAAAACAAATCGAAGCCTATCAGGACGACCACAGCATATTGCTCCAAGTTGCTTGCAAAAAAGATGCGACAACCCAAATCGATCACGCCATCCCCTACGGCCTTGCGGTCACACTGGAAGTGGAGGATGAAGACGTTCCCATCCCGATTTATGAACAGCTTCGCGCCAGACTCCAGCCAAGAGTGGCAGTGGATGCAGTGACAGGAACACGCTAATGGCAAGCAAAAAATCATTGGCGCAGGCCGTAGCAAATGCCGTCGGAGCAGGCAAGGCGGTCGCGCTCGAAACGGTCGATTTCAACGACCCGAACCGCCCCAAGACCTGTCTGGAGGTGGATTTCCCCATCCTGCCCGTGAACCAGGTTGCAGTCATCGAAGGCAACGCTGGCAAGCCGATTTATCAGATGTCCAAGTGGTGGGCGCGGCGCCGCTCCAGCGTCTTTCGCTCCATGCTGATCGCCGCGGCGACAAAGGCCCCCGAAGACGGGTCGCACGCGGCCCGGCTGGTCTGGGACAACTACTACGCCAATCACCAGAAAAAAGGCGCGTTCCAACACCTCAAGGTGGCCGACATCTTTATGGGCGGCGGCACCACGCTGGTCGAGGGTTCGCGTCTCGGGATGCAAATGGTCGGCAACGACCTGAATCCGGTTGCGTGGTTTGTGGTCAAGCAGGAACTGGCCAACGTCAATCTGGAGGAAGTCAGGCGCTTGCTCGCCGACATCGAGGCCGAGCTCAGGCCGCAGATCATGCCGTACTACTGCTGCGACGGACCGGACGGTGAGCCGGGCGAATGGACGCACGTCCCCACCCGGCGCGTGATGCCTGCGGACTTTGACCCGCTCAGCATCCCGCGCGGGCAACGGGCGGAGTACAGCTACCAGGGCCCGGAGATCATCTACACGTTTTGGGCCAAGCATGGCCCCTGCCAGGTAACGGGCTGCGGCCACCGGACGCCCATCATGAGCAGCCCGGTCATGGCGGTCAAGACGCTGACCGTCAAGCATTGGGAACACCGCTGCAACGCATGTGACGGCGAATTCCACGTCGAGGAAGACGCGGCGCGCATGGCCCCCGACGTGCCGCTGTACATTGCGCCCACCGAACACCCCTACTCCGTGCTGGACCGCAGAAAGGGCGTGGTCTGCCCGCATTGCGGCTATGCGGAGTTGGTGCATCTGGGCAAGGGAAAGAACAAAAAAGTGGCACTGAGCCTGCTGGTGCACCCGCAATGGCTCAAGGGCAGTGCCAAGCAGGACGCCAGTGGCCAGGCATTTGGTGGGTCGGCGCAGGACGATGCAGCGTCATCTGCCCGTTGGAACAACGAGCGCGCGTCCAAGATGCGTTTGCTGGAGGTCCGCGGAACGCTTCCAGAAGAAGTGAGTTGCCCGGAAACCAAGGTGACCTTCAAACTTGGCGCCGGGACAGTGCCCAAAAGGTCCCACTACGCTTGTGGCGCCTGCGGCACGGTCCAAGACGTTCTGACAACCGTCAAGGCAACAGCCAAGACAGGACCGATGGCAGCCTACGCAATTCAGGGCTACGCGCCCAAGCGCGATGCGACTGGAAAACCCTATGGCGGGCGCTTCTTTGCGGCCCATGACGGCAGGCTTTCAAAACAATTCGACAGCGCAGCAATCGAGTGGGAAGCGCGCAAGGACGGGGACCTCGCCGAATTTTGGCCCCGATCCGCTGTGCCCTATGGTTTCATGACGGGAATTGCCAACGGAGACATCCGCGAAGGCCATGGCTTCACGCATTGGTGGACAATGTTCAACCCGCGGCAGTTGCTGGTTCATGCGCAACTGCTCAGGGCCATTGTGAACGTCGGCTCCTACAGTTGGAAGGTCCGTGAGTATGTGCTTGGTGCCTACCAACAGTATCTTCGGAACCAGAACTCCTTCTGTTTCTGGGACCACGGGTACGACAAGCTCGTACCCCACATGAGCAACAACAATTACCACCCGAAAAGCAACGTTATCGAAAACTGTGTGTTTTCGGTGCTGGGACGTGGCAACTGGTCATCCTGTATCGAAGGCATTGTCCAAGGCCGGGAATGGGCCATGCAGCCGTGGGAGGCAGTGGGCCTTGAAACACTGAAACGGCACGCTCCGGACTGGGTCGAGCAGTTCACCGGCAAGAGTGAGAAGGTCTTTCCTGGTGATCCGGTCGGTGAGGTCGGCGTGTACCAAGGATCGTCCACCGACCTCCCGCATATTCCCACCGCCAGCCTTGATCTGGTCATTACCGATCCCCCTTTTGGCGGCTTGCTGCACTACTCGGAACTATCCGATTTCTTCTACGTCTGGCTGCGCCTCGTACTCAAGGAAAAATACCCGAACTGTTTCAGCGCAGAATACACGCCCAAAGCGCTGGAAGCCGTCGCCAACCGCGCGCGGGAGCCGCAGGACCCCGATGGCTTTTATCAACGGCTGCTGACCGCGTGCTGGCGTGAAACGCACCGTATCCTGAAGCCCGGCGGCATTCTGGCCTTTACCTTCCACCACAGCGAGGACGCGCCGTGGGTGGCGGTGCTGGAGTCGCTATTCGACGCGGGCTACTACCTGGAGGCAACCTATCCGATTCGTTCCGACGAGACCAAGGGCAAGGGCGAGTTCGGCTCCAAGACCATCGAGTACGACATCATCCATGTGTGCCGCAAACGCACCGGGGAACCCAGGCCGGTGAGTTGGGGTCGGATGCGCCGCGAGGTCATGGCCGACGTGCAGCAATTGCAGACCATGCTGGAGAACCATGCCAAGGAGGGGCTTCCCGCAGCAGATATCCAGGTCATCCGGCGCGGCAAGGCATTGGAGTATTTCTCGCGCCACTATGGTCAAGTCTACGTGGACGAGGGCCGCAGCATCTCCGTCAAGGATGCGCTGCTCGGCATCAACCAACTCATCGACGAGGACGCGAACCAGGGCAGGGAAGCACCGCCGGCCCATGCCGAGCCGATCACGCGCCAGTTTCTGCGCACCTTTGGCAACGCGGCCGAGGTACAGCGCGACCAGTTGCAGAAATTCCTCAAGGGGTCGATCACGACGCCTGACGAATTCAAAGAGCGCGGCTGGTGTTCGGAAAAGGGCAAGGTATTTACGCGGGTCAATCCGCTCGATTTCGCGCGCGAATGGTCCGGCCGGCACAAGCGCCGCTTGACCTCTGACCTGGATCAGGCGCTGGTGCTTGTCGGGGCCTGCTTTGACGGCAGCGGAATCAATGCCTCGGACACGCTGAGGAACGAAAACTTCAGGCCCCACGTGGCGCTCAGGCCCTTGCTGGAATGGCTGCACAGGAACGAGCCGGATCCGGCCAGCCGCAACGCGGCCGCGCGCGCCGTATCCATCCATACCGCGTGGTCGGCGGGCCAGGCCGTCAAGCCGACGCAGGGCTCGCTGTTCGAGGAGTACGCGTCATGAGGCCATTGCGGGACCCGGTGTGGCAACGGCACGGCACGAGTTGGATTTGGAGCGCGCAAGCACGCAATCAGCTGTGCACGGCCAGCGAGGTCTGGAGCCTGCGCCAATTCCTGCAAGCGGTTGAGCAGTGGCCCGAGGGTCTGCCAAGCAAGCACGGCAACACGCTGGTTGTCGGGGGCCTGGATGGCAGCCTTGATCTGCTGACGCCCGACGATGCCGAGGCGTGGCTGGGCGAGGAGATCAAGGAAGCAATCCTCTCGTTCCAGTCCCACTACCAGGGTGAGACGGCATTGATCTTCTGGCTGCCTTGCGGCCAGGACCGCATCAAGCGCCACCCCGCCACCGACTCCATCGAATGGCGCTGCGCAGCCCCGGACACCGACCGCCTGCTGCCATTTGGCCGCATTCTGTGGGGCGAGGCAAATGAATACCCGCAGGAGATTTTTCTGCAAGATGGCAGCAAGTCCGCCGGCTTGTTCCATCGGCGGATTACTTGAGGGATGCCCGATGAAAACCTTGCACAAGGTCGAAATCAAAGGATTTAAATCCATAGAAAGTGCCACACTGGAGATTGGCGATTTGAATGTGGTGATTGGCGCGAATGGCTCGGGAAAATCAAACCTGATTGGCGTTTTCAAATTGCTGGAACGCGTGCTCTCCCAAAACCTTCAACTTTATGTCGCCAGCGATCCGGATCGGCTCCTGCACCACGGACGCAAGAAGACGCCGATGTTGTCGCTGGATTTCTCATTTGAGCAAACTTCCTATGAATTCGGACTCCAAGCGGCGCAGAATACGCTGATTTTCAGATTTGAGCGCTGTGAATTGGGACCCGACAGAGGTGTTTTGTATGTCGGTCATGAGGAGAGCAGACTCGCAAAGAAAGCAACTTCGTCCACCGAGATCAATTTTTCGCAGTCTGTGTTTTTCCAGCTCCAGGATCTATCGTCTATCCACCACTTCCAGGACATGTCCGACAATTCGCCCGCCAAGCAAATGGCGGATGTCGACGACAACCGTTTCCTGCGCCCTGACGCGGCCAATCTTGCAGCCTATCTGTACTGGTTGCAGGAAAAGCACCCGGTGCAGTTCCGCCATATCGAGGAGCATATCCGACTGGTCGCGCCGTTCTTCGAGAAATTCGTGCTGGCCCCGTCCAGGCTCAACGAGAGGAAAATCAAGCTGGAGTGGCGACAAAAAGGCTCCGATGCGTACTTTGACGCCTATTCCTTGTCCGACGGCAGCTTGCGCTTCATCTGTCTTGCCACGCTGCTGCTGCAACCGTCGCCGCCTGCACTGATTCTGCTGGACGAACCGGAACTGGGTCTGCATCCGTTTGCCATTCGCATCTTGGCCGAGATGCTGGAAGCCGCGTCCAAGCATGTGCAGGTCCTGCTGGCGACGCAGTCGGTGACGCTGCTCAACCATTTCGCGCCGCAGGACGTGATCGTCGCGGAAAACGATGGCCTGAAGACCACGTTCAACCGGCTTGATGAAGAAAAGCTCAAGGATTGGCTGGATGATTTCAGCCTGGGCGAGCTGTGGGAGAAAAATGTCCTGGGAGGCCGCCCATGATGCGGCTGCTCATGCTGGTGGAAGGGCAGTCCGAGGAGATATTCGTCAAACAGGTTCTCCAACCCCATCTTGCACAGCGCGGCGTGCATGTGCAGCCCACCGTGCTCTGGACAAAACGTCGGCGCGACGGCGGCGGCTTTCGCGGTGGGGTGTCGAGCTGGAAAAAGATTTGCGAGAGCCTGCGGCCCTTGATGCACGATAGCGATGCATGGGTCAGCACCTTGCTGGATTTTTACGGCTTGCCAAAGGATTTTCCGGGGTTTCCGGACGCATTGGAGACAGGCAATCCGCAAGAGAAGGTCGCGGTGCTGCAGGAACGCTTTGCGGCTGCGCTGCCGCACCACCTACGGTTCATACCGTTTCTGGCGCTGCACGAATTTGAGGCGTGGCTGTTCAGCGCGCCGGATACGGTGGCGGAGCATTTCGGAGACAACTCTTTGGCCGCCAAATTGCGCGCGGCCGGTGCACCGGAGTGCATCAACCACGGCCCGACGACGCATCCGAAGGCCCGGTTAAAGAGCATGGAGTGCGACTACAAGGAAACCTCCGATGGCCCCACGCTGCTGGGGAAGATCGGTCTTGCCACGATCCGGGCGGAATGCCCGCATTTCCATGGCTGGTTAATCCGGTTGGAAGCCCTGGGCAAGGGAGCCCCGTGACGGACGCCAAAGCCCCGCTCCCATCCGGCGAGCGCATCACCCACCCCGAGTTTGGCCCGGGCGTAGTCCTCGACCCGGCGCATGGCGGTTACCTGCGCGCTTTTTTCGGCGTCGGCGAGCGCCGGGTGCCGGCGGATTCGGTGCAGCGTGCGCTCTCGCGCAGCGCGCGCGTCCTGCGCGCGGTCGATGGCGGTGCGCAGCGCGCGCACAAGGCCTGGCTCTGCTACGAGGCCCATGCGCTGCCGGTCATGGAAAGCGCGTCGGCGCTGACTTCGGCCAAGATCGACCTGCTGCCGCACCAGGTGGTGCTGACGCACCGCATTGCCAGCGCGTCGCCCCGGCGCTACCTGATCGCCGACGAGGTGGGTTTGGGCAAGACCATAGAGACGGCGCTGATTCTGCGCGAGTTGGCCAGCCGGGGCGAACTGAGCCGCGCGCTGATGGTGGTGCCCGCCGGTCTGGTGAATAACTGGCACCGCGAATTGAACGGGGTGTTTCACCTCGACTTCGAGGTGTTCGGCTCCGAGGGCGACATCACCGACCGCAAGACCAATGCCTTTGCCAAACATGACCGGCTGATCGCGAGCATCGATACGCTGAAACGCCCGGCGCGCATCAGGCGCCTGCTGGCCGCGCCGCGTTGGGATCTGGTGGTGTTCGACGAGGCCCACCATCTGACGGCCAGCCGCACCGGCGGCAAGGTTCGGAAGACCGAGAACTACAAGCTGGCCGAGGCCCTGAAGGACCACGCGCGCGATCTGCTGCTGCTCTCGGCCACGCCGCACCAGGGCCATCACTTCCCGTTCTGGATGCTGGCGCAACTGCTGAATCCGACGCTGTTTCGCAGCCCCGAGGAGATGCTGGAACAGCGCCACCGGCTCAATACGGTGATGTTCCGCCGCACCAAGGCCGACGCCTGCCAGCCCGACGGTTCTCCCCTGTTCGCGCGCCGCGGGGTGCACACCGAGTCCTTTGTGATGCACCCCGACGAGAAGTTGTTTTACGAGAAGCTGCGCGGGTACCTGGAGGATGGTTTTGACCTCGCGCGCCGCCAAGGCCGTCAAGGCCGCACGCTGGGCTTTCTGATGGCGATCTTCCAGAAGATCGCGGCCTCGAGCTTTGCCGCCGTGCGGCGCACGCTCAAACGCCGCCTGCTGATGCTGACGTTGCACGAGGCCTTGCTGCGCGACAAGGCGCTGGACATCGAAGGCCGCGAACGCCTGACCGGGCAAGCGCGCGAGCTGATCCACGAGGAATTCGACCTGCCGCGCAACAGCCTCGGGCGCAGCGAGGTCGATCGCGTGCTCGCCAACCTGAAGCACCGGCTGCTCAGGACGCTGGACGAGGAGGTGCTGGTGGAACAGGCCTGCGACCCCTACGGCAACGAATATGCGTCCGCGCAGGCCGAGGACGCCGCCTCGGCGGTGGTGCATCTGCATCTGCCCGAGGAGCGCTTGCGCATCGGCGACCTGCTGCGCGTCTTTCCGCCGCAGCGCGAGACCAAGATGCACAAGCTGCTCGACGGCTTGGGCGCGCTGTGGCGGCAGAACCCGGACGAGAAGATCGTGATCTTCGCCACCTATCTGGGCACGGTGGACATGCTCGCCCGCGAGATCGGGCAAACCTTCCCCGGCCAGGGGGTGGCCGTGCTGCGCGGCGGCGACCACGGGGCCAAGGTGGCGGCTGAGCGCCGCTTCCGGAACAAGGAGGGGCCGCGCGTGCTGGTCTGCACGGCAGCGGGACGCGAGGGCATCAACCTGCAATTCGCGCGCATCCTGTTCAACTTCGACCTGCCGTGGAACCCGATGGACATGGAGCAGCGCATCGGGCGCATCCACCGCTACGGCCAGAACCACACGGCGCAGGTCTACAACCTCGTGCTGTCGGACACCATCGAAGGCCGCATCTTCCTGCTGCTCGACGAGAAGCTGCGCGAGATCGCGCGCACGGTCGGCAAGGTCGATAGCCAGGGGAATGTCGCCGAAGACCTGCGCGCGCAGATTCTGGGACAGCTGTCCGAACGCCTGAACTACGACCGTCTGTACCAGGAGGCGCTGTCCGACCCCGAGCTCAAACGCACGCAGCTCGAACTGGAGGCCGCGCTGTCCAATTCCCGCGAGGCGCGGCAGGTGGTGTTCGACCTGTTCCAGGACCTCGAAGGCTTCAGCCTCGATGACTACAAACCGTTCTCCGACGTATCTTCGGGTCTGGATCGGTTGCTGCGCTTCCTCTCGGCGGCAGTTGCGCAGCGCCAGCAGAAACTGCTGCCCGTGGATGACGCGACCTACGACCTCGTCACCGCCGATGGCGCGCGCCGCGCCCGTTTCAGCCTGAACCGTGCAGCGGCAACGGATCAGGATGATTTGCAGTTGCTCGGCCTGGACCACCCCCTGGTGCAGGAAGAATTGGGGCGCTGGCGCAGCCTGCCAGCGGAGGAAGTCGGCATCGCCGTGTCGGGCGACGTGGTCGAGCCGGTGCTGCTGTCGCTCTGGATGGTCGAGGCCTTTGGCAAAAATGGCGCACGCCTGGCCGTGGTGCAGCCGATCGCGATCCAGCAAGACGGCACGCGGGTCCCCGCAGTGGAGCGGCAGTGCGAGCGCTACATGCAGGCCCCGGCCGCCACGCCAAGCCTGTCGCCGGATCAGCGGCTCGATCTCTTTGCCCGCACGGTGGAGCCCATGCTGCAACGTGAGCTCCAGCACAGGGGCGCAGCAAATGGCGCTGGCAGCTACTCGGCCGAATTGATCGGCTACGTCGAGATCGTTGCCCGGGGGGCGTGATCTGCCTGCGCACACGGGCTGGCATGCGCACACAACCCCGAACACGACACCATGTCGAATTTGGACAACTGTGCGTCCAGCCGACGCAAGCCCGCGCGCGGGGGACGGCGAACAATTCGCTACGGCTTCCTTGAAGCCTCCCACGAAAACCCATGCGCGGCCAAAACTATTCTGTCTGGAGTTTGCTCAAGCACGGCTTCAGGAACCACCAGACCTGGGAGCCGGCCTGGGAGCGGGTGGCGCTCGGGCCGGCTTACGACGTGGTGATCGTCGGCGGCGGCGGGCATGGGCTGGCGACTGCCTACTACCTGGCCAAGAACCATCCGCAGGTGGGGCGCATCGCGGTGCTGGAGAAGGGCTATCTGGGCGGGGGGAATACGGCGCGCAACACCACCATCGTGCGCTCGAACTATCTGTGGGACGAGGCGGCGCAGCTCTATGAACACTCCCTGAAGCTGTGGGAGGGGCTGAGCCAGGAGCTGAATTTCAACGTGATGTTCAGCCAGCGCGGCGTGTTCAACCTGGGCCATACCTTGCAGGACATGCGCGACATCGAGCGCCGGGTGAACGCCAATGCGTTGCAGGGGATCGACGCGCACGTGCTCAGCGCGCGCGAGGTGCAGGAGAAAATACCGCAGCTCGATTGCAGCCACAGCCGCCGCTACCCGGTGCTCGGCGCCAGCTGGCAGCCGCGCGCCGGCGTGGCGCACCATGACGCGGTCGCGCGCGGCTTCGCACGGGCCGCGAGCCGCCTGGGGGTGGACCTGATCGAGGGCTGCGAGGTCACGGGCATGGACATTCAGGGCGGGCGCGTCTGCGGGCTGCAAACCAGCCTGGGCATGGTCCGGGCCGGGCGTGTGGGCTGCGTCGCCGCCGGGCATTCCTCGGTGCTCGCGCGCATGGCCGGGCTGCGCATGCCGCTGGAGAGCCATCCGTTGCAGGCCTTTGTCTCGGAGTCGATGCAGCGCGTGCTCGACTGCGTGGTCATGTCGAACGCCGTGCACGGCTATCTGAGCCAGTCGGACAAGGGCGAGCTGGTGATCGGCGCCGGCATCGACAGCTACCTGGGCTACGGCCAGCGCGGCAGCCCGCTGGTGATAGAGCACACGGCGGCGGCGATCGTCGAGCTGTTTCCCCAGTTCTCGCGCGTGCGCATGAACCGCCAGTGGGGCGGGATCGTGGACGTGACGCCGGACGCCTGCCCGATCATTTCCGCGACCGCGGTGCAGGGCCTGTACTTCAACTGCGGCTGGGGCACGGGCGGCTTCAAGGCCACGCCGGGTTCGGGCCACGTGTTTGCCCATCTGTTGGCGCACGAGCGCCCGCATCCGCTGGCGCAGGCGTTTGCGCTCGACCGTTTCCATACCGGCCATCTGATCGATGAGCACGGCGCCGCAGGCGTCGCGCATTGACATGTTTTTATTGCATTGCCCCCATTGCGACGCGGTGCGCGACGAGCAGGAGTTCAGCCACGCCGGCGAGGCCTTCATCGCGCGCCCGCAGCAGCCCGATGCGGTGGACGACGCCACCTGGGGCGACTATCTCTTCATGCGCCGCAACACCAAGGGCTGGTTCTGGGAGCAATGGCAGCACACGGTGGCCTGCCGCAAGCTGTTCGTCGTCAAGCGCCACACCGCCACGTACGAGGTGGCCGGGAGCTGGACGCTGGCCGAGGGCCGGGCGCTGTTTCTCGCGGACATGGCCCGGGAGGCAGCATGAGCGGCACCCGGGTCCGGCAGGCAGGCGCGCGCATCGACACCACGCGCCAGATACGGTTTTGCTTCGACGGCCGCAACTACACCGGGCACCCGGGCGACACGCTGGCCTCGGCGCTGCTCGCGCAGGGGGTGCGCTGCGTCGCGCGCAGCTTCAAGTACGGGCGGCCGCGCGGGATCGTCGGCGCCGGCGCGGAGGAGCCGAATGCGCTCGTGCAGCTCGGCGTGGGCGCGCTCACGACGCCGAACCTGAAAGCCACGCAGGTCGAGCTGTACGAGGGGCTGAGCGCGCGCCCGACCTCGGGCTGGCCGTCGCTGGAGTGCGACGTGAAATCGCTGCTCGGCCTGGGCGCGCGCTTCATGCCCGCAGGGTTCTACGGCAAGACCTTCAAATGGCCGCGCAGGCTGTGGCCGTTGTACGAGGCGCTGATCCGCAAATGCGCCGGCTTTGGCGCGGCGCCCGACATGCCCGACCCCGAGTGCTACGACCATTTGCACCACCACGTGGACGTGCTCGTGGTCGGCGCCGGCGCCTGCGGCCTGCTGGCCGCGTTGCAGGCCGGGCGCGCGGGCCTGAAGACGCTGCTGCTCGACGAGCAGAGCGAGCCCGGCGGCTGGTTGCTCTCGGACCCGGCGGCGCGCATCGACGGGCGCGACGGCGACGCCTATATCCGCTCGGTGCAGGCGGCCCTGTCCGGCATGCCGCACGTGGACGTGCTGACCCGCAGCACCGCGTTCGGCATGCACGCGCAGAACCTGGTGCACGCGGTGGAGTTGGTGCAGGACCATATCGCCCCGGCCGGGCGCCTGGTGCATCTGCCGCGCCAGCGCCTGCACAAGATCCGCGCGCGCCAGGTGGTTCTGGCGACCGGCGCGATCGAGCGCCCGCTGGTGTTTGGCAACAATGACCTGCCGGGCGTGATGACGGTGTCCGCCGCGCAGACCTTTCTGCAGCGCTACGGCGTGCGCGTCGGGCAGCGCGTGCTGATCTGCGGAACCAGCGATCTGATCCACGATGGCGCCGAGGCCCTGGCGCAGGCCGGGGCCCGCGTCACCGTCGCCGACGTGCGCCATGGCGCGTGCGCGCGCAACGGCAGCTACCAGGTGCTCGCGGGCCATGGCATTGCCGAGGCCTGCGGCGGCCGCGAGGTCACGGGCGCGCGCCTGGTCGCGCTGCACGCCACGCGCGACGAGGTCGCCGGCCCGGCAACGCACGTCGCCTGCGACGTGGTGCTGAGCTCGGGCGGGTTGTCGCCGACGGTGCATCTGTTCTGCCACGACGGCAGCCACCCCGCGTGGGACGAGACGGCGGCGGCCTTCGTTCTCCCGCGCGCCGGGCGCCAGGGCGTGGCCTGCGTGGGCGCGGTCACGGGGGCCTTCGATCTGCCGGCGGCGCTGGCGCAGACCACCGAGGCCATGCAGGGCGTTCTGGCGGCGTTCGGCAGGACCGCGCCCTTGCAGACGCCGGACTGCCCCGCGCGCCAGCAGCTGGCCATGCGGCCGATGTTCCGCATGCCCGACGGCCGGCCCGAGGGCGCGGGCGCCGTGGCCTTCGTGGACTACCAGAACGACGTGTCCGCGGCGGACATCGAGATCGCCGTGCGCGAGAACTACCACGCGATCGAGCATGTGAAGCGCTACACCGCGCTGGGTTTCGGCACCGACCAGGGCAAGCTGTCGAACGTGAATGGCATCGCCATCACCGCCCGCGCCCTGAAGCGCTCCATGGGCGAGGTCGGCACCACCACCTACCGCCCGGCCTACACCCCGGTGAGCCTGGGCGCGCTCGCCGGGACGATGGTGCAGGACTGCTTCGACCCCAGCCGCTACACCGCGCTGCACGCGGCGCACGTGGCGCGCGGCGCGGCGCTGGAGCCGGTGGGCCAGTGGCTGCGGCCCTGGTACTTCCCCCGGGCCGGGGAGGACTTGCGCGCCGCCGTGGGCCGCGAGTGCCTGGCTGCGCGCAACGGCGTCGCGCTCATGGACGCGTCCACCCTGGGCAAGATCCAGATCGACGGCCCGGACGCGCGCGAGTTCCTCAACCGCGTCTACGCCAACGCCTGGACCCAGCTCGCGGTGGGCAAGTGCCGCTACGGCCTGATGCTCGATGAGAACGGCATGGTAATGGACGACGGCGTGACCGCGTGCATCACGCCGAACCAGTTCTACATGACCACGACCACCGGCGGCGCGGCGCGGGTGCTGAACTGGCTGGAGCGCTGGCACCAGAGCGAGTGGCCCGAACTCAGGGTGTGGCTGACCTCGGTCACGGACCACTGGTCGACGATTGCGCTCGTCGGCCCGAAGGCCCGCGCGGTGCTGGCCCGGCTGTGCCCGGACATCGATCTCTCGGCCGAAAACTTCCGCTTCATGGACTGGCGCGCGGGCACGGTGCACGGTCTGCCGGCCCGGGTTTTTCGCGTCAGCTTTTCCGGCGAGCTGGCGTACGAGCTGAACGTCGAATCCGGCTACGGCCACGCGCTGTGGGAGGCCGTGATCGCCGCCGGGGCGGATTTCGACATCACGCCCTACGGCACGGAGACCATGCACGTGCTGCGCGCCGAAAAGGGCTTCATCATCGTCGGGCAGGACACCGACGGATCGGTGAGCCCGCTGGACCTGGGAATGGGCTGGGCCGTGGGCATGAAGAAGGCGTTCAGCTTCCTCGGAAAACGCTCGCTGGCGCGCAGCGACACCGCGCGCGCAGACCGCAAGCAGCTGGTCGGTCTGCTGCCCGAGGACCCTTCGGTGGTGCTCTCCGAGGGCGCGCAGATCATGGAAAGCGCCCACGTCGGCGCGCACAACCCGATGCTCGGCCATGTGACTTCGAGCTACCACAGCGCCTTCCTGGGCCGCTCGATCGCGCTCGCCGTGGTCGCCGGGGGCAGCCAGCGCGTGCACCAGACCCTGTACGCGCACGCGCAGGGCCGGGCCACGGCCGCGCGCGTGGCGGGCAGCGTGTTCGTGGACGCGCAGGGGGAGCGCCAAAATGCCTGATCCTGATCTGCTGCGCTCGCCGCTGCACGCCTTCGCGCTGCCGGACCGGGCCTGCGTCCCCGCGGAGCACCACCGCGTGCGGCTCTGCGAGTTGCCGCACCTGGGCTATCTGGTGCTGCGCGGCAGGGCCGACGACGCGGCGTTCATGCAGGCCGTGGCCGCTGTCCTGGGCCAGCCGCTGCCGACGCAGCCGATGGCGGTCCTGCCCACGGCGCGCGGCGTGGTGCTCTGGGTCTCGCCCGACGAATGGCTGCTGGTGTGCCAGCGCTCCTGCCGCGCCGCGCTGCTCGCCGACCTGGGCGCCGCGCTGCACGCAGTCTTCTCCCAGGTCGTGGACAACAGCGGCGGCCTGACCACGCTGCGCCTGGCCGGCCCCGACCACCTGCTGCTGCTGCGCCAGCTCGGCCCCTGCGACTTCGCCAGCCTGGAGGTCGGGCACTGCGTGAGCACCGTGTTCTCCAAGGCCGGCGTGAGCGTGGTGCGCACCGACGCGGCCGGCGTGCTGCTGCTGTTTCGCCGCAGTTTTGCCGACTACGTCTGGCGCCTGATCGAGCGCACCGCGCAGCCCTGCCGGCCCTGCGTCACCCGCCTGGCGCAGTGCGCCGACCCGGTTTTCACGCCCCTGGTCGAGGGCACCTGAAAGCCCCCTTCCCTCTCTCTCCACCCGAAAGACCCCCCATGAGCACGCTGCACCAGGACGCATTGATCATCGACGGCCTCATCATTTCCAAGTGGGAGCGCGCGGTTTTCGAGGACATGAGAAAGGGCGGGCTGAGCGCCGCGAACTGCACCGTCTCGGTGTGGGAAGACTTCCGCGGCACGGTGGCGAACATCGCCCGCATGAAGCAGCTGATCCGCGCCAACGGCGACCTGCTGACCCTGGCGCGCAGCACGGCCGACATCGAACAGGCGAAGAAAGACGGCAAGACCGCGATCGTTCTGGGTTTCCAGAACGCGCACGCCTTCGAGGACCAGCTCGGCTACGTCGAAGCCTTTCACGACATGGGGGTGCGCGTGGTCCAGCTCTGCTACAACACGCAGAACCTGATCGGCACCGGCTGCTACGAGCGCGACGGCGGCCTCTCGGGCTACGGCCACGAGGTCGTCGCCGAGATGAACCGCGTCGGCATCATGGTCGATCTGTCGCACGTCGGCGCAAAGACCTCGGAGGAGGCGATTCTGGCGTCGAAGCAGCCGGTCACCTACTCGCATTGCCTGCCGGCCGGCCTGAAGGAGCACCCGCGCAACAAGAGCGACGCGCAGCTGCGGTTCATCGCCGACCACGGCGGCTTCATCGGCGTGACCATGTTCCCGCCGTTTCTCCAGCGCGGCGTGAACGCCACGGTGGACGACTACGTGCAAGCGCTCGACTATGTGATCAACCTGGTCGGCGAGGACTGCGTGGGAATCGGCACCGACTTCACCCAGGGCTACGGCCAGGATTTCTTCGACTGGCTCACGCACGACAAGGGCGTGAACCGCCGCCTGACCGAGTTTGGCCCGATCCAGAACCCGCTGGGCATCCGCACCATCGGCGAAATGCCGAACCTGACCGCGGCCATGGAGCGCGCGCGCTGGCCGATGCCCAAGATCACCAAGGTGATGGGGCGCAACTGGCTGCGCGTGTTTGCCCAGGTCTGGGGCGCGTGAGGGGCCGCCCCGAGCGCCGCACCAGACATCCACACCCGCCAGGGTCCATTCTTCAAGGAGGTCCAGCATGTTCCAGCAACGCACCCATTCCCCGCGGCACCGCCGCCCGTTTCTGACCCGCACCCTGGGCCTGGCCGCCGCGCTGGCGCTCCCGGGCCGCGCCGCGTGGGCGCAGCAGGGCAAGCCGGCGATCCGCATCGGCGTCGTCGATGGCTGGGCGGACAGCGTCGCCACGACCCAGCTCGCCGCCGCCGTGATCCGCAGCAAGCTCGGCCACCCCGTCGAGCTGGTGTCGGTGGCCGCGGGCCTGATGTGGCAAGGCGTTGCGCGCGGCGACCTGGACGCCACGCTCGCGGCCTGGCTGCCGGTCACGCACGGGGCGTACATGGCCAACTTCAAGGACAAGGTACAGGTCCTGGGCGTGAACTACGCCGGCGCGAAGATCGGTCTCATCGTTCCCGACTACGTCAAGGCCACGAGCCTCGCGGACCTGAACGGCCTGCGCGCGGACTTCGACAACCGCATCGTCGGCATCGACGCGGGCGCGGGGATCATGCGCAAGACCGAGGAGGCCATCAAGGCCTACGGCCTGGAGATGCGCCTGCAATCGAGCTCGGGGCCGGCGATGAGCGCGGAACTCGACCGCGCGTACCGCGCGAACAAGCCCATCGTCGTCACCGGCTGGATCCCGCACTGGATGTTTTCCAAATACAAGCTGCACTTCCTGGCCGACCCGAAGAACGTCTACGGCGCCGAAGAGAACGTGCACAGCGTCGTGCACCCCGGGCTGGGCAGCAAGGCCCCTGCGGTCGTGGCCTTGCTGAGCCGGCTGTCGTGGAGGCCCGAGGAGATCGGCAGCGTGATGCTGGCCATCGAGGGCGGGGCGAAACCCGAGGCCGCGGCCGAAAAGTGGATGCACGACAACCCGGAGCGCGTCGCCAGCTGGCTCGCGCCCTGAACGCAAAACGACACCCACCCCCACGAGGCCCCCCGATGACCCCGCAACTGCCCATCGATGTAGCCGCCGACAGCGGCATCTGGACCACCGACGGTCTGCCGATGATTTACATGCCGCGGCATTTCTTCGTGAACAACCACGTCGAGACCGAGGCCGTCGTCGGGCGCGAGCGGTACGCGCCCGCGCTGTACAAGGCCGGCCACCGCTCGGCGCATTTCTGGTGCCAGCAAGAGGCCGTGACCCACGGGTTGAAGGGGCTCGCGGTCTACCGGCACTACCTCCAGCGCCTGTCGCAACGCGGCTGGGGGCAGTTCGCGTTCCTCCACGCCGACGCCGACACGGGCTGCGCCCAGGTCCGGGTGGCGCATTCGGTGTTCGTGCTCGCGCAAGGCATTGCCGGCGTTCCGGTGCGGCGCGACAGGATCTGCTACGCCTTCGCCGGCTGGTTCGCCGGCGCGATGGACTGGGTGCTCGAATCTGGCGGATCGCGCCTGCGCACGACCTGCGCCGAGGACCGGTGCGCGGCCGAACACGCCGAACATACCGAGCACGCCGGACCGGCCGAAGGCGCACCGCCGCAGCCGCCGCACTGCATCTTCACCGTTCACCCCCTTTGAACTCAGGGCCGGACCATGCGCTACCCGCATCTGTTTGAACCCCTGCGCCTGAACCAGCTGCTGCTGCGCAACCGCATCGTGAGCACCGCGCACGCCGAGGTCTACGGCCGCGACGGGGTCCCGACGCCGCGCTACATCCGCTACTACGAAGAGAAGGCCCGGGGGGGCGTCGGCCTGGCGATTTGCGGCGGCTCCAGCCCGGTGTCGCGCGACAGCCCCTGGTCCTGGTGGAGCTCGATCAATCTGACGCGCGACGCGGTCATCGAGCCGCTGTCCAGGCTCGCCGAAACCATGCACCGGCACGGCACGAAGCTGATGATCCAGGCCACGCACATGGGGCGGCGCAACGCCTGGGGCGGCTTCGACTGGCCGCATCTGGTCAGCCCCTCGGGAATCCGCGAGCCGGTGCACCGGGGCAACGCGAAGACCATCGAGGTCGAGGAGATCCGGCGCATCGTCGCCGACTTTGGCCGGGCCGCGAAACGGGTGCAGGACGCCGGGCTCGACGGGATCGAGATCTCCGCCGCGCACCAGCATCTGATCGACCAATTCTGGAGCCCGCGCGTGAACCAGCGCAGCGACGAGTACGGCGGCAGCCTGGAGAACCGCCTGCGTTTCGGCATGCAGGTGCTCGAGGCCGTGCGCGAGCAGGTCGGCGCCGACTTCTGCGTCGGCCTGCGCGTGAGCGCCGACGAGTTCCACGAAGACGGAATCGACCACGAGGTGGCCAAGGAGATCGCCCAGGCCATGTCGGAAAGCGGCCTCATCGATTTTCTGGACGTGGTCGGATCGGGCGCCGACACGCACAACACCCTGGCCAACTGCATGCCGCCCATGGCGCTGCCGCCCGAGCCCTTCGTGCATCTGGCCGCGGGGATCAAGTCCGTCTCCAGGGTGCCGGTGCTGCACGCGCAGGGAATCCGCGACGCCGCGCAGGCGGAACGCATCCTGGCCGCCGGCATGGTCGATCTGGTGGGCATGACGCGCGCGCAGATTGCCGACCCGCACATGGTCGTGAAGATCCGCGACGGCCGGGAGGACCAGATCAAACAATGCGTTGGCGCGAATTACTGCATCGACCGGCAGTACAAGGGCCTGGACGTGCTGTGCATCCAGAACGCCGCCACGGGCCGTGAACAGAGCATGCCGCAGGTGCTCGAAAAGAGCGCCGGCGTACACCGCAAGGTGGTCGTCGTCGGCGCCGGCCCCGCGGGCCTGGAGGCCGCGCGCGTGGCGCGTGCGCGCGGCCACGAGGTGCTGCTGTTCGAGCAGGCGTCCGCGGTCGGCGGCCAGGTGAATCTGGCCGCGAAGGCGCCCCAGCGCGAGCAGATGGCCGGAATCATCCGCTGGTTCGACATGGAAACCCGGCGCCTGGGCGTGCAGCGGCGCCTGGGCGTCACGGCCGACGTGGCGATGGTGCTCGCCGAAGCGCCCGACATCGTGGTGCTGGCCACCGGCGGTGTTGCGCACACCGGCCAGACGCCGGCCTGGGGCGCGGCGCAGGGCCTGTGCGTGAGCAGCTGGGACATCCTGTCGGGCGCCGTTGCGCCGGGCGAGAACGTCCTCGTGTACGACAGCATCGGCGCCCACGCGGGCACCGGCGTTGCCGACTTCATCGCCACGCGCGGCAAGCAGGTGGAAATCGTCACGCCCGACGCGAAGGTCGCCGACGACGTGGGCGGGACCACCTTCCCGATCTTCTACCGCCAGCTCTACGCGAAGGGGGTGATACAGACGCCCAATTGCTGGCTGGAAAAGGTCTACCTCGAAGGCGACAAGCGCATCGCGGTCCTGAAGAACGAATACACCGAGGCCCTGGAGGAGCGCGCCGTGGACCAGGTGGTGCTGGAGAACGGCGTCCTGCCCAACGACGGCCTGTACTGGCAGCTCAAGCCGCTGTCGCTGAACCAGGGCCAGACCGACATCGACGCGCTGTACGACGCGCAGGCGCAGCCGGGCCTGAGTCTGCCCACCGGCGATGGCGACTTCCTGCTCTACCGCGTCGGCGACTGCGTCTCGATGCACGACATCCACGGCGCGATCTACGACGCGCTGCGCCTGTGCAAGGACTTCTGACATGCTGGCGCAATTCATCGGTGGAATCTTCTGGCTCGCGCTGCTCGGCCTGGCCTGGGGTCTTGCGCGGCGCGCGCGGCTCTGGCGCACGGGGCGCGCGAGCGCCGTGGATCTGCGCGGACTGCTACAGATTCCGAAGCGCTACCTGGTCGATCTGCACGAGGTCGTGGCGCGGGAGCCCTTTGTTGCGCGGGCCCACGTGGGCGTCGCCGGCGGCGCCTTGCTCGCGCTGGCGCTGGTGGCGCTCAACTACGGCCTGGGCCTGCACGCGCGCAGCCTGGACGCGCTGCTGCTGCTCGCCGGCCTGCTGATGCTCGCCGGCGCCGGCGCCATGGCCTGGCGCCGCCAGGGCGCAGCGGCGCGCCTGTCGCGCGGGCCATGGCAGCGCCTGCCCTGGACCCTGCTGCTGTTCGCGCTGGCGGTGGCGCTCACGGCTGCCGTGGGGTTCACGGGGGTCGCGCTGGCGCCCTGGCTCGCAGCCTGCATCAGCCTGGCGTTTGCCGCGGGCGCCGCGGAGCTCGCGCTGGGCCCGGGACTGGGCGGGCCCATGAAGCATGCGCTCGCGGGCCTGCTGCACCTGGGATTGCACCCCCGGCCCGAGCGCTTTCGCGTCGACAAACGCGCGGCCACGGCCTTGCAGCCCCTGCGCCTGGACGCCGGCGACCTGGGCGTGGGCCGGCCCGCCGATTTCGCCTGGAACCGGCTGCTGTCGTTCGACGCCTGCGTGCAGTGCGGCAAATGCGAGGCCGCCTGCCCGGCCTTCGCGGCGGGCCAACCGCTGAACCCGAAAAAGCTGATCCAGGACCTGGTCGCAGGAATGGGCTCGGCGAGCGACGCGCGCTACGCCGGCAGCCCCCACCCCGGCGCAGGCACCGGCCGGCACCATGGCGCGCCGGACGCGCCCATCGTTCCCGGACTCATCGCCAGCGACACGCTGTGGTCCTGCACCACCTGCCGCGCCTGCGTGCAGGAATGCCCGATGCTGATCGAACACGTGGACGCGATCGTCGACATGCGCCGCCACCTCACGCTGGTCGGCGGCGTGCTGCCGAACCAGGGCATGCAGGCGCTCGAACAGCTGCGCGACACGGATACCGTGGGCAGTTTCCCGCTCGCGGCGCGCCACCACTGGGCCGCCGACCTGAACGTGCCGGTGCTGAGCATGGGCATGCAGGCGGACTGGCTGCTGCTGGTCGGCGAAGGCGGCTTCGACATGCGCTACCAGCGCACGCTGCGCGCCCTCGTGAAGACGCTGCAAAGCGCCGGCCTGGACATCGCGCTGCTGGGCGCGGCGGAGACCGACTGCGGCGACCTGGCGCGGCGCCTGGGCGACGAGGCGGGCTTCCAGCGCCTCGCGGCGCAGCTCATCAAAACCCTCGGGGCGCGCAGCTTCCAGCGCATCGTGACGCCCGACCCGCACCTCTTGCACGCGCTGAAGAACGAGTACCCGGCGCTGGGCGGTCATTTCGACGTGTGGCACCACAGCCAGCTGCTCGCCGACCTGCTCGCCCGGGGCCAGCTGCAACCCCTGCGCGCCGCGAGCAGCCAGTGCGTGACCTACCACGACCCGTGCTACCTGGGCCGCTACGCGCGCGAAGTGGACGCCCCGCGCGCGCTGCTCCAGGCCCTTGGCGTGCAACTCGTCGAAATGCCGCGCAACCGCGAGAAGGGGCGCTGCTGCGGCGGTGGCGGCGGCGCGCCGTTCACCGACGTCCCCGGCGCCCGGCGCATCCCGGACATCCGCATCGCAGACGCAAAGGGCACGGGCGCCGGCGTGCTCGCCGTCGCCTGCCCGAACTGCACGGCCATGCTCGAGGGCGTGGTCGGGCCGCGCCCCGAGGTGCTGGACATCGCCGAACTGCTGGCGCACGCGCTGGAGATCGCATGAGCACGCAGCCGCCCGCGGTACGCCGCATCGACCCGCGCCGCGCGGCGCAGCGCATCAAAACCCTCGGGGCGCGCAGCTTCCAGCGCATCGTGGCGCCCGACCCGCACCTCTTGCACGCGCTGAAGAACGAGTACCCGGCGCTGGGTGGCCATTTCGACGTGTGGCACCACAGCCAGCTGCTCGCCGACCTGCTCGCCCGCGGCCGGCTGCAACCCCTGCGCACCGCGAGCAGCCAGTGCGTGACCTACCACGACCATTGCTACCTGGGCCGCTACGCGCGCGAAGTGGACGCCCCGCGCGCGCTGCTCCAGGCCCTTGGCGTGCAGCTCGTCGAAATGCCGCGCAACCGCGAGAAGGGGCGCTGCTGCGGCGGTGGCGGCGGCGCACCGTTCACCGACGTTCCCGGCGCCCGGCGCATCCCGGACATCCGCATCGCGGACGCAAAGGGCACGGGCGCTGGCGTGCTCGCCGTCGCCTGCCCGAACTGCACGGCCATGCTCGAGGGCGTGGTCGGGCCGCGCCCCGAGGTGCTGGACATCGCCGAACTGCTGGCGCACGCGCTGGAGATCGCATGAGCACGCAGCCGCCCGCGGTACGCCGCATCGACCCGCGCCGCGCGGCGCAGCTCACGCCGCAGGGCGTGCGGCGCAGCGTGCTCGGCGCGGGTGCGGGCGATCCCGTGGCCGCGCAACCAACGCAACCGCACGCGCCCGCAGCCAGCGCCAAGCCGCTGCGCAGCAACGGCCCCTTCCACAACACCCTGCTGGTCGTCGCGCACACCGAGCGCGGCGCGTTCAGCGACGCGGCGCGCCAGGCGATCGCGGCAGCGGCGATTCTGGCGAACGCGCAGACGCAGGTCGTCGTCGCGGCGCTCGGCGCCTGCCACGACGACGTCGCGACGCTCGGCGTGGACCGCCTGCTCGTCCCCGAGGCTTTCGACGCCCGGCGCTACCAGCCCACGGCCTGCGTGCAATGGTTGCAGGGCCTGCGCAGCGCCTGGGCCCCCGCGCATTGGCTGTTCGCCGACCACGGCGCCGACGGCGAGCTGGGCCGGCGTTTTGCCGTGCAGTCCGGGCTGGACCTGGCCTGCGGCGTGCTGGAGCTCGGCGCCGAAAGCCTGCGCGTTCCCGCAGACAGCCGCGACGACTGGCTGCGCCCGCACGCCCCGGTGATGCTGCTCGGCCCGGGCCTCGTCAACCCCCGGCTGCCCTTTGTCGGCCAGGGTCTGCGCGAGACCGCGCCGCCGCTGCCGCAGCGGCCCGAACCCGGCGTCGAGGACCTGGGCGTGCAGGCCGGCGACCCGCGGACGCTGGCGCTGGAAGAGGCCGACCTGATCCTCGCGGCCGGCAACGGGGTGCACGATCTGGCGCTGTTCCATGCGCTGGCGCACGAAGTCGGCGCCGCCGTCGGGGCCTCGCGCGTCGCGGTGGACGCCGGGCGCTTTGCCCGCGCACAGCAAATCGGCGCCACCGGCAAGAGCGTTTCCGCTTCGGCCTACGTGGCGCTGGGGATCTCGGGCGCCGTCCAGCATCTGCAAGGCATCCGGGACTGCCGCCACGTCATCGCGGTGACCATCGACGCGTCCGCGCCCATCGCCAGCCGCGCGAATCTCACGGTGGTCGAGGACAGCACGGCGCTGATGCAGGCGCTGATCGCGCTGGTGCGCCAGCAAAAGGAAAGCGCATGAACACCGCGGCTACCGTGACGGTACTCGTCGCCGCGCGCATCCACCCCGTGAGCCAGCGCCCGACGCGCTGCCCGGCCGACGCCACGGCGGTCGCACTGGCCCTGGGGCTGTCGCTTCCCGTGCGTCTGCTCAGCGCGGGCGACATGCCGCACGCGGTCGCGCACGACTACCTGGCGCTGGGTGCGCGGCTCATCGAGATCCGGCCATGCGCCGACGGTGCGCTGCTGTTCGCGTCCCTGCTGCCCGCGGTGCGCGCCACGGACTGGGTGCTCACCGGAACGCGCGCGCCAGCGGAGCGCGGCAGCGCCGTCCTGCCGCATGCGCTGGCCGCCGCGCTGCAACGGCCGCTGGTGACCGACGTGCTCGCGCTCGAACCCGAGGGACCCGAGGGCAGGGTCTGCATCGTCACGCAGGCGCTGCCGCAGGGCGCGCGGCGGCGCCTGCGCGTGCAGGCGCCTGCCGTGCTCGCGGTCAGCGCCGCCGCCACAGTGCAGCTGCGCCATTCGCTGGCCGCCGCCCGGGCGGGCCGGATCGAGCGCATCGCGCCCACGCCCGGCCCGTGCCCCGACGCGCCCCCCGGCGAACGCGTCCCGGCGGCCCAGCGGCGCCGGCTGCTCGAAGCCAGGAGCGTGCAAAGCGGCCACTCCCGGATGCTCGGGGCCATAGAGTCCGCGGCCCCCACCGGGGGCCGCGTCATAGAAGCCGGCGACCCCGGCAGCAAGGCGCAGGCGGTCCTGGACTACCTGCGCAACCATTCCCTTGTGTCTTTCTGAGAAGGTCAAAAAGAGGCTTCCCATGAACCACCCCCAGCCCCTGTCCGCACACACCCTGATGGTCCGCGACCTGCTCGCGCGCCGCCGCCCCGGCTACGGCCTGGAGGCCCCGTTCTACCTGAGCGAGGAGCTGTTCCGGGCCGACATGGAGCACATCTTCGGCGCGCACTGGATCTTCGTCGCCGTCGAGCCGCAAATTGCCGAAGCCGGGGACTACGTCACGATCGACATGGGCTCCCGCTCGATCCTCATCGTGCGCAGCGACGACCTGCAGATCCGGGCCTTCCACAACGTCTGCCGCCACCGCGGGTCGCGCCTGTGCGCCGACCGCCAGGGCGTGCTGGGGAACATCGTCTGCCCCTACCACCAATGGTCCTACGACCTGACGGGCAAGCTGGTCCACGCCAAGCACATGCCCGACGATTTCGACTTCAGCGACCTGAACCTCCGACCCGTGCACGTGCGCAGCCTCCTGGGCCTGATCTTCATCTGCCTGGGCGATGCGCCGCCGCAAGACTTCGAGCAGATGGCCACCGCCATGACGCCCTACCTCGCGCCGCACCAGCTGCAGCAGTGCAAGGTCGCGGCGCAGGTCGATCTGGTGGAGAACTGCAACTGGAAGATCACCATGGAGAACAACCGGGAGTGCTACCACTGCCTGGCCACCCACCCCGAGCTCACCGTCTCGCTGTACGAACACGGCTTTGGCTACAAGCCGGACGCGCACAACGCGGACAAGCTCCAAGGCTTCCAGGAGATCCTGGAGCGCAGCCACGCCCGCTGGGAAGCCATGGGCCTGCCGTCGGCCGAGATCGACACCCTGGACGAGCGCGTCACCGGCTTTCGCACGCAGCGCCTGCCGCTCGATCGCTGCGGGCAGTCGCAGACCCTGAACACCGAGGTCGCGTCGAAGAAGCTGCTCGCCGACTTCGTGGACCCGGCGCTCGGCGGGCTCTCATTCTGGACGCAGCCGAATTCCTGGCACCACTTCATGAGCGACCACATCATCAGCTTCAGCGTGCTGCCGATCACCGCGGGCAAGACGCTGGTGCGCACCACCTGGTGCGTGCACAAGGACGCGGTCGAGGGGGTGGACTACAGCGTCGAGAACCTGACCGCCGTGTGGAACGCGACCAACGACCAGGACCGCCGCCTGGTCGAAGAGTCGCAAATCGGCATCGCCAGCGGCGCCTACGAACCCGGCCCGTTCTCCCCGTTCATCGAAGGGCTGCTCGACAAGTTCTGCAACTGGTACGTGCAGCGGCTCAGCGCGCTGGTCCGCTGAACCGTCCCCTGTTCGCCCCGGCGCGCCGCCATGTCCGTCCCTGCCGCAGCCATTGCGCCCATGCTGCTGCCCTCCGACTTCGCGGCGCCCGCGCCGCAGCCCTGGTGCGCCGAGCGCGACGAGACCCTGCGCTGCGTGCAGATCCGGCAGGAAACACACGACGTCAGAACCTTTGTGCTCGGGGCCGACGCGCCGCGCAGCTTTCGCTACCTGCCGGGCCAATTCATCACGCTGGAACTGGACGTCGCGGGCCGCCGGATGAACCGCTGCTACACCCTCTCGTCCACCCCCACGCGCCCCGACCTGGTGGGCATCACGGTGAAGCGGGTTGCGGGCGGCCCGGTGTCGAACTGGCTGCACGACGCGCTGCGCGTGGGCATGGCGCTCAGCGTGCGCGGCCCGGGCGGCGCGTTCAGCTGCTTCGCGGCGCCCGCGCAGCGCTACCTGTTTCTCTCGGGCGGCAGCGGCATCACGCCGCTGATGTCGATGACGCGGGCGCTGCACGACCTGGGCAGCGACGCCGACGTCGTTTTCGTGCACTGCGCGCGCAGCCCCGCCGACCTGCTGTTTCCCGAAGAGCTCGGCCTGATGGCGCGGAATATGCCGCACCTGCGGCTCGCCATGGTCTGCGAGCAGCAAGTCCCCGGCAGCGCGTACGCCGGCCATCTGGGCCGCCTGGACGCCGCGCGGCTGGCGCACATCGCCCCGGACTTCCTGCAACGCGACATCTATACCTGTGGTCCGGCGCCGTTCATGGCCACCATCCGCGCGCAGCTGGCCGACGCGGGATTCGCCATGTCGCGCTACCGGCAGGAGAGCTTCTCCTTTGAAGCGCCGCAAGCCGCCGATGCCGCAGAGACGCGCAGCGAGCGCTCCACGTCCAGCGCCACCAGCTACCAGGTGCGGCTGCAAAAAACGGGCGCGGAATTTGCGTGCCTTCCCGGGCAAACCATACTGGAAGCGGCGACTGCGGCCGGGTTGCGCCTGCCCTTCTCCTGCGCCAACGGCGCCTGCGGAACGTGCAAGAGCAAGAAAATATCCGGCCAGGTGGAAATCCGGCATTCCGGTGGAATTCGGCAGCGTGAAATCGACCAGGGCTGGATCCTTCCCTGCTGCAGCAGGGCCCTGAGCGACATTGCACTGGACCGGTAGCGCAGACCCATTGCCGCACGGCGTGGCAATGGAATAAGGGTAATAACCATTCCGGTGGCGCGGCAGTCCTGCCAATCTCGGGGAACGCTGCGGCGCGACACGGCGCAGCGTCGAATTGAAAATACTGCGGCCCGGCCGCAAGAAAACCCACGGAGAGCCGCGCGATGCCAGACCCGAAAATCAGCGTCAAGAACCTCTGCAAGGTGTTCGGCGACAACGTCCCGCAGGCCATCGAACTGCTCGACGCGGGGCGCAGCAAGGACGAGATTTTTGCCCAGACCGGGAACGTCGTGGGCGTGAACCGGGTCAGCTTCGCCGTGCAGCCCGGCGAGATTTACGTGCTCATGGGCTTGTCCGGGTCGGGCAAGTCCACCTTGGTGCGGCTCATCAACCGGCTGGTCGAACCGTCGCGCGGCTCGATCAACGTGGACGGGCTGGACATTGCCGCGCTGTCGCGGGCCGAGCTCGTGAAATGGCGGCGCCGGCGGGTGGCCATGGTGTTCCAGTCGTTCGCGCTGATGCCGCACCGCAACGTGCTGGCGAACGCCGCCCTCGGTCTGGAGATGGCGGGAACGCCGCGCAAGGCGCGCGAGGCGCGCGCCATGGAGGTGCTGGCCCAGGTCGGCCTGCAAACCTACGCCGCCAAGTACCCCGCGCAGCTGTCGGGCGGAATGCAGCAGCGCGTCGGCCTGGCGCGGGCCCTCGCGGTCGATCCCGAGATCCTGCTCATGGACGAAGCCTTCTCCGCGCTCGATCCGCTCAAGCGCGTGGAGATGCAGAGCCTGTTGCTCGACCTGCAGCGCGCGCAGCAGCGCACCGTGATCTTCGTCTCGCACGACCTCGAGGAGGCGCTGCGCATCGGCACCCGCATCGCGATCATGGAAAGCGGCAATCTGGTGCAGGAAGGCAGCGCGCACCAGATCATCACCCAGCCGGCGAACGCCTACGTGCGCAAGTTTTTCGAGGGCATCGACACCTCGCGCTACCTGACCGCGGCGGACCTGATCGACCCCGGGCTGAACGGCCACTCGTACGGCGGCGGCCCGCGCCTGCCCTGGTCCACCCCGCTGCCCGAAGCCATGCAGACCGTGCTCGGAATCGACCAACCGATCGGCGTGTTCGACGCCACCGACCGCCTGCTCGGCTGCATCTCCGCGCGCAGCCTGCTCGCCAGAATGTCCCAAGAGGCCCGCCATGTCTGAGCTGCTGCGCCCCGCCATCGACGCCCTGCACGACCTGCTGCCCCTGGGGCGCTGGGTGAACCTGGGCGTGAAGTTCCTGCTCGACCACGGCGCCACCTTCTTCGACTCGATCGGCACCCTGGTGGAGGGCTTTGCCCAGTGGATCGAGGAGGGCATGCTCGCGGTGCCGTTCTGGCTCGTGATCCCGGCCGTCGCCGTGCTCGGATGGCGCCGCCTGGGGCCGGGCTTTGGCGTGTTCGTGCTGCTCTCGCTGACGCTGATCGTGGTCACCGGCTTCTGGCCGCAAACCATGGTGACCCTGTCGCTGACGCTGTCGGCAACGCTCATCAGCCTGTTCTTCGGCATTCCGCTGGGCGTCTGGTGCGCGCGCAACGACCGGGTGAACGCCTGCGTGCGGCCGGTGCTCGACTTCATGCAGACCATGCCGGCCTTCGTCTACCTGATTCCCGCAGCCATGCTGTTCGGCCTGGGCCGGGTTCCCGGAACGGTCGCCACCGTGATCTTCGCCATGCCGCCGATGGTGCGGCTGACCAGCCTGGGAATCCGCCAAGTAAACGTCGAACAGGTGGAGGCCGGAAACGCCTTTGGCTGCACCGCGACGCAGCTGCTGTTCAAGGTGCAGTTGCCCATTGCCCTGCCGACGATCATGGCCGGTGTGAACCAGACCATCATGATGGCCCTGTCGATGGTCATCATCGCGTCCATGGTCGGCGCCGGCGGCCTGGGCAACGACGTGCTCGCGAGCATACAGCGCCTGGACATCGGCCTGGGATTTGAAAGCGGTCTCGCGGTGGTGCTGCTGGCGATCATCCTGGACCGGCTCACCGAAAGCTTCGGCGTGGCGCACCAGGATCGCGCAAACTGAGCCCAGCGCGCACAAAAAAACAGGAGGCCCCCGATGCTGCGCGTCTCCCCTGGAGCCATTCCCGACAAGCGCATGCACACCCAGGGCGCCGGTGCTGCCGAAGCGCATGGCCTGCATGGCACGCACGTGGGCTTCATCCTGCTGCCGGACTATTCGATGATCGCCTTCGCGAATGCCGTGGAAACATTGCGCATGGCCAACTACCTGAGTCGCCGCGCGCTCTACCGCTGGAGCGTGCTCAGTCCCGACCAGACGGCGGTGCCTGCAAGCAACGGTCTGGCCATCACGGCCAGCGCGGATCCCGCGAACCTGCCCGGGTGCGACATGGTGTTCGTCTGCGGCGGCGTGGACGTCCGCCGCAACACCAGCGACGCCGTGCGCCGGCTGCTGCGCCGCTGCGCCAGCTTCGGCGTGCCCATGGGCGCGCTCTGCACGGGGGCCTTCGCGCTCGCCAGCGCGGGCCTGCTCGACGGCTACCGCTGCGCGATCCATTGGGAGAACCTCGCCGCCATCAGCGAGGAATTCCCCAAGGTGCGGTTCTCTTCCGAGATCTTCGTCCTGGACCGCGACCGCATCACCTGCTCCGGCGGCACCGCGCCGCTGCACCTCATGCTGCATCTGGTGCGCGCGCACCACGGCGCCCAGCTGGTGATGGACATCTCGGAACAATTCCTCGTCGAGCGGCTGCGCGCCAGCGACGAGCGCCAGAGCATCCCCCAGCCCGCGTGCATCGGGCCGGGCTACCAGCACCTGACCGAGGCGGTGGAGATCATGGCCGCGCGCATCGAAGAGCCGCTGCCGCTGACCGAGCTGGCGCGTTGCGTCGGACTCTCGCTGCGCCAACTGGAGCGCCTGTTCCACCGCTACTTCAGCATGAACCCCGCGCAGTACTACATGCACCTGCGCCTGCGCCGCGCGCAGGAACTGCTCACGCACAGCAGCCTGCTGATCATGCAGGTCACGGTGGCTTGCGGATTCCAATCGTCATCGCATTTCTGCAAGGCCTACCGCAGCCTGTTCGGACATTCACCCAGCGAAGAAAGGCGCCGCCACGCCGGCGCCGCGCAACCACGCACCACCACATGGCGCGCGAGTGCCTCGCCCGCGCGCAGCGCCCGGCTCGAACCCGCGGCCCTGCCGCACTTCGCCCCGTTCTCCGCGCAGGTGGTGCTTGGCACGGCGTAGGCGGGGACCCATCTTTGCCAGCAGGCAATTCGCTGCATCATCATTGGCTTTGAAAATATCACCAACCTCTGGCCTGCCCCCACTTCCCATCATTACACCCCTGAAAAAACTGCAGCGGTTAAATAATCTCTACAACCTGTTCCGGGTTCCATTCCACGCCCCAGCAACAGCATGTTCAGGTTGCCAAAAATAAAGTTGTTCGTCAGTTTCCGGTGATCGGAAAAAATCTTGCTGACCTTCAGCAATGGCACGCGGGCGGCATCAGGTTTTTTTGCAAGACACAACAAAACTCCATCGTAAAACAATAGAACTTTCCAGCGTGACCTCTGCACCCATGATGGCGCTGTCGGGAACAATGACCATCAGGCCCCGGGGTTCGGTGACTACGCAATCTTCGGTATGTTGCTGCTACTGGCACAACTTCTATCGTAATCGAAATTCTTCTAAAAGATCGAAATATACGGTGAATCTATCTTTTTTGGAAAATATAAGTTTCGAATCTTTTTGTTTTACACATATGCCGCCTTTGAGATTTGACCTGACACCAGCAGACATCCTGTAGGCATTAATAACTTCATCTTTTGACAGAACAACAATCCACCAAACATGATCGCCCAAGTTATTGGGGGAATGAATTATTCCATACAGAAAATCTATTTGCGTCCTGGACAATGACATCGCTCGATTCGGCGTTGCGTATGAGGGAAAAAAGCACACACGCTCTCCTTTCTGGATTATTTCATTGATTTTTACCTCTTTATTGAAGATCAATTTTTCAATCAACATGGATTCAAAAGAACGATCTTCAAAAGTTCTGAACCAATGATTCCAATAAAGAAAAATCATCAACGGCACCAGAAAAATAGTCCAGCGAAAGATTTTTCTCTTGATAGAAGTCATCATAACTCCCGGGGTTTGCGCAATCAGGGACTTGCGTCGGTAAATTCATCCAGCATATCTGCTGTGCCCCCTGGCAGCCAGCCGTTGCCTGCGTCAAAACAAAAGCTTGGTAACGCATGTGTCGGAGAGCGTGCGGAACATGTCAGAACTGCCTGACGGGTCGTGTGAAGAAGGAATGACACATGGTAACTTTGAAAGCAATGATTTGGATTGAACGTTACATAATTTGTACGAAACGATGCCTGGTTGGCACGGAACAAGGGCATGAACACGTGGTGCTCTCCTCGCGCAACCTCGGTGATGGACCGTCATGCGGGGCGCACGCCACGGACGCAACCCGCCACACAGCACCGCAGAGATGCCGTTTGCGGACAACTTCGCGTCGTTTGCGGCCAAGCCCTTGCGCGCCAAGCTGTGAGAGTGCGGGGTCCCCGGCCAGCGCCGCGTACCGCCTGCCGTCGTCGTCTCCCATGCACAAGGAACAGGCCATGCCATCGAATGCCGCTGCCGCTTTCCCCGGACTCCCCGCGCTGGGCGTCTCGATCGCCCTGCTGTGCGCGCCTGCGGCTTGGGCGGAGGACGCCGCTTGCAAAACCGTGCGCTTTGCCGACGTGGGCTGGAGCGACATTGCGGCGACCACGGGGCTGGCCTCGGTGGTTCTCGAAGGTCTGGGCTACAAGCCGACCGTGACCATGGCCTCGGTGCCGATTGCGTTTGCCAGCATCAAGGCCAAGCAGATCGACGCCTTCCTGGGCTACTGGAGCCCGAGCATGACGCCGATCATCGAGCCCTTCGTCAAGGCCGGGCAGATCAGGGTGCTCGAGCGGCCGAATCTGGTGGGCGCCAAGTACACCCTCGCGGTCCCTGCGTATCTGTACGAAAAGGGGCTGAAAACCTTTGCCGATATCGCCGGGTTCCGCAAGGAACTCGACGGCAAGCTCCACGGCATTGAGCCCGGCAACGATGGCAACGCGCTGATGCAACGCATGATCGACAAGAACGAGTACGGCCTGGGAGGCTTCAGGCTGGTCGAGTCCAGCGAAGCGGGAATGCTCGCCGAAGTCCAGCGCGCGGCGCGCGGCAGCCGGGCGATCGTCTTTCTGGGCTGGGAGCCGCACCCCATGAACGTGCAGATGAAGATGAAATACCTGGAGGGCGGTGACGCCGTGTTTGGCCCGAACTTCGGGGAGGCCAAGGTATTCACCGCCATTCCACCAAGCTACGAGGCACGCTGCCCGAACGTCGCGACGCTGCTGAAAAACCTGCAATTCAGCACCGACGTCGAAAACGCGGTGATGCTCGGCATTCTCGAAAAAGCCCGGCCCAACGCCGCGGCCAGAGCCTATCTGAAGAAAAACCCCGCCCTGCTCGACGGATGGCTCCAGGGCGTGAAAACCTTTTCCGGCCAGGACGGCCTGCCCGCCGTCGCGGCGGCGCTCCGGCGATGAAATCTTCGTCCCAAGCAAAACCCAAGGAGACTCCCCATGTCAACGAATCGCGCTGTCGTTTACCTGCGCCCGGGCCAGGTCGAGGTCCAGTCCATCCCCTTCCCCAAGCTGCTCGATCCCCTGGGCAAGAGCGCCGAGCACGGCGTGATCCTGCGGGTTCTGAGCACCAATATCTGCGGCTCCGACCAGCACATGGTGCGCGGCCGCACCACGGCGCCGGCCGGGCTGGTGCTGGGCCATGAAATCACGGGCGAGGTGCTGGAGGCCGGCCGCGACGTCGAGACGCTCAAACCCGGCGACATGGTTTCCGTGCCGTTCAACGTGGCCTGCGGGCGCTGCCGCAGCTGCAAGGAGCAAAACACCGGCGTCTGCCTGAGCGTCAACCCCGCGCGCGCCGGCGGTGCCTACGGCTACGTTGACATGGGCGGCTGGATCGGTGGGCAGGCCGAATACGTGATGGTTCCGTACGCCGACTTCAACCTGCTGAAGTTCCCCGACCGCGCGCAGGCGATGGAGAAAATCCGCGACCTGACCTGCCTGTCCGACATTCTTCCCACCGGCTACCACGGCGCGGTCACTGCCGGGGTCGGCCCGGGCAGCACGGTGTACGTGGCGGGAGCCGGGCCGGTGGGTCTGGCGGCGGCCGCGTCGGCGCGGCTGCTCGGGGCGGCAGTGGTCATCGTCGGCGACGTGAATCCGGCGCGTCTGGAGCATGCGCGCAAGGTGGGCTTTGAAACCACCGACCTGTCCAGGGACGCGACGCTGGCGGAACAAATCGGGCAGATTCTGGGAACCCCGGAAGTCGATTCCGCCATCGACGCGGTGGGCTTCGAGGCGCGCGGCCACGGCCACGCGGGCGCGCAGGTGGAGGCCCCGGCGACGGTCCTGAATGCATTGATGGAGATCACGCGCGCGGCGGGGCGGATCGGCATCCCCGGCCTGTACGTCACGCAGGATCCGGGCGCCGCTGACAAGGCCGCGCAGCACGGTGCGCTGAGCATCCGCTTCGGGCTGGGCTGGGCCAAGTCGCACAGCTTTTTTACCGGCCAGACCCCGGTCATGAAATACAACCGCGCGCTGATGCAGGCCATCCTCTGGGAGCGCATCCGGATTGCCGACGTGGTGGGCGTGCAGGTGATCCCGCTCGACGAGGCGCCGACCGGCTACGCCGAGTTCGACGCCGGGGCGCCGAAGAAATTCGTCATCGACCCGCACGGGCTGCTCGCGCAGGCCGCCTGACGCGCAGGGCCCCGAAGGGGGATACTGCCTTCCCGCCAAAGCGCGCAGCGCCGCACGAAGGACCCCCCTATGGCCGTCAGCGTTTTCGACATCTTCAAGATCGGCATCGGTCCGAGCAGCTCGCACACCGTGGGGCCGATGCGCGCGGCGCGCCTGTTCGCCGAACGCCTGCTGCACCAGGGGCTGCTCGCGGGCTGCGCCCGCGTCGAGGTCAAGCTCTATGGCTCGCTGGGGTCAACGGGCAAGGGCCACGGCAGCGACAAGGCGGTGCTGCTCGGGCTCGCGGGCCATGACCCCGAAAGCGTGGACGTGGAGGCCATCGCCTCCTTGCTCGAACGCATCCGCGACACCGGCGAACTGCACCTGGCGAGCCAGCACCCGATCGCGTTCCGGGAGAAGGACCACCTGACGTTCTACCGGCGCGAGACCCTGCCCTTTCACCCCAACGGCATGCGCTGCGTGGCGTACGACGCCGCGGGCGTGGAACTGCTCAACCGCTGCTACTACTCGGTGGGGGGCGGCTTCGTGGTCAGCGACGAGGTGCTCGCCGACGGGCGCAAGCACAGGATGCTGCTCCCGGACCAGACCGTGCTGCCCCATCCCTTTCGCAGCGGCGACGAGTTGCTGCAGCAATGCCGGGCCAGCGGCCTGTCGATTGCCGCCCTGATGCGCCACAACGAACGCCACTGGCGCAGCGACGCCGAGATCGACGCGGGCCTGCTCAGAATCTGGGACGTGATGCAGGCCTGCGTCGTGCGCGGCTGCCGGACCCGGGGCGTGCTGCCCGGCGGCTTCAAGGTGAAGCGGCGCGCCGCCGACCTGCACGCCAGGCTCTGCGCGCACTCCGGGCCCGGAAACCCGATCGGTGGCGCAGACGATCCCCTGCGCGTGCTCGACTGGGTGAACCTCTACGCGCTCGCGGTGAACGAGGAGAACGCCGCCGGGGGCCGGGTCGTCACCGCGCCGACCAACGGCGCCGCGGGAATCGTTCCGGCCGTGCTGCACTACTACACCCGGTTCGTCGCCAGCGCCCGTTCCGAAGGCGTCGTCGACTGCCTGCTGACCGCCGCCGCGATCGGCATCTTGTACAAGGAAAACGCATCACTCTCCGGCGCCGAGGTCGGCTGCCAGGGCGAGGTCGGGGTCGCCTGCTCCATGGCCGCCGCAGCCCTGTGCGCGGTGCTCGGCGGTACGCCCGAACAGGTGGAGAACGCCGCCGAAATCGGCATGGAGCACCACCTGGGCCTGACCTGCGATCCGGTCGGCGGCCTGGTGCAGATCCCCTGCATCGAGCGCAACGCGATCGCCTCGGTCAAGGCCATCAACGCCGCGCGCATGGCGCTGCACGGCGACGGCACGCACCACGTGAGCCTGGACAAGGTCATCAAGACCATGCGCGAGACCGGCGCCGACATGATGAGCAAATACAAGGAGACCGCGCGCGGCGGCCTGGCCGTGAACATCGTCGAGTGCTGAGCCTGCCTCGCGTGCAGCGCGTGGCATGCGGGCACACAGGCCCGCGTCATGCGCCGCAAATCTGCGCGGTCGTCTTCGTCGGCAGAAACCCCTTTTTGCCGAAACCGAACGGTGCCACGAGGGCCAGGTGTTCCCCGGAGCCGATGAATGGCAGCAACCCCTTGTTGAACGCGGCGCGCAAATCCTGGTCGTTCTTTCTGAATCCGAATGCCCCATGCGGAGCCACGGACCTGTTCATGACCTTCTGGAAAGGGTCGGTGGCCTCGACGCCATCGGCCTTCTTGGCCATGTTGGGGCGCAGCGCAGGCGATCGAGCCTGCCCTCTCCCTGCGGCGCACAAACCCGTATGCGGCGCTGCGCGATGCGCATCATGCGCGATCCCTTGCTCTCGTCGCCTGCATTCACACGCGCCGGTACCGCGCAGCCGAGCACCATGGGTCGAGGCTCACGGCCGCGCCGAGGGGCCGAGTGATTGCGTGAACTCCACCCGTTCATGGATCGCGTAGTGGATGAAGTCCCCAGGCGCCAGGGTCTGCAAAGGGGAATGGGTCTCGACTTCAAAGTAAGGCAGTTGCGCTGCATTGAAGACTTCCAACGGATGGGCATGTGCATGGGCCCGCGTCGCATCGACCTCGGAACGCCTGGCATAGCGAACGTTCCATTCGGTAAATTCCACTTCGATCTCACCCCGCTCACTCTGGAATCCGCACTTGAATTCCTTGGCGATATGGCAGTGCACATGCGCGCTGCAAGCCGTCCCATCGATGATTCCTTCTTCCATCAGCGACGCGACCGATGCTTTTCCGGGCAAGGACGTCACGCCTGGCGCCGAACCAGAAGGCGTCGGAGGCAATGGAATCCGGACAATGGCTGGCCGGCGCAGCATCAGCACGTCCCATACGCCACAGCGCACGGTCCGTGTCCCCGCATTGCGAAGCGTGTGCGCAATGCTCCACTCCCGCGCGCCCACGGGCCAATCCAATCGGCGGATGATTTGCAGCCCTGAATCCGAGCAGATGGGACTCTCCAGCGAAAGTCCCATGGCACTTGCATGGCACCAGGACGCCGTGAGTTTCCAAGCCAGACTGTCCAGATCCCGGTGGGGGGACCCGCGAGGCCACGCAGACTCCGGGGCCACCCAGGTCTTTCCTCCGCCCCATAGCGGAAACGCCCAGTCGCCGCAAAGGTCCCGCCATTGCCGTTCATCCCCGGAGAAGGTTTTCCCCTGCAAACCGGGATGGACAAAGCACAGCTCGTGCACACCCGCACGAATTCCCATGAGACGACCGCCCACGGCAGGCACCAGACTCAGCGCCAAGTCCCCCTGCCGCAGGACGATGGCAGGCCATCCTTTGAAAATTTCCAGCGAAAGCGCATGTTCCCCGGCGCGCATACGTGCCTTGAAAATCAGCTCTTGTCCACGGGCTTGCTGCGCAGCAGTGCCACCGTTTCCGGCTGCGCGACCTTGCACAGGCAGGGGGGCAGGCCGCGGGAGATCAGTTCGGCGTCCGAAGTCACCATGGCTCCGATGCCAGCCAGGGTCGCATTCAAAGCGCCCGCCTGATGCGGCGAAAGCAACAGGGAATCAGCCCTGCGGGCACGGTGGTCCAAAGGCAATGGCTCGACCGGAAATACGTCCGTCGCTACGCGAATATGGCCTGTCGCGGCCACGTCCAGCATGGCTTCAAAATCCACGACCCCGGCACGGCTGACGAGCACCAGCGAGGCCCCCGCCTGCATGGACGCAAAGGCTTCCCGACCCAGAAAGCCCTGGTTCTCAGAGGTCACGCCCGCGACCACGAATACAATTTTCGAGCTCGTCAGCACCGCCTCCAACGTAGCGGCCTCATAGCCAAATGACCGAATGTACTCCCGGGATAACCACGGGTCATGGACTTTGACCAGCGGATGAAACGGCGCGAGCAAGGGCACGATGGCGCGGCCCAGATCGCCAAAGCCGATGAACCCGACGTTTTGTTGGCGCAAGGAATAGGCTCCCCGATTCGCATCGAGGCCGTATTTCTCTGTCCCCTCGCGGAAATACCGGTCCGAGCGGCTGATGCCACGCGCCAAATCGATGGCCATGCCAAGCGCTGCTTCTGCGACCGGCTCAGCAAATACGGGGCTGATGTTCAGGATCCGGACACCCCGTGACATGGCGCAGCCATAGTCGATGTTCGGCAGAAAATTGCCTTCCACATTGAATATCGCCCGCAAATGAGGCGCCATGCGCAAACGCGATTCCGGCATATCGATCTGGCCGATGAGTATTTGCAGCCTCGGCGCCAGCGCTTCGAATTCGGCCTGCGTGGGAGGTCCATCGTCATGGATACGGAGTTCCCCCAGGGCACGCAAGCGCTCCAATTGGTTTTCCGTAAAGATGTCTGCGACCTTGCGCGGTGCAGGAACCAGAAGAATGGTTTTGTCAGATGGCATCATGGCAGCTCGCACTATGGAGGTGGAAATCCTGGATTACTTCTTCTTGCCGAAAATCTTGTCTGCGGTGACGGTGCCAATGATCAAGGCACCCATGACGATTTGCTGGTAGTACGATTGCACGTTCATGATGTTCAGGATATTGCTGATCACGCCAATGATCAAGCCGCCCACCACCACGCCGGTGACCCGGCCACGGCCACCAAAGAAGCTGGTTCCACCGATGATGGCCGAGGCAATGGCCAGGGTCTCAAAGCCGGTGCCGGCATTCGGCTCCGCTGCACCGGTGCGCGCTACCGTGAGAACACCGGCAATTCCGGAGCAAACGCCCGAAATGACGAAAACGACCAAGGTGTGCAGCTTGATGTTGATTCCGGAAAACCAGGCCGCCTGGGCGTTTCCCCCCAGTGCATAAATATTACGACCCAGCCTGGTGTACGACGCCAGAAAATACAGAAATCCCGCCACCGCAATAGCGACCAGCACGGGCACGGGCATACCCAGCACGCGCCCCGCCAGCACATTCGAAAAACCGACCGGAAACCCGAACACCGAACGGGCATCCGAAATGATCAAGGTCAATCCCCGGTAAATCGCCATCATTCCCAGCGTAATGATGAAGGGATGCAATTGCGTGACATTCACCAGAAAACCGTTCACGACACCGAGCAAGGCCCCCAGCAGCACACCCCCGAGCAATACGGCGAGCCAGGGTGGGCAGCCCGCCACCATGAGCTGCGCCGTCACCATCCCGGTCAGCGCGAGCATGGACCCGACGGACAAATCAATCCCTGCAATCAGGATGGTGAAGAACACGCCACAGGCCAGCAAGATCATCACGGAGCTTTGCAGAAGAACCTGCACCAGATTGTCTTTGGTCAGAAAGAATTGCGGCGACAAGACACTGCAAATGGCCAGCAGCAGCAACAAAATCGCGAGGGTTCCGCTGCTTTGCCACAGCGTCCCGAGAGCCAGACCCGGTTTTCTCGAAGCTGTGCCACCCGCATTTTCATGGGCACTCGTCACGCTGTCTTTCATGCTCGATCGGCCTTCACTCTGTTGCAATCCGGACAATCTTCTCTTCCGTGGCGTCTGCATTATTCAAAATACTGGCGATGCGTCCATCCTTGTAGACTGCTATGCGGTCACATATGCCGAGCAATTCCGGCAACTCGGAAGACACCATCAAGATGCCCTTGCCAGACCCGGCCAGCTGGCGCATGATCCGGTAGATTTCGCTCTTGGCCCCGACGTCGATTCCGCGCGTGGGCTCGTCAAAAATGAACAAATCACTGCCGGCTGCCAACCATTTGGCAATGATGACTTTCTGCTGGTTCCCACCCGACAGCTCAGCAATGTTCTGCCTGACGGATGTACAGCGAATGCGCAGCCTGGACCTGTATTCTTCCCCGAGAATTTTTTCCTTGGAAAAGTTGATGCGTTCCAGTGATAACTGACGCTTTGCACTTTTCAGAAAATGCAGAATGGAAATGTTTTCTGCGATGGAGAAATTGTGGAAAAATCCCGTATGGCGTCGATCTTCTGTCACAAAAGCCATGCCCGCTTTGACAGCTGCATAGGGCGATTCCACGCTGACCGTTTTGCCCCGGCACTGCACATGGCCTGACTGGAGTTTGCGGGCGCCAAAAATGGCTTCCATCAATTCGCTGCGGCCAGACCCGATCAAGCCGGCAAAGCCCAGAATCTCTCCGCGCCGCAAGCCAAAGCTGACGTTGCGGACCCGTCCGTCCACCGTCTGCAAGTTCACAGCCTTGAAGATTTCCTCGTGCTCTGCACCATCCCATGGTACAGGCCGTCCCGCTTCCAGCTCGCGCCCGACCATGGCCGCCACCAAGCGCTGGGGCTCGGTGGTCTTCGCCGGATACGTGGCAATATGGCAGCCGTCTTTCAATACCGAAACCCGGTCAGCGATGACGGGAATCTCTTTGAGCTTATGGGAAATGTAGACAATCCCGATACCCTCGGCCCTGAGTTCATGAATTATTCGAAACAGGTGCCCGACTTCTTCATCCGTGAGCGAGGAAGTGGGTTCATCCATGATGATGAGCCGCGCATCACTCACCAAGGCCTTGGCGATCTCGACCTGCTGCTTTTCAGACAGGGACAGCTGACCGACTGGCGTTGCCGGGTCCCGCTTCGAACCCACCCGCCGGAGTGCGTGCACCGTTTTCTCGCGCATCAGGGCGCGATGCACCACGGGAACGCCCAGCACCCTGCGGGTCGGCAAATTGCCGACGAACAGGTTTTCCTCGATGGACAGATAGTCGATGACGCTCAATTCCTGATAAATCAGCCGGATGCCAAATTTCTTCGATACATCAGGCGTGAGCGCCTTGTACGTTGATTCACCCAGCTGAATTTCACCCGCCGTGGGCTGATGGATGCCGCTGAGAATTTTCATCAATGTCGACTTGCCTGCACCGTTCTCTCCCAACAAGGCATGCACCTCTCCCGGGAGAACATTGAAACTGACGCCCTGCAACGCGGTCACGCTGCCAAACCGTTTCACAAGGTCACGAACGGCGACCAGGCTGTTCATGGCGCTGGCGCATCAGTCTTTGGAGACTATTTTGGAATCCACTGCGATGAACAGGGGTGGCTGATCCACCCTGATGACCGGCCGGCTCTTGAGCGTGTCGATCATTACGCCCAATGCCTTGGCGCCCATGGCTGCTGAATCTTGGGCGACTGTTGCCGTGAGCTCCCCCTGCTTGACCGAATGGATGGCTTCCGGCACACCGTCGGTGCCGATGACGAGCACTTTGCCGAGCTTGTTCGCATTCTTCACGGCCTGCAATGCGCCCAGAGCCATTGTGTCATTCGCTGCATAAATGGCCTTCAGGTCCGGATTGCGCTGCAAAATCGTGCTGCTGACGTCCAGGGCCCTGGATCGATCCCAGTCACCCGGCAAACTGGCCACGAGTTGCACATTGGATTGGGTCTGCAGTGCTTTT
This sequence comes from Verminephrobacter aporrectodeae subsp. tuberculatae, assembly GCF_026127385.1. Lineage (NCBI taxonomy): Bacteria > Pseudomonadati > Pseudomonadota > Betaproteobacteria > Burkholderiales > Comamonadaceae > Verminephrobacter > Verminephrobacter aporrectodeae. Next base: position 384,033 of record NZ_QZCX01000001.1, read on the forward strand.
CTCACACCGTCCCGGCGTGCATCGCCGCTCGCGTTTCCCGCTTTGCCTTCGACGATGGCGACTTTTCCACCCGCAGAACCCATCTTGCTCAGAATGAACCCGCCTGCCTTCTCGCCCAATGCCAGGTTGTCGGTGGACAGGAAGGCCACCACGCTGCCCCCGGCAGAACTCAGCTGACCCATGTCAGCACGCTCGTCGATGTTCACGACGTAGATTCCTTTCTTGCTTGCTGCGGCCATGGCCTGAATCAAGTTCACGGGAGAGATTGGCGCGACGCCGATGGCTTTGTAGTTTTTGTTCACCACATCCTCCAGCAGGCGCTGTTGTCCGGTGATGTCATCCTCGCCAGCAGCAGCAAAGACATCTGCCTGCACTCCGCGCTTCCTGGCTTCGGCGGCTATGCCATCCCGCATGGCCACCCAGTACGGGCTTGCCAATGTTTTGAGGACGATGGCGTAGTCAGCAGCGTGGACATTTGCAATCAGGGCAAAAGCCATGCCTGCGCTGGCTGCCAGTGCGAGGGCGATTTTCTTCGGTTTCATGTGCTCTCCTGTCGCGCGGTTGCGCAGTTTTTGTTGCCCGGTGGATAGCGTGTCAGGTATCCATATTGCTGTGGAGCGCGCACAACGGCTTCTGCGCTGCGGTCTGCGTCTTCGGTCCCTGGGAAAGCTCCCCCATGACAGGGCGCGCGGCATCCGCGACCCAGCCTTGGCCCGGGCGGTTTGCGCTCGCCAACGTGGTTCGCCCATACCAAAATGCAATCGTTCCTGCGTTGGCGATAGCCAAACCCAAGGTCGTCATTCCTGTCTCCTGCCGCGCTACATGCGCTTATTAAATTGGCCGGGAGTCTATGCGCAGAGAAAGTTTTCCCATATTTTGTATGATTTATGACTGATTCCGTCGTAAATAGCAGAACTATCAATAGATCAGGGTTAATACCAAACGCTTATCATGCTAAATTCGCCACGCGGCGAAATGGATATGCCCGCGAACGCCCAATAAACCCGAAAAAAAGCTGCGTGGATCAGGGGACGACTGCCTTGGCACGCGCCGATTCCGCAAAGCAGACCATGCAAACAGCAGCAAGAACTTCCGGGATGGACGCCGTGGGCCCATCACTGGGAATGGCGTTCCGGCTCAGAAGGCTGGAAGTTCAAAGTGAGTTGGCGCATTTGATTTCAGACCAACCGGGTATTGGCCGGGCGGACGTCGCGCGCATCACGGGAATGGCCCGCTCCACCGTTTCGGACCACATACAGCCACTGCTCGATACGGGCTTGTTCAGCGAGCAAAAGGCCCGCTACGCCGGCAGAGGGCGTCCGTCGCTGGGGCTGACGCTGAATGCGCGGGCCGGGATCATTCTGGTGGCCGACATCGGCATTACGCACGTGCGCTTGGTGGTGACGGATCTGGCGCGTCAAAAACTGGCAGAGGACGCGCTCCCTCCCGACTATTCCGTTCCTCCCGAGACCATGCTGGAGCGCATTGCATCACGCTTTCAGGAACTGTTCCAGACACAACAGCTCGTGGATATTCCGCTCCGCGCCATGGTGGTGGGCATACCGAGTCCTGTTGACTTCGAAAGAGGCGTTCCGGTGCGGCCCCCGATCATGCCTGGATGGGATGGGTTCCCGGTTGGGGAGTGGCTTGAGAAACGAATGCATGTGACCGTGCTGGTGGACAACGACGTGAATCTGATGGCCCTCGGAGAGGCTCGTTCACGCCCTCCATCCGAGTCTCCCTTGATCTTCATCAAGGTCGCCAGCGGCATCGGTTGCGGCATCATCACCCAGGGGGGTGCGTTGCACCGTGGCGCAGACGGTGACGCCGGGGATATCGGCCATATTCGCGTAGCGCAGGCGTCTGGTCTGACATGCGTCTGTGGCAATACAGGTTGCATCGAAGCCGTTGCCTCCGTGCCCTCGATCATGCGCCAAATCAGGGTGGCCAAAGGCGACGAGACCATCGAACTGCCAGAGCTGGGCGTACTCGTTTCGTCGGGGGACATCACCGCCATAAGACTCGTGCGCGAAGCGTCGGCTCAGATCGGAGAGGTCGTGGCCACTTTGGTGAACATGTTCAATCCGGCATGCATCGTGTTGGGTGGAAAACTGGCGCATATGAGCGATGACCTCCTGTCGGGTGTGCGGGCTGCGGTCTATCGCCGCGCTCCCCCATTGGCGACCCGCCGGCTCAGCATTGAAAGCGCACGGGCAGGGCGTGATGCAGGGATCATCGGAGGGATTGCGCTGGGGGTAGACAGCGCGTTGTCTGCCCATGGCTTGCAAAAACTTCAAGAAGCGACACCGGGCACAGCCGGCGGGGTCGGGATGGCGGACTGAAAGAAGGGAAACAGGGGGCTCTTTCAGGCTCCGTACCCCGTTGGACAAGGCAGCAAGTTCTTACCATTCATCCCGGTGATTTTTTCCCGATTGCCTTCGCGGACCGCGACACAATCGCGCTTCCAAAACTATCGGAGTTGGCATGAAGGACAGCGCGCTGCATGGACCTCTTCCTGAATCGACCCCCTCTGTTTCTGGTGCCCAATGGGGCGCGTCGGCCCTGGTGCTCGCGCTCGCGGCGTGTAGCGGCAGCGATGCGCCCGACTACCCCACGCTCGACGGCAACAAGCCCCTGGTCATCGGTCACCGCGGCGCCAGCGGCTACCTGCCGGAGCACACGCTGGAGGGCTACCGGCGCGCCATCGCGTTGGGCGCCGACTTCATCGAACCGGATCTGGTGGCCACCAGCGACGGCGCGCTGGTCGCGCGCCACGAGCCGAACATCACGGCGACCACCGATGTGTCGCAGCGCCCCGAATTCGCCAGCCGCAAGACGAAGAAAATGATCGACGGCGTGCAGGAGGAGGGCTGGTTCGTCACGGACTTCACGCTCGCGGAAATCAAGACGCTGCGCGCCGTCCAGCCCATGGCCGAGCGCGACCAGTCGTACAACGGCAAGTTCCAGATACCCACGTTCGAGGAGGTGCTGGACTTGGCCAAAACCGAGGGCGCCAAAGCGGGCCGCAGCGTGGGCGTGTACCCGGAGACCAAGCACCCCAGCTACCACGCCAGGCAGGGCCTGCCGCTGGAGGACCGCCTGCTCGCCATCCTCGCGAAATACGGCTACACCACCCCGGCTGCGCCCGTCATCGTGCAGTCGTTCGAAGTCTCCAACCTCAAGTACCTGCGCAGCAAGACCGGGCTGCGCCTGGTGCAATTGGTCGACGCCAACGGCGTCCATCCCGACGGCAGCATGGACCTGAGCGCGCCCTACGACCGGCCCTATGACTTTGCCGTGGCCGGCGATGCACGCACCTTCGCCAGCCTGCTGACCCCCGAGGGCCTGAAGGAGGTCAAGACCTACGCCGACGGAATCGGCCCCTGGAAGCCGTATCTGATTTCTTCCCGGCAGGTGGACACGAACCAGGACGGCAAGGCCGACGATCTGAACGGCGACGGCACGATCGACGAGCGCGACCGGGTGCTGCTGCCCGCCACCGAAGTGCTCAAGAACGCGCATGCGGCTGGCCTGTTCGTGCACGCCTACACCTTCCGCAACGAGGCCCGGCGCCTGGCGTCGGACTTCCGGGGCGACCCCCGGGCCGAATACCGGCTGTTCTTCGACCTCGGGGTGGACGGCGTGTTCAGCGATTTCCCGGACACGGCCAAGGGCGCGCGCGACGGCTGATGCGGCCGCCTTGCGCAAAATACCCCGCCTACACGCGCTCCAGAAGCACGGCAATGCCCTGCCCCACGCCGATGCACATGGTGCACAGCGCGTACCTGCCCGCGGTTGCGTGCAGGCGGTTCACGGCCGTGGTGGCCAGGCGCGCGCCGCTGGCGCCCAGCGGGTGGCCCAGCGCGATGGCGCCGCCCCAGGCGTTCACGCGCGCGTCGTCGTCCTTCAGGCCCAAGGCGCGCAGCACGGCCAGGCCCTGCGCGGCGAAGGCTTCGTTGAGTTCGATCACGTCCAGTTGCTCGATGGCGAGACCGGTTTGCGCCAGCAGCTTGCGCGTCGCGGGAGCCGGGCCGAAACCCATGATGCGCGGCGCCACACCGGCGACGGCCATCCCGAGCACGCGCGCGCGGGGCGCGAGGCCGTGCTTCGCGGCACCGGCCTCGCTGGCCAGCAGCAGTGCGCAGGCGCCGTCGTTCACTCCCGATGCGTTGCCCGCCGTCACCGTGCCGCCGGGCCGCACCACGCTGCGCAGCCCGGCCAGCGCTTGCAGGCTGGTTTCGCGGGGGTGTTCGTCCTGGCTCAGCACGCTGGCTTCGCCCTTTCCTGCACCGCGCACGGCAACGATTTCGCGCGCCAGGTGGCCGGCCTTTTGCGCTGCCATGGCCCGCAACTGGCTGGCCAGGGCCATGCGGTCCTGCGCCTCGCGTTCGATGCCGAATTCGGCGGCGACGTTCTCGGCGGTCTCGGGCATCGAGTCCACGCCGTACTTTTCCTGCATCAGCCGGTTCACGAAGCGCCAGCCGATCGTGGTGTCGTACACCACGTTGTTGCGGCTGAACGCCGCATCGGCCTTGGGCATGACGAAGGGCGCGCGGCTCATGCTTTCCACGCCGCCGGCGATCATCAGCTGCGCCTCGCCCGCCTTGATGGCGCGTGCCGCCGTTCCCACCGCGTCCAGGCCCGAGCCGCACAGGCGGTTGATGGTGGCGCCGGGCACGTCGATCGGCAGGCCCGCGAGCAGGCTGGCCATATGGGCCACGTTGCGGTTGTCTTCCCCGGCCTGGTTCGCGCAGCCGTAGAGCACGTCGCCCACCGCCGCCCAGTCCACGCCGGGGTTGCGCTCCATCAGCGCCTTGATGGGGATGGCGCCCAGGTCGTCGGTGCGCACGCTGCTCAGCGCCCCGCCATAGCGGCCGAAAGGGGTGCGGATGGCGTCGCAGATGAAGGCTTGTGCTGTGCTGCTCATGCAGGGGTCTCCTGGGGGTCGTGAAAAATGGGCGCCGAAGTCTCCGCACGGGCGGACGGGCCGGTGCCGCAATGTATGGCACGGACGGGGCCCCTGCGTTGCACGCAGGCGACAGCGCTGAGCGGCAGGCGCGGGCCGTGCGCCGGGTCCGACGCAGCCGCCTGCGGGCAGAGGCTGCGTGCTACGCTCGCGTGCCATGTTCAGTCCCTCCCGAGCCGACGCGCGCCACTTTTTCTGCGGGGTGTACGCCAGGACCCGAAGCGGCGCCCCCCTGCAGGCCATCGAGACGCTGGCCAGCCTGTGGATTGCCGAGCATCCCGAATACCACGCCGACCTGCGCGACGCCGACGCGGCCGTGGCGCGCAACTACGACGCAGCGCCGGGGCAGGGCAACCCGTTTCTGCACCTGTCCATGCACCTGTCGATCAGCGAACAGTGCAGCATCGACCAGCCGCCCGGAATACGCCAGGCGGTAGAGCGGCTGAGCGCACGCCTCGATTCGCTGCACGACGCGCACCACGCGGCAATGGACTGCCTCGGCGAGATGCTCTGGGAAAGCCAGCGCGCAGGCGGCCCGCCCGACGGCCAGGCCTACGTCGCCTGCGTGCAGCGGCGCGCCTCGCGGGACTGAGCGCCGCCCCGGGTTTCGTACGCCATTGCCCAAGAAATTGGCAAATTTGCAACAAATTCCCGGATTCAGCGCAGGGTTGTCGCTGTACCTTTGGCGCCCATGCGCCTAGCATGCTCCCCATGAGCCACACAGACTTCGGTTTTCAATCCATCGACGCGCAGGACAAGGCGGGCCGCGTGCGCGCCGTGTTCGACTCCGTCGCCGCCAGATACGATCTGATGAACGATCTCATGTCGGTCGGCCTGCACCGCGTCTGGAAGGCCTGCACCGTGCTCGCGGCGAACCTGGACGAGGGCAGCCAGGTGCTCGACATTGCGGGCGGAACGGGCGATCTGGCGCTGGCCTTTGCCAAGAAGGTGGGACACTCGGGGTGCGTGGTGCATACCGACATCAACGAAGCCATGCTGCGCATGGGCCGCGACCGCCTCATCGACGCCGGCGTGGTGCTGCCAACGCTGGTCTGCGATGCAGAAAAACTCCCCTTTCCGGACGCGCGCTTCGACTTGGTGAGCGTGGCCTTCGGCCTGCGCAACATGACGCACAAGGACCGGGCCATCGCCGAGATGTGCCGGGTGCTCAAACCGGGCGGCAAGCTGCTGGTGCTGGAGTTTTCCAAGGTCGCCAAGCCACTGGAGAAGATCTACGACTGGTACTCGTTCAAGGTGCTGCCCCAGCTGGGCAGGCTGGTCGCGGGCGACCCGGCGAGCTACCGCTACCTGGCCGAGTCGATCCGCATGCACCCCGGGCAGGAAGCGCTCAAGAGCCTGATGCAGAAAAATGGCTTCGGGCACGTGGACTACCACAACATGACCGGGGGCATCGTGGCCCTGCATGTTGGAATCAAGTGTTGAAAATGTTGAATGGGCATGTCGCCCGGTAAATGAAGAAACGGAGAAGTCATGATGCAGAAACTGTGGTCTGTGGTATTGGTCGCGGCACTGGCGTTGGTACACGCGGATGCCGACGCCCGTCGACTGGGGGGCGGAAAGTCGGTCGGCAGGCAGTCGGGCAACGTCACGCAACGCGAGTCGGCAGCGCCAAGTGCCCCGGCACAGAACGCCACCAACGCCGCTGCGGCCAAGCCGGCCACGGCTGCGCCGCCGGCCGCAGCAGCCAAGAAACCCTGGGGCGCAATGCTCGGCGGTCTGGCTGCGGGTCTGGGGCTGGCCTGGCTGGCCCATTCGCTGGGCCTGGGCGCAGGCTTTGGCCAGGCGCTCTTGATCGGGCTGTTCGCGCTGCTCGCGTACGCCGCTTTCAAGATGCTGATGCGTTCCCGCCAGGGCGGCTCCGCGCTCGCCTTCCAGGGCGCGGACGCAGCGCAGGCGCCCGCGCAGTACAGCCCCGGCAACGTGGGCAACGACGCATCGGCGCGCCCCTGGGAGCGCGGCGCAACGAACTTCGATTCCGGGCGCCAGCCACAGGGGATGCAGAGCGGCAGCGGCACGGTCATCGGCTCGGGCCTGTCGGGCGCGCAGAACTGGAGCATTCCCGAGGGCTTTGACATGCAAGGCTTCCTGTCCGCCGCGAAGCGCAATTTCGTCACGCTGCAGGCCGCCTGGGACGGTGCGGAAATCGACACGCTGCGCTCCATGATGACCGACAGCATGCTCGGCGAGATCCGCACGCAGCTCAAGGAGAGCACCGCGCAGCGCGGCGCACAGCCGAACCATACGGACGTGGTCATGATCGAGGCCCAACTGCTCGGCATCGAGGACCTGGGCGACGACTACATGGCGAGCGTCGAATTCTCCGGAATGATCCGCGAAGAGCCCTCTGCCGGCCCCAGCCCCTTCCGCGAAGTCTGGAACATGACCAAGCCCAAGACCGGCAACATGGGCTGGCTCGTGGCCGGGGTGCAGGCGCTGCAGTAAGCGCCCCATGACAGGGCGGGCTTGCGCCTGAAGCACAGCGCAAGCCCGCCGGTGCAGCGCATCACCCTGCGCCGGGGTTTGAAATCGTTTTCCTCAGCATGCGCCGCACGGTTTCCCGTCCCATGCCGGCCAGACCGGGCTCCTGGCGCGCGACGCGCTGGAGTTCCCCCAGTGTCCAACTCTTTCGGCCTGCGGGGGGCGTCGAACAGGCCAGCGCGACCACCCGCGCTTCGTCGTCCGAGTTGTACCGCCGGGGCCGACCCGAGCGCTTCAGATCGAACACCGCCAAATCTATTCCGCCTTGCAGATACGCCAAGCGCGTGCGCCACACGGTGGTGCGCCCTATGCCGAGTACCGCCATGATCTGGGACTCCGGCACGCCACGGTCCAGGCAGGACAGCACGTGCGCGCGCCTGACCTCGCGCGCACGATGCTGCCCCTTGCTGCATATATCGTCCAAGACCGCGCGGTCTTCTTCGGTCAAGTGCAATTCGGTCTGACGCATGGCAACACCTTGGGGTATCAATGGGCGATGCCCGGAGTTTATCCATGTTTATCTACTTGCGGGGTCGCTGCCTCCCGCAGGCTTGCGGGCGCGCAATGAACGGGCGCTGGCAATCAGCGCGCGCTGACGTTCAGAGTGACGACGCCCAGCACGATGAAGACGAAGCCCAGCAAGCGCATGGCATGGGCCGACTCATTGAAGCAGAGGATCCCGATCAGCGCGATGAGCGCTGTCCCGCTGCCGGCCCACACGGCGTAGGTAAGACCCACTTCGAGCTGTCTCACCGCGAGGGACATGAGCCAGATCGCCACACCATACGACAGGAAAACGGCGATGGATGGCAAAGGGCGGGTGAGCCCGTCCGCGAAACGCAGCGCGATCGTGCCCGCAACCTCGGCACCCACACTGGCTGCAATGAGCAACCACGAAAATCCCTGTGCGCTCATGGCACACCTCCTCAGGCTACGCGCTTGTACCGAGCGCGATCACCAGACTGGAAGCGGTACCCCAAGGGATCGGGATCTTAACTTCGAGCAGTCAGCGCGGCAATGCGAATCCATGGAAGAACGAGCGCGCGTTCGCTTCGAGGCTCTCGAGGTCGTAGCCGCCTTCCTGCACGATGAGGGTGGGCAGTCCCAGCGCACCGACGACGCTGCCAAGGCGCCCGAATCCCTGCGTCGTGACGGCCACCATCGACTGCGGGTCGTTGCGGTAAATGTCGAAGCCGAGCGCAAGCACCAACGCATTCGGCTCGAAGCGCCGGACCGCGCGCACGGCGGCAGACAGCTGCTCGAAAAACGTCTCTTCGCTGGAGCCATGCGGCATCGGCAGATTCACGTTGTAGCCATCGCCTGCGCCTGCGCCACGCTCGTCCTCATAGCCCGCGACGACCGGATAGAAGTTCGTCGGGTCGCCATGGATCGACACATACTGCACGTCGTCGCGGTCATAAAATATTTCCTGCACACCCTGCCCGTGGTGCATGTCGGTATCGAGAATCGTGACGCGCGCGAAACGCGCGCGCAGCATTTGCGCAGCGATCGCCGCGTTGTTCAGATAGCAGAACCCGCCCGCGCCTTGCGCGCGCGCATGGTGGCCGGGGGGACGGCACAGCGCGTAGGCCTCGCGCACGCCGGCGTTGATCGCGGCAGCCGCAGCGGCCGCGCCCTGCGCGGACCAGTACGCCGAACGCCAGGTATCCGGGCCGATCGGGCAGCTGCCGTCCATGAGATAGCACGCCGCCTTGCCCAGCACGCCCCGCATTGGATTGCCCTCGCGCACGTAGACGTTCGACATCACTTCGTCCCCCCAATCCGGCGGCATCTTCTTCCATTCGGCATGGGCCTCTTCGAGAAAGCGCAGATAGTTCATGCCGTGCACGGCGGCAAGCGGCGTCCTGCCGAAATCGGCCGGCTCGCGCACCTCGAAGCCCAACGACTTCGCGGCCTCGACGAGCCGCAGTGCCCGCTCGGGCACTTCCTGCGGCGTGCGCATCTGCCCGCGCGACAGATAGGCGCGCGGATGATGTTTCAGTTGCTCGGAATGAAAAAAAGCCAGCATGTCCATGGACTCCTCTTATGGTCCGGCGTGCGGTGATACCGGTCCATCGATCAACGGACGTCGGTGCCGAGCCACTTCCTGCTCATGTCGCCGTATGCGCCATCGCGCACGATCTCGCCGAGCGCCGCGTCGATCGCCTCGCGCAGCCTGGGGCTGTCCTTGCGCACCGCAATGCCGATTTTCTCGGGGTACAGCAGCGCGCCAACGGGTTTCGCGTTGATCTGCTTGTCGCGGATGGTCAGGATGCCCGCGATCTTGTCGGTGACGAAGCCGTCGATGCGGCGGTTCTGGAGGTCGATCAGGATATCGGGCAAGCCCTTGTAGGTCTTGATTTGCACCTCGGGGCGGTTCTTGCGCAGCCATGCCTCATAGGTCTCGCCGAGCGTGACGCCCAGCACCTTGCCGTTCAGCTGGTCGATGCCTTCGACCCCGCTGCCCTTGGGCACGAACAATTGCGCGCCCGACCGATAGTACGGCTGCGTGAAATCGACGGCCCTGAGGCGCTCGTCCGTGATCGCCATGCTGCCGATGATCGCGTGGTACTTGCCGGCCAGCAGGCCGCCGACGATGCCGTCCCAGGCCGTCGTCACCGGGACGGCTTGCACACCGATCTTCTTCGCGATCTGGCTGCCGATATCGACGTCGAAGCCCTGCAACTGACCCGCCGCGTCGATGAAGCTGAACGGCGGGTACTTGCCCGTCAAGGCAAACGTGAGCCGACCGGTCTGCTTCACCTTGTCGAGATCGTCGGCATGGGCTGCGGCGCTCAGCACGATGAAACAGGCAGCGGTCACGATTTTCTTCAAACGGGTCATCTGAATTCTCCTGTCAGAGTGGGTGGGGGAGGGGTTGGTCGATCCTTGGCCGCCGCGGTCATGCATGGCTGTCCGCAATGGCCTGAAAATCCGCGTCGGTGATGTTGCGCAGTCCGGCAGGCCCGATGTCGCTGAGCACCTCGAGCAGTTGCAGGCCCTCGGTGCCGCAGGCGAACACCGCGTGCTCGGTGACGATCCGGGTGACGCGCCGCCGCGCGGTCAGCGGCAGCGTGCATGCGTTGACGATCTTCGGCCGGCCGTTCCTGTCGGTGTGCAGCATCGTGACGATGACGCGCCGCGCGCTCTGCGCCAGTTCCGCGCCGCCGCCGATGCCGGCCACGAGGCTGCCGGGCACGAGCCAGTTGGCCAGATCCCCGTGCGCCGAAACCTGCAAGGCCCCGAGAAACGTGATGTCGATCATGCCGCGCCGGATCATGCCGAACGACACCGCGCTATCGACCACCGCCCCGCCGGGCACGATCGACACGTACCCGCCCCCGGCGTCGATGAGTTCGCTGTCGAGCGCATCGACGTCGCCTGACGGTCCGACGCCGAGGATGCCGTTTTCCGAATGGATCCACACCCCCGAAGCCGCGTCCACGTAGTGCGGGATCAGCGTCGGCAAGCCGATGCCGAGATTGATGATCTGTCCGCGCGACACCTCCCGGGCGGCGCGCCGCGCGATCACGTGGCGCGGATCAGCGGGGGATCGGCTGGTATTCATGGGAATCTCCGGCGACCTGGACCAGGCCCTGCACGTACATGCCGGGCGTGTGAATGCTGTCGGGCGCGAGCGGCGCGTCGCTGATCGTGCGCGTTTCGACGAAGACCTGGTCGGCGGCCATTGCCATCAGCGGTGAAAAGTTGCGCGCCGCGCCGCGATAGCGCAGATTGCCGAATCCGTCGGCCCGATCGGCGTGCAGCAATGCGTAGTCCGCCCTGATCGCCGGCTCGAAGAACAGCTGACGACCGGCCACCTCGATGGATTCGCGCGCCACGCCCAGCTCGTCGGGTAATTCGATATCCGTGACGACGCCGGGCAAGCCCACGCCCGCGCAGCGGATGCGCTCGGCGAACAGCCCCTGAGAGAAAAATTCGACTTGCAGCGCGCCGGCAAGATGCGCCCGCCGCGCGGGTGCGCTCAGACCGAGGTGCGTGGTCAGCAGCCGGCTGACCACGCCCGCCTCGATCAGCCGCGACACGCCGTAGCCGTCCTGATTCGCGTCGTTCTTGATGATCGTCAAACGGCGTTTGCGCTGGCGCTGGAGTTCGGCGAGCAATGAGAACGGCGTGCCCGGCGAGCCGAAGCCGCCCACCATGATCGACGCGCCATCCGGAATCGCCTCGATGACTTCCGCCAACTGCCTGCGTTTGCTCATCGTGCGTCCGCCGTGCGTTGTACGGCAGTGCATGCCGCGTCGAGCAGATCGACGATTTCGTCGCACTGCGCGGGCGTCGTGATCAGCGGCGGAGCGATCAGCGTGTGGTCGCCCGTCTCGCCCATCAGCGATTTGCGCGGATAGACGATGAGCCCGCAATCGCGCGCCGCGCGGGTGATCGCGTCGCCGAAGCAGAGCGCTGGCGCAAAGGGCTCCTTGCTCGCGCGATCCGCCACGTACTCGACGGCGAGCAAGAAACCCCGGCCGCGCACGTCGCCGATGAAGCCGTGGCGCGATGCCAGTTGCTCGAGTGATTGGAGCAGATACGCGCCCGTGCTCGCGGCGTTCTCGACCAGCCCTTCGCGCTCGATCACGTCGATGACGGCGAGCGCCGTCGCGCTGGCGAGCGGATTGCCCGCGTAGGTGTAGCCGTGCTGGAAACCGCCTGCGGCCAGCACGGGATCGGTGACCTCCGCCCGCGTCATGATCGCGGACACCGGATAGTAGCCCGCGCCCAATCCCTTCGCGAGGCAGACGATGTCCGCTCGGACGTCCCAGTGCTCGTAGCCGAACCAGCGGCCGGTGCGGCCCATGCCCGTCATCACCTCGTCGAGGATCAGCAGGACGCCGTGCCGCGAGCAGATTTCACGGATGCGCGAAAAATACCCGGCGTGCGGAACTTCGGCCCCGGTGCTCGCGCCGCCGATCGGCTCGGCGATGAAGGCGGCCACGTGCGCGGCCCCCGCTTCGAGAATCGCCGCCTCCAGTTCGTCGGCGCAAGCCAGCGCGTGCTCGGCCACGCTGCGGCCCGCCGGAACGCGGTACTGGGTCGGCGACGCCACTTTGGGATACAGCGGGAACATTGGCCCGAAGGGCTGCGTCAACGGCGTGTAGCTCGTCATCGACAGCGCACCCATCGTCGCGCCGTGATAGGACGGCTTGCGCGCGATGAACACCTTGCGCTGGGGCTCGCCCCTGCACACCCAGTACTGGCGCGCGATCTTCAGCGCCGACTCGACCGACTCAGAACCGCCGCTGGAAAAAAACACGCGGTCAAAGCGGCCGCCGCCGAGATCGACCAAGCGCTGCGCCAGATCGAGCGCGGGTTGATTCTCGAACTGCGTCCGGTACGCGAATGCGACCTTGTCCAACTGATCCAGCATCGCGGCGCGGACCGCCGGATGGCCGTGGCCGATCTGCGCCACGATGGCGCCCGAACAGGCGTCAACATAGCGCCTCCCGTCCACGTCCCAGGCATACACGCCCTGGGCCCGGGCGATGGTCGGCAGCTTCACTGCCGATTGATAGAACAGATAGTCAGGCACGGCAGTTCCTCGATGCGGTTTCGATGCGGGGTCCGGCCAGTGTTCTGCCCTGCGAATAGCGGCACAAAATGAAACGGATGCATTTCGCGTCAGGGCAAGGCGCAAACCGCAGCGATACCCGTAGGTATCGCGAGGATTTGCAACGCCGCCATGGCGCGAAAGGCGCAGTTTCATGTGCCGCTATTCGCAGGGCAGGACACCAGGATATCGGCCAGAAAAGCCTGGGTGCGCTCGTGCGCCGGTTGATGAAAGATCGCGGCCGGCCGGCCTTCTTCGATCACCCGACCGCCCGCGATGAACACGACGCGGTCGGCTACTTTCTCGGCAAAGCGCATTTCGTGCGTCACGACCATCATCGTCATGCCGGCGCGCGCGAGTTTCTCCATCACGGCCAGCACGCCAGCGACCATCTCGGGGTCGAGCGCGGAGGTCGGCTCGTCGAACAGCATCGCGTCCGGTCTGAGCGCCAGCGCGCGGGCGATTGCGACACGCTGCTTCTGGCCGCCCGAGAGCTTGCCCGGATAGACGTCTTGCTTGTCCAGCACGCCGACCGACTCGAGCAAGGCGCGCGCTTCGGCGCGCGCTTGGGCGACGCCGTGGCCGAGCAACTGCACGGGCGCGAGCATGATGTTTTCGAGCACGGTCAAATGCGCAAACAGGTTGAAGTGCTGGAACACCATGCCGACCTTCATGCGCATCGCGTTCAGATACCGCTCCTGGGCCCGATGGCCGCGGCGGGCGTCGTTGATGAGGCTGCCCCGAATCCACACCTCGCCGCCGGTCGGCATCTCGAGCAGGTTCACGCAGCGCAGCAAGGTGCTCTTGCCCGACCCGCTGGGACCGATCAGGACCAGCACTTCGCCTTGCTGCACGTCGAGCGAAATACCTTTCAACACGTCCAGCGCGCCGTAGGTCTTGCGCACGCCGCGCAGGGCGATTTGCGCGCCATCCGGATGCGCGGCGTTCATGCCCGGCCTCCTTGCAGGACCAGGCGCCGCTCCAGTTGCCGCAGGACCAGGCTCGTGGCGGTCGTGAGCACCGCATAGATCATCGCGCACGCAAAGTAGAGTTCGAACGGCTTGAACGTGGCGCTGACGAGCTGCTGGGTCCGCATGAACAGTTCGGCCAGCGTGATCGTGGAGACCAGCGACGTGTCCTTGGTCAGGATGATCAGGTTGTTGCCAAGCGGCGGCACGATCAGCCGGAGGGCCTGCGGCAGGATCACGAGCCGCATGGTTTTGGCAGCGCCAAATCCCAGCGAGCGCGACGCCTCGATCTGCCCGTGCGGAACCGCGAGAATCCCGGCGCGGATCGTCTCCGCGTTGTATGCCCCGACGTTCAGCGCGAGGCCGATCACCCCCGATGCGAACGGCGACAGTTCGACGCCGAATTGCGGCAGACCGAAGTAGATGATGAACAGCTGCACGAGCAGCGGCGTCGAGCGGATCAGCCAGACGTAGCTGCCCGCCACGGCGCGCACGGCGGCGTGGCGCGAGAGTCGCCCCAAAGCGGCCGCCAGACCGATCACGAGACCGAGGATCGTCGCCAACAGGGTGAGTTCGACCGTGGTGCCGGCGGCCTGACACAGCATCGGCAGGTATTCGGAAACGATGTGGATGTCAAGCATGGGGCTCTCTGCGTCATCGCCCATCGCCGGCCATGAAGCGGGCGATGCCGGGGGGCTGCGTGAAGGGGGTGAGCAACTTTGTTCATAGCATGCCTCTATCCGGCAGAGCGCCGTGCCATGGTGGTTTTGCTCAACGTCGTTGTGGATCGGAGTCTCACTTTCCTGTTTTTGTCTGTCAACATATGATGTTTTTTCATCAAGTGATGTATGGAGCCGGGAATGCGGGCAGAAATCAGCGTGCGCGACATGGAGATCTTTCATGCGATCGCGACCACGGGGTCAACCCGGCAAGCCGGCGTGCAGCTCGGCATCACCCAGTCCGCCGCCAGCCATGCGCTCGCGCGGCTCGAGGACACCCTGGGCATCCGTCTGTTCACGCGGGAGAACCAGCGGCTGCAAATCGCCCCCGCGGGCCGCTACATGCTCGACGAGGCCGTCCAGTTACTGGATCGGCTGAAGCGGATCGAAGAAGAGATTGCGCTTTTTCAGGAAAGCGGCCTGGCGTCGCTGCGCATCGGTTGTGCACCCGGTTTGGGCCATCGCTTCGGCCCGCGGCTCGCGCAGCAATACGTCGCCAGCCATCCGGGAACCGGCATGGCGCTGGACATCGCCGCCAGCGGGCGGCTGATTTCGGAGGTGGACGGCGGCCGCCTGGATCTCGCGCTGGTGTCGTACCAGATTCACGAGCCGGGGTTGATCATTACGCCGGTATTCGCCGCACAGATGATGGCGCTGCTGTGCCGAAGGAATCGGTTGGCCGCGCGCAAACGGCTCCACTACGGCGACCTCGCCGACCAGCGCTACATCAAGCCGATTCAGTCGGATCACCTGATCTACGCCAACACCAGCCACGACCGCCAGCTCGACTACAGCTTGCGCGTCAGCATGAGCGCGCTGGGCGAGGTGATCCGGTTGAGCAACGGCGTCAGCCTGCTGAACGCATTGACGGCTGCGGATCTGTGCGTCCATGGTGATCTGGTCGCCAGACCCTTCGACTCGGCCCAATGGTTCACCTTCTACCTCGTGCATCAGCACGCGATGAAGGACAACCGCGCGGTCGCAGACGTGCTGGCCATTGCCAAGGACTGTGTCCGGCAAACGGCAGAGGAAGCAGGGCTTGCTGGCGCGTTCGTCATTCACTGAGCGGCGCGCGCCAGGATGGTTTTCTCCGCATTCACGCGGCCATCGGCGAAATCGCCCGCGCCGCTCACGCCCATGTGGAAAATGGCTGTTCCCGGGAGGCATGAGACCCCGCTGCCTCGGCCTGCGCAGCCACGCCGCGCACCACGTCACCGACGACGATCACCGCAGGGCTGCCCAGGCCCTCGCGGAGAATGGTCGCGTGCAGGGCGTGCAGGGTCGTCACGGCGTGGCGTTGCCGGGGCAGGCTGGCGTTCTCGATGATGGCCACGGGGGTGTCGGCGGGCAGGCCGCCGGCGAGCAGTTCCTGTTCGATTCCGGCCGCGCCGCTCACGCCCATGTAGATCACGAGCGTGAGCCTTGCGGCGCGCGCCGTCGCGGCCAGCTGGCGCCAGTCGATTGCGGCGTCTCCGGGCTTGGCGTGGCCGGTGACGAAGACCACGCCGTGCGCATGCGCGCGGTGCGTGAGCGGTGCGCCCAGCGCCGTGAGGCCGGCCAGGCCCGCGGTGATGCCGTTGATGACGTGCACCGCAATGCCCGCGGCGCGCAGGCTCTCGACCTCTTCCCCGCCGCGGCCAAAGATGAACGGGTCGCCGCCCTTGAGCCGCACCACGTTCTCGCCCGCGTGCACCGCCATGCGCATCAGCTTTTCGATAAAGGCCTGCGGCGTGCTCTTGCAGCCGCCGCGCTTGCCCACGTGGACGATGCGCGCCGTGGGCGCGGCCTGCGCCACGATGGCCTCGCTCACCAAGTCGTCGACGAACAGCACGGTCGCGGCGCGTATCGCCTTGAGCGCCTTGAGCGTGAGCAGCTCCGGGTCGCCCGGGCCCGCGCCGACCAGGGTGCAGCTGCCGCACGCGGGGGCCAAGGGGGTCGGCGGGGGGATCTGAGGGAATGGGGGACGGCTCATGGCAGGGTCTCCACAACGGTTCGGTCGGCAAGTTGCAGGATATGTTCCACTTGGCGCCCGATGGCCGGCGGAACCGGCAGTTCCCCCGCGAGGACGCGGCGCGTGTAGGTGGCGGTGCTGGCCACGTCCAGCGCCGTGGGCAGGCCGGGGACTTCGTTCGTGGTGCCGGGCTGCTGCGCTTGCAGCACGCCGTGCACGCCGTGCACGAAACCGTCGCTGCGCGCGCTGCGGCGCGGGTCTGCCACCACCTCGCCTTCGAGCCCGCGCGACAGCAGGGCGGTCATTCCCAGCAGGCAGAAGGTGGCTTGCAGCATCCCGAAGTATTCGGGGTGCGTGTAGCTGCTCACGACCACGGCGGGCCCCGCGCAGGGGTTCATGAGCTTCACGGTGCTGTGCCCCGGGTTGCGCAGGCCCACCACCTCGCGCACCGCCAACAGCCGTGCCAGGCCGCCGTGCAGCTGCCGGGTGTGGATATGGCATACCGCCCCGGCGGCTATGCGTTCCGGCGCATCGAGTGCCGGTATGCCCAGCGCGTCGAGCACGTCGCAGGCCAGAACCCGGCGCGCCTCGGTGCGCATGCCGTGCAGCAGCACGGGCAGGCCCGCGCGCGCGAGCAGCAGCGCGAGCAGCGGGGTGAGCACGGGCAGCCTGCGCGCGCCGTTGTAGCTTGGCAGCACGACGAGCGGGCGCTCGCTCGCGGGAAACCGGGTCAGGCGCTGGTGCGTGGCGTCGAGAAAGCCGCACATCTCTTCGGCCGTCTCGCCCTTGATGCGCATGGCCAGGCAGAAGGCGCCGACCTCCAGGTCGGTCACCGCGCCGTCGAGCACCTGGCCGAACAGGTCGGCGGCCTGCGCGCGCGTGAGCGGCTTGGCGCCGCGCGCGCCGCGGCCGATTTCCTTGATGTACTGGCTGATTCCCATGGGACGCCGTTCGATGCTGTGTGGGGGGCGCTTATTCTCCGGCAAGCCGGATGCTTGCGCTTCTATGGGGCGGCCTGCGCCAGCGGCCCGGTGGCGCGCAGCATGCGCCGGATCTCCGGCAGGCAGGAGCCGCACTGGGTCCCGCAGCGCAGGCTGGCCTGCAGCTGCGCCAGCCGCTCGGCCTCGCTGCCGTGGGAATGCGCGAGCGCCTGCCCGATCGCGGCGTCGGTCACGTTCAGGCAGATGCACACGGGTTTGCCGCGTGCGGGCAGCGCCACGGGAGGCTGCGCTCCGGGCGCGAGCAGCAGCTGGCCCGGGGTCTGCACGGGCAGTTCCTCTTGCAGCAGGGTCCGGAGCCAGCCTTCGGCGCGGGTGTCGCCCGCGAGCACGATGCCTTCGAGCGTGCTCGCGTCGCCCTGGCGCAGCAGGCGCGCGGCGCGGCGCTGGCCGCGCCGGCTGTCGGCGTAGCGCAGGGTGTCTGCGCCGGCCAGGCCGAGCAGGGCTTCGATGCGCTCGATGAGCGCGTCCGGCGGCGCGGCGTGCGCGGCGGCGCGCAGCAGCACGCCGCTGCGTTCGGGCTCTGCGGCCTCGGGCGGCGCGTGCGCGCCGAGCGGGCCGAACGGCACGCAGCTGGCAAACGGAAATTCGGCGAGCAGCGCGGACAGGGACGCGCGCACGGTCTGCGCGCCGTCGGCGGGCAGCCAGGCCATGGCCAGCAGCGTCCAGGGCAGTTCGGCCCGCACGAGCTGCACGGCGGCATGCTTGAGTTCGGGTTGCTTCGACGTGGGGCACAGGGCCGCTGTGCACAGCGCGTTCACTCCCGCGAGCGGCTCGCCGCCGGGCGCGCGGCCGCTCAGAAATTCGCTGCCCCAGTGCATGGCGATGAAGACCTGCGCCAGGCCGAGCGTGGCGTCGGCCTGCACGGGCAGCACGATGGCGCCGCGCCGGCTGCTCAGCTGCACCAGGTCGCCGTCTCGCAGCCGCTGCCGCGCCATGTCCTGCGGGTGCATTTGCACGCAGGGCTCGGCCGCATGGCCGAACAGGCGGCCCAGGGTTGCAGTGCGCGTCATGCCATGCCACTGGTCGCGCAGGCGCCCGGTGTTCAGGCTCCAGGGGTAGTGCGCGTCGCGCTGCTCGGCCGTGGGCTGCCAGGGATGCGCGGCAAAGCGCGCGCGGCCGTCGGCGGTGGCGAACACGGCGTCCTCGTACAGCCGCGCCTTCCCCGTGGTCGCGCCTGCGGGATAGGGCCATTGCTGCGGGCCGGCGCTCTCGAGCAGCGCCCAGGACAGGCCGCTGATGTCCAGATCGCGGCCGCGGGTGCTTTCGCGGTGCTCGTTCCACACGCTCTGCGCGCCCAGGTCGGCGTCCGCGGTGTCGTAGGGGAACAGGCTGCGCTGGCCCGGGCGCAGCAGGGCCTCGAGCCGGTGCGCAAACTGCACGGCGATGGCCCAGTCGTGGCGCGCCTGCCCCGGCGCGGGGACGGCGGCGCGCACGCGCGAGATGCGGCGTTCGCTGTTCGTCACGGTGCCGGTCTTCTCGCCCCAGGTGCTCGCGGGCAGCAGCAGGTCGGCGTACTGCGCGGTGGCGGAGGTGGCAAAGGCCTCTTGCAGCAGCACGAACTCGGCGCGTTGCAGCGCGCGGCGCACCGTGGCCTGGTCGGGCATGCTTTGCGCGGGGTTGGTGCAGGCGATCCACAGCGCTTTGATTTCGCCGTCGGCCGCGGCCTGGAACATTTCCACGGCGCTCCTGCCCGGCTGCGCGGGAACCGAGGGCAGGCCCCAGAGCGCGGCGACTTCGGCGCGGTGCTGCGGGTTCGCGAGGTCGCGGTGCGCGCCGAGCAGATTCGCCAGCGCGCCGACCTCGCGCCCGCCCATGGCGTTCGGCTGGCCGGTGAGGCTGAACGGGCCCGCGCCGGGTCGGCCGATTTGCGCGCAGGCCAGGTGCAGGTTGATGAGCGTGGCGTTCTTCGCCGTTCCGCTGCGGCTCTGGTTCAGGCCCTGGCAGTACAGGCTGAGCGTCGCGCCGCGGCGCTGCGGGTCGCCGCTGGCGCCCGTGGCAAACCACTGCGCGGCGCGGACCAGGTCGTCCTGCGCGATGCCGCATACCTGCGCCACGCGCTCGGGTGTGCAGTCGCGCACCAGGGCCTTGAGCGCGGCAAAGCCCGTGGTGTGCGCGGCGATGAACGCAGCGTCGATCCAGCCCTCCCACAGCATCAGGTGCAGCATGCCGTTGAACAGCATCACGTCGCTGCCCGGTTGCAGCGGCAGGAACAGGTCGGCCATGGCGGCGGTGTCGGTGCGGCGCGGGTCGGCAACGATGAGCTTCAGGCCGGGGTTCGCCGCGCGTGCGTCTTCGATGCGCCGAAACAGCACCGGGTGCGCCCAGGCGGTGTTGCTGCCCACGATGAACAGGCATTGCGCGTGGCGCAGGTCGTCGTAGCAGGCGGGCGGCGCGTCGGCCCCCAGCGTGGCCTTGTAGCCGGCCACGGCGCTGCTCATGCACAGGCGCGAGTTGCTGTCGATGTTGTTCGTTCCGATCAGGCCGCGGGCGAGTTTGTTGAAGACGTAGTAGTCCTCGGTGAGCAATTGGCCGCTGACGTAGAAGCCCACGGCGTCCGGACCCTGGCGCCCGATGGTGTCCGCGAAGCGCTGCGCGGCCAGGTCCAGGGCCGCGTCCCAGGACAGCGCCTGCGGCGTGTCCCCGCGGCGCGCGCGGTGCAGCGGTTGCAGCAAACGGGTCTGCAGGGTGACGGAGCGGCTGGCCGTGCGGTGCAGCGTCGCGCCCTTGGTGCACAGGCGGCCGAAGTTCGCCGGGTGCGCCGGGTCGCCGCGCACGCCGGTGATCTGCGCCCCCTCGCTCTCGATGATCACGCCGCAGCCTACGCCGCAGTAGGGGCAGGTGGACGCGGTCTCCTGCATGTCATGCCGCGGCCGCGGACCGCGCGGGACCGGCCCGCGGCCGGGTGAATTCGGTCGCCAGGTTCGCCAGCTCGTGCGCGTCGAGGTAGACCGCGCCGTCATCCACCTTCACCGCGAACTTCGGCGTGCAGCCCTTGTCGGGCGCCGCGGCCTGCCCGTCGCACAGGCCGATGCTCCAGTTGTGCAGGGGGCAGGCGACCTGCGTGCCGAACACGATTCCCTGGCTCAGGGGCCCGCCCTTGTGCGGACAATGGTCGAGCAGCGCAAAAACGCCTTCGGCGTCGGTGCGAAAGAGCGCCACGTCCAGCCCCCGGGCGCGCGCCACGCGGCGCGCGCCGAGCACGGGGATGTCGTGCACGCGGCAGACGAGCTGCCATGCGGCAGCGGGAGGGTGGGTGCTCATGCGCAGGGTCCTTGGGCTGCCGCGGGCTCGCCCAACGGGGTGAACTGGCGCAGGTCCAGCGCGGCCTTTTCGGGCTCGAACCAGGGGTCGGGCTCGTCGGCCAGCGCAAACTGCAGTTCCTGCCACAGCGCCTTGCGGCCTGCGGGGTCTTGCAGGATGCGCTTTTTCACGTAGTCCAGGCCCACGCGGCGCACGTAGTGCACGCTGCGCTCCAGGTACCAGCCCTCCTGGCGGTAGAGCTCGCAAAAGGCCCCGGTGTACTCGAGCACCTCCTCGGCGGTCTGGAGCTTGGTGAGGAACTGCGCGACCTCGGTCTTGATTCCGCCGTTGCCGGCGACGTACATCTCCCAGCCCGATTCGACGCCGATGATTCCCACGTCCTTGATCCCGGCCTCGGCGCAGTTGCGCGGGCAGCCGGAGACGGCGAACTTGACCTTGTGCGGGGCGTACATGCGCCACATGGCGCGCTCCAGGTCCTTGCCCATCCGGGTGCTGTCCTGCGTTCCCATGCGGCACCATTCGCTGCCCACGCAGGTCTTGACCGTGCGCAGGGCCTTGGCGTAGGCGTGGCCGCTGGGCATGCCGATGTCCTTCCAGACATTCACCAGGTCTTCCTTCTTCACGCCCAGCAGGTCGATGCGCTGGCCGCCCGTGACCTTGATCGTGGGGATGCGGTACTTGTCCACCGCGTCGGCGATGCGGCGCAGCTCGTCGGCCGTGGTCTCGCCGCCCCACATGCGCGGGACCACGCTGTAGCTGCCGTCCTTCTGGATGTTGGCGTGGCTGCGCTCGTTGATGGCGCGGCTCTGCGGGTCGTCGCGCGCCTGCTTGGGCCAGGTGCTGATGAGGTAGTAGTTCAGGGCCGGGCGGCAGCTGGCGCAGCCGTTGGGCGTGCGCCACTCCAGAAACTTGAATACGCTGTCCATGCTCAGCAGCCGGTTCGCGCGGATGGCGTCGCGCACCGCCTGGTGGCCGTGCTCGGTGCAGCCGCACAGGGCCTGGGTCGCGGGCGTTGCCGAGTAGTCGCCGCCGGCGGTGAACATGATGATCTGCTCGACCAGCCCGGTGCACGAGCCGCAGGATGCGCTGGCCTTGGTGTGCTTGCGCACCGCGTCCAGCGTGAACAGGCCCTGGTCCCGGATGGCCTTGCAGATGCTGCCCTTGGTCACGCCGTTGCAGCCGCAGACCTCGTCGCCGTCCTGCAGCGCGGCGGCCCGGCTCTGGCCCTGGTGGCCGGTGTCGCCGAGCTGCGTTTCGCCGAACATGAGCCGGTCGCGGATTGCGCCCACGCCGCGGCCGTCGCGCAGCAGCTTGAAGTACCAGCTGCCATCGACCGTGTCGCCGTACAGGCAGGCGCCCACGAGCTTCTCGTCCCGGATCACGAGCTTCTTGTACACGCCGCCGCAGGGGTCGCTGAGAACGATTTCCTCGGTTCCGGCTCCGCCCTGGAAGTCGCCCGCAGAGAACAGGTCGATTCCCGTGACCTTGAGCTTGGTCGAGGTCTGCGAGCCCTGGTAGCGGCCGATGCCGAACTCGGCCAGGTGGTTCGCCAGCACCTTCGCCTGCTCGAACAGCGGGGCCACCAGCCCGTAAGCGACGCCGCGGTGCGCGGCGCATTCGCCCACGGCGTAGACGCGCGCGTCGGTGGTGCTCTGCAGCGTGTCGCTGACCACGATGCCGCGCTCCACGTGCAGGCGCATCCGCTCGGCGAGCGCCGTTTCGGGGCGGATGCCGACGGCCATCACCACCAGATCGGCGGGCAGCTCGCTGCCGTCCTTGAAGCGCACGGCGCGCACCCGCCCGGCAGGCCCGTCCCCACCGCCACGTGCGTCGCCGACGAGCGCCTGCGTCTGCGCGCCCATGAGAAAGCGCATGCCGCGCTCCTGCAAGGACTCTTGCAGCATCCTGCCGGCGACGCCATCGAGCTGGCGCTCCATGAGCCAGTCGCTGGCGTGCACCACGGTGACCTGCATGCCGCGCTTCATCAGGCCGTTGGCCGCCTCCAGCCCGAGCAGGCCGCCGCCGATCACCACCGCCTGCCGGTAGGTCGCGGCCGCGTCCATCATGGCCCGGGTGTCGGCAATGTTGCGGTACGCCAGCACGCCCTCGAGCCCGCTGCCGGGGACGGGCAGCATGAAGGGCCGCGACCCCGTGGCCAGGACGAGGCGCTCGTACCCGGCGCTGATCACCTCGCCCGCGTCGCTGCGCGCGCTCACCACGCGGCGCGCGCGGTCCACCTCGGTCACCGTGCAGCCGGCGTGCAGGCGGATGCCGTGCCCGGCGTACCACGACCAGTCGTTGAGGATGATCTCGTCGATGCTCTGCTCGCCCGCGAGCACCGGCGACAGCAGGATGCGGTTGTAGTTCGGGTGCGGCTCGGCGCCGAACACCGTGATGTCGTACAGATCGGGAGCCACCTTGAGCAGTTCCTCGAGCGTGCGCACACCGGCCATGCCGTTTCCCACGAGCACCAGCTTGGGTTTCTTCATCGGGCCTCCGTCGCTTGTCAATCGCCTGCGCGCTGCGCAAAACAAGAAAGGCGTCCACGCGATGCGGCTTCGGATGCCCGATGCCGCATGCGGGGACGCCTTCGTCCATACAGGCCCTTTGTGCGCCGTTGCACTGCCAGGCCCTCGCCCTCGTCGTGCAAGGCCCGTGCCAGATTTTGCGCACCACCATGGGGCGCGCGCACCTTTCTCAGCGCCTCAGAGCCCCCTCTCCAGCGCCAGCAGTTCGTCCACCGTCTGGCGGCGGCGGATGGGCCGGACCTGCGCGCCATCGACCAGCACCTCGGCGATCAGGGGGCGCGTGTTGTAGTTCGAGGACATGCTCGCGCCGTAGGCCCCCGTGTCATGGATCACCAGCAGGTCGCCCACCCGGGCCGCGGGCAGCTCGCGCGGCAGCACCACGCCGCCCTCGTCCTGCGTGAACACGTCGCCCGATTCGCACAGCGGGCCCGCGACCACGCTGGGACGCAGG
The DNA here is from genome assembly GCF_026127385.1 of Verminephrobacter aporrectodeae subsp. tuberculatae. Taxonomy (NCBI): domain Bacteria; kingdom Pseudomonadati; phylum Pseudomonadota; class Betaproteobacteria; order Burkholderiales; family Comamonadaceae; genus Verminephrobacter; species Verminephrobacter aporrectodeae. Next base: position 407,943 of record NZ_QZCX01000001.1, read on the forward strand.
GCGCCAGCGTCCGCGGCGTCGCGGCGCAGCAGGCTCATGGCGTGGTAGCTGCCGTACATCGCGGGCCGCATGAGCTCGTTGAAGCCCGCGTCCACCAGCACGAAATGCTGGCTGCCCGCGTTCTTCGTCGCGCGCACCTCGCAAAGCAGAACGCCCGCCTCGGCCACCAGGTAGCGGCCCGGCTCGATCTCCAGCCCCAGCGCGTGGCCGACGATGGCCTCGGCCTGCCGGCGCGTGGCGTCCCAGAGGCTGTGGTAGTGCTGCGTGTCCAGCACCGGGTCGGCGCTGCGGTAGGGCGTGGACAGGCCACCGCCCGCCGAGATGGCGTGCAGCCCATGCCCGGCCGCATGCACGGTGCGCACCCGCTCCAGCATGGCGCCGCAGACCTGGGCCAGGTGGCCGTAGTCCACGCCCGAGCCGATATGCATGTGCAGGCCCACGAGCTTCAGGCCATGCTGCCCGACGGCGGCCAGCGCGGCGGGCAGCTCGGCATGCCAGATGCCGTGCTTGCTGTGCTCGCCGCCGGTGTTCGTCTTGTTGCTGTGGCCATGGCCAAAGCCGGGATTGATGCGCAGCCACACGCCATGGCCGGGCGCGCGCGCGCCGAGCTGGTGCAGCATGTCGATCGATCCCGCGTTCACGGGGACGCCGTGTTCGAGCACGCAGTCGAGCGTGGCGGCGTCGAACAGGTCGGCGGTGAAAACGATGTCCGCGGGATCGCCCCCGGCCCGAAAGCCTGCCGCCAGCGCGCGCAGGATCTCGCCGCGCGAGACCGCGTCAACCCGCACGCCCTGCGCGCGCATGAGCCCGAGGACGTGGATGTTGGAGCAGGCTTTTTGCGCAAAGCGGATGGTGTCAAAGCACGACAGCTGCGCGATGCGCTGGCGCATCGTGGCCGCGTCGTACACCCACAAGGGGGTGCCGAAGCGGTCGGCCAGGGCACGCAACCGGGCGGGCGGGAAGGGATGGGGCATGGTGGGACTGCGCGGGAAGCTGTCGAGGGCCCGATCATGCCCGCGCCATGGCCCGCAGGCGAATGCCTGTCGTTCGATCGTCCATGCACCACGGATATGCTCCGGGGTATGACGGACGACAACAACAACATCAACACGCACACCCGGGCGCAGCCCCCTGCCGCACGCATCACCCACCGACATATCGAAGTCTTTCGCGCGCTGATGGTGGCGGGTGGCGCCACGAACGCGGCCGATCTGCTGTACAGCTCGCAGCCCACCGTGAGCCGGGAACTCGCGCGGCTGGAATTTCTGCTCGGTTACGCGCTGTTCGATCGCATACAGGGCCGCCTGCGCCCCACCGCGCGCGCGCTGACGCTGTGGGACGAGGTGCAGCGCTCCTGGACGGGGCTGGAGCGCGTCGTCGAGCACGCGCTCACGCTGAGTCGCCCGAACGCCGTGCAGTTGTCGGTGCTCTGCCTGCCCGCGCTGGCGCATGCCCTGCTGCCGGGCGCAGTGGCGCGGCTGCTGCACGAGAGCCCGCATGCGCGCCTGTCGATCACGCCGCAGGAGCCGCCCCTGCTCGAAGAATGGATGAGCGCGCAGCGCTTCGACCTGGGGCTGTCCGAGCACGTCACCGTCCCGCCGGGCACGCGCGCCGAGCGGCTGCTCACGCTCGACGAGGTCGCCGTGCTGCCCGCGCAGCATCCGCTGGCGTGCAAGGCCAGGATCGAACTGGCGGATTTTGCCCACGAGTCCTTCGTCAGTCTGTCCTCCGAAGACCCTTACCGGGGCCTGATCGACGCGCACTTTGCGGCTGCCGGCGTGGTGCGCAGCCTGCGCGTCGAGACGCACAGCGCGGCGGCCGTGTGCGCCATGGTGCAACAGGGTCTGGGCTTGGCCATCGTGAACCCGGTGACGGCGCTGGCCGCCGCCGGCGGGCAGCTCGTGCTGCGCCGCCTCGCGTTCTCGATCCCGTTCAACGTGACCCTCCTGCGGCCCCTGTACCGCCCGTCCCTGCCCGAGGTCGGGCCGATGCTCCAGGCCCTGCGCGCGCAAGCGGCGGACATCACCCGGCAGTTGCAGATCCTGACCTGACCGGGCGCCGGCCGACGCGCGCGCACTTCAGACCGGAGGGGCCAGGCGGCTCACCTTCAGCGCCAGCCGGTCCTTCACCGTGGACGATACGAACTTGTGCACCTCGCCGCCGAGCATGGCGATCTCACGCACGAAGGTGCTGCTGATGAATTGGTACTTGTCTCCGGGGGTGAGGAACACGGTCTCCACCTGGGGCATCAGGCTGCGGTTCATTCCCGCGAGCTGGAACTCGTAGTCGAAGTCGGTGACGGCGCGCAGGCCGCGCACCATGGCCTTGCCGCCGCGCGACACCACGAAATCGCGCAGCAGGCCGGAGAAGCTCTCCACCTGCACCTGGGGGTAGTGCCTGACTGCGTCGCGGACCATGTCGATGCGCTCGTCCAGGCTGAACAGGGTCTTCTTGTGGTGGCCCGCCGCCACGGCCACGATCACGCGCGCAAACAGCTGGGTGGCCCTGCGCACCACGTCTTCATGGCCCAGCGTGATGGGGTCGAAGGTCCCGGGGTAAACGGCGAGCACGTTCTGGGCCATGGCTGCATGTCTCCTGTCTGGCGCAATGTGGACGCCGCCCCCGGCCCCGGGGGGCGGGCTGCGTGCGCGCATTAATTATGCAGTGCGCCGAAACAGGCACCGGATTTCCCGCCGCGCGTGATCCGCGCGGGCGGGTGCGCTCCCGGTATCAGCGGTTGAAGCGCGGACCGCCGGGCCCGCGCAGGCCGCCGCCCCGGCCGCCACCCGCGCCGCCGCCGCCATGGCCACCACCTGCGGCGTTGCGATAAGCGCCGCCGCCCCGGCGACCGCGATCCGCCATGCTGTCCACGCTGGTGCGCATCGGGTCGGGCTGCGCCGCGCCACCCGCATGGCCTGCGCCGCGGTGGACCGGGTTCGCATGCCCGCCGCCGTGCGTTCCCAGGTGGGCGTTCGGGCGCGCGGGCTGCGCGTCGTCATGGCGGCCGCTGCCCTGTGGGCGCGGGCCGCGGGCCGCGGGCGCCGTGCCCCGCGCGCCGGCGCCGCTGCGCGCACCGCGGCCACCGCCACCCCCACCCCCACCCCCGCCACGGTTCGCAGCGCCGGCGGCCTGGCGCGGGCGGCGCTCGCCCTGGTCAGCCCCCTGGTCCGTCTTGTTGTTGCGCATGCGTTCGAGCATTTCGCTGCGCGCCGCCTTGGCCGCGGCCTGCATCACCTCGCGGCTCGGTGGCCGGCCCGCGCCGCCCCAGATGGTCTGGCGACCCATGGCAATCGGCTCGGCCTTCTCGCCCGGCTCGGGGCCAAAGCCCTCGATGAGCTGCACGGGAATCTGCTGCCCGGTAAAGCGCTCGATGGCCATCATGAAGCCCTCCTCGTCCATGCAGACCAGGCTCACGGCCTGGCCCGTGGCGCCGGCGCGGCCCGTGCGGCCGATGCGGTGCACGTAGTCTTCCGGGAGGTTGGGGATTTCATAGTTCACGACGTGCGGCAACTCGTCGATGTCGATCCCGCGCGCCGCGATGTCCGTGGCCACCAGCGCGCGCAGCGTGCCGCTCTTGAAGCCGGAGAGCGCCTGGGTGCGCGCGCCCTGGCTCTTGTTGCCGTGCAGGGCCATGGCCTGCACGCCGTTCTTGCTCAGGAATTCGGCGACGTTGTTCGCGCCGAACTTGGTGCGCGTGAACACCAGCACCTGGCTCCATTGGTTCTGCTCGATGATGTGCAGCAGCACCTGCTTCTTCCTGCCCCGGCCCACGGGGTGGATCACCTGCGCGATGCGCTGCACGGTGGTGTTGCGCGGCGTGACCTGAATGCTTTGCGGGTCCTTCAGCAGGCCGCTGGCCAGCTCGCGGATCTCGTCGCTGAAGGTGGCCGAGAACAGCAGGCTCTGCCGCTGCCGGGGCACCAGCGCGAGCAGCTTCTTCACGTCGTGGATGAAGCCCATGTCGAGCATGCGGTCCGCCTCGTCGAGCACCAGCACCTGCACGGCAGACAGGTCCACGAAGCCCTGCTGCTGCAAGTCCAGCAGGCGGCCGGGGGTCGCGACCAGGATGTCCACCCCGCGCTTCATGCGCTCGATCTGGGGGTTCATCCCCACGCCGCCGAAGACCACGGTGGAGTCGATGTCCAGGTACTTGCCGTACTCGCGCACGGATTCCTCGACCTGCGCGGCGAGCTCGCGCGTGGGGGTCAGCACCAGGGCGCGGATCCCCTTGCCGCCAAACTTGTTGCGCGGCGCGGCGCTCAGCGACAGGCGGTGCAGTATGGGCAGGGTGAACGCGGCGGTCTTGCCGGTGCCGGTCTGCGCACCGGCCAGAAGGTCGTGGCCCTGCAGAACGGCAGGGATGGCCTGCGCTTGTATGGGGGTGGGGGTTTCGTAGCCGGTTTCGTGTACGGCCTTGAGGATGGCGGGAGCCAGGTTCAGTTCGTCGAATGTCATGGTTTTGGATGCGCCCGTCCGGGACGCCGGGTATCGGCCTGTCGTGACAACCGGTGGGTTGACGAGCCAGTCTCAGGTCGATGGGGTTTTGGTGGGAGCCCGGAATCTGCTTCCTTGGTCCCCAGCAGCGTGCTGATGCGACAGGCAACTGGAGCCCGCCGCAGATGCGTATTGTCGCATGGTCCGATAATTGCGGGTTTGCACGCGCAATTTGCACGCGCGATTTGCCGCCCATTTTTGCAACGAGACCCCCATGGCCCAATACGTTTATTCGATGAATCGTGTCTCCAAGACCGTGCCGCCCAAGCGGCAGATCCTCAAGGACATCTCGCTGAGCTTCTTTCCCGGCGCCAAGATCGGCGTGCTCGGCCTGAACGGATCGGGCAAATCGACCCTGCTCAAAATCATGGCCGGCGTGGACAAGGAGATCGAGGGCGAAGCCATCCCCATGCCCGGGATCCGGATTGGCTACCTGCCCCAGGAGCCGCAGCTCGACCCCGGGCACAGCGTGCGCGAGAGCGTGCAGGAAGCGCTGGGCGAAGTGTTTGCCGCGAAGGCCAAACTCGAAGCGGTGTACGCCGCCTACGCCGAGCCCGACGCCGACTTCGACGCGCTGGCCGCCGAGCAGGCGCGCCTGGAGGCCGTCATCGCCAGCGCCGGAACCGATTCCGAGCACCAGCTCGAAATCGCCGCCGACGCGCTGCGCCTGCCCCCCTGGGACGCCCGGGTGGGCGTGCTCTCGGGCGGTGAAAAGCGCCGCGTCGCGCTATGCCGCCTGCTGCTGTCCAAGCCCGACATGCTGCTGCTCGACGAACCCACGAACCACCTGGACGCGGAATCGGTGGACTGGCTGGAGCAGTTCCTGCACCGCTTCCCCGGCACCGTGGTGGCCATCACCCACGACCGCTACTTCCTGGACAACGCCGCCGAGTGGATTCTGGAGCTCGACCGGGGCCACGGCCACCCGTACAAGGGCAACTACAGCAGTTGGCTGGAGCAAAAGCAGGCGCGCCTGGAGTCCGAACAAAAGGGCGAGGAGGCCCGCGCCAAGGCCCTGAAAAAGGAGCTGGAATGGGTGCGCCAGAACGCCAAGGGCCGCCAGGCCAAGAGCAAGGCGCGCATCGCCCGCTTCGAGGAGCTGAGCGACCACGAATACCAAAAGCGCAACGAAACGCAGGAAATCTTCATCCCCGTGGCCGAGCGCCTGGGCTCGCAGGTGATCGAGTTCCACAAGGTCAGCAAGTCATTTGGCGAGCGCGTGCTCATCGACGAGCTGTCCATGAGCATCCCCGCCGGCGCCATCGTCGGAATCATCGGCCCGAACGGGGCCGGCAAGTCCACGCTGTTCAAGCTCATCGCGGGCCGCGAGCAGCCCGACAGCGGCAGCGTCGTCATCGGCTCCACGGTGAAGATGGCCTTTGTCGATCAGCACCGCGACGCGCTGTCGAACGACAAGACCGTCTGGGAAGACATCTCGGGCGGCCTGGACATGATCAACATCGGCAAGTTCACCCTGGCCAGCCGCGCCTACGCAGGCCGGTTCAACTTCAACGGCGCAGACCAGCAGAAAAAGGTCGGCCTGCTCTCGGGCGGCGAACGCGGGCGCCTGCACCTGGCGAAGACGCTGATCGCGGGCGGCAACGTGCTGCTGCTCGACGAGCCCTCGAACGACCTGGACGTGGAAACCCTGCGCGCGCTCGAAGACGCGCTGCTCGAATACGCCGGCAGCGTGCTGGTCATCAGCCACGACCGCTGGTTCCTCGACCGCATCGCCACGCACATCCTGGCCGCCGAAGGCGACAGCCAGTGGACCTTCTTCAACGGCAATTACCAGGAGTACGAGGCGGACAAGAAGAAACGCCTGGGCGAGGAGGGCGCAAAGCCCCGGCGCATGCGCTTCAAGGCCCTGGGGTAAAACCCCTCCCGCAGGAGAGCCCCAGGCCCGTTGCATGCGCCGCGTGGGCAGGGGCGCAGCGCCATGGGAAATGGAAAAAGCCCCGGGATGGTCTTGCCATGGGTGGGTGGCTCCCGATATCCTTGGGGCCCCCTATGTTCCAGACTGCGACGCGTCCGATGAGCGCTTTCCAAGCCTGCATTGCCGACGCCATGCGCGCGAGCGATGCCCTGGTGCGGGAGCTGCTCAGGGTCGCGCAAGAGGTCCTGGCGGCCGACGCGCCCCAGAACCGCGATATCCGCCAACGCGACCTGCTCGATGACAGCCTGCGCCTGCTGAACCGGCACGAGGCCGACTTGGTCGGGGGCTACCCCCGGGCCCTGGCGGAAATCTGCGCCCAGAACCCGTCCGGCGCGAAGAACCGGACGGCGGTCGAAGACAGCGCGCCGGACCTGGACGAGCTCTCCCTCGTGGGCGAGGACGTCATACAGGCGCAGGTGGAGTTTTCCAAGGCCCGGCAATCCGTCCTGCGCGCCACCGACGAGGAGCTCAGCGAGCTCGACACGCTGATCAGTTCGGCGCAGGGCCTGCACAGTGTGCAGCCCGAGCGCAATCCGCTGCGGCCGGAAAACTACATCCGCGCCCTGCAGCAGGTGGTGGACGCGACCGGCGTGTCCGGCGAAGTCCGCCAGATATGGATCCAGCAGATGTGCCCCCCGCTCGGCAGGCTGCTCGCCGAGGAATACCAAAAGGTCGCCCGGAGCCTGTCCCAACAGGGCGTGCAACCCGTGAGCTACATGCTCATCGCAACGCCGTCGGGCAGTGTGCGCGGCGGCGCGGGCGGCGGCCATCCGGTGCCTGGCCCCGGTAGCCCTGGCCGCGGCCCCGGGCAGGCTGCGGCAGCGGCCGAGGAAGCGCTGCTCAGCCTGGACATCCCGCACCCGCTGTTCGCGGATGACGGGTCGGCGCCAGCCGTGCCGCCCGTGGCCGCAGCGGCGAGTCCGCAACCCGGCCCGACCGGCGATCCGCTGGACCTGGCGTTGGAAACCATGGAGGGCGTGGCCCCGACCGGGCAGTTGGAGCCACCGCACCTGGTTGAGGTTAAGGTGGAGGAAGCCGCACCAGCAGCCAGCGCAAAGCCGGCGCCCGACCCGCTGGCCGGCTTCGTGGTCGGCGCCTGGGTGGAGATCATGACCCACGGCCGCATGGTGCGCACCCAGCTCACCTGGGCCAGCGCGCAAGCGACGCTGTTCCTGTTTACCGCGCCCGACGCCAGCACGCAGTCCATGACGCGTCGCATGCGTGACAAGCTGGCCGCGCAAGGCGCGCTGCGCGTGCTGCCCGCAGCGCCGCCGAGTCCGCCCGCCGCGCGCCAGACGAGTGCGCATGGCCGCAGCTGAGCGCACGGCCGCAACCGGCAACGGGTATCATCGCTTGCCATGCCAGAGCAGTTGCAACGCATCCAACAACATTTCATCGACAGCGCGGACCTGAAGTACCAAGCCGCGCAAGCCCTGAGCCGTCCCATCGCCGCCGCCGTGCAAGCCATCCTGGCCTGCGTGACCAGCGGCGGCAAGGTATTGGCCTGCGGCAACGGCGCATCGGCCGCCGAGGCCCAGCAATTTGCCGCCTTTTGCGTCGCCGGCTTCGAGCGCGAGCGGCCCGAGCTGGCTGCCGTGGCCCTGACCTGCGACAGCACCCTGCTCACCGCCGCGGCGAGCGGCAACGCTGCGGCGCAACAGTTTGCCCGCCAGGTGCGGGCCCTGGGCCAGGCGGGCGACGTGCTGCTGGTCTTATCGGTCACGGGCAACGACGCCAACCTGCTCACGGCCGCCGAAGCGGCGCAGGAGCGTGGCATGGGCGTGCTGCTGCTGACCGGTTGCAGCGGCGGCAGGCTCGCGGCCATGCTGCGCGAAACCGACGTATTGATCAACGTGCCGCACGATCGCGCGGCGCGCGTGCGCGAAGTCCATTCCCTCGTGCTGCACTGTTTGTGCGACGGTGTGGACACGCAATTACTTGGTGAACAGGAGACTCTCCCATGATGAAGCAAACCATGAACCGTATCCACCGCAGCGCATGCACCGTGCTGGCCCTTGCAGCGTTGGCCGCATCGCTGTCGGCCTGCGCGCCGTTGATCGTCGGAGGCGCCGTGGTCGGCAGCGTGATGGCGCTCGACCGCCGCACCACCGGAACGCAAATCGAAGACGAAGGAATCGAACTGCGCGCGGCGAGCCGCCTGCGCCAGGCCCTGGGCGAGAGCGCGCATGTGAACATCACCAGCTTCAACCGCCAGGCGCTGCTCACCGGCGAGGTCGCCAGCGCGCAGGACCGCCAGAACGCCGAACGCATCGTGTCCGCGGTGGAGAACGTGCGCTCGGTGGTGAACGACCTGGCCATCATGCCCGGCAGCACGCTGGGCCAGCGCTCTACCGACACCCTCACCACGGGCAAGGTGCGCGCCAGCTTCGTGGACGCCAAGGACATCACGGCGAATGCCTTCAAGGTGGTGACCGAGCGCGGCGTCGTCTACCTGATGGGCCGCGTATCGTCGCGCGAGGCGCAACGCGCGACCGAGATCACCCGGGGCGTGGGCGGCGTGAGCAAGGTGGTGCGCGTGTTCGAGATCATTTCGGAAGAAGAGCTGCAGCGCATCGCGCCCCAGCCCTTGCCGGTGGACAAGGGCAACGGCACGGCGCCCACCGGCAGCTGAGATCCATCCCCGCCGGGAAATCAGCCCAGCCGCTGGATCAGGCTCGACGTGTCCCGGCGGCCGCCGCCCATCTTCTGGACGTCGGCGTAGAACTGGTCCACCAGCGCCGTCACCGGGACGCGCGAGCCATTGCGCCGGGCCTCGTCGAGCACCAGGCCCAGGTCCTTGCGCATCCAGTCCACGGCAAAGCCGAAGTCGAACCGGCCATCGACCATGGTCTGGCCGCGGTTGTCCATCTGCCAGCTCTGCGCGGCGCCTTGGCCGATGACTTGCAACACCTGTTGCATGTCCAGCCCGGCGTTGCGACCGAAGGCCAGGGCCTCGGACAGGGCCTGCACCAGCCCGGCGATGCAGATCTGGTTCACCATCTTCGCCAACTGGCCCGAGCCGCTCGCGCCCAGCAGCGTGCAGGCGCGCGAGAAAGCCATGGCCACGGGCCGGACGGTGTCGAAGGCCGCGGCGTCGCCGCCGCACATCACCGTCAGCAGGCCGTTCTGTGCGCCCGCCTGGCCGCCCGATACGGGCGCGTCCAGAAACTCCAGACCCTGTTGCCGGGCCGTCGCGCAGAGCGCGCGCGCGACTTCGGCGGACGCCGTGGTGTGGTCCACGAAGACCGCCCCGGGCCGCATTCCGGCAAACGCGCCGTCGGCACCCAGGGTGACGCTGCGCAGGTCGTCGTCGTTGCCCACGCAGCAGAAAACGATGTCCGCGCCCGCCGCCGCCGCGCGCGGCGTGGGCGCATGGATCACGGTCTGGGTGGCGGCGTATTCGGCGCACCAGGCTGCGGATTTTTCCGCGGTGCGGTTGTAGACGGTGACCGCATGGCCCGCCAGCGCCAGGTGGCCGGCCATGGGATGGCCCATGACGCCCAGTCCCAGGAAGGCGGTCTTGCGCGAGGGCGTGGCGTCGTAGTTGCGCGGGTTGGTGCTTGGCATGAATACAGGTCCGTTGCGGGGAAAAATGAGAAAGGGGAAGGGGAAAGGGACCGCGCTGCGGGGTGGTGGGCAGCGGGGTCAGACGATCCCCAGGTGTTCGGTGCCGGCGGCCAGGTCGGGGGACCTGGCGCGCTGGCTGTTGAGTTTGATCTGCAGGCGCAGGTCATTCACCGAGTCGGCGTTGCGCAGCGCGTCCTCGTAGCTGATCACGTTCTGCTCATACGCATCGAACAGCGCCTGGTCGAAGGTCTGCATTCCGAGGTTGCGGTTCTTCTTCATGATTTCCTTGATCTCGGCGACTTCGCCCCGGAAGATCAGGTTGGAGATCAGCGGCGTGTTCAGCATCACCTCGACCACGGCGGTGCGCCCCCTGCCGTCCTGTCGCGGGATCAGGCGCTGCGACACCATGGCGCGCAGGTTCAACGACAGATCCATCAACAGCTGGGTGCGCGAGTCTTCGGGGACGAAGTGGATGATCCGGTCCAGCGCCTGGTTGGCATTGTTCGCGTGCAGGGTGGCCAGGCACAGATGCCCGGTTTCGGAGAAGGCCACCGCGTGCTCCATGGCCTCCCGGTCGCGGATCTCTCCCATCAGGATCACGTCGGGCGCCTGGCGCAGCATGTTCTTCATGGCGACTGACCAGTTGTCGGTGTCCAGACCCACTTCCCTTTGCGTCAGCATGCAGTTCTTGTGCGGGTGCACGAACTCGATCGGGTCCTCCACCGTGATGATGTGGCCAAACGAGTGCTCGTTGCGCCAGTCCACCATGGCCGCCAGCGTGGTGGATTTGCCCATTCCCGTGGCGCCCACCAGGATGCACAGCCCGCGCTTGTGCATGACCACTTCCTTGAGCACCTGCGGCATTCCCAGGGCGTCTATGGTCGGCGGCATGAGCGGGATCGTGCGCAGCACCATGCCGACCCGGCCCTGCTGGATGAAGGCGCTCACCCGAAAGCGCCCGATGCCTGCGGGCGAGATGGCGAAGTTGCACTCCTTGCTGCGCTCGAAATCGGCCACCTGCTTGTCGCTCATGATGGAGCGAGCCAGCGTGAGCGTGTGGTTCGGGGTCAGGGGCTGCGGCGAGACCTTGGTCATCTTGCCGTCCACCTTGATCGCCGGCGGAAACTCTGCGGTGATGAACAGGTCGCTGCCATTGCGACTGAGCATCAGCTTGAGCAGGTCGTTGATGAATTTGCTCGCCTGGTCGCGTTCCATCAGAGTGGCTCCGGTATGCGCTGTGCGCGTATCAGCCCGAGAAGTTTTCGGGAATCTTGGCCTTGCTGCGCGCCTCGGTCGGGCTGATGATGTTGCGGCGCACGAGGTCGGTCAGGTTCTGGTCCAGCGTCTGCATGCCCACGCCGTTGCCGGTCTGTATGGCGGAGTACATCTGCGCCACCTTGGCCTCGCGGATCAGGTTGCGGATGGCGCTGGTGCCCAGCATGATTTCGTGCGCGGCCACACGGCCCGCGCCATCCTTGGTCTTGCACAGCGTTTGCGAGACCACGGCCTGCAGCGATTCGGAGAGCATCGCGCGCACCATCTCCTTTTCTTCGGAAGGGAACACGTCGATGATCCGGTCGATGGTCTTGGCCGCGCTCGAGGTGTGCAGCGTGCCGAACACCAGGTGGCCCGTTTCGGCGGCCGTCATCGCCAGGCGGATGGTTTCCAGGTCGCGCATCTCGCCCACGAGGATGGCGTCCGGGTCTTCGCGCAGCGCAGACTTGAGCGCGGCCGCGAACGATAGCGTCATCGGGCCCACTTCGCGCTGGTTGATCAGGCATTTCTTGGGCTCGTGCACGAACTCGATCGGGTCTTCCACCGTGAGGATGTGGCCGTACTCGGTCTCGTTGAGGTAATTCACCATCGCCGCCAGCGTGGTTGACTTGCCCGACCCCGTGGGGCCGGTCACGAGCACCAGTCCACGCGGCTTCAAGGCCAGGTCGGCAAAGATTTTCGGCGCGTTGAGCTGTTCCAGCGACAATATCTTGCTCGGAATCGTGCGGAACACGGCGGCCGCGCCGCGGTTCTGGTTGTAGGCGTTGACGCGAAAGCGCGCCAAGCCCTCGATCTCGAACGAGAAGTCGATCTCCAGAAACTCCTCATACGTCTTGCGCTGGGAATCGCTCATGACGTCGGACACCATGGCGAGCACGGTCTTGTGATCGAAGGGCTCGACGTTGATGCGCCGCACGTCGCCGTGGACCCGGATCATGGGCGGCAGTCCCGCAGAAAGGTGCAGGTCGGATGCCTTGTTCTTGACGCTGAAAGCGAGCAGTTGGCTAATGTCCACGGTATCCCTCTTCATTCTCCTGGGCCAGTGTCCTGCCCCGCAAATAGCAGCCGTTTCATCTTGTGCTGCTATTTTCGGGGCAAAACACCGAGCTTTGGTTGCCCATCTTCTTTGCTAGGCTTGGCAACCATTATGACCACGATTTACGACAAGCTTCAACAGGTTCGCGGCAGACTTTCGCAAGCATGTGCAGCCGCCGGGCGCGACCCGGCCAGCGTCGCCCTGCTGGCCGTCTCCAAAACCTTCGGCGCCGACGCGCTGGCGCAGGCCGTGGCCGCCGGCCAGCGGGCCTTTGGCGAAAACTACATCCAGGAGGGCGTGGCCAAGATCGCCGCCCTGCGCGCGGCCCTGCCCGGTGCGGCGCTGCAATGGCACTGCATCGGCCCGATCCAGAGCAACAAGACGCGGCCCGTGGCCGAGCATTTCGACTGGGTGCACACCGTGGACCGGCTCCGGATTGCCGAGCGTCTGTCGGCCCAGCGCCCCGCGCATTTGCCGCCGCTTCAGGTCTGCATTCAGGTGAACGTGGACGGGGATCCGAACAAGTCGGGCGTGGCGCCGGCGGACGCGCCGGATCTGGTGCGCGCCGTTGCGCAACTGCCATGCCTGCGCGTGCGCGGGCTCATGAGCATTCCCGACCACACGCCTGATTTTGAAGCGCAGCGCGCCGTGCACCTGCGCGCCAAGCGCTTGTTTGACCAGATACGCGGGAACGCGGAGCCGGGGCTCGAAGACTTCGACACCCTCTCCCTGGGAATGACCGCCGATCTGGAGGCCGCGGTCCAGGCCGGCAGCACGCTGGTGCGCGTGGGCACGGGAATCTTCGGCGGCCGGGATACCACCCCCTGAGCCCGCCGGCCCGCGGCGCTCACCGGCACCCGAGCGCCGGCGCGTGGAGCAGGTCCACCCAGAGCGCCCAGGCTGCCACCGCGCACAGCAGCGCCCCCGCCACCCGGCTTCCCCACTCGGTCCGGGCCGCATCGAGGCGGTTTCTGAGCCGGCCCCAGATCCATGGGCCGGCCACCAGCCACAGGCCGCTGCCGACGCCAAACAAGGCCATGCTGAGCGCCCCTTGCAGCAGCGTGCCGCTCAGTGCCGCGACCAACAGGGCCGAATACAGCAGCCCGCACGGCAGCAGGGCCCACAGAACGCCGGCCACGAGCACACCGCCCGGCGCCCTCACCAGGGGCTGCACCCGCGCCCACACGGCCCGCCCGGCCTGCTCCACCCACGCGGGCTGGCGCGACTGCAGCAACAGCAACAGCCCCCAGGCCATGACGGCGACATGCACCAGGGTCCACGCCGGGCGCAGGGCCGCGGATTGGCGGGTAAGCCAGGCCAGACTGTCCATGGCCAGCGCCGCCAGGGCGCCTGCGGCCGCGTAGCCCGCGAGCCGGCCGGCGTGGAACGCCACGCTGCGCCAGGCCGCGTGCCCCCGGGCGACGGGGACCCCAGGCAGCGGCGCGGGCACGCGCGCACCGCCGGTCAGCGCCGCGCAGGGCGCCGAGCACATGGCAAGACAATGCGGCCCGCCCACGAGTCCCATGAGCAAGGCCGTCCAGGCAAGCGTCGTGGACATGAAAAAACTCAGATGATGCGCGAGAACCGCGCCCGGTTGCGATCCGCCTGCAGGTAGCGGTCAAAAACCATGGCGATCGCGCGCACAAGGAACCAGCCCGTGGGACTGACTTCGATGCCCTCGGCACCCACGCGCAGCAGGCCCTGCTGCGCCATGTCTTCGAGCTGCGCGAGCTCGGCGGCGAAATACTGCCGGAAGTCGATCAACCAGGCCTGCTCCATGGGCTCGAACAGCAGCTTGCCCTGGCACATCAGCGCCATGATGGCGGCGCGCCGCACCAGGTCGTCGCGCGTGAGCGCCAGGCCGCGCACCACCGGCAGACGGCCCTGGTCGAGAAAATCGCAGTACTCGGCGAGCGTCTTCGCGTTCTGGCTGTAGGTCGCGCCCACCCGGCCAATCGCCGAGACCCCCAGGCCGACCAGGTCGCACTCCGGCCGCGTGCTGTAGCCCTGAAAATTGCGGTGCAGGCGCCCCTGGCGCTTGGCCACGGCCAGGGCGTCCGAGGGCAGGGCAAAGTGGTCCATGCCGACGTACACATAGCCGGCGTCCGTGAATGCCTCGAGCGCGCGCGCGAGCATCAGCACCCTGTCCGACGCGCTCGGCAGCGCCGCCAAAGGAATGCGCCGCTGCGACTTGAAGCGCTCGGGCAGGTGCGCGTACGCATACAGCGCGATGCGCTCCGAGCGCAGCTGCGTGACCTGCGCCAGCGTGCGTTCGAACGACTGCGGCGTCTGGTGCGGCAAGCCGTAGATCAGGTCCACGTTCATCGAGTCGAAGCCCAGCGCGCGCGCGGACTCGCGCAGCGCAAAAACCTGCTCCGCAGGCTGCACGCGGTGCACCGCCTTCTGCACCTGGGGATCGAAATCCTGCACGCCCAGACTCAGCCGGTTGAAACCCAGCTGCGCGAGCAAGGCCAGCCGCCCGGCATCGACGGTGCGCGGATCGACTTCGATCGAGTACTCGCCGCCCGGCGCGAGGCTGAAGCTGCGCCGCAGCATGCGCATGAGCTCCTGCAGTCCCGCGTCCGAAAGGAACGTGGGCGTGCCTCCCCCCAGATGCAGCTGGCTTACCGCCTGCCCGACGCCGCAGTGCGCCGTGTGCAGATCGATCTCGCGGCCCAGGTAGCGCAAATAGACCTCGGCGCGATCGTGCCGCCGGGTGATGATCTTGTTGCACGCGCAGTAGTAGCACAACGACGCGCAAAAAGGGATGTGCACGTACAGGGACAACGGCAGCGCCTTGGCCAGGGCGCCCGAGCGGCGCTCCTGCAGCGCCAGGACATAGTCCTCCTGACCAAAGGCTTCGACAAAACGGTCGGCCGTCGGATAGGAGGTATAGCGTGGCCCTGGCACGTCAAAACGGTGCAGAAGATCGGGCGAGACGGCGGTCATGGGCAAAATATCCTTGGCTTGCACCCCGAATGTGCTGCACCGCCCCGGACATGTCCTTGACCTGAGTCAAGCGATGCACGGGGTCACCCCAGGGCAGCCTATTTGCCCGCCTGTCAGCCTCCCGCCAGCGTCAGGCGCGCTCCCGCCGCATCGGGCACGTTATGCTCGGCATTCGACCCCCAGCCCATGCGCCCGACATGCCGATGAATCCGCTGACCATGAAAGTCGCTTGCTCGAACTGCAACCTGCGCGAGCTATGCATGCCCGTGGATCTGAACGCACAGGAATTGCAGCGCATCGACGAGGTCGTGGCCGTTCGACGCAAGATCCGGCGCGGCACACCGCTGTTTCGCAACGGCGAACCCTTTACCTCGCTTTACGCCATCCGCACGGGTTTCTTCAAGACCTGCGTGGCCACCGAGGATGGCCGCGATCAGGTCACGGGCTTTCAGATGGCCGGCGAGATCATCGGTCTCGACGGCATCGTCAACGACCACCACACCTGCGACGCGCTGGCGCTGGAAGACGCCGAAGTCTGCGTCATGCCGTTCGATCGCATCGAAGAGTTGTCCCGCGAAATCACCGCCCTGCAGCACCACGTGCACAAGATCATGAGCCGCGAAATCGTGCGCGAGCACGGCGTGATGCTGCTGCTGGGCAGCATGCGCGCCGAGGAACGCCTGGCCGCATTCCTGCTGAATCTCGTGCAGCGCCTGCATGCCCGGGGGTTCTCGCGCTCCGAACTGGTGCTGCGCATGACGCGCGAAGAAATCGGCAGCTATCTGGGACTGAAGCTCGAGACGGTGAGCCGCACCTTCTCCAAGTTCGTGGAAGAAGGCATCGTCGAGGTGAATCAGCGCCATGTCCGCCTCCTGGACATCGACGCGCTCAAACGCATCGTGAACAGCCAGCAGACCTGCCACTGAAAGGCGCGGCCGGCGTGCTGCGCGGCTGGATCAAGGACCCGACGCGCCAAGCCGGGCCCCCGTTGCGGCGCGTTCGGGTCAGGCCTCCGGCGACAGTTCGACGCCAAACAGATTCTTGCCGTCAACGTCGTGCAAGGACATCGTCAGCGCCCGGGTCTTCGCGTCGATCTTGCCAATGCCGAAGAACTGGAGTTGGTCGGCCGGCGAGCGGTTCTGCTTCATTCCCTCCGGAACGCTGACGTAGCGCACGTCCGGGCCGAAGCTGTGGTCGATCTCGCCCGGGCCGAAAGTGCCCGCGTGCAAGGGGCCGCCGACGAACTCCCAGAACGGTTTGAAGTCCGTGAACTGCGCCTTTTCCGGCGTGTAATAGGTGGCCGACGCATAGTGCACGTCGGCCGTGACCCACACCACGTTCCTGATGTCGTGCTGCTTGATGAAGCGCAGCAGCTGCGCCAGTTCCAGCTCGCGGCCCGCCGGCTTGCCATCGTCGGCATTCGTCCAGGCCTCAAAGTTGCCTTGCGGCACGTCCGGATTCAGGTCCCGCACGATGATGGAAATCGGCATGTCGCTGGCGATCAGCTTCCAGGTCGCGCGCGAGCGCAGCAGCGACTGCTTGATCCACTGCGTCTGCGCCGCGCCCAGGAACGCCGCATCCGGACCCGGCTTGCTCTGGCGGTTGGGCGAGTTCACGCCGCGATAGCTGCGCTCGTCGAGCATGAACACTTCCAGCAGCGGACCATAGTTGAACGAACGGTAGACGCGCTCGGGGTCGGCGCGGTCGATGCGAAACGGGTTGTACTCGAACATGGCCTGCCGCGCGCGCTGCACCAGCAGGTTGATCTCGCGCTCCTGATAGCGCTTTTCGGCCGCACCGATCACCTGGCCGGGGTACCAGTTGTTGCGCACCTCGTGGTCGTCCCACTGCACCAGAAAGGGCACCTCGGCCATGAAGCGCTTCTTGTTCGCGTCCATCAGGTTGTACGCAAAGTTGCCGCGGTAATCGTCCAGCGTCTCGGCCACTTTGGACTTCGCCGGAGTCACCAGATTGCGCCAGAGACTGCCGTCGTCGAGTTTCACCTCGGCCTGGATCGGACCGTCGGCGTAGATCTGGTCACCCGAATGGATGAAGAAATCCGGCTTGAAGCGCCGCATGGTTTCGTACACGCGAAAGCCACCCCGGGACTCGTCGATGCCCCAGCCCTGCCCCGCCTCATCGCCGGAAAACGCAAAGCAGATGTCGCGCGCGCTGCCACCGGGGATGAGCAGGCTGCCGACAAGCGGCTCGCTCCACGCCGATTCGTGCTGCAGATCCTGGAAGCGCACGCGGTAATGCAGGCGCTGCGCCACCGGCAGACCGCGCAAATCAACGCGCGCGGTGTAATCGCTGCGCGCCAGCGCGACCGGGCCGACGAGCGTGCGCGCGTCCTTGAAATTTTCATTCGGCGAATACTCGACCACCATGCGCGCCGGGCGGTCGGTGCGGCTCCACAGGATCGCCGCGTCGCGCGTGGTGTCGCCGCTCATGACGCCGCTGCCCACCTGCGGACGCAGCCGCTCCGAGGTCACGATCGCAGGGCCCTGCTGCTGCGCGAGCACGGGGGCCAGCTGGCCAGCGCCGATCCAGGCGCTCGTGCCGAGCGCAGCGTCGTACAAAAATTTGCGACGGGATTTCGGAAAGGGAGGCGCGTCGGACATGGGGGGATTCCTTGGTTGGAAAAAGAAACATGGCAATGTAGCCATGCACTGTGACCAATCCATGAATCCGCTGCGCAGCCAACCAACAGCGGTCAGGCCCTGGGAAATTTTCTTGGCTTTTCTTGCGCATGACCGGGCTCCTGCGATGGATGCGCACAGCGTATGCCGCCGCCAGGACGACCAGACTGTCCTGCACGCCCCGCACGGGGGCCGTGGGCTCCTCCTGCGCACGCCGGCCCGAAACGTCAGCGCCCGGACCGCGCGTCAGGCTGCTACTGCCACAGGCAGGGCAACCAGCCGCACGCCAAGCGCTGCGCAAACGCGATGGATGGTATCGAAGCGCGGCTCGCTTTCATACCGCAAAGCCCTATACAGAGATTCCCGCGTAATGCCGGCAGACTTGGCGATTTCTGTCATGCCACGCGCGCGGGCAATCTTGCCGAGCGCGGCGGCCAACAAGCCCGTGTCGTGCGCTTCAAGAATGTCCGTCAGGTAGTTGGCAATGGATTCTTCGCTGTCCAGATACTCGCTGGAATCGAACACCGGCAGTTCATCCACATTGATGCGTTGTTTGCTGATACGTTGGCTCATCGTCGTTTCTCCGTCAGTTGTTCAGCAGCGCCGCCAGTTCCTTGGCACGCTTGATATCGGCCTTTTGCGAACGCTTGGACCCACCGGCCAGCAGCACGATCAGCTGCGTACTGCGCTGTATGAAGTACACCCGCCAGCCCGCGCCGATATGGATGCGCAGTTCCGATACGCCATCGCCCACAGGCTGCACATCGCCCATCAAGCCGCATTCCAATCGATCGAGCCGCGCCATGATCACGTCACGAACCTTCGCATCAACCAGACCGTTCAACCAAGCTCTGAATTCGGGCAATAGTTTGACCGTAAACATGCCCACAGTATAAATAATCAACTGATTACACTACATCAAGCACAAGAGCTGAAACGCGGCGAGCAGCATCTTGGCTTCACCCAGCCGCTCCCGCGCTTCGGCCAGAGTGATGCCGATACCGCCCACGCCGTCTCGTACGAGGTTGTACGAGATGTGGGATTACTCCCACTCAATGGTCGCAGGCGGCTTGCTCGACAGGTCGTAGGTCACGCGGTTGATTCCGCGCACCTCGTTGATGATGCGCGACGAGACTTTCTTGAGCAGGTCGTAGGGCAGTTGCGCCCAGTCGGCGGTCATGAAATCGCTGGTCTGCACGGCGCGCAGGGCCACGACGTGCTCGTAGGTGCGGCCGTCGCCCATGACGCCGACGCTCTTGACGGGCAGGAACACGGCGAACGCCTGGCTCGTGAGTTCGTACCAGGTTTTCCCCGTGGCCGGGTCGCTGCAGTTGCGCAGTTCTTCGATGAAGATCGCGTCGGCGCGGCGCAGGAGTTCGGCGTATTCCTTTTTCACTTCGCCCAGGATGCGCACGCCCAGGCCGGGGCCGGGGAAGGGGTGGCGGTAGACCATCCCGGGTGGCAGGCCCAGGGCCACGCCGAGTTCGCGCACCTCGTCCTTGAACAGGTCGCGCAGCGGTTCGAGCAGTTTCAGGCCCAGTTGTTCGGGCAGACCGCCCACGTTGTGGTGGCTCTTGATGCTGGCGGCCTTCTTGCTCTTGGCGCCGCCCGATTCGATCACGTCGGGGTAGATGGTGCCCTGCGCGAGGAAGCTCGCGCCCTTGTGGCCTGCGCCGCCCGCCTTGAGCTTGGCGGCTTCGGCCTTGAATACGTCGACGAACAGGCCGCCGATGATCTTGCGCTTTTGCTCGGGGTCGCTCACGCCCGCCAGCCGGCCCAGGAACAGCTCGCTGGCGTCGACACGGATCACCTTCGCGTGCAGTTGACCCACGAACATGTCCATGACCGCGTCGCCCTCGTTCAGGCGCAGCAGGCCGTGGTCGACGAACACGCAGGTCAGCCGCGCACCGATGGCGCGCTGGATCAGCGCTGCGGCCACCGAAGAATCCACGCCGCCGGACAGGCCCAGGATCACCTCCTCGTCGCCCACCTGCTGACGGATCTGCTCCACGGCTTCGGCAATGTGCTCGCGCATCACCCAGTCGGGCCGGGCGCCGCAAATGCCCAGCACGAAGCGTTCGAGCAGCGCCTTGCCCTGCGGGGTGTGCGTGACTTCGGGGTGGAACTGCACGGCGTAGAAGCGGCGTTCCTCGTCGGCCATTGCAGCGATCGGGCAGCCGTCGCTGCTGGCCATGCGCTTGAATCCCGGGGGCAGCTCGGTGACCTTGTCACCATGGCTCATCCACACGTTCAGCATGCCGTGGCCCTCGGGGGTGCTGAAGTCGGCGATGTCCTTGAGCAGCGCGGTATGGCCATGCGCGCGCACGGCGGCAGCGCCGAACTCGCGCTTGTGGCCGCCCTCGACCTTGCCGCCGAGCTGATGCGCCATGGTCTGCATGCCGTAGCAGATGCCGAGCACCGGCAGGCCCAGACCGAACACCGCCTGGGGCGCCTTGTCGGTGGTGTTTTCGTACACGCTGGCGTGGCTGCCGGAGAGGATCACGCCCTTGAGCGATCCGCCTCGCGCGTAGTCACGAAGCCATTCGTCGCTCACGTCGCAGGGATGCACCTCGCAGTACACGCGGGCCTCGCGCACGCGGCGGGCGATGAGTTGGGTGACTTGCGAACCGAAGTCAAGGATGAGGATTTTCTGGTGTTGCATGGTGCGCCCGGTCGGAGGCGGGTGGGCTCGGTCAAGCGGGGGCCGGCGGCAGGCGCGCCCCGTCAGTCGGCGCGGTAGTTCGGCGCTTCCTTGGTGATCTGCACGTCGTGCACATGGCTTTCGCGGATTCCGGCGACGGTGATCTCGACGAACTCGGCCCTGTGGTGCATCTCTTCTATGCTTGTGCAGCCGCAGTAGCCCATGGCAGCGCGCACGCCGCCCGCCATCTGGTAGACGATGGAGACCATGGATCCCTTGTAGGGAACGCGGCCTTCGATGCCTTCGGGAACGAGCTTGTCGGCGTTCGGGTTGCCGGTGCTCGATTCCTGGAAGTAGCGGTCGGCGCTGCCCTGCTGCATCGCGCCGATGCTGCCCATTCCGCGGTAGCCCTTGTAGCTGCGGCCCTGGTACAGGATGACCTCGCCCGGCGCTTCCTCGGTGCCGGCGAACATGCCGCCCATCATCACCGTGCTGGCGCCGGCCGCAAGGGCCTTGGCGATGTCGCCGCTGTAGCGGATTCCCCCGTCCGCGATCAAGGGCACGCCGCTGCCTGCGAGCGCCGTGGCCACGCTGTCGATGGCCATGATCTGCGGCACGCCAACACCGGCGACGATGCGGGTGGTGCAGATGGATCCCGGGCCGATGCCGACTTTGACCGCGTCTGCGCCCGCTTCGAGCAGCGCGCGCGCGGCTGCGCCGGTGGCGATGTTGCCGCCGATCACGTCGATTTCCGGGTAGTTCCGCTTGACCCAGCGCACGCGCTCGATCACGCCCTTGCTGTGGCCGTGCGCCGTGTCCACCACGATCGCGTCCACCCCGGCCTTGACCAGCGCCTGCACGCGTTCCTCGGTGCCCTCGCCGACCCCCACCGCGGCGCCCACGCGCAGGCGGCCCGCGGCGTCGCGCGCGGCGTTGGGAAAGCTGGTCTGCTTGGTGATGTCTTTGACCGTGATCAGGCCCTTGAGTTCGAAGGCGTCGTTCACCACCAGGATGCGTTCGAGCTTGTGCTTGTTGAGCAGCGCCTTGGCCTGGGCAGGCGTCGTTGCCTGCCTTTCATTGACCGTGATGAGCTTTTCACGCGGCGTCATGATCTGGCGCACCGGGATGTCGTGGCGCGTCTCGAAGCGCAGGTCGCGCCCGGTGACGATGCCGACCACCTTGCCCGCGTCGCACACCGGAAAGCCGGAGATTCCCAATTGCTCGGACAATTCCAGCACCTGCCGCACCGTGTGCTCGGGGGTGATGACCACGGGGTCGCGCAGCACGCCCGATTCGTAGCGCTTGACCTTGGCCACGTGCGCGGCCTGCTCCTGCGGCGTGAGGTTCTTGTGCACGATGCCGATGCCGCCTTCCTGGGCGATGGCAATCGCCAGGCGCGCCTCGGTCACGGTGTCCATGGCGGCGGAGACGAGCGGCAGATTCAGCGGGATATTGCGGGAGAGTTTCGTCGCGAGGGACGTGTCCTTGGGCAGGACCTGGGAATACGCCGGCACCAGCAACACATCGTCGAAGGTGAGCGCTTTTCCGAGAAGGCGCATGAGAAGGCTCCAAAAAACGGATTGTACCCGCGCGCCCTGCGTCGCATAAAGGCAACGTGGCCGAAGAATCCCGGCGCGCGGCGGCTTGCGGGCCACGGCCACGGTCGTCTGCGCGCCGTCCATGCACTGGCGGGCGGCGGGCCGCGCGATTACACTCGTGCGCATGCAAATGCACAAGCTTCTCCTGCTGGTCGTCGCCTGCACCTGCGCCAGCAGTTGGTCCGTGGGCGCAACGCAGTGGCAGTGGATCGACAAGGACGGACACAAGGTCTTCAGCGACCTCCCGCCTCCGGCGGACATTCCCGAAAAAAACATTCTCAAGCAGCCGGGTGGTGGTCAGCCGTCCGCGCCGCCGGCTTCCGCCGAGGGAGCGCAGAGCGCGCCAGTGCCAGCGTCCGCGGCGAAACCGGCCGCCAGCGCGCCGGGCAACGGCAAGGACAAGGAACTGGAAGAGAAAAAGGCCCAGGCCGAAGCCGCGGAAGCGGCCAAGAAAAAGGCCGAAGAGGAAAAGGTCGCCAAGGCCAAGGCAGACAACTGCGCACGCGCGCGTGCCGCCAAGGCAGCGTTCGACGCGGGCAAACCGATCACCCAGGCCAACGCCCAGGGCGAGCGCATCTTCCTCGATGGCCCCGCCTACGCGGCGGAGGCCAAGCGCGTTGACGAAATCGTCGCCTCGGACTGCGTGCGCTGAGTCCAGCCCGTTGAGGCAGCGCAGCAACGTGCTCTTGCCCGAGCCGCTGCGGCAGCGCGAGGCCGTCAGAACGTGGGCAGTTCATGCAGCGGGGAGCCGATCCACTTGCGCGCGATCTCGTCGAGTTCGCCGTTGGACTTCATGTAGTAGATCGTGTTGTTCAGCCACTGGTGCAACTCAAAGGCATCCTTGCGCACCGTCATCGCGTTCGCCTGCCGGCCAAAGCCGAATTTCAGCGCCATGTCGCCGTCGGGGCGGGCTTTCAGGCTCTGGTTGGCGAGCATGGAATTCAGTCCGGACTGCCTCCTCCCGGCCGCGGGCGGGCAAACAGGCCCGCGGCACGCGCGCCCTGGCGGGCAAAGCGCTCGCGGCGCGCGGTCTTCGGGTCGATCTGCAATGGCCGGTAGACCTCCACCCGGTCGAGGTGCACCAGGGGTGTATCCGGCCTGACCACGCGGCCCCATATCCCCAGCGCTGGGCAAACGGGTTGCGGCGGCAGCAAGGCATCGGCCCCGCTCGCGCGCAGCGCGTCAGCGGCCGTGGCGCCAACGGGCAGTTCGAGCGTCCACTCGCGCAGCGTGCGCGCGGCCACGCAGACCACCACCGTGACCTGCACCGTGGCCCTGCCGGCGCCCTCAGCCATAGACCTGCTGCGCGCGTTTGACGAAGGCATCGACCATGCTCGCGGCGATGCGGTCGAACACCGGCCCCACCAACGCCGCCAGCGCCCTGCTGTCAAAGCCGTAGTGGAGCCGCAGTTCCACCTTGCAGGCGCGCTGCGTGCCGTCCCCCACCGGATGGAAATGCCAGTCGCCGTCGAGCCGCGAGAACGGCCCCTTGACGAGTTGCATCTGCACACGCCGGCCCGCTTCGTGCGTGTTGCGCGTGACGAAGGTCTGGCGCACGCCGCCGAGCGCGATTCCGAGTTCGGCGGTCATTCCGTCCCCGGTCTGCTCGAGCACGCGCGCGCGCTCGCACCACGGCAGAAACTCGGGATAGTGCGCGACCCCCGTGACCAGGGCAAACATTTCTTCGGGGCTGTACCAGATGAGGACGGACTTGTGGACGGTTTTCATGCAGACGCTGCCTGCGGCAGGGCGCGCGGGCCGGGAGAATTTAGAATCGCGCTGGCGCGGCGACGACAAATTGTAGGGATGCATCTCCCGGCCTGCGCCGCATCCAAACCTCCATGGCCAAAAAACCCGATCCCGCGTCCCGCATCGCCGACAACAAGAAAGCGGCCTACGACTATTTCTTCGAGGAACGCCACGAGGCCGGCATGGTGCTGCACGGCTGGGAGGTCAAGGCGCTGCGCGCGGGCAAGGCGCAGCTGACCGACGGCTATGTGCTGATCCGCGACGGCGAGCTGTTTCTGCTCGGCTGCCAGATCCAGGCGCTCAAGACCGCGTCGACGCATGTGCACCCCGAGGCGGCGCGCACCAAGAAGCTGCTGCTCAAAAAGGACGACATCCGGCACCTGGTCGGCAAGGTCGAGCAAAAGGGCTACACCCTGGTGCCGCTGAACCTGCACTGGAAGAACGGCCTCGTGAAATGCGAGATCGCCCTGGCCAAGGGCAAGGCCGAGCACGACAAGCGCAACACCATCAAGGAGCGCGAAGACAAGCGCGAGGTCGAGCGCGCGATGAAGCGGCACGGGCGCTGAGGGCGCGGGACGGGATATCAGGCCAGGGCCGCGAGCGGGTGCGCGTGCGCGGGCCAGGGGCTTGCAAAGAACGGCGCGACCATTTCGGGCCTCACGTCCTCGATGCGGCCGGGGTTCCAGCGCGGCGCCTGGTCCTTGTCCACGGCCAGCGCGCGGATTCCCTCAAGCGTCTCGCTCTGGCCGGGACGCAGATGGAAGCAATGGTGCACCAGGTCGCGCTCCATGCGCAGGTCGTCGGCCAGGCGCATGCTGCGCGCACGGCGGATCTGCTCGAGCGCCACGTGCAGCATCAGCGGCGAGCGCTTGCGCAGCGTGGCCGCGCAGGCGCGCGCCCAGTCGCTGTCGGCGGCTTCCAGCGCCTGCACGATCTCCCCCACGGTGGGGAGCGAGAAATACGCGTCGATCCCGGCCCTGGCGAGCGTTCGGCCCGCGCCCGGAGCCACGAACTGCGCAGCCACGAAGTCCCTGACCGCCGCGCCGTCGGCAAAGCGCTGCGCGCCCAGCGCGTCCCACAGGGCGGCCTGGCGGTCTGCTGCGAGGAAGCCGTCGGCGAGCCGGTTGTCGATGGCGTCGCCCGCGCCGATGCTCTCGCCGCTGAGCGCCAGCCATTCGCCCACGCGGCCGGGGCAGCGGCTCAGAAAGTAGCCGCCGCCCACGTCGGGGAACAGGCCGATGGCCGTCTCGGGCATGGCCATCCGGGTGCGCTCGGTCACCACGCGCAGCGCGGCGCCCTGGCTGATTCCCATTCCGCCGCCCATCACGACGCCGTCCATGAACGCGATACAGGGCTTGGCGTAGTTGTGGATCAGGTGGTTGAGCGTGTACTCCTCGGTGAAGAAATCATCGAGCAGCGGGTTGCCCTGGCTGCCGGCCTGGTGCAGAAAGCGGATGTCGCCACCGGCGCAGAAGACGCCGAACGGCCCCTGCTTGCCGCTGCCGCGCAGCGCCACCGCGAGCACGCGCGCGTCGTCCTGCCAGGCCCGCAGGACGCGCGTCAGCTCGCGCACCATGCCCAGCGACAGCGCGTTCAGCGCGTGCGGGCGGTTCAGCGTGATGAACCCCAGTTGGGCGCGCACCTCGCTCAGGACCTCTGCAACGAGCGGCTCTGCCATCTCTGCTCCCTCCAGCCCAGAATTTCATTCAAAACCAGCGCGCCGATCACCAGCGCGCCGCCCGTGAGCACGGCCATGCTGGGTTCCTCGCCCGCGCCCAACCAGGCCAGCAGGATGCCGAAGATCACTTCCAGCAGGCCCAGCAGCGCCATCTCGGGCGCCTTGAGAACGCGCCCGCAGCGCACCGCGAGAACGCAGGGAATGGCCAATTGCACCACGCCCAGCAAGGCCAGCAGGCCCAGGTCGTGCAGCGAGGCGCGCAGCGGCAGGGCCAGCGGCAGCATGGCAATGACCGAGATCGCCGCGCCCACGAGCACCGCCGGCACCAGGTCCACCGCCTGGCCGTGGCGCTGCGCATGCTGCACCACCGTCCAGTTGATGGCTGCGGCCACCGGAACGCACAGCGCGACCAGCGTCCCGGCCAGCGGCAGGCCGGCCATCTGCGATCCGTACATGCGCGCGATGCCGACGCCCGCGAGCACGATCGCCACCCAGGTGCGCGGCGCGATGCGGTGGCCGATGAGGACGCGCGCAAACAGCGCCGTGAGCAGCGGCCCCACGGCCATGGTGACGAGCACGTTCGCCACCGGCATGAGCAGGATCGCGACCATGAACGCGGTAAACATCACGCTCCAGCACAGGCCCGAGATCCACAGCGCGCGGCCGCTTTGGCGCAGCGTCGCAAACACCGCCCGGCCTTGCAGCGCTGGCAGGATGAGCAGCAGCGACAGCAGCGTGAAGAGGCTGCGCCAGAACGTCACCTCGAAGCTGCGCGCGTGCTCCAGGTGGCGCGTGACCACGCCCGCGATGGACCACATCAGGGCCACCACGACCATCAGGAACACCGCGCGCGAATGCGTGAGTTTCGGCATGGGCCAGCCCCGAGGCTAGGTGCGGCCCGCGCGCTTGCGCTCGTTCTCGGTCAGATGGCGCTTGCGCAGGCGCACGGACTTGGGCGTGATTTCGACCAGCTCGTCGTCGTCGATGAACTCCACGCCGTATTCCAGCGTGAGGTCGATCGGCGGGGTGATCTTGATCGCGTCCTCCTTGCCGGAGACGCGGAAGTTGGTCAGCTGCTTGGTGCGCGTGGCGTTCACCACCAAGTCGTTGTCGCGGCTGTGGATGCCCACGATCATGCCCTCGTACACCGGGTCGTTCGCGCGCACGAACATGCGCCCCCGGTCGTCGAGCTTGCCCAGCGCGTAGGTGAAGATTTCCCCGTCGTCCATGGAAATCAGCACGCCGTTCTTGCGCCCGCCGATCTCGCCCTTGTGCGGCTCGTAGCGGTCGAAGATGTTCGCGATCAGGCCGGAGCCGCGCGTCAGGTTCAGAAACTCGTTGGTAAAGCCGATCAGGCCCCGCGCCGGGATGCGGTACTCCAGACGCACGCGGCCCCGGCCGTCGGGCTCCATGTTCACCAGCTCGCCCCGGCGCTCGCCGAGCGCCTGCATCACGCCGCCCTGGTGGCTTTCCTCGATGTCCACGGTCACCAGTTCGATGGGCTCGCATTTCTCGCCGTTGATTTCCTTGTAGAGCACACGGGGCTTGGAAACCGCGAGTTCATAGCCTTCCCGGCGCATGTTTTCCAGCAGGATGGTCAGGTGCAATTCGCCGCGACCTGCGACCTCGAAGATGCCGTCCTCCTTGGTCTCCTTCACGCGCAGGGCCACGTTGTGCTGGAGCTCTTTTTGCAGACGGTCCCAGATCTGGCGGCTGGTCACGTACTTGCCCTCGCGGCCGGCGAGCGGGCTGGTGTTCACGCAGAAGTTCATGGTCAGCGTGGGCTCGTCAACCTCGAGCATGGGCAGGGGGGCGGGGCTCACGGGGTCGGTGACCGTCACGCCGATGCCGATGTCGACGATGCCGTTGATGAGCACGATGTTCCCCGGGCCCGCCTCGCTGACCTGGACGCGGTCGAGCCCCTGAAAGGTCAGCACCTGGTTCACGCGGCCCTTGGCGCTCTTGCCCTCCGGGCCTTCCATGACCAGCACGTCCATCCCGGGCCGGATCGTCCCCTGGCCGATGCGGCCCACGCCGATGCGCCCGACGAAGCTGGAAAAATCCAGCGCCGAGATCTGCAATTGCAGCGGCGCCGCCGGGTCGCCCGTTTGCGCCGGCACATGCTGCAGCACGGTGTTGAACAGGGCCGACATGTCGGGGCCCCACTGCTCGCCGGCAGCGCCCTCTTCGAGCGACGCCCAGCCGTTGATTCCGGATGCGTAGACCACGGGAAAGTCGAGCTGCTCGTCGCTGGCTCCGAGCTTGTCGAACAGGTCGAACGCGGCGTTCACGACCTTGTCCGGATTGGCGCCGGGCTTGTCCACCTTGTTCACCACCACGATGGGCCTGAGCCCCAGCGCCAGCGCCTTCTTCGTCACGAAGCGGGTCTGCGGCATGGGGCCTTCCTGCGCGTCGATGAGCAGCAGCACGCCGTCAACCATGGACAGCGCGCGCTCCACCTCCCCGCCAAAGTCCGCGTGGCCGGGGGTATCGACGATGTTGATGTGCGTCCCCTCCCAGCTCACGGCGCAGTTCTTGGCCAGGATGGTGATTCCGCGCTCGCGTTCGATGGCGTTGTTGTCCATCACCGTATCGACGACCTTCTCGTGCTCGGCGAAGGTGCCGGACTGGCGCAGCAACTGATCGACCATGGTCGTCTTGCCATGATCGACGTGCGCGATGATGGCGATATTGCGAATTTGTGGAGTCGTCATGTTTTTTCCAATGTGCTGCGGGCGTCCTGCCCCGCAAATAGCAGTTTCATTGCGTGCTGCTATTTGCCGGACAGAACACCCGCTTCGGGTTGCGGACTGCCTTGCAAGATTTGTCGGATTTCCAGCGGACTCAGGAGCCTGTCGGGAATCAGCTCCCCGCCCGCGATATGGCCCACTCCCAGCAGGGACCGGGGATTGTCGCCAAAAACCGCGACCGCACGGGCGTTCGGCCAGGGCCCGCGGCGGCGCAGGCCCGACAGGAAGCGCGCTGCATTCTCGCCGTCCAGCGTGACACGCGCATGCCCGGCGAGCAGCGACTCGGGCGCCTGCAACCGGGCCAGGCGCGCGGCCTCGGGCAGGGCCTCGAACTGCTCCAGCGTGATGCAGCCCTCGACGCCGATGCCGCCGCTGGCGGTGCGGCGCAGGAACACCAGGTGCGCCCCGCAACCGAGCGCCGCGCCGATGTCCTCGGCGAGCGTGCGGATATAGGTTCCCTTGCTGCAGCTGGCGACTATTTTCAGATCTGCGGACGGGGGCTCGCTCTGCACCAGCGTCAGTTTCAGCGCCAGGACGACGACCTCGCGCGTGCTGCGCTCGAGCGTGACGCCCGCGCGCGCGTATTCGTACAGCGCCCGGCCGTCCTTCTTGAGCGCGCTGTGCATCGGCGGCAGCTGGTGGATGGGGCCGGTAAAGCGCTGCTGCACGGCGGCCAGCCGCTCGGCCGTGAGCTGCGCCGGGTCCACCTCGCGGCGCTGCAGCACGGCGCCCTCGGCGTCGCCGGTGGCCGTGGTCACGCCCAGCCGCGCGATGGCCTCGTAGGTCTTGGGCGCGTCCAGCTGCAACTGGCTGAACTTGGTCGCCGCGCCAAAGCACAGCGGCAGCACGCCGCTGGCCAGCGGGTCCAGCGTTCCGGTATGGCCCGCCTTTTCGGCGCGCAGCAGCCATTTCGCCTTCTGCAGGGCGGCATTGCTCGACAGGCCGAGCGGTTTGTCGAGCAGCAGCACCCCGTGCACGGGGCGCCGCTGCACCCTGGTGCGGGGTGCGGACTGCATGGTGGCGAAATGATGGGCGCGCTGGGCGTGCGGCTCAGGCGAGCCGGGTTTTGAGCAGCTCATTCACCTGCTGCGGATTGACCTTGCCCTGGCTGGCCTTCATGACCTGGCCCACGAGCGCGTTGAAAGCCTTCACCTTGCCCGCACGAAACTGCGCCACATTCTCGGCGTTCGCAGCGATGACCGCATCGACGATCTGCTCCAGCGCGCCGCTGTCGTTCATCTGCGCGAGGCCCTTGGCGGCAATGAGCGCGTCCACGTCTGCGGATTCACCGGACCACAGGGCGTCGAATACCTGCCGGGCGGCGCTATGGGAGAGCGTTGCGTCGGCGATGCGCCGAATCAGCGCCGCCAGTTGCGCCGCGGACACCGGGGCCTGCCCGATGCCGATCTCCGCCTGGTTCAGGCGGCGCGAGACCTCGCCCATGATCCAGTTGCTCGCCAGCTTGGCCTGGCCGCTCGCCAGGGCGACGGCCTCGAACCAGGCGGCCAGGCCCGGGCTCTGCGTGAGCGTCGCGGCGTCGTATTCGGGCAGCCCATAGTCGGCAACGAAACGCGCCGCCATGCTGCGCGGCAATTCGGGCATCCGCGCACGCTGCTCCTGCACCCACTGCTCCGGGATATGCAGCGGCGGCAGGTCGGGGTCGGGGAAGTAGCGGTAGTCCGCAGCGTCCTCCTTGCTGCGCATCGCGCGGGTCTCGCCGCTGTCGGGGTCGAACAGCACGGTGGCCTGCCGGATCGCGTGGCCGTCCTCGATCTGCGCGATCTGCCAGCGGACCTCGTAGTCGATCGCCTGCTGCATGAACTTGAAGCTGTTCAGGTTCTTGATCTCGCGGCGCGTTCCCAGGGGTTCGCCGGGCCTGCGCACCGAGACGTTGGCGTCGCAGCGAAAGCTCCCCTCCTGCATATTGCCGTCGCAGATGCCGATCCAGGTCACGATCCGGTGCAACTCCCGGGCGTAGGCCACGGCCTCTTCGGACGAGCGCATGTCGGGCTCGGTCACGATCTCCAGCAGCGGCGTTCCGGCTCGGTTCAGGTCTATTCCGCTTTGGCCGACGAAGTCCTCGTGCAGCGACTTGCCCGCGTCCTCTTCAAGATGCGCGCGCACCAGGCGCACGGTCTTTTTTTCCGCACCGAGCAAGAAATCGACCGCGCCGCCCTGCACCACCGGAATCTCGAACTGGCTGATCTGGTAGCCCTTGGGCAGGTCAGGGTAGAAATAGTTCTTGCGCGCAAAAACGCTCACCGGCGCAATGCGCGCACCCAGCGCCAGCCCCAGCCTGATGGCGCATTCGACGGCGGCGCGGTTCATCACGGGCAGCGTGCCGGGCAGCGCCAGATCCACCGCGCAGGCCTGGGTATTCGGCGCAGCGCCAAAGGCCGTGGGCGCGCGGCTGAAGAGCTTGCTTTGGGTGGCAAGCTGGGCATGGGTCTCAAAGCCGATAACGACCTCGTAGCCGCGGACTGACGGGGTGGCGCTCATGATTTTGGCTTTCTTTGCGTGGAAATGCCGCCATGGCGGCCGATTTTGTAGGCCAAGCGATAGATGTCGGGCAGTTCGATGCGCTCGTTCCCATTCTTCTTCCGTGGTCTGACAATGCCGATTTGCTCCAGGGTTGCGAGCAATCGCTCCATTCTTTCCGAATTTGGCGCGCCGTTCTGCCATGGAACAAGTGCCTTGTCCCGCATGGACTCTATCTTCTGCAAAACGCTGGCCTTGTTTTGCAACCAGATTTTTTCCAACTCCTCTTTATCGATGGGAATGGTTTTCTTTTGATCCTTGATGCATTGCAGGGCCGGGGCAATCCACTGGTATTCCTCATGCAACTCCGTGACACGCGCTGTGCTGGCATCACGCACACCGTCCCTGATGGCTTCATGATGAATCACATGCGGCTTATCGGAATATTGTGTTGATGCCGATTCAAGCGCCGCCCTCAAAGCGGTCAGAAAAGTCCTTGGTGCGACCCTGCCAAGGCCGTCGCTCAGGTGGTTATAGATATAGCGGTAACTATGTCCCTTGGTGGCGGTTTTTCCCATGTAATCTCCAACGAGCGCACGCCATAGCTTCTCTTGCTTGTCTGGCTCATCGGCAGAATCATTGCATTCGTAACGCCCACCATCGGATCTCCATGAAATTCCGGCGACGCGCGAAAAAAAAGCTCTGAACTTGTCCGAGCGTTGCGCGATCCGATAGAAGGCCAAGCCGTACAGATCCGCTTGGGTCCACTGCAGAGTCACTTTACTATTGAGCAGTTTGGACCCGTCCACCACCGGTCCCGCCTGCGCCAGAATATCTTCGCGAATAAAAGCCTTCAAGCGCAGTCCCTTGGCAAACCGGAGTTGGAGCATGACGCGCAAGAGCCCTGCGGTCATTTCGGACACTTGAGTCAGTTCGTTGGATGCCCGATCCAGCGCATCGAAAACCACCAATGCCGTTTCCTTGGATGATGTAAGTCGCTCGTCGAGCAAATCCAGTGCGCGCGCAATCCGGCCGGGATGCTGCCCCGCCCACGCCATCGGCGCTTGCCAAGGATCGTGTGCATCGGTTGACCGGGGCATGCCAAGCGCCGGGTCCGGAACGAAAAGCAAGAGAATGGCGACGCTCCAAATCGTTTCTGGCGTAACGCCTGGCAAAGCCCGCAATAGAGGCAGTTCGACCGGGCTGGGGAAATTTGCTTTTGCCGCTGGGGCGTCCAATTTAATGGCATGGCTTTCCTTGATGCCCCTCAGCGCATCTTGAAGATCGGTTCCGATACGGTGACGGCCAAGCTTGTTCAGCAAATCAGAATTGGCCAAGACCCCCGTCCAGAAAGATTTTCCCGCTCCCCGCATGCCTTCGACAAGCATGCGCTCAGGGTTTAACGCCTGTTGATGGGATAGGGGAACGTAGACATCGCTCCAGTCGTCCGTAGAACCATCGGTCGGAATGGTTTGAAGCGCTTTGCGCAACTCCTCGCGCAACGCGGTTCGTTGCTGAACGCTTAATGTGTGTGTTTCAACGGCCATCTCTGCTCACACATCCCAAAAGCGCCATGGCGGGGCCCAGGAAATCATCAAAAGCGGCCTTGTTGAGTGGGTCAGTCAACTGCCCTGGTTCGGCCAGAGGGTTGAATGCGCGCAGGGCATCGACCCACTTGATACACAAA
Organism: Verminephrobacter aporrectodeae subsp. tuberculatae; assembly: GCF_026127385.1. Lineage (NCBI taxonomy): Bacteria > Pseudomonadati > Pseudomonadota > Betaproteobacteria > Burkholderiales > Comamonadaceae > Verminephrobacter > Verminephrobacter aporrectodeae. The sequence continues at coordinate 440,420 of NZ_QZCX01000001.1, forward strand.
GCCGCATGCGGGGCGTCGGTATCGTCAGGGGCCGGGGCAAATGCTTGCGGATCTTCGTCTGAATCTTCGCCTGAATCTTCGTCATAGATCTCGGAAAAGGTGGTGTAGGCATTTTGCTGCAAGGCATCCCAGTAGCCCACGTAAGGCCCATGCTCTTGCGGGGTGAGCGCGGAGACCAGGCGCAGGCTGCGCCGGAGTTCCCATGGTTCGTCATCTGCCTCAGAATTGGTGGAGGCAAACAAGGCACGATTGCGTTGCAAATGCTTGAAAAGCAGGCCGTAGGAATCCCAGGTTTGGCTGGTGTTGATTGCAAACAGAAACGATATGTCCGCTTGCAATTGCGTGATGGCGACGGCCGCCGTGTCGTCAATCCCTGCGCGACAATCAAAAAGCGTGACGTCGATCCTGTGTTGTTTTTCCGTTGCCAACAGAAAATCGTTGATTCGCCGTGCGTACGCTTTGCCGTCCGGGCTTTGCCGGTAGATGCGCGCCAGTTTGGCGACGTAGGCTTGGGTGTGGTTTCCGTAAGCCGGCGCGACCAATATCTCACCCGGCAGCGCAAGCCGCGCGTTGAGCGGACTCGATTCCACCGTATGCTCCCGCGCCATGCGCTCCAACGCCTCAGGGTCCGCGCCCAGGGCCTGCGCTGTGAGCCAGTCGATGACGCCGTAAGCCGGTTGCCCATCGCCGCGGGGCAACAGACTGGACGAAAGCCCGGGGGATTCAAAGTCGCCATCGACCACCAGCACGCGTCGGCCACGCTGCGCGCACGCAATGGCGAGCATGGTGAGCGCAGCGCTGCGGCCCACCCCGCCCTTGACGCTAAAGAATACGCAGCGCTTTGCCGCATGGGCCGTGTTTGTTTTGCTGTCTGTGGGCGTCAACCAATCCCGCTCCTTGTCTTGGCGTTCGAGCAGCAGCAGTTCCACGCCAAAGAGTTGCAAAAGGGATGGATCAGCCCAATAGGACTCGGCATCAAACAGTTCATCCCGACACAGTGTCCACGGTGATAGCGCAAGAGGGCCGGCCTTTTCTTTCAATGCATCGATGAGCGGGCCGCAGGGAGAGCGCTCCAGTTCGTCCCTGTGGCATGGCAGCAGCAGCACGAGTTGTCCGTACCAGTTGCGCACGAGGATCAGCGCCTCGCCGGCCAGCAGGGCTCTTAAATCATCGCTTTGCGGGTTTTCCCTGATAGCTTCAACGAAAGCACCTTCCACATATTCCCAATCCAGCAACCGCTCCATCCAGTTCATACCACTCCCTCACCGTAGTTGGTCATCAGCTGACAGGCAGCATGGGCGCCAGCACATTCTTCCGAAGTCCTGGCGATCGTGAACTTGTTCTGTGGGGCATAACGTTGGTTTACGTTCCAATCGGCGAACTTCGTCTGGAGTGCTGCGATTTTGCTGACCAAATCCGGATTGCCTGCGCCGACTGAAGAGAGGTTTTGCAATTCTGAAAAAATCCCTGGAATATGCACCTTCTTGGTTCCGTCAAAGCGTTTGGCTTTGGCAATGGCCTTGAGCGCACATTCAGCCGACAATCCGGACAGATGGCTGGCATTTGCCAAACGCGCTTGGGCAAGGAGCCATTGCGCATCGTGCAGATGGCGCTTTGCCGCGTCCGGGTAATCATCATCCGTATCCATGGCGGACTCACGCTGCACCAGGCTGGCGCAGATGAAAATCAGTGGCCTGTTGCAGGCGGTGCGCCGCGTTCAGCAGGCGCGCTTCGCCAAAGTAATTGCCGATCAGTTGCAACCCCACGGGCATTGCGTCTGCGCCAAGGCCGGCGGGCAGGCTGATTCCGGGGAGTCCGGCGAGCGATGCGGGCAGCGTGAAAATGTCGGCCAGGTAGTCGGCCAGCGGGTCGTTGCCATGCGCGCCGATTTCCCAGGCCACGGTCGGGGCCACCGGGCCGGCGATCAGGTCGCAGTGCCTGAAGGCGTTCTGGAAGTCGTCGGCAATCATGCGGCGGATCTTTTGCGCCTGCAGGTAGTAGGCGTCGTAATAGCCGTGCGAGAGCACGTAGGTGCCCATCATGATGCGGCGCTTGACCTCGGCGCCAAAGCCTTCGGCGCGGGTCTTGCGGTACATGTCGGCCAGGTCGGTGTAGTCCTTCGCGCGGTGGCCGAACTTGACGCCGTCGAAGCGGCTCAGGTTCGACGAGGCCTCGGCCGGGGCAATGGTGTAGTACACCGGGATCGACAGTTCGGTGCGCGGCAGGCTGACGGGAACCCGTTTGGCGCCGAGCTTTTCGTATTCCTTCAGCGCCGCATCGATGGCGGCGCGCACGTCGGGCGCCAGGCCGGGGCCAAAGAACTCGGCCGGGACGCCGATGCGCAGTCCTTCGATGGAGTCGCCAAGTGCGCGACCGAAGTCTTCCGCGGGCCGGTCGAGCGAGGTGGAGTCGCGGTCGGGGTCGGGGCCGCACATGGCCGACAGCAGCAGCGCGCAATCCTCTGCCGAGCGCGCCATAGGGCCGGCCTGGTCGAGGCTGGAGGCAAAGGCGATCATTCCGTAGCGCGACGCCCGGCCGTAGGTCGGCTTGATTCCGGTGATTCCGCAAAACGCCGCGGGCTGGCGGATCGATCCGCCCGTGTCGCTGCCCGTTGCGGCCGGCGCCAGGCGCGCGGCCACGGCGACGGCGCTGCCGCCCGACGAGCCGCCGGGCACGCGGCGCCGGTCCCAGGGGTTGCGCACCGGTGCCGGGCCGGCGTGGCCCCAGGGGGCGACGGCGGAGTTTTCGTTCGCCGATCCCATCGCGAACTCGTCGCAGTTGAGCTTGCCCAAGGTCACTGCGCCGGCCTGCGCGAGCCGCTGCACCACGGTGGCGTCAAACGGGGAGCGGTAGCCCGCGAGCATTCTGGAGCCGGCGGTGCTCGGGAAGTCGCGCGTGACGAAGATGTCCTTGTGCGCCAGCGCAACACCCTCCAGCGGCCCCGCGGTGCCGGCCGCGATGCGCGCGTCGGCGGCCTGCGCCTGCGCCAGCGTGGCCTCCTCGTTCAGCGCCACGTAGGCGCCCAAGTCGCTCTGCGATTTGGCACGCGCGAGGAAATGCTGCGCAACTTCGACGGCGCAGACTTGGCGCGCGCGCAGGGCTGCGGCGAGTTCGGCGACGCCCAGATCGTGCAGGGCCTTGGTGCAGCTGCTCATGCGGGCCTCATTCGATGACTTTGGGAACGAGGAACAAGCCGCGCTCCACGGCCGGCGCGCTGCGTTGGTTGGCCGCGCGCTGGTCGGGCTCGCTGGCGACGTCCTCGCGCAGCCGCAGGGCCACTTCCCCTATGGCGGCCACGGGGTGCGTCAGGGGCGCGAGCTGCGTGGTGTCCACGGCGCGCATCTTTTCCACGATGTCGAAAAAGCCGTTGAGCTGGGTCAGCATGCGCGCGCTTTCGGCGGACGTCAGATCGAGCTGAGCCAACTGGGCGATGCGGGCTATGTCCTGGGAGGTCAGTGCCATGGGGAGAAGAAACTGGGCAGATGCGGGGATTCTCAAGCGATCAAACAGCGATCCGGGCCGCATTGCCGGGGGTTATTCACAGGGGGATGGAGTATTATCCCTGCTTTGCAGCAATAGCCCCCACCTGCCGGTCATTGTGTGTGAAGAAACGGTATTTTGACCCCGCCAACCCGGCGATGGCAGGCCGACGTGCATGCCGTGCCCGAGAGGATTTTTGAATGTTCGGAGCCTTCCGTCGGTATTTCTCCACCGATCTTGCCATCGACCTTGGTACAGCCAACACCCTCATTTTCATGCGCGACAAGGGCATTGTGCTCGACGAACCATCGGTCGTCGCCATCCGCCACGAAGGCGGGCCCCACGGCAAGAAAGTGATACAGGCCGTGGGCCGCGAGGCCAAGGCCATGCTCGGCAAGGTGCCGGGCAATATCGAAGCCATCCGTCCCATGCAGGACGGCGTGATCGCCGACTTCGTCATCACCGAGCAGATGATCAAGCAGTTCATCAAGATGGTGCATCCGCGCACGCTGTTCTCGCCCAGCCCGCGCATCATCATCTGCGTTCCCTGCGGTTCCACCCAGGTCGAGCGCCGCGCCATCAAGGACGCCGCCGTAGCCGCCGGCGCCACCGCGGTGTACCTGATCGAGGAGCCCATGGCGGCCGGAATCGGCGCCGGCCTGCCGGTGTCGGAGGCCAGCGGATCGATGGTCGTCGACATCGGCGGCGGAACCACCGAGGTGGGCGTGATCTCGCTCGGCGGCATGGTCTACAAGGGCAGCGTGCGCGTGGGCGGCGACAAGTTCGACGAGGCCATCATCAACTACATCCGGCGCAACTACGGCATGCTCATCGGCGAGCCCACCGCCGAGGCCATCAAGAAGAACATCGGCTCGGCCTTCCCCGGCTCCGAGGTGCGCGAGATGGAGGTCAGGGGCCGCAACCTGAGCGAGGGCGTTCCGCGCAGCTTCACCATCTCGAGCAACGAGGTGCTCGAAGCGCTCACCGACCCGCTGAACCAGATCGTCTCGGCCGTGAAGAACGCGCTCGAGCAGACCCCGCCCGAACTGGGCGCCGACATTGCCGACCGCGGAATGATGCTCACCGGCGGCGGTGCGCTGCTGCGCGACCTGGACCGCCTGCTCGCCGAGGAGACGGGACTGCCCGTGCTCGCAGCCGAGGACCCGCTGACCTGCGTGGTGCGCGGTTGCGGCATTGCGCTCGAACGCATGGACCGCCAGGGCAGCATTTTCATGAGCGAGTGATCCGGCGTGCAGGCTGCTGCGCCCCAAACGGCATGACCGCCCCCGCTGCACTGCCCCCCGCGCCGGCGCCGGCAAAATCGCTGGCCCGCGGCAGATACTGAGCGTTGCGATGCCGCAGGGCACCCTGGAGCGCAACGCTCCCCCGTTCTTCAAGCAAGGCCCGTCGGACCTTTCGCGTTTGGCGCTGTACAGCGCGCTGACGCTGTTCCTGATGGTCGCCGACACGCGCTTTCAGCTCGCGGAGAACCTGCGGCAGATCGTCGCCACCGTGCTCTACCCGGTGCAGTGGCTGATGCTCAAGCCGGTGGAATTCGCCGACCACGGCGCCGGCTATTTCCAGTCGCTGCAGACGGCGCAGGAGGCGCTCGACGCCGCGCACAAGAAGATGACGCTGATGGGGCAGCGCGCGCACAAAGCCGAGCAGTTGGCGCAGGAAAACAGCCGGCTGCGCCAGCTGCTCGCCTTGCGCGACCGCCTCAGCACCCCGGCGCACGCGGCCGAGGTGATCTACGACACGGCAGACCCCTACACGCGCCGCGTGGTGATCGACCGGGGGCAGATGGACGGCGTGCAAGCCGGCTCCCCGGTGATGGACGAGGCCGGCGTCCTGGGGCAGGTCAAGCGCGTCTTTCCGCTGGTCAGCGAGGTCAGCCTGCTGGTGGATCGCGACCAAGCGATTCCCGTGCTCAACGTGCGCACCGGCGCGCGCGCGGTGGCCTACGGCGACCCCGTGGCCGGGCATGGCGGCATGGAACTGCGCTTCATGCCCGCGAGTGCCGACCTGCGCGAGGCCGACCTGCTGACCACCAGCGGCGTTGACGGCCTGTACCCGCCGGGCCTGCCCGTGGCGCGGGTGCTGCGTGTGGAGCGCCAGGCCGACTCGGCGTTCGCGCGCGTGTACTGCATTCCGCTGGCGCAGGTACAGGGCGCGCGCCACGTGCTGGTGCTCCAGCCGCTGGCGGACAGCGGGTTGCCGCGGCCCGAACCCGCGGCCGCGGCCCGGCGCGGGAGACGCAACAAATGACCGGCCGCAGACCCACTGCGCAAGGTGGCCCGCGATGATCATGCCGCGCGGCGAACCCCTGCTGCTGCCGGTGAATCCGGTGTTCGTGGTCGCCAGCCTGGTCGCGGGGCTGGCCGGCAACATGCTGCCGCTGGGGCGCGTCGTCTGGATGCCCGACCTGCTCATGCTGCTGCTCGTCTTCTGGGGCGTGCACCAGCCGCTGCGCGTTGGCATGGGCGCAGCCTTCCTGCTCGGGCTGTGCATGGACGTGAACCAGTCCGCGCTGCTCGGCCAGCATGCGCTGTCCTACACCCTGCTGTCTTTCGGCGCCATCGCCATGCACCGCCGCCTGCTGTGGTTCAGCGTGCCGTTGCAGGCGCTGCAGGTGTTCCCGCTGTTTGCCCTGGCGCACACCGGGGAGCTCCTGCTGCGCATGGCCGGCGGCGGAATCTTTCCGGGGCTGACGGGCTTTCTGGCACCGGTGCTGGAGGCGCTGCTGTGGCCGCTGGCCAGCTGGGTACTGCTGGCGCCGCAGCGTCGCCCGCCCGACAGCGATCAGAGCCGCCCTTTGTGATGGGAACTTCGATGGGCAATCCCGTGACCCTGCGCCGCTACCCATGACCGAACTGCGCAACAGCCTGGCCGACGCCGCGCGCTTTCGGATGCGCGCGCTGGCGGTCGGCATCGTGGCCCTGGCGGCGTTCTGCGTGCTGACTGGGCGGCTCTTTTTTCTGCAGGTTCTGCGCCACGAAGACCTGGCCGCGCAGGCCGAGAGCAACCGCACGGCGGTCGTCCCCATCGTTCCCGGCCGGGGGCTGATCCTGGACCGCAACGGGGTGGTGCTGGCGAGCAATTACTCGGCCTACACGCTGGAGATCACCCCCGCGCAGGCGGGCGATCTCGACGAGACCATCGCCGAACTGTCCCGGGTCGTGGAGATCCAGCCCCGGGACCGCCGGCGCTTCAAGCAACTCCTGGAGCAGGCGCGCAACTTCGAGTCGCTGCCCATCCGCACGCGCCTGAGCGAACAGGAAGTGGCGCGCTTCGCTGCGCAGCGCTACCGCTTTCCGGGCGTGGACATCAAGGCGCGGCTGTTTCGCAATTACCCGCTGGGCGAAGTGGCAAGCCACGCCATCGGCTACATCGGGCGCATCAACCAGAACGAGAAGACCCGCATCCAGGATTCGGACGACGAGGCCAACTACCGCGGCACGGAATACATCGGCAAGCTGGGAATCGAGCAGAGCTTCGAGCCCGTCCTGCACGGCAGCACCGGGGTCGAGCAAATGGAAACCTCCGCGGGCGGGCGCGCCGTGCGCAGCCTGTCCAGCTACCCGGCGACCCCCGGCGACGCGGTGCTGCTGGCGCTCGACATCCGGTTGCAAAAGCTGGTCGAGGACCTTTTTGGCGCACGCCGCGGGGCGCTGGTCGCAATCGACCCACGCTCCGGCGAGGTGCTGGCGCTGGTGAGCAAGCCGACCTTCGACCCCAACCTGTTCGTCGAGGGAATCGACGTCGAAAACTGGACCGCGTTGAACGAGTCCCCGGACAAGCCGCTGCTCAACCGCGCGCTGCGCGGCACCTACCCGCCCGGCTCCACCTACAAGCCCTTCATGGCGTTGGCCGCGCTGGAAAGCGGCAAGCGCACGCCGTCGATGATCACGCAGGACAACGGCTCCTGGAGCTTCGGCGGGCATGTCTTTCGCAGCCACAGCGACCATGGCCTGGGCGCGGTCGACATGCACCGCAGCATCGTGCAGTCGAGCAACGTGTACTACTACGCGCTGGCCAACGACATGGGCGTGGACCTGATGCACGACTTCATGCAGCCGCTCGGCTTTGGCCAGCTCACGGGGATCGATTTGCACGGTGAACTGCGCGGCCTTTTGCCCAGCCGGGAGTGGAAGCGCAACGCCTACCGCCGCCCCGGGCAAGGAACGTGGTACGCCGGCGAGACGATCTCGCTGGGCATTGGCCAGGGCTACAACAGCTTTACCACGCTCCAGCTCGCGCACGCCACGGCCACCCTGGCGAACGCGGGGCTGCGCCACCGGCCGCATCTGGCCATCGCCACGCTGGACGCGGTCACGCAGGAGCGCCGTCCGCTGGCCCGCGAACCGGTCGTCGACCTGCATTACCGACCCGAGAACCTGGAGGTGGTGCGGCGTGCGCTGGTCGGCGTGACGCAGGAGGGCACGTCGGCGCGCGCATTTGCCGGCGCGCGCTATCTGTCGGCCGGCAAAACGGGCACCGCGCAGGCCGTGTCGATCGGCCAGAAGGACCGGTACAACGCCGCCCGGCTGCAGGAGCAGCAGCGCGACCACGCGCTCTACATAGCGTTCGCCCCGGCGAATGAACCGCGCATCGCACTCGCGGTGCTCGTGGAGAACGCGGGCTGGGGCGCCGGCGTTGCCGCGCCCATCGCACGGCGGGTGTTCGACTACTGGCTGCTGGGCGAGTACCCAAGCGAGGAAGATATGCTCGCCGTGCAAAAAGGCGCGGCCACGGCGCCCATCGGCAAACCCCGCCTGGCGGCCGACGTGCCGCTCGTGGAGCCTTGAGCGCGGCCAGACGCGCAGCGGCTCATGGGGAATGCATCCCGGGTCTCGCGCGGGGTCGGATCTGGCTGAACACCAGCGCCCCGACGATCAACGCCGCTCCGCCAAGACCTGCCCAGCCCAGCTGCTCGCCGAGCAGGACCCAGGCGGTCAGGGCGGCGACCACGGGCTCCAGACCGAACACGATGGCGCTGCGCATGGCGTCCACGCGCTGCTGGCCCCAGGCCTGGAGCGTCACCACCACGACGCTGGCGAACAGGCCCAGGTACAAAAGGGCGACCCAGGCGGACGGGGGCAGGGCGCCCGCCGACGCGAGCCCGCGCATTGTGCCGTCGCGCGCGAACAGCAGCAGCGTGGCCGTGAGCACCATCACCGTGGCCTGCGCCGCGGCCATGCGGCTGGCGCGCAGCGGCCGCGCCAGGGTGCGGCGCGCGCATTCTTCGAGCGCCAGGATGTACAGGGCGTAGAACACGGCGCTCGCGAGCGTGAGCGTATCGCCCCGACTCCAGGGCGCGTCCTCGTGGAACATCAGCGCCATTCCCGCGCAGGCCATGGCGCAGGCGGCCCACAGCCGCCAGCCATAGCGCCGGCCAAGCAGCGCCATGGCGAGCAGCGGAACCCCCAGCACGTTCAGTCCGGTGACGAAGGCGTTGCGGTTACTGCTCGTGCGCGCCAGGCCCTCGACCTGCAGCCAGAACGCGAAAAACATCAGCAGGCCCAGCGCGCAGCCCCATAGCCACTCATGGCGCAGCATGCCGCGCCACAGCGGCGCGAGCACGAGCAGGGCAATGGCAAACCGCAGCCAGATGATCTGGAGCGCGTCGAGTTGCGCGGACAGCAGCTTCATCGCGGGGAAGGTGGTCCCCCATACCGCGGTCACCACCAGCAGGGCCAGCAGGCCGAGACGTTCTGGGCGCATGAGAAAGGCTGGCCGGTTTCCCGGCCAGCCGCATCGGGTGAGCGACGAAGGATCGGCGCAGGATCAGTTGAACATGTAGCGCGCCTGCAGGTTCAGGCGCAGCAGGTCGCCCTTGCTGCCGTCGAAGGTGCGGCGCCGGCCGCCGAGCAGTTCGCTGCCCAGTTCCACGTTCTTGATCGGCAGGTAGTACATGCCGGCGTGCCACTGGTACAGCTGGCGGTTGCCCTTGCCGCCGAATGCGTTCACGTAGGCGTCGCCAAGCTTGTGGCTCGAGCGCATCATGCCCAGCGCCAGGTTGGCGCGCAGCTTCTCGCCGAAGCTCTGGCCCAACCCGAGCACCAGGCCCTGCGCGCGGTCCAGGCGCAACCGGTTGCCGTCGAGCACGGGGGTGTTCACGCCCGTCAGGAACGCGGCGTCGCCGTCGCCGTCCAGGCGCGTGTACTGCGCCGTGAGCGTGGTGCTGGGCGAGACCTTGAAGCCGGCGCCCAGATTCAGGCCCAGGCCGCGCTTGCTGACGCCGTCCACGCGCTGTTCGTGCGACAACAGGCTGGTGCTCAGGCTGCCCCAGTCGAACACCTTGCTGACGCGGGCGACCAGGTTCGGGAGCTTGGCGCCGTTCGTGGGATCTTCCAGCGCAAACTGGAATTTGGGCAGGCCGGGTCTGCTGTAGGTGTAGCGCAGCTGCCCCACCCGGGGACCCGGGGCGCCGGGCGGGCCGCTGAAGTCCACGGTCTCCGGCAGGGTGTCCAGGTCGATGAAGGTCGACCAGGTCTGGCCGATGGTCCAGCCCGCGTACTCGCCATACGCATGGCGCAGCCGCAGGCGGTTGCGGTTGCACTCGGTGCCGCCGCAGCTGGCGTAGAAGTCGGCCTCGAGCATGGTGGTGAAGCTGCCAGCCGAGGTCGGCGTGGAGGTCTCGAAGCCGAAGCGCGAGGTCTGCGCGGTGAACGCGGTCTTGCCGGTGCTCCCGCCGCCCAGCGGCTGCTCCATGATGTTGCTGAAGTGGTCGCCGGGCGCCGTGGTCTTGAAGTCCTTGAACAGATTGGCTTCAATCCGGCCGTAGAGGCGGATCGAGGTCTCGCTGCCGGGCAGGCGCAGGCTGCCCGGGATGTCGCCGAGCACCACGGCGTCCTTTTGCTTGAGTTCCAGCGCGTCCATGCGCTCATTCGACACCGGCGCCGCAGACGGCTGCGCCTGCCGGGCCTTGAGCTGGTTGAGTTCGTCGCGTAGCGCCCGAAGCTCGTCGCGCAAGGTTTCAAAGTCCTTGGCGGACTGCGCCAAGGCGGCAGGCGGCAGGCTGTACAGGCCGGCGGCGAGCAGGGCAAGGAGGGCGTGATTTGGTTTCATGTTTGGCTTCATGGTCACTCCGGTTGGGCTGGTTGGGCTGGTGGTGGTGGGTGATGGGGTCTTTCAGGAGCTCATGCGGCCGATGAAGGCACGAATGCGCTCGCTCGCAGGGTACTCGAAGAATTCGGCGGGTGCGGCGTCGTGCGCGATGCCACCCTGGTCGAAGAACAGGACGCGGTCTGCGACCTCGCGCGCGAAACCCATTTCGTGCGTCACCACGACCATGGTCATTCCGCCGCGCGCCAGTTCGCGCATCACGTCCAGCACCTCCTGCACCATTTCGGGGTCGAGCGCCGAGGTCGGCTCGTCGAACAGCATCACCCGGGGCTGCATCGCCAGCGCGCGGGCGATCGCCACGCGCTGCTGCTGTCCGCCCGAAAGCTGCCAGGGGTACTTGTGCACGTGCGCGTGCATGCCCACGCGGCGCAGCAGGGTCATGGCCTGTTCGTTGGCCTGCGCACGCGGGGTGCGGCGGATGCGCCGCGGCGCCAGCGTCAGGTTGTCGAGCACGCTCATGTGGCCAAACAGGTTGAACTGCTGGAACACCATGCCGACCTCGCTGCGCTGCCTCTGGAGCGTCGCCGGGTCGTCGCTCACCTCGACGCCGTCGATCCGGATGCACCCCGAGTCATGCGGCTCGAGCCGGTTGATGGCGCGCAGCAGCGTGCTCTTGCCCGACCCCGAGGCGCCGATGATCACGCTGACCTCGCCGGTGTTGAACACGGTCGAGACATCGCGCAGCACCTGCTGCGTGCCGAAGGCCTTGCAGACGCGCTCGGTGACGATGAAGGGCTCGGGCTGGCTCAAGGGTTGCGCCCTTCCACGTCGAAGCGGTACTCGACGCTGTCCGAGATCTGCGTCACCAGGGTCGTCAGCAGCAGGTAGGTGACGGCCACGGTCGAGAGCGTGGCGATGGGCTGGAAGGTCGCCGACTGTATGCGGTTGCCGACGTTCGTCAGTTCCACCACGCCGATGGCGTAGGCCAGCGACGAGTCCTTGAGCAGCGCGACGAAGTTGTTCACGAGCGGCGGCAGCGAGATTCTGAACGCCTGCGGGAACACCACGTCCAGGAACACGTGCCACCGGCTCAGGCCGAGCGCCCTGGCGGCCTCCGTCTGGCCGCGCGCAACGGCCAGCAGGCCGGCCCGGATGGCCTCCGCGTTGTACGCGCCCACGTTCAGGCCCAGCGCCAGCACGGCGGCGGCGAAGTCGGGCAGGTTCAGCCCGGGAACCAGCACCGGCAGCGCAAAGTAGACGAACAGGATCTGCACCAGCAACGGCGTTCCGCGGATGATCCAGATGTAGCCGCCCGCGACCCAGCGCACGCCCGCCCAGCGCGCGGTGCGCGCCAGCGCCGCGCCCGTTCCCAGCGCCAGACCCAGGCTGCCGCTCACGAGCGTGAGACACAGCGTGGTGCGCGCGCCGCCCGCGAAGGCCTGGGCGTTGGAGCCGATGGGCTCGGGCAGAAACGAGAGCAACTGGCCGAGCAGGGCCAGCGCCAGCAGCGTCAGAACGACGGCCGAGACCAGCGTGGCGTTGCTGCACTGCTGGCGGCTCCAGCGTTGTGGCCAAAGGGCGGTGAGCATGCAGGGGTGGGGGGCTCAGTGGCAGCGCACGTCTTCGTCGAAGTACTTCTTGGACAGGGCGGCGTAGCTGCCGTCGGCCAGCACCTCGGCCAGCGCCTTGTTCCAGCCGCTGGCGAGCGAGGCGTTGCCCTTGGCCACGGCGGCGGCGATGCGCTCGATGAACAGCATGTCGCCCAGCTTGAATCCGACGCCAGGGTTCTTCTGCGCGATGGCCTTGGCCACGAAGCGGTCGGTCACCCAGGCGTCCACGCGGTGCGAGACCAGCGCGCTGCGCGCGTCCATGTCGGTGGGGAAGTTCTTCATCTCCTTGATCGACGAGATCTTTTGCACGTTCTCCAGGTAGCTGGTTCCGGTCTGCACCGCGACCACCTTGCCCGCCAGGTCCCGGGCGTTCTTGATCGCCGGGTCCATGGCGATGATCATTCCGCCCGAGCAGTAATGGGGATCGGTGAAAGTCACGGCCTTGGCGCGCTCCTCGGTGATTCCGTGCGATGCGATCACCAAGTCCCAGCGGTCCTGGCGCAGGCCGGTGAGCAGGGCGTCGAAGCCCAGCGTCTTCCACTCGATGCGCAGCCCCATCTTCTTGGCCACGAGCTCGGCGACGTCCACTTCAAAGCCGGTCAGCGTGCTGCCGTCGAAGAAATTGAACGGCGCGAACTGCCCCTCGGTGGCGATGAGGATCTTGCCGTCTTTCTTGACTTCGTCCAGCGTCCGGGCCTGGGCGAGGAATGCAGCGCAGAGCGCCAGGGCGGTGGCTACGGCCTTGAACAGTTTCATGACAACGGCTCCTGTCGGAGGGTTTCAGGTACAAAAAATCCGGCATGCAGACGTGCTAGCAAACCGGATGCCAGGGCAGACCGCGAAGCGCTCTGCCATCGAACGGTCGCGATTATAGGGACGCGGTTTTTCCCAAAACCCCGTGGATTCCCTTCTTCATGGCGTTCATTTGCCGGTGCATGGCAGGCCCGGATCGGGCGGATCCGCGCGTTCTGCTCGCGGGGTGTCAGTTTCTCAAAGGCGGCATTTCCAGGGTCAGCGTCGTGGGCCCGCCGACGCGCGGCCCGAGCTGCGCCTGGCGCAGTCCCAGGGACTGCACGACGAGTTCCTGATCGACCGTGGCGCCGACGCGAAACGGCTTCGCCGGCTGGTTGCCGATCGCGATCAGCGCCGCGCCACCGCCGCTGCGGCGGCCCGAGAGCACGCCCAGGAGCGCGAACCGGGCCGCGGCCTGCGGCGCAACGGGTGCCGCGTCGGACACCGCGGGCACGGCCCCGAACAGGCGCGCCAGGGCCTGGGCGTCGAGCGCCGCAGGGGCTGCGGCAACGGCGGGCGCCAAGGGGCCGTCCGCAGGTGCCGTCAGGCGCAGCCCCCAGAAGACCAGGCTCGCAGCCGCTGCGGCCCAGAACGCCAAAGTCCCCAGCCGCACACCCCATTCGCTGTACGAATTGCTCACCATGGGGGAGATTATGATGCAGGCGATTCGCCCACCCCAAGAGAAGAGATCGCCCGCAGTGAACATGTCCTCGTCCCGCATCCTCCTGCACCGCGCCCGCCGCGGCCGCGGTTTCACCCTGATCGAGCTGATGGTGGTTCTGGTCATCATCGGCGTTCTGGCCGCGCTCATCGTGCCGAATGTGCTCGAGCGCGCGGACGACGCCCGCATGACCGCCGCCAAGACCGACATCACCAACATCATGCAGGCGCTCAAGCTGTACCGCCTGGACAACCAGCGCTACCCCACGGCCGAGCAGGGCCTGCAGGCGCTCATCACCAAGCCGACCACGGGTCCGGTGCCGCGCAACTGGAAGCTGTACCTGGAAAAACTGCCCAACGACCCCTGGGGCTACCCCTACCAGTACCTGAACCCCGGAATCAAGGGCGAGATCGACGTCATGTCGCTCGGCGCCGACGGGCAGTCGGGTGGCGAAGGCAAGAATGCCGACATTGGCAGCTGGCAATAGCCGGCCCCGGCGCGCGCGCGTACGCGGCTTCACCCTGCTGGAGCTGCTGGTGGTCGTCAGCATCATGGCGCTGGCGACGGCCGGCGTGGGCCTGGCCCTGCGCGACAGCGGGCAGACGCTGCTCGAGCGCGAGGCCGACCGGCTTGCCGCGCTGCTCGAATCGGCACGCGCGCAATCGCGCGCCACGGGTCTTGCGGTGCGCTGGCGCGCCCTGCCGCAGGGCTTTCGTTTCGAGGGACTGCCGCCCGCAGCGCAGGCCGCATTGCCCAGCCAGTGGCTGGACGCGGGAACCGTCGTGCGCGGGCCGGGCGTTCTGCAACTGGGGCCCGAGCCGCTCATCAGCCCGCAGCAACTGCTCATCACCCACCTGTCGGCCCCCGGGCGCAGCCTGCGCATCGCCACCGACGGCGTGCGCCCGTTCTCCGTGGACCCGGCGCCATGATGGCGCCGGCCGGGCAGCGCGGCTTTACGCTGCTGGAAGTGGTCGTGGCGCTGGCCATCGTCGCGCTCGCGCTCATGGCCGGCGTGCAGGCCACGACGGCGCTCACGCGCAACGCGCTGCGGCAGTCGGACATCGTGCTCGCCCAGCTGTGCGCCGAGAACGAGCTGATCAAGGCCCGCCTGTCGCGCCAGATGCCCAACGTGGGCGACAGCACGGCGGACTGCGTGCAGGCCGGGCGCCTGCTGCAAGTGCAAACCAACGTGCTCCCCACGCCGAACCCGGGCTTTCGGCGCATCGACGCGCGGGTGGTCGATGGCGAGAACGCCATCCTGCGCATTTCCACCGTCATAGGGCGTTACTGATGCGCCCGCTCGAGCCGCTTCGCGTCGTCCCCCCGGGGGGGCACCAGCAGCGGCCCGGCAGAGCCGGCTCCGCGCTGGCCCCGACGCGGCGCGCGCGCGGCCGGCGGGGGTTTACGCTGATTGAACTGCTGGTCGCCATCGGCGTCATGGCCCTGCTGGCGATTCTGAGCTGGCGCGGGCTCGACGGCATGCTGCGCGCGCAGGAAACGACGCGCCAGCGGGCCGATGAATTGCTGGTGCTGCAAGCGGCCCTGAGCCAGTGGGGCACGGACCTGGACGCGGTGCTGCCGATTGCCAACACCACGGCGCTGGACTGGGACGGCCAAGTGCTGCGCCTGACGCGCCGCAGCGGCACCATCCCCGACACCGGCGCCCTGGTCGTGGCCTGGACGCGCCGCAGCACCACGGGCCAGTGGCTGCGCTGGCAATCACCGCCGCTGCGCACGCGCGCCGAATGGCAGCAGGCCTGGCAGCAGGCGGCCCAATGGGCGCGCACCCCGGGCGAGGCCGAGCGGCGCCACGAAACCGCGCTGCTCACGCTGGACGACTGGCAAATCTTCTATTCCCGCGGCGGCGCGTGGTCCAACCCGCTGTCGAGCAGCGACGGCGCGTCGGGCAGCAGCGCTGCTGCCGTTCCCGACGGTGTGCGCCTGCGCATCACCCTGCCCGCGGGCCAGGCGCTCGCCGGCCTGCTCACGCGCGACTGGGTGAACCCGGTGCTCGGCGGGGAGCGCTCATGAGCCGGCGTCGGATCCGGGGCGCCGCACTGCTCGCGGCCATGCTCATCGTCACGCTGGTGGCCACCTTTGCCGCCGCCGCCATGTGGCAGCAGTGGCGCGCCATCGAGATCGAGACCGCCGAACGCGCGCGCGTCCAATCCGCCTGGATCCTTGTCGGCGCGCTCGACTGGTCGCGCCTGATCCTGCGCGAGGATGGCCGCCCGGGTGGCGCCGACCACTTGGCAGAACCCTGGGCCGTGCCGCTGCAGGAGTCGCGCCTGTCGACCTTTCTGGCCGCCGAGAACAACGTCACGCAGGTCGATGACGCGAGCACCGAAACCGCCGACGCCTTTCTCTCGGGCCAGATATCCGACCTCCAGGGCCGCCTGAACATCACCAACCTGATCGAAAACGGCAAGGTGCAGGCGCTGGCGTTGCAGCAGTTCACGCGGCTCTTCGAGCTCCTGGGCCTGCCCATGCAGGAGCTGAATCTGCTGGTCGATGGCCTGCAACGGGCGCAGGCCAGAAGCGGCGACAGCGGCAACGCGCCGCTGCAGCCGCTCACGGTCAGCCAGCTCGGCTGGCTGGGGCTGACGCCGGCCACCGTCGCCGTCCTGGCGCCGCACGTCGCGCTGCTGCCGAGGCCCACGCCGGTGAACCTGAACACCGCCGGCATCGAGGTGCTGCAAGCCGCCATCGACGGCCTGGACAGCGCGAGCGCGCAACGCATCGTGCAGGTCCGCGCGGAGCGGCATTTCAACAGTCTCGACGACGTGAGCGCGCTGCTCGGCAGCGGCGTCCAGATCACCAAGACCGCGCACGCCGTGGCCACGTCGTACTTCGAGGTGCGCGGCCGTCTGCGCCTGGGCGAGAACACGGTGGACGAGCGTTCGCTGCTGTACCGGCAGGGGATGGACGTCACCACGCGGTGGCGCGAACGCGGCGCGCTCGAGCACGCCACGCCCTGGCGCCCGGGCGCCAAGCCCTGGTCCCCTAGAATGGCGCCCGTTCCATGAGCACCCTGATCCTCTTTCTGCCGCCGGCCTGCCCGGGACCCGCCACGGAGTACAGCTACACGCTGACGGCAGACGGTCACCGCGCAATTGCCCAGGCCAACGCCCCGGCCACCCTGCTGCCCATGCGCCCGGGCACCGAGGTGGTGGCCGTGGTCCCGGCGCGGGCCCTTTCGTGGCAGCGCGTGCAACTGCCCCCCGGGCTGCCCCTGGGCCCGGGCCGGCAGACACCGCGGCTGCGTCTGGTGCTCGAAGGCCTGCTCGAAGAGCGCCTGCTCGACGACACCCCGGCGCTGCACTTCGCCATCCAGCCCGGCGCGCAGGGCGGTGTTCCGGTGTGGGTGGCGGTGTGCGAGCGCGCCTGGCTGCGCGAGCACCTGCAGGCGCTGGAGGCCGCCGGCCGCCGGGTGGCGCGCGTGGTTCCCGAGTTCGCCCCCGGCGACGCACAGAGCAGCCCGCAGTTGTACGCGCTGGGCACCCCCGAGGAGGCCCAGCTGGTCCTCACCGGCGGCGCCAACCCCGGGGTGACCGTGCTGCCCCTGAGCCGCACGGCGCTCGCGCTGGCGCACGCCAGCAGCGCCAACGCCCTGGCCGCGGTAGCCGACGCGGACACGGCCCTGGTGGTGCAAGCCGAGCCCGCCGTGGCCGCGCTCGCCGAACACACGCTGGGCCTGCGCGTGGTCCTGCATACCGCCAGCCAGCGCGCGCTGCACGCGGCGCGCGGCGACTGGGATCTGGCGCAGTTCGACCTGGCCAGCACCGGCCGCACGCGCGCCCTGCGCAAGGTCGGCAACGCGCTCGACGCGGGGCTGCACGCACCGCAATGGCGCGCCGCGCGCTGGGGCGCCGGGCTGCTCGCGCTGGCGCATCTGGCGGGCCTGAACGCCTGGGCCTGGCAGGAGCGTCGGGCGCTCACCGCGAAGCAGGCCGCCGTGCACAACGCGCTCACCCGGACCTTCCCGCAGGTGCGCGTGGTCGTCGACGCGCCCGTGCAGATGGAACGCGAGCTGGCCCTGCTGCGGCAGGCCGCGGGCAACGTCACGGCGCGCGATCTGGAACCCCTGCTCGCCGCAGCGGGCGCCGCCCTGCCCGCGGGCAGCCCACCCACGGGAATCGAATACCGCCCCGGCGAACTGCGCCTGCACGGCGTGGCGCTGGCGCCCGAGACGCAAGCCGCATTCTCCGCAGGCCTGCAGGCCGCCGGCTACCAGGTGCGGCGTGACGAAGGCAGCCTGCTGCTGCAGGCCGAAGGCAGCCCATGACGCGCCGCATGCAACGCCTGCAGGAGCTCTGGAAAGCGCTGGCACCGCGCGAACAGGGCCTGGTGCTCGCGGCTGCCGGCCTGCTGGCGCTGGCGCTGCTGTGGTGGCTCGCGCTGGCGCCGGCGTTGACCACGCTGCGCGCCGCCCCCGCGCGCCACGCCACGCTCGACGCCCAGTTGCAGCGCATGCACAGCCTGCAGGCCGAGGCGCAGGAGCTGCAAGCGGCCCCCCAGCCCCCTCCCGGCGACGCCGTGGGCGCGCTGCGCACCGCGCTCGTGCAGCGTCTGGGCAACACGGCGCGGCTCGACGTGGTCGGCGAGCACGTCACCGTCACCCTCCAGGGCGCGCACGCCGAGCCGCTGGCCCAATGGCTCGCGCAGGCACGCAGCAATGCGCACACCACCCCGCTGGAGGCCCGCCTGACGCGCAGCGCCGCAGCGCCCGAGGGCGCTGCGGCCGACCCAGCCAACCGCAGCGCCCCGCGCTGGGACGGCACCCTGCTGCTGGCGCTGCCCGCGACCGCAGCGCGTTGATCCGCCGTCTCCTCCGCAGCCCCCCCATGGCCCGCACCCCCCGCCCTGCCCCGGCCTCCCGGCCCCGCCCCGCGTGGGGCTGGGCGCTGGTGGGCGCGCTGGCCGGCGCGCTGCCCGCGGTGCTGGCCTTTGCGCCCGCGCGCTGGCTCGCCGAAGGCGTGGCCAGCGCCACCCACGGGCAGGTGCTGCTGCTGCAGGCACGCGGCACGGTGTGGACCGGGTCCGCGCAGCTGGTGTTCACCGGCGGCAGCGCCAGCCGGGACCGCATGGCCCTGCCCGGGCAGGTGGACTGGCAGCTGCGCCCCGGCTTTGGCGGCCTGCGCGTGCAGCTGCGCGCCAGCTGCTGCACGCCCACCCCCTTGCAGGCCCGGGTGCAAGCCGGCTGGGCCACGGCGCAGCTGAGCCTGGCCGACGGCCAGAGCCAATGGCCCGCAGCCCTGCTCGCGGGACTCGGAACGCCCTGGAACACCTTGCAGCCCCAGGGCCAGCTCGCCCTGCAGACGCAGGGGCTGGAACTGCACTGGGCCGCCGGGCGCATGCGGCTCAGCGGCCAAGTACAACTCGACGCGCGCGCCATGTCCTCGCGCCTGTCAACCCTGCGCCCCATGGGCAGCTACCGCCTGGCGCTGCAAGGGGGCGAGGTCCCCACGCTCACGCTGAGCACGCTCGACGGCCATCTGCAACTCAGCGGCAGCGGCCAATGGGTCGGCCAACGCCTGCGCTTTACCGGCGAGGCCAGCGCCAGCCCCGAGCGCGAGGCAGCGCTGGCGAATCTTCTGAACATCATCGGACGGCGCAGCGGCGCGCGCTCCATCATCACCGTGGGTTGAACCTATGACTTGCCTGATTTCGCCACGCCTGCGCAGCAACCTCGAAACCACGCTCAAAACGCTCGCGGCCACGGCCCTCCTGGCCTGCGCCAGCGGCCAGACTGCCGCGCAGACGGCGAGCAGCAACCCGCCGAGCGTGCGCGCGGGCGAGCCGGTGACGCTGAACTTCACGAACGCCGAGATCGAGGCCGTGGCGCGCACCATGGCCACCATCACCGGGCGCAACGTGGTCGTCGACCCGCGCGTCAAGGGCCAGCTGAACCTGCTCACCGAGCACGCCGTCCCGCCCGCTGTGGCGTTCCAGCAATTCCTCGCAGCGCTGCGGCTGCAGGGCTTCACGGTGGTCGAATCGGCCGGTCTGTACAAGGTGGTTCCCGAGGCCGACGCCAAGCTGCAGGGCGGCAGCGTGAGCGTGGTGCAGGGCGACGCGGGCAGCGCGCCGGGCGGCGGGCAGATCGTCACGCAGATCTTCAAACTCAACTACGAGAACGCGACCAACCTGATTCCCGTGCTGCGCCCGCTGATCAGTCCGAACAACACCATCAACGTCAACCCCGGAAACAACTCGCTGGTGATCACCGACTACGCCGACAACCTGCAGCGCCTGGCGCGCATCGTCGCGGCGATGGACGTCTCCAACGCCAGCGACGTGGAGGTGATCCCGCTGCACAACGCCGTTGCCAGCGACCTGGCGCCGCTCGTGGCGCGCCTGATCGAGGGCGGCAGTAGCACCACACCGGCGGCGGCCCCGGGCCAGAGCGACACGGCGTTCAAAACCACGCTGCTCGCCGAGCCGCGCAGCAATGCGCTAATCCTGCGCGCCGCGAACCCGGCGCGCGCGGCCCAGGTGCGCTCGCTCGTGGAGCGGCTCGACCAACCCCCCACGCCCGGCAGCGGCGCGGCGCAGGGCAACATCCACGTGGTGTATCTGAGGAACGCCGAGGCCACGAAACTCGCCACCACGCTGCGCGCAGCCCTGGCCGCCATGGGTGGCAGCGGCGGCAGCGCGAGCAGCCCCGCTGCGAGCGGCCCTGCGCTCGCCACGCCCCCGACCACGGGCCTGAGCGGCAACAGCAGCGCGAACAACATGGCCGCAAGCAGCGCGGACAGCAACCAGCCGTCCACGGGCGGCCAGATCCAGGCCGACCCGAGCACCAACTCGCTCGTCATCACGGCGCCCGAGCCGGTATACCGCCAGCTGCGCGCAGTGATCGACAAGCTCGACGGACGCCGGGCGCAGGTTCTCGTGGAAAGCCTGATCGTGGAAGTCTCGACGAACAAGCTGGCCCAGTTCGGCATCCAGTGGCAAAGCCTTCTCGGTCAGAAGGGCAGCACCATAGGCCTCATCGGGACCAATTCGGGACAGGCCGGCAGCAACATCCTGACCCTCACGGCGGCCGCTGCGTCGGGCTCCAAGACGGCCCTCGGCAGCGCCCTGAGCACGCTGGGCAACGGCATGAACCTGGCGCTCGCGCCGCGCATCAACGGCCAGTACTACCTGGGCGCGCTGGCCAACTTCCTGCAAAACAGCGGCGACGCGAACGTGCTCTCAACGCCCACCCTGATGACGCTGGACAACGAAGAGGCGAAGATCGTCATCGGCAGCAACGTGCCGTTCATCACCGGCTCGTACGCGAACAACACGGGCAGCAGCAGCGTGAACCCGTTCAATACCATCGAGCGCAAGGACGTGGGCCTGATGCTCCGGGTGCGCCCCCAAATCAGCGAAAACGGCACCGTGAAAATGGCGATCTACCAGGAAGTCTCGAAGATCGACCGGGACACGACCAAGGACGCAAACGGCCCGACCACCAGCAAGCGCTCGATCGAATCCAACGTGGTGGTGGACGACGGCAACATCATCGTGATCGGCGGACTGCTCGAAGACAGCTACGCGCAGGCCGAGGACAAGGTCCCGTTCATGGGCGACCTGCCCGTGGTCGGCAGCCTGTTTCGCAGCGAGTACCGCTCACGCAAGAAAATCAATCTGATGGTCTTCCTGCGCCCCACCGTGGTGCGCGACAACGCCGCCAGCGACGCGCTCTCGATCGACCGCTACGAAAGCATCCGCGCGCTGCAACAGAGCACGCAACCGGCCCCCAACTGGATGCTGCGCAACGTCGACGCGACGCCGGAACTCCCGGTGCTGCCGGCGTCACTCTCCCTGCCCCGCGAGCGCCCGGACGGCGCGCAGCCCACGCCACCCGACGGCAACTGATTCCAGCCAGCGATGCGCCACCCCCTGCCCTACGCCTTCGCGCGCACCGCGCAGCTGCTGCTCGAGGACGACGGCGAGCAACTCGTGCTCTGGCACGGCCCCGGCCCGGACACGGGTGCGCTCTCGGAAGTGCTGCGCAAACACCCCGTGCAGCAGCTGCTGACGCTGGACGCGCCCGACCTCGCGCAACGCATCAGCGCCGCCTACTCGCACAGCGAGTCGAGCGCGGCGACGGTGGTCAGCGAAGTCGAGAGCGACGCCGACCTGTCGCGCATGATGCAGGAGCTTCCCGCGGTGGAAGACCTGCTCGAGTCCGCGGGCGACGCGCCCATCATCCGCATGCTCAACGCCCTGCTCACGCAGGCCGCGCGCGACGGCGCGAGCGACATCCACATCGAACCCTACGAGCGCCATTCGAGCGTGCGCTTTCGGGTCGACGGCACGCTGCGCGAGGTCGTGCAGCCGAACCGCGCGCTGCACGCCGCGCTGATCTCGCGCCTGAAGATCATGGCCGACCTGGACATCTCCGAAAAGCGCCTGCCGCAGGACGGACGCATCAGCCTGCGGCTGGGGACGCGCGCCATCGACGTGCGCGTCTCGACCCTGCCCAGCGCCCACGGCGAACGCGCCGTGCTGCGCCTGCTCGACAAAAGCGGCGGCCGGCTCAGCCTGGAGTCCGTCGGCATGCAGGGCGCGACGCTGCACCGCTTCGAAGCGCTGATCGGCCAGCCGCACGGAATCATCCTCGTGACCGGCCCCACGGGATCGGGCAAGACGACCACGCTGTACGCCGCGCTCGGGCGCCTGGACGCCACGCGCAACAACATCATGACCGTCGAGGACCCGATCGAATACGAGCTGCCCGGAATCGGCCAGACCCAGGTCAACGGCCTGATCAAACTGAGCTTTGCCACGGCCCTGCGCGCCATCCTGCGCCAGGACCCGGACATCATCATGATCGGTGAAATCCGCGACTTCGAGACCGCGCAAATCGCCATCCAGGCCTCCCTCACCGGCCACCTGGTGCTGGCCACGCTGCACACCAACGACGCCGCCAGCGCCGTCACGCGGCTCACCGACATGGGCGTGGAGCCGTTCCTGCTGTCCTCGTCGCTGCTCGGCGTTCTGGCCCAGCGCCTGGTGCGCAAGTACTGCGTTCACTGCCATGGCAGCGGCTGCGCGCCCTGCGCGCAAACAGGCTACACGGGCCGCACCGGAGTCTTTGAACTGCTGGTGACGACCGAGACCCTGCGCGCGCAAATCCACAACCAGGCGTCCGAGGCCGACATCCGCACGGCCGCGCTCGAAGGCGGCATGGCGCTGATGCGCGACGACGGGGAACGGTTGATCGCCGCCGGCATCACGAGCCGCGCGGAGGTGCTGCGCGTGACGCGCGAGGGATGAGCGCCCTTGGGGGCCCGGCGTGAAAGGACGTCGGGTCCCACATCCGTTGCATTCCTTTCATCTTCCTCACCCGCAAACCCCGGAAGCTTTGACATCATGTGCTCCCCTTGATGCACTCACCACCCGGCAGCAACGCGGCCAAGGCATGGGCAGGTACATCACCCTGGCAACAAAAGGAACCAAGCACCATGAAACCGAGCCCGTCCCCACTCATCCTCGCAACCCTCTGCGCCGCTGCGCTGACCGCCTGTGGCGGCAGTGGCGGAGGGTCGGATGCGAGCACCGACACCGGAGCCTCCCCGACAGCACCCGGAGACTTCCGCGTCGCCGAATACGTCGGCACCTGGACCGGAGATACCACCGTCTGCAAAGCCGGGTTTCCGTATAGCAGCAAGGACAAGGCCTACTCCTATCGCATGACCAGCCTGATGCTCGCCGAAAAGACTGTGGAGGTGACGTATACCGCCTACACCGACGCGGCATGCATGTCCAAGGCCGGTCGGTTGATCGAAAAATACGACGCTTCATGGTCCGCCGGCAGCGCCCCCGGCAAGACCAATGTGGCGCGCGTTTCCTTGGCCTTCACCGGGTCCAACACAGGTGCTGACGGCGGCTCCGGCTTGGCGTTGAACATGATGCCCGACGGCAAATTCATCAGCAGCACGGGCAAGTTGCTGCTGGACGTGGATGGCACCAATCTATATGGCCCTGCTGCGGATACAAAGATGGACGCCGACGGGTTCCCCATGACGCTGAACACGACCAGTTTCGCGACCAAGCAATAGGGCCTGGAAATACCGCCGGTGCATGAAAAGCAAAAAGGGGCGGCGCTTATGCGATGGCTGCCCCGATTTGCCGGTGAGCAGGCGCGCAGACCGCGCCAAGCGGTGGAAACCGTTCGGCCCCTGCCCCCACACAGGCCGTAGAGGCCCCCGTCGTCGAACCCCTTGCCTGCTTGCACCATGTAGTAGCGGTGCGGCAGACGGTCGGGGTGGCGCTTTTCGTAGATATGGAACAGGGCGACAGCCCTGCCGTTGTGACCATGTCGGCACGGTGGCCAGCGCCGGATCGAACGGACGCTGGCGCAAGCTTGGTGGCGACCACGCAGTGGTAGCCGAACCCGCGCAAGCATTGCAGCTTGGCCTCGGTGGAGACGCCCGCATCCACCGGGGCACCTTGGGACCGCATCCAGACCCGTGAGCATGCCTTGGGGTGTGCTTGGGCTCGCTGGCATTGCCGGCGAAAAATTGCACGCGCTACGCGAACCCGCTGGCGTCCAGCGCCACGGCCAGTATCAGCTGCGGGCAGGTGTGTGGCTGGGTGATCCGGGGAGTCAGGATGGCGCGATTGCCCTGCCCACGAAACGGCCAATACCCACACTCCCATGTCAACTATTTTTCCTGCTTCATGCAGAAAACAGTAACCCGGGTGACAATGATCGCCCGGGGCTGGGAACGACGCTCCCTTCCATCCGCCCCCAAGAGGGTCTGACATGGTCCGCACCCTCTCCGATGCACGCCCCGTCAAGTAGCGTTCGGGACTGCATCCTCCGTCGCGTTGAAAAACTTTGAACGAAAGGTGGTCCTCTGATGCAATTCAATATTTCAAACCGGATCTCTCAAGGTCTCATTTTCTGTTTTGACACGATACTCGCCTGCTTGATCGGTGCATCCATTGCCCATGCACAGGGCTTGCAGGCTGCCCACTACAAAATTGTTCGACTGGAACTGAAGGTCAACGTCCATCAGGATTTGACGAATGAATGGGAACAGACGCTGGAGCATGAGGCGCTCTCGGACGTTGGCGCTGTGAACATCGGAAAATACTTTTATCAGTACAGCCAAGGCTACCAAGTTGCCGAAATCACCGAAGCCTACACCATCAAGGCCGACGGACGAAAGATCCCGGTTCAGGCGGATACCATTCAAAGACAATTGGGGGTTACCACTGAATCCGGAGTCAGTTGGCCAGAAGCCTCCATATTGCAAGTCACGTTTCCGGATTTGCAAAAAGGTGATCGCACTTTGGTGACAGTCAAGGGACGTGATTTCAAGAATTTTCTTCCGGGATGGAGCGCCTTTCACGACACGCTGCCACATAATGTTGACGTAGACCAATATCACGCACGCCTGGAAATACCTCAGGGTATGGATTTTCAGGTGCAAGGTCAGGGCATGGCCGTACAGAGCCATCAATCGGGGGAAAAAAAGGTGTGGGAAATTCAAGGCGCTTCCAAAGCCCACTTGCTGGATGCGGGTGCCGTCAACATCCAGAATTCCAATCCCCGCTGGATGTTTTCCAGTTTTTCTGATTGGGAGCAGTTGGGACGTTCCTTCGGTCAAGCTTTCGCATCACGGCTTACCCTGAATGAAGATATCCGGAAATTGGCGCATGAGATCATTCAAGGCGAAGAGACGACGGAAGGGAAAGCAAGAAAAATCCATGCATGGTTGCGCAGAAACGTTCGCTACGTCGCAGTTTACTTGGGAACAGGTGGCTGGGTACCCCATGAATTGGATTGGATTTTGAAGAACAGATATGGCGACTGCAAGGATCAATCGCTGCTGATGATCGCATTGTTGCAATCCGCAGGCATCAATGCAACACCTGCGTTGCTTCGAACCCAGGCAGATTATGATCTGCCCGAATTGCCTGTGCCATGGTTTGATCACTGCATTGTGTTCATTCCGGAACTGAAGCGCTTTGTTGATCCTGCAGCCAGTGCCATAGCCTGGGGAGCCTTGCCTATGGAGAATAGTGACAAGCCGGTACTCGTCGTTGATTTTGACGGGAAAAGCCGACTCGACAGAACACCTCCATTCCGTTCGGAGGAAAACCGGATCGAAGTGCATGGCAAATGGCAAATTCATACCGATGGATCTGCAGACCTGAAACTGGACATCGCAGCGCGCGGGCAATCTGCCGTAGGGCTTCAAAATCAGTTGCGCCAAATTCCTGACAATATGCGAGAGGCTGCTTTGAATCGATGGATCACGGATGGCGGCCTGCGGGGAACTGGTCAGATGAGCTTTACACCTGTCAGCCTGGAGACCCAACGGCAAGACTTGCACATTACGGCGAAAATACAGAATCTCTTGCCCGATCCGGAGGCCGGGGCGATATTGCCGCATCCCATGTTGAGCAATTTGGGAGTCTACATAATTTCCAATATCGTAAATATAAATCCGGATACTCGTCGGTATGCGATCGAATGCATTCCTTTCTCGGTCCGGGAAGAATTTTCCGTTCAGTATTCCAAGGATTTCGAACTGCTGCGTGTTCCCAAGCCCGTGCAGATATCTTCTGATGCGTTGGCCATCCGATTTGAACAACACATTGTTAAAAATGGAAACAGTGTTGATGGATGGCGAGAATATAGCCAATCGCAGGCACACCATAGCTGTTCACCCCAACAATATCTGGAGCGTCAGCCCGTGCTGTCAAGGATTTTGCACTCCTTGCGCAGCAACGTTCTCTACGTTCAATCTTCTTCTCGCTAACGACGGATGCCGTTGAATTGCCCTTGAAGTGGCGGTGAAAGCCGTTCGGCCCCGGTACCCACAGGTCGAGAGGCCGCCGCCATTGCCGGCGAAAAATTGCACGCGCCGCACGAACCCGCTGGCGTCCAAGCGCCATGCTCAGTGTCCCCTGCGGGCAGTCGCGGCGCTCCTTGCTGCGACCGCGCTTCGGCCTTGTTCACCAGCAACGGCTCCGCCCTCGACGCAGGTGTTGGTCAGGTCGTGCGGCGTGATCGTCTGGCCCAGGCCGAACATCGCGCAACGCACCCGGCACCGATTGCTCCTTCAATCCCCACGCGTGCGTTGCCGGTTCACTGCACGGCCGGACCATGCGCGCGGCGATGTTGCCGCCGCGATCTGCGGGCGGTTCAGGCCCCACTGTGCGCCATCGCGCTGACCCACCAAGCTGCATGCGCTGATGCTGGTGTGCGGTGTGAATTGGCCCCCGGCTGGGTCATCCAGGGAGCGCACGATTGCCCTACCCACGAAACATCCACACTCTTGCATTGACTATTTTTTTGCCTTACACTGGCGACACGTCACTCATGCGACAAACGGTCGCACGCAGCTGACTCCAACTGCTTTTCATCCGTCCGCAAGGAAGTTTGACATGGTCCGCACGCTCTCCGGTGCACGCACTGCCAAGCAGCAGTGTGGCCAAGCAGTGCCCCTTTGCGATTTCGTCAATCGTGGCCTTGTGTCAGCTTGCGTCCGGCGTGGCCTGCGGCCAGGGCATGGCAGCTTCGCACACGGCAATCTGCGCGTGGCACGCTTTGGTGCCGCAGGCGCCATCGCCGCCGACGGTGTCCATCGATGCACCGGGCGGAATCTGCTGCAGGGCTTGGCCGCAGACACAGCGTTTGGGGCCGGTGCTGTCGGCAGCCAGATGCCGTGGCTCACCCATGCGCAGCACGGGCAAGACGACTCGCAAGCCTTGCGCGAGTCCCCGCAGCGCACGCGACGGCAGACCAAACATCTGCTTGAGACCGAGCAAGCCGTGGATGACGGCGTCCGGGTAGACGACCGGGCGTCCGCGCCTGCAGACATTCGCAGCGGGTGCGGGTGTCAGAAGGCGCTCGTCGATCCCCATCGCGATATCTCCTCTGGCAATCCGCCCCGCGTTGTACTGCGCCCAGTTGCTGACGCGGCAGGTCGCGTTGGGATCGGCTCGCTGGCTGGGGTACTTTTGAGCAGATTTTTGACAAAAACTGGGGAGTCTGCATGGTCCGTGTCGCAATTAGCAGAAGTGCCCGTGCGCTGCGGCCCGGGATTTCGCCCATTACAGTCTCCGCACCGGCCAATCTCAGGCCAAGAGTCACGCTTGCTTTGAGTCCGGTGTATTTCATGTTGAAAGATGATTTCGAAGGAGTAAATTTTCATGCGACAAATTTTGGAAGCACTGCCAGTGATAATCACAATGTCAGTGTTTGGAATTTTCGGAGATATTTTTTTCGGTAGTAATTCTCTGGGAGCAATAATTTCCCTTGTTATTGGTATTATAGTGGGACTGATTATTTTCAGACTGCTTTTCAAAAAGAAAAAATGACTGGCGCCTGGTCATTTTGTTTTTTGTAAGTCATGGCGTAATCAAGGAGATTTGAAATGAGAGAGCTTGACGAAAGAGAATTGAGTGAAGTGACGGCAGCCTTTGGCGTTGGTGGTTGCATTGCCGGTGCCACAAATGGTGCATTCGCAGGCACTGTGGGTGGTAGTGTGGCTGGGACTTACGTCAATGGTGGACTCGGGGCTCTGGTCGGTGGTGTCACTGGTGGTCTTGCCGGTGCTGCTGTCGGATGTTTGGCTGGAACTGTGGGTGCCCTGGCAGCTGCACCTGCCTCGGGCCTGGCTACTGGAAGTGCTGTTGGCGGATATGCCGCAAGCAAACTCACTTGGTAAATTCATTGATGCTGACCTGCCCCGCAACGATGTCCCTGAATCTGATGTCTGAAAGACGGACGCGCACGATGGGAATGGTCCTTTGATGACAAATGGCCATTCTCTCGAGGATGGCCATTTATTTGAATTTATTGCGCAAATGAAATGGTTTCACCAACTTTCATGAATCAACGAAACACCCTGAATTCAGGTGAAGCGCACGGACTGCGGGCAGCTACGCATATTCCCTGGCAAAATATCTGGAATTTCAGGATTTTATGCATTAACGCCATTCATAAAAGGAGTAATTCATGATGCAAACCTTTCTGAAGATGATCATAATGATGATCATGATGGTATTTTTCATGTATACCGGGATGAAATTGTCCGACCGCACCGTGGTGTGGTCGATTTCTGGTGGTATTGGAGCACTGGTGGGGCAAATTCTTTGCGAATTGCTTTTCAAACAGAAAAAATGACTGGCGCTTGGTCATTTTATTTTTTGAATTGTTGGGTTTATGCCATTATTTCGCAAAGAAGTATTGCGTGAGCACTCCCAATCCTACTGGGGTTCCACGGTCCTCCAAGGCTCCGGAATTCTTCTCATATTGACGTTGGCAGTGGTTATTTTTTCTGCCATCCTGCTTGGCTTGCTTTTTTTTGGAGAATTTACCCGTCGCACGACGCTGGAAGGTTATGTAATACATCAGGGCGGGGCCTTGCGTGTTTATAGCTCTTTGGCTGGCCGCGTTGCGACGCTGGCGATATCTGAGGGGAAAATTGTAAAACGAGGAGAAATTCTGCTTACCATTCTGGATGAACGATTCGGAGAAAAGGATATTGAATCACGACAAGCCGTTGTCGCCCAAATAGAGGCACGCAAGAAAAGTCTGAAATCCATCGAGATGCAACAGCGCCAACTTTTCCATACGACACGCCAAGGGATACTGGGTAGAAAGAAATCGCTTGAACAAGAGCTGTCACAATTAATTCACGAGCACCGCACGCTGAGTCAGCGCCTGGAATTATCCGAAGATATAGAAAATAAATTCCGTGCTCTTTATGAGAAAAAGTTCATTTCCATCGTTCAAATGCAAGAAAAAATGGAGGCAAGCAATGAACTCAGATATCGGGTTCAAACGAATGAACGCATGCAGACGAGCAATTCGCGTGAAATAAATTCATTGTAACTACTCAGCCCCCCGGCCCCCGGCCCAGCCCATCAACCAAAGCGAGGTTGAACCGGAGAGCCCAGAAAGGCTTGGGTGAGCGCGTCAAACAACTTGGCACCCTGCTTGTTCAGCGTCGCCAAGTAGGAGCGGATGATGCAGTAGATATCCGCTCCGTCGCTTGTCCGAAAGCACCCGGAAATCTTCTGCTTGACCTTGGGCATGCGCACAGCCTGCTCGGCCAAGTTGTTCGTGAAAGGTACGTTCGGCTCCGTCATGAAACGCCAAACGTCATCGCTGTAATCGCGTAGCCGGCCGATCAGGTTGGCGGCCTTGCTCTGCTTGATGCGACCGCGTCGGCCATTGGACTGCACGCGCGGATTGAGCAGATCGCCTTCGGCCAAAGTTGCCTCGAACTGACTGCGCAGATCGCACACTCGCTGCAGGTGCTCAGGCGCCGTGTAGTCGATCTGACCCTGTGCACGCAGTTGATGGATCAGGCTGTTGGCGTACAGCAGCACCTCAATCGATCGACCCGCCCAGTCCTGCTTGAGTTGCTCATGCACATACGTCAGTTCGCGTACATGGTGCGCGTTGCACAGGCTGTGCCTACTGCCCAGCATGCGATAGGACCCCCAGCCGTCGTGCACCAGCGTGCCTTTGAACAGGGGCAGGATGCCATGCTCGATGAACGCTGCCATGCCACGTTTCTCATGTCGCCCCAGCCAAGTCAACTTCTCGGTGACCAGCGTGTGCAACCAGTGCAGCGATTTGTTCACGCGCAGGCCCGTCTCGTCGGCGTGCACGATTGGCCGGTTCACCAACTCCTGCGCGATGGCCGTGACTGTGGGCGCCAGCACCTGGGCAGCCTCAGCGTTGGCACTCAGAATCGTTGCCTCGGACATGGGCATGTCAAAGAGGTCGCCCATCACTTCACCCGTGCGCTTGAGTGGCAGCATCTGGTACTGGTTCAGGTGCACGGCCGCAGCCTTCGCACGTGGGCCGTATTGCACTGCTGCGGTGACCTCCGCGGGGAATACGCCACGATGGGTCTTGCCGCAGTTGCAGATCGATTGCAGTACGCGGTGCTCGGTGACTTGGTAGCGCAAATCGGGCAGATCGTGGACCTGCCGGGCCTCAACCAGGCTGGCCTGACCCAGGGGGCCGTGGCAGACATCGCAATGCTCGGGCGGCGCATGGATGACGACCATATTGGGCTCGGCCACTTGGCTCAGGGTATGGCCCTTGTGCCCCTTCTGCCCGCCGACCGGCCGTTGCCCGGCTTTGCGCAATGACTTGGGTTGGGGCTTGTTGAGCCCATCGCTGGAGGGGGGCTTGCTGGAGTTGCGACTGTTCAGATTGAGCCGCGCTTGCAGTTCGTTGTTTTGCGCCATCAGCGTCTGCACCATCGCCCATAGCTCCAGAACCAGTGCACCCATCTGGGTCGAACTAAGTGTGCTGAGGTCGGGTAGCTGTTGCATTGAGTTGCGGATTATGGCCTACGGCGAGGGGGGCCTGAGTAGTTACAATTCATTGCAGAATGAATTGGATGTTCTTCCGATGAAGGAAAAAGAGCAATTGGAAGAAATAGACAGATCCATTCAACAGCTTGAGCAGGAACTCATAGAAAATCAATTGAAGAGGCAGATTGTCATTCGGGCGGCGCATGCTGCCCGGGTCACCGGATTGACTGCATTTGTCGGACAGACTGTGGCGCCCACGCGGCCATTGATGACCCTGGTCCCGGTTGACAATCCTGCCAGTGCGTTGGAGGTTCATTTGTTTGCCTCCAGCAAGGATGCGGGTTTCATCAAGACCGGACAAAACGTCAAACTCCGGTATCAGGCGTTCCCCTATCAGAAGTTTGGCCACGCTTCCGGAAGCGTCATTGACATTTCCGAAAGCCCCATATTATCAACAGAGCTGATATACCCGATGGCCGAAATTTCGAATGATCCCTTGTACCGCATTCGGGTGCGGCTGGCGCAACCCTATATTCTGGCTTACGGGAAGCGACAGGAATTGAGTTCCGGCATGCGGGTTGAGGCAGACGTCATGCTGGACAGGCGCACGTTGCTTGAATGGATTTTTGAGCCAATTTACAGTCTGCGCGGGAAATATTTCCAATGAGTTTCCGGAATCGTGATTCAGGCAGAAAATTACCCTTGATTTTGCAGGCAGAGGCTGCCGAGTGCGGTATTGCCTGTTTGGCCATGATTCTCAATTTTTTTGGACATGGCACCGACTTGGCCGGCGTTCGCAACCGGTTGGCCGTGTCGTTGAAGGGCATGAATCTGGCACAGCTGAGAGATGCCGCGCAAACATACTCCCTGTCCGCGCGGCCCTTGCGCCTTGAACTGCATGAACTGAAGGATCTGAAGACGCCGTGCATACTGCATTGGGACATGAACCATTTTGTCGTTCTGAAGAAGTCTTTCGGACAGAAATTCATTATTCATGATCCGGCAAAAGGAATCATGACACTGTCCATCAAGGAGATTTCCGAGCATTTTACAGGGGTCGCCCTGGAGTTGTCGCCCGTAGCTGATTTTGAAATCAGGAAGGAACCGAAAAAGATCAGACTGGCTCAGATTTTTGGTCAGATATCCGGTTTGCCCGGGAAAGTAGCCCAGATATTTTTTATTTCTCTCGGGATCGAATTGTGTGGGCTGTTGAGCCCCTTGTACGTCCAGTGGGTCGTCGATCATGCGCTGCTTTCCGGAGACAAGGATTTGGTGACTTTGTTGGCTCTTGGATTTTCAGTTGTCGTGCTGGCGCAGGTATTTATTGCTGCATTGCGCTCATGGGTGGTTCTGAATTTCAGTACGGACATCATTATCCAATGGTCGGGCAACGTATTTTCTCATTTGCTTCGCTTGCCTCAGGCATGGTTTGAGAAACGCCATCTTGGGGACATCGTTTCACGATTTGATTCCATTGACACGATCCAAAGAACGTTAACCACGAACTTCATCGAAGCAATCATTGATGGCTTGATGGTCGTGGTCACGTTGACCATGATGTTGTTCTACAGTGCCTGGATGACCCTGGTGGCCTTGTTTGCCGTCGCTTTTTATGCTGCATTGCGCTGGCTGGTTTACGCTCCGCTGCGCCGTTCCACAGAGGAGCAAATTGTACTTTCGGCAAAGCAACAAACCACTTTCCTGGAAAGTGCCAGGGGCATACAGGCGATAAAGATTTTCGGCGGGGAAGGCCAACGGCAAACGCTGTGGAATAACCGCGTGGTTGATAGCGCAAACCGCCTGCTGCGAACCCAGCGATTCATGATCGGGTATAAACTTGCCAATGGCAGTTTATTGGGAATCGAGCTTATACTCTCCGTATGGATCGGGTCCCGGTTGGTTCTGGCAAATGTTTTCTCCATTGGAATGCTGTTTGCCTACATGTCCTTCAAGGCCGTGTTTGCAAGCCGGATCAGCAGTTTGATTGACAAGATCGTAGACTTCAAAATGCTGAGCATCCAAGGAGAGCGTCTCGCGGACATTGTTTTGACTGAGCGCGAAGTTTCTGCTGCTTCACGGAATGCACGGACTCCGGATGATCTGACGATTGAAATACGCAATCTGCATTATAGATATTCAAAGCTTGACCCGTTCATTCTGCGTGATTTGACGGTCCGCATTCCTCAGGGCGCATCGGTGGCCATTACAGGCCCTTCCGGATGTGGCAAAACGACTCTTGCCAAGCTGATTTTGGGCCTGTTGCTGCCGGAAGAGGGTTGCATTCTTCTTGGAGGACAGGACTTGCAAAAAATGGGCATTCAGAATTATCGGCCCTTTGTGAATGCAGTCATGCAGGATGATCAGTTGTTTTCCGGGTCCATTGCGGAAAACATTGCTTTTTTTGCTGAGAACGTGGATGAAGAACGAGTCCAGGATGTGGCCAGAATGGCGTGCCTGCACGATGACATCACAAGAATGAACATGGGTTATGGCACCTTGATCGGGGATATGGGCACTGCCCTTTCTGGCGGTCAGAAACAACGCTTATTGCTGGCAAGGGCCTTGTACAGAAAGCCCTTGATATTGATTTTGGACGAGGCGACCAGCCATCTCGATATCGATCTGGAAAAGGCCATCAACTCGGCAATAAAAAATCTGTCCATCACGCGCATCGTGATCGCACACAGGGCGGAAACCATCCATTCTTGTGATTTCAACGTCCATTTGCCGTCATGCAATAAAACGGATTTTTCGGGCTAAGACGGCGCTCTGGGCCGCGCCGACGCAAAGTCCGGACTAACGCAGTTGCAAGGCTGGCTGGCCGGGCACCTGGGCTACGGAGCCCCCCCGGGCGTTGCTGCGCACCGGCTGCAACGGCGCGCATTCCGGTGCGTCATCGTTCAGTTTGAAACGCCGCACCGCGTCGCTCAGTTGCAGCGCCTGTTCGCGCAGCGCCTGCGAAGCCGCGGTCGATTCCTCCACCAGGGCCGCGTTCTGCTGCGTCATCTGGTCGAGCCGGGCCACGGACTGGCTGATCTGCCCGATGTTGTCGCTCTGCTCGACCGACGAGGTCGTGATCTGCGCAATGATGTCCGAGACTTGGCGCACGCTGCTGACGATTTCGCTCATCGTCTGCCCCGCCTGGCTGACCAGGCGCGAGCCGTCCTCCACCCATCCCACCGAGGAGCCTATCAGTCCCTTGATCTCCCGGGCGGCGGTGGCGCTGCGCTGCGCCAGGTTGCGCACCTCGCTCGCCACCACGGCGAAACCCCGGCCCTGCTCGCCCGCGCGGGCCGCCTCGACGGCTGCGTTCAGCGCCAGAATATTCGTCTGGAAGGCGATGGAATCGATCACCCCCGTGATGTCGGCGATCTTGCGCGAGCTGGCGGTGATCTGGCCCATGGTGGCCACCACCTGGGAGACCACGGCGCCGCCGCGTGCCGCCACTTCTGCGGCCAACTCGGCAAAGCCGCTGGCCTGGCGCGCGGACTGCGCGCTCTGCTGCACGGCGCCAGTCAGCACTTCCATCGAGGACGCGGTCTCTTGCAGGTTGGCCGCCGTCTGCTCGGTGCGGCGACTCAGGTCGTGGTTTCCTCCGGCGATCTCGGAGCTGGCGGTGGAGAGGCTGCCCGCGGTGTCCTGCACCTCGCGCACCAGGCCGCGCAGAGCGTCCTGCATGCGCCCCATGGCAGCCACCAGCTGCCCCACCTCGTCCTGGCGCATCGCGCCCGTGTCGCGCGACAGGTCGCCGTTGGCGATGCGCTCGGCGAGTTCCCGGGCCTGGCCCAGAGACTGGGTGATGGAGCGCACGCTGAACCAGGTCAGCGGAATCAATACCGCGAGCCCGAACAACAAACCCAGACCGATCAGCGCCGACATCGTCGAGGTGCGCGACTGCACGCCGGAGCGGACTTCCTCCATCTGCACGTGCGCCGCGCTGGCCAGGCTGGAAAAGAACCTGTCGGCCGCCTCCATATGGCCCTTGAGGCGGTCGGTGTAGGCGCCGGCGCCGGCGCCGTCGAGCTGCGCACGCTCGATGCGCTCGAAGATCGGGGAAACTCCCGTCTCGTATTGCCTGATCTCTGCGAGCGCCTGGTCGATGGCGCCGACGAACGCCGCGTCGCCCGACTGCCGCTTGCGCACCTCGCTCAGGCCCTTGCGCAGGGCGACCAGGGTCTGCTCCCAGGTCGCGCGCAGCGAAGCGACTTCCGCCGAGTTGTTGAAGTTCACGATGATGTCTTTTTCCGCGCGGCGCAGATTGCCCAGCGTGGTGCGCAGTTCCGACATGTCCGTCAGGGTCCGCACGCGCTGCGAGAGCAGCCCCTGCAATGTGTCGCGCGTGCGATCCAGGGCCACATAGCCCATGGCGCCGATGACGAGCAAGAGCACCAGGGAAAACACGGTCCCGAAGTACAGGCGCGCTCGGATGGAGAAGCGGCTGAAAGCATGCATGGCATT
Organism: Verminephrobacter aporrectodeae subsp. tuberculatae; assembly: GCF_026127385.1. NCBI lineage: Bacteria > Pseudomonadati > Pseudomonadota > Betaproteobacteria > Burkholderiales > Comamonadaceae > Verminephrobacter > Verminephrobacter aporrectodeae. The sequence continues at coordinate 475,784 of NZ_QZCX01000001.1, forward strand.
TCCTTCTATTTTTGGCAGACGACCCGGCATGGCATGAGGCGCCATACCTCCATATCGGCGTGCCGAATGATGAATGCAATGCCCGGCCCCGCCCTCCGCTGCGCAGTGTAAGCACTGGCCCCGGCGCTGGCCGCCATGCCCGTCAGGAATTCGTCAGACAAGCGCCAGCGGGTGGTGCGCGAAGCCGGCTGCGCGGGGGCAACCCGGCACCGGGTCGATGGCCGCGCAGGCGCCGCATCCGTTCTTGCCCGCGGCGTTGCCAAAGTTTGCTGCGGTGCAAGACGGGCGCTGATACAGTGCCCGACTGCGCTCCTCCACCCCACCCGGTTTCATCGATCCATGGCGTCCAAGAGCAAATACATCGTTTTCGCTGCCATCGGCATCGCTGCGGCATCGGGGGCCGCGTGGTGGTTGCAAGACCCGGCGCGGCCCGCGCCCGGACTGGCTTCGGCACAACCGGGCCGGGGCGCGCCCCCCGGGGGTGCCGGGCGGCCGGTGCCGGTGGAAGCGGTGGCCGTCCGGCAGATGGCGCTGCGCGACGAGGCCCAGGCCGTGGGCAGCCTGCACTCGCGCCAGAGCGTGGTGCTGCGCCCCGAGGTGGGCGGGCGCATCACGCAGCTCAACTTCCGCGATGGCCAGCGGGTGCGGCGCGGGCAGTTGCTGGTGCAGTTCGACGATCAGCTGCCGCGCGCGCAGGTCCGGCAGAGCCAGGCCGAGCTGGCGCTGGCGCTGGCGAACCACCAGCGCAGCCAGGAACTGTTCGCCCAGCGCTTCATCAGCCAGCGTGCGATGGAGGAGAGCGCGGCCAACCTCGAGGTGGCGCAGGCCAAGCTGGCGCTGGCGCAGGCCACTGCGCGGCGCCTGCAAATCGTGGCCCCGTTCGATGGCGTTTCCGGGATCCGCAGCGTGAGCGTTGGCGACTACCTCAAGGACGGGGCGGACATCGTCAACGTCGAAGACCTGGACGCGGTGTACGTGGACTTTCGCCTGCCCGAGCGCCTGCAGGCCAAGGTGCGCACGGGGCAGAGCGCGCAGGTGGTGTTCGACGCGCTGCCCGGTGTGCGCTACGCGGCCGTGGTGCAGGCCATCAACCCGCAGATCGACGCCGACGGGCGCGCGATTGCGCTGCGCGGCTGCATCGACAACCGCCGCCTGCAGCTGCGCCCCGGCATGTTCGCCCGTGTGACGGCGGTGTTCTCCGAACGCAGCGACGCGCAGGTGGTCCCCGAAGAGGCCATCGTTCCCGAAGGCGCCAGTCCCTATGTGCTGAAGGTCGTGGACGGCCAGGAGCCGGGCAGCCGGGTGGCGCGCCGCGTCCCCGTCCGACTGGGCCTGCGCGCTTCGGGCTGGGTGCAGGTGCTCGACGGTCTGAACGCCGGCGACCGGGTGGTCACTGCGGGCCAGCAGCGGATCCGCAAAGACGGCACGCCGGTGCAGGTGCAGGAGCCCGGCGTGCCGAAGCCGCCCCCGGGCAGCGAGCTGCAAGACCGGACCCTTGCCAGCCAGCTGCCAGGGCCCGACTCCTGCCAGTCGGCAGGCCGCCCCAGCCGGTCCGAGGCCCGCGATGCAACTGGCTGAGATCTCAATCCGCCGGCCGGTCTTTGCCACCGTGCTGTCGCTGCTGGTGCTGCTCGTTGGCGCGGTGAGCTTTACGCGCCTGTCGGTGCGCGAGTACCCCAAGATCGACGAGCCCGTGGTGACGGTCAGCGTGCGCTACGCGGGCGCGTCGGCCGAGGTGATCGAGTCGCAGGTCACGAAGCCGCTGGAAGACTCGATCGCCGGCATCGACGCGGTGGATGTGATCACCTCGATCAGCCGTGCCGAGCAAAGCCAGATCAGCGTGCGCTTCCGCCTTGAAAAGGACGCCGACAACGCGGCCGCCGAAGTGCGCGACCGCACTGCACGGGTGCGCAACCGCTTGCCCGATGCGGTCGACGAGCCGGTGATCGCGAAGGTCGAGGCGGACGCCTCGCCCGTGCTGTGGCTCGCCTTCAGCAGCGACCGGCGCAGCCCGCTGGAGATCAACGAGCTGATCAACCGCATCGTCCGGCCGCGCCTGCAGACCGTCACCGGCGTGGCCGACGTGCCGATCTACGGCGAGCGCAGGTACGCCATGCGCGTCTGGCTCGACCCCGCGCGCATGGCCGCCTACCAGCTCAGCACGCAGGACGTGGAGGACGCGATCCGCCGCAGCAACCTGGAGCTGCCCGCTGGCCGCATCGAATCGCAGCAGCGCGAATTCAGCGTCACCGCGCGCACCGATCTGCAAACGCCGGAGCAGTTTGCCGACATCGTGATCCGCAGCGTCAACGGCTCTGCGGTGCGCATCCGGGACGTGGCGCGGGTCGAGGAGGGGCCGGCCAGCGACCGCAGCCGCGTGCGGCTCAACGGCCGCGACGCGATCTCGGTGGGCGTGATCCGCCAGGCCACCGCGAACCCGCTGGAATTGGCCCAGGGGGTGCGCGCCATGATGCCCCTGCTGCAGGCCGACCTGCCGGCGGACATTGCGATGGACGTGGCGAACGACAACTCGCAGTTCATCGCCCGCTCGATCCAAAGCGTCTACCACACGATTGCCGAGGCCGTGGTGCTGGTGGCGCTGGTGATCTTCGTGTTCCTGCGCAGCTTGCGCGCCGCCATCATTCCCATCGTCACGATCCCGGTGAGCCTGGTGGGCAGCTGCGCGCTGATGGCGCTGGCGGGCTTTTCCATCAACACGCTCACGCTCTTGGCCCTGGTGCTGGCCATCGGGCTCGTGGTCGACGACGCCATCGTGATGCTGGAGAACGTCTACCGGCATATCGAACAGGGGCTGGACCCGTTGTCTGCCGCGATCCAGGGCGCGCGCGAAATCGGCTTTGCCATCGTCGCCATGACCTTGACGCTGGTCGCGGTGTACGCCCCGCTGGCTTTCACGCCAGGGCGGACCGGCCGGCTGTTCGTCGAATTCGCGCTGGCGCTCGCCGGTGCCGTGGTGGTGTCGGGCTTCGTGGCGCTGAGTCTGTCGCCGATGATGTGTTCGCTGCTGCTCCGGCACCAGCCCCATCCGAGCGCGTTGGACCGGTGGATGGAGCGCGGGCTCACGGCGCTGTCCGACGCCTATGGCCGCCTGCTGCGCTGGGTCGTCACGGCGCGTTGGGGTGGGCGCGACCGCGTGGCGGGCACGATTTTCCAGGCCCGCGCGCTGGTGCTGGGCGTGATGGCGCTCAGCGGCGCCACGCTGCTGCTCGTATGGCCGGGCATGCGGCAGGAGCTCTCGCCGCTGGAAGACCGCGGAACCATCTTGGCCAGCGTCACGGCGCCCGACGGCGCCACGCTCGACTACACCGACCGCTACGCACGGGAGCTGGAAAAAATCGGCAGCCGCTACCCCGAGTTCGACCGCGTCTTTGCGAACATCGGCAACCCCACGGTGGCCCAGGGCAGCGTGGTCTACCGCACGGTCGATTGGGAACTGCGCGAGCGCAGCACGCTCGATCTGGCCCGGGCCTTGCAACCCATGGTGGCCAGCCTGCCCGGCGTGAACGCCTTTCTGATCACGCCCCCCTCGCTGGGGCAGGGGTTCCGCTCCCGGCCGCTGACCTACGTGATCCAGACCTCGGACAGCTACGAGAACCTCAGCACCGTGGTCGATGCCTTCATGGCCGCGATCGCGCAGAACCCCGGCATCGTCGCGCCCGACGCCGACCTGCGGCTGAACAAGCCCGAACTGCGCATCGCCGTGAACCGCGAGCGCGCCGCCGACCTGGGCGTCGGCGTGGACGCGGTGGCCAGGGCCATAGAGACCATGCTGGGCGGGCGCAGCGTGACCCGCTACAAGCGCGACGCCGAACAGTACGACGTGATCGTGCAGACCGAGGCCGATGAGCGCAGCCGGCCCGAGAGCATCGACCTCATCCACATGCGCGGCCGCAACGGCGCGATGATCCCGCTGTCCAGCCTGGTCCGGGTGCAGGAGGGCGTGAGCCCGCGCGAGCTGAACCACTTTGGCCAGCGCCGCTCGGCCACCATCACGGCGAACCTCGCGCCCGACTACTCGCTCGACCAGGCCATCCGCTTCATGGACGCGACGGCGGCGCAGCTGCTCAGGCCTGGCTACACCACGGACCTGAACGGCAACTCGCGCGAGTTCAGAGACGCGCGGGGGGCCCTTGGCCTGGTGTTCGTGCTCGCGCTGGTGTTCATTTTTCTGGTGCTCGCCGCACAGTTCGAGAGCTTTATCGACCCGCTGGTGATCATGGTGTCGGTGCCGCTGTCGATGGTGGGCGCGCTGCTGGCGCTGCGCTGGAGCGGTGGATCGCTGAACGTGTATTCGCAGATCGGCCTGATCACGCTGGTGGGCCTGATCACCAAGCATGGCATTTTGATCGTGGAGTTCACCAACCAGCTGCGCGCGCAGGGTCTGGAGCTGGTGGACGCGCTGGTCCGGGCCTCGGCCCAGCGCCTGCGCCCCATCCTGATGACCACCGGCGCGATGGTGCTGGGCGCCCTACCGCTGGCGCTGGCCAAGGGCGCGGGCGCCGAGACGCGCACGCAGATCGGCTGGGTCATCGTCGGCGGCATGCTGCTGGGCACCTTGCTCACGCTGTTCGTGGTGCCGACCATGTACACGCTGTTGGCGCGCAAGGCGGTGCCGGGGCCAAACCGGGCGGTGGCAGTGGCGGCACTGCCGCACCCCGGGTGACTTCCCCTTCAGCTGCCTGAGGAGAGCAAGCGCCCGACCGCCTGCTGCATGAGCGCCAGCAACGGCTGCTCGAGCAGGGGCAGCGTGGCGGTCAGGCCCAGTATTCCCACCGTGAGCGTCACCGGGAAGCCGACCGCGTAGATGTTCATCTGCGGCGCCACCCGCGAGACGATTCCCAGCGTCAGGTTGACGAACAGCAGGAGCGCGATCATGGGCAAGGCCATCCAGAGCGCGCTGGAAAAGAGCGCGGCGCCCAGCGTGTGCAGCCGCATCTGCCCCAGGGATTGCAGGAAGTTGCCGTCCACCGGAAACCCTTCGAAGCTTTTCACCAGGGCCATCAGGATCAGCAGGTGGCCGTCGATCACGATGAAGAGCAGCATCGCCATGTAGCCCAGGAATCGGGCCACGGCGCTGGTCTGGGCGCTGGACGCGGGGTCAAAGAAGGACGCAAAGTTCAGCCCCATCTGCAAGCCCACGAGTTCCCCGGCAAGTTCCACCGCAGCGAATACCAGGCGCACCGAAAAGCCGATCGCCAGGCCCACGGTGAGTTGCTGCGCGAGCGCTCCCAGGGCCGCACGGCCCTGGACGGCGATCACCGGTTGATCGACCAGCACGCCCTGGGCGCACAGCGCCACCAGAAAGGCCAGCCCGATCTTCGCGCGCAGGGGCAGCGCCCGCATGGAGAACACCGGGGCGGCCGAGAACAGGGCGAGCACGCGCAGAAAGGGCCACAGGATGGGCGACAGCCAGGCCATGATCTGGGCCTCGGAAAAGCCGATCACGCGCGGCTCCGCGAGGCGCTGGCAATGGCGCTGGCGATGGGCGGGCCGGCGGCGGGCATGCGGCAGGAAGAACCACCGGCCTGGCTTTACGCCACCACCGAAGGGATGGCTTCGATGGTCCGGCGGATGAAGTCCACCAGGCTGCCGAGCATCCAGGGGCCGGCGAGCGCAAACACCACCATCGCGGCGATCAGCTTGGGAACGAAGGCCAGGGTCGCCTCATGGATCTGCGTGACCGCCTGAAAGATGCTCACGATCAGGCCCACCGCCATGACGACCCCGAGCACGGGCATGGCGATCATCAGCAGCAGGCCCAGGGCGTCGCGCCCCAGGGTGAGAACCATTTGCGCAGTCATCGCACGTTCCTTCCCCTTCAGCTGACGAAGCTCGCCGCCAGCGAGCCAATCAGCAGGTTCCAGCCGTCGGCCAGCACGAACAGCATGAGCTTGAAGGGCAGCGCCACGAGGACCGGAGAGAGCATCATCATTCCCAGCGACATGAGGATGCTCGACACCAGCATGTCGATCACCAGGAACGGGATGAAGATCATGAAGCCGATCTGAAACGCAGACTTGAGCTCGCTGGTCGCGAACGCGGGAACGAGCACGCGCAGCGGCGCCGTTTCCGCGCCCACCCTCGGGTCGAGCCGCGCGAGCCGCGCGAACAGGGCGAAGTCGGACTGCCGGGTCTGCTTGAGCATGAAGCTGCGCATGGGCGCCTCGGCCCTGTCGAGCGCCTGTTCAAAGGTGGCGCTGTTGTTCACGTAGGGCAGATACGCGTCCTGGTACACCCGGTCCAGCGTGGGGCCCATGACGAACAGGGTCAGAAACAGCGACAGGCCAACGATGACCTGGTTCGGCGGCGCCGACTGCGTTCCCAGCGCCTGGCGCAGGAGGGACAGCACGATCACGATGCGCGTGAACCCCGTCATCATGAGCAGCACCGCCGGCAGGAAGGACAGCGCCGTGAAGAACAGCAGGGTCTGGACGGGAACCGAGTAGCTGCTGCCCGAAGGGCCGCTGGCCACCACCAGGGGCAGCGCGCCCGCGGCCTGCGCCAGCGCCGGCGCCTGCACGGCCAGGCAGGCCAGGCCCGCAGCCGCCGCGGGCAGCCACGGGCGCCCGGGCCGCTGCGCGGCGCCCCTTGCGCGGCCAGGCAGACCCTCATCCATCGGCGGGCGGCGCGCCGCTGGCAGCGGCCAACGCTTTGGCAAATGGCGCCGGCGCGGCGGCGGCGGCGGACGGGGCATCGGCGGCGACCACCGGGGACGCGGGCAGCACGTGCAGGCAGCTGAGCTGCTGCGCCGTGACGCCGAGCACCAGCCACGTGCGCGCGTGCTCGGGGCCCACCTCGAGCGTCACCACGCGCTGCTGCGGCCCGACCGCGACGGCGCTGAGCACGCGCGCCGCGGCGCCTGCCGCCGATCCGCCCGCCGCATGGCGCTGCCGCAGGCGCCGCACGAGCCAGGGCAGCAGGGCCATGGCTCCCACGAAGAGGAGCGCCGTGACCAGGAAGCGGGTCATGCCGGCGCTATCCACGGCTGAGCCGCCGCAGGCGTTCCGAGGGCGTCACCACGTCGGTCAGGCGGATGCCGAACTTGTCGTTCACCACCACCACCTCGCCCTGCGCGATGAGGTAGCCGTTCACGAGCACGTCCATGGGTTCGCCCGCGAGCGCGTCGAGCTCCACCACGGAGCCCTGGGCAAGTTGCAGGATGTACTTGATGGGCACCTTGGTGCGCCCCAGTTCCACGGACAGCTGGACCGGTATGTCCAGCACCATGTTGATGTCGTTGACGCTGCCGTCCGCGCTGCCCGAGAGGGGGGGCACGGGAGCGCCGGACAGGGGGCCTCCCTGTTGCTGTTGCGCGTCCCCGGGCTTGGTGCTGGTGCTGGTGCTGGTCTGCTGTTCCTCCAGCGCCTCGGCCCAGCCCGCAAGGGGATCGTCCGCACCGCCGCCGCCCTGGCCTTCTTCTTCAGTGGACATCTTTCTCTCCCAGCCAGCTCAGGTCCGCAGTGCGCAGGCATTCTTCGATGCGGATGGCGTATTTGGCGTTGTGCGTTCCGTACTGGCATTCGAAAACCGGCACCCCCCCGACCGCGGCGCGAATGCGCGGTGCGCGCTCCAGTTCGATGAAGTCGCCCGGCTTCATGCGCAGCAGCTGCCCGACGGTGGTGTCGGCGCGCGCCAGCTCGGCGACCAGGGTCACTTCGGCGGCCTGGATTTCCCGGGTCAGCACCCGCACCCAGCGGCGGTCCACCTCGATGGAGTCGCCCTGCGTGGACGAGTACAGCACGTCCCGGATCGGCTCCAGCGTGGCGTAGGGCGTGCACAGGTGGATGGCGCCCGAGAGGTCGCCGATTTCCAGCTGGAACGCGGTGGACACGGTGATTTCACTGGGCGTGGCGATGTTCGCGAACTGCGGCTGCATTTCCGAGCGCTGGTACTCCAGCTCCAGGGGGTAGATGCCATGCCAGGCCTTCTTGTATTCGGTGCAGACGACGTCCACCAGGCGGTTGATGACGCGCTGCTCGGTGGGCGAGAAGTCCCGCCCCTCGATGCGCGTCTGGAACTTGCCCGCGCCGCCGTACAGGGTGTCGATGATGCCGAACACCAGCGAGGGCTCGCACACGATCAGCCCGCTGCCGCGCAGCGGACGGATGGCCACGATGTTGAAATTCGTCGGCACCGCGAGCTCGCGCAAAAAGGCGCTGTAGCGCTGCACGGACACCGGTCCGACGGAGACTTCCGGGCTGCGGCGGATGAGGTTGAAGAGCCCTATGCGCAGGTTGCGCGCGAAGCGTTCGTTGACGATTTCCATCGTCGGCATGCGCCCCCGCACGATGCGCTCCTGGCTGGAGATGTCGTAGTTGCGCACGGCGCCGGCCTCGGTCACCTCCTCGACCGACTTCTGGCTCTCTCCGGTGACCCCCTCCAAAAGGGCATCGACCTCTTCCTGCGAAAGAAATGAATTGCTCATGGCAAGTTCCTGCGCGCGTCACTGAACGATGAAACTCGAAAACAGCACGCGCCGCACCGGGTTGCGCTGCGTGCGCCGGCGCGCCGGCGCGTGCTCTGCTGCGTCCTCGGGCACATCGGCCTGCGCGCGCTCGCTCTCTGCGGGAGGCGGATAGTCCATGGTGCGCGTGACTTCCGCGAGGATGTCGGCGGCCAATTTCTCCTTGCCTGCGCGCTGCAACAGCTCGGCGGTGCTGCGCTGCGACGCGAGCATCAGCACGCCGCTGCGGATGTTCGGCAGGTAGGCCCGGACCTGCTCCTGCACCTTGGCGTTTTCCAGCTCCAGGGTGACGCCGATCTGGGCGAACCGGTCCCCGCCGGAATCGGCCAGATTCACCACCATGCTTTCCATGGGCAGGAAGACCGGGGCGGCCCTGGACGCATCCTCGTCGTCCGCCGGCGCGCGGCTCGCGACGAACCAGGCGCCGGCGCTGGCGCCGACCAGCACCCCCGCCAGCGCAGTGCCGACGAGGAGCATGAGCATCTTCTTGCTCTTGGCCGGAGCCGCTGCGGGAACTATGGCTGACACGGTGCGGATTCCTTGCGGCAGCAAGCCGCGCCATCTGACCATGGAAGGAGTGGGTGAAAAGAGAAATACGGGCCAGAACGATCCCATTATTGGGCGCTGCGCCGGCCCGTGATCAGCGGAATAACAACCCGAAACCAAGGTATTCAGCGCGCCCTGCGCGCGTTCATACAAAGACATCCACGGCGCGCTGCGCAATGTTGCCCACGCGCAGCACCGGGGCCGCTGCGGCGGGCGCCACGGACGCCACCGGCGCCCCCTGCACCCCCTGCGTTGGGCGGGCGCCCGCGCGGCCGCGCGGCGACCGCGCCTGCCCCGCGCCCTGGTCCGCCGACGTGCCGACCGACATTCCCGCGAGCACCAGACCCTGGCTGTGCAGCAAATCGCCGAGCTGCGCGCGGCTGCGGTCCAGGAGTTCGCGCGTCTGCGGCTGCTCGCTCTGGAAGAACACGTGCGCCGCATTGCCCGACAACGACACCGAGACTTCCACGGGCTGGCCATCGCGGTCGAGCGTCAGCTGCGCATTCCAGGTTTGCTGCTCGGCCCACCAGGTCACGGGCTCTGCCGCCGGCGCTGCGGCCAGGCCCGGATGCGCGAACGGCCCCGCGCCGCCGACCGGGCCGGGCGCTGCCCAGGCGCTGCCCGGGCCGGCGCCGGACCAGACCCCGGCGCCCGGCGGCTCCGCGTCCCGGCGGCTCCCCCCCGCGCCGCTTTCTCCTGCGCGCGCAGGCGGCAGCGCGGCCAGGAGGCCGTCCTGCGCGCGGGCCGGTGTCCCCGTCCCGGCAGCCGCAGCAGCGGCCTGCGCCCCGGCGGTGCGGTCGATCGCACCCTGCGCGGTCCCCACGACCCCCGCCACGCGCTCACCCGCCGCCTGCAAGGCTGGCGCAGCCCGGGGCGCGGCGCGGCGCGGCGCGGCCGTGTCCGGCGCGGCGCAATCGTTGGACGGCCCGGCGGCCTGCGCGCCCGGGGCGAGTGCGCCGCGCGCGGCGCCAGCGGACGCGTCCGCCGGTGCCTGCGCGCGCGCTTCGCCGTGGTCGAGCAGTGCCGTCTCGGCCACCAGCCCCTGCGGCAGGCCCGGCCCGGCGCCGGCGCCGGCGCCGCCCTGCGGCCCTTGCGCGGACAGGATGGCGTCCGCCGCCTGCGCGTCCGGCTCCCCCGTGCCCGCCTGCGCAGCGGCAGCAGGCGCGAGCAGGCCCTGCCACGCGGCCAGCGCGGACGCGTCCACGGCCCCCTGCGCGGTAGCGGCGGGCGCGGTATCGACGGGCGTGGTGCCCGCAGGGTCCGCCGCGGCATGGTCCGCGTCCAGCGGCGCGTCGCCGTCCCGGGGCACGGCAAGCAGCGCGGTGAACAGCGCCCCAAAGCCGCCCGCGGCATCGGCGCCGTCGGCATCCTGCGCCGCGAACAGTCTGCGCGCGGCCTGCACCGGGTGGGCCGCAGAGGAAATTCCTGCCGTCTCCATCGTCAATCCTCCCGCCCTGGCAAGCCCTGGTCCGCGCTGCGGTACGCGCGCGCCGCGTGCTCGTCGGCTTGTTGCTGCTCGCGCCGCTGTTGCTGCGCTTGCAGCGCGTGGCGCCGCCGGTCGAGCACTTGGCGCAGGCCGGACAGACGCAGCTGCGCTTCGAGCAGCGCCTGCCGGGCGGCGTCTACCCGGTGCGCATGCTCGCCGACGACGCCGCGCTGAATGCCCGCCGCGTACTCCAGGCGTTCCATGAAGCAGTCCTGGTGGTAGAGCAACTCGGGGCGCAGCGTCGCGCCGGTGCGCATGCCCCAGCGGGACGTGGTGTCGCGCGCGTAGTCCTGCAACTGCCCGAGCTGCACGCGCGCGGCCTGCTGCGCCACGAGCGTGGCCTGCAGCACACTGCACGCGGCGTCGCGCCTGCGGGTTGCGGATTCGATCACGAGCGGGAGGGCACCGAGCTGGGACATGGTGGATGGACCTCTATGGGGTTCGGGGCTCGAGCACTGCGGCCAGGTCCGCAACGCTTTGCTCCATGGGCGCGGCCTCGAACATGTCCTGCTGCACAAAGGCGGCCATCTGCGATTGCAGCCGCAGGGCCTCGTCCAGGGCGGGGTCGGACCCGCTCGCGTACGCGCCCAGTTGCACCAGGTCGTGGCCCTTCTGGTAGCACGCGTGCAGCGCACGAAAGCGCCGCGCCAGATCGAGCTGCGCGCGCGGGACCACGTTGTGCATCACGCGCGAGGCCGAGCGTTCGATGTCGATGGCCGGGAAATGCCCGCTCTCCGCGAGCGCGCGCGAGAGCACGATGTGGCCGTCGAGAATGGCGCGCGCCGCGTCGGCGATGGGGTCCTGCGCGTCGTCGCCCTCCACCAGCACGGTGTAGAACGCCGTGACCGACCCCACCCCGTGCAGACCGTTGCCGCTGCGCTCGACCAGTTCGGGCAGCTTGGCAAAGCACGATGGCGGGTAGCCCTTGGTCGCCGGCGGCTCGCCAATGGCGAGCGCGATTTCCCGCTGCGCCATGGCGTAGCGGGTGAGCGAGTCCATGAGCAGCAGCACGTGCCGGCCCTGGTCCCGAAAATGCCCGGCCAGCGCCGTGGCGTACATCGCGCCCTGCAGGCGCAAAAGCGGCGGCGCGTCGGCGGGCGCCACCACGACCACGGAGCGCGCGCGGCCCGCCGCACCCAGCGTGTCTTCGACGAATTCCTTGACCTCGCGGCCGCGCTCGCCAATCAGTCCGAGAACGATCACGTCGGCGCACGTGCCGCGGGCCATCATGCCGAGCAGCACGCTCTTGCCCGCCCCGGATCCGGCAAACAGCCCCAGGCGCTGCCCGCGCCCCACCGTCAGCAGGGCGTCGATGGCGCGCACGCCCGTCGCCAGGGGCACGCGCACCGGGTCGCGGTCCAGCGCATTCACCGGGCTGCGCCCCATGGGAGCGGAAACCACGTCCTGCAGCGCGCCCGCGTGGTCCAGCGGCTGACCCTGCGCGTCCACCACCCGCCCCAGCAGGCCCGCGCCCATCGGCAGCCCGGGCAGACCCGCGCGCGCCGCGCGCCGGGGCGGATCGCCCCAGCGCGGCATGGGCGCGCAGGGCGCTGCGGGAGTCACGCTGGCGCCGCTGGCCAGGCCGTGGACGTCGCCCGCCGGCATGAGAAACGCGCGCTCGCCCGAGAAGCCCACGACCTCGGCCAGAACCGGCGCCTGCCCGGATGCATGCCCCGGCATCTGCACCAGGCACTGCGCGCCCACCGGAACGCGCAAGCCCACGGCCTCCAGCACCAGCCCGGTGAGCCGCGTCAGCGTGCCGCGCGTCTCCAGCGGCGCGCCCTGGGCCACGCGCGCGCGCGCTTCATCGACGAAGCGCGTCCAGGCGCAGGGGGCAGGGGCGGGGTCGTCCGGGTCCTCAGCGCGCATCGCCGCCCCCTTCCTGCCATGGCGACTCGATCCCGAGCGCGGCCAGCGCCCGCTGCCAGCGCTTTTCCACGCTGCCATCGACCACGCTGCCGGCGCATTCCACCAGGCAGCCGCCCGGCGGCACGGCAGCGTCTGCTATCCACTGGACCTGCTGCGGGGTCGCCAGCGCCGCGCGCAGCGGCTGCGTGAGCCCCTGCATGTCCACGGGGTTCAGGCGCACGCTCGCGGGGCGCCCCTCGGCGACCAGCATTCCCAGGGCCTCGCGCACCACGGGGTGCAGGGCCTCGGGATTCACGGACAGCTCCTGGCGCAGCACCTCGCGCGCGATGTCGCAGGCCAGCGCGAGCAGCTGCTGCGCCATGCGCCGCTGCATGTCGAGCAGGCTCGCGTCGAGCGCCTGCAGAACGCCCTGCAGGCGCTCGGCCGCCGCATGGCCCTGGTGCACGATGTACTCGTCCAGGCGGTGCTGCCACTCGCTCGCGGTCTGCTCCTGCCCCTGGGCAAGGCCCGCGGCGTGGGCGTCGGCGCAGGCCTGCTGGAGCAGCGCCTGCTGCGCGGCCTCGTCGATCGCAGCAGGGATTTGCACCGCGGGCGCAACGCGGTCGGATCCATCGACGGCGCCAAACTTCCACTGCGTGCAATCGCCCAGCTCCTCGCTGGGGATGATGCGCGCGTAGGAGCGGGGGCTAAACAAAGGCATCTTCCCCCCCGCTGCCGATCGCGATCAGCCCCTCGTCGGACAGGCGCCGCACGATCTTGAGGATTTCCCGTTGCTGGGTCTCGACCTCGGACAGGCGGATCGGACCGCGCGCTTCGAGGTCCTCGCGCAGCGCCTCGCCGGCGCGCATGGACATGTTCGAGAGAAACTTCTCGCGCAGCTCCGTCGGCGCGCCCTTGAGCGCCACGATGAGCTCCTCGGACGACACTTCCCTGAGAATGGTCTGGATGGCCTTGTCGTCGAGCCTGAGCATGTCTTCGAAGACGAACATCTTGTCCATGATCTTCTGCGCCAGATCCGCGTCGTAGCTGCGGATCGCCTCCAGCACCACGGTGTCCACGCTGCCGCTGAGCATGTTGATGATTTCGGCCGCGGCCTTGACCCCGCCGAGCGAGCTCTTGCGAATCTTGTCGCCACCGGCGAGCACTTTGAACAGCACCTCGTTGAGATCCTTCAGCGCCGTCGGCTGTATGCCCTCGAGCGTCGCCACGCGCAGCAGGATCTCGCTGCGCTGGCGCTCGCCCAGGTGCATCAGGATGGCCGCGGCCTGGTCGCTGTCCAGATGCACCAAGATGGCGGCGACGATCTGGGGGTGCTCGTTGCGCAGCAGCTCGGCCACGGACAGTGGGTCCATCCACTTCAGGCTTTCGATTCCCGAGACGTCCCCGCCCTGCAGGATGCGGTCGATCAGCAACCCCGCCTTGTCGTCGCCGAGCGCGCGTCTGAGCACTGCGCGCACGTAGTTTCCGGTGTCCGACACGAGCAGGCTCTGCGCGGCGGCGGCGGCGGCGAATTTGTTGATCACCTCGTCCACCCTCTCGCGCGACACCGAGCGCGTGCGCGCAATGGTCTCGCCGAGCTTTTGCACCTCCTTGGGCGAGAAATGCTTGAAGACCTCGCCCGCATCCTCCTCGCCGAGGGACATCAGCAAGATGGCGGCGTCCTGCAGACCTTGCTCGTTCATGCGGCGTCCTGCGCTCGGTGCTCAGTGCTCAGGCGGACTCGCCGCTGAGCCAGGTCTTGAGGATGTTCGCCACGGCGACCGGATTTTCCCGGGCGAGCACGCGCGCTTCCTCCAGGCGCAGCTGCTCGGGCGTCGCGGGCAGCGCCGCGTCACTCGGCGTGGGCAGCGCGGGGCGCTCCAGGGCCTCGGCTTCCAGGGCGTCGATCTGGCCACCGGCCACGGCGCGCGGCGCCGCCCCCTTGAGCGCGGGCCGCACCAGACCCAGCAGCACCAGGGCCGCGAACAGCACCGCGCCCAGGGGCCAGGCGAAGGTTTTGGCCAGCTCGATCACCTCGGGCCGCTGCCACAGCGGGACGTCCACGGGCGGCGCCACGCGCACCAGGAACGGGGTGTGCATGAGATTCACCGAGTCGCCGCGTTCGCGGTTGAAGCCAATGCTCTCGCGCACCAGCGCCGTCATCTGCTCGATCTGCTCGGGCGCGAGCGCCCGGCTGCGGCCCTTGGCCTCGTCCAGCTGGTAATTCACCACCACGGCCGCGCTCAGGCGCTTGACGCTCCCCGTTGCGCCGCGCGTGACCTGCAGCGACCGGTCCAGCTCGTAGTTGGTGGTGGATTCGCGCCGGCTCGTGGCCTGCGCTCCCTGCTGCCCGCCCGCGTCCGGCGCGGGGTTGGCGCCGTTGATCGGGGCCGTGGACGGCGCGGGCGGCTGATTGCTCACGGCGCCCGGAATGCCGCTGGGCATCCGCTCGGGGCCGCCCCGGCTCTCCAGCTGCTGCTGGCTGCGCACGGCGCCCGAATCCGGCGTCTGGTTCGGCCGGAACTGCTCGGAAGTCGATTCCGTCTGCGTGAAATCCACCTGCGCAGTGACCTGCGCGCGCACGTTCCCCTGGCCCACCACGGGCTCCAGAATATCCAGGATGCGGCGGCTGTACAGTTGCTCGATCTGCTGCACGTACAACAGCTGCTGCGCATTCGCCTCGGCGCCCGTGTCGGGCGACTGCGAGAGCAGCTTGCCCGTGTCGTCGAGCACGCTCACGGCCGAGGGCGCGAGCTCCGGAACGCTGGAGGCCACCAGGTGCACGATGCCGGCGAGCTGGGCGCGGTCCAGAACGCGGCCCGGATACAGGCCCACGAGGACCGATGCCGAGGGCTTTTGCTGCTCGCGGAAGAAACCATTCTGATTCGGCAGCGCCAGGTGCACGCGCGCGCTCTGCACCGACGACAGGGACTGGATGGAGCGGGTGAGCTCGCCTTCGAGCCCGCGCTGGAAGTTCAGCCGCTCCTGAAATTGCGTGAGCCCGAATTTGCTCGACTCCATGAGCTCGAAGCCGACCACCGAGCCCTTGGGCAGGCCCTGGGTCGCCAGGCGCAGGCGCACGTCGTGCACCTGGTCGGCCGGAACCAGAATGGCGCCGCCGCCCTGCGTGTACCTGTAGGGCACGTTCATTTGCGTGAGCTGGACCACGATGGCGCCGCCGTCCTTGTCGCTCAGATTCGCGAACAACACCCGGTACTCGCTCTGGCGCCCCAGAAGCAGCAGCGCCGCGGCGGCCGCGAGCAGCAGCGCCAGGCCCAGACCCAGCCGCACACGCTGCGCCCGGCCAAGGCTCTGCAACCGCTGCAGCCATGGGGGGCGGGCAGGCGCCGTCGGCGGATCGGAAGGAACTTGGGCCACAGCAGACATCTTGCTTATCCAGTCTCAGGCCCGGCGACGGACCTGGTGCGAGCCCGATTATTTCGATCGCACAACCGGCGTGTTCGCCGGATAAGCCGCCCGTTGGGCGCGCAATTTCCGCCGCCGGATGCGCCGCCCGCGGCTAGGATGCGCAAAGCCCCTACCGCCCCTGCCCACGGACACCGCCATGGACCTGCGCCTGCCGAGCGTCACCCCCCCGCTTGCCGGCACCGGCACAGCCTGGCGCAGCGCGCCGGCGCGGGATGCGGGCGCCGAAGTCGGTTTTTCCAGCGCGCTCAAGGGCGCCCTGCAATCCGTGAGCGCGGCGCAGAACCGCTCCACCGCCCTGCAACAGGAAGTGCAGTTGGACAACCCCGCAGTCAGCCTGGAAGAAACCATGGTCGCCATGCAAAAGGCCCAGATCGGCTTTCAGGCCACCTTGCACGTGCGCAACCGCATGCTGCAGGCCTACACGGACATCATGAACATGCAGGTGTGAGGCGCTGGACACGGCGCGTGTCCAGCGCCCCCGCTGCAACACCAACTTCCTGCGCAAAACCCCCTGCAGTGCTACGCTGTGCAGCAGTAGCAATCAGGCCAAACCGTGCGCCTGTGATCCTGACAGCACCCTCATCCGCTGGGCGGAGTTTGTGCAACAACGTCCAAAAAGGGGTGGTAAAGATGAACGGCTCTCTGAATCTCAGGCAGATGAAGTACTTCATCGCGGTGGCGGAGGAGTTGAGCTTTCGGTGTGCCGCGGCTCGGCTGTGCATCACACAGCCCCCGCTGAGCCGCCAGATACAGGCGCTGGAAGAGAACTTGGGCGTATTGCTCTTTGAGCGCGGCAACCGCCGCATCCAGCTGACCGATGCGGGGGAGCAGTTTCTGGAGCGCGCCCGCCTTCTGCTGAGGGACTCCGAGCACATCGTCATGCAGTTCCGTCAGCCCCCCGCCGCGCGGGTGCAGGCATTGAATCTGGGCATTACAACCGTCATCGACGCCAGCCTGTTCTCCTGGATAGAAACCGAATTCGCACAGCGCTTCCCCTTGCTTCGTCTGAACGTGAAGCGGCAGATATCCATCCGATCCGTGCGCGACCTGAACCGCGGTATCCTGGACGTCGCCGTGGTGGGCCTGCCATTGCATACGGAAAGCCTGGTGCTGAACCATCTGCTCGATGAACCGATGGTCGTGGGGCTTTCCGGAAGCCACCCGGCGGCAAAAAAGCGCAAGCTGTCCTTGCGCGACCTCGATCAAGAGAATCTCTTCTGGTTCGATCGCAAGCAGAACCCGGCCTACTACGATCATTGCGAGCGTGTCTTTGCGCGCATGCGCTTCACCCCGGCGCGCACCATCGAACCGCCGGACTTCCATATCCTGCTGAGCCTGGTTGCCGAGGGGCAAGGCATTGCGCTGATTCCCCGGTCGCTCAAGACCATGAAGCGCAAAGGCATCATCTACAAAGACCTTGACGAAGGCGAGCAATTGGGCATTGGCGTGGCAGTCGCCCATCGCGCAGGAGAGCCGTCAGATTTGATCGCCGCTTTTATCGGTTTTCTGAAAGGGTATCTGGCCGAATCGAAAATATCGGCATGATGTCGACGAGAGCCTTCTAACGCCCGCACCGGCTGCGGATGTCTCCAGGCGCGCACGCCCGATCGTCTACCCGGACGCCGTCATCCAAGGTTTGCTCAGTCTCAAGCAGGTGTTTGATCGGCCCCTGCGTGCGCTGCAAGGATTCGCTCAAAGCCTGCGCCAGCTTGCCTTCCCGAATCTGCCGGCACCCAACTACACAACCTTGAGCCGCCGCGCGCAAAGCCTGCAAGTCGTCTTGCCCTCGTTGCGCCCGGGTGAGCCACTGCACTTGGCCGTTGACAGCACAGGCCTCAAGCTCTATGGCGAGAGCGAATGGAAGGTGCGTACACACGGCTGGTCCAAGCGCCGCACTTGGCGCAAGGTCCATCTGGCGAGATGGACACAGGGACCGGCCAAATTTGCGCGGCACTGATGACCCATCAGGAGATGGGCGACGGCGAGGCCCTGACCGATTTGCTTGAGCAGATTCCGCCCGAAACACCGATTGACATCGTCGGCGGCGATGGGGCCTACGACACCAAAGCGTGCCACGCGCAGATTGCCGCACGCGATGCGACGCCCTCGATTCCCCCGCGCGGGGGCCACGTTCTGGCCGCAGGCCACGCCGGGCGCAACTTGACGCAATGCGGCCATTGACAAGATCGCAAAGAGCGGCCGACGCGGATGGAAAAAAGCCAGCGGCTACTACAAGCGCTCACTGGTGGAGAACCTGACATACCGTCTGAAGACGCTGACCAGCCATTTCCTGTGGGCACGCACGGTTGGTTCGCAGTCCACCGAAGTCGCCATACGTGCGGGCGTGCTCAATCGCATGGCCTCTCTGGCTCGCCCTCAGTCCGCGCACATCACCTGAATTGGTGTTCTTGAGGAGGTACATCTTCGAAGGTCAATTTATGCAACAACGCCCCACAACGTTCCAACCGATACCCAAAAGGTATCAACAAATTAAGCAATCGTCAGCCTCAAAAAATATCATTAATCTACGAAGGATGAATAGCACATCTATCCACACGGATCGCACCGCCTACGAGGTTGGAATCACCTGTCTTCGCAACATCGAAGCAACCAGAAAACCATCCATCATCAATGCCTTGGCCAACATTTCCCCCGACCTTGGAAGGCTGGTCATCCGCTTTGTGTATGGCGAGATCTATCAACGAACCCACCTGATCTACCACGACAGACAATTGGCTACCGTGGCCATCCTGGCCATCCTGGCCGTGCTGGGTAGTAATGCGCGGCCACAGCTGAAGTTCCATATTTCCGCTGCACTCAACGAGGGGTATAGCGCTGCCAAAATTATCGAACTGATGACACACTTGGTTGTCTACGTAGGCTTCCCGACCACCTTGAATGGCATTTTTCCTGCCAAGAAGGTGTTCGATGAACGTAAGCTGCATTTCGCGCCAACAACGACGACTCCTTGGGCGTTGTTGCATTACTCGACCGGCGAAGATGCGCGCCTCCCAAAAACACCAATTCAAATAATGTGCATGGACTGCGGGCGGGCCAAAACCGGCCATGCGATTGAGCACGCCCGCACGGATGGCGACATCGGTGGCCTGCGAACCAATCGTGCGTGCCCACAGGAAATGGCTGGTAAGCATCTTGAGACAGTACATCAGGCTCTCCACCAGCGAGCACTTGTGGTAGCAAGCGTTCGCACGCCATGCGGCCCAGGATTTATACAACAATGCCCAAGTTTGCGACACAAGATCGGTATCTATATCAAGTAATAGTGCGACTTGTCAGTCTTCTTGTATTGTCTGAATTTCTGATTTTCATGTAATGGAGGTGATATGGCAAAAAGTGGAATTGTTGTTGGTGACTGCTTCTCTGGGTTCTCATCTGTAGATGGAGTCTTCACTGTCAGCGAATTAGTGAGACGCTTACGCCAGCTTGACGATGTTGGCAGTGATGCTGCATTGCCAACACTACTGATTTGGGGACAAGGTGTTTCGGATAGCGATCGTGCATCCCTTATCCGACTGATTCGTCGAACTCAGGGGCGCGTTGCCATAACTACGGCACGTGAATCCCAACCGACTCCAGCGAGCTACAGTCATGTTCATAAGCATGAGCCGCAAAATGTTTTGATCAGTGTCCCGAAACGCGCTGATGAGCATCGATTCGTGGCCGACCTTCTGATTGACGCACGCAACGAATTGTTGCTGGACCACGTTACTGGTCAGCATGTTCAAGGCATGGTCCTGATCGAAGCAGTTCGACAGATGTTCTTGGCAGTCACGAAAGAGCACTTGTTCAACGAACAAACTCCGGTAAAAACCTATTTCGTCATCAAATCGATGAAAATCGACTACAAGTTCTTCGTGTTCCCGGTTGATGCCAGTGTGTCATTTCGGCCGGATAAGATCAAGCATGGCGACGACGGACGATTGTCTGTCACGGCATCGGTTGGCGTATGGCAACAGGGAATTGAGTGCGCAACATCCGTAGTTTCGTATTCAGTATTTGATGCAGATCACATCAGGACACGGGAATTTGCGCTTGCCGATGCCTGTGTTCGAGGCGTCCTCGGAATGGAGAATCCGCCATATCCGATAATATCTCTGAGTCAGGATATTCAACAAGATCACAATCCCAGCCACGACGGCAGCCAACGGATAGCATCATGACTGGACCCATTGTCATCGCAGGCGCCGGACCGACCGGCTTGGCACTCGCCTTGATGTTGAGACAATTGGGGCTAGATGTCACCGTCTATGAAGCATCTCCAACCATTGACACTCGCCCCCGGGCAGCAATGATTCATGCTCGGGTCTTGGAAATTCTGGACCGTCTTGGCTTGATCAACGAGTTCCTGAACTCGGGGCTCATGCAACACGCCATCGCTTTCGTGCGGCCCGACGGACTGCAATTAGCAATTGAGTTTGATACCTTGCCAACGCGATTCCCATGTGTACTCAACTTGCGCCAACCAGACATTGAGTTGCTTCTCACCCGAGCGCTATTGGACATGGGTGTGGTTGTTCATCGTGGCACTACTGTCGAAGGATTTTTTCAGTTCCCCGACAGTGTTCAGATCAGGCTGAACTTTACCAGCGGAGGCTGCCAGACTATTGAAGCGGCTTGGCTTGTTGGATGCGATGGTGCCCGCTCGACCGTGCGGACACAACTCGGGGCAAGGTTCGAGGGCGAAACAATCCCCTATCCCTACATCCTTGGAGAAGGCACGCCGACCGTCGCGCTGGCACCTGGTAGCGTAAGCACGATGCTCGTCACCACGCAAGGCGTTGTTTCGTGGCTACCGTTTCGAGATGGTGGCGTACGTGTCGCCGGCCCTGGTCGCGCTATCACCCAGGACGCCAACCGTCCAGATCTCACTGCAGCCGAATTCTTGGTTGAACAAGCGCGACTCGTGACGAATCCGAACTTGCGGGTTACCAATATCGACCGGGTGGTGGCCTACCGGGTGCACGCGCGGTTAGCCAGTCACTGGGGGGAAGGACGTGTCTGGCTTGCCGGCGATGCAGCACATGTGCACCCTCCCGCTGGCGGACAGGCGCTCAATCTAGGGATCGTTGACGCAGAAGCCATTGCGCAGCGACTGACAAGCGGGCTCGCCTTCACTATAGGGTTCGACAGCTACGAAGCAGAGCGCAGATCCGTTGCCGAGGCCACGTTGGCGCAGGTCGCAATGATGCCTCTTGTTGCGGCCTTGCGCGACGCTCGCACCGAAGCGGAGATCGAGGCTCTTCGCCAAACACTAGCTGACATGGCGATTCGTCTGAGTCATCTCGCCACAGACTACAACGCAACGGGACCAGATCGACTCGGAAGCACGGATCCCAAAGTACGACAAGTTCTGCGGGTAGGTCGTCGCGTCGACAGACGACTGGAACTAACGCCAGACGAGACCGAAACAGGGTGCTGGAAGATCCCCGGAATGCGTATTTGGATGACCCCAGATCGGCATGTGCGTAAATTGCAGAGATTATTGTTTGGGCACATGGAGGAGGTGAAATGACAGGTCTGTCCATTCTCGATCTTGCTGTTGAGTTGCCTGAATCAAAGGTTTCGATCGGCAATCTGGCGGCCGACTGGCCTGGAGAAACTGCGAGGTTTTCCCAGATGGGATACGAAGGCTTGGCTGTCGAGAAAAATCGCTCTGCAGGGCAGCTTGCGATTGCAGCGAGTCAGCGTCTTGCATCCCCAGCAGCAAAGACATTGGCACTGGTTGTTCATGCATCGATTCATGATCAAGGGATGGGCGTTTTCTGGAATCCGGCGACCGCTGTTCAAGCCGAACTAGGGGCGACACTAGCACGGCCGCTGGCATTGCGCCAGGGGTGCGATGGCCTGCTTCTTGGACTTCAGTTCGCTTGCGAGCATCTTGGAAAAACCGCGACTGGGCGGGCGTTGCTGGTTGGCAGTGATTGCTTTGCCACGACCGGATTTTGCCGAATCACGTCCGACTACGGCATCCTCTATGGCGATGGCGCCGCTGCGATGGTGATTGGCCCCGGACATGGGATCGCCAGGATCCTGGCTATAGAAACCGTGACCGATCCCGGACTTTGCGCTTTGCACGACAGCACTGGCTTGGGCAGCAATGATGTGCGTGCTGCCAAACGGCGGTTTCTGAGCACCCAAGGCCGTGAGCGTCTTCAGCGCGGCACACGAGAAGCCCTAACAGGAATCAAAGGTCGGTTATTCGCCAACGCGAAGTCCGAACGCGCCGTTCGCTACATCCTCTTTCCCCATCTGGGACTTGATCTACTGCGCGATAATTACTTTCCAGCTTTTGAAGACGCACAGGCGCGTAGCCTGTTCAGCTTCGGGGCATCCGTAGGGCACCTCGGAACGACCGATCAGATAGTGGCACTGGATGCATTGATCCGCACGGGGCGCCTGAATCCCGATGATCGGGTGCTGCTGATCGGCGCCGGTGCTGGTTTCTCATGGACCGGCGTCTTGCTGGAGATTCAGTCATGACGTGTCCTGTTGTGGCGTTCTTTGATGTCGATGAGACGTTGATCGCGTCGAAAAGCATGTTCGCGGTGATGCGCTTTTACTTGGAGCAGACCGAGGGCAAAGCTGGACTGGAGCGCTTCGAGGTTCGCTTGCGTTGTTTGCGTCGATTGACCGCTATGGGTGCACCGCGCGTTGTCATCAACCGTCTCTACTATTTTTTTTGGCGTGGAACATCCGCTAATGCGGTCGCCACCGCAGCTGCGGAGTGGGTCGTGCTGCGCACAACTGAACCTAATTTCTTTCTGCGCCCAACGGTCGCCGCGCTGGCGATGCATCGCCAGCGCGGCGATCGGATTGTGCTTGTTTCCGGTTCATTTCCAGCTGTGCTGGAGCCACTGCGTATCCAACTCGGTGCCGACGACCTGCTCTGTACCCGACCCAGGATTGTCAACGGACGACTCACCGGTTGGGTTGAGCAGCCCATGATTGGTGCAAACAAGGCGCGCGCAGCGCGTTATCTGATGGCGCGAGGCGGGATCAACCCTCTCGCATGTGCGGCCTATGGTGACCATCTTTCCGATCTACCCCTACTCGAACTTGTCGGTCATCCCGGCGTTGTTCCCCATGACCCATCGCTCGTTGCAATCGCACGGGCACGCAACTGGAGAATCCTCACATGACAGAAACCACTTTGACCCAATCCAGCCCCCAGGCCGAGAAACCTTGGTACGAAAACTTTCTCGCACTTCTCATCGTCGCTCTGGCGCCGATTGGGCAGATGGCAATTGATATCTTTGTCCCATCACTGCCACTGATGGCGTCAGAGTTCGCCATTGATCGGACAACAGTGCAATGGAGTGTGACGCTTTACTTGGTGGCATTTGCAGCGGGTCAGTTGGTCTACGGCCCGGTTTCCGACAGTTTCGGGCGCCGACGTGCGTTGATTTCAGGGATTCTCCTGTTCCTCTGCGGATCAGCGATTTCGATCCTCGCACAGACAATCACTTGGTTCATCGTGGGGCGTGTGGTGCAGGGGGTCGGCATCACGGCAGCCTCTGTGCTCATGCGGGCGATCGCTGCCGATCGTTTCCAGGGACCGAAGTTGGCACAGGTGCTGACTTATATGGTAATTGGTTGGGGTGTTGGCCCGGTCATTGCACCAGTGCTTGGCGCAACTTTCCAGACCTTTGTCGGATGGCGTTACTCACTGGTCTTTCTCGCGGTCTACGCGATCGTTCTGTTGGGACTCATCGTCGGGGTGATGAAAGAGACCAATCGACGGCTGGTCCCATTGAGCGCCAGCGCCATAATGCGCGGAGTCATCGAGATATATGGAACGCTGCGCTTCATTCTCATTTTCGTGGCCATGGGGCTATGCTACGGAGCACTCTTGTCTTTCAACTTGGTCGCGCCGTTCATAGTCCAGACCGTGATGGGATACGGTCCGCAGGGGTTCGGTGCCGTGGCCCTGGCTCTGGGCGCAGTGTATTTCTGCGGCGTTTTTTCCAACCGCCTGCTTCCCCGAAGTATCACGACCACGCGCAAGTTCGCGCTTGCGTCGGCACTGGCACTGGTGGCTGCGGTGATTCAAGTAACACTGGCCATCGGCTTTGACCTCAAGCTCTGGGCATTGGTGCTGCCTTTCGCGTGCGTCGTATTTTTCAGCGGTGTGATGTACCCGAATCTCATGGCCCTGGGAGTCTCGTCGTTTCCACACCTTGCAGGGCTGACCAGTTCGCTGCTCGGCTTCTCGTTGATGTTGATCTCCGCTGGCGTCATGGGCGTCTCGTCGCTGCTGGGTGTCCACTCCTTGATTCCCTTCGCATGGCTCACACTAGCTTTGATGAGCGCTGTCTTTGCACTGGTGCGTTTGATCCGTCCCTGATCTCCATACGTGGCATGTCAAGGCCGAAATCAAAGCGTGCCACGCACAGATTGCCGCGCGCGATGCGACGTCCTCGATTCCCCCGCACGAAGGTGCCATGCCATGCCCGCAGGCCACGCCGGACGCAACTTGACACAATGCAGCAGCCATTGACAAGATTGCAAAGAGTAGCCGACGCGAATGGGAAAAAAACGATACC
Source organism: Verminephrobacter aporrectodeae subsp. tuberculatae (assembly GCF_026127385.1). Taxonomy (NCBI): domain Bacteria; kingdom Pseudomonadati; phylum Pseudomonadota; class Betaproteobacteria; order Burkholderiales; family Comamonadaceae; genus Verminephrobacter; species Verminephrobacter aporrectodeae. The sequence continues at coordinate 500,142 of NZ_QZCX01000001.1, forward strand.
AAAAAAGTATCAACCAAACAAGAAATCGCCAACACCAGAAAACATCCTTAGCCTCCGAAGGATGAACACCCCATCGACCCCCACGGATCGCAGCGCCTACGCGCTTGGATTGACCTGCCTGTGCCACATCGAGGCAACCCGCAGACCCTCCCTCATCGATGCCCTGGCCGACGTTTCGCCCGACCTGGGCAGGCTGGCGATCCGCTTTGTGTATGGCGAGATCTATCAGCGACCTCACCTGAGCTACCACGACCGGCAATTGGCGACCGTCGCCGTCTTGGCCGTGCTGGGCAATGCGCGGCCGCAGCTGAAGTTCCATATTGCCGCTGCGCTCAACGTGGGGTGCAGCGCTGCCAAGATCGTCGAACTGATGACCCACTTGCTTGTCTACGCAGGCTTTCCGACCGCCCTGAATGGTGTTTTTGCTGCCAAGGAGGTGTTCGACGAACGCCAGCTGCATTTCACGCCCACGACGACGCCTTCTTGCCCCGGCGATGCCCGGTATCAAGCCGGGATGGATGCCCTCTCGCGCATCGACGGCCACGCCGGCGAGGCGGTGATGGCCTCCCTGAAGGGAATCGCGCCGGACCTCGGTCGCTTCATCGTGGAGTTTGGCTTTGGCGAGATTTACACCCGCCCCGTGCTGGAACTTCTCGAGCGTGAGCTGATTACCGTGGCGGCGCTTGCCGCGCTGGGCACTGCCACGCCGCAGCTCAGGGTCCATATTCATGGCCTGCTCAACGTCGGGGGCACGCGCGAGCAGATGCTCGAGTTGGCCATTCACGTGGCGGCCTATGCAGGGTTTCCAGCCGCCATCAATGCCACGCTCGCGGCAAGGGAAGTATTCTCCGAACGCGACTCTGGCGGTGATCACGGCCCATCCGCGCCTTCAGGCTAAGACACCCATTGGGGCTCGAATCGGGTCATCGCGCCACCCGCTCTCAGTGCAGCCGCCGGCCTGCGAACAGCTGTTCGAACTGCGCCAGCCAAGGCTCTGCCAGGCAGCGGATGCGGGCGTCGTTGCGCAGGATGCGCTGCATGATGCGCGCCTTTTCGCTGCGCTGTTCCGGCGCCAGCGCCTGCTCCTGCGCCTTCAGGCGCAGCTGCCCGATGAGCACGGCGCAGGCGCCCTCGCAGCGCAGCACGGCGTCCCAATCCCTGCGCCTGGCGGCGTCCAGCATCCTGGCGCTGCTGTCCTCGATGGCCTTGTAGCAGTCGATCAACCCCTGCGACATGGCTCAGCCCCCCAGCACCATGGGCTCGGACTCGGGATCGGGCGCAGCGTCCGTCTTGCGGATGCCATCCCAGCCCCGGGCCACGGACCCGATCAGGTGCGTGACCTGGAGCAGCGCCGCGTCGTCGTTGCGCGCGTTCGCCAGAATCAGGCGGTGCGTGCAGTAGTCGTAGAGCGCGGCCAGGTTCTGCGCGAGCTCGCCGCCGGCGACCCGGTCCAGGGACGCGCTCAGCCCCTCTTCGAGAATGCGCAGCGCCCGGGCAATGGCCGCTACCTTGCCCGGCACGTCGCCGCGCGCCATGGCGCCGCGCGCCGTGGCAATGGAGTCGAGGACGCCTGCGTACAGCAGGCTGACCTGCTGGTACGGGTCCAGCGTATGCCGGATGGTCTCTACATCGATGCGCCGATACGCGGTGGCGGCACGGGCGCGGCCATGGGTGCTGAACATGCTGACGGTCCTTGCAGGGTGCTGTCCAGGATATCGGCGGGCGCCGATAAAACTTGACGCCTCAGGCGTCGAAGCGGCCCGCGAGCAGTTCGGGCAATCGGTCCAGCCCCATCCTGAAGCCGCAGGCCTGCGCGTGGCCGCCGCCGCCCATGCTCTCGGCCAGCGCGATGCAGTCGAAATTGCGCTGCGCACGCAGCCCCACCCGCACACCCTTGGCGCCCGCGCTCCACATCAGCGCAAAGCTGCCGCTCTTGGCCGAGAGCATGTCGCCCACCAGGCTGTGGAACACGCCGGGGGCGTTCACCATCAGCCCCTCGATGCCGTTGAACACCAGGGGCTGGGCGCCTTCGGCGATGTCGGCCGCGAGCCGGCGGTACTTCTCGTCCATGGCGCCACCGCGCGCCATGAACCGGGCGCTCTGCTCGGGCGTGAAGGCGGCTATCTCGCGCCAGCGCGCAAAGTCCTGCGCCTCCATCTCGAGCGCCGACAGAAAGCCTGCGCTCTCGGCGAACTCCCACTTCCAGAGGTCGCGGTCTTCCACGTACTTGAGCAGCGCCGGAAGCGGCGCGTTCGGGTGAAAGAACTCCCACGCCAGGCGCGCGCCCGACTTGTGCATGTCAAAGTGCAGAACCCCGCAGCGGCAGGCAAAGCCGCTGAGCTTTTCTGCGGCGCTCTTGTGGTGGTCGAGCAGCACGAGCTTGGCGGCGTGTGCGTCGATGGCGCGCAGCATATCGGCCGGAAAGGAAAAATCCAGGACGTAGACGGCACGGCCCTGCACGGGTGGCAGGCCGTCCACGGTCTGCACGTCGCCATGGTCCAGGCCCAGGTATTGCGCGCTGTCTCCGTAGTAGAGCCAGGCGGCAAACGCTGCGCCAAAGCCATCGGGGCAGTGGCCCCCGTGGTAGACGATCAGCGGCGCGGGGTCGTTCTTGTCCGGGGCGACGAACAACTGCAGGGGAAGAATGCTTTTCATGGTGCCGCCGATTGTCGCGCGACCTCCGGCCCCGCTGCCACGGGCGCTGCGCCCGGCGGCTGACGCGGCTTGCGTGTGTTACATTCTGTGACCCCACGCTGCGCACCCCACGCCCACGCCCGCCCGGCACACGCTCCATGCACCGGCCACCCTCCTTTTCGATCGCGCCTCCCGCGCCGCGCACGAGCGTCCGCGCGCCGGATGGGCCGCGGCGCCCACGCAGGAAAGCCCGGGCATGACGGTGCAAGCCGCCGCTGCGGCGCAGCGCACGCACACGGCTGCGGCGAATCTGCGCGGCATCGTCGCCATGCTGGCTGCGGGGGGCTTTTTTTCGCTCCTGGACGCGCTGCTCAAGACGCTGTCGCCCAGCTACCCTGCCATGCAGGTGGCGGCGTTGCGCGGCTGGACCGCGCTGCCGCTGGTGGCGCTGTACGTGCTGTGGCGCGGGAACGCGCGCGGACTGCTGCGCGTGCGCTGGTCGCTGCATCTGCTGCGGGGCGGGCTCAACGTGGCGATGCTCGCGCTGTATGCGTATGCGCTGCGGGAGCTGGCTCTGGCGCAGGCCTACACGCTGTTCTTCATCGCCCCGCTGCTGATCACGGCGCTCTCGACCGTGGTGCTGCGCGAGCGGGTGCGCGCAGCGCATTGGAGCGCCATCGTGCTCGGCATGGTCGGGGTGCTGGTGGCGCTGCGCCCGGGTCGGGAGGCGTTTTTCACCCCGGGTGCGCTGGCGGTGCTGGCGGCGGCCTGCTATGCCGTGTCGGCCATTACGGGCCGCGTGCTCTCGCGCGCCGAAACCAGCGCCAGCCTGGTCTTCTGGACCACGGTGATGCTGGCGCTGGGCGCCGGCGTGCTCGCCTGGCCGCAGTGGGTTGCCGTGGAGCGCGCGCATTGGCCGCTGCTCGCGGGCCTGGCGGTGACGGGGTTTCTGGGTCAGCTGGCGATCACCGAGGCGTTCCGCCATGGGCAGACCTCGGTGGTCGCCCCGTTCGAGTACACCGCCCTGGCCTGGGGGTTGGCGCTGGACTGGGCGCTGTGGCAAACGGTGCCCGGGTATCCGACCCTGCTCGGGGGCGCGATCGTCATCGGCAGCGGCCTGTATCTGGTGCGCCAGGAGCGCACGCAGGCGGTTCTGCCGCCGTAGGAATTCAGCCCGCGTCCACCGGGCGCCCGTACTGCGACAAACAGGTCTGCCTGAGCGCCGCCATCATCACCTGCGCCGCGGGCGAGAGCAGGCGGTCCGTGCGCGTGATGATGCCGAAGGCATCCATGTGGCAGGGCAGGGCCAACGGCAGCACGGTGACGATTCCGTAGGCCGCGTAGTAGTGCCCCACGTCGGCCCCCACCACGGCGATCATGTCGCTTTGCTGGAGCATGCGGGTGATGAACAGAAGGGCAGAGGCCTCGACCGTGTTGATCGGCTGCGCGAGCCCCTCCTGCTGGAACAGCAGATCGAAGCGATGCCGCAGCACACTGCCGGCGGGCGGAACGATCCAGCCCGCCGACAGGCCCGCGGAGAGCAGTTCGCGCAGCGTCAGGGCCTGCGTCGCGAGCAGCGGGTGCCCGGGCCGGGTCACCGCGCAGATCGATTCCTCGGTGAGCGATTCGTAGCGCAGATGGGTCTTGTCGTGCTCGGCGAACAGACGGCACACCAGGATGTCGAGCCGGCCCTGCTCGAGCCGCGCGAGCAGCACCGGGCTGCTGTCGATTTCGATGGATACGCGCAGGCTGGGGTGCTCCTGCTTGACCTGCACCACCGCCGGGGGCAGCAGGCGCAAGCCCTGCGAGGCGACGGCGCCGACGCCCACCTGACCGAAATGCCCGGTCCTGAGCGCGCCCAGTTCCTCGTGCGCCTGCTTCAGGCTGTCCAGCGCCATGCGCGCGTGGCGGATCATGGTCTCGCCGTACCAGGTGGGCCGCATGCCGCGCGGCAGGCGCTCGAACAGCGGCAGTTCGAGCATGTCCTCCAGGTCCTTGAGCAGCCTGGAAGCGGCCGGCTGGGTCATGCTCAGCTGCTGCGCCGCGCGGTGGATGTTGCCCTCGTCGGCGAGCGCGACCAGCAGCAGCAGTTGGCGCGTCTTCAGGCGCGCACGGATGAACCAGTGACTGTCAGTGCCCATCGGGTTTTCCAGAATGCGGAGATCGATATGTATTTTGTCTGAAAAACTATTGGATCGATATCAAAATCGCGCATAAGCTTCGCGTTTTGCCGTCGCCATGACAACCAGGAGACAGGATCGTGCAGCGTCCCACCCCTGCCTGCGCCCCGCTTGCCGCAAGCCACTCCCATCCGCGTAAATACCGATCCAGCGGATCGACCCGCGTGTCGTTACCGTATTAGCCGCCCTCTCGCGGCACGAGTCCATCCACGAATAATCAGGAGGAAAAACCATGAAACGTGCAATTCTCAGGGCCATCCTGGCCACCATCGCCATTGCCGCCCTCGGTGCCGCGCCGCCAGCCAGCGCGCAGGACAAGGGCCGCATCGGCATCTCGATGCCCACCAAGTCCATGGCGCGCTGGATCGCCGACGGCGACAACATGGTCAAGGTGCTGCGCGAGCGTGGCTACCAAGTCGATCTGCAATACGCCGAGGACGACATCCCGAACCAGCTCGCGCAGATCGAGAACATGATCACCAAGGACGCGAAGGTGCTGGTGATCGCCGCCATCGACGGCAGCACGCTCTCGCAGGTCTTGCAGAACGCGGCGGACAAGTCCATCAAGGTCATCGCCTACGACCGCCTGATCAAGGGCTCGAAGAACGTTGACTACTACGCCACCTTCGACAACTTCCAGGTCGGCGTGCTGCAGGCCGAATCCCTCGTGAACAAGCTCGGCCTGAAGCAGGGCAAGGGCCCGTTCAACATCGAAGTCTTCGGCGGTTCGCCCGACGACAACAACGCCTTCTTTTTCTACGACGGCGCGATGAGCGTGCTCAAGCCCTATATCGACAGCGGCAAGCTCGTGGTGCGCAGCAAGCAGCTGGGGATGAACAAGGTCGGGACGCTGCGCTGGGACGGCTCGGCCGCGCAGGCGCGCATGGACAATCTGCTCTCGGCCTACTACGGCAAGGACAAGCTCCACGCCGTGCTCTCGCCCAACGATACCCTGGCCACGGGCATCCTGTCCTCGCTCAAGGGCCTGGGCTACTGCACGGCGCAGCAGGCCTGCCCGGTGGTCAGCGGGCAGGACGCCGACTTGCCTTCGGTGAAGTCCATCATCAAGGGCGAGCAACACTCCACCGTGTTCAAGGACACGCGCGCGCTCGCCCGGGTCACGGCGGACATGGTCGATGCCCTGCTCTCCGGCAAGCAGCCCGAAGTGAATGACACCAAGACCTACAACAACGGCGTGAAGATCGTTCCCTCGTACCTGCTCAAGCCGGTGGTCGTGGACGCGTCCAACTGGAACGCCGTGCTGGTCGGCAGCGGCTACTACAAGGAATCGCAGATCAAGTAAGCCCCGGATCTGCAGGAGAACCCATCCATGAAACGCATATTTCTCAAGGCCGCCATGGCCATGCTCACGCTGGCCACCTTCGCTGGCGTGCCGCTGGCGCGCGCGCAGGACAAGGGGGGCGTCATCGGCATCTCGATGCCCACCAAGTCCTCGGCGCGCTGGATCGCCGACGGCGACAACATGGTCAAGGTGCTGCGCGAGCGCGGCTACCAGACCGACTTGCAATACGCCGATGACGACATCCCGAACCAGCTCGCGCAGATCGAGAACATGATCACCAAGGGCGCCAAGGTGCTGGTGATCGCCGCCATCGACGGCAGCACGCTCTCGCGGGTCTTGCAGAACGCGGCGGACAAGGCCATCAAGGTCATCGCCTACGACCGCCTGATCAAGGGCTCGAAAAACGTTGACTACTACGCCACCTTCGACAACTTCCAGGTCGGCGTGCTGCAGGCCGAATCCATCGTCGACAAGCTGGGCCTGAAGCAGGGCAAGGGCCCGTTCAACATCGAGCTCTTCGGCGGTTCGCCCGACGACAACAACGCCTTCTTTTTCTACGACGGCGCGATGAGCGTGTTCAAACCCTACCTCGACAGCGGCAAGCTCGTGGTGCGCAGCAAGCAGTTGGGGATGAACAAGGTCGGAACGCTGCGCTGGGACGGCGCCGTGGCGCAGGCGCGCATGGACAATCTGCTCTCCGCGTACTACGGCAAGGACCGGGTCCACGCCGTGCTCTCGCCCTACGATGGCCTGTCGATCGGCATCCTGTCCTCGCTCAAGGGCCTGGGCTACTGCACGGCGCAGCAGGCCTGCCCGGTGGTCAGCGGGCAGGACGCCGAGGTCCCTTCGATGAAGTCCATCCTCAAGGGCGAGCAGCATTCCACCGTGTTCAAGGACACGCGCGAGCTCGCCCGGGTCGCCGCGAACATGGTCGATGCCGTGCTCTCCGGCAAGCAGCCCGAGATCAACGACACCAAGACCTACGACAACGGCATGAAGGTCGTTCCCTCGTACCTGCTCAAGCCGGTGGCGGTGGACATGTCCAACTGGAACCCCGTGCTCATCGGCAGCGGCTACTACAAGGAATCGCAGCTGCGCTGAACGCTGGCGCCCGCGCCGGAGCGGGCGCCGTCCAGACTGCTGCAACGAAGAACGAAACATGCTGCTCGAAATGCGGGACATCCGCAAAACCTTCTCCGGCGTGGTCGCGCTCGACAAGGTCAACCTGCGCGTGCGCGCGGGCGAGATCCACGCCATCGTGGGCGAGAACGGCGCGGGCAAGTCCACCCTGATGAAGGTGCTCTCCGGGGTCTACCCGCACGGCAGCTACAGCGGTGAAATCGTCTTCGAGGGGCAGGCGCGCCAATTTCAGGGAATCCACGACAGCGAGCAACTGGGCGTGGTCATCATCCACCAGGAGTTGGCGCTGGTGCCGCTGCTGTCGATTGCCGAGAACGTGTTTCTGGGCAACGAGACCGCGCGCCATGGCGTGATCGACTGGATGGCCGCGCACAGCCTGACGCAGGCGCTGCTGCGCAAGGTGGGCCTGCGGGAGTCTCCCGACACCCTGATCGCCCACCTGGGCGTGGGCAAGCAGCAGCTGGTCGAGATCGCCAAGGCGCTGTCGCGCAAGGTCCGGCTGCTGATTCTGGACGAGCCCACCGCGAGCCTGAACGAAAACGACAGCCGGGCGCTGCTGGACCTGCTGCTGGAACTCAGGGGCCAGGGAATCACCTGCATCCTGATCTCGCACAAGCTCAACGAAATCTCCCGGGTGGCCGACGCGATCACGGTCCTGCGCGACGGCAGCACGGTGGAGACCATGGATTGCAGCACCGCACCCGCGAGCGAAGACCGTGTGATCCGGGCCATGGTCGGGCGCGAGATGGCCGAGCGCTATCCGCGGCGCGTGCCGCGCATCGGCGACACCGTGTTCGAGGTGCGCAACTGGCGCGCCTACCACCCGCAGCGCAGCGAGCGCGCGTTCATCCAGGACGTCAACCTGCACGTGCGGCGCGGCGAAATCGTGGGCATCGCGGGACTCATGGGCGCGGGTCGCACGGAACTGGCCATGAGCGTCTTCGGGCGCTCCTGGGGGCAGCGCATCAGCGGCGAGGTGCGCCTGCACGGCAAGCCGATCGACGTGAGCACGGTGGAGCGGGCCGTGCGCCACGGGCTGGCCTACGTCACCGAAGACCGCAAGGGCAACGGCCTGGTGCTCAACGAGGACATCCAGTTCAACGTGCCTCTGGCGCACCTGGGGGGCATCTCCCGCGCGCAGGTGATCGACCATGGGCGCGCGCACCGGGTGGCGCAGGACTACCGCGAGAAGCTGCGCATCCGCTGCTCCGGCGTGAACCAGAAGACGCTCAACCTCTCGGGCGGAAACCAGCAGAAGGTGGTGCTCGCGAAGTGGCTCTTCACGAACCCCGAGGTGCTGATCCTCGACGAGCCCACGCGCGGCATCGACGTGGGCGCGAAGTTCGAGATCTACACCCTCATCGCCCAGCTCGCGGCCGAGGGCAAATGCGTGCTCGTCATCTCCTCGGAAATGCCCGAGCTGCTGGGCATTTCGGACCGCATTTACGTGATGAACGAGGGCCGCTTCGTTGCCGAGATGCCCACGGCGCAAGCGAGCCAGGAGCGCATCATGCGCGCCATCGTGAGAAATGAGCGGACTGCGGGTGACGCGCAGCGCACTGAATGACCAACTGGTATATGAACTCCACACCTTCTTCGCTGGTGAACGACGCAAGCAAGCTGCTCGGCGCTGCCGACGCGGCCGACGGCCCGGCGGCAATGCCGCGCAAACTGCTGCTGGAATACCTCAAGCACAACGTCCGTGAATACGGCATGTTGATCACGCTGGTGGCCATCATGGCCTTCTTCCAGGTCATGACCGACGGCACGCTGATGCAGCCGCTGAACCTGACCAACCTGGTGCTGCAAAACAGCTACATCGTCATCATGGCGCTGGGCATGCTGCTGGTGATCGTCGCCGGGCACATCGACCTGTCGGTCGGCTCCGTCTGCGGCTTTATCGGCGCGCTGGCCGCGGTGCTGATGGTGCAGTACGGATGGCATTTCGTTCCCGCCACGCTCGTCTGCCTGCTGTGCGGAGGCCTGATCGGCGCGGTGCAGGGCTGCTTCGTCGCGTTCTCGCGCATCCCTTCGTTCATCGTGACGCTCGCCGGGATGCTGGTCTTCAAGGGCCTGGCGCTGGCGCTGCTCGCGGGGCAGTCGGTGGGGCCGTTCCCGGAATCGTTTCAGATGCTCAGCTCGGGCTTCATCCCCGACGCCTTTGGCGCGCAGGGCCTGCGCCTGAGCTCGCTGCTCCTGGGTCTGGCGCTGGCGGCGGCCCTGACCGTGGTCGCCGTGCGCGGCCGCGCCAACCGGCTGCGGCACGGCGTGCACGCGGAGCCCGCGCTCCTGTTCCTGGTCAAGACGGCGCTGTTCGCCGCGCTGCTCATCTACTTCAGCTACCTGCTGGCGTCGTACAAGGGCCTGCCCAACGTGCTGATCGTGATGGCGCTGCTGATCGTGCTGTTCGAATTCGTCACCAGCCGCACGACCATCGGCCGGCGCATCTACGCGCTGGGCGGCAACGAGAAAGCGGCCAGGCTCTCGGGAATCAAGACCGAGCGCCTGGCCTTCTACACCTTCGTGAACATGGGCGTTCTCGCCGCGCTCGCGGGGCTGGTGTTCGCCGCCCGCCTGAACACCGCGACGCCCAAGGCGGGGCTGGGGTTCGAGCTGGACGTGATTGCCGCCTGCTTCATCGGCGGCGCCTCCGCGTCGGGCGGCGTGGGCCGGGTGATGGGCGCGGTCATCGGCGCCTTTGTGATGGGGGTGATGAACAACGGCATGTCCATCCTGGGAATCGGCATCGACTACCAGCAGGTCATCAAGGGCGTGGTGCTGCTCGCCGCCGTGCTGGTCGACGTGTACAACAAGAACAAGGCATGATCCGCGCCCGTCTCCTCTCCCCTTTCTGCCCCAGTCCCACCATGACGCCCCCGAAACGCATATTCCGCTCCGCCGAATGGTTCGGCGCCGCCGACAAGACCGGCTTCATACACCGCAGCTGGATGAAGAACCAGGGCATTCCGGACCATGCGTTCGACGGCCGCCCGATCATCGGCATCTGCAACACCTGGTCCGAGCTCACGCCCTGCAACGCGCACTTTCGCAAGGTCGCCGAGCACGTCAAGCGCGGCGTCTACGAGGCCGGGGGCTTTCCGGTGGAGTTTCCGGTTTTCTCCAACGGCGAATCGAATCTGCGCCCCACCGCCATGCTCACGCGCAACCTGGCGAGCATGGACGTGGAGGAGGCCATTCGCGGCAACCCGATCGACGCCGTGGTGCTGCTCACGGGCTGCGACAAGACCACGCCCGCGCTGCTGATGGGCGCTGCCAGCTGCGATGTTCCGGCCATCGTGGTCACCGGCGGGCCCATGCTCAACGGCAAGCACGAGGGCCGCAACATCGGCTCGGGAACGACGGTGTGGCAGCTGCACGAAGCGCTCAAGGCCGGCGAAATCGAGCTGCACCAGTTCCTCGCCGCAGAAGGGGGCCAGTCGCGTTCCGCCGGCAGCTGCAACACCATGGGCACCGCATCGACCATGGCCTGCATGGCCGAGGCGCTGGGCACCTCGCTGCCGCACAACGCCGCGATCCCCGCCGTGGACGCGCGCCGCTACGTGCTCGCGCACATGTCGGGCCGGCGCATCGTCGAGATGGCGCACGAGGGGCTCACGCTCTCCAGGATCCTGACGCGCGCGGCGTTTGAGAACGCCATCCGCACCAACGCCGCGATCGGCGGATCGACCAACGCGGTGATCCACCTCAGAGCCATCGCGGGTCGCATCGGCGTGCCCCTGGAACTCGACGACTGGACGCGCATCGGCCGCGGCACCCCCACGCTGGTCGACTTGCAGCCCTCGGGCCGCTTTCTGATGGAGGAGTTCTACTACGCTGGCGGCCTGCCCGCCGTGCTGCGCCGCCTGGGCGAAAACGGACTGCTGCCGCACCCCGACGCCCTCACCGTCAACGGCAAGACGCTGTGGGAGAACGTGCGCCAGGCCCCGCAGTACGACGACGAGGTGATCCGCCCCCTGGACAAACCGCTGATCGCCGACGGTGGCATCTGCGTCCTGCGCGGCAATCTGGCGCCGCGCGGCGCCGTGCTCAAGCCCTCGGCGGCCTCGCCCGAGCTGCTGCGGCACCGGGGCCGCGCCGTGGTCTTCGAGAACCTGGAGCATTACAAGGAGCGCATCGTCGACGAGACCCTGGACATCGACGCCAGCTGCGTGATGGTCCTGAAGAACTGCGGCCCCAAGGGCTACCCCGGGATGGCCGAGGTGGGCAATATGGGCCTGCCGCCGAAGCTGCTGCGCCAGGGCGTGAAAGACATGGTGCGCATCTCCGACGCGCGCATGAGCGGAACGGCTTACGGCACCGTGGTGCTGCACGTGGCGCCCGAGGCCGCTGCAGGTGGTCCGCTGGCCGCCGTGCGCGACGGCGACTGCATCGAACTCGACTGCGCGCAGGGCCGGCTGCATCTGGACGTCAGCGACGCCGAACTGGCGCAGCGCCTGCACGCACTCCGCAGCGCCGACATGGGCGGCCGCGGCGGCTACCAGCGCCTGTACGTGGACCATGTGCTGCAGGCCGACGAGGGCTGCGACCTCGATTTTCTGGTGGGCTGCCGCGGCGCGGCCGTACCGCGCGAATCGCACTGAGCACATGGGCACACCCGTTGTGCGCAGATAAAAAAACCCGGTGCACAGGCACCGGGTTGGACGCGCAATGCGCGCAAGAAATACGCGCGAGGTGCCGCGAAAATCAGGGCTTGTTGCCCGTAGGAAAAGGCCAGGCCGCCTGAGGATTCAGGGTGGTCTGTGCGGCAGCAGGCGTCGGCGCCTTGGGGGTTTTCCGCGGCGTCTTCGGTGCAGCCGCCACGGGTAGCGTCTTGGACACGGAGTTGCCTGCGGAAGCGCCCTTCTTCGCCGGTACGACCTTCTTCGCTGGTGCAGCCTTCTTCGCCGGTACGGCCTTCTTCGCCGGTGCAGCCTTCTTCGCTGGCACGGCCTTCTTCGCCGGTGCGGCCTTCTTCGCTGGCACGGCCTTCTTCGCCGGTGCAGCCTTCTTCGCTGGCACGGCTTTCTTCGCCGGTGCAGCCTTCTTCGCCGGCACCGCTTTCTTCGCCGGTGCGGCCTTCTTCGCCGGCATGGCTTTCTTCGCCGGTGCGGCCTTCTTCGCTGCTACGACCTTCTTTGCCGGTACAGCTTTCTTCGCGGGAGTGGCCTTCTTCGCGGCCGGTTTTTTTGCAGTTGCCATCATGTTCTCCTTGGTTCAATTTGCAGAGAGCACCTTCTGTCTACAGTGGACAGAAAGCGATTCATGGGGTCATCCCCATGAACACGGGAACGCCCCGCATGGCGGCGCTCTGCGGCGCTGTCCGTGCGGGGCGTGGTGTGGAAATCCATGGCGATGAAATACGCAAGGCCTTAGTCCCAGGACAGCGCGCCGCCTGATTGGTACTCGATCACCCGGGTCTCGAAGAAGTTGCGCTCTTTCTTCAAGTCGATCATTTCGCTCATCCACGGAAACGGGTTTTCTTCGTGGGGGAACAGCACCTCCAGGCCGATCTGCGTGGCACGGCGGTTGGCGATGTAGCGCAGATAGCCCTTGAACATGGAGGCGTTCATGCCCAGCACGCCGCGCGGCATGGTGTCTTCTGCGTAGCGGTATTCCAACTCCACGGCTTCGAGAAACAGGACCTTGATCTCGGCCTTGAACTGCGCCGTCCAGAGCTGCGGATTCTCCAGCTTGATCTGGTTGATCAGGTCGATTCCGAAGTTGCAGTGCATCGACTCGTCGCGCAGGATGTACTGGTACTGCTCGGCGGCGCCGGTCATCTTGTTCTGGCGACCCATGGCCAGGATCTGCGTGAAGCCGACGTAGAAGAACAGACCTTCCATCAGGCAGGCGAAAACGATCAGCGACTTGAGCAGCGTCTGGTCGTTCTGCGCCGTTCCGGTGCGAAAGCCGGGGTCCATGATCGCCTCGATGAAGGGGATCAGGAACGCGTCCTTGTCGCGGATCGACGGGATTTCGTTGTAGGCGTTGAAGATCTCGCTCTCGTCGAGGCCCAGCGACTCGACGATGTATTGGTAGGCGTGCGTGTGGATGGCTTCCTCGAAGGCCTGGCGCAGCAGGAACTGGCGGCATTCGGGCGCCGTGATGTGGCGGTAGCTGCCGAGCACGATGTTGTTCGCGGCCAGCGAATCGGCGGTGACGAAGAAGCCCAGGTTGCGCTTGATGATGCGGCGCTCGTCGTCGGTCAGGCCCTGGGGGTCCTTCCACAACGCGATGTCGCGCGTCATGTTCACTTCCTGCGGCATCCAGTGGTTGGCGCAAGAGGCCAGGTATTTTTCCCAGGCCCATTTGTACTTGAACGGCACCAGCTGATTCACGTCGGTCTGGCCGTTGATGATGCGCTTGTCGGCTGCCCTGACGCGGCGTGGCGCGGCCTGCGCGCCGGTGGCTGCTGCGGCACTTGCGGGTTGCTGCGATGGGGGCGCCTGTCCCGCCGAGCGGTTGTCGTCCAGACCGCCGTCCTGTTGATTTTGCGCTGAGGGCTTGACTTCTTCGTCCCAGGTCAACATAGATTTTCCAGTGAGCGGATTATGAAAGCAGTGCTGCGAAAAGAAAAGCACTGGAGCGTTGTGCTGCAAGGTTTTGTTGCTTCACAGCACCGGAGCGATGCCGTGGATGATGGCCGCGTCATGCCTGCGCGCGCTCATTGGCAGGCTTCGCAGCCTGGGTCGTCGAGCACGCAGAACCGGATGTCGGTCGCGGGCAGGGCCGCTGCGCTGGCGGTTTTCGGCGCGCCGGATCGATCCTGCGCAGCGGCTGCGCCGCTGTCGTCACCCGAGGCAACGGCGTTGAGCTGGCGCGTGTTCACGGTGCTCATCTCGACGTGCGTGGCGCTTTGCGTGCGCAGGTAGTACGTGGTCTTGAGGCCGCGCACCCAGGCGAGTTTGTAGGTCTCGTCGAGCTTTCTGCCCGATGCGCCGGCCATGTAGATGTTCAGGCTTTGCGCCTGATCGATCCACTTCTGGCGCCGCGCCGCGGCTTCCACCAACCACTGGGGATCGACCTCGAAGGCCGTGGAGTACAGCGCCTTGATGTCCTGCGGCACGCGATCGATGGGTTGCAAAGAGCCCTTGAAATGCTTCAGGTCCATGATCATCACCTCGTCCCACAGGCCCAGGCGCTCGAGGTCGCGCACCAGGCTGGCGTTGATGACGGTGAATTCACCCGACAGGTTGGACTTTACGGACAGGTTGCCGAACGAGGGTTCGATCGATGCGTCCACGCCGACGATGTTGGAGATGGTCGCGGTGGGGGCGATGGCGACGCAGTTCGCGTTGCGCATGCCGTCCTGCGCGATCTTCCTGCGCAGCGCGTCCCAGTCCAGCGTCGCCGACCGGTCCACTTCCACGTGGCCGCCGCGGGCGTTGGCAAGCATGTCCAACGTGTCCAGGGGCAGGATGCCGCGTTCCCACAGCGAGCCTTTGTAGCTGGAGTATCTGCCGCGTTCCCGCGCCAGTTCGGTCGATGCCCAGTAGGCCTGGTAGCAGATGGCCTCCATCGACTGGTCGGCAAATTCCACGGCCTCTTGCGAGGCGTAGGGGATGCGCAGTTCGTACAGACTGTCCTGGAAGCCCATCACACCCAGGCCCACGGGGCGGTGGCGCAGGTTCGAGTCGCGCGCCTTGCGCACGGCGTAGTAGTTGATGTCGATCACGTTGTCGAGCATGCGCATGGCGACGGTGATGGTTTTCTTCAGCTTCTCGTGGTCGATCCCGCCGTCCTTGAGGTGCCGCAGCAGGTTCACCGAGCCGAGATTGCAGACGGCGGTTTCGCTGTCGCTGGTGTTGAGCGTGATCTCGGTGCACAGGTTCGACGAATGCACCACGCCGACGTGCTGCTGGGGCGAGCGCAGGTTGCACGCGTCCTTGAAGGTGATCCAGGGATGGCCGGTCTCGAACAGCATGCTCAGCATCTTGCGCCACAGGTCGCTGGCCTGCACCGTCTTGGCGGGCCGGATTTCGCCGCGCGCGGCCTTTTCCTCGCAGGCGACGTAGGCCTTCTCGAAGTCGGCGCCGAAGAGCTCGTGCAACTGCGGAACGCTCGAGGGCGAGAACAGTGTCCAGGGGCCCTTTTCGATCACGCGGCGCATGAACAGGTCGGGGATCCAGTTGGCCGTGTTCATGTCGTGCGTGCGGCGCCGGTCGTCCCCGGTGTTCTTGCGCAGTTCCAGGAATTCCTCGATGTCCAGGTGCCAGGTTTCGAGGTAGGTGCAGACCGCGCCCTTGCGTTTTCCGCCCTGGTTCACGGCCACGGCCGTGTCGTTGACGACCTTGAGGAACGGCACCACGCCCTGCGATTGGCCGTTGGTTCCCTTGATGTGGCTGCCCAGCGCGCGCACGCGCGTCCAGTCGTTGCCCAGGCCGCCGGCGAACTTGGACAGCAGCGCGTTTTCCTTGATCGATTCGTAGATGCCGTCGAGGTCGTCGGGCACCGTGGTCAGGTAGCAGCTCGAGAGCTGCGGGCGCAGCGTGCCGCTGTTGAACAGCGTGGGCGTGGACGACATGAAGTCGAACGACGACAGCACTTCATAGAACGCGATGGCGCGGGCTTCGCGATCGGTTTCATGCAGCGCCAGGCCCATGGCGACACGCATGAAAAAGGTCTGCGGCAGTTCGATGCGGGCCTTCTCGATGTGCAGGAAGTAGCGGTCGTACAGGGTCTGCAGGCCGAGGTAGTCGAACTTCAGGTCGCGCCCGGCGTCGAGGGCAGCGCCCAGGCGCTGCAGGTCGTACTGGAGCAGGCGCTCGTCGAGCAGGCCGTTGTCCACGCCCTTTTTGATGCATTCGGGAAAGTAGCCCACGTAGGCCTGGCCCATGGCGTCCTGCGCCACTTCGCGGCCCAGCACCTCGCGCACGATGGTGTGCAGCAGCAGGCGCGCGGTGGCGTAGCTGTAGCCGGGGTCTTTTTCGATCAGCGTGCGCGCCGCCAGAATCGCCGCCTTGTAGACCTCGTCCATGGGGACGCCGTCGTACAGGTTGCGCAGGGTTTCGGCGGCGATGGGTTCGGCCGACACGTTGGCGCCCAGATGCACGCAGGCCGATTCGATCAGCGCCTGCAACCGGCCCGGCTCGAGCGCGACGCGCACGCCCCCGTCGAGCACATGCAGCCGGGGCGCGGACACTGCGGCCAACTGCGGCCCGGCCTGGCGCGCGCGCTCCTGGGCGCGGCGCTCGCGGTACAGCACGTAGGCGCGCGCGATATCGTGGTGCCCGCCGCGCATCAGGCCGAGTTCCACCTGGTCCTGCACGTCTTCGATGTGGAAGGTGCCGCCGCCGGGGCGCGAGCGCATCAACGCGCGGATGACGTTGTGCGTCAGGGTATCGACGATCTCGCGCACGCTGGCCGACGCCGCGCCCTGCGTTCCGTGGACCGCGAGAAAGGCCTTCATCATGGCGACGGCGATCTTCTGCGGCTCGAACGGCACGACGCTGCCGTTGCGCCGCATGATCTGGTAGTGCGCGAACGGGTCGTCGGCTGCGGCCGCCGGCGCTGCCGGCACGGCTTGGGACGGGTTCGGGGCAGTCGGTGCGTGGGCGGTGGACGGGGTACTGGATGCGGCTTGCATGGGTGATCTCTTTCGTCGGTAGTGCGCCGGACTCTGGTCTGTCAAACGCTATATATGGTGTGTCCTGTGGGTCCAATACACTACCCGTAGTGTACGCCGCAGCGACCAGAAGGCAAGCTCACTGCCTGCAATAAACCCCATACGGTCTGTGGGTTTCGCTGGACGGAACCCGCCGCCGCTGCGCTGCGCCGCAGCACAGTCAGCGCACGGCGGAACATGCATCCGGCGGAAACCGGCGCCGGGGCCAGTCCAGCGCGTGCTGCAACTGCGCCCAGTCGAATCCGGCGCCCGGGTCCTGCTTGCGGCCGGGGGCGACGTGCTCGTGCCCGGCGACGTGCTCGATGGGGTAGCGCAGCGCAATGTCCCGGCACAGCGTGACCAGCGTCCGGTACTGGGCGGGTTCGAAGTGCAGGCCTTCGAGGCCTTCGAGTTCGATGCCGACGGAGTCGTCGTTGCACTCGCCGCGCCCCCGGTACGAGGACCGCCCGGCGTGCCAGGCGCGCAGATCGCAGTCCACGAATTGCCAGAGCGCACCGCTGCGTTGAATGAAGAAATGCGCCGAGACCCGCTGGCCGCGGATGCTCTGATAGGAGGGGTGCGCGTCCCAGTCCAGGGTGTTCATGAACAGCTGCTGGACGGCTCCCGTGCCGAACTCTCCCGGCGGCAGGCTGATGGAATGCAGCACGATCAGATCGACCGATGCCGGCGGCACCAGGCGCATTGCCTGGTTGGGAGAGGTCCGCCTCGTCGCCGAGCCGTGCCAGCCTCCGGCCCAGGGGGACGCAGCGGCACGCGCGGGCGCGTCATCCGATGTCGTCATGCGGCTCCTGCTGATCGTTGGGCAGCGTGATGTTCAGGCGGGCGATGCGGTAGCGTATCTGCCGCAGGCTGATTCCCAGCCGGGCGGCGGTGGCGGTCCGGTTGAACCCCGCCTCGCGCAGCGCGCGCACCAGGATCTCGCGCTCCTGCTGGTCGAGCCAGGCCTGCAGGTCATGGGGCAGGGGCATCGTGCGGACCACGGCGGACAGCGCGGGGCTGCTCGGCGGCTCGGCGCGGGGCACCGCGGGGTCCGCAGGCTCTGCGGGGGACTGCGCGCCGCGCGCCACCGCCACCGCCACTGCGGCCACGGCCGCGCTCGTGTTCGCGGGCCAGTCCACATGCAGTTCATCGCCATCGCTCAGCGCCACGGCACGGTGCAGCAGGTTTTCCAGCTCCCGGACGTTGCCGGTCAGCGGATGCGCGGCGATGGCGCCCAGGGCGCGTTGCGTGAGCGTGGGAACCGGCATTCCCGAATCCTGCGCGATGCGCGCCAGCAGCGCGGTGCACAGCGCGGGCAGGTCCTCACGCCGCTCGCGCAGCGGGGGGACCAGGATCTCGATCACGTTCAGCCGGTAGTACAGGTCCTGCCGAAAGCGGCCCGATTGCACATCCGCTGCCAGGTTCCGGTGGGTGGCGCTGACGATGCGCACGTCCACGGTCTCTTCCTGGGTCGAGCCCAGCGGGCGCACGCTGCGCTCCTGAATGACGCGCAGCAGCTTGGACTGCATGGCCAGGGGCAGGTCGCCGATTTCGTCCAGGAACAGGGTGCCTCCGCGCGCGGCCTGGAAGTAACCGTCACGGTCCTGGGTGGCCCCGGTGTACGAGCCCTTGCGCGCGCCGAAGAATTCGGCTTCGAGCAGGTTCTCCGGAATCGCGCCGCAGTTCACGGCCACCAGGGGGCCGTCCGCGCGCTGGCTGTTGGCGTGCAGCGCCTGCGCGACGAGTTCCTTGCCGGTGCCCGATTCGCCATGAATGAGCACCGGCGCCATGCCGCGCGAGACCTTGGCCACACGTTGCTTGACGTTGCGCAGGGTCTCGGATTGGCCCACCAGCCGCTCCAGCGCCGCCGCGCCGGCGTTCTCGGCAGCGGCTGCCGGCCGGCCCCCCGTGCGCGGGGTGCGCGGCGCCGGGACGCCGCCCGTTCCCTGCACGGCCGAAGCCACCACGGAGCGGAACTGTTTCAGGTCCACGGGCTTGGTCAGGTAGTCGAATGCGCCCGAGCGCAGGGCCTCGACGGCGTTTTCCGCAGACCCGTACGCGGTCATGACCACACAGCGCTCGCGGCGCTGCTGCTCGCGCAGGTCCTGGAGCAATTCCATTCCGGACCCGTCGGGCAGGCGCATGTCGGTGATCACGGCGTCGAAGCGCTGGGCCTGGAGTTGCACGCGCGCTTCCTGCACGCTGGACGCGGTCTCCACGCGGTAGCCCTCGCGCAGCAGGGTGAGCTCGTACAGGGTGCACAGATCGGGTTCGTCGTCTACGACGAGGATGGATGCGGTGGGCGCTACCATGGCAGGACGGTTCACGGGGTTCAGGCCACGCTGGTGTCAAAGCGCAGCGGGGCGGTGCCACGGGCAGGCGCGGTGCGGCGGAAATCCACCGTGAACGCGTTGCCTCCGGTCTCGCCGCGCAAGGTGGTGCGGCTGAACCGTTGGCAGCTGATGAAGGCCCCGTGGCGCTGGCACAGCTCGCGGCAGATATAGAGACCCAGACCGCTGGAGCGGCTCTCCGAGGAAAAGAAGGGCTCGAACAAATGGCGCTGCACGGATTTGTCCATGGGCGCGCCGTCGCTCCAGACCTGCAGGCTGACCTGGCCCGTGGGGGATGCATGCGTGATGACCGCGAGCGAATCGGGCTCATGCCCGACGTAGCGCAGCGCGTTGTCCAGCAGGTTCACCAGCACCCGGCGCAGGTGCTCCGCGTCGAACTCCACCTGCGCCGCGTCTGCGCCGAGCATGAGCACCGCGCGGCGGCGCATCGGGTCCTGCGTCTGCCAGTCGCTCCATATCTGGGCAATGCTCTCGTCCAGGGGGATGGTCGGCTCCGGGGCATGGCTCGTCGGGTGCTGGTCGCGGGCAATGTCGAGCACGTCTTCGGCAATGCGCGCCAGCCGGTCGGCGTTTTGCCGCACCATGTGCGTGAGCCGCTTGTGCGCCAGGTCGTGCAAATCCTCTTCGAGCAGGGCGTTCGCCTGAACGATGGCCGCCAGGGGGTTGCGGATCTCGTGCGCCACGGCGGCGGACATGCGTCCCATCGCCGCGAGCTTTTCGGTGCGCAGGCGCGCTTCCATCTCGTGCAGGTCGTGCAGGAACATCACGCACAGCCGCTCGGTGTGCGTCTGGCGCGCGGCTTCGCGCGTGGAGGTCAACCAGGTGCGCACGTGCAGGCCGGCGGGGCTTTGGCCGGGGTGCAGCAGGTTCGCGTCCGCGGTCTGCGGCCTCTCCTGCCAGAAGGTATGCCGGGCCAGGGTGACCAGCGGTTGCCAGGGCGCTTCGCGCGCCAGGCTGAAGGGCGGCTGCGGTACGGGAACGCGGCCGAGCAGTTGCAGTCCGGCCGGATTCGCGATGTGCACGGTGTCGCTTTCATCGACCACGAGCACCCCGTCGCTCAGGTTCTGGATGACGAGGGCGCTGACCTGGGCCTGCACGTGGGCGGCGATCCGGCTTTGCTGCGCGACTTTCTGCTCGCGCGCCAACCGGGACGCCAGCTGGTGCACGAGGTAGCTGACGATGAAGTAGCCCGTTCCGGTGAGCGCGCCCTGCAGGTAGCGCTGCGTGTCGTCGTCCGTCGTCTGGTATGTGCTCGTCCACCAGGCCCAGGCAAGCAGCAACAGGGTCACGCCCGCCGCGGTGCCCAGCGCCAGCATGAGCGTGCCCAGCGCGGCGGCCATCAGGATCGGCAGACCGAACAGGGGCGTGTAGTCGATGTTGCCGACGTGCAGCAACTGCAGCGCCGTAATGGCCACCAGGTCAACGCCGATGGACGGCACCCATTGCGCTCCGGTGTACGGCGCCGGAGGGTCGTGTCTGGCCAGCACGCTCAGCACCACGGTGGCCGCCAGATACCCCACGCACACGGCAAGCAGCGCAGGCTCGGCGCTTTTGTAGATGATCTGCCCGGTGCCCTGCAGGCCCAGCAGCGCCAGCGCGACCATCACGCGACCGGTCAGAAACCCGCGCCAAAGGCGCACGAACGCTGGATTCACCGGGGGCAGAAAGCTGCCTGCAGGCTGGGTGTGCATGGGGATTCAGCCCGGGCCAAGTTGCCGGTGCTCCGCGCAGCAGTAAGCCTGATTACCAAGCGTCCAGGCCTCTGCCTGGGGAATGTGCACACCGCAGTGCGCGCAAGCGGGCATGTCCTGGGCCGACGCGCGCGGCGGGGGCGCGGATCCCTGCGCTGCGCGGCGGCTGCGCCAGGTTCCGATGCCCAGCAGCAGAACCAGCAGCAGGACCAGGTATTTCATGCACTGCGCCCCAGAACGACTTCCAGCACGAAGCGCGAGCCCACATACGCGAGCAGCAGCAGCGCTGAGCCCGCGTACAGCACGCGCACGGCACTGCGGCCACGCCAGCCAAAGCGCGCACGGCCCAACAGCAGCGCGGCAAACGCCAGCCAGGAGAGCAGCGAGAAAACGGCCTTGTGGTCCCAGCGCCAGGCACGGCCGTACAGGGTGTCGCCGAACAGCCAGCCGGCGAGCAGCGTGGCCGTCAGCAGGACGAAGCCCGCGGTCACAAAACGAAAGGTCAGCCGCTCAAGCGTCAGCAGGGGAATGCCGCTATGCGGATCCTCGGCCTGGCGGATATGGTGCTCCGCACGGGTCATGAGCCAGGCGTGCACCACAGCGGCCGCGAACAAACCATAGCAGGCCAAGCCCAGCGCCAGATGCAGGGGCAGCCAGGGCGAAGCGCTCACGTGCAGGGGCTGCCCCGGAAAAAGCACGGCCAGCACGATGGCCACCGCACCCAATGCCGCCAACACCCAGCGCGCCTGCATTTGCGGGAACAGCTGCCGCTCCACCGCGTACACCGTGAGCACCAGCCAGGCCGTCATCGACAAGGCCGGCGCAAAGCCAAAGCGCGGCGGATCGCCCGCCAAACCCCACACCAGCACAGCGCCGTGGAGCATCCAGGCCGCAGACAACGCATTGCGCGCGGCCACCGCCCCCAGGCGCGAGGCCGCAGCAGCGGGCACGGCATACGCCACGGTCGCAGCCAAGACCAGCAGCCAGCTGACGGGGGAAGCGCCGGGTAAGATCATGGGTCACAGTTTAGGGCAACCTGCGGGCAGCGCGTCCCCGCGCGGCACGCCCCGCGTATCACTTTCGCCGCATCGCCAGCACCAGCGCCGCGCGCACAACACCGGAATTTCTCCCATGGCCTCCGCCCTTACCGACAAACTCACGCGCCTCGTCAAGCAAATGCGCGGCCAGGCCCGCATCACCGAAGCCAACGTGCAGGACATGCTGCGCGAGGTGCGCATGGCCCTGCTCGAAGCCGACGTGGCCCTGCCCGTGGTGCGCGATTTCATCGCGCGCGTGAAGGAAAAGGCGCAGGGCCAGGAGGTGCTGGGCTCACTCAAACCCGGTCAGGCGCTGGTGGGAATCGTCAACCGCGAACTGGTCGCGACCATGGGCGCGGGCGTGGCCGACATCAACCTCGCGGCGCAGCCACCCGCCGTCATCCTGATGGCCGGCCTGCAGGGCGCCGGCAAGACCACGACCACGGCGAAACTCGCAAAACACTTGGTGGAAAAGCGCAAGAAGAAGGTGTTGACGGTGTCCGGCGACGTGTACCGCCCGGCGGCCATCGAGCAGCTCAAAACGGTGACGCAGCAGGCCGGCGCCGAATGGTTCCCGAGCACCCCGGAGCAGAAACCGCTGGACATCGCCCGCGCCGCGCTGGACTACGCGAAGAAACACTACATGGACGTGCTGCTCGTCGACACAGCCGGGCGCCTGGCCATCGACGAGGTCCTGATGCAGGAAATCAGGGACCTGCACGCGGCGCTCAACCCCGTCGAAACCCTGTTCGTGGTCGACGCCATGCAGGGCCAGGACGCGATCAACACCGCGCGGGCGTTCAAGGAGGCGCTGCCCCTGACCGGCATCGTGCTGACCAAGCTCGACGGCGACGCGCGCGGCGGCGCGGCGCTGTCGGTGCGCCAAATCACGGGCGCGCCCATCAAGTTCGCCGGGGTGTCCGAAAGGCTCGACGGCCTGGAGGTATTCGACGCCGAGCGCCACGCGGGCCGCATTCTCGGCATGGGCGACATCGTGGCGCTGGTCGAGCAGGTCACCGCCGGCGTTGACCAGGAGGCCGCACAAAAGTTCGCCGCCAAACTCAAGAGGGGCGACGGCTTCGACCTGACGGACTTTCTGGCGCAGATCCAGCAGATGAAGCAACTGGGCGGGCTCTCGAGCTTGATGGACAAGCTCCCGTCCCAACTCAGCGCCAAGGCGGGCGCCATGGACATGGACCGGGCGGAGAAAGACATGCGGCGCAAGGAGGGAATCATTCAGAGCATGACCCCGCTGGAGCGCCGCAAACCCGAACTCATCAAAGCCACGCGCAAGAAACGCATCGCCCATGGCGCGGGTGTGCAGGTGCAAGAGGTCAACCGCCTGCTCAAGGAGTTCGAGCAAATGCAGGGCCTGATGAAGCAGATGAAGGGCGGCGGCCTGATGAAGATGATGAAGAAAATGGGCGGCGGCATGCCCAGAATGCCTTGAGCCCGTTTCAGCGGAAATCCCAACAACTGTCTGGTGCCCCGAGCCGGGGTCGGATTGCCGCATGTTTGCTGGGTTTTTGGCTTTTTTCGGGGGGGACTTGGGGGATGCGTTTCGGTTTTTGGTGCACGGGGCACTGTTTGTTGTGCGTCATGGGCCGCCGCCCAGCAGTTTGAGCTTGATCGCTACTCCCACGAGCAGTGCGGCCAGCAGGCAGCTGGTGGCCAGCTTGACTGCCGTTTGCCAGGCCGTGCGCCGGGCGTCGCGCCAGGCTTCCAGCAGGCTGCGCAGTTCGCTGATGTCGCGCGCGGCGTGGCCGTTTTCCAGTCCGAGTTGCTCCAGGCAGCGTTTCGCTCCCCGCTCGGCCGCTTGTTCCAGCAGTTCGTCGCAGTCTTCGCGGTGCAGCAGCACCATGTTTTTGGCGCGTTGGCGTTGTTCGGGTTCGGTGGACATTGGCTTTCTTCAATACTCAGAAAATAGGCCGTCCGGCGTCTTGCCGGCTGCGGCGGGCCCTTGTTCGGGCCCGCTTTCGCTCGCGGGTTCTTGCATGGCGTGTATCCAGCCTTGCAGCGCGCTCAGTTGTTCCGCGTTTTCTCGGCAGCTGGTGTAGTTTTCGACGACTGTTTCGGCGACGGTAGACAGTGCAATGCCTGCGGGGGCCGCATCAGGATCTCCGGTGGGCTCGGCATGCGCGTTGCCTTGGGCGGCGCGGTCGTGCACCCGCACAAAGCCATGAGGCACAGTGCAGGCAGCGTCGGCTTGGGTTGGTACATGTTGGCTTATTTCCTTGCTGATGTTTGCGCCTTCTTGGCGCACGGTTTTTATGCGGTCTGCGTATTTGCTGACTACTTGGACTGTGGCTTGGGCTTGCTTTTTCTCTTCGGTCGCGGCTTGCAGGGCTTGTTGTTTTGTTTCCCTGTCCCATTGCTCTTGGGTGTGTTGCGTTCCTTGTTTCCATCCCAGGCCGTATAGGGCGGCTGCCAGCAGGGTCAGCAGGAGCAGGCGGTAGCTTGTGGGGATTCTCATGTCATGCCTCTCCGAAGTATGCGCTGTAGCGTTTTCGGCGTTCGTGCAGGATGGCGCGTACGTATTCCCGGTTGATTTCGAAGAAGGATTTTCCGTAGCCTGCTGTCCTGGTTTTGGCTTTCAGGCTGTGTCGTTCCACGTGGCCGAACCAGCGCTTGGGGTCGCAGTGCGTTGTCTGTGCGCATAGTCGTCTGTCTTGTTGTACGCCGGCCAGGCCGCCGTTGTATGCCGCGAGGGTCATTGCCAGTCGTTCTTGTTGTGCGTCTATGGCTGTGAGTCGGTTGTATGCGGCACGGTCCATGAGGATCATGGTGCGGAGTTGGCGTTGGGCGTCAAATCGGTTTTCAAATTTCCAGTCGCGCAGGCTTGTGTGCAGTTTGCGTGCTTGCGCGAAGTTGTCGAATTTTGCCGTGATGGTCAGTTGTCCCAGGCCGAAGCCGTATTCGCGTGCGGTTTTCAGTTCGGTGCGGGGGTTCCAGCATTTTGCCGATTTCAGGCTGGGGCAGGTTTCTTGTTCGATTTGTGCCGCGAGCGCTGAGCGCAGTGGGGCTTGCGGCCAGTGTGCGGCTTGTTCTGCGGCGAGTGTCGGCAGGTGTTTTTTTGCTCCGGGTGGTAGTTCACTGGCTGTGTTTTGGTTGGCCAGGCTGAGCAGGAGTAGGCCGCTGAGTAGCGCCGGGCCCCGGTGTTTCCGTCCTGCGGTGGGGAGTCTGTGCGGGTGCATGGGGGCTTGTCTGCCGCTTTCGGGGGCGTTCGGTCCGCCCTGGCTCCCGGTGGCGATGGGGCTTGGGCGTTTGTCCTGTGGCTGCGTGTGCTTGCGGTTTTTGCTCATTTCTTTCTCTCTGTTTTGGTCTCGAAAAAAAAGCCGCGTTTTGGGGCGCGGCTTGTTTTCTTTTTTCGGCGTTTTGCCGGTGGCGGTTTAGCGTGTTCGTCGTGTCCGCATAGGGGGTGGCGGTTGGATGTCGTTGTCGCTGCGGGTGGCTGTGGCGATGGTGGTGGTTTGGCTTGGGCCGAAGTGTTGCCGGGTTTTGAAGTGGGTTTCGCCGGACCATTCGGATGCGCCGAGTGTGTTGCCGATGTGGCGTACGCGCACTGTGTATTGGGTTTGTCCGTCGTTCAGGTGTTTCGCCGGGATGGTGTAGTGGGTGTGGATGCTGCTTGCGCCGAAGAGTATGTTGTTGCTGCGCGCCAGGCGGATTTGCCATTCGCTGTAGGCGTGTGTGTCTTGGCCTCCGGTGACGGCGAAGGCGCTGGTTTGGAATGTGGGTTGTTCTGCGATTGCGCTTTGGCCGTTTGCCGGTGCGGTGATGCGGGGGGTGTTTATGTAGCGGTAGTGCGCGGCGGTTGTGAAGCGGCTTGCTGCGGACCAGTCCGATACCGCGCCGCTTGTGTCTTTGACGCGGCAGCGCAGGTAGTAGGTGGTGCCGGCTGCGAGTGTGCCGGCGGGGACGGGGTCGCTCAGGGCGGTTTTTTCCGTGTCGTGCTGTGTTTGCGCGAAGTGTTCGCTGTCGCTGATTTGGAATTGTGCTGTGGCGAAGGGTTTGCCTGTCGGGCTTTGGTAGTCGCTGGCGCTGAGTGTGGGGGTTTCCATGATGTTGTTGGCGCCGTCGGCCGGGTGGCTGATTCTGGGTGCTTGCGGGCGCAGGCGTGGGTTGCTGTCTCCGCCCAGGCCGGTGCCGCTGTTCAGGGCGATGATGTGCCGGATGTCCATGGCTTCGCCTTCGATGATCAGGCGCAGTGGGCCGTCTGCGTTTGTCGCGATGGGGTATTCGTAGTCGGCCAGGCCTGCGGCTGCGTCTGCGGTGCGCCGCTGTGTCCAGGGGCGTTCGGTCCAGTTCCGGGTGTTGGCGTTGCGTGTGTACAGGCGGGCTTCGCCGGTGTTTTGGCTGCGGCGGATGATGACGGCGCGTACTGCGCTGTCTGCGCCGAGTTCGATGCTCCGGGAGATCCATTGCGCGCCTATGGCTGCGTGCGCGCCGCCCTGGGCGCGTGCGCTGAGTGTGCTGCCGCTTAGCCGGGCGCTGGCGTCCCAGTTGCGTGTGAGTTTGGCGGCCAGGCGTACGCGTGTTGGCGTTTCGATCGCGGCGATGTGTACCAGGCTGGTTTTGCCTGTGTCGCTGAGCAGGTAGTCGGCGCCGGCTTGTACGCCGTGGGTGTTGGCGATGTCGAGTGTGTCGCTGCCCCGGGTGCCTGTGAGGATGTCTGCGCCGGGGTGGTTTTGCAGGCTGTGCTCGGCTGTGAAGAGTTCGCAGGCGATGCGGTGCATGCGGTATTGCCTCTCCAGGGCGGCGGCGGTGTGTTGCGCTGTGCTTTCGGTCAGGTCCACGTCAGTTTCCGGGTTCGCTTTGGGCGATGGGTTTTTCGGCTTGCGCCGTGGTTTGGTTTCTTTTTTCCGCGCGGGGCCCGGTTCTTGGGGTCCTGGCTTCGCGCGCCGCCCGGTCTTGCGCCGGGTTTGTCTGCTTGTTTCGGTCTTTGGCGGCCGGTCGGCCTGCCGGTTGCGTTGGCCCGGGTCGTATTCGATTCCGATTCCGATTTCGATTCCGGTTCGCTGCGGTGTCGGGTGCCATCGTAGCGGAACCGCTGTTACAGCGTCGGTGTTTGTCTTGGCTGCTGTTTTCGCTGGTCTGGGGCTTTATGGGCCTTCTGGGCGCTGTGGGGTCTGTTCTGCCGTTTGCGCTGGCGGGTGTTTTTCCGCTGCGGGCGGTGCTTGGCCGGCTGCGGCTCGGCTGGCAAAGGCCAGGAAGAGCATGCCGGTGAGTAGTGCCAGGCCGAGGAATACCAGTCCGGCGCCGATCGGGTTGTCCAGCGCTCGGCGGTAGGCTTCGGCTGAGCGTGCTTCGTCGTGGAAGGCGCGGCGCAGCAGGTATACCGGGCCTGCGGCTACGCAGAGCCAGGCGAGCCATTGCAGGCGCATAAGGGTTTCCGTGCCGCCGTCGGGGTCGCTTAGCCAGTACCAGCCTACGACGGCGATGGCGGCTATCCACATGATCCATAGACGCCAGCGGTTCAGTTTCTTGCTCATTTCGGTGCTCCTTGGTTTGTGTGTGGGTTCGCCGCTTGGCGCGGTTTGCCCGGTGGCATGGCGCGGGGGCCATGTTGCTTCGTTTCCCCTTTTCCGGGGGCTGTCCGGGCGGGCGGGGGTGGCGCCGCGCGCCCCGGGTCTGTCAAAGTTCAAGTCCGTCGCCTCGGCCCATGCGCGCCGCGTCCTGCGTTGCGCTCGCCTGTTTCGTTGCGGTCTTTGGTGGTTTGGTGTTGGCCCGTCGGCGCGCCGCATGCGCGGGGGTTGGCGGTCGGCTTGGGTGCGCTCGCGTGGGCGTTCGCGGTGCGCAGGGGGCGGGTCGCGCGCGCGCCGGGGGCGTCTGCGCGGATGGCGCCGCTTGGCGGGTTTGCCCGGTGGCATGGCGCTGGGGCCATGTTCGTTTCCCCTCTCCCGGGAGTATCCGGGCGGGCGGGGGTTGGCGCCGCGCGCGCCGGGTCTGTCAGCCCATGTCCGTCGTCTCAGTCCATGCGCAGGGGTTGGCGGTGGACTTGGGTGCGCTCGCGCCGCCGGTTGCTCTGCCGCGGTTGCGCGCACGTGGGCGTTCGCGGTGCGCAGGGGGCGGGTTGCGCACGCGCCGGCGGTGGCCCGTTTCAGTGGCTTGGCTTTTTTTGTTTTGGCTATCGGCCACGGTGGTACTTCACGCTGCGCATCAGGCTGGCCGCCAGCGCGGCGTCGGCCGCGTTGCGCGCGCGGCCGTTGGTTTGGTGGTTTTCACGCGATCGCTGCGCGCGCGCTGGGTACGCGCCTGTGGCCGTCAGTCGGGTTGGCGTGGGGCGCAAGCCGGGTCGCGGGGGCGGTGTCGGCAGGCTATTCGGTTGTCGGTTGTGTCGTGGCGTGCGCCGCGTCTGTCCGTCTGTCCGTCCGTCCGTCCATGCGCGCGTGCAGCGCTCGCGCGGGTTCGACGGGGAATCGGGGCGCTGCGTTCATGCATGCGCTGTGTCGGGGGCGGGAATCGGTTGCACCGCCAGGCGCAGGCCCATGACTTTGAGTATCGCCGATAGGCTCCGGATCTCCGGGTTGCCTTGCGCGGAGAGCGTGCGGTAGATGTGCGTTCCGTTGAGCTGCGCTTTCTCGGCTACTTTCATCACGCCGCCAAATGCTTTTGCCATTTGGCGCAGCGCGATCAGCAGTTCTGCCTGGTCGCCGTCTTCCAGGATGCTGTTGAGCAGTTCCACTGCGTACGCCGGGTCCTTGCGCAGGATTTCGGCCATTGCGTCGTCGTGTGCCCGGTCGTTCATCGCTCTTTCTCCTGTTTCGCGTTGCTGCGCTGCCAGTTCTGCCAGTATTCGCATGCCTTTGTCATGTCGGCGTCCTGCGCGTGCTTGGTGCCGCCGCATAGCAGCAGGACTACGGTCTGCCCGGCCTGCGCGTAGTAGATGCGGTAGCCCGGCCCGGTGTCGATGCGTAGCTCCCACACCCCTTGCCTGCAGGGTTTGTGGTCGCCCAGGTTGCCCAGCTCGACGCGGTATAAGCGCCGGTCGATGGCTATCCTCGCCTTGACGTCCTTCACCTTGCTGCGCCAGTCCCCGAATACGTCGCGGCCTTCGTCGGTGATGTAGTGCTTTATCTCGAACACGCGACCCATTCTCTCTTAAAAGCGAAACCATGCCAAGAACAATGGGGCGGCTGTGGTTCTTGCTCGGGGCTCGGGGCTCGGGGCTCGGGGCCCTTGCGTGGTCTTCGCGCGTGGCTCGCCCAGGTCGCTTGCCCGAAGGGGGGGCCATCCGATGACCGGTGCGCCGCGCCCTTGGGCCGTCAGTCGGTCCGTCGAGTCCGTCGAGTCAGTCGCCCCAGGCCACGCGCGGCGCCATGTCCGGCGCCGTGCCCGGGGGTTCGATCCGGTCTTTGGCGGCTTGGCGGCCTGGTGGCGTGCCGGATGCGTTGGTGTTGGCGGCCACCGCCTGGGGCTTCGCGCACGTGCGCCGCCAGTGCGTCGCATCGATCTCCTTACACCTTGGCGAGGCGGCTGCCGATGTGACTGTGCCCGTACTCCGCGTGCCAGTTGATTTCCAGAGAGAACAGGCCGACGTGGTTGCCCGATACCGACTCTCTGCTGCCGCCGTAGTAGGTGACGCTGTTTGGCGCCTGCTTGAAGTAGTCGCCATAGGTGCCTTGGTCGTAGGCAAGATTGGTCGCGCCGGCAACGAAGACCAGGCCCAGGTCGTAGCGCTCGGCGCTGTCGGTGGCCATCTGCACGGGGTAGCCGTTCGCCGGCGCGGTCTTGGAGGTGCTCTCGTAGGTCTGGTTGCCGTTCTTGTCCCAGATCATGTACTGCGCGTCGGCATTGGTCTTCAAGCCATCGATCATCTGCCCGAGGTTGCCCCACAGGCCCACGATGCCGCGCCAAGCGGCTCTCTTCACGGTTTCGTGGTCGGTCACCAGGGTAGTTGGGCTGGACACATGGCCTTGGCCGATCAGGCTCTGGCTGTCGGAGCCCCCCATTTCGATCAAGGCCAGCGTCTGGATCGCCGCGAGTTGGTAGATGTTCCACATGCAAAACCCGGTCACGCCTGCCGTGTTGCGTGCGTTGGCGAGCGCGCGCATGTCCTCGAAGAAGACGAGCCTGTGGACCGGGTCGTTCGAGGACTGCAACGGAAGAACATTGGCAACCGATCCCAGCTTGCTGTCGCCGTCCGCCGTGCCCTGGTACTTGCCCACCCAGTATTGGTCGATTTCGACGCCGGCGTGCATAAAGGCCGGGTGCACGCTGAAGCCGGGTACCGGCAGGTCGGAGACCATCCAGTAGCGCTTGCCGACGTAGTCACCGCGCGGGACGGTGCCGGTCTTCATATAGAACAGGGGCACTCTCACCATGGCCTGGCCGTCGATGGTCTCGTCGATCACGCCGGCGTAGGTCGGGTGCTTGTTGAAGGTTTCCCCCGTGGTGTTGATGGCCCTGTAGTTCGCGTCAATGTGCTGCCAGGTGCCGGCGCCGCCGCCCGTGGCCGTGCAGACGATGCCGACGATTTGGACGAAGCGCGTCCCCACGCTGTTGAGCGTGCGGGACACGTTGTTGAGTTTTCTGGCCATTGTGCCGATGGTGTTGCAAAGGCTGCTGTCGCCGAGCTGCGCGGCGGCAATCTCGTTCTCGAGGTACGCGAAGTTGGCGTCGATTTCCTGGTAGCGGCTGTTCCAGAGCGTGGTCAGGGTATTGGGGCCGTCGCTCGGGATGGGGGTGATGGTGTTATGTGTCAGTGTCATGGGTTAACTCCTTTTGCTGTGTGTATAAGGAAAAACGGCGCACCTTGTGTGGTGCGCCGTTGGGGGTGGGGAAATGGGGGGTCTATTTTCATTCAGGGGTGCTGTGGTTTCTCTGTCAAAGAACAAAGGCTATCCGGGCGTTCGCGAGCGCCGACCAACTCTCAATATCCCACATCGAGTTCGTCCATGTCCGTCCCCCGCAGAGCGCGCGCGCAAAGACCCCGGCCTTGGCGCCATCGTTCCAGTGACCACCGGCCATAGACAAACTTTCGCCTTGGTTGTGCATCAGGAAACCATCCTCGCCGGGAAGGCTGGCAGTGACAGGGTACAGGCCCAGCGCCTTGGCGATTGCGGGAACGGTCAGGCCGGCTTTTACACCCATGCTTTTGAAGGTGTTAGTGGGGTTATAGCCGCCGTAGTCGATGGGGATGGGAGGGGTGGTGTCGCGGGTCTTGGAGTCAGACAGGATTGCTGCCTGAGTACGGCCACTGGTCACGGCAGCTGCAGCGTCATATTTCAATGTGCCCGCCGTACCCGGCGCGACCAGGGCGCCGTTAGACGCGCTGATGGCCCTCCAGTGGGCGGAGTCGGCGCTCTGGGACTTGGTATTGTCCGCGGCGTCGTTGTTCGGCAGTATTTGGATTTCGCCTTCGTTCAAGCGCAAGCCACCAAGCCATTCCGCGGTATTGCCGGTGAGGTCCGCAATACCGTGCGGCAGGCCATTGTGACGCCACGAGGCCGGACCCGAGCCCGTGTAGATAACGTCGTAGAGTCCCGGCAGGAAGTCATCGTCACCGCGGCCGGTCTCGTGGGGCATGGAGCGGCTCTTGCCACGGTCGGTATTGCCACGCGGCAAAGTGCCGTTTTTCCAGCTCCACAGCGCGATGGCCGCCCATTCGGCATGGGTCATCATGTGCCAGCCAGCGCCGTTGTTCTTGGCACACTCATGGAAGTAATCGAATTTCTGGACATTGGGCAGCACGCCGGGGATGGATAGCAGGTTGCTGTCCTTGACGATTCCCTGATACTGGCCAATGTAGATGGCGTTCTTTTGGATGCCATTCACAATAAACGCAGGGTGCACGCCCTGGCCCAGGCTTGGGTGAATGTCTTGCAGTTTGAAACGCGGGATCACGCTCATATAGCAGGGGTGGCCCGCTGCGGTATACATGACCGTGGCAGCGCCGCCGCTTGCGGCCTCGACTTGGGCGCGCAGGTTGTCCTTGATAAAGATGGTCATATTCGGTTTCTTCTGGATTATGGTTTTGACCAAAGGGTGATTTCGACGGCGTTGGCGTCCAGCGGCTCGGGGATGCGGGCCATGCCCGGATGGCCCTGGTTATCAGCGCCGGGTTCTTCGCGGTAGCTGCGGCCACGGATGGTGATATTCGCGGCAAAGGCGCCAGGTCCTTGGAGCGCGTAGCTGCCGTCCGGCTTGACATACACATCGACAATGGTGTCGCCCTCGCCTTGGTGCGCGGCGGCGTCCACCGTGACGCTGCCTATGCGGATTTCGGTGCCGCGAACGGCCCAGTCGTGGTGCGGGCCTGCGCCCATCTGTTTCAGGATTGCCATGCTCAAACTCCCATATGCGTGACGGTGTAGCGAACTTTCACGGCGTCTGCCGTGTGCACGAGCGTGAAGCGGAAACCATTGCTGGCGCGCGCCGCAACAATGAGGTGTTCGGGACCCACAGTGCCACCTTGCGCTTCGACAACGTCCAGGTCGATATGCCAGTTGGCGTTGGGCAGTGGCACGGGCAGCGAAACCAGGGTCGAGGGCGGGTTGTCGAGCAGCACCGGGAAGTTCCATTCGAAGCGGTAGATGTCAGTCAGTGTGACGTTGGTCAGGTTAGCGTCGTTGGTCGCGGTGTTGCCTGCCGGGATTGTCAGCCGCCACAGAGGAACGGCATCGGCCGGGGCGCTCTGTCCAAGCGGGCTGCACTGGAAATCGATGCCGTCGCCGTTGATCCGCAGGTAGGCCTCGCAGGTTTGCTCCGTGCCGCCGGGGTTGGGGGGTACGCTGGCGCCGTTGCCGTTGGTGCGCGAGCCCATGCGGTAGAGACGTCCGCCGATAAAAAACGTCCCGGCCAAAATGTCCAGGCTGCGGCTTGCGCTGCTGCTCTTGGTTACCGACAGGCGGCTCTTCACGCCCCGGTTGTAGAGAATCACCTCCCCCCGCTGCACACGGGGATAGGCCGAGGCGCCGCTGCCCACCCGGCTATCCAGGTCGTCCAGGCGCTCGTCCAGACTGCCCTTGCTGCCCCGGGCCTGGCTGATCTCGTTTTCGCGCGCCAGCATGCGCGTGTCGATGCCCGCGAAATTCTCGTCAATCTCCCGGTAGCGGGGATTCCACACCGCGGGGACGGCGTCGGGCGCAATCGGGCTAATGCTGTGATGCGGTCGTGTCATGGTTTAACTTCTTTTTTGCATAAAGAGAAACGGCGCACCTTGTGGTGCGCCGTTGGGGTGGAGAAATATGGGGGTGGGGGTGTTTGCCGGGGGGCTTTCACTTTCACTCAGAGGACGCTGTAGTTTCTCTGTCAAAGGACAAAGGCTACCCGGGCGGTACCGAGCACCCACAAATTCCTGATCCGATCCGAGTCCGTCCCCGTCTCCGCCCCCGTCCGCAAACCGCAGAAAACGCGCGCAAAAACCCCAGCCCTGGGGCCATCGTTCCAGCAGCGACCACCGGCCAGAGGCAAACGTTCGCCATGGTTGCATATCCAGAAAGCATCATCGCCAAGGTTGCTGTCAGCAATAGGGTACAGGCCCAGCGCCTTGGCGATTGCAGGAACGGTCAGGCCGGCTTTCACCCCCATGCTTTTGAAGGTGTTGCGGGTGTTGTAGTCATTGCCACCGGGGTTGGTGGGATTGGTCTTGGAGTCGGACAGGATTGCGGCCTGCGTATCGTAATCGGTCACGGCAGTTGCCGCGTCGTATTTCAGCGTGCCCGCCGTACCCGGTTCGACCAAGGCGCCATCAGACGCCCTGATGGCCCTCCAGTGGGCAGAATCGGCGCTCTGGGACTTGGTGTTGTCTGCAGCGTCGTTGTTCGGCAGTATCTGAATTTCGCCTTCGTTCAGGCGCACGCCACCAAGCCATTCCGGGACGTTGCCGGTGAGATCAGCAATACCGTGCGGCAGGCCATTGTGGCGCCACGAGGCCGGGCCCGAGCCCGTGTAGATCCAGGAGCCCATCCCATTGTGGTGACGGCGACCGGTCTCGTGGGGCATGGAGTGGCTCTTGCCATAGTTGGTATTGCCACGCGGCATCGTGCCGTTTTTCCAGCACCACAGCGCGATGGCCGCCCATTCGGCATGGGTCATCATGTGCCAGCCAGCGCCGTTGTTCTTGGCATACTGCTGGAACTCATCGAAGCGCCGATAGTAGTTCGGCAGCACACCGGGGATGGACAGCAGATTCTCATCCTCGACGATGCCCTGATACTGGCCGATGTAGATGGCGTCCTTCTCGATGCCATTGACGATAAACGCCGGGTGCACGCCGGTGCCCAGGCTCGCATGAATGTCTTCCAAGTTGAACTTCGGAATCACGCTCATATAGCAGGGGTGGCCCTTTGCGGTATACATGACCGTGGCAGCGCCGCCGCTTGCGGCCTCAACCTGGGTGCGCAGATTGTCCTTGATAAAGATGACTGGCATATTCTGTTTCTCCTGGATCAGGGTTTTGGCCAAAGGGTGATTTCGACGGCGTCGGCGTCCAGCGGCTCGGGGATGCGGGTTGTGGTCGGATGGCCCTCGTTATCGGTGCCGGGTTCCTTGCGCTCGCGCCGGCCGCGGATGGTGATATTCGCGGCAAAGGCGCCAGGCCCCATGAGTGCGTAGCTGCCGTCCGGCTTCACATACACATCGACAATGGTGTCGCCCTCGCCTTGGTGCGCGGCGGCGTCCACCGTGACGTTGCCTATGCTGATTTCAGTGCCGCGAACGGCCCATTCGTGGTGCGGGCCTGCGCCCATCTGTTTCAGGATTGCCATGCTCAAACTCCCATATGCGTGACGGTGTAGCGAACTTTCACGGCGTCGGCGGTGTGCGCGAGCGTGAGACGGAAACCGTTGCTGGCACGCGCCGCAACAATGAGGTGTTCGGGGCCCACGCTGGCGCCTTGCGCCTCGACAACGTCCAGGTCGATATGCCAGTTGGCGTTGGGCAGTGGCACGGGCAGCGAAACCAGGGTCGAGGGAGGTCTGCGCAGCAGCACCGGGAAATGGATTTCATAGCGGCCGATGTAGGCCAGCCCGACGTTGATCAAGTTGGCATCGTTGGCCGCGGTGTTGCCCGCCGGGATTGTCAGTCGGCACAGGACAACGGCATCGGCCGGGGCGCTCTGTCCAAGCGGGCTGCACTGGAAGTCAATGCTGTCGCCGTTGATCCGCAGGTAGACCTCGCAGGTTTGCGCCGTGCTGCCCGGGTTGGGGGGTACGCTGACGCCGTTGCCGTTGGTGCGCGCGCCCATGCCGTAGAGACGGCCGCCGATAAAAAACGTCCCGGCGGCAATGTCCAAGCTGCGGCTTGCGCTGCTGCTCTTGCGTACCCACAGGCCGTCCTTCCACCCCGGTTATAGAAAATCACCTCCCCCCCTGCACACGAGGAACCACCCCCCCACTACCAATCCGCCCATCCATCTCATCCAACCGCTCGTCCAAACTCCCCCTCCCCCCCCGGGCCTGATCCATCTCGTTTTCACGCGCCAGCACGCGTGTATCAATGCCCGCGAAATTCTCGTCAATCTCCCGGTAGCGGGGGTTCCACACCGAGGGGACGGCGTCGGGCGCCATCGGGCTGATGCTGGGATGCGGTCGTGTCATGGTTCAACTTCCAGTTCTCGCGGAAAAAGAAAAAACCCCGCGCACTGGCGGGGTCGCTTGGTTCATCTGGCCATCGCAAAATGGCCAAAAAAAAAGCCCGCTCTGTGGCGGGCCTATCGTCATCCGGGGGGTCTGGCTGCGCGCCGGGTCTGCACGCAACCCCGCCCCGAAAGTAGCGAAATCTATCCACTCTGTCCCACGCCGTCAAGCATTTCGTCAGCCTTGCGCGTCCTCGACCAGCCCCGCGTCCTGCAAACGGGTGCCAAGCTGGTCCATCGCCCGGCTGAGCATGTCGCGGCCCATGCGCTTGATGGTCTGCTGATCGCGCTGCGCAGTGGACTTGGTCAGCCCGAAGTGCAGGGCCACCGCGCGCAGGCTCAGCCCCTCGCGCTGGCGCAGCGTGCCGAACACGCCCCAGGCCAGCG
This sequence comes from Verminephrobacter aporrectodeae subsp. tuberculatae, assembly GCF_026127385.1. Taxonomy (NCBI): domain Bacteria; kingdom Pseudomonadati; phylum Pseudomonadota; class Betaproteobacteria; order Burkholderiales; family Comamonadaceae; genus Verminephrobacter; species Verminephrobacter aporrectodeae. The sequence continues at coordinate 536,048 of NZ_QZCX01000001.1, forward strand.
CCAGCACCGCGTCCTGGTCGGTGGTGCGCAGCAGCACGGAGACGTAATCGGACAGGCCGCGCACCCCTTCGGCCTTGGACGCCGTGTGCCCGTAATGCGCCTTCACCGCGCAGGCCTCGGGCCGCGGCAAATGGTGCTCGACCAGGCCGCGCACCATCGCGCACTGCCCCCGGACCTCCAACGCGCTCATGCCGCCGAAATCAACGCCGCGCCGCTGCGCAGCCGACCCATCGGGCTCGTCGCAGACCTGCACGTGCGACTCCAGAATCACCTGCATGAAGCCGCGCATGGTCGCGGGCAGGACCTCCATGAGAAAGGCCACGTGCAGGCATTGCCCCGTGCTGCGAAAAATCGGCCGCGCCATCATGCCGCAGACCCCGCTGATGCGGCTGCGGCTGCTGCTGCGGCGGCGGCGCCCGCCCCCACCTTGCGCGCACGAAAATCCTCCCAATCGAAAGGCACCCAAATACCCTGCTCGCGCAAGCGGCTATAGCTGCGCTCGCCAATGGCCTGCTGCAACAACCGGCGGCTCAGATTCGTCGTCAGCAGCGTGGGCATCAGATCGCGGTAGCGCCCGTCGAGCACGCCAAAGAGCTGATCGCGCTCGGCGTCCGTATGGAACTGCACCCCGACCTCGTCGACCACGAGCAGCGACACCGCGGTCAGCATGCGCAGCACCTCCATCTCGCCGGGCGCGCTGCGATCGTCCCAGCGCCCGCGCAGCATCAGGACAATTTCGCGCGCCGTGGCGAAGAACACGCTATGTCCCAGGGACATGACATGCTGCGCAACGGACAGCGCCAAATGTCCCTTGCCCGTGCCGACATTTCCCGCGAGCACCAGCGTCGTGCCCCGGCGCGCGTGCGCGCTGAAATCCTCGGCAAACCCGCGCGCCGTCACGAGCGCATGGCGCTTGGCGTCGGAATCGGCCAGGTAATTTTCGAAGGAGCGCGCGCGAAACCGCTTCGGAATCCCCGCGCGGTTGAGGCGATCCTCCATGCGCTGCTGGCGCGCCTGCTCCTGCTCGGCGCGCTGCGCCGCCGCCTCGCGCGCGGCCGCCTCGCGGCCACAGACCGGGCAGCGCGACCAAATCAGCTTGCCCGGCTTGCGCCCCAGCGCGGGCAACTCGATCGCCCGGGACGCGAAAACACCATGGCTTGGGCAGTCGCACGTGCGCGTATGCAGCGGCACGGCCGCCGGGTCAGAAACGTCCATCGTCGCTCACTCCTTCGCGAAAATCGGTAGCGCCAATGCCGTGATGGCGGCTCGGCTTGGCGGACTTGCCCTGCAACACCTCCCCGCTGAGGATCGAGTCCAGAAAGCCCGCATTGATGGGCTGCTGGCTGCCCGCCGCGGCCCGCCTGCGCCGGGCGACATCGAGCGCCTGCAAGGCCTGCGCGTCCGAGACCCCGCGCGCGGCCCAATCCAGGACCTGCGGATTCGCCGGCGCCACGGCCGCGCCCTGCGCACGCAGCAAGAGCGCCAACTCCAGCGCGCGGGACGCAGGTGGGGACGGGCAAGGAGAAGGGGACAGCGGCGGCGGCGACGCATCGTCCGCGACAGCGGCGCGACCCGCACCCGCACCCGCACCCGCCGCCGCCGGATCCCAATCTGCATATATCCCTCTCTCTTTCCCTCTCCCTTGGACGCCATGTCCCGGGGGACAGAGCGCGGGCGGCAAGGACAGGAAGGACGCCAACTCGGGAAAAGGCATATCGGTCCCCTGGCGCTGATTCATCTTCTTGATGCGCGCGCACTCGGTCCTCCAGCGCTGCGTCAGCTTGGCGGCCCAGGCCTCATTCGCCTTCTCGGCGACCACCGGGTGGTACAGGCGCGCGTCCGAACACTTGATCCAGCCGCGCAACGCGCCCACCCGCACCCGCTTCCACTCCCGGACCACGCGCCCGAAACCGGCCAACTGCGCCAGCACAACATCCTCGTCGGGCAAACTGGCCGCGGGCACCTGGTGCCAGGACGCGCACCACATGAGCACCGCGCAGCGGAACTCATCGCCCGAGACGATGGCCGAAATATCGCTATCGCGCAGGCGCACGACATCGAGCGGCATGTACGGGAAATCGCGCAAATCACAATCGGGCGGAGTCAGCGGAGGGCAGGGCTCGGACATGCCGTCAGCCCTGATCCGCCACACGCCGCGCAGAGCCGCCGCGCACCGCGGGGCCAAACTCGGCCAACTCCATCTCGCGCAGCCGCAGGGCCGCATCCGCAGCCTTGGCAGCGCGCCCCGCGGCCCACTTGGACAAAGTCGGCTGCGGAATCTGCGCCCGCCGGGAGATCTCGGTTTGCGAAAAACCCGCCGCTTGCAGACGCCGCAGGATGCGCGTGGTGGTCGTGCTCATGGGCGCGATTCTATTCCACATCGAATAGGAGTGCAATTCGAAGTCGAATTATTCAATCCTGCATAGTTAGGGGATGGAAGGACGCGCATTACTCCAGCTGCTGCTGGATCACAAAGAGCTATCGGGCAACGGGCTCGCAACCGCTCTGAGAGGCGCCGTCAGCCAATCGAGCATCCAGAAATACCTGGCGGGAACGGCGCGCGAGCCCCGCCGCGCGACGCTCGAAGCGTTTGCGAACCACTTCTGCGTCCCCATCGAAGCGTTCTACGACGAATACGTCGCCGAAAAGACCGCGCACCAGCTGGGGCTGATATCCACCCCCCCTTCGGGGTCCGTGCTGACGCTGCAAAAGGTGCGCCACCTGATCCAGCAACAGCCCGCACAGCAGACCCCCTCCCTGCGCAACGCCTTCCGGCAAATACGCGTCGCCCTGACCCGGGAGACACCCGGCGTGCGCCGCTCGGTCGTGGCGCTGATAGGCGACCTCGCGGACAAAGCGGAGGACACGGAATTCAGCGAACACACCATAGACCGCATGATGGCCGTGCTGGGAGAACACGGGGGAAAACCCGCAGCGCCAGAATCTACCCATTCACGCCGAGAAGGAAGTAGATAAGAGCCGGCCCTCTCCAAAACCAGCGCATCGCTGGTTTTTTTTCGCCGCGCGGTGGGCCCCTGACAGCGCTGCGGGCAAGCCCCTGCAGGGCAGCGCGCGAAGCACCGCGGCGACGGCAGGAACTGCTCGCCTGCGGGCACGTGTTTTGCTCAGCGAAACAACCGCAACTGGATCGCCAAGCGAAACAGCCGCAACTGGATCGCCAAGCGAAACAGTCGCAACTGGATCGCCAAGCGAAACCGCACAGGCCGGCAGCGCTGATCTTCCCCCTCCCGACAGACCGGTCACCGGTCGCCAAGCCCCTGGCAGGACAGCGCGCCACAGCGCAGCCGCCGGCGACGGGAGGGGGGGGGGATTGCCCGCCTGCGGGCACGCACGATCCGCCAGGCGAAACACCAGCAACTGTTTTGCCAAGCGAAACAACCGTTCCAATTTGCGTTTGCCTATTCGATATCGATTGACATTCCTATTCGATAGGGAATAATCGGATCCACGCGCATACCGACCGCGAAACACCGAACACCGACACGCAGGAGAACGCATGACATTGCACACAACAGGCCAACAGCCGGACCAGCGCCCGGTGCTACCGATCCACGACCTGGTGCAAGGCCAGCTATACCGCGCCATCGTCAGCCTGCCCGAAGCCCTGTGCCCCCCCGGGCAGCCCCTGCACGAACGCATCGTATTTTTTGAGACACCCCACCGGCAAAGCAAGGCCGCGGCGCACCTGCAGGCCCTGCTGACCCTGGCCTGGGGGCAGGACACCAGCACCTGGGTGGAACACGGCCAGATCTACGGCATCGAAACGGCCGCGGAACTGCAAGACACAGGCCTGTCAGCACACCCCGAGGCAAGACTATTTGAAATGGGCACAGACAGCGAGAACCGCATCCGCTACGCCGACCCGGCGCGGATCGACCTCTACACCACAGCGCCAGTGCAAACCCGGCTGCGCGCACGGCTCATCGGCCTGCGCGCCGGCAAAGACAAAACGAAAACACAGCCATGAGCCGAGCCATCCGATTCATCCACGACCTGCTCTACTGGAAGCGCCGAGGACTCAGCCTGCGCCACGCCTGGCAGATGGCAACCAGGACCATCGAATGAGACTACAGCCGCTGATGAATACCCGCCTGGCGCAAGATGGCATTCGCCGTGGGCTTGGCAACAACCGTCACCGGCACGCTGAAACGCTTTTGGCTCAGGGGACTGAACCAGATCTCATGGCTCCCCCTGGCCTGCCGCACAAAATGGCAAGCATGCGCGACAAGAACAGCCCGCAGGCTGTCATAGAAACCCCGGCCCATCTAGGCACATTCAAAGCGGTCAAGGGAAAACGACTGGGGACCCGCCATGGACTGCGGCGGAATCGCAAAATTTTCCGCCAAAAGCTCCGGGGCAATCTCGCAAACACGGGCCAGCAGCGCATCGCAAGCGCCGGCCTCGGTGACAAGACCCAAATCATCGCAAACAGCAGACCACATGCCGGAGACAAGGTCATGCGAGACCTCGACGACAAAATGCACCGGCAGACCCGCAGCAAAACCCTCCTTGCCGCCGACAAGCCGATGGGACAACAAAAAGCGCTGTTGTTGCAGATGCATGCAAACATCTTATCACCCGGTTCCCCCGGCAAAAAGCGAGGCGCGCCCCCAGGACAGACGGCCCGCAAAGCCCGCCACGACACCCCCTCACAGCCGCGCGAAAGAGAGACCCCATGAGCGAAACAGACCTGCTCGAACGCATCGAAAAAATGACCAGCGCCATGCAATACATGGCGCGCATGCTGGGCACCAGACTGGACCGCGGGCAACTGGCACAGCGCATGAACGTACACCGCAACACCCTGACGAAACGCCTGGCGAAAGACCCCGGCTTCCCGCGCCCGGGACCGGACGGCAAATGGCTGCTGAGCGAAGTCATCGAATGGGAACAACGCCAGTGAGACCCGAAGCAATCCGCTGGGCAATCTCCACCGCCCTGGGGTTGTAGTAAACCAGCGCACGCGTCGTACTCGTCCAGCCGAACATCTTGCAAAGGTCCAGCACATGCAGGCGCTGCGCCAAACGGGTCGCCGCAGTATGGCGGGCATCGTGAAAAGTAAAGCCCGCAAGCGCCGCACGCGCCCGATACTTTCGGAACATCGCATCGAGACTCTGCGCACGCAGGCCGAAGACAAACACCGCGTCATAGCCACGCATCAAATCCAAGGTACGCATCGTGGCCGGGACAGCGGGCACATCGCGCTTACCCGTCTTGCCATCGACGGCAAAAAACCCATCGCCCACATCGGACCAGCGCAGACCACAGATCTCGCCGGCACGGCACCCGGTCTGCAAGGCAAGCAGGAAGGCATTCGCCACCGCCTGCCCAACCGAGCGCACAGGCACGCGGCGACTCCAGCCCAGGACACGCAACATCTTGCGCACCTCGACACCGGAAATCACCCGCTCGCGATGATCCGGCTCCGACGGCCGCCGCACATCGCGCATGGGATTGAGCCTCAACCAACCCCAATCGCGCCGGGCCACCTCAAGCACATGGGACAACAGCACCATATCGCGCAAAACCGAGCTGCGCGCATTCACCCGCAGCCGGGCATCGCGCCAATCGACGATATCCGCGGCTGACAGATCCGCCAACATCCGCTTGGCAGGAAAGCCCGGCTGATTCAGAAAAGCCCGCAGGCGAATCAACTCCTTGGCCCACCCCCGCTTGGTACTCGAGACCTCCTGCCCATAGCGCTGCAAAGCCTGGGCCAGCGACTTGACCTCAGCCGCCCGCCCCTGCGCCGAAGCCAGCAGTTCCGCCGACCGCGTGGCCCCCCACTCAGCCGCCTCGCGCTTGCTCGGCCGGGTCGCACTATCGCGCACACCCTTGACCTCAATCTGAATGCGCCAAGTACCCTGAGCAGTTTTGACGGGAGTCGCCATCGGGGGGATCGTCGGGGGGAATTCGGGGGCGTAGAGTGCAAGAAAAGGTGCAGCCGGCGCATTCTACCTCGCCCGGCGGCGCCCTAACCCATTGATTCATAAGCAATAGTGCACCAGCCGCCCACCCTGAAACTCCCCCCTGGTGCCCCGAGCCGGGGTCGAACCGGCATGCCCCTTTTCAGGAAAGCGGCGGATTTTAAGTCCGCAGTGTCTACCCATTTCACCATCGGGGCGCGGGCTTCCCAGCGCATGCGGCGCTGAGCGTAACCCGGACAGCGCGTGCACGCAATGCCTGCCACGTCCGGCCCAAGGCCCGCTGCCGCTGCATGCGGTCGGGGGTCGCGCTTCGGATCGCTACTTCAAACCAATTGGTTGCGAATTGCGTAGACGGTGAGTTCCGCGTTGTTCGAGAGATGCAGTTTTTCCAGTACCCGCGCGCGATACACGCTCACGGTTTTCGGGCTGAGCATCAGCTCTGCGGCGATGTCCGACAGCCTGCGGCCCGAGGCGATCTTCAGCAGGGTCTGCAACTCGCGCGCAGAAAGCGCCGCGTGCGGCGCCTCGGGCTCGGGCTGCGCCAGGCTGTCGGCGAGCATTTGTGCAACCTCGGGGGTGAGGTACTTGCGGCCCTGCATCAGCGTGCGCACGGCGGTTATCAACTCCACCGGGTCGCCGGCCTTGTTTGCATAGCCGCGCGCGCCGGCTTTGAGGCAGCGCAGCGCGTACTGGTCTTCGGGGTACATGGAGAGGACCAGAACGCGGACGCCGGAATGCGTTTCGCGCAGGCTGGCCAGGACTTCGAGTCCGCTGCGGCCGGGCATGCTCAGATCGAGCAGCAGCACGTCGCAGGGGGTCGTGCGCAGCAGCTCACGCAGTTCGCAGTAACCCCCCGCTTCGCCGCTGACCTGGATGTCGGGCGCCTCGGCCAGGGTGTCGCGTATCCCGCGGCGCACCACGGCATGGTCGTCGCACAAGAGCACATGAATCACGGCGCGTCTCCCGGGTCGGTCGAGGCCGGGGACGCTGTCAGCGGGATGGACAGGATCACCGAGGTGCCCTGGCCCGGCCGGCTGCTGATGTCCAACCAGCCGCCCACGGTGCGCGCGCGCTCGTGCAGTCCCTTGAGTCCGAAGGCCTTGGGCTTGTCGAGCATCCGGGGATCGATTCCGCAGCCATCGTCCGCCACCTCCAGCGTCAACACCCCCTCCCGGTCGGAGAGTTCGATGTCCACCCGGGCCGGGTTCGCGTGTTTGGCAATATTCGTCAACGCCTCCTGCGCCGTGCGGTACGCGACGAGCTGGATTCCGGGCGCAGCGTGCATCGTGTCGCTGCTGCTTTGTACGCGTGCGGGAACGCCGCTGCGGCGTTCGAAACCGGCTGCGAGCCATTGGACTGCGGCCACCAGTCCCTGCTCGAGAACCGGGGGGCGCAGATTCATCATGATGCGCTGGCTGGCTTCGATCGCGTGCTGCAGCATGTCTGCCGCCGACAGCGCATGCTCTTGCAGCGCCGGGTCCGTGCTGTGGCGCCCGATCCAGGCCACGTCGAAACGCACGGCCGTGAGCGCGCCCCCGATGTCATCGTGGATCTCGCGCGCGATGGCGGCGCGTTCCTGCTCGATCGAGGTTTGCAGGTGCTCCGCGAATTCTGCCAGCCGGCGCTGCGACGCCGCGAGTTCCGCGAGCGCCAGTTCGCGCGCGCGCCGCGCCTCGTGCACCTGCAGCGCCTGCGCGATGACGTGCGGCAGGCGCTGCATGTCGTCTTTGAGCAGATAGTCCGCGACGCCCAGGCGCATGGCGTCCACGGCCGCGGCCTCGCCGATGGCGCCGGACAACAGGATGAACGGGGGATGCTGCGGCTTGCACGCCACGTGCGCCCAGGCATCGAGCGCGGTGAACCCGGGCAGGCGGTAATCGGCCAGGATGATGTCGAAGCGCCCGGAGTCGGTCAGTCGCTGGAATTCACCGAGCCGGTCCACCTGCCGGACGTGGCAGGCGAGCCCCGATCGCCGCAGCGTCCGGGCCGCGAGTTCATGGTCCGCCGGCGAATCTTCGAGGTGGAGGATTTCGAGCGCCTGTTCTGCTTCTGCGGTTGCGGGGACCATAGGCGCGCCATCATATAGGGGCGGTCCTATGCCCAGCCTGCGTCGACCTTGAACTCCTGCGCCGTGCACATGGCAGCGTCGTCCGAGGCGAGGAACAGCACCATGCGCGCGATGTCGTGCGGTTGCAGCCTGTCGGGCAGGCATTGGTTGCGCTCGATCTCGCGCTCGCCCTCGGCGTCGAGCCACAGCCGGATCTGCCGCTCGGTCATGACCCAGCCGGGCGACACCGTGTTGATGCGGATGCGGTCCCGGCCCAGGGTCTTCGCCAGCCCGCGCGTGAGCCCGTTCACCGACGACTTGGCGATGGCGTAGCAGGGAAAGCCCGCGCCCTTGGCCTGCCAGCCCGTGGAGCCCAGGTTGATCACCGCGCCCGCACCGAGTCGGCGCATTCCGGGAACGACCGCCTGGATCGCAAAGAACGCCGGGCGTTCGTTGATCGCCATGCGCTCGTCGTAGTAGGCCGGCGTCACGGTCTCCAGGGTATGGCGATCGTCGTTCGCAACATTGTTCACCAGCACCGCGAAGTCGCCCAGCGCGAGCGCCGCGTCGCCGATGGCCGTCTGCAACGCGACCACGTCGCGCACGTCGCAGACGCGCCACCAGGGATGGGGGTGCCCGGCGTCGGCCAACTGCTGCGCCAGGCGCTCACCCGATTCCCGCGCGATATCCACGAAAGCGACCCGGGCGCCCTGGCTGGCAAACGCCGAAACGATGGCGGCCCCGATTCCGCTGCCGCCCCCGGTGACGAAAACGGTGCGGTTTTCGAGGCTGGGAAAATGCGCGGGTCCAGGGACCGGGGCGGCGGCTGCTGCGGTGGAGGGATGGGGCAGTGGGTTGACGAAATCTGACATGGCAAAGTGAATATTGGTGGATGGAGAAAAACGGGTGCCGGGCAGCACTGTGCGTTGACAGGATCGCCGCCGTCAAGAGCCCTGTCCGACCGGCATGCAGCGCCGGACAGCGACGCAAACAACGACCGGGACAGGCCCATGCGCCGGGGGGTTGCGCTGTTCGACCCCGCGCGCGGCAACGAAACGCAGAGCAGGGAGGACATTGCGGATCGTCGCCCGCCCCGCCGCGCGCCCGTTCAGTTCAGACCCAGCACGTCGAACATGTCGAACAAGCCCGTGGTCCGCCCTTCAACCAGGAAACGCACGGCCCGCAGACTGCCCTGCGCGTAGGTGGTCCGGCTGGCCGCCCGGTGCGTGATCTCGATGCGCTCGCCCATGCCGGCAAACAGCACCGTATGGTCGCCCACGATGTCGCCGCCACGGATGGACGCAAACCCGATGCTCGACGCATCGCGCTCGCCCGTGGCGCCCGCGCGGGCGTGCACGGCGCATTCCCTGAGGTTGCGCCCCATGGCCTGGGCGATGAGCTCGCCCATCGCGAGCGCGGTGCCCGAGGGGGCGTCCACCTTGTACCGATGGTGCGTCTCGATGATCTCGACGTCGTAGCCCGTGGCCATGGCCTGGGCTGCGAGTTGCAGCAGCCGGAGCGTGACGTTCATGCCCACGCTCATATTCGGCGCCATGACGATGGCCGTGCGTTTCGCGCACGCGGCAATCTCGACCTTCTGCGCGTCCGTAAAACCCGTGGTGCCGATGACGGCTTTCACACCCATCTGGCTGCACAGCGCCAGATGCGCCAGCGTGCCTGCGGGGCGCGTGAAGTCGATCAGCACGTCGGCATTTTCCAGGCCCGCAGCAATGTCGGCGGTGATGGGCACGCCGCTCGCATGGCCCAGAAAGGCCGTGGCGTCGAGGCCGTCGGCGGCGATGTCCAGTGCGCCGGTGAGCACGCAGTCGTCACTCGCGCGAACGGCCTCGATGAGCATGCGCCCCATGCGGCCCGAAGCGCCCGCAACCGCCACCCGGCAGGCGCTCGCGGCGGCAGGCGAAGAGGTGTCTGTCATGGGAAGGCTCCTGTCCGGTTGCGCTGCGCAGCTGCCGGCGTCAGCGCACGGGCGCTTCCAGTGGCGGGTAGGTGCCGGGTGATGGGGCTGCGGCGGGCTGCGCGTCCGAGGCCGGCTGCCGGGGCGCGGCGGGGTAGCGCGCCAACTGCTCGGGGGTCGCCTCCAGAGCAGGCACCTGGCCCTGGGCATCGCGTGCGCCCAGCGTGGCCACGAACTCGGTCTCGGAGGGCATTGCATCGCCCTCGGAACGCTCGAGCACGTCGCCCTTGAAAAACACGGTGAGCTTGCGGGTCTGCATGTCTTCGCCCGGACGCTTGAGCGTGAACACGTATTCCCAGCGGTCGGCGTGGAACAGGCTCGTGACCAGCGGCGTGCCCAGGATTTCGCGCACCTGCTGGCGGCCCATTCCGGGCTGCAGGGCCTCGACCTGCTCGCGCGAGACGAAATTGCCCTGCACCACGTCCACCTTGTACGGCATCACGATGCGGGCAATGCGGCTGCTGGCGCCATCCGGACTGCCGCACCCGGCCAGGGTGGCAGTCAGGGCGGCGCCGACCAGCCAGACCCGGCCCGCGCGGGCGCTGCAATGGACTTTCACGAGCATGGTGTGATGGGAGAGAGAGAGCCGAAAACCGGGGCTGGGGATATGATCGCCCGATTGTAGCGGTAGCTCCCAGAGACCCCGGGAAATCCCGGGCGCAGGCCAGCACACCCGAAAGAGCATGCCATGACCAATGTCGACGAACTCAAAAACACCGGGCTCAAGGCCACGCTACCCCGCCTGAAGATTCTGGAAATCTTCCAAAAAGGCACCCAGCGCCACATGACGGCGGAAGACGTGTTTCGCGTGCTGCTCGAAGAGCACACGGACATTGGCTTGGCCACGGTGTACCGGGTGCTGACGCAATTCGAGCAGGCGGGAATCCTGACCCGCAGCAACTTCGAGAGCGGCAAGGCGATCTACGAACTCAACGAGGGCCAGCACCACGACCATTTCGTCTGCACGGCCTGCGGCAAGCTGGAGGAGTTCTTCGACCCCGAAATCGAAGAGCGCCAGCAGACCGTGGCCCAGGCCAAGGGCTGGGTGGTGCAGGAGCACACGATGGCCCTGTATGGCCTGTGCGCCCACTGCGCACAAAAGGCAAGAGCCGGTTGACGGGGGGGCGGACCCACTCGCTCAATGCCCGCCATCGCGCTCCATGGCGCGGCGGTGGCGCTCGACGAACTCCTGGTAGGTATCGATTCCGCGCAGTTGCAAGATGGTGTTGCGCACGGCCGCCTCGACCAGCACCGCGATATTGCGCCCGGCGACCACCTGGATCACGACCTTGAGGACGGCGACGCCGAGCACGTCCTGCGTGAGCGGCTCGTAGGGCAGGCGCTCGTAGTCGCGCTCGAGCGTTTCCTTGCGCACCAGATGCACGATGAGCTTCAGGCGCATCTTGCGGCGCACCGCGGTCTCGCCAAAGATGGCGCGGATGTCGAGCAGGCCGATGCCGCGCACTTCCAGCAGGTTCTGCAGCAGATCCGGGCACTTGCCCTCGATGGTCGTCTGGTTGATGCGAAACAGGTCCACCGCGTCGTCGGCGACCAGACCGTTGCCCCGGGAGATGAGCTCGAGCCCGAGTTCGCTCTTGCCCAGGCCCGACTCGCCGGTGATCAGCACGCCCAGCCCCAGGATGTCCATGAACACGCCGTGCATGGTGGTGCGATCGGCAAAATGCTTGGACAGGTAAGCGCGCAGCACGTCGATGACAAAGGCCGGTGACTCGCGCGTCGCGAACATCGGAATCTGCGCCCGCTCGCACATTGAGACCAGGGCATCCGGCGCCATCTGGCCGTCGGCCAGAATCAGCACCGGCGGCTCCAGAGTCACGATGCGGGCGGTGCGGCGCTTGCAGTCCTCGGCCGAGGCGCTGCTCAGGTAGGCGATCTCCCGCTCGCCGAGAATCTGTACGCGGTAGGGGTGGATGTAGTTCAGGTAGCCGACCAGATCGGCCCCGGAGCGCGCCAAGCGCACGGCGACTTCGTCGAACCGGCGCTCGGAAGCCCCCAGGCCCGCGACCCACTCCCACTTCAGGAGGTTGCGGAACTCCTCGAAGAGCACGTCAGCGCTGACGACATTGGGCTTCACGGCGGGTTGGCGAAGAAATGGGCGGCGCGGGTTGCCCGTTGAGGTTTGTTTTCAGTGCGCCTGCGCGGACTGCCAGCCGGCGATCATGCCATGCAATTCGGCAGCATCGGTGCAGGCCTTGAGCTTTTCGCGCAGGGCCGAATCGCTGAGCAGCTCGGCAATCTCGGAAAGGATTTCCAGGTGTTTCTGCGTGGCCGCCTCGGGGACCAGCAGAAAGATCAGCAGCCCGACCGGCAACTCGTCCGGCGCGTCGAAACCGATGGGCTTGAGCAGCCGGAACACCGCCGCCATGGGCGCCTTCAGGCCCTTGATGCGGCCGTGCGGGATGGCCACGCCATGGCCCAGACCGGTGGAGCCCAGGCGCTCGCGCGCAAACAGGCTGTCGGTGATCAGCGCCCGCGCGAGGCCGTGCTGGTCCTCGAACAGCAGACCCGCTTCTTCAAAAGCCCGTTTCTTGCTGGTGGCGTCCACGCTCACGAGCACTTGGGCGGAGGGGAGGATGGAGGCGAGTCGGTTCATGGTCAGGGGAAACAATTATGCACACCTGCGCGCCCGCCCCGACCGTGCGATGCAATAAAAAAACCGCCCGGCAGGGGCGGCGCTGTACCGGGGCGGGCGGGCATCAAACGTGCAGTTCGCGCTTCGCAGCCTCGTGGTGGTGGTTTTGCAAACGATCCTTGTGGCGCACCACTTGACGGTCCATCTTGTCGACCAGCTCATCGACCGCCGCGTACAGATCGGCGTGGGAACTTTCGGCAAACAAATCACTGCCTTTGACGTGGATATTGCATTCCGCTCTCTGTCTCTTTTCCTTTTCCTTTTGCTTTTCGATCGTCAGCAACACCTTCACATCGACGACTTGGTCGAAATGGCGGGCGATCCGATCGAGCTTGGTGGTGACGTAACTGCGCAGGGCGGGAGTGACTTCGAGGTGGTGACCACTGATCGTCAAATTCATGAAAAGACTCCTGTAGCTCTCGGTGGAAAAAACGCCGCCCCGTATCCCGAAGAAGGAGCGGCCCGGCGAACCCGGATGCATCTGTTGACGCAGACACAGGTTCACTATGCCCGCGCCCTCCCCGAAAAGCAACCGCATACCCACTTGGCGCGCCAAGTTATGCCCGGCAAGCCAGCCGGTCGGTCGGTCCACCCCTTGGCCTGGGCCTGCGCAACCAATGCAGGGGATCAGCGTAAAACCCGTAAACATCGGCTACACACGCCGAAGCACAAGGTCCGCAAGAAGCCCACCCTCCCGCGAAAACGTTCATGCCGCGAGCAGTTCGGCCACCTGCGCGCGCAGCGACTCGGGCCACACCGCGTGCGGCGCCAGCGGCCGCCCGACGTTCAGGCCCACGCGGCTGTGCAGACCCCGGCGCAGGGGCCGCACCATCGCCCGGCCACGCTCGATGCGGCTGAAATACGAGCCCCACAAATTGCTCAACGCCATGGGAATCACGGGGGCCTGCACCCCGTCGGCCCGGGCGCGTTCCAGGATTTTCATGATCCCGCCCTTGAACTCCTGCAAGCGCCCGTCGTGCGTGATTCCGCCTTCGGGGAAGATGGCAAGCAGATCGCCCGCGCGCAGCACCTGCGCGGCGCGCTCGAACGCGGCCTCGTAAGTAACAGGGTCTTCCTTTTGGGAAGCAACGGGAATCGCCTTCGCCAGACGAAACAGCGCGCCGAGCACCGGCACGCGGAAGATGCGGTGGTCCATCAGAAAGCAGATTGGCCGGGGGCTGGCCGCCATGAGCAGCACGGCGTCCACATAGCTCACATGGTTGCAGACCAGGATGGCGGCGCCGGTGGTCGGCAGGTTCTCCTCGCCGCGCACCCGAAAGCGGTACACACAGTGCGACAGCACCCAGGCCACGAAGCGCAGCAGGTATTCGGGAACGAGCATGAAGATGCAGCACGCCACGAGCGCATTCGCGACGCCGGTGAACAGGAAGATCTGCGGCACCGTGCAGCCCGCACCGAGCAGCGCGCCGGCAATCAGCGAGCTGGCAATCATGAACAGCGCGTTCAGGATGTTGTTCGCGGCAATGATGCGTGCGCGGTGCGTGGGCAGGCTGCGCATCTGTATGAGCGCGTACATGGGAACGCTGTACAGGCCGGCGAACAGGCTCAGCAGCGCCAGGTCGAGCAGCACGCGCCAGTGCGCGCCCTGGGCCAGGAACGCGCCCAGCCCCATGATCTCTGCGTGCGGCAGCTGCGCCAGGGCAAAGTACAGATCGATGGCGAAAACGCTCATGCCGATCGCGCCCAGCGGCACCAGGCCGATCTCCACATGCCGGCGCGAGAGCCGCTCGCACAGCAGCGAGCCGGTGCCGATTCCGACCGAGAACACCAGCAACAGCAGCGAGGCGACCTGCTCGTTGCCGTGCAGCACCTCCTTGGACAGGCTCGGGAATTGGCTCAGGAACACCGCGCCAAAGAACCACATCCAGCTGATTCCGAGCAGCGAGCGAAAGACCACGACGCTCTGGTGCGCGAGCCGGAGGTTGCGCCAAGTCTCCGAGAACGGATTCCAGTTGATCGCCAGCCCCGGGTCGGTCGCGGGCGCCGGGGGGATGAACTGCGCCACGGCGCGCCCGAGCAGCGCAGCGGCCACGCAGGCCACGGCCACCGCGGTGTGTCCCATGCCGGGCAAGGCCACCAGCAGACCCCCGGCCAGGTTGCCCAGCAAGATGGCCGCAAAGGTGCCCATCTCGACCATGCCATTGCCCCCCGTGAGCTCGCGCTCGCCGAGCACCTGGGGCAGGTAGGCATACTTCACCGGACCGAACAGCGTGGAATGCAGCCCCATCAGAAAGGTGCACAGCAGCAGCGCCGGCACATGGCCCGCCACGAACCCGCCCACCGCCACCAGCATGATGGCGATCTCCAGGTTCTTCACGAAGCGGATCATGCGGGCCTTCTCGTACTTGTCCGCGAGCTGGCCCGAGGTCGCGGAAAACAGCAGGAACGGCAGGATGAACAGCGCGCCGATCACCAGCCCCGCCATCGCCGGCGGCAGCCAGGACACGCTGAGCTGGTAAGTCACCATCACCGTGAAGGCAAACTTCAGCAGGTTGTCGTTCACGGCGCCCGAGAACTGCGTCCAGAAGAACGGCGCAAAACGCCGCTGGCGCAGCAGGAGGAACTGGTTCGCGCGCGCATGCGTCTGCGCGGCGCTGGCTGAGGGGGTTTCTTCGGGACGGTGCATGCGTTTCTCCTCGTCTGCGTCAAAAGCGTGCCGTGCGTGCGGCGCCGCACCGCACGCGCCATTGTGCGCAGCCGCGAATGCGGCGAGCACCGGCCAGGCCGCGCCCGCCGCCAGCACATGCTTGAGGCTGTGACCCGAGACCCACTGCGCGCTGGCTTCGAACACCGCATGGTCCGCCATCTCGAAGAGCTTGGCCACGGCGTACAACGCAATCACCGCCCCCAGATGCGGCGCCAGGGCGCCCGCGCGGCGCGGCAGAGGAGCCAGAGCCAGCACCACCAACAGGCCGCCAAACTGCACCACAGCCCAGGGCAGCAGGTTGCCGCCGTACGCCCAGCACAGCACGGCGAGCGGCCCCGCGAGCAGCAGCGCGGCGACCGTGGCCCAGCCCGCGCGCGTGCTCACGCGGCTGGCCGCGGCCAAGCCCAGCACGCCCGCAAAAGGCAGCGCCATGCCCAGCCGGTCCCACAGCAGGCCCGCGTCCTGCGGCTGCCAGTGGTACACCGCCGAGCCCACGGCCGTGCACAGCAGGCCCACGAAGAACAGCCCGGCGGATGCGCGCGAGGCGCCATCGGGAATCCCCGGCGCCCCGCGGCGCAACGCCACCAAACCGCACAAGCCGGCGATGGCAAACGGCAGATTGCTCAGCACGTCCAGCGCGCAGGGAATTCCCCAGAGCGTGCGCTGGTCGGCAAAGTCATGCTGGTGCGCGCTCGCAGGCAGCGCGGGCCCGAACAGCGCCAACGCCAGCAGCGCCACCAGGCCCAGCAGCAGGCCGGCTTCGGCGCGCGACAGGGCCGGGTGGATTCGGGGGGCAGGGGGAAGGCGGGGAGGGTCATTTTGCGCTCGCATCAGGGGGTTGCTCGACGCCACACAGTGTGCCCGGCACAGCCCCTTCGGCACGGCGAAAAGTCGCGCAAACGGCGCAGCAAGCCACCCCGGGTACCGATAATCGATACCCATGAGCAGCACCGCCGACCTCGTTGCCGCACTCAAAAAAGAACTCAAGAGCGCGCAAATGACCTACGCCGACCTGGCGCAGGCCCTGGGAATGGCCGAATCCAGCGTCAAACGCATGCTCGCCAAGGGCGACATGCCGCTCTCGCGCGTTGACGCAATCTGCCACGCGCTGGCGCTGGACTTTTCCGATCTGGCGCGCCGCGTGGCCGAGAGCCAGCCGCTGCTCAAGGAACTGAGCCAGGAGCAGGAAAGGGCCGTGGTGGGCGACAAGAAGCTGCTGCTCATGGCGATCTGCGTGCTCAGCCAGTGGACGCTGGAGCAGATCACCACGAACTACCGCCTGACCGAGGCCGAGGGCGTGAAATACCTCGCGCAGCTCGACCGCATCGGCATCATCGCGCTGCGGCCCCTGAACCGCTACCGCCTGAAACTGGCCAAGACCTTCCGCTGGCGCCCCCACGGGCCGGTGATGAACTACTTTCGCGAGCACGCGCTGCTCGACTACTTTGCCGGCGGCTTCGACGGCCCGGGCGAAGGGGTGCTGCTGGTGCACGGCAGCATCAGCCACGGCCGGGCGCCGGCCTTCATGGAACGCATGCAGCGCGTGGCGCAGGACTTTGCGCAGCAGCACCTGGCCGACCAGAAACTGCCCGAGCAGGACCGCGGGGGCCATACCCTGCTGCTGGCCATGCGCCGCTGGGAGTTCGCGGCGTTTGCCGGCATGCGGCGCTAAATCTCTCGCGCTTCGGGCGCCAGGCTTGTGCCCGATGAAATGGGCTACAGTACGGCGCTCAGTCAGACGACTGCATCGATGATCATCTTTCGAGCTTGGCGAAAAAGCCCGCGGCTCTTGCAGGAAAAAGGAGCTTGGCCATGCTCAAACACCTCCGGTTGGAAAACGTTGGCCCCGTTGACGCCGAAATCCAATTCGGCAAACGGATGAATTTGATCACGGGCGACAATGGCCTGGGCAAGAGCTTCTTGCTGGATATTGCGTGGTGGTCCATGACGCGGAAATGGCCCGCCGAGGTCAATCCCAAACTCACCACGGGAAAGAAAGCGCTGCCCCGCACCGAGGGAGCGGCCAAAATTGATTTTTCCTTCACGGGAAAATCCAAGCCGGTCAAATACGCCAGTCACTATGAGCGGCCCGATCAGGCATGGACGGGTCGGTCGGGTCGGCCGGCCAACCCCGGCCTGGTACTTTACGCAATGGCTGACGGTGGCTTTGCCGTGTGGGATCCCGCCCGCAATTATTGGCGCAGCCAAGGCGGCATAGATATCCAGAATCGCCCCTCTGCCTATGTATTTGGCCCCT
This sequence comes from Verminephrobacter aporrectodeae subsp. tuberculatae, assembly GCF_026127385.1. Classification (NCBI taxonomy): domain Bacteria; kingdom Pseudomonadati; phylum Pseudomonadota; class Betaproteobacteria; order Burkholderiales; family Comamonadaceae; genus Verminephrobacter; species Verminephrobacter aporrectodeae. The sequence goes on from NZ_QZCX01000001.1 coordinate 553,596, forward strand.
CCGAGGTCTGGGATGGTTTGCCGGGCTCCGAGGGCAATTGGCTATGCAATGGGCTGATACGCGACTGGGCCAGTTGGCAAAAAGAGAACGGCGCCACTTTCGAGCATTTGCGCGCCGTGCTGGACGCTCTTTCTCCTTCTCCTGAAGAAAAGCTCACCCCCGGTGCGCTCACCCGGATCAGCCTGGATGATGTGCGCGACATGCCGACCATCGATCTGCCCTATGAAACCGGTGTGCCCATGGTGCATGCCTCTTCGGGCATGCGTCGCATTGTCGCCCTGGCCTATTTCTTGGTGTGGTGCTGGGAGGAACACCAGCAGGCGGCCAAGCTGCTGTCCGAAATTCCCACCAACCAAATAGTGTTCCTGATTGACGAAGTGGAATCTCACCTGCATCCGAAATGGCAACGCCGCATCATCCCGGCGCTGTTGAATGTGGTCGAGTCCTTGCGTTGGGCTGCACAGGTGCAGGTCCTTGCCGTCACGCATTCGCCGTTGATCATGACATCTGCCGAACCCCACTTTGACGATGCACAGGACGCTTGGTTCGACTTCGACTTGGTCCGCACCGATGGAACAAGCCACCCCATCGTCGAGCTCAAGAAACGCCCCTTTGAGCGCTTGGGCGAAGTTTCCCGCTGGCTGACGAGCGAGGCTTTTGATCTTGGCAGCGCACGGTCCCTGGAATCAGAAAAAGCGTTGCAACAAGCGGCGGAGATACTTTCGGGAAGAGTGACTGACCCCACCCGTGCCAAAGCACTGGACGCACAGCTGCGCAAGCTGCTGGGAGAAACCGATCCATTCTGGACTCGCTGGCGCCATATTGGCGAAAAGCAGGGATGGTTGCCATGATTCCCGTGGCGGCTCAGCCCGAACCGCCAACATTCGACGCAATGGTCCGTCGCAAAGGTTTGGCGCATCTTGTCCAAAAGGATTTTTCGCCAAATAAACCCTTGCCGCCGAAAGCGGACATCGAGCCCTATTGGCGCGCCTGTCTGACCGACCTGCACCAAGCCTACGGCGGGGTGTGTGCATACCTTGGCATCTTTTTAGAACGCGTGGTGGGCGGGGGGGAGCGTCGATCACTTCCTCGCCAAATCGACTCATCCCGGGCTGGCTTATGAGTGGAGCAACTATAGGCTGGCGTGTTCGCACATGAACAGCCGCAAACGCGAATACAGCGACGTGCTCGACCCTTTCTCCATGGCACCGGATCTGTTTTTCCTGGAGCTTTCTACCGGGCATATCTACCCGAACCCGGATCTGGACGCCCCGCAGATGCGCCGGGTGAAGGAAACCATCAAACGACTTGGTCTGGACGATCCGCTGTGCCGTGATCTGCGCACGCGCCGGTATCAGGACTATCTTGAGCATTCTCTGCCTGCCGTCTATTTGAAGGAGAAATCTCCCTTCGTTTGGTATGAAGCGGATCGCCAGGGGCTCTTGTGATTTCTTTGTGATTTCTCATCGTGGCTGCACCGCAGTGATTCCCTGCGCGCGTTCGCAGCCTCGATGCGCTGGGCCAAGAAGGTCAGCGCGCGCAGCAGGTGCGCATTGCACCGCTGCCCAACAGCCACGCACCAGCACCTCAGTCAGCCTGCCGCGTTCAGCCCGTATCCCCGGACCCGGCGCTGGGCGTCAACGGCTACTGGGCCAGGGACAGCACCGGCATCCGGGTCGAGCTGATCCGCGCGCCTTCCGGCGGCAAGGTGGCCAGCGAAGGCGGGCGGCGGCGGCGGGACTTCGAGATCACCGATCGCGTGACAATTCGACGCCGACAGCCGGGTCAATGGCCTCATCATCGCCCCCGGAGCCGCAGCGCAAATGCCCTTGTCCCTCGTGGAGCAGGCGCCGGATAGCGACGGGCGGCCTCTGGTTTTGACCTGAAGGAGAAACACCGTGGCTGCTGTTGCTTCCGTCACCATTTGGGCCGAGCCGTACTCTTGCGGGGGCGATGGATGCCTTCTGTCCGCGGATTCCCGAACGACCCGGGTGCATTTCGATTTCGACCAAGGGCCATGGGAGCCGCGTTTCGGCCTCTCCGACTGCAACCCGGTGTTCGACAGCACCACGGTCACCGGCGACCAACTGGTGGGCCACTACACCGAAGCCAATGGCCTGGACGGGGCAGCGCTCGCGGACAGCGCAGGCTTTACGGTCAGGAGCACCGCAGGCACGGCGATTCGCGTAAACAGCGCCGTGCTCAGCGCAGCGGACAAGACCGTCACGCTGACGCTGGGCCGCGCCGTGACCAGCAACGGCAACGGCGTCCAGGACAGCGCGCAGGCGGCGGCAGCATCGACCCGCGCGCTGGACGTCAACGGCTACTGGGCCAAGGACAGCACCGGCACCTGGGTCAACCTGATCCGCGCGCCTTACGGCGGCAAGATGACGCTGGAAGGCCGACGGCGTCATCACCGCGCCCGGCGCCGCAGTGCAGATGCCCTTGTCCCTCGTGGGGCAGGCGCCGGATGCGGCGGGCGGCCTCTGGTTTTGACCTGAAGGAGAAACACCATGGCTATTACTCACGTCAAAATTTGGGCCGGGTCACACCCCTCCGAGGACAAGGGATACCTTCTGTCCTTGGATTCCCGAACGATCCAGGTGCATTTCGAGTTCGACGACTGGCCGCTGCGAGTGAGTGTCAGCCAATTTGAATGCAAGACCATACCGAACGGTACCCACTGGCTCGCCAAAGAAATGACCAGGAACATCGAGGATGCCAAACACTTCCAGGCCACCCTGGAGGCGGACGAGGGCGTGGAAACCACCGGTGGTCTCATCACCCTGGATCTTGCCAATGTGGTAGAGCCCAACGGCACGCCAGGCACAGGGATCTACTCTTCCGAAAAGATGTTTACCGTAGACACCCTCCGACCCAAGCATCGCGACATCACGATCAACGACGAACACCTCACCGCCGGCGAAACCGCCACCGTCACCTTTGTTTTCACCGAGAAAGTCGGCAACTTCCAGCCAGCCATCGACCTCTCCAAAGCCCATGGCACGCTGGGCAGTCTGGTCACCGCCGACGGCGGTATCACCTGGACCGCCCCATTCACACCCACTCCCGACACGGCAAGCACCGAGGAATGCGTGATCTCCGTGCATATGAACGAGGTGCGCGACCTGCACGGCAACCGGGGAGCGGACATCAAGGACAAGGACATCCCCGTCAACAGCAACAGCTACACCGTGAACACCGTGCGGCCCACGTTGGCCACGACCGGCCACAGCATCGACGACACGCAGCTGGGCATTGGCCAGAGCGCCCACGTCACCATCCAATTCAGCGCAGCGGTCAAGGACTTCGACGCCGCCGACGTGGTCCTGGCCCCCGGCAGCGGCAGCGTGCGCCAAGTGCTCGCCTCGCACCCCGCGGCCGACGGCAGCAGCGACACCTGGGAGGTGGTGCTCGATGCCCCCGACACCGGCGCTGCATCAACGAACAACCCGATCAGCGTGAACCTCGCTGGCGTCCACACCCACGTGGGCAACACGGGCCAGGGCACGGTGGCCACGGGCCTGAGCTACAGCGTAGACCCCATCCGGCCCACGCTGGAGAGCACCCACGTCCACTACGGCGCGGGCGAGACCGACACCGTTCTCAAACACGGCGAAACCGCCCTGGTCACCTTCACCTTCTCCGAAGCGGTGACGGACTTTGGCCTCGACGACGTGCTGATGGTCCATGGCATGCACGATGGCACGCTGTCGCAGCTGGCGTCCACCGGCGACGGCCGCGTCTGGACCGCGACCCTGAGCGCCCCGACTTCCGAAGTCACATCGTCGAACAATAGCTTTCAAGTGAACCTGGCCGGCGTGAACGATCTGGCGGGCAACGCGGGCGAAGGACAGGCCTCCACCGGCGTCCGCTACGACATCGACACCACGCCCCCGGTGTTCGACAGCGCCACGGTCACCGGCGACCAGCTGGTGGTCCGCTACACCGAAGCCAATAGCCTGGACGGGACAGCGCTCACGGGCAGCGCAGGCTTTACGGTGCGTAGCGCCACAGACACGGCGATTCCCGTGAACAGCGCCGTGCCCAACGCAGCGGCCAAGACCGTCACGCTGACGCTGGACCGCGCCGTGGCCAGCGACGAGGTGCTGAGCGTCAGCTACGCCAAGCCCGAATCCGGCCATGGGGTGCAGGACGCTGCCGGCAACGACGCGACCAGTTTCCGGGCCATGTCGGTGGACAACCACACTCCTGCCCCGACAGGCCTGACGGACAAGGACAGCGACAGCATTCCCGGCAGCGTCGAGGACCAGACCCCCGGCATCGCCGACCCCGCTGGCGCAGCCGCCGTAGCCGGCGACGGCAACGGCGACGGCATCCAGGACAGCGCGCAGGCGGCGGTGGCATCGACCCGCGTCGTGCTCAGCCCCAGCGAAGCCAGCCAGCCCGAAGACGCGGCCAGCACCCCCGTGACCCTGGTGGCCGGCAGCCAGGACGGCAAGCTGGACCCGGACAGCGATGCGCGCATCACCCGCCTGGAGCAAGAAGACGCTCCCGCCCAACTGCCCCAGGGGATGGAGATGCCCCTTGGGCTGCTCAGCTCCGAGGCCACACTGGACAGTGGCCACTGGCCACAGCTCACAGGCAGCAGCAGCGAGAAGTTCAGCCTGTACGTGGACCCGGCGCTGGGCGTCAACGGCTACTGGGCGAAGGACGGCACCGGCACCTGGGTCAACCTGGCGAGCAGCCCTTACGGCGGCAAGATGGCGCTGGAAGGCGGGCAGCTGCGGCTGGACTACGAGATCAGCGATGGCGGGCCGTTCGACGCCGACGGCCAGGCCAACGGCGTCATCACCGCGCCCGGCGCCGCAGCGCAGATGCCCTTGTCCCTCGTGGGGCAGGCGCCGGATGCGGCGGACGGCTTCTGGTTCTGACGCTACGGCGCAGGGCCTGGACGCCCCCGCAGGCGGCGCCTATTTCCCGAGCAACCGGGCGGCGTCGCGGGCAAAGTAGGTCAGCACACCGTCGGCGCCCGCGCGCTTGAAGGCCAGCAGGCTCTCGAGCACCACGGCGTCGTGCTCGAGCCAGCCATTCGCTGCGGCCGCTTTGATCATGGCGTACTCGCCGCTCACCTGGTAGGCGAAGGTGGGCAGGCGGAACGCGTCCTTTACGCGGCGCACGATGTCCAGGTACGGCATGCCGGGCTTGATGAGCACCATGTCAGCGCCTTCGGCGATGTCGCTGGCGACCTCGCGCAGGGCCTCGTCGCCGTTGCCGGGGTCCATCTGGTAGGCATTCTTGTCCGCCCCTCCCAGGGCGCCGCGCGTTCCCACGGCGTCACGAAACGGCCCGTAGAAGGCGCTGGCGTACTTGGCGCTGTAGGCCATGATGCGGGTGTGGATGTGGCCCCGCTCTTCGAGCGCCTTGCGGATGGCGCCAATGCGCCCGTCCATCATGTCGCTCGGCGCGACGATGTCTGCGCCCGCCTCGGCGTGCGCGAGGGCCTGGCCGATCAGGCACACCACCGTGTCGTCGTTCACGATGTAGCCGCTCGCGTCGAGCAGGCCGTCCTGGCCGTGGCTCGTGTAGGGGTCGAGCGCCACGTCGCTCATCACGCCGAGGTCGGGGAATTCCTTCTTCAGCACACGCAGCGCGCGCGGAATCAGGCCATCGGGGTTTTGCGCCTCGCTGCCGTCGGGGGTCTTGCACGCCGGGTCGATGGCGGGAAACAGCGCCAGCACCGGAATGCCCAGGCGCACGCAGTCCTCGGCAACGGGCAGCAGCAGATCCAGGCTCAGGCGGTCCACGCCGGGCATGGACGCGACGGCCTCGCGCCGGCCCCGGCCCTCGTGCACGAACACGGGGTAGATCAGGTCGTGCGGCGTGACGGCGTTTTCGCGCAGCAGGTTGCGGGTGAAGGCGTCGCGGCGCAGGCGGCGCGGACGGTTCTGCGGAAAGGGGGCGGGGTTCGGGAGATGCATGGGGGAAAATTTTGCCCGATCCGCGCGGGCGCGCTGCGGGCCAAAGGTGTGAAGCGCGCCGATACGCCGGATTCTGTGCGCTGCGGTTGCCCGCAGCGTGACCGCCATCAATCTGGGCCGGGTGTCGCCACCACGGCTCGGTGCTACCTACCCGCCAACTCCGCGGAACCACATCAGCGCTGGCCTGCTTGGTATTGCTGCGCGTAGAGATTGCCCGTTTCACCCGGGGCGGGAAACCCGCCCCGACTCGTCTCTGTTGCTCTGATCCTCACCTCACGGTGGACAGCCGTTAGCTGCTACGCCGTCCTGTGCAGTCCGGACGTTCCTCCAGTGCCTGGTTTCCCAGATCGCACCAGCGGCGGTCTGGCGCGCTTCACGGCGCGATTATCACCCGGCGCACCCGGCCACGGCTTGCGGACTGCGCCAAAATGGCCGCCGTGCCCCGGTGGCACACGCTTTTCTCTCTCACCCCCAAGGAGGTTCCCATGAAAGCCGAAGACATCCTGCAAACCATTGGCAACACGCCGCACGTGCGCATCAACCGCCTGTTCGGCCCTGCGGCAAACGTGTGGATCAAGTCCGAACGCAGCAACCCGGGCGGATCCATCAAGGACCGCATTGCGCTGTCCATGGTCGAGGACGCCGAAAAGTCCGGTGCGCTCAAGCCCGGCGCAACCATCATCGAGCCGACCTCGGGAAACACCGGAATCGGTCTGGCGCTGGTCGCGGCCGTCAAGGGCTACCGCCTGATTCTGGTGATGCCCGAGAGCATGAGCACCGAGCGCCGCCGCCTGATGCTCGCCTACGGCGCGCAGTTCGACCTGACGCCGCGCGAGAAGGGCATGCGGGGCGCCATCGACCGCGCGCAGGAGCTGCGCGCGCAGACGCCGGGCGCGTGGATTGCGCAGCAGTTCGAGAACCCGGCGAACGTCGAGGTCCACGTGCGCTGCACGGCGCAGGAAATCCTGGCGGACTTTCCCGAAGGTTTTGACGCGCTGATCACCGGCGTGGGAACGGGGGGCCATCTGACGGGCGTCGCGCGCGTGCTCAGGGCGAAATTCCCCGCGCTCAAGGTGTTCGCGGTGGAGCCCGCGGCGTCTGCGGTGATCTCGGGCGGCGCGCCCGCGCCGCACCCCATCCAGGGCATAGGCGCCGGCTTCATCCCGAAGAACCTCGACACCAGCCTGCTCGACGGCGTGATCCGGATGGACGCCGAACCCGCGCGCGAGTACGCCCGCCGCTGCGCGCGCGAAGAGGGCCTGCTCGTCGGCATTTCCTCGGGTGCCACGCTGGCGGCAATCGCCCAGAAACTGCCCGAGCTGCCTGCAGGCGCCCGGGTGCTGGGCTTCAACTACGACTCGGGCGAACGCTACCTGTCGATCGAAGGCTTTCTGCCGGCGTAGTCCCCCGCTGCTGCGCGCCGGGGCATGCCCCGGCCCGCGCCACCGTATCATCGCGGCCCCACGCGACGCCTGCGCCCGATCGACACGGGCCCTGCCCAGAAACATGATCCGCATCACAGAAATCCGGCTGCCGCTCCCGGCGGACGACACCCCCGAGGCAGCCGAGGCGCCGTTGCGCGCCGCTGCCGCGGAGCTGCTGGGCCTGGCCCCGGCGGACATTGCCCAGGTCCAGGTCTTTCGGCGCAGCGTTGACGCGCGCAAGGCGGGCCTGCAGGGGGTCTACAGCGTCGACGTCGCGCTCGCCCGGCCGCAGCGCGAGGCCGCCCTGCTGGCCGCATGCGCGGGCCACGCGCAGATCCAGACCACGCCCGACATGGCCTGGCGCCCCGTGGGCCAGGCGCCGGCAGACATTCCCTTGCGCCCGGTGGTGGTGGGTTTTGGCCCCTGCGGAATCTTCGCCGCGCTGGTGCTCGCGCAGATGGGCTTTCGGCCCCTGGTTCTGGAGCGCGGCAAGGCCGTGCGCGAGCGGACCCGGGACACCTGGGGCCTGTGGCGCAGGCGCGAACTGCACGCCGAGAGCAACGTGCAGTTCGGCGAGGGCGGCGCGGGCACCTTCTCCGACGGCAAGCTCTACAGCCAGATCAAGGACCCGCGCTACCTGGGCCGCAAGGTGCTGACCGAGTTCGTGCACGCGGGCGCCCCGCGGGAGATCCTGTGCGCGGCGCACCCGCACATCGGCACCTTCAAGCTGGTGAAGGTGGTGGAGAACCTGCGCCGGCAGATCATTGCGCTGGGCGGAGAAATCCGCTTCCAGCAGCACGTGACCGACGTGCATCTGCAAGAAGGCGCCGGCGACCGGCGGCTGCGCGGCCTGGTGGTGCACGACCTGGCCACGGGCGCGACGACGCAGCTGCGCGCCGAGCACGTGGTGCTGGCCCTGGGCCACAGCGCGCGCGACAGCTTCGCCATGCTGTACGCACGCGGTGTCGCGATGCAGGCGAAACCGTTTTCCATCGGCCTGCGCGTCGAGCATCCGCAGCATGTGATCGACCGTGCGCGCTGGGGCCGCCACGCGGGCCACCCGCTGCTGGGCGCGGCCGACTACCGGCTGGTGCACCACGCGGCCAACGGCCGTGCGGTGTACAGCTTCTGCATGTGCCCCGGCGGCACGGTGGTGGCGGCGACCAGCGAGCCGGGCTGCGTGGTGACGAACGGCATGAGCCAGTACTCGCGCAACGCGCGCAACGCGAACGCGGGCCTGGTGGTGGGAATCGACCCGCGCGACTACCCCATCGACAACGACGCCGCCGCCGCCCGCACGGCGCAGCCGTTTCACCCGCTCGCCGGCATCGCGCTGCAACGCCAGCTCGAATCCCGGGCCTTCGTGCTGGGCGGCAGCGACTACAGCGCGCCGGTCCAGCTGGTGGGCGACTTCATCGCCGGCCGGCCGTCGCTCCGGCTGGGGGACGTGCAGCCCTCGTACCAGCCCGGCGTCACGCCGGGCGACCTGCACGCCGCCCTGCCCGGCTACGCCATCGAAGCGCTGCGCGAGGCGCTGCCCGTTTTCGGCCGCAGGATCGCGGGCTTTGACATGCACGACGCCGTGCTCACCGGGGTGGAAACGCGCACCTCGTCCCCGCTGCGGATGGAGCGCAATGAGGTCCTGCAGAGCCGCAACACCGCCGGCCTGTACCCCGCTGGCGAGGGCGCCGGCTACGCGGGCGGAATCCTGTCCGCCGGGGTCGATGGCATCGCCGTGGGCGAGGCCGTGGCGCGCAGTCTGCTGGCCTGAAAACCGGGCCTGCGCCCGGGGGCAATCGCCGCATTTGGGGTGTTTTTCCCGCAGACAGCGCCCTTTGGCGGCGCGGGGCGCGGCACTATGCTGCGCGCATGAAAGCCGTACTGCTCGCGGGGGGGCTGGGAACCCGCATCGCGCAGGCGTCCCAGCTGCGCCCCAAGCCCATGATCGAGATCGGGGGGCGACCGATGCTCTGGCACATCATGAAAATCTACGCCGCGCATGGCGTGAGCGATTTCATCATCTGCCTGGGCTACCGCGGCTACATGATCAAGGAGTATTTTGCGAACTACTTCCTGCACATGTCCGACGTCACCTTCGAGATGGCGAACAACCGCATGCAGGTGCACCACCGCCACGCCGAGCCCTGGCGCGTGACCCTGGTGGATACCGGCGAGCACACGATGACCGGCGGGCGCCTGCGCCGGGTGCGCGAGTACCTGCCGGCGGGCGAGCCGTTTTGCTTTACCTACGGCGACGGCGTGGCCGACCTGGACATGGCCGCGCAGTTCGCCTTTCACCGCGCGCACGGCCGCCGGGCCACCGTCACCGCAGTGCAGCCCCCGGGCCGCTACGGCGCGCTGGTGCGCGAGGGCGACGCCGTGGTCGGGTTTCAGGAAAAGCCGCGCGGCGACGGCGGCTGGATCAACGGCGGCTTCTTCGTACTCCAGCCCGAGGTGATCGGGCAGATCGCGGACGACGCCACCAGCTGGGAGCAAGAGCCCATGGCCCAACTCGCCGCCAGCGGCGAGCTGCGCGCCTTCGAGCACGGCGGCTTCTGGCAGCCCATGGACACGCCGCGCGAGAAGCGGCTGCTCGAAGACCTGTGGCAGTCGGGCCGGGCGCCGTGGAAATGCTGGTGAGCATGCGCCCCGACCCCGGCTTCTGGCGCGGCAAGCGCGTGCTGCTCACGGGCCACACCGGCTTCAAGGGCGCGTGGCTGGCGCTGTGGTTGCAGCGCCTGGGCGCGCAGGTCAGCGGCGTGGCGCAGCCGCCCGCGACCCGCCCCGACCTGTTCACCCTGGCCCGGGTCGCGCAGGGCATGGAGAGCCATTTCTGCGACCTGCTCCACGCGCGCGCGCTGGCCGCGCGCGTGCGCGCCGCGCGGCCCGAGGTGGTGCTGCACCTGGCGGCGCAGGCGCTGGTGCGCGCCGGCTACGCGGCGCCGGTGCAGACCTTTGCGCGCAACGTCATGGGCACGGTGCACCTGCTGGACGCGCTGCGTGGCCTGGCCGGTGTGCGCGTGGCCGTGGTGGTCACCAGCGACAAGGTCTACCGCAACCGCGAATGGGCCTACCCCTACCGCGAGGACGACGCGCTCGGCGGGCACGACCCCTACAGCGCGAGCAAGGCCGCCGCCGAGCTGGTGACCGCGAGCTACCGCGACGCCTTTCTCGCCGGCCAGGGAACGGCCGTTGCCAGCGCCCGCTGCGGCAACGCCATCGGCGGCGGCGACTGGGCGCCCGAGCGGCTCCTGCCCGACGCCGTGCGCGCCTGGAGCGCGGGGCAAACCCTGCACCTGCGCCAGCCCCGCGCGACCCGCCCCTGGCAGCACGTGCTCGAGCCGCTGGCGGCCTATCTGCGCCTGGCGCAGCGCCTGTGGGAGCAGCCGGCTCTTGCCGGCGCGTACAACTTCGGCCCCCTGCCGCACACGGCGCTCAGCGTCGGGGAGCTGATCGAACGGGCCTGCCGCGCGTACCCCGGCAGCGCCGTGCGCCATGAGACCCCGGATGGCGGTGACGCTGCGCACGAGGCCGGCGCACTCGCGCTGGAGACCGCACATTCCCGCCAGGCGCTGGGCGTGGCCCCCTGCTGGGGCCTGGACCGGGCGATCGCGCGCAGCATGCACTGGTACCGCGCGCAGCATGGCGGCGCCGACGCGCGCGCGCTGTGCTTGGCGGACATCACCGCCTGGGAAGAGCAAGAGGTGCCCGCATGAGCCGTCTGGTACTGACCCCGCTGCTGCTCGCGGGCCTGTTTCGCGTGCAGCGCCTGCCCCGGGAGGACGATCGCGGCGCGTTCACGCGCCTGTTCTGCACGCAGGAACTCGCCAGCGCGGGCTGGACCGCGCCCGTGGCGCAGATCAACCACAGCCGCAGCGCGCAGCGCGGCTGCCTGCGCGGCATGCATTACCAGCGCCCGCCACACGCCGAGATGAAGCTCGTGAGCTGCCTGCGCGGCGCGGTCTGGGACGTGGCGCTCGACCTGCGCCACGGCTCGTCGAGCTTTCTGCAATGGCACGCCGAGTTCCTTTCGGCCGACAACGGCCGCGCGCTGCTCATCCCGCCGGGCTTTGCCCACGGCTTTCAGGCGCTGACCGACGACGCCGAACTGCTGTACTGCCACACCTGCGCGCATGCGCCCGCGGCGCAGGCCGGTGTGCATCCGCTCGACCCCCGGCTGGCCATCGTCTGGCCCCTGCCCACGGGCCAGATGTCCGAGCACGACGCGGGGCAGGCCGCGCTGCCCGCAGACTTTGAAGGACTGCGCCTGTGAACCCGCTTGCCTGCCGGCACTGCGACAGCCCGCTGCGCCGGCCATTTCTCGACCTGGGAAGCGCCCCGCCGGCGAACGCCTACCTGAGCGCGAGCGCGCTGCACGCGCCGCAGACCTGGTACCCGTTGCGCCTGCTGGTGTGCGAGAACTGCTGGCTGGTGCAGACGCAGGACCAGGCCGCGCGCGAGACGCTGTTCACCGGCGACTACGCCTACTTCAGCGCCTTCTCCAGCACCTGGCGCGCGCACGCCAAGGCCAGCGTGCACGCCCTGCACCAGCGCCTGGGTCTGCACGCCGGTAGCCGCGTGGTGGAAATCGCCTGCAACGACGGCTGCCTGCTGCAATACGTGCAGGCGGCGGGAATCCCCTGCTACGGCGTGGAGCCCACGGCGAGCACGGCGGCAGCGGCGCGCGCCCGGGGAGTCGAGGTGGTGGAGCGCTTCTTTGGCCTGGCGCTGGCGCAGGAGCTGGCCGCCGCGGGACGCCAAGCCGACCTGGTGATCGCGAACAACGTGCTCGCGCACGTGCCCGACATCAACGACTTCGTCGCCGGCTCTGCCCGGCTGCTCAAGCCGCACGGCGTGGCCAGCTTCGAGTTCCCGCAGCTGCTGCGCATGGTGCAGGGCTGCCAGTTCGACACGGCGTACCACGAGCACTACTCCTACCTCTCGCTCACCGCCGTGCAGCGCATCTTCGCCGCCTGCGGCCTGGCGCTGCACGACGTGCAGGAGCTACCCACGCACGGCGGCAGCCTGCGCGTGCTGGCCGCGCGCGCGGACGTGGCCGACCACCCCCAGGCGAGCGCGCAGGGCGCCGCGCGCGTGGCGCGGCAACTCAGCACCGAGCGCCAGGCGGGGCTGTGCGCGCCCGGTTTCTACGGCGCGCTCCAGACGCAGGCGCTGCGCATCAAGAACGACTTGCTCGGCTTTCTGCTGCACTGCCGGGCGCAGGGAATCAGCGTCGGCGCGTATGGCGCGGCGGCCAAGGGGAACACGCTGCTCAACTTTGCCGGCGTGCGCCCGGACCTGCTGCCCTACGTCGCCGACCGCAACCCGGCCAAGCAGGGCAAATTCCTTCCCGGCAGCCACATCCCTGTGGTGGACGAGGAGTACCTGCGCACGCAGCGCCCGCAGCGGGTGCTGATCCTGCCCTGGAACCTGCGCGAGGAACTGACCCGGCAGCTCGGCTGCGTGCGCGCCTGGGGCGGGCGCTTCGTTCTTGCCGTGCCCCGGCTGGAGGTGCTCTGAATGCTCGACGTCCACGCCACCGCGCAGATCTCGCCCTGGGCAGACATTGCAGACTCGGTGCGCAGCAGCCGCATCGTGGTGGTGGACGAGGAGTACCTGCGCACGCAGCGCACGCAGCGGGTGCTGATCCTGCCCTGGAACCTGCGCGAGGAACTGACCCGGCAGCTCGGCTGCGTGCGCGCCTGGGGCGGGCGCTTCGTTCCTGCCGTACCCCGGCTGGAGGTGCTCTGAATGCTCGACGTCCACGCCACCGCGCAGATCTCGCCCTGGGCAGACATTGCAGACTCGGTGCGCGGCAGCCGCATCGTGGTGGTGGACGAGGAGTACCTGCGCCCGCAGCGGGTGCTGATCCTGCCCTGGAACCTGCGCGAGGAACTGACCCGGCAGCTCGGCTGCGTGCGCGCCTGGGGCGGGCGCTTCGTTCCTGCCGTGCCCCGGCTGGAGGTGCTCTGAATGCTCGACGTCCACGCCACCGCGCAGATCTCGCCCTGGGCAGACATTGAAGACTCGGTGCGCGGCAGCCGCATCGTGGTGGGCGCGCATTCGGTGATCGACAGCTTCGTCAAGATCAAGCCCGCAGGCGGCAGCGGCCACCTGATCGTGGGCGCGCACGTGGTCATCAACGCGGGCTGCGTGCTGTACACCGGAAACGGCATCTGCATCGGCGACCATGTGGCGATCGCGGCGAACTGCACCTTTGCGCCGGTGAACCACGCCTGCACCCAACGCGACCGCCTGATCCGCGAGCAGGGCTTCGCCCCCGGCAAGGGCGGAATCGTTCTGGAAGACGACGTCTGGGTCGGCGCCAACTGCGTGCTGCTCGACGGCGCCGTGCTGCGCCGGGGCTGCGTGCTCGGCGCCGGCTCCATCGTGCACGGCGAGCTGCGCGCCTACACCGTGTACGCCGGGCAGCCCGTGCGGGTGGTGGGGGAGCGCCGGTGACACGCTTTACCGTGTTCGGCGCTTCGGGCTACATCGGCAGCCGCCTGGCAGCGCATCTGCGCGCCCAGGGGCACGGCGTGTGGGCGCCGGCGCGCGGCGACGCCGGGCCGTGGACCCGGCCGCTGCACCATGTGCTGTATTGCGCGGGCCTCACGGCCGACTTCCGCACGCGCCCGTTCGACACCGTGGACGCGCACGTGGGGCTGCTCGCCAAGGTGCTGCGCAGCGCGCGCTTCGCGTCGCTGCTCTACCTGTCGTCCACGCGGGTCTACCTGGGGGCCGCGCGCACCGACGAGGACGCGCCCCTGACGGTGCTGCCGGGTGACCCCTCGTACCTGTACAACCTGAGCAAGCTCACCGGCGAAGCGCTGTGCCACGCCAGCGCGCGCGCGGGCGTGCGCGTGGCGCGCCTGTCGAACGTGGTCGGCCCCGCCATGCAAGCCGGCCCGGACAGCCTGGTCGCCGACCTGCTGCGCCAAGCGCGCCAGGGCCATGTGCTGCTGCGCAGCGATCCGCGCTCGGCCAAGGACTACGTGCACATCGCCGACCTGCTCGACTGGCTGCCGCGCATCGCGCTCGCGGGCCGGGCCCCGGTCTACAACGTGGCCAGCGGCGTCCAGACCACGCACGCGCAATGGATCGCCTGGCTGCAGGAGCGCACCGGCTGCTCGGTGCAGTGGCCCGAGGACGCCCCGCGGCAGTCGTTCGCACCCATCGCCGTGCAGCGCTTGCAGGCCGAATGGGGCGTGCAGCCGCGCCCGCTCTTTGCCGCCCTGGACAGCGACGCGCCGCCATGAAACCCCTCGCCCCCCTCGCCCTATTCACCCGGGAACGCCGCGCGCGCCTCGCGGGCTACGCGCGCGACAGCGCGTTCCGGGCCCTCTCGCGCGACTGGCTGCGGGCCTCCGTGCAGCGGCAGTACGTGTACAACTTCGACTGGCTGGGGCGTCCCATCATCCAGTACCCGCAGGACATGGTCGCCATGCAGGAGCTGGTGTGGCGCGTGCGGCCCGATCTCATCGTCGAGACCGGAATTGCCCACGGCGGCTCGCTGGTGCTCAGCGCCTCGCTGCTCGCCTTGCTCGACCTGAGCGACGCCGCCGAAGCCGGCACCCCGCTCGATCCGCGCGCGCCGCGGCGCACGGTGCTGGGCGTGGACATCGACATCCGCGCGCACAACCGCGCGGCCATCGAAGCGCACCCCATGGCCCACCGCATCGCCATGATCGAGGGCTCGTCCACCGCGCCCGAGGTGCTCGCCCAAGTCCGGGCCAGAGCCCGCGGCGTGCAGCGCGTCATGGTGTGCCTGGATTCCCTGCACACGCACGCGCACGTGCTCGCCGAGCTGAACGCCTACGCGCCGCTGGTCACGCCCGGCAGCTACTGCGTGGTCTTCGACACCTTTGTCGAAGACCTGCCGCCGGGCTCTTTTCCGGACCGCCCCTGGGACGTGGGCAACAACCCCAAGACGGCGGTGCGCCAGTGGCTCGCCGGGCACGCCGAGTTCGCGGTCGATTCCGACATCGAGCAGCGCCTGCAACTGACCGCGGCGCCGCACGGCTTTCTGCGCCGCAGGGAGTGAGTCGCGGCGGCGCCGCGCATCATGTCCCGGGGAGCCCCGTCCCCATGGCGCGCGCAGCGTGCTGCAGGTAGTTCACGGCGCAGCCGGTGTGGCCGTGCGCGTTCTCCACCTCGGCCAGGCAGGACAGGGCCACGGGGTCGTGCGCCACGGCGTCGAGCACGGTTTCGGCGAGTTGCGCGACGGCGCTCCAGCTGCGCGACGTGATCTGCGCCGCCGGGGTGGCGGCAAGCGGCGCGTCGGCGCGGGCCTTTTTCACCAGCTCCTGCAGGCGCGCGTGCGCGTGCACCAGGCTGATCCGCTGACCGGGCGCGATCCCGACCTCGGGCTGCGGCGCGCAGGTCCATTCTTCGGGCAGCCGGGGCAGCCAGTCTCGCAGGGCCTGCTCCTGCGCCTGCGCGCTGTGCGGATGCTCGGCCCGCGCCAGCCAGTGCAGCCACATGGCGCGCAGGCCCTGGCCGAAATGCTGCCCGAAGAGGTCCTCGCGCATCAGCGCCGAGCGCTCCATCTCGTCGCGCAGGCCCAGGCGCAGGGTGTTCAGCGCGGGAACGTCGGCGGCCAGACGCTGCGCGATGCGCACGTAGTCCTGCGGCGTTTCGGCGAGCCACTCGCTGCGCCCCAGGTGCGTGAGCAGGCTCACGCCCATGCGGCCCTTGAAGCTTGCGCCGACCATGGAGACGACGGGCAGACCCATCCAGAGCGCGTCGAAGGTGGTCGTTCCGCCGCTCAGCGGGAAGGGGTCGAGCGCAATGTCGATGCGGTGGTACGTCAGGTACTGGTTCGCGTTGCGCAGCGCGACCAGGTCCAGCCGCTGCGGCTCCAGGCCCAGGCCCTGGCAGCGCTGCCGGTAGGCGTCGGCGAAGTCGGGCCGGTCGAGGTTCTTGCCTTCGATGAGCAGGCGCGACCCGGGGGTCGCCGCCAGGACCCGGCCCCACAGCGCGAGCACCTCGTCGCTGAGCTTGCCCAGGTTGTTGCACGAGCCGAAGGTGACGCAGCCCCGCTCGCCTGCCGGCGCCGGGTGCACCTGGTAGCGCGGCTGGTAGCGCCACAGCGGGTTGCGGCTCATCGGGCGGTAGCAGGCAAACGGCGTGGGCAGGCGGTAGAGCCGCTCGGTGTACTGCGCCTGGGCGTCGGGCGGGTCGGTGATTTCGTCGGTGAACCGGTAGTCCACGGCCTGCAAGCCGGTCGTCGCCGGGAAGCCGAGCCATGAAACCTGCACCGGCGCCGCCTTGTGCGCGAGTGCCAGCAGGCCGTTGTGCCCGGTATGCCCTGCCAGGTCCACCAGAATGTCGATTCCCTGCGCGCGGATCGCCTCGGCCTGCTGCCGCGCGTCGAGTCCCGCCAGGCGCACGAAATGGTCCGCATGGCGCTGCACGCGCGCGCTCACGGAGTCCTCGTCCGGGAACAGATGGAAGGCGAAGACCTCGAACTGGCGCCGGTCCAGCCGCGCCAGCAGGCCCTCGGCGAAGTACATCACCGAATGCATCCGGAAGTCGGGCGACAGGAATCCGACCCTCAGGCGGCGCCACGGCGCGCCCCGGTGCTGCTCGAAGCGCGGCCACGCCTGGCGCAGCGGCGACTCGAAGATGGCGCCGTATTCCCGCGCCGCGGCGGACAGCTGCGCGGCGTCCACCTGGGGCGCCGAGAGCATGAACAGCAGCCGGTTGGTGTGGTTTCCCGGCTCGTCGGGGAACAGCGCGATGGCGCGCTCGGAGTCTTCGATGGCCTCGCGGATCTGGCCCAGTTCGCGCCGGTGGATGGCGCTTTGCATCAGCGCTGCCGCGCGCTCGTGCAGCGTCCGGGCGCGCGCGGCGGCGTTCTGGCTGGCCGCGAAACCCCTGTCGTGCAGGCCCGGCAGGTAGCAGCATTCGGCCAGCTTGATCCAGACGATGGCCTGCTCGGGACGCAGCCCGCAGAGCCTCTCGAGCAGCGGCAGCGCGGCGTTGTTGCGCGCCTGCTCGATGAGCACGTTCGCGTGGTTCACCAGCAGCTCAGCGTCGTCGGGCCAGAGCACGCTGGCACGCTGGTAGGCTTGGCGCGCGGCGCCGAACCGGCGCTGCCGGTGCAGCGCAAACCCGAGCAGCCGGTGCGCCCCGAGGTCGCGCCCATTCTTGCGCAGCGCCTGGCGGCACAGCCGGGCCAGCAGCGGCCAGTCCGCTGCCAGCAGCGCCGTGCGCAGCCCATCGTGCGCACTCGGCGGGGCTTTGGGGAGAGAGGGTGCCATGGTGAATCTCCGCGCCCGTGCGTGCGCCACCGCTTGCGCTTGCCTGCGGCAATGCATCGGGCGACGGGCCATTTCCTGGCCATTGTGCTGATGCCGTCCGGGGGCGTTGGGCGGATAAGTGGCGCAAAAACCGGCCGGCGGCGGCCTTGCCCCTCAAGTTTTCCGAAGGCACACCGAAAACTAGTGTCCTGCCCCGCGAATAGCGGCACAAGATGAAACTGATGCATTTCGCGTCATGGCAAGGCGCAAACCGCAGCGATACCCGTAGGTATCGCGAGGATTTGCAACGCCGCCATGGCGCGAAAGGCGCAGTTTCATGTGCCGCTATTCGCGGGGCAGGACACTAGGGCAACGGATCGGATCGCAGACAGGCTCTCGGTGGCCTGCCGCCCGCAAGCCGCCAGGAACCCCGTTTTTCTGGAGATGCGCGGTGGCCTCCACCATCAATACGAACATCAACACGCTGACCGCGCAGCGCAACCTGGGCCTGAGCCAGGCTTCGCTGAGTCAGTCGATCCAGCGCCTGTCGTCGGGCCTGCGCATCAACAGCGCCAAGGACGACGCCGCGGGCCTGGCGATCACCGAGCGCTTCACGACCCAGATCCGCGGCCTGAACCAGGCGGCGCGCAACGCCAACGACGGCATCTCGCTCGCGCAGACCACGGAGGGCGCACTCAAGTCCGCCGGGGACATCTTGCAGCGCGTGCGCGAGCTCGCGGTGCAGTCGGCGAACGCCACGAACAGCGCCGTCGATCGCCAGGCCTTGCAGCGCGAAGTGGGTCAGCTGGTCTCGGAACTCGACCGCATCGCGCAGACCACGGAATTCAGCGGCACCAGGCTGCTCGACGGCAGCTTTGGAACGCAGCAATTCCAAGTGGGCGCGAACGCGAACCAGACCATCGTCGCGGCCACCGTGAACCTGCGCACCAGCGTGTACGGCAACAACCAGAACCTGGCCGCCAACGGCGCGGGCCCGGGCTCGGCGGATCTCCAGACCACGACCCCAGCCAACGGCGGGACCGGAATCAACGGCGTGACGACGGGCACCGTGGCCATCAGCGGCTACCTGGGAACCGGCACCCTGACCGTGGCCGAGAGCGCCACGGCCAAGGCCACCGCCGATCAGATCAATGCGCTCAAGGCGGACACCGGCGTGACGGCAACGGCCCGCACCGAGGTGCACCTGGCCGGCATGGCCGCCGTGGGCGCGTACACGCTGAGGTTCGAGGGCGACAACCTGGGCAACGCCCAGACGGTTTCCTTCACCCTGACGTCGGCCAGCGGCACCGACCGCCTGTCCGCCGCCGTGTCCGCGATCAATGAGCAGTCGGCGAAAACCGGAATCAACGCCTGGCTGAACGCCAGCGGCAGCCAGATCATTCTGACCAACGCCACGGGAAACAACATCGTGGTGGGCGACACGGAGATCCCCAACGCCGCGCCCATCACGGTCACGGGCTACGACGCGGCGGGCGCAATCATCGGCATAGGGCGTCCGCTGGCCATCGACGCCGTCGCCAATTTCGTGAGCACCGGCGGCTACATCACGCTGGATTCGGAGCGCTCGTTCTCCGTCGCCTCGGCCAGCAACCAGCTGAGCAACGGCGGCTCGCAGCTGCACACCGTCGCCGGCCTGGACGTGAGCCGCTTCGCCAGCGCCACCGACGCCCTGAAGACCGTGGACTCGGCGCTGACCTTCGTGAGCAGCGAGCGCGCCAAGCTCGGGGCGCTGCAAGCGCGCTTCGAGAGCACGATCAGCAATCTGCAAATCACTTCGGAAAACCTGTCCGCTTCCCGCTCGCGGATTCTGGACGCCGACTTCGCTGCGGAAACGGCGAACCTCTCGCGCACGCAGATTCTCCAGCAGGCCGGCACGGCGATGGTCGCGCAGGCGAACCAGCTGCCCCGGGGCGTGCTCGCGCTGCTGCGCTAAGGGGACCTTGGTTTCTGGAGATTCGCCATGGCTTCCACCATCAATACGAACATCAACACGCTGACCGCGCAGCGCAACCTGGGCCTGAGCCAGGCTTCGCTGAGTCAGTCGATCCAGCGCCTGTCGTCAGGCCTGCGCGTCAACAGCGCCAAGGACGACGCCGCGGGCCTGGCGATCACCGAGCGCTTCACGACCCAGGTCCGCGGCCTGAACCAGGCGGCGCGCAACGCCAACGACGGCATCTCGCTGGCGCAGACCACCGAGGGCGCGCTCAAGTCCGCCGGGGACATCCTGCAGCGCGTGCGCGAACTCGCGGTGCAGTCGGCGAACGCCACGAACAGCGCCGTCGATCGCCAGGCATTGCAGCGCGAAGTGGGTCAGCTGGTCGCGGAGCTCGACCGCATCGCGCAGACCACGGAATTCAGCGGCACCAGGCTGCTCGACGGCAGCTTTGGAACGCAGCAATTCCAGGTGGGCGCGAACGCGAACCAGACCATCGTCGCGGCCACCGTGAACCTGCGTACCAGCGTGTACGGCAATAACCAGAACCTGGCCGCCGACGGCTCGGGCTTGGGTGCGCCGGATGTCCAGGCCACGACCCCAGCCAACGGCGGGACCGGAACCAACGGCGTGCTCGCGGGGTCCGTGGCCATCAGCGGCTACCTGGGAACCGGCACCCTGACCGTGGCCCTGAGCGACACGGCCAAGGCCACCGCCGATCAGATCAATGCGCTCAAGGCAAGCACCGGCGTGGCGGCAACGGCCCGCACCGAGGTGCATCTGGACGGCATGGCCGCCGTGGGCGGGTACACGCTGAGGCTCGAGGGCGACAACCTGGGCAACGCCCAGACAGTTTCCTTCACCCTGACGTCGACCAGCGGCACCGACCGCCTGTCCGCCGCCGTGTCCGCGATCAATGAGCAGTCGGCAAAAACCGGAATCAACGCCTGGCTGACCGCCGACGGCAGCCAGATCGTTCTGAGCAACGCCACGGGAAACAACATCGTGGTGGGCGACACGACGATCCCCAACGCCGCGCCCGTCACGGTCACGGGCTACGACGCGGCGGGCACAATCGTCGGCACGGGGCGCGCGCTGACCGTCGACGCCGTCGCAAGTTTCGTCAACATCGGCGGCTACATCATGCTGGATTCGGAGCGCTCGTTCGCCGTCGCCTCGGCCAGCAACCAGCTGAGCAACGGCGGCTCGCAGCTGCACACCGTCGCCGGCCTGGACGTGAGCCGCTTCACCAGCGCCACCGACGCCCTGAAGACCGTGGACTCGGCACTGACCTTCGTGAGCAGCGAGCGCGCCAAGCTCGGGGCGCTGCAAGCGCGCTTCGAGAGCACGATCAGCAATCTGCAAATCACTTCGGAAAACCTGTCCGCTTCCCGCTCGCGGATTCTGGACGCCGACTTCGCTGCGGAAACGGCGAACCTCTCGCGCACGCAGATTCTCCAGCAGGCCGGCACGGCGATGGTCGCGCAGGCGAACCAGCTGCCCCAGGGCGTGCTCGCCCTGCTGCGCTAAGGGAGCGTTGGGCGGATAAGCGGCACAAGAGCCGACCAGCGGCGGCCTTGCCCCCCTCAAGTTTTCCGACGGCACCCCGAAAACCATGGCAACGGATCGCAGACAGGCTCTCGGCGGCCCGCCGTTCACCCGCTGGCCCGCAAGCCGCAGGGAACCCTTTGCAAGCCGGCCCGGCGCCCGCGCTAACGCCTTTTTGATCTGTTTTTTTCTGGAGATTCGCCATGGCTTCCACCATCAATACGAACATCAACACGCTGACCGCGCAGCGCAACCTGGGCCTGAGCCAGGCTTCGCTGAGTCAGTCGATCCAGCGCCTGTCGTCGGGCCTGCGCATCAACAGCGCCAAGGACGACGCCGCGGGCCTGGCGATCACCGAGCGCTTCACGACCCAGATCCGCGGCCTGAACCAGGCGGCGCGCAACGCCAACGACGGCATCTCGCTCGCGCAGACCACGGAGGGCGCACTCAAGTCCGCCGGGGACATCTTGCAGCGCGTGCGCGAGCTCGCGGTGCAGTCGGCGAACGCCACGAACAGCGCCGTCGATCGCCAGGCCTTGCAGCGCGAAGTGGGTCAGCTGGTCGCGGAACTCGACCGCATCGCGCAGACCACGGAATTCAGCGGCACCAGGCTGCTCGACGGCAGCTTTGGAACGCAGCAATTCCAGGTGGGCGCGAACGCGAACCAGACCATCGTCGCGGCCACCGTGAACATGCGCACCAGCGTGTACGGCAACAACCAGAACCTGGCCGCCAACGGCTCGGGCCCCGGCTCGGCGGATGTCGTGGTCACGGACCCAACCAACCACGGGACCGGAACCAACGGCGTGACTGCGGGGACCATGGCCGTCAGCGGCTACCTGGGAACCGGCACCCTGACCGTGGCCCTGAGCGACACGGCCAAGGCCACCGCCGATCAGATCAATGCGCTCAAGGCGGACACCGGCGTGACGGCAACGGCCCGCACCGAGGTGCACCTGGGCGGCATGGCCGCCGTGGGCGGGTACACGCTGAAGCTCGAGGGCGACAACCTGGGCAACGCCCAGACGGTTTCCTTCACCCTGACGTCGGCCACCGGCGCCGACCGCCTGTCCACCGCCGTGTCCGCGATCAATGAGCAGTCGGCAAAAACCGGAATCAACGCCTGGCTGAGCGCCGACGGCAGCCAGATCGTTCTGACCAACGCCACGGGAAACAACATCGTGGTGAGCGACACGGAGATCCCCAACGCCGCGCCCGTCACGGTCACGGGCTACAACGCGGCGGGCACGAGCTTCGGCGCGGGGCGCACGATGGCCGTCGACGCCGTCGCCAATTTCGTGAACACCGGCGGCTACATCACGCTGGATTCGGAGCGCTCGTTCTCCGTCGCCTCGGCCAGCAACCAGCTGAACAACGGCGGCTCGCAGCTGCACACCGTCGCCGGCCTGGACGTGAGCACCTTCACCGTCGCCACCGACGCCCTGAAGACCGTGGACTCGGCGCTGACCTTCATCAACAGCGAGCGCGCCAAGCTCGGGGCGCTGCAATCGCGCTTCGAGAGCACGATCAGCAATCTGCAAATCACTTCGGAAAACCTGTCCGCTTCCCGCTCGCGGATTCTGGACGCCGACTTCGCTGCGGAAACGGCGAACCTCTCGCGCACGCAGATTCTGCAGCAGGCCGGCACGGCAATGGTCGCGCAGGCGAACCAGCTGCCCCAGGGCGTGCTCGCCCTGTTGCGCTAACCAACCTATGGGCCGTGGGTGGCGCGCACGGCGCCCCGGTGAACGCCGTCGGGCGCCTGCGTTGGCGCCGCTCAGGAGCTTGGCATGGCAAATATTTCATCCCCGGGAATCGGGACCAATGGACTGGACGTCAAGAGCATCATTTCCCAGCTCGTCGCGCTGGAGAGACAGCCCCTGGACACGCTCAAGCTGCAAGCGGCGACGGTGCGTACCGAAATCTCTGCCATCGGCCAGATCAAGTCGCTGGTCGCCACGCTCAGCGACGCGGCGGGCCGCCTGAGCGGCGCGGCGCGCTGGGACACCGTCAGCGCCAGTTCCTCGGACGCCAAACAGGTCTCTGCGACGGCGCTGGACACGACCCCGCCGACCAGTTTCACCGTCGAGGTTCAGCACTTGGCGCAGGCGCAGAGCACTGCGTCTGCCGCGCTGCTTCCCGTGGGCGCGCCCGTGGGCGCGGGACGCATCCGGCTGCTGCTGGGCCGCCCCGATGCCGCCACGCCCGTGGACATCGACGTCAGCGCCACCGACCGGCTCAAGGACGTCGTGCGCAAGATCAACGCGGCGGACGCGGGGGTGACGGCGTCGGTCCTGAGCGACGCCTCGGGCGAGCGCCTGCTGCTGCGCGGCAAAGCCACGGGGCTGGACGCGCAGTTTTCCCTCACCGTCACGCAGGCCCCGGACGGCGCGTCCGGCCTGTCCCGCCTGGGGACAGGCAACACCGTAACGCAGGCCGCGGCCGACGCCCGGGCCACGGTGAACGGCATCGCGGTCTCCAGCGCCACGAATACCTTTGCCGCAACGGTGGAGGGCGTGACTTTCACGGCGCACCAGGTGACGACCGGCCCCGTCGAGATCACGGTGCGCAAGGACGATACGGCGGTCCAGTCGGACGTCGATGCGCTGGTGAAGGCGTACAACGCCGTCAACCAGCTGCTGCAAGAGGCGACCAAGTACGACGCCCAGACGCGCACGGCCGGCTTGCTCCAGGGCGATTCGACGGTGATTGCGCTGCACAACGCCTTGCGCCGCGCGATCGACTCGGACAGCGCGGCCGGGGGCGCGTTCCAGTACCTGGCCGACATTGGCGTCACACAGCAACTCGGCGGCGATCTGGCCGTGGACCCGACCCGGCTCGCGCAGGCGCTGGAGAAGAACCCGGAGGGCGTGAAAACCCTTTTTTCCGGCACGAACGGCGTCGCGCTGCGCGTGCAGGCGCTCGGCAAGCAACTGCTGTCCAGCGACGGGTTCTTCCAATCCAAGGCAAACACCCTGAGCGCCAGCCTCAATCGCAACGACCAGAGCCAGGCCCAGGTGAATGCGCAGGCGGACGCGTTCGAGCAACGCATCACGCAGCGCTACACCGCGCTGGACAAGCAACTGAGCAGCCTCAACGCGCTGAATGCGTACATCACGCAGCAGGTCGCCACCTGGAACAAGCAGTAGCTGCGCTGCGGTCGGGCGCGGTCGGTTGCGAATCTACCCAGCTCTTGAAAGGGCTGATATTCAGAGCCTGTCCACGGTCTTCAGAAAGACATCGTTGTCGGGCGCAAAGCAGGCGTGCAGCGGCAGCAGCGCGCCGCCGAGCGCGCGCGCGTCGGAGCCGATGCTACCCAGTTCCAGCCGCGGGGGCGCGTGCAGGCCCTCCCAGTTGCAGGCGTGCAGCGCCTGGCGCACGCGCCCGACCAGCGCCTGCAGCAGGTCGGGCGCGGTGGCGGCGTCGAGGACCACGGCGTCCAGGTCGAGAAAGGCCGTTGCCGAGACGATGCAGTGCGCGAGCGCGGGCGCGGCGCGGGCGATCCAGGCCTGGCCGT
The DNA here is from genome assembly GCF_026127385.1 of Verminephrobacter aporrectodeae subsp. tuberculatae. Lineage (NCBI taxonomy): Bacteria > Pseudomonadati > Pseudomonadota > Betaproteobacteria > Burkholderiales > Comamonadaceae > Verminephrobacter > Verminephrobacter aporrectodeae. The sequence goes on from NZ_QZCX01000001.1 coordinate 578,225, forward strand.
GCGCCGCCCAGGGCGCTTGCAGCGCGCGTTCGTCGTACGCGGCCAGGGGGTCCAGGCCGTGCTCGCGCAGGCGCTGCTCCAGGTCCCACAGCGAGGCCTGGCTGATGAGCTGCGCGGGCAGCGCGCTGCCCTCGGCGCCCTGCGCCACGGCCAGCGGCAGCGAGGCCACGGCGCCGGCGTTGCCGTGCAGGCCCCGGTGCAGCCGCGAATCGAGCACCAGCGCGCCGCCCACGAAGGTGTCCATGAACAGGTACAGAAAGCTCGGGATGTCGCGCCCCCGGCCCTGGAGCAGTTCGGCCACGCAGGCGGCCACGGTGTCCCGGGCGAAATGCACGGGCAACTCGGTCAGCCGCTGCACCTGCGCGGCCAGGTCGATGCGGTTCCAGGCCTGCGACTGCGCCGCAGTCAGTCCGAGCATGCGGTGCCAGCCGCCCAGCTGCAACGGCGCGGCAACGCCCACGCCGACCACGCGCGTGCGCAGCGCTCCCAGACCGTCGAGCAGCCGGTTCAGATGGCGGCGCATGGCGGGCAGCAGCAGGTCGGTGTCGGGGAAGGCGTAGTCGAGCACGATGCGCTCGCGTAGCTGGCCGGCAAAGTCCAGCAGCATCCATTGCGCGCTGCGCCGGCCGATCTGGATGCCGATGGCAAAGGCGCCGTCGGGGTTCAGGCCGATGGGCACCGAGGGCTGCCCCACGCGGCCGCGCACGGGTGCCTCGCGGCGCAGCAGCTGGTCTGCGTCGAGCCGCGCCGTGATCAGGCCGATGGTCTGCGGCGTGAGGCCGGTCATGCGCGCGATCTCGGCCTTGGCCAGGCTGCCGTGCGCGCGCAGCGCCTGGAGCACCGCGCGCTCGTTGAACTGGCGCAGCCCCACGTGGTTGGAGCCGCGCTGGCACAGCAGCGCGGGCGCTGCCACCCCGGCCGGGGTGGCGTCGTGCAGCGCGGGGGCGCTCATGTCGGCAGGCCGCATGGCAGGGTTCAGGGGCGCAGGCTGTCGCCGATCACGCCCTTGCGCAGGATGAAATTGCCCCAGGGTTGCAGCTCGCCCGTGACGACGATGGCGCAGGCCTGCTTTGCGCGTTCATAGAACGCAAAGCGCTCCACGGCTTCCACCTGCCCGCTGTGCAAGCCCAGGTCGCCGAGCAGCGCCATGGCTTCGCGTTGCAGCGCCGAGCGGTAGGGCGGCTCGGTGCCGCCGACCTGCATGTACGCCACCGGCTGCGGCACGTCTTCGGCCAGCGGCAGCACGCTGGTGACGGCCTGCAGCGCGCGCACCATGCCCACGCCGGGCAGGCGCAGCACGGGTCTGCCCGCGCCCAGGCGCATGGCCGTGAAGTTCGCGTCGGCGAGCACCAGCGCCTCGTCGTGCCCCATCCCGGCGAGCAGATGGAGCAGGTCCGGGCCGAGCAGGGGGTCGATTCCTTTGAGCATGGGTTTCCTGGTGCGTCGTCGTAAGGGAAATCAGGCCAGGCATTCCGGCGGCAGTTCGCTCGCCGGCAGCGCACCCGTCATCACGGCCACGGTGTCGCTCATGCTGATCTTTCCCGGGTGGACCACGGCGGCGCGCCGGCCCAGCCGGGCGATGTGGATGCGGTCGGCGACCTCGAACACATAGGGCATGTTGTGGCTGATGAGTATCACCGGCAGGCCCTGCTCGCGCACGCGGCAGATGAGCTCGAGCACCATGCGGCCCTCCCTGACGCCCAGCGCCGCCGTGGGCTCGTCCATGATCACCACGTGCCGCGCAAACGCCGCCGCGCGCGCCACGGCAACGCATTGGCGCTGGCCGCCCGAGAGCGTCTCCACGGCCTGCGTCATGGAACGGATTCCGACCTTGAGCTCGGCCATGCGCGCCACGCTGGCCTCGAGCATCTTCTTCTTGTCGAGCATGCGCAGCACGCGGCCCAAAATGCCGGGGCGGCGCAGCTCGCGGCCCAGGAACAGGTTCTCGGCAATCGTCATCGCCGGGGCCACGGCAAGGTCCTGGTACACGGTCTCGATTCCGGCCCGGCGCGCGTCGATGGGGCTTTTGAAATGGATGCGCTGGCCGTCGAGCAGGATCTCGCCCGCGTCGGGCACCGTGGCGCCCGAGAGCGCCTTGATCAAACTCGACTTGCCCGCGCCGTTGTCGCCGATCACGGCCAGGATCTCGCCCGCGCGCAGCTCGAAGTCGGCGCCGTCGAGCGCGGTGACCTGGCCATAGCGCTTGACCAGGCCCCGGGCCTGCATCACCAGTGCGCGGCTCGCGGTGGGGGCAGCGGCAGGCATCAGCGCACCCCCTTGCGCGAGAGCTGGTCGGTGGTCACGGCCAGAATCACCAGGATGCCGGTGACCAGGATCTGGTAGACCGAGGACACGCCCATCAGCGTCAGGCCGTTGCGGAACACGCCCACGATCAGCGCCCCGACCAGCGTGCCCAGAACCATTCCGCGCCCGCCGAACAGGCTGGTTCCGCCGAGCACCACGGCGCTGATTGCGTCCAGGTTCTCGGTCTGGCCCGCGTTCGGGTCGCCGGCGCCGGTGCGGGCCACCGACAGCAGCGCGGCGATGCCGTAGAACAGGCCGGCGAGCATGTACACGCCGAGCAGCACCCGGTCGGTGGCAATGCCGGTCAAGCGCGTGGCCTCGGGGTTGTTGCCCACGGCGTAGACATGGCGTCCCGGGGCAGTCTCGCGCAGCGCGAACCAGGTGACCAGGTACAGCGCCAGCATCAGCACCGCGCCCCACACGATGGCGGTCTGGCCAAGCTGGAATGTGCGGCCCAGCAGGGTCATGCCGTCGGGGATGTCGGTGATGGTCTGCGCGCCCGAGTACAGCTGCGTGGCCGCGAACGCGATGTTCAGCGTGCCCAGCGTCACGATGAACGGCGGCAGCGCGATCTTCGTGACCAGCAGGCCGTTGACCAGGCCGAACAGCACCGTCACCGCGATGCCGCAGGCGATCGCCGCCGGCGCCGACAGGCCGTAGTCCGCCGCCACCCGGGTCATCACGATGCCGCCGAGCGCCATCACCATGCCGCAGGACAAATCGATGCCGGCGGTCAGGATCACCAGCGTCTGGCCAATCGCGATCACCGCCACCACCATGACCTGCTGCAGGATCAGCGCGAAATTCTGCGCCGACAAGAAGCGCTCACTCTGCGAGGCAAAGAACGCGCAGGCCAGAATCAGCGCAACGAAGGGGCCCAGCGCGGCCAACGTGGCCAGCGGGGACCTTCGGAAAGCGGTCGATGGCATGGGCAACTCCGGGTCCTGCGTCACCACCCGCATCGCGCGCACCGGACAGGGCCCCGGCCAGCGGGCGCTGCGGCGCCGCAGGCGCCTCGGGGCTGCCTCACTTCGTCCCCCAGCACAGGTCCGCGCCGGTCTTCACGTCCTTGCTGTCTACGCCGGCCTGCGGCGTGCCCGCAATCAGCGTCACGCCGGTGTCGGTATAGCCGCTGGCCTTCTTGCCGGTCCTGGCGTATTCCACGCCCGCCGCCACCCCCATGGCCGCCATGCGCAGCGGGTACTGCTGGCTGGTGGCCGCAATCACCCCCCGGCCGACGTCGGCAATGCCGGCGCAACCGCCGTCCACCGACACGATGAGCACGTTCCTCTCCTTGCCCGCGGCCTTGAGCGCGTTATAGGCCCCGGCCGCTGCGGGCTCGTTGAGGGTGTAGAGGATGTTGATGTCGGGGTTCTTCTGCAGGCAGTTTTCCATCGCGGTCTGGCCCTTGGCGCGGTTGCCGAAGCTGTCGGCCATGCAGACCACTTCGGCCGGGCGTGCCAACTCATTGCTCTTCGCATCATGGGTTGGCAGACCAAAGCCCTTGAGGAAACCGTTGTGCCGTTGCGCGCCTACCGGGTGGCCGGGGTACAGGTCGAGCATCGCGATCACCGGCGTTTTGCCGGCCGTCGCGGCCTTGGCGTACTGGCCGATCAACTCGCCGGCCTTGTAGTTGTCGGTGGCAAACAAGGCGTCGGCGACGTCCATCGGCTCGGTCGGGCTGTCCAGCGCAATCACCATCACACCGAGGGCCTGGGCCTTGCGGATCGCCGGCACGATGGCCTTGGCGTCGCTCGGGGCGATGAGGATGGTCTTGGCACCCGCGGCCACCAGGTTTTCCAGCGCCGTCACCTGGCCAGCGTTGTCCCCGTCGGCCTTGCCGGCGGCCGCCACCAGCTTGGCGCCGAGCTTCTTGGCTTCGGCGGCAGCGCCCTCTTTCATCTTCACGAAAAAGGGGTTGGTTTCGGTCTTGGTGATCAGACCGATCACCGGCTCGGCGGCCTGGGCCAGGCCGCAGGCCATGGCGCCGGACAGCGCGAGGGCAGAGAGCAAGAAAGCGGGGGGGCGTTGCATCACGTGTGTCTCCTGGGTTGGACTTGCCGGCCTGCCCACTGGAAGCCGGCAGGGAAACCACTCTTGTCGGGTGGCCGGGACGGCACTATAGTCGCCAGTGAATTAATAAATCAAGTGGATTTAGCTATGGTTTTCCCTAGCCCGACAAGCGCTCCGCAGCCCCTGCCCGGCGTCCAGGTCGCCACCGCAGGCGAGGCCTTGTACGACCTGATCGAAGAGCCCGACGGGCGCCTGCGGCCCTGCGCCGGCGGCGCGGTCTACAACTTGGCGCGCGCGCTCGGCCTGCAGGGCGTGGGCACGCTGTACCTGAACCCGCTGTCTGCCGACCGGCTCGGGCGCCAGCTCGCCCAGGGCCTGCACGCGGCCGCCGTGGCGCTGGCCGCGCCCGCACCGGTGGCGCTGCCCACCGCGCTGGCGCTGGCCGCCCTGGACGCCGATGGCAAAGCCAGCTACAGCTTCTACCGCGACGGCGTGGCCGACCGCGCCATCACGGCGCAGGCGCTGAACGCCGCCTGCGCGGCGCAGCCGGGCCTGCAGGTCGTGGCCACGGGCTGTCTGGCGCTGGTGGCGCAGGACGCCGCCAAGTACCAGCCCTGGCTGGCGGCGCAGCGCGCCGCGGGCCGCATGGTGGCGGTCGACGCAAACCTGCGCCTGTCCGCCGCGGGCGCTGCCGACGCCTACCGCGCGAACGTGCACCAGGCGCTGCAGCAAGCGCACCTCATCAAGGTGAGCGACGACGACCTGGAGGCCCTGGACCTGCCCGGCGCCACCGCGCTGGAGCGCGCGCAGCGGCTGCTGCAAACCACCCCCGCGCAGTGGCTGGCGCTGACGCTGGGCGCGCAGGGCGCGCTGCTGCTGCAGCGCGGCGGCGCGGCCTGCCACGCGCGCGAGCGCACGCCGGTGGACCTGGTGGACACGGTCGGTGCCGGGGATTGCTTTTTGGCGGGGCTGATCACCGCCCTGCTGGAGCGCCACGCACGCGGCCCGAGCCTGATGGCGCCGATGGACGAGACGGACATGCACGCCGTGCTGCAGCACGCGCTGGCCAGCGCCAGCCTGTGCGTGGAACGGGTCGGCTGCGCGCCCCCGACGCGCGCAGAGATCGCGGCCCGGCTCGCGCGCAGCAGCGCGCGGGTGGATACGAGCCGGTTCGCGTAGCCCGGAGACCGGGTTGGAGCTGGTCGCTCCCCTTGATGCAGGCGCAGCGGCGTTTCAGGCCAGCACCCTCAGCTCCCAGCCGCCGCAGCCCGGCGCCGCCACCGGCCACTCGCCGCAGCGGGGCAGCGGCCCATCGCCGTGCGCCTGCAACCAGGCCACGCAGCGCGCCACACCGGCGTGGGTGATCCACACCACGTCCGCCACGCCCTGTTCGGCGTGCAGTTGCCGGGCCGCTTGCAGCGCCGCCGATACGCGGGCAAGCAGCGCACCCAGTCTCTCGCCGCCGCCGGGCGCATGGATGGTGAATGCCGCCGTCCAGGCGTCGATGGGGCCTTTGCCGATGGCTTTCCAGGCCCGCCCTTCCCAGGCGCCGAAGTCCATTTCGCGCAGGCGGGCGTCGGGTCGGGAGCGCGCATCGGGCCTGCGCGCTTGCAGTTCCAGCGCCAGCTGCGCGCAGCGTTGCAACGGCGAGTGGAACACCCGGGGTTGCGACGGCAGGGCGGCCGCCAGGCGCGCTGCGGCGCTGCGGGTCGCCGTGGCGTCAGCGGGCAGGTCGAGCGCACCGTAGCAGATGCCGGGGCTCACCAGGGCGGCCGCATGGCGCACCAGCCAGAGGCGGGCCGCGGGGGGTGCGGGGACGCTCACACCCAGCGCAGGGCGAGCGCTGCACCCAGGTAGAAGCCGATTTCACCGACCTGCTGCGCGGCGCCCAGGCAGTCACCCGTGTAGCCCTGCAGGCGGCGCGCAAACCAGCGCAGCATCCAGGCGGCGGCGAGTCCGCTCGCGGCCATCGCGGCCATCAGGCACGGCGCGTGCAAGGCGTATCCGACCAGCGCCAGCGGCGCGAAACACCACAGGGCCGCCGCGGCCAGCGCTTGGCCGGATGGCTTTCCGGCGAGTGGCCGGCTCCTGGAGCGCGCGGCGTCGCCCACGTGGGGCAGGCGGCGCATGATGAGCAGGGGCCACAGGCGCGACAGCACATGCGCCCCGGCCAAGGCCACGAGCGCGCTGCGCAGGCCGTGCGCGCCCAGCAGCGCCAGCAGGCCGAGTTTGGCCAGGAGCGCGAGCACCAGGGCCAGGACCCCGAAGGCGCCGATGCGCGCGTCCTTCATGATGTCGAGCGAGCGCGCGCGGTCGGCGCTGCCGCCCAGGCCGTCGGCCAGGTCCGCGAGGCCATCCTCGTGCAGGCCGCCCGTCACCAGCACGCTGGCCAGGGTGCAGAACACGGCCGCCACGGCCGGAGCCAGCGGGCTCGGGGCCAGCGCCCCGTACAGCGCCGCATAGACGCCGCCGGCGACCAGGGCCACGAGCCAGCCGACGCCCGGCAGATGCGCCGCGCTGGCGTGCAGCATCGCGGGGCTGTACCCCACCCACGCGGCCAGCGGCCCGGTGACGGGGACGCGGGTGAAAAACTGCACCGCCAGCAGGTAGTGGCGCAGGGCCTGCATCGCGGGCTGCGCCGTTGGAATCCTCACGCTTCGGCGCGCAGGAACAGGCGGTACGCCGGGTTCTGCGTCGCCTCCACGCAGGGGTAGCCCAGCGTGGCGAGGAAGGCGTCGAACATGGCCGCGTCCCCGGGCGGCACCTGCATGCCCACGAGGATGCGGCCGTAGTCCGCGCCCTGGTTGCGGTAGTGAAACAGGCTGATGTTCCAGGTGGGCTGCATGAGGCTCAGGAACTTGAGCAACGCGCCGGGACGCTCGGGGAAGGTAAAGCGCATCAGGCGCTCGTCCTGCGCCAGGGCCGAGTGCCCGCCCACGAGGTGGCGCAGATGCTCCTTGGCGAGTTCGTCGTGCGTCAGGTCCAGCGCCTCGAAGCCGTGCTCGCCGAAGGTGCGGGCAATCTTTTCCGAATCGCCCTTGCCCTGCGTGGTCAGGCCCACGAGCACATGCGCCCGCGCGGCATCGCTGATGCGGTAGTTGAACTCGGTCACGCTGCGGGGCCCGCCGGGCAGGCCGCCGATCACTTCGCAAAAGCGCCGGAAGCTGCCGCGCGTCTCGGGGATGGTGACGGCGAGCAGCGCCTCGCGCTCCTCGCCCACCTCGGCCCGTTCGGCGACGAAGCGCAGGCGGTCGAAGTTCATGTTCGCGCCGCTGAGGATTGCGGCGTAGGTCTCGCCCCGGGTCCCGTGCGTCGCGACATACTGCTTGACCCCTGCCACCGCCAGCGCGCCCGCAGGCTCGACGATGCTGCGTGTGTCCACGAACACGTCCTTGATGGCCGCGCAGACGGCGTCGGTGTCAACGGTGATGAAGCCGTCCACCAAGCCCTGCGCCACGCGCAGGGTTTCTTCGCCCACGAGCTTGACGGCCGTGCCGTCGGAGAACAGGCCCACGTCGGCCAGCGCCACGCGCGCATGCGCCTGCACCGAGCGGGTCATGGCGTCCGAGTCGTTCATCTGCACGCCGATCACCCGGATCTCGGGCCGCACGGCCTTGACGTAGTTGGCCACGCCGCTCACGAGACCCCCGCCGCCAACGGCCACGAACACGGCATCGAGCCGGTTGCTGCCCAGGCCTTGCAGCTGGCGCAGGATTTCCATGGCGACCGTTCCCGCGCCGGCAATCACGTCCGGGTCGTCAAAGGGGTGCACGAAGCTCAGGCCCCGCTCTTTTTCGAGCTCGACCGCGTGGTCGTAGGCGTCGGAATAGCTGTCGCCAAACAGCACGACCTCGCCCCCCAGATTTTTCACGGCGTCGATCTTGAGCTGGGGCGTCGTCGTCGGCATCACGACGACCGCGCGCGTGCCCAGCTTGTGCGCGCTCATGGCCACGCCCTGGGCGTGGTTGCCGGCCGAGGCGCAGATCACCCCGCGCCGAAGCTGCTCGGGCGTGAGCTGCGCCATCTTGTTGTACGCGCCGCGCAGCTTGAAGCTGAAAGCCGGCTGCTGGTCCTCGCGCTTCAGGAGCACCCGGTTGTGCAGCCGGTGGCTGAGGTCCCTGGCGGGCTCCAGGGCCGACTCCTGCGCCACGTCGTACACCCGGGCGGTGAGGATTTTCTTCAGGTAGTCGGCGGGGGTCAGAGGCTGGGTCATGACAGAGGCGAAGGAAGCACGGTGCGCGCCCGCCGCGGCGCGGCTGGCAGAGCCCGCATCATAGGGGCGGCGCAGATTCCGCTGCCGGTGCAAAAAAAAGCCCCGGGCCGTGAGGCCTGGGGCTGAATCCATCCTTTGAGGAGATGGAGGAGACAATCGGTGCGGGGCAATGGGCGCCGGGGCCCTCTTGCCATCTGCTTCGTCGAAAAGCAGCGCATGCCCCGGAGTGTAGCGCAAACCTTGCTGCGATGCAGCAAAATCTGCCCCGAATCCATTTCGCCGGGCGATCAGCGTGCGAAAAAACCACATGCCACTCAGGGGAACATCCATGGAATGCACAGTCAGTTGGACAGGCGGGGCCGGAACACGATCCGGCATGGGCTTCGTGGCCGAAACCGGCAGCGGCCATGTTCTGGCCATGGACGGCGCGCCGGACGCCGTCCATCCCGGCAATGGCGGGCAGAATCTGGCGCCCCGCCCCATGGAGACCGTGCTCGCAGGCGCCGGGGGCTGCACGGCCTATGACGTGGTGCTGATCCTCAAACGGGGCCGCCACGACGTGCGCGGCTGCAGCGTGAAACTGACCACGGAGCGCGCGCAGACGGACCCCAAAGTGTTCACCAGGATCCACATGCATTTCACCGTCAGCGGCAAGGGCATTGCGCCCGCCGCGGTGCAGCGCGCCATCGCCATGAGCCACGAAAAATACTGCTCGGCCAGCATCATGCTGGGCAAAACGGCGCAGATCACCACCGGTTTCGAGCTTCTGGAGGTCTGACGGCCCATGCCGCAAACAGGCAGCAGGCGCTCAGAGGTAGTGTGCCGTGGTGGTCATCACCCGGGCGGCGGCCTTCATGGCGGCGCGGACGGGGGCGGGCAATTCCAGCGCCCCCGCGGCGCGGGCCTGCATTGCGTGCCGCTCCTCATCCGCTTTCATGCGCGCCACCACGGCCCGCGAGGCCAGGTCCTGCTCGGGAAGCCGCGCGAGGTGGCTCTGCAGGTGCGCGGCCACCTGATTTTCCGTCTCCACCACGAACCCCAAACTGACGCGGTCGCCGACCCTGGCCGCGACGAGACCCAGCACGAAGGCGCCCGCGAACCACAGCGGGTTGAGCAGGCTGGGGCGGGCGCCCAGTGCGTCCAGTCTTTGCCGGGTCCAGGCGAGGTGGTCGGTCTCTTCGCGCGCCGCCTGCTGCAAGTGGATGCGCAGCCGGGAGTCGCGCGTCACGGTCGCCTGGGCGGTGTAGAGCGCCTGGGCGCAGACCTCGCCCACATGGTTCACGCGCATCAGCGCCCCGGCCCGTTTTTTCTGGGCCGGGGTCAGCGCGGCTTCGGCCAAGCCGTGGGCGGGCGTCTCCTCAGATGCGCCGGGTCGGGCAAGGAGCGTGCGCAGCGCATTGTCGGCAGCGATCAGCAGAGAATCCATGAAAGCCTTTGGCGCCCCAGGCGCGGAAACACACATTACACTGGCGTACAGACACCCGCCGCCACGGCATGGGAACTGCTTGGCCCGGGCGCAATTCTGCCCGGGCGCATGTAAACGTTGCAACACTGCAACGAATTCCCGCTTTCGGGTCGATTATGGGTGAATTCCTTTGCGCAACCGGGCCGGCTCTGGTGCAATAAGCGCAACTTCCCCACCAGGAGGTTGGCCCGGGGAACCGGCGGGGCTGTACAGGCGCGCACTGCAAGTGCTTTCGCTTTCGCACTGACCCCCCGTACCGGAGCCCTACGTTTAACCTTGGAGTAACTCGCAATGAAAAAATCCCTGATTGCCCTGGCTGCGTTGGCTGCTTCCGGCGCGGCAATGGCACAGTCCTCCGTGACCCTGTTTGGCGTGGCCGATGCAACCTTCGCCTACGGTACCGGCACCGTTTCCAAAAAGACACAACTGGGAAATTCCGGTCTCAACGGCAGCCGTCTGGGTTTCCGTGGCGTTGAGGATCTGGGTGGCGGCCTGTCCGCAGCGTTCCACCTCGAAGCGGGCTTGGCCCCCGACGACGGCACCGGCGGCACGACCGACACCAATAACCAAGGTAACGCAGTAAGCGGTGGCCTGCTCTTCAACCGCCGTTCGACGCTCAGTCTCAATGGCGGCTTTGGCGAGGTTCGCCTGGGCCGTGACTACACCCCCCATTTCCTGAATCTGACCTCGTTCGATCCGTTTGGCACAAGCGGCGTTGGCACCACCCAAACCCTGAAATCCAGCATCGGCGGCCCAACCAATGTCCGCGCTTCAAACTCCATCGGCTACCTCCTGCCTGGCAATCTGGGCGGCTTCTACGGCCAAGGCCAGTTCTACATGGGTGAGAACAGCAGCGATATGGTCAACAAGAAGGACGGCAACGGCGTGTCCCTGCGCGCCGGCTACGCCAATGGCCCGATCGACGTTGCTGGATCCTTCGCCAAGACCACCTACCTGCTCAACACCGCCAACGCCGCCAAGGGCATGCCGACTGGCAACATCACGACCATGAACTTTGGCGGCAAATACGATCTGGGCGTGGTCAAGATTCTCGGCCAGTACGCCCAAGACAAGGTCATCGGCTACGGCACCGGCAAGGGTCTGCTGGGCGGCGTTCAAATCCCCGTGGGCCCTGCTGGCGAAGTCCGCCTGTCGTTCTCGACCTACAAGGTCAATAAGATCGGACTGAACACGCCCAATCCCGCAACGAACAAGATCGCTGCGGGCTATGTGCACAACCTGTCCAAGCGCACTGCCGTGTACGGTACGTTTGCCAATGTGACCAACAAGAAGGGGGCAACGCAAGCCCTCAACGGTTCCGTGACGGCTCCCAACAAGAAGTCGAGCGGCTTCGATTTCGGTATCCGCCACAGCTTCTGATGGTGAAACTGGCTTCGCGCCAGTTCTCCCAATCTCAAAAGCCGCCCCTCCGGGCGGCTTTTTTTATAACGCAACAAAATCCAATCGATAGTTCTGCGGTCCGCGCTGCGCAATCTTGAGGGCGCCAACACGGTTTCCCAGTTCGGCGCAGCGCACCAGGGGCCAGCCCTTTTCGAGACCGAACAACAGCGCGCCACGCCACGCGTCCCCGCAACCCGTGGGGTCAACGACCTGGGTGGGCGCGACCGCCGGCACGTGGGTCTTCCGGCCATCCACCCACACCGCGCAGCCCTGTGCGCCGAGCGTCACGACGAGCCCGCGCACCTTGCGCGCGATCTGCGCCATGCTCCAGCCCGTGCGCTCGCAGAGCATCCTGCCCTCGTAGTCGTTGACGGTCAGCCAACTTGCCTGGTCGATGAAGCGCGCCAGTTCTGCGCCATTGAACATGGGCAGGCCCTGACCGGGATCGAACACGAAAGGAATTCCTGCCGCCACAAACTGCGCGGCGTGCTCGAGCATCGCAGCCCGGCCGTCGGGCGCAAGAATCCCGAGGCCCGCGCCCGCGCCAGGCTCGATGCGGTTGGCATGCGCCTGCGCCATCGCGCCGGGGTGAAAGGCCGTGATCTGGTTGTTGTCACGGTCCGTCATGATCATGGCCTGCGCGGTATAGGCGTCCTGCACCTGGCCCACGTGGCGCCGGCTGATTCCCAGCGACTCCAGGTGCTGCAGGTAGTCTGCCCCGTCGCTGCCCAGCATGGCCATGGGCAGGGGCTCGCCTCCGAGCAATTTGAGACTGTAGGCAATATTGCCCGCGCACCCGCCGAAATCGCGGCGCAAGGAAGGCACCAGAAAAGACACATTCAGGATGTGCAACTGGTCGGGCAGGATTTGCTCTGCAAACCGCCCCTCGAAGCACATGATGCTGTCGAACGCCAGGGAACCGCAAATCAGGACCGCCATGTTGAAGGAGCGCTTGGGTAGAGGATTTCAGGGGTAGAACGCGAGCAGCCGATATCCCGCCACCCGCGCGCCGCCGGTGGTCACGATCACCGCGACCGATGCGCTCCATTCGCCGAGCGCCGGCAGTTCCGCAGGCGCCGCCATGTCCGTTGGCAGCAGAACCCGCCGCAGCACGGGCTGGTCCAGCGCGTCGGTCAGGGTGAGTTCGATCGCGGGCATGGCGAGCGCAATCGCCGCCCTGTTCCTTATCGTGAAAGCCAGTTGGTAGCTGTCCCCCCGGGCCTTGTTGAACGACGAACTGTCGATGACCACGCCGGCAATCTGGCGCGGCGGGGAAATTTCACACCGCAGCGGCGCGCACAGCAGCATCAGCCACGGCCGCGCACGCGCGTCCATGGCGACGATGCGATCGCGCTCGTGCACGGCAATCTGCAGCGCCAGCCCCAGGACCGACAGCAGGAGCGCCACACCGAGCAGCGCGCGCACCGCGGGCTTGCACCAGAAGGCCTTGCGCTGCGCGGCGCGCACGAAGCCGGGCGGCGGGTCGTGCTCCTGCGCGTCGTCTTGCTCGATATGGACGGGGTTTGTGGATGCTGCATGGTGCGGTGGGCTGGCCGCTTCAAAGTCCAAGTCGAAGGACCCGCGCTGGACCCAGGCAGGCACAGGCGCGGCTTCCTCGGGGTGCGGGCCCGCTGGTGCTGGTGGCACAGGCGCCACCGCCAGCAGGTGCGCCGAGGCATCGAACACCTCGTTGCATTCACCGCAGCGCACCCATCCCTCCGATATGCGCAACTGGTCCGCCACCACCTTGAAGGAGGTGGCACAGGACGGACATCGGGTGATCAGGCTCATCAGCGCTGCATTCTAGTGTCCTGCCCCGCGCATCGCGGCGCATGAAACTGCGGGAGCGCAGACGCATCCGTTCAATGCGTGGCCGTCATCAGCGTCCAGCCGTCTTCGACGTCGGCGACCTCCAGCGGCACCCAGGGGGCGTAGGCCGCCTTCAGTTCGTCGACCTGGCGCTCCAGAATTCCCGCCAGAACCAGATTTCCCGCCGGCGCCACATGCGCACAGAGCAGGGGCGCAAGCACCCGCAGCGGTGCGGCCAGGATATTCGCGAGCACCGTCTGGTATCGGCCCTGCGCCCTGTCCGGCAGCCCGGCGTGCAGTTGCACCCCGTTGGCCTGCGCATTGCGGGCCGTGGTATCGAGCGCCGCGGGATCGATATCGACCGCATCGATCTCCGTGGCACCGAACTTGGCGGCGGCAATGGCCAAAATGCCCGAACCGCAGCCGTAGTCCAGAACCCGCCCGAGCGGATTGCCCGACGCGGGCCGGGTCGCACCACGGCGCGCGATCCAGCGCAGGCACATGCGCGTGGTGGGATGGGTGCCCGTGCCAAAGGCCAGCCCCGGATCCAGCCGGATGCTGCGCCGCGCCTGCGCGGGCAGTTCATGCCAGGTGGGAACGATCCAGAAATCGGGCGTGATGTCCACCGGGGCAAACTGCGACTGCGTCAGCCGCACCCAGTCCTGCTCGACCACCTGCGTGACGCCCAGCACCCGGCAGCCCACGAGAAAGTCCTGCACCTCCAGCAACTGCTGCGCCTGCTGGGCCGCCGCCTCGTTGGCGAACAGCGCGGCGACGCGGCTGCGCTGCCAGCCCTGCCTGGGCGGCGGCATTCCCGGCTCGCCAAACAGGGCCTGCTCGGCGTCCGTGCGGGCGTCGGCGTCCTCCACCGAAACGCTCAGCGCGTCGAGTGCGTCGAGCGCGTCGCCGAGCACCTCGACCCGGTCTTCGGGACATAGCAGACTCAGTTCAAACATCGCGAGGCCTCGCGGAAGTGCCATGCTCACCGCGGGTGCTGCGCCAGCCACTCTTCCAGGTAGTGGATATTCGTCCCGCCGGTCATGAAATTGGCGTCCACCATCAGTTCGCGGTGCAGCGGAACATTCGTGTTGATGCCTTCGATCACCGTCTCCGACAACGCCGTGCGCATGCGTGCCAGGGCCTGCTCGCGGGTGTCTCCGTGCACGATGATCTTGCCGATCATCGAGTCGTAGTGGGGCGGAACAATGTAGTTCGTGTAGGCATGCGAGTCCACGCGCACACCGGGGCCGCCCGGCGGATGCCAGGTGGTGATGCGCCCCGGCGAAGGGGTGAACTTGTACGGGTCTTCCGCGTTGATCCGGCATTCGATGGCATGGCCCCGGATTTCGATCTGGCGCTGCGTGAAGGGCAGCCTCTCGCCGGCGGCGACCATGATCTGGGTCTTGACGATGTCCACCCCGGTGATCCATTCGGTCACGGGATGCTCGACCTGCACGCGGGTGTTCATTTCGATGAAATAGAACTCGCCGTCCTCGTACAGAAACTCGAAGGTTCCCGCCCCGCGGTAGCCAATCTTCTTGCAGGCTGCGACGCAGCGCTCGCCGACCTTTTCGATCAGCTTGCGCGGGATTCCGGGCGCCGGCGCCTCTTCGATCACCTTTTGATGGCGGCGCTGCATGGAGCAATCGCGCTCGCCCAGGTACACCGCGTTGCGCTGCTTGTCGGCCAGGACCTGGATTTCGATGTGGCGCGGGTTCTGCAGGAACTTCTCCAGGTACACCGCCGGGTTGCCGAACGCGGCACCCGCCTCGGCCCGGGTCATTTGCACGGCGTTGATCAGCGCGGCCTCGGTATGCACCACGCGCATGCCGCGGCCGCCGCCGCCGCCCGAGGCCTTGATGATCACGGGGTAGCCCACGGTCCTGGCGATGCGGCGGATCTGGACCGGATCGTCCGGCAGTTCGCCCTCGGAGCCCGGAACGCAAGGCACGCCGGCGCGGATCATGGTCTGCTTGGCAGACACCTTGTCGCCCATGGTGCGGATCGACTCCGGCGTGGGGCCGATGAACTGGAAGCCGCTCTTTTCCACGCGCTCGGTGAAGTCGGCGTTCTCGGACAGAAAACCGTAGCCGGGGTGAATCGCCTCGGCGTCGGTCACCTCGGCGGCCGAAATGATGGCCGGCATGTTCAGGTAGCTCAGGTGCGACGGTGCGGGGCCGATGCAGACGGCCTCTTCGGCGAGCTTCACGTACTTGGCGTCCCGGTCCGCCTCGGAGTAGACCATCACCGCCTTCACGCCCAGTTCGTGGCAGGCGCGCTGGATGCGAAGCGCGATTTCGCCGCGGTTGGCGACAAGAATTTTCTTGAACATGCGCGCCTTATTCGATGACGAACAGCGGCTGTCCGTATTCCACGGCCTGGCCGTTTTCGCCCAGGATGCGGGTCACCGTGCCCGACTTGTCGGCCTCGATCTCGTTGAGAATCTTCATGGCCTCGATGATGCAAATGGTCTCGCCCTCCTTGATCTGGCTGCCGACTTCGACGAAGGCCTTGGCGCCGGGGCTCGGAGAACGGTAGAACGTGCCCACCATGGGCGACTTGACGATATGGCCCGCGGGCACCGCGGCCACCGGCAGTTCGACCACCGGGGCGGCGACAGGCGCCGGCGCGGCGGCGCCATGCTGCACCCCGGTGGCACCGCTTTTGACGATGCGCACCTTGCCCTCCGCTTCCGTGATTTCGAGCTCCGAGACATTCGACTCGGACACGAGGTCGATAAGGGTTTTGAGCTTTCGCAGATCCATGGGCGCTCCAATGGCTATCAAACAAGAGGGCGCGAATTTACTCCAATTTCACCCTACCGCAGTCATCGACGCGTATTTTTCGTGAACTCCGGTATGGCCATGCGCGCTGGACGGTGCACCGGGAACTGCGGGGGCCTGGAATCCTGCCGCGCGGATATTTGCGGGGCGGGGCAGGATACTAGCGCAGGGAGGACCACAGTTGCAGATCCCGCGCACTCAGCGGCCCCATTCTACGGTGCCGCACCCGCCCGTCGCCCCCCAGCACCACAGTAAATGGCAGCCCCCCTGTCAGATTGCCCAGGGACCGCCCCAGGCCCACGCCACCGGCTCCCGCAAGCCCCACGGGGAATGCCAGCGGGCGGTGCTGCAGGAATTTGCGCACGGCCGGGGGCTGGTCCACGGCCAACCCCAGAACTTGCCAGCCTTGGGCGGAATGCGCACGATAAAAGGCGTCGAGCATGGGCAGTTCCGCCACGCAGGGCGGGCACCAGGTGGCCCAGAAGTTGAGCAGCAGCGGCCGGCCCGCGAAAGACTTCAGCGCCACGACCGCCCCCCCGGGTTGCTCGAATTCCATGGCCCAAAGCGCCTGCTGCGCACCAGAGTCCGGGGCCTGCGGCTGGAGTCTCCACCACGCCAGGCCCCCCCCGCCCAAGGCGGCTGCGCCCGCGACGCCCGCGTACAAAAGGCGCCGGCGCACGGGCGAGGGCGGGTTCGACGCCGCAGGGACGGGTTCGGGGATTTCGGCGCGACGGGTCATGTGGCTGGGGGTTCGCTTGTTTCCTGGAGCAGGCGGCGCACGGCGCTCACGTCGCCGCGCGGCACGCGGCCCCGGGCGCCGGGCCGCAGGGCGCCACGCAGGTCGTCGAGGTCCTGGATCAGCAGATGCACCCCGATCATCTCGCCGAGCTCGGGCGACCTGCAGCCCAGGCTCAGCGCCTCCACCGATTCACCGCGCAAGCCCGCCGACACCCTGCGGGGCTCGTAGCCGACATGCTGGTTCATCAGCGCAATTTCCGCCGACTTGGAGTCATCGCAGAACAATTGCAAATAAATATCCGACAAGCGCGTGGCCGTGCCATGCCAGACCGCCCCGCCCAGGTGCGGGCGGAAGGCCGCCATGCGCTCCATCCACACCAGCGCGAGCTGGCGCAGGGCGCGCAGCTCGCGCGGCTGCGTGTCGGCGCAGAAAAGCTGGATGTACTCGCGCACCGCCGCCTCGACCCGGGCGTTGTCGGGCAGCGCCGTGCGCCCCGGCAGCCCCATCTGACGCAGCGCCCGGCGCTTCGCCGGACCCCATTCGAGCCCCTCTTGCACCACCAGCCGGGCCGCGGTGCAGGCAATTTCGTCGCTCAAAGAGGTGTGCATGGCAGCGCGTGACAACAGCAGGAGACGGCATTGTGGCTTGAACCGCGGGGGCGACCAACCGGCATCCCCCGCAGCCAGCATGCGGCGCGGCGCCCGGTCATTGCATTCACTCCATTTTTCATGGGAAATGGTGCTTGCAAGACATACACCGCAAGCCCTTTTGCATTCTGCAGAAGGGATCCCCGACGGCCTTAGAATCCGCGCCCATGCACCTCCATATCCTGGGCATCTGCGGCACGTTCATGGGCGGCCTCGCAGCGCTCGCACGCGAAGCCGGGCACAAGGTGACGGGCTGCGACGCGGGGGTCTACCCCCCCATGAGCGAACAGCTCGGGGCGCTGGGAATCGGGTTGATCGAGGGTTTTGGCGCCGACCAGATGGCGCTTGCGCCCGACGTATTCGTCATCGGCAACGTGGTCAGCCGCGCCCGCCTGCCCGACGGCACGCCCAAGTTTCCCCTGATGGAAGCCATTCTGGATGCGGGCCAGCCCTACACCAGCGGCCCCCAGTGGCTCGCCGAGCATATGCTGCAGGGCCGCCATGTGCTGGCGGTCGCCGGCACGCACGGCAAGACCAGCACCGCGTCGATGCTGGCCTGGATTCTGGAGCACGCAGGGCAGCGGCCCGGCTTTCTGATTGGCGGCGTGCCGCTGAACTTTGGCCTGTCGGCGCGGCTCGGCGCGCCACGCCGCCCGACCCCGACCAACGCCCCGCTCGGGGCGGCGCCGCTGTTCGTCATCGAGGCCGACGAATACGACACCGCCTTCTTCGACAAGCGCAGCAAGTTCGTGCACTACCGCCCGCGCACCGCCGTGCTGAACAACCTCGAATTCGACCACGCGGACATCTTTGACGACCTCGCTGCGATCGAGCGCCAGTTCCATCACCTGGTGCGCACCGTTGCGGCGTCGGGTCGCGTGGTCGCGAACGGACTGGAGGAGAGCCTCACGCGCGTGCTGCACAGGGGCTGCTGGAGCGAGGTGCGCCGTTTCGGCGCCGCGGCGAACGATTTTTTCGCACAAGGCGATCCCCAGTCCTTTGACGTGCTGCACCAGGGCCGGCCGGTGGCCCGGGTGCAATGGGCGCTGGCCGGCGTGCACGACCAGCTCAACGCATTGGCTGCCATCGCCGCTGCCGAGCATGTCGGCGTGGACCCCGGCCAGGCGGCGGCCGCGCTCGCCTCGTTCCGGAGCGTGAAGCGGCGCATGGAACTGCGCGGTACGGTCGGTGGCATCGCCGTATACGACGACTTCGCGCACCACCCCACGGCGCTGCGCAGCACGCTCGACGGGCTGCGCCGCAGACTGGGCGCCGAGGCCCGCATCCTGGCGGTGTTCGAGCCGCGCAGCAACACCATGAAGCTCGGCGCCATGAAGAACCGGTTGCCGTGGGCGCTGGAACCCGCCGACCTGGCGTTCTGCCACACGGCAGGACTGGACTGGGACGCAGCGCAGGCGCTGGCTCCGCTGGGCGTTGGCCCCGGCCTGCGCGCGCAGACCGCCCCCGACCTCGACACCCTGCTCGCCCAGTTGCTCCAGGCAGCCCGCCCCGGGGACCATGTGGTGTGCATGAGCAATGGCGGCTTTGGCGCAATCCACGCCAAACTGCTGCAGGCATTGCAGAAATGATGGCCTCCGGCGCCCCCCCATGAGACCGCCCGGTGCGTCGATGCACCGGGCGCTCCTGTCCGGGTCAGAGCTGCTCAGTCGCCGGCGTAGATATCGACGTCCTTGGTTTCCTTGACGAACAAGCCGCCAATCACGACGGTGGCCCCCGCGATGATGATGGGGTACCACAGGCCGTTATACATATTGCCGGTCTGCGCCACGATGGCCACCGCCATGGGGGGCAGCATGCCGCCGAACCAGCCGTTGCCGATGTGGTAGGGCAGGGACATCGAGGTGTAGCGGATGCGGGTCGGAAACAGTTCCACCAGCATGGCGGCGATGGGGCCGTAGACCATGGTCACGAGCAGCACCAGATAGGTCAGGAGCGCGACGACCAGGACCTTGTTGATGCGCTCGGGGTCGGCCTTGTTCGGATAGCCCGCAGTCTTCAGGGCCTCGGTCACGGCCTTTTTGAACTCGGCGTCCTTTTTCTTGGCCTCGTCCGCCGGCAGACCTTGGCTGGAGTAGGCGGTGATCACGATCTCGCCGATCCTGATCGTGGCCGGAGCGCCCACCGCCCCCGGGGCATTTTCGTAACTCACCGAAGCGCCGGCCAGCACCTGCTTGGCGATGTCGCAGGAACTGGTGAACTTGGCAGTGCCCGTGGGGTTGAACTGGAACGAGCACTCGGCGGAGTCGGCCGTGACGAGCACCCGGTTCTTGGCCTGGGCCTCGGCCAGCGCCGGGTTGGCCGCCCGGGTCAGCGCGCCGAACACGGGGAAGTAGGTCAGCGCAGCCAGCAGACAGCCCAGCAAAATGATGGGCTTGCGGCCGATGCGGTCCGACAGGGTGCCGAACACGATGAAGAACGGCGTACCGATCAACAGCGACAAGGCAACGAGGATGTTGGCGGTCGAGAGATCGACCTTGAGCGCCTGGGTCAGAAAGATTTGGGCGTAGAACTGGCCCGAATACCACACCGCGGCCTGGCCGGCGGTCAGGCCCAGCAGCGCCAGGATCACGATCCTGAGGTTCTTCCACTGGCCGAAGGACTCGGTCAGGGGCGCCTTGGAGGTCTTGCCCTCGGCCTTCATCTTCTGGAAGGCCGGCGATTCGTTCATCGACAGGCGGATCCAGAGCGAGACGCCCAGCAGCAAGATGGACACGAGGAACGGAATACGCCAGCCCCAATCGGCGAAGGCTTCCTCGCCCAGAACGCTGCGGATTACCAGAATCATGACCAGCGACAGAAACAGACCCAGCGTGGCCGTGGTCTGAATCCAGGCCGTGTAGGCGCCGCGCTTGCCCTGGGGTGAATGCTCGGCCACATAGGTGGCCGCGCCGCCGTACTCGCCGCCGAGCGCCAGACCCTGCAGCAGGCGCAGGGCGATCAAGGCAACGGGAGCCGCCACGCCGACCGACTCATAGGTGGGCAAGCAGCCCACGATAAAAGTTGACAGACCCATGATCAGGATGGTGACCAGGAAGGTGTACTTGCGACCGACCATGTCGCCAAGGCGACCAAAAACCAGGGCGCCAAACGGCCGCACGATGAAGCCCGCAGCAAACGCCAACAGCGCGAAGATGAACGCCGAAGTCTCATCCAGACTGCTGAAAAACTTCTTGGCGATGATGGCAGCGAGCGCGCCGTACAAGTAAAAGTCGTACCACTCGAAAACGGTGCCGAGCGAGGAAGCGAAGATGAGCTTCTTCTCCTCGCGCGACATCGGGCGCGGTGCGTGATGGGCTGTTGCCATGGTGTGTTTATCTCCTGAATGCTGATTGTTTGGACCGCGCTGGCGGCGCGGCTGCACGCGCATTCTCGGAGCCGGCACTGACCGGGCTCTGACGCGAAACCAACGGGAGCTTGCGCCAAACTGACCGCTCTCTGACAAGATCCGGTGAAACCCGTGCACAGGCTTTCGACATGCGGGAATGCAGGCCCCGTCGCCCCCGCAAAGGCTTCGGCCCTCAGCCCGCCAGCCCCGAGGGGACGCGGGAGACTGCTTCCCAATCGCCCCCGTCGAACCATGCGTCGCCGTCCAGATACGCGCGCAGCATGGGCAGGCCGTCCAGCCCCCAGAACAGCTTGCCGTCAACCTCGAATGTGGGCACGCCAAACACGCCCGCGGCCTGCGCGGCCTCGGTGTTGGCGCGCAGCAGCGCCTTGGGCGCTGCGCTGGCGGCGTCCTGCCCGGGACGCAGCTGCTCGGAGAGCTCTGCGGCCAACGCCGCCAAACGCCCGGCGTCGAGCGCATCCTGCCCACCCTGCCACACATGGCGCAGCACGCTGCCCGCGACAAAGCGGTTGACGTGACCATCGTCGCTGCAGGCCAGCGCCTGGCGCAGCAGGGGCAACGGGTTGAACGGGTGGCACGCGGGCATTTGCAGCGGCGTTCCCTGCGCATGGCCGAGCCAGGCCACATGGCGGTAGGTCCAGTCGCGCTTGGGACCGATTCCCGCCGGGCCCGGATTGCCGTGCTGCTGCAATAGCGCACCGAGCAGCACGGGCTTATAGGCCACGCTGTAGCTCAGGCCCATGAGCACTTCGGGCAGGCGCTCGAACGCCAGCCAGGCGTAGGGCGAAACAAAGTCCAGGTAGAAGGTGATGCGCTTCATCGCAGGTCGCCCACGGCCAGGGAAATGCCCGCGCGCCCGAGCAGCCGCGCCCAGATGCTGCGGCGCAGCCGGGCGTCGGCGCGCGCCCAGACGCCGATCTCGTCCAGCGTGCGATAGCAGCCCTCGCAGTGGCTGCGGTCCGGCGACATGCGGCACACCGAAATGCACGGCGAGGGCACGGCCGCGGTACTCCCGGAGTCGAAATGCCCCCCCGCGCTCGCTTGGCGCGCGCGCATGCGCAGCAAATTGAGGGTGTTCATGGAGCGGCCTGCACCACGTCGACCACGGGCGCACCCGTCAGGCGCTGCAGGTCGCGGGGATGCAGGGGGAACACGCTGTGCGGGTGCCCGGCTGCGGCCCAGACCACGTCAAAGCGCAGCAGTTCCCGGTCGATCAGCGTCACCGGCGGCGTGGCGTGCGCGACGGGCGACACGCCGCCGATCGAAAAACCCGTGCGCGACTTCACGAATCCGGCGTCGGCGCGGCCGATGCTGCCCACATGGGCCTCGACCTTTTTCTCGTCCACCCGCCGATCCCCCGAGGCGACCACGAGCACCACCGCGTCGTCGCTCCTGCGGCGAAAAATGACGCTCTTGGCCACCTGCCCCAGCAAAATGCCCAGCGCGTCGGCCGCCTGCTGCGCAGTGCGCGCGGCCGCATCGAGCATCTGCGGCATGTGGGGGTGCTGCTGCGCCTGCAAGGCTGCAGCCACGCGCTGCACTCCTTCGGGCAGGGGGGGCGATACGGCTGCGCACATGGTCCTCGTCTCCTGCGCCGGGTTTTGGCGCTCGGTCATACCCAATCAAATTGTAACCAAGCCATCCTGCACCAACCTGCCCTTGAACCGGGGCAGGACGCGGGCGCATCAAGCGCAACCCCTTGACACACAGGGCGCTACGGCGCTACCGGCCCTTCTGCCTGCCAACCGGTCGCAACCACAGCCGCATGAGGCTGTGAATTATGGCTCACAGTGAGGCGACGGCCCAAGTAACTCTTGCATGGTACAAGCCATCGCATCAGTCACTCCGCGTACAATCAACTTACTGGAAGTAACGTAACTAAAACCGATGGTGCCCCATGCTGAACTATCACCCCTCTACCGCCCAACCGAGCGCTGGAAGGAGCTCGCGCCATGGAAGAAAGCATAGCGAGAAGATCGCGTCAGGGCTGGAGGGCCCAACAAGTAGTTCCACCAACAAGAGAAAACCATCGCATCCCAATGAAGGCGATGTTGGTCACGCCGAGTTCCAGGCCACCCGCACCGGGGCCTTGGGCACAGGTACTGGGTGCGGCAGACCAGCCGCGCTTGCCAGACCGCGCCGCGCCGCGCAGGGTTTCACGCTGATCGAGTTGCTGGTGACACTCGCCTTGGCTGTCATTTTGGCCAGTTTGGCGGCCCCCTCGATGCGCGATTCCATGGCTCGCAGCCGGCTGAGCAACCTGGGCAACGAATTCACCAGCAGTGTTCTGAGGGCCCGCAACGAGGCCGTCAACCGCAATACCTGTGTGACCCTGTGCATGAGCAGCAATGCCGGCGCCAATGCCCCAGCGTGCACGACGACAGGGGCTGACTGGCAGGTGGGCTGGATTGCTTTTTTCAATCCCGCCTGCGACAGAAACATCAATGCCCCGGCAGATTTCAGCGATCTGCTGCTGGCCAGTGAGGCGGCGCCCGCAGATTATAGATTGCAGGCGCAGGACGGCAAGAGAAAAATGATTCATGGTCAATTTTGCGACCGGTAATGCATTTCAAGACGGGGATTTTCCCAGATCCGGGGTGGTGCAGCGGGCTTATGGTATTTGGGATCGACCCGGCCTGGGAGCACCGGCCGGGCGCGCTCTGCCCAGAGGGATGGATACCTTGGCGCCCCGAAGCTATACCCGAAACCCTGATGGCGTAGTGACCCTCACGACCACTACCGATCTGAATTGGCGTCTCCATGATGGCTGGTATTTCAATTTTCCAGGGACTGCGGAAGCGGTTTTGTCAGACCCGATTTCGACTGCAGGGGTTCTGTCGTTTCTGACCATTCGTCCGCGGGATACGACGGTCAGTGAATGTTCTTTGAACCACAAAGCAGCGCTCTATACCGTGAATCCGGTTTCCGGAAAGGTCGATCGCCCTGCCCAGGGCAGCATCATGGTGTTGAGCACGAAGACACCCATCGCCGCCAAGGACATTGACGCTCAGAAGGTGTCCGTGGTCTCTGACATGACCCCCAAGCCTTTTCTCCCGCCAGGATCGAATCTCCCGGCACCGTGCAAACCCGGTCAACACGCCAAGAGGGTCATCACCGGGGGTGGCAAGGAGGAGTTTCTGTGCTTCAGCGGCGGTGGATCACAGCGACTGCAATGGCGGGAAATCCCCGGCCTGAGGACCGACCAATGAAGCACGAGCGGCCACAGCGTGGCTTTACGCTGATCGAGGTGATGATCGTCGTGGCAATCATCGGGATCTTGGCCGCCGTGGCCTACCCTTCTTATAAGGAGTTCATGGCCAGGTCCCGGCGTGCGCAGGCCAAGACCGTTCTGATCGGTGCGCAGCAGTGGATGGAGCGGTTTTATACGGAGAATTTCCGCTACGACAAGAACAGTGCCACCGTGGCGGTCACGGATGCGTCACAGTTTCCATCCCGGTTCAGTGTTTCCCCGGTGCCTGGGGAAGGAGCCCCGGTGTACGACATCACCGTGGAAGCCACGTCCAGTACATATACCGTCAAAGCAACGCGCAAGGCGGGCACCGTGATGGCCGATGATCGATGCGGGGATTTTTCTCTTGACCATTTGGGGAGAAAGAAACTGACGGGACATTCCGGTTTTCCAGACGACAAGACTGCCAGTGCAGACTGCTGGAAATGAGGGGAACGCGCTTCCCGTCATGGGCCCGCCTGCCGCGGGTGCACAGGGGCGGCGGCAGCATGGCACGCCGCGATGGCGCACAGGGCGGCTGCCACGGGCCATTGCAGCAAACCGGTTTTCAGCGCCAGGCCACCGTAGGCCAGCGCCGCCAGGCTCCACAACACACCCGCGCTGCGCGCTGCCCAGACCCGCAGGGTCGCGGCAGGCAGTGCGATGAAGAACGCCAGCAGCAGGCCCAGCATGCCCGACGCGCGTGCGGGCCCGGTGCTCACGAGATGCGCCAGCCGCAGCGATTCCAGCGCGAGCAAGCCGGTCAACCAAAAGGGCCCATGCGCCACCGCCTGGGCGCAGCGCTGGTGCCAACTGCGCCGCGCGGTCTTGCGCCGGCTCGCGGGCACCCGCCTGGCTTGTCTCCGTGGGCCGATACAGGCGGCGATTCCCAGGCACAACAGCCCCAGCGTTGCCAGGCTCGCCAGCATGGCGGGTGCCAGGGCGGCGCCCCGTACCAGGCCCAGCGCGCCGGCCAGCGCCAGGAATGCCGCCGCGCAGCGCAACGGCACCCGCCATAACGCGAGCGGGCGCAGTGCCAGGGCCGCCAGGGCGGACATCAGCAACCACGCGCTGATCAGCGCCCACACGGCCCATGCGGGGCGCTGTGCCAGCGGCGGCAGCCAGGCCGGCGCGCACAGGTGCAGGAGCACGGCCGCGCTCAGCGCAGCGGGCGTGGTGGCGTGCAGGGCCAGAAGAAAACCTTGCATGCCTGCCCTACCGCACTGCGGACGACCCACGGTGCATGAGCCAGATCAGCGTTCCCGAGATCGACATCAGCGCGGGCGTCAGGCCCAGGATGAAGTACAGCCATTTGAGCGTGAGGCCGCCATAGTCGCCAAAGTGCAGCGGTTCCATGAGGCTGTTGAGCAGCGACCAAAACCCCCGGGTGCGGGGATCGTGCAGTTTGTTCAGCCGGCCTGTGACCGCGTCCAGGTCCACCCTTGCGGTGCTCGCCAGGTGCCCGCCAAGCTTGCCGCTAAAGCCCGCTTCGGCGCTGCTGCTGCCCCAGCGCCGCAGCGACACATGCTGCGTTTGCAGCCCGGGCATGGCCTGCTGCGCTGCGGCGTGCAGGGCGTCGAGCGATTGCATGGCTGCCGGGGCGGTGCCGTGCTGCGTGGCTGCTGCTGCGGTGGTGGTGGTGGTGGCGCCGGTCGTCAGGTATTCGTAGCCCTGCTCGAACAGCGGCGCCAAGCCCATCCACGCACCCGTTGCGGCGATCAGGATATGAAAGCCCAGCCCCCAGACGCCGGTGCATTTGTGCAGGTCCGAGAGCAGCACGCGCGGGCTGCGGTCCCAGCGCAGGGTGAATAGTTCGGCCAGGATTTTGCGGTGGATGACGACGCCGGTGCCGATCAGCACCAGCATGCTCACGCCCAGAAAACCGACGATCCAGCGCGGCCCGAAGAACAGGAACACGTGCAGCATGCGCAGGTACTGGCCGAGCTGGCTATCGACCGGGCCGACCACGGCGCCGGTGTCCGAGCGCAGGGCGAGCTTGGTGCGCGCGTTGGCGCCGGGCCCGCGCACCCAGGCAAAGTAGTTCGGGTTGACGGCGTCGGGCAGCGCAATCGACTCGACCGTGGCGCCGGGGTAATGCGTTTGCAGTTGCGCCAGCACGGTGGCCAATGCTGCAGGGCGCTCCGAGCGGGGCAGGCGGGCCAGCGATGGATTCGCCCACAGGTCGATTTCGTGCTTGAAGACCACCACCGCGCCCGAGAAGCAGACGATGAACAGCAACAGGCCGGTGACGATGCCGGCCCAGGAGTGCAGGACCAGCAGGCGGCTCAGTGTGCGCGGGCCGGGCATGCGCGTCAGAAGAAATACGCCAGGCCCAGGCTGAAGCTGCGCGGTGCGGCGGGCGAGACCACGTCGGCGGTGATCGCGCCGTCGTAGTACGCCCGGTTGAACAGGTTCCTGACCCCGGCCGTCACGCGGTAGTTCGGGCCCTGGTAGCGGACCGACGCGTCGGCCACGCAGTACGCGGGCAGCGTGAAGGGGTAGGCGCCGATCTGCTCGCTCACGCAGCGCCCGCCCAGGCCCAGCGTGGTGCGCGGGGACTGCGGCAGCTGGTACGTGGCCCAGGTGGCGAGCGTGTGGCGCGGCGTGAGGTTCAGCGGCCGGCCGACGATGGCGGCGTTGTTGTCGCGCGTGACCTTGGTCTGCGTCCAGCTGTAGGCGCCGGTCAGCTTCCAGCCGCTGCGCAGGTCGGCGCCAATTTCCAGTTCCAGGCCCCGGGCGCGCTGCTCGCCGGTCTGCACGCTGAAGCCGGGGTGCTCCCGGTCCGTGGTGCGGACGTTCTGGCGCACCAGGTCAAACAGCGCCAGCGCGCCGGTGACCTGGCCGCCAAGGGCTTCGTCGAAGGACTCGTACTTCAGTCCCGCTTCCCATTGCTCGCCGGTTTCGGGAACCAGGGGCGTGCCCCCGAAGGTCAGCCCGCCGACCGGCAGAAAGGATTCGCCGTAGCTCGCGTAGGCCGCCCAGCCGGGTCTGAACGCATGCACCAGACCGGCAGACAGCGTGGTCGCGGCGTCCGCTTGCCGCGTCCGCACGCCGCTCACGCGGTTGTCGATGTGGTTCGTCGAGCTGTCGCGGCGCAGGCCGAGCAGCGCCGTCCAGTTGGGGCCGAACCGGATCTGGTCTTGCGCGTACAGGCCCGCCACCGTGAGCCGGGACGGCGCGTCGCTGCTCGGCGCTGCGGGGCAGCTGACTTCCATGCCGTAGCGCGGCGCGAACAAATCCAGCGCGCCGATCTTGCAGCTGCGGCGGATCATCCGGCTGTGGCCGCGGCGCAGGTCCAGCCCCGTGACCAGCCGGTGCTGCGCGCCCAGGGCCGCAAAGCGCGACAGCAGCGAGGTGTCGGTGGCCAGGATGTCGTAGTCCATGGCCTGGAGCGAGACGCCCCGGTTTTGCCAACGCCTGTTGGACTCCAGGGTCCGGTTGTAGACGAATTGGCCCGTGCCCCCCTTGTTTTCATAGCGCAGGTTCTGGCGCAGCGTCAGCGCGGGCGCAAACCGGTGCTCGAGCGCGTAGCCCAGGGAGCTGTTTTCCACGTCGTAGGTGCCAAAGCCCGGGTCCCCCCCGAACAGCGTGCGCGGCAGGCGGCCATTGGGGTTGGGCAGCACCGTGCCGTAGGGCGAGATGCCCTGCTGGAACAGCCATTTGCTGTGGCTGTAAGTGGCAAGCAGTACCAGGTCGGTCCGGGGCCCCAGGTCGATGGACAGCGAGGGCGCAAACCAGCGGTCCTTGCGGTAGACAAAGTGCGTGGGGTCGTCGCTGTCGGAGACCTGCGCGTTGATGCGCAACGCGGTCCTGCCCGATGCGGACAACGGCCGGTTCAGGTCCGCCTGCAGCGTGCGCAGGCCAAAGCTGCCCAGCTCGATTCCGGCCTCGTTCAGCGCCTCCTTGCGCGGCCGCTTGCTCACGGCGTTGACGATTCCGCCGGGCTGCACCTGGCCGTAGAGCACCGAGGCCGCACCCTTGAGCACCTCAAAGCGCTCGTAGCCGTAGGGCCGCAGCCGGGCCCAGACGCCGGCGCTTTGCACCAGGCCGTCGACCAGAATGGATTCAGTGGCGAGAAAGCCGCGGATGTGGACATCGTCAAGCCCCCGGCGGCCATAGGTGACCGGGCTCACGCCGGCCACGGTTTGCAGCGCCTGCTGCAGGTTGGTGATCTGGCGCGACTCCATCTGCTCGCGCGTGACCACGCTCACCGACTGCGGCGTCTCCAGCCGCCGCATCGGGGCCTTGCCCGCCGTCTG
This sequence comes from Verminephrobacter aporrectodeae subsp. tuberculatae, assembly GCF_026127385.1. NCBI lineage: Bacteria > Pseudomonadati > Pseudomonadota > Betaproteobacteria > Burkholderiales > Comamonadaceae > Verminephrobacter > Verminephrobacter aporrectodeae. The sequence goes on from NZ_QZCX01000001.1 coordinate 606,454, forward strand.
CGCATCGACGGGGGCAAAGCCCCGGTCCTTTTCGGCGTCGGCGTTCACGCGCACTTCCGGCAGCGGCGGTGCGGGGGTGCTCGCGGCTTCGTCCGCCGTTTGCGCCAGCGTGGCCTGCGCCAGGCACAGTGCCAGCGCAGCCTGCATCCAGCGCCCGGGCGGGGCTGCAAGGGGGTGGGGGTTGAGGGAGGAAGGCATGGGGGTTTCGCGGAGATAAGTGGAGACCGGAATGGACGCAGCGCTTCAGAAGAAGTACGTCAGACCCAGGCTGAGGCTGCGCGGTGCGGCGGGCGAGACCACGTTGGCGTTGATCGCGCCGTCGTAGTACGCCCGGTTGAACAGGTTCCTGACCCCGGCCGCCACGCGGTAGCTCGGGCCCTGGTAGCGGACCGATGCGTCGGCCACGCAGTACGCGGGCAGCGTGAAGGGGTGGGCGCCGATCTGCTCGCTCACGCAGCGCCCACCCAGGCCCAGCGTGGTGCGCGGGGACTGCGGCAGCTGGTACGTGGCCCAGGTGGCGAGCGTGTGGCGCGGCGTGAGGTTCAGCGGCCGGCCGACGATGGCGGCGTTGTTGTCGCGCGTGACCTTGGTCTGCGTCCAGCTGTAGGCGCCGGTCAGCTTCCAGCCGCTGCGCAGGTCGGCGCCCAGTTCCAGTTCCAGGCCCCGGGCGCGCTGCTCGCCGGTCTGCACGCTGAAGCCGGGGTGTTCCCGGTCCGTGGTGCGGACGTTCTGGCGCACCAGGTCAAACAGCGCCAGCGCGCCGGTGACCTGGCCGCCAAGGGCTTCGTCGAAGGACTCGTATTTCAGTCCCGCTTCCCATTGCTCGCCGGTTTCGGGAACCAGGGGCGTGCCCCCGAAGGTCAGCCCGCTGACCGGCAGAAAGGATTCGCCGTAGCTCGCGTAGGCCGCCCAGCCGGGTCTGAACACGTGCACCAGACCGGCAGACAGCGTGGTCGCGGCGTCCGCTTGCCGCGTCCGCACGCCGCTCACGCGGTTGTCGATGTGGTTCGTCGAGCTGTCGCGGCGCAGGCCCAGCAGCGCTGTCCAGTTGGGGCCGAACCGGATCTGGTCTTGCGCGTACAGGCCCGCCACCGTGAGCCGGGACGGCGCGTCGCTGCTCGGGGCTGCGGGGCAGGTGGCCGCCATGCCGTAGCGCGGCGCGAACAAATCCAGCGCGCCGATGCGGCAGATGCTGCGCGTCCAGTGGTCGCGGCCGCGGCGCAGGTCCAGCCCCGTGACCAATTGGTGCTGCGCGCCCAGGGCCGCGAAGCGCGACAGCAGCGAGGTGTCGGTGGCCAGCATGTCCGAGTCCATGGACTGGCGCGAGAGGCTGCGGTTTTGCTGGCGCCTGTCCGCTTGCAGCGCCAGGTTGGAGACGAAGTCGCCCGTTCCCTGCCCGGTCTCGTAGCGCAGGTTCTGGCGCAGCGCCATGGCGGGCGAGAACCGGTGCTCGAGCGCGTAGCCGACGGAACTGCTTTGCATGTCGTAGGCGCCCAGGCCCGGATCGCCCGTGAACAGCGTGCGCGGCAGGCGGCCGTTGGGGTTGGGCAGCACCGTGCCGTAGGGCGAGAGGCCCTGCTGGCGCAGCCATTCGTTGCGGCTGTGGTTGGCAAGCAGCACCAGGTCGGTGTCGGGGCCCGGGTCGAGCGCGAGCGCGGCGGCCAGCCAGCGGTCCTTGCGGTAGACAAAGTCCGTGGGGTCGTCGCTGTCGGAGACCTGCGCGCTGATGCGCAGCGCAGTCTTGCCCGATGCGGACAACGGCCGGTTCAGGTCCGCCTGCAGCGTGCGCAGGCCAAAGCTGCCCCGTTCGATTCCGGCCTCGTTCAACGCCTCCCTGCGCGGTCGCTTGCTCACGGCGTTGACGATTCCGCCGGGCTGCACCTGACCGTAGAGCACGGAGGCCGCGCCCTTGAGCACTTCAAAGCGCTCGTAGCCATAGGGCTGCATCCTGGCGCGAAAGCCGCGGATGTGGATGTCGTCAAACCCCCGGCGGCCATAGTTGACCGGGCTCACGCCGGCCACGGTCTGTAGCGCCTGCTGCAGGTTGGTGATCTGGCGCGACTCCATCTGCTCGCGCGTGACCACGCTCACCGACTGCGGCGTCTCCAGCCGCCGCATCAGGGCCTTGCCCGCCGTCTGCGCATCGGCGGGCGCAAAGCCGCGCTCCCTGTCGGCGCTGGCGTCGATGCGCACCTCCTGCATCTGCGGCGGCGCGGCGGATGCTCCGGCCGGAGCGTCCTCTGTCTGCGCCCAGGCGGCCTGCGCGAGGCACAGCGCCAGCGGCAGGCGAGCGGCCAGGATCGCAAAGGGGCGGGCCGCGCGCTGCGCCACCCGCAAGGGCTGAGAAACCATGGAAGTCCCGGAGAAGAGGAAAAAGTTTCAACGCAAGGGCGCTGGCTTGCGTTTTCCGGGACGCTGGCTGGCAGGAGCGGCGATTCTAATGCGAATCTTTACCGTTTGAAACGCCCGGGGCGCCGCCAGCGGCCTGGCAAGTCCCGTTCTGCCGAGCCCCTCCTGGCTTGCCCCCCGCGCTGCATGCGCCATGCAAGAGGGCACTCGCAAAGAGTCCGTCGTTTCAGCGGTTACCATTTGCGCCCATGCGAATGCTGCTCTACAAAGACCTTGACACGCGCCGCGTCAAGGCGACGTTTGCCAAGGTGCGCACGGCGATCGAGGCCGGCGACCTGCGCAGCCCCGACGTCAAAAAACTCTCGCCCACCCCGTACTGGCGCGCCAAGCTCGACCACACGAACCGCCTGTTGCTGCAGTTCGCGCGCCATGGCGAGGAGACCGTTTGTCTGGCACTGGAGGTGATCGAAAACCACGCGTATGAGAAGTCCCGCTTTCTTCGGGGCGCGCGCATCGACGAAGCCAAGATCGAACATGAGCCCTTGCTCGCCGACCCGTCCCAGGCGGGCGCCGCGAGGATCGCCGATGCCCTGCCCATGCGCTGGATTCATCCCACCCGCGCGGAATTCGAACTGCTCGACAAGCCCATCGTCTTCGACGACGCGCAGGAGGCCGTGCGCCGGCTGCCGCCCCCCGTGGTCGTCGTCGGATCGGCCGGATCGGGCAAGACCGCCGTCACGCTGACCAAGCTGCGCGAGGCCGAGGGCCACGTCTTGTACGTCACGCAGTCGGCGTACCTGGCGCAGTCTGCGCGCGCGCTGTACGACGCCCACGGCTACGAGAACCCGGCGCAGGAGGTGGACTTCCTCAGCTACCGCGAATTCGTCGAGACGCTGCGCGTTCCCGCCGGCCGCGAGGTGGGCTTTCCCGCTTTTCGCAGCTGGTTCGATCGGCATCGGCAGACGGTGCGCAGCGCGTTGGGCGACCTCGACGCGCACGCCGTTTTCGAGGAGTTCCGGGGCGTGCTCAGCGCCAGCGCGCAGGGCCCGCTCGATCTGCCCACCTACCTCAGCCTGGGGCCACGCCAGTCCTTGCTCGCGGCGGACGCGCGCGAGGCCGCGCACGTGCTCTTCGCGCGCTACCGCCAATGGCTGCACGAGTCGAACCTGTTCGACCTGAATCTGGTGGCGCATGAATGGCGCCCGCTGGCCGCGCCAAACTACGACTTCGTGGTCATCGACGAGGTGCAGGACCTGACCAACGTGCAGCTCGCGCTGGTGCTCGCCTGCCTGAAGAACCCCGGGCAATTCCTGCTGTGCGGCGACTCCAACCAGATCGTTCATCCCAACTTCTTCTCCTGGGCGGCGGTGCGCACGCTGTTCTGGCACGGCCTGGCCGGTCAGGCCGCGCAGCACCAGGCGCTGTCGGTGCTGCAGGCGAATTTCCGCAACACGCGCGCGGTCACCGATCTGGCGAACGCCCTGCTCAAGATCAAGCAGGCGCGCTTCGGGTCCATTGATCGCGAAAGCAATTTCCTGGTCCAGAGCGCTTCGTCGCTCGCCGGGCAGGTGCGCCTGCTGCCGGCGCGCGCCGCCACGCTGCGCGAACTGGACGCGCAAACCCGCGCCTCCGTGCACCACGCGGTCATCGTGCTGCGCGACGAAGACAAGCCGGCGGCGCGCGAGCACTTCCGCACGCCGCTGGTGTTCTCGGTGCACGAGGCCAAGGGGCTGGAGTACGCGCACGTGGTCCTCTACGCGCTGGTGTCCGGCCAGCGCGCCGCTTACGCCGAGGTCTGCCAGGGCGTCACGCCGGCCGATCTGCAAATCGACGAACTCGCGTATGCACGCGCACGCGACAAGGGCGACAAGTCGCTGGAGCTCTACAAGTTCTACGTGAATGCGCTGTACGTGGCGATGACGCGCGCCGTCGAGAGCCTGGTGCTGGTCGAGTCGGACACGCAACACCCCTTGCTCAACCTGCTCGGCCTGCAGGTCGCCGAGGCCCAGACCCAGGCGGGAACGCCGGTGCAGGCCTCGTCGCGCGACGAATGGGCGCAGGAGGCGCGCAAACTCGAATTGCAGGGCAAGGACGAGCAGGCGCGCGCCATCCGCGAAACCTTCCTGCAAACCCAGCCCGTTCCGTGGACGCCGTGGTCCGAAGACACGATGGGCACGTTTGCGCCGCGCGCGCTCGACCGTGCGCAGCCGTCGAACAAACCCCGTCAGGCCCTGCTCGACTACGCGCTGTGGCATGGACAGCAGGCCTGGGTCGAGCAGCTGGCAAGCCAAGCGCAGTTCGCACCCGCGCGCCGCCTGGCGCCGGACGGCAACTTCGGCTGGGCGGCGGGCTTCATCGCGCAGGACTCCCAGCGCGTGCGGGAACAGGCCTGGCGCGAGGTCGGCCTGCTGCGACAGCGCTACCTGCAGCCCTATACGGCGCGCAATTTCAAGGACTTGCTGCGCCAGTGCGATCAGTACGGCATCGACCACCGCTGCCCCACGGGCGCGACCCCGCTGACGATGGCCGCGCGCGCCGGCAACCTCGCCCTGGTCGACGCCCTGTTGGCGCGCGGGGCCAACCCCTTGCTCGAGGACGAGTTCGGCCATACGCCGTGGTTCGCGGCGCTGAACCGGGCAATGGAAGATGGCGAATTTCTCCAGCAGTCGATCGGGCCGCTGTTCGAGCGCATCGCTGCGCCGGTCCTGGACGTGCAGTCGGACGGCCGCCTCATTCGGCTGGAGCGCCACCAGGGCGAGTACTGGATCCTGAGCCTGATGCTCGCCGGCTTCAAGACGCAGCGCACCTGGTGCGTGCAGCGTCCGCTCGACCTCTACCGATACGGCAAGGGATTCTTCGCCGATGAACTCAACGCAACCCTGACGGGTTTGCCCGAGCACCTGTGGCGAGCGCAGCGGCACAAACGCAGCTACGTGAACCAGGTGTTGGCGCGCGCCGAGGTCCACAGCGCCTACCTGCCGGCGCGCCGCCTGTGGGCACGCACCACCAACGGCCACTACCTGCCGAACCCGCATCTGCAACTGCGCGCCCACGCTGCGGCCGATGCACCGGCCTGGCGCCCGGTGTACCAAGTGTTGAATCTCGCGTGGGCGGACGCCGGCAGCTTCAATCCGCAGGTCTGGGGCGCGTCGTTGAAGAACTACGTGGATTCGCTGCTGCGGGCCTGAGGCAGGCGCCCGGGCGTTGCGGCCTCGTGCGCATGGCGGATCTCCACCCGGTTGCGGCCCGCGCGCTTGGCGTCGTAGCAGGCCATGTCGGCGGCGCCCAGCACCGAGGGCAGGTCCTGCAGCCTGGCGTCGAGCGCCACCAGGCCAATGCTCACCCCCAGGGTGAAGCTGCGGCCCTGGTACGACGGCTCCCAGGCGTGCACCAGGGCGCACAACTGCTCGGCCACCGCCTGGCCCCGCGCCAGCGCGCAGCCGGGCAGCACCACGGCGAACTCGTCGCCCCCGAGGCGGGCGACCCAACCGATCCGGCGCACCTGCGCCGCCAGCAGGCGGGCCACGTGGCGCAGCACGTCGTCCCCGGCGTCATGGCCTGCGACGTCGTTGACCACCGTGAAATGGTCCAGGTCGAGAAACAGCACCACCCCGTCGCCCTCGCCGTCCGGCGCGCACGCGCTGCGCTCGGCCAGCAGCCGACCGAGCCGTTCGTCGAACGCCACGCGGTTGTAGATCTGCGTGAGCGCGTCGTGCGTGCGCTCCCAGGTCTGCTGCAACTGCGCCTGGCGCGCGGCGGTGATGTCCTCCAGGATCCAGACCATGCCGCCGTGCAAATCGTCGGGCCACACGCTGTGCCCCTGCACGCGCGCCCACACGGGCGTGCCGTCCTTGCGCACGAAGCAGATATCGCCGTCGAACGCCCCGTGCGCGAGCACCTCGGCGCGCATGCGCTCGCGCGTGCGCGCGTGCTCCGCGTCGCTCGCGTACAGGGTGCGCACGCTGCGGCCCTGTAACTCATCGACGCCATAGCCCAGCAGCACGCAGGCCTGGCGGCCGATCACGTCCAGCATGCCGTGGCGCGTGATGGCGATGCCCACCGAGGCGTTGTCCAGAACGGCCTGGAACTGCCCGTCGAGCAGATCCCGCAGCACCCGCTGCCGGGCGCCCTGCTGCACCAGGCCCTGGAACGCGCGCACCAACTCGCCCACCTCCCCGCCCGCGTCCGGCCAACCCGTGTCCGCGGGGGGCTGCGGGCACACGCCGGTTTGCAGCAGATGGCGCGCCCTGCCCGTGAGCCGCGCCAGCGGCTGGGCCATCCAGGCCATCGACGCGAGCGCCAGCAGCGCGCACAGCGCCATGCTCGCGGCGGCCAGCCACCAGGCCTCGCGCTGCGCGCCGCGCAGCGGGGCCAAGAGGGCCCGGGAGCTGCTCACCCGCGCCACGATCCACTGCGGCAGCGGCATTCCCGCCATGCTCACGACATGCTCGGGCTGCATATGCGTCACGCCCCGCCCCGCAATCGGCTGCGCCCGTTCCAGCCAGCGCAGGTAGACCGGCGCCAGCCCGGCCTCGTCGCGCACCTGGCCCAGGACGCGCGCGGGGTCCGAGTGCGCGAGGATGGTTCCGTCGCGCGTAAAAACCACGAGCTGCGAGTCGTCGTGCGCGGGCAAGGTCATCGAAGGAGGCAGCAGGCTCTGCGACTGCAAGCGCAGCGCCCCGGCGACCACGCCCAGCACCGTGCCGTCTTCGTGGTGCAGCGGCATGGTGAACATGACCCGCGCCTCGCCGCCACCATGCCCCGCGATGAGCTCCGACACCAGCGGCTTGCCGCCGGCGAGCGTGCGGCCCAGCGCGTCGCGCTCGGCGGGGTCCAGGTCGGCGCTCTTCTGCGCGCGCCCGGCGCGCAGGTTCAGGCGCAATTCGCCATTCGCGCGCAGCACCTGCAAGGTATCGAAGAACTGCACGGCGGGCAGACCCTGCTGCTGCAACCACTCGGGCGCAGCGGGCGACTCCAGCATGCCCGGCGTGATTCCCGCAGCCACGCTGCGCAGCAGCTTCTGGCTCTGCTCGATCTTGCTCGCCAGCAGGCGCGCCACGACCTCGACCTCGTCGGTCTGGCGACCCACCACCCGGCGCACGGCCTCCTGCCCCGAGGCCCGCGTGACCAGCCATGCGGCAACGCTCCCCGACAAAACCACCGCCAGCGCGGCCACCAACATCAGGCGCAGCACCAGCGGTCCCGGCAGCAGCCAGCCCGGCGCGTCGCGCTGCACGGCGGCGGGGCGGTGGCGGGGCGTCATGGACGCTCCGGCGCGGGAGCGCCACGGGCGCGGAGACAGGCGCTGGGCATGGGACGGAGCAATGCGGGCAAATCCCGACCAATATACGCAGCCTCTGCGCCCGGGGGCCTGGGTGGAACCCTTGCATACGGGAGCTTGCGCGCGGAAACCCGGCATCCATCGATTAGTCGCTAGCGCGACACCAAGGGTTTCCCCGAGTTCCAAGGCAGCACCGCGTCAAGGCGGGAAACACTATCCAGCTCAGCGCCGACACCGATAGCCCGCCGCGGGACAGCGCACCCGGGTGGGAAAATCGGGCGATGCACCCCAAAGCCCTGCTCGATGTCTGCGCCGAACTCGTGCGGCTCACCCTCCGGTTCGAACACCCCGCGGACGCGCTGCTGGCGCGCTTTTTTCGCGCCAACCGGGGGCTGGGGCCGCGCGAGCGCGCAACGCTGGCCGAGACGGTCTACAGCGTGCTGCGCAGCAAGCTCCTGTTCGAGCACCTGGCGGCGTCCGGCGCGGGCCCCGGCGAGCGGCGCCTGGCGATCCTGGGGGGCCCGCGCGACTTCCTCATGCCCGCGCTGAACGCGCAGGAGAAGTGCTGGCTCGCGCAGTGCGACGCCGCCCGGCCCGACGATCTGCCGCAAGCCCTGCGCCACAACCTGCCCGAATGGCTGGTGCCGCCCCTCGTGGCCCAGCTGGCCGAGGGCTTCTGGCCGCTGGTGCACAGCCTGGCGCAGAGCGCGACTCTGGACCTGCGCGTGAATGCGCTCAGGGACAAACGCCGCGCCGTGCAGGAGGAACTCGCCGCGGCGGGAATCGCCGCGAGCCCCACGCCGTATTCGCCCTGGGGGCTGCGCGTCACCGGCAAGCCGGCGTTGGGTCGGCTGGACGCTCTCGCGCGCGGCGCCATCGAGGTGCAAGACGAGGGCTCCCAGCTGCTGGCCCTGCTGCTCGACGCCCGGCGCGGCGAGATGGTGGTGGATTTCTGCGCCGGCGCGGGCGGCAAGACGCTGGCCATTGGCGCGAGCATGCGCAACACGGGGCGGCTCTACGCGTTCGACCTGTCGGCGCACCGGCTCGACGCCATGAAGCCCCGGCTGGCGCGCAGCGGCCTGTCGAACGTCCACCCGGCGGCGATTGCGCACGAGCGCGACGAGCGCGTCGGACGCCTGGCGGGAAAGATCGATCGCGTGCTGATCGACGCCCCCTGCTCGGGCCTGGGGACCCTGCGGCGCAACCCGGACCTGAAGTGGCGCCAGTCGGCCGCGACGGTGCGGGAGTTGGCCGCCAGGCAGGCGTCGATTCTGGACAGCGCGGCCCGCCTGCTCAAGCCGGGTGGCCGCTTGGTGTACGCCACCTGCAGCCTCCTGCGCGAGGAGAACGAGGTCGTCGTCGAGGCGTTCGGCGCCGCGCACCCGGATTTCGCATGGCTCGACGCGGGGGAGTTGTTGGAGCGGCTCAGGGTCGAGCGCGCCCGGAGCCTGTGCAGCGGTGGCGCGTCGGGAAGCGCCTATCTGCGCCTGTGGCCCCATCTGCACCAGACGGACGGCTTCTTTGCCGCCGTGGGGGTGAGGAAGGGCTGATTGCCTCGCGTCCAGCCGCGCGGCCGCGGGGTCATCCCGCGAACAGCACCGTCGCCAGCAACCCGCGCCCTTGCGGGCCGCAGGCCAGGTTCAGCACAGCGCTGTGCGTGCGGGCGATTTCGTCGGCAATCGCCAGCCCCAGGCCCGTTCCCTCGCCGCCCGCGCCGGGCAGCCGGTAGAAGCGCTGCAGGACGCGTGCGTGCTCGCCGTCAGGAACGCCGGGCCCGTCGTCCTCGACCTCGACGCAGGCCTGGGGCGCGCCGGCGTGCCCCAGGCGCCAGCCGCAGCGGATGGTGACCACGCCCCCCGCAGGGGTGTACTTGACGGCGTTGTCCACCAGGTTCGACAGCAGTTCGCGCAGCAGCCCGCCGTGGCCCGTGGCCTGCACCGGCTGCGCCTCCAGCCCCAGGTCGAGGCCCTTGCCGGTGGCCGCGTCGAGAAAGGCTTCGAGCACCGATTCGCACAGGTCCTTGAGGTCCACGCGCTGCGGCGGTTGGACGGCCAGGCTGCGCGCGTCGGCGCAGGACAGCGTCAGCAGCTGGTGCGCCAATTGCGAGGTGCGGCGCGTTGCGTGGCGCAGCTTTTCGATCTGCTGCGTGCCCAAAACGATCGCGCCCAGCGCGTGTTGCGCGGAAACTGCGGGCGTCTTCTGCGCGGGCGCCGCCCTGGCTGCCATGGCCCAGGCCTCGACCTGCGCCTGCAGGCCCGCGAGCGGGGTGCGCAGCTGGTGCGCGGCGTCGGCGACGAAGCGGCGCTGCGCCTCGGCCTGCGCGTCAACCAATGCAAACAGGCGGTTGAGCGAATGCACCAGCGGGCGCACCTCGTCGGGCGAGGCCGCTTCGTCGATGGGGCGCAGGTCCTGCGGCGAGCGGCGCGCGACCGCCGCGGCCAGCCCCACCAGGGGCTTGACGGCCTGGCGCACCGCCCAGTGGATCACCAGCCCGGTGGCGATGAGCAGCGCCAGGTTCGGCAGCAGCACCCGCATCAGCAGTTGCCGGACCCATTGCTGCTGCGGGTCCGACCCGTCGGCCAGGGCCAGCACCAGTTCCCCCGCGCCCGTGCGCGCGCGCTGCATGGCCACCCGGTAAGTCGTTGCGCGGAATTCCAGGCTGTGGAACTCGGGCGCCTGCGTCGCGGGGAGCGCGCCGCGCACCCAGGCGTCACCCAGCAGCAGGCGGCCCGCGCGGTCGCGCACGCTGTAGCCCGAAACCCCGGCGTTGCGCTGCAGGAAGTCTTGCAGCGGCGGCGTCGGCAGCAGCCGCGGCGCGCGGCCCGGGGGCTCGGGCGCGCGCACCGATTCGGCGAGCGCGGGCAGCAGCTGCGCCAACAGCTGGTCATAGCGGCCCGCAGCCTCGCCGGCCGCGCGGTAGTCGAGCCACAGGCCCACGAGCATGAGCAGGCACAGCGGCAACGCCAGCATCAGCGGTAGCCGGGTGCGCAGGGCGGAGCTCATCGCGCGCGGGTCAGGCGGGCCGAAGCTCCAGCCGGTAGCCAAAGCCGCGGATGGATCGCAGTGCCACCCCGTGGGGCTCGAGCTTGCCCCGCAGGCGCGAGACGTAGACCTCCACCGCGTTCGGCGTGATCTCCTGGTCCCAGCCGGTCAGGGCGCGCACGAGCTTGTCCTTGTTCGCGGGCTTGGGGTCGTGCATGAGCAGGTATTCGAGCACCGTCCACTCGCGCGGTCCGAGCTCGATCTCCTGCCGCACGGCGCCGCTGCGGATTCCCGCGCGGCGGCGCGCGGTGTCCAGTTCAAGCGGGCCAAAGCGCAGCACCGCGGTCGTCGCGGCCTGCGAGCGGCGCAGCAGGGCGCGCAGGCGCGCCAGCAGCTCGGGCAGCTCGAAGGGCTTGAGCATGTAGTCGTCGGCCCCCAGATCGAGCCCCCGCACCCGGTCCTGCAGGGCATCGCGCGCCGTCAGGATCAACACCGGCATGTCCGGGCTGGCCATGTTCGGGCGCCGCAGGCGGCGGGTCAGTTCCAGGCCGTCCATCGCGGGCAGGCCGAGGTCGATGACCGCCGCGTCGAAGGATTCGCTGCGCAGCACGGCTTCGGCCCGCTCGCCGCTGCCCACCCAGTCCACGGCGTACCCCGCGGCGCCCAGGCCGAGCTTGATGCCACTGGCCAGCATCACGTCGTCTTCAACCAGCAAAAGCCTCATGGCGTCGGTGTCCGTGTGCGGTTTCAGTGGCTGCGGATCATCGTTCCGTAGGCTTGGTCGGTGAGGATCTCGAGCAGCAGTGCATGCGGCACGCGGCCGTCGATGATGTGCACCGCGTGCACCCCCGCCTTGGCGGCGTCGAGCGCCCCCGCGATCTTGGGCAGCATGCCGCCCGAGAGGGTCCCGTCGGCAAACAGCTCGTCGATGCGGCGCGCGCTCAGGTCCGTGAGCAGTTGGCCCGCCTTGTCCAGCACGCCCGGGGTATTCGTGAGCAGCAGCAGTTTTTCGGCCTGCAGCACGGTGGCGAGCTTGCTCGCGACCAAGTCCGCATTGATGTTGTAGCTCTCGTTGTCCTCGCCAAAGCCGATGGGGCTGATGACGGGGATGAAGGCGTCGTCCTGCAGCGCGCGCACCACGCTCGGGTCGATGGAGACGATGTCGCCCACCTGGCCGACGTCGTGCTCGATGCGGGGGTCCCGGCTGTCGCGCAGCCTGAGCTTGCGCGCACGGATCATGGCGCCGTCGCGCCCGGTCAGCCCCACGGCCTTGCCGCCGGCCTGGTTGATCAGGCCCACGATGTCCTGCTGCACCTGGCCGGCGAGCACCCATTCGACGACCTCCATGGTCTCGTCGTCGGTCACGCGCATGCCCTGGATGAACTCGCCCTTTTTCCCCAACCGGTTGAGCGCGATCTCGATCTGGGGGCCGCCGCCATGAATGACGACGGGGTTCATTCCGACCAGCTTGAGCAGCACCACGTCTTCGGCGAAGTCGGCCTGCAGGGCCGGGTCGGTCATGGCGTTGCCGCCGTATTTGATGACCATGGTTTTGCCATGGAAGCTGCGGATGTAGGGCAGCGCCTGGGCCAGGATTTCGGCCTTGTCGCGCGGGGCAATCGAAAGCAGGTCGGTCATGGCGGTGGGTTGGCGGCGGGTTTCGTCCGAAGGAGGCTGCGAGGCGCGCATTGTGCCGCATGGGCGGCTGCGCCCGGCCATTGCTTGCGTTGCGCTCAGCGCCGGGTCAGCCTTGCCCACACGCGCCGGCCCCAGCCCTGCGCCGGCACCGGCCCGGGCAACGCCAGCCCCCTGCGCGGCCGCACCAGCGCTGCGGGAACGCCTGCGGCGATCATTCCCGCGGGAACATCCCGGCGCACGAGCGCGCCCGCGGCCACCACCGCGCCGCGGCCGATGCGCACCCCTTCCAGGACGATCGCCCCGGCGCCGATCCAGGCGCCGTCCTCGACGGTGATTTTTGCCCGGGTGATGCGGTTGTGCGCGATGATCGCGTCCCCCCCGTCGATCGCATGCCCCGCCGACAACAGCTTGGCGTGCGGGCCTATGAGCACGTCCGCGCCGATCTCCAGCCCGCCTTCGCCCGACAGATACGCGCCCACGTTCACGATGGTCCGGGCGCCGATGCGCATTCCCACGCCGGGGTCCGCGAGCACGTCGCCCAGAACCAGACGCGTCTGGGCGTAGATGCTGACCCCGTCCGCAAGGCAAAGCACCCCGGCGCGCTGCCCGAAGCGCATCACCGAAACGCTCGGGTCGATCCGGCAGTCCGCGCCCAGGCAGTCCACCCCGTCGTGCGCGGGCGTGACGTCAGGGACCCCGAGCAGCATGCACCGCTTCCTTGCCGCCGGCCGTCAACCGCGCAGCAGGCGCCAGCGCACCAGACGGCGGCGCCACCGCGCAGGCCAGGCATGCTCGGCCGCCAGGCGCAAGGCCTGCGACTCGGCTTCGGCGGCGGCCTTTTCCGCGCGCAGCCGTTCCGCCGCGCGGTGCAGCGCCTGCACTTCGGACTGAAAGTCGCCCAGGGTCTCCCGGGCCTGCGCCATCGCCTTCTGGTGTTCCAGCAAGGACGCGTGTTCGTGCTGGTGCACCTGCATCAGGGCCTGCAATTCGCCGTGCAGCCGGTCGGCGCGCGCGCGCGCCTCGGACACATCCCAGGCCATGGGGTCCACCGCCGGCGTGGCCAGCACCATCCATTGGTAGACGTCGAAATCCGGCCAATTCGCCAGCAGGCTCTGGCGCTGCGCATCCGACAAGGCGCTCCAGTAGCCGGCGAACTCGCTGTTTTCCATGGGCTCCCGGTGGGCCTCCCAGATCCTCGGCGTCCAGTCGCAGCCGAGCAGGGTTTTCTCCAGGCTGCGCCGGGTAAAGAAGTGCACGTGCGTCCGGTCCAGCAGGCCCTTGTCCGAATAATCGAAGACGCCGTTGCGCAGCGCCGCCACCACTCCGGCGTAGGCAATGTTCGGGACGGAGATCAGCAAACGCCCCATGGGCGCGACGAATTCCCCGAGCCGCCGCAGCACGTCCTCGGGTTGCCGCAGGTGCTCGAGCACGTCGCAGGCGAGCACGGTGTCGAAACGCCGGCCGGCGAACGCGTCCCAACAGTGCGCGTCCTCCAGGTCGCCGGCGTTCAGTTCCACGCCCAGCGTGGCGAGCACGGCCAGCGCTTGGGGGTCGTTTTCCACCACCGTGACCCGGTGGCCCCGGGCCAGCAGGACGCGCGTCATCGCGCCCGGCCCGGGCCCCAGTTCGAGCACCGTGCCGCCGGGCGGCACCCGGCGCAGCAGCCGGGCGGCCCATGCCTCGCCGTCCGGATCGAATGCGTAGTCGTAGCGCCCGATATCGCTCATGCTTTGCCTCCAAGCTGCGCTGCGCAAGGACTCCACATCTGCTCCCACTGCCCCCAGTGCCACCAGGCCCAGGGGCGCGCGCGCACGTCGCGCTCCAGGCGCCGGAGCACCGCGTCGATGGCCTGCGCCGGGTCCCCGGGCAGGCTCTCGACCACCACCTGCAGGCGATCGGGCCGCCGTGAATAGGTGGTCGCGTGCAGCAAGGGAACCCCGGCCGATTGCGCCAGGCGCTCGATCCCGGTCGGCAGATGCAGCTGCCCGCCCAGGAACGGGTGGCTGCGCAGGCGCGTGAACCCGGGATCCCACGCGTCCGCAAGAATCACCCACGCCTGCCCGGCCCTCAGACCCGCGTGCACCGGCCGCATCCCCTGCGTGGAGGTGCGCCACTGCCCACGGACGATGCGCGTGAAGGAGCGCACCTTGCGCAGCAAGAAATCGCGCTGCACGGCCTCGAGCCCGGGGTTTTCGAGTATCGGCATGGTCAGCGTGTTCAGCGCCAGCCCCTTGCGCGCGAGCGCGATGGGCGCGGTCAACAGGCGGTCGAAGTGGTTCAGCACCAGAACGAAGCCCTGCTTTTGGCGCATCAGCGCGGCCACGTGCTCCCACCCTGTGAGCTCGATCGTCGGCCCACCCGGCTCCCCCAGGCGGTGCAGCGCCGCGGCGTCCAGGGTCTCCTGCGCACGCATCGCCAGATGCGCGCGCGCCCATTCGCGGTGCTCCGGCGCGCCCGCCCCGGGAAAGACCTGGGCAAAGCGCTGCACGAGAAACTGCTGCGTCAGGCGCCGCGCCGGCCAGGGCTCGCGCCCGATCAGCGCCGCCAGGTGCCAGGCCTTGGCGCAGGGCATACGGCCCAGCGCCGGAAAAGCGAAGCGCAGGCGCCAGTCGGGGATCATTGCGTGGGCAGCCATTCGTGGTCCAGCCAGACCAGACCCGCCTCGCGGTGGTTCTGGCTCAGCACCGTGAAGGGTTGGATCAACTCGGCCATGTCCAGCACCTGCAGGCCGCTGTCGTCCAGGGCATACACGCTCCAGAGGTACTCGCCGGAGAGCAGGGGCAGGCGCGCGAAGCGCACGCGCAGCCGATGCGTTCCCGCACCGCAGAGCGGGCGGGGTGGGTTCTGGAACTGCGTGCTGGTGCAAAACACATTGTCTTTGTCCGGACGGACGATCGAGAATCCTATATGGAATCGGTCCGCGCAATAGGACTCGACCCGGATGTCCAGCGTCAAGTCCTGAAACGACTCCACCTGCGCCGGATTGATGCCGTCGCGGGTCTGCGTGCTCAGGCGCGCGATTTTCACCAGCGGCGCGGTCGTCGGCGCGGGCGCGGGCACGGATGCCGGTCCGGGTCCGGGCGCTGCGGCCGGGGCGTCGGCGCGCAGATGCGCGTAGCGCCGCCGCTCGTGCGCCTCGTAGGCGGTGACCACGCTCTCGGTCTCCCCGAGCGCCTGTATGCGGCCGCCGTGCACCCAGGCCGCGCGCTGGCACAGGCTGCGCACCTGGTACAGGTTGTGCGAACAGAAGAGCACGGTCGCACCGCGGTCGCGCAGTTGCAGGATGCGGTCCAGGCTCTTCTTCTGGAAATGCAGGTCCCCGACGGACAGGGCCTCGTCGACGATCAGCGTCTCCGGGTCCATGGCCGTCGCCGCGGCGAACGCCAGGCGCATGAACATGCCCGAGGAATAGGTTTTCACCGGGCGCTCCAGCGTTTCCGGGCTGAGCTCCGAGAAGGCCGTGGTCCGGGCGGCGAAATCCTCCATGGCAGCGCCCTCCAGGCCATGCAGCGCGGCCATGAAGCGGATGTTGTCGTGGCCCGACTCCTCCGGGTGGAAACCGGCGCCGAGCTCGAGCAGCGCGGCCACGCGGCCCTCGCGCGTCACCCGCCCGCGGGTCGGCGCAATGGTTCCCGCGGCAATTTTCAGCAGCGTGCTCTTGCCCGCCCCGTTCTCGCCGATCAGGCCAAAGGTCTCGCCCGAGCGAACCTCGAAGTCCGCACCAGTGAGCGCCACGTGCACCCGGTGGCGCTGTCTGCGCGTGAGCCATTCCCAGAGCCGGTCCTGCGCGCGCGCGTACACCCGGTAGCTTTTCTCTATGTCCTCGAAGCGGATGCCCATGGCCTACAGCGCCTCGCCCAGAGCGGGCTTCATGGATCGGAAGAAGTACCAGCCGCCCGCGCCGAGCAGCAGCACCCAGGCCGCCAGCGCCCAGGCAGCGCCGGGCACGACGGGCAGGCCGAGCACGCAGCCCTGCAGCATCAGCACCAGGCAGGCCAGGGGGTTGAACAGGAACCAGCCGTGGAACCGCTCGGGCACCTGCGACAGCGGGTAGACGACGGGCGTCAGATAGAACCACAGCTGCAAGGCAAAGGCCACCATGGAGCCAACGTCGCGCCAGAGAAAATGCGCCATGCTCAGCAGCAGCGTGAGGCCGTAGGTCAGCGCCAACTGGGCCAGCAGCAGCAGCGGCAACCAGGCCCAGGACGCCCGCGGCCCGAGGCCCTGCGCCACGCACAGCGCGAGCAGCAGCGCATGGCCTATGGCCAGGACCAGCAGACTGCCGCCCACCGAGACGGCGGGAAGAATCTCCGCCGGCATGGGCTGCTTGCGCAAGAAGTCCTCGTACGCGGCCAGGCATCCGACCCCCCGGCCGATGGCGTCGGTGAACGGCAACCACACCGCCAGCCCGGCCAGCAAATGCAGCAGGTAGCCATGGTTCGCGTCCAGCCCGGGAACGCGCACGGCGAGAACCAGGCCGAACAGCACGTAGAAAATGGCCAGCGACGCGACGGGCTGGACGAAGGCCCAGACCCAACCGAGCACCGACCCGGCGTAGCGGGTCTTGAATTCGCGCAGCATCCAGTAGCGCCACAGCACCCACCACTGGCGCGCGCTGCGCGACGGCGCCGCGAAATGCGCTTGTGCGCGCGTCATGGCACCGTCCGCAGCCATGCCACCGCTTGGGCCAGGCCGTCCTCGAGGGCCATCGTCGGCTGCCAGTGCAGCTCCTCGCGCGCGCGCCGGATGTCCAGCACATTCACCGGCGGGTCGAAGGGGCGCGCGGGCAGGACCCGCCGCTGCACCGCGTGGCCGAGCAGCCGCTCCAGGCTGTGGATGATGTCGTTCACGCTGTGCCCCGCGCCGCCGCCAACGTTGAATACCCGCTGCGGCCCCGCGTGGTGCGCAGCGGCCGCGAACGCGCGCCCCACGTCGGCGGCGTAGATGAAATCGCGCACCACCGAGCCGTCGCCGTACACGTCCAGCGGCAGGCCATGCAGCGCCCGGTGCGCGAAAACCGCGATCACCCCCTGGACGCCATGCGGCGGCTGCCATTCGCCGTAGGGATTGCTCAGGCGCAGGATGCGGCACGGCAGGCCGTGCTGCGCCTCCTCGATGTGCAAATGGTGCTCGATCGCCAGCTTGGTCGCGCCGTAGGCGCTGATCGGCAGGGTCGGATGCGTCTCGCTCAAGGGGACGGACTGCGGCCTTCCGTACACCGCCCCGCCGGAGGAGGCGAACAGCACGCGGGGGCGCGCCGCCTGCCTGCGCAGATCCTGCAGCAGGCGCAGCGTTCCCAGCAGGTTGGTCTGAACGTCGTGCATCGGGTCTTGGCTTGCCGTGGCCGGCACCGTGGAAGAGGCCAGGTGGACTATGAGCTCCACGCCGGCCACGGCGCCCCACCAGGATTGCAGGTCGAAACAGTCGGCGCGCAGCGCTCCGGCGAACCACGGCGCGTTGCCGGGCAGCGGCGGGGCTGCGCGGTCCACGCACCACACGTCCCACCCTGCGTGCGCCAGCGCGCGCCCGATGTGCTGCCCCAGAAAACCGGCGCCGCCCAGAATCGCGCAGCGCATCAGGCCACGCTCCGCAGCTTCTTCTGCGCCCGGGCGCGCTGCAGCCCGGTCTCGAAGTCCCGCGCCACCGCGTCCCAAGTCTGGCTGCGCGCAAAGTGTTCCGCGCGCTGGCTCAGGGCCTGGCGCCGCGCGTCGTCCTGCAACAGGGCGCAGACCGCGTCCGCCAGGTCCTCGAACACCGACTCGGCGAGCACGGCCACGTCGTCGTGCAGCAGCCATTGAACGTTCGCCCCCCGGTTGGAGACCACGGTACAGCCGCAGGCCATCAACTCCAGAGGCAGCAGCGAGGCGTTCGTCAGCGACAGCACCAAGGCCACGTCGCACTGGCTGTAGAGGTCCGGCAGTTCGTCGAGCGCCATGCTGCCGCAGGCCAGATGCGGAAACGGGATGTGGTAGCTCGCCGTGTCCCAGCCGGCAAAAATGAACTGCGTCTCGGGAATCCGCTTCCACACGGCGTTGAGCACCAGCAGACCGAGTTCGAACCCGCGCCGTGGCGTCGGCGGGCGGGCGTAGAAAAACACCCGGCGTATCTCCGGCTCCCTGCGCGGCAGGCGCCGGTAGCGTTCGAGTTCCACGCCGAATCCGACGGGATGCGTGGTCATGCCGTATTCCTGCGCCAGCTTGGCGGCGAGCCAGTCGCCCGCCGTGATGCCGAAGAAGCCGAAGCGGTAGGTGTTCTCGGCGAGCACCGACTCGGAGCCCACGGCGTAGAAGAGCGGTTCGTAATCCTGCACGAAGTACAGCTTGTGCTCGGCGCCGGCAAAATTGCGCACGAAGTACGCGGTGTCCCAGCCCGTGGCCACGGCGAACTCGCAGGGCGGCAGATCCTCCAGACCCAGAAACACCTGCGCGCGCAGGGGGAAGAAATGCGCGCGGATGTCCGCCTGCGCCTGCTGCGCGTCGTGGTGCACGCAGGGGTTGCCGATGACGATGTGCGAGCAATACCCCATCTGCTCCAGATGCCAGATCATGCGAAAAATGTTCAGGTGCCCGCCCGACCCCGGGTGGAAGTCCGGAATGAACCACAGAAGCGTCCCCGGCTCGGGCGCACCCGGCAGCGCGGGCAGCACGCCCGGCAGGGTAAAGCCATAGTGCCGAAAGACATCGATATGCCGCGCGGGCCCCGGTCCATGGCGCAAGCGGCGCAGCACCACGCGCAGGGCCGCGAACAGGCCCTCCTGGCGCGCGATCTCCTGGACGCGCGCGAGCTTGTGCAGCAAATTCAGATTCCAGGCCATCGTCAGCCCGCCCGCGCGCGCTGCAAGCGCTCGTCGCGCGAGACCCAGCGCAGCAGCCACGCGGGCAGGCGCGCGTGCTGCGTTCCCAGGTACTGCCCCGCGATCCGGGCGCATTCGATGCCGCCCATGTACAGCGCGTTCCTGCACAGCCGCGCGCCGCGCAGGCCGGCCTCGCGCAGCCAGCGCGCATCGCGCCGGGTCAGCTGCAGGACCGACGCCAGCGCGCGCAGCATGCTGTCCTGACCGCGGTAGCCGAAATGGACCCTGAAGCAGCGTGCCTCGTCGAAGTTGCGCTGCAGCGTTTCCCACACACCAAAGTCATGCGAGTGGTAGACCGCCGCCTCGGGCGCGTAGGCCTTGCCGTACCCGGCTTCGATCGCGCGCAGGGCCCAGGTCTGGTCCTCGGCGAACGCCACGTCCGGCAAGGGCAGGCGCTCCCACACCGAACGGCGGATGCAGGCATTGTTGCTGGAGAAAAAATGCAGCCATTGGCGGTAGCCCGGATCGGCCGCGAAGCGGGCGCGGTCCTGCAGGCGCACCACGGATAACTGGTCGCCAAAGCCCGCGAAATGCTGATCCAATTCGCGGTGCGTGACGTGGCGCGCGTGCGGATACGCCCGGTGCGGGCCAAACGCCCCGGCGACGTCGTCTTCTGCCGCGCAGGCCGCGACCAGATGGTTCAGCCAGTGCGCGCTCGCAGGCCGCGCGTCCTGCGTCAGAAAGACCAGGAACTCGCCCCGGGACAGAGACGCGAGGTGGTTGCGCGTGCGCCCGTGACCGAACGCCTCGGGCGCAATCACCTCGCAGCGCACGCCGCGCGCGCGCACCCGCTCCACCGAGCCGTCGCTGGACCCCGAGTCAACCACGATGACTTCAAACGGCCAAGGGGTTTGCTGCCGCAGCAGGGTGTCCAGCACTTCACCAAGCAGCGGGCCACCGTTTTTTACAGGAATCAATACGGAAGCGCGGACGTGGGACATTCAACGGGGCTGCGCATGCAATCGCTCAAAGGGATGGGGGAGAGAGACCCGACCAGCCCGCGCGCTGCAAGGCACCTGTCGGGACGGACTACGGGGTTCCGGAAGGCGGCTATTGTACTGTCCGCTGTGCAGAACGCGGCTGCGCGCGATCGCTATTCGTCGGAGCGCGGCCTGCCGAACAGCCGGTCGATCTCTGCGTCGTCGAGCACCACGCCGTATTTGGCGAAGAGCGCATCCTCGAGCTTTTTGCGGGTGTTCTCGCGACAGTAGTTCAGCGCCCGCGCAGCGGCGGAGACCGCCACCTCGTCCCAGGCCAGCGGGCGGCCGTCGCGCTTTTCGTGGACCAAAAACAGATACACGAAGTCACCATCGCGCACAGGCCCCACCAGTTCCCCCGCCTGCGCCGCCGCGAGCCGGCGCAGAACGGCGTTCTCCTGCGTGAGCAGGACCCAGCCCAGATCCCCTTGCGGCTCCAGGCGGTAGACGCCGTCGGCGCGCTGCGCGACGGCGTCGAACGTCGTGCTTGCAGCCGCCATGGCGCGCGCCTGCGCCGCCAGCCAGTCGCGCGCCGCAACCCCCTCGACCTGCGCGCTGGCCGGCAGCATCACCCGGCCCAGGCGCAGCATGGGCGGCACCATGAAGGCCTGCGGGTTTTCTTCGTAGAACCTGCGCGCCGCCGCGCTGTCGGCCGGCGCTTCGCAGCGTGGGCTGAGCCTTTTGGAGACCGCGAGGGCATACGCGTCGTCAAAGCGCTCGGACGCCTCCGCGGACAGGCGCGGCTCGCCCATGCGCTCCCCCTCCCAGACCAGCGCGCGCGCCAGCGCCATCTCGCGCAGGACCTTCTGCACCCCCCACCTGTCGCGCGCCCTGCCGCGCAGGTCGATGCGCTGGTCCAGATACCGGGACAGGTCCGAAGCGGTGATCGTCTCACCGCCGGAGAAGCGCAGCAGACCCGGCTCCGCTGCGGGATCGGCCGCCGCCGCAGAGACAGCCCACAGGCCCGCGAGTGCCAGCAGGGCCAGGGCCCGACGGGAATTTCCAAAACGATTGCGCATAGGCCGGTGCAAACTCCATCATCCAAGCGTCGCTGTGCAACGCAAAAAAAGACAGCGCCTTGCGGCGCCATCTTTTTCTACCCTTCAACCGATCCACCCGCAAAGGCGGACCGAAGCGCATTCAGCAGGCACCAAGGCGCCCGCCATGCGCCCGGGAATCAGCGGTGCGAACCCAGAATGGTTTGCGTTGCGCTGAGGTCGCTGGAGTTGACCACCGAGTAGGTGAAAACGCTGCCGCCAACCACGGTCAAGACCTGACCGGCCGTACCACCCAGATCCGCAAAGTCACGCGGAGCGGTGCCACCGTTACCCGGAGTCCACTCGATGAAACCATCGGTATGGGTGCTGGGCAGACCGGCGAGGGTCTTGGGATCGAAAACATTCATCTTGCCCTTTTTCAGGACGAGGTTCAGCCGCTTGCGGACCTGCTGGTCGTTATAGACGTCAACGCCGTACGTGCCGCGCTGGTCAGCCGTGGACCACACGACCACGGACGTGTCGAGGCCCGTGCCAACGGCGTAACGCATGCTGAATGTGGGCTGGGGGGCAGTGGGGGCGGCAGCCCCCGCGGCGGTAGCCCCCACGCTCGGAGCACCTGCAGCGACGGTCAAATTGCCCGGGTCCAAGCGCGTGAGGTCGGCTGTTGCGACCATCGACAGAGGGCCGTCGATCACTGGAATAAAAGCCACATCCTTGTTGGTAGCGTTCACTTGGAAAGCGCTACCGGAAATCTTGGCGCCAGCGACAGGGGAAGTGTTGGCGGCGACAAGGGTTCCATTGGTCTGCAACCCGGCGGAATCGGCGCATTCCTTGTGTGGAGCGAAGGCGATTGGGGGGACAGCAGCGGGGGCAGCCACGGTTTCACCCAGCGCAAACACCAAGTAGCCGCGCTTGCCGGACATGCTGGAGCCGGACTCCGCAGACCAGACAAAGGGCTGGTAGTCCCGGTTCTTCATCGCGAAGCAGCCGCTGGTCAGCGCACCACCGTTCTCGTCAAAGAACGTCCAGTACACGGCGCGGGCTTCGCCGGATTGGTTGATCAGGCCGACGGCGGTCGTGTCGCTTGCGCCATTGTGGACCACGTTCGGAACCACAAAGCCATTGCTGAAGGTTCCCACGGTGTACGCTTGCGCCACACCAGCACTCAGCGCGGCGACTGCAACGGTTGCCATTGCAAATTTTTTCATCTTCACAGTCCTTAGATAATTTGAAGGAAGCTTTCCCGCTCTGTGCGGGAACTGCAACCCATCCGTACTCCGTTTGGGTTGGGGCGATCTTATACTGGCCCCGGCCAAATTTTCAACTAATTTCCAACCTGTCCACAACGGATTCGCAACTTCGGCCAATTTGTTGTGTTCAGGCAACGTTCCCTGTTCCGTGGCAGGCGCCGGGGCGCCTGCCACGGAACATGCCGTGATCAGCGGTGCGCGCCCAGAATGGTTTGCACTGCGCCCAGGTCGCTGGATTCAATGAGCGAGTAGGTGAACACGGAGCCACCGACAACGGCCAGGGCGTGGGCGGCCGTGCCACCCAGGTCCGCCATGTCGCGCGGGGCGGCGCCACCGTTTCTCGGAACCCACTCGATGAAGCCATCGGCGTCGGTTTCGGCCAGATTGGAGTCGGTCTTGGGATTGACAACGTCCAGATGGCCCTTCTTCAGGCCAAAGTTCACCCGCCTGCGATTTTGCTTGTTGTCGTCGTACGCGTCGACGGCGTAGGTGCCGCGGTGGTCCCCCGTGGACCACAGGACCAGGGACGTGTCGGTGCCCGGGGAGATGGTGTAGCGCATGTGGAAGCGGGTCTGGTCCGCGGCGTTCGCAGCCGCCAGGTCCGCGGCGCCCGCAACGCCGGTCAAACTGCCCCGGTCCAGTCGTGTGAGGTCGGTTGCTGCAGCGGCCAGCGTCAGGGGACCGTCGATCACGGGAACGTAGGACACGCTCTTGTTCGCGATATTGACCTGGAAGGCGCTGGCGGAGATCCGGGCCGTATCACCGACGGTGGCCAGCGTGGCGATGTCGGCGCAGTCCGGGTGCGGAACGGCGGGGACGGCCGGAATGGCCGGGATGGCAGGGATGGCCGGGATGGCAGGGATGGCCGGGATAGCAGCGATGGCAGGGGTGGGAGGGAGACGACCTGCGGGAACAGCGGGAACGCCAGGAACGGCGGGAACGGCAGGAACGGCAGGAACGGCGGGAACCCCGGGAGTCCCGGCCGTTTCACCCAGGGCGAACACCAGGTAGCCACGCTGGCCGGACATGCCGGAGCCGGACTCCACAGCCCAGATGAAGGGGTGGAACCCCCGGTCGCCCATCTTGAAGCAGCCGCTGCTCAGCGCGTGGGAGTTCTCGTCAAAGAACGTCCAGTACACGGCGCGGTCACCGCCGGATTGGTTGATCAGGCCGATGGCGGTCGTGTCGCCTTCGCCGTTGTGGATCACGTTCGGAACCACGAGGCCATTGCTGAAGGTGCCCACGGTGTACGCCTGCGCCACACCAGCACCCAGCGCGGCAACCGCAGCGGTTGCCATTGCAAATTTTTTCATCTTCTCAGTCCTTCGCTAATTGAAGAAAGCTCCCCGGCACGAGGCCGGGTACGCAACCCATTTGTACTTACGTTTGGGTCGCGGTGATCTTATTAGCTATGCGTCATCAAAGTTCACAACTTATTTGCAACGCGGTGTCAACTGATGGACAACTTATTGCGCCGGGGATGTCTCCTGGGGCGGCTCCTTGGGCAACGCCGAGCTGCGGCGCAGCACGTGGTGCCACACACCGTCCAGGCGGCGCCATTCGTCTTCTGCGAGAACCTCCTGCCCCTTGATGCGCAGCAGGGGCAGCGAGTAACGCATCCACACATTTACGATCGCGCGGTCTGCCTCCATATTGCGCACGCCGCGTACCTCCAGCGCGTCGTAGGTGATTCCGCCGCCGCGCCGCAGGTATCCATCGAGCGTGGCCTGGGGATTTTTCGAGGTCTCCTCGTAGGCCCAGGCGGCGACGTTGTCGTTGCTGTGTACCAGCGCCCAGTACGCCCGGGCGCGCTGCAGCAGCGCGGCTTCGTCGTCCTGCGGCGACGGGGCCACGCCGGGGGTGGTGCAGCCTGCGAGCGCGAGCAGCGCGGCGGGGGCCGCGATGCGCGCCAGCCACGCGCGGCGGCGCATGGCCTGTGTCCTGCTCATGAAAGGTTTGGCGGGAGTTGGCATACGAAAAATCTCCTGAGATCGTTTGGGGGAGAGTCGGAAATCCTGGGTCCGCTTACTTGGACGCCGCCGGGTCTTCGGTGCGCAGCCCAAAGGGCTGCGAATCCAGGGTCATGCTGCGCATGCGCTGGCGCATTTCCGCGCTCACGGCGCGCAGTTGATCGTCGTCTTCGAGCGCGCGCGGCGTCATCAGCACGAGCAGCTCGGTGCGGTTGTTGTTGTTCGTGGTGTTGGCAAACAGCGCGCCCAGCAGCGGGATGCTCGACAGGATGGGAACGCCGCTGCGGCCGTTGGTGTCGTTTTCGCGGATCAGCCCGCCGAGCACGATGGGCTCGCCCGAGCGCACCGCGACACGCGTCTGAATCTGGCGCGTGAGGAACGCGCGCTGGCCCGTCGCCGAGTCCAGGTCGCCGACGTCGGTGACCTGCTGCGAGATGTCCATGGTGATCAAACCGCCCGCGTTCACGGACGGCGTGACGGAGAGCATCACCCCCGTGTCCTTGTAGGTGATGGATTCGGTTATGAGGTTGCCCGCGGTCACCGCGGTGGAGTTCTTCACGGGCTGCTGCTGGCCGACCTGAATGGTGGCGTTGTGGTTGTTGAGCACCAGCACGGAGGGGCTGGAGAGCAGGCGGACCTGCGATTTTTCGGCCAGGGCATTGAGCGTGGCGCGCACGATGCCGGCCTTGTTCAGCAGGGTGTACGAGAAGCCGGGCTGCTTGGCGCCGATGTCTCCATTCTTGTGCATGTTCAGCAGCGCCTGCCCCTCCCGGCTTCCCGAGAGGCTGTTTTTCACGAACCATTCGACGCCGTATTGCAGGTTGCCCGTGAGGTTGACCTCGACGATGCTGGCCTCGATCAGCACCTGCGACGGCGCCTTGTCGAGTTCGCGCAGCGCCTGCTCGATGCGCCGGTATTCCGTGCGCGGGGCCCGGATGAGCAGGGCATTGCGCTTTTCGTCGGCGACGATGCGCACATTGCCGTCGAGTTGGCTCGCGGGTACGGGCGTGGAGCCGCCCGGCGGGGGCCGGTCGTTTCCGCCCGAATTCTGGAGGGTCGGGGTCGATCCCGCCGGCGGTCTGCTGCCCGAGGTGTTGGCGCTGCTGCCGGCGGACGAGGCGCGTCCGGCGCCCGGACTGAATTGCGTGGGCGCGGAGCCCGTGGCCACGCCGCCGCCCGACCTGGCGGTGGACTCGCCGCCGAACAGGCTGGTGAGCATGTCCGCCAGCTGCTGCGCGGAACCGTTTTGCACCAGGTAGACAAAGAGGCCGGCTTCGAGCGCGTCGGTGGGGCGGTCGAGGCGCCGGATCCAGGTTTCCACCTGGGTCAGCAGCTGGCTGCGCGGCGTGACCACGACCAGCGCATTCAGGCGCTCGACCGGGAACACCCGGATCAGCCCCCCCAAGGGGTTGGCCACCTGCGCGGACGCGCCCTGGGCACCGGCCGCCGCACCCTTCGCGGCACCGGCGTTCCCCGCGTAGGGCTCGGTTCCGAGCATGGTCTGCAAGGCCTCGCGCACGACGTTCACGTTCACGTTTTCGAGAACGAACACCCCCAGCGACATGCCGGAGAGAAAATCGACGTCAAACGCCTCGACCATCTCCAGCCAGCCGCCGAGTTGCGCCTTGCTGCCTTGCAGCACGAGCAGGTTGCGCAGGGTATCGACGTAGACGATGGCCTCGCGCGGCGCAAGCGGCCCGAGGATCTTGGCCATTTCCGCGGCAGCGACGTGGTTCAGCGGAACGATGACCGTGCCGGCGCCCGACAGGTCCTTGAAGCGCGCCGCGCCGACCACCGGGCGCGCGCCGACGGTGACCGCGCGCCGGGTCACGTGGTACATGTCGGCGCTGTCGCGCACGATCGCCAGGTCGTGCGGCAGGAGCACGGCGTCGAGCACGTCCAGGACCTGGTTGCGCGGCAGCGGCTGACGGGTATGCAGGCTGACCACCGTATCGCCGCCGGCGTCGATGGTGTAGTTCAGGCGCAGCAGGTCGCCGAGCAGCGCAGACGCGAGGCTCGCGACGGTGACGTTTTCGAAGTTCAGCGAGACCTTCGCGCCTGTGCTCAGGACCGGGTTCACCCGGGGGGCGATGTCGTGCTTGAAGAGCTGATCGGTCCCCGGGAAAAGGAGCGAACCGGTGACGGGGGCGGAGCGCTGCGGGTCCTGGTCCTGCGGGTCCGCGGGCGCAGCACCGGATTGCGGCTTGCCTCCCGTCTGCGGCGCCGGCGCCGGCCGGGTCACCGCGGCCGGCGCCGCAGGGGCGGGCGCAGACTCTGCGGCCGGGTGGGGGGAACGCTGCGCGTGCCGGCGCAGCCCGCGGTCAGCATGGACAGCAAGAGGAGGGATGGCCGAATCTTCATGGGGGGGTGGCTCCGGTAAGGGGGGGTACGCTGCGCGGGGGCTCGGTCGGTCGGCGCGGGTCTGCGCGCGGGGTCGGGGCGCCGGATTCGAGCAAGCGCTCGACGCGCTCGCCGTCTGCGGAAACGAAGCCGGCCGTGCGGCCGTCGAAGTTTTCCAGGCGCCAGGGCCTGGTTTGCCCGGTGATCTTGAAGCTGCTGCCGTCCGCGCGCAGCAGCACGGCGACGCGCTCGCGGCCCGACTCGAACACGGCCGTCAGGCGCGACTGCGTCAGCTCCCGGGCCAGTCCGCCGGGCTTTTCGTCCGTCTGCACCGGGCGGCGCGCGCTCCACAGCAGGGGGCGCTCGAGCGCCTGGTGCACGCTGGCGCGCGTGGGCTGCGGCATGGGCTCCACGCTGGGCAATTCGGGTCTGCGCGCTGCTGGCGCGCGCCAGCTGTTTCTTTCGCTGTGCCACCAGTAGGCGGCCGCGGCCAGCGCGGCGGCGGCCAAGATGGGGGCCAGGTGCCAGGGTCGGATCATGGTTTCGCCTTCTGCGGCGCCAGCGGCGCCTCGAGTTGCAGCGTCAGCCGGGCGGTTTGCGGCCCGGTGCCGGAGCTCGCTCCATCGCGCACCATGCTGACCGTGCGCACCCAAAAGGGCGGCTGGTGCATTTGCAGGGTTTCCGTGAGGCGCACGAGCCCGGACCATTCGCCGCTGACGGTGGCGCTCATGCGGATGCGTGCCAGCTGCTGGTCCCCCTCTTTGCCCTCCTGCCCCGGCTCCTCGAGCGCGACCTGCGAGGAGACCAGCGTGCTGCCCGAGGCCACGACCATCTGCCGCAGCTGCTGCTGGATGTCGTTGGGCGCGCTCTCCCCGGCCGGGTGCAGCCAGGGGGCGACGCTGCCGCGCGCCGCGCCGAGCAGGGCCTCGATCTCGGTGCCGGCCTGGACCATGCCTTCGAGCCGCTCGCTGCGCGGTGCCAGCTGTTGCAGCGTGCTGTCGTAGCGCAGCCAGAGCGCGCGGTAGGCCAGCGCGGCGCAGACCAGGGCCGTCAGGCCCAGCAGCAGCAGCACGCCGCCGGCGCGGCGGCGCCAGAGGTTGCGGCTCATGGCGCGGCTCCTGCGCCGCGCCAGCGCAGCTCGAAAATGAAACGCTCCTTGTTCACCGTCGCGTCGCGCACGGTGGCCGCCGTGGCGTGCACGTCGCTGAATGCGCTCTGGCGCCCGAGCTGCGCGATGAGCGCGCCCGCGTCGCCCGTCAGGCCGACGATGCGGATTGCGTTGCCGCTGATTTCGACGCGGTCCAGCCAGGCGTCTGCCGGAATGGCCTCGCTGAGCGCGTCGATCACGCTGGCCAGCGGCAGGTCGGTGCCCAGGTTCTTGCGCAGTTCCTGCGCCAGGGCGGCCTGGCGGCGCAGTTCGTCGAGTTCCTGGCGCAGCGCGGCGGTCCGCTGCTCCAGCGCGCCAACATGCCGCTTGGCGCGCACCACGGCCTGGTGCTTGAGGATCAGGGGCATGAACGCGGGCAGCGCCAGCGCCAGCAGCAGGAGCAGCGCCAGGCCGAGGGCCGCGCAGTCCACCCGGCGCTGGCGCTGCGCCTGCCTGCGCCACGCCGGGCCGCGCACCGGCAGGGCCTGGTCCTGGTGCACCAGGTAGACCGGTGTGTCCGCGGGGAGTCCGCTGTGGGCCAGCCATTGGTCCTGCGCGCTGCGCCGGCACAGCCCCCAGTGCACGGCCCATTCGCCTGGCGCTTGCAGCTCGGCGCGCCAGGTGGCGACGATCTGCTCCGGCGGCAGGGGCGAGACGCGCCACAGGGCCTCTTCGACGGCCCCATCGAGCGCGCGCCGGGGCAGGGCGGGAAGTTGCAGACTGCCCCACAGGCAGTCCGACTCGGGAATCAGCAGGCAGTCCGCCCGGCGCTTGTCGCCCCGCTTGCGCAGCTGGCTGCCGGTGACGCACCAGAGCCCCCCGTCGGCCGCCACGGCGCTGTGCCTGCGCGCCGGCCAGGCGCCGCGCTCGACCAGCACCCGGCGCAAATCGCCCAGGCCCCAGGCAAGTCGGTCGAGCGCGGCCTGCGCGCGAAGTGTCAGCTGTCCCCAGGCTGTCGTCATGGCGAGATTCCCTGTTCCGGTTTGTCAAAGTGCCGCGTCGGCTCGACCGTGAGCGTGGTCCACGGAGTCAGCGTGTGCTCGCGCGTGCCCAGATCGATCCAGACCTCGCGCTGCCACCAGCGCGCATCCACCGACTGCACGAAGGCGCGCACACGCATCGTCTGCTCCCCGGGCGCACGCACGGACGTGAAGAAATCGGCCGCGCTCCCCGTGAGCAGCATTCCCGCGCGCATTTCCCGCGGCGCGGCGCGCAGGCGCGCGCCAAGACCCGGCTGGCCCGTCAGGACGTCGATGAGCCCGGGGGGCGCGGAATCGACCTCGATGTGCTGCTGCCCGTTGAGCCCCAAGTGGGGCGCGATCGTGGCGTACAGCGCGGGGGTCACCCCGAGAACCGAGCGCAGTTCGGAGACGTCGTCCATCGCGGCGTTGCGCGGCATCACGGGCCAGCCGGCGGCACGGTACTGCGCGGCTTCCGCGCCCCCGATTCCGCTCGGTGTGTCGTCGGGGTCGATGAAGTCGCGCACGCGCGCGGCGAGCATCGCCGCCGCGTCCGGCGCCAGTCCGCCCGCGCGTTGGAACAGGGCCTGGAGCAGGGCCTCGCTGGCGACGTTCACGTCGACCAGGCCGCCCGAGGGCGTGATTTCCACCCACACGTCGTTCGGCCCCAGGGGCAGGCGCTGGACGCGGTAGGGGCTGTCCGGGTGCGCCAGCAGCCACTGGGCGCTCAGCTGCAGCGCGGCGTCGAGCACCGAGTCGGCGCGCAGGCGCTCCAGATCGAGCGCCGTGCGCCGGGTTTGCTGGCGCACCCCCTGGGCGCCGGCGAGCACCACCAGCGCCAGCGCGGCCACGAGCCAGAGCACCAGAATCAGGGCCGCGCCCTGGCCGGCGGGCATGCGCCGGGTCGTCATCTGGCCCCCGCCAAGGGGAATACCAGGGGGGGCCAGCTGCCGGTTTCGTCGGCGATCTCGACGCGCACGCGCGCGGGAAAACCGGCGGCCTTCCACTGCTGCGTCCACTGCGCCGTGCGGCCGTCCTGGTAGTACCACTGCAGGCCGCGCAGGTCGGTCAGCAGCGTCGCGCGCAGCGCGGGCCCCCAGTCCAGCGCCATCAGCGCGCCATCGTAGGGAAGGGCCTCGACGGACAGATCGATGCGGCCGTCTGCATGGCGCAACGGGGTCATGCGCAGCACGTGCAGCCCGCCCGCGGCGCCGCGCTCGGGCAGCGGCGCGACCCAGACGGCGCCCGCCGCGTTGCCGTTGAAAAAGCTCACCAGCGTGCCCCCGTCGTAGCGGCTGAGCGTGCGCAGCGCGTCGAATTTGCGCCCCAGCCACTGGCCGACCAGCAGCATGCGCTCGGAGCGATCGAGCAGGCGCTGGCTGCGCTCCTGCGATCGGCCGACCATCCCGATGCCGGCAAACATCAGCGCCACGACGGCGGCCGTGACGGCCAGCGCAATGAGCAGTTCCAGCAGGGTGAAGCCGCCGGCGCCGCGCTGCATGGGGGTGCGCTGCATCATGCGGGCCGGTAGGGCTTCCAGGTGGTCCAGGTGATGACCGTCGGCCCGCCCGGCCCGCGCGTGACCGTGACCGTGACCTGCGCCGCGCGCAGGGGCGCCTCGTCCGCAGGGCGGCCGTCCTCTTGCAGCCATCGCAGCTGATCGGGAAGCACCTGAATGCTCCAGTGCCAGACCCCGGCCACGCCGCTTGATTGGCGCAGCACGTCTTCGGCAAAGGTGCTGCCGGCGAGCGCCGACCGGGCCACCAGCGCGGCCTCCACCCGGTCCTGAAGCGCGGCCGCGCTGCGGGAGCTTTGGCCCACCGTCCGGTAGAGGCTGGCGAGCGCCAGCGACGCGATCGCCATGGCCACGAGCGCCTCCAGCAGGCCCAGGCCACGCCACCGCCCGGCCCTGCGGCCGCCGGAGCAAGGTCCGCCATGCCGCAGACGGGCGCGCCGGCCCCTCATGGCGGGTCCAGGGCCGTCTGCTCGACGGTGCCAAGCAGCCAGTTGACGCGAAAAGCCATTCCCTGCGCGCCCCGTGAAACGGCCAGGAGACCGCCCTGGGCGCCCCCCTCGGCGAGGAAGACGAAGAGCGTCGCGCCGCTTGCGGGTGTGACGCCGGGGCTGCTTTCGGCCGCTTCCCAGCGGACTTGCAAAGCCTCGGGAATATCCAGGCACGCGCGCCCATCGACGACGAGCTGGCGCGTTTGCGGCTGGTAGCCGACGGCGATCGGGCGCCCGTCGCGCACGCTGAGCTCCTGCGCCTGTTTGAGCTGGCTGACGACGTCGCGCAGCGTCTGGTGGTAGCGCGAGCGCTCCAGCATGCCCTGGCCCACGACGCCGACGACCGACACCGTGATGGCAGCGACCACCAGCACGACCAGCAGTTCCAGCAGCGTAAAGCCATGGTGAAGAACCCGTCTGCGGTCCACGGCGCGGGGAGGGCGGTTCATGCGCAGCAAAACACCCCGGACGTGTACCGGCACTCAGTTGTAGATGTCGGCGTTCTCGCCCTCGCCGCCGGGCTTGCCGTCGGCTCCCAGCGAGAAGATGTCCGGCCCGCCGTTGCGTCCGGCGCTCTTGTAGAGGTACGCGGCGCCCCAGGGGTCGGCGGGCAGGCCCTTGCGCAGGTAGGGGCCGTTCCAGCCCGCAGCCGTCGCGGGCCGATCGACCAGGGCGCGCAGGCCCTCGGCGTCGCTGGGGTAGCGCCCGACGTCGAGCTTGAACAGGTCCACGCCCTGTTCGATTTCGGCAATCTGTACGCGCGCCGTCTTCGACTTGGCGCCGCCCAGCTGATCGAGCACCTTGGGCCCCACCAGCCCCGCGAGCAGCGTCAGGATCACCAGCACGACCAGCAGCTCGATCAGCGTAAAACCCCGAAAGCGGCGCGCGCGCAGGCCTGCGTCGGGGTGGGTTCTTGTTGTATTCATGGAAGATTTTTTTCAAATGGATTGCGCGCAAATCCTGCTCTTGATCGGCAGGATGGCGCGCGTGGCCGGAGTTCATGGGGCACCGGTCAGGATGGCTGTGATGATAAACGCAAGACAGTTCCGCAGAGCGAGGAACGCGATTGCCGGCAAGTTCAAAGCGTGTCGTTGATCGACAGGACACCGCCGAGGATGGCGATGATGATGAACGCCACCAGCGCCCCGAGCACGATGATGATGAGCGGCTCCATGGCCGCCAGAACCCGCGCCATGCTGCGCCGCCCTTCGTCCTCGTAGCGGTCCGCGAGCCCGAGCAAGGTGCTGTCGAGCTGGCCCGTTTCTTCGGCGACGCGAATCAGCTGCGGGGTGCTCGACTTTCCGAGATGGGGCGAGGTGATGCCGCTGGAGAGCCGCTTGCCGGCTTTCACGGTATCCACCAGCGGCGCCATGTCCTTGCGCAGCACGGCGTTCGTCAGCGTGTCCAGGGCGATGCGCAGGGCATCGACCAGCGGCACCCCGCGCTGCAAAAGAATGCCCAGGGTGCGGAAATAGGTGGCGAACTGCAGATTGCGCATGACCCGGCCGAACAGCGGCAGGCCGAGCAGCAGCTGATCGAGCCGCAGGCGCCCCGGCGGGGTGGCCGCCCAGCGCGAGCCGAGCAGCAGGAGCGTCGCCAGGCCGAGCAGCAGCGCCATCCAGTGCGCGCGCACCAGGTCGCTCAGGTCAACCACCAGCCGGGTCGAATACGGCAGGGCGTCGCCCATGGAGTCGAAGATCTCGCGGAACTGGGGAACGACGAAGGCGAGCAGCAGCAGCACCGAGAGCACGGCCACGATCAGCAGGATGAGCGGGTAGGTCAGGGTCGAGATGATGTAATTGCGCAGCTTGTCCTGCGCCTCCAACTGCTCCGTGAGCTCCTTGAGCACCGCAGGCAGCGCGCCGGAGGCTTCTGCGGCGCGGATCAGCACCAGGTACTGGCGCCCCAGGTCGCGCTCGAAAGGCAGCAGCGACTGGTACAGCGACTTGCCGCCGCGCACGCCTTCCTCCACCTTGGCGAGGAAGGCCCGCAGCCGCTGCGTATCGGCCGTTTCCCGGAGCATCGCCAGCGCCTTGTCGAGCGGCATGTTGGCGCGCTTGAGGTGCGCCATTTCGCGGCTGAAGAGCAGGACCTCGGCGCGCTTGAGCCGGGCGCCGCGGCGCTGCGGCGCGGCGCTGGAGGGCTCGCCCGCCGCGGCGCTGATGTGCACCGGCGTCACGCCCTGGCCGATGAGCCGCAGCCTCGCGGTCTGCGCGTCCGGCGCGCGCACGCTCCCCTGGCAGGGCTTGCCGTCGGCAGTGAGCCCGGCGTATTGGAAGTCAATCATTTTGTCGCGCCACGCGCAGGACTTCCTCTGCGCTCGTCAAGCCCTGAAAGACCTTGTTCGCGCCGTCTTGCAACAGGTTTCCCCCGGCGTATGCGCCCTGCGCGCTGCCGAGCGTGGCGCCCTTCTGGAGCACCGTTTGCTTCACCTCGTCGGTGAGCACGAGCAGTTCATGGATCGCCACCCGCCCCCGGTAGCCCGTTTCGCGGCAGGCGGAGCAGCCCACCGGGTGGTACAGCGTCTGCCCCGCGGGCGCGGGCACGCCGAGCGACGCGGCCGCGGCCTGCGCCTGATCCGGCGGGAGCGGCGCCCGGCACTGCGCGCAGAGTCTGCGCACCAGCCGCTGCGCGAGCACGCCGATGAGGCAGGCCGTGATCAGGTACGGCTCCACGCCCATGTTGATGAGCCGCACGATGGCTCCCAGGGCGCTGTTGGTGTGCAGCGTGGAGAGCACCAGATGGCCCGTGAGCGCGGCCTGCACGGCGATTTCGGCGGTCTCGCCGTCGCGCATTTCGCCGATCATGATGACGTCCGGGTCCTGGCGCAGAAAGGAGCGCAGCACCTTGGCAAAGGTCAATCCGATCTGCGGCTGGACCTGCACCTGGTTGAGCCATTGCAGCCGGTACTCGACCGGGTCTTCCACCGTGAGCATCTTCAGGTTCGCGCCGTCGAGCTCCTGGAGCGCGGCGTACAGGGTGGTGGATTTTCCCGAACCCGTGGGGCCGGTCACCAGAAAGACGCCGTGCGGAACGCCGAGCAGCCGGCGCATGGCCAGGAGCGTGGGCGGGGTGAAATGCAGGCGGTCGAGCGTGAGCAGGTCGAGGTTTTTTTCCAGCAGCCGCATGACCACCGACTCGCCGAACATGGTGGGGATGGTGGACACGCGCGCGTCCATTTCCTTGCCGTGCACGCGCAGCTTGGTGCGCCCGTCCTGGGGCATGCGGCGTTCCGCGATGTCCAGCCGGGAGAGGATTTTGATGCGCGAGACGACGGCCGGCGCGTCCTGGTTGTCGATCTCGTCGATGGGCAGCAGCTCGCCATCGACGCGAATGCGCACCACCGACTTTTCCTCGTAGGTCTCGATGTGGATGTCCGAGGCCTGCGCCGCCACCGCCTGCGCCAGGATCTGGCTCACGCGCTGGATGATCGGCGCCTCGGAGGCCATGTCGCGCAGATGCTCGATGAACTCCGAGGCCTCGAGGCGGTCGCCGCCGCCGTCCTCGGGCGGCGCGGCGTCGCGCAGGTACCACTCGTTGAGCTGGCCGGATATTTCGGACTCCAGCCCGAAGAAGAGCTGCGGAACCTCGCCGAACACCAGGCGCAGGGCCTCGCGCAGCTGGGCGTTGCCCGGCTCCACCGAGGCAAAGGCCGGGATGGCCTGCGCGCCGTCCGCGTCGCCGAGCGGCAGCAGGTTGTTCGCCAACAGAAAGCTGGTGTTCAAGCGGGTGGTTTGCGGCGGGTCCTTGGGAAAGGCGTCGCTGCGCACCAGCGGCAGCCCGGCCTGGCGCGCGAGCGCGGAATAGACGTCGCCTTCGGAGACCAGCCCCAGGCTGATCAGCAGGCGGCCCAGGCGCCCACCCACGGAGCGCTGGACCTCGAGCGCACGCTCCAGGTCGTTGCGCGAGAGCTTCTGCTCGGCCAGGAGCATTTCCCCGAGCCGGGGCGCGGCGCTGGCAGGGCCCTGCCTGTCCAGCATTTCCAATGGGGAGTTCATTGCCTGCGCCTTTGCTTGCATGAGCGGACGATTTGAATCATTTGAACCACGGCAGGCAGCGGCCCGGGCGGTCGGCCTGCGGGCCGCCGCAGCCATTTCCGCCGCCCGCGGCTCTTGCCGGCGCTCTTGCCGGCAGGGGCCTGCCACACCGCGCGGGGTATTCTGACATGCAGCCTGCGGGCATCTGGCGGCGCATCAGAGCACGGCCTCGGCGAGCCAGCACCCGGCCCGGTCCTTCGCCGAAAGCCGGATCTCCCCCTCCAGCGCGGGCCAGGCGATGGCCAGCCGGGGATCGTCCCAGCGGATGCAGCGCTCGTGCTCCGGGCTGTAGTAGTCGGTGGTCTTGTAGACGAAGTCGGCCGACCCGGAGAGCACCAGGAAGCCATGCGCCAGACCCGGCGGAATCCAGAGCTGCCGGTGGTTCTCCTGCGTGAGCAGCGCGCCCACCCATGCGCCGAAGGTCGGCGAGTCCCGGCGGATGTCTGCCGCCACGTCGAACACGGCGCCCTGCACCACCCGCACCAGCTTGCCCTGCGCCCGGGGCGGCAGCTGGTAGTGCAGGCCGCGCAGAACGCCCTGGCTGCTGCGGCTGTGGTTGTCCTGCACGAACACGCAGTCGCTTCCCGTGGCCGCGTGGAAGGCGCGCTGGTTGAAGCTTTCGTAGAAGAAGCCGCGGCTGTCGCCGAACACCTCGGGTTCGATCAGCACGACGTCGGGGATGGATTGCCGGATGCTGCGCATGGCGGATCGGGGCCGGGGCCTCAATGGACCTTGTCGCCCAGCAGGCGCAGCAGGTATTGGCCGTAGCCGTTCTTCGCCAGCGGCTGCGCCAGGCGCTCGAGCTGCGCGCTGTCGATCCAGCGGCTGCGCCAGGCAATTTCTTCCGGGCAGGCGATCTTCAGCCCCTGGCGGCGCTCGAGCGTGGCGATGAACTGGCTGGCTTCCAGCAGGCTGTCGTGCGTTCCGGTGTCGAGCCAGGCGTAACCGCGCCCCATGATCTCGACGTGCAGCCGCTCCTGCTCCAGGTACAGCCGGTTCAGGTCGGTGATTTCGAGCTCCCCGCGCGGCGATGGCCTGAGCCCCCTGGCCAGCCCGACCACCTGGTCGTCGTAGAAGTACAGGCCGGTGACGGCGTAATTGCTTTGCGGCGCTGCGGGCTTTTCTTCGAGCGCCAGCACCTTGCCGCGCGCATCGAACTGCGCGACCCCGTAGCGCTGCGGGTCCTGCACGTGGTAGGCGAATACGCTCGCGCCCTCGCTGCGCGCGTGCGCGTTGCCGAGCAGTTCATGAAAGTCGTGGCCGTAGAAAATGTTGTCGCCCAGGACCAGCGCGCTGGGAGCACCGGCGAGAAACGCCGCGCCGATCAGGAACGCCTGCGCCAGGCCGTCCGGGCTGGGCTGCACCGCGTAGTGCAGGTTCAGACCCCAGCGGCTGCCGTCGCCGAGCAGCTGCGCGAAGCGCGGCGTGTCCTGCGGCGTGCTGATGACGAGTATTTCGCGGACGCCGGCGAGCATCAGGGTGCTCAGCGGGTAGTAGATCATGGGCTTGTCGTACACCGGCAGCAGCTGCTTGCTCACGGCCAGGGTCGCCGGGTGCAGCCGGGTGCCCGAGCCTCCGGCGAGGATGATGCCCTTGCGTTGCTTCATGGTCCGGCTCCGGTGGCGTTCAGAGGATTTCCGCGAGCATGCGCGCCACGCCCTGCTGCCAGGGTGGCAGGCTCAGGCCGAAGCGGGTTTGCAGCGCGTGCGTGTTCAGGCGCGAGTTGTGCGGCCGCGCGGCCGGCGTCGGGAACGCATGGCTGGGCACCGCAGCGACCTCGGTGGCGCGGATTTCCAGCGCCGGCTGCGCCAGCCGGGCCTGCTCCAGCACGTATTTCGCGTACCCGTTCCAGCTGGTCTCGCCGGCCGCGGCGCAGTGGTACAGGCCCGCATCCTGCGGGCGCTGCAGAAGCTGGCGCAGCGCGTGCGCGGTGACGTCGGCGAGCAGGTCGGCGCCGGTCGGGGCGCCCCACTGGTCGTCGACGACCTCCAGGCGCTCGCGCTCGCGCGCCAGCCGCAGCATGGTCCTGGCGAAGTTGCCGCCGCGCGCGGCGTAGACCCAGCTCGTGCGCAGGATCAGGTGCCGGGCGCCGGACTGCGCAATCAGCTGCTCGCCTTCGAGCTTGCTGCGCCCGTAGACGCTCAGGGGCGCCGGGGCGTCGGTCTCGACCCAGGGCCGGGTGCCGCTGCCGTCAAACACATAGTCGCTGCTGTAGTGCACGAGCCAGGCGTCCAGCCGCGCAGCCTCTTGCGCAATGGCGCCGGGCGTGGTGGCGTTGACCGTGTGCGCGAGCCCGGGCTCGCTCTCCGCCCGATCGACCGCGGTGTACGCCGCCGCGTTCACGATCACGTCCGGGCGCAGCGCGCGCACCGCGGCGGCCACGCCCGCCGGGTCGGCGAAGTCGCCGCAATGCCCGGTGCTGCCCCGGTCCAGCGCCGTGACCTGGCCGAGCACCGACAGGCTGCGCTGCAGTTCCCAGCCGATCTGCCCCCCCTTGCCAAAGAGCAGGATGTTCATGCGCCGGCGTCCGCGGCTTGCCGCGCGGATGGGGCAGATTCGGCAGATTCGGCGGATTGGTACTGGGTCTGCACCCAGTCGCGGTACGCGCCGGTCTGCACGTTGGCGACCCAGTCGGCGTGCTCCAGGTACCACTGCACGGTCTTGCGGATTCCGCTGGCGAAGGTTTCCGCGGGTCTCCAGCCCAGCTCGCGCTCGATCTTGCGCGCGTCCACGGCGTAGCGTCTGTCGTGGCCGGGGCGGTCGCGCACGTGCGTGATCTGGCACGCGTAGCCCTGGCCGTCGGCGCGCGGGCGCAGTTCGTCGAGCAGCGCGCACACCGTGTGCACGATCTCGATGTTCGGCTTCTCGTTACCGCCGCCCACGTTGTAGGTCTGGCCGGGTTGGCCCGCGTCCAGTACGCGCCGGACGGCGCTGCAATGGTCCCGGACGTAGAGCCAGTCGCGCACCTGCAGGCCATCGCCGTACACCGGCAGGGGCCGGCCGGCGAGCGCGTTGACGATCGTCAAAGGGATGAGCTTTTCCGGAAAGTGGTAGGGCCCGTAGTTGTTGCTGCAATGCGTGGTGAGCACCGGCAAACCATAGGTGTGCTGCCAGGCGCGCACGAGGTGGTCGCTGGCCGCCTTGCTGGCGCTGTACGGGCTGTTGGGTTCGAAGCCGCGGGTCTCGCTGAACGCCGGCTCCGCGGGCGCCAGCGTGCCGTACACCTCGTCGGTGGAGACATGCAGGAAGCGGAACGCCGCGCGCGCGTGCGCAGGCAGCCGGCTCCAGTAGCCGCGCGCGGCCTCGAGCAGCCGGAAGCTGCCGACGATGTTCGTCTGGATGAAGTCTTGCGGGCCGTGGATGGACCGGTCCACGTGCGACTCCGCAGCGAAGTGGACCACGGCCCGGGGCTGATGCCCGGCGAACAGGCGCTCGAGCAGCGCCGCGTCGCAGATGTCGCCCTGTACGAAGACATGGCGCGCGTCCCCCCGAACGCTGTCCAGGTTGTGCAGATTCCCCGCGTAGCTGAGTTTGTCGAGGTTGACGACAGGTTCGCTGGACGCGGCAAGCCAGTCGAGAACGAAGTTGGCGCCGATGAAACCCGCGCCGCCGGTAACCAGAATCATAGGGAGAGCCGTGTGAAGTGCCTGGGCGAAGCGCGCCATTATTCCACCCCGCCCGCCCCCGCCATGTCTGCGCAATGGGGCAGCGCGCAGGGCGGCGCGGCCGGCTCTGCATTTTTCGGGCGCAGGGGCCTGTACCTCGGGCGCACTGCGGCGTACAGTGCGGCCATGCGGCCCACCCTGGCAAACCGCAAACTCGAACACCTGTCCAAACGGAGGCCCCATGGTCAAAAACCCGCAGAAACCCGGCACCGACAAGAAGGGCAAGGCCCTGCTGTCGGATACCGTCAAAGACTCCGCCCAACATATCTGGCTCGCCGGTCTGGGCGCCTTCTCGAAGGCGCAGGAGGAAGGCGGCAAGGTGTTCGACACCCTGGTCAAGGAAGGCCTGAGCATCCAGCGCAAGACCCAGGCCGCGGCCGAGGAAAAAATCTCCGCGGCCACGGGCCGCATGAGCAACATGGCGCAAAACCAGTGGGACAAGCTGGAGAACATCTTTGAAGCGCGCGTGGCCAAGGTCCTGTCCAGTCTGGACGTTCCTTCGGCGCACGACCTGCAGGCCCTGAGCGCGCGCGTGGACGCCCTGGAAAAGACCGCCACCAAACGCGTCGGCACCAAGCGCGTCACCGCCAAGAGGCCCCTGGTGCAGCGCGCGCAAGACGCGGAGTAGGGGCGGTTGGTCAGGGCCTGGCCTGCTGCGGCGGGCCCAGGCGGTGCGCGGCGATCTCCAGCAGGCCGTCGAAGATCAGGTTGTCCACCAGTTCAAACGGCCGGGTCATGCTCGGCGCCATCTTCCAGCCCGCGCCGCCGGTCATGAGGCAGGCCGGCTCGGCGCCGCAGTGCAGGCTGACGTGCTGCACCATGCGCTCCACGGCCCCGGCGATTGCGTAGGTGCCACCGCTGGTCAATGCATCGCTGGTATTCGTGGGAAAGCGGCGCACCTCGCCCGTGGGAACGTGCAGGCCCGCCGTTCCCGACTCCAGCGCGCGCAGCATGATTCCGTGGCCCGGCAGGATGAGCCCGCCCATGAAGCGGCCCTGTGCGTCCACGCACTCGACCGTGACCGCCGTTCCGACCATTGCGACCACCAGCGGCCGCGCCGGCCCCCGGGCCAGCACATGGTGGCGCGCACCGATCATCGCGACCCAGCGGTCCGGACCCAGGCGCGACGGATGGTCGTAGCCATTCACGAGCCCCGCCTCCTGCGCCGAAGAGACCACCCAGGAGGGCGTCAGGTCCCAGATTTCCAGCTGCTCGTGCACGCGGCGCCGGACGGCGTCGCCGGCGACCACGCAGCCGAGCATGTGCTGCGGCTGCGGCAGCTGCGCCCACCGGCCTTCGGCGAGCCGATCGATGTGGTCCAGAAACTCGGCGCCCTGCGCGAGCAGCGTCGCCCCGGGGCGGGGCGCGTCGTACAGCGCCCATTTGAGGCGGGTGTTGCCGACGTCGATGGCCAGAAAAGTCATGCGCCGGATTATCCCGGGTTCGACCCGCCGCTCAGCCCTGGCGCCAGGGCAGGCCATGGAAGCGCCAGCCGCCCCGTTTGCCGCGCTGGCCCTGCGCGTCGGCGTCGCCCTCGAAGCCTTCCAGGATGTTGTACGCGGTGATTCCCAGCTCGGTGGCGCGGCGCGCGGCGGCGATGGAGCGCACGCCGCTGCGGCACAGCAGCACGGCCCGACCTCCTGCGGGGACGGCGGCGCGCATCCGGGCGTCGAAATCCGCGTTCAGCGCCATGGCAGGCCACTGCTTCCAGGCCACGGGAACCGCGCCAGGCACCTGCCCGACCCATTCGCGCTCGGCGTCGCTGCGCACGTCCACGAGCACCGCCTGGCCCGCCTGCACCCACTGCCAGGCAAGCTGCGGCGTGACGTCGCCGGCGTAGCCCTCGGCGGGGCGCGGGGTGGCGGGGGCTGATGGGGCGTGGGGGGGTGTCGTCATATGCCTTCCTCCTTGGGGATCAGTCCCACGGCGGCGCGGGCGCGTCGCGCAGGTGTTTGCGCAGCTGGGCGTAGTCGGGCAGCACGCTGGCCACCGTATCCCAGAAGCGCGGGCTGTGGTCCATCACGCGCAGGTGCGCGAGTTCGTGCGCGACCACGTAGTCGATGATCGCCGGGCGGTAATGCAGCAGGCGCCAGTTCAGGCGGATGCTGCCGTCGGCCCTGGCGCTGCCCCAGCGGGTCTGCGCGCTGGACAGGCGCAGGCTGGTCCAGCGCACGCCCAGCAGCGGCGCAAAGTGGTCCAGCCGGGCGCTGAAGTGGCGGCGCGCGGCGCGCATCAGCCAAGCCTGCACGGCGTCGCGGATTTGCGCCGCGCTGGCGCCGTGGGGCAGTCCGATGTGCAGGCAGGGCCCGGCGCCATCGCCTGCGGCGCACGCAAGCAGCGCCCCGCCCTTTTCGGAAAAGCCGTGGCCCGGGTCGAGTACCAGCTTCAGCGGGTCGCCCAGGTACTGCAGCGCGGCCCCGTCGGTCCAGACGATGCGCTCGCCCTCCAGGCGCCGCTGGCGCTCGCGCGCCTGCGTCAGCTTGCGCAGGATCCAGTCGGACTTCGCGCGCAGCGCCGCGTCCACCGCGCCCAGGCTGACCCAGGTCGGCGCGCGCACCGAGAGGCCGTCGGCCCCCACGATGAGGCCGATGCTGCGGCGCCGCGCGCGCTGCAGCGCGTAGGCCACCACGGCGTCGCCGAGCAGCAGTTCGCCGTTCGCCCGGGGGTGGCGGAATTCGGCGGGGGACAGCAGCGACGGCAGGGGGACGGCCGGCGGCGGCGCGGGTCTTGCCGTTGCCGGCGGCGGTTCTTCGCGCCCGGCGTCGGCGGCGCCGGGCGGAGGGTCGAACAGGTCGAGCGCCAGTTGCACGAAGCGCTGCATCATGGCGAGCTCACTCGTGTCCTGCCCCGCAAATATCAGCACATGAAACTGCGCCTTTCACGCCATGGCGGCGTTGCAAATCCTCGCGATACCTAAGGGTATCGCTGCGGTTTGCGCCTTGCCATGGCGCGAAATGCATCCGTTTCATTTTGTGCTGCTATTTACGGGGCAGAACACTAGTCCGGTGGCGTCGGCGCGCTGGCCGGTGGTGGGTAGGCGTCGGGGTCGAGGCGGCGCATTTCGGCTTCGATCCAGTCCTGCGCCGCGCGCATCAGCTCGTCGGGCTTGCGGCCCGCGCTGGCAATCGGCGGGCCGATCGACACATCGACCACGCCGGGGCGCTTGACGAAGGCCTTGCGCGGCCAGACCCGGGCGGAGGTCACGGCGATGGGAATGACGGGTACGCCGGCGTCGATCGCCAGGCGCGCGCCGCCGCTCTTGTAGCTGCCCTGCTGGCCGCGTTCGGTGCGCGTGCCTTCGGGGAACATGATGACCCAGACGCCCCGGGCAAGCAGTTCCCGGCCGCGTTGCAGCACCTTGGTGAAGGCGCGCATGCGCCGGTCGCGGTCGATGTGGATCATGTCCAGCCGGCCGATGGCCCAGCCGAAGAACGGCACGCGCAGCAGCTCCTTCTTGAACACGTAGGCCAGGGGGCGCGGCATGATCGTGGGCATCAGAAAGGTCTCGTAGACGGACTGGTGCTTGACGAGCAGCACGGCCCCCGCGTCCGCGCCCTGCGGCAGGTTTTCCAGGCCCGTCATCCGGGTGCGGATTCCCAGGAGCACGCGCGCGCCGCTGATGCACAGCGAGAGCCAGGCCGCAGCGATGCGGTAGCGCCACGCCGCGCGCAGCCCGAGCAGCGCGGCGAGCAGGATGGCCAGCGCGTAGGGCACCACGGTGATGCCCATCCAGAGCAGGTGGATGACGGAGCGCAGGAGGGCGGCCATCTGGATCGTCTCTCGGGCCACGTGCCGCGGCATCAGGCGCGCGCCGGCTGCGTCCCGGCTGCGGGCGGGGGCGCGGCGGCCAGCAGCTGGTCCGCGAACCCGCCCAGGCTGGCGTACAGCAGCGTTCCCGGTGGCAGGTCCGCGGGCAGCGGCGCACCCGGATCGAGGTGCGCCGAGTGCCCCGTGCACACCAGATGCAGCTGCGCGCCCAGCGCGGCGCCGGCCTGCAGGTGCGCGGTGCAGCTGCCGACCACGCGCACCTCGTGCGGCTCCACGCCGTAGCGCTCGCAAATCTGTTCGAGCAGGCCCGGCGCAGGCTCGCGGCAGGCACAGCCCTCGTCGTCCGCGTGCGGGCAAAAGAACACCGCGTCGATGCGCCCGCCGAGCGCCGCCACCTGCCGGTGCATCTTGGCGTGGATGGCGTTGAGCGCCGCCACGTCCAGCAGGCCCCGGCCCAGCCCCGGCTGGTTGGTCGCAAGCACCACGTGCCAGCCCGCGTGGTTGAGCCGGGCAACGGCCTCGAGCGCGCCCGGGATGGCGCTCCACTCGTCGGCCGAGGTGATGTAGTCGTCCCCCAGCGGGTTGAGGGTTCCGTCGCGGTCCAGGATGGCGAGTTTCATGGGGTCCTTGGGCTGCTGCACCGATCCGGCAGCGGGCTCATATTGCCAGGCGCGACAGGTCCGCCACGCGGTTCATCGCGCCGTGCAGGCTCTTGAGCAGCCCCTGGCGGTTGAGCCGCAGGTCCATCTGCTCGGCGTTGACCATCACATCGTCAAAGAACGCGTCCACCGGCGCGCGCAGCACGGCCAGGGTTTGCAGGCTGGCGGTGTAGTCGCCCGCGTCGAACTGCGCGTCGGCCTCGGGAACGAAGCGCTGCAGCGCGGCGTACAGGTCCTGCTCGGCCTTTTCCTGCAGCAGGTCGGGATTCACGTGGGCGTCCACGTCGCCCGCCTTCTTGAGGATGTTCGCCACGCGCTTGTTCGCCGCGGCCAGGGCCGGGCTCTCGGGCAGCGCGGCAAAGGCGCGCACGGCGGCGAGCTGCCTGGCGACCAGCGCCAGGCGCTGCGGGCGCAGCGCGAGCACGGCGTCGACCTCCTGCGCGCTGTAGCCCTGCTCGCGCAGGCTGCCGGCGAGGCGCTCGTAAATGAAGTCGGCGAGCGCGGCCGAGGGGTCGGTGATTTTGTCGCCGAACGCGGGCAGCGCGTCCGCCAGCAGGGCGTTCAGGTCCAGCGGCAGATCCTTCTCGACGAGCATGCGGATCACGCCCAGCGCATGGCGGCGCAGCGCGAACGGGTCGCGCTCGCCCGTGGGCAGCTTGCCGATGCCGAACATGCCGACCAGGGTTTCCAGCTTGTCGGCCAACGCCAGCACCACGCCCGGCAGGTTGCGCGGCAGGCTGTCGCCCGCAAAACGGGGCTTGTAGTGGTCCTCGATGGCGTCGGCAACCGCCCCATCGAGGCCGTCGTTGAGCGCGTAGTAGCGCCCCATGGTGCCTTGCAACTCGGGGAACTCGCCCACCATGTCGGTCACGAGGTCGGTCTTGGCCAGCAGCGCGGCCAAGTC
This sequence comes from Verminephrobacter aporrectodeae subsp. tuberculatae, assembly GCF_026127385.1. Taxonomy (NCBI): domain Bacteria; kingdom Pseudomonadati; phylum Pseudomonadota; class Betaproteobacteria; order Burkholderiales; family Comamonadaceae; genus Verminephrobacter; species Verminephrobacter aporrectodeae. The sequence goes on from NZ_QZCX01000001.1 coordinate 650,235, forward strand.
GGCCTGCGCGGCCAGCGCCGCGTCGCCCAGTTGCCGGGCGATCGCCTGCACCAGGGCGCGCACGCGCTGCGTGCGTTCGCGCTGCGTTCCCAGCTGGTTGTGGTAGACCACCTTGTCCAGGCTTTCGACGCGCGAGGCCAGCGTCTTCCTGCGGTCCTGCTCGAAGAAGAACTTGGCGTCGGCCAGGCGCGGGCGCACCACGCGCTCGTTGCCGCCGGTCACCAGGCTGGCGTCCTGCGGGCAGATATTGCTCACCACCAGGAAGCGGTTGCTCAGCCTGCCTGCGGCGTCGAGCAGCGGGAAGTACTTCTGGTTCGCCTGCATCGTCAGGATCAGGCATTCCTGCGGCACTTCGAGAAACTGCGGCTCGAACGCGCACAGGAGCACGTTCGGGCGCTCGACCAGCGCCGTGACCTCGTCGAGCAGCGCATCGTCCGCGATGGCGCGCGCGCCGCCGCCCGCCTGCGCGGCGACGGCGGCCAGCTGGCGCGCGACCTCGGCCCGGCGCTCGGCAAAGCTGGCGATCACGGCGCCGTCCTTGCGCAGCGTGGCGGCGTAGCTGTCGGCGTCCGCCAGCACCACGGGCGTGACGGCGGCTTCGAAGCGGTGGCCCTGCGTGCTGCGGCCGGCGCGCAGGCCCAGCGCGGTCACGGGAACCACCGTGCTGCCGTGCAGCGCCACCAGGCCATGCGCGGGGCGCACGAACTGCACGCTGGTCCAGCCGGGCAGTTCGCAGTCGCGCGCCAGCTGGTAGCTCATCACCTTGGGGATGGGCAGCTTGGTGATGGCTTCATGGAGCGCCCTTTGCAGGCCCGCCTGCAGCGTCGCGCCGGCGACGATGCTGTCGTGGAACAGGGCCTCGGCCCTGCCGTCGGGTGCGCGCCCGAGCGCGGCCACGGCGGCGGCCGGGTCGGACAGGTCGGCGCCCAGCGCCTGCAGCTTCCTGAGCAGCGCCGGCGTGGCGTTGCCTTCGGCGTCCAGGCCCACGGCGACGGGCATCAGCTTTTGCCGCACGGCCCTGTCCGCGGCCTTGTCGGAGACGGCGCTCACGTGCGCCGCCAGGCGCCGCGGCGAGGCAAACGGCGTCACGGCGGACGCGGCGCTGGTCAGGCCCTGCGCCTCAAGCTGCGCGCCGAGCACGCTGGCAAACGCGTCGCCCAGCTGCCGCAGCGCCTTCGGGGGCAGCTCCTCCACCAGCAGTTCGACCAAAAGATTTTCGACTGTCATCGTTCAGGGGCTCCGGGTCTGCTGCTCAGGCGGCGGCCATGCGTTCCACCCAGGCACGCGGCGCCATGGGGAAACCCAGGCGCTCGCGGCTCGCGCAGTAGCTCTGCGCCACGGCGCGCGCCAGGTTGCGGATGCGGGCGATGAAGGCCGCGCGCTCGGTCACGCTGATGGCGCCGCGCGCGTCCAGCAGGTTGAAGCTGTGCGCGGCCTTGAGCACCTGCTCGTAAGCGGGCAGCGCGAGTTGCTGCTCGACGAGGTGCCGGGCCTGCCTTTCGTGCGCGTCGAATGCGGAAAACAGGAAGTCCGCGTCGCTGTGCGCGAAGTTGTACGCGGACTGCTCGACCTCGTTTTGCCGGTACACGTCGCCGTAGCTCAGCCGGGCACCGCCGGCGCCCTGCGTCCAGGTCAGGTCGTAGACGTTGTCCACGCCCTGCAGGTACATCGCCAGGCGCTCCAGGCCGTACGTGATCTCGCCCGTTGCAGGCTTGCAGTCGATTCCGCCGACCTGCTGAAAGTAGGTGAACTGCGTCACCTCCATGCCGTTGAGCCAGACCTCCCAGCCCAGGCCCCAGGCGCCCAGCGTGGGGTTCTCCCAGTCGTCTTCGACGAAGCGGACGTCGTTCCTCTTCAGGTCCAGGCCCAGCGCCTGCAGCGAGCCCAGGTACAGATCCAGAATGTCCGCCGGCGCGGGCTTGAGCACCACCTGGAACTGGTAGTAATGCTGCAGGCGGTTCGGGTTCTCGCCGTAGCGGCCGTCCTTGGGCCGGCGGCTGGGCTGCACGTAGGCAGCCTTCCAGGGCTCGGGGCCGATGGCGCGCAAAAAGGTCGCGGTGTGCGAGGTGCCCGCGCCCACCTCCATGTCATAGGGCTGCAACAGGGCGCAGCCCTGCGCGTCCCAGTAGGACTGCAACTTCAGGATGATTTGCTGGAAGGTCAACATGGCGTCTGCGACGCTGGCGGGCCAGGGCCGGGCGATTCAGGGGAGAGAGGAAAAGAGGCGCTGCAAGAAGGCGGACCTTGCGCGCCAAGCCGGCGATTCTACGGCGCTGCGGCCGGCCCCGGGCGCAAACTCAGCCCCGCACGCCAATGTGGATGTCCACCATGTCCGGACCTGCATGGGCCTCGAAGTCGGTGCCGAAGCGGCGTTGCACCTGGGGGTTGTCGTCGAAGTAGCGCCAGACCTCGTTCCAGGTCCCGATCACCGTCTGCGGCATGCTGCCCTGGCCCCTGAAGACCAGGTAGTCGCCCGCCTGGACCTCCACCTGCGCAGCGCCGGGCTCGCCCGCCGCGCCGTCGGACGGCACCAGAACGCCCACGGTGAGGTCAAAGGCGCCGTACTGATCGGATTCGTAGGCGCTGTAGACGCCGAAGATGCGCTCGTCGCCACCGGAAGGGCGCTGGCTGTAGAACCGCTTCCATAGACCGCCAATGCGCGCGGTCGCAGGATCCATCTCGTCGCAGTTGCGGGTACGCACAGCCATGCCGGCAACGCGAAAGGCCGGAATGTGGAGAGAAACAGGTGGCATGTCGGTCACTCACAAAAAGATGTTCATCCACCGTGCTGGTGGTGGGCAGCACGCTGCCGGCTGACAGCGTGCTGCCCGTAGCGTATCACCCGCGTTCGCGGCTGCGCTCCCCCCGGGCCAGAGGCCGCTGCAAGGTGGGCTCTGCGAAACCCTGCAGCGCCTCATCCAGCACCTCCACCCAATGCCTGACCGGCGTGCTGGTGCCGCTTTGCAGGTGCGTGATGCAACCGATGTTCGCCGACAGGATGGCGTCGGGCGCCTGGGCGCCAAAGGCCTGGCCCAGGGCGCCGAGTTTGCGCTCGCGCAGCTGCTGCGACAGCTGGGGTTGCAGCACCGAGTAGGTGCCTGCCGATCCGCAGCACAGCTGCGCCTCGCCGGGCGCCGGGCGCAGTTGGAAGCCCAGTTGCGCCAAGTGGGTCTCGACCCCGCCGCGCAGCTTTTGCCCATGTTGCAGCGTGCACGGCGGGTGGTAGGCGTAGCGTCCGTCCGGGGGCCGCACGCGGCCCGCGAGCCGGTCGGCCAACTCGGGCAGCAGTTCCGACAGGTCGCGCGCCAGGGCGCTGATGCGCTGCGCCTTGGCGGCGTACTGCGGGTCGTCCCTGAGGGTATGGCCGTACTCCTTGATGGTGAGGCCGCAGCCCGAGGCGTTGCTGACGATGGCCTCTGCGCGGCCGGACTCCAGCTGCGGCCACCAGGCGTCGATGTTCGTGCGCATCGCGGCCCGGGCGCCTTGCGCGTCGTCGAGATGGAGTTTCAGCGCGCCGCAGCAACCGGCCCGCGCGGCGACCATGGTCTGCATGCCTGCGGCGTCGAGCACCCGGGCGGTGGCGCTGTTGATATTCGGCAGCAGCGCGGGCTGCACGCAGCCGGCCAGCAGCAGCACCCGGCGCGCATGTTCGCGCGTGGGCCAGGTGCCGGCGTCTTGCGCTTTGGGCAGCTTGGCCTGGAGCGCTGCGGGCAGCAGTCCGCGCAGCCGCTGCCCGGCCCTGATCGCGGGCGCGAACAGGGGCGAGGGCAGGCCCTCCTTCAACACCCAGCGCAGCGCCCGCTCGCCCGGCGGGCGGGGCACTTTTTCGGCGACGATGGTGCGGCCTATGTCCAGCAGATGGCCGTATTGCACGCCGCTGGGGCAGGTGGTTTCGCAGTTGCGGCAGGTCAGGCAGCGGTCCAGGTGCAGCTGCGTCTTGCGGCTCGGGGCCTGGCCTTCGAGCACTTGTTTGATCAGGTAGATGCGCCCGCGCGGACCGTCGAGCTCGTCGCCGAGCAGCTGGTAGGTGGGGCAGGTGGCGGTGCAAAAACCGCAGTGCACGCATTGGCGCAGGATGGCTTCGGCCTGCAGGCCGTCGGCACGGGCGCGGTATTCGGGGGCGAGTCGGGTTTGCATGGGGCTGGCGAAGAATCCGGGACAGGAAATGGCACGCTACCAGCCCCGGGCCATGCGGCCGGGGTTGAAGACGCCGGCCGGGTCAAAGCTGCGCTTGAGCCGGGAGTGGATCTGCTCCAGCGCTTTCGACGGCAGGTCGAGCGCGCCGCTGGCGCCGGATTTGTCCGCGCTGGCTGCGATGAAGATGCCGGCGCTCCCGCCGGCGGCACGGGCCGCCTCGCGCAAGGCCGTGCCCGCGGACTCGGGGGCCTGCACCCAGCGCAGCGCGCCATGCCATTCCACCAGCGGCTGCGCGTGCGCCCCGGGCCAGGTCCTGGCCGGGGTCGTGGCGGGTACGGACAGGCGCCACAGCGCCAGCTCGGGGTGTGCGGCGCGGGCGCTGAACCAGGGCAGGGTCTGGTCGCGGCAGGCGGCCCAGTCGGCGGCGGCGCGGGACGGGTCGATGCGGGTGCCGCCCATGGCCCGGCATGCGGACTCGACGGCTGCCACGGCGCCACGCAGGCGCACGCACAGCTGGCCCGCACCTGCTGCGTCCGGCACCCAGCAGCTGGCGTTGAGCGCCAGCGCCTCGCCGCCCCAGGCATGCAGTTGACGCAACGCGTCGGCCTGGTTGCAGGCAAGGCGCAGCGTGGCCTCGCCGGGCGCGATCGGCAGCACCTTGAGGCTGAGCTCGGTGAGCAGGCCCAGCGTGCCCCAGGCGCCGACCATCAGGCGCGACACGTCGTACCCCGCGACGTTCTTCATCACCTGGCCGCCAAAGGTCAACAGCTCGGCGCGGCCATTGAGCAGCGTGGCACCCAGCAGGTAGTCGCGCACCGCCCCCACGCTGGCCCGGGAGGGGCCGGACAGGCCGGCCGCGACCATTCCGCCGACGGTCGCGCCATCCGTCGCGCTGTGCGCGAAATGCGGCGGCTCGAACGGCAGGCATTGCCCTTGTTCGGCCAGCGCGGCCTCGAGTTCGGCCAGCGGCGTGCCCGCGCGCACGCTGACCACCAACTCGCTGGGCGCGTAGCTGACGATGCCGCGCAGGGCCCGGGTGTCCAGCACCTGGCCCTGCAGCGCCAGGCCATGAAAGTCCTTGCTGCCCCCGCCGCGGATGCGCAGCGGGGCCCGGTCGGCGACTGCCGCACGCACCTGATCGACCATCGGGGCAAGAAAGGAATCCATGCCCGCATCGTAGCGGTAGCCGCGGGCCGCATGGGCCGTCTGTGCAGTCAAGCGTTCGACGTACTGGGGCTCTGTGCCGGGCTACGGCGGGGCCACGTGCGTCGGCTTGAATGCAAGGCGCAGGCCAAGCGCCTGGGCGACCTTCAGCACCGTTGCAAGGCTCGGGTTACCGGCACCGGAGAGCGCCTTGTCCAACCCTTGGCGGCTCATTCCGACGTCGCGCGCAAGCTGGCTGAGGTTTCTTGCCCGCGCCACGTCACCGAGCGCCGCCGCGACCAACGCTGGATCGCCATCCTCCATCACGGCATCCAGATAGGCAGCAATGTCGTCCCCGGTCCTGAGGTAGTCCGCCGTGTCGTAGCGGCTAAATTTCACGTCCATCGTCATTGCTCCTTCCATTGCGCTGCAATGGTCTTTGCCAAGGCTATGTCCCGGTCCTGGCTGCCCTTGTCTCCTCCACAAAGCAGCAGCACCATCACGCGGCCGTGCTGCTTGAAATAGACCCGGTAGCCGGGGCCGTAGTCGATCCGCATCTCCGACACGCCTTCGCCTACCGGCCTTGCGTCGCCCGGGTTCCCCAAGGCTCAATCGACGGATGCGCACTTCGATCTTCGCGCGTGCCTGCCGGTCGCGGAGACCGACAAGCCAGCGATCGAAAAGGTCGGTTTTGATGATCTCGACCACATGCCAACTATAGTTGACAGCCTGATGGGGCGTCAACCGCAGAGTCTTTTGGTAAGCGGCTGAAAACAGGACATAATCGCGTCCCTGTTCGGGGCGAGGGAAATGCGGAAATCCTTGTCCTGGCTTCTTGGCGCGGTAGCAAAGCGGTTATGCCCCGGATTGCAAATCCGGTCAGTCCGGTTCGACTCCGGACCGCGCCTCCAAGATGCATGGCAGTCGCCTGACTTCCTCGGCATGGGCCACGTGCCGCGGCCGCACCGCGTGGGCCTGGCCAGCTGCTTTGGCAAGGAGATATGCACGATGGCATCCGTTTCCATTCAGCCGGCCCCGCCCTGCACCACCATGGCGGGACTCGGACACGACCACGGCTTCGGTCAGGGGACGCGCCAGCGGGCCGAGACGCGCACCCTGGTGGTGGCGGCCATCACCTGCCTGGTGATGCTGGTCGAGGTGGCAGCGGGGCTGTGGACCGGCTCCATGGCGCTGTTGGCCGATGGCATTCACATGGGTGGCCACGCCGTCGCCCTGGGACTCGCGTCCGCAGCCTATTACCTGACGCGGCGCCACGCGCGCGACCGCCGCCTCAGCCTGGGCAGCGGCAAGATCAACGATTTGGCCGCCTACACCAGCGCCCTGCTGCTGGGCCTGTCCACCCTCTGGCTGGTGCTGGAATCGGCGCGGCGCCTGTTCTACGCCGAGCCGCTGCAAGCGCTGGAGGCGATGGCGGTGGCCGCCGTCGGCCTGGTGGTGAACCTGCTGTCGGTCTGGCTGCTGGCGGGGGTGGGCAGGCACCACCCGGATCATGCTCCAGGGAATCCCCATGCGCACCACCACGGCCATGCCCATGGCCATGGAGATCACAACTTGCGCGCGGCGCTGCTGCACGTGCTGGCCGACGCCGCCACCTCGGTCGCCGCCATCCTCGGTCTGCTCGGGGCCTGGCTGTGGGGTTGGCGCTGGCTGGACCCGGCGATCGCCCTGGTGACGTCCCTGGTGATCCTGCGCTGGAGCCGGGGGCTGCTGCGCCAGACGATCAGCGTCCTGCTCGACGCCCAGGCCCCCGCCGAATTGCGCACCGTGGTCAGGGAGCGCCTGGAGTCGGTCGCCGGCGGCCGTGTCGCCGATCTGCATCTGTGGTCGGTGGGGCACGACGCCTGGACCCTGGTCGCTTCGGTCGTCTGCCATGCGCCCGCTTCTCCCGCCATGTACAAGGCCGCCCTCGCGGGAATCGACGCGATCCACCACCCCACGGTGGAGATCCACCACTGCACGGCCTGCCGCAGCCCGGGCGCGCACGGCTGAAACGGCCCTGGCTGCGCCGCTCTCTGCGAGGCAGCGCGCACTACGCCGGGGCGTGGTGCCAGAAAGGGGTTCCCAGCACCGGCGTGCTCGGCTGGGCCGCGTCTTGCGCGGCCATGGCGCCGGCCTGGCGCGCCGCACGCCCGGCGCGCACGGCGTCGGCAAACGCCCCGGCCATGGCGGCGGGGTCCTGCGCCAGCGCGACCGCCGTGTTCAGCAGCACGCCGTCGTAGCCCCACTCCATCACCTGGCAGGCGTGCGAGGGCAGGCCCAGCCCGGCGTCCACCAGCATCGGCACCGCCAGGCGTTCGCGCAGCGTTTGCAGCGCATAGGGGTTGGCGGGGCCGCGCCCGGTGCCGATGGGCGCGGCCCAGGGCATGACCGCCTGGCAGCCCACATCCACCAGCCGCTGGCACAGCACCAAGTCCTCGGTGCAATAGGGCAGCACCTGGAATCCGTCCCGGATGAGCCGCCCGGCGGCGTCCACCAGGTTCAGCGTGTCGGGCTGCAGGGTGTAGTCGTCGCCGATCAGTTCCAGCTTGATCCACGAGGTGTTGAACAGCTCGCGCGCCATCTGCGCGGTGGTGATCGCCTCCTGCACGCCGTGGCAGCCCGCCGTGTTCGGCAGCACGGGAACGCCGAGCGCGCGCAGCAGTTCCCAGAAGCCGCCGCCGCTCGCGCCGGGGTGGCTGCCCTGGCGGCGCAGCGCGGCCGTGACCATGGCCGGCTGCGCCCGCCGCACGGCGGCCTCGAGCACGGCGGGAGAGGGGTAGCGCGAGCTGCCCAGCAGCAGACGGCTGGCGAAGGTTTGGCCGTACAGGACCAGGGGATCGGGGGGGGCATGCAGTGTCATGGCAAGGGGGCTCAGCCGCCGGTGACGGGGGAGATGATTTCCACGCGGTCGCCCGGCTGCAAGCGCTGCGTGGCGTAGTCGGCCCGGGGCACGAAGCGGGTGTTCACGGCCACGGCAAACGGCGCGCGCGCGGCCATCGCCGCCACGGCGTCAGCCACGGTGGCGCCTTCGGGCCCTTCGGGCAATTCGTGCGGGGTCTGGTTGATGAAGACGTTCATGCCTGTGTCATGTCCATGTCACGCCGCCGCGCGGGCGGCTGCGCCGGGCCGGGGGCAGGCGCGAGCGCCAGATCGAAATCTTGCGCAAGCGCCGATTGTCCCGTGTTCAGCAGTTCCAGGGTCACGTCCAGCAAGGCCGGGGCAATCATGAAACCGTGGCGGTACAGGCCGTTGATCTCCAGCACGCCCTTGCGCGGCTGGCGGATCGCCGGCAGATTGTCCGGCAGCGCGGGGCGGCACTGCACGGCGAGTTCCAGGATGCGGCCCTCCGCAAAACCCGGGTGCACGGCGTAGGCCGCGCTCAGCAGTTCCAGGGTCGAGCGCACGCTGGCGGGCGAGAGCTCGTCCGATTCGATCTCGGTCGCGCCGATCACGAACAGATGCTCCTCCTTGGGCGCGATGTAGATCGGGTAGCGCGGATGAAGCAGCCGTGTCGGGCGCTGCAGCGTGACATCGGGTGCGTGGACGCGCGCCACCTCGCCGCGCACGCCGCGCAGCGCGGGCCATTCGGCCTTGGCGCCCAGGCCGCGGCAGTCGAGCACCCAGTCGGGCTGGCCCGCAGCGCCGGGCGCAAGACCCGCGGGCGATTGCGGCGTGTGCCAGTGCACGCGCACCGCGAGCCGCTCCAGCTGCGTGGCCAGCGCGGCGAGCAGTTGGCGGTTGTCCAACTGGCCTTCGCCGGGCAGGTACAGGCCCTGGGCAAAGCGGTCGGCGAGCGCGGGTTCGGCCTGCGCCAGGGCCTGGCCGTCGAGCCGCCGCAGGGCGGGCAGTTCGGGCAGGAGGCGCTGGCAGGCTTCGAGCTGGCGCGTGAAGCGCCGGGCTTCGGCCGCGTCCTGGCGGTGCCATACGACCAGGGTGCCGGCTTGCTGAAAGAAAACCGGGTCGGCGAGCGCTGCGAGCAATTGCGGCCAGCGGCCGAGGGCGTGCCGCCCCATGCGCACCACCCCCGGCGTGGTGATCGCCGACTCCGCCAACGGCGCGAGCATGGCGGCGGCCACCCTGGCGGCCGAATGTTCGGCGGCGGCGCTGCCGGCGTCGAAAACGTCGACCCGATGGCCCTGGCGGGCCAGTTCCACGGCCAGCAGCCGACCCATGAGGCCTGCGCCCAGAATGGCAAAAGAAGAGGGTCGAAGTGACATGGGTCCTGTGCGTGCGCCGGCGGCAGTGGACGAGAGGCGGCGCCGTTGCCGGAGACGCGCCACACGCGGCCGGCACCGCGCGGGCTCCGGGGAGCCAGGCGCCGATTACAGCACATCCCCTGCGGGCCGCATGCGGGGCCGCATGCGCCATAATTTTCGCCATGACTTTGCCGCCCCCCCAGCCGCGCGCGCAGCGCCGCTACGCCCGCGTGCTCTCCATTGCCGGATCCGACAGCAGCGGGGGGGCGGGAATCCAGGCCGACCTCAAGACCTTCAGCGCGCTGGGCTGCTATGGCATGACGGCGATCACGGCGATCACGGCGCAGAACACCTGCGGCGTCACAGGCATCCACGGCGTCCCGCCGGAGATGCTCCGGGCCCAGATCGACGCCGTCGTGCAGGACATCGGCGTGGACGCCGTGAAGATCGGCATGCTGCACTCGCCCGAGGTGGTGCGCGTGGTGGCCGACGCCATCCGCACCGGCGCGCTGCCGCACGTGGTGCTCGATCCGGTCATGGTGGCCACCAGCGGCGACCGCCTGATTGCCGAAGAAACGGTGGACCTGCTGGTGCGCGAGCTGTTTCCGCTGGCCGAGGTGGTGACCCCCAACTTGGACGAGGCCGGCTGGCTGCTTGGCCGCAGCATCGCAGACGCGTCCGCGCTGGAGCAGGCCGCACGCGACCTGCTGCGCCTGGGCGCGCGGGCGGCGCTGCTCAAGGGCGGGCATTTGCCGGGCGATCCGGTGGTGGACGTGCTCGCGCTGCAGGGCGACCCGGTGCTCGTCCGCCGCCTGCAATCCGCGCGCATCGCCACGCGCAACGGCCACGGCACGGGGTGCACCCTGTCGTCCGCGATGGCCGCGCACCTGGCGCTGGGCCTGCCGCTGACGCAGGCGCTGGAGCGGGCGCGCGCCTATCTCCTGGGAGCCATCGCCGCAGGCGCGGACGTGACCACGGGGCATGGCCATGGTCCGCTGAACCACGGCTACGCCCCCGTGGCGCAGCAAAGTTTCGTCACCGACAGGCGCTGATATTTTTCCCGGCTGGCCTATACTTCGCCCCTGCTCCGGGGTGTGCGTCAAGCGCTGAGATGCAAGGCGGCCGAAGAAATTCGGCTGGCCCTGCGAACCCGCCGAACTTGATCCGGTTCATACCGGCGAAAGAAGAGCCGCATGCCCTGGCAGCCCGCGCAGCCGCAGGGCGGCGCAGGTCCATTCCGGAGCAGTACCCGAGTCACCCCGGAACCTGGAGACCTGCCCCATGAATGCCCCTGACCCCCTCGTTGGCGAGAAGTTTGCCGAGTTGCTCGCGCGCACGCGCGAGCCCTTTCCCGCGTCCCGCAAGGCCTATATCCCCGGCCGTCTGCACGCCGACCTGCGCGTGCCGGTGCGCGACATTGCGCTGACCAACGGCGAGCAGGTCAGCGTGTACGACAGTTCCGGCCCCTACACCGACGCGCAGGCCGCGATCGACGTGCGCCAGGGCCTGGCCAGCCTGCGCGCGGACTGGATCGCCGGTCGCGGCGACGTCGAGCCCTACGCGGGCCGCCCCCCGGTGGCTCTCGACGACGGCCAAAAGAGCGAAGACGCTGCCCGCCTGGCCCGGCTGCGCAGCGACGCCGCCGCCTTGCAGCGCCGGCCCCTGCGCGCCCGGGCCGGCGCGAACGTCACGCAGATGCACTACGCCAGAAAGGGCATCGTCACGCCCGAGATGGAATACGTGGCGATCCGCGAGAACGGCAAGCGCGAATGGATGGCGCAGTACCTGGCCGACGCAGACCGCGAGCGACGCCTGATGGGCAATCCGATGGGCGCCGGCATCCCGGAAATCTTCACGCCCGAATTCGTGCGCGACGAGGTGGCACGCGGCCGCGCGATCATCCCGGCGAACATCAACCACCCCGAGATCGAGCCCATGGCCATCGGGCGCAACTTCAAGGTGAAGATCAACGCCAACATCGGCAACTCGGCCGTCACCTCGGGAATCGAGGAGGAGGTCGAAAAGCTCGTGTGGGCGATCCGCTGGGGCGCAGACACCGTGATGGACCTGTCCACCGGCAGGAGCATCCACACCACACGCGACTGGATCGTGCGCAACTCGCCCGTGCCCATCGGCACGGTGCCGATTTACCAGGCGCTGGAGAAGGTGGGCGGCGTGGCCGAGGACCTGAGCTGGGCGATCTTTCGCGACACGCTGATCGAGCAGGCCGAACAGGGCGTGGACTACTTCACCATCCACGCGGGCCTGCGCCTGGCGTACATCCACCTGACGGCGCAGCGGCGCACGGGCATCGTCTCGCGCGGCGGCTCGATCATGGCCAAGTGGTGCATGGCGCACCACCGCGAGAGCTTTCTGTACGCGCATTTCGAGGACATCTGCGACATCATGAAGGCCTACGACGTGTCGTTCAGCCTGGGCGATGGCCTGCGCCCCGGCTGCGCGTCGGACGCCAACGACGAGGCACAGTTCGCCGAACTGCACACGCTGGGCGAGCTGACCCGGCTGGCCTGGCAGCACGACGTGCAGACCATGATCGAGGGCCCGGGCCACGTGCCCATGCACATGATCGCGGCGAACATGAGCGAGCAGCTCAAGACCTGCCACGAGGCGCCGTTCTACACCCTGGGGCCGCTGACCATCGACATCGCCCCGGGCTACGACCATATTGCCAGCGCCATCGGCGCGGCCATGATCGGCTGGATGGGAACGGCCATGCTGTGCTACGTGACGCCCAAGGAGCATCTGGGCCTGCCCAACCGCGACGACGTCCGGCAGGGCATCATGGCCTACCGGATTGCGGCGCACGCGGCCGACGTGGCCAAGGGGCATCCGGGCGCGCGCGCGCGCGACGACGCGCTGAGCCAGGCGCGCTTCGATTTCCGCTGGGAGGATCAATTCAACCTCGGGCTGGACCCGGACACGGCCAGGCAGTTCCACGACGAAACCCTGCCCAAGGATTCGGCCAAGGTGGCGCATTTCTGCTCGATGTGCGGCCCCAAGTTCTGCTCCATGAAGATCACCCGCGAGGTGCGTGAATTCGCCGCGCAGCAGGGCCTGTCCGAGGAGCGCGCGCAGGCCCTGGGCCTGGAGACCAAGGCGCAGGAGTTCCGGCGCCAGGGCGGTGAACTCTACGTGCCGCTGACACCCGTTGAATGAGCGCCGCTGCCGGCGGCCCGGGAGGCCGCCCTCAGCGGGCACCAAAGCGCGCCGTCCACTTGCGCTCATAGTCCATCTTGCAAAAATGCGCGGCGAAGAAATCGATGAAGCTGCGCACCCTCGCCGACAGATACTTGCGGCTGGGGTACGCCAGGTTGATCGTGAGGCGCGGCAGATCCCAGGCGTCGAGTACCGGGACCAATCGGCCCGCGACGATGTCTTCGTACAGGATGTAGGTTGGCTGGATCAGGATGCCCATGCCGTCCAGCGCCGCGGCGCGCAGCACTTGGCCGTCGTTGGACTCCAGCAGACCGTGGACCTGTACCACCGTGGTCCGGCCATCGCGCGAGAAGCGCAATTCGTTCGGATTGTTCGCATACGTATAGATCAGCAGTCGGTGCGCGCTCAAATCTTCCAGTAAGCGCAACGGGCCATGCTGCGCCAGGTAGCCGGGAGACGCAACCAGAATGCGGCGGGTCTCGGCCAGGCGGCGGATCGTGGTGTTCGAATCCGGCTCGGACTCGCGCGTGCGGATCGCCACGTCGATGTTCTGGTCGATGATGTCCACATAGCGGTTCGCCACCTCGATGTGCACCCGCACCTCGGGGTAGATGCGCGTGTACTCCCGCATCACCGGCGCCAGATGCTGCACCGCGAACGAGAGCGATGCCGTCACGCGCAGCGTCCCCGAGGGGTTCAGCGACGCGGCGTTCGCGGACTGCTCGGCGTCCTTCAAGTCGAGCAGGATGGGCTTGGTGCGCTGGAAGAACGCCTGCCCGACGTCCGTGAGGTACAGCCTGCGCGTGTTGCGCTCGACCAGCCTGGCGCCGAGCCGCGCTTCCAGCGCAACCAGGTGGCGACTCGCGGCCGCGTTGGACAGACCGAGCGTCTCTGCAGCCCGGCTGAGGCTGCCCGATTCCGCTATCCGCACGAAGAGCTCGATTTCGGTCCAGTGATCCACTGAAGACTCCTGTGTCGCGCGCCCTGCGCATGCCGCGGGGTGAGCCGGCGGGCAGCGCAGTGCAAAGGTTTTCCCCGCCAAGTGGAAAACAGTTTTACGCCGCCGGCGGTTCCACGGCGGTCAGCAGAGAGCTACAGTTTTCACCATCTGTTCGGCCAAACACCGAACACTTCAGGAGACCCTTTTGCGCAACTTGGACCAGGACACGATCACGCAGGCGGTCATCGCAGGCTTTGAGCAAACGCCGGACCCGCGGCTCCAGGAGATTCTCACCAATGCGGTGCAACATCTGCACGCCTTTGCGCGCGAGACGCGGCTGAGCGAAGCGGAGTGGATGGAGGGCATCCGCTTCCTGACCGCCGTTGGCCAGCAGTGCGACGAAAAGCGCCAGGAGTTCATTCTGCTCAGCGACACGCTGGGGCTTTCGACGCTGACGGTGGCCATGAATAACCCCAAGCCCGCTGGCTGTACGCAGGCCACGGTGCTTGGCCCGTTCCACGTGGCCGGTGCCCCGGACTACGCGCATGGCGAGGATGTGGCCAATGGCGCCCAGGGCGCGCCCTGCCTGGTGCGTGGGACGGTCAAGGGCATAGCCGGGGACGCGCTGGGCGCAGCGCGCATCGAAGTTTGGCAAGCCGATGCGCAAGGTTTGTACGACGTCCAGCGGCCCGGATTGGCGCAGCACCAGGCGCGCGGCGTACTGCACACCGACGCACAGGGGCGGTTCTTTTTCAAGACCGTCGTGGCCGAGGCCTACCCGATCCCTGCGGACGGGCCGGTGGGCGCCCTGCTGCGCGCCACCCGGCGCCATCCGTGGCGACCGGCGCATCTGCACTTCATGATCGAAGCCGAAGGCTACGAAAGCCTGGTCACGCACGTGTTCCGCGAAGGGGACCGCTATCTCGATTCCGACGCCGTGTTCGGTGTGCGTTCCTCGTTGATCGCCGAGTGGGTGCCGCACGACGGTCCTGAGGGGCGCCACTACACACTGGACTTCGATTTCGTCATGAACAAGGCGGCCGTGTGATCCAGCCCCCGATGGACTTCTTCTGCCAGTCCCTGCCCGGGCGCGTGCGCTTTGCCAACGGCTGCATCGCGCAGACCGGCAACGAACTGCAAGAGTTGGGCATCGCGCAAGCGCTGGTGCTGTGTACGCCCCGGCAGCGCACGGCCGCGCTGGCGCTCATCGACCGCCTGGGTCCGCGTGCGGCCGGCCTGTTCGATCAGGCCGCGATGCACGTGCCCGTGGACGGGGTGGCGCGTGCCCGCGAGCTTGTCGTCCAGACTGCGGCAGACGGCGTGCTGGCCTACGGCGGCGGCTCCACCGTGGGTCTGGCGAAGGCCATCGCGCTGGAGACGGGCCTGCCCATCGTGGCCGTGCCCACGACCTACGCCGGTTCGGAGATGACGCCGATCTACGGCCTGACCGAAGGCGGTCTCAAGCGCACGGGCCGTGATCCGCGGGTGCTGCCCCGATCCGTGCTGTACGACCCCACGCTCACGCTGGAGTTGCCCCTGGCCTTGTCCATCAGCAGCGGCCTGAACGCCATCGCGCACGCAGCCGAGGGGTTGTACGCGCGGGATGGAAACCCGGTCCTTGGCCTGATGGCCGAAGAAGGCATCCGGGCCCTGGCGCAGGGCCTTGCGGGTTTGCTTGCCGACGCGCGCGAACTGCGCGCGCGCGCCGATTGCCTGTACGGCGCCTGGCTGTGCGGCAGCGTGCTGGGTCAGGCCGGGATGGCGCTGCACCACAAGCTGTGCCATGTGTTGGGCGGCGCCTTCCACCTGCCGCACGCGCAGACCCACGCCGTGATGCTGGCCCACACACTGGCCTACAACGCGCCGGCCGCGCCGCAGGCCATGGCCCGTATCGCACGCGCGCTCGACTGCCGGGACGGCCCCCGCGGCGTGCAAGAACTGGCGCTCCGGCTGGGCGCACCGATGGCGCTGCGCGATATCGGAATGGACGCCACCGGGCTGGACCGCGCACTCGAACTGGCGCTGCAGAACCCCTATTGGAATCCCCGTCCGCTGGAGCGCGACGCGCTGCGCGGCCTGTTGCGCCGGGCCTGGTCGGGCGACCCGGTCGCCGCCTGAAGCGCAACCCCTTGCGACCCCTCCCACCCTTGTTCGGACCCTTCCCGATGAAAACCTTCCTGTACCCGGCGACTGCTCTGGCGCTGACCCTCTCTTGCACGGGCGCGAACGCGGCCGAGTTGCGCATCGGTGTGCTGACCACGCTCAGCGGCGCGCAGGCGGCGCCCGGCGTGGAGATGCGCGACGGCATCGAACTGGCAGTCAAGCAGCTCGGCGGCAAGGTCGGTGGTCAGCCAACTGCTCTGGTGGTGGCGGACGACCAGTTCAACCCCGGCATTGCCAAACAGGTGGCCGAGCGCCTGGTCCGGAAAGACAAGGTGCAGGTGCTCACCGGAATCATCTACTCCAACGTGCTGCTCACCGCGGCACCGGTGGTGCTGGAGGCCGGGCGCATCGTGCTGAGCTCGAACGCGGGCCCCTCGGCCTACGCCGGTGAGAAATGTGACCCGGGCTTCTTCAACGTGAGTTGGCAAAACGACAGCGTGCACGAGGCCGCCGGCAAATACGCAACGGACAAGGGCTACAAGCGGATCACCACGATCGCCCCGAACTACCCGGCCGGCCGCGACGCGATTGCCGGCTTCAAACGCATGTACAAGGGCGACGTCGTCGATGAGGCCTACCCCAAGCTGGGCCAGCTCGACTTCGCCGTGGAGATCGCGCGCCAGAAGGACCAAAAGCCCGACGCCGTGTTCTTCTTTCTGCCTGGCGGCATGGGCGCGAACTTCATCAAACAGCTGCGCGCGGCGAATCTGGACCCGTCGATTCTGCTGACCACCATGACCACGTCCGATCAGGACCTGTTCGCGGCCACGGGCGAGAGCATGCTCGGGCTGGTCAACGCCGGCTCCTGGTCCACCGATACCGACAACGCCGCGAACAAGGCCTTCGTCGCCGCGTTCGAGCAGGCCTACAAGCGCCTGCCCAGCTTCTACGCCGCGCACGGGTACGACGCGATCATGCTGCTGGACGCCGCAGTGCGGGAGAACGGCGGCAACGTCGACGACCCGGCGAGCCTGCGCCACGCGCTGGCCAACGCCAAGTTCCACTCCGTGCGCGGGGACTTCATGCTCGGCCCGAATCAGTTCCCGCTGCAGGACTACCACATCCGCACGGTGAGCCGCGACGCGTCGGGCCGGCTCTACAACAGGACCGGGAGTCGCATCAGCAGCAAGCACGGCGATGTTTACGCCAGCGCCTGCAAGATGCGCAAGTAGGCCATGCTCTGGATCGAACACCTGCTGAACGCCCTGCAACTCGGGCTGATGCTGTTCCTGATCGCCGCTGGCTTGACGCTGGTCTTCGGCGTCATGGGGCTCGTCAATTTGGCGCATGGTTCGCTGTACATGCTGGGCGCCTTTCTCACGGCCACGCTGACGCAACGCAGCGGCTCCGCCGTACTCGGGCTGCTGGGAGGACTGCTGGCCATGGCCCTCATCGGTGCCTTGCTCGAATTCGGACTCATGCGCCGGCTGTACCCGTTGGACCCTTTGGACCAGGTGCTGGCCACCTTCGCGCTGATCCTGATCCTGAATGGGAGCACGCGTCTGCTCTGGGGGGCTCTGCCGGTCTCCCACAACGTGCCCGAGGCGCTGGCCGGCTCCGTGCACCTGTTTGCCGACCTGCACTACTCCGCCTACCGGCTGCTCATCATCGGCACCGGGCTGGCGGTGGCGCTGCTGCTGTACTGGATCGTTGGCCACACGCGGGTGGGAATGTGGGTGCGCGCAGGCGCGTCCAACCGCGAGATGGTGCAGGTGATGGGCGTACACGTGAAAGCGCTCTTCACCGCCATCTTCGCCTTCGGTGCGGTGCTCAGCGGCCTGGCCGGTGCCGCGATGGGGCCGCTGACCTCGGTGCAGGTCGGCATGGGCGAGGAGGTTCTGATCCTGGCCTTCATCGTCGTCGTCGTGGGCGGGATTGGCTCCATTCGCGGCGCCTTTCTGGCTGCGCTGCTCATCGCCACGCTGGACACGCTCTGCCGCGCTCTGCTGCCGGGCCTGCTGGGCCGGCTGCTGCCGGCGCATACGGCCTCCGAACTGGGCCCCGCATTCGCCTCCATCTCGGCCTACGTGCTGATGGCGGGCGTGCTGATGGTGCGCCCGGCCGGCCTGTTTGCGCAGGACACAGGCGGCGCGCGGCGCCGCAGCCCCGCCCGGGCCACCCCGGCGGACACCCCCCGGGAACTGCCGACATGAGCCGTCTCCTTCCGGCCGGCGCGGCCGTGCTGATGCTGACGCTGCCCGCGCTGCTGGAAGCGCTGGGCCAGGATTTCCACCTCGTGCTGGCGACCCGCATCCTGGTCTACGCGCTGGCGGCGACGAGCCTGAATTTGCTGCTGGGCTATGGCGGAATGGTCAGCTTCGGTCACGCGGTCTTCATCGGCATCGGCGGGTACGCCGTGGCCATCCTCGCGAGCCAGGGTCTGGACAGCGCCTGGATTTCCTGGCCCATCGCGCTGCTGGTGACCGGCGCCGTGGCCTGGCTCATCGGCAGCATCAGCCTGCGCACGAGCGGCGTGCATTTCCTGATGATTACGCTGGCGCTGGCGCAGATGTTCTATTGCGTGTTCGTCTCGCTGAGCAGCGTGGGCGGCGACGACGGCCTGCAAATGGATCGGCGCTCATCCTTCGGCTTCGCCGACGGCTGGCCGTTGCGAACCGACGCGGGTTTCTACTACACCTGCCTGGCCGTGCTGATGCTCGCGCTGTTCTTCATGCACCGCTTGCTGCAGGCACGGTTCGGCATGGTGCTGATCGGTCTGCGGGAGAACGCGGTGCGCATGGGCGCGATCGGCTACCCGACACGCCGGTACAAACTGCTTGCCTTCGTGATCGCGGGCCTGGTGTGCGGCCTGGCCGGGGTGCTGAACGTGGAACTGAATCGCCTGGTCAGTCCCTCGATGATGCATTGGACACAGTCCGGCACGCTGATCGTGATGGTGATCCTGGGCGGACCCGGCAGGCCCTGGGCCGGTGTCGTCGGCGCGGCGCTGTTCCTGGGCCTGGAAGAACTGATCACGCACTATACGGAGCACTGGCAGTTGCCCATGGGGCTGCTGCTGTTGGCGCTCCTGCTGATGCGCATTTCGGCTTGGCGCCCGGCGTGGTTACCGGCGCGTTCGGCAGCGGCCGGAGATGCCCCATGAAGCCGCTGCTGGAGGTGCGCGAATTGCGCACGCATTTTGGCGGTCTGCGCGTCACGGACGGCCTGAACCTGCAGGTGCATCCGGGCGAGATCCACGCGCTGATCGGCCCCAACGGCGCGGGCAAAACGACGCTGATCCACCAACTGGCCGGCACGCTGGCGCCCACTTCGGGCCAGATCCTTTTCGACGGCCACGACGTCACCGCACTGAGCGACCACGCGCGCGCCGCACGGGGAATCACCCGCTCCTACCAGATCACCAGCATCTTCAAGCGGCTGAGCGTGCGCGAAAACATTGCGTTGGCGGTGCAGGCGCGCAGCGGGCACAGCTACTCGTTCTGGAAACCGCTGCGCGACGACCACACGGTGTTCGACGAAGCGCACGCCATCCTGCAGCAGATCGGACTCGGGGCGGTGGCCGAACGGCGCGCGGACAGCCTGGCCTACGGCGACCAGCGCGTGATCGAGGTGGGCATCGCGCTGGCCAACGCACCCCGGCTGCTGCTGCTCGACGAACCCATGGCCGGCATGGGTCCGCAGGAATCGCAGCGCATGGTGTCACTCATCCAAAGCCTGCGCGGCCGGCTGGGCATCGTGCTCGTGGAGCACGACATGGAGGCGGTGTTCCAACTCGCAGACCGCATCTCGGTGCTGCTCTGCGGCCGTGTGCTTGCGAGCGGCACGCCGGACGCGGTGCGGCACGACCCCCAGGTGATCGAAGCCTATCTGGGCGCAGATTCGGAGTCCCCATGAGCGCCCTGCTGGAGATCGACGCGATCGACACCGCCTACGGATCCTCGCAGGTGCTGCGCGGGCTCTCGCTGCGCGTCGAGGAAGGCAGCGTGCACTCGATCGCCGGGCGCAATGGCGTGGGCAAGACCACGCTGCTGCGTTCGCTGCTGGGCCTGACGCCGCCGCGCCGCGGCAGCGTGCACTTCCGTGGCCGGCGCATCGACGGCAGGTCTCCCAGCGAGATTGCGCGCATGGGAATCGCGCTGGTGCCCGAAGGCCGGCAGATCTTCCCCAACCTCACGGTCACCGAAAACCTGGTCGCGTTCGCGGCAAACCGCCATGGCGCGCCGGCCCCCTGGACGCTGGAGCGCGTGCACGGTCTGTTCCCGCGGCTCGCGGAGCGCGGCGCCAACCTGGGCCATCAACTCTCCGGCGGCGAGCAGCAGATGCTGGCCATTGGCCGCGCGCTCATGACCAACCCCTACCTGCTCATCCTGGACGAAGCCACCGAGGGCCTGGCGCCATTGATTCGCCGGGACATCTGGCAATGCCTGGCGATGCTGCACCGCACCGGCCTGTCCATCTTGGTGATCGACAAATACGTCGCCCAACTGATCCGGCTCGCGGACCGCCATTCCATCGTCGAGCGCGGCCAGGTCGTCTGGGAAGGCGACTCGCAGGCGCTGGACGCCGACCGCTCCCTGTGGCGCCGCTACCTGAGCGTCTGAAAGTTTCACCCCCTCCCCAACCTTGATCAGGAGATCGCAATTGAAGACCATTCCGATCGAAGCCGTGCGGCCCGTAGCCCTGCGCTGGCCCGCCGATGATTTCTCGCGCGTGCCCTACGAAATATTCCACGACCCCCGCATTTACCAAGAGGAAATGCAGCGCCTGTTCCACGGGCCGACGTGGAATTACCTGGGCCTGGAGGTCGAGATCCCGAACTGGGGCGACTTTTTGACCACCTGGGTCGGCGACACCCACGTGATCGTCACGCGCGCAAAGAACGGCGCGGTGCATGCGTTCGAGAATACCTGCGCGCACCGTGGCTCGCGCATCGTCGATACGGTGCGCGGCAACGCCAAGCGCCACACCTGCCCCTATCACCTGTGGAACTACAACCTCGCCGGTGAGCTGACCGCGCTGCCGCTGGAGAAGGGCCACAACGGCAAGGGCGGCATGCCACCCTGCTTCGACAAGAAGGACCACGGACTACGCAAGCTGCGCGTGGCGATCTGCGGCGGCCTGATCTTCGGCACCTACAGCGAGCAGACCGAGGAACTGCAAGCCTACCTGGGTCCGCACAGCCTGTCGCAGATCGACCGCCTGCTGGTGCAGCGCAAGCCCAAGGTGATCGGCTACCTGCGCCAGAAAATCCCGAGCAACTGGAAGCTCTACAACGAGAACGTGCGCGACCCGTACCACGCTTCGCTGCTGCATCTTTTCCAGGTCTCTTTCGGCATCCAGACGCCCGCGATGCAAGGGGGCATCAAAATGGACAAGGAGGGCAAGAACACGTGGAACCATTCGATCCTGAGCGAGCAGGACGCGAAGAGCCGCGAAGGCCTGGCCGCCGCCTACGCCGACACGGGCAAGTTCATGCCCGACCTCGAATTGGCCGACCCGTCGCTCGCGCAGGTCAAGCTCGATTTGGACGACAACTACAAGACGACCATCCTGTCGATGTTCCCGACGCTGATCGTCGCCCAAGTGGACAACACCTACGCGATCCGCCACCTGCGGCCCAAGGGGCCGGATGCGGTGGAACTGCACATCACCTATCTGGGCTTCGAGAACGACACGCCGCAGCTGCTGCACAACCGACTGCTGTCGGTGAACTTCATCGGTCCGGCGGGCTACATCTCGCTGGAAGACGGCGAGGCCTTGCGGCTGGTGCAGGAGGGAACGAAATCCCTGCGCGGCGCACACTCGGTGCTGGAGATGGGTGGCATCGGCGAAATCAACGACACCGACTATATGTCGCAAGAAATCTCGATTCGCGGCTTCTGGCGCCATTACCACCGCGTGATGCAGTTTCCGCCAGCCGGCCACGCTGACACCCGGGAGGCCGCATGACGGACCCCGCCCTGTCCGCCCGCGTTGCGGACTTCCACTCCGCCTACGCCGAGGCACTGAACCACGAGCGCTTTGCGCAGTGGCCCGACTTCTTTGCGCACGAAGGCCCATGCGACTATCGCATCGTCTCGCGCGAGAACCATGACCTGAACCTGCCAGCACCCATCATGGGCTGCTACACCCATGGCATGGTCAAGGACCGCGTGGCCATGCTGATCAAGGGCGCGCTGACCTACCGGCATATGTACCTGCGCCACTTCATCACGAACGTGCGCGCGAGGCGCCTGGCCGACGACGCCGTGGCCGCATCGGCCAACCTGCTGGTCATGCAGAGCGACCACGAAGGCAATAGCTCGACCTACATGGTCGGCCGCTACGAGGACGAGCTGCTGCCGCACGGCGACAGCTTCCAACTGCGCAAACGGCTGGTGATCATCGACTCCTTCAGCATCGACACGGCCCTCGCCGTGCCGTTGTGACCATGGGAGCAGAGCCGCACATCGTGATCGTGGGCAGCGGCGTGGCCGGCACGGAGGCCGCGTACGCACTGCGCACATTCGGGCACGCCGGCCCCATCACGCTGCTCGGACGCGAACCCCACCTGCCCTACGAGCGTCCGCCGCTGTCCAAGGCGTACCTGCGCGGCAGCCCCGCGCGCGAGGGGCTGTGGCTGCGGCCGGCTTCGGCATACGCCGAGGAGCGCATCCTCCTGCGCACGGGCACCGAGGTGCTGTCCATCGACCGCGCCGCGCGCGAATTGCGCCTGCGCACAGGCGACACGCTGGCGTACGAGCAACTGCTGCTGGCCACCGGCGGTGAGCCGCGCGCCCTGGCGCTGCCTGGTGCGGACCTGCCCGGCGTCCTGTCCCTGAAGACGCTGGACGATGCCGAGCGGCTGCGCCCACGCCTGGTGTCCGGCGCAGCGGTGGTGCTGATCGGGGGCGGCTACGTCGGCATGGAGCTGGCGGCCACCGCCTGCCAAGCCGGCTGCAAGGTGACCGTGGTGGAGGGGCAGTCGCGCGTGCTGGCGCGTACCCTGCCCGCAGCCATCGGCGTGCACCTGCAGGATCAACACCGGGCGCGCGGTGTGCGGCTCGTGCTGGATGCGCAGGTCGCAGCGCTCGAAGGCGACACCCGGGTGCGCGCCGTGCGGCTGGCTGACGGCGAGCGCTTGCCGGCCGACACGGTGCTCGTGGGCATTGGCAACCACGCGTGCGACGAACTGGCGCAGCGCATTGGCTTGGCCACGGCCGCGGGCATCGTCGTCGACGCGCATGGCCGAACCCGGGACCCGGCGATCTTCGCCGCCGGCGACTGCGCCGTCGCGCCGCAGGCCGGCTTTGCCGCACCCATTCGGCTGGAGTCCGTGCAAAGCGCTCGTTTCCAGGCGCGCCGCGCGGCGGCGGCGATGCGCGCGGCCGCGCAGCCGGTCAGCGTCGCCGACGAACTGCCGTGGTTTTGGTCCGACCAGTTCGACACCAAGCTGCAAATGGCCGGGCTGCCACGGCCCGGTGACGCCCAGATCCTGCGCGGTGACCCCGCCAGCGGCAGTTTCAGCGTGGTATTCCAGAACGCCGCCGACGGCGTCACTGCGGTGCAGTGCGTGAACGCGGCCTCTGACTTCGCTGCTGCGAAGAAGCTGATTGCGCAGCGCCGCTGCTTTGACCCGGCTTGGCTGGCTGACGCCGGCCTGAGCCTGCGCGAAATCCGCGACCGCCCCCCCTGCGCCGTGCGCGCCCCGGATTCCTCCCCGACCCAAAGAATTCCCGCCATGCCCCATCCCGTCACGATCGAAGCCACGGACCGAAAAGGCCGCGTGCACCACTTGGAAAATCCGCCTGGATCCAGTTTGATGGAGGTTCTCAGAGCCCGCGGCCTGCCGGTGGCAGCGACCTGCGGCGGCGCCAGATCCTGCGCCACCTGCCATGTGTACGTGCACGGGGGCTATGGCAGCGTCGGGGCGCCGGACGAGGACGAACTGGACCTGTTGACCGAGTCCGAACATTACCGCGCGGGCGAATCGCGCCTGAGTTGCCAGATCCAGCTGCAGCCGCAGACCGGGCGGCTACAGGTTGAACTGGCACCGCAGGATTGAACTGCCTATGGCGTGCGTGTTTCTGCGGCGGAAATGTCTTTTCTTATGTAGAACGGGCGATCAGGCACTTGCGTGTAATGGGTGTCTACGATCTTCTGGATGCAGCCCCCGTAGCTATCCCAAGAATAAAGGCCCCATACTTTCCATTTGTTGATCAGCATGATCTTCGGCCGGTATTCGGCTATTTCCTTGCAGGCGTCAATGTTGATTCCGAATTTTGGATTTTCACTGTATTTTTCCTGCCAGGGAAGATAGAAGAAATGACCCGATGCCGGCAGCCTGTCGGCGGCTATGTATTGGAAATTGTCAAATGAATAGGCAATGATTTTGTCATCCTTGTCGGTATATTTTTTTACCAAGCGGGAAAATTCGGTTTCGGCAGGTATTCTCCGGGCAACGAGTTCTTCCCGGTCCCCGGGGAGAAGCAGTGAGGCTCTTGCGCTGCAAAGCAAAATGAAAAACAAGGCACCGAGCTTTACAGGATGGATGAATTCATTTATTTTCAGGATCGGCAGCAATGAAATTCCGATAAAGGCATAATAATAGGGAAGTCCGTGAAAATCAATGCCCCGGATGAGCAAACTTGCGATACCGATTGCCAGCAGTATGGATCGCCATGGCATTTTCTTTTCATGGGAAGCCAGGGCCAACAGCCCGATGATGCTGAACATCAGAAATGGACCTATGATGTCGGTTTTTCCTGACAGACTGGCCAACGCAGACGAAATGACGTCCAGGTACTCCGGGAGTATTCCATAGTTCAAATAAAAATGGATCGCCAAAAAACCTTTCAGTGATCCATAACAGATGAGAAAAAGCAGATTCGCTGCCGTTCCCAGAAATGCTCCGGCTGCGGACGCCTTGACGTACGAGCGCGGCAGTGAAATCAGAAACAGGATGGCAGCAATCGGAGCATAGGTGCTTGCAAGGAAAGGAAGGCTGGCAATGAGCAGGGATCCGGTGAAAACCCTGGGAGCGGTCAACAGATTTCGATCGATGATCGAAGGAAACGTGTATACGAACAATATTATCAGAAGAAGGGGCCCAGTGAGCGCCTGATACGTGTACATATGCCCAAGGAGTTTGGGCATGAGGAAAATTATGGTGAATGTTGCGTAGAAAACACTTGTCAATCTTGTGATGTTGTTTTTGAATATTGATGAACAATATATTGCAAGAATGCTGATTATTTGAAGAATGGCTGTCGGAACTCTGTGGCCACGGACCCCGAAATCGCCAAACAACTCCAGCATCACGCCTGGAAAAAATGTCAGTGGGCCGTGGTGGTTGAATATTTCAGAATACAGTGATTGCCCCGATGCCATCATCTTGGCCGTGACGATCGTCTCTGACTCATCCCCCCACTCGATATAATTCAGCAGAAAATACTGGTATCTTGCTGCCAGTATGATAAAAACAAAAAGCACGAATCCGAGGACGAAATTCAGTCTGTACCCACTATTTTTTTTGTCCGGCAGGTTCTTGTTCATTTGCATTTGTCGTGCCTCAGGGGTTGTATTTTCCGCAGCAAGCGCGCAGCAGCGTCAGAAGGACGGAAAGATTTCCTCTGAAGCTGCTTATTTTGGTGGGCACTTCGCCCGTCGGATATTTTCTGCTTGTCGGGATTTCCAGGCATTTATATCCGACCTGCGGCGCCTTGCAAGACAGATACGCCAGTAGCTCATACGCAGAAAAAACGTCCCTGAAAGGAGATATCCTGCGGTCCAGAAGCATTCTTCGACTATAGGCTCTGAATCCCTGGGTCGTATCTGTCCATTGGAAGCCCGAGGCGAAGCTCAGGCACGGTGCATGGATGAGCCGGATGGCAAAATGCCGGAATGCAGGCGTGTTCTCCGCGATGCCTCCCGGAATGAAACGGGAGGCTTGCACGAAATCCACGCCCCCCGCCAAAGCCTGGATGAAGCGTGGAATCGCTTCCGGGTCGTCTTTGTCATTTCCATCGATGGTGACGATTCCATCGTACCCCTGGTCGAGCGCAAAGGCATACGCGCACCGGAGTTGCGCGCTGAGTTTTCCCGGACCTGTTTTTACGAGCAAACCCCGTGCATCGAGATCCTTCAAGGCCCTGGGGTCCGTGGAACCATCCTGGCTTCCACCGTCAACAAGGATGATGTCCGCCACCTTGGAAATGGCACATGCCTGCATCCGCTGCAAAAGGCTTCTGATGCGCTCCCCTTCATTGATCACCGGGACGACAACGCACCAAGGGTGCTCGCGCCCCAACCAGAGTGGGGTATCAAAACCGGGAACCTGCCAGGCGGCCCTCTCTTCAGGAGAAATTTTGGACATGCTCGTCATGATGGGTCATGCAACGCGGGATGAAATGAGAAATACACCGGCAATGACCAAGAGTATGCCCGTCACGGTAATCCAGTGAAAAGGTTCCTTGAAAATTATCATGGACAAAAACGCGACGCTTGCCACTGCGCCGCAAGTAAGTATCGGATGCGCAACGTTCAGGGGGATTCTTGCCAGGGCAGCGGCATACAACAGAAAGGCCGCACCGTACAGACCCAGCCCCAACCAGAATGGCCAATTGGTGAATGCGGACATGGGGTCGGAAAGCGAAGGAAATTTTCTCGGGGGCATCACCGCGATCTTCACGAGCAGACTCGCCGAACTGTTGGCTGCAATCCCCAGCAAGAGAATGATCCATTTCATCCAATAGCCCCCTGCTGCGATCGGTAAGTGCTGTTTGCAAAATCCAATGCGCGCTTGATGGAGAGCAAATGCGGCTCGCTCTTGGTCGCCAGCATTTCGATCGTCAGCACATGCTGAGGCAAGAATTTCACCAAGGCTGAATGCATGGCGCGATGGTCCGTTCCCCGATCTCCAAGCGGCGCCAATTCCGGTTCGCTCGCGTGGACGTGGCCGATCAAATGCGCGCAGCGCGCGAGCACGTCTGCGGCGCATTCCCCGTTGGTGACGATCGCACCGGTATCCAACTGCATGCGGATGGCGGGGTGCGCGACCGCACGGACGATGTGCGCGGTTTCGTCGCTGTTTCGCATGAAGTTGGCTCCGTAGCACGGGGGAGTCGGCTCGAGGCAGACCGTAACCCCATGCCCCTGCGCTATCTCCCCCAGCCTTTGGAAAAAGGAGAGCGCCAGCGCTGCGGCGTCCCGATCATCCAGTCCCGACCGATCACGGTTCTTGGGCGATCCAAAAACCAGCTTGGTCGCGCCTAGCCGGCTTCCTATCCGGCAGATTGCAGACAGGTGCCCGAGCATCGCATCCCGGGATTCGGCCGTGCCAAACACGTTCATGCCCGCCGTCCCGAACAGGAGGGCTTGCATGCCCACGATCTGGATGCCGCGTTCGCTCCACCAATCCCTGACTCGGGCAATCTCCTCGTCGCTTGTTTTTTCCGGCTGCGGGAAGTACTTGCCTGGGGCGACGTCAATCGCGTCCACGCCATGCTCGCCAAGCAGCCGGGCCACAGCCTCGTCCTCGGCGACGTCCCAGGCGATGTTGGATATCGCGATCCTCATGGGGCGGCCCTGGAAACGGGTTCCGATTGCGCGTAGGCCCGGATCGCCTGGATGGTTTCACGGATGCCGTATTGATAGGCACCTTCGGTCCCGAAAACCGGGGCATGGCGTGTTCTCATGTCGTACTTTGCCGGGGCGCCCGCCAAATGCTGTTCAAAGTCCCTGCCGAAACCGTGGAGGGCAAGCTCTTCGACGCTGACAGGGGCTGCGGTGAGATGCACCAATTTCAATCCGGCATGCAGTGCCGCCCGTATGTCGAACCACAAATTGACCATGGGATAGAACTGGAAAACCCCCCGGCTCTCAATCGCATGCAGGTTGTTCTCATTGTGCAGATCGTAAATGACGTTCTTGCGCAGCCCCGGACCGACCAATCCCGGCAGCCTTACGACGAGATGGCAGGGAAACCGGGATTGAACGAATTTTTCAAGATGCCGGCGATGCTGGCCATAGGCATGCAATCCCTTTTCATCCACCGGGGTTTCCTCGTCCACTTCCATGGGGTTCTGGAATACGTCCACGGTGCTGATCAGAACGAAGTTTTTGCACTTTATGGTTTCAATATTGTTCATCAGGGAATTTATTTTTCCCCTGTCGGCTTCAGGTTCCCGATTGGCCAACCATTTTTGCGCAGGCGCTCCTGCACAGACCACCATATCGAATTCCTTGTGTGCAATGTCCTGGATGTTGTTCGATCGATAGAGCGCATCAAAGGATGCTTGCCTCCGCAGTGTGCTGCCGACGAATCCGGAGAAACCAATCAGCGCAGTTTTCATGGTGCGTCCTGGGTCAGGGAGAAGTCTTCGGCCTCAAGCTTCTCCAATACGTCATAGATATTGTCGATCTTTCCACCCAAGATCGAGTAGCACCCCGGCAATTCGCGGCACTTCTCGAAAAGAATGGGTCTTCCGTCGTCGCCCTCATTCTTTTGCAGCACGGTCTTGACTTCGAAAAGGGAGTCAACGTAGCGGGAATTCTTGACGACCGGGATGTATCTGGCAACGTCTCTGATCATGCGATCAGATCGCGTGGATCGATCATGGCTTGCCAATTGCGCATAGGGGTCCAGCCCCTGCTTGTCTTCCCAGCTGAGGTGGGGCGTGTAGCGGACGTGCGAAAGGGTATGCAGGCCACGGGCCGGAAATGGCATCACGGAAAAAAAAGGACCATCCATCACGGTCACTCCCATGTTCTCTATTTCCGCGGGCACCTGGATCAGGGCTATTTCCGTTATTTCGTGCTTTAATCCGGTTTGCGTTCCGGGGTAGTCTCCATGCAATTGATTGAGACCACTGTAGGTGCAATTGAAGACGTACTGGCAGTCAATGAATTCTTCCTTCCCACTGCCATCGTGCAACGCCAGAGTCACCCCGCCCCCGGCGGACCTGTTGATCGAAGTCGCGCTTGTTTTGAGCAGAACACGAACATTGTTCTCACACAGCGCGCGCCCCGCCCACTGCGCGAGCAGTCTGGCGTCAAAAGCGTATTCCTCGACAAGAAAAATTTCTTCAATCAATTGGGGGGAAAACAAACCCCTGAACTCGTTGTTGGCGCGGATCGTTTTTGCACCAATCTCCTGACAGAAGCGCTCGAATTGCTTGGCGGTCACTTTGGAGTTGCGCCGCGCTATGGCGTAGAGCTTCGTGAAGTCCCGTTTGATGGCCGGGGACCAGTCCTGCACGAATCGCGGCAAGTTGACCCGACTCCTGAAAGCCGTGGTAAAGCTCCGGGGATAATGGTAGCCATTGTGCACGCGTGCCTGATTGTGATACGACGCACGGGCCAGGAGCTGCGGCTCTTTTTCAATCAGGATGACGCGCTTGAAGCCCCGTTGCCGGGCCAGATATATCGCTATTGTCGAACCATAAAAGCCGCCGCCGATGATCGCCGCGTCAAATTTCCCCGTCGCATGCATCATTGAACCAACTGCTTCGCGGCCATCTCCGGGGACGGAAATTGCGACGAAGTGACTTCTTCGACGTTCAGTTTTCCACGGCGCGTCATCCGGACGCTCGTGAATTCCTGTCCTACGTGATAGAGCGGCCCTTCGTTTGAAAGGCTGGTCATGTGGAGCATGTATTCTCCGAGGACCAGCAATACCAGAGAAATAAGGAAAAACATTCCGGACTGTTGCAGGGAAAGGCTGACCCAGCCAGGCGCGACATTGGTTTTGAAGATGCCGATTGCCACGACGTAGAGCGAATAAACCAAATTCGCAGCGGCACCAAATAGTGAGAGGACGGTGACCAGCCGCATGGGCGCGCCGGTCGTAGAAATGAGCAGGCGTATTCCACGGTCAATACTCTCGCCTATCCTCTTTGCCTGCGGGGCAAGCGGCGGGCTGCAGTATTCCATATTGGAGCGGGTGAACCCGCCGGTGGCAGGCAGATGCCGATAGGTAATGGCAGGTTGCGGGTGCTGGAGAATGAAATTCACCACGCGCTTGCTCAACATCCTGTACTGTGGAGCTTCCTTTTCCAAATGAACTCCACTGAACACCTTGTAGAATCCGTTGAACACGGTGTGGGCTGCTTCGTACAGGAAGTTTTGCCTTGATTTTTGTGTGTTTCTGGCAAAAACCACTTCGACGCCGCTCGCTGCCTTGTCCAGCATTTGCGGGAGAAAAGAGATATCGTCCGTCAAAGGATCAATCACTGCAATGAAATCACCAAGGGAATTTTCCAGGCCGACCCAGGATGCCGTGCCATTGTCGACTTCCTTGGTCAGGGCGTACACCTGCAGGTTGGGCAGACCTGTCTGATTGGCAAGCTCCTTGAGAATGATGAGACTCTGATCATCAGAGGCATTGTCAATGACGATGAGTTCATAGTCGCTGACCAGTGGAGCCAGTTGCATTGTTGCATTTTTCAAAATCCCTTCGAGGTGCTTTTCGTGGTTGCGTATGACGTATACAACGGAAAGAAAAACCGGGAAATAGTCCATTTGGCTCCTCGGATTTTTTATTCATTACCTATTGGAATCTTGTTATTGCATGCGCCCACCGGCGGCCTGTCGGATCATGAGCAGAGGCACGGCGCGGATCATACACCACCGTGCATGCGGCTCGCGGGCAAACCGGGTTCATGGATAGCGGCGGCGCGACGGGGTGCGTTTGGGTCGCAGCGCACGCCGCTGGATGACGTGCCGCGCCGGGCGGCGGCAACGGCCTCGCGCGCTCGACCCGGCTCGCTGGCAAGGCGCTGCGGCCAACGGGCCACCCATCGGGGCAGTGAACCCCCAGCGCCTTGGTTCCGCCGAGGCGGAGGACACCAAGACGCGCTAATTTATTTTGGGGGACGGACCGCGCTCACCTCGATCTCGAGGAGCCAACCGGGATTGGCGAGCCCGGCAATCTCGAAGGCCGAGCGCGTCGGCAAGTTGGGCTGCTGGGCAGTACCAAAATATTGTTTGTACCCTTTCATGAATCCGGCAAGATCCACTTTGCCCAGCGCCGGGTCCTTCACCAGAAAAACCTGCATCTTGATGACGTCGGACATGCCCAAATTCAATGACTTCAGGGTTCCCTCGATCTTTTTGAGCACGCTGATGGCCTGGGCTTGCGTGTCACCAAAAGCGGCAACGCTGTTGGCATCCGCCTTGGCATCGACGACGTCCGGGACGGCGCCGCTCAGATTCACCAGAGTCAGTCCCGGAGGGACCTCGATGGCCAGAGATATCGGAAAGTCCGACCCCGGGATTTTGTGGCGGATGACGCCCTGCGCATGGGCGCCCGTGGAAAATACCGCCCCGGTGACGGCGAGGACCGCAAACAATTTATGCACGATATACACTCCTTTACTTGTGGGATGAAAGCTTTTTGACGAAATCCGCGGTGATGCCCGTATCGTAATTATTTCCGAAACTGCTGCGCACATGGTTCATGACGTCCGCAAGCTGCGCGTCGCTCATGTATTCACGAAAGCCGGGCATGCCGTTTTTTCCATGCATCACGACGATTGCAATGAACTCGGCAACCTGGAGATTTCCATTATTCGCCAATGCAGGGTAGGTACCCGCACCACGGGCCCCCTTGCCATCGGCCATATGACAGCCCTGACAGCTCGTCTGGTAGAGCTGCTGCCCCGTTTGCGCAATGAATTCTTTTCCTGAAGAAAACGGGGGCGCTTCCTGAGACGCCGCGTCCGGGGCGATGGCTGCAACGCTCAGGAAGGAAGCAATGGCCGCAAGGGCCCGGCGCATGGATCGATATGACATGAGATGCTCCTTATGCTGATTTCGTCGTGGCAACGACCATGGTGTGCAGACGCTCGATGGCATCGAGCGACGACAGGACGGCGCCCTCCATCCAGGCCGGAATGAAGGATGCGTGCTCACCGGCAAGAACGATGCGGTTATCGATCTGGCACAGATTCTTGTAATGCCTTTCACGCGCCTCGTCGCTCCACTTGCCATAACAACCATGGACCCAGGGAACCCGGTGCCAGCCAACGGCAACGCCGTTGTCAAATTCCTCGGCGTATTGCTTGTGCAAATGACCGCCGTATTCCACCGCCTTGCGAATCCGTTGCGCCGGAGACATGGCAGTGAACTCGAAGGCATTGGCCCCCCACACGTAGGCCCCGAGCAAGACGCCTTTCCCGGGCTTGCCATAATCCGTATTTGGATAGGCTATTTTCTGAATGGGGGTATCCGTATAGCTGATTCCGCCGTAGATATGTTCGTCCTGCTCCCAGAAGCGGCGCTTGAACTGCAACCCGATCTTCACCGAGCCCTCATAGGGCACGGCGTTGATCGCGGCGAGCATGCTGGAGCTTGCCGTCAGCGGAATCTGGCTCAGAATCGACAGCGGCAGGGTGCAGACGCACCAGTCGGCCGTTTCAACCTGCTCGGCCCCCGTCCCGTCGCTGTTCCTGAAGCTGACCTGGACTTTTTTATCGTCCTGGTGAATGCGCACGACTTTCGCGTTGTAGCGGACAAGTCCTTTTGTCTCGCGCTCAAATGCCTTGGCAATCATGTCCATGCCGCCTGCCGGCTGAAAAATGCTGCTCTGGAATTCAAGCTCCTGGCCATCGACTATTCTTTTCCACAACTTTGAATCGACCAACTCCTGATGGTCCATCGGTGTTGAAAATTCATGGGTCGGCATCAGTCCGCCCCCCGGTTCGACCTTGAAACCACGGCGCAGGCTGGATTCCAGCGACGGCCGGTAGGCTCTCTCCTGCGTCAGCCCGCCCCAGTGCTGCATTGCGTCGAGCAATTTTTCCCTGTCCTGCGCCGAAAATTGCTGGTCGAGCGCCCCGGAATTCACCGCCTTGCTGAGCAGCTCTGCCGTATGGCCTTGAAAATCGGCCTGAATGTCCCGGTATTTTTGCGGCTTGCCACCAAATGCCTTGGTGGAATGCACCAGGGCGTTGTAGTTGACCTGGATGAAGGGTTCGAGCCGGATACCGAACTGCTTGCAGTAGCCGAGCACCGCATGGTGGTGATAGGGTATCCGCCAAGGCCCGGGGTTGATGTATAGCCCGGGATCAAATTTGCATTTCTGCGTCGCCCCGCCGAGTTCCGTGTAGCTGTCCCCCCCACGAATCGTCCAGCAGCGGCCTCCGGCCCTCTGGTTGTATTCAAGGATTTTGACCGTATACCCCGCTTTGCGCAATTCATACGCGGCCACCATGCCTGCAAGACCGGCTCCCAGAATGAGAACGCGGGTTCCCTTGGGAGCACCCGCCAAGTTGGGCGCGCCTTTGTAATTGGACTGCGCAGCAAACCCCAATGTCGTCATGGCCTGGTACATCGTCGCTGCGCCGGCAGTCTTTCCGAGCGCAAGAAGAAGCTGCCGTTTGGAGAATTTCGTTGCCATCTGCACCATTGCACCACCTCACGAATATTCAAGAATTTTTGAAAAAGCCTGCGAGTGCAACCTAGCAAGACACATGCCATGCAAAGAATCCGCCCGGCGCCACGGGCAGCGCCGAATCGTTTACGGAAAATCCGCACTCTGGCGTGCGTTCCGGACGCCCCTGCTGCATCGGCTTGGTGCGTCGGCGTAAACTACGCGACAGTGGTGCTGTTCCAATGGGGATTTCTCGCGACCAGTGCCACCGGTAGATGCTTGCACTGGCATACTGCGCGCAGCTTGCGGCCCGCGGAACGCCAGCCCTTTCAAGGTCTCTGATGGGACCAGAATTCAGGAGTATTTTTGTGAACGATTCATCGCGTGAACCCGGCTGGGAGCGCGCCACGCTGGAAAAGCTGGCCTTTGCGGCCCTGGGCGAGCAACGCAGCACCCGCCGCTGGAAAATCTTCTTTCGCCTTGCCTGGCTGGTGCTGATTGCCGCCGTGGCGCTTGCCGCCATGCGCCAGGCAGCGCCCGGCACGAGCAAGAGCGCGCCGCACACGGCCGTGGTCGTCATCAAGGGCGAGATCGCCTCGGGCGCCGATGCCAGCGCCGAGTTCGTCGTGGCGTCCATGCGTAGCGCGCTGGAAGACGATGGCTCCAAGGCCCTGGTGCTGCTCATCAATTCGCCTGGCGGAAGCCCGGTGCAGGCCGGAATCATCAACGACGAGATCGTGCGCCTGAAGGCCAAGCACCACAAGCCGATCTACGCCGTGGTGGAAGAGAGCTGCGCTTCGGCGGCGTACTACATTGCCGTCGCGGCCGACAGCATCTACGTGGACAAGGCCAGCATCGTGGGCAGCATTGGTGTGCTGATGGATGGTTTTGGCTTCACCGGCGCCATGGAAAAGCTCGGCGTGGAGCGCCGCCTGCTCATCGCCGGCGAGAACAAGGGCTTTCTCGACCCCTTCAGCCCGCAAACTGAAACGCAGCGCGCCTACGCGCAGACCATGCTCGACCAGATCCACCAGCAGTTCATCACCGTGGTGCAGGCGGGGCGCGGGAAGCGCCTCAAGACGGCCGCGCCCGAGACCTTCAGCGGCCTGTTCTGGACGGGCCAGCAGGCGGTGGAAATGGGCTTGGCCGACAAGCTGGGCAGCCTCGATTACGTGGCCCGCGAAGTGGTCCAGGCCGAGGACATCATCGATTACACGCGCCGGGAAAACGTGGCCGAGCGGCTGGTCAAGCGTTTTGGCGCTGCCGTGGGCGGGGGGGTCGCCAAATCGCTCGGCGCGTCCGCACTGCAATTGCGCTGATTTGCGCATGGCAACCGCCCCGGTGGCGGTTGCGCGGTTTGCGTTTTGGTAGGCCGTGTTGGACTTGAACCAACGACCAAAGGATTCAGGTTTGCACAGGTTTCCCTGTTCCCCGGACTATCTCATCACCCGCGCCACGGATTGCTCCGTGCGTTCGGGTGCCGGGCGCTCCAGGGATGCTTATTGGATTGGCTCCTCACATCCTAGTCTCTGCACCTTCTCACTTACCGATCTTTCGATCTGCCTTCAGTGAGCTTGGCTCAGGATTGCCGGGTCAACGGGTTGACTGACGGTTTCCCTGAGTTCACCCGGTTTTTCCGCTGCCGCTTTCACGGCAGGGTCACCACTTCGATGAGTCCTCTGCTCTGACCAACTGAGCTAACGGCCCAAAACGCCCTATTACCAGCCAAGGCCCCTGCGGTCTCCCGCACGAACCCGCGCGCCGTATTGTAGGGGCTGTTCACCCGCGCAGGCTGAGCGCGTTGGAGAGCAGTCTGGAGGTGATGTCCACGATTTGGATCATCCGGTCGTAGGGCATGCGCGTGGGCCCGATGACCCCCAGGGTGCCGACGATCTTGCCGTCGATTTCGTAGGACGAGCTGACCACGGAAAACTCCTCGAAAGGCATGGCGTGGCTTTCCCCCCCGATGTAGATGCGCACGCCTTCGGCCTGGCTGGAGATGTCGAGCAGCCGCAGAATTTGCGTCTTCTGTTCGAACAGGTCAAAAGCGCGCCGCAGGTTGCCCATGTCGTTGGAAAAATCACTCACCGCCAGCAGGTTGCGCTCGCCGGAGATCACGACCTCGTCCTGCGCTTCGGACAGGGCCTGCGAGCCGGCGTTCACCGCGGCCTGCATGAGCGTGACGATCTCGCCGCGCAGCAGGTCCACCTCCGATTTCAAACGCTCCCTCACCTGTTCCATGGCAAGGCCCGCGTAATGTTCATTCAGGAAATTGAAAGCTTCGATGAGTTGCGATTGGGAATAGTCCACGTCGGTGAAGATGACCCGGTTCTGAACGTCGCCTTCGGGCGAGACGATGATCACCAGAAATCTGCGCTCCGAAAGCCTCAGAAACTCGATGTGGCGGAAAACGGATGTCCGCCGCGGCGCCATCACGACGCCCACGAACTGGGAGAGGTTGGAGAGCAGTTGGGCCGCGTTGGCAATCACTTTTTGCGGCTGCTCGGGCGCAAGCTGCGGCGGTGTCAGCGGATCGCGCTGCACCGTCAGCATCGTGTCAACAAACAGTCTGTAGCCTCGTGCCGTGGGGATGCGGCCCGCAGAAACATGCGGGCTGGCGATCAGGCCCAGTTCTTCGAGATCGGCCATGACGTTGCGCACCGTCGCGGGCGAGAGGTCGATTCCGGACGCCCGCGACAGGGTCCAGGACCCGACGGGCTGCCCGTCGGCGATATAGCGCTCGACCAGGGCTTTGAGCAACAACTTGGCACGATCATCGAGCATTGGGCGATTTTAATGATGTAATTTCACGATGACGTCCAATTTCCGCCATGTTGCGCTCATAGGCAAGTACCAAGTTTCATCTGCGGGTTACTCGGGTGACAGCTCGTGCCAGGCGCTGGAAGACATCGCGCATTTTCTGCAATGCCAGGGTTGCGAGGTTGCGCTCGAGGTGGAGACGGCGAGCAACACCGGGTTGACGCATTACCCCGCGCTGTCCGTGGACGATATCGGGGCGCGGTGCGATCTGGGCCTGGTGGTGGGGGGGGACGGGACGATGCTTGGCATCGGTCGCCGGCTCGCCCGATTCGGGACGCCGCTGATCGGCATCAACCAGGGGCGGCTGGGCTTCATCACGGACATTCCTTTCGACACTTACCAGACGACCCTGCCCCCCATGCTCGAAGGAGAGTACGCGGAGGATTCGAGGCCGCTCATGCGCGCGGCCGTGGTGCGCGCCGAGCGGGTGCTTTTCGAGGCCCTTGCGATGAACGACGTCGTCGTGAACAGGGGGGCAACCTCGGGCATGGTGGAGTTGCGCGTCGAGGTGGGCGGACACTTCGTCGCCAACCAGCGTGCCGACGGGCTCATCATTGCCTCCCCCACGGGATCGACGGCCTACGCGCTGTCCGCCGGGGGGCCGATGCTGCATCCGTCGATTCCGGGTTGGGTTCTGGTTCCGATTGCGCCGCACACCCTGTCCAACCGCCCCATCGTGCTCTCGGACGCCGCAGAGGTCGCCGTCGAAGTGGTGTCCGGTCGGGACGTCAGTGCCAACTTCGACATGCAGTCGCTCGCCTCGCTGCTCCATGGCGACCGCATTCTGGTCAAGCGATCGGAGCATTGCGTGCGCTTTCTGCATCCGCTGGGCTGGAATTACTTTGCCACTTTGCGCAAGAAGCTGCGCTGGAACGAAGGAGGCTCCTGACCATGGCGCTCAGACGGATCACGCTGCGCGATTTTGTGATCGTTCAGGCGCTCGAGCCTGTGGAGCTCGAGTCCGGCTTCACGGTGCTGACCGGCGAGACCGGCGCCGGCAAGTCGATTCTGATCGACGCGCTGCAGTTGGCGCTGGGCGCGCGCTCGGACGCCGGCGTGGTGCGCGAGGGGGCCCTGCGGACCGACATCTGCGCGGAATTCGACTGCCCGGCGCACGTCCGGCCCTGGCTGGAGGAAGCCGGGTTTGACGCCGACGATCTGTTGCTGCTGCGGCGCACGGTGGACACGCAGGGCAAGAGCCGGGCCTGGGTGAATGGCACACCGGCCACGGCCACGCAGCTGCGCGCCCTCGGCGATCTGCTGCTCGACATCCACGGCCAGCATGCATGGCAGAGCCTCACCCGCCCCGAATCGGTACGCGGGCTGCTCGACGCCTTTGCCGGGATCGGCGCCGCAGAGACCGCTGCCCTCTGGACGCAGTGGCGCTGCGACCAGAAAGCGCTGCAGCAGGCCCGCCAGGCGCAGACCAGCTTGCAGCAAGAGCGCGAACGCCTCCAATGGCAAATCGGCGAACTGGACAAATTGGCTCCGGCGCAGGGCGAATGGGACGAGCTGGAGGCGCAGCACAAGCGGCTCTCGCACGCGCAGGCGCTGCTCGACGGCGCGGGTGGCGCGCTCCAGACCCTGCAGGAGGACGAGGCCGGCGCGCTGGCCGGACTCGCGCGCGCGCAGGCACTGCTGCAAGCCCAGGAGCATATCGAGCCGGAGTTTGCCAGCCTCGCGAATATTCTTTCCTCCAGCCTGGCGCAGGCCAGCGACGTCGTGCATTCGCTCCAGTCGTACCTGGGGCACGCGCAGGTCGATCCCGAGCGGCTGGCGCAGCTCGACGCCCGGTTGGCGCTGTGGATGGCGCTGGCACGCAGGTACAAGCGCGCTCCCGGAGAATTGCCGGCGCTGCTCGAGGACTGGAAGGCCCAGCTGCACGAACTCGACGCCGCCACGGATCTGGAACAGCTTGCCGCCGCGCAGGCCACGAGCGCCGCGGCCTACCAGGCGGCAGCGCAGGCGCTGTCCGCGGCACGCGCCAGGGCCGCACCCAGGCTGTCGCAGGCCATCACCCAGGCGATGCAGGATCTGGGAATGGCGGGCGGAAAGTTCGAGGTGTCGGTGACGAAGGCCCAGGAGGCGGCGTCGCATGGCATCGACGACGTGGTGTTTCTCGTCGCCGGTCACCCCGGCATGACGCCGAAACCCATTGGCAAGGTGGCTTCCGGCGGGGAGCTGTCGCGCATCGCGCTTGCGATCTCGGTCACGACGAGCGCGCTCGGAATGGCCCCCACCCTGATCTTTGACGAAGTCGATTCGGGCGTCGGCGGCGCCGTCGCCGAAACCGTGGGGCGGCTGATGCAACGGCTCGGCAGCGCGCGCCAGGTGCTCGCCGTCACCCACCTGCCCCAGGTGGCGGCCTGCGCGCACCACCACCTCCAGGTTGCCAAGCACAAGAGCCCGGACGGCACCAGCAGCACCGTCCAGGTGGTGCAGGGCGAGCAGCGCGTTGCAGAGATCGCACGCATGCTCGGCGGAGAACGCGCGACCGAGACCACGCTGGCGCATGCGCGTGAGCTGCTCGCCGGCGCAAGCGCCCCCACCACCTAGCCGGGGAGCGGGAATGGCACCCAAAATCGTCCTGATCACGGGAATGTCGGGCTCCGGAAAATCCGTGGCCCTGCATGCGCTGGAGGACGCAGGCTATTACTGCGTGGACAACCTGCCGCCAGAGCTTCTGCCGGCCTTCGTCGCGCTGGAGCCACGCCATCATGGCAATCGGGTCGCGATTGCCATGGACGTGCGCAGCGCCACGTCACTGCACCAGGTGCCCCGGGAATTGGACCGCCTGCGCCGCCAGGGGGCAGCGGTGCAATCGATTTTTCTGGATGCCAGCGTCGATACGCTGGTGCGGCGCTTTTCCGAGACGCGCCGGCGCCACCCCCTGTCGCACGACGATCCTCAGCAGGGACGCAAGGCCCTGGTGCAGACCATCGAACTGGAGCGCGGGCTTCTGGCCGA
This sequence comes from Verminephrobacter aporrectodeae subsp. tuberculatae, assembly GCF_026127385.1. NCBI lineage: Bacteria > Pseudomonadati > Pseudomonadota > Betaproteobacteria > Burkholderiales > Comamonadaceae > Verminephrobacter > Verminephrobacter aporrectodeae. The sequence continues at coordinate 689,089 of NZ_QZCX01000001.1, forward strand.
CCTGAGGGAGCAGGCGCACGTCATCGACACGAGCGCGCTGCGGGCGTCGCAGCTGCAAAGCTACGTCAAGGGTCTGATACCCGGCGCGCAGGGGCAGCTGACGCTGGTGTTTCAGTCCTTCGCCTTCAAGCGCGGCATTCCCATGGATTCGGACTACGTCTTCGACGTGCGCATGCTGCCCAACCCCCATTACGAGCCCACGCTGCGCGATCTCACGGGGCTGGACGAACCGGTCGCGGAATTTCTGCGCCAGCAGCCGGACGCCGCGCTCATGCGCACGCACATCGAGCAATTCCTGGGGCACTGGCTGGAGATGCTCGACCGCAACCACCGCAGCTACGTCACGGTCGCCATCGGCTGCACCGGGGGGCAGCACCGCTCCGTCTATCTGGTGGAGCGGCTGGCAGAAACTTTCGGCCGGCGCTGGACCGCGCTGCGGCGGCATCGGGAGCTCGACGGGCGCTAACCCCCTTCCCCCCCCCCCGCGGCCCGCGCGCGCTCACCCCGGCAGCGGCAACTGCGTGGCGTCGAGCAACTTGCGGATCGGGGCGGGCAGGCCGACACCGGGCCATCCATCGGCCCCCAGCCACTGGCCTGCGTCGGACGGGCGGTCCGCGATGTCTCCACTGATCACGACCGGATGGAGATGGAGATCCCTGTGCGTCAGCACATGGAGAAAGGCTTGCAGCTCCTGCCGCGCCAACTGCGCTGCGTCCCCGAGCGACGACACATAGGCCCCGAGAGAAGCGCTATCCCGAAACACCGGAACGCAGTGCATTCCGGCCCATATGCCGGTGCCGGGGCGCCGCTCCAGCCACACGCGCCCTTGCGCGTCGCGCAGAACCAGCAATTGCCAGGACTCGGAGCGCCGGGACGGCCGGCGCGCCGGCACGGGGTAGCGCTCGGGCGCTCCGTTCCTGAACGCCACGCAGGAGGCGTCCAACGGGCACGCGCCGCAAGCCGGCGCGCGCGGGGTGCAGACCGACGCCCCCAGGTCCATGAGGCCCTGGGTGTACCGGGGCATCGCATTCCCGAGGTCCTGCGTCGGCAGCAACGACCCGGCGAAGGTCCAGAGCAAGCGCGCGCTCCCGGCCGACGCGGGGTCCTTCTCAAACCCCAGCAAACGCGTCAGCACCCGCCGCACGTTCGCGTCCAGGATGGGCACCCGCTCGGAGAAACAAAACGCCGCGATGGCCCCCGCCGTCGAGCGGCCGATGCCCGGCAGCCGCGCCAGCGCCTCTGCGCTGCCAGGAAACGCGCCGCCGTGCTCCGCCACGACCTGCTGCGCGCAGCGGTGCAGATTGCGCGCGCGGCTGTAGTAGCCCAGGCCGCTCCAAAGCCCCATGACCTCATCGCAGGGCGCTTGCGCCAGCGCGCGAACGTCGGGGAAGCGCTCCAGGAACCGTGCGTAGTAGCCGAGCACTGTCGCGACCTGGGTCTGCTGCAGCATGATCTCCGACAACCACACCCGATAGGGATCGCGGGTTTGCTGCCAGGGCAAATGCATGCGGCCGTGCACGGCCTGCCAGGCCATCACGCGCTGCGCGACGCCCCCCTCGTCCTTGGGCAGATTCATGCCGATACGAGACACACGTCGGGCGCGGCCGATTCGACTTCCGGCAAGGCAATGAGTTTGTCGGTGAGCTCCTGCAGCTCGTGCTCGAGCCCCAGCAAGTCCTTCTCGCCCGCCTCGATCTCCGCAATGCGCTCCCCCAACCCGCTGGCCGCCTGCTGTATGCGGTCCAGCCCTTCGATGCGGCGGGTAAAGCTCCGGCGCCGTTCCCGCAGCTGGGCATTGAGTTGCACCGTTGCCGATTTGCTCCACAAATCCAGGTCATTCACTGCGGCCTCGTACACCGCATGCAGCCGCGTCGCCAGAGCGCGCACCAGGCGTTCGGAGAACTCGGGCTGCGCCAGCTTCAGGGCGTTGCCCATTCCCAGATACTGCAAATGGCTCTGCTCGATCTGCGTCAGATCGTGCACGAAATGCCCCAGCTGCGGGGGCGGGGGCACGCGCAGCGAAAAACCGAACTCGGCGTTGAGCTGCTTGAAGGTCCCGCCGAGCATGGCCTGAATTTCAGCGCCTGCGCTCTGCGCCTTGTTCAGCGGAGCACGCAGCCTGTCGAAGGTCTGGACATAGATTTTTTTGACCCCGAGCTTGATGCCCTTTTGCTGCAGGGTCTGCGCCAGTTCGGCCAGTTCGGCCTGCAGGGCCTGGGCACTCAGCTGCCCCTGCACGTCCTGCAAGAGCTTGCGGTGCACAGCGCGCACCGCCTGCACCCGGGTGACGCTCAGATTGAACTCCCGCTGCTCCCGCTCGACGCGCTGGCGCATGGACTCGATCACCGACGCGTTCTTGCCGCGCAGGTTGCGCAACTCGGCCATCTGATCGTCCAGGTCGCGGCGCCGGATGTTGATGCCCCGCGAGGTCTCGCTGCGCAGGTCGGCAACCCCCGTGGCCACGGCCGCCCGCAGGATCGACTGGCGCTGGCCCATGATGCCCTTGGCCAGGGCCTCCTCCAGCAGGGGCAGCCTGCTGGCTTCAAGCAAACCATCGTCCGACATGATCTTCGCCAGCAGGCCCTTCTGCGCGGATACGGGAAGCACCTTGTCCGGTGGGACGCCGAGCATTTCCGCGGACACGCGGCACTGGCGCTCCATCTGGGCCTGCACCTGCGCTGCGGAACTGAGCCTGTCCCACAGGGTATCGATCTTGTTCAACACCACCAGACGGGCGTCCATGTTGTCCGCGGGCAGCGCCAGATGCGCCCGCCAGATCGACAGGTCGGACCGGGTGACCCCGGCATCCGCACTCAGAATGAAGACCACCGCATGCGCTTGCGGAATCAGGTTCACGGTCAATTCAGGCTCCACCCCCACCGCATTCAGGCCGGGGGTATCCAGAATGACCAAACCCTGCTCGAGCAGCGGATGCGGAATATTGATGATGGCGTGGCGCCACATGGGCACCTCCACCAGGCCCTGGGCGTCGGGAACGGGGTTCTCTTCGGGCAGCTCGTCGTGCCAGAAGCCGAGCGCGCGGGCATCGTCCGGGCTGAGCTTGCGGACCTCGGCGACCTTCTCCAGCGCCTTGGCAATCTGATCCGCGTTGCCGACGTCCAGAGGGATTTCCAGCCACCGGTCGGTCTTGGCGCGCCATTCGCCCAGGCTGTGCACCTGCAGACGGGTCTCGATGGGCAGCAAGCGCAGGCTGGGAGCCGTATTCGCGTCGTACCCCAACTCGGTTGGGCACATGGTGGTGCGCCCCGCGCTCGCGGGCATGAGGCGGCGCCCATAGTCGGCAAAGAAGATCGCATTGATCAGTTCGGATTTGCCGCGCGAGAACTCGGCGACGAATGCCACCATCACCTTGTCGCCACGCACCTGCTCCTCCAGCCGCTGCAAGCGCTTGTGCGCCGCGGCATCCATGAGCTCGTGCTGGGACATCCATTCGGCCAGCCGCCTGAGCTGCTGGGCGAAATCCCGCCGCCAGACGCCATGCTGGTCGAATTGCTCGTTAAATGAAAGCGCCACTTTGCTCCCGGAAATCTATCTACGTATGGATTGGCCCGCGCGGCAGACACGCACGATCCAATATATAGCACCGATGGTCCGCCGACTGTAATGAATCGCTGTCACGAGCGCGCGCCCGGGCGCGCGCCGGCGCAGCAATTTCAGCCGCCCGCCCGTGCGTTCGGGCGCTTGTTTGCTTTCGCGCCCGGCGCGCGTGCTTCGGGGACTACGCCCAGCGAAGCCTTGCGCAGCAGGGTGCTCAGCCATGCCATCGAAATGCGTACGCCGCAGCGGCGTTCAATTTCCGCCCCCAGGAGCGGCAAGGTCCAGCGCGGCTGTCCCGGCTCGCACAGGATCACCCTGGCGCAGGCCAGCACCGTTTCGCCCCTGGTCGCCGGCCGGCCGGTCCGGGGCCGGGCCCGAAGCGCATCCACTCCGCCCAAGGAAAACAGGTGCCGCAAGCGGCGCACCCCATCGGCGTGCATTCCGATCGCAGCGCCAATCATCACGCCGGTCTGCCCCTCCAGACTCCAGAGAATGGCCCGCGCCCGGTCGGCTTCCTGCCGGTTCGAAGACCGGCTCAAGCGCTTGAGGGCCAGTTGATCCTCCGCACTCACCGTCAGCTTGCATTTCGGTCCCCGCATTCTTGTTCCTCGTTCATATCCTTCGGAACGATTGTCGATGCGTGCAGACGGTTTGTGAAGTCCGGATAAGCGACTCCGCCTTGCGCAGACCGGGCGCGTCCAGGCCGGACGGCTGGACTCTTACATCACCAGTGCGCGCCCGAGCATCACGCACCAGTCCCGGGCGTGCAGGCGGGGACGGGTGTGCAGGCTGCCGCCCGCGAGGGCCTGCACCTTGTCCAGGACGCGCAGGCCGCCTTGCACGACCAGGCGCAGCTCCCAACCCGCACGGCCGGGCAGGCGGTGCACCAGGGGGGCGCCGCTTTGCATGGTGCTGCGCGCCCAGAGGACGCAGTCGGCGATCAGCCGGGCGTTCGCGCGCGTGCCTTGCAGCGCCAGCAACTCCGACTCGCAAACGCCGTGGGCGGCGCAGTCGGCGCGCGGCAAGTAGTAGCGCCCGCGCGGAATGTCCACGCTCAGGTCCTGCCAAAAGTTGATCAGTTGCAGCGCGGTACAGATGGCGTCGCTCTCTTGCATCGCGCTGGCGTGCGTCACGCCATACAGGTGCAGCAGCAGCCGACCCACGGGGTTGGCGGAGCGGCGGCAGTAGTCCAGCAATTCGGCGCGGTCGGCGTAGCCTTGGGCCGCGCGGGTTTTCTCCACATCCTGGACAAACGCGCTCAGCAGGTCTGCCAGCAGCGCCACGGGCAGACCCTGGCTGCGCAGCACGGCCTGCAAAGGAACGAACACTTCCGGCCACCGGGACGAAGGCTGCCGCCCCTGCGCAATGGCTTGCAGGTCACCGTGGTACGCAGCCAGGTCCGCGAGGCGCGCGGCAGCGGGGGCATCGCCTTCGTCGGCAATATCGTCAGCGGTGCGCGCGAACGCATAAATCGCCGCAATGGGCCCGCGCAAGCGCGCAGGGCAGAGCAGCGACGCGACTGGAAAATTTTCGTAGTGCGTCACCGCTGCGACCTGGGTGGCGGTGCCCGGGGGGTGTTGCGTGGAGGCTGCGCGGCAAGAGGGGTTGGAACGGTCTTTCACACCCGGATTGTCGCTTCGGCGCGGGGGCTTTATTGCGCGCCCATGACCTTGGCAACTTCAACCCGGGGGCAACTTGGCGCAATGCGGCCTGACAGGATCGCAAAGAGTGGCCGACGCGTGTGGGAACAAGCCAGCGGCTACCACAAGCGCTCACTGGCGGAGAACCTGATGCACCTGTCCCAAGACACTTACCAGCCATTTCCTGTGAGCACGTACGTTGGGTTCGCAGGCCCCCGAGGTCGCCATCCGTGCGGGCGATGCTCCATTGCATGGCGTCTCTGGATCGCCCGCAGTCCGTGCGTATCCCCTGAATGGGTGTTCTTGGGGAGATGCATCTTGGAAGGTCGATTTATGCAACAACGCCCTCATGAGTGAAGACGTCATGCTGAAGGTTCTTCCGACGGCTTGGCCATCTCTATAATCCGATTAAGTTCGCCACCGTTTGTGTAGCCATATTTGCGGAAAATGACACTCATCATGTTACACAGACAGATACGCACGCCTTGATTATTATTATTAAAATAATCCGCTATTTCGTTTTTATTTTTCGCGAGAAATTGGACCAATTCCTGCGCCATCGGCTCACAGCGATCGCGCTGCTTAAATTGTTTATTATATTCATTACAAGACGACTCGTGCAAGATCCCTATAATCTTCTCTACATCTACCGTTAGCTCGGTTGACCTGTCTGCAACGGGATCTGGCGTGGCCTCTGCGGCTTGGCGTTCTTCCTCTGCGGTTATGATGTTGCAGTATTCCGAAGCACCCAGCAAATCAGGGAACAGACTGGCGGAATGCACATTCATGCGCCGCAGGTGGCGCAAACAAATGTCTCTTTCTCCTTTCTTGTTTGGGATGTAAATTTTGTATATGTGGCGGGCCAAGATGACTGACTGCTCTTCTCCGGATGCATTGCGTGAATCTTTGACATCAGATCCTATTTTATTGGCAAATGCATACTCCAGGTCGTCTTCAATGGTGCTCTCATAAGGCGCAAAGGTAAACAACCCCGCTTGATTCACCAAGCGCCCATGATGATCCGTGATCGGCTCCACAAGGCGAGTGCCAATTTTATTTTGGTTTTCACCAATGAACGACTTGTTGAGCACATATATCGCCCGGTATTGGTTATCATTATCTCCCTGCCTATCTTCTTCATGAAAGGCAAAGAATAGCGCCACATAAGGTGAATGAGTCCAGTCCAGCAATGGTGTCATCAAGCCATGGTGCTGCCCAATGGCCCACAGCCCATCCCACAGCCTACCATTTAAATCTACTGTGTCCCCTGCCCCCACCGGATGTTCCAAACGGCCACGCGCGGCACGCCAGAAACGCTTGTACTGCGCTGAAGCTAACAGCGTGGGAACGCTACCTTTGGTACCTGAAATGCGTCCCAATGTAGGCGTTAAATCCCAATCAAACCGCCGATGCCCCCGAAATATCAATTCCACGCCGGGACGGTTGAAAAATTTATGCTCCAGCAACTCGGAGAAATCTTGCCATGATTCCAACCGGGCAACCGGGATATGGCCACTGTGAATATCGTCCACGATCTCAAAGCACTTGGTGTTCGTTGATTGCCACAGTGGAATTTTACTAACCCGCTCAATCAGCTCAGAAATTGAAGGAGTGATTTCGCTCATACATCCTCCTCATGGTGATTGGCATCTACCGATAACTCGCCGGAGAGGAGTTTGGAAAGAAAGGTGTCGCGGAGGGTTACGAGGATTTTGGCCTGAATCCAGCGCTTTTTTTCCAGGTCGGTGAAGAATTGTTGTTCGATGGAATTCATTGCTTGCCAGGGTCTGGTTGGTCTTCGGTCATGCGCTCGGGGCCTGGGTCCGGAAACTAATGCACGAAGCGCGGTGGATTATGGTCTGCGGCGCGGATGCTTGTTAGCTACATGAGCGACACGATTGCCGCAACCATGCGCTCCGGTTGCTATGCATTGCGGGGCTGACGGGCCTTGCACCAGTTGTCGGCGCCACTGACCCCGCTCGCAACGGCGGACCGGCGGGGTTGGGCCGGTCGTTGATCGCATGGATCGCACGCATTCATCGCTTTTCGGCAACGGTCCTGTACAGGGCGCAGGCAGTGCCGCCCGGTCTTACAGGGACAATTCGTAGTCCACCGTGATGGGCGCATGGTCAGAGAACTTCTCGTCCTTGTAGATCGACTCGGTGCGCGCCAGCGCAGCAAGCGCGGGGGTGGCCAGGTGGTAGTCGAGCCGCCAACCCACGTTGTTTGCGTAGGCTTGGCCTCGGTTGCTCCACCATGTGTAGGCGCTGTCGGTGGCGGCGGGTCGTAGCTGACGGTAAACGTCAACGATTCCGCCCCCTGCGTCCGATTTGTGCAGCAACTTTGTCATCCAGGCGCGCTCCTCTGGCAAAAAACCGCTGTTTTTCTGGTTGCTGCGCCAGTTTTTCAGGTCGATTGGCTGGTGCGCAATGTTTACGTCGGCGCACAGGATGAATTCGCGCTCCCCCTTGACGCGCATGAGGTGCGGATGAAACTCATCCAGAAAGCGGAACTTGGCCTGCTGGCGCTCGTCGCCCGACGAGCCGCTGGGAAAGTAGGCGCTGATGATCGACAGCTTGCGCGCGGGCGTGTCGAAGCGCAGTTCCACGTAGCGCCCCTCGGCGTCGAATTCCGCGGAGCCGTAGCCGACGAGCACGTCCGACGGCTCGTGGCGGGTGTAGACGCCGACGCCCGAGTAGCCCTTTTTCTCGGCGAAATGAAAGTGCCCCTGCAAGCCCGCCAGGCGCTCGAGCCGGTGCGCCACGTCGGCCGCCTGCGCCTTTACTTCCTGCACGCAAATACAATCGGGTTGCGCGCTTGCCATCCAATTTTCCACGCCCTTGCTGGTGGCCGAGCGGATGCCATTGAGATTGAGGCTGGTTAACCGGAACAAGGATTTCCCCTATGGTGGATGTTGGTGCGCCCCCCCCTGAATCGGGCCGGCTGGCGCAGGATTTCGTGCGTTTTTCCGTCGCGTCGGGTGTGCTGCGCTTCGGAGAGTTCAAGACCAAGGCGGGGCGCCTGAGCCCTTACTTCTTCGATGCCGGCCTGTTCGACGACGGCAGCAAGCTCGGCCGGCTCGCGCAATTCTATGCACAAGCCCTGCGCGCCAGCGGTATCGGGTTCGACATGGTGTTTGGCCCGGCCTACAAGGGGATTCCCCTGGCCGCGACGGTGGCGGTGGAACTGGCCCGGCAGGGGCGCAACGTGCCATTTGCATACAACCGCAAGGAAGCCAAGGACCACGGGGAGGGCGGCACCCTGGTGGGCGCCCCGCTCGCGGGGCGGGTGCTCATCATCGACGACGTGCTCTCGGCAGGCACCGCCGTGCGCGAGTCCATCGCCCTGATCCGCGCCGCCGGTGCCACGCCTTGCGCGCTGGCGATCGCGCTGGATCGGCAGGAGAAGACGATCGAGAATGGCCGGGACGCAGAGTACAGCGCCGTTCAGTACGTGCGCCGGCAACTGGGCATGCAGGTTTGTTCCATTGCGCAGCTGGCAGATTTATTGCTGCATCTGGCCCAGGATGGGATCGGGGGGGCGCGTCCCGCGTACGAAAAAATGTTGGCCTACCGACAGCGCTATGGGGTCAGCGGGGAGTGAGTGATTTGAATACGAGATCGGTATGCATCATGGGAGGGGCCCTGCTGGCTGCCCTGGGCAGCGCTTGCGCGCAGGCGCAGGGCGCGAGCATCTACACCTGCGTGGATCGCAACGGGAATCGGCTCACCGCGGATCGGCTCATTGCCGACTGCCTGGACCGCGAGCAGCGTGAACTGGGGCCCTCCGGCATCGTGCGGCGGCAGATTGGCCCGTCGCTCTCGGACCAAGAGCGTGCAGCGCAGGAGACCCAGCGTCGCCAGGAGGCCGAAGCACGCACGCGCGCGCTCGACGAGCGGCGCCGCGAGCATGGCCTGATCGCGCGCTACCCGAACAAGGCGGCGCACGACGTGGAGCGCGCCGCGGCGATTCAAGTGCTCGACAACGTCACCGCCACGGCCGAGGAGCACATTGCCGAGCTGAAACAGCAGCGCCAGGCGCTGGACGCAGAGATGGATTCTTACAGGAAGAACCCGGATAAGGCGCCCGTGGCGTTGCGCCGCAGGATCGCCGAGAACGCAGAGGGCATGACCGAGCAGCTGCGCTTCGTTGCGGGTCAGGAGCAGGAAAAGCAGCGTGTGCATCAGCGCTTTGACGCCGAGCTGGTGCAGTTGCGCCGGCTGTGGAACGCGCAGCCGACGGCGCAGGGTGCGTCTTCCGCAGAAGTGGCGCGCTGATGGCGGCCGCTGCGCGCGTCTGCGGTTCGGGCTTTCAGCGGACGAACCGTCCCGTGGGCCCCACCATCGTGATTTCGACAAAGCGCGAAGCGCTGCGCTCCGGCGTGCTGGCGTCGATCTCGTAGCCGCCCAGGTCCCACTTCTTGAGGCTCCAGGTGGCTTCGATGAAGGCGGCGCGCGTGGGGTTGCGGCCGGCGCGTTGCAGCGCCTCGGCAAACACGCGCGCGTTGATATAGCCCTCGAGCGCCGCGTGCGTCGGATCGGCCGCTACGCCCGACGCTTTCCAGGCCGCCTGAAAATCGCGCACCACCGGGGTGACCACGTTCGAGGGCAATGGGACCACTTGCGTAATCACCAGCCCCGTGGCATTTGCGCCCATGGCCTTCACGGTGGCGGAGGTCACCGACAGGGAGTACAGCGACACGCTGCGATCGAGGGCGCGCAGGGCCTTGACGAACTCCAGCATGGGCAGGCCTGCGAGGCCGAGCACAAGGCCCCCGAAATGACCGCCCGCCAGTTTCGCGGCCGCAGCGCCCGCGTCCGAGGCGTTGGTTTCCATCGGCACGGCGATCGCCTCGGGCAGCTTGAGCCGGTCCAGGAACTGCTTGGCTGCGTCGAGCACCTCCTGGCCGAACGAGTTGTTCATGTAGGCCACGCCGATGCGCTGTATGCCGATGGTGACCAGGTGCTGCATCAGCTTGCTGGTCTCGTCGGCATAGCTGGCGCGGATGTTGAACACGTTGCGCGCGTTCTTCGGGTGGGCCAGCTGCGCGCCGGTGAAGGGGGCGAAGAAAGGGATTCCGCTCTCGATCACCTTGGGCATCATGGCGCCGATCGTCGGCGTGCCCATGCAGGTAAAGAGCGCAAAGGTATCGCGGTCGGCAAGAAACCGCTCCATATTCGCCACGGCCTTGGGCACCTCGTAGGCGTCGTCCTGCGTCAGCAGTTCGATGCTTCTGCCGTGCACGCCGCCACGCGCGTTGATGGCCGCAAACGCGGCTTTGGCCCCCTGGGCGAGGGCCGTGCCGTTTTCACCCTGCGCCCCGGTGAGCGCCACGGACTGTCCGATCCTGATCGTCGCCTCCTGCGCCCGGCTGCTGCGCATGCCGATCCAGGGCAGGCCAACGGCCGCGGCTGCGAGCAGGCGGCGCCGGTCCATGCGCGCTGCATGGAGCGTGTGCGGTGCGGGGCGACACGCGGGCTGGGCGGGGCCTGCGGGCAGGCGGTCGTTGGGCATGCGGCTCTCCTGGAGTGGCCCGGACCAGCGCATTGGCTGTGGGGGATGGGGGCATTATTCCGGCTGCGCGCGGTATTTCCTGTGTTGCTGTGTGTCCCTGTGTGTCCCGGTGTTTTCCTGTGTTTTCCGGGCTGCTCACCGTGCGAGACAGCCGGCGTTGACGGCCCCGTAGCCAAGGCCCCGGGCCCGCCGTCTGCCGGCCCTGCAGCGTCCACGGCAGCTGAGCGGGTGCAGCAAACCAAGAGACAATCCCGGGCATGAATCCACCCCCCGCCTCCGCCGCTCCGGGCACGGCGCCGCCCCGGTTGCAGCTCACGGGAATCACCAAATGCTACCCGGCGGTCGTGGCCAATAACGGCGTCTCGCTCACGGTGCAGCCGGGCGAAATCCACGCGGTGCTGGGCGAAAACGGCGCGGGCAAGTCCACGCTGATGAAGATCATCTACGGCGCGCTCCAGCCCGACGCGGGCCACGTGCACTTCGACGGACACGCGGTGCAGCTGCGCGATCCGCAGCAGGCGCGCGCGCTGGGAATTGCCATGGTGTTCCAGCATTTCAGCCTGTTCGACAGCCTCACGGTGGCCGAAAACGTGTGGCTCGGGCTGGACAAGGGCCTGTCGCTGGCCGATACGCGCGGCCGCATTGCGGCCAAGGCGGCCGAGTACGGTCTCGACGTCGATCCCCTGCGCCCGGTGCACACGCTCAGCGTGGGCCAGATGCAGCGCGTGGAGCTCATCCGCGCGCTGCTCACGCGCCCCCGGCTGCTGATCCTCGACGAGCCGACCTCGGTGCTCACGCCGCAGGCGGTGGAAAAACTCTTCCTCGTGCTGCGCCGCATTGCCCGCGAGGGCTGCAGCATCCTCTACATCAGCCACAAGCTGCACGAGATCCGCGCGCTGTGCACGGCCTGCACCGTGCTGCGCGGCGGCCGGGTCAGCGGCGTATGCCAGCCGGCCGAGGAGTCGAATGCCTCGCTCGCGCGCCTGATGACCGGCGCCGAGCCACCGGCGCTCGCGCAGCGCGCGGCCTGCGCCGGCGCCGTGCTGCTGCGCGTGCAGGACCTGTCCGTGCCGCGCGCCGACCCGTTCGGCGTGGACCTGAGCGGGCTGCAGTTCGACGTGCGCGCCGGCGAGGTGCTGGGCATCGCCGGCGTTTCGGGAAATGGGCAGAAAGAGCTGCTCCAGGTCCTGTCGGGCGAGGACCGGCGCGCTGCGCCCGCGAGCGTCCAGGTCGCGGGCCGCGACGCGGGCCCTATGGGCCCGGGCCAGCGCCGCGCCCTGGGGCTGCACTTCGTTCCCGAAGAGCGCCTGGGGCGCGGCGCCGTCCCCGCCATGGATTTGGCGCACAACCTGTTGCTCACGCGCAGTGACGCGCTCGGGGGTGGCGGCTGGATCCGGATGCGCGCGCTGCGCGCGCAGGCCCGGGCGGTCATCGCGCGCTTCGACGTAAAGGCCAGCGGGCCGCACACGCTGGCCCGGTCGCTGTCGGGCGGCAACCTGCAAAAGTTCATCGTCGGCCGCGAAATCGACGCCAGGCCCCGGCTGCTGGTCATCGCGCAGCCCACCTGGGGCGTGGACGTGGGGGCCGCCGCGCAGATCCACAACGCCATCCTGGCGCTGCGCGACGCGGGCAGCGCCGTGCTGCTGCTCAGCGAGGATCTGGACGAATTGTTTGCCCTCTGCGACCGGCTGCACGTGCTGGCCCAGGGGCGGCTGTCGCCCTGCCAGCCCCGCTCCCAGGCCACGCCGGCGCGCATCGGCGAATGGATGAGCGGGCTGTGGCACGCCGGGACGCAGGACCCTGCGGCCCCACGGCACACGCAGCACACGCAGCAGGGGCAACATGCTTGAGCTGCAACCGCGCTCCCGGGACTCCAGGCTCTGGGCCTGCGGCTCGCCCCTGCTGGCGCTGGCCGTGACGCTGCTCGTCGGCGTGGCCCTGTTTGCCGCGCTGGGCAAGGACCCGGTGCGCGGGCTGCAGATGTTCTTCTGGGAGCCCGTGAAGACGCCCTACGCCCTGGGCGAGCTCATGGTCAAAGCGACGCCGCTGCTGCTGATTGCGCTCGGGCTGGCGCTGTGCTTTCGCTCCAACGTCTGGAACATCGGCGCCGAGGGGCAGTTCGTCGTCGGCGCCGTCGCCGCCGGCGGCGTGGCCCTGCTCGCCGACAAGAGCACGGGGCCCTGGATCGTTCCCGCGCTCCTGCTCGCCGGTGCGCTCGGCGGAATGGCCTGGGCGGGGCTCACGGCGCTGCTGCGCGACCGGTTCCACGCGAACGAAATTCTGGTCAGCCTGATGCTGGTCTACGTCGCCGTGCAATTGCTCGGCTACCTGGTCCATGGGCCCTGGAAAGACCCCATGGGCTACAACTTTCCGCAGACCAGGACCTTTGCGCAGGCCACGCAGATCCCGCGGCTGGTTCCGGGTTCGCGCATGACCGTCGGCCTGTTGCTGGCGCTGGCCGGGGCCGGGGCGCTCTGGGTGTTCCTGTTCCGCACCCGTGCGGGATTTGCGCAGCAGGTCGGTGGGCTGGCCCCCGCAGCGGCCCGCTACGCGGGCTTTTCACCACGCCGGGCGCTGTGGACTGCGCTGCTGGTCTCGGGGGCGACGGCGGGTCTGGCGGGGGCACTGGAAGTGGCCGGTCCGATCGGCCAGCTCACGCCGCACGTGCCCTCGGGCTACGGTTTTGCGGCCATCATCGTGGCCTTTGTCGGGCGCCTGCACCCGCTGGGAATGATCCTCTCGGCAATCCTGATGAGCATGTTCTACATCGGCGGCGAGCTGGCGCAGTCGCGCCTGGGCCTGCCCAAGTCGCTCACGAACGTGTTTCTCGGGCTGCTGCTGTTCACGCTGCTGGCCTGCGACACGCTGATCGCGTACCGCGTGCGCCGGGTTGCCACCCGCAGGAGAGAAGGAACGACATGAGAAGCCTCGCTCGTCACCGCGTGTATTCGCCGCCCGCCCGTGGGGCAGCCCGGCGGGGCGCCTGAGATGGAATCCCATGCGCTCCTGATCGGCGCCACGCTGAGCGCCGGCACCGTGCTGGCGCTTGCGGCGCTGGGTTTGCTGATCAACGAAAAGGCCGGTGTCGTGAACCTGGGTGCCGAGGGCATGATGCTCTGCGCCGCCCTTGCGGGCTTTGCCACGGTGGTGCATACCGGCAGCGCCTGGCTGGGCTTTGCCGCAGGAATGGCCGCCGGCGCCTTGCTCGCCACGCTCTTCGGCGTGCTGGTGATCTGGCTCAACACCAACCAATACGCCACCGGGCTCGCGCTGAGTCTGTTCGGCGCGGGCTTTTCGGCGTTTGCCGGCACCGGCTACGTGCAGGCCCGGCTGCCCGAGCGGCCGCGCTACGCCATGACCCTGCTCGGTGACGTCCCCCTGCTCGGGCCCGCGCTGTTCCGACAGCACCCGCTGGTCTACCTGAGCATGCTGCTCACGCTGGGGCTGATCTGGTTCCTGTACCGCTCGCGCGCCGGGCTGGTGTTGCGCTGCGTGGGGGAATCGCCCGCGTCCGCGCACGCCCTGGGCTACCCCGTGCGCCGCATCCGGCTCGCGGCCGTGGCGGCCGGGGGCGCGCTGTGCGGACTGGCCGGCGCCTACGTCTCCACCGTCTACACCCCCCTGTGGGTCGAGGGCCTGGTCGCCGGCCGGGGCTGGATTGCGCTGGCGCTGACCACCTTTGCCACCTGGCGCCCGGCACGGGTGCTGCTCGGCGCGTACCTGTTCGGCGGCGTGACCATGCTGCAGTTTCATCTGCAGGCCAGCGGCGTGCAAGCGGCCAGCCAGCTGCTGAGCATGCTGCCGTACGTGGCCACCATCGTGGTGCTGGCGCTGATCTCGCGCAACCCGGCGTGGATCCGCGCGAACCTGCCCGCGAGCCTCGGAAAACCGTTTTATCCCGGCTCATAATCGCCGGTTTTTCGTGTTTCCATCCTTGATGCTTCCACGTTCCCAAGAAAGAACCCCCCCATGACCGATCTGCAGAAACGCTCCATGCCCAAGTTGGCAGCGCTCTTTGCCGTCGCTGCCGCCACGCTCGCGGGCTGCGGCAAGGAGCCGCCGGCGCCGGCCGCCGCGCCGGCCCCTGCGGCACAAGCCCCGGCGCCCGGGCCGGAGCCGCTGAAGATCGCCTTTGCCTACGTCGGCCCGGTGGGCGACGGCGGCTGGACGTTTGCGCACGACAACGGGCGCCAGGCCCTCGAGAGGGAATTTGGCGACCGGGTCAGCACCAGCTTCGTGGAAAGCGTTCCCGAGTCGGCCGACGCCGAGCGCGTGCTGCGCGACCTGGCCAGCCAGGGCAACAAGCTGATCTTCGGCACCAGCTTCGGCTACATGGAGGCCATGCTCAAGGTGGCGCAGGACCACAGGGAGGTCCGCTTCGAGCATGCCACGGGCTACAAGACCTCCGAGAACATGCGCACCTACGACGGCCGCACCTACGAAGGCGCGTACATGGCCGGCATGATCGCGGGCGCCATGACCCGGTCGAACACCCTGGGCGTTGTCGGCTCGGTGCCGATCCCCGAGGTGCTGCGCAACATCAACAGCTTCACGCTGGGCGCGCAGTCGGTGAACCCGAAGATCAAGACCCGGGTGGTGTGGGTCAACGAATGGTTCAGCCCGCCCAAGGAGACCGAGGCCGCGACGACGCTGATCCACGGCGGTGCGGACGTGCTGTTCCAGAACACCGACTCGGCCGCCGTGCTCAAGACCGCGCAAGAAAAGGGCAAGCGCGCGCTCGGTTGGGATTCCGACATGAGCGCCTACGGCCCCGATGCCCACCTGGCGTCGGCCGTGGTCAACTGGGGTCCGTACTACATCCGGGCCACCCGGGATGCGCTCGACGGCCGCTGGACCACGGGCCAAAGCTGGTGGGGCGTGAAGGAGGGCGCGATCGACATCGTCTCCATCGCCAAGGACGTTCCCGCCGAAACCAAGGCCCGGGTCGAGGAGGTGAAAAAGGGCCTGGCCGACGGCAGCTTCCAGATCTGGAAAGGCCCGATCCTGGGCCAGAACGGCAAGCCGGTGCTGGAAAAGGACACCGTGGCCGACGACACATTCCTGGGTGCAATCAACTTCTACGTCAAGGGTGTGGAAGGCCGGGTTCCGGGCGGCGACAAGAAGTAGGAACGGGTCGGCTGCGGCGCAACCGCCCGCTTTGCGGGTTTTGGAGCACATCAGGCCCGAGCCATTCGCAGTACGCTGGGTACCCATGATTCGGGGTGCGCTTGCCCCCGATCAGGGGTCGCCTGCCATGCCCGTTCCGCGCCCTGCAGCCTTCTGTCGCCAGGAATCACCGTCCCAAAATGCGGCTGGCCGTCCGCGCACAACCCCCTACTTTTCATCGGCGGGCATGACGCCGCCTTGGTCTGCAGCAGCTACTGCAGGCGGGCCCTGGCGGGTGCATTACGCCCCGGGGCATGGCCCGCCCGCAGGGACGCATCCTGATCGCGCTCCGGGAAACGGCTTTGGCGTGGTGTTCCCCAAATCCGAAGGAAAACCCGCATTTGTTGCCCACGTCGCCGGCACAATCGAGGCCTTGGCGCCCGGGGTAGTGGCTCCAGGCCACGGGCCAACGTTTACCGATGCCCCGCACGCCGCCCCGACGACTTCGTGCGCAACCCGGGGCCAGGCACGCGTTCCATCCGGCCAGGGTGTTGCTCCAGATACCGGCAGTCCGAATGGCAGCAGGCCACCATGGCCGAATCCGGCGCCCGGGCACTGGCCACGCCGTCCTTCGGCATGCTCCATGCGTACCGTTTCGCCAAGCGAACCAAGACCAAGTGGCTCGCGCGCTTGGCTGACCAGCTGGTGCGCCAAGACGAGCTGCTGCGCAACGCCTGAGAAGTGCCGCAATCCCTTGTGGAGCCTGGTTTCGACGCCCTTGCCCTTGCAACGCGCACGGCGGCCCCTGAAAGAACCGGGAATCCGATACGTAACCGAAAAACAAACTATTGAAGTAACTACACATGATAATTACCACCGCTTATTCCAGTCTTTTTAGTGTATCTGGATGCAGGACATAAAAAGACAATTTTCGGACCGTTTGCGCAAAGCAATGGCCGATGCAGGCTACGTTCCCAGGCCAGCGGTGCTGGAGCGTGAATTCAATACCCGGTACTGGGGAAAACCCATGACCTTGCACGGCGTGCGCCGATGGTTGATGGGCGAAACCATGCCGGACCACCGAAAGCTCGCCACGCTCGCCGAATGGTTACAGGTGCCCGTGCACCAGCTGAGCTACGGTGAAGGGCAGCCCCTGCGCACGCGCGAGCGACCGCCGGTGCAATGGCACTCCGGCCTGGGCTACCAGGACCGCGAGCTGTTCGAGATCTATCTGCGCCTGCCCGTACCCAAGCGGCACTTGGCGCGCGACGTGATCCTGGCAATCGCACGCGCCCACGCTGCCGATGATGCGGTGCGTAGCACTGGCAGCAGCGACGGCGATAGCGACAGCACCTGAGTTGCCTCGGGGTTTGCTGGCCGTCCGCGCCTGCCGGCCGACCAAGCGCAGAGGGTCAGCAAACGCTGCAGCGACCCGTGTTGTCGATGGCGCCCTTGGCCGCTACGTAGTTGACAAACTGGGGTGCCCTGCGCCAACTGCGGCGCTTGAGACGTTGACGATGCGCCCCCCTGTGCCGCGGGCTCACACGGCGCAGGCGCGCCGTGCGCATCGCGTCCACCCTGGGCCGCCGGCATGCCCACAACCCCCACGTCGTTCACCAGCGCCGTGATGCAGCCCCGCCGTTCGTCAACGGCCGGGAACATGGCAGCGCAGGCGCTCCCCCGCCGCACGGTTCTCGCGGGAGTTGACGACCACCGCCCAGCCCTGTCTTGCCGCCAGAGACGCAGTGGCGGCGCCAATGCCGCAGCTGGCGCTGGCAATGGGTGCGAGCATGCTCGCGCGCAAGGCATTCAACCAATGGCTGCGCGAATGAGGAGTCCATTATCTTGACGTGCGCCACCCATCCGCGGGCTGGCTGCATCACCCATTGATGTGCAAGAAAAAGGCCCATCAATTCTGAAAATCTGGTTTCCGATTTCTTCCATACCTTCCGCTCTATTTGACGCGTATCATTCGTTGCTGCAAGCTTGTCGGTCTTCTTGCATTTTCTGAATTTCTGATGCCAGTGCGGGATTATCGTGGACCAACATCTTGCTGGAGATTTCACCATGACATGTCGTGGCGTTCTTTGGTGTCGATGAGACGTTAATCGCGTCAAAAAACATATTCGCCGTGATGCACTTATCCCGGCGTCGTTCCCCATGACCCATCGCTCGTTGCCGTCGCACGGGCACGCAACCGGAGAATCCTCAGATGACGGAAATCCCCTTGACCCCATCCAGCCCCCAGGCCGAGAAACCTTGGTATGCAAACTTCCTCGCGTTTCTCATCGTCGCTCTGGCGCCGATTGGACAAATGGCGATTGATATCTTCGTGCCGTCACTGCCGCTGATGGCGTCGGAGTTCGCCGTGGATCGGACGACGGTGCAATGGAGCGTGACGCTTTACCTGGTGGCATTTGCAGCGGGCCAGCTGATCTACGGCCCGGTTTCCGACAGCTTCGGGCGCCGCCGTGCGTTGATTTCCGGGATTCTCCTGTTCCTCTGCGGATCAGCGATCTCGATCCTCGCGCAAACAATCACCTGGTTCGTCGTGGGGCGCGTGGTGCAGGGGATCGGCGTCACGGCAGCTTCTGTGCTCATGCGGGCGATCGCTGCCGACCGTTTCCAGGGGCCGAAGCTGGCACAGGTGCTGACCTATATGGTGATTGCTTGGGGCGTTGGTCCGGTCATTGCGCCCGTGCTTGGCGCGACCTTCCAGACCTCCGTCGGCTGGCGTTACTCGCTGGTCTTTCTCGCGGTCTACGCAGTCGTTCTGTTGGGCCTCGTCGTCGGGGTAATGAAGGAGACCAATCGACGGCTGCTCCCGTTGAGCGCCAGCGCCATCGCGCGCGGAGTCGTAGAAATATATGGCACGCTGCGCTTCATTCTCATTTTCATGGCCATGGGGCTGTGCTACGGAGCACTTTTGTCTTTCAACTTGGTCGCGCCGTTCATGGTCCAGACCGTGATGGGATACGGTCCGCAGGGGTTTGGTGCCGTGGCCCTGGTTCTGGGCGCCGTGTATTTCGGGGGCGTTTTTTCCAACCGCCTGCTTGCCCGAAGCATCACGACCGCGCGCAAATTCGCGCTTGCTTCGGCACTGGCATTGGTGGCTGCTGTGATTCAAGTAACGCTGGCCATCGGCTTTGACCTCAGGCTCTGGGCGTTGGTGCTGCCCTTCGCGTGCGTCGTATTTTTCAGCGGTGTGATGTACCCGAATCTCATGACGCTGGGAGTCTCGGCGTTTCCACACCTTGCAGGGCTGGCCAGTTCGCTGCTCGGCTTCTCCTTGATGTTGATTTCCGCCGGCGTCATGGGAATATCGTCGCTGCTGGATGTCCACTCCCTGATTCCATTCGCATGGCTCACACTGGCTTTGATGGGCGCTGTTTTTGCGCTGGTGCGTTTCATTCGTCCCTGATACCAAGAAGCCGTGGCCCGGCGACACGGAGTGTGTCGATAATGAAATCCGCAACCACGCGCACGCGGCGCGTCTGCGTCGCGTCATTGTGCAGAACCAGGTAGATGTTCTGCGTGAGCAGGCCATCTGGCCCATCAACGCGAGAAAGATC
Source organism: Verminephrobacter aporrectodeae subsp. tuberculatae (assembly GCF_026127385.1). Classification (NCBI taxonomy): domain Bacteria; kingdom Pseudomonadati; phylum Pseudomonadota; class Betaproteobacteria; order Burkholderiales; family Comamonadaceae; genus Verminephrobacter; species Verminephrobacter aporrectodeae. The sequence continues at coordinate 708,479 of NZ_QZCX01000001.1, forward strand.
GGGGCAGAGGTCGCCCACGAAGCATGGCAGATAGGCCAAGCCAAGGCCGGCCCGCGCAGCCGCGACATGCCCCTGCAAGGTGTTGAGCCGCAGGCGTGGCTTGCGCCAATGGCGGTGCGCCGCTGCGGCGCGGACGATCGGCAGGTCTGAAAAGTCCGTGGGCCAGCCCACGATCCCGATCTCGGCGTGGCTGGCTTCATCCGCCACCAGCGCGTGGCTTGCGTAAAGCGCGTGGGCCTGTCTGCCGACCACCCGGACCTTGAAATTCCCCGTACTTGGCGTGGAGAGGCGAACGGCCATATCCGCTTCGCGCCCGTGCAGGGCCATCGGCTGCACGCCGGTGCAAAATTCAACGTCGATTCGGGGGTGCGTGGCCCACAGCCGGGCCAAGGCAGGCAGCAAAACAAGGTTGGCGAGATTCGCGCTGGTGGCAACCTGGACGAGACCGAACGTGTCCGCTTGGGCGGCGGGCAGGGATTGCTCCAATGCCGTGAATGCATCCTCGATGGACAAGCAACGCTTCCACAACGCCTGGCCATCCCGGGTCAGGCTGTAGCCTGCGTGCGTGCGCGCGAACAGGACAACGCCGCATTCCTCATCCAGCGCGGCCAGGCGGCGCGACAGCGTTGCCAGGCTGGTGTTCATTTGCCGGGCCGCCAGGGTCAATGAACCCGCGCGGGCGGTGGCCATGAAGAATCGGATGTTGTTCCAGTTCATGGCCATGGCAATGGATTGGTTGCGGCGCGCATGCGAGCAGATTCTCAGCGCAGATGCAGGTGGTTGCTGTGCTTGACCTCCTCCATCACCGCGTAGGTGCGCGTCTCGCGCACGCCGGGCAGTTGCCACAGCACATTGCCCGCGAACAAGCGGTAGGCGTTCATGTCGGCGGAGCGCGTTTTGAGCAGGTAGTCGAAGCCGCCCGCGACCATATGGCATTCCATGATCTCGGGGTGCGCCTGCACGGCGGCCTTGAATTGCTCGAACACATTCGGCGTGGTGCGGTCGAGCAGCACCTCGACGAAGACCAGCATGCCCGCGCCCAGCTTCAAGGGGTCGAGCCGCGCCTCGTAGCCCCGGATGAAGCCCTCGCGTGTGAGGCGCTGCACGCGCGCCAGCACGGCCGTGGGCGACAGCGCCACCGCCTCGGCCAGTTTGAGGTTGGCGATGCGGCCGTCTTGCTGCAGGATCGACAGGATCTTGCGGTCGATCCGGTCCAGATCGGTGTCGTTTGCCATGGACGCTGGTGAATTTCTCTGTGCAGCGGGTGATTTTTGGATATTCATTCGCCCCGAGTCCGGCGATCATCGCATGCGCCGGGCCCGACAGACCCGGCGCCGCAGAAGGACACCGCCATGACGCAGCCCGCAGCCCCCTTGCCCTTTGCCGATTTCGCCGCGCGCGCGCCACTGGACGACCCGCTGCGCGCCGCCATCGGCGCCGCCTGCCGCCGCCCGGAGCCCGAGGCCCTGGCCCCGCTGCTGGAGCAGGCGCGCCTGCCCGAGGATCTCGCGCAAGCGGCCGGGCAGCTGGCGCTGCGCCTTGCGGGCGCGCTGCGCCAGCGCGCCGGCGGTGGCGTCGTGCAGGGGCTGCTGCAGGAGTTTTCACTGTCCTCGCAGGAGGGCGTGGCGCTGATGTGCCTGGCCGAGGCGCTGCTGCGCATCCCCGACCGGGCCACGCGCGACGCGCTGATCCGCGACAAGATCAGCCACGGCCAGTGGGAGTCGCATCTGGGCAAGAGCCCCTCGCTGTTCGTGAACGCTGCGACCTGGGGCCTGCTGCTCACCGGCCGGCTGGTGGCCACGCACAGCGAAGGCACGCTGAGCGCGGCGCTGGGCCGCCTGATCGCCCGGGGCGGCGAACCCCTGATCCGCAAGGGCGTGGACCTGAGCGTGCGCATGATGGGCGAGCAGTTCGTGACCGGCGAGACCATCGAGCAGGCCCTGCTCAACTCCCGCGCGATGCAGGGCAAGGGCTTTCGCCATTCCTACGACATGCTCGGCGAGGCCGCGCTCACCGCCGCAGACGCCGCGCGCTACTGCGCCCTGTACGAGCAGGCGATCCACGCCATCGGCAAGAGCGCTGCGGGGCGCGGAATCCACGCGGGCCCGGGAATCTCGATCAAGCTCTCGGCCCTGCACCCGCGCTACGGCCGCGCGCAGTGGGCCCGGGTGATGGACGAGCTGTACCCGCGGCTGCTGCGCCTGGGCACGCTGGCGCGCGGCTACGACATCGGCCTGAACATCGACGCCGAAGAGGCCGACCGGCTGGATCTCTCGCTCGACCTGCTCGAACGCCTGTGCCACGCGCCCGACCTCGCGGGCTGGGACGGCGTCGGCTTTGTGGTCCAGGCGTACCAGAAGCGCTGCCCGTTCGTCATCGACTGGCTCATCGCCCTGGCCCGCCGCACGCGCCGCCGCCTGATGCTGCGGCTGGTCAAGGGCGCTTACTGGGACAGCGAGATCAAGCGCGCCCAGGTCGATGGGCTCGACGACTACCCGGTCTACACGCGCAAGGCGCACACCGATATCTCGTACATCGCCTGCGCGCGCAGGCTGCTCGCCGCGCCCGACGCCGTCTACCCGCAATTTGCCACGCACAACGCGCAAACCCTGGCCAGCGTCTACCAGCTCGCGGGCCCGGACTACCACGCCGGGCAGTACGAGTTCCAGTGCCTGTACGGCATGGGCGAGGCGCTGTACGAGCAGGTGGTGGGCAGCAGCGCCGCGGGCCGGCTGGACCGCCCCTGCCGCATCTACGCGCCCGTGGGCCCGCACGAAACGCTGCTCGCCTACCTGGTGCGCCGCCTGCTGGAGAACGGTGCGAATACCTCCTTCGTGAACCGCATCGCCGACGCGGGCATGGCGCTGGAAGACCTGGTGTGCAGCCCCGTGCAGCTGGTCGATCGGGCCGCCGCCGCCGAGGGCGTGGCCGGCCTGCCGCACCCCCGCATCGCCGCGCCGCGGGGTCTGTACGGCAGCCAGCGCGCGGGCGCGCGCGGGCTCGACCTGGCCGACGAAAACACCTTGATCTGGCTGGGCAGCGCATTGCAGGCCAGCGCCGGCCAAGCCTGGACGGCGGCGCCCATGCTTGGCGTGGACACGGTTGCGGACACGGCGCCCGGCGCCGACACGCCGCTGCACAACCCCGCCGACCGGCGCGACCTGGTGGGCCAGGTGCGCGAAGCCAGCGCCACCGACGTCGATCGGGCGCTGTGCTGCGCGCAGCAGGCGGCAGCCCCCTGGGCCGCGACGCCGCCTGCCGAACGCGCCGCGCGTCTGCTGCGCGCCGCCGATCTGCTGGAAGAGCGCACTGCGCCCCTGCTGGGCCTGCTGGTGCGCGAGGCCGGCAAGACCTGCGGCAACGCGCTCGCCGAGGTGCGCGAAGCGGTGGACTTTCTGCGCTACTACGCGGCGCAGGTCCGCGCCACCTTCGACAACGCCACGCACCTGCCGCTGGGTCCCGTGGCCTGCATCAGCCCCTGGAACTTTCCGCTCGCCATCTTCCTGGGCCAGGCGGCGGCCGCGCTGGCGGCCGGCAACCCGGTGCTCGCCAAGCCCGCCGAGCAGACGCCGCTGATCGCCGCCGAGGCCGTGCGCCTCCTGTGGCAGGCTGGCGTGCCGCGCGGCGCGCTGCAGTTGCTTCCCGGCCGGGGCGAGACCGTGGGCGCCCGCCTGGTCGCCGACGCGCGCGTGCAGGGCGTGCTGTTCACCGGCTCCATCGAGGTGGCGCGCACCCTGCAGCGCGCGCTCGCCGGGCGGCAGGGCGCGGCGCGCCACCCGATCCCGCTGATCGCCGAGACCGGCGGGCAGAACGCGCTGATCGTCGATTCGTCCGCGTTGGTGGAACAGGTGGTGGGCGACGTGCTCGCGTCCGCGTTCGACAGCGCGGGCCAGCGCTGCTCCGCGCTGCGCGTGCTGTGCGTGCAGGAGGAGGCCACCGGGCGCGTGCTGGAGATGCTGCGCGGCGCCATGGACGAGCTGCGCATGGGAAACCCCGGCGCGCTGCAGGTGGACATCGGCCCGGTCATCGACGCCGAGGCGCAGGCCGGCATCGTGGCGCATATCGAGGCCATGCAGGCCCGGGGCCGCCGCGTGTTCCAGCCCTGCCGCAGCGGCGCGCAGGACAGCACCCGGGGCAGCTTCGTTGCGCCCACGCTGATCGAACTCGAGCACATCGGCGAGCTGCAGCGCGAGGTCTTCGGCCCCGTGCTGCACCTGCTGCGCTACGCGCGCAAGGACCTGGACGCACTGCTCGCGCAGATCAACGCCACCGGCTACGGCCTCACGCAGGGCCTGCACACGCGCATCGACGAGACCATTGCCCGCGTGGTGCAGCGCGCGCACGCGGGCAATATCTACGTGAACCGCAACATGGTGGGCGCGGTGGTCGGCGTACAGCCCTTTGGCGGCGAGGGCCTTTCGGGCACCGGCCCCAAGGCGGGTGGTCCGCTGTACCTGCTGCGGCTGCTCGCGCAGCGCCCGGCCGACGCGCTGGCGCAGGCCCTGGCGCCTGCCGGCGACGTGGCCCCCGCCGACGTGGGCGCGCGCGAACGCCTGCTCGCACCGCTGCACGCGCTGGAATGCTGGGCGCAAACGGCGGGCCACGAGGCCCTGGCCGCCACCTGCCGCCGCTTTGGCCAGCAAACGCAAAGCGGCAGCACGCGCACGCTGCCCGGCCCCACGGGCGAGCGCAACCTCTACACGCTGGGTGCGCGCACCCCCGTGCTGTGCCTGGCCTGCGACGCGGGCGACTGGCTGACCCAGCTCGCCGCGGTGCTGGCCGCCGGCGGCATGGCGCTGTGGCCCACCCGGCAGGCCGGCGCCAGGGCCGCGCTGCCGCCCGCGGTACAGGCGCGCATCACGCTGCGCGACGACGCGCTCGAAGACCCCCGCGTGGAGCTTGCCGCGCTGCTGCACCATGGCGACAGCGCTGCGCTGCGCGACCTGTGCGAGGCGCTGGCACGGCGCCCCGGCCCCATCGTGGCGCTCATATCGCTGCCCCCGGGCGACAGCGGCGTGCCGCTGGAGCGCCTGCTGAGCGAACGCACGCTCAGCGTAAACACGGCCGCCGCAGGGGGCAACGCCAGTCTGATGGCCATTGGCTGAGCCGCGGGCCGGTATGTCCCAAGGGCGGTGATGACGACTGCGCAGATCCCGTGCCCTTGCGCATGGTGGAGAACCTCCCGGTGCTTCTGATGAGTTGTCGGCTTTTCCATCGGCGCGGAAAACGCCGGTGCCCCACGTTTGGCAAAATGGCACTTGCTTTCGCTGTTGGGTGCCGAGCGACGCATCAGTCCAACACCCGTCGGCAAATCCAGATGCATGACCACGTCGGGGCTACAGAGCAAACGCCATTCCCCTATGATCGAGCTAAAACAGACGGAGACATTCCGAAAGTGGCGGACGAAACTCAAAGATGAGCGCGTCCGTGTTGCTATTGCATTGCGCTTGGCTCGGCTGGCCTACGGCCACGCCGGCGACGCGAAGCCAGTAGGACAGGGGATAAGCGAGCTGCGCATCGACTACGGCCCCGGCTATCGGGTGTATTTCCAGCGGCACGGCAACACGATCATCGTCCTGCTGTGCGGCGGCAACAAGAGCACGCAGGTCGAAGATATAAAGACCGCCAAGCACCTCGCCAGTGAATGGAGCGAATGAGCATGACCGAAGAACTGACCCTCTACGACCCTGCAGAAGATTTGACCTCTGCCCAGGCCATTGCCGACTTCATGGCCGGCGCGTTCGAAACGAACGACCCTGGTTTCATCGCCCACGCCCTCGGCGTCGCCGTCCGCGCCAAGGGCATGGCGCAGATCGCCAACCAGACAGGGCTATCGCGCGAACAACTCTGCCAATCGTTGCGTGCTGACGGCGATCCGACGCTGCGCACGACGCTGGCCTTGATGAAGGCCTTCGGGATCGAACTGTCCGCGAAGCCCGTCGCGGTTCATTGATCGTCCCGGGTATCCACGGCAACGCGCTCGCTCATTTTCAGCAAACCACCCGCGCACGCTCGAGCATCGCGTGCAGCAGCACGTTGCAGCCCGCCGTGATGTGCTCGGGCTTGGCGTCCTCGATCTCGTTGTGGCTGATTCCGTCCTTGCAGGGGATGAACACCATGCCCGCAGGCGCCAGGCGCGCCATGTACACGGCGTCGTGCCCGGCGCCCGAGACGACGGGCATGTGCGGGTAGCCGAGCTTGGCGGCGGCGCGGCGCACGGCGTCCACGCAATCGGAATGGAAGCACTGCGCCGGATAGCTCGACACCAGGTCGATGCAGATCGGCAGCCCGGTCTCGGTGCTGAGTCTCGCGGCCACGGCGCGGATGTCCTGGTCCATGCTGTCGCAGTCGGCGCAGGTCGCGTTGCGCAGGTCGATGCTGAACTTCACCCGGCCCGGTATCACGTTGCGGCTGTTCGGGTGCACCTGCACCATTCCCACGGTGCCGCGCCCATGCGGCCGGTGGCGCCGGGCGCAGGCGACCACTTCCTGCATCAGCTGGCTGGCCACTTGCAGCGCGTCCTTGCGCAGCGCCATGGGCGTGGGGCCGGCGTGGGCTTCCATTCCGGTCACGGTGCAGTCGTACCAGCGGATTCCGAGCACACCGCTGACCACGCCAATGGTTTTGTCGTTGTCCTCCAGCACCGGGCCCTGCTCGATGTGCGTTTCAAAATAAGCGCCGATCGGGTGCTCGCCGGGTTCCTGCTCGCCGATATAGCCGATGCGCTCCAGTTCGCCGCGCACGGTCCTGCCCTCGGTGTCGGTGGCCGCGTACGCGTGCTCCAGCGTGAAGGCCTTGGCGAACACGCCGGAGCCCATCATCACCGGGACGAAGCGCGAGCCCTCTTCGTTGGTCCAGAAAGCCACTTCGATCGGGGCTTCGGTCTCGATGCCATGCGCGTTGAGCGTGCGCACCACCTCGATCCCCGCGAGCACGCCGTAGTTGCCATCGAACTTGCCGCCCGTGGGTTGGGTGTCGATATGGCTGCCGGTCATGATCGGTGGCAGCTGGTTGTTGCGCCCCGCGCGGCGCATGAAGCCGTTGCCGATCTTGTCGATGGTCACGCCCATTCCGGCCTCGCGCGCCCAGCGCGTGACCAGGTCGCGTCCTTGCCGGTCCAGGTCGGTGAGGGCCAGACGGCACACGCCGCCCTTGGGCGTGGCGCCGATCTGCGCCAGTTCCATGAGCGATGCCCATAAGCGCTCGCCGTTGACGCGCAGCTTGTCGATATCGGTTGTGGTGGGGGTGTCCATGCCGTTCTCCTGATACATGAATGAATCCGTGAATCAGCGCACGACCGCGGTCGGGGCCAGGTCCCGCGCACGTTTTTGCAGCGCCTGGAAGGGGGCGCCAAACGCCGGGCGCTCGACGTAGCGGCCCCGGCCCGGCTCGGCGCGCAGCTCGCCGTTGGCGTACACCACCCGCCCCTGGCTCACGGTGTGGCTCGCAATGCCGCGCACACTGCGGCCTTCGAAGAGGTTGAAGTCGCCCTTGCTGCGCTGGGTCTTGGCCGAGAAGGTCTTGCTGCCTTGCGGGTCCCATAGCACCAGGTCGGCGTCGGCGCCCTCGCCGATAAAGCCCTTGCGCGGGTAGATGTTGAACAGGCTCGCGGCGTTCGCCGAGGTGATGGCGACGAACTCGCTGGGCGTGAGGCGCCCGGTGTTCACGCCCGCATCCCAGATCACGGCCATGCGTTCCTCCACGCCGCCGGTGCCGTTCGGAATCTGGGCGAAGTTCTGTTTGCCCATGGCCTTTTGCGCGGCGCAGAAGACGCAATGGTCCGTCGCCGTGGTGTGCAGCTGGCCCGACTGCAGGCCGCGCCATAACGCCTCCTGGTGGATCTTGGGGCGAAACGGCGGGCTCATCACATGCGCGGCGGCCCGCGCGAAGTCCGGGTCGCGGTACACGCTGTCGTCAACCAGCAAATGCCCGGCCAGCACCTCGCCGTACACGCGCTGGCCGCGCGCACGGGCGCGGGCAATGGCTTCGGCGGCCTCCATGCAGCTCACGTGCACCACGTAGACGGGAACGCCCAGCACGTCGGCGATTGCGATCGCGCGGTTCGTCGCCTCGGCCTCGACCATGGGCGGGCGCGACAGCGGGTGGCCCTCGGGGCCGGTGATTCCCATGCGCGCCACTTCCTGCTGCAACAGGCAGACCAGCTCGCCGTTTTCCGCGTGCACCGTGGGCATGGCGCCCAGTTCCAGCGCGCGCAGGAAGCTGCGCACCAGCGTTTCGTCGTCGCACATGATGGCGTTCTTGTAGGCCATGAAATGCTTGAAGCTGTTCACGCCCTCTTGCTGCACCAGTGTTCCCATGTCGGCGTGCACCTGCTCGCTCCACCAGGTGATGGCCACGTGGAAACCGTAGTCGGCCGCAGACTTCTCGGCCCAGCCGCGCCATTTGCGGTAGGCGTCCAGCACCGGCTCCTGCGGGTCGGGGATGACGAAATCGATGATGCTCGTCGTGCCGCCGGCCAGGCCGGCTGCCGTGCCGCTGAAGAAATCGTCCGCGGTCACCGTGCCCATGAACGGCAGCTGCATATGGGTATGGGGGTCTATGCCCCCGGGCAGCACGTACTGCCCGCCGGCGTCCAGGGTCTGCGCCCCGGCAGGAGCATGCTGCGCTGCGGTTTCGCCAACCGCCACGATGCGGCCGTCCACGCACAGCACGTCGGCGCGCTGTTCGCGGTCGGCGTTGACCACGGTGCCACCGCGGATCACAAGGGCCTGGCTCATGGGGGACTCCTTCCGGGATGGGGATATGGGAATGGGGGAATCATTTCTTTCTGGTGCTCAGGTAGTAATAGCAGGTGCCGGCCACGGCCAGGCTGAAGAACCAGCCAAAGTCGAACAGGCCGAGCAGCAGACCGGGCAGCGCCGCCTTGTCGATGGCTCCCGACACCGCCAGATAGCCTGGCAGGCAGGGCAGCACGCCCAGGCCGAAGGCGACCAGCGCCCGCGGGTTCCAGCCGTCGCAGTACTCGTACTCGCCGCCGCGGCGGTAGAGGTCGTCCACCTTGAGCTCCCCTTTGCGCACCAGGTAATAGTCCACCAGCAAAATGCCGGCGATCGCGCCCAGCAGCGTTCCATAACCGCCGAGCCAAGTAAACAGGTAGTCACCCGAGGTGGCCAGCAGCTTCCAGGGCATGAACAGCAGGCCGATGAACGCAGCGATCAGGCCCCCGGCGCGAAAGCTGATCTTCGCGGGCGCCACCTGGCTGAAGTCATACGAAGGCGACACCAGGTTGGCGGCCACGTTGGTGGTCAGGTTGGCCAGCAGGATCACGAGCAGGCCCAGGCCCGCCGCGAAGCTGCCCATTTGCGTCAGCAGGCCGTCGGGGAACAGCTGCGCCTTGCCGTACAAAATGGCCGACGCCGAAAACCCGATCACGCCGACCATGGAGAACAGCGCCATGGGGATCGGCAAGCCGATGGCCTGGCCCAGAATCTGGTCCTTTTGCGACCGGGCAAAGCGCGTGAAGTCCGGGATATTCAGCGCCAGCGTGGCCCAAAAGCCCACCAGGCCGGTGAGCGCGGCCCAGGTTCTGGGGCCCCCCTCGACCACCTTCGGGGGCAGGTTGAAGAGCTGGCCCGGAGGCACCCGCACCAGCAGCACGACCACCAGAGCGAGGGACGCAGCGATCATCAGCGGCGCGGCGACCACTTCGAGCTTGCGGATGGATTCCGGCCCCTTCCAGATGAACCAGATATGCACGGCCCAGAACGCCAGAAAGCATGCGAACTGCGAGTTGCTGATGGTCTGCCCCTCGGTCGGTCCCACCAGGCCCATTCCCAGGACGTTCAAAAAGCCATGCAGCGCGAGCGCACCGAAGTAGCAGTTGATGGAAAACCAGCCGCAGGCCACCAGGCCGCGCAGCACCGCGGGCAGGTTCGCACCCTGGACGCCAAACGACGCGCGCGCGAGCACCGGAAACGGCACGCCGTACCGGGGCCCCACGCTCCCGATGAGCAGCATGGGAACGAGCACGATGCAGTTCGCCAGGAACACCAGCCACACCGCCATCTGCCAGGTAAAGCCCTGGTCGAGCATGGAGCTGGCCATGGTGTAGGTGGGAACGCAGACCACCATGCCCACCCAGAGCGCGGCAAAGTCTCTCCAGGCCCAGCGCCGCTGCGCGGGCGTGGTGGGGAGCAAATCATCGTTCGCGAGCGCGTCCGATGCCGCGCCGGGAAGGGGCCGCGCCACGTGGGCGGCGCTGCCGGTACTGTTTGTCATATTGCGACTCCTGTGAAAGACAGTGTAGGGTGCCGTCTGGCCCGGCGCCCCGGCGCTTGGGCAGACGGCGGACACGAGCGGGCGCGCAAGAATCGCACCCGAAAATGCCGTGCGGCAGGCGCTGCGGCGGCGCGGCGCGTGCCTCGGCATGATCTGTTTGCATGCATCTCCGGTGCGGCGCGCGCCTCAGGCCATGGCCGGCGCGGCCGCGGGCGGCGGGCGCTGCGGGTTGTTCGGATGCGTCGTCCAGTTCGCGTATTCGCCCGTGACCCGGATTCCGGTGCGCGCATCGACTTCGCCCGGTTGCAGCGCGCGCATGCTGATGCACCCGGGCACCGGGCAGATCGACGCGCACAGGTTGCAGCCCACGCATTCCTCTTCCTTCACCTGGAAGCGGCGCACCCCGTCGACCATGGCCGTGATCGCCTGGTGTGCGGTGTCTTCGCACACCACGTGGCAGCGGCCACAGCGGATGCAGGCGTCCTGATCGATGAGCGCTTTTTCCACGTGCCCGAGGTCCAGGCTCTGCCAGTCCCGGACGGACGCAAGGGCCCGGCCCCGGAAGTCGTCCAGCGTCGCGTAGCCCTGCTCGTCCATGAAGTTCGACAGCCCGTCGCACATGTCCTGCACGATCCGAAAGCCGTACACCATGGCCGCAGTGCACACCTGCACCGTGCCGCAGCCGAGCGCAATGTACTCGGCCGCGTCGCGCCAGTTGCCGACGCCGCCAATGCCGCTCAGGGGCAGGTCCGCGGTCCGCGCGTCGCGCGCGATCTCGGCCACCATGTTCAGCGCAATCGGCTTCACGGCCGGGCCGCAGTAGCCGCCGTGCGAGCCCTGGCCAGCGGTACTCGGGAGCATCACCATGCGATCCAGGTCCACCCCCATCACGGAGTTGATGGTGTTGATGAGCGACACCGCGTCGGCCCCGCCCGCCCGGGCAGCGCGCGCGGGCAGGCGCACGTCGGTGACGTTCGGCGTGAGCTTGACGACCACGGGCAGCCGGCTGTGGTGCTTGCACCAGGCCGTGACCATCCGGATGTACTCCGGCACTTGGCCCACGGCGGAACCCATGCCGCGCTCGCTCATGCCGTGCGGGCAGCCGAAGTTGAGCTCGACGCCGTCGGCGCCCGTGTCCTCGACCTGCGCCAGGATGCGCCTCCAGCTCTGCTCCTCGCACGGAACCATCAAGGAAACGAGCAGCGCGCGGTCGGGCCAGCTGCGTTTGACGCGCCGGATCTCTTGCAGGTTGGTGTGCAGCGGCCGGTCGGTGATGAGCTCGATGTTGTTCAGGCCGATCACGCGCCGGTCCTGCGCCATGAGCGTCGCGTAGCGCGGGCCGTTGACGTTGACGATGGGCGGGTCCTCGCCCAGCGTCTTCCAGACCACGCCGCCCCAGCCCGCCTCGAAGGCGCGCGTGACGTTGATCTCCTTGTCGGTCGGCGGTGCGGACGCGAGCCAGAAGGGGTTGGGGCTTCTGATGCCCAGAAAATTGCTGCGGATATCGGCCATGCGATGCTCCCGTGAATTGCCGTGAATGCGCTGCGGCGGCTGGCGCCGCTCAGGCCAGGAGCGCCTCGTGCATGGAGACCGCGGCCCGCTTGCCGTGCTCCACGGCTTCCACGGTCAGGTCGCGCCCGCCCGCGCGGCAGTCGCCGCCGGCCCAGACACGGGCCAGGCTGGTGCGGCCCATCGCGTCCGTGGCGATGCGCCCGCCCGCCAGCGCAATCGCCTGGCCCGCTGGCTCGGCCACATAGGTCTGGCCAATGGCCTTGAGGAGCATGTCGGCGTCGAGCGTGAAGCACTCGCCGGTCTCCACCAGCTGGCCCGCAGCATCGAGCGCCGTGGCGGCGAAGCGCATGCCCTTGACCGCACCGTCCGCGCAGAGCAATTCCTTGGGGGCCGCCCAGTGGTGGATTTTCACGCCATGGGTCTGCGCCCAGTCCTGCTCCACGCGCGACGCCGACATGCCTTCGGCGCCGCGGCGATAGACGATGCTCACCTCCTGCGCGCCGAGCTTGCGCGACTGCACGGCGGCGTCCACCGCCGTCATGCCGCCGCCAACCACCACCACCCGGCGCCCCACCGGCAGGCTGGCCAGGTCGCTGCTCTGGCGCAACTCGGCGATGAAGTCCACCGCATTGCGCAGTCCCGTGGCCGTGGGCTCGGCAATCCCCAGCGCGTTCACGCCCGACAGCCCGAGCCCCAGGAACACCGCGTCGTACGCGCCCAGCAGACCGTCGAGCGCGATGTCGCGCCCCAGCTGCTGGCCGGTGCGCACCGCGATGCCACCGACCGACAGCAGCCACGCAACCTCCTTTTGCGCGAAGTCATGCGGCGTCTTGTAGCGGGCCAGGCCATACTCATTCAGGCCGCCCAGCTTGGGACGCGCCTCGAACAGCACCACCGCATGGCCGCGCAGGGCCAGACCATGCGCGCAGGCCAGCCCCGCGGGCCCGGCGCCCACCACCGCCACGCGCCGGCCCGTGGACGCCGCGCGCTGAAACAGGGGCGCGCCCGGCTTGGCGAACAAGGCGTCGGTGGCGTAGCGCTGCAGGGCGCCGATCTCCACCGGCTTGTCCCCGTGGGTGTTGCGCACACAGACCTGCTCGCACAGCACCTCGGTCGGGCATACCCGGGCGCAGATTCCGCCCAGCGGATTGGCCTGCAAAATGGCGCGCGCCGCGCCGCGCTCATTGCCCTGCGCAATGCGCTGGATGAACGAGGGAACGTCGATCCCCGTGGGGCACGCCGTGGTGCACGGCGCGTCGTGGCAGTAGTAGCAGCGCTCGGCCTCGATCAGCGCCTGCGGCCGGGTCAGCGGCGCGTGGACGTCGCCGAAGTTGGCGGCGCAGTCGGCCGGACTCAGGCGCCCGGAACGAATTCCGCAGGCGCGGCTTGCGGGCGCGTCCATCGGGTTTCCTCAGCGGGGTTCAAAGTGGGGCACCGGGCCAGCGGGGGCGCATCTGCACGCGCACAAATGCCCGCCCGGGTGCTGCCTGCGCCCTTCTGTTTTGGAGGTTTCATCGTGGTCCTCACCATAGCGAGCCGGGCAGTCTACCCGGCTGAAAAAATTTACCAATTGGTAAAATCCCTAGGGAAAACCCCAATCAGCCGATTCGCGCTCCCGCGCCGCCTGCGAACCCCTTGTGCGCCGGTTTTCGCGCCCGGCTTATTCCACTATGGTTGCACCATGAAAGATGCGCACCCAGCCCGAGCCCCGACGGCCTCCCGCCTGCTCAAGGAGCAGGCAATCCTCGCCGAGGCGGAGAACCACTTCGCACAATTCGGCTTCGAGGGCGCGTCGCTGGAGAGCATTGCGGCGGCCATCGGCATCAGCCGGCACAACCTGCTGTACTACTTTCCCGGCAAGGAGGCGCTCTACCAGCGCGTGCTCGACGACGTGCTCACCGAGTGGCTGGCCGGAATGCAGGAGCTCGCGCACAGCGACGACCCGCAGCAGGCGCTGCGCCGCTACATCCGCGCCAAGCTGCATTACTCGCGCACGCGCCCCCAGGGGGTCAAGGTATTCAGCAAGGAGATGATTGCCGGCGCGCCACGCTACGCCAAGGCGATCACCGGGCGCGTCGCGCCGCTGCTCGATTCGGGAGTCCGCCACTTTGAGCGCTGGGCACGTGCGCAGCGCATCGCGAAGGTGGACTTCAGGCACCTGATGTTCATCATCTGGTCCGTGACGCAGGCCTACGCCGAGCAGGAAGCGCAGTTCGCGCCCCTGCTGGGCAAACCGGCGCTGACCGGAAGAGACTACGAAAAGGCCGAGGAACTGATCGTGCGCATGGTGCTTGGCGCGCTCGCGTTGCCCGCAACGGGCAGCGGCTCCGCCAGCGGAAAACCAGCTGCGTGAGTTGTGCGGCGCAGACAGCGGGACCTGCCTCGTTGGAAATACCACGGTGGACGCGGCTGGGGCTTTCTTCTTTCTGCGCTCCTGTGCTAGATTTCAGGGCATGTTGCGCAGCATGCTCCCGTCCACCCTACGGCCAGGTCTAGTACCCGGCCGGGGTCTGCCTGCGCCCTCCCGTGTTGCCGTTCGGCGCAACACCTGACATCCCCCTGACCCCGGCCCACGAACCAGCCTTTGCACACCAGCAAAGGGCTGCAGGGGACGTCATCCGTTTTTCGTTTGACCAGCCCGGTGCACAGCGCAACGCGCGACGCACACACCGTTCGTGGAGCCCCTCATGATTGCCAACCCCGCTACCAAATACCAGCCCATCGCCCCCGTGGCATTGACCGATCGCCAATGGCCGTCGCGCAGCATCAGCCGCGCGCCCGTGTGGCTCTCCACCGACCTGCGCGACGGCAACCAGGCGTTGTTCGAGCCGATGAACTGCGAGCGCAAGCTGCGCCTTTTTCATGAACTGGTGCGCATCGGTTTCAAGGAGATCGAGGTCGGCTTTCCGGCCGCGTCGCAGACCGATTTCGACTGCGTGCGCCACCTCGTCGATGACGACCTGATCCCCGACGACGTGCGCATCATGGTCATCACCCAGCTGCGCGAGGACCTGATTGCGCGCACCGTGCAAGCCGTGCGGGGTGCGCGCCACGCCATCGTGCACCTGTACAACGCCACCGCACCCGCGTGGCGGCGCACCGTGTTCGGCATGAACGTGGCGCAGATGCTGCAGCTCATCCGCCACCACGTGGGCTACCTCAGACAGCTCACCGACGCGCAGCCTGCGACCCGGTGGACGCTGCAATACTCGCCCGAGACCTTCAGCGCCACCGAGCCCGACGTCTCGCTGCGCGCCTGTCAGACGGCCATCTCCGCCTGGGGCACGGGGCCCGACCGGCACATCATCATCAACCTGCCCAGCACCGTGGAGAACGCCACGCCCAACGTGTTTGCCGACCAGATCGAGTGGATGCACCGGCGCCTTTCGCCGCGCGAGCACGTGCTGCTCTCGGTGCACCCGCACAACGACCGCGGGACGGGTGTGGCCGCGGCCGAGCTGGCCATGATGGCCGGCGCACAGCGCATCGAAGGCTGCCTGTTCGGCAACGGCGAGCGCTGCGGCAATGTGGACATCGTGACGCTGGCGCTGAACCTGTACACCCAGGGTGTGTCTCCGGGCCTGGACTTTTCGGACATCACCGCCGTGGCCCGCGTGGCCGAGGAATGTACCGCGTTGCCCGTGCACCCGCGCCACCCCTACGCCGGCGATCTGGTGTTCACGGCCTTTTCCGGGTCGCACCAGGACGCGATCAGGAAGGGCCTTGCCGCGCAGGACCCGGACGCCGCGTGGGCCGTGCCCTACCTGCCCATAGACCCCGCCGACCTGGGGCGCACGTATGACGGCGTGATCCGGGTGAACAGCCAGTCGGGCAAGGGCGGCATCGCGTTCCTGCTCGAGCGCGGGTACGGCGTGGTGATGCCCCGGCGCATGCAAGTGGAGTTCAGCGCGCTGGTGCAGCGCCAGACCGACGCGAGCGAGACCGAGATGGGCGGCGACGCGCTGTGGGAGCTCTTCCGGGCCACTTACCTGCAGGCCCCCGCGCAACCGGCCATCGTTTGCCATAGCCACCGGCCGGGCGCAGACGGGCAGGGCATGGAGCTCGACGTCAGCATCGGCGGCGCCCGCGAACGCCTGCGCGGCCAGGGCTGCGGCCCCGTCGCCGCCACGGTGGACGCGCTGGGCCTGCCGCTGCGCGTGGACCACTGCGAGGAGCGTGCCGCCGGCGTCCAGACCATGGTCATCGTGGAGGCCGCCCTGGAGGGCGTGGCCGGATCCACCTTTGGCGCTGGCGCCAGCCATTGCAGCGTGACGGCCTCGGTGCAGGCCCTCGTGAACGCGGCCAACCGGCTCATGCAGCGGCGCCGGTCTGCACCAGCGGCCAGGGCGGCATGAGGCCGCTGCCGCCCATGCGCTACCCTCGGGGACCATGCGCGCATTCCACTGCCTGACCTGCGCGGCGGCCCTGCTGGCATTGGGCGGCTGCAGCACCCCGGCGCCCCCCTCGGTGCACCGGGCCCCGGTTTACACGCCGTTGTCGCAGGCGCAGGCGAGCGACATCGCCATCCACGCGCTGGGCCTCGTGGGAACGCCCTACCGCCATGGCGGCAACACGCCCGATTCAGGCTTTGATTGCAGCGGGCTGATTGGCTACGTGTACCGCAGCCGCATGGGCACGGCGCCACCGCGCACCGTGGCGCAACTCAGCGGCTGGGGCGAACCCGTCTCCGGCAGCGAACTGCGCGCGGGGGACCTGGTGCTGTTCGGCACCGGACCCGTGCCCTCGCATGCCGGCATCTACGTGGGCCAGGGGCGCTTCGTGCACGCGCCGTCCAGCGGCGGCAGGGTGCGCCTGGACCTCCTGCAAGCGCGTTACTGGGCGCGGCAGAACGCGTCGTTCCGGCGGCCCTGAGCGAGCCCGCCCATGCCCATCCTCCGCGCCGTCATCCCGACGCCCCGGTTTTCGGGTTTTGCTTGTTCTTCTACTTTCTTTATTTATAAATAGCAGTAGTAGTAGGCCCTGCCGTTTTCTGTGGACAAGCCTTGTTTCCCCAGTGCTGGTGCGGGTTTGCGCAGCGCCAAAGCCTGTGGGGTGACGCGCGCAATGGGCGAAGTGCAGAGACAACAACTTGGGCGCCGGGTCTTTTTCTGTGGATAACCACCGAGTTGTGCCAGAACTATTCCCAGGTTTGTCCACGCTCGCCTGCCGCAGGGCTGCGGCCACGCTGGCGGAGACGGAAAGCGTCGCGCGGCGCTGGATGCGCCATCAGCCAGCAAAAAGAAAGCGCTCCCGGGTTTCGGGCATCTGCTGGCCTGCGTCGACAATCGCGGGTTTCGTGTCCGTCGGGCAAGCGACGAGGCCCCCAACAAAAGGAAAGGTTTTTTCATGTTCAAGAACGTGCTCCTGTACCGCATTGCGCCGCAATCGCAGGTGGAATGGACGCAGCTGGAAGAGGCCCTGGCGAAGGCGCCGTTCATGGAGTGCGGCGCCACGCAGGAGAAGTCCCTGGGCTGGGTTGCGCCCCGGGGCGAGGCGCATGGGCCGTTGGCGGAATCGGTCGCGGGGCAGTGGATCGTGCGCTGCATGCTCGAGGCCAAGGCCGTTCCGGGCCCGGTGCTGGCCCGCAAGGTGAAGGAAAAGGCCGAGCGCATCGAGCGCGAAACCGGCCGCAAGCCGGGCAAGAGGGAGAGCCGGGATCTCAAGGACGAGACCCGGCTGGATTTGCTGCCCATGGCGTTCACCAAGCAGACGGCGGTGTGGGTGTGGATGGATACCGCGTCCCGCCTGTTGCTGCTCGACACCTCCAGCCAGAGCTGCGCCGACGAGGTCGTGACCCTGCTGGTCGAATCGCTTCCCGGCCTGTCGGTGGCGTTGCTCGACACCCGGACCAGCCCGCAGGCCGCGATGTCGCACTGGCTCGGAGCGCAGGAGCCGCCCGCGGGTTTCAGCGTGGACCGCGAATGCGAGCTCAAGAGCGCCGACGAGGAGAATTCCGTGGTGCGCTACGCCCGCCATCGGCTCGATATCGAAGAGGTGCAGGCGCATATCGCCGCCGGCAAGCTGCCGACCCGGCTTGCGCTCACGTGGAACGACCGCGTCTCCTTCCTGCTCACCGAAGGCTTGCAGCTCAGGAAGCTGGAGTTCCTGGACCCGGTGTTCGATGGCGGCAAGGCCGACGATCGCGGTTTTGACACCGACGTGGCGCTTGCCACGGGCGAGCTGGCGCAGCTGATCCCCGATCTGATCGAGGCCTTGGGCGGCGAAGCGCAGGCGGGCGTGGCCGAGGCGGCGGCCGGGCCCGCGCCGGTGGACGGGAGCCCGGATTCGGCCCCGTTCTGAGCCGCGGCGCATGTGACAAATGCGTACAGGGCGGCCGGTGTTGTCTGGCAAACTGCGGCGCCTTGCTGAAAACCAGGGAGGGTTGGGGCAGGGCGGCCGCGGCGTGCACGGCGTCGGCGCACCCCCTGTTTTCAAGGAAGACGAACCATGAATCTCTTCTCGTTCATGCGGCGGTTCACGATTCGGTTGCGCATGCTCGGGGCCATTGCCGTGGTTCTGGGCCTGCTGAGCCTGCTGGGTGGCGCAGGCATGCTGGGAATGTTCCGCATCCACGCCATGAGCGAAGATTTCATGGCGCACACCATTGCCAAAATGGCCGACATGGCCGCGCTGCAGGGCGAGATGGGAGCGATCCGCCAGCACGAGAAGGACATGATCATCGGCTACGAAAAGCCCGAGGCCGTGAAGGCCGCGCACGCCAAGTGGCAGGCCAGCCTGGAGCAGGCGCGCAAGATTGCCGACAAGTTCCTGGAGGGCGAAGAAGATTCGGACAATCCCGTGCTGCGCAGCATCATCACCAGGCTCGACAGCTACCGCGACCTGTTTGCTCCCGTGATCCGCCAGCTCGAGGCCAGCGGCTACGACACGGCGACCATTGCGAACCACATGAGCACCAAGGCGGTGGCCGAGTTCGATCTGGCGGGCCGGTCGATGGGCGAGCTCGACGCCGTGCTGCGCAGCGAGGTCGCCAGGTCGGTGCAGCAGCAGGGCGCGGTATCGAGCCAGACGAACTGGCTTTTCGCGCTCTTGGTCTTGGTCACGGTGGTGATGGTGGTGCCCACCACGCTGATGAACATGCGCTCCATCTGCCGTCCGCTGGAGGACGCGTGCGCGATGGCGCAGGCCATTGCCGGCGGGAACCTTGCGCAGCGCATCGCGGCCGATGAGCGCGATGAGGTGGCCGACCTGCAGCGCGCCCTGCGCGACATGCAGCAGGGCCTGGGGACGCTGGTGGCGCAGGTGCGCGACGCCAGCGGCAGCGTTGCCAGCGCCAGCCAGGAGATCGCCGCAGGAAACCAGGATCTGTCGCAGCGCACGGAACAGACGGCCGGCCATGCGCAGGAGGCGGCGACCTCGCTGTCGCAGCTCACGTCCACCGTGCAGCAGACCGCGTCCTCGTCGCGCATGGCGCACCAGCTGGCGACTTCGGCGTCGGATACGGCCACGCGCGGCGGCGCGGTGATAGCGCAGGCCGTGGTCAGCATGCGCGAGATCTCGGCGTCGAGCCGCGAGATCGGCGACATCATCGGCCTGATCGACTCGATCGCTTTCCAGACCAACATCCTGGCGCTCAACGCCGCGGTGGAGGCCGCGCGCGCCGGCGAGCAGGGGCGTGGCTTCGCCGTGGTGGCGAGCGAGGTGCGCAGCCTGGCGCAGCGCTCGGCCACTGCCGCGAACGACATCAAGGCCCTCATCGGTCGCAGCGTGAGCGCCGTGGACGGCGGCGTGCGCCATGTGGAAGACGCGGGCACAGCGATGCAGGAGATCGTGGCCAGCGTGCAGCGGGTCAACGAAATCATTGGCCAGATCACGGCGGCGGCGTCCGCGCAGTCCGCCGGCATAGGCCAGGTGAATCAGTCGGTGGGCGAAATCGACCGCATGACCCAGCAGAACGCCGCCTTGGTGCAGGAGTCGGCCGCCGCGGCCGAGTCCCTGCGCGAACAGGCGGCCCGCCTGGCGCAGGTGGTGCGGCAGTTTCGCCTGGCAGCGTAGGCGCTGCGCCCGGGCCAGCATGCGCCAGGCCCTGCGGCGGCGCCCGGCCACCTGCACTCGCACCCGCGGCCGGGCAGCATGCTGGCCCGGCCTGGCGGGGTGTCGGTGTAGGCTCGCTGGCGCAGACCCTGTTCGTCGGCCTTGGCGGCTGCGCGCTCAGACGGCGAAGCCGTCATCCGCCGCGATCACGGCGCCGTTGATGAAATGGCTCTGGTCGCTGGCGAGCATGATCAGCAGCGCATCCAGGTCCTCGGGGCTGCCCACGCGCTTGCGCGGCAGCATCGCCATCAGCTTGCGGCCCTGCTCCGTCTGCCAGTGGTGGTGGTTGATTTCCGTATCGATGTAGCCGGGGCAGATGGCGTTGACGTTGATTCCGAAGCGGCCCCACTCGATGGCCATGGCCCGGGTCATCTGCACCACCGCCGCCTTGCTCATGCAGTAGGCGCCGATCTGCGGCAGCACCTTCAGGCCCGCCATGGACGCGATGTTGATGATGCGCCCGCCCGTGAAGCTGCCCGGCGCAGCCCCGCAGGAGCGCGCGAGCATGCGCTTGCCCACCTCTTGCGCGACGAAGAACGCGCCCTTGACGTTGGTGTCGAAAATGAAGTCGTAGTCCTCGGGGGTCAGGTCCTGTATGCGCTGGGTGATGCCCACTCCCGAGTTGTTCACCAGGATGTCGATCGACCCCATCTCGGTTTCGGCGTGCGCCACGGCGGACCGGATGGAATCAAGGTCGGTCACGTCGAGTTCGATCGCATGCGCGTCACCGCCGTCGCCCTCGATGCGCGCGCGCAACTCCTTGAGCTTGTCCACGCGGCGGCTGGCCAGCACCACACCCGCACCCGCGCGGGCCAGCGTGCGGGCAAACTGCGCGCCCAGTCCGCCGGAGGCGCCCGTGATGAAGGCCACGCGGCCGGACAAGTCGATGCTGTATGCCATTGAAGTTCTCCCTTCCCCCTGCTGATGAAAATAGAACGGTCGTTCGATTACCCGTCCTCCATGAATACAATCGGTCGCCAGCCGGACAGGGCATTGCGCCCCACGCCGCGGAAAATCAACCGATTATCAGACGCCCGAGTACAAGCCCATGACCCCCGATGAAATCCTCGCCCAGCATGGTCCCCGCGAATCGATGGAATACGACGTGGTGGTCGTGGGCGGCGGCCCGGCCGGCCTTTCCACGGCCATCCGGCTCAAGCAGCTGGCCGCCGAAAAAGCGCAGGACGTCTCGGTGGTGGTGCTGGAAAAGGGCTCCGAGCCCGGTGCGCACGTCCTCTCGGGCGCGGTCATGGATCCCCGGGCGCTGACCGAGTTGATCCCCGACTGGAAAGAACGCGGCGCCCCCTTGGACCAGCCCGTGACCGACGACGCCTACGTCTTCCTGGGCGAGACATCGGGCTTTCGCGTTCCGAACATGTTCCTGCCGCCGTTTGCGCGCAACCATGGCAACTTCGTCGTGAGTCTGGGCGCGGTCACGCGCTGGCTCGCCGCGCAGGCCGAGGCCCTGGGCGTGGAAATCTTCCCCGGCTTCGCTGCCGCCGAAGTGCTCTACGGCGACGACGGCTGCGTCAAGGGCGTTGCCACCGGCAACCTGGGGCTGGGCAGGGACGGCGTGCCCGGAGCGAACTTCCAGCTCGGCATGGAACTGCTGGGCAAGTACACCGTGTTCGCCGAGGGCGCGCGCGGCCACCTGGGCCGCCAGCTGATCGCGCGCTACGGGCTCGACCAGGGGCGTGACCCGCAGAGCTTCGGCATTGGCGTCAAGGAGCTGTGGGAGATCGACCCCGGGCGCCACCAACCCGGCTTCGTGATGCACACCGCCGGCTGGCCCCTGAAGAGCGACACCTACGGCGGCGCCTTCCTCTACCACCTGCCAGAGCGCAAGCTGGCCGTCGGTTTCGTCACCGGCCTGGGCTACCGCAACCCCTACCTCGACCCGTTCGAGGAATTCCAGCGCTGGAAGACGCATCCCAGCATCCGCTACTACTTTGAAAACGAAAACGGCGAGATCACGGCCAAGCGTTTGGCATACGGCGCGCGCGCCATCAACGCCAGCGGAATCGACGCCCTGCCCAAGACCATCTTCCCGGGCGGCGCGCTCGTGGGCTGCGACGCCGGTTATCTGAACGTCGGGCGCATCAAGGGCAGCCACGCCGCGATCAAGACCGGCATGCTGGCCGCGCAGGCCGCGTACGACGCCATCGCAGCGGGCCGCCAACACGACGAGCTCGGCGCCTACCCCGAGGCCTTCGGGAAGAGCTGGTTGCACACCGAGCTGAACAAGGACCGCAATTTCAAAAACTGGTTCAAGTACGGCCTGACCACGGCCACGCTGATGAACGGCTTCGAGCAGTTCGTGCTGCGCGGCCATATCCCCTGGACGCTGCACCGCGACAAGCCCGACCACGCCTGCCTCAGGCCCGCCGCCGAATGCCAGCCCATCGCCTACCCCAAGCCCGACGGCAAGCTGACCTTCGACCGCCTCTCGAGCGTGTTCATCAGCAACACCCACCACGAAGAGAACCAGCCCGTGCACCTGACGCTCAAGGACGCGAGCGTTCCGGTCCGTGTCAACCTGGCGGAATACGCCGGCCCCGAGGCGCGCTACTGTCCCGCGGGGGTCTACGAGTTCGTCCCCGACACGGCCCGGGGCGGCGACGCGCAGCGCCTGCAAATCAACGCGCAAAATTGCGTGCACTGCAAGACCTGCGACATCAAGGACCCCACGCAGAACATCGTCTGGGTGGCGCCCGAGGGCGGCGGCGGTCCGAACTACGCGGGCATGTAATCAGCCTGCCGACCCGTCGCGCACCCTGCCCCGCAGCGCCTTGGTCTCGCCGCGCTGCGTTTTGCGCTCCAGCCGCCGCCGCCTGGATTCGTAGCTGGGCCGGGTGGCGCGGCGCACGCGCGGGGGGCGGGCCACGCGGCCGACCAGTGCGTTCAGGCGCTCCAGCGCATCGGCGCGGTTTTGCTCCTGGCTGCGGTACCGCTGGGCCTTGATGACGACTACGCCCTCTTGCGTGATGCGCGTGTCGCGCAGGGCCAGCAGGCGTTGCTTCACGTCGTCCGGCAACGAAGACGCGGCCACGTCGAAGCGCAGATGCACCGCGCTGGAGACCTTGTTGACGTTCTGCCCACCCGCGCCCTGCGCGCGCATGGCGCTGATTTCGACTTCTTCCTCGGACACCTGCAGGGGCGGCAACGGGGTCATGGCTGCTTTCTGCCCGCGGGAAGCGGGGCCGGCGCGTCAGGCCGCAGGCTGCAACTGCGCCAGGCCGTCGATGGCCAGGCCGTAGCCCGGCACACCAAAGCCGCACATCACGGCCCGGGCCGCCGCAGCCATGCAGGAATGCTGGCGGAACGACTCGCGCGCATGCACGTTGCTGATGTGCAGTTCGATCAGCGTCACGCCCGTGCCCTTTATGGCATCGTGCAGCGCCACGCTGGTATGGGTGTAGGCGCCGGCGTTCATCACCACGCCGGCGAGATCGCCCGCGGCGTGCACGCGGCCGGCTTCGTGGATCCAGTCCAGCAGCGCGCCCTCATGGTTGCTTTGGTGAAAGCGCAGCGCAAAGCCATGGCGCGCGCAGGCGGCGCTGCACAGCTTTTCCACGTCGGCCAGCGTGTGCATGCCGTACACGGCGGGCTCGCGCTGGCCCAGCAGGTTCAGGTTCGGGCCATTCAGCACAAAAACGGTTTTCACAAACAGGCACTCCGGGACGCTGCGCCTGCCACTCTGGCGGGCCAGAGGGGGGATTATGCGGTGCACCGAGGAGAGCAGCAGCTCCCTCTGGCGGTTTGGACAAACTGCTTGCATCCTTGCCCGGAGTTTGCGATAGTTGTATCGCTAAAAACCACGCAAGCGCGCCATGCCCATCTCAATCCGATTGCCCGATGACGTTGAAGCCCGGTTGAAGAAATTGGCCGCGCTGACCGGGCGCAGCAAGACCTATTACGCCACCGAGGCGATTTGCGAACACATCGACGACTTGGAGGACTTGTACTTGGCCGAGCGCGAGTTGGAAGCAATTCGTGCGGACAAGTCGCAAACCGTACCGCTCGAGGAAGTGATGAAACGCTATGGCATGGAAGATTGAGCTTTCGGCGCTGGCGCGGAAGAACCTTGATCAACTTGACCCACAAATTGCCCGGCGCATCCTGTCCTTTCTGCGTAAGCGCGTGGCCCCTCTGGACAATCCGCGCAGTCTGGGGGAAGCCCTTAAGGGTTCGCGCTTGGGTGAGTTCTGGAAGTACCGCGCAGGGGACTATCGCGTAATTGCTCACATTGAGGACGGCGCTTTGCGAATCCTGATCGTCAGGATCGGTAACCGGCGCGAGGTGTATCGCTGATACGAGATCGGGGGGCGCGGCGGACGGGCAGGCTGCTTGCGCAGATCCGGGCCGCATGCTGAATGGGAGAATGCGCCCCATGCTGCAATTTGACCTTCTCAAGACCGACCCCACCAGCCACGCGCGCCGCGGCGCGCTCACGCTGGGCCATGGTGTGGTGCAGACGCCGCTCTTCATGCCCGTGGGAACCTATGGCACCGTCAAGGGCGTGACGCCGCGCAGCCTGCATGAAATGGGCGCGCAGATCATTCTGGGAAATACCTTTCACCTGTGGATGCGCCCCGGGCTCGACGTGTTGCAAGGCTTTGGCGGCCTGCACGGCTTTGAAAAGTGGGACAAACCCATCCTCACCGATTCCGGCGGCTTTCAGGTGTGGAGCCTGGGCGCCATGCGCAGGATCACCGAGGAGGGCGTGCATTTCGCCAGTCCGGTGAACGGCGACAAGCTCTTCCTGTCGCCCGAGCTGAGCATGCAGATCCAGACCGTGCTCGGCAGCGACGTCGTGATGCAGCTCGACGAATGCACCCCCTACGAGACCCGGGGGCAGCTGACGACCGAGGGCGAGGCGCGCCAGTCCATGGAAATGAGCCTGCGCTGGGCCAGGCGCAGCCAGGCGGAGTTCCAGCGCCTGAACAACCCGAATGCGCTCTTTGGCATCGTGCAGGGCGGCATGTACGAGAACCTGCGCGCCGAATCGCTCGCAGCCCTGGTAGCCATGGACTTTCCCGGCTACGCCATCGGCGGTGTGAGCGTGGGCGAGCCCAAGGAGGAGATGCTGCGCGTCATGGCGCACACGCCGCACCGGCTGCCCGCGCACAAGCCGCGCTACCTGATGGGAGTGGGAACGCCCGAGGATCTGCTCGAGGGTGTGGCCCAGGGCGTGGACATGTTCGACTGCGTGATGCCCACGCGCAATGCACGCAACGGCACGCTGTTCACGCGCTTTGGCGACCTGAAGATCCGCAACGCCCGCCACAGGGCCGACCAGCAGCCGCTGGACAGCAGTTGCAGCTGCTATGCCTGCGCGGGCCCGTCCGGCGTGTCCTGGGACCAGGGGGGGCGCGAGGGTTTCAGCCGTGCCTACCTGCACCACCTGGACCGCTGCGGCGAAATGCTCGGCCCCATGCTCACCACCGTGCACAACCTGCATTACTACCTGAACCTCATGCGCGAAGTGCGCGATGCGCTGGACGCCGGGGAGTTCGCGCAGCTGCGCGAACACCTGAGGGCGGAGCGGGCGCGCGGCGTGTGAGCCGAAGCCGCGCGCTGCGCCGGGTTCGGTTCCACGTGAAACATCGCGCCGGTCTGCTGGAACAGACAGGGCTTGCGCAAAGTGGGAAAATCGCAGGCCGCTTGGCGGACCGGTAGGGGGCCCTGCCCACACCGGGTGTTTTTCTTGATCGGCCTCGGCCCCGGAGCGTTTGCATGCTGTACCCCCAGGAATTTGACGTGATCGTCGTCGGCGGCGGCCACGCCGGCACCGAGGCCGCGCTGGCCGCTGCGCGCATGGGGCAAGGAACGCTGCTGCTGACGCACAACATCGAAACCCTGGGGCAGATGAGCTGCAACCCCTCCATCGGCGGCATCGGCAAGGGCCATTTGGTGAAAGAGGTGGACGCGCTCGGCGGCGCGATGGCGCTGGCCACGGACGAGGGCGGAATCCAGTTCCGCATCCTGAATGCGTCCAAGGGTCCCGCCGTGCGGGCCACGCGCGCGCAGGCCGACCGCGTTCTGTACAAGGCCGCGATCCGCCGCATGCTGGAAAACCAGCCGCAGCTGTGGCTGTTCCAGCAGGCGGTGGACGATTTGCTGCTCGAGGGCGACCGGGTGGTGGGCGCCGTGACGCAGCTGGGAATCCGCTTTCGCAGCCGCAGCGTGGTGCTCACGGCCGGCACTTTTCTCGACGGCCGGATCCATGTGGGCCTGAAGCACTACCCCGCGGGCCGGGCCGGGGACCCGCCCGCCGTGTCGCTGAGCGCGCGCCTGAAGGAGCTCCAGCTGCCGCAGGGCCGGTTGAAGACGGGAACGCCCCCGCGCATCGACGGGCGCAGCATCGATTTTTCCAAATGCGAGGAACAGCCTGGCGACGGCATGCCCGGCGGCGTGAACGAGGGCGTGCTGCCCGTGTTCAGCTTCATGGGCAGCGCCCGAATGCATCCCAGGCAGGTTCCGTGCTGGATCACCCATACGAACGCACGCACGCACGCAATCATTCGCAGCGGCTTCGACCGCAGCCCCCTGTTCACGGGAACGATCGAGGGCGTGGGCCCGCGCTACTGCCCCAGCGTGGAGGACAAGGTCCAGCGCTTCGCCGACAAGGACAGCCACCAGATCTTCCTTGAGCCCGAGGGCCTGAGTACGCACGAGGTCTACCCCAACGGAATCAGCACCAGCCTGCCGTTCGACGTTCAATACGATCTGGTGCGCAGCCTGCCGGGGCTGGAGAACGCGCATATCCTGCGCCCCGGCTACGCCATCGAGTACGACTACTTTGACCCGTGCGCGCTCAGGAGCAACTTCGAGACGAGGCAAATCCGGGGCCTGTTCTTTGCCGGGCAGATCAACGGCACCACGGGCTATGAAGAGGCTGCGGCGCAGGGCCTTTTCGCGGGAATCAACGCCGCGCTGCAATGCCGGGGCGAGGCTGCCTGGCTCCCTGGCCGCGAGCAAGCCTACCTGGGCGTTCTCGTCGACGACCTGATCACCAAAGGGGTGAGCGAGCCCTACCGCATGTTCACGAGCCGCGCCGAGTTTCGCCTGCAACTGCGCGAAGACAATGCCGACCTGCGGCTGACCGAGGCCGGGCGCCGCATGGGCCTGGTTGACGATGCGCGCTGGGACGCGTTTGGCCGCAAGCGCGATGCGGTTTTGCGCGAAACGGAACGCCTCAAGAGCACCTGGGTGAACCCGCGCAATCTTCCGGCCACCGAATCCGAACGGGTTTTGGGCAAACACATCGGGCATGAATACAGCCTGTTCGAACTGCTGCGCCGCTCGGGAGTGGGCTACTCCGACCTCATGTCGCTCGACGGTGGCAGGTACGCCTGCGCCGACGTTTCACGTGAAACCTTGGGCGCGCTGAGCGCAGTCGTTCTCGAGCAGGTGGAGATCGCCGCCAAGTACGCGGGCTATATCGACCGCCAGAAGGGCGAGGTGGAACGCGCCGCGCACTTCGAGAAACTGCGCCTGCCAGCGGATCTGGATTACATGCTGGTCACGGCGCTGAGCATCGAGGCGCGCCAGGCGCTCAACCGCCATCGCCCCGAAACCCTGGGCCAGGCGTCACGCATCACCGGGGTCACCCCGGCCGCGATCTCCCTGCTGATGGTGCATTTGAAGAAGGGCGGCGGACTGGCCTCCGCCCAGGTGAAAAGTGACGTGCCGGCATGACGGCCACCGACACCGGCCGCGACGCGCTCAGCGCCCGGCTGGAATCGGGCGCCCAGGCCTTGGCGCTGGATCTGAGCGCTGCGCAGCGCGCTCAGTTGATGGATTTTCTGGCCCTGCTGCAGAAGTGGAACGCGGTCTACAACCTGACGGCGGTGCGCGACCCCGGGGAGATGCTCACGCAGCATCTGCTCGACAGCCTGGCGGCGGTGGCGCCGCTGCGCCGCCAGGTCCACGCGGCTGGTCTCGGGGCAGGGGGGGGCATGCGGCCCGAGACCGTTCGGCTGCTCGACGTGGGCTCCGGCGGCGGCTTGCCCGGCGTGGTGTTCGCCATCTGCTGCCCCGAGGTGGCCGTGCACTGTGTTGACGCGGTGGGCAAGAAGGCGGCCTTTGTCCAGCAGGCGGCGCTGACGCTGGGGCTGCGCAACGTGCACGGCGTGCACGCGCGGGTCGAGGCTCTGAACGCACGGTTCGACCTCGTCAGCTGCCGCGCTTTTGCCTCGCTGCCCGACTTCGTGCGCTGGTCGCGCACGGCACTGGCCGAGCCCCACGGCGTTTGGCTGGCCATGAAGGGCCGGCACCCGGCGGATGAAATCGCGGCCCTGCCCGCCGACGTGCAGGTGTTTCACGTGGAACCGCTGGCGGTGCCCGGCCTTGATGCCGAGCGCTGCATCGTCTGGATGCGACCCGCCGTTTGATGTTTGATGACGGGAACGGATTCCGACAAGGCGGGCTAGCGTAAACTCGGCATCTCGTTTTTTTGCTGCGCTTCCTGCCACAGCGGTCGTTCCGGGAAAACCATTCGAATGCATGCGCGCCAACCCCGCATGCGCGAAGAATCACGGGCGTGTTTCTGATCGGCAGTTGCTCATCTCCGAATAAGACAATAACCGCGGCGTCCACATGGCCAAGATTTTTTGCGTTGCCAACCAAAAGGGTGGCGTTGGCAAGACCACCACCACCGTCAACCTGGCTGCGGGTCTGGCCAGGATCGGCCAGCGCGTGCTGATGGTCGATCTGGACCCCCAGGGCAACGCCACCATGGGCTCGGGCGTGGACAAGCGCCAGCTGGAGCTGACGGTGTACGACGTGCTGCTCGAATCCGCGTCCGTGCAAGAGGCGGCGGTGTTTTCGGAAAAATGCGGCTACCACGTGCTCGGGGCGAACCGCGAACTGGCCGGCGCCGAGGTGGAACTGGTGGCGCTCGAGCAGCGCGAGAGGCGGCTCAAGGCCGCGCTGGCCCCGGCGGACGCGGACTACGATTTCGTCCTCATCGACTGCCCGCCCTCGCTCTCCATGCTCACGCTCAACGGGCTGTGCAGCGCCCACGGTGTGATCGTTCCCATGCAGTGCGAATACTTTGCGCTCGAAGGACTGACGGACCTGGTGAACACCATCCGGCAGGTGCACGCGAATCTGAACACCGACCTGCAGATCATCGGCCTGTTGCGCGTGATGTTCGATCCGCGCATTACGTTGCAGCAGCAGGTCAGCGACCAGCTCAAGGGCCATTTTGGCGACAAGGTGTTCGACGCCGTGATCCCGCGCAACGTGCGCCTGGCCGAGGCGCCCAGCTACGGCCTGCCCGGCGTGGTGTTCGACCCGGCCGCCAAGGGCAGCCTGGCCTTTGAAGAATTTGCGCAGGAGATGGTCGTGCGCGTGCGCAGCCTGCACGGCACCGCACCGTCCATCGCCAAAGCAGCCGCCAGCGCATGAAGCCGTCCGACGTCCTGCTGCTGCCCGGTTGGCAGAATTCGGGCCCCGGCCACTGGCAGAGCCTCTGGGAGACCCGGCATGGCTACCGCCGTGTGGAGCAGCACGACTGGATACATCCCCTGCGCGGCGACTGGACGGCGCGGCTCGAGGAAACCGTGGTGGACGCCGGCGGCCCCGTGTTGCTCGTGGCGCACAGCCTCGGCTGCATCCTCAGCGCATGGTGGGCGGCGCATTCCGCGAACGCCTGCCGCGTGCAGGGCGCGCTGCTGGTGGCGCCCGGCGACGTTGAACGCCCCGACCTCCTCGGCGCACAGCTCCCCGGTTGGGCGCCGATTGCCCTCCAGGCGCTGCCCTTTGCCTCGGTGCTGGTGGGCAGCCGCAACGACCCGTACTGCAGCTTCGAGCGCGCCCGGAGCTTGGCGCAGGCCTGGGGCGCGGACTTCGTCGACTGCGGCGAGCGGGGGCACATCAATACCGAGTCCGGCCTGGGCGACTGGGACGAGGGCCATGGCTGGTTGCAGCGGCTCGCCGCCAGGGCATAAGCGCCCGTCCACGACCGGCCGCCAGAAATCAGAAAAACACCGAAGAAAGCACGCACGACATGGTGAGCAAAAAACCCAAGGGCCTGGGTCGCGGCCTCGAAGCCCTGTTGGGCCCCAAGGTCGCCGAAGGGGTGGAACAGGCCCGGGCGGCCGACGCCGGGCAGCCCGGCACGCTGTCCCTGAGCGTGCTGGTCCCGGGCATATACCAGCCGCGTACGCGCATGGACGAGGGGGCCCTGTACGAGTTGGCCGAGTCCATCAAGGCCCAGGGCGTCATGCAGCCCATTCTGGTGCGCCGCCTGAGCGAGGGCGAGCACGCGGGCAAATACGAAATCATCGCCGGCGAGCGGCGTTTTCGCGCGGCCCGGCTGGCCGGCCTGGACAGCGTGCCCGTGCTCGTGCGCGACGTGCCCGACGAGGCCGCTGCCGCCATGGCGCTCATCGAGAACATCCAGCGCGAGGACCTCAACCCGCTCGAAGAAGCGCAGGGCCTGCAGCGGCTCGTCAAGGATTTTGGCCTCACGCACGAGCAGGCCGCCCAGGCCGTGGGTCGCTCGCGCAGCGCGGCCAGCAATCTGCTGCGGCTGCTGAACCTGGCCGATCCCGTGCAGACCATGCTCATGGCTGGCGACATCGACATGGGCCATGCGCGTGCGCTGCTGGCGCTCGAGCGCGCCGCACAGATCACCGCCGGCAACCAGATCGCGGCCAGGAAGCTCTCGGTGCGCCAGGCCGAGGCGCTGGTCAAGAAAATCGGTGCTTCCAGCCAACTCGCGCAAAAGCCCAAATCGGAAAAGTCGCGCGACCTGCGCCGGGTGGAGGAGGAACTGTCCGACCTGCTCATGGCCGAGGTCGAACTGCGCGTGAAAAAGCGCCAGAAGGGCGGCGACCACGCCGCGGAGATGGGCGAGTTGGTGATCCGGTTCGGCTCGCTGGAGGCGCTCAACGGCTTGATCGAGCGGCTCCGGAGGGCTTGATGTGCATGCGGTTCAGATACGCAAAACAGGCGCTGGCCGATGCAGCAGATGAAGCCGGGTGCTGTTGAAAAATCAATCGACGGTTATTGATTGATAGCGAAGGTTGATCCCACGCGCCGCGACACCAGCAGCAGCACGTACAGCAGCGTGGCATAGGGCCACAGCCAGCCCAGCCACTGACTCAGGCCGTAGAAGCGGATGAAACGGCCCTGTTCCCAGACCTGTTGGGTCTGGGCAAAGTAAGCGCTGGTGGGCGCCTGGTTGAGCAGTGCCAGATGCCAGGCCAGCGCCAGCAGCAGCATGGCCGCGCAGGTTCTGCGCGGCAGGGCGAGCAGGAGCCAGGCCAGCGCCAGCGCAGCCCCCACGCCGAAGCGCGCGGGCAGATCCAGCCATCCCCAGGCGTGTGCCGGGCCCCAGCTCAGCGCCGCCGACAGGGCGGTGAGCACTGCGCCCAGCGCGATCACCCCGAGCGCAAACAGCGCGCGGCGTCCGGCCTGGCGGTGGATCACGCAGTAGCCCAGCAGGCAGGGGATGAGCAGGCCCAGCGTGACGCACAGCAACTCACTGCCGAGGGAGAGCGGCTCCAGAGCGGCTCCGTGCAGCGGCAGCCAGCCCGAAAACGGCGTGTCGTCGAGCAGCGTGGCGAGCGCCGTCTCGAGCCGCTCGAGCACCTGGCCCAGACCAAAGGGAACGGCTGCCGGAAACAGCAGTGCCGGTGGCCAGAGCGCCAGCAGCACCAGGCCGCCGCTGGCGTCGGGGACGAACCAGCGTTGGCGCACGTCGCTCCAGCGGTCGATGGCACCCAGGCGCTCGAGCAGCGCCGCGCTCAGGGCCCCCGCGAGCGTGCCGAAGGCATTCAGCGCCAGATCGAGGTTCGACGGGACGCGCTGCGGCAGGTAGATCTGCAGGAACTCCATGCTCAGCGACAGCAGCGCGCCCGCGAGCGCGGACCAGCGCACCGCCGCACGCCCCCGGCCCGAACGCAGCAGCGCCAGCACCAACAAAAAGCCCAGCGGGGCATAGCCCGCGACGTTGATCGCCAGGTCGAACCCCGTCCAGTACGCCGGGGGCAGCGGAGCCAGCAGGAACACCAGAGGGTCTATGCCCTGCGCACGCCAGCCCTCAAAGGGGTAGAGGCTGGCAAAAACGATGAGCGCTGCGTAGATCAGCGCCAGCGGCCAGGCGGAGGTCTTGTGCATGGGTCTTCCTGCGCACAGGTAGCGTACAGGCAGCGCGCAGTGTCAGAACGGTTTCACCACCGCGAGCAGCACCGCGGCGAGCAGCAGCAGCACGGGCACTTCGTTGAAGCAGCGCAACCACCGGGGGCTGCGGCGGCTGCTGCCGTCGGCCAGTTTGCGCAAGAGGACGCCGCAGGCGTGGTGGTAGCCGATCACCAGCAGCACCACGGCAAGCTTGGCGTGCATCCAGCCATTGCCCGGGCCCCGGCCGATGCCGTAGCCCAGCCAAAGCCAGGCCCCCAGCGCCAGCGCGGGAATGGACAGCAGCGTGGTAAAGCGCAGGAGTTTGCGCGCCATCAGCAGCAGACGCGCGCGCTCGGCGACCGATCCCGGGGCGACCAGCGCCAGATTCACGAAGATGCGGGGCAGGTAGAAGAGGCCGGCAAACCAGCTGGCCACGAAGACGATGTGCAAGGCTTTGATCCAGAGCATGGCCGCAGTTTACGTGCCTTGCAGCCGGCGACCCTCCCGAAGAGCTGACGCCCTGCGGTCCGTGGGCGCCGTTCGCTGGTACGATGCCCGGGCCCCTGTCGAGTCAACCTTCCCCAGCCAATATGCTCCCTCCCCCGCCGGACCAAGGCACGCCTGTTTCCGTGAAGATCCGTGAGCGGCTCGTTGCGGCGCGCAAGCGCTTTCACGCCAACGACAATATTGCCGAGTTCATCGAGCCCGGTGAGTTGGAGCGCCTGCTCGACGAGGTCGAGCGCAAGATGGAGGGCGTGCTCGACAGCATGGTCATCAACACCCGGGACGACCACAACACGCGCAACACCGCGCGCCGCATGGCCCGGATGTACCTCAACGAGGTGTTCAAGGGCCGCTACGTGGTGCAGCCGCGCATCACCGAGTTCCCGAACGCCGAGCACCTCAACGAGCTCATGATCGTGGGGCCGCTGGCCGTGCGCAGCACCTGCAGCCACCACTTCTGCCCCGTGATCGGCAAGATCTGGATCGGCGTGATGCCCAACGAGCACACCAACGTGATCGGCCTGTCCAAGTACGCGCGGCTCGTGGACTGGATCATGGGCCGGCCCCAGATCCAGGAAGAGGCCGTGGTGCAGCTGGCCGACCTGATCATGGAGAAAACCCAGCCCGACGGCCTGGCCATCGTGATGGAGGCCAGCCACTTTTGCATGTCCTGGCGCGGTGTGCGCGACATGGACAGCAAGATGATCAACTCGGTGATGCGCGGCGTGTTCCTCAAGGACAGCGCGCTGCGCCGTGAATTCCTCTCGCTCATTCCTGGAAGGAACTGACCATGTTGGTCCGCCTGCTCTACGCCAGCCGCGCGGTCGATACCTCGCCCGCAGCCATCGAAGCCATCCTCACCCAGTCACGACAGCACAACCCGGGCTGCGGAATCACCGGGGTGCTCTGCTACGGCGGCGGGGTCTTTCTGCAAGCCATCGAGGGCGGTCGCTGTGCAGTGAGCGATCTGTACGGTCATATCCAGCGCGACCCGCGCCACAAGGACGTGGAACTGCTGCATTACGAAGAGATCACCGAGCGCCGCTTCGGCGGCTGGACCATGGGGCAGGTGAACCTCTCCAAGATCAACTATTCCATCTTGCTCAAATATTCCGAGAAGCCGGAGCTCGACCCCTATGCGATGTCGGGCAGGATGTCGTTTGCGCTGCTCGAAGAGCTCATGGCCACGGCGTCGATCATCGGCCGCGCCTGAACAGGCTTGGGCGCGGTCGGCAGTGCGCAGATGGAAATGTCCGAACCCTCTGCGATCGATCCGCGCATGGAGCGCGCCGCGCGTGCGCTGTGGCCCCGGCAGCCGCTGAGGCTCGAGAACGCCACGGGCGGTCTGTTCAACCGGGTGGTGCGGGTGGAGTCCTCGCTGGGTACCAAGTACCTGAAGCGCTTGACGGACACCGCGAGCTCGGACGGCTTTCCGCCGCTGCCCACCAGCGCGGCGCAGCGCTGCCTGGTCGCATCGCGTTGGCATGACCTCGCGCTGCGCGCCAGCGCGCGCGAATCGGCGGTGGGCGTGCCCGCATTGCTGGCCGTGCTGGCCGACGACGACCTGATCGCGATGGACCAGGCGCAGGGCGATCCGCTGTACGACATGCTGCGCGTCGGTAGCCGCGGGGCCGAAGGTCCGCTTCCTCGCGTCATGGCCTGGCTGGCGGTGCTTCATGCGTTGCCGCTGGAGCCTCGCGGCTTGCTGCTGGAAGCGAGTGCTCCGTTCAAGGCGTTCAAGGTCGATCTGCAATACACGCGCTTGCTCGCAGAAATGCCGGCGTCCCTGCATGCGTCTGCGCAGGGGTTCATCGGGGAGTACCTGCGAGCGGACGCGCAAGCGGTACACGGGGATCTGAACTCGCGCAATGTGCTGGTTGCCGCGAACGGGGTGTCGGTGATCGACTTTGAGCAGGGACATTTCGGAGAGGGGCTCTACGACGTGGCCTATCTGCTCAGCGAGTACGTCATCCGCGACCTGCGCGCCGGGACCGATCCCGAAGCGTCCATCCACAGCGCCTGGAATGCGTACTGCGGCGCCTGCGCGGCCCCGGCGGACTCCTCGGCGCAGCGACGATTCCGGGTGCATACCGCGTTCCAGACGCTCTACCGCCTCGCAGGACCCAGTCGCACGGTGTGGACCGGCCATCTCGATGATGCAGCGGGGCAGGCCGTGCGCCGCTGGAGTTTGGGCGTGCTCGCGCAATGGCTGCAATGAACGCGCGCAGCCGTATTGGCCGCTGGCTCCCAGGCTAGCCGCCAGCGTTTGCCGCGGCGGCCGCGGGGGGCGGAGGAATTCCCCGGAAGCGGCGCACCACACGCTGGAAGATCAGCGAGTTCGGGATTTGCAGCCAGGCGCCGCTGTGCGGAGGCGCGTGCTCTTCCAGTATGGTGTAGAGCAGATTGATGTCCACCACGCGCCCGATGGCGCCGACCTTTTCGGCGGTGTCCAGCACCTCGATGTAGTCGCCCACGCGGTACGGCCGCATGGTGAAGATCAGCAGCGCGCAAAACAGGTTCGACAGCACGCTCCACGCGGCAAAGAACGCCACCGCGCCCACGGTGGCAAAGCCGGTGAGCGCCGTCCACAGCGCCGTGGCCGACACGCCCATGCGCTCGAGCACGAGCACCATCGCGCCGGCAACGATGATCCAGCGGATCAGGCCATTGATCGGGGACAGCAGTTCGCCGGGCAACTGCCAGCGCGTGCCCGCGCGGCGGACCAGGCGGCGCAACAGGTATTGCAGCAGCCAGGCGATGAACAGGATCAGCAGGATCTGCGCACCGGGGACGATGACTTCGAGCCAGTCCTGCACCCAATCGGGCAGGTGGGTTTGCCAGAGTTGCATGCGGGAAGTGACCATGAAGGGGGATGGCTCGCGGTCTGGGGCGGTCGGGACCGGAGGGCTCTCAGGACTCCCTGCGCAGCGCGGGGAACAGGATCACGTCGCGGATCGCGGGGCTGTCGGTGAGCAGCATCACGAGGCGGTCGATGCCCACGCCGCAACCCCCCGTGGGGGGCATTCCGTATTCCAGCGCGCGCACGAAGTCATGGTCAAAAAACATGGCCTCGTCGTCGCCGCCGTCCTTCGCGGCGACCTGGGCGTGAAAGCGTGCGGCCTGGTCTTCGGCGTCGTTGAGTTCGCTGAAGCCGTTGCTCAATTCGCGGCCGGTGATGTAGAGCTCGAACCGCTCCGTGACCTCGGGGCGCGCGTCGTTGGCGCGCGCCAGCGGCGAGATCTCGGTGGGGTGCTCGACGATGAAGGTTGGCTGCCACAGCTTGTCTTCCACCGTTTCCTGGAAGTACAGCACCTGCAGGCTGGCGAGGCTGCGCGCAGACAGCCGGTCTTTTTCCTGCGTCAGGCCGAGCTTCTTGAGCGCGCTGACGAGCCAGGCGGCGTCGTCCACGTGCGCGCCGGCCTCGGTGTACTGGAAGATGGCCTCGCGGATGCTCAGGCGCGCGAACGGCTGCGCCAGATCCACGGCGCGGCCCTGGTAGTTCAGTTGCAGCGCGCCCGTGGCCTGGAGCGCCATTTCCCGGACCAGCGTTTCGGTGAAGTCCATCACGTCCAGGTAGTTCCAGTACGCCGCGTAGAACTCGAGCATGGTGAACTCGGGGTTGTGGCGCACCGAGATGCCTTCGTTGCGAAAGCTGCGGTTGATCTCGAACACGCGCTCGAAGCCGCCCACGATCAGGCGCTTGAGGTATAGCTCGGGCGCAATGCGCAGGTACATCTGCTGTTCGAGCGCGTTGTGCTGCGTCACGAAGGGCCTGGCGTTGGCCCCGCCGGGGATCGGGTGCAGCATCGGCGTCTCGACTTCCAGAAAGCCGTGGCGCACCATGAATTCGCGCAGGCCGCTCACGGTCTTGCTGCGCGCGGTGAAACGCGTGCGCGCCTGCTCGTCGGTGATCAGGTCCACATAGCGCTGGCGGTATTTCTGCTCCTGGTTCGCCAGGCCATGGAATTTGTCGGGCAGGGGGCGCAGGCTCTTGGTCAGCAGACGCAGCTGGGTCGTCTTGACGGACAGCTCGCCCGTGCGGGTCTTCATCAGCGTGCCCTGCGCGCCCACGATGTCGCCCAGATCCCAGTGCTTGAAGGCGGCGTACAAATCATCGCCCACGGCGTCGCGCGTGACGTACAGCTGGATGCGCCCGCCGGCCTCGCCCAGCGAGCCATCTTGCAGGGTGACGAAGCTGGCCTTGCCCATGACGCGCTTGAGCATCACGCGGCCCGCGACGCTGACGTCCACGGGTTCCGCCTGCAGGGCCTCGGCCGTGGCCGCGCCGTGCGCCAGGTGCAGTTGCGCGGCCTGGTGCGCGGGTTTGAAATGGTTCGGAAAGGCCACGCCGCCGCCGCCGGCCTGCACGGCGCGCAGGGCGCGGAGCTTCTCACGGCGCTCGGCGATGAGCTGGTTTTCGTCCTGGAGGGCGGCGGGGGTGTTGGCGTTGTCTGGCATGGAGGGCCGCCGGCAGATAGTGGGCGATGGGCGTTGGAATGCGTGGTTTCGGACCGAAGCCTGCGATTCTAGTTTTTTGCGGCCGCCGCATGCGCGCGCGGAGTTCGTCCTTCACCGAGCCTCGATAATCTTGCCGCATGTTTCTCCAAGCCGGCCTGCTCTCGTTGACGCTGCTGCTCGCCAGCCGGGTGCTCGGCGTGTTGCGCGAGACGGCGCTGGCCGCCGCATTCGGCAGCTCTGCAATGGCCGACGTGCTCATCGTCATGCTGACCCTGCCCGATTGGTTGTCCGGCGTGCTGGCGAGCGGGGCCTTGGCCTATGTGCTCCTGCCGCGCTGGGCGCAAGAGACCGCGGGGCAGCAGCAGGCAACGCAGAACCGGGTCGCCTGGCGCCTGCTGTGGGGGGCGCTCGTGCTCGCCGTGCTGATGTGCGCTGCGCGGATTCCGCTCGGCGCGCTGCTGCTGCCGGGAGTGGCGCCTGCGCTACAGGGTGCGGTCAGCGCGGCGCTGGTCTGGAGCGCCCTGGCGCTGCCCGCCGCCATGCTCGCGGGCCTCTGGGCGGCACGCTTGCAGCATGAGCGCGATTTCGTCGGCCTCTACGGCGCGAACCTCGTCGTCAACGGCGTGCTCATCGGCGCGCTGGTTTTCCTCGCCGGGCGCGCGGCGGACCAGGCCGCCGGGCAGACGCTGGGCGCCGCCCTGGTGGCCGCGGTGCTCCTGAGGCTGCTTTGGCAGGGCTGGCGCCTGCGCGCGCGCGCCGGGCCGCCCGAGCCTGCGCCGGCAGCGGCGCCCGCGCCGCTGCCGGGCTGGCGCATCTGGACCTGGGCCGCCCTGGGCGCGGGCCTGCCCCTGGCGCTGCCCTTTGTCGCCCGGACGCTGGCCTCCGGGGCCGGCGAAGGGGCCTTGGCAAGCTTCAACTACGCCTGGAAGCTGGTCGAGCTGCCGCTGGTGCTGGCCGTGCAACTCGTCGCCGCGCTGGCCTTTCCGGCGATCGCGCAGGCCCATGCGCAGACCGCGGACGCTGCCGGGCCGGGCCCGGGCCCGGACGCGCTGGCGACGGCGGTGCGCAGCGCCCTGGTCCTGGCCTGGACGCTGGCCTGCGCGGCGGCGGCGGCGCTGCTGGTGGGCGCGCCGGTGATCGCCACACTGCTGTTCGGCTGGGGGCGCATGCAGACGCCGGCGCTCGGGCAGATTGCCGACTGGGGCCGCGCGGGCGCCTGGGGGCTGTTGCCGCAGGCGCTGCTCGCGCTCGCGGTAACGCTGCTCGCGACGCTGGGGCGCATGCGCTTTGCCGTGCTCGCCTACGCGCTGGCGCTGGCGCTGCTGCTGCTGGCGGGGGCGCTGGGTCTGACCGCGGGGCAGGAACTCATGTGGGCCCTGAACGCCGGTTTCGCGCTCGCCGCCTGGCTGGCCTGGAGCGCGCTCGGCGCGCGCGCCGTGCGGCGCTGGATACCGCTGCGCGAGCTGCTGGCCCCGCTGCTCGTGCTGCTCGCCGTGGCCTTGCTGGCGCGCTGGATCGGCCCGGCCGGGGGCGGCCAGGCCACCCCGGCGCGGACCCTGGGTCCGCAACAGGTCCGGGAGCTGGTTTCGTGCGCCCTGGCCGCGCTCGCCGTTGCCGCAGCCGGCTGGTTCTCGGGCCCGCAGCTGCGCCAGGCGCTGCGCGCATGATGGCTCCCCCACAGCACACACCATGATCGACTTCCTGCAAATCACGAACGACCCCGGGCTGGCGCGCCGCTGCGACCTGCTGCCCGGGATGCGCCTGTTCGTCGATCTGGAAATCCACGGCAAGGCGCAGCGCCAGGCCGGGCGCAACACCTTCATCAGCAGCCATGGCATCGGGGACGTGGGCCGCGTCAGGGCGCAGCTTCGGCGCGCGCGCCTGATGGTGCGGCTCAATCCCTTGCACGCGGGCACGCCGGGGGAGCTGGACAGCGTGCTCGCGCAGGGCGCGGATTCGCTGATGCTGCCCATGTTCCATGCGCCGGACGAATTGCGCAGCTTCAGCGCCCTGGTCGCGGGGCGCGCGCCCATCGTCGCGCTGCTCGAAACGGCGGGCGCGCTCCAGACGCTCGCCGCCTGGATCGACACCCCCGGCCTGAGCGAGGTGTTCGTGGGCTTGAACGATCTGCACCTGGCACTCGGCTGCCGGTTCATGTTCGAGCCCTTGGCGCAGGGCCTGCTGGATCGCGTCGCCGCGTGCGTGCACGCGCGCGGCCTGCGCTTTGGTTTCGGCGGCATCGCGCGGCTCGACGAGGGGCTGCTGCCGGGGCGCAGCGTGCTTGCGGAACACCTGCGGCTGGGCTCGGCTGCGGTGATCCTGTCGCGCAGCTTCCATGGGGGCGCGGACGCCGAATCATTCGAGGACCGGGTGCAGGCGCTGCGGCAGGCGGAACGCGCGCTGCGCGAGCGCGCTGCGCAGCAGGTGGAGGGCGACCGCTTGCGCATCCGGGCGGACATCGAGGCGATCGCAGCGCGCATGGGGCGGAGCGCGTGAAGCGCCTGCTGGACGCCGTGCTGTCGCTGGCGGCGCTGGTTCTGCTCAGCCCCGTGCTGTTCGCCGCAGCGCTGGCCTGCGCCCTCGGCGACGGGTTCCCGGTGCTCTTCAGACAGCAGCGTGTGGGTCTGCATGGGCGCGAATTCCGGATGTACAAGTTCCGCAGCATGGTGCGTGACGCGAGCGCCGTCGGGCCCCATTGCACCGGGGGCAGCGAGGACCCGCGCATCACGCGGGTCGGGCGCTGGCTGCGCCGCTCGAGCATCGACGAACTGCCGCAGCTGCTGAACGTGCTGCGCGGCGAGATGAGCTTGGTCGGCCCGCGCCCCGACCTGCCCGTTCAGCGCGCGCTCTACGCCGAGGCCGAATGGACCGAGCGCTGCAGCGTGCGGCCGGGAATCACCGGGCTCGCGCAGGTGCTGTTCCGCTCCGAGGCGACGCACGCGCAGCGGCTCGCGGCGGACCTGCGCTACGCCCGCGAAGCCAGCCTGGGTCTGGACCTGTGGATCATGGTCCGGACCCTCGGGCGGCTCGGGGGCCGGGCGGCAAACTGACCTGAAACACCCCGGGGTCGCCTTCCCTCCGCAGGGTCCTGGCGCGGAAACTGCGCCCGTTTTTGCAACACAATGCGGCGGACCAAAGACACCGCTCCACGAAGGAAAAAAACCATGGCAGACGACAAGACTCCCCCGATCCAGCCCATCAACCGCCGCAGCGCCAACATCACGCAAGGCAAGTCGCGCGCGCCCAACCGCTCCATGTACTACGCCATGGGCTACGTGGAAGGCGATTTCGCCAAGCCCATGGTCGGCGTGGCGAACGGCCACAGCACCATCACGCCCTGCAACAGCGGCCTGCAAAAGCTGGTCGACGCGGCCATCGAAGGCATCGGGCAGGCGGGCGGCAACGCGCAGGTGTTCGGCACGCCGACCATCTCGGACGGCATGGCCATGGGCACCGAGGGCATGAAGTACAGCCTGGTGAGCCGGGAAGTGATCAGCGACTGCATCGAAACCTGCGTCGGCGGCCAGTGGATGGACGGCGTGCTCGTGGTCGGCGGCTGCGACAAGAACATGCCCGGCGGCCTGATGGGCATGCTGCGTGCCAACGTTCCCGCGATCTACGTGTACGGCGGAACCATCCTGCCCGGCCGCTACCAGGGCCGGGACCTGAACATCGTCAGCGTGTTCGAGGCCGTGGGCGAAAACGCCGCAGGCAAGCTCAGCGACCATGACCTCAAAGAGATCGAAAAGCGCGCCATCCCCGGAACCGGCTCGTGCGGGGGCATGTACACCGCGAACACCATGTCGAGCGCGTTCGAGGCGCTGGGAATCAGCCTGCCCTACTCGTCGACCATGGCCAACCCGCACGACGAGAAGCGGGAATCGGCCAGGGAATCGGCCAAGGTGCTGATCGAAGCCATCCGGCGCGACCTCAGGCCGCGCGACATCGTCACCCGCAAGGCCATCGAGAACGCCGTCGCGGTGATCATGGCCACCGGCGGATCGACCAACGCCGTGCTGCATTTCCTGGCCATCGCCCACGCCGCGGGCGTGCCGTGGAGCATCGACGACTTCGAGCGCATCCGCCAGCGCACGCCCGTGCTGTGCGACCTCAAGCCCAGCGGCAAGTACCTGGCCGTGGACCTGCACCGCGCCGGAGGCATCCCGCAGGTGATGAAGCTGCTGCTCGACGCCGGACTGCTGCACGGCGACTGCATCACCATCAGCGGCAAAACGCTCGCCGAAGTGCTCGCGGACGTGCCCGCCCAACCCCGCGCCGACCAGGACGTCATCCGCCCCATCGACCGCCCGCTGTACGCGCAGGGCCACCTCGCGATCCTCAAGGGCAACCTCAGCCCCGAAGGCGCCGTGGCCAAGATCACCGGACTGAAGAACCCCGTCATCACCGGCCCCGCACGCGTGTTCGACGACGAGCAATCGGCGCTGCAAGCGATCCTCGACGGCAAGATCCGGGCGGGCGACGTGATGGTGCTGCGCTACCTGGGCCCCAAGGGCGGCCCCGGAATGCCCGAAATGCTGGCCCCCACCGGTGCGCTGATCGGCGCCGGCCTGGGCGAGAGCGTGGGCCTGGTCACCGACGGGCGCTTTTCCGGCGGCACCTGGGGCATGGTCGTCGGCCATGTGGCGCCCGAGGCCGCAGCCGGCGGCACCATCGCCTTGGTGCACGAGGGCGACAGCGTGACCATCGACGCGCGCCAGCTGCTGCTGCAACTGAATGTGGACGACGCGGAAATCGCCCGGCGCCGCGCCGCGTGGACCGCCCCCGCTGCGCGCTACACGCGCGGCGTGCAGGCCAAGTTCGCGTTCAATGTGTCCAGCGCCAGCCGGGGCGCGGTGCTCGACGCGTATTGACGAGCGCTCAGCGCCGGGGCGGCGGCCGGCTGCCTGGGCGAATGCCCAGGGCCTGCTTGCGCTTGTCGATGCGGTCCTGCTTGCGCTGCCCTATCCTTTCCTCGATCCTGCGCTTGCCGCCATCCGTCGAATCGGCCCAGAACCACCACAGCGCGGTGATCGCAAAGGGGAGCAGCACCCACCACCAGGACATGGCGGCCAGGGGGCCGATCTCGAAATACTTCAGTACCAGCACGAGAAGGGAAAATCCCAGCAGAGGCATGGATCGTGTTCTCCAGGAGAAAGGGGTTGTGGGCAGGCGCTTGATTGACTCAGGTCAATCGCCAGCGGCGACCTGAGTCACTAGGGCCTGTCATCAATTGAAGTCACTCCGGCGCTAAACTCGGAACACGATGACAAAGGAAGGCTGATGAACCACAGGTACGCGCTGAGGCAAGACCAATGGGAGCGCATCAAAGACATGCTGCCGGGGCGCGAGGGGCACGTTGGGGCGACGGCACGCGATAACCGCTTGTTCGTTGAGGCGGTGTTGTACCGATACCGTGCGGGCATCCCGTGGCGCGACCTGCCCGAGCGGTTCGGAGATTTTCGGGTAGTACATCTGCGCCATTCGCGATGGAGCAAAACGGATGTCTGGCAGCGCATCTTCAAGACTTTGTCGCAAGACCGGGACAACGAGTACGTGATGATCGATTCGACCATTGTTAGAGCCCATCAGCACAGCGCAGGGGCAAAAAAAAAAGAGGGAGGACGCCAGAAAACCAAGCCATAGGTCGCAGTCGTGGGGGAGCAAGTACCAAGATCCACGCCACGGTCGATGCGCTTGGCAATCCCACAGGCTTTCTCCTGACGCCTGGCCAGGCGCACGACCTCCAAGGAGCTGACGTTTTGCTCAAAGACATACAAGCAGATGCAATCTTGGCCGATAAGGCCTATGACGCCCAGGATCGGGTGATCGAGCCACTGCTCAAGGCAGGCAAGACCGTCGTGATCCCGCCACGCAGTAAGCGCAACGACCAACGTGACTACGACCGGCATTTGTACAAAGCACGCCATCTGATCGAGAACTTCTTTGCCAAGCTCAAGCAATACCGCTGCATCGCCACTCGCTATGACAAAACTGCACGCAATTTCCTCGGCGCTGTTCATCTCGCCGCTTCGGTCGTCTGGCTCAATTGATGACAGGCCCTAGAATCGGAAGCGAACAAAGCGCGTATTGTGACTCGAAGTAGATGCTTTGTATCCATCATGACTTACCCGTAAGGAAACCCCCCGATGAAACGCACCCTGATCGCTCTCGCCATGACCTGGTCCGCTGCGACACCCGCGATGGCCGACATGGCCTTGGCGACGGCCAAGAACTGCATGGCCTGCCACGCGGTGGACAAGAAACTGGTCGGCCCCGCGTACAAGGACGTTGCCGCCAAATATG
Source organism: Verminephrobacter aporrectodeae subsp. tuberculatae (assembly GCF_026127385.1). Lineage (NCBI taxonomy): Bacteria > Pseudomonadati > Pseudomonadota > Betaproteobacteria > Burkholderiales > Comamonadaceae > Verminephrobacter > Verminephrobacter aporrectodeae. The sequence continues at coordinate 751,682 of NZ_QZCX01000001.1, forward strand.
CGGGCCAGAAGGACGCCGTGGCCAAGCTGGCGGCCAAGATCATCATGGGCGGCTCCGGCGTCTGGGGTCCCGTCCCGATGCCTGCGAACGCGCAGGTCAGCGAGGCCGACGCCAAGAAATTGGCAGCCTGGGTTCTGACGCAGAAGTGATGCGCGCGCCGCCCCCGCTGCGGCGACTGCGAGGGGCCGCATGCCGGGGTGCCTCCGGCAATTCGGCGCCCGGAATGCCCCGCAATTTCCATCGTTGCATGCCGGCTTGACGACCCGGGTGTCGCAAGCCCCGGGCCGACGCAGTGCGCCATCGCCCTCCCCGCACGCAGCGATCTGACGCCCGCGCATCCGCACGGAACCGCTTGCGCGAGGCGCCGCAGTAGCGCACTGCCCCGCAAATACTCGCACATAAAGCCGCGCCTTCGCGCCCATGAAGGCGTTGCAAATCCCCGCGATAGCTGAGGGTATCGCTGCGGCTTGCGCCCTGCCATGGCGCGAGATACAGCCGTTTTATCTTGTGCTGCTATTTGCGGGGCAAAACACCAGGGAGTGATCCGTCTTGACTTCAAACAACAAAAGAAATAACAATTGATCAATAGGGGATGAACGCGGTCTCTTTCGCGCGATTCCTCCGAGTGGTCGGCAAGCCGAATCGTGTCTGCCCGCCATGACGTCGATTCCATGCCCCAACCACCGAAGGAGTCATTTCATGCAAGACACTGCACCGGCCTTGGCGATTCCGGGAACGGAGAAAGTTCCACCCTCCCCCTTGAAACGGGCCATCGCCGCCGGGGTGATAGGCCATTTCGTCGAGTGGTACGACTACGGCGTCTACGCCTACGTGGCAACCTATCTCGCGAGCGCTTTCTTTGCCGACTCCAGCCTGTTGCCGGTATTTGCCACCTTTGCGGTGGCATTCTTCGCCCGTCCCTTTGGCGGTCTGGTGTTTGGCTATATCGGGGACCGCGTTGGCCGGCAGCGCTGCCTTGCCGCCGTGGTCGTGCTGATGTCCCTGGCGACCTTTGCCATCGGGGTCCTGCCGACCTTTGCGCAGATTGGTGTGCTGGCTCCGGCGCTGCTTTTGCTCTGCCGGGTCCTCCAGGGATTGTCCGCGGGCGGCGAGATCGCGGGGGCTTCCTCGTTCATCAACGAGTACGCCCCCGATGGCAGGCGTGGACTGCTGTCCAGCCTTCTGCCGGCGGCCTCTGCCTGCGGGCTGCTGTTTGGCTCCGTGCTGATGCTGTGCCTGAACGCGAATTACTCCAGGGAATTCATGGGCAACTGGGGTTGGCGGATTCCCTTTCTCATCGCCCTGCCCCTGGGAATGACCGGTCTGTATTTGCGCACCCGGGTCGAGGACACGCCGCTGTTTCGTGAACTGCTGGAGAAAAAGGGGGCCGATCCGTCGCCGCTCAGGTCCAGCCTGCAAAAGCAGTCGCGCTGGATTGCGGTGGCCTTTGGCGCCACCCTGACGTACGGCGTCGGCTTCTACACGGTGCTGAGCTATATGCCGTCCTACCTCAGGACCGTGGTCGGGTTCAAGTCGGACGAGGTGTTCTCCGTTACGGCGGTGATCCTGATTGCGCACATCGTCGCGTTGCCGATCTGGGGGGCGCTGTCGGACCGCATCGGCCGCCGTCCCGTGATCATCGGCGCAAGCCTTGCACTGGTCTGCCTGACCTACCCGGCGTTTCGCCTGATTGCCGAAAGCGGCAGCCTCGCGACGGCCATGCTCAGCGGCGCGGTTCTCTCGGTGAGCATCGCGGCAGGCGCGGCGCCCCTGTTCGCGTACATGGCAGAGATGTTCCCGACGAGCGTGCGGGCCAGTTCGATTTCCATTGGCTACAACGCCTCGGTCATGCTGTTCGGTGGCACGGCGCCCTACATCGCCACCTACCTGATCGACAGCACGCAAAACCCGCTGGCACCGAGTTTCTACCTCATGGCGGCGGCCGCCGGCGCGGCCATCACGCTCTCTCTGGCCCCCTGCGACAAGGCGGGCCACCGCGCCGCGCTGCGCCGCGACTGACGCCCCATCTCCCACCCCCCTCTCCATGAACATGAACCAATTCCCAGCCAAAAACATGAACGCCAGCACCACCGGACAGATGATCGAATACGGCCACTGGATCGCCGGCGAGAGCGTGCAGTGCGCGCCCTCGGGCGCCCGGTTCACGTCCTGCAACCCGACCACGGGCGAGCCCTGGGCCCGGTTTGCCGAAGGTGACGCAGCCGCCGTCGCGCAGGCTGCCACGGCCGCGAAAGCGGCTTTCGAAGGGCCGGCTTGGCGCAGTCTGTCAGCGACCCGGCGCGGGCGGCTGATGATGCTGTGGGCCGACGCCATCGGGCAGAGCGCCGAGCGCATCGGCCGGATCGAGACCACGCAAAACGGCAAGCTGCTCAACGAGATGGTGCTGCAGGCGCGCATCGTGCCGGACTGGCTGTACTACTACGGCGGGCTGGCCGACAAGATCGAGGGCCGGGTGATTCCGCTCGAACGGGCCTCGGTGCTCAACTACACCCGGCGCGAGCCCTTGGGCGTCGTCGGCGCCATCATGCCGTGGAACTCGCCCCTGTTTCTTACCGTCATGGCGGTCGCTCCCGCCCTTGCGGCCGGCAACTGCGTGGTGATCAAACCTTCGGAAGTGACCTCGGCGTCGATCATCGAAGCGGTCAAGCTGGCGGAAAAGGTCGGCTTCCCGCCCGGGGTGCTGAATGTGGTCACGGGCGGCCGCGCCACCGCGCAGGCGCTGGTCGAGCATCCCGACATTGCCAAGATCGCCTTCACCGGCGGGGTCGAGGCCGGCCGCGAGGTCGGCGTGCGTGCGGCCAGGCGGCTGGCCCACGTCACCCTGGAACTCGGCGGCAAGTCGGCGAACATCGTCTTCGACGATGCCGATCCGCAGCAGGCCCGCGCCGGCCTGCTGGCCGGAATCTTTGCCGCTGCGGGACAGACCTGCGTCGCCGGATCGCGCGCCTTCATCCACCGCAGTCTGCACGACCGGATGCTGAACGAACTGGCCGAACGCGCGCGCGGCATCCGCATCGGCAACCCGCTGGAGGCGGACACGCAAATGGGGCCGGTGGCCACCCGCGCGCAATTGGCGAAGAACGAGTCCATGGTGCGCCGTGCGATCGAGGAGGGCGCCTGCGTGGTTCACGGGGGCTGCCGCGCCGCGGTGCCCGGCCTGCCCGGCGGCTACTTCTACACGCCGACCATCCTGAGCGGCGTGAAGCCACAGAGCTTCATCGCGCAGAACGAAGTCTTCGGCCCGGTGCTGTCGGTGATCCCCTTCGACGACGAGGAAGAGGCCATCGCGCTGGCCAACGGCACCGGCTTCGGCCTCGCTGCCGGGGTGTGGTCGCTGAACATCCGGCGCGCGCACCGCGTCGCCCATCGCCTGGAGGCGGGAACGGTCTGGGTGAACATGTACCGCGCAATGGCCTTCAACTCGCCGTTCGGCGGCTACAAGGCGAGCGGCATCGGGCGCCAGAACGGCATCGAGGCGCTGGACGCCTACCTGCAGACCAAGAGCGTTTGGTGCGAGCTCAGCGACGAGGTCCAGGACCCCTTCGTCATGCGCGCGTGACGCTCGCCGGCGCGCCAACATCCGAAAAACAGCAAAGGAAACCCCCCGATGAAAACCCCCGCCACCGACTGCCAGCCCAGCCTCCGGGACCGCGCCAGGCACAGCCTGCGGCATTTCCTGGCCGACTTCACCCAGCTCGAACGCGAATACCCGCACACCTACCCGAAAAGCATCCTGCGCGCGGAAGGCGCCTATGTGTACGACGAGGCCGGGCACAGGCTGCTGGACGCGGGAACGCACCTGGGCGCCTGCCAGATCGGCCACGGCAGCGCCGAGGTGGCCGAGCGCATCGCCCGCCAAGTCAAGCGGCTCGAGTTCATCGCGCTCGACGGCGGCATCTCGCACCCCTACGCCGTGGCGCTCGCGCAGCGGCTGGCCGGCATGGTCCTCTGCGACGACCCGATCTTCTCGTTCACCAACAGCGGCAGCGAATCGAACGAGCTCGCGTTCAAGATCGCGCGCCAGTACCATCGCCGCCGCGGTCAGCCGCAGCGGGTGAAGATTCTGTCGCGCGTCGGCTCGTACCATGGATCCACATACGCTGCGGCGGCTGCGACCGGCGTGGCCGCTTTCAAGGAGGGCTTCGGCCCCCTGCCCGAGGGCTTCATCCAGGGAGCGCAGCCCTCGCCGGGGCGCTGCGGACAGTGCGGCCCGAGCGATGCCTGCTCCATGGCCTGTTTCGACGCATTCAGCCGCACGGTGGAAAACGAGGGGCCCGCCACGGTGGCGGCAATCATTGCCGAGCCGGTGGCGATCCCGCAGGCGGTGAAGGTGCCGCATCCGGAATACTTCACCCGGCTGCGCAAGTTCTGCGACCACCACGGAATCCTGCTCATCATCGACGAGGTGGTCTGCGGCTTCGGGCGCACCGGCAAGATGTTCGGCGCCGAGCATTTCGGCGTGCGCGGCGATATCGTCACCTACGCCAAGGGCCTCACGTCGGGCTACGTGCCCATGGGCGCGGTGGCGGTTTCGCGGCGCGTCGAGGAGGTCTTCAAGGACTCGCCGCTGCTGCATCTGAACACCTACGCCGGCCATCCCGTGGCCTGCGAGGCGGCGATGGCAGTCCTCGACATCACGGAGCGCGACGGCTTGGTCGCGCACGCCGCGCGCATGCAGGCCGTGCTGCGCCGCGAACTCGAGCGCATGCAGGCTGGCGTGCCGCGCGTGCGCCACCTGTGCGTGATCGGCCTGCTGTCCAGCACGTTGGCCGACATCTCCGACCAGGCCGACCCCGACGCCACGGTGCGCAAGGTACGCAAGCTGGCCTACGACCACGGCCTGCTCGTGCGCATCTCGCGCGATGGCGCGCTGCTCGGCGCGCATTTCTACCCGCCGCTGGTAGTCAGCGAGGCGGACATCGTCTCCGGGGTGAAGGCGCTGGGACAGGCGCTCGAGGCGATCTGAGCCATCTGATGGAGAGGACCGGAAATGCGCATCGTCGAAGTTCGCGAGCGGGCCATCCCGCTACAGGCAAACATAAAAAATGCGGTGGTCAATTTCGCCGAACACACGGTTTCCCTGGTGGCCCTCGTGAGCGACGTCGTGCGCGAGGGCAAGCCGGTCACCGGACTGGCATTCGACTCCATTGGCCGCTTTGACCAAAGCGGCCTGCTGCGCAGCCGCTTCATCCCGCGCCTGCAGGCGGCCGCGCCCGGCAGCCTGCTGAGCGACGATGGCCGCCTGTTTGCTCCCGAAAAGGTGTTGGCCAGCATCTTGCGCAACGAAAAGCCCGGGGGACATGGCGATCGGGCGCACGCGGCCGCGGCGATCGAACTGGCGGTCTGGGATCTGAACGCCAAGCTGCTCGGAATCCCCGCCTGGCAGCTCATCGCACAGCATTTCGGCGTGCAGCCCGTGGCGGCGATGCCGGTCTACGCGGCCGGGGGCTACTACTATCCGGAGGATGGGATCGACCGCCTGCAGGACGAGATGCGGCGCTACCAGGATCTGGGCTACGTGCGCTTCAAGATGAAAATCGGCGGCGCCCCGCTGGCGCAGGACATGGCGCGGATCGAAGCCGTTCTGAAGGTGGTGCGCGAGCCCGCGCATCTGGCGGTGGACGCCAACGGCCGCTTCGATACCGCAAGCGCCATCGCCTACGGCCGCGCCATGCAGGATTTCGGGCTGCGCTGGTACGAGGAGCCCGGTGACCCGCTCGACTATGCCCTGATGAGCGAACTCGCTGCGGCCTACCCGCACCGCCTGGCGACCGGAGAAAACCTGTTCTCTGCGCCCGACGTGGAAAACCTGGCGCGCTTCGGCGGCATGCGCAGGGGACTGGACTACTTCCAGATGGACCCCGGCCTGGGCTACGGGCTGAGCGAATTCGTGCGCATGATTGGCGCGCTGGAGAAGCACGGCTATTCGCGCAAGGAACTGCACCCACACGGCGGCCACATGCTCGCCTTGCACGTCGTCGTCGGCCTCGGGCTCGGTGGCTCGGAAGCCTACCCCGGCGTGTTCGCGCCGTTCGGCGGCTATGCCCCCGGGTGCCGCGTCGCCGACGGATGCGTAGCGCCGACCCAGGCCCCCGGTTTCGGGCTGGAAGAAGGGCCGCAGCTGCTGCCGCACATCACCGACCTGCTGCGCACCTGAAAGAACGCAGGGCAGGCCAAGGTGACAACGCGGGCATTTTCCGGAAACTTCAGGAGAGAGACCCCATGCAGGCCATCCAAGTCAATCGTGCGCGCCTGAAGCAGGCGATGGAGACGATTTCCGCAGTCGGTGCGACCCCGCGCGGGGGGCTCCACCGGCTCGCGCTCGGCGACGCGGACAAACAAGCGAGGGATCTGCTGTGCGCCTGGTGCACGCAGGCCGGCTACCCGGTGCGGGTGGACCGCATCGGCAGCATGTACGCGCGCCGCGCCGGCCGCAGCGAGGGCGATCCCCCCGTGCTGATCGGCAGCCATCTCGACAGCCAGCCCATGGCCGGGCGCTTTGACGGCGCGGTCGGCGTGGTCGCCGCGCTGGAGGTGATGCGGACCCTGGACGACCATGGAATCGCGACGCATCTCCCGATCGACTTGGTGAACTGGACGAATGAAGAGGGCGCGCGCTTCCAGCCGCCCCTGCTTGCCTCGGGTGTCTTTGCCGGCGCGCATGCCCTCGAGTACGCGCTGTCCCGGCAGGACAGCGCGGGGCTGAGCGTCGCCAGCGAACTCGAGCGCATCGGCTACGCCGGTGCGCACGCGGCGGGCTTTCCGATCAGCAGCTATATCGAGTTGCATATCGAGCAGGGCGTCGTTCTCGAGCAGGCCCGCGCCACCATTGGCGTGGTCAGCGGCTTTGTCGGGATCCGGGACACGCGCGTCAGCGTCCTTGGCGAGAACGTGCACGCCGGCCCGCTGCCCATGCAACTGCGCCGCGACGCGCTGGTGGGCGCCGCGCAGATGGTGCTTGCCGCGCAGGAGGTCGGCCTCGCGCAGTCTCCCGATGCGCGCGTGACCGTCGGCCGGCTGTCCGTGCCATCGGATTCGCACAGCATCGTTCCCGGCCGGGTGGACCTGGTGCTGGACCTGCGCCACCCCGACGCAGCCAGTCTGGACGCCCTGCAGGCGCAACTCCAGGAGCGCTTTGCGCAGATCGCCACCAGGCTCGGGCTGTCGGTGCAGTTCGAGCCGTACTGGAGCTATGCGCCCATCGTCTTTGCCCCCACGCTGCGCGAACATATTCGCGCGGCCGCCAGGATGCACGGCTACCCCTGCCTGGACCTGCCCAGCCGCGCCGGGCACGACGCGCTGAACATCGCCAGGGTGGCGCCCACGGCGATGATCTTCATCCCCTGCCTGAAGGGAATCAGCCACAACGAAAGCGAATACGCAAGCGACGAGGACATCGCCGCCGGCGCCGACGTCCTGCTCGCAGCCACGCTCGCGGCGGCCACGCAATGACGCGGACGCAGCGGATTCAGGCCGGGGCCGTTTGCGGCAGCGGGGCGGACATCGCCGCGACCGCCTCCTCGAGCGGCCGCATATGTTCCGCGATGGCCCTGCGGATGGTCGCAGGCTCGCGGCTGCGGATGGCCGCCAGCGTGCGCTCGTGCAGTTCGACGACCAGGTTCGGGTCCTCGCGGTACAGGAAGTAATCCTGCAGCAGCGCGAACAGCTGCTCGAGAATCTGGTACTGGTAGTACGCCAGGGCGCGGCTGCGGGCGGCGCGGCCGACGCTGTAGTGAAACAGATGGTCGAAGCGCATGCGCAGCATCAGGTCGCCGTCGCTGTGTTTGCGCAGGTTGTCGACGCACGCCTGCATGGCGGCGAAATCGGCGGGCGTCGCGCGTTCGCCCGCGAGCAGCGCGAGTTGCAACTCGATCGGTTGCCGCGCTTCGACGATTTCGCTCAGGCTCAGGCGGTTCATCTGCCCGCTCAATGCGACAAGACTCTCCTTGATCCGGTCCGTCAGGACAAACAGGCCGCCGCTGCTGCCGCGCTGCACCCGCAGCGTCTTCGAGCGGGTGAGCACCTTCAGCGCTTCGCCGATCACGGGCTTGCTGACGTTCATCGCCTGCGCCAACTGTTCGATACCCGGCAGGCGTTCACCGACCGAATACGCCCCCGAGAGGATGGCGTACACGATTTGCTCCACGGCCTCCATGTGGGCGCGGCTGTTGGTGATCGGGTGGAAATACCAATGCAGCGCAGGATCCGCGCCACCCCCGTGGTTCCCTTCGGCATCCGTGGCGGCGACGCCATCGCTTGCGTGAGCGTGAGTTGTCAGAGCCTTCATGTTCCCAAGGGATGATTTGGCGTGGAAATTGGCCCCGCATTCTATCGGCCCATGGCGCCGTCCCATCCCGCAGCGGCGGCGTGCGCCCGGACGGTTCGCCAAGCGGCATGCGCGTTCGCGCGCGAGCGGCGCCGCCGCGCTGTGGGACACGTATATAATTTCGCCTCTCATTCCTCGATAGCTCAGTCGGTAGAGCGCCGGACTGTTAATCCGTAGGTCCCTGGTTCGAGCCCAGGTCGAGGAGCCAATTTCACGCAACGGCCAACGCCGTTGCACTCTTGGCATGGATAGCGCCCCACGTCGGCGATCCCGGAGAGCATTTCCGCGGCGTCCCGTCCGAGTGGTTTTCCCTGACCCTGCTTCGGTTCCATGGCAGACCCGCGTCGAGCGGGTGCCAGAGGGTATGTTCCGCGCATGGGGCGCCACGACTTCCACCGCAAGGACCGGAGTGACATGCCGGCCTGACGCCGCGCTGCACCGCGTCCAGGCGCAGCATGCCCGCGGCGAGGGGGACGGGCCAGCCTCCCGCAGCACAAACGCAAGAATCTTTATCTTGTGTCCTTGCCCCAGCCGCTTCAACGCCCGCGTCCTGCGGGCAACACTGCGCACCGAGAGCGAACTGGAGACAACACGAGATGAAAGCCCCCCGATTCCCGCGCCGCCGGGCGTTGCCGGCCTGCTTGGCTGCGGCCCTCGTCGCGGCCGCCGTGGCAGCTGCCCCGGCCGTGCTCGCCGCCTATCCCGACAAGCCCGTGAAGCTCGTGATTCCCTACCCGCCCGGCGGCGCCACCGACGTGATCGGGCGCATCGTTGCGCTCAAGCTCGGCGAACAACTCGGCCAGCAGGTCGTGGTGGACAACCGCAGCGGCGCGGGCGGCAACATCGGCGCCGAGGCCGTGGCCCGGGCGCCGGCCGATGGCTACACGCTGTTGATGGGCGCGCTGACCTCGCATGCCACGATGGCGACGCTGGAGAAAGGCCGCTTGCGCTATGACCTGGCGAAGGACTTCGCCCCGGTGATGGTCGTCGGCTCCGTGCCGCTGGTGATCGTGGTCAACCCGCAGGTGCCCGCAGCGACGCTGAAGGAATTCATCGCCTACGCCAAGGCCAACCCCGACAAGCTCAACTACGCGTCGTCGGGCGCGGGCTCGCCGCAGCGCATGGCCGCCGAACTCTTACAGCGCGAGACCGGCATCAGGATGACGCACGTCGCCTACAAGGGCAGCGGCCCCGCGATGACCGACGTGGTCGCCGGACAGGTCAACGCGATGGTCGAGACCGCGCCGGCCGCGCTGCCCTTCATCACCGCGAACAAGCTGCGCGCGCTCGCGGTCGCCACGCCGCAGCGCATCTCGATGCTGCCCGACGTCCCTTCGGCGGCCGAGGCCGGCGTGCCGAATCTGGAGGTCAGCTCGACCTTCGGCGTGCTGGCGCCGGCGGGCACGCCCGCGGCCATCGTGGCGCGGCTCAACGAAGCGCTCGCGAAGGTCGTGCAGTCGCCCGAGGCGAAGGAGATGCTGCTCAAGCAGGGTGTGTACGCGGCGCCGCCCACCACGCCCGCGCAATCGGCCGAGCAGATTCGGGCCGAGGTGGTGCGCTGGAGGAAAGTCATCACCGAGTCCCATATCAAGTCCGACGAATAACCAGCCGACACCCATGTCCGATTCCCCCTTCGAGCCCGACGACAGCGCCACGGACAACAACGCGGGCATGCGCAAGGGCCTGACCAGCTACGGCGACCGCGGCTTCTCGCTCTTCCTGCGCAAGGCCTTCATCAAGGGCGCGGGCTACACCGACGCGGCACTCGAGCGACCCGTGGTCGGCATCGCCAACACCGGCAGCGCCTACAACCCGTGCCACGGCAATACACCGCAGCTCATCGAGGCGGTCAAGCGCGGCGTGATGCTCGCGGGCGGCCTCGCGATGGACTTTCCGACCATCTCGGTGCACGAGAGCTTCGCCGCGCCGACCAGCATGTACTTGCGCAACCTGATGTCGATGGACACCGAGGAGATGGTCCGCGCGCAGCCCATGGACGCGGTGGTGCTCATCGGCGGCTGCGACAAGACCGTTCCCGCGCAGCTGATGGGGGCCGCTTCGGCCGGCCTGCCGGCGATCCAGCTCATCACCGGCTCGATGCTCACCGGCAGCCACCGCGGCGAGCGCGTGGGCGCCTGCACCGACTGCCGCCGCTACTGGGGCAAGTACCGCGCGGGCGAGATCGACGCCGAGGAAACCGCCGACGTCAACAACCAGCTCGTGGCGAGCGTGGGCACCTGCTCGGTGATGGGCACGGCCAGCACCATGGCCTGCATTGCCGAGGCGCTGGGCATGACGATGCCGGGCGGCGCCGCGCCACCGGCCGTGACGGCCGACCGCATCCGCATCGCCGAGCAGACCGGCGCGCAGGCCGTGCGGATCGCGCGCGACCGGCTCAGCATCGACAAGGTACTGACTCCGGCCGCGTTCGAGAACGCGATGCGCGTGCTGCTGGCCATCGGCGGCTCGACCAACGGCATCGTGCACCTCGCGGCCATCGCGGGGCGCATGGGCCTGGACGTCGACCTGCACGCGCTCGACCGCATGGGCCGCGAGACGCCGGTGTTGCTCGACCTGAAGCCCTCGGGCCAGCACTACATGGAAGACTTCCACGCCGCGGGCGGCATGGCGACGCTGCTGCGCGAGCTGAAGCCGTTGCTGCACCTGGACGCCCTCACGGTCACGGGCCGCACGCTCGGCGAGGAGATCGAACGCGCCGGGCCCGGTTTCAAACAGGACGTGGTGCGGCCCGCAGCCCGGCCGATCTATCCGCAGGGTGGCATCGCGGTGCTGTGGGGCAATCTCGCGCCGGGCGGCGCGATCATCAAGCAGTCGGCTGCCGATGCGCAGCTCATGGAACACGAAGGCCGCGCGGTGGTCTTCGAGAACGCCGAGGACCTGGTGGCCCGCATCGACAGCGACGCACTCGACGTGACGGCCGAGGACGTGCTGGTGCTCAGGAACATCGGCCCGAAGGGCGCGCCGGGCATGCCCGAGGCTGGCTACATCCCGATTCCGCGCAAGCTCGCACGCGCGGGGGTGAAGGACATCGTGCGCATCTCCGACGGCCGCATGAGCGGCACGGCCTTCGGCACCATCGTGCTGCACGTCACGCCGGAGTCCGCCATCGGCGGGCCGCTGGCCCATGTGCGCAGTGGCGACCGCATCCGGCTCAGCGTGGCGAATCGCGAGATCGCGCTGCTGGTGTCCGACGACGAACTCGCGCGCCGCGCGAGGGAAACGGTGGTGCCCGAACCGACGGCCGAGCGTGGCTACAGGAAGCTGTTCCTGCAGACGGTGACGCAGGCGGACAAGGGCGTGGACTTCGACTTCCTGCGCGCACCGAACACGGTCGGCAAGGTGCCGCGCTAGCTGAGGACGGCTTGCGCCTCGGCCAGCAGCGCCTGCGCGAGCGCCACGCGCGGCCCCTGCGCCGCCCAGACCAGCCCCACGCGCCGCACCGGCGCGCGCGCGGGCAACGGCACGCGCGCGATCTTCATCCCGGCGCGCCACATCGGGGCCCAGTCCGGCAACAGGGCCACGCCGAGATTCCGCCCCACGAGCGCTGCGACGGCCATGAGGCTGTCGATCTCCAGTCGCTGCCGCACGCGGATGCCGTGGTCGCGCAGATAGCGATCGGCGAGCTGACCGCCGAGCACCGAGCGGTCGTAGCGGATGAACGGTTCGGTCGCCAGCAGTTCGTGCGCATCGCGATGCGCCAGGGCCTCGGACGCCACCACCACCAGTGGCTCTTCGAGCAGCGTCTCGAAGCGGCAGCCCTTGCCGACGGCGAACTGCGGCTCGACGACGATGGCCGCATCGAGCGCGCCGCCCGCGACCTGCCGGCACAGCTCCACCGAACCGCCGGGCGCCACGAACACCGAGAGCTCAGGAAAGCGCGCGTAGAGGCGTTCGAGCACCGGCGGCAGCACACCGGTCAGCGCCGAGATGAACACGCCCAGCCGCAGCTCGCCGAGCGAGACGCCGCCGCTGGTTGCCGCGCGAAGGTCGCGCACGTCGCGCAGCACGTTGCGCGCGCGCTCGAGCATCTTCAAGCCTGCTTCGGTGGGGCGCACGGAACGGCCGGCGCGCTGCACCAGCGGCACGCCGACGTCGTCTTCGAGGGCCCTGACCCGCGCTGCGATCGCGGCCGGCGTGAGGTCGAGCCGGCGCGCCGCCTCAGCCATCGAGCCCAGTTCGACCACGGCGACGAAGCTTTGCAGGTATCGCGTATCCATGCGCGCGAATGTACGCGCGCCTCGCTGGCTCCCCACCGGACCCAAAAAATTCTTTGTTCTGACGATGCCGTCTTCTCGCCCTCGGGCGTGGCCCTTCTTCGACACTGCCTGCATGACGAACAGACTTCGTGGCGTGATCGCACCGGTGCTCACACCCTTCGACGACAGCCTCGAACCCGACGTGGGCCGCTTCATCGCGCACAGCCGCTGGCTGGTGGAGAACCACGCGGGCCTCGCGATCTTCGGCACCAATTCGGAGGCCGCATCGCTGTCGGTGGGCGAGCGCCTGTCGCTGACCGAGGCCCTGGTGGAAGGCGGCGTGCCGGCCGCGAAGCTGATGCCCGGCACGGGCGCCTGCGCGTTGCCCGACGCGGTGGAACTCACGCGCCACGCGAGCCGGATCGGTGCCGCGGGCGTGCTGGTGCTGCCGCCCTTCTATTTCAAGGGCGTGTCCGACGACGGTGTGTTCGCGTACTACGCGCAGATCATCGAACGGGTCGGCAGCGGCTGCGCGCCGCTCTACCTGTATCACATCCCGCAGATGAGCCAGGTGCCCATCACGCTCGGGTTGATCGAGCGATTGCTGAAGCGTTATCCGCGCACGATCGCGGGCGCCAAGGACTCATCGGGCGACTGGAACAACGCGAAAGCAATGATCGACAACTTCGCTGCCTCGGGCTTCGATGTTTTCCCGGCCAGCGAATCGCTGCTGTTGCAGGCGCTGCCGATCGGCGGCGCGGGCTGCATCAGCGCGACGGTGAACATGAACCCTGCGGGCATTCAGCGGGTGTTCGAGGGCTGGCAGAGCGCCGAAGGGCCAGCGCTGCAGGCAAGGGCCGACACGGTCCGCAAGATCTTCCAGGCGACACCGATGATTCCAGCGATGAAGCATGTGGTGTCGCACTTCTCCTGCCATGCGCCGTGGCGAAGGGTTCGCCCGCCGCTGGTTGCGCTCGACGATGCCGCGGGCCGCGATGTGCTGGCACAACTGGATGCAGCCGGCTTCGACATGCCCGGCTATCCCCGCTGACGACGGGCATCAGAACCAGGAGGTGCGGCTGCTCGTGCGGCCTTCAGGGAAGGGCGTGGTGTTGCGCCGCCGCGCTTCCTGCTTCCTGGAGTAGGCTCCCCGGGGAAACGGAAAACAGGAGCAACGGCAATGATCAAGCTATACGGCAACCCCTACTCCCGAGCCAATCGCGTGCGCTGGGCGCTGGAGGAGTCCGGCGCGGCCTACGAGGAGGAGACCGTGGCCCTGGGGGCCGGCGGGACGCGTTCGGCGCGCTTTCTGGAGATCAATCCCAACGGTCATGTGCCGGTGATCGACGACGGCGGCCTGGTGCTGTTCGAGTCGGTGCCGATCAGCCTCTATGTCGCGAAGAAGTATTTGCCCACCGAGTTGCATGTGCAGAGCGAGCCGGACGAGGGTCGGTTGCTGCAATGGTCGGTGTGGGCGATCACCGAACTGGAAAAGCACATCGAGACCGCATCGCTGCACGTCACTTGGTTGCCGCCGGCCGCGCGCAGCGCCGACAAGGCCGCGAGCGGGCAGGTCAGGGTGGCGCGCTGCCTCACGATCCTGGCCCGGGCGCTCGAGCCCACCGGATACCTCGTGGCCGAGCGCTTCACGGTGGCCGACCTGATCGTCACCGAAGTCATCACCAACCTCGTCCACACGGGCGTGCCCCTGGACCAGTTCCCGGCGGTTCAGCGCTGCGTCCGGAAGAACCTCTCGCGGCCCGCGGCGAGGAAGGCGTTCGCCGAAGACATCATCCGGCCCTTTCTCGCCTGAAGGGAAGTGGACGCAAACCCTGACGCTCCAGCGCTGGAGACGCCTCGCGTTGGCCCGCCAGGGGCTGGGGCCGAGCCGGGTCTTCGGCCAGGGCCTGGTCGGCGTGCGCCGCGCGATCGAGCATCTGGGCTATGGCCGATTCATGGGTGGAAACGCTGCTTTGAAATTTGCGTGAGCCGCTTCGGTGCGGACGCGCGCCTCAGTCCAATTGCAGATTCGCGTTCTTCGCCAGGGTCTGCCAGCGCTGTGTTTCCCGGGCCACGAAGGCCGTCGTCTGCTGCGCCGTGGCCGGCGTGAGAACGACCCCTGCGCTGGTGTAGCCGGCCTGGACTTCGGGCGCGTGCAGGGCCCTGTTGATGGCGGCATTCAGCGCCTGGACCCGATCCGTGGGCGCACCGGCGGGCATGGCCACGACGAACCATTGGTCGGCATCGAAGTCCGACAGGCCGGCTTCGTGCAAGCTCGGCACCTCGGGCAACAGCGGCGAGCGCGTGGCGGTGGATACGCCGTAGGCGCGCAGTTTGCCCGCCTTGATGTGCGGCAGCACCGGGGTGATTCCGAGCATTCCCAGCGGCACCTGGCCGCCGACGACATCCGTGACCGCCTGGCTGCCGCCCTTGTAGGGCACGTGCACGATCCGCGTCCGGGCGATCTGGTTCAGCAGCTCGCCGGTCAGATGCTGGCTGCTCCCGGTGCCGGAAGTGGCGTAGCTGAAGGCCCCGGGATTTTCCCTGGCCGCTGCCAGCAGACCGTCCAGCGTCGGCGGCAAGGCCGTGGCCATGGTTCCCACGAGCACCATCGGGCCCCTGGCGAGGATGGCGACCGCGGTCAACTCCCGGGCGATCTGCGGCCGGGGAATGCTCGCCAGGGACGGGCCGGAGACGGTCACCAGGGTCAGTCCGTCCGGGGCCGCCTTGGCCGTGGCCTGCAGCGCGATCGCGCCTGCGGCACCGGGCCGGTTTTCGATCAGCATGCTTTGTTCGAGCTGGAGCGCCAATTCGCGCGCGACCAGCCGGGTCAGCACGTCGGTGGTTCCGCCGGCCGGTTGCCCGACCAGCCAGGTGATGGGGCGGCGCTGGCGCGCGCCTTGGGCCCGGAGCCGGGGGAATGCCGTAGCGCCGAGGGCGGCCAGTGCGCACCGACGGGAGAGATGGGTCGTGTTCATGGCGTTGCGCTCCAGGGGGGGGTGCTCAATCGGGCTGGCCGGGGGGGTGTTGGGGTACTGCAAGAAGCTGTCCTGAAAAGCCTTGACCAGCTTGAGCACCGGCCCGCGCACCCAGGTGTTGCTGGCCATCACGTCCATCTGTTCCTTGGGGTCGCGGGTGATGTTGAACAGGTAGGGCGACTCCAGCCGGCCCTTGCTTTCGTTGACCTCCGGCTCCCAGTGGAAATGCAGCTTCCAGTCGCGCCACTTGACAGCGCGCAATTCATTGCGGATGTAGAACGGAAAGCCCTCGCGCGCCGACTTCTGCTGCCGGCCCAACAGCAAGGGCAGTTGATCGACGCCATCGATGGGACGGTCCTGCGGGACGCTGGCGCCGGCCACACCGGCCAGCGTGGTGAACAGGTCGGTGACGTGAACGATCTCGTTGCTCACCCGCCCGCCGGGTATCTGCCCTGGCCAGCGCGCGATGCAGGGCACGCGCAGGCTGCCTTCCATCGCGGTGTGGTAGGTGCCGCTCCAGGGGCCGGCCGTGCCGCGGTAGGGAATGCGGAACTCGGGCCCGTTGTCGCTGCAGAAAATCAGCAGGGTGTTCCCGGCGCCATCCAGTTCGTCGAGCGCCCGCACCACCTGCCCGACACGGTGGTCCAGCTCCACCATCGAGTCGGCGAAATCGCCCGCGCCAGTCCGTCCGGCAAAGTCCGGGTGCGGCAGCGTGGGGAAATGCAGGTGGACCAGCGGCAGGTAGAGAAAGAACGGCCTGCCGGCGCGCGCATTGCGCTGCATGAAGGCGATGGACTCATCCACCAACTCGGCGTCGATCTGCCGGCGGCTGTCCAGGTCGTAGACCTTGACGTTTTCCGAGGGCTCGCCGCTGCGGCCGCGCATGATCCAGGGCAGGTCGAGCACGGCCGGGTCAAAGCCGATGGCTGCGGTGAACTGGCTCTCGTCGGTGGTGCGCGGAATCCCGTACCACGCGTCGAAGCCGCGGTCCGAAGGGAAGCGCCCGGGTATGTCGCCCAGATGCCATTTGCCGTAATGCGCGGTGGCGTAGCCCTGCGCCGACAGAATTTGCGCGAGCGTGATCTCGCGCCGCGTCAGCCCCTGGGGCAGACCCATGGGAACCGATTGGATGCAGCCGGTGCGGATCGGGTGGCGGCCGCTCATCAGCGCCGAGCGCGTCGGAACGCAGTCGCTTTCGACGTTGAAGTTCTGCAGCAGCAGACCCTGTCCGGCAAGGGCGTCGATGTTCGGCGTGGGCGCGCCGCGCAGCGCACCGCCGCCGTAGCAGCCGAGTTCCCCCCAGCCGAGGTTGTCGGCCACGATGAGAACGATGTTCGGGGAAGCAGTGGATGTGCGCATGGCGTGGGTGTGGCGGGAGTTGCAGGTGCCCATAACTTAAGCGCCGCAACCGCGCTGCCCCATTCCCCGACCCGGGGAAATCCATAAACTGCGGGAATGCCCTTGTCGATGCGCGATATCGAATACTTTCTTGCCGTTGCCAAGACCGGGCTGCTCTCGGTGGCGGCCGACCAGCAGGGCGTGACCCAGTCGGCGCTCACGAAGGCCGTGCGGCGGGTGGAGTCCGAGTTCGGCCTGCCATTGTTCGAGCGCAGCGCGCGGGGCATGGCGCTGACTTCGGCGGGTCAGCGCATGGTCGAGCAGGCGTTTCGCTTGCAGGCCGAGTACGCGGACACGGTCCTGCTGGCCAACGAGATGCGCGCGCGGCAGTCGGGCCTCTTGCGCGTGGGCGTGACGGACACCACGGCGGGCAACCGCATCGCCGCGGCGCTGGGTTCCTTGCTCGCCCAGCGACCGGGATTGCGCGTGCGGCTGCGCGTGGACCGCTCGGATACGCTGGCGGCGCTGCTGCACGAGGGCGCTCTGGACCTCGCGCTGGTTCCCGCCTACGAAGGCCAGCCGCTGGACGCGGAGCGGACCAAGATCGACAACGACCCGATGCTGCCCGTGGTGCGCTCCGCCCACCCCTTGGTGCAACAGGCGCAGCCGGGCCTGGCCGACGTCGCGGCGTATGGCTGGATCACCGGGGCCGCGAATTCAGCGGTCTGCATGGCGCTCACGAAGGTCCTTGCGCGCCACGGGCTGGCGCCTCCGCGGGTCGTCATGGAAGTGTCGTTCGCTTCGGATTTCAACCTCGCGGTCCTGGCCGCGACGGATCTCGTCACGCTGGTTCCGCGCTCCTTCATGCAGCACGTCGAGAGCCGGCAATTCCGCGTGCTGCCGATCGCCGCGCTGTGCGTTCCGCGCGCCGTCGTGCTGCTGTCGCGCCCGGGTTCGAACTGGTCGCCGTTGATGCAGGCGCTGCGCGACGGGCTGCTGGCGCGGGCGCATGGCGCCACGACTTGAGGGGAAACGCTGCGCTTCCCTTTTTTAGTTGAGGGGGCGTCACGGGGGCCGCCGACGGTGCCAGAGCCATGGATTCAGGATAACGTTAGAAAGCGTAGCAGCGTAATAGCTCCGAGCGCGCACACGACAACGTACTCCGAACGTGCACCTCTCTCTCTCAGAAAGAGCGCGGAAAGCACCATCGAGATTATCCCGGTTGCGTTCAGTATGGGCCACGCGATTGCAGACGCGGGACTGCCAACGGCAAAAATAAAGGTGACCTGTGTCGTTACCGTGAGTAGCGCGCGAACAAAAAAGAGTGGATTGAGCAATAACCTGACTGACGGAGCATCGCCGCTCGCCGGTCGAGTAACTAGAATGGGAACGAGAGACCAGAGGGCGCGCCACATCATGACAGCTGTGGCAAAAACGAGCGTCGCGGAGGCAGAGGAGGTGGAGGTAGCCCCGAACAGGGTAGGCGAGAGGCTCGCTTGCAGTGTCAGCGCCACACAAATGACGCCGCCGCTCGCCAGCAGCTTCCCACCTTTCCTATTCGGTCCGCTCAGCCAAAGCATTGGCAAACAGACAAACGTCGTTGCGACCGCGAACGCGTAGGTTCCCCAACTCCAGTGGTTCGTTGCCCAAAATATCCCAAGCGGAATAAATACGTCTGCGAACTTCCCGGCGACCGTCACCTGATTCACACTCAGGTTCCGGAAGGCATAGGAAAAGCTGTACGCCACCAACTGAGCCAGACCACTGAACGCCGCCGTTCGCCAATCGAACACCATGTGAATCAACTCCGATCCGGCATTGAAGAACAGCGCCATCGCGCAATACATTGCAACGGCCGGGACAACATTATTCCAAAGGTTCAAATTTAGTATCGAAAGTCGTCGCAGGCCAATCTGGTACCGATCGACAATATTGATGCCTGCTCTGCCAAGCGACGAAACAAACGCCAGCAGCATAGTTTCTTGCCCAGAGAGATCGCTCATCGCTGGAACTCCCCTATCTCGCAAAAGCGCGAAGCCAAAGCTCGGAGATGAATCGCTTCGTGTCGTCAGTCAACTGACGTTGTTGCATAAATCGAGAGTCCCTGTGTGCAGCGGGTAACACACGTAGGTGTAGCGCGTCAGGCTGTTTCGGGTGCTGCTGTCGGCTTGGTGCCGGATGGTGCGCCGGTCGGTTCGCAGGCCCTGCGGGTCGTGCTGGTAGTGCCCGCTTTGCGTGGGGTGTTCGAGCGGCTGGCCCAGCGCGTCGTAGTGGTAGCTTTGTTCCTGGGGCCGGCTTCTGCCTGGGCCGGTGCTGCGGGTGCTGATGAGTTGGGTGGCGCTGTTGTAGCGGAACCGGGTTTGCCCGTTTTGTTCGTTGCTCACCTGGGTGATCAGGCCCGTGCGCGGGTTGTGTTCGATCTGGCTGCGCCGCCCGCCGGGCTGCTCGATGCGGGTGATGAAGCCACCGCCCCGGTCCCATTCCAGGCGCGTGACGTCGCTGTCCTGCGGGGTTTTCAGGGGGCCGTCTATTTCTACCAGCACGCTCTTGCCGCCGATCATGGCGTAGCGGTAGTGCGTCGTGCGGCTGATTGGGGTGGCCTGCTCCGCGTTGGCAATGGGTCGTGGGTGTCGAGCGGGCTGAATCCGCTTTCGGTCACCTCGGTTGGCTGGCCTGCGGCGTTGTAGCGGATGCGCGTTTGCTGTTCCCTTCCGGGCACCACGCTGGGCCGTGCGATCAGTTCGGGTGCGTATCGCGCGCTTGCGTAGCCGTAGCGCAGCTGCCATTGCGCGGGTTGCGCGCGCCCCTTCGTGTAGGTCACGGTGCTGATTTTTACCGGGCGGCCGTAGACGTCGAGCTCGGTGCGCTTGCCGCTGACCGGCTGGCCTTGCGGGTCCAACTGGGTCACTTCGGTCATCCGGCCCATGGCGTCGTATTGGGTAGCGCTCGTTGCTCGGTCCGTAGCTGGCGCAGCCTGCGCCGCGCACCTCCAGCAGGCGCCATTGCATGGCAATGATTCCGTGCCGGTAGGTGGTTTTTTGTCCCTGGCTATTTGTCAGCACGGTTTGTCTGGGTGTGTGGGTGTCCAGGCAGGCTGGCCGCTGGCAAATGGTGGGGGGAGTACGCCGGGCTGGATTTGAGGGATATTTTTCATGGTTTATCTAGGGCCTGTCATCAATTGAGCCAGACGACCGAAGCGGCGAGATGAACAGCGCCGAGGAAATTGCGTGCAGTTTTGTCATAGCGAGTGGCGATGCAGCGGTATTGCTTGAGCTTGGCAAAGAAGTTCTCGATCAGATGGCGTGCTTTGTACAAATGCCGGTCGTAGTCACGTTGGTCGTTGCGCTTACTGCGTGGCGGGATCACGACGGTCTTGCCTGCCTTGAGCAGTGGCTCGATCACCCGATCCTGGGCGTCATAGGCCTTATCGGCCAAGATTGCATCTGCTTGTATGTCTTTGAGCAAAACGTCAGCTCCTTGGAGGTCGTGCGCCTGGCCAGGCGTCAGGAGAAAGCCTGTGGGATTGCCAAGCGCATCGACCGTGGCGTGGATCTTGGTACTTGCTCCCCCACGACTGCGACCTATGGCTTGGTTTTCTGGCGTCCTCCCTCTTTTTTTTTTGCCCCTGCGCTGTGCTGATGGGCTCTAACAATGGTCGAATCGATCATCACGTACTCGTTGTCCCGGTCTTGCGACAAAGTCTTGAAGATGCGCTGCCAGACATCCGTTTTGCTCCATCGCGAATGGCGCAGATGTACTACCCGAAAATCTCCGAACCGCTCGGGCAGGTCGCGCCACGGGATGCCCGCACGGTATCGGTACAACACCGCCTCAACGAACAAGCGGTTATCGCGTGCCGTCGCCCCAACGTGCCCCTCGCGCCCCGGCAGCATGTCTTTGATGCGCTCCCATTGGTCTTGCCTCAGCGCGTACCTGTGGTTCATCAGCCTTCCTTTGTCATCGTGTTCCGAGTTTAGCGCCGGAGTGACTTCAATTGATGACAGGCCCTAGTCCAATCCATCTCAACCTTCTTTCCATCGGGCATGATCATCCAACCACGCTCAATGATTTCTCCATACTTTATCTGCGGCTCCCTGAAATCCCCACCGGGCATTACATAGCGAAAAGTTCGTCCACCTTTGGCGGTGTACCATTCTTCCACATCCCAGCCAACCAACACAGCATGATCCGCCAAGCGGATTTTGAGACGCAACAACGAACTACCATTTTTACGGATAAAGTCCAAAACCTCATCGGGAATCCGCGAGGCAACCTGGACGGTGTAGTCTCCAAGAATGGTTCCACCTTCAAAGCCAGCAAGAACATTACGCACCCCATTACGATTCTTTCGCTGTTCTGCATCAGCAGTTCTCCATGTCACGTGCAATATTCTGGGAATGGACATGGCCTCGGGATAGGTTGAATGAATACCACGTCCGCCACCCATAGAAAAGTCAGAGTGCCACACCCTGCCATTTTGATCAAGCATCGTGACATTCTTTTTATCTTCACCTACTGCACTAATATACGATGCTCCTCCATGAATTCCTCTATATTTATGGATCAGCATTTTGTCTTCGGGAGTCAAATTGATCACTTTCTCTGGAGGAACTTTGGTCTTCAAAAGGATGTAAGCGCCACCTATCAGAAAGAACCCCGACAACATCATTGACAGCAATTGGCGCTGGTGATTCGAGGATACCAGCGTGGCGAGCTTGCTTCGGGAGGTATTTTCATGCTTCATCTAGTCAGTCCAATCCATCTCAACCTTCTTCCCATCGGGAGTGATCATCCAACCACGCTCAACGACTTTTCCATACTTTATCTTCGGTTCCTTGAAATCTCCACCGGGCATTACATAGCGAAAAGTTCGTCCACCTATGGCGTTGTACCATTCTTCCACATCCCAGCCAACCAACACAGCATGATCCGCCAGGCGGATTTTGAGACGCAACAACGAACTGCCATTTTTACGGATAAAGTCGAAAACCTCATCGGGGATCCGCGAGGCAACCTGGACGGTGTAGTCTCCAAGAATGGTTCCACCTTCAAAGCCATGGGAAATATCAGGCAGTCCATAACTGTTTTCTCGAGCCTCTGCATCCTCAGTTCTCCATGTCACATGTAATGTTCTTGGAATGTACATGGCGTCAGTAAAGGTGGAATGGCGATCACCTCCTTCGCCAAGAGATGATGCAGAATACCACACCACACCATTTTGATTAAGCATCGTTACGCGATTTTTATCTTCACCTACCACACTGATGTACAACGCCCCCCCATGAATTCCTCGATATTTATGGATCAGCATTTTGTCTTCGGGGGTCAAATTGATCACTTTCTCTGGAGGAGATTTAGGCTTCAAAAGGATGTAAGCGCCACCTATCAGAAAGAACCCCGACAACATCATTGACAGCAATTGGCGCTGGTGACTCGTGGATACCAGCGTGGCGAGCTTGCTTTGGGAGGTATTTTTATATTTCATCTAGTCAGTCCAATCCATCTCAACCTTCTTCCCATCGGGGGTGATCATCCAACCACGCTCAATGACTTTTCCATACTTTATCTTCGGTTCCTTGAAATCCCCGCCTGGCATTACATAACGATAAGTTCGTCCACCTATGGCGTTGTACCACTCTTCCACATCCCAGCCAACCAACACAGCATGATCCGCCAGGCGGATTTTGAGACGCAACAACGAATTGCCATTTTTACGAATAAAGTCCAAGACCTCATCGGGAATCCGTGAGGCAACCTGGACGGTATAGTCTCCAAGAATGGTTCCACCTTCAAAGCCATGGGAAATATCAGGCAGTCCATAACTGTTTTCTCGAGCCTCTGCATCCTCAGTTCTCCATGTCACATGCAATGTTCTGGGAATGGACATGGCGTCGGTAAAGGTTGAATAACTGGGCCCTCTTTGACCGAGAGAAAGTTGAAAATCCCACACTGCGCCATTTTGATTAAGCATAGTGATCTTATTTTTTTTCTCACCTATCGCACTGATGTACAGCGCCCCACCATGAATTCCTCGATATTTATGGATCAGCATTTTGTCTTCGGGGGTCAAATTGATCACTTTCTCTGGAAGAGCTTTGGGCTTCAAAAGGATGTAAGCGCCACCTATCAGAAAGAACCCTGACAACATCATTGACAGCAATTGGCGCTGGTGACTCGAGGATACCAGCGTGGCGAGCGTGCTCAAAAAACTGGGTTTTTTCATGATTATTTAATCCTCAGATTTCCGAGATCATAACCATTTTTCAACAACCAATCCTGGTATTTTTTCATATTCACCGTGCCCGTTTCATTGCTTGTATATATACTTTTCTTCCGTCACCAGGGCGGGATTCGGGCCGACGGGTACATGATATGGGATACGAGGCATCAGATCACGTGGTGTATAATTTATAAAGCCGTGTTTTTTGATTTTATCATGAGTCAATCCTGTATTGCTCATCTCAATCTGTTTCACTATTTTGCCATCGGCATAGCGAACATCCCGATCTTCAAGGTTGCCGGTGGCTTCGCCATTGTTTATATTTTCACTCTTGTCGTGCAATACGGGATTGGGTGACACCTTGATCGGCTCTTTGGTCATTTCGACCCCGGCGCTTCGGGCTTGCTCAACCATCCATGCCAATGCAACGTTGGACAAGGAATCGTCCTTATAACCGCCACCAACATCCGCGTGTGAGCCAATAAATCCACGTTCCATCCGAGTTTTATCCTTGGGGATTTCAGTTCCCATGATGGACTCCAATGGAAATGCGCCCAATGCGCTCTCCCCAGTCGATTTTGGCCGATCTCCAGGCAAGATATTACTACGATGCTCATTCAGGGCCACTGCATGGGCGACATAGGAAAACTGAGCGGGTATGGCTAATTTATATTTGTACAACGAATGATTGGTGCTCAACACCGTATCCCACAAGCCCATAAAACGGAAGTTGACCTTTCTGCAGACTTGCTCTTTTGTCTCCTGGTCTTTATAGCTATACCAGCCTTTCGAATCCGTTTTTGCTGCAACTCTGTTGGCAAAATCACGTGCCTGCGCAGCGCCCCGACTAAATCCAATGATATCTACCTGCATGATCTCATCTTCTTTCTTCTTGCTGGCTTCCGCATTGAAATACTCAATCATGCGTTCAATACGATCTGGCCCCGTACAATTCAAACCTTTGTCTTGATCGGCAGGAGAAATAAGGGAAGAAATATACTCAAGAAAAGGACGATAAGGATCAGGAAGATTACCAGAAAGCTTAGGAGGAGTATCAGAAGGATCAGGAAGGGCAGGCGAAAAACATCTCCTTGGTTTAATTGGGCGCGAGGGATCGCTCACATCGACCGTTCCAACACCACTGATATAGCGTTTTGCTCCATTTGATTCGTCGTAGTATCTTTGGAAGGAAATAACATTTGTCATGTTACTCCCTGAATTCAGATCAGACGCATTTGTACTATTCCCCGTCCCATCAAACGCAAACAGCACCAACCCATCTGGATCAATGTATTTAAGCGGGTTGTAGCGCACATAGCTATAGGGATTGGGTCCATCGGGCGTGCCCAGGGGGTCGGGGGTCAGGTACTGACCGCGTTCGGGGTCGTAGTAGCGTTGGCCGTTGTAGTACAGCCCGGTTTCGCTGTCGGCGTATTGGCCTGGCAGGCGCAGGTTTAGTGTGAAGTCCGTTTGCGCGGCTTGTGCATCCAGCCGCACTGTGCGGATGCTTGCTTGCCCAAAGGGCGCGTAGCTGGCCTGCCATGCCAGTTGCCCTTGCGCGTCGGTTGCGGCTTCAATGGCCCCGAGGGGGTTGGCGTGCAGCCATACGATTTTTTCTGCTTGGTCAAACCAGCTTTGCACGATGATTTTCAGATCGGCCAGCACGCTGCGGGGAGCGTCGGCCAGTGGGCGGCCTGCGGGGGTGTCGATGGTGGCTATGGGTCTGTTGGCCAAGTAGATGTATTGGCGCGTGATCCGGCCCTGTGCGTCGAGTTCGGCGCTGAGTTGGCGATCCTCGTACAGGTAGGCTGTGCTGCTGCTGGCCGTGGTTTTGCTGATGCGCTCGCCCCGGTGGTTGTAGTGGTAGCGGGCCAGGCTTGTGCCTTTTTCGCGCACTTCTGTCAGTTTGCCCAGCGCGTCCCATTGGTATTCGCGTTGCCCGATTTGTGTGGGCTGGCCGTTGGCGTCGTAGCGCGCGAGCACGGCGGTCGCCCCTTGCGCTTGTTCTTCGCTCCAGCGGTGGCTTTGCGCGGGGTAGCGGGTTTGCTGCGTGGCTTTTTCCAGTTCGTCCTGCGTTTCTACGCCCTGCTGGCTCAGCACGCGCCGCTCGTTGGGGTCGTAGTGGTAGCGGTTGACTTGTGCCCTCTCTCCTTGTGCCTGCACTCCGGCGACCAGGCGGTTGCGTGCGTCGTAGGCGTAGCTGCTGCGCCCGGATTCTCCCGCGCGGTCCTCGCGGTGCAGCAGGTTGCCGCGCGTATCCCACAGGTAGCGTTGGTCCATTAGCGCCTGCGGGTCCGCTGCCAATCCCAGCGCGCCGGGCAGGGCTTCGGTGTCGGTCTCGTGGTCCGTGGGCTTGGTCGGTGCGGACTGGGCGTGTGCGCTGCGGACTCCCAGCAGCAGTTGGCTGGTCTGGCCCAGCAGTTCTGCTGCGGCCGCGTGCCGCGCCGTTCGCGTTGGCTGCGTCCGGCGGTACACGACGCGCGCCAGTACGCCTTCTTGGCTGCGCTGGTAGTGCGCCTCGATTCCGTTGCCCGTGCGTAGCTGGCTCAATCCCACCAAGTCGCGTTTGAGGTCTTGCACGATGGTTTGCGGCGGGCTGAGCCATTGCAGCCAGCGGGTCTGGATGCGGCTGCGCTGCAGGGCGACGATTTGGCCCTGCGGGTCGCGCTGATAGATCAGGCGGCTGCCGTCGGGCAGGCTGGTGCTGAGCACGTTGCCTTGTTCGTCGTAGGTGTAGCGCGTGAGGCTGTTTCGGGTGCTGCCGTCGGCCTGGTGCCGGATGGTGCGCCGCTCGGTTCGCAGGCCCTGCGCGTCGTGCTGGTAGTGCTCGCTTTGCGTGGGGTGTTCGAGGGCAGTGAGCTGGCTGCCTGTGTAGTGCCAGGTGGTCGTGGTGGTTTTCTTCGGGTCGGCCGCGTCGCTGATGTCTTGGCGCAGGATGCGGCCGCTGATGTCATACGCGTAGTGCGCCTGGTTGCCGGCGGCGTCGCGGTTGGCTATCAGGCGGTCTGCTGCGTCGTATTCCCAAATGCTGGCTCCTGCGTCGGGGTTGCTGGTGCGCACGATGCGGCCAAAATCGTCGCGCATGGGCTGTGCATCCGCTGTGCCGGCTTGGGGCAGCAGCCGGTTGCGGCCTGCGCCGTCGGTCAGGTCCTGTATCTGCCCCCGGGCGTCGTAGCCAATGTGCAGCACTGCTCCGGTGTTGTCCCAGGTCGCCAGCAGTTGGCCTTGTGCGTCGTAGCGGTAGTGCTGTTGTTGCGCCATGCCCGCGCTGTAGCGGCCGGTTTCGAGCAGCCGGCTTTCGCTGTCGTAGCGGTTGTGCACGATCACGCCGTGGGCGTTGGCCTGCCATTGCAAACGCCCCTGCGCGTCCACGCTCAGGCGGGTCTGGGGGCGGTAGGCTTCTTCGGCCCTGTCCTTGTCTGCGTCCAGGCTGCCTTGCCCGGTTTCGCTGAGCTGGCCCAGTGCGTCGTAGCGGTAGCTTTGTTCCTGGGGTCGGCTTCTGCCCGGGCCCGTGCTGCGGGTGCTGATGAGTTGGGTGGCGCTGTTGTAGCGGAATCGGGTTTGCTGGTTTTGTTCGTTGCTCACCTGGGTGATCAGGCCCGTGCGCGGGTCGTGTTCGATCTGGCTGCGCCGTCCGCCGGGCTGCTCGATGCGGGTGATGAAGCTGCCACCCCGGTCCCATTCCAGGCGCGTGACGTCGCTGTCCTGCGGGGTTTTCGGGGGGCCGTCTATTTCTACCAGCACGCTCTTGCCGCCGACCATGGCGTAGCGGTAGTGCGTCGTGCGGTTGATCGGCGTGGCCTGCTCCGCGTTGGCAATGGGTCGCCCCTGGGTGTCGAGCGGGCTGAATCCGCTTTCGGTCACCTCGGTCGGCTGGCCTGCGGCGTTGTAGCGGATGCGCGTTTGCTGTTCCCTTCCGGGCACCACGCTGGGCCGTGCGATCAGTTCGGGCGCGTATTGCGCGCTTGCGTAGCCGTAGCGCAGCTGCCATTGCGCGGGCTGCGCGCGCCCCTTCGCGTAGGCCACGGTGCTGATTTTTACCGGGCGGCCGTAGACGTCGAGCTCGGTGCGCTTGCCGCTGACCGGTTGGCCTTGCGGGTCCAGCTGGGTCACTTCGGTTATCCGGCCCATGGCGTCGTATTGGTAGCGCTCGTTGCTCGGTCCGCAGCTGGCGCAGCCTGCACCGCGCACCTCCAGCAGGCGCCATTGCATGGCAATGATTCCGTGCCGGTAGGTGGTTTTTTGTCCCTGGCTATTCGTCAGCACGGTTTGTCTGGGTGTGCGGGTGTCGAGCGTGACCTTCTCGGTGTCGCTGTCGGGTGCGCCGCGCACGCTGCTGATCGCCAGCGCGTTGGCGTCGTAGCCATAGCTGGCGATGCGTTCGTTCATCGGCCGGCCGTCGCTGCCTTGGCCGCTGACGCTAATGCCCGTGAGCAGGGTCGGGAAGCGCGCGTCTTCGTAGTGGTAGTGCCGGGTGATTCCCTTGCCCTGTTCTGCGGGGTGGCGCACCTGCACCAAGTTCGCGCTCACCTGGAGTTCCTGCTGCTCTCGGGGTTCCTGGACCTTGGCCTGTTCACTGCCTTGCGGCAAGGCGCTGCCATAGCTGTATTCGAAGCGTCCTGCGGGGCTGTCCATGCTTTGCACGCCGTCGTAGCGCGGCGGTTTGGCGATTGCCCGGGACGATTCCTCGTAGCGCTCCAGGCGGGCCTCCCGGTAGTTCAGCCGCAGTTTGCGCCCTTGCGGGTCGGTGACTTGTTGCAAGCGGCCTTGGGCGCCGTATTGCAGTTGCACGCTTTCGCCACTGGGCAGGCTGATGCGCATGAGCCGGCCCCGGTGGTTGAAGAGCAGTTCGCGCCCATCGGTCCAGCGCCACAGGTATTGCTGGGTCCGCGGCGTTCTGCCCGCGTTGCGGATGCTCACCACGCCGTTGTCCGGCTGCTCGCTCGCGCACTGGCTGGGGTCTTGCGCGGTCTTTTTGAAGATGATGCGTGTGCCGTCGGCCTGCACGATTTGCACGGTGTTCCCGATGTCGTACAGATCGGTTTCGTAGCTGAGCTTCCAGCCGCGCCCCAGGATTCCCGGGGGCACGTTGCTGCGGCCGTACTGGCTGTTGTAGTGGCGCACGATTTCCAGTCCGAGCAGGCCGGGCAGCGCGGGCATGTCTTCCTCGCGCTGGTATTTGTTGCCGCTGATGACGTGGATCGGGTTGCCCGCGCCCTGGTTCGTGCCGCTGGTGTTGCCCTGGCTCGCGGGGCCCGGGCTGCCGCAGGTTGCACCGCCTGGCGTGGGGCTGCAGACCCCGCCGCCCGGTCCGGCGGTATCGGGCTTTTCTGTGCCGGGCATGCAGCTTTGGCGCTTCGGGTCGCAGGTCCCCGGCGTCTTGCCTCCGGGCAGACCGTCGAGCGGACCGGCCGATGCGCTTTGGCCGAGCAAGATCGCCCATACAAGGCAGGCTGCGTGCAGCAGTTGCTTCGGGTTCATTTGGTGGCTCCACAGGATGGGCAATGCGTACCGACACAGTCCGTGTCTCCCCCGCCGGCACCCGGGTTGTCAGCGCCACCGGTGCCGCCACCTGGGCCCGGGTCAGCACCGTCGCCGATACCACCGCCTGCACCCGAGTCGCCTCCACCCGGATCGAGCACCGTGCAACCCATGGTGATGCAGTCGGGTGCCGGGGATTTGCCACCCGGACTGCCTGGGCCGCCCGGATTGTTGGAAATCGTGCTCTCGCCCTCGACGGCGTCGCTTTGCATATGCAGCGTGACGTGCGTGACGACCGGCAGCCGGCCCTGTTCGATGAGTTGGCTGTGGAAGCTGTCGCCGCCGTTGTCGAACCACTTCAGGTAGTGCTTGTAGATGGTGCTGACCAACGGAATCTTGAGCTCGTAGCCGTGCGTCACCTTGATCTTGAGCAGGTTCGCGTCCTGCACGCTCTGGCCCGATTGGCTGCCGACGTTTCTGTCGCGGTATGCCAGGCCGGCGTTGGGTATTGCGCGCGCGTTGTACTTTTGCTCCAGCCGGGGATCGCTCCAGTCGTCAAAGCTCGCGCGTGTGGGGTTGAGCAGGTCGATGCGCAGATTGCCCTGCAGGTCGGCCGCCGCCTTGGCCTTGGCCTGCGTCAGTTCGGCGCTGTCGCGGCCCCCGCCGTACAGCGGCACCAGCGCGCGCAGATAGCTTTCGCGGATGTCCGGGAGTTTGGCGTGGGCCATGCTGCCCGCACGCGCGGCCATAAAGCTCGCGTGGTTAATCTGGTTTTTGGAGAAGAACACCAGGCCGTACTGCAGCATGGCCAGCCCCAGCAGCGTGATGATGGGGCCGACCACGGTGAACTCGATCATGGCGCTGCCGCGCTGGCGTGGCGCAGCGGATCGTGGCGTGCTGTGTTGCCGCATGATGAATTGGATCGACAAGGTTTTCTGGCTTGGCAATGACCCAAAATGGGGCGGGAACCCGATACGGAGTTCCCTCTGTGCAGTGGCCGGGGCTACAGGGAAGGAAGGGCGGTTACACCGAGTCCCGGCCAGCATGCACTGGTCACGTCAGTGTATTCCATGGATCACGAATGATAAGCATTCGGTTTCCTGCCGTGGTCGGCACGCTCGCCCAGAGGGATGCACTGATTCTGGAGCAGGACGCGGGTGAACGACCCCGCGCGGCTCATTCCTCACCGGCCTGCGAGGCCGCGGACGCCATGTTCCACAGATCCTGGCCCAGGGGCCGGCTGCGCTCCTCGATGGCGTGCGCCACCAGCCCGGCAACGCGGCCGATGAGCGCGAGTCCCTTGCCGAACTCGGGCGTCAAACCCAGATCGAGCAGCACGGCGCCCTTGCAGCCCGCGGCGTTCAGGGGCATGGGGCGCCCGAGCGCGTGCGCAAGGGCTGCGGCCAACTGCAGCGCGAACCGGCAGTGCACGCCGAAATAGCCATCCTCGCGCGCGATGCGCAGCGCGCGCTCGGTGCGCGGGTCGGCGTGAACGTGGATCGGATGGCCCAGGCCCGGGATCTTCTGGCCTTGCGCGCGGCAGCGCGCGACCACGGCGTGCGCGTGCGCGCCGAGTTCGGCGTCGGAGAGCGCCTCGGGCCGTTCGACGCCGTCGAGCGCCGTGCGCAGAAAGTGCGCGCTCGCTTCGGCGCTTCCCAGAAAACGCGTGCCCGCGCCCAACAGCCCCGCCGCCACGGCCCCCTGGAGCGATTCCGGCGCGCCGTGCAGGGTCAGCCGGGTTGCCAGCGCGCTGGGCGTCAGGCCATGGTCTATGGACGCGACCAGCGCGTTGTTGATCATCCGCCGCAGGCGCGGGTCCGGGAAATGGCCCAGGATGGCCAGGCAGAGGACGTCCACGAAGTCGTGCTTGTCGAGCAAGTCGTCCGCGAGATCATGGCCGCGGATGCAGATATGGTCGGCGTCGCCGCTGCCGATGTGGCTCTTGCGCATTTCCGGTCCTTCCTGTTCAAGCGGCTTTCGATGGCTTGCCTGGCGCCGCCGCTCACCGTGTCTGCGCGTTTGCGCGGAGCACGATTTCCCGCCAGCGCGCGACCTCGGTTTCGGCGAACGTCTGGAACGCCGCGTCCGAAAGGTCCATTGCAAAGCTGCCGATCCGCGCCAGCGCCGCCCGCACGTCGGGCGCTTGCGTGGCGCGCCCGATCGCGCGCGCAAGGCGCTCGACGACGGCGTCGGGCGTCCCCCTGGGCGCGAAAATTCCCGACCAGCCCTCCAGCGCGGCGTCGGGGAAACCGGCCTCGCCGACCGTGGGCACGTCCGGCAGCGCTTCGAGCCGCGCGCCGCCGTTGATCGCCAGTGCGCGCAGCCGGCCAGACGCGATGTGCTGGAGCACGCTTTCCGCATAGTTGAAGCTGATGTCGACGCTGCCGCCGAGCAGGTCGCTCAGGGAGGAGCGGTTGTTGTACGGCACGTGCATGAACTCCACCCGGGCCGCGTCCTGAAAGCGCGCCGCGGCCAGGTGCGTCTGGGTGCCCATTCCCGAGGATGCGTAGCTGACGCGCCCCGGCGCCTTGCGCGCCGCTTCGACCAGTTGCGCCACGCTGTGCCAGGGCGTCATGGAGTGGGTCACCAGCACGGTCGATTGGCGAAACAGCGAATGCACGGCGCGCAGATCGCGCGACGGATCGGTGCGCGCGGCCGGTTGCAGGGCCAGATTCGCGGCCTGCGTGCCATGCGTGCCGTAGAGCAGGGTGTAGCCGTCGGCCGGCGCCCGCGCGACGTACTCCGCGCCGATCATGCCGCTGGCGCCGGGCCGGTTCTCGACGACGACCGGCTGCCCCAGCGCCTGGGCCAGCTGGCGCGCGATCAGCCGCCCCTGGTTGTCGGCGATATTGCCGCCCGCAAAGGGGACCACCAGAGTGATGGGGCGCTCCGGCCAGGCGCCCGCGAATGCGCCGCCAGCGCTGAGCAGCAGGCCCGCTGCCAGGCCGGCGAAATGGGTTGAATGGGTTTTCACGTGGATCATGGGCGCCTCCTGCTGCGCAGGTTCAATAGGAATGCCGGCCCGCCGTGGCGCCGGCGTCCACCGGGAGCACGGCGCCGGTGACCCAGCCGGACTCGTCGCTTGCCAGGTAGCGGACCGCGTGCCCTACGTCCCAGCCGCTGCCCTCGGTTTGCAGGAAGGAGCGCTTGCGGCGGGTCTCGCGGATTGCGTCGCTCATTCCGCGTGCGTAGACCATGGGCGTATGCACCATTCCCGGCGCCACGCAATTGACGCGGATGCCTTGCGCGCCGTGGTGCGCCGCCATCGCGCGCGTCATGTTCACCACGGCGCCCTTGGACGTCGGATAGAGCAGGCTGGGGTGCCCGCCGATGAGTCCGGCGACGGATGCGATGTTCACGATCGCGCCCCTGCGCTGCGCCGCCATGTGCGGGATGCAGTGGCGTGCCATGAGCATCATGGAGGTGACGTTGACGCGCAGCGCCATGTCCCAGTCCTGCAGGTCCAGGTCCACCGCCGTCCCCGCGGGACCGGCGATGCCCACGTTGTTCACCAGAATGTCGATGCGGCCCCAGGTCCGTACGGCCTGCTCCACGGCCTCGCGGCAGTCCGCGTCGCGGCTCACGTCGCACACCTGCAGCTGCGCCTGGCCCCCCTCGCGGGCGATCATTTCCTGCGTCGCCTGCGCCCATTCGGCAACGCTGTCGAGCAGCAGCACGCGCGCGCCGTCGCGCGCCAGGAGGAGCGCCGTCGCGCGCCCGTTGCCGACGCCGTCGGCGCGCGAACCGGCGCCGGTGACGAGCGCGACGCGCCCCTGCAGCGAGCGGTCGAAGGTTCTGGCTTCCTGGTCCATGTGCGTTCCTGTGGATCAATGAATCGCGCGCGCCTGCCCTTGCCAGTAATGCGCGCGCAGCTGCTTCTTGTCCGGCTTGCCCAGCGGGGTCAGCGGCAGGGCGTCGACGAAATCGACGGTTTTCGGGGTGCAGACCGCCCCCTTGGCCTGGCGCACCAGGGCCCGCAGCGCTTCGCCTTCGACCTGTGCTCCCGGGTGCCTCACGACCACCGCCTTCACGGCCTCGCCCCAGCGTTCGTCGGGCACGCCGATCACCGCGACGGCGGCGACCGCCGGATGCTGCGCGATCACGTCCTCGACCTCCCGGGGGTAGACGTTGAAGCCGCCGGAGATGAGCATGTCCTTGCGCCGATCGACGAGGTGGTAGTAGCCGTTGGCGTCGCGGCGCGCCAGGTCGCCGGTATGCAGCCAGCCGCCGCGCAGCGTCTGGCGCGTGAGCTCCGGCTGCTTCCAGTAGCCGTCCATCACCAGCGGGCTGCGCACGCACAGCTCGCCCACCGCGCCGTCGGCAACCGGCCGGTCCTCGGCGTCGAACAGCGCGACCGTGACGCCGGGGTAGGGCATTCCGGCGGAGGCCAGCACGTCGATGTCGGTGCGGCGATGGTCTTCGGGCGTCAGATGCAGGATGTTGCTCGGACATTCCGACTGGCCGTAGCTCTGCGCGAGAATCGGCCCGAAACGCGCCAGCGCCTCGCGGATGCGCGCCGGCGCCATCGGCGCGGCGCCGTAGGACAGGAGTTCGAGCGACGAAAAGTCCGCGCCGGCGCAGCGCGGATGGTCGAGCAGCCGGTAGATCATGGTCGGCACCAGAAAGGCCGCATGCGCGCGCTGCGCTTGCAAGGCGTCGATGAACCGGTCGGGGTCGAAGCCGCGCTGCAAGATGATGCGCCCCCCCGACGCCAGGGTGGGAACGATCATGGCGCCGGCGCCGTGCGAGATCGGCGTCGGGCACAGAACCCGCATCCCGGCGCGCATGCCGCGCGCCGCCATGAGCAGCACGGCCTGCATCCAGACCGAGCGGTTGGCCAGCATCACGCCCTTGGGTCGGCCGGTCGTCCCGCCGGTATAGGCCAGCCGGATGATGTCCTCGGGCCGCGCCTCGGACCGCAGCGGCGCGGGCTCCAGGGACAGCGCCAGCGCCCAGAAGTCCGCCAGATCGGCGCAGGCGTCGTGCGCGAACCAGTGCGCTACCCCGGGGCAGGCTGCGCGCAGGGCCAGCGCGCGCTCCCGGTGCGCGGCTTCGGCGAGGAACACCGAGGGCTCGGCGTCGCCCACGATGTAGGCGTGGTCCTCGTGTCCGCCGAGCGCGTGCAGGGTCACCGAGCGCAGCCCCATGAGGTAGGCCGCGGCCATCACGGCGAAGACCTCGGAGCGGTTGCCGGACAGCTGCATCACGCAGTCTCCGCGCCGCAGTCCGAGGCTGCGCAGGGCGGCCAGCGCCTGCCCGATGCGGCGGCCCAGCGTCGCATAGTCGATGGAACGATCCGCTTCGACGAAGGCCACCCGCTCCGGAAAGCGCTGGATGGCGTGGATGATCATCTCGCCGATGCTGCCGCCCGCGTGCGCCTGCACCGCGAGCGCGCAAGGGTCGTGCTGCTGCCCGTTCATTGCGCCACGACCCCTGCGGCGGCCACCGCAAGCTTCCAGCGCGCGAGCTCCTCGCCGATCCAGGCGTCAAAGCGCTCGGGCGTCCCGCTTTGCAGCTCGCCCTCGGAGCGGTTGCCGGACAGCTGCATCACGCAGTCTCCGCGCCGCAGTCCGAGGCTGCGCAGGGCGGCCAGCGCCTGCCCGATGCGGTGGCCCAGCGTCGCATGGTCGATGGAACGATCCGCGTCAACAAAGGCCACCCGCTCCGGAAAGCGCTGGATGGCGTGGATGATCATCTCGCCGATGCTGCCGCCCGCGTGCGCCTGCACCGCGAGCGTGCAAGGGTCGTGCGGCGGCGGCCCGCTCATTGCGCCACGACCCCTGCGGCGGCCACCGCAAGCTTCCAGCGCGCGAGCTCCTCGCCGATCCAGGCGCCAAAGCGCTCGGGCGTCCCGCCCTGCAGCTCGCTGCCCGAGTCGGCCGCCCGCGAGACGATATCGGCCGAGCGCAGCGCCTCATTGCCCGCGGCATTCAGCGTGCGCACCACGTCCGCCGGCGTCCCCCGGGGCACCACGATGCCGCCCCAGGCCATCACCTCGTAGCCCTTGACGCCCGAGGCGTCGATGGTCGGCAGCTGCGCAGCCGCCGGTGCGCGCGTGCGTCCGCTGACCGCAAGCGCGCGCAGTCGGCCCCCGCGCATGAAGGGCAGGGACGCGGACAGG
Source organism: Verminephrobacter aporrectodeae subsp. tuberculatae (assembly GCF_026127385.1). NCBI lineage: Bacteria > Pseudomonadati > Pseudomonadota > Betaproteobacteria > Burkholderiales > Comamonadaceae > Verminephrobacter > Verminephrobacter aporrectodeae. The sequence goes on from NZ_QZCX01000001.1 coordinate 786,384, forward strand.
GTATCGATCATGAAATCCACCTGCCCCGAAATCAGGTCCGTGAGCGCCGGCGAACTGCCCTTGTACGGAACGTGCAGCGCCTCGATGCCGGCTTGGCGGCAAAACAGCGCGCCCGCCAGATGCTGGGTGCTGCCCGATCCGGCCGATGCGTAGCCCAGCCGGCCCGGCCGGGAGCGCGCCAGCGCCAGCAGCTGCGCCACCGACGCCACGCCCAGTGCGTTGTGCACCAGCAGCGCGAGCTGCGTGCGGCTCACGTAGAGCACGGGCGCAAAGTCGGCCACCGGGTCGTAGGGCAGCTTGGTGTGGACGTTGGGGTTGATCGCATGCACGGTGCTCGTCGTGTAGAGCAGTGTGTACCCGTCGGGCGCGCTGCGCGCGACGTGCTCGGCCGCAATGTTCCCGGACGCGCCCGGGCGGTTCTCGACGACGATCGGCTGCCCCACGAGCTCGGCCATCTTCAGCGCCACCATGCGGGCCGAATGGTCGGTCGCGCCGCCGGGCGGAAAGCCCAGCACCAGACGCAGCGGGCGCTGCGGGTAGCTCGCCGGTTGCGCCGCAGCGCCGCTGCCCAAAAGTCCCAGGGCCGTGCCCAGCAACAGGCCGCGCCGTGAGGGGGCCGGCGTGCCCCGGTGCGATCGGCTGCCGACAGGCCGTTGCGCATGCATTGATGCCTCCAGGATTGCTTGCTCAGTGAATCGATTCATGCAGCGTAGCACCGTCGATCGATCCGTTTGACCCGGGTTTGTCCGTAGCGCGCAGGGGCGGCGTGCGCATGTGCTGAAATCCCGGAAACCGCCGCCATGACCAATCCGTCCCATGCAAGACAGAAAAATCCGCATCCATGACGTTGCCGCGCTCGCCGGCGTGTCCGTGGGCAGCGTCTCGCGCGTGCTCAACCGCGCCGCGAATGTCTCCGCCGAAGTGCGCGAGCAGGTCGAACGGGCGGTGGCCGCGCTGCGCTACCAGCCCAGCCACGCCGCGCGTGCGCTGCGCTCGCGCAGCAGCAGGACCATTGGCTGCCTGTTCTCCGACGTCACCAATCCCCTCTACGCGCGCGCGTTCCGCGCGCTCGAGGAAAGCTTTCGCGCAGACGGCTACATGCTGCTGCTGGCCAACGGCCTGAACGACCTGGAGCGCGAGAGGGAGAGCCTGCGCACCTTTGCGCTGCGCGGCATGGACGGCGTCGTCTGCGCGCCGGGCAACGAGCGCGACCCGGAGCTGATCGGCTTGATCGACGCCATGTCCATGCCGGTCGTGCTGTACGACCGCGAGATGCCGACCGCGCGCACGGACGCGGTGCTGTTCGACCACGTCAGCGGGGTTCGCAGCGCCTGCACGCAGCTGTTCGCGCTCGGCCACCGCCGCATCGCGCTCGCGCTCTGGGACGCCGACAGCCGCCCGGTGCGGCGCCGCACCGAGGGCTACCGCGCGGCCTACCGCGCCGCAGGAATGGAGCCCCCTGCGCTGATCCTGCGCCAGCCGACGGCGACGAGTTCGGTCTTCGACGACCTGCTGCGGCTGCTGAACGCGCCCGACCCACCGAGCGCGCTCATCGCCCAGGGCACGCATACCCTGGTCAGCGCGCTGCGTGCGCTGGCGCACGCGGGGCTTCGCGTCCCGCAGGACTTCTCGGTCATCAGCATCGGCGACAGCGACTTCGCCCAGACGCATGTGCCGGCGATCAGCGTGCTGCGCACGAACGCCGGGCACGTTGCCGCGCAGGTCCGATGCATGCTGCTCGAGCGGCTGAACGGCGCGCGTGCGGCGCCGCCGCGCAAGGTCCTGATGCCCTACGAGCTGGAGATGCGCGCGTCCTGCGGACCGCCCGCGCGCTGAGCGGGCAACGGCCCCAGGGCTTGCGCAAAGCGTGCGAGCATGGCCTGTCCGACCGGCGTCGGGCGCAGGGCGGGAGACCGGTCGTGCACGCCGATTCCCGCCCGCGCAGCGAACAGGCGCTTGCCGTAGCACAGCAGGTTTTCCAGGCCCTGCATCACGAAGACGGTGGCCGGCAGCATCCGGGCGTATTCGTATTCCGCCTGCGCTGCGTCGCCGCGGCGCCAGGCCGCGTAGGCGCGCACGGCGTAGTCGATGCAATCGGGCGCCAGGGTCATGCCGCGGCAACCCGCGCGCAGGTCCGATGCATGCTGCTCGAGCGGCTGAACGGCGCGCGCGCGGCGCCGCCGCGCAAGGTCCTGATGCCCTACGAGCTGGAGATGCGCGCGTCCTGCGGACCGCCTGCGCGCTGAGCGGGCAACGGCCCCAGGGCTTGCGCAAAGCGTGCGAGCATGGCCTGTCCGACGGGCGTCGGGCGCAGGGCGGGAGACCGGTCGTGCACGCCGATTCCCGCCCGCGCAGCGAACAGGCGCTTGCCGTAGCACAGCAGGTTTTCCAGGCCCTGCATCACGAAGACGGTGGCCGGCAGCATCCGGGCGTATTCGTATTCCGCCTGCGCTGCGTCGCCGCGGCGCCAGGCCGCGTAGGCGCGCACGGCGTAGTCGATGCAATCGGGCGCCAGGGTCATGCCGCGGCAACCCGCGCGCAGGTCCGATGCATGCTGCTCGAGCGGCTGAACGGCGCGCGCGCGGCGCCGCCGCGCAAGGTTCTGATGCCCTACGAGCTGGAGATGCGCGCGTCCTGCGGACCGCCTGCGCGCTGAGCGGGCAACGGCCCCAGGGCTTGCGCAAAGCGTGCGAGCATGGCCTGTCCGACGGGCGTCGGGTGCAGGGCGGGAGACCGGTCGTGCACGCCGATTCCCGCCCGCGCAGCGAACAGGCGCTTGCCGTAGCACAGCAGGTTTTCCAGGCCTTGCATCACGAAGACGGCGGCCGGCAGCATCCGGGCGTATTCGTATTCCGCCTGCGCTGCGTCGCCGCGGCGCCAGGCCGCGTAGGCGCGCACGGCGTAGTCGATGCAATCGGGCGCCAGGATCATGCCGCGGCAACCCGCGCGCAGGTTGTCGATCAGCTCCAGGCCGCCGCGGCCGTTGAACACCGGCACCTGCCCCCCGGTGCGCTCGATCAGTGCGGCGACCTCCACCACCGGTCCTTCGCCCTTGATGCAGCGAATGTTCGGATGCTGCAGCAGCAGTTCCCGGATCTCGTCCGCCGAGAGGCCGCGGCCGAGGAAAGCCGGCGCGTTCTGTATCGCCACGGGCAGGTGCGTGGCTTGCGCGACACGGCCGAAGAAGCGGATGTACTCCGCAGCGCCGAACGTGCCGACGGCGGGCGGTTGCAGGATCACCCAGTCCGCGCCGAGCGCCTGCGCGTGCCGCACCTGCGCCAGCTGCTCGGCGACCGAGGCGCCGAAGATGGTGCAGGCCAGCGGCACCTTGCCCGCAGTGTCCTCGGCGACCCAGTCCATCACCGTCCGGCGTTCCGCTTCGCTGAGCTTGGAGACCTCGGTCGCGAGCCCGAGCGCCACCATGCCGTGGACCCCGCATGCCAGGCAGGCCTGCACCTGCTGGCGCATGGCCGCACGGTCCAGCTGCTCGTCGGCGCCGAACAAGGCATAGACGACGGCATGGATGCCGTGCAAGTCTTCGGGTGGAAACCTTTGCATGGATGGCCTCGCGGGATATTGCCGTTGTCGGGCCGCTTCAGGCCTGCATGAAGCGATAGAAATTGCGCAGCATGCCGGCGGTGGCGCCCCAGATGTAGCGGTTCTTGTCCCCGTCCTGGTAGGGCATGGAGAACCACTCCCGGTGCAGGCCGTCACGCGCGTAGACATGGCGCCGGTGGTTGGCGGGGTCGAGCAGGAAGGCCAGGGGCACCTCGAACAGGTCCGCAACTTCGCAGGGGTTGGGCAGGAGCCGGCAGTCCGGCTGCACCAAGGCGACCACCGGGGTGATGCGAAAGGAGGTTCCGGTCACGTACGCGGGCAGGGTGCCCAGCAGTTCCACGAACGCGCGCTCGAGCCCGACCTCTTCCTGCGCCTCGCGCAATGCCGTGTCGGCCGCCGAAGCGTCCTGCGGATCCGCGCGGCCGCCGGGAAAAGCCACCTGCCCCGAGTGCGTGGACAGATGCGCCGTGCGTTCGGTGAGCAAGACCATGGGCTGCTCGCGCAGCACGATGGCGAGCAGCACCGAGGCCTGCGTGGGCGCGCGGCCCATGGACGGCTTTTCCAGCACCACCTCGGGAACCCAGTGCGGCGGATGGGCGAAGCGCGCGCGCAGCGCCTGGGGCGTCTGCGCCGCGCGCGGCACGGCGGGCAGGTGCGCGTCCACGCCCAGCACCGGCGCGAGGCGGGGGTCGAAACCGGGCAGGTTCGACAGCGAGGCAATGGCCGGCGGGACGGCGGGAGCGGGGTTCACGGGAGCGGCGGGTCCGAGGAATCGGCGCGGGACGCCATTATCGGGGCGCGCGCCTGCCGCAACGCATCGGCTGCGCAGCCGCTCAGTCCGCGAACTGCCCCGCGGTCTTGATGACCGGGGTGTAGCGCTGCGTTTCCTGTTGCAGCCACGTCTGAAGCCCTGCCGGCGAGAGCTTGTCGTCATCGGGAATCAGCGCCCCGAGATCGGTCAGGCGCTGCGTGGCGCTGGGGTCCTTGAGCGCAAGCTTCAGGGCTGCGCCAAACTTTTCCAGCGCCTCTCGGGGCGTGCCTTTGGGCGCGTAGATGCCGTGCCAGACCACGACGTTGAAGCCGGCAAGGCCCTGCTCGGACAGCGTCGGCGTGTCCGGCAGGGCTTTCAGGCGCGTGGACGAGGTCACGCCGTAGAGCTTGACCGACTGGGCCTTGATGTACGGGATCGTGGCCGTCGTCTGGTCGCACAGCAGATCGACCTGCCCCGCAAGCAGGGCATTGAGCGCCGGGCCCGTGCCCTGGTACGGCACCGTCGTCAGTTCCGTCCCCACGGCCTGGCGCAGCAACATGCTGCACAGATGCGACACCGCGCCAAGGCCCGCATGGGCGAGGTTTATCTTGTCCCCATGGCTCTTGAGGTGCACGAGCAGTTCTTTGAAATTCTTTGGCGGCAAGTCCTTGCGCCCTATCAGGGTCATGGGAACGTCGAGGACCTGGCTCACGTATTCAAAGTCGGCCAGCGGTTTGTAGCTGAGCCTGCGGTACAGCGCCGGAGCCGTTGCCATGCCATTGTGGTGAATGAGAAAGGTGTAGCCATCGGGCGCGGCGCGGGCCGTGTACGCTGCCGCGAGGGTGCCGCCAGCGCCGGTCTTGTTCTCCACGACCACGGACTGCCCCAGGGACCGGGCCATGACCACGCCGAGCATGCGCGCCAGCACGTCCGTAGGGCCACCCGCGGAGTACGGGACGACCAGGGTGATGGGTTTCGTCGGGTACCCCTGCGCCATGGCGGGGCCGGTTGCCGTGGTTGCGGCCAGCACAATGCCGGCCACCGTGAAGATGGTTTTTTTCATGATTCGGTACATCGGTTACAGGGAAGGGGTGGGGAGTGTCAGGACGCCTGGCAGCGCGCGTTACCGGCGGCGCTGCGCCCAGAGCCACAGCCCCGCGCCGCCCGCGATCATGGGCAGGCACAGCCACTGCCCCATGCTCATGTTCAGCCAGAGCAGGCCCAGAAAGCTGTCGGGCTCGCGAAAGTATTCGGCGACGAAGCGCAGCACGCCGTAGCCGGTCACGAAGGCCGCAGCCACCTGGCCCGGGCGGCGCTCGCGGCGGGCGTAGCACCACAGCAGGACGAACAGCAGCACGCCTTCGAGCAGGAATTGGTAGAGCTGCGAAGGGTGGCGCGGCTGCATGGAGCCACTATGCGCAAACACCATGCCCCAGGGCAGGTCGGGGTTCGCCAGGCGACCCCATAGTTCGCCGTTGATGAAATTGCCCGCGCGCCCGGCAGCCAGCCCGGTGGGCACGCCAGGCGCCACGAAATCCGCCACTTGGAGCAACGGGCGCCCGCGCGTGCGCGCAAACCAGAGCATGGCCGCGATCACGCCCAGCAGGCCGCCATGAAAAGCCATGCCGCCCTGCCAGAGCGCAAGGACCTCCAGCGGGTGGCCCAGGTAGTAGTCCGGCTTGTAGAACAGGCAGTACCCCAGACGCCCCCCCACCACGACCCCGAGCACCCCGAGGAACAGGAGGTCTTCCACGTCCTTGCGCGACCAGGCGCCCGGGCCGGCAAGCGATGCATAGGGCGGGTACTTCAAGCGGCAGCGACCCAGAAAAAGGAACAGGCCAAAGGCCGCAAGATAGGTCAGACCGTACCAGTGGATGGCCAGCGGGCCAATCTGCAGGGCGACGGGGTCGATCCGGGGGTAAATCAGCATGGGGGGCCATTGTGCACGCCGGCTGGCATCCCTGGGCACGGCGGCGCAGCGCTTGGCGGTTGCGCGCGCCAGCCGGAGGAAGATGCAACTCTGTGAGGCGCGAGGCGTAAGGTCCGCGCGCCAAGCGAAAAATCCAGATCTCACAGGAACCGCGGCGATTGAGTTGAGGCTGGTCTTCAGCGACTATACTTGTTACTCCAACATAAATAAGGATTGAACATGGTAACAGAGGAATTTTCCGCCGCCGTGCAATACGGCGACTTCCGGGGTACGGCGCAGGTAGACCTTCACGACACGAAAGATCTCCACTCGCGATTGATGCAAGATGGCTTAATGAGGAAAGGAGAGTTCCTTGTAGGCATCGATGTCGGGTCCAGCGTCGTAGGAATCGGCGAGGATCTCCTCTCGGTCACTGTGTTCCTGCATGAAGGCGATTACGATCGTACTCAAGCAGAGGCCAACGCTGGAAAGCCTTTGCCAGTGCGTCGAGTAGAGTTGGAAATGTTGCCAAAAGAGTTTTTTGGGTATTTCAAGCGCATCAGCATTGCCATATCTCCGCGTGGCATGATTGACGGCAGAGAAATCACCTATGAAGAAACTCCCCATGGAGGGGCATAAATCATGATCGCAGAGCAGGAGCAAACTGAGCGCTGCGCGGTGGTGCAGAGCGCCCTCGCAAGCCAGCGCATCGAGGGCCTGGAGCCGGACGCCCAAGCCGTGGCCGACGCGCAGCGCTGGGCGCGCGGCGAGATGACCATCGGCGCCGCCGTGGACCAGTACAAGGCGCGCGTGCGGCTCGAAATGGCATGAAGTACGCTGGGGATCGCGGCGATCCTTACCTGGACAGCGAAACGGGCGTTCTCCGCAATCTCCTTGGGATCGTAACTACTCAGCTCCCCCCTCGCCATAGGCCATAATCTGCAACCTGATGCAACAGCTACCCGACCTCAGCACACTCAGTTCGACCCAGAGGGATGCACTGACTCTGGAACTATGGACGATGGTGCAGACGCTGACGGTGCAGATCAGCGAACTGCAAGCGCGGCTCAATCTGAACAACCGCAACTCCAGCAAGCCACCCTCGAGCGATGGGCTCAACAAGCCCCAACCCCAGTCATTGCGCAAGGCCGGGCAACGGCCGGTCGGCGGGCAGAAGGGCCATACCCTGAGCCAAGTGGCCGAGCCCAATGTGGTCATCACCCATGCGCCGCCCGAGCATTGCGATGTCTGCCACGGTTCCTTGGGTCAGGCCAGCGTGATGGAGTCCCGGCAGGTCCACGATCTGCCCGATTTGCGCTACCAAGTCACCGAGCACCGCGTGCTGCAAGCGATCTGCAACTGCGGCAAGACCCACCGTGGCGCATTCCCCCCGAACGTCACCGCAGCGGTGCAACACGGCCCGCGTGCGAAGGCCGCAGCCGTGTACCTGAGCCAGTACCAGATGCTGCCACTCAAGCGCACGGGGCAAGTGATGGGTGATCTCTTTGACATGCCCATGTCCGAGGCAACGATTCTGAGTGCCAACGCTGAAGCTGCCCAGCTGTTGGCACCCACAGTCACGGCCATCGCGCAGGAGTTGGTGAACCAGCCAATCCAGCCGACTACGCGATTGCGGCGATGACGTTTGGCGTTTCATGACGGACCCGAACGTGCCTTTCACGAATCGGCTGGGCCGTGGGCCCGGGGGCTGAGATGGATCGAAAAATAGGAGGCACCATGGCGTCATGGATCAAGTGGATAGTTGTCGGCCTGGGGGTGGCGATATTGCTGGCCGGTAGCGCCGTTGCGGTCTATGTGCAGCGCAGCTTTGCGGTACTCGATGGCAGGCTGGCTGTGGTGGGGTTGCGCCAGGCTGTCCAGGTGCAGCGGGATGATGCCGATGTGACCCATATCCGCGCCCAGACCCCGCAGGACGCCTGGTTTGCGATGGGCTATGTGCATGCGCAGGAGCGTAGTTGGCAGTTGGAATTCAACCGCCGCGTGATGCACGGTGAACTGTCCGAAGTTTTCGGCGGCGCCACGCTGGAGACCGACAAACTGATGCGTGCGCTGGACATCATCGGGAACGCTCGGCGCCAGTACCAAGGACTGCCGCCGTACGCCAGGCAAGCCCTGCAGTCCTACAGTCAGGGCATACAGGCTTTTCACCGCCATCGGTCCCAGGCGCTTCCCCCGGAGTTCCATCTGCTCGGCGTTGAGCCTGGTGGCTGGGAGCCCGAGGACAGCGTGGGTTGGGCGCTGATGATGGCGCTGGAGATGGGTGGTAACTGGGGCCATGAATTCACGCGCCTGTCGGTTGCCAGCACACTGGACACGGAGCGCCTGTGGCAACTGATGCCCCCCTACCCGGGAGAGCGACCTGCCACCTCGGTCGACTTGGCTACGCTCTACCGTCAGTTGGGGGTTTATCGGGCAGCGGACCCAGGTGCCGCGCCGCAGGGAGCAGCGCCCAAACACCCAGCGCAACAAGAAGGCCTGTTGTCTCGCCAGATCAGCGCCGGCCTGCGTGCCTGGGCCGAAGCGCTCACGCGCACTGCTGGTAGCCATGAAGGCCGGGGCAGCAATAACTGGGCGCTGGCAGGCTCGCGCACGGTGAGCGGCAAGCCGTTACTGGCCAACGACCCGCACCTGGATTTGTCCGCACCCTCGATTTGGTACCTTGCCGCCTTGCAAGCGCCCGCGGGTCGGGCCGCGGATGGCACACCGATTGCCCCGATCGATGTGATCGGCGCCACCATGCCGGGCCTGCCCTTTGTGGTGCTGGGCCGTACCGGTCATGTGGCCTGGGGGTTTACCAACACCGACCCCGACGTGCAGGATCTGTACCTGGAGCAGATCAACCCCGCTGACGCCACGCAATACCGCACCCCCGAGGGCTGGGCACCGTTCACGGTGCGCAGCGAAACCATCCGGGTCAAGGGGGAGGCAGATCAGGTGATCAGGTTGCGCAGCACGCGCCATGGCCCGGTGCTCAGCGATGCGCAAGAATCGCATGCCGGGACGCTGAATTTGGACAAATACGTGCTTGCGCTGCGCTGGAGCGCGCTGGATGCCGACAACCAGACGGTGCTGGCGGGCCTGCAAACCAATCATGTCCAAACGGTGGATGGGTTGTTCCAGGCCCTGTCGTCTTACCACTCGCCCATGCAGAACGTGGTCGCGGCGGACGACCGGGGTCAAATACGCTTCCAGGCCGTGGGCCGGGTCCCGATACGCGCTGCTGCCAACGATATCCGGGGCGTGGCTCCGGCTCCCGGTTGGGAGGCGCGCTACGACTGGCAGGGCTGGATCGCACCCGGGAAAACCCCGCGCGACGATGGCGCCAAGGGTTGGCTGGCCACGGCGAACCAGCGTGTGACGGCGCCGGACTACCCGTATTACTTGACGCAGGATTGGACCTTGCCTTACCGCTACCAGCGCATCGCGCAGCTCATCGAGGCCCGCGAAAAGCATGACGTCGCGAGCATGCAGGCCATGCAGGGTGACGTGACGTCGCTGGCCGTGCGCCGGTTGCTGCCTTATTTGCGGCAGGTTCGCTCGGCCCATCCGCTGGCTGCGGCCGCACAGGCGCAACTCGCCGACTTTGACGGGGTGATGGATGCCGGGCAGGCCGCGCCATTGCTGTTTTCCGCCTGGGTGGACGAGCTCGTGCGGGGCCTGATCGCGCCGCGAATTGGCTTGGAGCGTTTTGCAGCCACCTATGGTGGTGAGCGCGATTACCGGGCCGCGGTGGAGGGCATACTGGAGCGCAATGACGGCTGGTGGTGCCAGCCTCTGTCCTGCGCCGGGCAGTCCGCGGCCGCTTTCGACCGTGCGCTTGATCGCCTGCAGATGGCCTATGGCCCGGATCCGGCCCGGTGGCGCTGGGGTGTGGCACACCCGGCGCTGAGCGTGCACCGACCCATGGGCAGCGTGCCGGTGCTGGCCCATTTTTTTAATGTCCGCCATGCCTCGCCTGGGGGCCCGTACACCGTGAATGTGGGGCAGTACAACCCGGGCGACGCCAAGGGGCTGTTCGTCAACCACCATGCGGCCTCGTTGCGCGCGGTGTATGACTTGGCGGACTTGGAGCAGTCGCGCTTCATCTGCCAGACCGGCCAGAGCGGGCTGGTGTTCTCGTCCCGCTACCGTGACATGAACAGCCCCTGGGCCAACATGGGCTACCGCCTCTTGCAGCGTCAGCCTGCACGCTGGGCGCATGAGCTGACCTTGGTGCCAGATTAAGAATGAAACCTGTTTCACCGCTACCCTGCCCCCAAGGCAGGGATTGGGGCGGCGCTTGCCCGCGCAGATCAGGCCGGCGACAGGTCGCGCCGCCCGGCGCCGCGCAGGCCGCGCACGAGCACGGTGAGCAGCAGCAGGCCAAGGCCCGTGAAGCAGAGGAACGACCAGTTGGCGATCGAGCCGCCGAGGAAGGTCCAGTCGATTGCCGTGCAGTCGCCCGAGCCGCGCAGGATCATGGGGATGGCGCGGCTGATGGGGAAGTTCTCGATCATTCCGTAGAAGTCGCGGCCGCAGCTCGCGGTCTCCGGGGGATTCCATTGCAACCAGCTTTGGCGCGCGGCCACAAAGGCGCCCAGGCCCGCGGTTGCAGCGGCCAGGCCGGCGAGCGGGAGCCACCAGCGCCGGCCCCCCCGGGCGCAGGCCAGGCCGGAGAAGATGGCGACGCCAATGAGCGCGTAGCGCTGCACGATGCACATCGGACAAGGCTCCAGGCCCACCCCGTACTGCAGATACATGCCAAACCCCAGCATGGCCACGCAGGCCGCGCTGACGCAGGCGAGCACCCTGCGGGGCGCGCGATCGATCCATTTCAACAGCATCATTTCTTGTCCTTGGAGTGGCGCACAAAATGGCTCCCGGCGTCTGCGCCGGGTCCCCGAGAGGAAGGGCGGCTCAGATGCCGGCAGCGGGGTCCAGAAAGACCCGGGCGCGGCGCGGTGTCACCACCAGCGTCTCGCCCTCCCGGAAACCCGCCTCCCTGAACTGCTGCGCGGGGATCTGCGCTTCGATCAAGGGGCCTTGCGGGGACGCATTTTCCGCCAGTTTGGGTTCGGTCGATGGAATCAGTTCCAGCCGGGCAATCGGCCCGACGACGATGGCCCGGCTGAGCCGCACCACGATTCCGCGCGGGCGGCCTTCGGCGTCCAGCCCGGCGCCCGGGCAATAGCGCTGCACGTCCAGGTCATGCGGGCGCACGTAGGCAAAGGCCGGGGCGTCCTGCGCCGTGCGGTGCTCGGGCGAGTCGAGTTGCATGCCGTCGAGCTGCACCAGCCCCTCGTGCGCCCGGCCGTGGAACAGGTTCACGTCGCCCAGGAAGCCGTAGACGAAGGGGCTCGCGGGATGCTCCCAGACCTCCTGCGGCGATCCGCTTTGCTCGATGCGGCCCTGGTTGATGACCACCACGCGGTCGGCCACTTCGAGCGCCTCTTCCTGATCGTGCGTGACGAAGATGCTGGTCACGTGCAGCTCGTCGTGCAGGCGGCGCAGCCAGCGGCGCAGTTCCTTGCGCACCTTGGCGTCGAGCGCGCCAAAGGGCTCGTCGAGCAGCAGCACCCGGGGTTCGACCGCGAGCGCGCGCGCCAGCGCGATGCGCTGGCGCTGGCCGCCCGAGAGCTGCGACGGATGGCGCTCGGCGAGCCAGTCGAGTTGCACCAGTTGGAGCAGCTCGGTCACCTTCTGCCGGATCTGTGCCTGGCTCGGGCGCTCGCTGCGGGGCTTGACGCGCAGGCCGAAGGCCACGTTCTCGAACACCGTCATGTGGCGAAACAGCGCGTAGTGCTGGAACACGAAGCCCACGTTGCGCTCGCGCGCGTGCACGCTGGTCGCGTCCTCGCCCGAGAAGTGGATCGTCCCGGTGTCGGCCGTCTCCAGCCCGGCAATGATGCGCAGCAGCGTGGTCTTGCCGCAGCCCGAGGGGCCGAGCAGCGCGATCAGCTCGCCCGGTGCGATGTCCAGACTCAGGTCGCGCAGCGCCTGGAAGCTGCCAAACCGCTTGCTGACGTTGCGGATTTCTATTCCCATGGTGTTTTCCGTTCCTTCAGCGGGGCCGCTCGGGGGGCAGTCCGGCAGCGGCCGTCTGCGTCTGCGCGGTGTAGTGTTCGGCCAGCGTCTTGATGAGCAGCGTGAGCAGCGCCAGCAAGGCCAGCAGCGATGCGGCCGCGAAGGCGGCGACGGACTGGTACTCGTTGTAGAGGATCTCCACGTGCAGCGGGAGGGTGTTGGTCTGCCCCCGGATATGGCCCGAGACCACCGACACCGCGCCGAACTCGCCCATGGCGCGCGCGTTGCACAGGATCACGCCGTAGAGCAGGCCCCAGCGGATGTTCGGCAGGGTCACGTGCCAGAAGGTCTGCCAGCCGGTGGCGCCCAGCACGATGGCGGCCTGCTCCTCCTCGTTGCCCTGGGCCTGCATCAGCGGGATCAGCTCGCGCGCGATGAACGGGAAGGTGACGAACACCGTCGCCAGCACGATTCCGGGAACGGCAAAGATGATCTGGACGTCGTGCGCCTGAAGCCAGGGACCGAGCCAGCCCTGCGCGCCGAACACCAGCACGTAGACCAGCCCGGCGACCACCGGCGAGACGGAGAACGGCAGATCCACCAGCGTGGTCAGAAAGGCCTTGCCCCGGAATTCGTATTTCGCAATGCACCAGGCGGCGGCCACGCCGAACACCAGGTTCAGCGGAACGGCGATGAGCGCCGTGATCAGCGTGAGCCGGATCGCCGACCAGGCGTCGGGCTCGCGCAGACCGGCGAGGTACGCGCCCAGGCCCTTGCGCAGCGCCTCGGCAAACACGGCGGCCAGCGGCAGCACCAGAAACAGCAGCATGAAGGCCAGCGCCGCGGCGATCAGCGTGCGGCGCACCCAGGGCGCCTCGGTCGTTCCCCGCGGGGCATGGAGGGGGGGGTGCCCGCTCATGCCGGGGCCCCCGCGCGGCGGCGCTGCCAGGCTTGCAGCGCATTGATGACGAGCAGCAGGAGGAAGGCGATGAGCAGCATCACCAGCGCCACGGCGGTGGCGCCCGCGTAGTCGTACTGCTCGAGCTTGCCGATGATGATCAGCGGCGTGATCTCGGACAGCATGGGCACGTTGCCGGCGATGAAGATCACCGAGCCGTATTCGCCCACGGCGCGCGCGAACGCCATGGCAAAACCGGTGAGCAGGGCCGGCGTGATCGACGGCAGGATGACCCGGGCAAAGGTCTGCCAGCGCGTGGCGCCCAGGCAGGCGGCGGCTTCTTCGAGTTCTTTTTCGGCGTCTTCGAGCACCGGCTGCACCGTGCGCACGACGAACGGCAGGCCGATGAAAATCAGCGCGACCACGATTCCCGCGGGTTTGAAGGCCAGCTCGATGCCCAGGGGCGCGAGGATCTGCCCGACCCAGCCGTTGCCCGCGAGCAGGGCCGTGAGCGAGATGCCGGCAACGGCCGTGGGCAGCGCGAACGGCAGGTCCACCAGCGCGTCCATGATCTTCTTGCCGGGAAACCGGTAGCGCACGAGCACCCAGGCGATCAGCAGGCCAAACACCAGATTCACCAGCGCGGCGAGGAACGAGGCGCCGAACGTGAGCCGGTACGACGCGAGCACGCGCGGCGCGCTGACCGCCGACCAGAACTGCTCCCAGCTGAGGCTGAAGGTTCTGAAGACCAGCGCCGACAGCGGGATCAGCACGATGGCGCTCAGATAGAACAGCGTATAGCCGAGCGTGAGGCCAAAACCGGGAAGTACCCGCCGGGCCGCGCGCCGGCCAGGCCGCGCGGCCACCGCACCCGCAGCGCTCATGGTTTGCCGGGGCCGCCGGGCTGGTAGAGCTTGTCGAAGTGGCCGCCGTCGTTGAAGTGCAGCTTCTGCGCCTCGGACAGCGAGCCAAAGTACTTGGCCACCGTGAACTGCCCGATCGGCTTGAAGGTGGCGGCGTATTTCTTGAGCATGGCCGGCGTGCGCGGGCGGATGGCGTGCCGGGCGGCGATCTCCTGCGCCTCGTCGGAATACAGGTAGTCCAGATACGCCTTGGCCAGCTGCGCCGTGCCCTTTTGCGCCACGGTGCGCTCGACGACGGCCACGGGGTTCTCGGCCACCACGCTCACCGAGGGGTAGACCGCGTCCACCTTGCCGGCGCCGAATTCACGCTCGATGGAAAGCACTTCGGACTCGAAGGTGATCAGCACGTCGCCCTGGTTGCGTTGCAGGAAGGTCGCGGTCGCGTCGCGCCCGCCCTTGGCGAGCACGGGAACGTTTTTGTAGAGCTTGCCCACGAACTCGGCCGCCTGCGCGTCGCTGCCGCCCTTCTCGCGCACCGCGCCCCATGCGGCGAGGTAGGCGTAGCGGCCATTGCCGCCCGTCTTGGGGTTGACCACGATGACCTGCACGCCGGGTTTGATCAGGTCGTCCCAGTCCCGGATGCCCTTGGGGTTGCCGTTGCGCACCAGGAACAACATGGTCGATGTGGTGGGCGATGCGTCGTACGGAAAGCGCCGGGCCCAGTCCTTGGCCACCACGCCCTTGTCGGCGAGGAACTGCACGTCGGTGCTGGTGTTCATGGTCACCACGTCGGCGGCCAGACCGTCGTTCACGGCGCGCGCCTGGGCGCTGGAGCCCGCGTGCGACTGGTCGATCTTCACCTCCTGGCCCGTGGTCTTGCGGTAGTGGGCCACGAAGGCCGCGTTGTAGTCCTTGTAGAACTCGCGCGCCACGTCGTAGGAGACGTTGAGCAATGCGTTCTGCGCCGTCGCCACACCGCTGGCGGCCAGGGCCAGGGCGACCAGAAGGGTCTTGGGGTTCAAGGATGTCATGCGTGCGGCGCCCGAGAAATGCTGAAAACCGCGCATTGTGCGCGGCGCTGCTTAAAACTCAAAAGAATATATTCTTGTTAAACAATCAGATATTGGAATATGGAAGCGGGCGGCCGGCAACGCCGCTGCGCGCGGGCGCCTGCTGCGCGGCCCCGCCCGCGCCGCCGAAGCGCGCGCGGTACTCGTGCGGCGTGACGCCAAGGTGCTTGAGGAACAGCCTGCGCATCGGCTGCTCCGACCCCAGGCCGATGCGCGCGGCGATCGACTTCAGCGGCAGATCGCCGTCCTCGAGCAGGCGCCGCGCGGCCTCCAGGCGCGCGCGCTCGACGAAGGCCAGCGGGCTGTTGCCGACCTCCTTGCAGAACACGCGCCGGAAGTTGCGTTCGCTCATGGCCGCGCGCCGTGCCATGTCCGCCAGACCGAGCGACTCGTCCAGATGACAAAGAATCCAGTCCTGCACCCTGCGGACCCCGGGGTGGCTGGTATTTTGGCTCGCCAAGTGCACGCTGAACTGCGACTGCCCGCCCGGCCGTTTCAGGTACACGACCAGATCCCGCGCGACTTCCAGCGCCAGGCCGCGCCCGAAATCCTCCTCGACCAGCGCCAGCGCCAGGTCGATTCCCGCAGTCACTCCGGCCGACGTCCAGAGCCGACCGGCGCGCAGATAAATCGCGTCCGCCTCGACCTGCACCCCGGGAAAACGGGCCTGCATCAGCGGGGCGACGCTCCAGTGCGTGGTGGCGCGCTGGCCGTCGAGCAGGCCCGCGGCGGCGAGGAAGAAACTGCCCGAGCACAGCGCCACGAGCCGCTCGATGCGCGGCGCGGCGGCGCGCACCCAGTGCAGCAGCGCCGGATTGTCTTCGAGCGCCGCCTCGATCGCCCGTGCGCCCACGATGAGCGCGATGTCGGGCAGCAGCGCCGCGTCCAGGCCGCGGGTCGCGACCAGCGACATCAGCATGTCCGAAGGCACTGCGCCGGCGGCCGTTGATACCACCGCGACGTCGTAGCCCCGGGGCTGCTTTTGCCGCGCGAGGTGGATGTTGGCGTATTCGAAAACGCTCATCGTGCCGATGGCCTCCAGGGCCTTGAAACCCGGATAGACCACGATGTCGACGCGGCGTGCTCGGGACGCGGAAAGCGGTGCCATGGACAGGGCCCTTTCATATCGGACGGGGCGGGGTGACGTGATTCGGCCAAATTGGTGCGCTGTGCGGCCAAGTTGCCCGGCGCCCGTCGGTGCGCTGTGGCAGCGGCGCGCACGCGCTTTCACAATCCGTTCGGCACAGCACACTATAGAAGAGGCTTCAAGGAGACAAGCATGAAGACGAAGGCCGCAGTCGCCTGGAAATCCGCCGCCCCCCTGAGCATAGAAACCGTGGACCTCGACGGCCCGAAGTTCGGCGAGGTGTTGGTCGAGATCAAGGCCACAGGCATTTGCCACACCGACTACTACACCCTCTCGGGCGCCGACCCGGAAGGCATTTTCCCGGCAATCCTCGGCCACGAAGGCGCGGGAATCGTGGTCGACGTCGGGCCCGGCGTGAGTTCGCTCAAAAAGGGCGACCACGTGATCCCGCTCTACACGCCCGAATGCCGGCAGTGCAAGTTCTGCCTCTCGCGCAAGACGAATCTCTGCCAGCTGATCCGCGGCACCCAGGGCAAGGGCCTGATGCCCGACGCCACCAGCCGCTTCAGCCAGGGCGGCAAGCCCCTGTTTCACTACATGGGCACCTCCACCTTCAGCAACTACACGGTGGCGCCCGAGATCTCGATGGCGAAGATCCGCGAGGACGCGCCCTTCGACAAGGTCTGCTACATCGGCTGCGGCGTGACCACCGGAATCGGCGCGGTGATCTTCACCGCCAAGGTCGAGGCCGGCGCGAACGTGGTGGTCTTCGGTCTTGGCGGAATCGGGCTGAACGTGATCCAGGGCGCCAGGATGGTGGGCGCGGACAAGATCATCGGCGTGGACGTCAACCCCGGGCGCGAGGCGATGGCGCGCCGCTTCGGCATGACGCATTTCCTCAACCCCAAGGAGCAGGAGAACATCGTTGACGCGATCGTGCAGCTGACCGACGGCGGCGCCGACTACAGCTTCGAGTGCATAGGCAACACCCAGGTGATGCGCCAGGCGCTGGAATGCACGCACAAGGGCTGGGGCCGCAGCGTCATCATCGGCGTGGCGCCGGCCGGCGCGGAGATCAGCACCCGCCCCTTCCAGCTGGTCACGGGCCGCAAATGGGAAGGCTCGGCCTTCGGCGGCGCGCGCGGGCGCACCGACGTGCCGAAGATCGTCGATTGGTACATGGAAAAGAAAATCAACATCGACGACCTGATCACCCACACCATGCCGCTCGCGGACATCAACCAGGGCTTCGATCTGATGCGGCGCGGCGAATCGATCCGCGGGGTCGTGCTGTACTGAGGGCGAGCCAAATTGCAAATCCTTTCCGAACACCGCTGCTTTGGCGGCGCGCAGCGCTTTTATGAACATGACTCGGGCCAGACGGGCCTGCGCATGCGCTTTTCCGTGTTCCTGCCGCCGCAGGCCGCGGCCGGCGACGTGCCCGCCCTGCTCTACCTCTCGGGCCTGACCTGCAACGAAGAGACCTTTGCGATCAAGGCCGGCGCGCAGCGGCTGGCGGCAGAGCTCGGGCTGGCGCTCATTGCGCCCGACACCAGCCCGCGCGCAGCGAATGTCGAGGGGGAAAGCGCGAGCTGGGACTTCGGCGTGGGCGCAGGCTTCTACCTGGACGCAACGCAGGCGCCTTGGGCGCGGTTCTGGCGCATGGAAAGCTACATCGTCGAAGAGCTCCTGGCGCTCGTTGGCGCGCAGCTGCCCATCAGCTTGCAGCGCCTGGGAATCTTCGGCCACTCGATGGGCGGACACGGCGCGCTGACGCTCGCGCTGCGGCATCCGGGACGCTTCCAATCGGTCTCGGCCTTCGCCCCCATCTGCGCGCCGACGCAATGCCCGTGGGGGCGCAAGGCGTTTGCCGGCTACCTCGGCAGCGACCCCGCGGCCTGGGCGCAGCACGACGCCAGCCTGTTGATGGAGCGGCAGACGGCGCCGCCCTGGCCGCAGGGCGTGCTGCTCGACCAGGGCCTGGACGACAAATTTCTGACCGAGCAGTTGCAGCCCGAGTTGTTTCGCGCAGCCTGCGCCCAGGTGGGCCAGCCGCTGGAACTGCGCATGCACCCAGGCTACGACCATGGCTACTTCTTCATCCAGAGTTTCATCGCCGACCACCTGATGCACCACAGCCGGATTCTTGCGCGCCTGCCCGCAGACGAGCCAGGCAAGCCAGATAAGCGTTCCCCGCCAACCATTTGATCATTCAACCCCAAGGAGACACAGATGCCAAAACTCTACGACTGCGACATTTCCGGAAGCTGCTACAAGATCCGCCTCTTCATGAGCATCCTGGGCGTCGCCTACGACGCCGTTCCCGTGGACTTCGTGAAAAAGGAACACAAGTCCGCGCGCTACCTGGCGCTCAATCCGTTTGGCGAAATTCCGATCTTTGAAGACGGCGACCTGCGCCTGCGCGATGCACAAGCCATCCTCGTGTACCTGGCGCGCAAGTACGACAAGTCCGACACCTGGTTCCCGAACGACGCCGCGGCGCAGGGCAAGATCGCGCAATGGCTTTCGACCGGCGGCGGCGAGGTCATGAACGCCGCGGGCGCGCGGCTCGTGAAGGTGCTGAACTACCCGCTGGACCTGGCAAAACTGCACGCCGGGGCGAACCGGGTTTTCAAGATCATGGACGACCACCTGGCCGACCGGGAATTCCTGGAACTCGGCCATGCGACCATAGGCGACATCGCCTGCATGCCCTACACGGCGCTGGCTGGCGAAGGGGGAATCGACCTTGCGCCCTACAGGAACGTGCTGTCCTGGATCGAACGCATCAAGCGCCTCCCGGGCTTCATTCCCATGCCCGGCATTGCCACCGCGTCCTGACGCAAAACCGGACGGACGCACAGGGGTGTGCGATGGAAACGGAGCGGATAGGCCTCGTTCCCGTTAACGGGGGGGGGCCGCTGCCGATCATGCGCACCCTGGATTGCCGGCGGGAGATGCGCCAATCCCCTTGGCCAAGTCGGGCAACTATGCGGCGTCAGATTGCCAATGGGGCGCGATGCCGAAAGTTTGAAAAACCGTCTTGGTAGAGATGGGATAGCGTTCGAAGCCGAGCATTGCAATCTGCCCGAACCGGACTCGAATCGTTTATGTGGAGGTTGGCACTTCGCTCGGGGTATCGAGGCGTTGGTGATAAGTGATATACACCTCTTCGCGCTCGTAGCCCAGTGATTCATACAGGTTCTGCGCGATCTTATTGGTCGTGGCGGTATCGAGCGTCAAACGTTGCGCACCGTCCCGGGTGAAGTGCTTGGTGATGTAATTCATCAAATACCGGGCATGGCCATTCCGTCTTGCGGATTTGACGACGTACAGATCCGATAAATAATAGTAGGTACGCAGCATCAGCGAACAAACCGCCGGGTACAACTGGGAAAATCCCGTCGGGGTACCGTTGTCATCGAGCAGCAAAAAAATTTTGGACCGTTGCTGCTTTAGATTTTTCTCGATAAAAGCGCGCGAAGCCGGTAGATCACTCGCTTGTTCATAAAAAATTCGATAATCATTAAACAGCTCTGCAATGATATCCAGTTGTGCTTCTGTGCAGGGAATGACTTGCATTTTCTTTCTTTTCTGAAAAGAGGTTAATTGACTTGGCCGATTTCAATCTGGATGCCGTTCACGTTGGGGAAGAAGAATCCATGGCAGCGATTACACCGACACCCATGCTGTGGCGGCGGGCGCTCAGGATCGGGGCGTGCAGTGGCTGTCCTGCGAATCCGTGAGGGCACCGGCCGCGCACTGCGCCGTGGTGTTTGATCCGGATGGCCTCAGAGAGTCCCCAGAGGGACTTGAACAGACAATGCAGACGTGGCATTGCAAGGCGACGCGAAGCGGTGTGATGTTTACACGGGGGCGTGAAAGCTACGACTGGGCGTTTTAAGCAGAACTTCGCCCGGATGGTCGTGCGATCTTTGCCCACGTGAATGGACTGCCGAGTCGGGTGGTTCCGAGTTCAGTCGCAGCGTCATCAACACTTGCCCGCGGCCTTCAAGAGCGCGTTGCATGAGGCGTCGGTCGTTGCTTGTTGACCGGCCTTGCCAAGCTCGGTACACATCGCGTCAGACACCGGGAACGAAGCGCCCAAGCCAGTGACGTAGCAGCTGTATCGCCTTCCGGTGTTGGTTTTGACGGTGTATCTGGTCCTTATGCCATCGTTCCTGTGGTCGGATATGGTGAACGAGCCCTCGTCCAAGCCAAGAGCATGTGCGGTGTTCTGCTCGATCGCGTCGGTCGCTGCGAAGCCGGTGGACAGCAGCGCAGCCACAGAGATCATTGCGAGTGTTGCCCGCCGTGGGAGTAGGTAGTTCATGGGTTCTTTCTTCATTTCTTGCCAAGCTCGGTACACATCGCGTCAGACACCGTGAACGAAGCGCCCAAGCCGGTGACGTAGCAACTGTATCGCTTTCCGGTGTTGGTTTTGACGGTGTATCTGGTCCTTACGCCATCGTTCCTGCGGTTGGATATGGTGAACGAGCCCTTGTCCAAGCCAAGAGCATGTGCGGTGTTCTGCTCGATTGCGCGGGTCGATGCGAAGCCGGTGGACAACAGCGCAGCCACCGAGATCATTGCGAGTGTTGCCCGCCTTGGGAGTCGGTAATTCATGGGTTCTTTCTTCATCAAGAGAGTTTTCTGGATGGTCTGCAAGCAACCTGGCATGCAGGTGGCGTTGCTTTCGGGGCCGGTATGGCCGTTGTTGCCCAAGCTCGGTACGCATCGCGCGTCAGGCGTGACAATCATGCGGGTGACGCAGCAACCGTATCGTTTCGGACATTTCGATGATACCTCAGTTTAACGGGTCGAAAGGGGGCCCCAACCGGCGTAGCGGGCCGGAGGGGGTAGGCAGGCCAGAGTCGGCTGGCTCGCGCCTGCGCCCACTGCGAGTGCCTCCCAAGTGCAGGCCGTCCATTTGTCTTCCCGGATGCCGTCATCCAGGGGTTGCCGGGTCTCCAGCCCAGTGTGTTGCCCGCTACACACAGGGACTCCTGATTTATGCAACAACGCCCAACATGGCGCTCCCCGTACATACAGTCTCGGCACGGGTCAGCTTCAGATCGGAGCTCCGCTTGCTTTGAAGGGGATTTCACGTTAGCTTTCATGGTTGAAAAAGTACTTGCTACGGGTGATGGTGAATGGAAATCGTTAAATTCGCATCCATCTCTTTATATTTCTTGGTGAGCAGAACTTTATATTATTCTGCAGTCGGAATTGTTGCTTCTCTTGACGTCAAGATTCCAAGAGATGTTATAATTTTGTATTCTTCTCTTGTGGTATACGGGTGTTTTGTGCCATTTGTGTTGTTCTTGGTTTTTTTAATGAAACTGTTTCGTTGGAAGTGGAGTACCACAGGATTCGTTGTGGCACTCTATTTTTTATACTTCAAACTCGTGATATTAGGATTTGCGGAGGCCAAGTCCAGCTGGGTGCTTTTGGTCGTTTGAAAAATCCGGCGCCGCCGCAGGCGTTGCCGGAATGGGGCGGCGCTTGGGCTCGCTTGTAGGGCAGATTCCTACTCGGCGCGGCGCAAAACCAGACAAGCGACAGCGCCAAACCCTGACTCAATTTTCGAGCGCGGCCGTTTCACAATCTCTGGCAGCGGAGCACGCGAAACCTGCAGCCAGCAGGCGACGCAAGACGCGCAACCGGAAAACCCAAGGAGCGGCCATGACCCACGAACAACTTTTCGCCGAAATCCGCGAAGCCAACCTCGGCTATCTGATGCTGGCACAGACGCTGATCCGCGAGGACAAGGCCGAAGCGGTTTTCCGCCTCGGAATGAACGAAGAATCGGCCGATATCCTGGCCTCGCTGTCCGCGGCGCAAATCATGGCGCTGGCGTCGAGAAACACGCTTCTTTGCAGCTTCCGGGTTGACGACCAACTGGTCTGGAGCCTGCTCACCAACCACCCGACGAAGAAGGCGGGCAGTGCCGCCGCGAACACGCTGCACGCCAACATCCTGATGGCCGGCCGCGTGTCGGAAGTGCTCTGAGAACCCCTGCGCCCACGAAAGCCTGCCATGTCCACACCCGCCAAATCCCCCGTGAAGAGCATTCTCGACGAGTCCCGGCAGATCGAGCGCGCCGCGATGCTGATCCGCATGGGCGCCCGCATGCAGCTGCTGGAGTCGGAAACCACGCTGTCGTATGAACGCCTGATCCGCCTGTACAAGGAAATCGCCGGCAGGTCGCCGTCCAAGGGTCAGCTGCCTTTTTCGACCGACTGGTTCCTGACCTGGCAGGAGAACGTCCACAGTTCGCTGCTTCTGGGAATCCACGAGTACCTGTCCAAGGCCATGGCGCTGGACGCCGCGGAACTGCTGGTCAAGGCCTACCGCCTGTACGCCGAACAGGTGGGCACGGCCGGGGTCGATCCCCTGCTGTCCTTTACCCGCGCATGGCGCTTGGTGAAGTTCATCGACGCCGGCATGCTGACCCGCACCCGGTGCGCACGCTGCGGCGGCCAGTTCGTGACCGCGCCATACGAGAGCCGCCACTTCATCTGCGGCCTGTGCAACCCGCCCGCCCGCGCCGGCAAGAGCAAGACCGCCGGCGCGCTGATGCTGCATTGAGCTGCCGAACGCAGCCTGCGGGAGCGCGCCCATGGCGCTGCTGCGTGTCGGCGGTCGGCAGCGGCTACCATCGCGGGCTGCCGTGCACGTCTTGCGCGGCCCGTGTGACCTCCCCGACCGCCCGATCGCCCTTGCATGCCTGCTTTCTCCTTTGAAGCCCTGGACGCCCAGGGCCAGACCCGCAAGGGCCTCATGGAGGCCGATACGGCCCGGGCCGCGCGCAGCCTGCTGCGGGCCCAGGCCCTGGTGCCGCTGCAGGTCGAACGGGTGCAGGCCAGCCAGTCGCCCGACGGCCGCCCGATCAGCCTGGGTCAGCGCTTGTTCACCCGGCCCGTGTTCAGCGCCACCGCGCTGGCGATCTGGACGCGCCAGATTGCCGGGCTGGTGTCCTCGGGCCTGCCGCTGGAGCGGGCACTCACCGCCCTGGCGGAGGAGGCCGACGAGGAGCGCCAGCGCCTGCTCGTGGCCGAGCTGCGCGCCGAAGTCAACGCCGGCGCCACGTTCGCCAGAGCGCTGGCGCAGCACCCGCGCGAGTTTTCCGACATCTACTGCGCCGTGATCGGCGCGGGCGAACACAGCGGCAGCCTGGGCCTGGTGCTGGAACGCCTGGCCGACGACCTCGAGGAGCGCCAGGCGCTCAAGGCCAAGCTCGTGGGCGCAGCGCTCTACCCCGCCATCGTGACCCTGGTGGCGATCGTGATCGTGCTGTTCCTGGTCGGCTACGTCGTGCCCCAGGTGGCGAGTGTGTTCGCGGGCACCCGGCGGGCGCTGCCGTTTCTCACGCAGGCGATGCTGGGAATCAGCGCCTTCGTGCGCAGCTATGGGTGGACCCTGCTGATGGTCTGCGGTTTGGCCGCTTTCGGCGCGCGCTGGGCGCTCAGCGTGGAGTCGGTGCGCGAAAGGTTTGACGCGGCCTGGCTGAAGTTGCCGCTGATCGGCCGGGTGGCCCGCGG
This sequence comes from Verminephrobacter aporrectodeae subsp. tuberculatae, assembly GCF_026127385.1. Classification (NCBI taxonomy): domain Bacteria; kingdom Pseudomonadati; phylum Pseudomonadota; class Betaproteobacteria; order Burkholderiales; family Comamonadaceae; genus Verminephrobacter; species Verminephrobacter aporrectodeae. The sequence goes on from NZ_QZCX01000001.1 coordinate 810,088, forward strand.
CTACAACGCGGCCCGGTTTGCCGGCACCCTGGCCATGCTCGCGGGCGCGGGCGTGCCCATTCTCAAAGCCCTGCAGGCGGCCGCCGAAACGTTGAACAACCGCGCGCTGCGGGCCGACGCGCTGGACGCGCTGGTGCTGGTGCGCGAAGGTGCGCCCCTGGCCTCGGCGCTGGCGCAGAAAAAGCGCTTTCCGGGCCTGCTGCCGATGTTTGCCCGCCTGGGCGAGCAGACCGGCCAACTGCCCGTGATGCTGCAGCGGGCGGCGCGGCAGCTGTCCGCCGAGGTGCAGCGGCGCGCAATGCACCTGGCCACGCTCCTCGAGCCGCTGCTCATCGTGACCATGGGCCTGGTCGTGATGCTGATCGTGCTGGCCGTGCTGATGCCCATCATCCAGCTCAACCAGTTCGTCAAGTAAAAGAAATGGCGCCCACTGCCCCCGCTGCGGCGATTTCAGGGAGCCCCCCATGGCCGTGACCCTTGACGGCAAGCTCGTGGTCGCGATCTCCTCGCGCGCGCTGTTCGACTTTGAGGAAGAGAACCGCGTTTTCGAGCATGGCGACGACCGCGCCTACGTGGAACTGCAGCGCCAGCGGCTGGACGTGCCCGCCGCCCCCGGGGTGGCGTTCTCGCTGGTGCGCAAGCTGCTCGCGTTCAATGCCTCGGGAGCGCAGCGGGTGGAGGTGGTGGTGTTGTCGCGCAACGACCCGGTCAGCGGAATGCGCGTTTTTCGTTCGTGTGCCGCGCATGGCCTGCCCATGGTGCAGCGCGGCGTGTTCACGCAGGGGCGCGATCCGTTTCGCTACCTGCGGCCGTTGGGCGCGCAGCTGTTCCTGTCGGCGAATGTGGCCGACGTGCGCGAGGCCCTGCACCTGGGCTACCCCGCCGCGCGGGTGCTGACGGAGTCGGTGCAGGCCGGTGACTCCAACCCGCAGGAAGTGCGCATCGCCTTTGACGGCGACGCCGTGCTGTTCTCCGACGAAGCCGAGCGCGTGTACCAGGCCGGAGGGCTGGACGCCTTTCAGCAGCACGAGACCGACAAGGCCGCGCTGCCGCTGCCGGACGGCCCGTTCAAGCCCCTGCTCGCCGCGTTGCACCGCTTGCAGTCGGCGGGCGCAGCCAGTGGCAGCGCAATGCGCATCCGCACCGCCCTGGTCACGGCGCGCAGCGCGCCCGCGCACGAGCGCGCGATCCGCACACTGATGAGCTGGGACATCGCGCTCGACGAGGCCATGTTCCTCGGCGGTCTGCCCAAGGGCGAGTTTCTGCGCGAGTTCGAGCCGGACTTTTTCTTTGACGACCAGACGGGCCATGTCGTGTCCGCCGCGCGCCACGTGCCCGCAGGCCACGTGGACGGCGGCGTCGCCAACCTCCCGCGGCCGGCGGGAGCTTGAGGCCCGCCCCGGCGCCGGCGCCTCAGGCCGTGCCCGGCGCAGGCGCACGGAACTGCGATTGCAGCGCCGGATAGAGCGCCACGAAGCGCGCGTAGCGCTCGGCCAGCAGCGCCTGCTGCGCGGCCTGCGGGGTGAAGCGGGCGTCGGCGGGCAGCGGCTGGCACCACTGCGCCTCGTCCCCGCCGCAGGCCATGGCCGCGAGCCGCGCGGCGCCCAGCGCGGCCGCGGCGTGCGCGCCCTGCGGGCGTTGCAGGGGGCAGCCCAGGGCACTGGCGAGCAGCTGCGCCCAGGGGTCGCTGCGCGCGCCGCCGCCGACCAGGGCCAGCGCGGTGTCGGCGTCGGCGTCCCCCGTGCCGGCCTCGCGTATGGCGTTGAGCCCGTCGAGCAGACCAAAGCCCACGCCCTCCATCACGGCGTAGGCCAGGTCGGTCGCGTCGTGCCCGGGGCGCAGGCCCATGAAGACGCCGCTGGCCGCGGGGTCGTTGTGCGGCGTGCGCTCGCCGCTGAGGTAGGGCAGAAACAGCGGTGCCTGCGCCTGCCGCGTCTGCGCCATGGCGCCCACGGCGGCGGACCGTTGCGCCTCGTCGCCCGGGCCCGTGAGGCGCGTCACCCAGCCGAATGCGCTGGCGGCGCTGAGCATCACCGCCATCTGGTGCCAGCGCTGCGGCAGCGCGTGGGCAAAGGCATGCACGGCGCGTTCGGTCGCGGGGGCGAAGGACTGCGTCACGCGGAACACCACGCCCGAGGTGCCCAGCGACACAAAGCCCTGGCCGGCCGTGCGCGCGCCCACGCCCACGGCGCTGGCGGCGTTGTCGCCGGCGCCCGCGGCGAGCAGCACGCCGTCGGGCAGGCCCCAGCGGCGCGCGACGTCGTCGCGCAGCACGCCGGCGCGCGCGCTGCCCTCGACCAGCGCGGGCATGTGCGCGCGCTCCAGCCCGCAGGCCTGCAGCAGGGGGTCGCTCCAGGCGCGCGCGCCCACGTCGAGCCACAGCGTTCCCGAGGCGTCGGACATGTCGCTCACGGCCTGGCCCGTGAGCTGCAAGCGCAGCCAGTCCTTGGGCAGCAGCACGCGGCGGATTTGCGCAAACAGCGCCGGTTCATGCGTGCGCAGCCACAGCAGCTTGGGCGCGGTAAAGCCCGGCATGGCGCGGTTGCCGGTGATCTGTCGCGCCGCAGGAACGGCGCGCTCCAGGGCGGCGCATTCGGCGGCCGCGCGGCCGTCGTTCCAGAGGATCGCCGGGCGCAGCACCTGCTCCTGCGCACCGAGCAGCACGGCGCCGTGCATCTGGCCCGACAGGCCGATGCCGCGTATCTGGCGCCACGCGGCCGGGGCCTGCGCGCGCAGCTGCGCCACGGCGCGCTCGAGCGCGGCCAGCCAGTCGGCGGGGTGCTGTTCGCTCCAGGTCGGCTGCGGGCGGTGCTGCGCCAGGGCGGCGTCGGCCGTGGATTGCGGCTGCTGCCGTTCGTCCAGCAGCAGGAGCTTGACGCCGGAGCTACCCAAATCGATTCCGAGGTACATGGTCGTTCCTTCAGCGGGGTTGTCCAGCGCATCCTATGGCGTATTACGCCGTGGTCTGGCGCACGGCCCGCTCCCAGTTGGCCATCAGCTCCTGCGCGCGGGCGCTGTCCAGGCTGGGCTCGAAGCGGCGCTCGGCGCGCCACAGCTGCGCGATCTCGTGCGTGCTGCGGTACACGCCGCTGGACAGGCCCGCCAGGTAGGCGGCGCCCAGCGCGGTGGTCTCGATCACCGCGGGGCGCAGCACCGGGATGCCCAGCAGGTCGGCCTGGAACTGCATCAGCAGGTCGTTCGCGCAGGCGCCGCCGTCCACGCGCAGTTCATGCACCGGGGCGGCGCCTGCGGCTGCGGCGTCGCGGCCCATGGCCTGCAGCAGCGCGGCGCTCTGGTAGGCGATGCTCTCGAGCGCTGCGCGCGCAATATGGGCCAGCGTGCTGCCGCGCGTCAGGCCCGTGATGGTGCCGCGCGCGTCGGGCTTCCAGTACGGGGCGCCCAGGCCGGTGAAGGCCGGAACCAGCAGCACGCCGCCCGCGTCGGGAACGCTGCGCGCCAGGGCCTCGACCTCGCCGCTATGGGCGATGGCGCGCAGGCCGTCGCGCAGCCACTGCACCACGGCGCCAGCGACGAAGACGCTGCCCTCCAGTGCGTAGGCCCGCTCCGACGCAGTCGGCCCGGCGCCAGCGACGGGCGTGGGCGCGATCTGCGCCGCGCTGGTGGTCAGCAGGCCGTTCTGGCTGGTCTGGAATCGGGCGCCCAGGTGCATGAGCATGAAGCAGCCCGTGCCATAGGTGTTCTTGGTCATTCCCGCGCCAAAGCAGGCTTGGCCGAACAGCGCGCTTTGCTGGTCGCCTGCGACGCCGCCGATGCGGATGCCGTGGCCCAGCAGGTCGGGCGCGGTGTCGCCAAAGTGCGCGCTCGACGGCAGGACCTCGGGCAGCAGCGACCGGGGGATGCGCAGCAGGGCCAGCAGCGCGTCGTCCCAGCGGTTCTCGTGCACGTCGAACAGCATGCTGCGCGCGGCGTTGCTCACGTCGGTCGCGTGCAGCTGGCCGTGGGTGAGATTCCACATCAGCCAGCTGTCCACGGTGCCAAAAGCCAGCTCGCCGCGTTCGGCCTGCGCGCGCGCGCCGGGAACATGGTCGAGCAGCCATTGCAGCTTGCTGCCCGAGAAGTACGCGTCGATCAGCAGGCCCGTTCTCGCCTGGATCGCGGCGCCGTGGCCCTGCGCACGCAGCTGCGCGCACGCGGGCTCGGAGCGCCGGTCCTGCCAGACGATGGCGTGGTGCACGGGCTGGCCGGTCTTGCGGTTCCACAGCACGGTGGTTTCGCGCTGGTTCGTGATGCCCACGGCGCGCACGGCGCTGGCGGCGATTCCCGCCTGGTGCAGCGCAGCGCGCGCCGTGGCCAGCTGGGTGCGCCAAATCTCCAGCGGGTCGTGCTCCACCCAGCCGGGCCGGGGATAGATTTGCGTCAGCTCCAGCTGCGCCTGCGCGACGCTGCGGCCCTGTTCGTCAAAGACGATGCTGCGGGAGCTGGAAGTGCCTTGGTCGAGCGCGAGCAGATAGGTCATGGGGGCGGGCAGGGAGTGGATGAGAGCGCATGCAAACGCGGGCGGGGGTGGCTGGCAGATTTTCCAGATGCCAGTCCGTATCGCTGACGATGAATGCCTCATCAGTCAACGAAGGACGGATCTCTTCAGGAATGATCCGGCCCAGGTGCGGGATCGAGATCAGGACTGGAACAGTGCCGGCATGGAGGTCGAAGACGGGAACGGTCATGGGGGCCTTTTTCAGGAAGATACAGGAGGAGCGTCGTTGGCTTGCAGCCGCACCACGATGGAGTCGGAGGACAGATGGGGCATAGCCTTGTGCAGGGCCGGCAGCAGTTCGCGCCGCATGGACTGGTGCGTGAGGTTCACGATTTCGTCGGCCGTCCGCGTCCATTCCGCGTCGCGGCACAGCAGGTGGAAGTCCCGGTATCCGAGCCGGGCGGCGGGTAGCGTCAGCACCTGCACTTGATCCAGCCAGGCGCGCGACTGCCATAGGCACAGCGGTGTGCTGATGGCCCAGCCCAGCCCCGCTGCCACCATGCTGAGCAGCGGGTCCGTGGCGTCGAACGCGAAGCGCTGAGGCATTTCCAGCCCCAGGTGCCGCAGAAAGCGCTCGACCTGCTGGCCGATCACCGAACGCGTGGTGTAGCGGACCAGCGGCAGCGCGCCGGCGCGCTCCTTCAGGTCGCGCAGGTGGGTGATCGGGTCGAGCGGGCGCCCCGGCGCAAAGACGGCCACCCAGGATTCAGAGAACAGCAGGCGGTGCGAGACCCGCGCATCCGTGGGCAGCTCGGTGCAGACGGCCAGATCCAGGTCGCGGGCCAGAAGCTGGGCATTCAGGCCCGGCGTGAGGCCGGACCACAGCTGCAGCTGACGCGCGGACGCCGACAGCGCACGGATGAGCGATGGTCCCACCGTCGCAGCGAATGAATCCACGCAGCCGAGACGGATCTGCGCGTGATCCTGGCGGACGCTCTGGCGCAGGCGGTCCGCGATGGTGCGCGCATCTGCCAGCAGGCCGTTGGCCATCTCCAGCAGCAGCTCCCCTGCGCGGGTGGCGCGTGCCGGCCGCACCTCGCGATCAAGCAACTGCACGCCGTACGCCGATTCGAGCACCTTGATGGTCTGGCTGATGGCACTCTGGCTCACGCCCAGCCGCTGGGCCGCAGCGGCCATCGAGCCCGACGCACAGACGGTCACGAAGGTATCGAGCGCGTGGAGGTCAGGCAGTGCGTGTGCACGCCGCACCGGCGGGCCACCGGCTTGCAGAGATGCAGGGGCCTTGCGGATCATGGTGGATGGATGTTCCTCTTGAAAGGTCCGCGGAACCGAACCTGAAATAAAACAGATATTGATCTTTATATTTACTTCAGTAAAGGCCGAAAGAAAGCAGCGCTCCTAAGCTGGCGTCCATTCGTCCACCACGCGGGAACAGACATGGAAAGTTTTGACGCAATCGTGATCGGCGCCGGTGTCATCGGCAGCTCGGTCGCCTACCATCTGGCCCACCTGGGCTGCAAGAAGGTACTGGTTCTGGAGCGCACACAGATCGGCTCCGGCACCACGTCTCAGTCCAGCGGCATCCTGCGCACCCACTACTCGGTCATCGAGAACGTGCGGCTGGCACAAGCGTCCTGGCAGGTGTTCAACGACTTCCAGAACTACCTGGGCGACGAGGACGCCGCCGCGGGCTTGGTCCAGTGCGGCTACCTGATTGCCGCGCCCGAAGGCGCCAAACTCGCCCCGCTGGAGGCCTCGCTCAAGGCACAACAGGCGCAGGGCATCGAGGTGCAATTCCTCAGCCGCGAGCATGCGTCGGAGTTGCTGCCCATCGCCCGCTTCGACGACGCCGCGCTGATCGGCTACGAGCCGGAGGCTGGCTTCGCCGATGCCTACCTGGTCGCAACCAGCTTCGCCCGGACGGCGCGGCGTCAGGGCGTCAAGATCATCGAGGGGGTGGCAGTCGAGAAACTGCTGCTCGAAGGCGGCAAGGTTGCCGGCGTGCAGACCTCGATGGGCACCTTCTTCTCGGGCACGGTCATCAGCACCCAGAACATCTGGGCGACCGACATCGAACGCTGGACCGGCATCCCCAGCCCGGTCGTGCCCGAGCGCCACAGCGTGCTGGCGCTGGAAGGACCCCGGGCCTACACCTTCCAGATGCCGGTCTGCAAGGACCTGGGATCGCCCGGCATGCTGTACTGCCGGAGCTACGGCGGCACCCAGATGCTGGTGAGCGAAGGCATCGCCGGCGAGACATTGCCCACGCCTGACAACGCGCAGGGCGACGTCAGCATGGACTACATGCTGGAAGTCGGCGGCCAGGTGGCCGAACGCTTCCCCTCCTACGAAACCGCTGGCGTGGCCTCGTCGTGGACCGGCGTCTACGACGTGACACCCGACTGGAACCCCGTGCTTGGCCGCCTGCCGGATCTGCCGGGCCTGGTCGTGGGCTATGGCTTCTCGGGCCACGGCTTCAAGCTGTCGCCCGCGGTGGGCCGCCTGCTCGCCCAGTCGGCCCTGGGCCTGAAGACCGAGGTGGACATCACCCCCTATGCACTCGAGCGCTTTCGTACCGGCAAGCTGCTGACCGGAAAGTATGGACTGGGTGCCGTCTCCTGACGACTGCCCCGGCAGCATCCTCCCCCCGGATTCGAAGAACAGACCATGCACATGTCAGTCTGGCTTGCCTGGCGGGCAGCCTGCCCACGGCCTGGCAGTTGTACCTGCCCCAGCAATGGGCCGATGACAGGGCGCGGCGCGAGAAGGCCGGTGTGCCCGAACCTGCCCTACCCACGCATTACAAGCCTCGCGGAAGCCCCGCGCACGCAGCGCCACGTCCGATCGTCGATCACAACTTTGCGGCTGCGTATGGTTCGCGTCGATGGCAATGACGCGTTTGCCGGCGCGTGCCAAATAGATGGATCGCGAGCGTGGCACCGGCACAGTGCGCGCCAACAATCAGGGCGTCCAACACGGAGGGACTTCTTTTAGAGTGAAGCCGGGAATCGTTGAAAGAGCACCGAAGCGTTGACACCTCCGAACCCGAACCCGTTGGATAGGGCAATCTGGATGGGGGCACGACGCGCCGTTGGCCCGATCAGATCGAGGCCCATCGCGCACTCGTCGAGGTGCTCCAGATTGAGCGTGCCAGGCAGAACTCCGTCTCTGAGCGCAAGAACGGAGAACACCGCCTCGATGGCACCCGCCGCTCCCAGCAAATGCCCCGTCGCCGATTTGGTGGAGGAAATGGCGGGGCCTGCTGCTCCTGTTCCGAACACTGTCTTCAAGGCAGCGATTTCTCCGGCATCGCCAACCGGCGTCGATGTAGCGTGCGCATTCACGTAGTCCACACGATTCGGCGCCATTTCCGCCATTGCCAGGGCCAGCTTCATCGCCCGCATGGCACCCGAGCCATCATCGGGGCCGGCCGTTATGTGATAGGCATCCGAGGTGGTTCCGTAGCCGATGACTTCGGCGATCGGGCGAGCGCCGCGCGCAACTGCATGGTCCAGCGCCTCGACCACCAACATGGCTGCGCCTTCACCCATCACGAACCCGTCACGGTCGCGATCGAAGGGGCGCGAAGCACGAGTCGGTTGATCGTTGAAGCTTGTCGACAAAGCCCGCGCCGCCGCGAACCCGCCAATGCTCACTTTGTCAAAAGCCGCTTCGGCGCCGCCGGCCAACACGATGTCCGCCTCCCCAGTGCGGATCAGGCGCATCGCGTCGCCAATCGCCTGCACGCTGGCCGCGCAGGCCGTTACGGGGCAACCAATCGCCCCCCGAAACTGATGCTTGATCGATATTTGTCCAGCCGCCAGGTTCGACAGGAAAGACGGAATAGTGAAAGGCGACAGCCTGCGCACGCCAGGACTTTCGCCCGTCCTGACCGCATGGGCCAGCGCGGGAAATCCGCCGATGCCCGACGCAACGATGGTCGCAGTTCGCTCACGATCATGGTTCGTTTGCGGGATCCATCCGGCATCTGTCAGCGCCTCGTCAGCGGCGACCATCGCCATCTGGATGAATCGATCCATCTTCTTCAACTCCTTGCGCGAAGTCGAGATTTCAGGATCGAAACCACCCTCGGGATCGGTGGTCCTGTCTTGCACAATCCCGCCAACCTTGGCGGGAAGATCGTCGGCAATCTCGTCCGCCAGAAGGCGCAGCCCGGAGCATCCGCCAATGAGGCGCCGCCACACCAACTCCACACCGCAACCGAGAGGAGAAACAATGCCGAGCCCGGTCACAACCACTCGGCGCGTCATGCAATCTCCTTCATTCGGCTCATGCTCCTCTGAGCGGCATCGCTCAAGCTCTTGCGAACACACTGGAGATTCGGGCCATCGAAGTGACCGACAACAGCGTGGGCGATGCACCCATGCTGCCCGAGTTGCTGAGCCAGATCCCACCCGATGAAGCGGTGGCCAGCGTCAGTGGGGACGGTGCCTACGACACCAAGGCGTGCCATGCGGCGATCGTTCAACGTGGGACGCAGGCGGTGATTCCTCCGCGCAAGAACGCCCAAGCTTGGAAGGCCACGCTCTCGGGAGCGACGGCTCGCAACGATGCGCTCAAAGCCTGCCACAGGCTGGGGCACAGCATCTGGAAGAAGCGGAGCGGCTACCACCGCCGCAGCCTGGTGGAGACCAAGATGCATTGCTTCAAGCGCCTGGGCGAGCGGGTGATGGCGCGCACGTTTGAGCGTCAGGTGGTGGAGTTGCATGTGCGGGTGGCTCTGCTCAACCGCTTCACGCAACTCGGGCGCCCGCCAACGGTGCCCGTGGCTGCTGTGGCATAGCTGCGCCTGGGGTTGGGATCATCTCGTTCTTCTTCCGACTTGTGCAACAAAGCCGCATTGTAGGGGTGGTACGCCCAAACCGCCGGAATTTCCGGCCGGTGTGGGGTGTCCTTTGAGGTTTCAAGTTGATGGAGGCGTTTGTTCTTGCTTCGTGCTGGATTTTGCGTATGCCACTGGACTGCGAGCCAGCGAAAGTGCTTGCGCCGGACCTGTGCGTAGCCCTCGGCATCTCCGGTGCCATCCAGCATCTGGCCGGCATCAAGGATGCCAAGTGCATCGTTGCCATCAACAAGGACCCGGATGCACCGATCTTCCAGATCGCGGACTACGGCATCGTGGGCGACCTGTTCGATGCACTGCCCGCGCTGCAGTCCGGCCTGCCTGCGGCAACAGCCTGAGAGCCGAAGCAAAACATCGTCCGGGTCTCGCCAGAGGGCGGCGGTGGCCCCAACGACCCAGGCACGTAGCCCGCACCGTCGCATCGCCCTGGCACAGGCCCGGTCCGCGGCCACCGCGGGTCGGGCCTTCGTTCATTCGGCACGGTGCGGGTACACGATGACCGACAGGAACTTGATCGGAAACTTGAGCAGCTTCTCTGGCCCGTGCGCCACCTTGCCATCGAAGGTCAGCGAGTCGCCTGGTTCGAGCACATAGGTCTGGTTGCCACTGCGGTACGCGATGCATCCGCTGAGCATGTAGAGGAACTCGGTGCCAGGGTGCTGGAACGTGGGGTACCGCTGAGAGTCGTCTTCCATCGTGATGAGGAACGGCTCGAACAGCTTCACTGCGCCCTGCCCATAGGCGAGCAGGTGATAGGTATGTCCGCTTTTGGTGCCACGGCGCACCACTTCCATACCCGCACCTTTCCTGACGTGCTGGGCGCTCGAGGTTTCGGCGTCGTACTTGCTGAACAGCACGGACATGGCCACGCCCAGCGCACGCGCGATGCGCGCGAGCGTATCCATGCCGGCCATCGTGCTGCCGGTCTCGATCTTCGAGAGCATGCCTCGACTGATCCCCGCGAGTTCGGAGACTTCCGCGATGGTCAGCCCCTCTTTCAGACGGAGTTCGCGGATAGCCGCGCCGACCGATTCCTCCAGCGCAGTCATGCGGCTTTCGTTGCTGTTTTCCATGGTCGAGAGCTTGGACAGGTTGGATGCGGATGCATCCCATAATAAATTCACAGTAGGCATATTAGTTGCATTGCAGGAATCATGACGACGGAATGCCCCAGATAGGTGAAACGTCCCTCTGGTAGTCCCGCCCTTTCTTGCACCAGGAGCTTGACTCGTGAAATCAGACCCCTCAGTCCTTTTGGCACCGTCGTCCGGCGAACTGGTGAAGCCGCCCCGGTTCGAAACCGTAGAACAGGCCCAGGAGTACTTGCGAACCGCAGGTATCAGCTATGTCCTGGCCCAATTCGTGGACATCCACGGCGTGGCAAAGGCCAAGTCCGTGCCTGTCTCCCACTTGCCCATGGTGCTGGAGGCTGGCGCAGGTTTTGCCGGCTTTGCCATCTGGGGCGTCGGCATTGAGCCCAACGGCCCGGACTTCATGGCCGTGGGTGACTTGTCCACCCTGACGACCGTGCCCTGGCAGCCGGGCTTGGCGCGCATTGTCTGCGAAGGCAACGTACAAGGAAAGCCGTGGGCCTACGACAGCCGCGTCACGCTGCGAAAGCAGATCGCCCGGCTGGCTGAGCGCGGCTACACGCTGTTCACCGGACTGGAGCCCGAGTTCTCGCTGCTGCGCCGCGGCGAGCACGGCAGCATCGCGCCGTGCGATCCAAGCGACACGCTGGCCAAACCCTGTTACGACTACAAGGGTCTGTCACGCACCCGCGAGTTCCTGGAGCGGCTGTCCAACGTGCTGCGCGCCACGGGCATCGACGTCTACCAGATCGACCACGAAGACGCCAACGGGCAGTTCGAGCTGAATTTCACCTACGACAACTGCCTGACCTCGGCCGACCACTTCGTGTTCTTCAAGATGGCGGCATCCGAGATCGCCAACGAACTCGGCCTGGTGTGCTCCTTCATGCCCAAGCCGTTTGCCAACCGGCCGGGCAATGGCATGCACATGCACCTGTCGATCGGTGACGGCAAGCGCAACCTGTTCGAGGACAAGGGCGATCCGCGCGGCCTGGAGCTGTCTCAGCTGGCCTACCACTTCCTCGGCGGCCTGCTGGCCCATGCCCCGGCGCTGACCGCGCTGTGCGCGCCGACCGTCAACTCCTACAAGCGGCTGGTGGTCGGCCGCTCATTGACGGGCGCAACCTGGGCGCCGGCCTACATCAGCTACGGCGACAACAACCGCTCCAGCATGATCCGCATCCCCAAAGGCCGGCTTGAGTTGCGCCTGCCCGACGGCTCGGCCAACCCTTACCTGGCCACCGCAGCCGTCATCGCGGCCGGCATGGACGGCATGGACCGCCAGCGTGATCCGGGCGCACCGCAGAACACCAATCTCTACGAATGGACAGATACCCAGCTGGCCAAGGCTGGCATCGGGCTGCTGCCGCAGAGCCTGGGAGCCGCGCTCGACCAGTTCGAGGCCGACCCGGTGATCTTCGAAGCCCTCGGCCCCGTCGCCCCCGAATTTCTCAAACTCAAGCGCATGGAGTGTCTGGAGTACCAGCGCCATGTCTCCGAGTGGGAAATCAAGCAATACCTTGAATTCTTCTGAAAGGAAAACCGCCATGTGCGGAATTGTTGGACTGCTCGTAAAAAAGCCTGCGCTGCGCGAGCAGTTGGGCCAACTCACGGTCCCGATGCTGATCGGAATGACCGAGCGCGGCCCGGACTCTGCCGGCCTTGCGATCTTCACGCCCCCGCTGACAGGCAGCCGCAAGAAGGTCAGCGTGTTCTCCGGCGATGTCGAGGGCGGGGATCATTACGACTGGCATGCGTTGGTGCGCGCGCTGAACCAGGCGCTGAATGCGCAGGCAGAGGTCGCGGTCAAGGGCAAGCACGGCATCGTTTCGTTCGCGCTCGAACCAGAAGCGGTCAGGACCTGGATCAAGGGCTACGAACCACTGCTCAAGGTGTTCTCGGCGGGCAAGAGCATCGACCTCTACAAGGACGTCGGGACGCCCGCCGAGGTCGCCGCACGCTATGGCTTTGGCAACTTCCAGGGCACCCACCTGGTCGCGCACACCCGCATGGCCACCGAGTCGACGGTCACGCCCGACCGCGCCCATCCGTTCACCGCCGGCGAGGACTTCTGCCTGGTGCACAACGGCTCGCTGTCGAATCCCAACGGCATCCGCCGCATGCTGGCGCCTTACGGCATCGGCTTCGACACGGACAACGACACCGAGGCAGCCACCCGCTTCCTGGAGTGGCGTCTGCGCGAAGGCGATGCGTTGAAGGATGCGCTCCAGAAGGGTTTCGCAGTCCTCGACGGCTTCTACACCTTCCTGATGGGTACCCCCACCGAACTGGCCCTCATCCGCGATCCGTTCGCCTGCAAGCCGGCCGTAGTCGCCGAAACCGACGACTACGTTGCCATTGCTTCCGAATTCCGTTCCCTGGCGCACCTGCCGGACGTCAGGAACGCCCATGTCTTTGAACCCGCCCCCGAGGAGATGTACGTATGGCAAGCCTGAAATTCGACTTGGCCGAAACGCCGCTGCGCGAGGTCAACCAGTTCCTGCACAAGGAAGCCCCGGGCAGGCCCGGCCTGGAGGTCTCGATCGCCAATCCGAACGGCGCCCATGCCATCGCCGCAGGCCTGAACGCACCGATCGGCGTGACCATCGACGGCCATGCCGGCTACTACGTCGCTGGCATGAACCAACAGGCCAACGTCACCATCACCGGCAGCGCCGGCACGGGTGTGGCCGAGAACATGATGAGCGGCAAGGTCCATGTGAAGGGCTTCGCGTCGAACGCCGCCGGCGCCACCGCCCAGGGAGGGCTGCTGGTCATCGATGGCGACGCCGGACTGCGTTGCGCCATCTCGCTCAAGGGCGCCGACGTGGTGGTCGGCGGCTCGGTCGGCAGCTTCTCGGCCTTCATGGCGCAGGCCGGCAACCTGGTGGTCCTGGGCGACGCTGGCGAAGCGCTGGGTGACTCGATCTACGAAGCGCGGATCTTCGTGCGCGGCAAGGTCAAGAGCCTGGGCGCCGACTGCGAGGAAAAGCCGCTCGGCGAAGCCGAACGCGACCTTCTGGCCGGTCTGCTCAAGCAGTCGGGCCACGGCGACGTCGATCCCTCGGCTTTCAAGCTCTATGGCTCGGCCCGCACGCTCTACAACTTCCATGTCGATAACGCAGGAGCTTACTGACATGAGCGCATCCTCCGAATCGAAGACCAGCGCGCCCCACATCCCGCAGACCCTGCCGCGGTTCTCGGCCACGTTCGATAAGCAAACGCTGTCGGAGATCCGCCGCGCGGCCGCCACGGGCATCTATGACATTCGTGGCGCCGGCACCAAGCGCAAGCTGCCGCACTTCGACGACCTGCTGTTCCTTGGCGCGTCGATCAGCCGCTATCCGCTCGAAGGCTACCGCGAGAAGTGCGGCACCGACGTCATCCTCGGCAACCGCTTCGCCAAGAAGCCGCTGCATCTGAGGACGCTGGTGACGATCGCCGGCATGAGCTTCGGTGCGCTGTCGGCGCATGCCAAGGAAGCACTGGGGCGCGGCGCCAGCATCGCCGGCACCAGCACCACCACCGGCGACGGCGGCATGACTCCCGAAGAGCGCGGCCAGTCCCGGCACCTGGTCTACCAGTACCTGCCGTCGCGCTACGGCATGAACCCGGACGACCTGCGCAAGGCCGATGCCATCGAGGTGGTGGTCGGCCAGGGCGCCAAGCCGGGCGGCGGCGGCATGCTGCTGGGCCAGAAGATCAGCCCGCGCGTGGCCAGGATGCGGTGTCTGCCGCAGGGCATCGACCAGCGCTCGGCCTGCCGCCACCCGGACTGGACCGGCCCGGACGACCTGGAAATCAAGATCCTGGAGCTGCGCGAGATCACGGACTGGGAAAAGCCGATCTACGTGAAGGTCGGCGCCACGCGCCCCTACTACGACGTGGCGCTGGCGGTGAAAGCCGGCGCCGACGTGGTGGTGCTCGACGGCATGCAGGGCGGCACGGCTGCCACGCAGGAAGTGTTCATCGAGCATGTGGGCATCCCGATCCTGGCGGCAATCCGCCCGGCGGTGAAGGCTCTGCAGGACCTGGGCATGCACCGCAAGGTGCAGCTCATCGTGTCCGGCGGCATCCGCAACGGCGCGGACGTGGCCAAGGCCCTGGCACTGGGCGCCGATGCCGTGGCCATTGGCACCGCTGCCCTGGTCGCGCTGGGCGACAACGACCCGCGTCATGAAGAGGAGTACCGCGCACTCGGCAGCACCGCCGGCGCGTACGACGACTGGCACGAAGGCAGGGACCCGGCCGGCATTACCACGCAGGATCCGGTACTTGCCGCACGCCTGGACCCGGTGCTGGCCGGCCGCCGGCTGGCCAACTACCTCGCGGTGATGACGATGGAGGCCCAGATCATCGCGCGGGCCTGCGGCAAGTCGCACCTGCACAACCTGGAGCCGGAAGACCTGGTGGCGCTGACGCTGGAGTCGGCCGCCATGACGCAGGTGCCGCTGGCAGGCACCAGCTGGTTCCCCGGCCAGACGTTCTGATCCGCGGCGCGGACCGATGGGGCAGGCCCGTCTTGCGTTGGCTTTGAACCGGAAAAACATCCCATGACCACTTTCATCCTGCGCCGGGGCCAGCCAGGCTGCGCATCCTGCCCTGCCCGCGGCGCACGCACCCTGGGGCTTGCAGCAATTCTCCCCGGGGCATCCTTCAGCGCGCTGGCCGCGGATGCACCGGCGGTGCTCAACAGCGGCGACACCAGCTGGCTGCTCGTCTCCAGCGTGCTCGTCCTGATGATGCTGGTACCCGGCCTGACGCTGTTCTACGGCGGCATGGCGCGGACCAAGAACGTCCTGTCACTGTTCACGCAGTGCTTCGCCATCGCTGGCGTCATCGGCCTGCTCTGGACGGTCTACGGCTACAGCCTGGCCTTTGGCGACACCACCGGCATGCAGGCCGGCACGGTCAACCTGCACAGCTTCATCGGAGGATTCGGAAAGCTCATGCTGCACGGCGTCGGCCGCGACAGCCTGACGGGCACCATCCCCGAAAGCCTATTCGCCATGTTCCAGTTGACTTTCGCCTGCATCACGCCGGCGATCATCGCGGGAGCCTTCGCCGAGCGGATGAAGTTCTCATCCGTCCTGCTGTTCTCGGCACTCTGGACCACCTTCTGCTACATCCCGCTGGCGCACATGGCCTGGAGCGGCCCGGGCGGGCTGCTGTTCGACTGGGGCATCCTCGAGTTCGCAGGTGGCACCGTGGTCCACATCAATGCGGGCGTAGCAGGTCTCGTCGCCGCACTGGCCCTGGGGCCGCGCAAGGGCTACCCGCAGACGGCCATGCCGCCGCACAACTTGGTCTTCACTCTGGCGGGTGCCGCCTTGCTATGGGTTGGCTGGTTTGGCTTCAACGTGGGCTCTGCCGTCGCGGCCAACGACAAGGCCGGCATGGCGACGCTGACGACGCAGATCGCCGCCAGTACCGGCATCCTCGGGTGGCTGCTGGCCGAATGGATCCGGAGCGGCAAGCCGAGCGCGCTGGGCGCTGCCTCCGGTGCGCTGGCGGGCTTGGTCGGCATCACCCCGGCCTGCGGCTTCGTCGGTCCGTCTGGTGCCTTGGTCATCGGCTTCGTCGCCGCGCTGTCCTGCTTCTTCGCCATTGGAGCGCTGAAGCGCCGACTCGGCTACGACGACAGCTTCGATGCCTTCGGCCTGCACGGGGTGGGCGGCATCGTCGGCTCCATCCTGACCGGTGTATTCGCGCCGCTCGCCATGGGCGGCTTCGAGGAGCTTGCATTGGCCAGCCAGCTGTGGATCCAGGTCAAGAGCGTGCTCTTTACCGTGGCGTACTGCGCCATGGTGACCTGGGTGCTGCTGAAAATCACCGGCCTGCTGACCGCAGGGCTGCGCGTCAGTGCCGAACAGGAGCAGATCGGCCTCGATCAGACCGAGCACAGCGAGCGCGCCTACAACCCTTGAAGGTCGCGGGGAACACGGATTCACACGCTCTCAGTCGGCCAGGGTGCAGGCCACCCCGGCCTCCTGCAGCAGCGCGGGGAAGGGCTCGGGCGGTGGCGCGTCGGTGAACAGGCGGTCGATCTGCGCGAGCCGGGCCAACTGCACCATCGCCGGGCGGTTGAACTTGCTGTGGTCGGCCGCGAGCCAGACCTCGCGCGCCTGTTCGATGATGGTTTGCGCCACCTTCACCTCGCGGTAGTCGAAGTCGCGCAGCGAGCCGTCGGACTCCAGGCCCGAGATGCCGATGAGCGCGATGTCCACCCGGAACTGGCGGATGAAGTCCACCGTGGCCTCGCCGACGATGCCGCGGTCGCGCGTGCGCACCACCCCTCCGGTGACGATGACCTCGCACTCGGGGTTGCCGCTCAGGATGGCGGCCACGTTCAGGTTGTTCGTGATCACGCGCAAGCCCCGGTGCTGCAACAGCGCCCGGGCGATGGCCTCGGTGGTCGTGCCGATGTTCAGGATCAGCGAGCAGTCGTTGGGCAGCTGCCGCGCGACGGCGCGCGCAATGCGCGTTTTGCTTTCGGCGTTGAGCGTTTCGCGCTGGGTATGCGCCAGGTTCTCCACGCTCGAGCCGGGCACGCGCACGCCGCCGTGAAAGCGCGTGAGCAGGCCGGATTCGGCCAGCCGCTGCACGTCGCGGCGCACGGTCTGCAGGGTCACGCCCAGGGTTTCGGCCAGGTGTTCGACCGTGGCGGACTTGCGCGCGCGGACTTCTTCGAGCAGCAGCAGTTGTCGGGGGTTCGTATTCACGCGCATTCGGGAGCAGAAGGGTTCGGATACTGTAAATCGGGGCAAAAGAAATCCATCAAGGGTTGTTCCTGATTCAATGCGATCAGAAAAGAACAAAAATGAACGAAATAGAAAACAGGCGGCGCCCGCTCCAACCCCCTGCGGCGGCGCGGGATTCACACGGCCCCGGGGACGGCCAGGAAAGGTGGCGGGATGCGGCTGGCGTTGGACGGCGTAGCCAAGAAGGTGGGGGCGCAGACCTGGCTGCATGACGTGAGCCTGGCCTTGCCCGGCGGCGTCACCGTGCTGCTGGGCGCCACGCAGGCGGGCAAGACCAGCCTGATGCGCATCATGGCCGGGCTGGACGCGCCGACTGCGGGCCGCGTGCTGGTCGATGGCGTTGACGTGACCGGCACTCCCGTGCGCAAGCGCAATGTGGCCATGGTGTACCAGCAGTTCATCAACTACCCGGCGATGACGGTGGCGGCGAATATTGCGTCGCCCCTGCGGCTGCGCGGCGCCAAGGACATCGACGCCCGGGTGCGCGAGATCGCCCGCCGCCTGCATATCGAGACGTTTCTGGAGCGCCATCCGGCCGAGCTCTCGGGCGGCCAGCAGCAGCGCGTGGCGCTGGCGCGTGCGCTGGCCAAGGGCGCGCCGCTGGTGCTGCTCGACGAGCCCCTGGCGAACCTGGACTACAAGCTGCGCGAGGAACTGCGCGAAGAGCTCGGCGAGCTGTTTGCCGCCGGGCAGTCAACGGTGGTCTACGCCACCACCGAACCGGCCGAGGCCCTGCTGCTGGGCGGCCATACGGCGGTGCTCGGCGCGGGCCGTTTGCTGCAATACGGTCCCACGGCCGAGGTGTTCCACGCGCCCGATTCGCTGTGCGTGGCGTGCGCCTTCAGCGATCCGCCGATGAATCTGCTGGCTGCGTCGGCCAGCGCCCAGGGCGTGCGCCTGGAGGACGGCGCGCAGCTCGCGCTACCCTTTGCGCAGGGCGCGGCAGCGGCCACCGGGCTGACCGTGGGGCTGCGCGCCAGCGCGTTGCGCGTGCACGCCCGTCCGGGCGACGTGCGCGTGCACGGCGTGGTGGAACTGGCGGAAATATCCGGCTCCGACACCTTCGTGCACGCCGCCACGCCCTGGGGGCGCCTGGTGGCGCAGCTCACCGGCGTGCACGGCTTTGCGCTCGGGGCGGCGATCACGCTGCATCTGGACCCGGCGCAGGCTTACGTGTTCGGCGCCGACGGCCGGCTGCTCTGCGCGCCCGCGCGCCGGGGAGGGGGCTGAGATGGCGCGCATCGGCCTGGATCTGGCGCACGCGTACCAGCCGCACCCGCAGCAGGACGGCGACTATGCGCTGCTGCCGCTCGCAATGGAGTTCGAGGACGGGGGCGCGTACGCGCTGCTCGGTCCCTCGGGCTGCGGCAAGACCACCCTGCTGAACATCATGTCGGGCCTGCTGCTGCCCTCGCAGGGCCGGGTGCTGTTCGACGGCCGCGACGTGACGCACGCCAGCCCGCAGGAGCGCAACATCGCGCAGGTGTTCCAGTTCCCGGTGGTCTACGAGAACATGACCGTGGCCGAGAACCTGGCGTTCCCGCTGCGCAACCGCAGGCTGCCCGGCGCGCAGATCCGCCAGCGCGTGGGCGCGATCGCCGAGATGCTCGAACTCAGCGGCCAGCTCGACCAGCGCGCGGCGGGCCTGGGCGCCGACGTCCGGCAAAAGATCTCGCTGGGCCGCGGCCTGGTGCGCCCCGACGTGGCGGCCGTGCTGTTCGACGAGCCGCTCACGCTCATCGACCCGCAGCTGAAGTGGCAGCTGCGGCGCAAGCTCAAGCAGATCCACCAGGAGCTCCGGCTCACGCTGATCTACGTGACGCACGACCAGGTCGAGGCGCTCACCTTTGCCGACCAGGTGCTGGTGATGCGCCACGGCCGCGCGCTGCAGCTGGGATCGGCGGCGGCGCTGTTCGAGCGGCCCCGGCATGCGTTCGTCGGGCATTTCATCGGCTCGCCCGGAATGAACTTCCTGCCCGTGCAGGCCGACGGCGCCGGCCTCGACATTGCGGGCTGCCGACTGCCGGCCCCGGCCGGGCGCGCCCTGCCGGCGGGCCCGCTGCAACTGGGCGTGCGGCCCGAGTACCTGACCCTGGCGGCAGCCGGGCAGCCCGGCGCGCTCGCCTGCACGGTGCTGCAGTGGCAGGACATAGGCACGCATCTGCTGCTCAGCGCCACGCTCGGCGGGCACCGGCTCAGGGCGCGCCTGGACCCGCAGACGCAGCCCCCCGCGGTGGGCGCCACCGTCTGGCTGCAACTGCTCGGGGCGCACACCTGCTTTTTTCAGAACGAGGAACTGCTCGCATGAACCCGACGACCAAGCCCGTGAACCAGAAGGCCTGGTGGCTGATTCTTCCGGTCATCGTCTGCGTGGCCTTCTCCGCCATCGTGCCGCTGATGACGGTGGTCAACTACTCGGTGCAGGACATCATCTCGCCCGAGCGCCGCGTGTTCGTGGGCACCGAATGGTTTGCTGCCGTGCTGCGTGACGAGGAACTGCACGCCGCGCTGTGGCGCCAGCTCGGGTTCTCGCTGGCGGTGCTGGCGCTGGAACTGCCGCTGGGCGTTGCGCTGGCCCTGGCCATGCCCGTGCAGGGCTGGAAGTCCTCCGCGGTGCTGGTGCTGCTGGCCCTGTCGCTGCTCATCCCGTGGAACGTGGTGGGAACCATCTGGCAGATATACAGCCGCGCGGACATCGGCCTCATGGGCCGCGTGTTGCAGCAGCTCGGCATCGACTACAGCTACACCGGCAACGCCACCCAGGCCTGGCTCACGGTGCTGCTGATGGACGTCTGGCACTGGACGCCGCTGGTCGCGCTGCTGGCGTTCGCGGGGCTGCGCGCCATCCCGCACGCGTACTACCAGGCGGCGTGCATAGACGGCGCGAGCCAGTACGCCGTGCTGCGCCACATCCAGCTGCCCAGGCTGCGCGGCGTGCTCATGATCGCGGTGCTGCTGCGCTTCATGGACAGCTTCATGATCTACACCGAGCCGTTCGTTCTCACGGGCGGCGGGCCGGGCAATGCCACCACCTTCCTGAGCCAGTACCTCACGACCAAGGCCGTGGGCCAGTTCGACCTGGGCCCCGCGGCGGCGTTCTCGCTGATCTATTTCCTCATCATCGTGCTGCTGTGCTTCGTCCTCTACAACGGGATGCAGCGCGTGGGCAGCGGCCGCGACGCAGGGACCGCAGATGCATGAAAAGCGCTTTCACAAGCGGTCGCTGCTGCTGATCGCGTACCTGGTGTTCGCCATGCTGCCCATCTACTGGATGCTCAACATGAGCTTCAAGACCAACGCGGAGATCCTCTCGACCTTCTCCTTCTTCCCGCAGCATTTCACCTGGGACAACTACCGGACCATCTTCAGCGACGCATCCTGGTACATGGGCTACGTCAACAGCCTGATCTACGTGGGAATGAATACCGTGATCTCGCTCGGCGTGGCGCTGCCGGCGGCGTATGCGTTCTCGCGCTACCGCTTCCTGGGCGACAGGCATCTGTTCTTCTGGCTGCTGACCAACCGCATGACCCCGCCCGCCGTGTTCCTGCTGCCGTTCTTCCAGCTCTACACGAGCGTGGGATTGATGGACACGCATATCGCCGTGGCGCTGGCGCATCTGGTGTTCAACGTGCCGCTCGCGGTGTGGATTCTGGAAGGCTTCATGAGCGCCATCCCGCGCGAGATCGACGAGACCGCGTACATCGACGGCTACGGCTTTGCCCACTTCTTCGTGCGCATCTTCCTGCCGCTGATCAAGGCCGGGGTCGGCGTGACGGCGTTCTTCTGCTTCATGTTCAGCTGGGTCGAGCTGCTGCTCGCGCGCACGCTCACCAGCGTCAACGCCAAGCCCATCGTGGCCACCATGACGCGCACCGTGAGCGCGTCCGGAATGGACTGGGCCACGCTCGCGGCAGCGGGCGTGCTGACCATCGTTCCCGGCGCCATCGTGATCTGGTTCGTGCGCCATTACATCGCCAAGGGATTCGCGATGGGCCGCGTGTGAGGAATGTATGGGGAGGACGCAGCATGTTCGAATGGATGGCCTGGACGCTGCCGGTGGCGGTGTTTTTCTTCTGCATCGTGCTGCTGCTCATCGGCATGACGGTGTGGGAAATCAAATCGCCCAGCTGCCCGCGCAAGGGCTTTTTGCCGCTGGAGACGACCCGCGGCGACCGGCTCTTCATCGGCCTGCTCGCGGCGGCCTACGTGAACCTGTTTTTTGTCGGCATCGGCGGCCGGCTGGCGCAGTGGTTCAGCCTGCAGGGCGAGCCCTCGGTCTGGATCGGCTTTGCGTTGGCGCTGGCGCTGCTGGCCCTGATCATGCGCAAGGGATGACGTGTGTGCGTCGCGCGATCCGACCCTTCCCCGGAGCCGCGCGACCCTTTCAAAGGGGGAGTTGACCATGAGGAGACAGATACCATGAAGACACGGTTCACGGCGTTGGCATGCGCCATGGCGGCCATGGCGGGCGGATGCGCCATGGCGGGTGAGGTCGAGGCCAGAAAATGGATAGACAGCGAGTTCCAGCCCTCCACGCTGAGCAAGGACCAGCAGCTGGCCGAGATGAAATGGTTCATCGGCGCGGCCAAGAAACTCCAGGCCAAGGGCGTGAAGGAAATCTCGGTGGTGTCCGAGACCATCACCACGCACGAGTACGAATCCAAGACCCTGGCCAGGGCCTTCGAGGAAATCACTGGAATCAAGGTCCGGCACGACCTGATACAGGAAGGCGACGTGGTCGAGAAGTTGCAGACCTCGATGCAGTCGGGCCGGTCGATCTACGACGGCTGGATCTCCGACTCGGACCTGATCGGAACGCATTACCGCTACGGCAAGATCATGAGCCTGAGCGACTACATGGCCGGCGCAGGCAAGGAGTACACCAGCCCCGGAATCGACCTGAAGGACTACATCGGCACCCGGTTCACGACCGCCCCCGACGGCAAGCTGTACCAGCTGCCGGACCAGCAGTTTGCGAATCTGTACTGGTTCCGTGCCGACCTGTTCGAGCGCCAGGACTTCAAGGACCAGTTCAGGGCCAAGTACGGCTACGAGCTGGGCGTTCCGCTGAACTGGAGCGCCTACGAAGACATTGCCGAGTTCTTCAGCCGCGACGTGAAGAGCATCGACGGCAAGCCGATCTACGGCCACATGGACTACGGCAAGAAGGACCCGTCGCTGGGCTGGCGCTTTACCGACGCCTGGCTGTCGATGGCCGGCGCTGCCGACGTTGGCGCGCCCAACGGCCTGCCCATCGACGAATGGGGCATCCGCGTGGCCGACGACAAGTGCACGCCCGTGGGCGCGTCGGTGGCGCGCGGCGGCGCGACCAATTCGCCGGCGGCCGTCTACGCGCTGGGCAAGTACGTCGACTGGATGAAGAAATACGCGCCCAAAGAGGCCATGGGAATGACCTTTGGCGAGGCCGGCCCGGTGCCCGCGCAGGGCCAGATCGCGCAGCAGATCTTCTGGTACACCGCGTTCACGGCCGACATGACCCGGCCCGGCCTGCCCGTGGTGAACGCCGACGGAACGCCCAAATGGCGCATGGCTCCCGGCCCCAACGGCCCGTACTGGAAGCCGGGAATGCAGAACGGCTACCAGGACGTCGGCTCCTGGACCTTCTTCAAGAACCACGACGCGAACAAGACCGCCGCCGCCTGGCTCTACGCGCAGTTCGTGACGGCCAAGAGCACGTCGCTCAAAAAGACCCTCGTCGGCCTGACGCCGATTCGGGAAAGCGACATCCAGTCGCAGGCCATGAGCGACATGGCGCCCAAGCTCGGCGGGCTGGTCGAGTTCTACCGCAGCCCCGCCCGCGTGGCCTGGTCGCCGACCGGAACCAATGTCCCCGACTACCCCAAGCTGGCGCAGCTGTGGTGGAAAAACGTGGCGCAGGCGGTGACCGGCGAGAAGACCCCCCAGGGCGCGATGGACCAGCTGGCCGAGGAAATGGACCAGGTGCTGGCCCGCCTGGAGCGCGCCGGAATGGCGCATTGCGCGCCCAAGCTCAACCCCAAGGGCGACAGCGCCAAATGGCTTAGCGACAAGCAGGCCCCCTGGGCCAAGCTGGCGAATGAAAAGCCCAAGGGCGAAACCATCGCCTACGGCAAGCTGTTGCAGGCCTGGAAGGACGGCAAGGCACGCTGACTCCCCCGGCGCCGCGCCGCGATCCCCTCCCATGACCGCTGCCCCCGCTCCTGCGCCCACGCGCCGCGCTGCGCTGCTGGACCGTCTGGCGCGCGCGCCGCGCTACGACCTGGCGGTGATCGGCGGCGGCGCGACGGGCCTGGGGGTCGCGCTGGACGCGGCGGCGCGCGGCTTCAGCGTGGTCTTGGTGGATTCGCACGACTTCGCCCAAGGGACCTCGTCGCGCGCCACCAAGCTGGTGCACGGCGGGGTTCGCTACCTGGCGCAGGGGAATATCGCGCTGGTGCGCGAAGCGCTGCACGAGCGCGCGAGCCTGCTGCGCAACGCGCCGCATCTGGCGCAGCCCCTGCCGTTCGTGCTGCCCTGCTACCACTGCTGGGAGGCGCCCTTCTACGGCACCGGACTCATGCTGTACGACGCCTTGGCGGGCCGGGCCGGGCTGGGCGCGACCCGCTTGCTCGGGCCCGCGCGCACGCTCGAATGCCTGCCCGGCGCCCGGGCCGAGGGGCTCAAGGGGGGCGTCAAATACTGGGACGGGCAATTCGACGACGCCCGCCTGGCGTTGGCGCTGGCGCGCACGGCGGCAAGCCTGGGTGCCCTGGTGCTCAACCACTGCCCCGTGCGCGCGCTGCTGCACGAGGCCGGGAAGGTCGCCGGCTTCGTTTGCGAGGACGCCCACGGGGGCCGGCGCTTCACGGTGCGCGCGCGGGCCGTGGTGAACGCCACCGGCGTGTGGGTGGACGCATTGCGCCAAATGGACGGCGTGGCGACGGGCCGTCCCGTCGCCGCGCTCGTCGCGCCCAGCCAGGGCGCGCACATCGTGGTGGAGCGCGCCTTCCTCCCCGGCGACCACGCGCTGATGGTCCCCAGGACCGCCGACGGGCGGGTGCTGTTCGCCGTCCCCTGGCTCGGCAAGCTGATTCTGGGAACCACCGACAGCCCGCGCCAGGACATCGTGCGCGAACCGCAGGCCTTGCGCGAAGAGGTCCGCTTCCTCCTGGAGGAATCCGCGCGCTACCTCGCGCGCGCGCCCCAGGCCCAGGACGTGCGCAGCCTCTGGGTCGGTCTGCGTCCCCTGGTGAAGCCGCAGCACGACGAAGGCGACGACACCAAGCACCTGAGCCGCGAGCACACGGTGCTGGCCAGCCGCAGCGGTCTGGTGACGGTGACGGGCGGGAAATGGACCACCTACCGCGTGATGGCCGAAGACGTGTTGCAAAAATGCTTCGCGCACGGTCTGCTGCCAGAAAAACCGGCGGGCATGACCGCGCAGCTGCGCCTGGTGGGTGCGCCCCGGGGAGGCGCAGAGCCCGGCCAGCAGCGCATCAGCGACGCGCCGGGCCTGCATTCCTACGGCAGCGATGCCCCCCATGTGCAAAGCCTTCCCGGCGCGCGCACCGACCTGGGCGGCGGTCTGAGCGCGGCCATGGTCCGCTTTGCCGCGCGCCACGAGTACGCCTGCACGGTGGAAGACATGCTCGCGCGCCGCTCCCGGCTGTTGTTCCTGGACGCCCGCAAGGCCATCGATCTGGTGCCCGCCGTGGCGCAGCTTCTGCGCGAGGAATTGGACACCGACCCCCGCCCCGGGGACTTTTTGGCGCTCGCGCAGCAGTACCTGCGCGTGCCGACCTGACGAGGCGCTTGACTTCCGAAATGAACGCGGCGAGAATTGCGGGCTTCGCGCTTGGAAGAGCGCCCGAAGATTTCTGCTTTCTTGCCCAGAGGGAAGCGCTGCAAATGGTTTGCAGTGCGGACGACGGGCCCAAGACTGACCCGGCTGATGGGCCACCCAGGATGCACTTTCCTGGGGCGCCTGCCTCCTGGTGCAAGTTGGGAATATTGAACAATGATCCAGACAGAATCCCGGCTAGAGGTTGCCGACAATACCGGCGCCAAGTCCGTCCTGTGCATCAAGGTGCTCGGCGGCTCCAAGCGTCGCTATGCAAGCATTGGCGACATCATCAAGGTGAGCATCAAGGAAGCCGCTCCGCGTGGCCGCGTCAAAAAAGGTGAGATCTACAGCGCGGTCGTCGTGCGCACGGCCAAGGGCATTCGCCGGGGCGACGGATCGCTCATCAAATTCGACGGCAACGCCGCCGTGTTGCTCAACGCCAAGCTGGAGCCCATCGGCACCCGCATCTTCGGCCCCGTGACGCGTGAACTGCGGACCGAGCGGTTCATGAAGATCGTGTCGCTGGCTCCCGAAGTTCTCTGAAAAGGACGCACCATGAACAAGATTCGCAAGGGCGACGAAGTCATCGTGCTGACCGGCCGCGACAAGGGCCGGCGCGGCACCGTGGCGTTGCGCAAGGACGACACGCACCTCGTCATCGACGGCATCAACCGGGTCAAGAAGCACGTCAAGCCGAACCCCATGAAGGGGACGACGGGCGGCATCATTGAAAAGACCATGCCGATCCACCAGTCCAACGTGGCCATCTTCAACGCCGCCACCGGCAAGGCCGATCGCGTGGGAATCAAGCAGCTGGACGACGGCAAGCGGGTTCGCGTGTACAAGTCCAGCGGCGCTGAAATCAAGACCGCCAGGTAAGCGCAAGAGGCAAACATGGTACGACTCCAGACAATCTACCGCGACAAGATCGCTCCCGAACTGGCGAAGCAGTTTGGCTACACCTCACCGATGCAGGTCCCCCGTCTGAGCAAGATCACGCTGAACATGGGCGTGGGCGAGGCCGTCTCGGACAAGAAGGTGATGGACAGCGCCGTCGCCGACCTGGCCCGCATCGCCGGCCAGAAGCCCGTGGTGACCAAGGCCAAGAAGGCCATCGCCGGTTTCAAGATCCGCGAAGGGCAGGCCATAGGCTGCATGGTCACGCTGCGTGGCGTGCGGATGTACGAGTTCCTGGACCGTTTCGTGACCGTGGCCCTGCCGCGGGTGCGGGACTTCCGCGGGGTCTCCGGCCGCGCGTTCGACGGCCGCGGCAACTACAACGTCGGCGTCAAGGAACAGATCATCTTTCCTGAAATCGAGTACGACAAGGTGGACGCGTTGCGCGGTCTCAATATCAGCATCACCACGACGGCCAAGACCGACGAGGAGGCCAAGGCGCTCCTCGCAGGCTTCCGTTTCCCGTTCAAGAATTGAGGCGATCCATGGCCAAAGTAGCTTTGATCCAGCGCGAACTCAAGCGCGAAAAATTGGTTGCCAAGTACGCAGCCAAGTATGCGCAGCTGAAGGCCACCGCCGGCGACGCCAAGCGCAGCGCGCAAGAGCGTGAAGCCGCCCGCCTGGGCCTGCAGAAGCTCCCGCGCAACGCGAATCCCACGCGCCAGCGCAGCCGCTGTGCAATCACCGGGCGGCCGCGCGGCACCTTCCGTCAATTCGGTCTGGCCCGCGCCAAGATCCGCGAGATGGCCTTTGCCGGCGATATCCCGGGCATCACCAAGGCCAGCTGGTAAGGCCCCGAGCAGGAGAAATTCAACATGAGCATGAGTGATCCCATCGCTGACCTGCTGACCCGCATCCGCAACGCACAGATGGTCGCCAAGACCACGGTCGTGGTGCCTTCGTCCAAGGTGAAGATTGCCATCGTCCAGGTGCTCAAGGACGAGGGTTATATCGACGGCTTCCAGGTGAAGACCGAAGCCGGCAAGTCGGAACTCGAAATTGCCCTGAAGTACTACGCGGGGCGCCCCGTGATCGAACGCATCGAGCGCGTCAGCCGTCCCGGTCTGCGCGTCTACAAGGGGTGCGACGCCATTCCCCAGGTCATGAACGGCCTGGGTGTGGCCATCGTCACCACGCCCAAGGGCGTGATGACCGACCGCAGGGCGCGCGCCACCGGCGTCGGTGGCGAAGTGCTCTGCTACGTGGCCTGACCCGCGGCAGCGAGGAGAAACCGAAATGTCCCGAATAGGAAAAATGCCCGTGACCATCCCCGCCGGCGTGGATGTGTCCGTGAAAGACGACCAGATCTCCGTCAAGGGATCGGGTGGCACCCTGCTGCTTGCGCAAAATGCGCTGGTCCAGGTGTCGAACAATGAAGGCCGGCTCAGCTTTGCGCCGGTCAACGATTCGCGCGAAGCCAACGCCATGAGCGGAACCATCCGCCAGCTGGTGAACAACATGGTCGTCGGCGTCAGCAAGGGTTTCGAAAAGAAGCTCAGCCTGATCGGCGTGGGCTACAAGGCCACCGCGTCGGGTTCCAGCCTGAACCTGGCCGTCGGTTATTCGCATCCGGTGAACGTCGAAATGCCCGCCGGAATCACGGTCGCCACGCCGACCCCGACGGAAATCGTGGTCAAGGGTGCCGACCGCCAGCGCGTCGGTCAGATCGCCGCCGAGATTCGTGCCGTTCGTCCCCCCGAGCCCTACAAGGGCAAGGGCATCCGCTATGCGGACGAAAAGATCACGATCAAAGAGACGAAGAAGAAATAAGGAGCTGCAACATGCTGACCAAGAAAGAGCAGCGTCTTCGCCGTTCGCGCCAGACCCGCATCCGCATTGCACAGCAAGGCGTTGCGCGGCTCACCGTGAACCGCACGAACCTGCATATCTACGCGAATGTGATTTCCGACGACGGCAGCCGGGTGCTCGCCAGCGCATCGACGGCGGAAGCCGACGTGCGCAAGTCGCTCGGTGGTGCATCGGGCAAGGGCGGCAACGCCGCTGCGGCCCAGATCGTCGGCAAGCGAATCGCTGAAAAGGCCAAGGCCGCGGGCGTCGAGAAAGTGGCATTTGATCGCGCAGGCTTTGCCTACCACGGTCGCGTCAAGGCCCTGGCCGACGCGGCCCGTGAAGCCGGACTGCAGTTCTAAGCGGAGCGAAACAGAAAATGGCTAAATTTCAACCCAAGGTGCAAGACGAAGGTCGGGACGACGGTCTGCGCGAGAAAATGATCGCGGTGAACCGCGTGACCAAGGTCGTCAAAGGGGGCCGCATTCTCGGTTTTGCCGCGTTGACGGTGGTCGGCGACGGCGACGGCCGTGTCGGCATGGGCAAGGGCAAGTCCAAGGAAGTGCCCGCTGCCGTGCAAAAGGCGATGGAAGAAGCGCGCCGCAACATGGTCAAGGTTTCGCTGAAGAACGGCAGCATTCACCACAACGTGACGGGGCACCACGGCGCCGCGATCGTGATGATGGCCCCCGCTCCCAAGGGAACCGGAATCATCGCCGGCGGCCCGATGCGCGCAGTCTTCGAGGTCCTGGGCGTGACGGACATCGTGGCCAAGAGCCATGGCTCCTCGAATCCCTACAACATGGTCCGTGCCACCTTCGACGCGCTGACGAATTCGACGACGCCGTCGCAAGTCGCGGCCAAGCGGGGCAAAACGGTTGAAGACATCTTCGCCTGACCGGAGGCTGCATATATGACTACGACGCAACAAACCGTCAAAATCCAGCTGGTGCGCAGCACGATCGGCACCCGGGAATCGCACCGCGCGACCGTGCGCGGCCTGGGTCTGCGCAAGCTCAACAGCGTGCGCGAACTGCAGGACACGCCCGCAGTGCGCGGCATGATCAACAAGATCAGCTATCTGGTCAAAATCCTCTGAGAGATCGGATCATGGAACTCAATAGCATCAAGCCCGCAGACGGCGCCAAGCGCGCCAGGCGCCGCGTGGGCCGGGGTATAGGCTCCGGCCTGGGCAAGACCGCGGGCCGGGGCCACAAGGGCCAGAAGTCGCGCTCCGGGGGCTACCACAAGGTCGGTTTCGAAGGCGGTCAAATGCCGCTGCAACGGCGCCTGCCCAAGCGCGGCTTCAAGTCGCAGCGGCTGCGGTTCAACGCCGAAGTGACGCTCACGGCGCTGGAGAAACTCGGCCTCGCCGAAGTCGATCTGCTGGCGCTCAAGCAGGCCGGCCTGGTGGCCGATCTGGCCAAGGTGGTCAAGGTCATCAAGAGCGGTTCGCTCAGCAAGGCCGTGAAGCTCAACGGCATCGGCGCCACGGTCGGGGCCAGGGCCGCGATCGAAGCTGCGGGCGGCAGCGTCGCCTGAGCGAAGCAGAAGCAGAAAGAGAAAGGCATCCGTGGTTACCCGTGCAGCTCAAATTGCAAAGACCGGCAAGCTCGGCGACCTGCGCCGGCGCCTGGTCTTTCTGTTGCTGGCGCTGGTCGTGTACCGCATCGGGGCGCATATCCCCGTGCCCGGAATCGACCCGGCCCAGCTCCAGCAGCTGTTCAATGGCCAGCAGGGCGGCATCCTGAACCTGTTCAACATGTTCTCGGGCGGTGCGCTCTCGCGCTTCACGGTTTTTGCGTTGGGGATCATGCCGTACATCTCGGCGTCGATCATCATGCAGTTGATGACTTACGTGCTGCCCACATTCGAGCAGCTGAAAAAGGAAGGCGAAGCCGGTCGCAGAAAGATCACGCAGTACACCCGGTATGGCACGCTGGGCTTGGCGGTGTTCCAGTCGTTGGGCATTGCCGTCGCACTGGAGAGTTCTGCGGGCCTGGTCCTGAGCCCCGGCTTTGGCTTTCGCATGACGGCCGTGGTCAGCCTCACGGCGGGAACGATGTTTCTGATGTGGCTGGGCGAGCAGATTACCGAGCGCGGCCTGGGCAACGGAATCTCGATCCTGATCTTCGGCGGGATCGCGGCCGGTTTGCCGAGCTCCATCGGCGGTCTTCTGGAACTCGTGCGCACGGGGGCCATGAGCATTCTGGCGGCCATCTTCATCGTCATCGTCGTGGCGTTGGTGACCTACTTCGTGGTGTTCGTGGAGCGGGGTCAGCGCAAGATTCTGGTGAACCACGCGCGCCGGCAAATGGGCGGCAGCAAGGAGTCCTCGCACCTGCCGCTGAAGCTGAACATGGCAGGCGTGATTCCGCCGATCTTTGCCTCGTCGATCATCCTGCTGCCGGCAACGGTCGTGAACTGGTTCAGCGCCGGCGAATCCATGCGCTGGTTGAAGGACATCTCGGGTGCGCTGACGCCGGGTCAACCCATCTACGTGATGTTCTATGCCGCAGCGATCATTTTCTTCTGTTTCTTCTACACGGCACTGGTGTTCAACAGCCGCGAGACCGCAGACAACCTGAAAAAGAGCGGAGCGTTCATCCCGGGCATTCGCCCGGGCGAGCAGACCGCGCGCTACATCGACAAGATTCTGGTTCGTTTGACCCTGGCAGGCGCCGTGTACATCACCTTCGTGTGCCTGCTGCCGGAGTTCCTGATCCTCAAATACAACGTGCCGTTTTATTTCGGGGGAACATCGCTGTTGATCATCGTGGTGGTGACCATGGATTTCATGGCCCAGGTGCAGAACTACATGATGTCGCAAAAGTATGAATCGCTGCTCAAGAAGGCCAACTTCAGGGGTCGCACGGGTGGTTGAGTTGGATATGGCTTGAACTGGCGCCCCGGAGCGGGCACAGGATTTGTGTTGATTGTGTCCCGTGCAAGCTCGCCGGGACGGATGGAAAAGTTTCAGGAGAATGCAATGAGAGTTTCGGCTTCGGTCAAGAAAATCTGCCGCAACTGCAAGATCATCCGCCGCAAGGGTGTGGTGCGCGTGATCTGCACGGATCTGCGGCACAAGCAACGGCAAGGTTGATTGGAAAGTATCAGAGGACGCATATGGCACGTATCGCTGGCATTAACATTCCGCCGCACAAACACGCGGAAATCGGCTTGACCGCCATTTTTGGCATTGGTCGCCCCCGCGCGCGCAAGATTTGCGACGCAACCGGTATCGCTTACAGCAAGAAGATCAAGGATCTGACGGACGGCGATCTGGAGAAAATTCGCGAGCAAATCGAGCTGTACACCATTGAGGGTGACCTGCGCCGCGAAACCACGATGAACATCAAGCGCCTGATGGACATCGGTTGCTACCGGGGTTTTCGCCATCGCCGCGGCCTGCCCATGCGTGGTCAGCGCACGCGCACCAATGCGCGCACCCGCAAGGGCCCGCGCAAGGGTGCGGCGGCACTGAAGAAATAAAGAGATTCAAGGATCATCATGGCCAAGTCTCCTGCCAACAACGCCGCGCAGCGCGTGCGCAAAAAGGTCCGCAAGAACGTCTCGGACGGCATTGCCCACGTGCACGCATCGTTCAACAACACCATCATCACGATCACCGATCGCCAGGGCAATGCCCTGTCGTGGGCCTCGTCCGGTGGCCAGGGTTTCAAGGGCTCGCGCAAGTCCACCCCGTTCGCTGCCCAGGTGGCGTCGGAAGTGGCCGGGCGTGCTGCCATCGACCAGGGAATCAAGAATCTCGACGTCGAGATCAAGGGCCCCGGACCGGGCCGTGAATCGTCGGTGCGCGCGCTGGGCGCGCTGGGCATCCGCATCACGTCGATCTCCGACGTGACCCCGGTGCCGCACAACGGCTGCCGTCCGCAAAAGCGCCGGCGTATCTGATTTCTCTCTCAAAGCCCACCGCCACCTGTGAACGCGCAAGCACCTCAGGCGGCTCCCGCAATGGTTTGCGGCAGATGACACAAAGGAAGTTCAAGTGGCACGCTATCTTGGCCCCAAGGCCAAACTCTCCCGCCGTGAAGGCACGGACCTGTTCCTCAAGAGCGCACGCCGCTCGATCGCCGACAAGTCCAAATTCGACTCCAAGCCGGGTCAGCATGGTCGCACCTCGGGTGCCCGCACCTCCGACTACGGCCTGCAACTGCGTGAAAAGCAGAAGGTCAAGCGCATGTACGGCGTGCTCGAAAAGCAATTCCGCCGCTACTTCGAGACCGCCGAAAGCCGCAGGGGAAATACCGGTGCGAATCTGTTGTTCCTGCTCGAGTCCCGCCTCGACAACGTGGTGTACCGCATGGGCTTCGGCTCCACCCGCGCCGAGGCGCGCCAGCTGGTGTCGCACAAGGCGATCACGGTGAACGGCAAGCCCGTGAACATCGCCTCGTACCTCGTGAGGTCGAACGACCTGGTGTCCGTGCGTGAAAAGTCCAGGCAGCAGGCGCGCGTCGTCGAAGCCCTGCAACTGGCTGCCCAGGTCGGCATGCCAGCCTGGGTGAATGTGGACGCCGAGAAGGTCAAAGGCGTCTTCAACAGGGTGCCGGACCGCGATGAATTTGGCGCCGACATCAACGAATCGCTGATCGTCGAGTTGTATTCGCGCTGATCGCCCGGTGCATATTTTTCCAGGAAACAGTCCCTGAACCGCGAAGGATCGTGGTTCAGGCGCTTCACCAGCCTTACCGGCGTAACGAGCTGGGGGTATTGAGAGGAAGTCTGAATGCAAACCAATTTGCTGAAACCCAAGGCGATCAATGTCGAGCAACTTGGTCACAACCGTGCCAAGGTCGAGCTGGAGCCCTTTGAGCGCGGGTACGGTCATACGCTGGGGAACGCCATCCGGCGTGTCCTGCTCTCGTCCATGGTGGGGTATGCGGCGACGGAAGTCACCATCGCCGGTGTTCTGCACGAGTACTCGTCCATCGATGGCGTTCAGGAAGATGTGGTCAACATCCTGCTGAATCTCAAAGGCGTGGTATTCAAGCTGCACGGCCGCGACGAAGTCACGCTGAGCCTGCGCAAGGACGACGAAGGGGTCGTCACCGCAGGTGACATCCAGACCCCCCACGACGTGGAAATCGTCAACCCGGAGCACGTGATCGCCAACCTGTCGCAAGGCGGCAAGCTGGACATGCAGATCAAGGTCGAGAAGGGCCGTGGCTACGTGCCTGGCAGCCTGCGCCGCTACGCCGACGAATCGACCAAGTCGATTGGCCGGATCGTTCTGGACGCCTCGTTCTCCCCCGTCAAGCGTGTGAGCTACACGGTGGAAAGCGCGCGGGTCGAACAGCGCACGGACCTGGACAAGCTGGTCGTCGAGATTGAAACCAATGGCGCCATCACGGCCGAAGACGCAGTGCGCGCGTCGGCCAAGATCCTGGTGGAGCAACTGGCCGTATTCGCCCAGCTGGAAGGTGGCGAACTGGCGGCGTTTGACACACCGACAGGATCGCGCGGGAATGCCTCGTTCGATCCGATCCTGCTGCGCCCCGTGGACGAGCTCGAGTTGACCGTGCGTTCCGCGAACTGCCTGAAGGCGGAGAACATTTACTACATCGGGGACCTGATCCAGCGCACCGAGAACGAATTGCTCAAGACGCCCAATCTGGGTCGCAAGTCGCTCAACGAAATCAAGGAAGTTCTGGCCTCGCGCGGTCTCACGCTCGGCATGAAGCTTGAAAACTGGCCGCCAGCCGGTTTGGACAAGCGCTAAGGGACAGGTTTTATCGGGTTTTTTACGCCCCTTCGGGGGAAACAGTGCCTCGGGCAGTACCTGATACGGCTGCCTGATCAATCACAAACAAAAGGAAAGCACCATGCGCCACGGACACGGCCTGCGTAAACTCAACCGCACCAGCTCGCATCGCCTTGCGATGCTGCAGAACATGATGAACTCGCTCATCGCGCACGAGGCCATCAAGACCACCGTTCCCAAAGCCAAGGAGTTGCGCCGCGTGATCGAACCCATGATCACGCTGGCCAAGGAAGACTCCCTGGCGAACCGCCGTCTGGCATTCAGCCGCCTGCGCGACCGCAACAGCGTGACCAAGCTGTTCGGCGACCTGGGCCCGCGCTTCAAGGCGCGCCCCGGCGGCTACACGCGGATTCTGAAAATGGGCTTTCGCGTGGGTGACAACGCTCCCATGGCGTTGGTCGAACTCGTGGATCGTGCGGCAGAACCCGAAAACCCTGAGGAAGCCGCCGAATAATAGGGTACAATCCCCCTCTTGCCGCGCGATGGAGCAGTCTGGTAGCTCGTTGGGCTCATAACCCAAAGGTCGGAGGTTCAAATCCTTCTCGCGCAACCAATAAAGCCAAACGCCCACCCCGAGTGGGCGTTTGGCTTTATTCATGGAGGAGACGCCGGCGCCATGCAGGCCATCAATTGCGCCGCCGCTGCCTCGGGGTTCGGGGCGCTGACGAGGGCCCGCACGACGGCGATGGAGCCCACGCCCGTGGCCAGCACCTGCGGGAACTGCGCGGCGCCGATGCCCCCGATGGCGACCTGCGGGTAGTTGCGCAGCAAGCGCGCATACGCGCCCAGCCGGCCCAGGCCCTGCGGGGCCGTGGCCATTTTCTTGAGCGTGGTCGGGAACACCGCGCCCATGGCGATGTAGCTCGGGCCCAGCGCGTCCGCACGCAGCATTTCGGCGTAGCCATGGGTGCTGACCCCCAGGCGCAGGCCGGATGCGCGCAGGGTTTGCCGTGCTCCGGGGTCCAGCGCGTCCAGGTCTTCCTGGCCGAGGTGGACGCCATACGCGCCGGCGTCGATGGCCGCCTGCCAATGGTCGTTGATGAACAGGAGCGCGCGGCTCCCCTGCACTGCGCGCACGGTGGCCGCCACTTCCCGCGCAATCGCCCGCGCGTCGGAGGATTTGAAGCGCAGTTGCAGCGCCGGCACCCCCGCGCGCGCCATGCGCGCAACCCAGGCGGCGTCGGGCAGCACGGCGTACAGCCCCAGGCGGTCGGGGCAGGGCGCGAAAGCCCGGGCGCGCGGCACGGCCTGCAGGCCGAAGTCCTCGGGCGCGTCCGGCCACGGCGTTGCCTGGAATGCGCCAACGCGCAGCGTGCGCGCCTGCCAGGCGCGTGCCAGGCATTGCGCGTCGTGCGCCATGAAGCCCAGCGCGCTGCACGCCCGCAGCGCCGCCAGATAGACGGGGTCTGGCGCTGCCGGCTCGGGCACGGGCTCCCGGGCGAAGCCCGCGAACGGCGCGGCGTGCTGCGCAAGAATCGCCTGCGCCATGGCGTCGATGCCAAGCATGGGTTGCCCAGCGTACCCCGTCAGGGCTTGCGCGCAGCGTTGCTACGGGGAGTCGGTTTGGCCGCGGGTTTCCTGTCCGCAACCTTCTTGGTGGCTGCGGCGGGCCTTTTGGCCGCGCTGGCGCCGGCCGGGGCGCTGCTTGCCGTCTTGCGCGCCTGCTTGGCGGGGCCCGTGGGGTGGTTCTCGGCGCTGCTGGCGGACGTGTGCCGGGTGGCGTCCTTCAGGGCATTCGCAGCGATCTGCTGGAACTGGCTGGTGAGCGCGCCCCACCATTGCATCGGATCGACCACGGCCGGTTTGTCCGCGTCCGCTGCCCCGGGCTTGGCGGGCGCTTGCACGGCGGCGGGCTCGGCCTGCGTGGCCTGTGCGGTGGCGCCCACGCTGTCTGCGGTCCTGGGCTTGTTGAAGGCATGCGCCACGTCACCCATGCTGAAGTTCATTCCCTTCAGGGTGGCCAGGGTCATCTTCTGCACCTCCAGCGCCTGGACGGTGGCGGCCAGCGCGCGGGAATTTTGCTCCAGCCAGAACTGCACCACCTTGAGTTCCTCGATGCGCTTGTCCAGCTCTTCCACGCTGAGCGTGGGCGCCACCCAGTTCGAGAGCTTGGGCAGTTGCGCGAAGCTGCTGGACGCCCCCTTGACCAAGCTTTGCAGAAAGTCGAAACCCGGGACGAATTTGCCGAAATCGAAGTTGGATGTGTCGCTCATGGCCGCTGCGCAGGAAGTGGAAGGAGTGGGTCACAGCTTACCCGAATGCATTGCGGCCGTGGGGGCCGCACCAGGGGTTTCGCAATGCCAGGATCGCAAGGATGGAAATGATGCAAAGAGCGATCAGATAAGCCACGAGGTAGGTGGACCGTCCGCCCGCCTGTTGGGTAAGCCAAGTTGCAATAAAAGGTGTCATTCCGGCTATCGTTGCCCCATTCATTTCGCGCACGAAGGCGATGCCGGTAAAGCGATAGCGCGTCGGGAACAGTCCCGTCAAGAAAGCGCCCTGTGATCCTGCCACCGTGCTGAACCCCAGACCGTAGCCGATGGTCATCGCCAGAGCCGCCAGTGCAATGTTCTTTGAATCCATCAACCAGAACATGGGCGCCGCGTAAAGCAGGATGAACAAGGTGCCCAGAGCATAAACCTTGGCATGGCCGAAGCGGTCGGATATCGCCCCCATGATGGGAGTGCAGACGATGCCGGCTATGGATGCGAGGATGAGAACGTTCAGGGCGTCGGACTGGGGAAAGGCCAAGTTGTTCACCATATAACTCAAGGCGAAGGTATTCAGCGTGTAGGTAGCAGCATTCGCGCCAGCCATGGCCAGAAAGCCGCAGAGCAGGGCCTTGGGTTGCTCACGCAGCACCTCGCCGAGCGGGATGGCGGCAGCACGCTTTTGCACATCGGCTTGGCCGACTGCCAAAACATATTCTGGAGTCTCTTCCAGGTGCTTGCGGATATATAACGCGACGACCACGAGCACGGCGGAGAACAAGAAAGGGATACGCCAAGCCCAGGACAAGAGATCTTCTTCTGGCAATTGCGAGAGCAGGCGAAAGATGACCGACGCAAGCAGCAGCCCGGCGACTGTAGCGGACAAGACAAATGCCGTGTAGTAGCCCTTTTTCCTGGTTGGAACATATTCTGCGACGAGGACCAGGGCACCTGCATACTCGGCACCGGCCCCCAAGCCTTGGAGCAGGCGCAGTATGACGAGCATGATGGGCGCCATGATGCCAATTTGCGCATGGGTCGGAAGGACACCGATGGCAACCGTCGATACGCCCATCAGCGCGATTGTAAAGATCAGCGCAGGTTTTCGGCCCTTTTTATCGCCAAAATGAGAAATGATGAGACCGCCGATCGGACGCGCCAAAAAGCCGACGGCCAAGGTCAGGAAAGAGGCCAAAGTACCAGCCGTCGGGGACAGGGACGGAAAAAATAACTTGTTGAAGATGAGGCCCGACGCCACGGCAAAAAGAACGAAATCGTACCATTCGATCACCGTCCCCACAATCGATGCCCACAGGACGCGCCGGATCTGTCGAGGGGTGATTTCGGAATGATTCAAAGGCATGCTTGTCTCCATGCGCCGGACGAACCGGCAAGCTGTTGTGAATCCGGATGATTTTTTTACGTGGGTAGGGGCTACGGCTTCAGGTAGTCGTGCAGCACAGTGCCTGGCACCAGCGTGAAATCGCCACGCCAGTAAAAACCGTCGAGCATTTCGGCAACGGGCAGTCGGTACACCGGCGCTTGCACATTCGGGCGCAGTTCGACGGTGCATGCTCCCTGCCAACATTCGTGGACGTGGATGTTGGCCAGTCGGCGCGCAGTGAGTTGGCGGATCGCGGGTGTACCGTCGATATGGTCGATCGCCTTCAGGTTGAAGTTGTTGCTGAAGTCGAGTATGGCCGACAGGGCGGAGAGTGCAGCGCGGTTTTGCTTGTAGGCAAGCGTACCAGTAACGATATCGATCCCGTTGCGTGACAGCGTACCTGCCCAGATATCGCCGCGCGCTTCCAAGCGCGGAATGCCCAGCTTTTTCGGCTGGCCGTGGATCTCGCGCCCATGCACCACCCCCACCTCTGAACTCAGATACAGGTAGGGCGAATATGCGCCAGCCAGGCCAGCCTCCGGGAGCTTGGCGCCGAACATCACGTTGGCTTCGCTGTAGGGTCCAAGCCAATCGGTGTCGTTCATCTTGTAGATGTGGATCAGCACGACGTCACCGGTGAGTTCCAGTGGGGGAGGCAACAGGCAGGCCATGGCAGCAGGGTCGGAGCGGTAGGCGAGTGTCAGCACCTCGACGTTGCGGAATTCAAATGGAAAGGGCGGCACAGTGGGTGCGTCCAGGGGTGTCGAGAAGCCGCCTGCGCAAATTTCATCGACGGTGATTCGGCGTTTGGCCGCGGTGTACTGGGACATTTGAGTCTCTCTCCATGCTTGTGCTTCAGGGCCCGGGTGAGCCGGGTACCGGACAGCGCGGCCCCTGTCCCGTCAGGATGCGCGCGATATCGGCTGCGGCGAGTTCTTGCAGCCGCATGATGGCGTGCTCGGAATACCAAGCAGCGTGCGGGGTGAGGATGAGATTGGGCGCACCGCGCAGTGGGGAGTCTGCCGGGAGCGCTTCGGTTTCGAACACGTCCAGCGCAGCGCCGCTGATGTTGCCTGCGGCGAGTGCCTGGGCCAGCGCTGCTTCGTCCACGAGTCGGCCACGCGCGGTGTTGACGATGATTGCGTCAGGCTTCATGGTGCGCAGGGTCTGCGCATTCACCACATGGGTAGTCTCGGCGGTTGCCGGTGCATGCAGTGAGATCACATCGGCGTGCCTGAATAGCGCGTCGCGCTCTACGCTGGTCGCGCCCAATTGCGCTGCACGCGCCTTATCGATCTGGGGGTCCGCCACCAAGAACCGGAAACCAAAAGGTTGTAGACGCGTGAGTACCAGGTTCCCGATTCGGCCCAAACCCAGGAAGCCCACGGTCGTTTGATCGAAAGGCTTGATGGGTTTCGCTACCGCCACGGCCTTCCAGTCACCAGCGCGAACCGATGCGTCGAGTTGCGGCAACTTGCGCAACGCAGCCAACACCATGGACACCGTATGGTCTGCCACCTCGGCAGTGCAGTAATCGGGTATGTAGCCCACGGCAAGGCCGCAGTCAAACGCGGCGTGCAAATCGATATTGTCGTAGCCAATGCCATACCGGATGACGGTAGCGCCCTGAGCCATACCGGCGATGGCGGGTGCGGTCAGCGGTGCAAACTGCACGACGGCAACATCGGCGTCTTTGACGGCCTGGGTGACGTCTTCGGCGCTTTTGCATTGACAGGCGATGAATTGCGCTCCGTGTTGCTCGGCTGCGGCGCGCTCGACGGCCACGTCGGGGAAGTTGTAGTCGGTCACGACGACACGGCGCTGCCTGCAGGAGATGCTCACAAGGCTTCCTGGGTGAAGGCAGCGAATTCAGGGTCGCGCACGTCGATTTCGATTTTTTCAATCCGGTCGCGCGCATCAGGTCCGCATAACCAGGCAACGACCGCGGCCGTTACAGTCGGCGCCGTCAGGTCACGCTGCGGGATCTTGCTGACGTCGTTGATTCCAGAATTGCGGATGAGGCCCTGCATTGCCGTGTCCGTGGGCGGTATGCCGAGCGAAAACACCCGCAGCCCCAGGGCACGGTATTCGAGTTCGGTGGCGCGCGAAAGCATTACCAACGCGGCCTTGCTCGCACAGTAGGCACTCCAGCCTTCCAAAGGCCGGTAGGCCGCCCCCGAACTCATGTTGACGATGGTGCCACGACGCTCCAGCAGCAAGGGCAGGAAAGCCCGGGTGCAACGCATGGCTCCGCCAGCGTTGACGGCCAGCACGCCTTCCCAGGCGTCAGGGTCTACCGTGTCCAGTCGCCCGATGGGCTGGATCATGCCGGCGTTGTTTACCAGTGCGGCAACGCCGCCGAATTGCCGGGTGGCAACGGTCACGGCGTGCGCCACGTCCGCCGAACTGCGCACGTCAACGGCCAGCACCCGCAACCGTTCGGCATGCGCCGTTGCCAGAGCGCTTATTTCGCAATCGATCCCGGTGTCTGGCTGAACCAGCGCCAGCACCGAGGCCCGGGCCTGCAGCAGACGGTGCACGGTGGCTGCACCGATGCCGCGGCCCGCTCCTGTCACCACCACGGTGGTGTTTTCGAGATCGGGAAGTGGGTTCACGATGGCGGGTCCTGAAAGGGTGGTTTGTGTGCTGCGTGGCGAGTCGACAGCGACTCGCGGGTGGATTGCAGGACATTGCGCATATGCAAGCGCATGGCGTGCTCGGCGGCGGAGTGGTCGTTCGCGGCCAGTGCCGTAACGATTGCGGCGTGGTCCAGCAAGCTTTGCGCAATGACCTGGCGCGACTCGGATGCCATGGTGCGAAACTCCAGGCCCAGTGTGTTCAGGCTGGTGGCAGCACGCGAAAGGAATGGGTTGGCTGCCAGCGCGTGAATATGCTCGTGAAATTCAATGTCGAGCTTGCGATACGCCTGCGGTTCCCCTATGGCTGCTCTTTGCCGCTCAATCAGATCACGCAAATGCGCGATGCTCTCCTCGGTGGCCGCGCCGGCGGCGCGTGCCGCAATGCCGCCCTCGATCAATTCGCGTGCGTCGTACAAGGCATCGACCGCCGTTTCCTCCAGCGAGAGAAAAAACTGCAGCGGACCCAGAAGTTCTTCGGCACGCAAGCTCGACACATAGATACCCCCGCCATGGTGCGTCTTCAATACGCCAAGCACGGCCAGTGCGCGAACCGCCTCACGAATCGAGGGCCGGCTCACGCCGAAAGACTCGGCCAGTTCGCGTTCGGAGGGCAGGCGGTCGCCGGCCCTCAAGTTGCCCGCGCGGACCATGCCCAACAACTGGGCGACCATCTGCTCGGAAATGGGTTCCCGCTCAAGGCGGGTGACCTGAAGAGAGTGCGCTGACGGCATGCAGATTGGAGAAGAAAGTGGGATGTGTGAGGGTCGCTCGGCAAGCCAAGGGGCTCAAAGTGGACAGGCCACATTGCCACTTGATGACTTGGCACGCGGAGTATATGCTCGCGCATCCTCGCGTCAAGACCCGATTCCACGGAATCTCAAGGAGCAAGGGATCCCCATGAAACTCGCGCGTATTCAGACCCACATCCTTCGCTACCTCGATCCGAACGACCTCCATCGCGAGCGCATGACGGTTCTCGCGCGGCTGGAAACCGGGGATGGAACGGTTGGCTGGGGCGAGGCCATCGCGATGTGGCCCGAAGCCTGCCGTGCGACCGTCCTGCTGATCGAGGAGGGTTTCGCCCCGTTGCTGCTGCAAGCCGGCGACGTGACGCCAGAGCAATGCTGGCGGAAGATGCGCGAACATAGCTGGTGGTACGGCGAGGGAGGTATCGCCTGCTTCGCGTTGAGTGCGGTCGATATGGCGCTGTGGGACATTCAGGGAAAAATGGAGGGCCGACCCCTTTCGGCGCTCTGGGGCCGGGTCCATGAGCGCCTGCCGGCCAACGCCAGCTGCCACGTGAACAAGGCCAGCCTGTCCGCCTGCATTGATGAGGCCTTGGGCTTTTTCTCGGCAGGTTTTCGCAGCGTGAAGCTGGGGCTGGGCAAGAAGTCTCTTTCCACCGTCGGCCACGACCCGGAAAGCAGCATTGCACTCGTGGCAGGTCTGCGTCGCGAGGCGGGAGGGGACGCGGAGATCCTCGTGGACGTCGGCAACGGCCTGCGCTGGGATGCCCTGACCGCAATCGATACGGTGCGACGCATGGCCGAGCACCGCATCGGCTGGATCGAGGAGCCGTTCTACCCTACGCATTTGCAGGACTACCGCGCGCTCAAGCGGGCGCTGAGCGTGCCCATCGCCAGCGGCGAGCGCGAGTGGACGGTATCGGGGTATCAGCGGCTGATCGATAGTTCCACCGTGGACGTGGTCGGCGTGGATCCGGCGCGCGCCGAGGGTATTACGGGCTTTCGGGAGATCGATCGGCGCGTCGGTGCGGCGGGGCTGACGGTGAATGCACACGCCTGGAGCACGGCGATCACCACAGCGGCCAGCTTGCATCTCTCACTGGCATCGGCAAACGCTCGGCTGCTCGAACTCAAGCCCTTCCCGGTAGCCGTGCAGCAGGAGCTTGTCGCCGAACCGGTCCGGCAGATGGACGGTTTCACAAGTCCTCTGAATGGTCCGGGTCTGGGGGTAGAGGTTGACGAGGCGGTGGTACGGCGCTTGCGCTACACAGTCTGAACACCGCAATGCGGCGGTCCACGCGCCGCCAACGCCTCACAGCGCATTGACAGCGGTGTCGATGATGTCACCCAGACGCGCGGCTCGATCGGCATCGACGTGGCCGCGACCCATGACGCGCAGGCCCTGGACCGTGGCGACAAGGAAACGTGCGAGCGCAACCGGGGATTTTTCCCGGGCGATCTCGCCGCGCTGCTGACCGCGCTGCATCAGGGCGGTCAGGGCCGTTTCCAGCGTGGCGAAGTGTTCTCCGAGCATCGCGGTGACGGTGGGGTCGCGGCCGCCCATTTCGAGCGCGGTGTTCGCGACCAGGCAGCCACAGGTGTTGCCATCGCGCAGTTCCTCTTCGGCGATGCCTTGCAGCAGAACCCGCACGCGCGCCTGCGCGCTGCCGTCCTCGGCCAATAGCACGGCGTTGCGCAGGGTCTGGCCGCGGTAGCGCCGCAGGGCATGTTGAAACAGGCCGTATTTGCTTTCAAACGTGTTGTAGAGGCTGCTGCGCGACAGGCCGGTGGCATCGACCAGATCCTGGATGGAAGTGGCGGCGTAGCCCTTTTGCCAGAACACGCGCATGGCGGTGTCGGCTGCATCGTCGGGGTGGAAATGGGGTGTGTGCATGGCAGCTGGTGTCCTGCCCCGAAAATATCATCACATGACCTCGGACGCGACCCGCGCTCACAACGCGTCGAACTCGATCACGCCCTCCTTCATGACCAGGGGGATGCGCTCGCCCTGCCCGAGCAGGCAGCCGATGTCCTTGAGCGGGTTGCCATCGACCACGAGCAGGTCGGCCAGCGCCCCTTCGGCGATGCGGCCCAGGCGTCCTTCCATTCCCAGGACTTCGGCACCGACCACGGTGGCGCTGGCGATGGCCTCTGCGGCGGACAGTACCTGCGCACGCAGGCGCAGCTCGTCGCTTTGCAGCCGCTGGGAGTCGCCGAGCAAGTCGGAGCCGAAGCCCATTTTCACGCCGGCCTGCTTGAAGATTTCCAGCGAGCG
This sequence comes from Verminephrobacter aporrectodeae subsp. tuberculatae, assembly GCF_026127385.1. Lineage (NCBI taxonomy): Bacteria > Pseudomonadati > Pseudomonadota > Betaproteobacteria > Burkholderiales > Comamonadaceae > Verminephrobacter > Verminephrobacter aporrectodeae. The sequence continues at coordinate 852,866 of NZ_QZCX01000001.1, forward strand.
CAGGCCCGCCTCGCGCACCTCGGCCACCTTGGCCACGCTCTCCTTGGGCAGACCGTAGCGCGCACCCTCGGTCGCGAGCGCGTCGTAGGTCACCAGAGTGGGCACCGCGTAGGCGCCGGCCTGCGCCATCAGCGCCGCGGTCGGGGCATCGACCAGATTCCCGTGCTCGATGCTGCGCACGCCGCAGCGCACGGCGCGGGCGATCGCGCAGGCGGTGTAGGCGTGCGCCAGCACGTAGGTACCGCGCGCCCGGGCCTCGTCCACGACGGCGCGGATTTCGTCCTCGCAGTAGCCCAGCGCGCCCACCGGGTCGGTCGGTGACGCCACGCCGCCGGAGGCCATGATCTTGATCTGGTCCGCGCCCATCTGCAGCTCTTGCCGGGTGGCCTTGCGCACCGCGTCCACGCCGTCGGCGACGCGCGCCAGCGCGCCGACGCGCACACAACAGGAGCAATGCGGGTCGCCAAGGTAATCGGTGCGCGCGCGCATGTCGCCATGTCCGCCGGTCTGGCTCAGCGCGCGGCCGCTGACGAACAACCGCGGGCCCTGCGCCAGGCCCGATTGCACCGCCTGCCGGTGCGCGAAACCCGCGCCGCCGGCGTCGCGCACGGTGGTAAAGCCGCGGCGCAGCATGCTGCGCAGAATCGGCACGCTGCGCAGCGTGACCAGCACATTCGGCAGGGACATCTGGCGCGCCAGATCGAGCTCGACCGCGACCACGTGCGCGTGCAGGTCGATCATGCCGGGCATCACGGTCCTGCCCTTGACGTCGATGGTGCGCTGCGCCGCATGCGTGCGGATCGGGCGCTCCGAAACCTCTTTGAATACCCCGTTCTCGACCAGAATGTCGCGGCCCTCCTGCAGTTCGCCCAGCAGGGGGTCGAGCAGTTGGGCGTTCTTGAACAGCACGGTGGTGGTCATGGGAAGGTCCTTGGGCAGAGAAAAGTCGGTCGTCAGAGCGGGTTTGCCAAAATGGCCACGACGGCCAGCTGCGCGAGCACGCTGGCCATTTCGACGTGGTGCGGTGCGTACCAGTCTTGCTGGTGCAGCAGATTCAGTGTGCCGAGCGTCTGGCCTTGCCAGCGCAGCGGCATGTTCAGCACGCTCTGGCAGCCCAGCGACAGGATCAGCGCGTGGTCGAAGAACACCTCGCGGATGTCGTCGGCATTGCGGCCGATATAGGGCAGGCCCTGGACCATGACGCGGCGCATCCACGGCGTGTCGGTGATCGGCTTGCGGCCTTTGACCGGGTAGGCCTCGGGCATGTTGCTGTAGATCCGCTGCGATGCCTGCTCCGCGCGGTGGTGGACCAGGATCGTGAACAGCCGGTGACCGATGAGCGCCGCCGCCGCCCGGTCGATGGCCTCAAAGCTCGCGCGCGGCTGGCAGGCGTCGTCGTGCGCGCGGGCCACGTCGGCCAACTGCCGGAGCATGGGGTTCTCGGGGTCTGCCATCGGGTGCTCCTCAGGAAATTTTTTCTGTCGCGATGTCTTCCAGGGAGCGCCCCCGCGTTGGCACGCCCATGATCCACACCGCTGCCGAGCCCATGAGCAACGCAGCGGTCGTGGTGCCGAAGACCCCCGCGAAACCCAGCTTCGGATAGACGTAGCCCACCAGAATCGGCGCCGTGATGCCGCCGATGCGCCCGATGGCCGACGCCAGACCGGCGCCGGTTGCCCGCACCTGCGTGGGGAACACTTCCGGCGTGTACGCGTAGACCCCCGCGTAGGTGCCGTTCAGGAAGAACGACAGCAGCACGCCTGCCGCCATGATCTGCGCGTCGCCCCGGGCGAACGCCATGCCCAGCGCGGCCAGCATGCCCATGAGCATGTAGCTGACGATGGTCGCCTGGCGGCCGATCCGGTCGTTCAGCCAGGCGGCGGAAAAGTAGCCCGGAACCTGGGCCAGATACATCACCAGCGAATAACCGAAGCTCTTGGTCATGGTCATGCCGTTTTGCACCAGCAGGCTGGGAATCCAGGTAAAGAACGTGTAGTAGCTGAAGGTGATCGAAAGCCACATCAGCCACGTCATGCTGGTGGTGGGAAGGAGCCTGCGCGACAGCAGGGTCGCGTAGTTCTTCAACAGGCCGCCGCGCTCCCTGCTTGGCGGCGCGGCGGCCACGTCGTGCGGGTCCAGGGCGGGCAGCGGTTGGCCGCCACGCACGATGGCGTGCTCCATGGCGTCAACGACGGCGTCGGCCTCGGCGTTGCGCCCCTGGCTTTCGAGCCAGCGCGGCGATTCGGGCAGCACGCGGCGCCACCACAGCAGCATGAGCACCGGCGCGGCGGTGATGAGGATGACGATGCGCCAGCCGTCCTCCGACGCCGGAACGATCAGGTAGCCGAGCAGCGCGGCCGCGACGAAGCCGAACGAGAAGAACCCGGCGAGCGCGCCGGTAAAGCGGCCGCGGTAGCGGCGTGCGACGAACTCCGACAGGTAGGGCGCAATGATGACGCTCTCGGCGCCGGTGCCCAGGCCGGCGAGCACGCGCAGGACCAGGAAGCTGTTCCAGTCGTTCACCATGGCGCTGAAGAACGACGCCACGCAGTACACCGCGAGCGCCGACATCATGACCATGCGCCGCCCGATCAAGTCGCCCAGGGAGCCCGCCAGCAGGGCGCCAAAAAAGAATCCGATGAAATTCGCGCTGGCCAGCACGCCCACCTGACCGCTGTCCAGGTTCCACGCCGTGCGCAGCACCGGCAGCACAAAGGCGATGACCGCAGCGTCCATGGCGTCGAAGGTATAGCCCAGCCCGCCGATCAGCAGCAGGCGCCGGTGAAAGCCGGAAAACGGCAGGCGCTCAATGCGCGCCGAAAGGACGGTCATGCGTGTCTCCCGAAATTTCGCAGGGGGTTGGCCGATGGCATTCAACGTGCATGCTAAGGTCGAAGCGATATGGCAACAAATTTATAGTGACCATGGTGAATATCGATCGCTTGAATGGTTCTACGCGATGACGAGCTATCGCAGCACCGATCTGAATTTGCTCAAGGTGTTCGAGGCGCTGATGGCGGAGGGCAACGTCACGCGCGCGGCGCGCAAGCTGTCGCTCACCCAGCCGACCGTGAGCAACGCGCTGCGCCGTTTGCGCGCGACCTACGACGACCCCTTGTTCGTGCGCAGTGGCGCGGGCGTCAAGCCCACGCGGCGCGCGATCGACCTGTGGGGGCCGCTGGCGCAGTCCTTGCAGACGATCCGCGGCACCCTGGAGGAGGGCCGCTTTGACGCGCTGCACAGCAGCGCCAGCGTGAGCATCGCCATGTCCGACTACGTGGCCAGCATCGTGGTGCCGCGGCTGACCCGCCGGCTGAGCGCGTGCGCGCCGTCGATGCGCGTGCACGCGATTCCGAACACGCTGGTCGATTTCGGCCGGGTGCTCGCGGACAACCATGCGGATTTCACGATCGGCGCGTACACCGACGAGGTGCAGCGGCCGGCGTTTCTCAAATCCCGGGCGCTGTGGTCGCCGGACTTTGTCTGCGTGATGCGCGCCAGCCATCCGCTCGGTGCGCTGAAGAAACTTTCGCTGAAGAAGTTTCTGAGCGCATGCCACATCGACGTCAGCCTGGTCGGCAAGACCCTGCCAAGCTACGACCTGTTCCTGCGCAGCCGGGGCCTGCAGCGCAATCTGGTCGTCACCGTGAACCACTACGCGGCCGCCTACGATGCCATTCGCCAATCCGACCTGATCGCCGTGCTGCCATGGTCAAAGGGCCTGGACGCACCCCGCACGGCCGGCCTGCTGCGGGTGCCCGTCCCGCTACAGGCACCGCCGCGCGTGGTCGAACTGTTCTGGCACCAGCGCCACGAAACGTCCGCGTTCCATGAGTGGATGAAAACCCTGTTGCTGGATCTGTTCCACTTCCCGGGCAGCAAGCACCCGCCCTGACATGGACCGGGCGCGGTGCGCGTGCTTGTTCGTGCTTGGTCGGCAAGACCCTGCCGGGCTACGCGACCTGTTCCTGCGCAGCCGGGGCCTGCAGCGCAATCTGGTCGTCACCGTGAACCACTACGCGGCCGCCTACGATGCCATTCGCCAATCCGATCTGATGGCCAGTGCTGCCATGGTCAAAGGACCTGGACGCACCCCGCACGGCCGGCCTGCTGCGGGTGCCCGTCCCGCTACAGGCACCGCCGCGCGTGGTCGAACTGTTCTGGCACCAGCGCCACGAAACGTCCGCGTTCCACGAATGGATGAAAACCCTGTTGCTTGATCTGTTCCACTTCCCGGGCAGCAAGCATCCGCCCTGACATGGACCGGGCGCGGTGCGCGTGCGCCAAGCCCAATGGCCAAGGCGGTCGCATTAAGCGGAGCAAGGCCGCCAACCTGATCGGTCGGCTGCGTGATTACAGCGATAACGTTTGGCGTTTCATGACTGACCCGAATGTGCCTTTCACGAACAACTTGGCCGAGCAGGTTGTGCGCATGCCAAAGGCCAAGCGTTTTGCACAGTATTTTGAGCCATGCACCCTGTCGTCGACGAGTGCAGACGTTTGCACAAGCAAGAAGGACCGCTTGGCGAAGACCCCGAGGTCGTCGAACTGGTGAACTTCGCCAGTTCGGACCACTCCGGCGCTACAATCTTCCCGATGAAAACAACAGCGAGATCGGGGATCTCTGTCCATTTTTCGGGGCACGAGACATTTCCGCTCCGCCAAATGTGGCTCAAGAAGGCCTTTGACCAAGCGGTTGAAGGCGGACGCGTGCCCAAGGCCGCGTTTGCAGATGAGAACGCCATCGCCTCGTTCGGCGTGGGCAAAAACATGGTCGCATCCATCCGCCATTGGGCGATGGCATGCGATGTCCTTCGCGACTCCGGCGATGATCCGCAATCGTTTGAAATTTCCCCCATCGCCAGCGAAATTCTGCGCGATGGCGGCTTGGACCCCTACGCCGAGAACCCCTCGACCGCATGGCACGCGCATTGGTGGCTCGCCGGCAGAGGCAACCGAGCCACGACATGGCGGTGGCTCTTCAACCATGTGACCGCGCCCACCTTCACGCGCCAAGAACTCGAGGCGCCGCTTGAAGATTTCGCGCGCAAGCTCGATCCCAAACGCAGGCTCTCGGCATCCACGCTTTCGCGCGACTTGGAGACATGCCTTCGCAGCTATGCCCCGCGCTTTGCCGGGGGATCACCCGAAGACTTCGCCGAGCCACTGCTTGGCGAACTCGGCTTGCTTCAAGAAGTCCACAAAGGCCAATACGCGTTCCGTAGAGGCCCCAAGGCCACGCTGCACGATGGTCTGTTCGCATACGCGCTTCTCGACTATTGGGACAGCTCGGCCGTGGGCCTGAGTTCGATGGCGTTTGAGATCATCGCCTATGGCGAGGGCTCGCCGGGCCGCGTGTTCAAACTCGACGAAGACTCAGTGGCTGAGCGTCTCATGGGCCTAAGTGATTTCACCGACGGCTTTTTGGCATGGACCGACACAGCCGGCCTTCGCCAAGTCCATAAAAAAACCGGCGACTCCAACGAGATGCGCCGAGAAATGATTCGAAGAGCCTATGACTGACGATAAAGGCCAATTGCTCTCGGACTTCGTCCATATATCGCGCCACTACCAACGCTCAATCCGCGTGGATGCTGACTTGGGTCGGCGCGACGCCTTGGCGGGCTACATCTGCCACTCCACCGCCACTGCCATCTTGGAAAACATGGCTCGGCAGTTGACTGAAACCAATCAACGCTCATTCACTTGGACCGGCCCCTTTGGTGGCGGAAAGTCCTCGCTCGCCGTGGCTCTCGCGAGCGCGCTGCATCCCGACAAAACCCTGCGAACCCATGCGCGCAACGTCCTCAGGCTCGGAGCGATGCCCGCCTTCGACAAAGCGTTCCCGACCCGCAAGGGTTGGCTCACCGTTCCCGTGGTGGGCAAGCGCAGCAGCGTGGTCGCCGAGCTCAATGCGGCCCTGCGCAAAGCCAAGGGCACGGACCATCGCAAGGTTTCGCCGGCCAACTTGATCAATGAGTTATGCCAAACCACCGAGGATTGCTCGCAAGACGGCGTGCTGGTCATCCTCGACGAAATGGGCAAGTTCCTCGAAGCCTCGGCCTTGGGGTACGGCGACGATGTCTATTTCTTCCAAGAGCTCGCGGAAGCCGCCGCACGCGTCAATGGCAAGCTAGTGGTCGTGGGCGTGCTGCATCAATCCTTCGCCCAATATGGCGCCCGACTAGGCACCGACACTCGCGACGAATGGGCCAAGGTCCAGGGCCGCTATGTCGATTTGCCTTTCGTTGCTGCAAGCGACGAAGTGGTGGAACTGATCGGTCGAGCCATCGAAGCCGAGCGCCGCTCGCCATCATGGATGAAAGAGATGAAAGAGGCGTCCAACGCCATAGCCGATTCCATCCGATCGCGCCGACCTGCCGTTGGCGGCAGGTTCGCCGATGCGCTGGCGACTTGCTGGCCCTTGCATCCGGCCATGGCCGCGCTGCTTGGTCCTATTTCCAAGCGCCAATTCGGGCAGAACGAGCGCAGCACGTTCGGCTTTCTGGCTTCGGTGGAACCGCATGGCTTCCGCTCCTACCTGCAAGCGACCCCGATCAAATCGGCCACTTGGTATCGCCCGGACAACTATTGGGACTACCTGCGTTCGAACCTTGAGCCCGCGATCCTCGCCTCGCCCGACGGCCACCGCTGGTCGCAAACGGTCGAAGCCATCGAGCGCACCGAGGCCAAGACCAGCAACCCATTCTTGGTCGAGCTGATCAAGAACATCGCCGTCATCGATCTGTTCCGCAATGGATCGGGGCTTGCCGCCGACACCGCAGTGCTTGGCGCGATCTTCTACAAGCAGCCCATCGCCGAAATCGAAAAGGGGCTCGAAGAACTCGTGCGCATGCGCGTAGCCCTCTTCAAGAAGCACATCGGAGCTTGGTCGGTCTTCGAGGGCAGCGACTTCGACATCGATGCAGCCATTGCCAAGACACTGGCCGCATCGCCCGGCGTCGATTACAACCACCTTGCCCACTTGATGGGCCTGCATCCGGTCGTGGCCAAGCGCCACTATCACAAGACCGGCACCATGCGATGGATGAACCTCTCGTTGAGCAAGCTCGACGAAGCCGAGCGCCTGGCAGAAAAATACGTCCCGACCAAGGGCGAGTTCGGCCTGTTCGCCCTCGCCCTTCCCGGCCGAGGCGTCGGAGCCAAAGTGGCGCAGCGTAGGGCGCAAGAAAGCTCGCGGCAGAGCCCATGGCCGGTGCTGGTCGGCATCCCGCGCAGCCATGCCCGCATTGAGGAGCTTGGCGCCGAGCTGGTGGCTCTCGAAGCCGTCAAGGACCGCCACGAGCTTCAAGGCGACGCCGTGGCCCGACGCGAAGTCCACGCGCGCCTGGCAGCCGTCAAAGCCAACTTGGAAGAGCAACTGCAAGCTGCTGTGACCAACGCTCAATGGTTCTATGGCAGCGAAGAGTCCATCGAAACCGGTGCCCGCCTGTCCTCCGTCGCATCCGATCTTGCCGACGAGCTCTATTCGAGCGCTCCTCTGGTGTGGAGCGAGCTGGTCAATCGAGACAGCGTGTCGAGCAACAGCGTCAAGGCGCGCCGCGATCTGCTGCACCGCATGCTGTCCCACGAAGGGGTCGAGCACCTTGGCATCGAAGGCTTCCCCGCCGAGCGCGGACTCTACGAGACATTGCTGCGCAGCACCGGCTTGCATCGCGAAGTCAGCGAGGGGCAATGGCGCTTTGTGCAGCCCGACGCCGACGGCGAAACCCGCTTCGCCGCCATCTGGCAGGCGACGCGCGACATGTTCGTGGACTCGTCTGCGCGCGTGAAGGCTTCCGACATTCTTGAACGATGGTCCGCCGCGCCCTTTGGGGTGAAGGCAGGCATTAAGCCGGTGCTTCTCGCCGCGTTTTTGCTGGCGCATCAATCCAATGTGGCCGTCTACAAGGACGCGATGTTCATCCCGCGCCTTACGGATGCCGACATCGACGAATACCTTCAAGACGCTGGCCGCTTCTCGCTGCGTTGGGTGGTCATCGATGAGGAGAAGGCCCGCATCCTGGGCGGGATCGCCAACATCCTGGCCGAAGTGGGACACGCCGCCGAGGCGCGCGATCCGCTGGAGGCCGCCCGCGGGCTGGTCGCCTTGGTGTTCAACCTCCCGGTGTGGACCCAGCGCACGCACCAGCTCAGCGACAGCGCCCGAGCCATCCGAGACACCCTGCTCAAAGCGAGCGACCCCCACAAGGTCTTATTCGTCGATCTGGTGGCCTTGCTCGACACCAGTGATGGCGATGCCTATGTGGAAGCCCTGCGCGGACCCATCGCCGAATTGGCAGGCGCCTACGAGGCCATGCTCAGAAGCGTGGATTCAGCCATGCTCGAAGCCATGGACGCTCCGCCGGCACAGCTCGACCGCCTGAGGGCTCGCGCCGAGGCGGTCGCGGGCATCACTGGCGACCTCAGGCAAGACTCGTTCGCCACCCGCCTGGCCAAGCATGACGGCAGCACGGTCAGCATCGAGGGCATCCTGAGCCTGGCGGCCAACAAGCCGCCACGCGACTGGACGGACCGAGACATCGACGCGGCGACGCTCGAGATCTCCAAGGTAGCCCTGCGGTTCAGGCAGGCCGAGGCGTTTGTCTCGGTCAAGGGCCGCAAACCCAACAGCGAAGCCTTTGCCGTTGTGATCGGCGCAGGCAACGGCGCCAAGATGATTTCGCGCTCCTTCGACATCACCGACCGGCACCGCCAGGCTGTGGAGACCAAGGCCGACGAGATCGCGGCCCAACTGAGAAAACAAGGACTGGGAACTGATGTGTTGCTCGCCATTCTGGCCAAGGCGGGCATGCGGCTGACGGCCGACGAGGAGGGAAACCATGGCTGATCGCCACGTTCTCGGAATCTCAGGCGGTAAGGACAGTGCGGCGCTGGCCGTGCACATGCGGCAGGCGCACCCCGAGCTGAACATTGAGTATTTCTTCACCGACACCGGCGAAGAGCTGCCCGAGGTCTATGAGTTCCTGGGGCGCCTTGAAGGCTACTTGGGCAAGTCCATTGAGCGGCTGAACCCCCGTCGCGACTTTGACTTCTGGCTGCGCGAATACAACCACTTCTTGCCGTCGCCCCAAACGCGCTGGTGCACCCGCAAACTCAAGCTGACGCCGTTCGAACAATGGGTCAGACCCATGATCGCCTCGGGCGACACTGTCACGTCCTATGTGGCCATCCGAGCCGATGAGGACTATCGCGAGGGCTATTCGTCAAAGCAGGATGGCCTTAGCGTGTCTTTGCCTTTCCGCACCGCTGGAATCGACAAGGCCGGCGTGATGGACATCCTCGAATCGTCCGGGGTGGGCTATCCCAAGTATTACGAATGGCGCTCGCGCAGCGGCTGCACTTTCTGCTTCTTCCAGCAGAAGATCGAATGGGTGCGCCTCAGGGAGCGCCACCCCGACAAGTTTGAAGAGGCAAAGGCCCTAGAAAAAGATGCCTTGGAGCACGGTTCGCCGTTCACCTGGTCTTCTGGCGAGTCTCTCGCCGAGTTGGAGCAACCCGAGCGTGTGGCCCAGATCGTGGCCGACTTTGAGAAACGTCGGGAGCGCGCCCGCGCGGTGATTCCGATCAACCCTTTGCGCCCTGTCCGTTCATGCCCAGAAGACATCGACGATGTCTATGGCGAAGATGAAGGCAATGGCTCCTGCGTGATTTGCCACAAGTAACTTAGTGGGCACGCCGAGGGAGCTTCAACTTGCTCCCGGTCATGAGACCGATTGAAAACCGACTAGCACTGCGAGCGGTTCGATTCGCGAGTTGACATCGCATAGATCGACACCGCCTAGCACCACCGAGAGTCAAGACGAATTGGCTGCATGCTCACTTCCGGTTGACCGCCCGACCGCCTCGATCAATGCATCTTTGAACGCCTCGCTGCTTGTGAAGCGGTCTTCCTTCGTGTGGAACAGAGCCCTCTCTATGACTGGATATAGGTGTTCGGGGCCTTTCCAATCATCTCGTCGAACAATGCCTGTCGGATGGCGGCCGCACGCCACATACCAAAACACACTGGCCAACTGGAAGACATCCGAGCCTTCGCCCATCAAATCTCCGCAGCCGAGCTGTTTGTTCAATGCCTCCGGCGACATCCAGAATGCCGGCCCAATACGTTCATTGTCCGCAGACAAATCAACTCCGCCTACGGTCAAATCGCACAGCCCGAAGTCACTGATGGCCCACGTCTCGCCGACCACGAGAATGTTCTCTGGCTTGATATCTCGGTGCAGCGCTTTGCAGTTGATCTTCGTCAACGCACGAGCCAGCCCAATAAACTGACCCAGATAGGTCGCGTTTGGAATTTGGTTGGGACTGCGGGCATGCTCAGCCAAACTTGCAGCAGCCAGCGACAGCACTACAAAAGGAACATCGTCCACATGAGTCCCTGCTTGCAGCGGCCGTCCGGGTCTGTGGTGCTGCTTCGCCATTCTCGTCCCGCGAACTGTTCCACTCGCAACAAATGAAATGATGTGGGGATCGTCCAGCTCCCTAAGCAACTGAATTTCCCTCTCGAAACGCTCCCGGCGGCGATTTCTCAATTCAACTTGAAACTTAACGGCATAGCTGTCGCCCGTTAATCTTTCGTAGCAAGCGTGAACCACCGCATTTCCACCAGAATTGATGTGTTCGCCGACGATATATGTTCGCCCATCATCACCAGCCAAAGCGTCGGGAATGGAGTAATAAGTCTGCCCACGAGCAAGAATGACTGCCTTTCCATGGGCATTTGCAAGGCCAGCCATCACTCCTCCAGACTGTCTTCGCCATCCGAATCGACGAAATCAACGCCTTTGATCATTTCCACTGCGCCCAATTTTTCAAGGCACGCAGCATGCGCCCATTTGGCATTCGATATCTGAAAAGCGCGAGTCCCCAGCTCCCAAAACAAGACCGACGCCGCCAAGTCCGCGGAGCCCTCTCGCACACCGCAAGCGGGGCAAACAAACTCATTCACTGGCGGGCAACCATCACCGTCCCCGTTGCTGTCAATTGCAAACCTGATGTCGGATGCAATCTCCATAACGATTTGCCTCTGATCGAGATTTGCAATTGTTCCTGCGTAGGTTCCTCGCAAGATCGCCGTCAAGAAATAAGTTCTCCAATTTCTACTCGATGCCGAGTTCGCCTGGGATACACAATAGACGGCATATTTGCTGAAAATTGGCACATCCGACGTTGGCGCAATCCCATCATTCAAAATGGACAGGTCGCCACGCAGTTGCGTCAAACTGTCAGGCAACACGAGCCCTTCCCCATGCAGGGACCGAATCGCGAAGAACAGGGAGTAGAAGTCAGCCTTTTGCTTCCAGCGAGTCTTTTTTATCGGCACTCCGGCACTGAACAGTTTTTCAATGTCAGACAGCACGTTTGTGAATTCCACAAACACAGATCGCTTGGCCTCGTGTTCCCATTGCCGATATTCCTTGCAGCAAACATCGATCGCATCTTTGCGGTCTGTGATTCCCATCAGAAGACCGGCCAATAGCTCCGATACATATTCGACATCCAGGGACCGGCGCCGGGCCGTTGCAGTAAAAATTCCGCAATCGTCGAAAAATTCAAGATTGGCCAAGTCGTCAGCGACATCCAAAAAATCTCCTGGATAGTCCGCTCTGCGCAGCTCCTGCTTATTGAGAGCCACGAAGTATTTGTTGATTCGAGAGTAGACCTCTCGAAGCTCTTCATCCGACAAACCCTTAGCCTCATTGAAGTCGATGTCATAAGACAAGACCTCCTCTTGAACATCCTGGTGAAGCTCGGAAAAACGCTTGCCAACAAACTCACCAGTATATGGAGCCGCAAGTGGGAAGCCGTCCGCAAGGAAAGCAAGAATGGTTGTTATTCGCTGCTGCCCATCGATAACCGTCCTCACCGTCTTCCCATCTTTTATCGTTGACGACACGAATATCTTTGGCATCGGAATGCCGTTGAGAATGCTGTCAATCAACATCATCTTCGCGGCATCGCCCCAAACTTCTTTGCGCTGATAGTCAGGCTGAAGAATCAAAATCGATTGTCGATTCCAATCGCGAATATCTGAAATCGCATGCGTGGAGGCGCGCCACTTCTTATTCATGCAGCACCCAGACTTTCTTTGTTGTCGGATGCTATTGCCTGCACCGCCAACGCAATGTCGTCATCTGACAAAAATGGTGCTTGCGCGAATACAAGGCCCTGCTCGCCATTGAGCTTGGCGGCCATATGCCCGCGACCAAGCAGCAACTCGGCTCCCGGCCGATCAAGCGCAATCTTGGATGTGGCCTCGCTGGCGACTTTCAGAATCAGGCGGTTGCCCAAGTTCTCGCGCAACTGCATCGGCATCACATCCTTGTCCGGTCGCTGGGCGGCGAAGATCAGGTGAATGCCCGCGGCTCGCGCCTTCACACCGAGCCGCTGCACTGCGGCACCCACCGCGCCCTTGTATGCGTCATCCAGCATCCAGTCGGCAAACTCGTCATGGATCAGGAACACCATGGGCAAACGGGCGTCAGGGGCTGCCTTTGCGTTGAACGTGGCCAGGTCGCGCGCGCGCGCTTGGGCAAATGCCCGGTAGCGGTTCTCCATCTCTTGGACAAGAGCCTCCAACACTTCGGTCGAGCGCTCCTTGGTCGTGATGATGGCCTCGCGCATGTGAGGCAAATCCTCCAACGCGGAGTAGTCCACTCCCATTTTTGGATCGATGAGGATGATCTGGGCTAGCTCCCTAGGGTTGGTCGCCGCGATGTCCAAGAGGACCGCTTGGATCAGCACCGATTTGCCGCTGCCTGTGGCGCCAGCTATCAGTGAATGTGGCTCATGCGAAGAAAGACCGCCAAATTCGCCTCCGAGGTTTAGGTAAAGCAGCGAGCCGTTGATCTCTTGAAGGCCCAGGACGAATGAGGTGTTGATGCCGGCCACATTGCGATTGAGCTGCCGCTTGGCCCACAAGTCCCACAACGACACCGCCTGCCTCTTGATGCCGGCAATCGTCACCACGATTTCCCCCGGCTTGGGCTGCACCGTCACCAGGTTGATGGCGTGGGTGGTCAGCAGTTGAGTGCGCTTGGCCTCGATGTCCTCCACCCTGAGCCGATCCGAGCCGGCCAGGCGCACCAAGCAGCCGTTGGGGGTCATCCGCGTGCCAAGAACAGCAGCCTGCAAGCCATAGCTGTTCAATGCCGTCTTGAGCTTTTTGGTGGTCTCCTGCGCCCACGCTTCGCGCTCGTCGTCCGCGACGGCCAAGCCCGCTTGCTTGGCGGTGATCAAAGCCGACAAATGGTCCCCCATCGCTGCCGCGACTGGCGATGGCGTGACCGCAACCCCGTTTTCAGCAGTAGGCGTGGCGGTGGAGGCCTGCGCTGGAGCGGCCACTGGCTGGACAGCCTGGGGCTGCTCGATGGGGTCGGGCGCGCCGGCTGCTTCCTGAGCCTGCTCCGGCTGCTGCCCAAGTTGCTCCATCATGGCGTGCCAAGCCACACGCGCCGCCGGACGATTGAATGCGACCGACTTCCAAGGCTCAGAACCGCCCAGCAGCGCGCGAGCGCCTGTTGCGCCTGTTCCCACCGCATAGGCTTCCACCAGTTTGCGCAGCTCTGGCCGGTCAAACACTTCCTGCCAAGCTTGCACGCCATCGGTGTTGTCGATCTCGAGCTGCTCGGACGCCGATTGAGCCTGGCCGGCTTCGGCCGAATGGACGAAGACATGGGAATAGCCCCGCAAGCCGATGTCCACGTCGCCTTCGCGCAGCTTCGAGCGCGCCCGCTCCAACAGGCCGGAGAGGCCAGGAGGAATCTCAGCGTCGATCAGCAAGTCAGCCAAGCGCGAGAGCCACACGTCGCGGTCAAGGCGGCCAGGGTCGCCAAACAAGGCCGCCCGGAAGGTCGTCAACGTCGCCATGAGCTGCGCCTTCGATGAGCGCTTTGCCTCGGCTAAGCCATCGGCAGCAACGTATTTGGACTCAACCACAGAGATGCGCAGCCGAATCCGGTCATCGACCTCTTCAACACAAAGAGCCAAGATGTCTGCGATCCGACTTTCGCGCTGCGCCAGCCAATCTGCGTAGTCGTCGAGCAAGAAAAACACGCCGAACGACCGGCCGACTGCGGCTTGCGAGGTGAACTCCTCTGAGACCAAATACCGGCTAAGGACAAGGCCGAGCATTTCGCCAGCGGACACGCCGCGCTTGGCGGCTCGCAGGACGATGTCGCCCGAGACTGACAGAGCGTCCTTCTTCATCCGCGCTGCGACCGCATCCAGTTCGTCACCACTGAGCGACAAGCTCAGTTCGCCGAGGCGCCGTCGAAGCAACACGCCCAACAGGCGCAGTTCGGATGTCGAGCTCACGATCATGTTGCGGCCATTGGTCGATGCGCGCCGATATCGGACGACCGTGATGCCGTTGTGCTGCAACTGCCGCTTGTCGAGCAGCCCGTCATAGGTGGCGACCCATTCGGCCAACGCATGCGCGTCGTTCATAGTCGAAGCCAGTGCCTCATGCTGCAATGAAATGCGGCGGGCGGGCAGGTAGCGTGCTCCAACAGGCGCATCGGTCTGGCGATGCACCGCGGCCACCGCGCCGACATAGGCCCATCCCGAAGCCGTCTGCCACGGGCAAGTCAGAAAGGTGGTGGATTTGAGCTCGTTCTCGCCGGAGACGCTGCGATAGGACCAGCGGGATGGAGCGTGCTCGAGGCTGGGCCGGTCGTTGGTCCAGTCCACGGGGAGCCACTCCTCAACTGCCGTGCGCGACACCACGTCATGCAGGAACGCCACGTCGAACGGCTTGAAGCCGCCCTCCCCCTGGCCAGGGGTGGCGGACGCCGGAGTCACGGCGATACGCAGCTTGGAGATGAAGTTGTCCGAGGTTTCGCTGACCACCGGCAGGTCAGGATCGTCACCGGCTTTGTTGACCAGCTCGGCGTAGACCCGGCGCAGCTTGGCCGGGTCGCTGTGCCTGACCGAGACGCTGCATTGGAAGTCGTCCTCGGCTTGCAGGCCCGCGAGCTCGCGCACAGTGGCCAGCGGTAGCTCGGCCGCATCGGCGTTGTAGAGCAAGACGCTGAGATTGGCCGCTTCGTGCGGTTGCAGGCCGATGTAGCGCTCCAACAGCTCGCGCGCCTGCTTGGCGGCGGCAGTCGGATCGACATCGGTCATCGAGTCCTCTTCGCCCCGGACCGGCCGCTCAAACAGGCTGTATCCATTGACGGTGCTGCTCTCGGCGACAAGCAGCGGCTCGCTGCCGCGCTGCAAGACGGCGATCTCGGGATAGAACGGATGGGCCAGTTCCTCCGAGAACTCGCGGAAGAAGATGTCGCGGTGCCCAAAGAGCACGCTGTCGCTGGTGAGCAAGTGGGTCGCCAAGCCCGCGACACGGCGGGTCTTCACCGCCAAAGCCTTCATGCGCTCAGGATGCCATGGCGGAATGATGAGCGAAGGCTGCTCGCCAGAGATGCGAGCCGTGCCAATCGAGAGCACTTCGGCCACCAAGCGGGCGCGGCACACGTCGCCTCGAGCATGGACCATCAGGGCATTGAGCAGCCCCGCGAACGATTCCGCTTGGCGCATGACAGCTTCGCCTTGCAGACCCGTATCGACAAAGCCCTTCATCGCCAAGAGGTAGTCCGCCTCGAACACATCCCATGCAGCCCGGAGCTCGTCGCGCTGCTCCTTGGTCAGTCGGCCCTCATTCGCAAGCTCTTTGATCCGATCCTTGATTTCGGCTCGCAAACTACGCAGCTTGTTGGCCGGAGGGACCAGCGATCCGGCATCGCGCGAGAACGTGGCCTCCAGTGTGCCGGTGTCGAGCAGCGAGACGTTTTGCACGCCACCCTTCTTGCTGACCAATCGGCGCGGAACTTCCGTGCAACCCACCGCGCCCTTTTCTAGCAGGCGCCGCATATCAGACACCATCGCCAGCCCGATTGACTCGGGGCGGTAGCTCCACACGAGCTGGGTCTTGTCGAGTATCGTTTCCCGGCCGCCATCGCGCTGCACAAGTGCCACGTCGAATTTGATTTGGACCGCGTTTCGAGCCAGCGATGACACGGGCCTAAGCGTCGCGCCGCGAAGCTCCTTCTCCTTGGCGAAAAACTTCTCGTAATCGAAGAGTGGATCGGGCAGATTGCCGGCGCCCATGCGTTCGACCCTCCACTCCACCCGCGCGCCCATCAGCTCTCGAAGGCCTCGATACATTGACGAGAAGTAGGACCCCACGTCATAGTTAAATCTCTCACGCCACTCTTTGCGACCCTTGTTGACTGTGAACCGAAGAAATCGTTCGCCAGCCAAATCACCCGCGCCAGCCAATAGGTGGTGAGCTACGCCCGCGAAGCCATCGAGAAAGTCATTGCACTCGATGGCTTTACCGAAAATCGCCTTCTCCCAGCGAGCATGGAGCTGCCTTGACTGCTCAATATGGCGCCTGTGCAATTCAAAGAAGACCTTGTCGTCGTCGTTCCATTCGGAGCGCTTTTCGCGGGCTTTGAGATCTTCAAGGTGGCGCTTCCACTTCTCGTCGAGAGCCTCCGCATCGTCGCAGTCGTGCTCGAAGAATTTCAGCGTGTGCTCCGCCAGTCCTTGGAGCTTCTCCTTGGGCTTGTCGAAGATGTGGCAAACACCATCTGTCTCCCATTCCAACTCAGCCACATCGGCTGCAGGTTGGTTGTCACCCATGGGAGCATTGATAAACGCATCCAGCGCGACACGAGCGGCATCGGTGATGTCGGCTGCGTTGTCCGCCAACCGCTGCCGCATTTCATCAGAGTCCAGCGGCTGCCCGTTGGGACGCAACCGTAGCAGCAACGGAGCGCGGTGGGCAAAGAGTTTTTCGAATGCCTTGCGCCACGGCTTGTAAGACGTGCCATAGGTCCTCGCGCTGGCGAAGAATGAGGTGTCACGGGGCAAGCCCACCTTCGGCAACGACCAGCCAATGGCGTCGCGAATGGGCAGGCCACGCGTCGCCGACATGGCCTCCGTGACGTGGGCGCAGAAGTCGCCAAGCTGCACCAAGGACAGGTCATTGGCGGAGATCAGGCCTTTGAGGGCCGAGCGGAACACCTGGCGGTCGTCAGGCACCGGAGCCATGCCAGCGACATGGCATGTGGCATCGACCCAGGCCTCCTCATTCGCGCGCAGCTCCTTGGCGCCCAACGCCGTGACGTGCCCAAGGGTGTCGGCAAGGTTGTGCTCGTTGCCGTTGGCCGTGAGGATCGCCTCTTTGCTCGTCTGGGCGTTGTTGCGCACGAAGCCGGCGTTGTGTTGGATCAGAGCCTCGGGCGGCAAGCCCTGGCCCTCGACCAGCGCCTCGGGGATCATGAGATCGACGCGCGCGGCCAAGTCGTGATTGGCAAGCACCGCGCGGGCGACCGAGGCGACTTGGGAAGAAGACAGCTTGTCGAGGCGGAACAACGCCGCCGAGTCCTGCGCCGAGCCGTCGGCCTGGCGAGCGTCGTTGATGCGCTTGGCCAGTATGTCGGCGCCGACGCGCCCAATGATCCGATCGGTCAGCAATTTTCTTCTCCCTTGAACCCAAACGGGTTTTCCACGAACGAGCAGGAGTCGGACAGCCGACGCACCAGCCCAAGCCCAACTAGCCGCGCTTCGAGATGGGCGCGGTTCTCGCTGAGCACTTCCTGGTCTACCTTCTTGTCGGCGACAAGGCGCGAGCCTTCCGCGTCGCCAATGACGATGCCGTAGCGCCTTTTGGCCTCGACCAGGAACTCGTCGAATTGCATCCTGTCATTGACGATGGCCATTACCAGCGTTTTGATGAGTCGGTCGTTAGGGGCGTATCGCGTGCGCCGCGCGAGTCTCCGCGAGCTGAGCCCGATGGCCCGCGACCACGACGCGTGAATCTTCCCGACGTGCTGTTCGTGGCGCGAGATGGCCAGTTCCACAAGCTCCGCAATGAGCTTGTCGCCGGACATGCCCTTGTCGTCGGAATCGGCTGCCGGCCACTGGAACAGCTTGTGCATGATGCTGGCCCGTTCCGCGTCGGGGTAGTCCGACTTGGACGCAGCCTCCCATTCGGGTAGAAGGCGAGCTTGCTCAATGGAAGCCCTGATTGCCTTGATCGAGAGGCCTTGGTTGAGCTGGTAGCTGTCGCCGGAGAGAGCCCGAACCTTGGTTCGCTCCTTGGAGACGATCTCGCAGACGAACTCCACAGGCTCGGCGTCGCCGGCCTGAGCCTTGGCTTGCTCAAGGAAATAGAGCAGGAGGTTGAGACCCGCCGATGTGATCAGGTGCTCCAACGCGTCATAGGTCGGAATGTCCTTGATAAGGATGGTCAGCCAGTCCTCGCAGAGCTGGTCAAAGCGCGGATGGGACGCATGGGGCAGGTAGCCCACGTCTCGTGGATGCGAGGCCAATTGGGGCTCGCCCTGCAATGCCCGCACCAGCCGGTTCATCGGGGCGGCGCGGTTGAAGAGGCGCTGCGAAAGCTGCGCCCCAAGCTCCGGCCCGCGAGCTGCGCGGCTGAGCATCAAGTAGAGCAACTCGCCCGTGCGGGCGAAGAACCGGCGGTCATTGCTCGCCCCGCCCGATTCGATCCGCAAATCCTCGAAAAGCGCGTCGGGGCCAAAGGGGAAGACGAACTTGGAGCTCCAACGCTTGTTGCTCCGGGCCTCGAAGGCCGACGAGCGCAGCAGCTCAATGGCCTTGGCGAAGTCGTCAAAGCTGGAAAACGCCTTGCGCAGGTAGCCCATGTCCTCGTCGCCCAACTTGGGCGCATCTTGGGCAAACAAGGCGTTCCACTCGCGCCACTTTTCGTCGTCGGTGATGGACCGCTCGCGGATCGCCTCGACAAAGGGGTTGTTGAAAAGCAGGCCGCGCAGGCGGATTTGATGCTGGGGGCGGTATCGAACCTTGTCGCTTGGCGTGGCGACCAATGGACTGTCAAGGTTCGACCCAAGCACACCCAAGAATTCCAGCACCGTCAAATGTGGCAACTGCTCGTCATAGAGGCGGTGCCCCCAAATGTGCTCATCGACGGCGAAATCGACCCGGTCAATGTCAATGCGCTGCCTCATTCCGAAATCCTCACGGTGATGGGTCGAGAGAACCCGTGGCCGCCCTGTTCTATGTCGATGAAGTTGAGCGTCAGCGAGCCGATGTCCGCCGCCGCTTCCTCATCGCCATCGTGCTGGCTCTGGCCTCGGATGAGCTCGGCTTTGCGCAGCAGCTTGGCCTTGAAAGCCAGCATGTCCTCCAAGCATTCGTTGGAAAAGCTGCCAGGCAGCGCTCCTTCTGCGACGCGGGAGAGAAACTCGAAGCGCACGGGCGTGAGGTCGAAGACCACGGAATTTCCGGCGCCCTGGGCCAACGACACGTCCAGAGAAGGACGCCCCGTCTTCGCATCGAGTTTGACGGTCATGCCCACGCCATTGGAGCGCCGCGATGGCGCCTCGGTGTCGCACAGAACGCTGACACGCGAGTGGGTGAAGCCGCCCGAACTGGCGACGAAGATTCGGTCCACGTTGTCGATCAACAAGCCCGTCATCACGCGGTTGAGCCCGCGCACGAGTCGGCCGCGCACGGTCTCGGCGACCGCCCTCTTGTCGAGCAAGGCTGCCCGCATCTCCAAATATTCGCCCGCGAAGCGGTACACCGTCATTGACCAGAAGGGGTAGCCTTCCTCGGCTGGCGGCAAGGTGAAGAACAGCCTGCGCCGTTGTTCCTGCAACAGGTCCATGAAGCCAGCGGCACCGCTGTCGACGCGGGCGGCCTCCTCTCCTTCAAGATATTTATCCTGGGCGCTCAGCAGCCTAGGCGTAGCCCCATAGATGGGGTCGCTGCCAATCAAACGGTTGAACGTCGGCGCGAGCTCCGCGTCATCCTTGCCATAGACCAACAAGCCATCGGCGTCATTGGTGGTCTCATCACCCACGCCAAAGGCCGCCATCACCTTGAAGACCGGACGATCGGCAAGCCGCCGCTTGGGCAGGTTCGCGCCGAACGCGTTGCCATATACGCTGCCGCGATCCACGGCTCCTTGCTCTTGAATCCGAGCGACTTCGGCGCAGGACATCAAACCGTCCTTGGCGTCACGATGCCCCAAGATCATGTTGGCGCACAGCGCGAGCAGGTCTCGGACGGGCAAATGTTGTCCGTTGAGCCTTGCGATCTCCACGAGGTCGCCAAGGCGGCGCCTGAGTTGCGCACCATCGCCAGCCCCGAGCAGACGCTGCCGGTTTTCATAAATCGGACAGACCTTGCCGTCCGACTTCAATGAGCACTTGGCGCAGTTGTTCCATTCCGCATGTTTGGCAACAGCCGCCACCACTTCTTCCAATGCGATCCGATCCACGCTGCGGCTGAGGTCGAAGACAGCGAGCCTCTCCGGCTCTTGACCCGCCTGCAAGAAGAACTCCTGCAGCGGCTTGCGCAATGGGTGCTTGCGCCCTTGCCTGCGCCCAAGGTCGCGAAGACGGTCGAGCACCTGGCCGTGATTGGCGGCCAAGATGACGATCTCGGTGTCGTCGCCGCCGAGCACCGATTTTTCAAGCCGGGCCAAGGGGGCGTCGCTCTCCTCGCCGTTGAACTCGCTGAGGTCTTTGATGAAGACCGCCAGGCGGCCGTCTGCCAGACGGTGCTCTTTGATGTTGCCCTTGGCGGCCCACGCGGGAAGGTCGCCGCCCATGGATGTCCACAGCGCCCGGCAGTGATATGTCTTGCCATCGCCGGCCGTGCCCGCGATCAGCATTGAGCCCGGCTTGCCCGAGGCAACATGATCCTGCATCGATTCGAGCATCGGCGTGCTCAACGCGATGGGCTGCACCTTGGCCCGGCCTACTGCCCCGGGCACGTGTTCATCGAACATCGTCAGGTTGTTCGGCGTCGGACCGTATGCGCGGAGAAATCGCACCCATGCCTTCGACGGCGGAGCGCCTTGTTCATTGGCAATCGTGTTTTGTTCTGTCAATTGCTCGCTCCCGTTTCGAATGTTTATCTGTCTCGTTGTGGTTGTCTGGTCATGGACGCTGTCGCGTCACGCAAGGCTCCTCGATGGCTCTGCGCCTGGCGCGAGCGCCGCGCTCTCCACCCCGTAGAGAGTTGGCGTGTTGCGGAGCCAAAGGTGGTGGGGCGACGGGTCGAGTCGATGGTCGGGACTCGCGTCGATGGACCAACACCGCAAAACGTAGCAGCGGGTGATGGCGCCCAACACTTCCAT
Source organism: Verminephrobacter aporrectodeae subsp. tuberculatae (assembly GCF_026127385.1). Taxonomy (NCBI): domain Bacteria; kingdom Pseudomonadati; phylum Pseudomonadota; class Betaproteobacteria; order Burkholderiales; family Comamonadaceae; genus Verminephrobacter; species Verminephrobacter aporrectodeae. Next base: position 874,029 of record NZ_QZCX01000001.1, read on the forward strand.
GTCCGGCTTGACCAGTTGCTCTGGTCCCTCACATGGTGCAGCGGGCTTGAGCCCAAGCTCCAACTCATCGCCAAAGCCTTGCAAGAGCCACGCAAGGACGCGTTCGGGATGTGGAATTCGCATAACGGCTTGAAAGTCGATCGTAGGACGGTAGCAGCGCCGGACCGCGTCGGTAGTCCAAATTTCCTGGGGCGATATCCCGATAGAGGCTTAAATCTCGCGACGCTGCGGCAGGCCTGATGCCGAACTGCGCTTCAATATCGCCACGTTGGAGCTCTCCGGCAAAAAATGCGCGCAGTTCCCAGACGAGCCTCTCTTGCTGTGTCTGAGATACATCCAGCACATTCGCCATGGACCCTCTCTTCAAGGATTTCATCGCGCGACAGCAAATACCGCGCCAGAACACCAAAGAATACCATGCGCATCATTTTGATACGGCGTAACTACTCAGCCCCTTCCAGCCCCCTCGCCGTCAGGCCAGCTTGGTTGATGCTCGGCAGATCCACGATCTGTCCTATTTGCACTATCAAGATCCGCCCTGACTTGGACCCCGTGCGCGGTGCGCGTTCGTGTCTTGGTCCGCCGGCGGGAAGATCGTGGGCTTGGGACCAAGACATCTCCATGGCAGCGGCATACACTCGGCCCGCGCAGGTGCGGCCCCAAACGGGCTGCGCCGCAGCGCCGTGCCCACGAGGCGCGGCCCCACGAAGAACCATTGGAGACACTGCCATGAACGCGCCGTTGCCCGAACAGCTTCGCAAGGCCATCGAATCGGTGAGCCTGGAAGACAAATACACCCTGGACGCGGGCCGGGCCTTCATGAGCGGGGTGCAGGCGCTGGTGCGGCTGCCCCTGCTGCAGCGCCGGCGCGACACCCTGGCGGGCTTGAACACCGCGGGCTTCATCAGCGGCTACCGCGGCAGCCCGCTGGGCACGTATGACCAGGCGCTGTGGGCCGCGAAAAAGCATCTGGCGGCGCAGGCCATCGTTTTTCAGCCCGGCGTGAACGAGGAACTCGGCGCCACCGCCGTCTGGGGAACGCAGCAGCTGGACCTGTACCCGCAGACGAAAAAGTACGACGGCGTATTCGGCATCTGGTACGGCAAGGGCCCCGGCGTGGACCGCTGCGCCGACGTCTTCAAGCACGCCAACATGGCGGGAACCGCGCGCCACGGCGGTGTGGTCGCGATTGCGGGCGACGACCACATCAGCAAGAGCAGCACGGCCGCGCACCAGAGCGACCATATCTTCAAGGCCTGCGGAACGCCGCTGTTCTTTCCGAGCAGCGTGCAGGACATTCTGGACATGGGCTTGCACGCTTTTGCCATGAGCCGCTTTGCGGGCCTGTGGTCGGGAATGAAGACCATCCAGGAGGTGGTCGAGTCGTCGGCCAGCGTCTGCGTGGACCCGGACCGCGTGCGCATCGTCCTGCCCGAAGACTTTGCGATGCCCCCGGGGGGCCTGCATATCCGCTGGCCCGACGCGCCGCTGGAGCAGGAGGCGCGCCTCATGGACTACAAGTGGTACGCGGCCCTGGCGTACGTGCGCGCGAACCGCTTGAACCACACCGTGATCGAGGGCCCGAACGACCGGTTCGGAATCATCGCCAGCGGCAAGGCGTACAACGACACGCGCCAGGCGCTGGCGGACCTGGGCCTGGACGACGCAAGCTGCCGCCGGCTCGGAATCCGCGTGCACAAGGTGAACGTGGTCTGGCCGCTGGAAGCGAGCATCACGCGCGCCTTTGCGCAGGGTCTGCAGGAGATCCTGGTCGTCGAGGAGAAGCGCCAGGTCATCGAATACCAGCTCAAGGAGGAGCTCTACAACTGGCGCGCCGACGTGCGCCCCAACGTGCTGGGCAAGTTCGACGAGCCCGAAGGCGACGCCACGGGCGGCGAATGGAGCATGCCCAACCCGAGCCGCAACTGGCTGCTGCGCGCCAAGGCCGACCTCACGCCCGCGATCATCGCCCGGGCGATCGCCCGGCGCCTGAAAAAGCTCGGCGTGGACGGCGACGCCAACGCGCGCATGGACGCGCGCCTGGCCACCATCGAGGCCAGCGAGCGCGCGCTCGCCGGGCTGGAGGCCGGTGGCGAGCGCATGCCCTGGTTTTGCAGCGGCTGCCCGCACAACACCAGCACCCGCGTTCCCGAAGGCTCGCGCGCCGTGGCCGGAATCGGCTGCCACTACATGGCCAGCTGGATGCCGGGGCGCAACACCTCGACCTTCACGCAGATGGGCGGCGAGGGCGTGACCTGGGTCGGCCAGCAGCCCTTCAGCAGCGAGCGGCACATCTTCGCCAACCTGGGCGACGGCACCTACTTTCACAGCGGCCTGCTGGCCATCCGCCAGAGCATTGCCGCGGGCGTGAACATCACCTACAAGCTGCTCTACAACGATGCCGTGGCGATGACCGGCGGCCAGCCGGTGGGCGAGCGCCCCGAAGGCCATTCGGTGCTGCAGATCATGAACACCCTCCAGTCCGAGGGCGTGGTCCGGCTGGTCATCGTCACCGACGATCCGCACAAGTACGCCGGCGCGGCGCTGGCCAAGGGCGTGAGCGTGCAGCACCGCGACGCGCTCGACGCCATCCAGCGCCAGCTGCGCGAGATCGCGGGCTGTAGCGTCATCATCTACGACCAGACCTGCGCCACCGAAAAACGCCGCCGCCGCAAGCGCGCAACGCTGGCCACGCCGCAGCGGACGGTGCTCATCAACGAGCTGGTGTGCGAGGGCTGCGGCGACTGCGCGGTCGCGTCCAACTGCCTGTCGGTCGAGCCCGTGGAGACCGAATTCGGCCGCAAGCGGCGCATCAACCAGAGCAGCTGCAACAAGGACTACGCCTGCATCAACGGCTTTTGCCCGAGCTTTGTGACGGTGGAAGGCGGCCAGCTGAAGAAGCCCCGGCGGGAAGCAAGGGGCGACCTGTCGGCGCTGCCCCCGCTGCCCGAGCCCGTTCTTCCCGGGGTCGAAAGCGTTTGGGGAATCGTCGTCGGCGGCGTGGGCGGAACGGGCGTGATCACCATCGGCGCGCTGCTCGGCATGGCGGCGCACCTCGACGGCAAGGGGGTGGTCACGCAGGACGCGGGCGGCCTGGCGCAAAAGGGCGGCGCCACCTGGAGCCACATACAGATCGCCGGGCGGCCCGACGCCATCTACAGCACCAAGGTCGATACCGCGAAGGCCGACCTGGTTCTCGGCTGCGACGCCATCGTCGCCGCGCACCCGCATACCTTGAGCGTGCTGCAGCCGGGCCGCAGCTTCGTCGCGCTGAACACGCACGCCACGCCCACGGCGGCGGTTCTGGCCGACCCCGACTGGCAGTTCCCGGCCGCCGCCTGCGGCAGTGCCCTGGCGGCCGCCGCGGGCGCGGACAGCGTGGGCGGCTTCGACGCCGAGCAGGTGGCCACGCAGCTGCTGGGCGACAGCATCTACACCAACCCGCTACTGCTCGGCTACGCCTGGCAAAAGGGCCGCGTTCCGCTGACGCTGGCGGCGCTGATGCGCGCCATGGAGATCAACGGCGTGCAGGTGCAGAACAACCAGGCCGCGTTCGAGTGGGGCCGCCGCTGCGCGCACGATCTGGCCGCAGTGCAGGCCCTGTGGCAGAGCGCGCAGCAGCGCATCGAGATCGTCAAGAAGCCCGCGCTCTCCGAGGTGCTGGGCCGGCGCGTGGAGTTCCTCTGCGGCTACCAGAATGCGACCTACGCGGCCGAGTACCGGGCCTTCGTCGAAAAGGTCCAGGCCGTCGAGGCCCCGCTCGGCTGCGGCACCCGGCTGGCCGAGGCCGTTGCGCGCTACCTGTTCAAGCTCATGGCGTACAAGGACGAGTACGAGGTGGCCCGGCTGCACACCGACCGGGCGTTTGCGCAGCGGATTGCCAGCCTGTTCGATGGCAACTACCAAGTGGTGCACCATCTGGCGCCGCCCCTGATCGCCAGGAAGAACGCGCGTGGGGAACTCATCAAACGCCCGTTCGGCCCCTGGATGCACGGCGCCCTGGGCCTGCTCGCCAAGTTCAAGGGGCTGCGCGCAACGGCGTTCGATGTTTTCGGCCACACCGAGGAGCGTCGCCGGGAGCGCGCGCTGATCGGGGAATACCGCGCCTGCGTCGAGGAACTGCTGGCCCGGCTGAACGCGGACAACCTGGCGCTGGCCGTGGAGATTGCCCGCGTTCCCGAAGCGATTCGCGGCTATGGCCATGTGAAGGCGCGCAACATGCAGGCGGCGCGCGCCCACGGGGACGGCCTGATGGTCCGCTGGCGTGCGCAACAGGCGGCCGCGCCCGAGCGCCAGGCGGCATGAAAATCCCCCGGGCCCGTGCTGCCTGGACACCCGGTAGACGCCGCCCCGGCAAAGGCACTCGCGCGCGGGCTGGTGGCCCGAGGAAGGTCCGGTGCATGCGCTGCGGGGCGCGCGCGGCGCGGGGGACAACTGACATAGAATCGCGCCCCTGAACCCCCCCAGACCCGGCGCGCGGCGTCCATTCCGAGTAGCCCCCATGAATCTTCCGATTGCCTTGCCGGCGCAACCCGCCGAGCCTGTGCGGCTGCGCGAAATTCCCTATAACTACACCTCGTTTTCCGACCGGGAGATCGTCATCCGCCTGCTCGGGGCCGCGGCCTGGGAACTGCTCGACCAACTGCGCGCCGAGCGCCGCACGGGGCGCTCGGCGCGCATGCTGTACGAGGTGCTGGGCGATATCTGGGTGGTGCAACGCAACCCGTATCTGCAGGACGACCTGCTGGACAACCCCGCGCGCCGCAGGCTGCTGGTCGATGCGCTCGCGCACCGCCTGGGTGAAATCGACAAGCGCCGCACCCCCGACGCCGACGTGGAGCGCGACCGGCTGGTGGGCGAGCTGGTCGTCGTGGCGCGCCGCGCCGTGGCCGAGTTCGACGCCAGCTTCGGGCAGGCGGCCCAGCTGCGCCGCCAGATCCGGAAAACCCTGGGGCGCCTGACGGCCCGGGAGAACATCAAGTTCGACGGCCTCTCGCGCGTGAGCCACGTGACCGACGCGACCGACTGGCGCGTGGAATACCCCTTCGTGGTGCTCACCCCCGACACCGAGGCCGAGATGGCGGGCCTGGTCAGGGGCTGCACGGAGCTGGAGCTGACCATCATCGCGCGCGGCGGCGGCACGGGCTACACCGGCGGCGCCATTCCGCTGAGCAGCAGGAGCGCGGTCATCAACACCGAAAAGCTCGAGGCCATGACCGAGGTGGAAATGCGCCGCCTGCCGGGCCTGGAGCACGAGGTCGGCACCGTCTGGACCGAGGCCGGCGTGGTCACCCAGCGCGTGGCCGACGCGGCCGAGCGCGCGGGCTTCGTCTTTGCCGTGGACCCGACGAGCGCCGAAGCCTCGTGCATCGGCGGCAACATCGCCATGAACGCGGGCGGCAAGAAGGCCGTGCTGTGGGGCACGGCGCTCGACAACCTGGTGAGCTGGCGCATGGTGACGCCCGACGCGCAGTGGCTCGAGGTCACGCGCCTGGAGCACAACCTGGGCAAGATCCACGACGCCGATCTGGCCCGCTTTGAACTGCAATATTTCGAGGCCGACGGCCGCACGCCGGTGCGCACCGAGCACCTGGAGATTCCGGGCAAGGCCTTTCGCAAGGAGGGCCTGGGCAAGGACGTGACGGACAAGTTCCTCTGCGGCCTGCCCGGAATCCAGAAGGAGGGCTGCGACGGCATCATCACCAGCGCGCGCTGGGTGGTGCACCGCATGCCCGGGCATACGCGCACCGTGTGCCTGGAGTTCTTTGGCCAGGCGCGGGACGCGGTGCCGAGCATCGTCGAGATCAAGGACTTCATGTTCGCCGAGCAAAAGCGCTCGGGCGTGCTGCTCGCCGGGCTGGAGCACCTGGACGAGCGCTATCTGAAGGCCGTGGGCTACGCCACCAAGAGCCGCAAGCACGGCGGCGGCCTGCCCAAGATGGTGCTGTTCGGCGACATCGCGGGCGACGACGCGAACGCCGTGGCGCGCGTGGCCAGCGAGGTCGTGCGCATCGCCAACTCGCGCAGTGGCGAGGGCTTCGTCGCCATCAGCCCCGAGGCGCGCAAGAAATTCTGGCTCGACCGCAAGCGCACGGCGGCCATCAGCCGCCACACCAACGCCTTCAAGATCAACGAGGACGTGGTGATCCCGCTGCCGCGCATGGCCGAGTACACCGACGGCATCGAGCGCATCAACATCGAACTGAGCCTGCGCAACAAGATCGCGCTGTGCGACGCGCTCGCCGACTTCCTCGCGCGCGGCCAGCTGCCGCTGGGCCGGCAGGACGACGCCAGCGAGATCCCTTCGGCGGAACTGCTCGAAGACCGCGTGGCGCAGGCGCAGGCGCTCGTCTGCGGGGTGCGCGCGCTGTGGGCGGGGTGGTTGCAGGACGTCGAAGCGCTGTTCCCGCAGTTGCAGGACCACCGCCTGCGCGCGAGCTGGAAGACCCAGCTGCTCGCGCCGCTGCAAGACATTTTCTCCGGCGCCGCGCTCCAGCCCATCCTGCAAGAGGCTGCGGCCATCCACCGGCGCGTGCTCAAGGGCCGCGTGTGGGCGGCGCTGCACATGCACGCCGGGGACGGGAACGTGCACACCAACCTGCCGGTGAACAGCGACGATTACGAAATGCTGCAAACCGCGCACCGCGCGGTGGAACGCATCATGGCGCTGGCGCGCAGCCTCGGCGGCGTGATCTCGGGCGAGCATGGCATCGGCATCACCAAGCTCCAATTCCTGAGCGACGAAGAACTGCGCCCGTTTGCGCAGTACAAGCAGAAGGTGGACCCGCAGGGCCGCTTCAACCAGGGCAAGCTGCTGCGCAATCCGCAGCCGCACGCCCAGCCCGTGCTGCACGCCGACCTGCGCAACGCCTACACGCCGAGCTTTGGCCTCATGGGCCATGAGTCGCTGATCATGCAGCAAAGCGATATCGGCGCGATTGCCGAATCGATCAAGGACTGCCTGCGCTGCGGCAAGTGCAAGCCGGTATGCGCCACGCACGTGCCGCGCGCCAACCTGCTGTACAGCCCGCGCGACAAGATCCTGGCCACCTCGCTGCTGATCGAGGCCTTCCTCTACGAAGAGCAGACGCGCCGCGGCGTGAGCATCCAGCACTGGCAGGAATTCGAGGACGTGGCCGACCACTGCACGGTATGCCACAAATGCGAAAGCCCCTGCCCGGTGAAGATCGACTTTGGCGAGGTCACCATGAACATGCGCAACCTGCTGCGCAAGATGGGCAAAAAAAGCTTCCGGCCGGGCAACGCGCTGGCCATGGCACTGCTCAACACCACGCGCCCGGAGAGCATCCGCTTCATGCGCTCGGCGCTGGTGAACCTGGGCTTCAAGGCCCAGCGCATGGCCGTGGACCTGCTGCGCAAGTTCGGCCGCAGGCAGACCGCCAGGCCACCCGCCACGGTGGGCACGGCGCCGCTCAAGGAGCAGGTGATCCACTTCGTGAACAAAAAGCTCCCCGGCGGCCTGCCCAAGAAGACCGCGCGCGCGCTGCTGGACATCGAGGACAAGAGCCACGTCCCGATCATCCGCGACCCGCGGGCCACCACGGCCGAGACCGAAGCGGTGTTCTATTTCCCCGGCTGCGGCTCGGAGCGCCTGTTCAGCCAGGTGGGCCTGGCCACGCAGGCCATGCTCTGGCACGCCGGCGTGCAAACCGTGCTGCCGCCCGGTTATCTGTGCTGCGGCTACCCGCAGCGCGGCAGCGGTCAGTTCGACCGGGCCGAGAAGATGATCACCGACAACCGGGTGCTCTTCCACCGTGTGGCGAACACGCTCAACTACCTGGACATCAAGACCGTGCTGGTGAGCTGCGGCACCTGCTACGACCAGCTCCAGGGCTACGAATTCGACAAGATATTCCCGGGCAGCCGCACCATCGACATCCACGAATACCTGCTGGAAAAGGGCATCCGCTTGCCGGGCCAGGAGGGCGCCTACCTGTACCACGAGCCCTGCCACAACCCCATGCAGTTGCAGGATTCGCTGAAGACGGTGCAGGCGCTGGTGGGCGGGCAGGTGCTCCGGAGCGAGCGCTGCTGCGGCGAATCCGGCACGCTGGGCGTGACGCGGCCCGACGTGGCGACCCAGGTGCGTTTTCGCAAGGAAGAGGAAATCCGCAAGGGCGAGTCCCAGCTGCGCGCCAGCGGCGCCTTGGGCGCGCAGGACAACGTGAAAATCCTCACCAGCTGCCCCAGCTGCCTGCAGGGCCTGAACCGCTACCAGGACGACCTGCAAAACGGCCTGCTCGAAGCCGACTACATCGTGGTCGAGATGGCGCGCCAGATCCTTGGCGAAAACTGGCTGCCCGACTACGTGCAGCGCGCCAACGCCGGGGGCATTGAGCGGGTGCTGGTCTGATGTCGGTGGCTGCGGAACGCTGAACAACTGTGGTGTGGGCAAGAGGCCCGGGGAACCTTCTTCACGGCGGAAGAAAACGGATACCGCAGCGCCAACCCGGGCAACAGCCAGTACGCGCCCGATGCGGGCGCGTACGATCCAATTCGTGGGGCAGTATCGCTTCGCTGCGGGGTCTGCTTGGCGGGAATGCACGCGGCGATGGCTTGGTCGTACTGCGCATAGGGAACGCGCACGGTAGTCAGTCCGGGGGCTGATCCACGGACTCATCGGACTGTCGCCGAAGCCGAGACGATGTACAGCGCTTGCGGGACGCTCAGCCCCAACTCGCGCGTACGCCGGCATGTGGTGCCCCGTGTGCCTCCTTTAACCAAGCGTGCGTTGTGCGCTCGCTGCGTGGTTGGACCATGCGCGCGATGATGTTGCTAACAGCCGCCGTGATTTGCGGGCGGTTCAAGCCCAACTATGGCTGGTGCGATTAGCCACCTTCGGGGCTGGGTGACCAGGGGAGTCGGGACAGCACGATTGCCCTGTCCACGAAACAGCCAATCCCCCCACTTGTGCACCGACTATTTTTTTGCTTCATACTGGGCGGCGTAACTCATGTGACAATGGTTGCGCGAAGCTGATGACTTCTCATCCACCCTTAAGGAGGTTTGGCATGGTCCGCACTCTCCCCGACGCATGCTTTGGTGTTGCAAGCGCCATCGCCGACGACGTCAATCATCGGTGTTCCGAACGGAATCTGCTCGAACAAATCGGGCAGAGTCTCGCCACTGCCCACGTCTTGGTGGGTCCTCAGTGCTGCACAAATCTGGTCGGTCTTTGTGTCCATCCCCAGGTGTACTTTTCGCCAGGTGCTGTCGACGATCAGGTGCAGTGGCTCACCCGTGCGCAGCGCGGGCAAGACGATTTGCAGGCTTCGCGCGCGGCGGCGCAAGGTTGTGCAGTTGGGCACCGGCAAGGCCGGGAAGGTGAGTTGGCGCAGGCTTTGAGCAAATCCCCTCAGCGGACGCAGCGACAGAGCAAACATCTGCTTGAGATTGAGAAACCCTTGGATGATGGTATCCGTGTAGACGAGCGAGCGGCTGCGCTTGGAGGCTTCCACAGCGGGTGCGAGCAGGCTCTAGTCGATCCACAGTGGGACATTTTCTTTGGCAATCAGCCCTGCGTTGTACGGTGCCCACAATTCCTGACGCGGTAAATTGCCTTGGGCTCGGCCCGCTGGGTGCTATCTGTGCACATGTTTATACGATTCCGCCACACCCTGGATATTTGGAATAAGGAGAACTGCCATCATGATGAAGACATTTGAACACATTGGTGTTTCTACCAACTTGCTTGATGATCGGAAGAGTCTTGCGGCGTCGATTGAGCGTTTGGCTGATGATTTCTCTGTCATTGAGATTGAAATTGAGAATGATGCTCGGTTTTGGATCAGTGCTTCAGGGTTCGATGTCGCCACGGAGGTAGATCGTTGCCTCGCAGTGAAAGAGAAAAAAGGGCTTTATTTCAGTGTTCATGGCCCATACTTGGGTGTTCGTGCAGATATCGCAAACTTGAATGAAAAAGATCGTTGCTGTGCTGTGGATTTGATGTTGCGTAGTATGGCATTAGCTGCTCACATTGGTGCGACTCGATTCACTTTCCATCCAGGTCTTTTGACGCGTGACCCTGATGATTTCGAGTCGCTGTTTGCGCAATTGCGAAAATCCTTGGTTGTGATGGCGGAGAATGCGGTGCGTCTTGGATTAACTCTTTGCATAGAAAATACTGGCAATGAGCGGCCGCGTTATATCAAGCTTGATGATATGCGGCACGATGAACTGTGCAAAGAGTTTGGAGTTCGCCTGACAATGGATCTCGTACATTTCGCATCATTCTACGGACTCGAAGATAATTATCTAGAGCGACTGCTTCCAATATTGGAGTACGTTGATAATATTCATATCGCTGATATGAATGTGCCAAAGCACATTCACCTTCCTCTTGGGGCAGGAACCTATCAATATGATAGGGCAATTGAGTTCGTCTTTGCCAATGGCTATACTGGCAACATCATTGTTGAAGAGCGGGGCTCAAAGTATTCTGAAATTGATTATATCAAGGCTGCAGCTGACTACCGCCGCCGTTTGGCAGCTACATGACATTCCGCTCTCGTATGGCTGTAGCATCTGATCATCGCCGCGCGGCCTTCGTGCGGGGATGCGCCAGTTCGGCACCCGTTGTAGTGTCGTTCCTGCTGATGTTTTCCTCCTTCGGAGCACTTGCGCTGGAGAAGGGGGTAAGCACTTGGCATGCGACAGCAATGACTTTATTGGTTTTTGCGGCTCCACTGCAATTGTTCATGGTGCAAAATCTTCATGTATCCGCTGTTGCCATCGCCGTCGCCGCTGTGATCACCAATTTTCGTTTCTTTATCATGGCGTCGGCCCTGCATGTCCGGTTCGGCCGGATTTCACTATGGAAGATATTCCTGTCGTCGATTGTGCTGTCAGCTTCCACTTTCGCAGTGTCCAAGGGGCAAACGTCAGACTCCGAGGAAGATGCCCTGTACTATTATCTCGGTGTGGGCAGTATGGGATTGGGGTCAGCATTTGCAGGTACCCTGATTGGTAGTTTATTATTATCTCTCGTGGACAGCCAGTGGCTCAAGGTGCTCGCTGGAATAATTATGCCTTTGCATTTTACGGCGCTAACTGCGCTACAATGGCCGGCGCTGAAACCGATTCTGATGACGGCCTTGGGTTTCTTGCTGACGCCGATTGCCATGCATTGGTTTGGTTCTTGGCAAGCCATCGTTCTTCCACTCGGCTTGGCGGCCATCTTTGTGGCCTGCGAAACCGGCTTTGAGAAACAGGGGCGGCGACGCTGACAAACAATGGATATATGGATTGCGATTTTAGTCAGTGGCGGTTTATCTTGGCTGCTGCGGGTTTCGCCCTTTTTGTTGCTGCGTCGGATCGAGTTGGACATCAGCGGACCGGCGGTGCGCTTCTTCAACTACGCATCTGCCATCGTGATGGGTGGAATCATATATGGATCGCTCTATGGAACGCGCGACGATCTATTCTCCGGGCATATCATTTTTGAAGACCTGTTGAAGGTTATCGTGGTCTTTCTGTCTTTTATCATTACCCTTTGGAGTCGAAAGCCCAACTTGGCCCTTTTGATATGTTTACCAAGTTACCTGCTGATTTCATCGCTGTTTCGATAGGCGGTCCGCAGGAACCAAGCACAGCAAGGTCAAAACGGGCAGGCACTTGTACTAGGAGAACGACATGGCGGACAAACTGATCATTTTCGACACCACCTTACGCGATGGTGAGCAATCCCCCGGCGTTTTGATGACCAAGGATGAAAAACTGCGCATCGCACGCCAACTCGAACGCCTGAAGGTGGATGTAATCGAGGCTGGTTTTGCCGTCAGTTCGAACGGGGATTTCGAGGCCGTCCAAGCGATCGCGAATGCGATCCGCGAATCGACCATCTGCTCGCTCGCGCGTGCCAATGACCGCGACATTTCGCGCGCCGCGCAAGCCCTCGCGGGTGCGGCCCAGGCACGCATCCATATCTTCATTGCTACCTCCGCGCTGCACATGGAAAAGAAACTGCGTATGACGCCGGAGCAGGTGCTCGAGCAGTCCCGACAGTCCGTGCGCTTCGCGCGTAACCTCGTGGGCGACATTGAATTCTGCTCCGAGGACGGTTACCGTAGCGACCCGGACTTTCTGTGCCGCGTGCTCGAAGCGGTGATCGCCGAGGGTGCCACGACGATCAATGTGCCCGACACAGTCGGCTACGCCGTTCCCGAGTTGTACGGAAATCTCATTAAGACACTGCGTGAGCGCATTCCCAACAGCGACAAGGCGATCTGGTCCGTGCATTGTCACAACGACCTGGGAATGGCGGTGGCGAACTCACTGGCAGGCGTGCAGATTGGCGGTGCGCGCCAAGTGGAATGCACGATCAACGGCTTGGGCGAGCGCGCGGGTAATTGTTCGCTCGAAGAAGTGGTGATGGCCGTGAAGACGCGCCGCGACTATTTTGACCTGGACCTGAGAATCGACATTCGACACATCGTCGCTACCAGCCGCATGGTCAGCCAAACCACGGGCCTTGTGGTGCAGCCGAACAAAGCCGTGGTGGGCGCGAATGCGTTTGCCCATGCGAGCGGGATTCACCAAGACGGTGTGCTCAAGGCGCGCGATACCTACGAGATCATGCGTGCGGAAGATGTGGGCTGGAGCACCAACAAGATCGTTCTGGGCAAACTCAGCGGTCGCAGCGCATTCAAGCAGCGCCTGCTGGAATTGGGCGTGGGTCTGGGCAGCGAGACGGAGGTGAATGCGGCGTTCACGCGCTTCAAGGAACTGGCGGATCACAAGAGCGAGATTTTCGACGAGGACATTCTTGCGTTGATAGGCGACAAGAGCGTGGGCGGTAACGACTCAGCATCCCCCTCATCTTCAACTTAACTTGTCTGGTGGAGCGTGCAAACAACTGCACATACAGTCTTTCCTCAATGCAAGGTCATTGGCGCCGTCTGCCACGGCGTGGCCGCGCTGGTGAGCGCGCGCGTAGCCGATGGTCGCCCGATGGTCTCCGGCAAGCGTGTCAACTCCTTTACTGACGACGAAGAGGAGGCGGCCGGTCTGAGCAACGTGGTTCCGTTTCGGCTCGAATCGCGTCTGCGCGAACTGGGTGGACGCTTCGAGAAGGCCCCCAACTGGGCCAGTTTCGCCGTTCGGGACGGCGCCTTGGTCACAGGGCAAAACCCCGCATCTTCTGCGCAGGTGGCCCGGTTGGTTCTGCAAGCGCTTGAGCACCCGGAGTGACCGCAGCCAAGGCGCCAAGCCCCATACGGCCAGCGCCAGCAGGGAAAAAGGTTCGATGCATCGAACCACTGCCATGCTGCGCAACAACCCGGAAAGGGTGGAATCGGGTGCGGAAATGAGCTACATTATCACCAGGTATTACTGTGTGATAAAGGCTCACTATGGCAACGTCCCTCAAGATTGACGACACACTCAAAGGTCGCGTTCAGCACCTCGCCAGCCAACGTCGCCGCTCGCCCCACTGGATCATGCTTGAAGCGATCGAACAGTACGTCGATCGTGAGGAAGCGCGCGAGCGCTTCAAACAAGAAGCCTTGGCGTCCTGGACGGCCTATCAGGAAACCGGCCAGCACCTGACCGGGCATGAAGTCCGCACTTGGCTGAACACCTGGGGCACGGATGGCGAAAGGGTGGTGCCCGAGTGCCACAAGTAATCGCCGTGGAAGGTGCCGCGCAGGGCCTGGAGCGATGCCGGCGGTTTCTGGCCGTCAAGGCCCCGCAAGCTGCCAGGCGGGCCGGCCTGACCATTGACAAGCAGTTCCTGCTGCTGGAATCGGCCCCTGACGTGGGCCGACCGTTCCCGCAGGCACCAGAACTGCGCGAGTTGGTGATTGCCTTCGGGGATTCCGGCTATGTGGCCTTGTACCGCCATGATCCAGTCGATGATGCGGTGTACGTTCTGGCCTTCCGACACCAAAAAGAGGCGGGCTACTGATCGGGGAAGCGATCCAGCATGGACGGCAAGTCATCCTGGCTTTCAGCGTTGGCGGCGCTCCGGAATCAGCCGCGCATCGGGCAATCGACCTCCGCGCGGCAATCGTGGATACTCCCTCCGGCCGCCCCCAGGGCGGCTTGCCAAAAACATTGAGGAGACAAAATTGACCCAAAGACTCGCCGGCAAAACCGCATTCGTCACCGCCGCTGGCCAAGGCATTGGCCGCGCCTGCGCGCTGGCCTTTGCCGCCGAAGGTGCCCAGGTCTGGGCCACCGACGTCGATGAAAAGCTGCTCGAGGGCTACGCCGGCGTTCCCAACGTCAGCACGCGCAGGCTCGACGCGCTCGACGACGCGGCCATCAGCGCCCGCGCCAAGGAAGTGGGGACCATCCAGGTGCTGCTCAACTGCACCGGCTTTGTCCACCACGGGACGGCGCTGGACGCGAGCGACGAGGAATGGGACCTGGCCTTCCGGCTGAATGTGCGCGCGCAATGGAAAATGGCCCAGGCCTTTCTGCCCGCCATGCTGGAGAACCACGCCAGGACCGGCGCGTCCGGTTCGATCATCAACATCGCTTCGATCGCTTCGTCGATCCGCGGCCTGCCGATGCGCTTTGTCTACGGCGCGTCGAAGGCGGCGGTGATCGGCATGACCAAGGCGATCGCCGCCGACTTCGTCACCCGGGGCATCCGCTGCAATGCGCTGTGCCCGGGGACGGTGGACACGCCCTCGCTGGCCGAGCGCATCAATGCCTTTGCCGATCCGGTGCAGGCGCGCAAGGACTTCATCGCGCGCCAGCCCATGGGCCGGCTGGCCACGGCGCAGGAGATCGCGCCGCTGGCGGTGTTCCTTGCGTCCGACGAATCGGCGTTTTGCACCGGCAATGCCTATGCGTGCGACGGGGGAATGACGATCTGAGCGGGGCAGCCAGTCTGCAAACGCCCGCGCCTATCCCGGCAGGACCATGCGGTGGCGGATCTGGTCTGCCACCACGGCGACGATCAGCAGCGCGCCGAGAACGACCATTTGCAGGTACGAGCCGACGTTCGCGAGGTTCATGCCGTTTTGCACCAGCCCGATGAAGATGGCGCCGAGCACCACGTTGGACACACGGCCGACTCCGCCGCGCAGGCTCACGCCGGCGATCACGCAGGCGGCGATGGATTCCAGGGCGACACTGCCGCCCAGATTCGCCTCGCCCGTCTCGACGCGCGCCGTCAGCAGCAGGCCGCTGATCGCCGCGAGTGCGGAGCACAGCAAATAGGCCACGAGCAGCACCCGGCGGGTGTCGATCCCGGAAAGCGCGGCCGCCTTGGCGTTGCCGCCCACCGCGAGCAGATGCGTTCCGATCGGCAGCCGGCGCATCAGAACCCCCATGCCGACGACGCACACGGCGGTCACGAGAACCGGCACGGGCACCCCGAGCCAGGAGCCGAAGCCGAACAGTTCGCTGAATTCGCCGGGCAGGCCGGAAACGGGCACCCCGCCCGTGAGGAACAAGGCAACGCCGAAGCCGATGGATTGCACGCCCAAGGTCATGATGAAGGGCGACACGCCGACCAGCGCCACGCCCATTCCGTTCACCAGGCCGAGCGCGAGTCCGGCGAGCAGCCCGCAGGCGCAGCCGGCTGCGATGACCAGCCAGGCGGCGTCGGGCAGGGCGACGCCAAGGCTTTGCATCACCAGCGCCGAGACCACCGAGGTGATGGCCATCACGGTTCCCACCGAGAGGTCGAAGCCGCCGGTGACCAGGGCCAGCATCTGGCCGAGCGCAACCAGGATCAGATAGACCGATTGCCGCAGCAGGTTCGTCAGGTTGTGCCCGCTGAGAAACTGCTCCGACAGCGTGCTGAAAACCACGCAGGCGATGAGCAGCATGAAGGGCAGCACACCCAGGCGCAGGAAAAGGACGCGGCATGGGTTCAGCAGGCGCGCGGCACGGCTTGGCGGCGCGGCGGACGGATTCAGCGGGGGGGCGGGGCGCATGAAGGGCTTTCGCTGGATTCAAAAAAACAGACCAAGCACGGCGGATTCGTCGATCGCGTCGCCGCAGAGTTCGCCGGCGATCTCGCCCTGCCGCATCACGTAGACGCGGTGGCTCAGGTGCAGCACTTCGGGCAGGTCGGACGAGACGACGACGACCGCCGCGCCGCCCTCGCACAGCGTTTGAATCACCCGGTAGAGCGCGCTGCGCGTGCCCGCGTCCACGCCCACGGTGGGTTCGTCGAACACGTACAGCGCGGCAGCGCGCGTCAGGCCCTTGGCGAACAGCACCTTCTGCTGGTTTCCGCCCGAGAGCAGGGCCACGGACTTGTCGAGGTTGCGGGGCGCCAGGGCCACCTGCTGCGCCGCCTGCACCGACAAATGCCGGCCGAGTCGCTGCCGCAGCCAGCCGCCGCAGCCGCGCAGGGGGCCGCTCAGCAGGGGCAGGATGATGTTCGCGTGGGCGCTGAAACCCGGCACCAGGCCCTCGCTCTTGCGGTCCGCGGGCAGGTAGAAGAGCCCCGCGCGCAGCATCTCGCGCACCGATGCGCCGGTGCAAAGCCGCCCCTGGAAGCGCACCTGCCCCGCGCTGACCCGATCCAGGCCGTAGATCGCACGAAACAGTCCGGATTTCCCGCAGCCCACGAGGCCCGCGACGCCGACGACCTCGCCGCGCCGCACGCTGAGGCTGGCGTTGCGAACCCCGTTGGGCGAAGCCAGTCCCGTGACTTCGAGCACCGTATCGCCGGGCCTGTGCGCGATGTCGGGGTAGATCTGCGCGATGGCGCGCCCGCTCATCAACTCGATGAGTTCATCGGTGCGCACGGCGCGCGCATCGACGGTGGTGATTTTCTTTCCGTCGCGCAGCACCGTGACCCGGTCGGCAATCTGCGCGATCTCCTGCATGCGGTGCGAGATGTAGACGATTCCCGCGCGCTGCGCCTTGAGCTGCGCGATGAGCGCGAACAGGCGCTGCGTCTCCTTGTCCGTCAGCGACGCCGTGGGCTCGTCGAAGATCAGCACCGAGGCGTTCCTGTGCAGGCCCTTGGCGATCTCGAGCATCTGCTGCTGGGCCCGCGTCAGGCCCGAGACCGGCTCCGCGCAGTCGATGTCGAAGTCGAGCTCGGCGAGCACCGTGCGGGCGCGCGCGTTCAGCGCCGCGCAGTCGAGCAGACCGCGGCGCGACGGCTCGTCGCCCAGGCCCAGGTTCTGCGCCACCGAGAGGGTCGGAACCAGCGAGAACTCCTGAAACACGGCGCTGATGCCGTGCCGGCGCGCGTCGTGCACGCTGGCGAATTGCACGCGCACGCCGTGCATGCGGATCGCGCCACTGCTGGGCGTTGCGGCCCCGGCGAGCAGCGCGATCAGGGTCGATTTTCCGGCGCCGTTTTCGCCGAACAGAACATGCACCTCGCCGGCCCGGAGGTCAAAGTCCACCGCGTCGAGCGCGAGCACGCCGGGGTATTGCTTGCTCAGCGCGACGGTTTCCAGCAAGACCGGATCGGCGTGCATGGCCGGCCCCGTGCTCACTGGACTTCAAAAACCGGTTTGAAACCGACGGGCGGCAGGATGTCCGTGAGCTTCACGCTCTTGAGGTTGGCGCTGTCGACGACGAAGATTTTCGGCCCCACGTGTTTGTGCACTGCCCGGCCCTCGAGCAGGCGCACGGCTTGGTCGATGGCGATGCGGCCCTGGATGACCATGGAGTCGGCGGGCGCGGCAACGATGCGCCCCTTTTGTATGCCCTCGTAGACGCCCGGGGTCATGTAGAACGACAGCAGCTGCACCTTCGTGTCGAGCTTGCGCGCGCGCAGGATTCCGCTCGCCGCTTCGGCGGTCACGGCCGTGCCGGCCACGTAGGCCAGGTCGGGGTTGCCCTGCAGAACGTCTTCGACGAGTTTCGCCTGCACCTCCTTGCCGGTGTCGCCGTATTTCGGATCGAGCACCACGACGGCGCTCCCCTTGACCGCGTCCATGAAGCCCTTGTGCGCGGCCTCGACCCAGGCGGCCCCGGCGGGGCCGGGGAACCAGCCCACTTTGACGGCGGGCGAACCCGCGGGGTGCTTTTTCGCCAGGTATTCGCCCGTGGACTGGCCCATGGTGTAGAACGAGACCAGGGACTTGGCCGAGACCTCGGGCGCGTTCATGCCGTTCACCAGATCGATGATCGGCAGCTTCTTCGCGGCCACGGTCTTGAGCACATTGCCCAGGCCGTCGCCCGAGATCGCGCCAATCACCACGGCCTGCGCGCCGCGCGCGACGCAGTCTTCGATCTGGGAAATCTGCTTGGCCAGGTTGGTGTAGCCGCCCGCGTCGGCCAGTTGCATCTTCACGCCCAGGCGCCTGGACTCCTCTGCGATGCCGTAATCGACGCCCAGCCAATAGGCGTCCTTCATGTGCGGGAACGACACGCAGATGTCCCATTTCTTTGCCGCCTTGGCCAGCGGCATGTAGTCGATGGGGGTTTTCTTCCCGGTCGCCGAGAACGCCGGCTCGGTCGCTTCGGCCTGGTACGGAAACCAGTCGTCGGCGAAGGCCGCGCCGTGCCCGAGCAGGGCCGCAGCGAGCGATCCGGTGAGGAATGCAATGCGCGTGGAAGACAGGGTCACGGTGGGCTCCTTGGGTTGGCAACAGAAAAGAGAGATATCCGGAATGCCCGCTGCACGCGACCCCGGGCATGCGGGGTGATTGGCCACCGGAACAAAGGGTTTGCGCCGCTCAGTGCGTCAGCGCGTCGCGCATTTGCTGGAGGCGTCGGCTGCGCTCGGCGCGGGCCTCGAGCGCCTGCGCCATATCGACCGCGACGAAGCGCGCCTGGTTGTTCGGCTGCATCTGCGCGATGCGATCCATGTCTGCGCTGATCACGGTGCCGATCATTGCGTAGCCGCCGCCGGAGACGGCGTCGCGGTGCAGGATGATCGGCTCGCTCCCGCCGGGAACCTGGATGGACCCATAGGGGTAGCCCGCATCGACGATGTTCGACGGGTCGGCGCCCGCGCCGAAAGGGGGCGTGCGCGCATGGAACTGCAAGGGCCGGCCGCCCTTGCAGCGGTAGCCGATGCGGTCGGCCTCGGAAGCCACGGTCCAGGTGTCGGCAAAAAAGCCCGCCGCCGAGGCTTCTTGCAGGCGATGAAAGTACAGGCCCGGCAGCACGCGCAGCGGCACCTCCTTGGCCAGCGCCGGCAGCCATTGCGCCTGCGCGCGCCGCCCCGCGCGTGCGTGCGGGGAGCGCTCGCCCAACGGCAGCCGGTCGCCGGCGAGCAGCCTGCGCCCCTGGAATCCGCCAAACGCGCCCAGGCCATAGGTGGAGCGGCTGCCGAGCACCCGGGGAACGTCGATACCGCCTGCGACGGCGATAAAGCAGCGCGCGCCCAGCTTCATGAAGCCAAAGCCCAACCGGGTGCCCGCCGGGACGGCAAACGACTCGTTGCGCGGCATGTCCTGGCCATCGACGAGCACCGCGGCTTCGGCCCCCGTGACCGCGACGATGGCGGGCGCATGAAAGCGCAGTTCCGGCCCGAGCAGGGTGCATTCGATGACCGCCGCGTCGGCCGCATTGCCCACCAGCAGGTTCGCCAGCAGATAGCTTTGCTGGTCCAGGGCGCCCGAAAGGGGAATCCCCAGGTGGTAGAAACCGGGGCGCCCTGCGTCCTGCACGCTGCTTGCAAGCCCGGGCTTGATGACTTCAATCGCCATGGAGCACCTTCAGCAGTTGTTGGTTGTAGCCGTCCGGGTCGGCCATGAAGTCCGGTAGCGAGAACGCCACCGGCCGAATGCGCAGCTGGTAGTCGCGGGACTCGACCTGCTGCACCTGGCGCGCGTACTCGGCGGCGTCTATGGGTTTGAATTTGACGATGTCGCCGGGTTGGAAGAACACCATCAGGTCCTTGAAGTACGACAGGCTCTGCGCGGGGTCGAAGATCGGCGCCGGGGTCACGCCCAGCATCTGGTAGCCGCCTGCGCCGCGCACCGAATAAATGCAGCCAAAGCAGCCGCCGTGGCCCAGCGTCAGCCGCGGTGTGTCGGTGCGTGGGCGCAGGTACTTGGGCACTTGCAGCTGCCGCTGGCGCTCGACCATCTGGTAGAGAAACGGCAGACCCGCGACGAAGCCCACCATGGAGACGAACCAGGGCGCGCTGGAATGCGCGTCGATGAAGGCCTCGACCGACGCGAGGTGGTTGATGCGCGCCGCGTATTCGATATCCGTGCTGTTCGGGTCCTGGTGCCGTTCACGAAAACGCATCAGCGTCTCGTGCGTCCACGGGTCGCCGTAGAACACGGGGATCTCGACGATGCGCGTGCGCAGATGCAGGTCCGCCGCGCCCAGGCCGGCCTCGATCTGTTGCAGCGTGGCCAGCAGTTCCCGGGGTGCCATCAGGTCGGGATCGAAACGCAGCAAATAGGCGGCGTTCGCCGGGCAGATCTCGCTCACCCCCGGCAGCGCCCGCTGGCGCAGGGCGTTGCAGATCGCCATGCTTTTGAAAAACGCCGGCAGCGACATCTCTTCGCTGATTTCGACGAACAGATGCTCGTCACCGCCAAAGCTATAGCGCGCGGGGGGCAGGGTCATGGCAGTCATGCGGCTTTCTCCAGGCGTGCAGTGCTGGTGGCCAGCGGATGCGTTTCGAGCCAGCTTTCCAGAAAGCCGGTATGGAAGTCGGCCGCAGCCACCTGCGCGTCCTCGCACAGCGCCTGGTGCAGCGCGATCGTGGTCTGGACGCCGTCGATGCGCAGCTCATTCAGCGCGCGGCGCATGCGCGCCAGGGCGCTCGGACGGTCGCGGTCGTGCACGATCAATTTGCCGAGCAGCGAGTCGTAGTACGCGGGCACCGTGCAGCCCGGAAACAGCATGGAGTCGAAGCGCACGCCGGGGCCTCCGGGGACGACCAGCTTCGACACCACGCCCGGGCTTGGCATAAAGCCCTTGGCGGCGTTTTCCGCGTTGATGCGCACCTCGATCGCCGCACCGGCGGGGCGGATGTCCTCCTGCCGCAGGCGCAGGGGCTCGCCCAGGGCGATGCAGATCATTTCCTTGACGAGGTCCACGCCGGTGAGCATCTCCGTGACCGGGTGCTCGACCTGGATGCGCGTGTTCATCTCGATAAAGAAAAACTCCTGCGCGTCGCTGTCGTAGAGGTACTCCAGAGTGGCCGCGCCGCGGTAGGCGACGGCCTGCGCCAGGCGCAGCGCCGACGCGCACAGCGCTGCGCGCGCCGGCGCGTCGAGCGCAACCGACGGCGCCTCTTCCCAGACCTTCTGGCGCCGGCGCTGCAACGAGCATTCGCGCTCGAAGCAATGCACCACGCGCTCGCCGTCGCCGAGGATCTGCACCTCGACGTGGCGCGCATGGCGCACGAAGCGCTCCAGGTAAACCGCGCCATTGCCAAAGGCCGCCTGGGCCTCGGCGCTCGCCGTGGCGAACTGCTGGCGCAGCGCGGACGCGTCGTGCGCCACGCGGATTCCCCGCCCGCCCCCGCCGGCCGAGGCCTTGAGCATGATCGGATAACCGATGCCCGCGGCCACCGCCACGGCATGCTCCGCGTCGGCGACGACCCCCTCGCTGCCCGCAACGGTCACGACCCCGGCACGCAGCGCCGCAGCGCGCGCCGCAGCCTTGTCGCCCATGCTGCGGATGGAATGCGGCGCCGGCCCGACGAAGACCAGGCCGGCGGCCTCGACACGTTGCGCGAAGTCGGCGTTCTCGGAGAGAAACCCATAGCCCGGATGCACCGCGCCGGCGCCGCTTTGCAGCGCGGCCTGCACGATCGCCTCGGCGTTCAAATAGCTTTTGCCCGCAGGCGCGGGGCCAATGCGCACGGCCTCGTCGGCCATCTGCACGGCCAGGCCCTGCGCGTCTGCGTCGCTGTAGACGGCGACCGTGCGCAGGCCCAGTTCCTGCGCAGCGCGGACGATGCGCACCGCGATCTCGCCCCGGTTGGCGATGAGCAGCTTGTCGAAGCGCGCGGGCATGGTGCGGCCCTGCCTCATGCGACTGCGATGGTCGCGAGCAACTGCCCCGGTTCGACGGGGTCGCCGTCCTCGACCAGGAACGGGCCCATGCGGCCCGCGACCTCGGCCCGGATTTCGCTGAACTGCTTCATCACCTCGACCAGGCCCAGCACCTCGTCCACGGCGACCGCGTCGCCCTCCGATTTGTAGGGCGGCGCGTCGGGCGAGGGGCGGCGGTAGAAGGTGCCCGGCAGGGGGCTCAGAATCTCATGCGCAGTGGCCATCGGTGTCTCCTGGGAATGGGGGGTGACGCGCAGGGCTCAGGCGAGCGCCAGCATGTTGGCGCCGACGACGCGAATCTGTTTCTCGTCCAGGGCGCGCCGCGTCGCACGCAGCAGATCGAGCGCGCCGGGCGTGTCGCTGTGAATGCATACCGAATCGAACGCGACGGAGATGTCGCGTCCCTCGACCGTGTGCACCAGGCCCTCGGTGCAGGCGCGCGCCACCTTCCGGGCCACGCGCTCGGGGTCGAGGGCCGCGACGCGGCGCGTGAAGACCATGGAGCCGCTCTGGTCGTAGTCGCGGTCGGCGTAGAACTCCCGCACCACCGGCTGCCCCAGCGCCTGCGCGACGCGGTGCACGGTGGAGCCGTCCATGCAGTAGAGGTACAGCCCGGGGTCGATCCGCTGCAGCGCCTCGACCAGCGCCAGCGCCAGCGCCTCGTCGCGCGCCACGTGCATGTACAGCGCACCATGGGGCTTGATGTGTTGCAGCGCGAGCCCCTCCAGGCGCGCGAATTCGCGCAGCGCTCCCAGCTGGTAGAGCATGTCGTGGAGCAACTCGTGCGCCGGCGCGTCGATGTGGCGCCGGCCAAAACCCTGCCGATCGCGCAGGCCCGGATGGGCGCCGATACCGACCCCGTGCTGGCGCGCCATGCCGACCGTCTTGCGCATGATGTTCGGGTCGCCCGCGTGAAAGCCCGTGGCGATATTCGCCGAGCTGATGAGCGGCATCAGCTGCTCGTCCACGCCGTCACCAATGGTCCAGGGGCCAAAGCCCTCGCCCATGTCGGAGTTCAGATCGATTTGCGTTTTCTTCACGGGTTCGGCCTGCGTGTTGAATACCGCTGTGCGATCGGCCGGGTTGACTCGATCAATGCAACGATGGCAAAGAATAGGCTCCCCGCAAGCCGCTGAAAAGTATTTAATTCAGATGCTGTCCTATCTGAAAAAGCAATGTGCCCAGCGGGAAATTTAGTGGTTTACCCCAGGGTTTCTGTCCGCTTTTTGTTCGAATACTCACAGGCTTTTCAGAAAATCAGATTCCCCCCGGCTTCGGACCCGCTTCGCAATGGCGCTGACAATTCGGCAACTCAAATACTTCACCGCGGTCGCCGAGGTGGGCCGCATCTCGCAGGCGGCGGTGCAGCTGAACATCTCGCAGTCGGCGGTCACGACCTCGGTGCGCGAAATCGAGGAGATGCTCAATCAATCCCTGTTCGAGCGCCATGCGCACGGGGTTGAGTTGACCCACGCGGGCCGGCGCTTTCTGAGCCACGCTTACGCGGTTCTGGCCGCCATCGACGCGGCGGAACGCATGCCCAACGAGGAAACCGCCGTCGAAGGCCGGTTGACGATTGCGGCGAGCTACACGGTTCTGGGTTACTTCCTCCCGCACCACTTGCAGCGCTTTGCCCAACTGCACCCGCACATCCACGTCAAGGTGCACGAAGCGGTGCGCCAAGACATTGAGGAGGGCTTGGTCACCCGGCGCTACGACATGGGCCTGATGCTGACCTCGAACGTCGCTTTGACGGAACTCTCGATCGAGACTTTCTTTGGCTCGCACCGCCGGCTGTGGGTTTGCAGCAAGCACCACCTGCTGAAGAATCCCGAGGTCACGCTCGCCGACGTGGCCAAGGAGCCTTACGTCATGCTCACCGTTGACGAGGCCGCCGCGGCGGCGCTCAAGTACTGGAGCCAGACCCCCCTGCAACCGGATATCCGCTTGCGCACCAGCTCGGTCGAGGCCGCGCGCAGCATGGTGGCCAACGGCATGGGCGTGAGCATCCTCTCCGACATGGTGTATCGGCCTTGGTCGCTTGAGGGCCGGCGCATCGAGACCATCAATCTGCGCGACGAAATCCCGCCCATGAACGTCGGCCTGGGCTGGAAACAGGGCATCGATTTTTCCCCCGCGATGACGGCGTTCCGGAACTATTTCAAACAGCATTTCCTGGACCCCGGCTCGACGCGCTCGGGCCGGGGGCGGCCATAGACAGGGATGGGCGCCGGGTGCGCAAGCCCATCCCGCCGCCCGGCCCCCGTGGGTGGCCCTCAGAACCAGAACCCGTCGTCATGCGGCAGGTCCGGCGCCTGCCCCACGAGGGACAGCGGCGCGGCCGGCGTCGAATGGCCCGCCATGGATCGTCGGGATGTCCAGACGCAGCTGCCCACCTTCGATCATCATCTTGCTGTCGTAGCGCGCGCTGCTCAGGTTCACCCAGGTGCCGGCGCCGTCCTGCGCCCAGTAGTCGTTGCTCGTCGCCGGGTTCGCATGCAGTGTGACGATCCGGGCGGTCGCAGCCACGACCACCTTGGCGACAAAGTCCCAGTCCTTGTCGTAGACGAGCACCATGAAGGCCGTTGTGGCCGCAGGGGATTCGTCGTCCAGCGGTTTGTTCTTCGCGATCACGCCGTTGGGGATCGCCTCAAGGCCGAAGGCATTCCATGGGCTGTCGGGGTTCCGTGCCGACGGGGTCGATTGCGGGACGGCCCGGGCCGTGCTGCCCCCCACGACCACCTTATCGACAAAGTCCCAATTGATGTCATGGATGAGCACCTTGAAGAAGGTCGCCGTGGCCGCGGGGGCCTTGCCGTCCAGCGGTTCGTCCTGGTCGGTCACGCCGGTGGGGTTCGCCTCGGCAACGGCGGGGTCGATGTGGCCAGCAGAAGTGCCCATCGTGGGCTTTATTTCGTCAGGCATGGTTTTCCCCTCGTGGTGGGTGTGTTGGTTGGGGTTTGGGCGCCTGCCCCCCGTGGGGGGCATACGGTCCGGGTGCAACGGGGGCGGCCCTGGCAGCCCCCTGAGGAGGGCTCGTCTTCAGAGCCAGAACCCGCCATGCGCCGAATCCAGCACCTGCCCCATGAGGGACAGCGGCGCATGCCCTGCGGCGCCGTCAGCGTCGAGTGGCCCGCCATCGGGGGTCGGGAAGTCCAGCCGCAGCCGCCCGCCTTCGATCACCATCTTGCCGCCGTACAGCGTGCTGGTCAGGTTCAGCCAGGTGCCGACGTTGTTCTGCACCCAGTAGTCGTTGCTCGTCGCCGGGTCCACGTTCAGTGTGACGGCCTGGGCCGTGGCGTCCACGACCAGCTTGTCGGCAAGGCTCCAGTCGGTGTCGTAGACGAGCACCTTGAAGACCGCTTTGGCCGCAGGGGTCTCATCGTCCAGCGGCGCGCCCTGGTCGATCACGCCGCCCGGGTTCGCCTCGATGCCGGAGTCATTCCATGGGCCGTCGGGGTTCAGTACCGACAGGAGGGTGGATTGCGTGGCGGGCCGGGCCGCTGGGGCATCTCCGACCACCTGATCGACAAAGTAGTCCCAGTGGTTTCTGACTTGGACGGGCGTGTTGAAGGCCGTTTGGGCCGCAGGGGTTCTGGCGCCCAGCGGTTTGTCCTGGTCGATCACGCCGTCGGGCTTCGCTGCCGACAGGGTGGATTGCGTGGGGGTCCGGGCCGTGGTGCCCATGGCCACCTGATCGACAAAGTCCCAGTTGATGTCATAGATGAGCACCCGGAAGGCCGTTTTGGCCGCAGGGGTCTTGGCGCCCAGCGGTTCGTCCTTGTCGAGCATGCCATCGAGGTTCGCCTTCAGGGCGGAGCCATTCCATGGGCTGTCGGAGTTCGGTGCCGACATGGTGAATTTCCAGATGTCGCCGTAGCCGTTGGCGTCGGGGGTGTTGGCGCTTGCGCTGGTCCTGGGGGACCCCGTGCCAGCGAAACCTTGCAGGCCGATGGCGAGCGTGTCGGAGCGGACGTTCTGCACCGGCTCGCTGAATCTGAGGGTGAGCACCGTGGTGGATTCGCCGATTCCGGCAACGGTGGGATCGATGGGGTGAGCAGAAGTGTCCATCGTGGGTTTTATCTTGTCAGGCATGGTTTTCCTCCCGTGGTGGGTGTGTGTTGGTTGGGGTTGGGGCGCCTGTCCCCTGCGGACAGGGCCCGTGGTTTGCGGTCCGGGGGCAACGGGGGCGGCCCAGGCAGCCCCCGGGCTGGCCTTCAGAGCCAGAGCCCGCCATGCGCCAGATCCGGCGCCTGCCCCACGAGGGACAGCGGCACCTGCCCTGCGGGGCCAGGGGCGGTGATGGCGTCGTCGGCGCCGCATGGCTCGCCATGGGCGATCTGGAAGTCCCGCCACAGCTGCTCGCTTGCCATCCCCACCACGTCTGCGCGCGGCACCTTGCCCAGGTTCACCCAAGTGCCGGCGCTGTCCTGCACCCAGTAGTCGTTGCTGTTCGTTGCCGAGCCCACATTCAGTACGACGGTCTGGGCTATGGCGTCCACGGCCACATGATCGACAAAGTCCCAGTTGCTGTCATAGACGAGCACCTTGAAGGCCGTTTTGGTTGCAGGGCTCCTGGCGTCCAGCGGTGCGTCCTGGTCGATCCCGCCGGTGGGGTTCGCTGCCGGCGCGATGGATTGCGTGACGGTATGGGCGGTGGTGTCTATGCGCACCTGATCGACGCAGTCCCAGTTGATGTCGTGGATAAGCACCTTGAAGGCCGCCGTGGCCGCAGGGGCCGTGGTGGATTGGCCAGTTCCGACAACGGCGGGGTCGATGGGGTCAGCAGCAGTGTCTATCGTGGGTTTTATCTCGCCAGGCATGGTTTTTCCTCCCGTGATGTATGTGTTGGTTGGAGGCGGTCTGCGGTCCGGGTGCAATGGGGGCGGCCCAGGCAGCCCCCAGGCTTGCTTTCAGAACCAGAGCCCGTCGGATGCCAGATCCGGCGCCTGCCCCACGAGGGACAGCGGAATATGTCCTGCGGCGCCAGGGGTGGTGATGACGTCATCGACGTCGAGCGGCCAGTCATTGGCGATCTGCAAGTCCAGCCACTGTCGCTCGCTTTCCGTCACCATCTCGCAGCAGGAAAGCTGGTTGCGCAGGTTTATCCAAGCGCCGGTGCTGTCCTGCATCCAGTAGACGTTGCTGGCCATCACCGGGTTCACATCCAGTGTGATGGTTTGGGCTATGGCATCCACGGCCACCTTATCGACAAAGTCCCCGTTGTTGTCATAGACGAGCACCTTGAAGGCCGGCTTGGTCGCAGAGGTTTTATTGTCCAGCGGTGCGTTCTTGTCGATCCTGCCGTTGGGGTTCGGTATCGACGGGATGAGGATCCGGGCTGCGACATCCACGGTCACCAGACCGGAAACGGCCTGGTTGCTATCACTGATGAGCACTGCGAAGGATGTTGGGCGCGGAGGGATCCCGTCTTCCAGCGGTTCGTTCTCGAAGATCCTGCTGATGGGGTTCGCCGAGGCGAAGTTATACCGTGCGATGCGGTTGGACACATCACTGACAGAGTTCCAGTCGATGTCGTAGATGAGCACCTTGAAGTCCGTTTTGGCCGTGGGGGTCTTGTCGTCCAGCGGTTCGTCCTTGCCGATCCCGTTGTTGGGGTTGGAGTCATCCCATGGGCTGGGTGTCTGGGGGGCTGCGACATCCATCCGGCGAACAAAGCAAAGGAACTTGTGCAGCGGTTCGTCCTCGTCGATCCCGCCGTTGGGGTTGGAGTCATCCCATGGGGTGGGTGTCTGCTGGGCTGCGGCATCCATTTGGCGAACAAAGCAAAGGAACTTGTACAGCGGATCGTCCTCGTCGATCCTGCCGTTGGGGTCATCCCACGGGCATGCCCACGTGGTGGGTGTCTGGTGGGCCGTGGTATCCACTTGGCC
Organism: Verminephrobacter aporrectodeae subsp. tuberculatae; assembly: GCF_026127385.1. Lineage (NCBI taxonomy): Bacteria > Pseudomonadati > Pseudomonadota > Betaproteobacteria > Burkholderiales > Comamonadaceae > Verminephrobacter > Verminephrobacter aporrectodeae. Next base: position 901,840 of record NZ_QZCX01000001.1, read on the forward strand.
AACAAAGCAAAGGAACATGGCCCAGGTGAATTGCTTGACGGCCTGGGCCGTGGCATCCACGACCACCGGATCGGCAAAGTCCGCGTGTCGGTCATAGGCGAGTGTCTTGAGGGCCGTCGTGGCCGCAGGGGTCCTGTCGGCCAGCGGTTCGTGCTCGTCGAGCACGCCGTTGGGGTTCGCCTCAGGGCCGGAGTCATTCCATGGGCTGTCGGGGGTCGGTGCCGGCGTGATGAATTTCCAGATGCTGCTCCAGGAAAGAGCCGGCTTGTCGCCGTTCACCGCGGACCGGGTGGGGTCCCCGGCGTAGTTCAAGCCGGCGGACGCCGGGATGGAGTCCGCCACGTTGCCGGCGGTGGCATCCCCGGCCAGCGGATCGGCAAAGTCCCAGTGTTTGTCATAGACGAGTGTCTTGAAGGCCGTCGTGGCTGCTGGGGACTTGTCGTCCAGTGGTTCGTTCGTGGGTTTGATGTTGTTGGGCATGGTTTTTTCCTCCCGGGGTGGGCGTGCGTTGGTTGGGGTTTGGGCGCCTGCCTCTCGTGCACAGGGCCCGTGCGGGGGACGGCGGTATGCAGTCCTGCAAGGCTTGGGCGCCTACCCTTTTGGACAGGGCCCGTGGTTTGCGTTGTTCCATGCTGGTGTCAACATGGGCACGCCATCATGGATGCAGCGTCCGGGATGGAGTGCATCAGTACGCAATGAATTGCTTCCCACGGGTAACATGAAATTTGCCGGATCGGGAAGGCGTCGTGCTGGTCAACGCCTGATTCCATAAGCAAATTCCCGATGCCGACGCAGACTGCCGAGCAGCAGGTCCGGGTGGGTCAGGTGCATCCGGCGTGGCTGGTCGGGGGCCGCGCTCGCGGACAGGGCCGGGATCAACCGCAGCACCCTGCGCGCGCGCTGAAACCGGGCAAACCGGGCACCGCAGTCGGGGTGTTTTACGGTTCCTTGGGCGCTGGGCCTGGCCCCGCCGCTGGACGCCGTTGCCGCCCCCGGCATGGGCGGCAAGGTGCGCGAAGCCTCGCACCGCCCTGTGCGGGTCGGCAGGCCCGGGAAGGCGCGCGCGGATTCTGGCTTCTGCGCCAGAAGTTTACGTCCATATACAGTTCCCCGGCGCCCGGGCCCGTCCCGCCACCGCGCCGCCATGGGCGGCCTGCGGTCCGGGCGCAACGGGAGCGGCCCGAGCAGCCCCCGTGGAGGGGGCCGCCTTCAGAACCAGAACCCGTCCTGCGCGAGATCCGGCGCCTGCCCCACGATGGACAGCGGCATATGCCCTGCGGCGCCCGGGGCGGTGATGACGCCATCGGCCTTGCCATCGGCGTCGAACTGCCCGCCATCGGTAATCGAGAAGTCCAGCCGCAGCCGCTCGCCTTCGGCCACCATCTTGCCGCCGTAAGGCTCGCTGGTCAGGTTCACCCAGGTGCCGGTGCTGTCCTGCATCCAGTAGCCGTTGCTCTGCGTCGTCGGGTCCACGAACAGGCTGAAGCTCTCGCTGCTGCCGGTAGTCTCCAGCGTGGCCTGGAAACTCGTCAGCTCGATCGGCGTCTCCAGCGCCTGGGGCAGGTCGGGGGGAGTCGCCTTTTGCTCCAGGCTGGTGATGCTGGCCTTGCTGTTGGCGCTGACATCCCCATCCTGGCTGTCGGCCACCAGGGTGAGCGAGGTGCTGGAATCGCTGCTCGTCTCGGCGTTGGTCGTCGTGACGCTGATCGAGCCGACTGCCGCCTGGAGGCTGTCTGCTATGCCGTCCCCATTGCCGTCGCCGGTGACTGCCCCCGTGGGGCCGACGGCCTGGTCTTCCTGGGAGACAGGAGCTCCGTCGCTGTCCGTGCCCGGCACATTGGGGTGCGGTGCGGGTGTGAAGTTCTTCACATCCGTGGACGCCAAGCTGATCGCGTGGTTGCTCGATGCATCCTGTATGGCCAGGGGGTCGGTGTCGGCCGGGGCGGTGTAGGTCAGCTTGACCACCTCGCCGCTGGCCACTTCGCGGTCGAGCGTCAGGGTGACGGTCCTGTCCATGATGCTGACTTTGCTGACGTGGACGTCCGCAGGGTCGTTGCTGCTCACCCCAAAGGCCGAGGCGGGTGCGGGGCGCTCCGCGTTCAGGTAGCCCGCATCGGTGTAGCTCAGCGTCAAGGTGCTGCCGTTGACCGTGGCGCTTTCGAACACCGGGGGCGTGGTGTCCGTGATCTTGTTGGTCACGGCCTGGTTTGCGAAGCCCGGTGCGTCGTGGCTTCCCGTGTCCTGTATCCGGTCGTCGGTCGCAGGCTGGTTGTAACTCAGCCCGAGCACCTCGCCACCAGCCACTTCGCGGTCGAGTTCCAGGGTGACGGTCCTTCCCGTGACGGTGACTTTGCTGACGGTGATGGCGTCATTTGCGCTGCTGTCCACCGCAAAGGCCGAGGCGGGTGCGATGTGCTGGCCGTCCAGGAGATTGGCATCGGTATAGGTAAGCACCAGCTGTTTGCCATTGACCGTGGGGGCATAGACGCCCTCGGTGATAAGCGACGGGGGGCTGGTGTCTTTCTCGACGGTCACGGGCTTGTCGGTGAAGTTCGCCGCAGGGTTCGTTGCCACATCCTGCACCACGGCCGCGTCGTTGCCCGTGGGCTTGGTGTAGCTGACGGTCAGCGTCTCCGTGTCGGCCACGGTGCGGCTCAGCGTCAGCGTGACGGTCTTGTCCGCCGGATTGACGACGGCTTTCGAGACGGTGATGGCCGTCGGGTCCTTGGTGGCGACCGTAAAGCCTGCGCCGTCACGCAGGTCGATCCCGTTGAGATGGCTCTGGTCCTCGTAGCTGAGTGTCAGCTGGTCGCCGGTGGCCGTGGGGCCGTGGCCGTCCCCGGTGATGAGCGTCGGGGGGGTGGTGTCTTTCGTGATGTTGTCCACGGACTGGCTGGTAAAGTTCGCCGCGCCGTGGTCTGCCGCGTCCCGCACCATATGGTCGCCGGGAGCGGTGTAGCTGACGGTCACCGTCTCAAGGTAGTCCGCCGGACGGCTGAGCGTCAGCGTGACGGTCTTGTCCGCTGCGTTCACGGTGACGCTGTTGACGGGGATGGACTCCTTCTTGGTGTCGCTGCTCACGGTAAAGCCCCCACTGCCTGTCGGCGTGTCCTCGTGCAGGCGGACACTATCTTCGTCGGAGTAGTGAAGCACCAGCGTGTTTCCGTTGACTGTGGGCTTGGGGGAGGTGATGAGTACCGGGGCCTTGATGTCCGGTGTGTTGTTGGTCACGGACTTTTCCAGGGCGGTGTCGGCGTCGTTGCCAGCGAGGTCCTGTATGACGCCGGTTTTGTCGTCACTGGCCTTGGGGTCGGTGTAGTTGACTTTCACCACCTGTTGCTGGAGTACCGGGGTGTTCAGTGTCAGCGTGACGGTATTTTTTGTGGGATCCACGACCACACCATCGGCGATGCCCTGTTCTTTGCCATCGACGAACACAGTGAAGGGCGTTTTGGTCAGAGGGTTCTTATCGTCCGGCAGCTTCAGCGTTTCGCTCCAGGTAAGCTCCAGTTTGTTACCGTTCACCGTGGCACTGCTTATCGTGGGCCGGAGGAGGTCCATGGTGTAGGTCAAGCCGGTGAGCGCCTCGGAGGACTCTCCGTGGTTGTTGGATTGATCGACCATGTCACGGAGGTTCACTTTGATGGCGGATTGGTCTATTTTCAGTGAGTTGTCGGTCTGTCCTGGTATGGTGAATTGCCAGGTGTCGCTGTATCCGTCGGTGGGGTGGATAGCGCTCACGTTGATCACGGGGAAATGAATGATCTTGGCGGGGGTGAGTTCCTTCACCGGTGTGGTGAATTTGATGGTGACAGTGGCGGTTTGGCCGATTCCGACAGTGGCCGGTTCGATGCTGCAGCCAGAAACGTCTATCGTGGGTATTGTGGTGTTGTCAGGCATGGTTTTCCTCCCGTGGGGGGCGTGCGTTGGTTGGGGTTTGGGCTTCTATCCCTGTGAACAGGGCCCGTGGCGTGCGTTGCTGCATGCGGGTGATGCAGTGGCGTGCGGCCCAAGCGCCTGCCAACGCCCGGTGGGGCGGTGCATGCAAGAGGACGTTGGTGGTTCAACATGGGCGCGCCATCATGGGTGCGCCGTCCAGGACAGACTGCATCAATCTGCAATGAATTGCTTCCCGCAGACACCACAAAGTTTTCCCGATATGACAGGTGATATGCGGATAAACGCCTGATTCCATGGGCAAATCCCCGATTCCAATGCAAACCGCCGAGCAACTGGCCCAGTTGGGCCGGCGCATCCGGACCGCGCGCATCCGGCGTGGCTGTCCATCGCAACACCCTGGGCGCAAGGGAACAGGGCAAGCCGGGCACCGCGATCGGGGGGTATTTTTCACGACTCTTTGGGCGCCCGTGTTCTGCCCCGCAAAATAGCAGCACAAAATGAAACGGATGTATTTCACGTCAGCAGAATCTGACTTCTGAGCGCGGGGTTTACCTCTGTACACAGCTTTCCGGCCGGCTGGCCGGCGGCGGTGCCGGTGGTGGATTGGGCATCACTCGGCGCAAAGGCAGCAACACGCATCGGGTGACCATTTGCGCCCGCTTTATATCGTGTGATATAAACACGGAAATTGATCACGCGATGCAGCATGAAACCGGACCAAATCCGCCACCTGCGCAAGACCATGGACTTGACCCAACAGCAGTTCGCAGACCTGCTGGGCGTCTCGTTCGTCACGCTCAATCGTTGGGAAAACGGGCAATCCAGGCCCTCCGCGATGGGGTTGGCGAAACTGCAGCAGTTTTCGGAAAAAGAGCTTGGGCAGGCGGCCGACCGGGAGATGGTGGTCGGGGACACGCGGACCACGCACCGGGAGCCTGAGCGGCTCGATTTCCAGGGCGATGCCAACGCCCTGCGCGTGCTGGTTGAGGGGGAGCGCTTGTCTTACGGGCATCTGTTCAATCCTGCGTTCGCAACGGAAATCAGCGAGATCGATCCGCTCCCGCATCAGCGCATCGCTGTCTACCAGCGGATGCTTCCTCAGCCCCGCCTGCGTTTCTTGCTCGCTGACGATGCCGGCGCCGGCAAGACGATCATGACGGGGCTCTACGTTCGGGAGAGCCTGTCCCGCAGGACGATCCGCCGCGCCATGGTGGTAGCCCCGGCTGGCCTGGTGGGCAACTGGTACCGCGAGTTCCACAAGCTGTTCCAACTGCGGTTCAAGATCGTGGCGGGCGCTGACGCCAAGGAAGGCAATCCCTTTGTTGGCCCCGGCAGCGATTTCATCGTGGTGAGCATCGATAGCCTGCGCGCTTCGCGCTTGTTTGACGCCCTGCGCGACGCGCAGGTCGCGCCCTACGACCTTGTCGTGTTCGACGAGGCGCACAAGCTTTCGGCCCATCGCGACCTGGACGGATCGTTTCGCCCGACGGATCGCTACCGCTTGGCCGAGGCGATTGCCGGCGTGCGTGAGTTGCCTGCGCAGTGGCGCATGCCCTGGGCCGCGCACCACCTGTTGCTGCTCACTGCAACGCCGCACATGGGCAAGGAGTTCCCCTACTACTGCCTGTGGCGACTGCTGGAGCCCGAACTCTTCAGCACCGAAACCGCGTTTGCCAATTTCCCGCGCGCGTCGCGCGAGCGCTATTTCGTGCGCCGCGTGAAGGAGGAAATGCTCGACCTCCGCGGAAAGCCCCTCTACCCCGAGCGACTGTGCGACACGGTGAGCTACGAGCTTGCGCAAGGCCAGTTCAGCGAGCAGGCCCTGTACGACCGCACCACGGCCTACATCCGCCACTACTACAACCAGGCCCGCCTGCTGAACCGGCAGGCCGCACGGTTTGCCATGACCGTGTTCCAGCGGCGCATGGCCAGCAGCACATGGGCCTTGCTCTGCTCCTTCCGGAACCGCCTCGCGAAGCTCGATGCGCTGATCGACGATATCCAGTCCGGGCGGGTGCCGGAAGAGGAGCTGCGCAGCCAGCAGGAGCGCCTGAATCGCAATGTCCGCGAGGGGCGCTTGCTGGACGTTCTGAGCGCCAAGACGGCGGACGAGGAAACGTCGGCGGCTGGCGCAGAAGAGCATGAAGAGAGCGAGGCCGAAGCGCTCGGAGCCTTCATCGCCACCAGCCTGGCCGAGCTTGTGGACGAACGTGGCCAAGTGAAGGAACTGATCGTGCTCGCCGAAACCGTCCATGCGGGCGGCCAGGAGTCGAAGTTCGAGCGCATGGCACAGCTGCTGCGAGCGCCTCAGTACCGCGACCAGAAGGTCATCATCTACACCGAACACCGGGACACGCTGGAATTCCTCACCCGGCGCCTTGAGGGCATGGGCTATGCCGATCAGGTGGCCAGCATTCACGGCGGCCTGGGTTTTGAGGAGCGCGACGCCCAGGTCGAACGCTTTCGCAGACCGCACGACGCCGAAGGCAAGGGCGCCCGCTTTTTCGTCGGCACCGACGCAGCGGCCGAGGGCATCAACCTGCAGTTTTGCTGGATCCTGGTCAACTACGATGTGCCCTGGAACCCCGCGCGGCTGGAGCAGCGCATGGGGCGGATTCACCGCTATGGCCAAAAACGCGACCGCGTCGCCATCGTGAACCTCGTCGCGGGCAAGACCCGCGAGGGCCGGGTCATCAAGACCCTGCTGGACAAGCTGGAGGAGATCCGCAAGCAGCTGGGCTCCGACAAGGTGTTCGACGTGGTGGGCCGCATCTTCGAAGGCATGGCCATCACCGACTACATCCAGCGCGCGGTCGAGTCCGACGACGCGGCGGACAAGAAGGCCCTGGAACTCGCCGGTCAACTGACGCCGGAGCAGATCCGGGCCATCGAGGCGCGCGAGGCGTCCCTCTACGGCGCAGGCGGCGACGTGCTGGGTGACCTGCCCCGGCTTCGCGAGGCAATGGCCATCGAGGAAATGCGGCGCCTGCTGCCGGGCTATGTTCGCCGTTACCTCGAACATGCGGCCCCGGTCATTGGCGTCGATTTCGTCGGAGATCTCGATGGGCACTTCTTCATGCGGCCGCGCAAGTCCGGGGTGCTGGACAGCATTCTTCCTTTGCTCGAAACCTACCCCGAGTCCGCGCGCAACCGCTTTACGGTGTACCGCCCTGACGATGGGCGCGACGCCATCTTCCTGCATCCCGGCGAACCCGTGTTCGAGCGCCTCTCGGCAATGGCCATCGAGAGCGCCCGCAAGCAGGCGCTGCGCGGGGCGATCTTCACCGACGTCAGCGCCAGCGCCCCGTACCTGTTCCATGTGGCGCGCATCAGCGTCGAGCGCGGCGTCGATCCCGGGCTACCGGCCTTCCATAGTCCGGACGCCATCGAGCAGCGCTTGCTCGGGCTTCGGCAATACGCCGATGGGCGGCTGATCGAGACACCGGTGGAACACCTGCTGCTTTTGAAGCCGACGGCCAAGCCCAGCCCTGCAAGCGTCGTCTTCCTGTCCCATAGCGACACGTGGCGCCTGGCTGCGCAGGAACACATTCAGCGCGACATGCTCGCCAAGCTGGCGGAACTGCAACGCATGAGCGCCACCGCGCGTCTCGTGGAAACCGGGGAGTACCTTCAGCGGGCGTTCGACTACCAGGAGTCGGAACTGGCCGCAGCGCGCAAACGCTTCACCGGGAAGGCGCGCGACGGTCACCGAAGCGCCCATGCGGAACTCGATCGCATCAAGGCGCAGCAGAAGAGTCTGGCCCACCGCCGTGAGCAGGCCCTGCTCCAGGCCCGGCGGGAGGTCGAACTGATTCAGCCGGGTCACGTCGAGATGCTGGCCTGCGCGCTGGTGCAGCCCTCCACCGACTCCGAGGACATCAAGGCGCGGGATGCCGAAGTCGAGCGCATTGCGGTGGAAGTGGCCACTGCATTCGAAGCGGCCCAGGGTGCTGATGTGCGCGATGTCTCCACGCCTGCGAGGGCCCGTCTGGCCGGCTTGAACGACTACCCGGGCTTTGACCTGCTGTCCAGGCGCGCGCGGGAAGAGCGCGGCATCGAGGTAAAGGGGCGTGTTGGTGTCGGCGCGATCGAATTGACCGAGAACGAATGGGCGCGCGCCTGCATCCTGCGCGAACGCTACTGGCTCTACGCCGTATTCGACTGCGGGAGCGTTCAGCCACGCCTGCTCAGGGTGCAGGACCCCTTCGCGAAGCTGATTGCCAGGGCACGCGGCAGCGTCGCCATCGCGTACAGCGAGATTGCCAATGCATCGGAGGCTGTCGAATGAACAGCAGAAAAAAGAAACGCCTCCACGGGGGAGGCGTCGGGCCGGAGATGCGATCTTCGGCGGGGTTGAGCGCGCAATGTATCACAGGTGCCGGGGCTGTTGTCAACGACACCCGACTTCCGGGGGATGGGTCTGGCATGAACCGCGTCATCACCTACATCGACGGCTTCAACCTGTACTTCGGGCTTCGGAGCAAGGGGTGGCGTCGGTACTACTGGCTGGCCATGCGCAGGCAATCCCTCTACATCGAGGCGCTGCAAACCCTGCCGGATACGACGCTGCACTTCGGCCACTATCTGGACAAGCCGCGCCAGTGCCGCCAGTGTCACGCCCAGTGGATGGACTACGAGGAAAAGATGACCGACGTGAACATCGCCGTGCAAATGTTGGCCGATGCCTTCGACGATCGTTTTGATACCGCGCTGATCATCTCGGCGGACAGCGATCTTACGACGCCCGTGTCCAAGGTACTCCAGCGCTTTCCGACCAAGCGCGTCGTTATCGCAGAGCCACCTCGCCGTCACTCGACGGCGTTGTGCAACAACGCGTCCGGCTACTTCACCATCGGTGAGGCCAAACTCAGGGCGTCGCAGTTTCCAGACCCAGTGCAGCGCGCGGACGGTTTTGTGCTGCTGCGGCCGGCGCACTGGCGATAACGATAACCCAAGGCCCCAAGATGAACGATAAAGATAAAGACAAGCAGCGCCTGATCGAAGTCGCCTTTCCGCTCAAGCAGACATCCATCGAATCGGTACACGAGAAGAACGTGCGCCATGGGCATATCTCGACACTGCATATCTGGCCGGCACGTCGCCCCCTGGCGGCCAGCCGCGCGGCATTGATCGCCACGCTGCTGCCGGATCCCGGAGACAAGGAGAAGCGCGACGAGATTCTCAAACGCTTGGGTGGCACGCTGAACAAGACGCTGAAGAAAAAGAAGATGCCCAGCGGACGCGTCGAAGAAATTGAGGCGTGGGAGACCCAGGGAGGCGTCTTGCACTGGGGGCGCGAGCTTGGCCCGGACATGGATTGGTTCCGGGACGAGATCCGGCGCGTCTACGACGGCCGTCAACCCAAGGTGCTGGACCCGTTCTCTGGCGGCGGTGCCATTCCGTTGGAGGCCATGCGTCTGGGCTGCGACGTCACGGCGGTGGACATTAATCCGGTCGCGTGGTTGGTGCTCCGGTGCACCTTGGAGTATCCGCAGCGGCATGCGAACATGCGTCGGACATTGCCCGCATTTGTCGGTGCGGACGAGACGTTCATGACCGACTATCTCAAGGCAAAGGAGATGACGCCGGTGCAGATCAAGCGCCATCTCCGGGACGCGAAGACCCGGCATGCAGTCCTGCCGCCGACCAGCGTGATGGAAACGGTGGAACGTGGCGAGAGCCTGAGCTTGCTGGAGCATGCAGAGGTCGATGCCAATCTCATGCAGGCCGGCCTGGTCTGGCATGTCCGGGCATGGGGTCGCCGGGTTCTCGACAGGGCGCGCAAGGACCTCGCAAAGCTCTACCCGACCTACGCCGAGTACTGCTCCCTCAAGCCGTATCGGCGCGTCCATCTTGATGTGGAGGAGCCGCTGAAACGGGTGCCGATCGACGACGCTGGTCGGCACCAGGTCGAACTGCTGAATGCAGGATTCGACGCCGCGCATCTGGACAATCCCGCGAATCCGCGCTGGGTTGCGAAACCCACGGTCGCCTACCTGTGGGCACGCACGGTCAGCTGCAAGGCGTGCCGCGCCGAGCTTCCCCTGCTGAAGACGCGATGGCTCGCAAAGAAGGACAACAAGCGTGTGGTGCTGACCATGCGGCCTCGCGCTGACCGGAGTGGGGTGGAATTCGGAATCGACATGGATGCCAAAGTCCAGGGCAGCAACGCGGCGCAGCGGCGCGAGCACGATAAGAAGCTCAGCGCTGGAACGATGAGCCGCTCGGGCGTTACTTGCCCCTGTTGCGGAACGATCATGACGATGGAGGACTTGCGTCTTGAGGGACGGGCAGGTCGCTTGGGTAGCGTCATCACAGCCGTCGTTGTTGATGGGTTGGACGGAAAGGAATACCGGTTGCCAACCACCCTGGAGGTCGAAATCGCTAGTGCAGCCAACCAAGAGCTTGACCGTGTATTTTCCGAGGTGCCATTCGGTGTTCCAACTGAGCCGTTGGCGGGCTCAGATGCACCCGGTTTCCGCGTTCCTCTCTACGGCCTCGACCAGTGGAACAAACTCTTCACGCCCCGGCAATTGGTTGCGCTGGGCAGCTTTGCGCGTGCCATTGGGCAAGCGCGCGAGGAACTTGCCGGGGAGGGATATGGAACTGCCGAGATCGAGGCGTTGTCGGCGTATTTGCAGTGCGGGTTTGACCGAATGCTTGACTTCAACTCCAGCATCCTGGCGTGGATCACCAGCGTTGAAGCGATCGGACATACCTTTGTGCGTTTTGCGCTTCCGATGAACTGGGACTTTAGCGAGGCGGTGCCTATCAACGATGTTCGTGGTGGATGGTGGATGTGCCTGGACGCTGTTGCCGAGTCCATCGAGACCCTCTTGCGCGCCGCGAACCCGGTCGCGCCCGTGCCGACGGTGCTCAATCAAAGCGCCATCGAATGCCCTGATGCGGGTGCGTTCGACGTCATCGTGACAGACCCTCCGTACTACGACGCCATCCCGTACTCCGACTTGATGGACTTTTTCTACGTCTGGGATCGGCGACAACTGACCGATGTATCTGATGCCTACCGGCAGGCGTTTGCTGCCCCATTGGGGCCGAAGTGGCGCAACGACGCCAACGACGGTGAGTTGATCGACGACGCGTCGCGCTTTGGCGGCAACCGGGGGGCTTCGAAGCGCAACTACGAAGAAGGCATGGCCAGGGCGTTCAAGGCATGCCATACCTCATTGCGCCCCGAAGGACGCCTGGTCATCGTGTTTGCACACAAGCATCCCGACGCCTGGGAAACACTGGTGTCGGCCATCATCAGGGCGGGCTTTGTCGTCGATGGGTCGTGGCCCATACAGACCGAACAAGCGGCGCGCATGCGTGCACAGGGGTCGGCAGCACTCGCGTCGTCGGTGTGGATGGTCTGCAAAAAGCGCGACCCGCTTGCCCACGCCGGGTGGGACACCCAGGTGCTCAAGGAGATGGCGTCCAGCATCACCACCAAGCTGCGCGATTTCTGGGACGCCGGCATCCGCGGGCCCGACTTTATCTGGGCTGCCACCGGCCCGGCGCTGGAGGCGTACAGCCGCTATCCGGTGGTAAAGAGGGCATCCGAGCCCGGGGCGCTGATGTCGGTCGCGGACTTCCTGAGTCATGTGCGGCGCATGGTGGTGGACTTTGTCGTTGGCCGAGTGCTCTCGCACGGGCAGTCCGATTCGGCATCGGGTGAGCGTCCGCTGGACGGCGTGACGACCTACTACCTTTTGCACCGCAACGACTTTGGTCTGAAAGAAGCGTCGGCCGGTCCCTGCATCCTCTACGCCGTGTCCTGCGGCCTCTCGGAACGCGAGCTTGTCGACCATTACGAACTGCTGGCCCGTAGCGGCGCTGCGGCAAATGCCGAAGACGCGGAAGTTCCGGACGACGATGACGACGAAGCCGCATCGTCTGGCGGTGGCGGCAAGTACAAGCTCAAGGATTGGCACACGCGCAAGCACCGTTCGCTGGGAATGGAGACGCCCCGGGCCCCCGTGGTTCGGCTGACCGACAACAAGCCCCGAAAGCTCGACGGCACATGGACCGTCGGCCGCGCGATTCCGCTGATCGACCAGGTGCACAAGCTAATGCAGCTGTGGGTGGCGGGCGATGTCGTCAAGGTCAACGAGTTTCTGGACAGCCGTGCGCTGCGCCGCAGCCAGGTGTTCGTGCAGTTGATCCAGACCTTGATCGAAAAAAGCCGTGCAGAGGGATGCGCCGAAGAATGCGCGATCCTGGAGCGGGTACAAAACTACCTGCGCTCGGTGGGCAGCGCGGCACAGGCCTCGCTGGGGCTGGAATAAGGATAAGGACAAGGAGAACCATCGATGACCAAGACCACTACCACCAAGCCCTGGCACCAAGTCGTGCAGTTGCGCGATGACATCCTGAATCAGGAACTGTCGCAAAAGCAGTTTGCCGCCGACCTGTACGACGTGGTGATGGGCCGCAACCCTGGCGTCTACCATGACGCCAAGGAGTTCTTCGCGCTCACTTACCCCACGGTCAAGCTGCGCGACCTGGCGCGGGATGTCACGCAGCGTTTATCTGGCCGGTCCGAAAAGGCGGTGCGCCAGCTGCATATGACCTTCGGCGGCGGCAAGACGCATGCGCTGATCACGCTGGTGCATTTGGTGCGCGATCCCGCGACATTGCCCGACATTCCGACGGTGCAGCAGTTCCATGCGCACTGCGCGCTTGGAGGGAGCCTGCCCAAGGCCCGCGTGGCTTCGGTGGTGTTTGACCGGCTGGACGCGGAAAAGGGCATGGAAGTCAGCGCGCCGGACGGCAGTGTGCTGACGATCAAGATGCCCTGGAGCGCGATTGCGTGGCAGCTTGCCGGGCCGGCCGGCATGAAGCTGCTCAAGGACGATGGCACGGAGCGCAGTACCCCCCCCGCGACCGGCGTGATGGAGGACCTGCTCAAGCTCGCCCGCAAGGACGGGTCGGGGGTGCTGATCCTGTTCGATGAAGTGCTGTGGTTTGTGCGCGTGATGGCGAGCACCGATCCCGCGTGGATCGGGCGCATGCGCGAGTTCATGCACAGCCTGACCCAGGCCGTTGCCAAGGTGCCGCAATGCTGCCTGGTCGCGTCGCTGCTGGCATCCGACCCGGGAAAGATGGACGAACTGGGCAAGCAGATCAGCAAGGAGCTATACGACGAGTTCAAGCGGGTGGCCGACGAGGGCATACAGCCGGTCGAAAGCCAGGATGTGCCGGAAATCTTGCGGCGCCGTCTGATCAAGCTGGAAAGCCATACCGACCGCTCGCAGTGGCCCAGCCAGGTCTTTGGTGCGCTCAACGGCGTGCAGGGGATAGACGATTCCACGGAGAAAAACCGCGCAGCCGAGGAAAAGCGCTACACGGACGCCTACCCCTTCCATCCTGCGTTGATCGAGACCCTCTACCAAAAATGGACGCAGCTCGAAGGCTTCCAGCAGACGCGCGGCATTCTCAAAACCTTGGCCTCTGCGCTGCGGGACGCCGTCCAGTGGGACCAACAACCGCTCATTGGCGCGCAGATCTTTCTGGCGAACCCCACGACCCATGGGTTGAGTGACGCGGCACGCGAACTGGCAAACGTGGCGCAGCTGGAGCAGTACGAAGGCCGCCGGCAGGACTGGCCGGCGATCCTGGAAGCCGAACTGGTCCATGCCCGCAAGGCGCAGGACGACTTGCTCGGCGTGCGGCAGCGCGAGATCGAGCAAGCGGTGATATCGACCTTTCTGCACTCGCAGCCCATTGGCCAGCGCGCGACGACGCGCGAAATCAAGGTGCTGATCGGCGTGGGGGCGCCCGACCGGATCGAGTTGGACAAGGGCCTGTCACGCTGGTCCGGCGCGTCCTGGTACCTCGACGACATGCTCACGGGTGACCGGGAGGGTGGTCTGCCAAAAATGTGGCGCCTTGGGTCCAGGCCGAACCTGAAGCAGATGCACCACGATGCCCGGCAGAACGTCAGCGCGACCCTGGTTGACGAGGTGCTCGAAAAAGAAATCCGCGGCGCGGGCAAGCTGACCGAAAACGCGCGCGGCGCCGGCGCCAGGGTGCACATGCTGCCGGCACGGCCTGCGGACATCGAGGACGATGGCGAGTTCCACTACGCCGTGCTGGGTCCGAGGGCCGCGGGCAACGGCAAGCCCAGCGCCGAGGCCAAGCGCTTTATCGACGAGACAACCGGACCCGAGAGGCCGCGCGCGCAAAACCGCAACGCCGTGGTACTTGCGGTGCCTTCCAGGGATGGCATCGACGTGGCCCGGGAGAAGGTCCGCGATTTGCTCGGTTGGGAGAGGGTCCGCGAGATGCTCAAGGCGCGCAGCGACATCGACACGGCTGCGACGACCCGCCTGGAAGGCAATGTTCGGGTCGCACGTGGCGAGATGGTGTCGCAGATCGTCATGGCGTACTGCATCGCGGTGACGGTCAACGACGGAAACGACATCGCCGCGTACCGCATCAACGTTGACAACGAACCCTTGTTCTCCAAGATGCTGGCGGACAAGCGCCTGCGGATCGAGCGCACGGCCGTGAACGCGGAGGCCTTGCTCCCCGGCGGCCCCTTTGACCTGTGGAGTGCCGGCGACAAGGCGCGCTTCGTCAAGGACCTTGTCGGCGCGTTCGCCGCGACGGCCAGGCTGCCGAAAATGCTCAATCGGACGGCCATTCTGGAAACGTTGCTTCAGGGCTGTGAGCGCGGGAACTTCGCGCTGCGCGTCACGCGGGCCGACAAGTCGAGCCGGACCTTCTGGATGTGCCGCCCGGATGAGCACGCGATTCAGGACACGAGCCTGGAAGTCGTCCTCTCTGACGCTGCCACGCTCTCCGAGTTGGACCCGCAGCTGCTGGCGCCCGGCAAGTTGCCCGGGCTGTGGGACCAAGAGCCGATCACGCTCGCCGATCTTGGCCGGTATTTCTCGGGCACGCACTTTGTCGAAATCGACAAGGGGGGCTATACCGAAAACCTGCCGATCCCGGCTGCGACACCGTTGGCGATTGCAGACGCCACGGCCGGCGCGGTGAAGAGCGGTCGGGTGTGGCTGGTCAATGGGATGATCAGTGTGCTGTCTGAAGAGGTGCCGCCAGGATTCATCAACGAGTCCGCGCATCTGTTTTCCCCACCGCCGCCCGTTGCCGGCGTTGATGTTTTGCCCGCCCAACTCGCCACCGCATGGCAGGGGGATGAAAGCAACGCGCATCTGATCCACGCTGCGTTGTCCTCAAGAGCCGGAAAGCCATTGCCCTGGTCACGGGTCGCGCATGCGTTGGACGAAGCTTTCCGGATCGGTCTCATCGAGCGCAGCTTGGACTCCGGAGCATGGCCTTGCGATCCGGGGGGGGCGTCCGCCGTCAAGGTTCGCGCACGCAAGAGCGAAGCCCAGGAACCACCGCCAGCCAAGCACTACGGGTCAAAGCGTGCGGCGACCGAATTGCAAACCCATGAGGTCCAGGACCTGGCTGAAAACATCGACGCGCTGCGTGAAGCGACTGCCGGATATCCAATGCGTATTTGTGTGACTTTGGAGATTGGTGAAGATAGCCAAGTCGATCAGGCCGTGGTCGATAAGGTCAATGCCGTGTTGGAGCAAGTCAAGGCGGGGTGGAGGGTCGGGTAGAAGTTCACGAGAACCGGGAGTTGCGCAATGGGAAAGTTGATTGATGGAGACGATGGCCTGCTTGCAGAAAATGTTGGGGCTTGGACGAAGGAAAAGCACGAGTACCTTTGCCGCTACGTCGACATTTCGCGGGCAGTCCGTGCCCGATGGATCGGTCCTGACAAGGCCGGTGCGACCTATATTGATCCGTTTTGTGGAACTGGAAGATGCAAGGTGCGCGAGACGGGCGAATGGATCGATGGGGGAGCGGTTGCAGCCTGGAAAAAAAGCTGCGCTGGCGGGGCTCCGTTTACCCGGGTCTTCATCGGCGATCTTGATACGCAGCGCCGACAAGCTGCGGCTGCCCGTCTGCGCCAGCTGGGTGCGTCGGTCGAGGAGATGGATGGTGCCGCAGCGCATTCGGTACAGCAGATTGTCGCGAGCCTCGATCCCTATGGCTTGCACTTCGCATTCCTCGATCCGTTCAACCTTGGAGCACTGGACTTTGGCATGATCAAGTCACTGTCCAAACTCAAGCGGATCGACATACTGGTTCACATTAGTCAGATGGACCTTCAGAGAAATCTCCTGAGCAACACCAGGGGCGACAAGTCCGTGTTCGACCAGTTTGCACCTGGATGGCGGGGAAGCGTCGATCTCGCTCAACATCAATCAGGAATTCGGCGGGATCTGTTCCAGTATTGGCGGGATCAGATCGCCAGTCTCGGTGTGTGGCCCTCAACCGAGATGAAATTGATCACCGGCAGCAAGAATAATCCGCTGTACTGGTTGCTACTGGCTGCAAAGCACGAGTTGGCGCACAAATTCTGGGCAACTGCGTCCAATGTCGAAGGCCAGGGGGAGCTGTTTTAGGGGTGAGGCGCGGTGGGGTAAGCATCCCAGGTACGGCCACGAAAAACGCGCCCGTTTGCTTTCTTGTGGCGTTTCACGCCGTCTGCTCCCCATCCGCCCCATTGTTTGAAGAAGAACGCTGCACCTACGGCTTCGGCCTGGATTTGGAGGTTTGCGACCCATTCTTCGCGCATGGGTCGGGCCTTGTGGCCCGATTCACCTCCAACGATCACCCAGTGAATGCCACCCAGGTTGACGGGGCCGATGTCTTCCAACAGCGGCTCCACCGACAGGAAGCGAATTGGTACATTAATGTTGCGCAGATAGTCGATGCGCGGGACGCCGTACTTTTTGTCTTCCACCGACACCCCGAGCCACAGGTTTTCCGGGCAAGGCCGGGTCGCAAAGTACGTAGGCAAGCGCTCGGCCCGCTTGGTCAGTATTTGGTACGTGTGGTGAGGTGTGGACTCGATGATCGAGAAGACGCGATTCAAGAACGCATCAGGTACTTCTTCGTGAAACAGGTCACTCATGCTATTCACGAAATAGACGGTTGGCTTTTTTCTCTCAAGCGGTTGTCTTAGTCGGCTGTCATGTAGTGTGAGTTTGAACTCGTTTTCATAGCCTGCAGCCCCCATCGCGTGGAGACGGCGGGCCATTACCTCCGCGTAGCAGTTCTTGCAACCTGGTGACACCTTGGTGCATCCGGTCGTCGGATTCCAAGTCTGCTCAGTCCATTCGATGGTCGACTGTGTTGCCATACCAGTTTCCTGTTCAGTAAGTCGTTGAATTTGCGGTCCGGGTCTGCGTAGTATCCTCGCACACTAGGATTGGTGCTGTAGCCAGTGCCGCTAGCGCAGGCCCTTATTGCGCCGGGTCTTGAACGCCATCGGCCGCAGCGGCTGGCGCGGTACGCGGCGTGCGCATTGATCCTGCCGTCAGGTCAAAGCGCAGCAGGCGGCACTCGATGGGGCCGTTGTATAGCGGGACGCGGCGTGCGGCTTGCAGGTGCAGCTTGCCGGGAAGTTTCGGGTCCGGGGTCAGTATCCAGGCTGTCCAGCCGGCGTAGTTCCTTTTCCAGTGCGTGGCGAGCTGGCGCAGGAATTCGCCGCCCTCGTCGGTGTGCGCTGCCTCGCGGCCCACGGCCAGGCCGCGGGCCCGGTCCGCGGCGCGTGCGGCGGCGTTGCCGCCCGCGACACCGGCTGCGGCGATGCGCTCGCCATACGGGGGGTTGAGCAGCATCACGCCGGCCTGCGCGCAGGGGGGCTGGCGTTGCAGCGCGTCGCCGCCGCGCAGTTGCACGGCGTCGGCGACGCCCGCGCGCTGGGCGTTGCGCGCGGCGAAGTCAACCATGCGGAAGGCCACGTCGCTGCCAAAAATGGGTACGGGGCTGGGTTGGATGGCGCCTGCGGCCTCGTCTTTCATGGCGGTCCACGGCTGCGCCTGAAAGGGCAGCAGTTTTTCAAAGGCAAAGCGCCGCCGCATTCCGGCGGGAATGCGGCAGGCGATTTGTGCGGCCTCGATGGCGATGGTTCCGCTGCCACAGCAGGGGTCGTACAGCGGCACGGGTTGCGCGCCCAGCGGGTCCCAGCCGCTTGCGGCGAGCATGGCTGCGGCGAGCGTTTCCTTGAGCGGCGCGGCGCCCGTTTCCTCGCGCCAGCCGCGTTTGAATAGCGGCTCGCCCGAGGTGTCGATGTAGATCGTGGCCTCGTCGGCGCTCAGGTGCAGGTGGATGCGCACGTCGGGCCACTGCGTGTTCACGTCGGGTCGCACGCCGCTCTGGGTGCGGAAGCGGTCGGCCACGGCGTCCTTGACCTTGAGCGCGGCGAAGTTCAGGCTTTGCAGCGGGCTGTTCCGGGCCGTGGCTTCGACCTTGAAGCTTTGGCGCGGGGTGAACCAGGATTCCCAGGCCACTTCGCTGGCCGCGGCGTACAGGTCGTTTTCCGAGCGGTACGGGCGCTGCGCCAGCCGCACCAGCACGCGCTGGGCCAGGCGGCTGTGCAGGTTCAGCCGCAGTGCGTCGCGCCACGCGGCACGCAGCAGCACGCCGCCGCGGCCCGTGAGCAGGTCTTGCCCCGTCAGGCCGGTGATGCGGTGCACTTCGTCGGCCAGGTACGGCTCCACGCCTGCTGCGCAGGGAAGGAAGAGCGGGAGTGGGTGCATGGGGCCGTGCATGGCGGTTATTAAAGCGCCTTGCGCAGATTCGCCGGCGCGATCTTCAGCGCCTCGCGGTATTTGGCCACGGTGCGGCGCGCGCATTCGATTCCCTGCTCCTTGAGCAGCGCGGCGATCTGGCTGTCTGACAGGGGCTTGGCGGGGTTTTCCGCGGCGACGAAGCGTTTCATGAGCGCGCGCACGGCGGTGCTCGATGCGCTGCCGCCCGTTTCGGTGCCCAGGCCCGAGCCGAAGAAGTACTTGAGTTCGTAGGTGCCGATGGGCGTCGCCATGTACTTGGCGGTGGTCACGCGGCTGATGGTCGATTCGTGCAGGCCCAGTTCGTCCGCAATGTCGCGCAGCACCAGCGGCCGCATGGCCAGTTCGCCGTGCGTGAAGAATTTCTTTTGCCGCTCGACGATGGCGCGCGAGACGCGCAGGATGGTGTCAAAGCGCTGCTGGATGTTCTTGATGAACCAGCGTGCCTCTTGCAGGCGCTGCTGCATGCCCTGGTGGCCTGCGCCGCCCTTGTAGCCGCGCAGCGCGCCGGCGTAGATGTCGTGCACGCGCAGGCGGGGCAGTACGTCGGGGTTGAGCTGGACGATGAGGTGGTGCTGGCCGTCCCGCCCATTCATGCGCCCGGCCTTGCGCACGATGACGTCGGGCACGACGATGTTGCGCTCCACGTCCGCAAAGCAGCGGCCCGGGCGGGGCTCCAGGCGGGTGATCAGCGCCATGGCCGCGCGGGTGCGTTCCTCGTCGCCGCCGCAGGCCTGGGTGAGCCGGCGCACGTCGCGCCGGGCGAGCATTTCCAGCGGTTGCTGGCAGATGCACAGAGCGGTTTGCACGGTGTCGGGGTCGGCCTCCTTGTCCTGGGCCAGGGCGTCGAGTTGCAGCGTCAGGCACTCGGCGAGATTGCGCGCGCCCACGCCCACGGGCTCCAGGCTTTGCAGCAGGTGCAGGGCCACCGTGAACCGGTGCAGCAGTTCTTCGATCTGCTGCGGGTCGTCCGGACCGGCCAGGCTGATCGCCAGCGCTTCGGGCGGGTCCTCCAGGTAGCCGTCGTCGTTGAGCGATTGGATGAGGAAGTGCAGCGCGGCGCGGTCGGTCTCCGACAGGCGCAGCACCAGGGCCTGGCGTTGCAGGAACGCGGTCAGCGATTCCTGCGTGCGCGCCAGCTCGGTGGCGTCGATCTCGTCGCCTTCGGCGTCGTTGCGGTTGCGCGAGGGCGCGTCGCCGCCCCACTCCGCGTCGTTGGGCGCGATCTCCACGCTGCCGTCGCCGCCCCAGTCGGGCTCCTGCGCCGCGGTGTCCCAGGCGTCGGCGTCCCCCCCCGGCGTCTCGGCGCTGCTGCCCGAGGCGCCGGCAAAGAGCGCCTCGTCGGCGCCGTAGTCGTCGATTTGCACGGGCGTGTCCGCGGCGTCGAGGCCAAACTCCTCGCCCGGCGCCGTGTCCGCCGCGCGCTCGAGGAACGGGTTTTCGTCGAGCATCTGCTCGATCTCCTGCGAGAGCTCGAGCGTGGACAGTTGCAGCAACCGGATGGACTGCTGCAGCTGAGGGGTCAGTGCCAGATGCTGCGAGACGCGCAGCGACAGACCGGGTTTCATCACATTCTGAAATGCTCGCCGAGGTAGACGCGGCGCACCTCGGCGTTGGCGACGATTTCGGCCGGCGTGCCCTGCGCGAGCACGCGCCCGTCGCTGATGATGAAGGCGTGGTCGCAGATGCCCAGCGTCTCGCGCACGTTGTGGTCGGTAATCAGCACGCCGATTCCGCGTGCCTTGAGGAAGCCGATGATGCGCTGGATCTCGATCACGGCAATGGGGTCGATTCCGGCAAACGGCTCGTCCAGCAGGATGAAGCGCGGCCGCGTGGCCAGCGCCCGGGCGATCTCGACGCGGCGGCGCTCGCCGCCCGACAAGGCGAGCGCGGGGGAGGCCCGCAGGTGGTCAACGCGCAGTTCCTGCAGCAGGGCCGTCAGGCGCTCTTCCAGGGCGTCCCGGGAGAGCGGCAGGTGGTCGTCCCCGCGTTGCAGTTCCAGCACGGCGCGCACGTTTTCCTCGACCGACAGCTTGCGGAAGATGGATGCCTCCTGCGGCAGATACGACAGGCCCAGGCGCGAGCGCCGGTGGATCGGCATGTGCGCGACCGAGCGGTCGTCGATGCGGATGTCGCCCGCGTCGCTGCGCACCAGCCCCACGATCATGTAAAACGAGGTCGTCTTGCCGGCGCCGTTGGGGCCGAGCAGTCCAACGACCTCGCCCTTTTGCACGGCCAGCGAGACGTCCTTGACGACCTTGCGGCTGCCATACGACTTGGCCAGGTGCTGCACCTCCAGGCGGCTGCCCGCCTGGGTGCCAGGGCCGGCATGCACGGGTTGCGCGCTCACTTGTCGCCACCAAGACGGTTGCTCGGGCGCAGCACGGGGGCTGGCAGCGTGGGTGCGGCTGCAGCAGGGGGCGCTGCATCGTCCTTGGGCGGGGCCTTGGGGGCCAGCACCGCGCGTGCGCGGCCGGTGGGTGCGCCGCCGGCGCCGCTCGAAGATGCGCGCTCGCCGTCCACCGTGAGCACGTCGGTCAGGTTGTTGTAGACGATCACGGCGCCCGTGATCTCGTCGCTGAGCTGCGCACCGCGGTAGCGGCGCAACTCAGCGCGGCTGACGAAGCGCATCCTGTCGGCCTTGCCGTCGTATTCGATGACTTCGCTCTCGCCCTCGACGAATTCGTCCGGCACACCCGCCGCGGTATCGCGCTTTTGGCGAAAGAAGGCGCGTTTTCCGGCCTCGGCGGTGAGTACGCCGTGCTGGTAGCCGTCGGTATCCTGGCGCAGTTCGAGCCGCGCGCCGCGCAGCAGGATCGAGCCCTTGGACATGACCACGTGGCCCGAAAACGCGCTCGTCTGCTTGAGCTCATCGTGGCGCAAAGTGTCCGCCTCGATGTTCATGGGCTTGCCGCGGTCCGCCCTTTCGGCATGCGCCGTTCCCAGGGGACAGGCGAGGGCCGCGAGCAGGAGGACGGGGGGGATGCGGTGATTCATGGGGCATGATTCTTGCGGGAATTCATTTAACTCATTGTATCCACCGGCTTGCGCGGCCCAAGCGGCTCCGCAGGGGTGCGCCCCGGTTTTTCATGCGCCAAGTGCACCCGGAAAGCGCCCGAAAAAAAGGCCCGGCTATGAACCCGGGCCTGAAAGGATCCCGGAAACGGAGGTTTCGCGAGGATCCAAGGA
Organism: Verminephrobacter aporrectodeae subsp. tuberculatae; assembly: GCF_026127385.1. Lineage (NCBI taxonomy): Bacteria > Pseudomonadati > Pseudomonadota > Betaproteobacteria > Burkholderiales > Comamonadaceae > Verminephrobacter > Verminephrobacter aporrectodeae. The sequence continues at coordinate 923,550 of NZ_QZCX01000001.1, forward strand.
GACAACTGGTGCGCCAAGGGCCTGCGCGCTCCAGGGCGCAGATTGCTTAGCGCTTGCGCGGAACGGCGGCCTTGGCCGCGTTCGCTGCGGTGTTGGTTACGGCGTTGAAGTTGGCTTCGGCCACGTCAGACGCTTGCTTGACGGCTTTTTGCACCGATTCAAACGCATTGTTGGCCGCAGAGACGGCGCTCTTCATCACGGCCACGGCGGTTTCGGAACCGGCGGGGGCGTTCTTGGACGCGCTGTCGACCAGGTTGGAGAAGGTCTTCTGGGCGTCGGCGGCCTGCGCTTCAAAGGCCCTGCCGAACTCGGTGCCGGTGCCCGAGGCGATGTCGTACAGGTGGCGGCTGTATGCGGCGGTCTTTTCGGCCAGCGGCTGGAACAGGCTCGCTTGCAGCGCCAGCAGTTCCTGCGCGTCCTTCACGCCGAGCACGGCCTGGGTGTGCTCGGCGGCCTCCGTTAGCGCGGCGCGCGAAGCGCTCACGTTCAGTTCGACCAGTTTTTCCACGCCCTCGAAGGCTTTGGTGGTCAGACCGAACAGGGTCTCGATGTTGGCCTTGTGCGAGGCCAGGATTTGTTCAGCGGTCAGCGTCATGTCATGTTCCCGAAAAATGCGGCCCCGGGGGCCAAGGTTGGCTTGCAAAGTACTTGCCGAAGTATCTGCGCTGCTTCCAATCCGGAGAGTCATGTTGCAGTGCAGCATGGAAACGCATCTTAGGGACTTGCCGCGCGATTGCAAGGGAAATTTTGTTGCAGCGCAGCAAATCAAGGTAACTGCCTGAACGTTCTGCATCGCGCCGCGCCGGTTGCGCCGTGTCCGGGGCCGCCGGCGCGGGCGGAATGCGCGGTCGCCGAGCCGCGCAGCGCCCTTGCGAATGGCCGGCGCATGCGATCGCGCCCTCACCCGGTATTGCGCAAGCCGGCCGCAATCCCGTTGATCGAGATGTGGATCCCGGTCTGCACGCGCTCGTCGCCCTGCCCGGCGCGCCAGCGGCGCACCAGTTCCACCTGCAGATGGTGCAGCGGGTCGATGTACGGAAAGCGGTGCGCGATGGACCGGGCCAGCGCCGTGTTGTGCGCCAGGCGCTGCGCGTCGCCGGTGATGCGGGTGAGCGCGTCGGCCGTGCGCTGCCATTCGGCCTCGATGGCGTGGAAGATCTTTTTGCGCAGGCGGGTGTCGGGGACGAGTTCGCTGTAGCGCGAGGCCAGCGCGAGATCGCTCTTGGCCAGCACCATGTCCATGTTCGACAGCAGCGTGCGCAGGAACGGCCACTGGCGGTACATCCTCTGCAGCAGTGCCAGCTGCGCCCCGGGGTCCTTGCCCTCCTGGTTCACGAAGGCCGCGACCGCGGAGCCAAACCCGTACCAGCCGGGCAGCGTGAGGCGGCACTGGCCCCAGCTGAAGCCCCAGGGGATGGCGCGCAGGTCTTCGATCTTCTGGCTGGCCTTGCGCGACGCGGGGCGCGAGCCGATGTTGAGCTCGGCGATCTCGCGGATCGGTGTGGCGTGGAAGAAGTATTCGGTGAAGCCCGGGGTCTCGTACACCAGCGCGCGGTAGCTGTCCATGCTGGTGCGCGAGAGCGCTGCGGCGGCCTCCAGAAACGCCCGGGGGGCGGGCTTGGTGGGTTGCAGCAGCGTGGCCTCGAGCGTGGCCGCCACCAGGGTCTCGAGGTTGCGGCGGCCGATCTCGGGGTTGGCGTATTTCGATGCGATGACTTCGCCCTGCTCCGTCAGGCGGATCTGCCCGCGCACCGTTCCCGGCGGCTGCGCCAGGATGGCCTGGTAGCTCGGGCCGCCGCCGCGCCCCACGGTGCCGCCGCGGCCGTGGAACATGCGCAGCTGTATGCCGTGGCTCGCGGCGAGTTCGTCGAACAGCTGCACCAGCGCGATTTCGGCGCGGTACAGCTCCCAGTTGCTGGTGAAGATGCCGCCGTCCTTGTTGCTGTCGGAGTAGCCGAGCATGATGTCCTGCTCGCCGCCGCTGCGCTGCACCAGCGCGGCCACGCCGGGCAGCGCGTAGAACGCGCGCATGATGTCCGCGGACTGCGCCAGGTCTTTGATGGTCTCGAACAGCGGCACCACGATCAGGTGGCTGCGCGCCGGGGAGTCGAGCGTGCCGTCCATCAGGCCGACTTCTTTTTGCAGCAGCAGCACTTCGAGCAGGTCGCTCACCGCTTCGGTGTGGCTGATGATGTAGTGGCGTATGGCCTCGTGGCCAAAGCGTGCGCGCAGCGCGCGCGCCGCCTCGAAGATCGCGAGTTCGCCCTGCGTGTGCGCGCCGTACCGGGCGCCGACGACGCGCAGCGGGCGCGCGTCGTTGAGCAGCCCGATCAGCAGCGCGCACTTGGCGGCCTCCGGCAATCCGGCGTAATGGGGCTCGACGCGGGCCGTGGCGAGCAGCTCGGCGAGCACCTCCTCGTGCTTGTCCGAGCTTTGGCGCAGGTCCACCGTCGCCAGGTGAAAACCGAACACCTGCACGGCGCGGATCAGCGGGTGCAGGCGCTCCGCGGCCAGGGCCTGGCCGTGGTGCGATGCGAGCGAGGCCTCGATCACGTGCAGGTCGGCGAGAAACTCCTGCGCGTCGGCGTAGGCGTTCTGCGGCGCGACCGCATGGCGCGCGGCCTCGCCGCCGGTCAGCTCGCGCAGCGTCGCGGCCAGGCGGGCGTAGATTCCCGTGAGCGCGCGGCGGTAGGGCTCGTCCCGGCGGTGTTCGCTGGTGTCGGGCGAGCGCAGCGCCAGCGCCTGCATCGCGTCCGAGACCTGCACCAGGCGCGCGGACAGCGAGAGCTCGCCGCCCAGGTAATGCACCTCGGTCAGGTAGTGGCGCAGCGCCACCTCGGACTGGCGGCCGAGCGCATGCTCCAGGGTCTGCGCCGTGACGTTGGGGTTGCCGTCGCGGTCGCCGCCGATCCACTGGCCCATGCGCAGAAAGCTGTGCACGGGGTGCGGACCAAGTTCGTTTTCCAGCGCGGCGTAGATCTTGGGGATCTCGCGCAGGAAGGTGGCCTCGTAATAGGAGAGCGCGTTCTCGATCTCGTCGGCGACGGTGAGCCGGCTGTAGCGCAGCAGGCGCGTCTGCCACAGCTGGGCCACGCGCGCGCGCAGCCGGGCCTCGTTGGCGGCCAGCGCGCGCGGGGTCAGCGCGTCCGGGGCGCCGCCGTGCAGCCGGGCGTGCGCCTGGACGTCGTCGCGCGCGGCGAGCAGTTGGGCGATGCCGCGTTCGGCGTCCAGAATGCTCTTGCGCTGCACCTCGGTGGGGTGCGCCGTGAGCACGGGGGCGACGTGGCTGCCCGCCAGCGTCTGCGCGATGGTCTGCGGCGTGATGCCCGCGCGGCGCAGGCGCGACAGGGCCAGCTCGATGCTGCCATCCTGCGTGTCGCCCGCACGCTCGTGCACGGCGCGGCGGCGGATGTGGTGGCGGTCTTCGGCCAGGTTCGCCAGATGGCTGAAATAGGTGAAGGCGCGGATCACGCTCACCGTCTGCTCGCCCGAGAGCGACTTGAGCCGCTTCTTGAGCGCGCGCTCGGCCTGCGGGTCGGCGTCGCGGCGGAAGGCGACGGAGAGCCTGCGCACCTGCTCCACCAACTCGTACGCGGCGACCCCCTCCTGCTCGCGGATCACGTCGCCCAGAATGCGCCCCAGCAGACGGATGTCGTCGATCAGGGGTTGGTCCTTGTCGGATGCTTGCATGCGGGTATCTCCGGAGTGGATGGGGGGTGTCCGGCGCGACCGGCGGCGGGGAAATCCGCGGCCAAGGCGGGCTGACGGGCCACGGGCCGCGCCGCTACGGCGTGGCGCGGGCGCATGCTAGCATCGCCCGCCCGTCCAAGCGCATATCTCGCGCATATCTCGCATATCTCCCGGCAGGCTACGAATTTTGAGCGGCACGCATCCCATCCCCCTCGTCATCGCCACGCGCGAGAGCCGCTTGGCGCTCTGGCAGGCCCGGCATGTGCAGGCCCTGCTCCAGGCGCGTGGCCACGGCGTGCAGCTGCTGGGCATGACGACCCGGGGCGACCAGATTCTGGACCGCTCGCTGGCCAAGGTGGGTGGCAAGGGCCTGTTCATCAAAGAGCTCGAAGCGGCGCTCGTGCAGGGCCGTGCGCAGATCGCCGTGCACTCGCTCAAGGACCTGCCCATGGACCTGCCCGCAGGCCTCTCCCTGGCCTGCGTGCTGGAGCGCGAAGACCCGCGCGACGCCCTGGTCTCGGCGCGCTACGCGGGGCTCGACGCCCTGCCCCGGGGCGCGCGCGTGGGCACCTCCAGCCTGCGCCGCCAGGTGCTGTTGCAGGCGCTGCGGCCCGACCTGCGGATCGAGGTGCTGCGCGGCAACCTCGATACGCGCCTGCGCAAGCTCGACGAAGGCCGCTACGACGCCATCGTGCTCGCGGCCGCGGGCTTGAAGCGCCTGGGCCTGGAAGCGCGCATCTGCGCCCTGTTCGAGCCCGCGGCCATGCTGCCCGCAGCCGGCCAGGGCGCCCTGGGAATCGAGGTGCGCAGCGATCGCGCGGACCTGATCGCCGCGCTGGCCCCGCTGGCGCACCAGCCCACTTGGCTCACGGTCGCCGCCGAGCGCGCCGTGAGCCGGGCCATGGGCGGCAGTTGCTCGACGCCGCTGGCCGCCCACGGCGTGCTGACCGGCGCCGTGCTGCGGCTGGACGCCGTGTGGGGCGAGCCGGAAGGACGCGCGCCTCTGGTGCGCGCGCAATCGAGCGCGCCCGTCGCCACCCTGGCGCAGGCCGAGGCGCTGGGCAGCGCCGTCGCCCGGCGCCTGCACGCCGGTGGCGCCCGGGGCAGCGGCCCGGCCCCGGACGGGGCACCGACGCCATGCCCCCCCGGGTGATCGTCACGCGGCCCGCCGACGCCGCCGCGCACTGGGTGCGGCAACTGGGCGCACGTGGAATCACCGCCGCCGCGCTGCCGCTGATCGGCATCGGCCCCTGCACCGACCCCGCTGCGCAGCAGGCGCTGAGCCAGGCCCGCGCGCGGCTGGCGCAGCACCACTACCGGGCGCTGATGTTCGTCAGCGGCCACGCCGTGGCCCATTTTTTTGCATCGAATGCTCCGAACGGGCCGTCGATGGCGCCGGATGTTCATTCCCTGGTTGCGGCAAAAACGCGGGCCTTCGCGCCCGGCCCCGGAACGCTCCACGCGCTCGTTCTGGCGGGCGTCCCGCGCGCCTGCATCGACGGCCCCGCGCCCGACGCGGCGCAATTCGACTCCGAAGCGCTGTGGCAGCAGGTGGCCCCGCAAATCCGGCCGGGCGACCGCGTGCTGATCGTGCGCGGGCGCTCCCGGGGCGCCGAAGACGCCGTGCAGGGCACGGGCCGGGACTGGTTTGCGTGCCAGATCGAGGCGGCCGGCGGGCAGGTGGAATGCGTGGTGGCGTATGAACGCAGCGCACCCCGGCTCGGCGCCGCGCAGCGGGCGCTGGCGCAGCAGGCGGCGCAGGACGGATCCCTCTGGCTGCTGAGCAGTTCCGAAGCCGTGGCCCACCTGGCCGCGGCCCTGCCGGCCCAACGCTGGGCTGCGGCGCAGGCCCTGAGCACGCACCCGCGCATCGCGCAAGCGGCCCGGGCGCTGGGTTTTGGCCGCGTGCACGAATGCCGCCCGGCGCTGGCGGACGTGCTGGCCTCGATAGAATCGGCCGCATGAGCCCCGCGCCCACCAAGGACCTGCCCGACGCGTCCTCAGCCCCAACTGCCCCCGCGGCCCCGGTCGTTCCGGCTGCCCCTGCCGCCGCACGCGGCACTCTGGTGGGCATGGTGCTGCTCGGCGCCCTGGCCGCGGCGGCGCTGCTGGGCAACGGCATGCTGTGGCAAAAGCTCGGCACCATCCAGGAACAGCTGGCGCGGCAGTCCGCGGACTCGGCCGCGCTCGCCATCGAGGCCCGCAGCATGGCCCGGCAGGCCGAAGAACTGGTGCGCGACACGGCGGCGCGCCTGTCCGTCGCCGAAACCCGGCTCGGCGAAGTGGCGCTGCAGCGCAGCCAGCTCGAAGAGCTCATGCAGAGCCTGTCGCGCTCGCGCGACGAGAACCTGTTGGTGGACATCGAATCCGCGATCCGGCTGGCGCAGCAGCAGGCGCAGCTCAGCGGCAGCCTGGAACCCCTGGTGGCGGCGCTCAAGAGCGCGCAGCAGCGCATCGAACGCGCGGCGCAACCGCGCCTGACCCCCGTGCAGCGCGCCATCGGCCTCGACCTCGACCGCCTGTCGCGGGCCAGCGTGACCGACACCGCCGGCCTGCTGGCCCGGCTCGACGAACTGGTGCGCCAAGTGGACGAGCTGCCCGTGCAAAACGCCGTGCTCCAGGCGGGCGCCACCCGGCGCGGCGCGGCGCAGGCGAGCGCGCCCGCCGACCGGCGCGGCCTGGCTGGCTGGCAGGTCGCGCTGCAGCGCGGCTGGGAGGTGCTGCGCGACGAGGCCCGCAGCCTCGTGCGCGTCAGCCGCATCGATCGGCCCGAGGCCATCTTGCTCGCGCCCGAACAGAGTTTCTTCCTGCGCGAAAACCTCAAGCTCAAGCTGCTCAACGCGCGCCTGGGGCTGCTCGCGCGCCAGTTCGAAGCGGCGCGGGCGGACCTCGCCGCCGCCACGACCGCGTTGAACAAATACTTCGACCCTGCGTCGCGCCGCACGCAAAACGCCGCCACCGACTTGCAGCAGGCGCAGGCCGCAATGAGGGCAGCGCCATTGCCGCGGCTCGACGAAACCCTCTCCGCGCTGGCCACGGCCGCTGCGGGGCGTTGAGGCGGCGGTCCGTATGCGCGCGGCCCTGTGGATCCTGGCGCTGTTCGGCGTGGCCGTGGCTGTCGCGCTGTTTGCGGGCAACAACCAAGGCAGCGTGACCCTGTTCTGGCCGCCTTACCGCATCGACCTGTCGCTGAACTTGGTGCTGCTCGTCTCGGGCGGCGGCTTCGTCACGCTGTACGCCGCACTGCGCGCGCTCGCTGCGTTGCTGGAACTGCCGCACAAGGCGCGCCGCTGGCGCGCGCAGCAAAAGGAACGCGCCATGCACGGCGCCCTGCTCGACGCACTTATCCAGATGTTCGGCGGCCGCTTCATCCGCGCGCGCAAGGCGGCCGTGGCCGCCCTGGCGCAGGAACAGGCCTTGGCCGCGGGGGGCCAGGCCGTGCCGCACGGTCAGCAATTGCGCGTCCTGGCGCACGTGCTTGCGGCCGAATCCGCGCACGCCCTGCGGGACCACGCCGGGCGCGCAAGCCACTTGCAGGAGGCGCTGCGCGAGGCCCCCGCACGCGGCAGCGTGAGCGAGCAGGAAATGCGCGAAGGTGCGCAACTGCGCGCCGCCCAGTGGGCGCTGGACGACCGGGACGCGGGCGCCGCATTTGAACGCCTGGCCACGCTGCCCCAAGGCGCGGCGCGGCGCACCCTGGCGCTGCGCATCAAACTCAAGGCCGCACGCCTGGCGCAGCAGACCCAGGAGGCGCTCGACACCGCGCGCCTGCTGGGCAAGCACCGCGCGTTCTCGCCCAGCGCAGCACAAAGCATCGTGCGCGGCCTGGCCATGGAGCTCATCGACAGCGCGCGCGACGGCGCGCAACTGGAGCAGATCTGGCGCGCGCTGGAAGGCCCGGAGCGCAATATGCCCGAGCTCGCGATCCACGCCGCGCAGCGGCTGGTGGCGCTGGGCGGCACAACCACCGAGGTGCGCGCCTGGCTGCTGCCCGTGTGGGAGCTCGTGCTGGAACTGCCCGACGCGCTTGCCGAACAGCACGCGCTGAAACTCGTGCGCGCCCTCGAAGCCGGGCTGGATGCGCTCGACGTCCCCTGGCTGGCGCGCATCGAAGCGGCCCAGCAGGCAAATCCGCGCGACGCCCGCTTGCAGTACCTGGCGGGGATGGCCTGCCTGAAGCGCCAGCTCTGGGGCAAGGCCCGGCAGTTGCTCACCCAGGCCGCCGAGCAGTTGGGCGACGCCGGCCTGCGCGCCAGCGCCTGGCGCCATCTGGCCGAGCTCGCCGAGCAGCGCGGGGACGACGGCGCTGCGGCCAGCGCCTGGAAAAAGTCGGCGCTGGATCGGTGATTGCGCCACCCTCGGCCGGGAGGAAGCGGGCTCCACGGGGCGACGCAGTCCTTTGCGCGCAGAATCGGCGCCCATGCAACTGAACCACATCGCGAATGCCCCGGTCGCGTGCGCAACGGGCCGCACGATCCCGGTCATCGACCCGTCCGACGGCCAACCCTTCGACGCGATCCAGCGCAGCGGCGCCGAAGACATCGACGCCGCGGTGCGCGCGGCGCGCGCGTGCCACGACACCTGGAAGATGGCTCCCGCCGAGCGGGGCCGCCTGCTGCAGCGGCTGTCCGCCAAGATACTGGAGCATGCCGACGAGCTGACCGCGCTGGAGCAGCGCGACTGCGGCAAGCCCACGCGGCAGGCGCGCAGCGACGCGCTCGCGCTCGCGCGCTACTTCGAGTTCTACGCCGGCGCCTGCGACAAGCTCCATGGCGCGACCATTCCCTGCGCCGACGGCTCGAGCGCGTTCACCTGGCGTGAGCCCCACGGCGTGACGGGCCATGTAATCCCCTGGAACTACCCCATGCAGATATTTGGCCGCAGCGTGGGGGGCGCGCTCGCGGCGGGCAATGCCTGCGTGGTCAAGCCGGCCGAAGACGCCTGCCTGTCGCTCATCCGCGTGGCGCAGTTGGCGGTCGAGGCGGGCCTTGCGCCGGGCGCGCTGAACATCGTCACCGGCTACGGCCATGAGGTGGGCGACGCGCTCGCGCGGCACCCGGGAATCGACCACATCAGCTTCACCGGCAGCCCCGCAATCGGCACGCTGATCCAGCAGCTGGCCGCCGAGCGCCACTGCCCCGTGACGCTGGAGCTGGGCGGGAAAAGCCCGCAAATCATCTTTGCCGACGCCGACCTGGACGCCGCCGTCCCCGCCGTCGTGCAGGCCATCGTGCAGAACGCCGGGCAGACCTGCTCGGCGGGGTCCCGCGTGCTGATCCACGCGCCGATCTACGAACCCCTGCTGGAGCGCCTGGGCCGGGCCTTTGGAGAGCTGCGCGTCGGCCCCGCCGCCATGGACCTGGACGCCGGCCCGCTGATCCGCCGCGCGCAGCAGCAGCGCGTGCGGGACTTCCTGTCGGACGCGCAGCGCGCCGGAATCCCCACGGTGGCGCAGGGCATCGTGGTCGACGAAGCGCCCGAGACCGGCTTCTACCAGGCCCCCATCCTGCTGCGCGACGTGCCGGTGCAGCACCGCCTGGCGCAAGAGGAGGTCTTTGGCCCCGTGCTCTCGGCCATGGCTTTTCAGGACGAGGAGCACGCCGTGGAATTGGCCAACGCCACGCGCTTCGGCCTGGTGGCAGGCATCTGGACGCGCGACGGCGCGCGCCAGCTGCGCATGGCCAGGCGTGTGCGCAGCGGCCAGGTGTTCATCAACAACTACGGCGCCGCAGGCGGCGTGGAACTGCCGTTTGGCGGCGTCAAGTCCAGCGGCTACGGTCGCGAAAAGGGCTTCGAGGCGCTATACGGCTTTACCACGCTCAAGACCGTGGCCATCCGGCACGGCTGAGTTCCGAATCCGGTACAAACAATACCGATTGCGGAACTGCGGGGAGTGGCAGGAGATAGACTTTCGCGCCATCGCGCCATCGAACGAAAAGCGCAATTTCATGCGCTGCCATTTGCGGGGCCGGGCACCAAGTCAGGCGAAGACGCCCGCCGTCTCCTGCATGCAGCCCGACAGTTCTCCCAGGTGGTGCTGCGTGTCGCCAAAAACCATTTCCAGCTGCGTGAGCTTTTTGAAATAGTGGCTCACGATGTATTCGTCGGCCACGCCGATTCCGCCGTGCAACTGCACCGCCTGCTGGCCCACGAAGCGCATCGACTGGCCCAGCTGTACCTTGGCGCGGGCCATGGCGGCGCGGCGTTGCGCAGCCGGCGCGTCCAGTTTGAGGCTGGCGTAGTAGCTCATCGAGCGCGCCAATTCCAGTTGCATCTTCATGTCGGCCACGCGGTGGCGCAGCGCCTGAAAGCTCGCGATGGGAACGCCGAACTGCTGGCGCTGGCGCAGGTATTCGATGGTGAGGGCCAGCGTCCTGTCCATGACCCCCACGGCCTCGGCGCAGGCCGCGGCAATGCCGGTGTCCACGGCCTGTTCCAGCGCGGCCAGGCCGTCGCGGGTGAGGAGCGTGGCGGGGGCGTCGCTGAAGCGCACTTCGGCGGCGCGGCTGCCGTCCTGCGTGGCGTAGCCCTGCGCGCTCACGCCGGCGGCGGCGCGCTGCACCAGGAACAGCGCGATCCTGCCGTCGAGCCGGGCCGCGACGATGAAGGCGTCGGCCAGGTCCCCGGCTGCGACCAGGTTCTTCGCGCCGCTGAGCGCATGGCCAGCGCCCGACGCGCTGGCCTGGGCGTCGCACACGTCGAGGCGGTAGCGCGCCCTGCGCTCCTGCTGGGCCAGCACCAGCAGCGCTTCGCCGCTGGCGACGCGGGGCAGCCAGGCCGACTGCACGGCGGCCGGCGCGTGCTTCGACAGCACGCTGCCCGCGATGAAGGCCTGCGCAATCGGCTCCAGGACGATTCCGCGGCCCAGTTCCTCGGCCACCACCATGGCGTCGATCGCGCCCTGGCCCATGCCGCCGTGGGCCTCGGGCAGCGTCAGGGCCATGAGGCCCAGAGCGGCGAGCTCGTTCCATGCCGCGCGCGCAAAGCCCCCCGCGGCCACGATGGCCCGGCGGCGCTCGAAGCCGTAGCCCCTGTCCACCCATTTGCGCACGGCGTCGCGCAGCTGCGCTTGGTCGTCGGAAAAATCGAAATCCATGTTCTTGCCTCCCCGGGATGGAACTGCGCGCGCGCCACGCTCAACCGAGCAGGGTCTGCGCGACGATGTTGCGCTGCACCTCGTTTGAGCCGCCGTAGATGGTGGTCTTGCGCAGGTTGAAATAGCTTGGCGCAAGCGCGGCGTTGGCCGCGACGCCGCCGGGAAAGTCGCCCTGCCAGCCGGCCTCCATGGCCTCTTCGATGAAGGGCAGCGAGAACGGGCCGGCGGCGAGCATCATCAGCTCGGCAAGGCGCTGCTGGATCTCGCTGCCGCGGATCTTGAGCAGGCCGGCGATGTCCAGCGGGTTCTTGCCCGACTTCTCCGCCGAGAGCACGCGCAGCACCAGCATTTCGAGCGCCACGACGTCCACCTCGAGCAGCGCGATCTGGTCGCGCAGGCGTGCGTCGTCCCACACGCCTTCTGCCTTGGCGATGCGCTTCAGGCGCTCGAGCTCACGCTTGCTGCGGTTCACGTCGGCGATATTCGTGCGCTCGTGCGCGAGCAGGTGCTTGGCGTAGGTCCAGCCCTTGTTCTCTTCTCCGACCAGGTTCTCGGCGGGCACCTCGACCTTGTCGAAGAACACCTCGTTGACCTCGCACTCGCCGTCGAGCAACTTGATCGGGCGCACGGTGACGCCGGGCGACTTCATGTCCAGCAGCAGGAACGAGATGCCGGCCTGGGGCTTGCCCTCGGTGCTGGTGCGCACCAGGTTGAACATCCAGTCGCCGTACTGGCCCAAGGTGGTCCAGGTTTTTTGGCCGTTCACGATGTACTTGTCGCCCACGCGCTCGGCGCGGGTCTTGATCGAGGCCAGGTCCGAGCCCGATCCCGGTTCGCTGTAGCCCTGGCTCCACCACACCTCGCCGCTGGCGATCCCGGGCAGGAAGCGCCTTTGCTGCGCGGCGCTGCCGAAGGCCATGAGCACCGGCGCGACCATCACCGGACCGAACGGGATGATGCGGGGCGTGCCGGCCAGCGCGCATTCCTCTTCGAACAGGTGCTTTTGCACCACGGTCCAGCCGGGACCGCCAAACTCCCGGGGCCAGCCAAAGCAGAGCCAGCCCTTCTTGCCCAGAATCCTGGCCCAGTCTTGGTAGTCGGCACGGGTCAGCCGCAGCGCGTTGCGCACCTTGCGGGAAATGTCCTGGGGCAGATGGGCGCGGACCCAGGCGCGAACCTCCTCGCGGAAGGCCTGTTCTTCGGGGGTGAATGCGAGATCCATGCGCTGCGTCTCCTGGGTGCGGCGCAGTTGTAGCACGGTCGTTCGTTTTTACTCTGTCCAGATGGCGACATGGGATCGGGGCCCGCCGGGTTCGCATGGATTCATCCGTTCCGCCGGTGATGCTGACCCTCGGTAAAATGACCGACTCCGAAGCGGCGACCACACCGCAATGCCCGGCCCCCAACCCTGAACGTCCGAACGGACCCTACGACCATGCCCCTCGTTTCGATGCGCGAACTGCTCGACCATGCGGCCAGCAATGGCTATGGCATTCCGGCCTTCAACGTGAACAATCTGGAACAGGTCCAGGCCGTGATGGCGGCCGCGCACGAGACCGGCGCGCCCGTGATCCTGCAGGCCAGCGCGGGCGCGCGCAAGTACGCGGGCGAGCCCTTCATCAAGCACCTGATCCAGGCGGCCGCCGAGGCCTTTCCGCATATTCCGCTGGTGATGCACCAGGACCACGGCACATCGCCCAAGGTCTGCCAGGGCGCGATCGACCTGGGCTTTGGCTCGGTGATGATGGACGGCTCGCTGATGGAAGACGGCAAGACCCCGGCCTCGTTCGACTACAACGTGGACGTGACGCGCAGGGTGGTCGCGATGGCGCACAAGGTGGGCGTCACCGTCGAGGGCGAACTCGGCTGCCTGGGCAACCTGGAGACCGGCGACGCCGGCGAGGAAGACGGCATCGGCGCCGCTGGCCGGCTCGACCACAGCCAGATGCTCACCGACCCCGAGGAGGCCGCCGTGTTCGTGCAAGCCACGCAGCTCGACGCGCTGGCGATCGCCATCGGCACCAGCCATGGCGCCTACAAGTTCAGCCGCCGGCCCACGGGCGACATTCTGGCGATCGACCGCGTGAAGGAAATCCACCAGCGCCTTCCGAACACGCATCTGGTGATGCACGGCTCCTCGTCGGTGCCCGCCGAATTGCTCGCCGAAATCAACCAGTACGGCGGCAAGATCAAGGAAACCTACGGCGTTCCCGTCGAGGAAATCCAGGAAGCCATCCGGCATGGCGTGCGCAAGATCAACATCGACACGGACGTCCGCCTGGCCATGACGGCCGCGGTGCGCAAGTTCCTGTTTGAAAACCCCGAGAAGTTCGACGCCCGCGAGTGGCTCAAACCGGCGCGCGAGGCCGCCAAGGCGGTTTGCCGGCAGCGTTACATCGCGTTCGGTTGCGAGGGCCAGGGCGCCAGGATCGAGGGGCACGGCCTGTCGGCGATGGCCTCCCGGTACGCCTCGGGCGCGCTCGCGCAGGAGGTGCACTGACGGACGCTGTCAATCGACAGCGGTTTGCGTCCAGGGGTCGTGGATTTTGACGCCCGTTCCGGCGAAGTCGGCGAGGTTTCGCGTCACCACGGTAAAGCCGTGCTCCAGGGCGGTCGCAGCGATCAGGGAGTCTCCCAGGGGGCGTGGATTCGGCACGTGCAGACTTGCGCACACCCACGCCGTGCGCGCCGTGATGGGCAGGATGCGGTCCTCGAAGCGCTCGGTGGTTCGTTCCGCCCAGGCCCGCAGGTGCGCGCCTTGCACGGGGTCCTTGCGCTGCATGCGCTGCACCCCGATCTCCAGTTCCATGAGCGTTACGGCCGAGAGGTAGAGCCCGGCCATGGGCTGCTGGCTTGCCCATGCCCTCACCGCCTGCGCAGCCCGCGGCTTGTTGGCGCGCAGCTCGGCCAGGACGCAGGTGTCGAGAATGAACACGCCGAATCAGCCGAGCTCGGTCTCGCGGGGCCAGTCGCGAACGCGCTCCGCCGGAAAATCGATTCCTGGCGGGCAAGCAATGGCGTCCATGGCGTCCAGGAGGGTGCGGGGTTTCTCGCCCGCCAACCGGTAGTAGTCCTCGATCCTGAGCAGTGCCAACGCGGGCCTTCCCCTGTCCGTGATGAACACCGGGCCCGCGCTGGTGGCCTTCTTCGCCGTGGCCAAGTCGCGTGCGAAGTCGCGTGATGAAACGGTGGTGATGGTCATTTGCGGCATCCTCTGTCTGGCGATGCATGCATGTTATGACAGAACGGCGGAGAAATCAGACCAGGCGACCGGGGCGGGGACGCGGCAGTAAGGGAGATTTCTTCATGTAAGCTCGCGCCCGGCAAGCAGTCTCAACAGACCCCATCGAGGAGATGACATGCAAATTGGAGTGCCTGCGGAATCCATGGCAGGCGAGACCCGGGTCGCCGCAACGCCCGAGACGGTCAAAAAGCTCAAGGCCCAGGGGCACGTGCTGCGCATCGAAGCCGGTGCGGGCATCGCGGCGAGCGTTCCCGATGCGGCCTACGTGGCCGCCGGGGCGGAGATTTCCGACGCCGCGGCGGCCTGGAGCGCGGACCTGGTGCTCAAGGTCCGCTGCCCCGTGGAGGCCGAAACGCCGCGGCTGCGCGCTGGCGCCACGCTGGTGGGCATGCTCAATCCCTTCGATGCCGCGGGCCTGCAACGGCTGGCCACTGCGGGGGTGACGGCCTACGCGCTGGAAGCGGCTCCGCGCACCACGCGGGCGCAGAGCATGGACGTGCTGTCCTCGCAGGCGAATATCGCCGGCTACAAGGCCGTGCTGATTGCCGCGGACCGCTACCAGCGCTTCTTCCCCATGCTCATGACCGCTGCGGGCACCGTGAAGGCCGCGCGCGTGGTGATCCTGGGCGTGGGGGTCGCGGGGCTGCAGGCCATCGCCACGGCGAAGCGGCTCGGGGCCGTGATCGAGGCCTCCGACGTGCGTCCCGGCGTCAAGGAGCAGGTGGAATCGCTGGGCGCGCGGTTCATCGACGTGCCCTGCACGACGCAGGAGGAAAGGGACGCCGCCGAGGGCGTGGGGGGCTACGCCCGGCCCATGCCGCAAAGCTGGCTCGAGCGCCAGAAGGTGGAGGTGGCCAAGCGCGTGGCGCAGGCCGACGTGCTCATCAGCACCGCGCTGATCCCGGGCCGACCCGCGCCGGTGCTGGTCACCGAGGACATGGTCCGATCGATGAAGGCCGGGTCGGTGATCGTCGACATCGCCGCCCCGCAAGGCGGCAACTGCCCGCTCACCGAAGCCGGCAAGACCGTCGTCAAGCATGGCGTCACGCTGGTGGGCGAGACCAATCTGCCCGCGCTCGTGGCGGCCGACGCGTCGGCGCTGTACGCGCGCAACGTGCTGGACTTTCTCAAACTCATCGTCAACCCGGACGGTGCGCTGCACATGGACTTGCAGGACGACATCGTCGCGGCCTGCCTCGTGGCGCACGCGGGCACGGTGAAACGCGCATGAGCCGACTGCAGGATCTGCGGGACAGGCCTCCCCCCACCCGCTGAATGCAATGCCCAACGAAGGACTCCCATGGACGCCGTCTCCCCCACCCTGATCAATCTCATCATCTTCGTGCTCGCGATCTACGTGGGCTACCACGTTGTGTGGACCGTCACGCCAGCCTTGCACACGCCGCTCATGGCGGTGACGAATGCCGTCTCGGCGATCGTGATCGTGGGCGCCATGCTCGCCGCGGCCCTCACGGAGACTGCGCTGGGCAAGAGCATGGGCGTGCTCGCCGTGGCGCTGGCCGCGGTGAACGTCTTCGGCGGCTTTCTCGTCACGCGGCGCATGCTCGAAATGTTCAAGAAAAAGGAAAGAAAAGCCGCCCCCGGCGCGCAGGGAGGCCCGGCATGAGCATGAATCTCGTCACGCTGCTGTACCTGGTCGCCAGCGTCTGCTTCATCCAGGCCCTCAAGGGCCTGTCGCATCCCACCACGTCGATCCGTGGCAACGTCTTTGGCATGCTCGGCATGGCGATCGCCGTCCTGACCACGGCGGCGCTCGTCGTGACGCTGTCCGGGGGCCGGGCCGAGGGCATGGTGTACGTGCTCGCCGCGCTGCTGCTCGGGGGGGGCGCTGGCGCTTTCATGGCGCATCGGGTGGAGATGACCAGGATGCCCGAGCTCGTGGCCTTCATGCACAGCATGATCGGCCTGGCGGCGGTGTTCATCGCCGTCGCGGCGGTGGCCGAGCCCTGGGCCTTCCAGATCGTGGCCAAAGGGCAGCCGATCCCGGCGGGCAACCGGCTCGAACTCTTTCTGGGCGCGGCCATCGGCGCCATCACGTTCAGCGGCTCGGTGATCGCGTTCGGCAAGCTCTCGGGCAAGTACCGGTTGCGCCTGTTCCAGGGCGCGCCGGTGCAGTTTGCCGGCCAGCATCTGCTGAACCTGGTGCTGGGGCTGGCGACCGTGGGGCTGGGTCTGCTGTTCATGTTCAGCGGGAACTGGGCGGCGTTTTTTGCCATGCTGGCGCTGTCCTTCGTGCTCGGCGTGCTGATCATCATTCCGATTGGCGGCGCGGACATGCCGGTGGTGGTGTCCATGCTCAACAGCTACTCGGGCTGGGCGGCGGCCGGAATCGGCTTCTCGCTGAACAACGCCATGCTGATCATTGCGGGGTCGCTGGTCGGCAGTTCCGGCGCGATCCTGAGCTACATCATGTGCAAGGCCATGAACCGCTCGTTCTTCAACGTGATCCTGGGCGGCTTTGGCGGCGACGCCACGGCCGCCGCAGCGGGTGGCCAGGCGCAGCGCAGCGTGAAGAGCGGCAGCGCCGACGACGCGGCCTTCGTGCTCGGCAACGCCGAAACCGTGGTCATCGTTCCGGGCTACGGGCTGGCCGTGGCGCGCGCCCAGCACGCCGTCAAGGAACTGGCCGCCAAGCTCGGGGAAAAGGGCGTGAGCGTGAAATACGCGATCCATCCCGTCGCCGGCCGCATGCCCGGCCACATGAACGTGCTGCTGGCCGAGGCCGAGGTGCCCTACGACCAAGTCTTCGAGATGGAAGACATCAACGGCGAATTCGGCCAAATCGACGTGGCCATCATCCTTGGCGCGAACGACGTGGTCAACCCTGCGGCGCACACCAAGGGCAGCCCGATCTACGGCATGCCGATCCTCGAGGCCTACAAGGCCAAGACCGTGATCGTGAACAAGCGCTCGATGGCGGCGGGCTACGCGGGCCTGGACAACGAGCTGTTCTACCTGGACAAAACCATGATGGTCTTCGGCGACGCGAAAAAGATCGTCGAGGACATCGCCAAGGCCATCGAGTAAGAAGAACCCCGTTCGCACGGTCTTTTCCGGGGATTCGGATAGGGGAAAGCACATCCCCGCAGACCCATCCCCGGCGAAGACAATCCCAGGATTCCCCTGGTAGAGAGCAGTTTGGAGGAGACCCATATGACAACTGACCGCCCCTGGCTGGCCGCCTACCCGCAAGGCGTGCCCGCCGACATCGACGCCACGCGCTACGCATCTCTCGTCGCGCTCATGGACGAGGCCTTCGCGAAATACGCCGACCGCGTCGCCTACAGCTTCATGGGCAAGGACGTGAGCTACGCGCAGACCGACGCGCTGAGCAGGGCGTTCGCGGCCTACCTGCAGGGCCTGGGCCTGGCCCCGGGCGAGCGCGTGGCGATCATGCTGCCCAACGTGCCGCAGTACCCCGTGGTGGTCGCGGCGATCCTGCGCGCGGGTCTGGTGGTGGTCAACGTGAACCCGTTGTACACACCGCGCGAGCTCGAGCACCAGCTCAAGGACTCGGGCGCCAAGGCCATCGTGCTCATCGAGAACTTTGCCACCACGCTGGAGCAATGCCTGGCCCGCACGCCCGTCGAGCACGTGGTGCTGTGCGCCATGGGCGACCAGCTCGGCCTGCTCAAGGGCGCGCTGGTGAATTACGTGGTGCGCAAGGTCAAGAAAATGGTTCCGGCCTATGCGCTGCCGCGCGCCGTGCGCTTCAACGACGCCCTGGCGCAGGGCACGCAGGGCACGCTGCGCAAACCCGGCATCGCGCCCGACGACATCGCACTGCTGCAGTACACCGGCGGCACCACGGGCGTGAGCAAGGGCGCGGTGCTGCTGCACCGCAACGTGATCGCGAACGTGCTGCAGACCGAGGCCTGGAACGCCCCCGCGATGGAGAAGATCCCCGCTGGCGAACAGCCCACCGCCGTCTGCGCGCTGCCGCTCTACCACATCTTCGCGTTCACCGTGAACATGATGCTTTCCATGCGCTTGGGCGGCAAAACCATCCTGATCCCCAATCCGCGCGACCTGCCCGCCGTGCTCAAGGAACTGTCCAAGCACCGCTTCCACAGCTTCCCGGCCGTCAGCACCCTGTTTAATGGCTTGGCGAACCACCCGGACTTTGGCAGCGTTGACTGGACGAACCTCAGGGTCTCGCTCGGCGGCGGCATGGCGGTGCAGGACGCAGTGGCCAAGCTCTGGCTGGAGAAGACCGGCTGCCCCGTCTGCGAGGGCTACGGCCTTTCGGAAACCAGCCCCTCGGTCAGCTGCAACTTGGTGACGGTGACCGAATTCACCGGCACCATCGGCGTGCCGATTCCGGGCACCTGGATGAAACTGCTCGACGACGAAGGCAAGGAGGTGACGCAATCCGGCCAGCCCGGAGAGATCGCCATCAAAGGCCCGCAGGTGATGGCCGGCTACTGGCAGCGCCCCGAAGAAACCGCGCAGGCCATGACCGCGGACGGCTACTTCAAGTCCGGCGACATCGGCGTGATCGACGGGCGCGGCTTCTTCAAGATCATCGACCGCAAAAAGGACATGGTGCTGGTCAGCGGCTTCAACGTCTACCCCAACGAGGTCGAGCAGGTCGTTGCCAACTGCCCCGGCGTGCTCGAATGCGCCGTGGTCGGCGTGCCCGATGAAAAGACCGGCGAAGCCGTGAAACTCGTCGTCGTGAAAAAGTCCGCAGACCTGACCGAGGCCCAACTGCGCGAGTTCTGCCACAAGGAACTCACGGGCTACAAGCAGCCCAAGCTGATCGAGTTCCGCACCGAGCTGCCCAAGACCCCGGTGGGCAAGATCCTGCGCCGCGAGCTGCGCGACAAGAAATGACGGGCAGCACCCATGGGTTCACAGGGGGGTGGGCCGTGCGCGAAAATGGACGGGGTCAGGGTTCGACTGCCGCTGTATGGCTATGCGCCACGCATGTGCCCATGCTGAACTTGATATCACAGGATGATTGTTCGGGGCCATGATCTGGTAGAGTCCGGATGAACTCAAAAGGGAAATCCGATGGTTATACAAACGACAACCAATATCAAGGTCGAAGGTTGGAAATTCGCGAATGACTACAAATATGTGGACGTTAAGGGCGGAGCGTTTGCAGTAAGTGTTATGCGCGGAGAACCATCCGGCGACCCAGTCGTGTTGATCCATGCGCTACGGGTACAGTTTCATATCACTACCGATAACATGCAGGACCAGCCAGTGAGCCATCCAGTGAATTGTGCATTGGCAACTCTGGAAATGACGGAGGCCGACGCCCGGAGACTGCATGAAACGCTCGGAGGACTGCTCAGCGGTTCATCGGCCAAATAATGACAGTGAAATTGCAATCAGTTGGCCAAGAAACGGGCCAGTCGTCAATCTCCGAAAGCTCCTATTCCAGGAGCGAAGCGTCTACCATTTCCAATAATATCCGATTGGTGTACAGTAGCAGAGGAGTACTTACTGATCCTGAAAATATGAAAGCCAACGGGCTCACAGAAACTGCACAGCATGTGGAGCCCGGAGATTTTAATGACCCGAATCAGGCGCCATTGGCTGATGATTCCGCCACTACCACTGCAGTTATGACCGAAGTAACCAAAGATCTCCTGGATGCAAAACTCGAAGCCATCGAAGTCCGGATGGATGCGCGCATCGCGTCAATTGAGGGCAAGTTCAATATCATGTTCTCGAAGATGGAGAGCATGCAAGAACAGTTTACCGAGGTACGCAAAGAGGGCAAGGCAGATGCCAAGATGACAAGGAACATCATCATTGCGACGGGCATCACGGTGGTTTTCGGTATCGCTGCGTTCAATGCGACCGTCCTGTCCAATATGGTCGCCAGTTTCGACGCGGGCAGAAACACGGCACTGGCCATCATGGATGCCAAGGTCCAGGCGCAGCAGCCGACACCACCACCGGCAAAGCCCGCCTCTCACTGACGACCGCAGCCCGCCGCTCTGTCGGGCGGCACCGACGCTAAGGGATTTCCCGGCCAAAGGAAGATCTGGCACGACAATTGATATCCTTTTCGGACGATGCGCCCATCGCTTGCGTGGCGCTTCGGACTGTAGACTTCGGCCCGCGCCCATTCACTTCAACCCAGAGGAGACTGCCATGCAATCCAGGATTCGTCCCCATTCGATCGCGGCCGCTGCCGCGCTTGCCATTCTTGGCCTGTCCGCGCACGCGGATACGGTGAAGATCGCCATCGCCGGCCCGTCCAGCGGCGCGCTTGCCCAATATGGAGACATGGTCAAGGCCGGCGCCCTGACCGCGATCGAGCAGATCAATGCCGCAGGCGGTGCCGGCGGGAACACGCTGGAGCCGGTCCTGCTGGACGACGCCTGCGAGCCCAAGCAGGCCGTGGCGGTGGCCAACAAGATCGTCAGCCAGGGGATCAAGTTCGTCATCGGCCATGTCTGCTCCGGATCGACCATCCCGAGTGCGGAAATCTACGAGAACGAGGGCGTGGTGATGGTCACGCCGTCGGCCACGGCGCCGCAACTGACCGAGGGCAAGAAGCGCAAGTTCATCTTCCGCACCATTGGCCGCGACGACCAGCAGGGCCCGGCAGCAGCGCAGTACATCATCGCCAAGGTCAAGCCCAAGAAGGTCGCCGTGCTGCACGACAAGCAGTCCTACGGCCAGGGCATCGCTTCCATCGTGAAGAAGGCCCTGGATACGGCCAAGGTTCCCGTCGTGCTCTTCGAGGGGATCAACGCGGGCGACTCCGACTACTCGGCCGTCATCACCAAGCTCAAATCGCTGGGCGTGGACTTCGTCTACTTTGGCGGCTACCACCCGGAAATGGCCCTGCTGCTGCGCCAGGCAAACGAACAGGGCGTGAAGGTGACCTTCATGGGCCCCGAGGGCGTGGGCAACAAGGACGTGACGGCGATCGCCGGAGCGGCCTCCGAGGGCATGCTGCTGACGCTCCCCGCCGACTTCTCGACGGACCCGGCGAACGCGGCAGTCGTCCGGGCCTTTGCCGACAAGCAGCGCGACGTGAATGGCCCGTTTCAGCTGACCGCCTACGCGGGTGTGAAGATCATTGCCGACGCCATGGCCGGCACCAAGAGCGCTGACCCGGCCAAGGTCGCAGACTTCATGCACAAGAACCCCTTCCAGACCCCGATCGGCACGGTCGGCTACGACGCCCAGGGCGACCTGAAGTCGTTCAAGTTCGTCGTCTTCACCTGGCACAAGGACGCCACCAAGACCGCCGCCGACTGAACCCGGAACCCGGGCTACGGCTCGGTGCATCCCAAAAAATGGACGCATTCCTTCCCCAGTTCACCCAGCAGCTGATCAATGGTCTGACGCTGGGTGCGATCTATGCCCTGATCGCCATCGGCTACACGATGGTCTACGGGATCATCGGCATGATCAACTTCGCGCATGGCGAGATCTACATGATCGGCGGCTACGTCGGCCTGGTTGCGCTGACCGCCATCGGCACGCAGGCGGGCTACCCCTTGCCGCTGGTGCTCGGCGCGGCGCTGCTGGTGTCGGTCGTGGTCACGGGGGCGTACGGCTTCGTCATCGAGCGCGTGGCCTACCGTCCCCTGCGCGGCGGGCCCCGGCTGGTTCCGCTGATCTCGGCGATCGGGATGTCGATCTTCTTGCAGAACTACATGCTGATCGGTCAGGGCGCGCGCGACGTCTCCGTTCCCGTCGTCGTCTCCGGTGCCCTGGAGTTCAATATGGGCGGCGACTTCACGGTCACGCTGCCCTACGCGCGCCTGCTGATCGTGGGCGTGACGCTGGTGCTGATGATCGCGCTGACCCTGTTCATCAGCCGATCGCGCATGGGCCGCGCCTGCCGCGCGTGCTCCGAGGACATGCGCATGGCGAACCTGCTGGGAATCGACACCAACAAGGTGATCTCCCTGACCTTCGTGCTCGGCGCCATGCTGGCCGCCGTCGGTGGCGTGCTGATCGGGCTGAGCATCGGAAAACTCAACCCCTTCATCGGCTTCATCGCCGGCATCAAGGCTTTCACGGCCGCGGTGCTCGGCGGTATCGGCAGCGTCCCCGGCGCGATGCTCGGGGGCGTGCTGCTGGGACTGGCCGAGACCTTTGCTTCCGGGTACATGCCCACCGAGTACAAGGACGTGGTGGCCTTCGGCCTGCTCGTCCTCGTATTGCTGTTTCGCCCCACCGGCCTGCTGGGCAAGCCGGATGTGGAAAAGGTGTGAGGGCCCTTTGACGCAAAGCATTTCCGTTCCATCCCGGGCCCCGTCGGTGCCGCTGCACGCGACGCTGAAGAACGCCACGCTCGCCGCGCTGCTGACGGCGCTGCTGACCATTCCCGTGCTCGGCCTGCGCATCAAGCTCGACGGCTACAAGGTGGTTCTGGAGCCGCACTGGCGTGCGGTCTGGATTGCCATGATCGCGGTGTTCCTGTTCCAGTCGCTCCGGCCCTTTCTTGCCCGCAGGTGCGGCGCCGTGCGGCTGCCGAAGATTGCGGCACTGGCGCCACGCCAGCAAAGTGCGGCCATCTGGGTCCTGCTCGCGGCCGGCCTGATCTGGCCATTCTTCGGCTCGCGCGGTGCGATCGACGTTGCCACGCTGGCGCTCATCTACGTCATCCTGGGCCTGGGTCTGAACATCGTCGTGGGTTTTGCGGGGCTGCTCGATCTGGGCTACGCGGGCTTTTACGCCGTCGGCGGATACACCTACGCGCTGCTCAACCAGTACTTCGGATTCGGCTTCTGGGAATGCCTGCCGATCGCGGCCCTGATGTCCGCGACGTTCGGCTTCCTGCTCGGCTTTCCGGTGCTGCGCCTGCGCGGCGACTACCTGGCCATCGTCACCCTGGGCTTCGGCGAGATCATCCGCCTGATGCTGAACAACCTCAGCAGCCTGACGGGCGGTCCGGACGGCATCTCCGGGATCCAGAAGCCCACCGTGTTCGGCGTCGAAATGGTGCGCAACGCCAAGGTCGAAGGCGCCCGGACCTTCCACGAACTGCTCGGCTGGACCTACAGCGGCGAGCACATGGTGCTGTACCTGTACCTGCTGGCGCTGCTGCTTGTGGGCTGCACGCTCTTCGTCACCAGCCGGCTGGTCCGCATGCCGATGGGCCGGGCCTGGGAGGCGCTGCGCGAGGACGAGATCGCGTGCCGCTCGCTGGGCCTGAATCCGACGCGCGTCAAGCTCTCGGCGTTCACGCTGGGGGCGGCCTTCGCGGGCCTCGGCGGGGCCTTCTTCGCGGCACGCCAGGGACTGGTGACTCCCGAGTCCTTCACCTTCATCGAATCGGCGCTGATCCTTGCGGTGGTGATCCTCGGGGGCATGGGCTCGCAGCTTGGCGTGATCCTCGCCGCCATCTTGCTCACCGTGCTGCCGGAACTGGCGCGCGGCTTCGCGGAGTACCGCATGCTGATCTTCGGTCTGGTGATGGTCCTGATGATGATGTGGCGCCCGCAGGGCCTGCTGCCCGCGAGCCGTCCCCACGTGGAATTGCCGCAATGACCGACGTCCAGCGACCGGAACTGCTCGGTGTCTCCGGTCTGCAAATGCGCTTCGGGGGCCTGCTCGCCGTTGACGGCGTGGATTTCGGCGTCCGCCGCAACGAGGTCTTCGCCATCATCGGCCCCAACGGGGCGGGCAAGACCACGGTGTTCAATTGCGTCGGCGGCTTCTACAAGCCCAGCAGCGGCCAGGTGCTGCTCGACGGACAGTGCATTACGGGCCTGCCGAGCCATCTGGTGGCGCAAAAGGGATTGGTGCGCACCTTCCAGAACGTCCGCCTCTTCAAGCAATTGACCGTGGTCGAGAACCTGATGGTGGCGCAGCATCGCCAGGTCAAGAGCGGACTCCTGCATGGCCTGTTCGCCACGCCGGCGTACCGCCGGGCCGAGCGCGAGGCGCTCGAGCGCTGCGCCCACTGGCTGGACCGCATGGGCCTGACGCAGTTCGCCAACCGGGAGGCCGCAACGCTCTCCTACGGCCACCAGCGCCGCCTGGAGATTGCGCGCTGCATGATCACCAAGCCCTGTCTGCTCATGCTCGACGAGCCTGCCGCAGGCCTGAATCCGCAAGAGAAGATCGAACTGCAGCAACTCATCGACAGCCTGCGCTGCGAGTTCGGCATCGCGGTGCTGCTGATCGAGCACGACATGAGCCTGGTGATGGGCGTCTCCGACCGCATCCTGGTGATGGAACACGGCCGCCCGATCGTCACCGGCAAGCCGGAAGCGGTGCGCAATGACCCGCGCGTGATCAAGGCCTACCTGGGAGAGGACTGATGCTGGAACTGGAGCAGGTCCACACCCACTACGGCGCCGTGCAGGCGCTGTGCGGCGTATCCATGGAGGTCAGAAAGGGCGAGATCGTCACCCTGATCGGCAGCAACGGCGCGGGCAAGACGACGCTGATGATGACCGTCTGCGGCGCTCCGCGCGCCTCCAGCGGGCGTGTGCTGTTCGACGGCCAGGACATCACGCACCGCAGTACCCACGAAATCATGCGCTTGGGGCTGGCGATCGCGCCCGAGGGCCGGCGCATCTTTCCCGGCCTGACCGTTCTCGAGAACCTGCAGATGGGCGGCTTCTTTGCCGACCGCCATGTGCTCGAGGAGGACCTCGAGCGCATGTTCAAGCTGTTTCCGAGGCTGAACCAGCGCGCGGGACAGCGCGCCGGCACCATGTCGGGCGGCGAGCAGCAGATGCTCGCGATCGGCCGCGCCCTGATGAGCCGACCCCGGCTGCTGCTGCTCGACGAGCCCACGCTCGGCCTGGCGCCCTTGGTCATCGCGCAGATCTTCGACATCATCCGCACGATCCGCGACGACGGCGTCACCGTTTTCCTGGTCGAGCAGAACGCCAACAAGGCGCTGCAGGTCGCCGATCGCGGCTACGTGCTGGAAACCGGGCGCGTGGTGCTGGCCGACACCGGCAAGAATCTGCTGGCCAATGACCGGGTAAAAATGGCCTACCTCGGGGTTTGAAGATCAGGCACCGGCCACCACCGCTTTGCGCGGCTTGCGCGCCGACGACGGCCTGCTGTCAGGCGATGCGCAGGTCGCCGGACTGTATGCGCCGCACACCCCGGGCCAGCATCTGCTTCCAGGCGGCCGAGAGCGAGCCGTCGAGGTCGATGGCGCGGCAGGCGTCCTCGATGACATGGGCCTCGAAGCCCAGGCGCCGCGCGTCGAGCGCCGTCCAGGCGACGCAGAAGTCGGTCGCCAGGCCGGCGACGAACACGCGCCTGATTCCGCGCTGCCGGAGGTAGCCGGCCAGGCCGGTGGTGGTTTTGCGGTCGGCCTCCGTGAACGCGGAGTAGCTGTCCACGTGCGGATGAAAGCCCTTGCGCAGGATCAGCTGCGCCCGGGGCAGCTGCAGGTCCCTGTGCAGCGCCGCGTCCTCGCTGCCCTGCACGCAGTGGTCGGGCCACAGCACCTGCTGGCCGTAAGCGAGCCGGGTGCTGTCAAAGGGCTTCTTGCCCGCATGGGCGCTCGCGAAGGACGCATGGCCCGGGGGATGCCAGTCCTGCGTGATGACCACGTTTTCAAAGGCCGTGGCGATGCGGTTCACGACCGGAACCACCTCGTCGCCCCGGGCCACGGGCAGCGCTCCGCCGGGGATAAAGCCGTTTTGCACGTCGACCACGATGAGCACCGCACGCCCGTCGGGCCGGATTCCAGTCGCCGCGCCGGACGCGGGGATTGCGGCACTGATGCGACGCTGTGGGGCAGATCCCATGTTGGACATCATTCGAACACTCCGGTTGGAAACGCAGGCACATATCGGTCACGGGGGCCAAGGGATTTCCGCCCAGCCAGGCGCGGCGCACCGGCCCGGTGGCGGCGAGTTCGGCAAAGAGCCTATTCTGCTCGGACAGCAGAATGCTCTCAGCATCTGCGCAGGATGTTCCCGGGTTCGTCCGCCGCCGGCCTGCGATCGGCAGCAGCGCCCGCGCGCTGGTGTGATTCGCCCTGTGCACGAAACAGCCAATAACCATGCTTCCATATCAACTATTCTTCCTGCTTCATACTGGGCACCGCAACCCATGTGCCGTGGCGCCACCACGGGTCCGTGTTCGCTCGACTTCAAACCCCGGCCTCCGGGCCGGCACACGGAGTCTTCCCCATGCTTGCAGCCGCTTTGATCTACATATTCGCCGTCATCAGCCCGGGACCCAATTTCCTCTTGGTCAGCCGATTTGCGGCCGCCAACTCGATTCGTGCGGGGGTTGGGGCATCGATGGGCATCGTCATGGTCGGTCTGATGTTTTCCATATCGTCGGTGACCGGATTGGCGGTGCTGATCGGCAACTATCCGTGGTTCAGTCCGATCGCCACCCTGGCCGGAGCCATTTATCTGATCTATATCGCCTTCCTGCTGGCGCGCAGCGCGATGAAGTCTGCCGATCCTGCAGCAGGCAAACCACAGGCCATGCTCCCTATGGGTTTTTGGCGCGCATGGCGGACGGGAGTATTGATCAATTTGACCAATATGAAGACCATTGCATTCATGGTGAGCATATTTGCCGGTTTTCTGGCGGTAGAGCGCAGTCTGCTGGAGAAGGCTGCCGTGATCGCCATTTGCAGCAGCTTTGAAATCCTGTGGTATTCGAGCGTCGCATTGATTTTTGGCCAAAGCCTGGTGCAAAGCCTGTATCTTCGGTACGGTCGCCAGATCGATGCCTGCATGGCCGTCTTTCTGCTGCTGTTCGCCGTGGAGACCCTGCTCATGATCCGCTGGTGAGCGGGCACTCGAACGCAGTCCGGGCTGAGGTCGGGCTGCCATGGCGGCAGCTCCTATTTGAGTGCACCAGACAGGAACTGTTGCAGGCGAACGCTTTGCGGGCTGGTCAATACGGTGGCAGGCAGTCCTTGTTCTTCGATTCTTCCTTGGTGCAGGAAGATCACCTGGCTGGATACATTGCGCGCAAACCCCATTTCATGCGTCACCACGATCATCGTGCGCCCTTCGCGGGCCAAGGCCTGCATGACCGCAAGCACTTCGGATACCAGTTCGGGGTCCAGTGCGCTGGTGGGTTCGTCGAACAACATCACGTCGGGCTCCATCGCCAGCACGCGTGCAATGGCCACACGCTGCTGCTGGCCACCCGACAGATGGGCGGGATAGTCTCGATCACGTTGGCCGACACCCACTTGGTCCAGATAATGGCGGGCACGCTCGACGGCTTGCCCGCGGGACAAGCCGAGGACATGCATGGGTGCTTCGATCACGTTCTCCAATACCGTCATGTGCGACCACAGATTGAAATTCTGGAACACCATGGCAAGGCGGGTGCGCATGCGCTGCAACTGCTTGGCGCAGCTGCAATCCAGATATCCATGGGCACGGCGCTGCAGTGTCAGCGCTTCACCACGGATGGAAATGCGGCCTTCGCTGGGTTTTTCCAGAAGGTTGATGCAGCGCAGCAAAGTGCTCTTGCCAGATCCGGAGGATCCGATCACGCTGATCACGTCGCCCTTTTCGGCAGACAGGTCAACGCCCTGGAGCACCGCGTGGGGACCGTAGGATTTATGCAAATTCTCGACGAGCAACTCAGCCATGGATTCGCCGCCAGGTGATTTCAGGAAAGCCGGTTGCGCGGGAGAAACCGGTAGGGCAGTTGGCGGAAGTCCAGCATGGCCGGGCCTGGAGCGTCAACGTTGATGATGCAGGCCAAGTGGCTGGCAAAGGCGGCCCGGAAATGGTTCTTCGCCTTGATGCACAGCAGGCGAACTTGCTGCAAGTCGATGCCATGCAGGCGGCACCAGGCCATGTCGTTGGGGGATTGGCAAGTCTCCGTCAACACGACCCGCAGCAATGGTTGTTCGATCCCACGCAGTACCGCGGTGCGTCCGATATGGCACGCCAAACCTTGCTCCATGGGACCGTCGTTGACGAAATCGCCGTTCGTGAGACGCTCCACCGCAGCGTCAAAGGCGACCGGGGCGCCGTACTCCGGCACGACACGCCCCCCAAGCCGGGCCTGCAAACGCGCACCGACACCCAGAGCATGGCATCGACCGACGAGCACCGGGTCATGAAAGAAGGCGAAGACCGTTTCCTGTCGAAGCGGGTGCGCCATCAATGCGGCAAACAAGCCGGTGGTGTCTCCGCTCCCTCCGGACAGCGGGTTGTCCGCGGGATCTGCAAGGGCAACACATCCCGCGTGCCGCTCCAGATAATCAAACGCCGCGCGCAAGCCCTCGGATGAATTGGGCAACGTGGGCACGAAATCGGCTCGCCGGGCGTGCAGTGCATCCACCATCTTCTGCGCCAACATCGCGGCATGCTGTTTTGCCGCATCAAAGCCGGAATGCTGCAGTGCATCGACGCAGACGGTGATGCTGGATGAGGTCCGGACAGTATCGGCGTAGCCGAAACCGCCAAAAGGCGTGACATCCAGTGCCTGCCGTCGTGCCACCATGGTGTGCGCCATGGTTTCGAGCGCGTGCATCGGGCCCGCCGCCGTGGCCATTGCGTGGCTGGGCAGGACCACCCCCGTACTCGCCACATGGCTGAGCGGGCGAATTTCTCCAAGCAAAGAGCGGTGCAGCAGATTCAGCGCGCGCTCTGCCGTCTCGTACATATCCACGTGCGGATAGGTTTTGTAGCCCACCACGATGTCAGCCAGATCGCCAAGCTGCGGGTCGTGGTTGGCATGCAAATCAAAGCTCAGCGCCAGCGGGATTTTCCCGCCAAGGCACTCGCGTACCCTTTTGACCAGAGCGTAATCGGCGTTATCGTTGTCCAGCGCAAGCATTGCGCCATGCAGAGACAGGTAGACCCCATCCAGGGGATGCAGTGCCTGCAACTGCTGCAATCCATGCACGATGTCATTCGCGATGGCGTCGTAGACACCGGTATCCAACGGCCCCCCCGGTGGGGCTGCGGCGCAGCGCAGCACATGCACCTGGTAGTCGGCTGCATGCGCATGCATCCAGTCCACGACCGCGCCCATTTCGATGCGGGTATTTTTGTAACAAGCGACCATGCTCGCCGCGTCATGCCATTCGCGGGCCTGGAAGTCCTTCAGCGTGGTGTGGCGTGGGCAAAAGGAATTGCCTTCAAACCAGAGCCGCGCCACCGTGATATGGCGCTTTTTCATACGCCTTGGGCGAGCACTTCGTCCAGGCTCTTGCGCAGCTTGTGCACCAGTTCGCCAATCTGCGCCTCGGTAATCACCAGCGGCGGGGCGAACACCAGACCATCGCCCACAGCGCGGGTGACCAGCCCATTGGCGAAGCAGTGGTTGCGCACCTTGGTGGCAAAGCCGCCCAGGGGATTGAACGCGGCGCGCCGGGTCTTGTCCGGGCTGAACACGACGCAGGCCATCAGGCCATGGCCGCGCACATGGCCGACCATCGGGTGGTCGAGCAGACGGGCCAGGGCGTTCTGGAAGCAGGGCCCCGTGCGCTCGCCTACCTGCTGGACCAGGCGCTCGCGCTCCATGATCTCAATGTTCTTCAGCGCGGCAGCGGCCGCAGCGGGGTGACCGCTGTAGGTGTAGCCATGGGGAAATCGACCGGGTTTGCTGCGCAGCACCTTGGCTACGCGCTCGCTGACGCCGCTCGCGGAAATCGGCAGGTAGCCAGAAGACAGACCCTTGGCCAGCGTCATCAGGTCGGGCTGGATGCCGAAAGTCTGCGCGCCGAACCACGCGCCGGTGCGGCCGAAGCCGGTGATTACCTCGTCGGCTACCAGCAGAATGTCGTACTTGCGGCAGATACGCTGTATTTCTGGCCAATAGGTCTTGGGCGCAACGATGACACCGCCCGCACCCTGGATGGGCTCAGCGAAAAAGGCAGCGATGTTCTCCGCACCGAGTTCCAGAACCTTGGCTTCCAGTGCCTGGGCGGTTTGCAGCCCATATTCATCCTCCGTCATGTCCTGTGCGCAGGCGTACCAATCCGGGTTGGCGATGTGGACGATGCCATCGATCGGGCACGCGGGGATGTCGTGCATGCTGGCCATACCCGTAAGGCTGGCTGCGGCAATGGTGCTGCCGTGATACGCATTGTTTCGGCTGATGATCACTTTGCGCTCGGGCCTGCCCAGCAACTGCCAGTAGGACTGTGCCAGGCGAATGTTGGTGTCGTTCGCCTCGGACCCGGAGTTGGAGAAAAAGAAGTAATCAATGCCCTCGGGGGTGAGCGTGGAAAGTTTGTGCGCGAGCTCCAGTGCGGCAGGCGTTGTGGTCTTGAAAAAAGTGTTGTAGAAGGGCAATTGGCGCATTTGTCGGGCCACGGCATCGACGATTTCTTCGCGGCCATAGCCCACGTTCACACACCACAGACCGGCCATGCCATCGAGCAGTTGCCTCCCTTCGCTGTCATAAATGTAGACGCCCTCAGCGCGTTCGATGACCATCGGCTTTTCGTTGGCCAGTTCCACATGGTCGGTAAAGGGATGCATATGGTGGTGCACGTCGAGAGATTGCCAGTTGGCGGTTCGGGAATGGGACGTTTGCATGGTGTGGGAGCCGGAAAGGGGCGGCGTAGCATCTGATTACGGGCGGATACTGACGGGAAAATACTGGTTGTTGATGGCGTCGTACTTGCCATTTTTGAGGATGTTGTCGAGCGCGGCATTGACCTTGTTCATTAACGCGGTATCCCCCTTGCGCAACGCAATACCAGCGCCCTCGCCCATGTATTTGGCATCTTTGAAGGCTTGGCCTTTGACCTCGAAGTTCTTGCCGTCGCGGGTCTTCAGCCAATCGAGCATCGGCAAGCGGGCGGCCAACACGGCGTCCAGACGGCCATTGTTCAGATCCAGGTTGTGGTCCGGCACGGCGGGGTAGGATTTGGCGGTCGCAGCCGGGAATTTTTCTTTCAGCATTTTTTCGTAGGCGGAAGCGGTCTGGACACCTATGGTCTTGCCCTTGAGTCCATCGCCGTCGATCGCCATCTCCTTGCCTTTGGGGCCGACGAACACGGCGTGTTCTTTATAGTAGGGTTTGCTGAACGCGACGACTGCCTTGCGCTTCTCAGTCATGGACACGCTGGAAACGATCATCTCGTACTTGTTGGAGATCAGCGCGGGAATGATCCCGTCCCATGTCTGAATGACGAAGCTGCATTTGACCTGCATCTCGTCGCACAAGGCGTTTGCAATATCTACGTCAAAGCCCTTGAGCTTGCCATTCTTGTCCACTTCGTTGAACGGAGCGTATTCACCTTCCACGCCAATCCGGAGGGTCTGCTGCATCTCGTTATACACAAGCCCCCTCGCATGAGCTATGCTACCTATTTCATAGCGAAAGTACACAATGATCTGGGCAGTCAAGGAATTCAAGAGCATGAACCTGGGGGACCCCAGACGCAAACAGCGTGCGATCCACCTGATCGAGAGCTTGAGCGCCAAGCCCACGGCCAGTATCCCCCAAGCCTGCGGCGATTGGGCCGACACCATCGGAGCCTACCGCTTCTTTGGCAATGAGGAGGTCCAGTGGGAAGACATCCTGGCGCCGCACATCGAAAACTCGGTGGCCCGCATGGCGGCGCACGAGCATGTTTTGTGCATCCAGGACACCACCGAACTGAACTTCAATGGGCAAGAGGCCAAGGGGTTGGGGCCACTGAGCTACGAGGCCCAGCGCGGCATGTACCTGCACCCCACGTACGCCATCTCCACCTCGCGCGAGCCGCTGGGTGTGCTCGATGCGTGGATGTGGGCACGACAGCCGCGCCAGAGCGATGGTAGCCGTCCTGGCGTCAGCGAAAGCCTGCGCTGGATAGAGGGCTACGAACGACTGGCCGAGATGGCCCCGCAGTTGCCCAATACACGACTGGTCTACGTGGCCGACCGCGAGGCTGACATCATGGCCCTGATGGTGCGAGCACGTGACTTGGGCGAGCCAGTGGACTGGTTGCTGCGCAGCAAACACAACCGAGTTCTCGGAGAAGACGACAAACTGTGGAGCCGGGTGACGGCGGGTGATTCGCAAGGGGAGATTCGTTTCACCCTTGCCTCGCGCCAGGGGTCGCGCCCTCGTGAAGTGGTACAGCAAGTGTGGGCGCAAGCGCTGGAGTTGCCCGATGGCCACGGCGGGTTTGTGCAGGCCACATGCATCGTTGCCCGGGAGGAGCCGCTGGCGAATGGCGAAAAGCCCATCGAGTGGAGATTGCTGACGAACTTGCCCGTGGAGACCCTGGAGCAAGCCGCGCGGATGATCGACTGGTACCGGGCGCGCTGGGAGATCGAAATGTTCTTTCATGTGCTCAAGAACGGTTGCCGGATTGAAGCCTTGCAGTTGGGCAGTGTCAGCAAGATAGAACGCGCGGTGGTGCTGTACATGGTGGTGGCCTGGCGCATTGCCCGGCTGATGCGACTGGGGCGTAGCTGCCCGCAACTGGATGCGCAACTGATGTTCGAGCCCGACGAATGGAAAGCGGCATACATCCTGAACAAGCAAGAGTTGCCCAAGGAGCCGCCCACGCTCAACGAGGTAGTGCGGCTGATTGCCAGACTGGGGGGCTTTCTTGCGCGAAAGCGCGATGGTGAGCCCGGAGTCAAGACCATCTGGCTGGGAATGCAGCGCATTCTTGACTTTGCCGCTGGCATCAGGTTCTGTCGCGAGCTTCAGGCTCAGGGGACTTATGTATAACGAAATGGGTCTGCTGCGCGTTTGCCACGCTGGCGCCCAGCCCCAGGGCCAGGCCCAGCAACATGCTTGCAATGGATTTCATGTGTTTTTTCATAGTGGATCGGGATTGAAAACAGGAGTGGAGCACGGGTATTCCTCGTTGAAATCCATAAAAGCATCGCCTCTGTTCAATGCACATCGCGCGGACGCATGGAGGCGAGCCAGTGTTTCTCCATATGGCGGAAGAGCCAAGTCAATGCGTAGGTCAACACCAGATAGAAGATACCGACAATCAGAAAGGGCTCAAAGGGGTTGTAAGTCTCGGCGTATATCTGTCGTGCAATGCCGGTCAGGTCGACCAGGGTCACCAGACTGGCCAGCGAGGTGGCGTGCATCAGCATGATGACTTCGTTACCATAGGCTGGCAGGGCACGCCGCAGGGCCGAAGGGATCACGATGCGGCGCAGCAATAACCAGTGGCTCATGCCCAGACTCTGCGCGGCTTCCACCTCGCCATAAGGCATGTTGCGGATTTGCCCGGCCAGTATCTCCGCGGTATAGGCGGCGGTATTCAGGGTGAACGCCAGAATTGCACAACCATGGGCTCCACGCAGGTAGGGCCAAGCCCAGCTCTCCCGAATCCACGGCCACTGTGCCAGCCCGTAGTACAGCATGAACAACTGGACCAGCAAGGGCGTGCCACGAAACAGATAGGTGTAGAACCAGACGCTGCGCGACAGCATCCAATGGGATGAGTTACGCGCCAACGCCAATGGCACGGCCAAGGCAAGGCCGATGAGCGCGGAGGCGGTCAGCAGTTCCAGTGTCAACAACAACCCCTGGCCCGTGCTGAACACTGCAGCAGCAGGACCACCACCCAGGAACATGGGGAGTTGTTCCGCGAGATTTTTGAGTTCCATCATGGGGCGATCCCTCGCACCCCACGCGAATAGCGCAGTTCCAGCAGCCGGAACAAGCCAATGGACACGCTGGTGATGAGCAAATAGACGACACAGACCACAAGGTACGCGCCGAAGGCGTCACGGGTTGCAGACTTGGCCATCGCCGCCCGGTGCATCAAATCGTTCAGACCAATGACCGAAACCAGTGCCGTGCTCTTGATGAGCACCATCCAGTTGTTGGAAAAGCCGGGCAACGCAAACCGGACCATTTGTGGCAGTGTGATGCGCCCGAATACGCGCAGCGGTGACATTCCGAGTGAAAGACCGGCCTCTATCTGCCCGCGTGGCACGGCCAGGATGGCCCCACGAAAAGTCTCCGTCATGTACGCACCGAAGATGAAGCCGATGGTGGTAATTCCGGCCATCATGGGATCAATCTCCACCGCTTGCCATCCCTTCGCAGCGCTGGTCTGGTTGATCAGGATTTGGGCACCGTAGAACAAGAATAACAGCCACACCAGCTCCGGCACACCCCGTACCAGTGTTGAATAGCTTGCAGCCAGAAAAGTCAGTGGCCGGGATCCCGATAATTTGCAAGCCGCACCCACGAGGCCCAAAACCACCGCCACGACCAGCGATCCCAGAGCGACCGCCATGGTCACCGCAGCACCCGCGGCGATATGGGGAACGTAATCAATCAACATGGACCCGGCCTTGGCGCCGTGGGCCATGCAATGTGCGCAAGGTTTTCCCTTCCCGTTTCGTTGGATGCGACAGGACACCCCATTGCGCCGCGGGTCGGAAAGCGGGCTCTTGCACCGCCGGTGCCGAGGGGCCCCCGCCAGTCGCCCTGCACGGCGGTCTGTTGTTTACGGAGAGTGCTCGGAGCCATGAAATTGCAGCATAAGGAGGCTCCACATGCTGAATGCCTGGGCAATGCATGTCAATGGCTTGAGCACCGAATACGGGTAACTACTTAGCTTCCGCATCGCCATGTACTGGGGTTTTGCACAATGAAATTCCTCCTGCGCGACAGGTTATTGCAGAAAAATCAGAAGCACATGGCATTCCAGTTAAGCCAGAAGCAGGGACGGATTGCGCCATATATAGCGCAGCTCAGGAACGCGGGACCCGTCCGGAGCATTCCAGACAGCCTGAGCGTCTTCGACGGCGCGCATGTGGCGATAGAAGCCAATGGCTGATGGGTTGGACGCGACGACCCACAGGTGCAGAGGACCTTCCGGATAATGCGCCAGCGACCAGCGGGCAATTTCCTGAAGAAGCCGGCGCCCGGCCCCCTGCCGCTTTTTTTCCGGATGCGTATGAAGGTTTTCCAGCAAAGTACCGGCATCAGCATCGTAAGCACCATAGGCACAGGCAAAGCCAACGAGATCACCATCAGCTTCCAGCAGGAGCACGTACTGACCCGTTGCCGGTGCACTCAAACGGAGTTGCCAGTCGTGCAAACGATCCAACGTGAGCTTTTCGTCAAGGTACTCATCCGTGAGGACGCCGCGGTATGTTTGACGCCAACTCCTTGCGTGCAATGCAGCGATGCCCACCGCATCCCCTGGAGTGGCTTCTCTGATATTTGCGGGGCAGCGCATCAGGCCTCGTCGGGACACGCAAGAACCATCCGCATGATGGTTTCGACGTTGAATTCGATGCGCGCCGCCAGTGCCTTGCGGCTGGTGAAGTTGAAGCCAAAGATAACGCTGCCGGTGTGGCGGTTGGTCAGATAGTAAAAGCCGATCGCGGCGATCGTGATGCACAGCTGCAGGGCGTCGATCCCGGAGCGGAACACGCCGGCCGCCTCACCGCGCTGCAGAATCTTCTCGACCGTTTCGACGTAGGCCTTCTGCAGCTTGCGCAATTCGCGGTTCCCGGTGATGTGCCGGGCCTGGTGCAGGTTCTCGCTGTTCACCAGGGTAATGAATTCGGGGTTGGCAAGGTAGTACTCCCAGGTGAACTCGACCAACTGCCGGATGGCCTCCTGCGGTGCCAGTGCGTCCAGGTTGAGTTGCATCTCCTGGCCGCGGATGCGGCTGTAAGCGTCCTCGATCACGGCGGTGAACAACTGCTCCTTGCTGCCGAAGTAGTGGTAGATCATGCGCTTGTTGGCGCCGGATGTTTCCGCGATCCTGTCAACGCGCGCGCCAGCCAGTCCGGCCCGTGAGAATTCAACCCGGGCGGCGTCGAGGATCAGTTGCTTCGTGTGCTCAGGGTTTCTGGCGCGGAACGGAAACTTGTCGCCCATTGCGGTCACCGGGTTGTTGCGAACGGGGGGAGATGGTAGCGTCTTTCGCCCCCGCAGTCGAAGATAACTATCCGGATGGTTTCGCCGTGGCGCGGTGCAGATTCCGGCGGCATGGCTCACTTCACGACGGCGAGCTTCGTGCGGTCGATCGTCAGCGCGATGGCCACGATGAGCACGCTGCCGAAAACGATCTGCTGCGCCGTGGCCGGCACCTCCAGGTACACCATTGCAGTCCTGATCACGGCCACGATGAGCGCACCGATGAAGGTATTGAGCACGCCACCGACCCCGCCCGTGAGCGGCGTGCCGCCCAGGAGGACGGCCACGATCGCCGGCAGCAGGAAGCCTTCGGCGATGTTCGGCGCGCCCCCCGCGAGCTTCACTGCGAAGAGCAGCCCGGCAAGGGCGGAGATCAGGCCGGCGAGCGCGTAGACGATGGTCTTGTAGTGGTCCACCCGCAGCCCGGACGCGCGCGCGGCGGGCTCGCCGGCGCCGATGGCCTTCAGCGCCCGTCCCAGCCGCGTGCGCCGCTCGACGAACAGCAGCACGAGCAGCAGCGCAGCCGCGATGAAGATCTCGTTCGGTACGCCTGCGGTGTTGCCGATGACCCAGCCGAACGTGGCGTCGCGCAGCTTCGCGTCCATGTAGACCGCCTGTTGGCCGGACGCGTACTGGCCCACCGAGATCGCCACGCCGCCGAGCGCCAGCGTGGCGATGAACGAGGGCAGTTTCAGCCGGGTCGTCGCATGGCCCGAGGCGAATCCCAGCGCCGCGCCCGCAAGGAGCACGCCCGGCGCCGACCAGACACCGAGCACGGGCAGCGAGAGCGTGAACAGCACGGTCGTCATGTTGGCGATGGACTGGGCCGACAGGTCGATTCCGCCGATGTAGATGACCGGCGTGATTCCGAGGGCCAGGACGAACAGCGTCGAGATGTCGGCCACCATTCCGATG
This sequence comes from Verminephrobacter aporrectodeae subsp. tuberculatae, assembly GCF_026127385.1. NCBI lineage: Bacteria > Pseudomonadati > Pseudomonadota > Betaproteobacteria > Burkholderiales > Comamonadaceae > Verminephrobacter > Verminephrobacter aporrectodeae. The sequence continues at coordinate 960,266 of NZ_QZCX01000001.1, forward strand.
AGGCTCGTCGGCGCGAGGAATCCCGGCTCGATCACGCCGACCGCCAGCGTCAGCAGCACCAGCGTGATCCAGGGAAAGTGCGGCCGAAGCCGGTCGAAGTGCATGGCTGCCACCCCCCTCAGGTCATGCAATGGACGAGGTCGAAGAGGCTGGGCTTGCGGCCCGGCCTGCAGTCGAAGCATTGGCGGATCTGTCCGTCCTTGAGCACGGCGATCGTGTGCGACAGGCCGATGGCCTCCTCGAGCGTGTCCGCCACGAGCAGCACGCCGCAGCCGTCGGCGCACAGCTCCCGGATGACTTCGTAGATGCTCTCCTTCGCGCCCACGTCAACGCCGCGCGTCGGATGGTCGAGCAAGATGATGTCGGAGCCCGCGCTGCGCCACTTGGCGATCACGACCTTCTGCTGATTGCCGCCGGAGAGCTTGCCGGCGCAGGCATCGACCGACGGCGTCTTGATCTCCAGGCGCCGGACCCAGTCCCGCGCGACGGCCCGTTCCAGCGCGCGCTTCATGACGCCGCCCACGCTGTACCGGGCCATGTGCGGGAGCGTCATGTTCTCGCACACCGACATGCCCGCGACGATGCCCTCGATCTTGCGTTCGCGCGGGACGTAGCCGACGCCGCGGGCCACGCCGTTCGCCGGCGTGAATCGGCGCACGGTCCTGCCCTTGATCTCCAGGCTGCCGCGATCGGGCCGCTCGAGCCCGAAGACGGTGCGCATGATCTGTTCGCCGCCGGCGCCCGGGGCCCCCACCAGGCTCAGTACCTCGCCGCGCCGCAGCTGGAAGGAGATGTTTTCGTATTTGCCTTTGCAGCCGAGGCCCTTCGCTTCGAGCAGCACGTCGGTGCCGCAGGGGCGCTGCTTTTCTTCCCGGTAGTATTCCTTGCTGATCTCGCGGCCGACCATCTTGCGCTGAATGCGCTCGGGCTCTGCGTCCTCGCGCGCAACGACGTCGACCACCGCGCCGTCCTTGAGGACATAGATTCGATCGGAGATGTCGATCACCTCGTCGATCCGGTGCGAAACGAAGATGAAGGCGGCGCGCGAGCGCAGTTCGCGCACCCGCTGGAAGAGCAACTGCACCTCGTCCTTGGACAGCACGGAGGTCGGCTCGTCGAGCAGGATGACGAGGTCTCCCGCGACCCGATCCCCGAGCGCCAGGACCTTGGCCAGTTCGACCATCTGGCGCTGCGCGAAGGACAGCCTGGAGGTCGTCGTGCGCGGGTCAACGGCCAGATGCACCTTCGCGAGCTGCTGCCTTGCGGCGGCCGCCATGCGCTTCCAGTGGATCACGCCAAAGCGCACGAAAGGCTGCTCAAAGCCCAGGTAGATGTTCTCCATCACCGACAGATTCGGGATCAGCGACTGCTCCTGAAACACCATGCCGATGCCCTTGTGCATCGCCTCGCGGGGGGTGTTGAAGCGCGCGGGCTCGCCGTTGACCAGCACGGCGCCGCCGTCGTGTGGGCAGGCGCCGTAGATCACCTTCATCAGCGTCGATTTGCCTGCGCCGTTCTCGCCGATCAGGCCGACCACCTCGCCCGTCCGGACGCTGAAGTCGATGCCCTTGAGCGCGTGCACGCCGGGGAACGTTTTTTCAAGTTTGCGCAACTCAAGCATGGCGGTTCACTTCACCAGCGCAGAGGACTTGCGATTCGTCGAGAGCACGACCGCGGCGATGATCAGCACGCCGAGCACACCGTCCTGAATGAAATGGGGCAGACCCAGCACCACCATGCCGTTGACGATCACGTTCACGATCAGCACGCCGGCGACGGTGTTCCACACGCCGCCGTTGCCGCCCATCAGCGAGGTGCCGCCGACTGCCACGGACGTGATGCCCAGGAACATGTAGTTCGACCCCGTCAGCGATTCGGCCATGCCGCCCCGGGCCACGGCGAAAATGGCGCCGAGCGCGTAGAACACGCCGGCCAGCGCGAATCCCAGCACGCGCACGCGGCGCACGTCGAGCCCGCAGGAATGCGCGATTTCCTCGCCGCCTCCGAGCGCGTAAAAGTTGCGCCCCAGGGTCGTGTTGCGCTGAATGAACCAGGCGATCAGCACCAGCCCGATGGCGGCGTACACCATCAGTGGAAAACCGCAGATGCGTTGGAACAGCAGTGCGCGGAACACCCCGTCATTGACTCTGACGATGGCGCCGCCCGTGAGCAACACCGACAGCCCCATGCCCACGAAGCCGATGGCCAGGCTGGCCATGAAGGAAGGAATCCTGAGCTTCACGTGCACCAGGCCATTCACCAGTCCGATCGCGGCACCGGCGAGCAGCGCCACCGGAATCGCGAGCAGCCCCCCGCCAAGGAGTTCCCCGCCCCAGGCGTTGAAGGCGATGGCGAACAGCACGGCCGTCGTCGATAGCGTGCCCTCCATGGACAGGTCGATCGAGCCCATGATGATGACGAAGCCCACGCCGAGCGCCACCATCAGTGCGGGAGTGGACGCGATCGCGATGCGTCCCAGGTTGCTGCGCGAGAGGAAGTCCGGATGCGCCGCAGAAAAGGCCGCCAGCAACGTGAGGAGCACGAGCGCGGGCGCCCAGCGCAGCAGCAGCTCCGTTCGATGCGCCGCGGACATCACGGCTTTGCGGCGTACATGATCTGGCCACGGCCGGGGGCCCAGAAGTCCTTCCAGTCGTACTTGGGCGTTCCCGAGATGTATTTCTTCTTGAACCCGGCAGCATCCCTTTGCGTCACCAGGATGGTCGGGCCGTAGAACTCGCGGTGCGCCCGGGGTTCCGCGGACGGTTTGAAGCTACCGATGGCGGCGTGGTAGGCCAGCGCAGCGGTGATTCCGCCGCCCCAATGCGGGTTCGTGAAGCAGGTGGCGAGCAGCTCGCCCCTGAGCATGAGCTCGGTCGCTTCGGGGGTGCCGTCGTAGGCGACGACCGGCAGCTTGCGCCCCTCGGCCCTGAGCGCCTCCAGCACGCCGTAGGCCATGGAGTCGTTGGCACAGAAGACGCCGGTGATCTTGCTGCCGAAGCGCGTGAAGAAGCCCTGCATCACCTGGTGCGCCTTCTGCGTGGCCCAATCCGCCGGCTGGTAGTCCAGCAGTCGGATTCCGGGGAAGTCCTGGAGGGCCCTCATCACGCCCCGGTGGCGTTCGATTGCGGGATTATTCGCCGCGATGCCGCCAACGCCGACGATGGCCCCCTTGCCGCCCATTGCCTGGAACAAGATGCGCGCGGTCTGCTCTGCGGGGCCTTCGTCCGACCAGGTCATGTGCGAGACCCAGTTGTCGCCGAAGTCCCAGGGGTGCAGATCGTCGGGCTTGTTCCAGACGGTCGCCACATGGCCGCCCGCCCGCTGTACCGCCTCGACCACCGGGCGGCAGTTCGGCGCATCGTTTGCGTCGCAGGCGATCGCCACTTTTCCGCCAGTCTTGGACAGCAGGGCCTTGATGTCCGCAAGCGACTTCTCCGAGCTGCCATTGTTCAGAAGGTGCAGCAACGCGGACTTCTTGTGGCCGTTGTCCTCCAGGAAGGACTCCGCGCCCGACACGACGGCGTGCCAATAGGGGTTGCTGCGGTCGCGGTAGCTCCAGGCCAGCGTGGGTTCGCTCCGGGCGAACGCGGACACGAGGCCCGTTCCCGCAGCGGCTCCGACGAGGCCGTGGGCACCGGCAAGAATGAGCTCCCGGCGCCGGGCGGTCTCTTGCGCGACGAAGCGCTTGATGAAAGGCATGGACATCCTCCAGATTCGCCAGGTCCCCAACTGCGCATGGGTCTGCGTTGCGGCGTTGCGGCCCGTGCCCGGACCGCGTTGTGAACCAGTCAGTTATTTACTGTATTTCAAGAACCAAATGGTTACTACAGGGTTAACGCCGATTGGCCCTGCATGGCTGCGGCGGCAAGGGACCTGGGCGCAGCGCGGCCGCGCACGAGCTCGGCGGCCTTCTCGCCGATCATGATGGACGGCGCATTGGTGTTCGAGCTCACGAGGCGGGGCATGATCGAGCTGTCGCAGATGCGCAGGCCGCAGATGCCGCGCACGCGCAACTGCGGATCGACCACCGATTGCGCGTCCCCTCCCATGCGGCAGGTTCCGACCGGGTGGTACGAGGTGCGGCCGTACTGGCGCGCGTACTGTTCCAGGTCCGCCCGCGTGCGCACTCCGCCGCCGGGAAAATGTTCCTGCCGCAGGTACTTCGCGAACGCCGACTGGGCCATGATCTCGCGGCTTTGCCGGACCCCTTCGACCGAGGTTCCGAGGTCGTAGGGGTCGGCCAGAAAGTTCGGGTCCACGATGGGCAGATCGCGCGGGTCGGCGCTGCGCAGCGTCACGCGGCCCCGGGAACGCGGGCGCAGCGCGTACGAATTCAGGGTCACGCCCGAGCCCGACCCGATCTTCGGAACGCCCTCCTCCACGCCCACGCCGACGAGGAAGTGGAATTGCAGGTCGGGCGTTGCGGCCGCCCTGTCCGCGTACCAGAACGCACCGCCTTCGACGATGTTCGAGGCCACCGGCCCCTTTTTGAACATGGCGTACTCGATCCCTGCCCAGGCCTTCCAGTGCGCTTTGGCGTATTTGTCGAAGCCGTGCGAACCGCTGAGTTCGTAGACGACGTCGATGCCGAAGTGGTCGTGCAGGTTGCGCCCGACCTCGGGCAGGTCCGCGACCACCGCCACGCCGGCTGCACGCAGTTCGTCTGCGGGGCCCAGCCCGGACAGCAGCATGAGCCGGGGGGAGCCGATCGCGCCGGACGTGAGCAGCACTTCCCGCTCGGCGCGCAGCACCACGGGGCGTCCGGCCACGATCATTTCCACGCCGATCGCGCGGCCCTTCTCGATCACGATGCGCTGGATCTGGACACCGGTGCGCACGCGCAGGTTGGCGCGGCCGCGGGCCGGTCGCAGGTAGCCCGTCGCAGCCGAGCAGCGGCGCGCGCCGCGAACCGTCGTCTGGTAGGCGCCGGCGCCGGCCTGCGACGGGCCGTTGAAGTCCGCGTTGTAGGGCATTCCCATCTGCTGGCAGGACTGCACGAAGACCCGGGTCAGCGCATCCGCGCAGGGCGTGGAAACACCCAGTGGCCCGCCCACGCCGTGCCATGCGCCGGCGAGCATGTCGTTGTCTTCCGCGCGGATGAAATGCGGCAGCACGTCCTTGAAGGACCAGCCTGCGCAGCCGAACGCACGCTCCCACGCGTCGTAATCCTGCGGGCAGCCCCGGGTGAAGACCTGCGCATTGATCGAGCCCCCGCCGCCCAGCACCTTCGCCTGCGCGTAGGCGATCTCGCGGCCCAGCGCGTGCCGTTGCGGCGCGGTCTTCAGGCCCCAGGTCAGGGGGCCGGCCGTCATCCTGTAGAAGCCCACGGGCAGATGGATGTACGGATTGCTGTCCGCAGGCCCGGCCTCCAGCAGCAGGACCTGGAGCGCGGCGTCCTCCGACAACCGCGCAGCGAGCGCGCAACCGGCGGACCCTGCGCCCACCACGATGTAGTCGTATGCCATGGGCAGGCTCCTCGGGCTCAAGCGATCCAGTGCGTGCGCGCTTGCAGGTGGATGTGCGCCGTTTTGACCTCGGTGTATTCCTCGATTCCCGAAAGTCCTGCCTCGCGCCCCAGCCCCGATTGCTTCATCCCGCCCAGCGGCGTCTCCGGACCGTTGTCCAGCGTGGTGTTCACCCAGACGCGGCCGGCTCTGACCTGGCGCGTGGCGCGCAGCGCCTGCGAGAGGTCCTTCGTCCAGATCGACGCCGCCAGGCCGAACGCGCTGTCGTTTGCGATCGCGATGGCCTCCTCGTAGCCGTCGAAGGGGACGACGGCGAGCACGGGCCCGAAGATCTCCTCGCGCAGCAGCGGCGTTGCGGGCCGCACGTTCGTCAGCAGCGTGGGTTGCACGAAGTAGCCGGCGTGGTCGCCGGTGCGCGCGCCGCCGCATACGACGTGCGCACCCATTCTCACGCCCTCCTGCACGTAGCCCAGCACCTTGTGCATGTGGGCCTCGTCGAACAACGCGCCCACCTGGGTCTGCGCGTCCAGCGGGTCGCCCACGCGGATGCGGCGCATCTTCTGCGCGAGCTTTGCGGTGAAGGCCTCGGCGATCGAGCGCTGCACCACCAGGCGGCTGCCGCCGACACAGCATTGCCCCGCGTTGAACGCCATGCCGAAGGCCACGCCGTCGGCTGCATCGTCCAGGTCGGCGTCGGCAAAAACGATGTGCGGATTTTTCCCACCGAGTTCGAGGCCGAGCTTCTTGATGTTGCCGGCCGAGGCCTCGATCGCCTTGCGACCGGTCGTGGTCGATCCGGTGACGGACAGCATGTCGATCCGGTCGCTGTCGAGCAAGGGCTGCCCGACCACGGGCCCTCTGCCGGTCACGACATTCACCACGCCGGGCGGGATACCCGCCGCGTGCAGGAGCGCGCAGAGTTTCAGCGTGGAGCCGCTGGTGGCCTCCGAGGGTTTCACGACCGCCGTGCACCCCGCAGCCAGGATGAAGGGCAAGCGCTCCGCGAGGATGAAGAAGGGGAAGTTCCACGGCGTGATGACGCCCACGACGCCGATCGGCTCGCGCAGCACGATGGCCAATACGCGATCGCCGAGGTTGTTGTACGCCTCGCCCCGCATCACCCGCGCCGCGCCGGCGGCAAAGCGCCAGACGTCCACCGCGCCGCGAATCTCGCCGATGGCCTGGGTGATCGGCTTGCCGGTTTCCAGGCATTCGATCAGGCCCAGCTCCTGCGCGTGGCGCTCGATGAGGTCCGCGACCTTGAAGAGCCGGGCAGCGCGCGCGCCCGCGCTCAGGCTCGGCCAGGGTCCGTTGTCGAAAGCCTCGCGCGCTGCGGCGATGGCCGCTTGCGCGTCCTCACCGACGCCGGACGGCCACTGCGCGACGGCCGCGCCGTGGCCCGGGCTGTGGCGCGTCATCATCTGGCCCGACGCGCCGTCCGTGAACTGGCCGCCGATGTACATCTGAAATCTGCGGGGTGCTGCGGGCAGGGAAAACGGGTTCATGCTGCTTGGCTCCTGTCGTTGTCAAAAGACCGCTGCCGTCTTGTTGTAGAAGGCCCGAATGCCGATCTCGGCGTCGGGGCTGCCCCTGAGGGCCAACGTGGCGGCCGGGTAGAAGGCTGCGGGGTCCTGCGCGCCGACGATGGCCGCTTTGGCCAGCGCTGCGGCGCGGGGCGAGACGCGGGTTAAGCGATCGACCAGCGCCTGCAGGTCGCGCTCGAAGGACTCGGTGGCGCATGCGCTGTTGACCAGCCCCCAGGCCTGCGCCGTGCCAGCGTCGATCTCGCCGGCCGTGAGCACCGCTTCCAGCGCGCGGCCCCTTCCGACCAGCCGCGCCAGGCGCGGTCCGCCGTGCCAGCCGGGGATGGCGCCGAGCGTCAGTTCCGGGAAGCGAAAGCGCGCCGCGCGGCTCGCGACGCGCAGGTCGGCGCACAGCGCCAGTTCCAGCCCGCCACCAAAGCACAGGCCCTCGATGGCCGCGACCGTTGGACAGCGCAGCGACTCGAAGCGATCGAAGAGGGCGTTGCCGTAGCCGATCCAGTCGCGCGCGAATTCCTCCGGCCGCATGGGCGCCCATTCCCGGATGTCGGCGCCGGACGAGAAAGCGCCGCCACGCTGCCCGCGCAGGACGAGGGCGCGCACACGCTCGTCGCCGTGCGCGTGCGCGAGCTGGGCGTCGAGCTGCGCCAGCATGTCCCGGTCGAGCGCATTTGCCTTGCCGGGGTTCGAGAGTTCCAGCGTGAGCACGTGCGTGCTGCGCTGAACGATGATCTGGCCCATGGATTCCTCCTGCGCTCAAGCGTCCGCGCCGTGCAGGACATGCGGCGCGCGTGCGCCGCGGGTGTCAGGAGGCGGTAGTCGGGGCATTTCTCCTCCTCGGCGGGGATCAGACAAGCGTGTCCATGCGCGCACTGCAGGTGCGCAGGACTTCGTCGGGGTCGCGCTTCCACCAGACGTCCCTGGAGAAGATCTCGACTTCCACCGGGCCGCCGAAGCCGCCTTGCTCGACCAGGCGCCGTATGCGGCCAAGCTCGATCACGCCGTCGCCCATCATTCCCCGGTCCAGCAGCGGATCCTTCGTCTCGCGCATCCAATCGCAGACGTGCAGCGCCAGCACGCGGCCGGCGGCCCGGCCGAGCGCCGCTTCGAGTTCCGGGTCCCACCACACGTGGTAGGCGTCCACGGCGATGCCGAAGAGGCCCTCGTGGGCCGGGTCCAGGCGCTCGCACCAGCGCCGCGCCTGTTCGACTGTGTTGAGCAGACTGCGGTTCGCCGTGTAGACCGGATGCAGCGGCTCCAGCGCAATCGCCACGCCGGTGGCGCGCAGCGTCGGAACCAGCGCCGCGAGGCCTTCGAGGATCTGCTCGCGGCAAGCGGAAAGGTTCTTCGAATTCGGCGCCAGACCGCCGACCACTGCCACCACGAAGGGCGCGCCGAGCACGGCCGCGACTTCGACCGCGCGCCGGTTCGACGCGATCGCCGCGCGCGCGCCCGCCGCATCGTCGGCTGCGAAATAGTCGGTCCGGCAATAGCCCCCCAGCTTCAGTCCCGCAGCGCGGATGGCCTGCGCGGCGCGTTCCGGATGCGCTTCGTCGATCTCCTGGCGCCAGGGGGTGATGCGGCCGAAACCTGCCGCCGCAACGCGCCGGGCCGTGCGCTCGATGGGTTCGCGGAAACCCAGGGTCGCGGTGTTCATGCAGCGCAGATCCGGCCGGCCGGAGAGAACACGCATGGCTTTGCCCTAAAAACGCTGGATCAGCAGACCACCATCGACACGCACCTCCTGCGCCACCGTATACGGCAGCAGGCCGGCGGCCATGGTCCGGATGACGCGGGCCACGTCCTCGGGCAGGCCCCAGCGTGCCTGCGCGGTCATTCCCTGGGCGATCAAGCCGTCGTACCGGGCCTTCGACGGCGCCGTCATCCCGGTCAGGATGAGACCGGGCTGTACCTCGTAGACGCCGATGCCCTCCGGCGCCAGACGCAGCGCGTAGAGCCGCGCCGCCATGTGCAGCGCGCTCTTGGACATGCAGTACTCGCCGCGCTCCACGCTCGCCGCGACGGCGTTCGACGAGGTCACGAAGATCACGCTCCGGGGCGCTCCCGCAGGCGCGCCGCAAGCCAGCATGCGGCGCGCGACCGCCTGCGTGAGGAAGAAGGTGCCCCGCGTGTTCACGCCAAAGCAGCGGTCGTAGCTTTCCTCGCCGACCTCGAGCAGGTCCCCGCGCTCCAGCACGGACACGCCGGCGTTGTTCACCAGGCAATGCACGTCGCCGAACTGGCGCTGAACCGAATCGAGGAAGGGCGCATGGGCGCTCCTGTCGCGAATGTCCAGGTCGAAGGCCTTGCAGCGTCGGCCCAGGGCCTCGACGTCCGCGATCAGCGCGTCGAAATGCTGCGCGTCGCGCCAGGCCACGGCCGCGACGTCGAAGCCCTCTTCGGCCAGGGCGAGGGCACTGGCACGGCCAATGCCGCGGGAGGCCCCCGTCACGATGGCAGTGCGGCGCATGGCTTCACCCGTGCAGAAGTTTGCGCGCGATGATGATGCGCTGGACCTGATTCGTTCCCTCGTAGATCTGGGTGATCTTCGCGTCGCGGTACAGGCGCTCGACCTCGTAGCCGCGGATGTAGCCGCTGCCGCCGAAGATCTGGACCGCGTTCGACGCATGGGCCACGGCCGCGTCGGCGGCGAAGCACTTCGCCATGGAGGCGGCCGCCGTGGCGTCCGCCCCGGCGTCGAGCAAGCCGGCTGCCGACCGGGCGAGCAGGCGCGCGGCCTGGGTATCCTTCGCCATGTCCGCGAGCATGAACTGGATGCCCTGGAATTGCGCGATCGCCTGGCCGAACTGCTGGCGCAGCTTCGCCTGCTCCACCGAGGCCTCGAGCGCCGCCTGAAGGATTCCGACGGCCAGCGAAGCGATGCCGACCCGCCCCTTTTCGAGCACGCTCATCATCATGTGAAAGCCCCGGCCCGCCGTGCCCAGCAGCGCATCGGCGGGGAGTTCCACGTTCTCGAAGTGCAGCTCTCCCACCTGCGAAGAGCGCTGTCCCAGCTTGTGCTCCGCGGGGCCGCGCGCTACGCCGGGCCGGGTGCAGTCGACGATGAAGATTCCCATGCCGCGCTTGCCGGCCTGCGGATCCGTGCGCGCGAGCACAAAGGCAACGTCCGCAACCGGCGCGTTGTGAATCCAGAGCTTGGAGCCGCTCAGCGCCCAGCCGGCGCCACGCCGGACGGCCACGGTCTTGACGCCGGACATGTCGGAGCCTGCGCCGGCCTCGGTAATGCAATAGGCCGCGCGTTGCTCGGCGCGGATGATCGGTCCGATCCACTGCGCCTTCTGGGCCGCGCTGCCGTGCGTGCACAGGAGCGTGGTCACGAGTTCGACCAGCCCGCATTGATCGGCAATGGACGCGTAGCCGCGGCTGAGCTCCTCCATCACGATGCTGTAGGCCAGCGCATCGAGACCGGCTCCGCCGTCGGTTTGCGGCACCGTGATGCCGAAGAGGCCGTTCTCGCCCATCGCCTTGTAGATGTCCCCGGCGAAGACCTCTTCCCGGTCCAGGCGTTCGGCGTCGGGGCGGATTTGCTCGTTGGCGAAGCGGCGCGCCATGTCGGCCACCTGCTGGTGCTCTGTCGAAAGTTCCACCGTGTCTCCTCCGGGTGCTGGGGATTTCCCCATTCAAGTATCTAACCGGTTATTGGAATCATGATGCAGCGGAGAAAAATGGTCAAGCCCCCAAGACGATCCCGACCTGTGGACCCGTCAAAACATGCCCGTGCACGCAGCGCAGCCAAGGGATAAGCACCTACATCTTTCGATAGCGGTGTGTCTACCATTCAGTTACTACAGATGAACGCGGAATTCCAATGCACACTTTCGCTTGCGCAGCAGCCCCTATCCTCATGGTCCTTGGTCGCGCATTACCCGGTGTCGCCATGCTCCTCACAGTCCAGGCCAGCTTGGCCGCGGACTACCCGAGTCGTCCGGTGGAGATCGTGGTTCCCTGGGCTGTGGGCGGCAGCAGCGACGCAGTGGCGCGCGCCTTTGCCGACGCGGCCACGCGGCACACGGGCCAGTCATTCGTCATCGTGAATCGACCCGGTGCCTCAGGCTCCATCGGGCACAGGGAAGGTGCCTCAGCGCGACCCGACGGCTACAAGCTCACGCTGGTGACCCCGGAAGTTTCGCTGGCCTCTCTTCAGGGCATCGGAAAAACCCGGTGGCAAGATTTCAACTACGTGGCGCGCATCAACGCCGACCCCATCGCGCTGATCGTGAAGGCTGAATCGCCATGGAGCACACTCGAACAGTTCCTGGACCATGCCCGAGTCCATCCTGGAGAGGTGGCGATCTCGAACTCCGGCATTGGCGCGGCCTACCATCTCGCAGCCATCGCGGTTGAAAACCGGACCGGCCTGTCCTTCAACAACGTCCCCTACATCGGAGCCGGCCCGGCGGTCGTCGGATTGCTGGCTGGACAGGTTGACGCGACCCTTGCGACGACCGGCGAGGTCGGGGCGCACGTCAAGGGCGGCAAGCTGCGCATGCTCGCGGTCATGGCGGAGCAACGCCCCAGGGACTTCGATCAGGTCCCTACCTTTCGCGAGCGCGGCATCGATTTGCAGCTGGGCACATGGCGCGCTTTGGCGGTTCCGAAGGCCACGCCTGCCGAGATCGTGGCCAGCTTGAAGCGCCTGACCGACAAGGTCAACCAGGATAGCGGCTACCGCGACTTTTTCGCGCGTCAGTATCTCGGGCGCATGAACGAGGATGGAGACCGGTTCCGGTTGACCCTCGAACGCGAACATGCGTTCTACGCGGATACCGTCAGAAAGCTGGGACTCGGCAAGTAGCCGGCCCTGGTCGCACGCGCTGCACGCTGAGGCCGTGGCCTCGGCAAGGTGTCTGAGACAATCGGCGGCGTTCCACCGATTGCGCAAAAGTTCGCCAGGTCGAGCCCGCCATGAATAAGAGAATTGCCGTCATCCTCCCTGCATGCAACGAGGAAGTCACCATCCGCGAGGTGATCCTTGCGTTCCACGCGTCCATCCCCGAGGCCTCGATCTACGTCATCGACAACAACTCGAAGGATCGCACCGGCGCGCTCGCCGCCGGCGCATTGATGGAGGCCGGCATTCCCGGGCGGGTCATTTCGGAACCGCGCCAGGGCAAGGGCAACGCCCTGCGCCGAGCGTTTCAGGAGGTGCACGCCGACGTATACGTTTTGGCAGATGCTGACCTGACGTACCCCGCGAACCGCGCACGGGACCTGATGAGACCCGTGCTCGATGGCGACGCCGACATGGTGGTCGGCGATCGGCATTCCGGGGGCCATTACTCCGAGCAGAACAAGCGCAGGCTGCATGGCTTTGGCAATGACATGGTGCGCAACTTGATCAATCTGTTCTTCAAGTCGAATCTGAGGGACGTCATGAGCGGATACCGGGTCTTCAGCCGCACGTTCGTGAAAAACTACGCCATCCTGGTCGAGGGGTTCCAGGTCGAAACCGACATGACGCTCCACGCCCTCGACAAACGGTTTCGCATCGTTGAGGTGCCCATCGAGTACGTCGATCGCCCGGCGGGAAGCTTCTCGAAGCTGAACACCATTTCGGACGGTGCCAGGGTGCTCTTCACGATCGCCCAGATCCTGCGCTACTACCGGCCATTCGCGTTCTTCGGAAGCATCGCCTTGATCGCCATGCTGCTGGGTTTGCTCGCCGGGGTGCCGGTGATTCACGATTGGCTCACCCACCGCTACATCTACCACGTGCCCTTGGCGATCCTGGCGGCCTCGCTGGGGACCGTGTCCGTCGGGATGCTGAGCATTGGCCTGCTGCTCGACGGCATCGCGCATCAACAGCAGATCCGCTACGAACTGCACCTCCTGTCGCAGACCTCGGAGCCCGGCGATGGCTAGCCGCGGCCGGGCGCTGCTTGCCCGCCAGGCGGCGGGATTCGCCGGGGTTGGCGCCATCGGGTTCGCCATCGATGCGGGCCTTTTCCTGGCCCTGACCACCTGGTGCGCACTGGCGATCGTGCCGGCGCGGGTACTCGCGTTCATTCCGGCGACCATGGCGACCTGGGCAATCAACCGGGCTGCCGTCTTCCAAAGTCCGCGCGGCCACCATGGGGACCCGGCGAGGGAGTACGCGAAGTACCTGCTTGTTCAGGGCCTTGGGGTCGGGATCAATTTTTCGGTCTTCTACCTCGCATGGAAGGCTCTCCCTGCGATCCCCGCATTGCTCCCTCTGGCCCTGGGATCGCTCGCTGCAATGGTCTTCAATTTCACCGGGTCAAGATGGATCGTGTTCCGAAGCCGATAGCCTGTATCCGCCCCATCGCCTCGTCATGCTGCGTCTGCTGGCCACTCCCTTGAACGAAACCCGGCGCCTATCGCCGGCCCTCTGGTTCCTCCTGCCCCTTGCGTTCGGGTTCCTGTCCCTGATCGTGGGCCAGGATGCGAATTGGGATCTGCAGAACTACCACCTCTACAACCCCTACGCGCTGCTCACGGGCCGCATCGGTACGGACCTGGCTCCGGCGGGGATGCAGAGCTATTTCAATCCCTTGCTCGACGTGCCGTACTACTGGATGGCCATGAACCTGCCGCCGATGCTGGTAGCGGCCATCATGGGAACTTTCCACGGCCTGAACTTCCTCCTGCTCCATGGCCTGGTTCGCAGGGTCGTCCCTGCCGATACGGGCAAGCTTGCGGTGCTCCTGTTGGCCCTGAGCGGTTGCCTTGGAGCCAGCTTCATTTCCGAGCTGGGCAACACGATGGGCGACAACTCGACGGCGCTCCTCGTGCTCGGTGGCCTGCTGCTCATCGCCCGCCACTGGAGCAGGATCGGGCGGGGCGGCGTCCGTGCGGGCCTGATTTGTGTCGCAGCAGGCCTTGCCGTCGGACTTGGTGTGGGGCTCAAACTCACGAACGCGCCCTATGCGGTCGGAATGTTCATGGCACTTGCCCTCATCGGACGGCCATCGGCCAGGCGGCTGGCCGTCTGTCTGGCGTTTGGCAGCGGGGTTCTGGCCGGCATGGCGATCACGGCCGGCTACTGGTTCGCCCTGATGTGGGAGCACTTCGGAAACCCTCTGTTCCCGCAGTTCAACGCGATTTTCAAGTCGGAGTTCGCGCAGGAGATCACCCTGGCCGACACCAGGTGGCTGCCCAGGAACATGTGGGAAACCATCTTCTTTCCCTTCGTTTTCACCCTGTGGCCGCACCGATTCGGTGAGGTCGCGATGATCCAGCTGCTCTGGCCCGGCGTCTACACCCTGTTTGGCGCTTGGCTGGTCCGCAGTGCGTACCGGCGGCGCATGCCTTCGGGTGCAATGTGCACGCCGATCGAGGTTCCCGTCGCAGACATCACGCGATTCATGCTCATCTTCCTGGTCGCGAGCTATGGGGTCTGGATGGCCGTTTTCAGCATCGGGCGGTACGCGATCGTGATGGAAATGCTGCTGCCGGTGACGGCCTGGGTCATCCTGCATCGACTCACCAGCGTCAGCCGGGCCCGCCGGGTGGCGGCATGGTTGATAGGCTGCGCGGTGGCGCTGTCGCTGCTTCGCTTCGACACCTGGGGGAATGCCGGGTTTGCCCAGGAAAGCTTCTCCGTTGACGTGCCTCCCGTCGCGCAACCGGAAAACTCCGTGGTCCTGGTCCTGGCTTCGCCGATGGCGTGGATTCTTCCGCACTTCCCGCCCGCGCTGGCTTTCGTTTCGCTGGGATCGTTCCCCGAGTCGCCAGGCTATTGGCAGCGCGCGCAGGCGATCATCGATGGCAGAACTGCCGGCCTCTACGCCATCGTTCCGGCGGTTCGCGATGCGCGCGCGCAATCGATTCAAAGGCTCAGTGACTGGCTGGACGGTCATGGCGTTCAAAACGGCGACCGCGCTTGCAGCGCCGTGGCGTTTGCCATGCGGCGCATGCCACGCTTGCAACTGGCAGTTCCGGTCCAGCCGGACGGTGCGCTGGGCGAGTCGCCTTGCGCGTTCGAGCTGCCCCCGGCGCATCGCCGGGACGTCGGCGCCGAAAACCGGCAAATCGCCAAGACGGTTTCCGAATCCATCCGCCACCGGGGCCTGTCGCTGCTGCTGGAGACCTGCACGGTGCGCTCGGCGCATATCGGCAGCAAGGAGCACGTCTTCCAGTTTTGCTCCGCCGCAAGAAGCCCGCACGGACCTCCGTAGCCGGGTAGCAGCGCTGCCCCGCGGGCAGCCGCAGCGCGCTCAGACGTCGATGTTCCCCGCCCGCAGCGCGTTCGCCTCGATGAAGTTGCGGCGTGGCTCGACCTCGTCGCCCATGAGCATGGTGAACACATGGTCGGCTTCGATGGCGTCGTCGATCTGTACGCGCAGCAGGCGGCGCACGTCGGGGTCCATGGTGGTTTCCCACAGTTGCTCGGGGTTCATTTCGCCCAGGCCCTTGTAGCGCTGGCGGCTGGTGGCGTGCTCGGCTTCGCCGATGAGCCATTTCATGGCCTGGCGGAAGTCGCCGACCTTTTCTTCCTTTTGCTTTTCGCCTTCGCCGCGCATGACCTTGGCGCCTTCGCCGAGCAGGCCGCGGAAGGTGGCTGCGGCCTCGGCCAGGGCGGCGTAGTCGGCGCCGTGCACGAAGTCCTGCGTGATCACGCTGCTCTTGGTGTTGCCGTGGTGGCGCCGGCTGATGCGCAGCAGGGGTTTGTCGGTGCGCGCGTCGAATTCGCCGGCCACTTCGGCGGGGGCGCCGGTGCTGCTCAGTTCGCGCAGCTTGGCCTGCAGGGCGACGGCGCTGGCCTGGGCTTCGACCATGCTGTCGAGCTTCACGGACACGCCGTCGGCAATGGCGCGCAGGGCTTCCGCGTCCATGAAGCTGCCCAGGCGGGCGATGACGTTTTCGGCAATCTGGTGTTTGCGCGCCAGTTCGGCCAGGGTCTCGTCCGCGAGGGTCTGGCCGCCGGTGTTGCCGGTGAAAACGCTGGCGTGGTTCAGCGCGATGCGCAGCAGGAAGCCGTCGAGCGCGGGAGCGTCCTTGAGGTACAGCTCTTCCTTGCCGGCCTTGACCTTGTACAGCGGCGGCTGGGCGATGTAGATGTGGCCACGCTCCACGAGCTCGGGCATCTGGCGGTAGAAGAAGGTGAGCAGCAGGGTGCGGATATGCGCGCCGTCGACGTCGGCGTCGGTCATGATGATGATGCGGTGGTAGCGCAGCTTGGCGACGTCGAAGTCGTCCCCCCCCGTGCTGCCGCCGGCCTTGCCGATGCCGGTGCCCAGGGCGGTGATCAGCGTGAGGATTTCGTTGCTCGTGAGCAGCTTTTCGTAGCGCGATTTCTCCACGTTCAGGATCTTGCCGCGCAGCGGCAGGATGGCCTGGAACTTGCGATCGCGCCCCTGCTTGGCGGAGCCGCCCGCGGAGTCGCCCTCGACGATGTAGATCTCGCACAGGGCGGGGTCTTTCTCCTGGCAGTCGGCGAGCTTGCCGGGCAGGCCCATGCCGTCGAGCACGCCCTTGCGGCGCGTCATTTCGCGCGCCTTGCGCGCGGCCTCGCGGGCGCGCGCGGCTTCGATGATCTTGGCGCAGATGATCTTGGCGTCGATCGGGCGCTCTTGCAGGTAGTCGGTGAGCAGCTTGCCCACGATGTCCTCCACGGGCGCGCGCACCTCGCTGGACACCAGCTTGTCCTTGGTCTGGCTGCTGAATTTGGGCTCCGGCAGCTTCACGCTCAGGACGCAGCACAGCCCTTCGCGCATGTCGTCGCCGGTGACTTCGACCTTGGCCTTTTTGGCCAGCTCGGTTTCTTCGATGTACTTGTTGATGACGCGGGTCATTGCGGCGCGCAGGCCGGTCAGGTGGGTGCCGCCGTCGCGCTGGGGGATGTTGTTGGTAAAGCAGAGCACCTGCTCGGTGTAGGCGCTGTTCCACTGCATGGCGACTTCCACGCCGATGTGCGTGCCGGGGATTCCGCCGTAGGTCTCGGCCGGGCGTTCGCCTGCGGCGTGGAACGGGGTGGGGTGCAGGACGGTCTTGCCCTTGTTGATGAATTCCACGAAGCCGCGCACGCCACCGGTGCCCGAGAAGTCGTCTTCCTTGCTGCTGCGCTCGTCCCGGATGCGGATGCGCACGCCGTTGTTCAGAAACGAGAGCTCGCGCAGGCGCTTGGCCAGAATTTCGTAGTGGAAGTCGCGGTTCTCCTTGAAGATCTCCGCGTCGGGCAGAAAGTGCACCTCGGTGCCGCGCTTGTCGGTCTCGCCGATCACCTTCATGGGCGAGATTTCGACGCCGTCCACGGTGCCGAGCAGGCGCTCCTGGACAAAGCCGCGCGCAAACTCGAGCTGGTGCACCCGGCCCTCGCGGCGCACCGTCAGGCGCAGCCATTTGCTCAGCGCGTTCACGCAGCTCACGCCCACGCCGTGCAGGCCGCCCGATACCTTGTAGCTGTTCTGGTTGAATTTGCCGCCCGCGTGCAGTTCGGTCAGCGCGATTTCCGCGGCCGAGCGCTTGGGCTCGTGCTTGTCGTCCATCTTCACGCCGGTGGGGATGCCGCGGCCGTTGTCGGTCACGCTGATCGAGTTGTCGGTGTGGATGGTCACGACGATGTCGTCGCAGTGGCCGGCCAGGGCTTCGTCGATGGAGTTGTCCACGACTTCGAACACCAGATGGTGCAGGCCGGTGCCGTCGCTGGGGTCGCCGATGTACATGCCGGGGCGCTTGCGCACGGCCTCGAGTCCCTCGAGGATGGTGATCGCGCCTGCGCCGTAGTTTTCGCTGGCGCCGGCTTGTTGGGTGTCGATCTTTTGCACGGCGGGCTCGCCAGGGCCGGTGGATTCGGGCTCGGGCAGGGCGTTCTCAGCGGTCATGGGGGGCCTTGGGATGCGTGGAAACCGTGCTGGTTTCCAGTCTGTTCAATGGGACGGCGCTGCGTGCACGCATTCCTCGTGCGCAAGCAGCCATGAAGAAAATGGCACGTGCGGGCGTGCCGGGCGTCAGATGCGCATCGGCATCACCACGTATTTGAAGTGCTCGTTCCCGGGGATGGTCATGAGCGCAGAGCCGCCGCCGTCGGAGAGTTCCAGCTTCACCATGTCCTGGTCCATGTTGGCCAGCGCGTCGATGAGGTAGGTTACGTTGAAGCCGGTCTCGATGGTGTCGCCGGCGTAGTCGATGTCGATCTCGTCCTCGGCCTCTTCCTGCTCGGCGTTGTTCGACGCCACGCGCAAGCTGCCGGGCTCCAGGTTCAGGCGCACGCCCTTGAACTTGTCGCTGGTCATGATCGCGGTGCGCTGCAGGCTGGCCAGCAGCGGCACGCGGCCCAGGGTCACGCTGTTCTTCTGGTTCTGGGGGATCACGCGGTTGTAGTCGGGGAACTTGCCCTCGACCAGCTTGGTGACGAACTCCATCGCGCCAAAGGCGAACTTGGCCTGGTTGTTGGCGAAGCGCATCTCGATGCGGGGCTGGTTCTCACCGCCCACGTCGCTCAGCAGGCGTTGTAGTTCGATCACGGTTTTGCGCGGCAGGATGACTTCCTGCCGGGGCACTTCCACGTCCAGCGTGGCGCTGGTAAATGCCAGACGGTGGCCGTCGGTGGCGACCAGGGACAGCGTCTGGCCCTCGGCGACGAACAGGATGCCGTTCAGGTAGTAGCGGATGTCCTGCACCGCCATGGCAAACGACACCTGGCCGAGCAGGTCCTTGAGCGTCTTTTGCGCAACGCTGAAGACCGGGCCGAAGGTCGCGGATTCCTGCACCAGCGGGAAGTCCTCGGACGGCAGGCTTTGCAGCGTGAAGCGGCTCTTGCCACCCTTGAGGAGGAGCTTGGACTGGGCCGATTCCAGGCTCACCGTCTGCTCGCCCGGCATGGTGCGCAGGATCTCGATGAGCTTGCGCGCGCCCACCGTGGTGGCGAAGTCGCCCGTGTCGCCGCCCAGATCCGCCGTGGTGCGGATCTGGATTTCCAGGTCGCTGGCCGTCAGTTGCAGCGCATTGCCCGTCTTGCGGATCAACACGTTGGCCAGGATGGGCAGGGTGTGCCTGCGTTCGACGACTCCTGCCACCGATTGCAAAACCGAGAGAACCTTGTCTTGTGTTGTCTTCAGGACGATCATGTCTTCAACCTCTTGTGTTTATTCGGGATCGCGGACGGTGGCTCAGACCCTGCATCCCGCTGTGCGACCCGGTATTTTGCCTTTTCGCGGTCGGCGCCGAAGGCGATTCGGGGGCGCTCCAAGTCAGCCCTTGAGCGTTTGCTCGAGCACATGCAGCTGCTGGTTCAGTTCCGTGAGCTGCTGGCGCTCACCCGAAATCTTGCGCACGGCGTGCAGAACGGTGGTGTGGTCGCGCCCGCCGAATAGCTCGCCGATCTCGGGCAGACTCTTTTGCGTCAGCTCCTTGGCCAGGTACATCGCAATTTGGCGCGGCCGCGCAATGCTGGCCGGGCGCTTCTTGCTGTACATGTCGGCGACCTTCATCTTGTAGTAGTCGGCCACCGTTTTCTGGATGTTTTCCACGGAGATCTGCCGGTTCTGGATGGACAGCAGGTCGCGCAGCGCCTCGCGGGCCAGCTGGATGGAGATTTCCTTGTTGTTGAAGCGCGAGTACGCGAGGATCTTGCGCAGCGCGCCCTCGAGCTCGCGCACGTTGGAGCGCACGTTCTTGGCCACGAAGAAGGCCACTTCCTCGGGCATTTCCGTGCCTTCGGCGCGCGCCTTGTTGATCAGGATGGCCACGCGCATCTCCAGCTCGGGCGGCTCGATGGCCACCGTCAGACCCGAATCGAAGCGCGAAACCAGCCGCTCGTGGATGTTCGCCAGGCCCTTGGGGTAGGTGTCGCTGGTCATCACGATGTGCGATTTTTTCGCCAGCAGGGCCTCGAATGCGTTGAAGAATTCTTCCTGTGTGCGGTCCTTGTTGGCAAAGAACTGCACGTCGTCGATGAGCAGCAGGTCGAGCGAGTGGTAGCGTTCCTTGAATTCGTCAAAGGTCCGCCGCTGGTACGCCTTGACCACGTCCGAGACAAACTGCTCGGCGTGGATGTAGAGGACCTTGGCGTCGGGCCGGTCGACCAGCTGGCGGTTGCCGACCGCGTGGACCAAATGGGTCTTGCCCAGGCCCACGCCGCCGTAGATGAACAGCGGGTTGTACATCTGCCCCGGCATGCCGGCGACGTGTATCGCCGCCGAGCGCGCCATGCGGTTGGCCGAGCCTTCCACCAGGGTCTCGAACGTGAGCGCCGCATTCAGCCGGTTGCGGAACGCGTCTGCCAGGGGGGGCTCACCGGCGGGTGGGCCGGAGCTGTTCGAAGCTTCGGCGGCTGCGGTCCGAACGTAGCCCACTGCACGGACAGGGGATTCACGCTGCGTGAGCACGAGTTCCAGGGGGATGGGCTGGCCGTACAGCCCTTCGAGCAGTGCGGCGATGCGGCCCGCGTACTGGGCACGGATCCAGTCGAGCTTGAAGCGGTTGCCCACGAGCAGCGTGACCTTGGAGAAATCCACGGCCACCTGGGCGGTCAGGGGCTTGATCCAGGTGTTGAATTGCTGCTCCGGCAGGTCCTGCGCCAACTGCTCTACGCAGGATTGCCACAGGTCCTGATCGGCATTTGTGCCGGGTGGTGGACGGGAGGGTTCCTCGGTCATCTCGGGGGATTCTTGTTGTGGAATGGGAGGAACGGTGCTGGGCGCTGGATTGTAGCTTGCCAGGAAGTTATCCACAGAAGGCGGTCGCCGCAGGATGCACCGCTTGCAAGGCGCTTCGTGGGCACGCTGCGCGGGAGGTTCGGTCTGCGAAAGGCATTGCCAGCAGCCGGCAAGCCTGCCACAATCCCTGGTTTGCCCTGAATGCGTTCAGGGTGATTTGATCCGGCGCGCCGTTTTCTCTTTTGTCTTTTGCTCCACAGGTCTGCCACCCGAGCGCTGTTCGCATGGCGCCGTGTGCGCCGGCTACCGGAGGCAAGGGGCAGGAGCAACAGTGTCCGGGACCGAACCCCAAGACCGCAAGGAATGGCAGCATGAAACGTACTTACCAGCCCTCCAAGACGCGCCGCGCGCGCACCCACGGTTTTCTCGTGCGCATGAAGACCCGCGGCGGCCGTGCCGTCATCAACGCACGCCGCGCCAAGGGCCGCAAGCGTCTGGCCGTCTGAGGCCGCAACGGCCTGCGGCCCGGTTTGCACCGCGAGTGTCCTGCCCCGCGAATAGCGGCACATGAAACTGCGCCTTTCGCGCCATGGCGGCGTTGCAAATCCCCGCGATACCTACGGGTATCGCGAGGATTTGCGCCTTGCCCTGACGCGAAATGCATCCGTTTCATTTTGTGCCGCTATTCGCGGGGCAGAACATTAGGCTCCCAACGGGGCGCTTGCATGCAACGGCTGAAAACCCGCGCGCAGTTCCAGGCTGCCATGGCGGGCGGGAGCATCGTCTCCCGCACGGCGCATTTCGCGCTGCACCGTCTGCTGCTCGACGACGTCGCCGCTGCCCGCCAAGCCGCTGCGGTGTCCACAGGGTCAGGCCCCCGCCCGTCGGCGCCGGGGGCCGCCCTGTTTGCCGCGCAGGGCGTCTGGCTCGGGGCCGTGCTGCCCAAGCGCTGGGCGCGTCGCGCCGTGACACGCAATGCAATCAAACGGCAGATCTACACCGTGGCTGCGCTGTTTGAAACGCGGCTCGCGTTGGCGGCGCATGGAAGTCAGCCCGTAGCGCATGGGGTCGTCCATGTAGTCCGGCTGCGCAGCGCCGTGGATCGCAAGCAGTTTCCCAGCGCCACGTCCGAGCCGCTCCAGCAGGCGCTGCGCACGGAGTTGCTGCAACTGTTCGGCCATGCGGCGCGGCGTTCCCGTGCTGTCGCCGGCGCCGTTCCCGTCCCGACCGCGCCTGCCGGGGCTGGCGCGCCATGATGCAGCGCCTGCTCATCGGTCTGGTCAAGGGCTATCGGTGCTTTCTCAGCCCCTGGCTGGGCTCGGCCTGCCGGTTCGAGCCGACCTGTTCGGCCTACGCGCAGCAGGCGCTCGCGCAGCACGGCGCGGCTGCCGGCAGCCATCTGGCGCTGCGCAGGCTGCTACGCTGCCACCCCTGGTGCGACGGGGGCCATGATCCGGTCCCGCCGCAGCCATTGCCGCGCGGCAAGCGGCTTTTCTCGCGGCTTGGTTCCTCCCGAATTCAACCATCCTCAGCAAAGAAGTCTTCATGAACGACATTCGCCACACCATCCTGTGGGTGATTTTTGGCTTTTCCATGGTTCTGCTGTGGGACAGATGGCAGTTGCACAACGGCCACAAGGCCACTTTCTTCCCCGTTCCCTCTGCGGTGACCGCGCCCCCACCCGCCACGGGCGCCGCGTCCGCCGGCGCCACGGGGGCGGCCAGCGTTCCGGTGCCCAGCGCGGCCGTTGCCACTGCGGTGCCGGGCGCGGTGCCGGACCAGCCCGCCGCGCCCGCCGTGCGCGAACGCGTGGAGGTCAGGACCGACCTGTACCGCCTGGTCTTTGACAGCGAAGGCGGCTCGCTCGTCCAGGCCGAACTGCTCAAGCACGTTGACATGGCCGACAAGACGCGCAACTTCCGGTTGCTCGACGCAAGCCCGCAGCGTGTCTACGTCGCGCAGACGGGGCTCGTTGGCGGCTCCTTCCCCACGCACAAGACGGTGATGACGGTCGTTCCCGGCCCGCGTGTGCTCGAGGAGGGGGAGGATGAAATCAGCGTCCGCTTCGAGTCGCCGATCCACAACGGCGTCAAGCTGGTGAAAACCTGGACCCTGCGGCGCGGCGCTTACGACATCGCCGTCCGGCACGAGGTGCTCAACACCGCCAGCGTCGCCGTGTCGCCGCAGCTCTACCTGCAATTGGTGCGCGACGGCAACAAACCGCCTGGAGAGTCGTCGTTCTATTCCACCTTCACCGGCCCGGCGGTCTACACCGAAGCCAAGAAGTACCAGAAGATCGAGTTCAAGGACATAGAAAACGGCAAGGTCGATATTCCCAAGAGCGCGTCCGACGGCTACGTCGCCATCGCGCAGCATTACTTTGCCACGGCATGGTTGCTGGCCGACGGCGTGCAGCGCGAGCCGTTCACGCGCAAGGTTGACAGCAACCTGTACTCCGTGGGCATGCTCACGCCGCTGGGCAGCATCGCGCCCGGTGCGAGCCGGGCGGTGGACGCGCGCCTGTTTGCCGGCCCGCAGGTCGAAACCATGCTCGAAAAGCTGTCTCCCGGCCTGGAATTGGTCAAGGACTACGGCTGGCTCACCATCCTGGCCAAGCCGCTGTACTGGCTGCTGGACCAACTGCACAAGATGCTGAACAACTGGGGCTGGTCCATCGTTGGCCTGGTGCTGCTGCTCAAGGTCGCGTTCTACTGGCTCAACGCCAAGGCCTACGCCAGCATGGCGAAGATGAAGGCGCTCAATCCCAGGATCACGGAAATGCGGGAGCGCCTGAAGGACAAGCCGCAGCAGATGCAGCAGGAGATGATGCGCATCTACCGCGAGGAAAAGGCCAACCCCATGGGCGGGTGCTTGCCCATCGTGCTCCAGATCCCCGTGTTCATTGCGCTCTACTGGGTGCTGTTGTCCAGCGTGGAGATGCGCAACGCGCCCTGGATCGGCTGGATCAGCGACCTGTCCACCCCCGACCCGTTCTTCATCCTGCCGCTGCTGATGACGGCCAGCTCGCTGCTGCAGACCGCCCTCAACCCCGCGCCGCCCGACCCGATGCAGGCCAAGATGATGTGGTTCATGCCGCTGATCTTCAGCGTGATGTTCTTCTTCTTCCCGGCCGGTCTGGTGCTGTACTGGTTGACGAACAACATCCTGTCGATTGCGCAGCAGTGGATCATCAACACCCGCATGGGGGTGCCGCCGCAGTTCAATCTGCCCAAGTTCAGGTGACGCGAAACGGCCGGAGATCGGGCGGGGCAGGGGCTGCGCCCACATGCCCCGGGCGCGCATGGAAAGATCAGTTGCGGCTCTGGTCGACCAGCTTGTTCTTGGCGATCCAGGGCATCATGGCGCGCAGCTGGGCGCCCACCACTTCGATGCTGTGCTCGGCGGTGTTGCGCCGGCGTGCCGTCATGCTCGGGTAGTTCAGGCGGCCTTCCTCGATGAACATCTTGGCGTAGTCGCCGTTCTGGATGCGCTTGAGGGCATTGCGCATGGCGGCGCGCGACTGCTCGTTGATGACTTCGGGGCCGGTCACGTACTCGCCGTACTCGGCGTTGTTCGAGATCGAGTAGTTCATGTTGGCAATGCCGCCTTCGTAGATCAGATCGACGATGAGCTTGAGCTCGTGCAGGCATTCGAAGTAGGCCATCTCGGGAGCGTAGCCCGCCTCGACCAGGGTTTCGTAGCCCATTTTGATCAGCTCGACGGCGCCACCGCACAGCACGGTCTGCTCGCCGAACAGGTCCGTCTCGGTTTCCTCCTTGAAGTTGGTCTCGATGATCCCGGCCTTGCCGCCGCCGTTGGCCATGGCGTAGCTCAGGGCCAGCTCGCGTGCCTTGCCGGATTGGTCCTGGTGCACCGCCACCAGATGCGGCACGCCGCCGCCCTGGGTGTAGGTGCTGCGCACGGTGTGGCCAGGGGCCTTGGGTGCGACCATCCACACGTCCAGATCGGCGCGGGGAACGACCTGGTTGTAGTGCACGTTGAAACCATGGGCGAAGGCCAGGGAGGCGCCCTGCCGGATGTGCGGCGCCACGTTGTTGCGGTAGACCTCGGCGATTTGCTCGTCGGGCAACAGGATCATGGCCACGTCGGCGGCCCGCACCGCGTCGTTGACCTCCATCACGGTCAGGCCGGCCTTGCCCACCTTGTCCCACGAGGCGCCCCCCTTGCGCAGGCCGACCACGACTTTGACGCCGCTGTCGTTCAGGTTTTGTGCATGCGCGTGGCCCTGCGAGCCGTAGCCGATGATGGCGACGGTCTTGCCCTTGATCAGGCTCAGGTCACAGTCTTTGTCGTAGAAAACTCTCATGGGTTGCTCCGGTTGAAATGCGTTGTCGGGGTTGGATGAGGAACGGGGGATTGTGTTACACGCGCAGAATGCGCTCGCCGCGGCCGATGCCGCTGGCGCCGGTGCGGATGGTCTCCAGGATGGCGCTACGGTCCATGGCCTGCAGGAAGGCGTCGTTCTTGGCCTGGTCGCCCGTGAGCTCGATCGTGTAGCTTTTTTCGGTCACGTCGATGATGCGGCCGCGGAAGATGTCGGCCATGCGCTTCATCTCCTCGCGCTCCTTGCCCACCGCGCGCACCTTCACCAACATGAGCTCGCGCTCGGTGTAGGCGCCTTCGGTGAGGTCCACCACCTTGACCACTTCGATGAGGCGGTTCAGGTGCTTGGTGATCTGCTCGATGACATCGTCGGAGCCCGTGGTCTGTATGGTCATGCGCGACAGCGATGCGTCCTCGGTGGGCGCCACGGTGAGCGATTCGATGTTGTAGCCGCGGGCAGAGAATAGACCCACGACGCGCGACAGCGCGCCGGGTTCGTTTTCGAGCAGGACGGCAATGATGTGTTTCATGGTCTCGGATTCCTCTTTTCGCTGCCCTCCCCCGTGCACGGTAATGCACGGGCTTGGCAGGCAATAGATTCGTCAAAATTTGCTGGCCGCTCGGGCCGGCTTCGGCTCAGAGGTCTTCCGACCCGAGCAGCATTTCGGTAATGCCCTTGCCGGCCTGCACCATCGGGAACACGTTCTCTGTAGGGTCGGTGCGAAAGTCCATGAACACCGTGCGTTCCTTGAGCTTGCGGGCCTCGCGCAATGCGGGCTCCACGTCCTCGGGGCGCTCGATGAGCAGGCCCACATGGCCGTAGGCCTCGGCCAGTTTCACGAAGTCGGGGAGCGCGTCCATGTAGCTGTGGCTGTAGCGGCCGGAGTACTCGATCTCTTGCCATTGGCGCACCATGCCCAGGTAGCGGTTGTTCAGCGAGCAGATTTTGATCGGCGTGTTGTACTGCAGGCAGGTCGAGAGTTCCTGGATGTTCATCTGCACCGAACCTTCGCCGGTGATGCAGAACACTTCGGACGCGGGCCGGGCCAGCTTGACGCCCATGGCGTAGGGAATGCCCACGCCCATGGTGCCCAGGCCGCCGGAGTTGATCCAGCGGCGCGGTGCGTCGAAGCGGTAGTACTGCGCGGCCCACATTTGGTGCTGGCCCACGTCGGACGTGACGTAGACGTCCGCGTCCCGGGTCATCTTCCACAGCGTTTCGACCACGTACTGGGGCTTGATGACCTCGGGGCTGCCCATGTCGTACTTGAGGCAGTCGCGCCTGCGCCAGCCCTCGATGGTCTCCCACCATGCCGCCAGCGCGCCGGCGTCGGGGCGGGTGCTGCTTTCGCGGACCATGGCGATGAGTTCGGTGAGAACGTCCTTCACGTCGCCGACGATCGGGATGTCGACCTTCACGCGCTTGGAAATGCTCGACGGATCGATATCCACATGAATGATCTTGCGGTCGTTCTGCGCGAAATGCTTGGGGTTGCCGATCACGCGGTCGTCGAATCGGGCGCCCACGGCGAGCAGCACGTCGCAGTGCTGCATGGCATTGTTCGCCTCGATTGTTCCGTGCATGCCCAGCATGCCCAGGAACTTGCGCTCCGACGCGGGGTAGGCGCCCAGGCCCATCAGCGTGTTGGTGACCGGGTAGCCAAGCAGGTCGACCAGCGTGCGCAGCTCGTGCGCAGCGTTGCCCAGCAGCACGCCGCCGCCGGTGTAGATATAGGGGCGCCGGGCCGCGAGCAGCAGGTGCAGCGCCTTGCGGATCTGGCCAGCATGGCCTTTGCGCACCGGGTTGTACGAGCGCATTTCCACGGTTTGCGGATAGCCTTTGTAGACCGCTTTCTTGAAAGAGACATCCTTCGGAACGTCCACCACCACGGGGCCGGGGCGGCCGGTGCGGGCAATGTGAAAAGCCTTCTTCATCACCAGGGCCAGATCGCGCGGGTCCTTGACGAGGAAGTTGTGCTTGACGATGGGGCGCGTGATGCCGACGGTGTCGCATTCCTGGAAGGCGTCGAGCCCAATGGCGGGCGTGGGCACCTGGCCGGAGATGATCACCATGGGAATGCTGTCCATGTACGCCGTGGCAATGCCGGTGACCGCATTCGTCAGCCCGGGGCCCGACGTGACAAGCGCGACGCCGACTTCGCCCGTGGCGCGGGAATAGCCGTCGGCGGCATGCACCGCGGCCTGCTCATGGCGCACCAGCACATGCTTGATGCTGTCTTGCTTGTAGAGCGCGTCGTAGATGTAGAGGACCGCGCCACCGGGGTAGCCCCAGATGTACCGGACGCCCTCGGCCTGCAGCGCCTTGACGAGGATTTCAGCGCCCATCAGGTCCTCAGGGAGGTCGCCGTCAGCGGGGGAGCGCTTGCCTTGTGCGGCAGCAACTGCCGAGTCGAGTTCTGCCTTGGAGATTTCCATGATCAACCTTTGTGAATTTCTCTGACGAAAAACCTTGGGTGCTCCTCGCACGCGCCCTTGTGGAGCCGGCTTGGAACTCGAGGCCAGGGACATGGGCGGGGTGTTGTCGCGCCGGACCGTGACCTGTTTTGCCTTTTGAATTGCAGCGGCGATTATGCACTGCAGCCGTTGCGCAAGCGCTCCTCGGATGAAGCGGATTTCAAAATTTGCGCCATCGCCGTCGAGCGGTTGGCCGATCGCGGCGTGCGCCCAGGTGATGACGACAAAGAAGGGCGGAGCGATCATCACGCCGCGGTGCGCTTGAACGCATTGCCAAAATCGCCGTGTCTGCCCGGTGCCCACCGCCGCTTGGCACGGGTTGGGCACGGCTTGCATCGATCGCGTGGACAGCCGCAGGGCCGCCCAACCGACCGTCCCCCCGGGCTCAGGCTCGAGCGGCCCGGTCAACCGGGGCAAAGCCTGAAAGTCCCCGCCCCGGACCTGGTTTTTTGAAAATCGGCCACTCGATACACTTGGCAATATAATAGCGGGCGGTTGCTCCGATCCAAGGTGCACTGGTCAACGCGCATCCGGCTTGCAGAAGCTTGTTGCCGTGGCTTTCCAAGATTCTGTCTGTCCCAATAGGAAATCGAAATGAAAACCTCTCTCGTTCTGGCCGCTCTGGTTGCTGCTGCACTGACCGCTGCTTGTGACAAAAAGGAAGAGCCGGCTCCTGCTCCCGTGGAAGCTCCGGCTCCCGCAGCAGAGCCTGCTGCTCCCGCAGCGGAGCCCGCCGCTCCGGCTCCTGCAGCAGAACCTGCCCCTGCGGAGCCTGCCGCTCCTGCGGCCTCCGAAGCCCCCGCAGACGCTGCGGCGACCGGATCTTCCGCAGCCAAGTAAAGCCGCGCTACAGGCTCGGGGCCGGTTACGACACCGGCCTGTTCGCATGCCAGAGGCCCCGTACCGAATGGTCGGGGCCTTCCCATATGCGCCCGGGATGGGTGCGCCCTTGCGGATGCAAGGGCCGCATGACATGAGCCATGCAGTCGCTGTGCCGTGCATGGCACGCCCCTGCGGGGCCGGCCCGTGTCCGGGCCCGATGGGATCACCGACTTGCCCGCCGGGCTCGTCAGCGACTCAAGCGGGGGGATTCGGCCAATGCCAATCGGCGACCAGCAGCACCACCTTGCAGCCGGCCACCCGGCTTGCTATCACCGACCGGGTGCCGCCGATGTGGGTGCTTTTGCCGCATCGGCGTCGCTGCCGGAGGCAAGCGTTTGCGCCGGCGTGGCAGGGAGATACAACGGACCGCGTTGACCGCAACCGGGAAGGATCGCCGCACTGGCAGCAAGGGCAAGCGTCCTGACTAGAATCGGGGAAACTCTCAGCATGCGTAAATTGTACTTTTCGACCGTCTACGTCGAAGTCCTAACTCTGGTCAGATACGGAGCATCCGGCCTCAGCACTCTATAAACAGCGCACTTTATAGTGCCAAGCCCGACTCCCCAAACATCCGCCAGTTCCACCATCGTGTACGAACCCGCAGCGTACATTGAAACAACCTGCGCCTCATCCTCAAGCGACAGTGCACGGCGTCGCCCCCATCGCTGCCCACGTGCCCTTGCCGCAGCCTGTCCGGCCATCACTCGCTCTCGAATCATCGAGCGTTCAAGTTGTGCTACCGCCCCTAATATTTGGAACGTAAACTCTCCCAGCGGACTGCTTGTGTCCAGCGGTTCCGTCAGACTGCGAATGCTCGCGCCTACGTTCTTCAGCCTCGACTGGATCGCCAACAGGTCCGCCAGACTTCGCGCCACCCGATCCAGTTTCCATACGACCAGCGTATCCCCTTGACCCAGTGCGGCAAGTGCTACTTGTAGCTGCGGACGCGGGCCAACTCCCGATCCAGACTCTACGTACACACGACGGACACCATGAACCGCCAACGCATCTTGCTGCAAAGCAGTGTCTTGATCTTGCGTCGAGACCCGCGCATATCCAATCATTGTCATAGTTAACCTCAAATAAAACGTACATCGGGCGATGCCTTCGGCCCGGGCTGCTCCGTAGCTCGCTATCGCTCGGTCCTTCGGACTGCCTTCGGCACTACTGCGCATCCCTATCGCTGCTCGCTTCGCTGCGCCTATCTCGCTCCGCATCGTGCTGGTTCACCTAGCGATCCAAACGGTAGATAAATCCCGTAAAAGAGACCGAAAAATACCGTTTAACAAGCGCGCAGGACGCTCCTGCCGGGGATCAAGCACCGGTACCCGCGAACAACTCCTGCTCAGTGCTACGGCCAGGATGCACCGCCAGGTCGCGGCTGACGGTCACGATCGATGCGCCCGGGCCGGTCACGATGCCGACGGGCACGAGCCGCTACTACGGCCTTACATGGGGGAGTACCCCCATACCCCCCGATTTGTTGTATGTTGTAGCATGCTACATACAATTTACAATTTTCAGTTGCGCACTGCCTTGCATTGCTGTATGATGTTGTATGTTGTAGTATGATACAACATACAATCTTTTGGAGTGATACTGACATGGCAATCTCGAAGGAACAAATTTTTGCAGCAGCCGACGACCTGGATGCCGTCGGCCAGAACCCGACGCTTGCGGCCGTGCGCAAAGCCATCGGCGGTGGCAGCTTCAGCACGATTTCCGAATTCATGAACGAATGGCGCACACGCAAGACCTCCGCCGCGCAGCCCCGTGAGCCTGTGCCGCAGACCGTCAACGCTCGGTTGACCGAGTTGGGCGCCGACCTTTGGGCTGCGGCGCTGGAAATGGCGAACGGCCGTCTTGCCGCTGAGCGCGAAGCACTGGAAACCGCCCGCCAAGAGACGGAAGCGGCGCGCCAGGAGACCGCAGAATTGGCCGACCAACTCACTAGCGAACTGGAAGAAGCAAGGGTCCAGATCGCAGCCCTGCAAGCCGCAGAAACGACCGCCAAAAGCGAGACCGAGCAGCTGCACGCCAAGTTGGCCACCATGAGTGAGCGGGCTGCCACCGCACAAGCCCGCGCGGACGAACTGCGTAAGGAACTCGATCGTGCGCACCAAGACGCCCGCAAAGGTGCTGCTGCACTGCATGGTCGCCTCGATGCACTGGAGAACGCTATGACCGTCAACCAAGTCAAAGCCCAAAAAGCAAAGAAGCCGTGATATCACGATCAAGGGATCAAATCAGAACGAACCTGCGCATTCCGAGCAGCAAGACCCTGCAAGTACGTGGACGTCGGCGAATCGCGGCGTGCGACAGGTGTTGGGACAGGGACTGCGCTCATTTGCCCAGGCTGGTCCTGTGGCGCTGCGCGGTCCCTTACGTTGTACTCACCCTTGGCCTGTTTCCAATCCATGAAGAAGCCCTGATGCACTATCTGCGAGCAAACAGATTCACTGACCTGCAATAAGGTGGCCTGCTGGCTGTAGCACTTACAGGTTTTGCCCATCAGGACGCAAGCCGCTGGGTACGGAGCCTCCACTGGTTTGGTCACGTCATCGTAAATGGGCGCGGTGTGCGGGAAGTCTTTCAAGCGGGCGACCCGATCGGCTACGTATTCGTCGGCCGTCAGCGCACGCTTTTGCTGCGAAGCCTGCACTGCTTGACCTGATTGGCTTGGTTGGCTTGTCTCAGATGGCTTTGTTGCGTTACCACGAACCTTCGTGAAAGCAAAATAACCGAGCGTCGGAACCAATAATGCGCAGATTCCAAGCATCCAAATAGCCTTGGGAATACGCTTTTTTCCAGTATGAAGGCTGGCTGATCGGTACCACCCGTAGACTTCCTTGGGAAAAGCCTGCATCGTCACTGTGCCGGTTTTTCCGCTGCCGTCCTTCTCACAGTTGGGGTTGACCGCGTTCCATTCCAGCACGCTAACCAAATCTGCGCCGAAAGCACGTTTCAAATGACGATGCCAACCCGGAGCACCGATCAAACGTCGCACGAATGAATCAATATTTTGTGGATGCTGGCTAACCAAGTAAAAATCAAACCCGCGCTTGCGATGTTCGGCAAGCATGCGAACATGTTCTGGCGGCGCGCTGCTGGGTGGCCTCACTGGAAAATCGTTATGGCATTCATCGACCAAGAATATCGTGCCATCCGGTTCATCCTGCCAAGCCTTTATATCAATGCTTTTCCAACTCTCCAACTCGCCACCCTCGATGGGTTCAAAGCGTCCGTTATGACACACCGGACGATTTTCCTTGACCGAGCGTTCCCTTACCCACTTCAAGGTATTGAGAGTCTTGCCTGCGCCATTCGCGCCTGTAACTAAATAAAGCATGTGCGTTACTTATAAAGTTACTTGTAAATCCATTTTTTGAATGTGTCCCCGGTCAGCCCATCGATTACCAATTTGGCAGCAATGGCGCTAGTAACGATGCTGATGCACTGGCCAACCCGAAGAACGCCAAGAATGGAAAACACCTCAAGGGGCAAGTTGCTAAAGGCACTGATGGCTTGGCTTTTGAGCGCATCCAGAGTAACGGTGATACCAGTATAGGTAATAACAGAAATTCCAAGCGCTATCAAAACGCGGCCAGCAAGAACGCCCGCCAAATTGATTAACATTCCGCCTATTGCTGCGATGAAAACCGGCATGATTAACCCCTTGCGACAATGCGAACGGCCAAAAGAAACGATACGGCAAGCAAAACATTTCCAAGGATGGCCAAATAGGGATTAATCATTGAAAACGGTAGCGTGATCTGGTGGCCCCAAACAGTAACGGTTAAATCAGAGACACCCGCAGAACCGGCGCCAAGCGCATCCGTCGAATTGATGCGGCTCGAAAGATCAATAGTTTCGTTTCCAGGAAGGTTGCCTGTTTGGTTTCCATCCTTGCCTTTGTTTGTTTGATAGAGCACAGATTCTGGCGAACTGTCATCAAATAATTTGCATGCACGGCGGTGCTGTTCTTGAGCAATGGCGCACTGAATGGCGTCGCCTTCGCAGGAAAAACCAGCGGCACACGCGCCGCCAAAACTCGAGTTTTTATCATCACCTTCGCCGTCACCATTGCCGCCGTTGCCATTGCCCGCTGCGCCAGGTGTGCCCGCTGCGCCAGGTGTGCCTGCTGCGCCAGGTGTGCCTGCTGCGCCAGGTGTGCCCGCTGCGCCAGGTGTGCCCGCTGCGCCAGGTGTGCCTGCTGCGCCAGGTGTGCCTGCTGCGCCAGGTGTGCCTGCTGCGCCAGGTGTGCCCGCTGCGCCAGGTGTGCCCGCTGCGCCAGGTGTGCCCGCTGCGCCAGGTGTGCCCGCTGCGCCAGGTGTGCCCGCTGCGCCAGGTGTGCCTGCTGCGCCAGGTGTGCCAGGTGTGCCAGTGCCAGTGCCAGTGCCAGTGCCAGTGCCAGTGCCAGTGCCAGTGCCAGTGCCAGTGCCAGTGCCAGTGCCAGTGCCAGTGCCAGTGCCAGTGCCAGTGCCAGTGCCAGTGCCAGTGCCAGTGCCTGTGCCTGTGCCTGTGCCAGTGCCAGTGCCAGTGCCTGTGCCTGTGCCTGTGCCTGTGCCTGTGCCTGTGCCTGTGCCTGTGCCTGTGCCTGTGCCTGTGCCTGTGCCTGTGCCTGAGCCTGTGCCTGAGCCTGAGCCTGAGCCTGAACTATCATCACTGGGTGTGCATGATTCGCCCGTCATGCGTGGAGTACCTGCACAACCCCTAAACACTCCACCGGTCGATGTGCAAATGGATGGATTAGTAACTACGGTACAAAAGTTTCCATTATTTATCTGACAACTATAGGTAACGGAATCTCCATCGGTGCCCAAAGTGGTAATTTTTCCAAATGTTGGATCCACTGGATTTTCGCCTTTTTGGCAACCGTTGTTTTTGCACTGGCCATTAACACGTTTCTGACCAGGCGGGCAGGGCGGATTGGGAACACATATACCATTGACACGAACTTCATTTGCCTTGCAATCCTTTTGAATGCATGCGCCATCCTTTTCTTCAAAGTTGGCCGCACATGCACATTGACCATCGCTCGAAGAAGTTGAGTTTTCAGGACAAGAAGCTCCATTATCTCTTATCGAAATAGTAGTCCCACCTTTGCCGGGACCATAACTGGCATAGCAAATACCATCGACTACGGAAGTCGACATGATAGTCTCTGGACCGTAGATCATAGCCATCTGAAGACCTGAAAACGCCGCGCAGACTCCATCCTTAGTCTTGCCAACATGAGTCACACAATTTTTTCCATACCCATCACACATAGTACTCGAGTAAGTACGCTGCATGGGAAAAGCATTTGCAGAACTCATGCCCATCGCGCCCAAAAAAAACCAGGTCAAGACTACGCCGAAAAAATTAGCCATGCGGCACCTAACATTGCGATGATGACGAATAGGCCCATGGTTCACACCTTGAAGAAGCCCGCCATGTGGGCTTTTGCAAGGCCCCTGCCGGCCGGACAGGGAGCACATGCTGGATACTTCAGGCCAGAGCCTTGCGTACCCACTGGAAGGCTTTCACGCCCACGTAGATCAACAGCACAGCAGCACCAATCGAAGCGATGGGAACTGCTTGCGCACCAATGTCGGTGACCACTGCGGTCACGTCCACGGCAGCTGCATTAGCCGAACCCACAACGGTCAGAACACCAGCGGCGATAAGACCGCGTTTGATTGCTTGAGTCATTTCAATTTTCCTCCGAGTTTGAACTTCCGTCGGTATGTCTGAGCGTTTGAATCAGAACGCGAACGCCCCACCCAACCGCCCATATTGCAATGACGGCGATTGCAATAGCTGCTCCATCCTCTGCATCTATTTGCAAAGGAGGGAGACTTAATTCATGCACCACCTTAATGGTACAAGAAACTTCGCAATGAATGTATGTTGGTTCAGAAACCATACAAGTACCTAATCACTCACGCACCAATTGATAACACCGAAACACCACGCCCTCGCCGCCACAATGGTCCGCTACTGCCTCTTCGGCAGCTTGAGCATTGGTGAACGGCATGGCGCTCATGATCAATGGCACATAGTCAATTCCGCCATCACCATCAGCGCGGAGAAACATGTGATCCTCCGTGCTCTGTACGTAGTAGCAGGGTTCGACGTTCATATGCTTGTGACCGGGAACGAAATGGAGTTTTTCGTGGTCGGTACCTAGGCTTGGGTCAAACCTGTTTCGCTGGCACACGAGTTGCTGGGACGCATGAATGCATGACAGTCTTTTGAGTCTTGCCGTTCGTTACAATCTCCATTTCCGCGTCCGCCTCGAAAGGAAAAGACAAGTTCTTGTACTTGGAAAATTCCTCACTGGTTCCGAGCGTGAACTCGCTGGAAGCCATGCCTTTGGCCGTACCCTTGCTCGCGTCCAGGTCCACCAGTGCGTAGACTTTGGTACTGTCATAGGCCATACCGTTTTCAAGCGTGCCTTTGCTCGACTTCATTCCGACGACGTGGATTTTTTGCGTGAATTTCATGATTGGCTTTCAAAAGGTTTTCCGGCTTGATCAAGGACCCGCTGCGGCCGGTTCGCAGGGATTCGTGAACGGGAGCAATGCGGCTTGAATGCCATGCTGAATGGCACGTGCGCTCAGACCGCGAAGCGAACGGGGAACTGGACGATGGGCCTGATCGACAGCAAGACCCTCCAACCAATCAAACTCGGGCATGACCTTCATAATTTGCAAAAGCGTTGGGGACACTACCCGTTTCAACCAGTCAATGCAGCGCTGTGCACTCGCATCACCGACCATCGTTGCTGTTTTGATCGGGGTTGCAATCTCGCGTTGACTGATTAAATGGGTTGCAGAGTAAGCGCCTGCGAAGTATTCAGCCGGAGAAATTATCGAATCCCAGGGGATGACGCGGTTGATGTTGCGTAGTTCAACCTCGCAGCGCAACCAGCGGCTTTCCATCATCGCAAACTGGTGACCTTTTTCGTAGCCGCGAAAAAGCTTGCCGGATTCGCGCTTGCCGACCTGAAAGGTGCGTGCGTGAGCCTTGACATTGCCAACGTCCATCCAGGAGCCGTGGCACGTATGCTTGGGCATGCGACGGCGATAGCTGAATCCGTGGTTCTGATACATACCGACAATTTCGGCAATACTAACTTCGCCGTCGAAGAAGTCTTTTGCGAGATCGATTCGGGTAATGGTCGGCAAAAACTCCGCAAAGTAATCATGCACCCGAGTTTCCCAACCCTGACGTGCGTGGGTGCAGCCCTCCCCCTTGATCGAAAAGCAGATACTGCCCCGCTGGCTCTCCCCGCCCGCGCTGACGCTCGCAACCTCATGGCCCCATTCGTTATTAATCGTGGTTGTATATTCGTAATAATCTCTTCCCGCCCGATCTACGCCAACGAAAAAACCGAGCATTTGCGAGAAAAGGTGCGCAAACCAACGGGCCAAATCTTGGTCGCTTGTATTGCCAGTAATAAACCCTGTTTTTGGTATATTATGACGCTTTATCGTAAAACGCAAATAATCGAGAACGATTCCGCCCTGTGACTCCGCTCCCAGCTGCCGCTTTTCGCAAAGAAATTTCAACCGGCCACCCTCCTGAACCAGTTTTTCATCAGTTGTCATCATGGCCACCCCTGATTTTGTTTACCCCCGTGTTACTCGGGGGGGTAGCCCGCTGCGCCGCCCCGCCCCGCCCTGCTCGCAGGCTCCCATGTGCGGGGCGGGGCGGCGCAGCGGTCATCGCGGGGACGCGACCCAGGACCTGAGAGCAGATGTGGGTAGCGGTCATTGCAGCGCTCCCATATCCTCTGCTCCATCGGGAAATCCGGCGCGGCGATGATGAAGGCTGTACAAACCAACCTGCTTCCAGTTGCGGTTTGTCTGCGCAAAGCGCACGATCGATTGCATCAGCTCGTTCACGCTGCAATCAAGTTGCGTCGCAGTCTCGCGCAGCTTCGCCACGATCTTGGGATCGTCCACGTAGTCGATGCGGGCCTTTTCAGCCCTGTAGGCAGCCTTTCGCGCCGCCCCGCTGGCATGCTTAGCCGGACGACCCTTTCGAGTTTCGTTCCCGGGAACGCTTGCTGCACCCGGAAAAAGATCAAGCTGCTCCGCACGGAATGCAGCTTCGCGTGAAGCCACATTGGCTTCGGTCCCCGCACTATCCAGCTTCATGCTTGGGCCTCCCCATGCAGGGTGCCCACCCCCCGCCCGACCGAGACTGGAACCGCCAAGCTATCGCCTGGGCCTTGGGCAGGGGGCGTGCAAACGGTGGCTTGGCCAAAGAACTGTTCTAGGGCAACGATGAGCAAGAGGGGGGGCATGGCGGATCCAAAATGCAACCACATTGATTGCATGACAGAGCATACACTTGCAACCACCTTGATGACAAGCGTGCAATCTTGTTGGTTGCACAAACGCAACGCCAGCGAATGAAAACAGCTTACATAGTCACTATCGTTATCGCAATTTCGATAGCTGCACTCATCGCAATTGGATCGATTGCAGTAAACAGCCGCAGAAAAACTACTTTCAGAGAAACGCCAAAGAAAAAGCGCATCCTGACTAACCGAGAAGAAGCCATGTACAACAGACTATGCAAAGCACTTCCTGATGCAGTGATCTTTGCACAAGTGTCTTTTGGCGCTCTGATAACGGCTAAGTCAAGGGCTGTAAGAAACACGTTTGATAGAAAAATTGCCGATTTTGTGATTTGCAATAAATCAATGCAGGTACTCAGTATCATCGAATTGGATGATTCATCACATCAGCACAAAGAAAACCAAGACAAAGCACGTGATGCTTTATTAGAAAAATGTGGTTATCGCATAATTCGGTACAAGAATATCCCCGACATTGATCAAGTAAAAAACGATTTTACATAACAGGAATGACCTATGCGAACCACCATGAAACTACTAGAGCAGGCTCTGTCAATACAGCCCGCCCAGTATTGGCACGACAAGTTGAATCTGAACAGAAACGCCCTACACAACGCAAGGCTGAGAGGACACATCAGTCCTGCGATAGCAGGAGCATTGGCTGAGGAACTCGGACAAGACCCTGATCAATGGATTGTAGTGGCAGCGCTAGAAAGCGAACGGGACAGCGCCTGCAAAACGCGAATGTTGAAAAGACTGAAAACCCTAGCTGGAGTTCTCAAACTGTAATGACCGACCTCGAATTCATGGACCGCGCCGAAAAACTGCTTCTTGCCGTCGAGCGCTGTTGCGATCGCATCAACGAAACCTCGGACGCCGATGTGGACAGCCAGCGCTCGGGCGGCATGCTGACCCTGACCTTTCCGGATCGCAGCCAGATCGTGGTGAATCTGCAAAAACCGCTGCACGAAGTCTGGATGGCCGCCCGCTCGGGAGGCTATCACTACCGCTTCGACGGCGATGCGTGGCAGGACAGCAAGGGGGCAGGGGAGTTTTTCGCATGCCTGAGCCGTGATGCATCCCGACAATCCGGACTGCCATTGGAGTTTGCTGCCTGAGCGAATCGCCGCGCGGGCCGAGACTGGGCGTGGGCGGCAGACCGCTCAGTTGCGGAACAATTCGAGGATCCGGTTTCGTTCTTCGGATGGTGGCGCGGCGGCGGGCGACGCCGATTGCCCCTCGGGGCCGACACGGGTGACCCCTGCATTGCGCGCATATTCCTCATAGAACCACTCGCCCCCCACGTTCACGACCCCGGCGGGTACGGGCAATTCCGCCACGGGAACGCCCTTGAGCGCGCGTTCCATGAAGCGAATCCATACCGGCAGGCTGAGGCCCCCGCCCGTCTCGCGGCTGCCCAGATTGCGTGGGGTGTCGTAGCCAATCCACGTGACGGCCGTGATGGTCGGCTGAAAGCCCGCAAACCAGGCGTCCATCGAGTCATTCGTGGTGCCGGTTTTTCCGTACAGGTCTGGGCGCTTGAGGGTGGCCTGGGCTCTGGCAGCCGTTCCGGAGCGCGTCACCTCCTGCAGGAGGCTGCGCATGATGAAGGCGTTGCGGGCATCGATCGCCCGAGGCTGCTCCCCTGAGGGCGTGACTTCAGAAATCACCCGGCCTTTGTGGTCTGTGACCTTGGCGATCAACCACGGATTCACGCGATAGCCTCCGTTGGCAAATACCGAGTAGGCAGACGCCATCTGCAGCGGGGTCACCAAACCCGCGCCCAGCGCCATCGTGAGGTAAGCCGGATGTTTTTCCGGATCGAAGCCAAAGCGCGCCGCCCAGTCCTGTCCGGTCTTGGGGCCTATGGCCTGCAGGATACGGATCGAGACCATGTTCCTGGACCTTGCCAGTCCGGTGCGCATGCTCATCGGCCCGTCGTACTTGCCATCGAAGTTTTTGGGAGCCCAGGGCTGGCCGCCGGTGACGCCTGCGTCGAAGAACAGCGGCTCGTCGCTGATGACGGTGGCGGGTGTGAAGCCTTTCTCCAGCGCTGCCGAGTAGATGAACGGCTTGAAGCTCGATCCTGGTTGGCGCCATGCCTGTGCGGCGTGGTTGAACTTGTTTTTTTCAAAATCAAACCCCCCGACCAGGGCACGAATCGACCCATTGCGCGGATCGAGCGCCACAAAGGCGCCTTCAACCTCGGGCAGCTGCGTGATTTCCCACACGTTCTTGGGCGTCTTCAGCACACGAATCACTGCACCGCGGCGGATCCTGATGTTGGGCGGTGCTTTCTCGCTCAGACCCGATTGCGCCGGCTTCAGGCCGTCGCCCGTGATTTCAAGCGTATCGCCATTCGCCCGCGTGGCAACGATCTTGCGTGCGGATGCCTCCAGCACCACGGCGGAGAGCAGGTCGCCATTGTCCGGGTGGTTCGCCAAGGCGTCGTCGATGGCATCCTCCACACCCTGCGGCGCCGCAGGCAGGGGCACAAACATCTCGGGTCCGCGGTAAGTCTGGCGCCGTTCGTAATCCATGATTCCCTGGCGCAAGGCACCATAAGCCGCATCCTGCTCGGCCGCATTCAGGGTGGTGTAGACATTGAGCCCGCGCGTGTAGGCGTCGTTGCCGTACTGCGTGAAGATCAGCTGGCGCACCATCTCTGCCACGTACTCTGCGTGCACTCGGGTGTTGTCCGGTCTGGTTCGGATATTGAGATCTTCTGCCTTCGCTTCTGCGGCCTGCTGCGCAGTGATGAAGCCGTTTTCTTGCATGCGCTCGATGATGTACTGCTGGCGCATGTGGGCGCGCTTGGGGTTGCTGATGGGGTTGTAGGCCGACGGAGCCTTGGGCAAACCCGCAAGCATGGCTGCTTGCGCAATTGAAACGGACTTCAGCGGCTTGCCGAAATAGGTTTCGGAAGCAGCGGAAAACCCATATGCACGGTTTCCCAGGTAAATTTGATTCATATATATCTCAAGAATCTGATCTTTTGTGAGCAGGTGTTCCAGTTTGAATGCCAGCAAGATTTCGTAAATCTTCCGCGTAAAAGTTTTCTCTGAAGAGAGGTAGACATTGCGTGCAACCTGCATCGTGATGGTCGATGCCCCCTGGCTCCTCACGCGCCCCAAATTGGCAAGACCCGCGCGCAGCATGCCCTTGTAGTCAACCCCGCTGTGCTGGAAGAAGCGCGCATCCTCGATGGCGAGGACCGCGTCTTTCATGACCTTCGGGATCTCATCGATGGGCGTCAGGTTGCGGCGCTCTTCGCCGAACTCGCCGAGCAACGCGCCTTCAGAGGAGTACACCCGCAGGGGCAACTTGGGTCGGTAGTCCGTCAGGTCCACAATGTTCGGCAGGTTGGGGTACGCTACGGACAACGCGACGGCGATCGTCAGTGCGAGTCCCAGGGTCGCTGCGGCGAGCAGTCCGGTGAGCCACAGGGTGAGGCGAAGAAACCAGCGAAGCCAGATGGGCTGAGCACGAGCGGGGGAGGTGTTCGACTTGTCGGATGACTCCGAGGGGGAGGGCGGCGGCATAACGCTCCGGGTGGATGAGGCCGCCCATTATAAAAAAATGTCTGCATAAAGGGGCGCGGGAGGCCTTGACCCTGCGCATCGCGGCTCCCAAGAAGGCTTCCAGGAGGCTTCCCAAGAGGTTCCCGACCTGGCCGAAGGGCCGTTGCAAAGTGCCGGGATTTCGTCTGCTTTTGGCAACGCCCAGCGGACGTTGTTGCGGGAAAAGTCTTTGCCGGAGAGCAGGCTTACTGATAGTATTCAAGTGAATTGTTAAGTTTTGTTGCCTTATCTTGGCACACCACAGGGGAGCAATCTTGAACGCATTGGGGTCTTTCAGCCGCCAGTCTGCGCCGTTGCTGGGAATCGACATCAGCACCTCCAGCGTCAAGCTGGTGGAACTGGGGCGTGACAAGGCCGGCAGCCTGATTTTGGAGCGTTGCGCAATCGAGCCGTTGGAGCGTGGCTGGATCACCGACGGCAACGTCGAAAAATTTGACGAGGTCGCGGACGCCGTGCGCCGGCTGGTCAAGAAAAGCGGGACGAGGACGAAAAACGCTGCGCTGGCATTGCCGTCATCAGCCGTCATCACCAAAAAAATCACCCTGCCCGGGGGAATGAGCGAGCAAGAGCTTGAAGTCCAAGTCGAATCAGAAGCCAATCAGTACATCCCGTTTTCGCTCGATGAGGTAAGTCTGGATTTTTGCGTCATCGGGCCGAGCAAAAGTGTCCCGAATGATGTCGACGTACTCATTGCAGCCTCGAGGCGTGAAAAAGTGCAGGACAGGCAGGGTTTGGCTGAGGCAGCGGGCCTCAAGCCCGTCGTGATGGATATCGAGTCCCATGCTTCGCGCCTGGCTGTCGGAAGGTTGATCGAGGCGCTGCCCAATGGGGGTGTCGATGCTCTGGTGGCTCTCTACGAAGTGGGGGCCATGACTACCAGCATGCAAGTCATCCGGAACGAAGAAGTTCTTTACGGTCGGGATCAAGCGTTCGGTGGCGCTCAATTGACGCAGTTGATCATGCGCCAATATGGCTTCTCGGTGGAAGAGGCAGAAAACAAGAAGCGCAGTGGCGATCTTCCCGACGATTATCAATTTGTCGTGCTGCGTCCGTTTGCTGACAGCTTGGCGCAAGAAATTGGCAGGGCTTTGCAGTTCTTCTTTACCAGCACGGCACATAGCCGTGCGGACCACATCCTGCTCGCAGGAGGCTCGGCTCCTTTGACGGGGCTCACCGAGGCAGTCACCCAACAAACCGGAATTGCGTGCAGCGTGGCCAATCCCTTCGATGGCATGGAAATGGGAAATTCCGTTCGATTGAAAAAATTGGTGCGTGAAGCGCCGTCCTACTTGACATCTTGCGGTCTTGCCATGCGGAGATTCTTGCAGTGATACTGATTAACTTGCTACCCCACCGGGAGGAAGCCCGGAAACGCCGCAAGGAGGCATTCAAGGCCATGTTGTTTGCGTCGTTTCTCTGCGGATTGGCGATTTCTGGCGCCATTTATTGGTGGTTTCAGATGTTGATTGCGGATCAGCAGGTCAGGAACGGCTTTCTTCAGCAGGAAATCAAGAATCTGGAAGGGCAGATCAAGGAAATCGCGACCATAGAAGACGACATTGCTGCGTTGCGTGCTCGGCAAAAAGCCGTAGAAGATCTCCAGTCAGACAGAAACCTGCCTGTCCACCTGCTGAATGAATTGGTCAAGCAATTGCCGGACGGGGTATATGTTACAGGGATCAAACAAGCAGAGAAAACGGTTGCCATGCAGGGAATGGCCCAGTCGAATGATCGGGTGTCCGAGTTGCTGCACAATCTTGCTGAAAATTCAGCATGGATGGCCAAGCCCGATTTGACAGAAATCGTTAACGGAACGATTTCCCTGGGTCAAAATAAAGGTAATCGGCAGATTCCTGCCTTCAACCTCAAGTTTCAAATGGTTCGGGAGAGTGACGCCAAAAAAACAGCCGCTGCCGCGAATGCTGCTTCGCCGGGAGGAAAGTGACATGGCGAAAAAGAAAGAGAACTCCATCAGCTTTGCTGAACGGATGGATATAGTTCAGCGACAATTCAAAAATCTGGATCCGAAAGATCCTTCCAACTGGCCAACGGTCCCCAGGATGGCCCTCTTTTTGTTGACAGTCGTGGCTGTTGCATTTGTCGCATGGTTTGTTTTCTTGAAGGACTATGAGACCGAATTGGACGGTGAGCGCGGCAAGGAAGCCGCCGCACGGGATGAATTTCAGAAAAATTTGGTCAAGGCA
The DNA here is from genome assembly GCF_026127385.1 of Verminephrobacter aporrectodeae subsp. tuberculatae. NCBI lineage: Bacteria > Pseudomonadati > Pseudomonadota > Betaproteobacteria > Burkholderiales > Comamonadaceae > Verminephrobacter > Verminephrobacter aporrectodeae. Next base: position 1,002,691 of record NZ_QZCX01000001.1, read on the forward strand.
GTCAACTTGGAGAGCTTGAAAAAACAGAGGGAGCAGATTCAACATTACGTCGTGCAGTTGGAAAAACAGCTGCCCAACAAAGCTGAAATGGCAGACCTGGTTTCGGATATAACCAAGTCCGGTGCGAGTCGAAATCTGAAGTTTGATCTTTTCAAACCCGGTCAGGTTGCTGTCAAAGATTATTACGCTGAACTTCCCATAGCAATTCGTGTGACGGGGAAGTACCACGATATTGGCGCTTTCGCATCGGATGTGGCTCATCTTTCGCGCATCGTGACGCTCAACAACATATCCATTACACCGGTGAACGATGCGCTGGCGATGGAGGCTACAGCCCGCACTTACAGATATCTGGACCCCGGAGAAGTTCAAGCTCAGAAAAAAGCGGGGGGTGCCAAGTGATGAAAGCCCGTCGAGCGTTACTTTCAGTCTTGCTGGCATTCATCTTGTCGGGTTGCGGTCCCGCAGGGCAGGAGGAGTTGCACCAGTGGATGGCGGATCAGCGAGCCAATGCAAAGCCTGGTGTCAAACCTTTGGAAGAGCCCAAGAAATTCGTCCCTGAATCATATACACAGGGCGATGCGACGGAGCCCTTCAACGCGCTCAGATTGACCCAGATCTTGCAACGTGATTCCGTACAGACTGCATCCAACTCGGCGTTGGTTGCTCCCGAGATGGCCCGACGCAAAGAGCCTTTGGAAGCATTTGCGTTGGAGTCGATAGCCATGGTTGGCAGTTTGAACAAAGAGGATACGCCCACTGCATTGTTGCGAATTGATAATTTGATCTATCAGGTTAAAATTGGAAACTACCTGGGAAAAAATTATGGGAAAATCGTCAAAATAACCGAGTCTTCGATTCAATTGCGTGAAATAGTGCAGGACACAACCGGGGATTGGGTGGAGCGCTCAGCGTCGCTTGATCTGCAAGAGGGTAAAAAATGAAACACAATAATGGCTTGTTTATGAATTTCTTCCGTAACGCTGCTATGGGAGTCTTTATTGCAATCCTTTCTTTTGCTGCGGCTGCACAGGTGGAAATCAACGCGCTTGCATCCAGCGTACAAAGCGGAGTGGAGATCTTGAAGATCGACTTTTCTGATGCTCTGGCGAAACCTCCAACGGGGTTTGCAACGCAGTCGCCGGCACGCATCGCACTTGATTTTCAAGGGGTTTCCAATTCCACGGGAAAATCCGTGCACGAGATGAATCTTGGAAATTTGAAATCCGTGAATATCGTTCAAACCAGCGGGCGCACGCGGGTGATTTTGAATTTGAAATCACCATCATCTTACCATACCGATATTCAAGGGAAATCGCTTGTTTTGTCTTTGGGGTCAGCAGCTGCTGCGTCTTCTGCCGCGGCGACTCCTGCGGCCAACGTTTCTGAAAATGAAAGTGGCGAAATATCATCCTTGAAGGATATTGATTTTCGCCGTGGCACCGATGGCTCTGGTCGTGTGATCGTCAATCTGGCCAGCACACAGGTTGGAGTGGATCTTCAACAGCAGCCAAAGGGGATCATGATCGAATTCTTGCATTCCTCCCTACCTGAAGGATTGCGTCGGCGCCTCGACGTGAGCGATTTTGGAACGCCCGTGCAAACAGTGACTACGACACAATCAGGCGAGCGTGTCCGCATGCTGATCGAATCTACCGGAGATTGGGAGCACAGTGCATATCAGAGTGACAATCAGTTCGTTGTGGAAATCCGTCAAAAGAAGGTGGACCTGAGCAAACTGACACAAGGCCCAGGATACTCTGGTGAGAAGCTTTCGCTGAATTTTCAGAATATTGAAGTGAGATCGCTGCTGCAAGTGATTGCTGACTTCACGAATTTCAATATCGTGACTTCGGACACGGTTGGGGGCACTCTTACGCTGCGACTCAAGGACGTGCCCTGGGACCAGGCGCTCCAGATCATCATGGATGCCAGAGGTCTGGGTATGCGCAAATCCGGGTCCGTAATATGGATTGCGCCGAAGGATGAAATTGATGCCCGAATCAAGAAGGAATTCGAGGCAGCGCAGGCAATACAGCGGCTGGAACCCCTGAGGACGCAGGCATTTCAACTCAATTATGCGAAAGCAGCCGATCTCATTACGCAGCTCTCGGCTGGTGGCGGTGGCGGTGGCGCGCAGGCCTCGCGTTTTCTTTCAGAACGTGGAAGTGCGATTTCTGAGCCCAGGACGAATCAGCTGTTTGTCACGGATACTCCCGGTAAACTGGAGGAGGTTCGTCTGCTCTTGGCCAATCTGGATATCCCCGTCCGCCAGGTTTTGATTGAGGCACGTATTGTGGAGGCCCGTGATTCGTTTGGCCGTTCGCTGGGTGTGCGCCTGGGGGCAACCGACTTGCGCGCGAATCGCGGAGGAGACGGTGGCTACGGAATTGGTGGGAATAACCGGGTGGCTTTTGGCACTTCGTACAATAATGCAATTGCCTCCAGCGGTGCGGGAGGAAACACGAGCACCAATGGGAACTTTGTAAATCTTCCCGCCAGCATTTCGACTGAGAGCAGTGTCGGAAGTTTCGCGCTTTCCATCTTCAACGCTGCCGCCAACAGGTTCCTGAACCTGGAACTATCCGCGATGGAGGCCGATGGAAAAGGTCGTATCGTTTCAAGCCCACGAATCATCACGGCGGACCAAACCAAGGCGCTGATCGAGCAGGGTACGGAATACCCTTATTCCGTGACGGCGCCCAATGGTGCAACTACGCTGGCGTTCAAGAAAGCAGTGCTGAAACTGGAGGTGACGCCACAAATCACCCCGGAAGGAAGCATAATTCTTGACTTGGACGTGAACAAGGATAGTCGAGGGGAATCCACAGATCAGGGCGTTGCCATCGATACAAAGCACATCAAAACCCAAATCTTGATTGAAAATGGCGGGACAGTAGTAATTGGCGGAATTTTCGAGATGGAAGAAACGAATCAGGAAAGCAGGATTCCATTCATCGGTGATATTCCTGTAGTGGGAAATCTGTTCAAAAAGAGAACCAAAGAATCAACGAAGCGCGAGATGTTGGTCTTCATTACTCCGAAAGTCATTTCGGACAATGGACCGAAGAGGTAATTTGCTAACCAGATAGACGATCATGAAAAATACCCTTAAATTTTTGTTCGTGCTTGTTGCCATTGTGGCGGCGGCCTGTGGTGGTGGAAATAGTGGCACGCCAAACGGACCTTCTGCCACCTTGAGAATGCAGCCTCAGATTAGTGGCGTTATCGTTCCTGTAGGGGGCGGTTGGTGGGAGGCGACCCAGATACGCGGAGGGACAAAGCCTTACGATACATTTGACAATGTGGGGGGCTTGGAAGCGAAGGTGGAGGATGACGTTCTATGGGTTCGTGCTTATGGAACAGGAGAGGAGGGTGAAATCGTTGTTTACGACGAGAGTTTGCCTTCCCAACAGGTGAAAATCAAGGGCGCTACACAGGCCGTTCCGATGAGCAGCAACGCCGGTGAATCGTTTAGTTTGACCGCAGGTCAATCCCGGCAGTTCAATGTCAGGGGGGGTATCCCTGGATACACGGTCATCAGTTCCAATCCCGCTGTGGCAGTTGCCAGCATTTCTCGTTCGGCCGTTGTCACAGTCACGGCCCAGTCCATAGCGGGTGACTCCGACATCGTGGTAACTGATGCCACTGGAGTGACGACTCTGAAGGTCAAAGTGACGGTACAGGTTTCTGCGTCTTCTACGTCTCCTGCGCTGAAGGCCGACCCGGAATCGATCACTGCTCCTGCAAATACAATCCATGAGGTGATCATCTCTGGCGGTACCGCTCCCTATACCGTGAAATCTGCTGTGACATTTGACAATACAAGGGACAGCAACACGAACCTGGCCACGGCGTCCATTTCAGGCTCGGTGGTCACCATTACACTGGTTGCTGCGGGATTGGCCAGAGTTGTTGTCACGGACAGTGTTGGCCAGTCAATTACTATTTCGGTAACGATCAACCCGGACCTGATCAAGGTTGCACCTATCAAATATGATGTCAACGAGAATTTCAGGGGGGACATTTTATTCCTGATCGATGGTGGTACAAAACCTTATGCACCACTGTTCAGCTTGGACGATCAACCGTTCATCAGGATAACAATGAATAATGCTAATCCTAATCCCAATATGATTGTCACCGTGGAGCGGTGTGTAGATGCGGACAGAGTTATTCCAATCGACATATATGACACCAAATTGATAAGACAGACGGTGACGTTGACCATCAAGAATGGTACTGCACAATGCGTCGACCGTATCCGACCACCACCACCGTGATGTTGAGCATCAAGAATGATGCCTCACGGAGATGCACAGATCCTTCAGCGGAAACACCAACGACACTGGCATGACATGCAAAAGGACCAATCCATCCGGATGGATCCTTTTGCTTGAGAATAAGACTTCTTGTTCGATGGATTTTTCACTGCGACACGAATGGACGTTGTCATGATATTTTTGGTTTTCCATGCACTCAGTTGAAATATCCTTGGGCGATCGCAGCTACCCTATAGTGATTGGTTCACGCATCTTCCCGGATGGGCTGCCGCTATTGGCTGATATCCGGTCCACCACCGCCGTGGTGGTAAGCAACACCACGGTGGCGCGCCTGCACTTGGCTGGGTGGACGGCATTCTTGGCGACGGTTTATCCGCAGGTTCGGGTGCTTGAACTGCCGGATGGTGAGGAGTTCAAGAATGGGAACTCTTTGGACCGCATATTTACGGCCTTGCTGGAATGGGGCTGTGATCGCAAGACGGTGTTGTTTGCCCTGGGTGGCGGGGTCATCGGGGACGTGACCGGTTTTGCCGCCGCAACCTATATGCGCGGCATTGCCTTCGTCCAAATTCCTACCACCTTGCTGGCCCAGGTCGATTCTTCGGTGGGGGGGAAAACCGCGATCAACCATCGACTCGGGAAAAACATGATCGGGGCCTTCTACCAGCCCCGGCTCGTCATTTGTGATCTGGACATGCTGGCTACCTTGCCTCAAAGGGAGTTGAGCGCCGGTTTGGCCGAGGTCATCAAATACGGTCCGATCGCCGACATGGCCTTGATGGACTGGCTGGAGGCTTCCCTGGACGCCGTGCTGGCCAAGGACCGTGGGGCGTTGGCGCATGTTGTACGGCGCAGCTGCGAGATCAAGGCCTGGGTCGTCGGACAGGACGAAAAGGAAACCGGATTGCGCGCCATCCTGAATTTCGGCCACACCTTTGCCCATGCGATCGAAGCGGGCATGGGCTACGGTGTCTGGCTTCACGGCGAAGCCGTTGCCGCGGGCATGGTGATGGCCGCAGAGCTTTCGCGCAGACTGGGACTGGTCGATGGTTTCTTTGTTCAGCGTCTGACGACCCTGATTCAGCGCGCCGGCCTGCCTGTCCGGGGGCCGGTCATCAATGCGGCGGATAACGCAGGGCGGTACCTCGATCTGATGCGCGTCGACAAGAAGTCCGAAGCAGGAGAGATTCGCTTCGTGGTGATCGATGGACCAGGCAAGGCCGCGCTGCGTACCGCCTCCGACGCGCTGGTGCGCGAGGTCATTGGCGCTTGCTGCGGGTGAGTGCGGTCTTTTGTGACGCGGGGTTGCGCCCATGCGGGACATCGGGCCGCGTGAATAATCGGGCGCATGACGATTCTTCACGCCTGCGTCCATGGCTTCTCGTCGGGCGCCATGCTCATCATTGCCATCGGGGCGCAGAACGTTTTCGTGCTGCGCCAGGGGCTGCGGCGCGAGCATGTGTTCGGGGTGGTGCTGGTGTGCGCGCTGTCCGACGCCATCCTGATTCAGGTTGGTGTCTGGGGCCTGGGCGCCACGGCGTTGGCGTGGCCTGCGCTGGCGTCGGCGCTCCGGTGGCTGGGCGCGGCGTTCCTGTTGCTCTACGCCCTCCGGACGGCGGCGCGCGCATGGCGCCCCGGGGGCCTGGATCCGGGGGCTTCGGTGCCGTTGCCGAGCGCCCGGGGCGCCGTGCTCACCGCGGCCGCGCTCACCTGGCTCAATCCCCATGTGTATCTGGACACCGTGCTGCTGCTCGGCGCTATCGCCAGCCCCTACGGCGACGCGCCCCGCGCGGGCTTTGCCGTGGGGGCGACCCTGGCCAGCTGCGTGTGGTTCGCGGCGCTGGGCTATGGTGCCCGCTGGCTCGCGCCGGTGTTTGCTGCGCCGCAGGCATGGCGGGTTCTGGACGCGCTGATTGCGCTCACGATGGGGCTGCTGGCGGTGGGTCTGCTGCGGTCGGCGGGGTGATTCCGGCGTGCGCGCTCATGCTCCGTCGGTGCGCTTGACCTTCGGGTCGGGGTAGGTTGGCGACTTGGCTTGCTGGGCAAGGCGCTCCTGCTGCGTCGTCCGGTTCAACTCCTGGGCGATCTCGATGGCGCTGCCGCTGGCGCGCCACATGGACTGAATGAATTCCAGAAGCTGCTTGTACATGGGTGGTTCCCTGGGCGGCGGCTGTTCGACGGCTTCCCGCTTCCTGTCCACGGTCCAGTCACGGGGGGGCGCTTCGGCGGTGGGAGACCTGTCCGGCGTGCGCGCGGTGGCGCCTTCTCCCAGCCGGTCGAGTGATTCGACGGGGGTCGGTGCGTTGACGGGGCGCACCGGTGGCGCCCCCGAAGCGCCCGTGGAATACAAATCAGCGCCGGGGGGGCGCCAATTTGGCGATCGGTCGACAGGTGGCAGTTGCATGGCAATGGCCCAAGTTTGGAGAAGCAGTGCTGTGGGTCTTTCGGCCTCTTCGTACATTCCTTACGGCAAAAAGAAGGGGAAATTGAGGTCTTTCTCACGGGTGGCCCGAAATCCGGTGTTTCCCCCATGGCCGCCCGTTGTTTTGGCGCACGCCGCCCCCGGAGGCCGGTCAGAGAAAGCGTTCGAGCAGGCGCCGCGAATGCCGCTCCAGCGCCGTGCTGTCCCGGATCCGGAACAGCACGCCGTCGCCGCTGGCGATCAGCAGGTGCGTGCGTCCATCGAGGCGGCGGATGTCTTCTTCGGCCCTGAGGACGAGCCGGGCCGGGCCCCGGTCGGTTTCCACGTCCCAGGTGCTGGGCGTGGAGAAGCTGGAGACGGCAAGGATTTTTTCGATGCCGGGCGCAAATTCGCGCACTGCCAGCTCTTCCTCTATGCGCTGCCGGACGGCGTCGGCGAGCCGATCGAGCCGGGCAATCCACAGCAGTTCGTGGCCGTCGGGGCCGAGCAGCGCCAGGCCCTCTGCGGGCGCGGCGATCGGGAAGGCGCGCACCGGCGTCACGCCCTCGTGCGCCGTGCCGTCGGGCAATGTCAGTACCAGGCGGCCATGCGCGTTGCGCGTGAGCGCGAACGCGGGAGACGGCGACGGGCAGGGGGTTGCGTTCATGGCCGGCTCCGGCGGGGTCAGGGTTTGTCGGCGTGCAGTTCGCGGCCGGCGCTGCGTGCGCCATCGGACGGGGCGGCGGCGTCGTAGGCGGCGCGGCGCGCCTGCGCCTCGTGGAGCCGCCAGTACGCGCCCTGCTTGTGCATGAGTTCGTCGTGCGCGCCGACCTCGACCACGGCCCCGCGGTCCATGACGACCAGCCGGTCGGCCTTGCGCAGCGTCGAGAGGCGGTGCGCGATGGCAATCGTCGTGCGGCCCCGCACCAGGTTGTCCAGCGCCTTCTGGATTTCCTTTTCGGTTTCCGTGTCCACGGCCGAGGTCGCCTCGTCCAGGATCAGGATGCGCGGGTCGATGAGCAGCGCGCGCGCGATCGAAACGCGCTGGCGTTCGCCGCCCGACAGGCCCTGGCCGCGCTCGCCCACGAGCGCGTCGTAGCCGTGCGGCAGGCGCAGGATGAATTCATGCGCATGCGCGGCGCGCGCTGCGGCGACGATCTCGTCGCGTGTGGCCCCGGGCTTGCCGTAGGCGATGTTCTCGGCGATCGTTCCGAAGAACAGAAAGGGCTCTTGCAGCACCAGGCCGATGTGGCGGCGGTAGTCGGCCACGGCAAAGCGGCGGATGTCCACGCCGTCAACCTGGATGGAGCCCTCGCTCACGTCGTAGAAGCGGCTGATCAGGTTCACCAGCGTGCTCTTGCCCGATCCGCTGTGCCCCACCAGGCCGATCATCTCGCCGGGGCGGATGTCCAGACTCAGCCCCGCGATGACGGCGCGGCTGCCGTAGCGAAAGCCCACTGCCCGCAGGCCGATGGCGCCCCGGACCTGGTCGAGTTGCACGGGCTGGGCGGGGTCGGGAACGCTGCTCACGTGGTCGAGGATGTCGAAGATGCGTTTCGCGCCCGCTGCGGCCTTTTGCGTGACCGAGACGATGCGGCTCATCGAGTCGAGCCGCCCGTAGAAGCGCCCGATGTAGGCGACGAAGGCCGAGAGAACGCCGACCGTGATCCGGCTGTGCGCGACCAGCCAGATGCCGAACGCCCAGACCACCAGCAGGCCGATTTCGGTGAGCAGCGAGACCGTGGGCGTGAACAGGCTCCAGGTCCGGTTGAGCTTGTCGTTGACCTCCAGGTTGTGCTGGTTGGCCGCGTGAAAGCGCCGGGATTCGCGCTGTTCCTGGGCAAAGGCCTTGACCACGCGGATTCCGGGAATGGTGTCGGCGAGCACGTTTGTCACCTCGGACCAGACCCGGTCGATCTTCTCGAAGCCGGTGCGCAGGCGGTCGCGCACGGTGTGGATCATCCAGCCGATGAACGGCAGCGGCAGCAGCGTGACCAGCGCCAGCCAGGGGTTGATGGAGAACAGGATCGCCGCCGTCATGGCGATCATGAGCAGGTCGGTGGCGAAATCGAGCGCGTGCATCGACAGAAAGACGTTGATGCGGTCGGTCTCCGAGCCGATGCGCGCCATCAGGTCGCCCGTGCGCTTGCCGCCAAAGTAGTCCAGCGACAGGCGCATCAGGTGCTCGTAGGTCGTGGTGCGCAGGTCGGCGCCGATGCGTTCGGACACCAGCGCCAGGATGTAGGTGCGCGCCCAGCCCAGGCCCCAGGCGGCGAGCGCGGACAAAAGCAGCCCGCCCAGGTAGAGCAGCACCAGGTCGGGTGCGATCTGCTGGCCGTTCTGGAACGGGATCAGGATCTCGTCCACCAGCGGGATCGTGAGGTACGGCGCGACCAGCGTGGCGGCCATGGACGCCAGCGTCAGGGCAAAGCCGGCGGCCAGCTGCCCGCGGTAAGGCCGCGCAAAACGCCACAGGCGCAGCAGCACCCAGGTGGAGGTTTGTGCGGGCTGCGCGCGGGCGCAGGCCGGGCATTCGGTGCTGTCGGGGGGCAGCGGTTCATGGCAGGTGGGGCAGGCAGGGGCGTCGGCTGTATCTGCTGCCTGGTCCTCGCCCCGGGCGCTCTGCCGTTCGAAGCCGTGCACCAGACGCAGCGCCTGGGTGTGGCGCGACAGGGTAAAGCGCCACAGCGCCAGGCGGGACTGGGCGTCGTGCAGTTCCAGCGTGCCCAGGCCACCATGGTCGTGCAGGCGCAGCGCCAGGGTGCCGTCCACGGGCCAGCTGCGCCAGACCGTGTTGCCCGGGTCGCAGGCCAGCAGGCGTTCGGACGTGAGCACCACCGAGCCTGCGGCAAAGCGCAGCGCCGCGCTCAGGTCAACCTGCAGCGTTGCCAGCACGTTCTCCCCGGGAGCGAGCATGGCCCGCAGGTCGGCCGAGCCGCAAGAGACACCCGAGGCGTCCACGACATGGTGATGTTGCATTTTTGTTTGGTATTTCTGCCACCGGCAGCCTGCAGCGGCCGACCGCGCGCGAGCGCGCATTCTCACCGATGCGCAAGCCCAGACGGGTTCAACGTCCGATGCGACGATTTGGCTGACCCGGCCAGGGCGCTGGAGCCCACCGGACTGGCGCACAATCGGCGCCTGAAAAACACCAGATTCCCAAGCCCGCACCGCCCACCCACCCGCTGCAATCCATGGCGCAATTCGACGACATTCAACTGCTGCGCAGCCACCCCCTGCGCGGCCCGACTATCCGGACCTGCCGGCCCGTGCGCGAGGAGCACTCCGCGCGCACGCAGCCGGGTTTCTTCCATGAGTACCTCACCGATGCGCAAGCAGTGCACGCCCTTTTCGGCCCCTTGATGGGCGGGGTCAGTGGAAGTGGGACCCCCGGATCGGAGGATGCCGATGTCTGATGCACGCACATTGCGCGCCGCCATCTTGTCAGCGCTTGAGGAAACCGGCAGTCCTGGCGGTGAGTTGCAGCCGGGTGCGCTGTACATCCCCTTGTCGCACCTGAGGGCGCTGCGCATGGACACCAGCGTGGTCGTGGGGGGGCGGGGTGTGGGGAAGTCTTTTTGGACGGCCGTGTTGCAGTCCAGCACGCTGCGTGGGCTGATCGGTTCACCCGAACTCGATGGCGTCGAGGTTCGGGTGGGTTTTGCCGGCCGGCAGGACATTGGCCACTATCCGAACGCCGACGTGTTCGCTGCCTTCATCGATGGCGGGGGGGATCCTTGCGATCTCTGGCGCGCCACCGTGTTGCGCTGGATCGCTGAGCGCGCGCAGCAGAGCGTGCCCATGGCCAGTTGGCCGGACACCGTCGCTTGGCTGAAGTCCAAACCCGAAGCCGCGGCGCGCCTGATGCAACGCCGCGGCGACTGGCGTGGCCTGATCCTGTTCGATGCCCTGGACCGCACGAGCAACGACTGGCAGCGAATGGATGACATCGTGCGCGGCCTTTTGCGGGCCATGCTTTGGATCCAGTCTTTTCCGGGCCTGCACGCGAAGGTTTTTTTGCGCGAAGACCAGGCGCAGCGCACCGTTTTCAACTTTCCGGACGCGTCCAAGCTCGCGGCCACCCGGGCCGAGCTGGTTTGGGCCAGACACGATCTGCACGGCTTGCTGTGGCAGCGGCTGGTGAACGCGCCGGATCCGCACGGCGAATGTTTGTGCGCGATGGCCTACGCGACGAAGTACGACGGCGTCTGGTGGTTGCCCGATGCCATGAAGCGGGAATCCAGCACGCAGCGTGCACTGTTCGAGCGGCTTGCCGGCCCCTGGATGGGCAGCGACCGGCGGCGCGGTGTGCCCTATAGCTGGTGCGTCAGCCACTTGGCGGACGGGCGCGGCCAGACCTCGCCGCGCTCCTTTCTCGCGGCGATCCGCCAGGTCGCCGAGGACTCCGGCAACCGGTACCCGGAGCACGCGCTTGCCCTGCATTACGAGAGCATGAAGCGCGGCATTCAGAAGGCGTCGGAGATCCGCGTGCAGGAAATGGCCGAGGACTACCCCTGGGTATCGGACCTGCTCTCGGAGCTCAGGGGAATGAGCGTGCCGTGCGACTACGCCGAGGTGCAAGCGCGCTGGCAGGCACGGTTTCCTGACGGGCCGCAAAGCATTGCCTCGCTGCGGCTGCCGGCGCAGCACGCCGAGCGCGGCTGGGACGGCCTGCGCGAGGACTTGCAGCGGCTGGGCCTGATCAAAACCAGGGAGGACGGTCGCATCGACATGCCGGACCTCTACCGCATCGGCTTTGGCCTGGGGCGCAGGGGCGGCGTCAGGCCGAGGAATCGAGCGCCGTGAGCCTGCGCGCGCAGGGTCTGCGGTCATTGTCTGGCTGACGGCGTCCGACGACTCCTGGCACGGCAAACGACCCCCCCGACCGGCGCACAATCAGCGCCCGAAAGAAACACCGCAAACCCCACCCGCTGCAACCCATGGCGCAATTCGACGACATCCAACTGCTGCGCATCAACTACCTGCGCGGCCCGAATATCTGGACCTACCGGCCCGTGCTCGAGGTGTGGCTCGATCTGGGCGGGCTGGAGGAGCGTGCCTCGAACACGCTGCCCGGTTTTACCGAGCGCCTGACCAGCTGGCTGCCGGCGCTGATCGAGCACCACTGCGGCGTGGGCGAGCGCGGCGGCTTCCTGCAGCGCCTGCAGGAAGGCACTTGGTGCGGCCATGTGCTCGAGCACATCGTCATCGAACTGCTCAATCTTGCGGGAATGCCCACGGGCTTTGGTCAGACGCGCGGCACTTCGCAGCGCGGCGTGTACCGCATGGTGTTTCGCGCGCGCGACGAGCAGGTCGGCCGGGTGGCGCTGGCGCAGGGCCACTGCCTGATCATGGCGGCGATCAACGGCCTGGCCTTTGACGTGCCGGCGGCCGTGGCGCGCGTGCGCACCGAGGTTGACGACCAGTACCTGGGCCCGAGCACGGCCTGCATCGTCACCGCCGCGACCGAGCGCGCAATCCCGCATATCCGCCTGAACAGCGGCAACCTGGTGCAACTGGGCTACGGCGCCAGCCAGCGCCGCATCTGGACCGCCGAGACCGAGTTCACCAGCGCCATCGCCGAAGGCATCGCCGGCGACAAGGACCTGACCAAGGGCCTGCTGCGCTCCTGCGGTGTGCCGATCCCCGAAGGCCAATTGGTCGATAGCCCCGAAGAAGCCTGGCAGGCCGCGCAGGACATCGGCCTGCCCGTGGTGCTCAAGCCGTCGGACGGCAACCACGGCCGCGGCGTGACGCTGGACCTGCGCGCGCAGCAGGACATCGAAGCCGCCTACCATGCCGCCCGCCCCGAGGGCAGCGGCGTGCTCGTCGAGCGCTTCATTCCGGGCGACGAGCACCGCCTGCTGGTGGTCGGCGGAAAGATGGTCGCCGCGGCGCGCGGCGAGGTCGTGGGCATCACGGGCAATGGCCGCTCCACGGTGGCCGAACTGATCGACAGCCAGCTCAACGCCGACCCGCGCCGGGGCTACGAAGAGGAGTACCCGCTGGCAATCATCAACGTCGAACGCAGCGCCGCAGTGCAGTTGGAACTCAGGCGCCAGGGGCTGGACGCCGCTTCGGTTCCCGCTGCCGGCCGGCAGATCGTGGTGCAGCGCAACGGCAACGTGGCCGTGGACTGCACGGACGAGGTGCACCCCGAGGTGGCCTACACCGCGGCGCTGGCGGCCAAGGTGGTGGGCCTGGACATCGCCGGAATCGACCTGGTGGCGCGCGACATCTCCAGGCCGCTGCAGGAGCAGGGCGGCGCGATCGTCGAGGTCAACGCCGGCCCCGGACTGCTCATGCACCTCAAGCCCGCCGTGGGCGCGCCGCGCCCGGTGGGCCAGGCGATCGTGGAGCACCTGTTCCCCGCGGAGGACGCTGCGGACAACCAGGCCGGGCGGATTCCCGTGGTCGGCGTCGCGGGAACGCGCGGCACGGCGACCATCGCGCGCCTCGTGGCCTGGCTGCTGCAACTCAGCGGGCGCCACACCGGACTGGCCTGCCGCGAAGGGCTGTTCCTGAACCGCCGCTGCGTGCAGGCCGGCGACTGCGCGCACTGGGAAGCGGCGCGCTGCCTGCTCATGAACAAGATGGTGCAGGCCGCGGTGATCGAAAGCGACGCGCGCAGCATCCTGCGTGATGGCCTGGCCTACGACCGCTGCCAGGTGGGCGTGGTGACCGACATGGACGGCGTGGAAACGCTGGCCGAGTTCGACCTGCACGAGCAGGCGCAGATGACCCGGGTACTGCGCACCCAGATCGACGTAGTGCTCACCGGGGGCGCCGCCGTCCTGAACGCCGCGATTGCCCAGGTCGCGGACCTGGCGCCGCTGTGCGACGGCGGCGTGCTGCTGTACGCGCAGGACGCCGCCCTGCCCGCGATCGCCGCGCACCGCGCGCGCGACAACGGCCGCGCCGTGGTCGTGGAAAACGGCTGCGTGCTGCTCGCCACGGGAAGCGCCGGGCAGCGGCTCGGACCGTTGTCGGAGCTCTGTTTCGGGCGCCATGCCGTGCGCCCCGACACCGACGCGCTGCTCGCCGCGATCGGCGCCGCGTGGGCGCTGGACATCGCCCCCGACCTGATTGGCGCAGGAATCAAGACCTTCGAGCCCGAGTTCGCGGCGCGCGCCGGCCTGCGCTCCTGACGTCCCCCCACGCACTGAAAGAGACCGACTGCCATGGAAGTATCCCGCACCCGGGCCCTGCGCGGCCCGAACCTCTGGAGCCGCCACATGGCCATCGAAGCCCTGGTGCGCTGCGCGCAGACCGAGTGCGCCGTGGGCCGGATGAGCGGCTTCGAAGCCCGGCTGCGCGCCCTGTTCCCCGCGATCGGCGTGCTCCACCCCGAGGGCGGCGACGGTGACATCTCGCTGGCGCACGTGCTGCAGGCCGCCGCGCTCGCGTTGCAGGCGCAGGCGGGCTGCCCGGTGAGCTTTGCGCGCACCACGCAGACCACCGACGCGGGCGTGTTCCAGGTCGTCGTCGAGTACAGCGAGGAGACCGTCGGCCGCCAGGCGTTCGACGACGCGCAGCGGCTCATCCGCGCAGCGCTTGGCGACGGCCTGTTCGACGCCGCCCGGGCGGTCGCGGAACTGCGCGAACGCGACGAGGACGAGCGCCTGGGCCCGAGCACCGGCGCCATCGTGCAGGCCGCCGTGGCCCGTGGCATCCCCTACCGCCGCCTGACCCATGGCAGTCTGGTGCAGTTTGGCTGGGGCTCCCGGCAGCGCCGCATCCAGGCCGCCGAAATCGACGCCACCAGCGCCGTCGCCGAATCCATCGGCCAGGACAAGCACCTGACCAAGTGCCTGCTGCACGCCGCCGGTGTTCCCGTTCCGCTGGGCGAGCCGGTGGCGAGCGTGGAGCAGGCTTGGGAGGTGGCGTGCAAGGTGGGCCTGCCCGTGGTGCTCAAACCGCAGGACGGCAACCAGGGCAAGGGCGTGACGGTGAACGTCGGCGACCGCGCCCAGCTCGAGGCCGCTTACGGCACCGCCGCCGAATACGGCGCGGTGATGGTCGAGCGCTTCCTGCCCGGTCACGATTACCGCCTGCTGGTGGTCGGCGGACAGCTGGTGGCCGCGGCGCGCCGCGACCCGCCGCAGGTGCTCGGCGACGGCCGGCACACGGTGCGCGAACTGGTTGACACGCTGAACCAGGACCCGCGCCGCGGCACGGGCCACGCCACCGCGCTGACGAAGGTCCGCCTCGACGACATCGCCCTGGCCCGCCTGGCCCTGCAGGGCCTGACCCCGGACTGCGTTGCGGCCAAGGGCCAGCGCGTCATCCTGCGCAACAACGCGAACCTGTCCACGGGCGGCAGCGCCACCGACGTCACCGACGACGTGCACCCCGAAGTCGCCGCGCGCGCCGTGGCCGCGGCGCAGATGGTGGGCCTGCACATCTGCGGCGTGGACATGGTCGCCGAGACCGTTCTGCGCCCGCTCGAAGAGCAGGGCGGCGGCTTCGTCGAGGTGAACGCCGCCCCCGGACTGCGCATGCACCTGGCCCCCTCCTACGGCAAGCCGCGCAACGTCGGGCAGGCCATGGTCGATCGCCTCTACGCGCCGGGCGACGACGGCCGCATTCCCGTGGTGGCGGTCACCGGAACCAACGGCAAGACCACCACGGCGCGCCTCATCGCGCACCTGTTCACGGCGCATGGCCTGCGCGTGGGAATGACGAACACCGACGGCGTGTACGTGAACGGCCGGCAGATCGACGACGGCGACTGCAGCGGCCCGAAGAGCGCGCGCAACGTGCTGCTGCACCCCGAGGTCGATGCGGCAGTGTTCGAGACCGCGCGCGGCGGAATCCTGCGCGAGGGACTGGGCTTCGACCGCTGCCAGGTCGCCGTGGTGACCAACGTCGGCGCCGGCGACCACCTGGGGCTGAACTACATCACCACGGTGGAAGACCTGGCCGTCCTCAAGCGCGTGATCGTGCAGAACGTGGCCGCAACCGGCTACGCCGTGCTCAACGCCGCCGACCCCATCGTCGCCGCGATGGCCCCGGCCTGCCCCGGCAAGGTGATCTACTTTGCCAGCGACCGGCACCACCCGGTCATGGTCACGCACCGCACGCAGGGGCAGCGCAGCGTGTACGTCGATGGCGACGCCATCGTCGCGTCCGAAGGGTCGTGGCGCGAAACCATGCAACTGCGCGACATGCCGATCACGCGCAACGGCCGGATTGCCTTCCAGGTCGAGAACGTCATGGCCGCCGTGGCCGCCGCCTGGGGCGTGGGTCTGCCGTGGCAGACCCTGCGCCGGGGCCTGTCAGGCTTTGTGAACGACAGCGACAACGCGCCCGGGCGCTTCAACGTCATGGACTACCGGGGCGCGACCGTGATCGCCGACTACGGCCACAACCCCGACGCCATGCGCGCGCTCGTCTGCGCCGTGGACGCGCTGCCCGCAAGGCAGCGCAGCGTGGTGATCAGCGGCGCGGGCGATCGCCGCGACGAAGACCTGCGTGTGCAGACCGAAATTTTGGGTGCCGCGTTCGACACGGTCATCCTCTACCAGGACGCAGCGCAGCGCGGGCGCGCCGACGGCGAGGTGATGGTGCTGCTGCGCCAAGGCCTGGCGGACGCCGCGCGCGTGCGCCACGTCGAGGAAATCCACGGCGAGTTCAGCGCCATCGACGCCGCGCTCGCGCGCTTGCAGCCGGGCGACCTGTGCCTGGTGCTGATCGACCAGGTGGCGCAGGCGCTCGAGCACCTGACCCGGCGCTGCGCCGAGGCCGGCGTGACGGCCTGACGGCCTGACATCCGCCGCCGGTCCCGAACGCCAGGCGGCCGGCGGCGTTTGTCCGGCCGCCTTAGTCGGCCGCCGCGTCGGTGACCGTCATGCTGCTGCCGTCCGGCTCGGGGGCTTGCGCCTGGGCGGCCATTTCGGCGGCCTCGGCGTCGGCGATGGCGCGGCGTTCGGCGTCGTCCATGGCGTCCTTGGCCTTGCGCGCCTGGTGGTAGGCCAGGCCCGTTCCGGCGGGGATCAGGCGCCCCACGATGACGTTCTCCTTGAGTCCGCGCAGCTCGTCGCGCTTGCCCATGATCGCTGCCTCGGTGAGCACGCGCGTGGTTTCCTGGAACGACGCGGCGGAGATGAACGAGTCGGTGGACAGCGAGGCCTTGGTGATGCCGAGCAGCAGGTTGCTGTAGGTCGCGGGGATCTTGCCCGCGGCGAGCAGCGCCTCGTTGGTGTTCAGGATCTCCGAGCGCTCGACCTGTTCACCGTTGATGTACTGCGACTCGCCGGCGTTCTCGACGACGACGCGGCGCAGCATCTGGCGCACGATCACCTCGATGTGCTTGTCGTTGATCTTTACGCCCTGCAGGCGGTACACGTCCTGCACCTCGTCGACGATGTAGCGCGAGAGCTCTTCGATTCCCAGCAGGCGCAGGATGTCCTGCGGATCGGCGGGGCCGTCAACGATGGATTCGCCCTTGTTCACCACCTGGCCTTCGTGCACCAGGATGTTCTTTTCCTTGGGAACCAGCTCTTCGAACACATGGCCCTCGGGGTCGGTGATCTGCAACCGGACCTTGCCCTTGGTTTCCTTGCCGAACGACACGGTGCCGGTCATCTCCGCGAGCGTGCCCTTGTCCTTGGGCGTGCGGGCTTCGAACAGCTCGGCCACGCGGGGCAGACCGCCGGTGATGTCGCGCGTCTTCTGCCCTTCGACCGGGATGCGCGCGAGTACCTCGCCCGGGCCCACGTCCTGGCCGTCGCGCACCTGGATCAGCGAGCCGACCGGAAAGCCTATGGTCACCGAGTGGTCGGTGCCCGGGATCTTCACCTCGTTGCCCTGCGCGTCGATGAGCTTGACCTGCGGGCGCACGACCTTGGCGGCGCCGCGGCGCTTGGGATCGATCACGACCAGCGTTGACAGACCCGTCACGTCGTCGAGCTGGCGCGCCACCGTGAGTCCTTCTTCGACGTTTTCAAACTTCGTGCGGCCGGCGAACTCGGTGATGATCGGGCGCGTCAGCGGATCCCAGGTGGCAAGAACGGTTCCCGCCTTGACGCTCTGGTCGGCCTTGGCGGTGAGCGTTGCGCCATACGGCAGCTTGTGGCGCTCGCGCTCGCGGCCATGCTCGTCGTGGATGATGATTTCCCCCGAACGGGCGATCACCACCAGCTCGCCCTTGGTGTTGCTCACGTAGCGCATCGTCGCGTTGAAGCCGATCACGCCGTTGGACCGGGCTTCCACGCTGGACGCAATCGCCGCGCGCGAGGCCGCGCCGCCGATGTGGAAGGTGCGCATGGTCAGCTGCGTTCCGGGCTCGCCGATGGACTGGGCGGCGATCACGCCCACGGCTTCGCCGAGGTTGATCAGGCCGCCACGGCCCAGGTCGCGGCCATAGCATTTGGCGCACAGGCCGTAGCGGGTCTCGCAGGTCAGCGCGGTGCGCACCTTCACTTCATCGACGCCGGCGGCCTGGAGCTCTTCGATGAGGTCTTCGTCGAACATCGCGCCCGCCGGGAGCAGCACCGAGCGGTTCTCGGGGTGCAGCACGTCTTCGGCCGCAGTGCGGCCCAGGATGCGGTCGCGCAGCGATTCGATCACCTCGCCGCCTTCGACGATGGCGCGCATCAGCGAACCATTCGTGGTCTCGCAGTCTTCCTCGGTCACGACCAAGTCCTGCGTCACGTCCACCAGGCGGCGCGTCAGGTAGCCCGAGTTCGCGGTCTTGAGCGCCGTGTCGGCCAGGCCCTTGCGCGCGCCGTGCGTGGAGATGAAGTACTCCAGCACGTTCAGACCTTCGCGGAAGTTCGCGGTGATCGGCGTCTCGATGATCGATCCGTCCGGCTTCGCCATCAGGCCCCGCATTCCGGCGACCTGGCGGATCTGCGCGGGAGAGCCGCGGGCGCCCGAGTCGGACATCATGTAGATCGAGTTGAAGGACTCCTGCGAGACCTCGTTGCCATGGCGGTCGATGACCTGTTCCTTGGAGAGCCGGGCCATCATCGCCTTGGAGACTTCGTCGCCGGCCTTGCCCCAGATGTCCACCACCTTGTTGTAGCGCTCGCCCGAGGTGACCAGACCGGAGATGTACTGCTGCTCGATCTCCTTGACCTCCTTCTCCGAGCGCTCGATGATCGCGGCCTTTTGCGGCGGCACCAGCATGTCGTCGATGGCGATCGAGATTCCCGCGCGCGTGGCCAGGTGGAAGCCGTTTTGCAGCAGCCTGTCGGCAAACACCACGGTTTCCTTGAGCCCGCATTTGCGGAACGAGACGTTGATCAGGCGCGAGATTTCCTTCTTCTTGAGCGCCTTGTTGATGTGCGAAAACGGCAGGCCCCGGGGCAGGATTTCGGACAACAGGGCCCGGCCCGCCGTGGTTTCCACGAGCGCGGTCGAGGCGACGAGTTCGCCGCTTTCCTTGTTCCTGATCCACTCGGTCAGGCGCACGGTGATGCGCGCGGCGAGTTCCAGCTCGTTTGCGTCGAACGCGCGCTGTACCTCGCCCGTGTCGGCAAACACCAGTCCCTCGCCCTTGCCGTTGATGCGCTCGCGGGTGGCGTAGTACAGGCCGAGCACCACGTCCTGCGAGGGCACGATGGAGGGCTCGCCCGAGGCCGGCAGCAGCACGTTGTTCGAGGCCAGCATCAGCGTGCGCGCTTCCATCTGCGCCTCCACCGACAGCGGGACGTGGACGGCCATCTGGTCGCCGTCGAAGTCGGCGTTGAACGCCGAGCAGACCAGCGGGTGCAGCTGGATCGCCTTGCCCTCGATGAGGATCGGCTCGAAAGCCTGGATTCCCATGCGGTGCAGCGTGGGCGCGCGGTTGAGCATCACCGGGTGTTCCTTGATGACCTCTTCCAGGATGTCCCAGACCACGGGCGTTCCGGATTCGACCTCCTTCTTCGCCGCCTTGATCGTCGTGGCGATTCCCATGGCCTCCAGGCGCGAGAAGATGAAGGGCTTGAACAGCTCCAGCGCCATCAGCTTGGGCAGACCGCATTGGTGCAGCTTGAGCGTCGGGCCCACGGTGATCACGGAACGGCCCGAGTAGTCCACGCGCTTGCCCAGCAGGTTCTGGCGGAAACGGCCGCTCTTGCCCTTGATCATGTCGGCCAGCGACTTGAGCGCGCGCTTGTTCGCGCCCGTCATGGCCTTGCCGCGGCGGCCGTTGTCCAGCAGCGAATCGACGGCCTCCTGCAGCATGCGCTTTTCGTTGCGCGCGATGATCTCCGGGGCCTTGAGTTCCAGCAGGCGGCGCAGGCGGCTGTTGCGGTTGATGACGCGGCGGTACAGATCGTTCAGGTCGGAGGTCGCAAAGCGCCCGCCGTCGAGCGGCACCAGCGGACGCAGGTCCGGCGGCAGCACGGGAAGCACCTCCAGCACCATCCACTCGGGCTTGATCCCGGACTTCTTGAACGCTTCGAGAACTTTCAGGCGCTTGGTGTTTTTCTTGACCTTGACCTCGGAGCCGGTCAGGTCGCCGCGCAGGCGCTCGATCGACAGCTCGATGTCTATCGATTCGAGCAGGTCCTTGATGCCTTCGGCGCCCATCTTGGCGATGAATTCGTCGCCGAATTCCTTGCGTTTGGCGTCGTAGTCGTCCTCGGACATGATGCTGAACTTCTTCAGCGTGGTCATTCCGGGGTCGGTCACCACGTAGGCTTCAAAGTACAGCACGCGCTCGATGTCGCGCAGCGTCATGTCGAGCACCATGCCCAGGCGCGAGGGCAGCGACTTCAGGAACCAGATGTGCGCGCAGGGAGCGGCCAGGTCGATGTGGCCCATGCGTTCGCGGCGCACCTTGGTCTGCGTGACCTCGACGCCGCATTTCTCGCAGATTACGCCGCGGTGCTTGAGGCGCTTGTACTTGCCGCACAGGCATTCGTAGTCCTTGATGGGACCAAAAATCTTGGCGCAGAACAGGCCGTCGCGCTCGGGTTTGAAGGTGCGGTAGTTGATGGTTTCGGGCTTTTTCACCTCGCCGAAAGACCAGGAGTGGATTTTCTCGGGAGAGGCCAAGCCGATGCGGATGGCGTCGAAATGCTCATCCGGGGTGAATTGTTTGAACAGGTCGAGCAGCGATTTCATGGTGACTCTTTCCTTTTGCGCTCAAGCGCGTTCCAACTCGATGTCCAGGCCCAGGGAGCGGATTTCCTTGACCAGCACGTTGAACGATTCCGGCATCCCGGCTTCAATGGCGTGTTCGCCCTTGACGATGGACTCGTACACCTTGGTGCGGCCGGCCACGTCGTCGGACTTGACGGTGAGCATTTCCTGCAATACGTAGGAGGCGCCGTAGGCCTCCAGCGCCCAGACCTCCATCTCCCCGAAGCGCTGGCCGCCGAACTGCGCCTTGCCGCCCAGCGGTTGCTGCGTGACCAGCGAGTAGGGGCCGGTGGAGCGCGCGTGCATCTTGTCGTCGACCAGGTGGTGCAGTTTCAGGTAATGCATGTAGCCGATGGTCGTGGGGCGTTCGAAGCGGTCGCCGCTGCGGCCGTCGTACAGATACGCCTGCGTGCGGCTGGGCGTCAGGCCCTTGCGCCGGGCAATCTCGTCCGGGTACGCGAGCGCGAGCATGTCCTTGATCTCCGCTTCCGAAGCGCCGTCGAAAACGGGGGTCGCGTAGGGCACGCCTTGCTGGAGGTTGGCGGCCATGGACAGCAGGTCTGCATCGCTCAGTTGCGTGAGGTCCTCCTTGCGCCCCCGGGAGTTGTAGACCTCCTCCAGGAAGCTGCGCAACTCGGACACCTTGGCCTGCTGCTGCAGCAGGTCGCCGATGCGCTGGCCAATGCCTTTTCCGGCCCAGCCCAGGTGGACCTCGAGCACCTGGCCGATGTTCATGCGCGAAGGCACGCCCAGCGGGTTCAGGACGATGTCGGCCGGGGTGCCGTCGGCCATGTAGGGCATGTCCTCGACCGGAACGATCTTCGAGACCACGCCCTTGTTGCCGTGGCGGCCGGCCATCTTGTCGCCCGGTTGCAGGCGGCGCTTGACCGCCAGGTAGACCTTGACCATCTTGAGCACGCCGGCGGGCAGTTCGTCGCCCTGCGTGAGCTTCTTGCGCTTTTCCTCGAAGCCCAGGTCGAAGCCGTGGCGCGTCTGCTCCAGGGCGTTCTTGATCGATTCGAGCTGCGCCGCGACCTCGTCTTCCGCCGGGCGGATGTCGAACCAGTGGAACTTCTCCACCGTCGCCAGGTAGGCCCTGTCGATCTGCGCGCCCTTGGCCAGCTTGTGCGGGCCACCGTTGGCCACGCGGCCGGTGAGCAGCTTCTCGATGCGGTCGAAGGCGTCGGCCTCGACGATGCGCAACTGGTCGTTCAGGTCCAGGCGAAAGCGCTTGAGCTCGTCGTCGATGATTTGCTGGGCGCGCTTGTCGCGCGGTATGCCCTCGCGCGTGAACACCTGCACGTCGATCACGATTCCCTGCGAGCCCTGGTCCACGCGCAACGAGGTGTCCTTCACGTCGGACGCTTTCTCGCCAAAGATCGCGCGCAGCAGCTTCTCTTCGGGCGTGAGCGTGGTCTCGCCCTTGGGCGTGACCTTGCCCACCAGCGTATCGCCGGGCTGGACTTCGGCGCCCACGTAGATGATTCCCGATTCGTCCAGGCGGTTGAGCTGCTGCTCCGAGAGGTTCGGGATGTCACGCGTGATTTCTTCGGCGCCCAGCTTGGTGTCGCGCGCCATCACGACGAGTTCCTCGATGTGGATCGAGGTGTAGCGGTCCTGCGCCACCACGCGCTCGGAGATCAGGATCGAGTCCTCGTAGTTGTAGCCGTTCCAGGGCATGAAGGCGATCAGCATGTTCTGGCCGATGGCGATCTCGCCGAGGTCCGTTGACGCGCCGTCGGCGATCACGTCGCCCTTGACCAGCCGGTCGCCCTTCTTGACGATGGGGCGCTGGTGGATGTTGGTGTTCTGGTTCGAGCGCTGGTATTTGATGAGGCTGTAGATGTCCACCCCCACTTCGCCGGCAGCGGCCTCGGCGTCGTTGACGCGCACCACGATGCGCGTGGCGTCAACGTAGTCGACGATGCCGCCGCGCGTCGCCGTGACCACGGTTCCCGAGTCCACCGCGGCCACGCGCTCGATCCCCGTTCCCACCAGCGGTTTTTCGGGGCGCAGCACGGGAACGGCCTGGCGCGACATGTTCGCGCCCATCAGCGCGCGGTTCGCGTCATCGTGCTCCAGGAACGGAACCAGCGAGGCCGCGACCGAAACGATCTGCGCGGGAGAGACGTCCATGTACTGCACGCGGTCCGCAGCACAGAGGATCGATTCGCCCTTTTCGCGCGCCGAGACCAGCTCCCCGGTCAGGTGGCCGTCCTTGTCGAGCACCGCGTTCGCCTGGGCGATCACGTACTTGCCTTCTTCGATCGCCGAGAGGTAGTCGATGTCGTTGCTCACCTTCGCGCCGACCACGCGGCGGTAAGGCGTCTCGATGAAGCCGTACTCGTTCAGGCGCGCGTACAGCGCCAGCGAGTTGATCAGGCCGATGTTCGGGCCTTCGGGCGTTTCGATCGGGCACACACGCCCGTAGTGCGTCACGTGCACGTCGCGCACCTCGAAGCCGGCGCGCTCGCGCGTCAACCCCCCCGGGCCGAGCGCGGAAACCCGGCGCTTGTGCGTGATCTCGGCCAGCGGGTTGGTCTGGTCCATGAACTGCGACAGCTGCGAGGCGCCGAAGAACTCCTTGAGCGCCGCGGAAATCGGCTTCGAGTTGATCAGGTCGTGCGGCATCAGCGGCTCTTGCTCGGCCTGACCCAGACGTTCCTTGACCGCCTTTTCGATGCGCGCCAGACCGGTGCGGTACTGGTTCTCGGCGAGTTCACCCACGCAGCGCACGCGGCGGTTGCCCAGGTGATCGATGTCGTCCACCTCGCCATGGCCGTTGCGCAGATCGACGAGGATCTTCACCACGGCCAGGATGTCCTCGTTGGAGAGCACCATCGCGCCGGTGGATTCTGCGCGGCCGATCTTGGCGTTGAACTTCATGCGCCCCACGCGCGACAGGTCGTAGGTATCGGGGTTGTAGAACAGGCGCTGGAACAGGGCCTGCACTGCGTCCTCGGTCGGCGGCTCGCCGGGGCGCATCATGCGGTAGATGGCCACGCGCGCGGCGAATTCGTCCTGCGTGTCGTCGGTGCGCAGGGTCTGCGAGATGTACGGCCCCTGATCGAGTTCGTTGGTGTAGATGCACTGCACGTCCGGCACCCCCGCGCCGCGCAGTTTCTTGAGCAGAGCCTCGGTCAGCTCGTCGTTCGCCTTGGCGAGGATTTCGCCGGTGTCCGCATCGACGATGCCGCGCGCCACGATGCGGCCGACGAGGAAGTCCTCGGGAACGCTGACGTGCGTGGTGCCCGACTGCTCGAGTTCGCGGATGTGGCGCACGGTGACGCGCTTGTCCTTGGCCACGATGACCTTGCCGGACTTGTCGGTGATGTCGAAACGGGCCACTTCGCCGCGCAGGCGCTCGGCAACGAATTCCATTTGCGCGCCGCTGTCCATCAGGCGGAAGCTGTCGTTCACGAAGAAGTTCGCCAGGATCGATTCCGGGTTCAGACCGATGGCCTTGAGCAGGATCGTGACCGGCATCTTGCGGCGGCGATCGACGCGAAAGTACAGCAGGTCCTTGGGGTCGAACTCGAAGTCGAGCCAGGAACCGCGGTAGGGAATGATGCGCGCCGAGAACAGCAGCTTGCCCGAACTGTGGCCCTTGCCCTTGTCGTGTTCGAAGAACACGCCGGGCGAGCGGTGCAGCTGCGAGACGATCACGCGCTCCGTGCCGTTGATGATGAACGAGCCCTTGTCGGTCATGAGCGGCACCTCGCCCATGTAGACCTCCTGCTCCTTGACCTCCTTGACCACCTTGGACTGCGTCGTCGAGGACTCGCGGTCGTAGATGATCAGCTGTACCTTGGCGCGCACCGCCGACGCATAGGTCAGCCCCCGCGTCTGGCACTCACGCACGTCGAATGCGGGCTTGGCCAGGTTGTACTCGGTGAAACGCATCTCCACGAAACCGTTGTGCGAGACGATGGGAAAGGCCGCGTCGAATGCCGCCTGAAGGCCCTCGACGCTTCTCTTCAGGGGGGCCGTGTCCGCCTGCAGGAAAGCGGTGTACGCGTCCTTTTGCATCTGCAGCAGATAAGGCACTTCGAGCACACTGTCGCGGGTGCCGAAGCTTTTGCGAATGCGTTTGCGTTCGGTGTAGGAATAGGCCATGAAATCTCCGGGCAAAGACATGCGTTCAGGGTCTTCGACGAATGACCCGCAAGGCCTGACGTCCCTGCGGGCTTGGCGGTTGGCCACTACCAACCATGGCGGACGGTGATGCGTTGCACATCACCCGAACCAAGGCGCCTTCTGCTGTCGGGGGGATCAGAAGACACTCGAAAACCCCTGCGGGAGTTTTCGGCTGCGTTCTGAAAGCGGCGGGCCGGAGTCGCGGCGCAACCCCGGCCTGCCAAGACCGGATTACTTGATTTCCGCCTTGGCGCCGGCGTCCAGCAGTTTCTTGACTGCGGCTTCGGCGTCGGCCTTGGGAATGGCTTCCTTGACGTTCTTGGGCGCGCCATCGACCAGGTCCTTGGCCTCCTTGAGGCCCAGGCCGGTGATTTCGCGCACGGCCTTGATGACGGACACCTTGTTCGCGCCAGCCTCGTTGAGCACCACGTTGAATTCCGTCTGCTCTTCGGCAACGGGAGCGCCCGCGCCACCGCCAGCGGCCGCGGGAGCCGCCATGGCCGCAGCGCTCACGCCAAACTTCTCTTCAATGGCCTTGACCAGGTCATTGAGTTCCAGGACCGTCATGCCGTCGAGCGCGGTCAGAAATGCGTCTTTATCGAATGCCATTTTGATTTCCTAACAATTGGTTCACAGATGTTTCATGGATGGGGGTTCAGGCTTGTCCGGTCGCTCATGCGGCCACGGCCACGGCCTCGCCCTCGCCTTTTTTCGCCGCCAGCGCGCTGAGCACCACGGCGGTGCGGGAGATGGGCGACATCAGCAAGCCACACAGCTGAGCCAGCAGAACTTCCTTGGGAGGAATGTCCGCCAGCCGCTTCACGCCGTTGATGTCCAGGGCCTTGCCGCCGAAAGCGCCAGCACGAATCACCAGCTTGTCGTTGGTTTTCGCAAAGTCGGCCACCACCTTCGCGGCGGCCACGGCGTCTTCGGAGAAGCCATAGATCAGCGGGCCGGTCATCTGGTCGGCGACCACGTCGAACGCGCTGCCTGCCACGGCACGGCGCGCCAGGGTGTTCTTCAGAACACTCAGGCTCACGCCCTTGCCGCGCGCCTGCACGCGCAGTTTGGTCATGTCGGCGACCGTGATGCCACGGTATTCCGCGATCACCAGCGTTTGAGCTTTTGCGGCGAGGCGGGTCACTTCGCCGACGACCGCTTCTTTCTCACTGCGATTGAGACTCAAGGTCTACTCCTTAAATTGTGCCTTCGGGCCTGCGCCCTCGTGCACGCTCTGGTTGCAGCGACCAACTGTTTTGGAAACGGGTTCCATGTGCAGCGGGATCGCCATCTGCGCTGGCCTTGGAAAAGATTAAGTGCCCTTGCACACCAACGGTCTTGGATGGCCCGCAGCGGATTCCTCACCCGCTGCGGCCCACCGCATCGGGCCCGCTCTCATGCCGGACCCGAAGATTCCTCCTGCGCCATTGCGCGCAATCACACGGCAATGGATTGCGTATCGATGCGCACGCCAACGCCCATCGTCGACGACACCGCCACCTTGCGCAGGTACAGCCCCTTGCTTGATGCCGGCTTGGCCTTGTTCAGCGCGTCGATCAGCGCCGCCAGGTTGCCTTGCAGCTTTTCGCTGTCGAACGAGCGGCGACCGATCGTGCTGTGCACGATGCCGGTCTTGTTGGCACGAAACTGCACCTGACCCGCCTTGGCGTTCTTCACGGCCGTGGCCACGTCGGGGGTGACGGTCCCCACTTTGGGGTTGGGCATCAGGCCGCGCGGGCCCAGGATCTGACCCAGGGAACCCACGACGCGCATCGCGTCCGGAGCGGCGATCACGACGTCGAAAGGCATGTCGCCGGCCTTCACCCGGGCCGCCAGATCGTCCATGCCGACGATGTCTGCGCCCGCGGCCTGGGCTTCCTCGGCCCTTGCGCCCTGCGCGAACACGGCCACGCGGGTGGTCTTGCCGGTGCCGTTGGGCAGCACCACGGCGCCGCGCACCACTTGGTCCGACTTCTTGACGTCGATGCCAAGCTGCACGGCCACGTCGATGGATTCGTCGAATTTGGCGGTCGCGGCTTCCTTGACCAGGACCAGGGCGTCGGCAAAGCTGTACAGCTTGGTGCTATCGACCTTGCCCTCCAGGGCCTTTTGTTTTTTGGTCAGTTTGCTCATCACACGCCCTCCACCGTCACGCCCATGGAGCGTGCGGAGCCCGCCAAGGTACGCACCGCGGCGTCGATGCCCGAAGCATTCATGTCCTTGAGCTTGGTCTGGGCGATTTCTTCGAGCTGGGCGCGCGTGATCTTGCCGACCTTGTTGCTCAGCGCGCTCGCAGAGCCCTTTTCGAGCTTGATGGCCTTCTTGATCAGCGTCGTCGCCGGTGGCGTCTTGATGATGAAGGTAAAGCTCTTGTCCGCGAACGCCGTGATCACCACGGGCAGCGGCAGGCCCGGCTCGACACCCTGGGTCTGCGCGTTGAACGCCTTGCAGAACTCCATGATGTTGAGACCGCGCTGGCCCAGTACGGGACCAATCGGTGGGGATGGGTTGGCCTTACCAGCTGGCACTTGCAGCTTGATGAAGCCGACGATTTTCTTCGCCATATGTTTGCTCCTTGCGGGTCATGACGCCTGCGCCGCAATGCGGCGACCGGCTCCCCGGGGTTGACGACTCAACTGCCACGATGTCCGCACCGAGTCGAAAAGTGCGGCATCCAACTTGGGGGTCAGGTTTTCTCGACCTGACCGAATTCCAGTTCCACCGGCGTGGAGCGACCGAAGATCATCACGGAGACGCGCACGCGGC
This sequence comes from Verminephrobacter aporrectodeae subsp. tuberculatae, assembly GCF_026127385.1. Classification (NCBI taxonomy): domain Bacteria; kingdom Pseudomonadati; phylum Pseudomonadota; class Betaproteobacteria; order Burkholderiales; family Comamonadaceae; genus Verminephrobacter; species Verminephrobacter aporrectodeae. Next base: position 1,030,354 of record NZ_QZCX01000001.1, read on the forward strand.
TCTTTTCGTAATTCACCTCTTCGACCGAGCCGTTGAAGTCCGTGAACGGACCTTCCTTGACGCGCACCAGCTCACCCACCATGAATTCGATCTTGTGGCGCGGCTTGTCGGTGCCTTCCTGCATCTGGCTGACGATCTTTTGCACCTCGTCTTCGGAGATGGGCGCGGGGCGGTTCTTCGCACCGCCGACGAAACCGGTCACCTTGTTGGTTTGCTTGACCAAATGCCAGGTGTCGTCGTCCATGACCATTTCCACGAACACGTAGCCGGGGAACAGGCGCCGCTCCGTCGTCTTGCGCTGGCCGCTCTTGACTTCGATGACTTCCTCGGTCGGCACCAGGATGCGGCCGAACTTGTCCTGCATTCCCGAACGGCTGATGCGCTCCTGGATATTGCGCTCCACGGCCTTCTCCATTCCCGAGTAGGCGTGGACGATGTACCAGCGCAGGTCGGGATTTGCCAAAGCGCCTGCAGAGGCTTGGGCCCCCGTGAATTCGGCCGCGGTCGTCATGACTTTTTCCATCCCAAAATCAGGTCGTACAGGATCCATTCCAGCGTCTTGTCGGTGAGCCACAGGAACAGCGCCATGACCACCGCGAAGGCAAACACGTAGGCCGTGATCTGCAGGGCCTCCTTGCGCGTCGGCCAGACGACCTTTCTGACTTCGCGCCACGCGTCGCGTGCAAAGGCCACGAACTGACGGCCGGGTTCCGAGACCAGAAAAACGCCCGCAGCCGCGATCAGCCCGCCGCCCAGCGCGGCCCACTGCACGAGCGCGCCCTGCCGGCCGAGCAGGTAAAACCCCGCAACCGACGCAAGGACCAAGGCGAACACTGCAGCGAGCTTGGCCTTGTCTGCGCCTGTATTGACAGTTTCAACCGGTGAAGTGGCCATCTTTGCGTTATTTCCTGCTTGCGATTTCATGGCGCCGATCAAGACACCGAAGCCCGCCAATATCTGGCGGGCTCTCGTTCTGTGCCACATTCAGGTGGCAGGGGCAGTAGGAATTGAACCTACAACCTTCGGTTTTGGAGACCGACGCTCTGCCAATTGAGCTATGCCCCTGTATGCCCTCTCTCTGTCAGGCGATGATCTTGGCCACGACGCCCGCGCCCACGGTGCGCCCGCCTTCGCGGATTGCGAAGCGCAGGCCTTCTTCCATGGCGATGGGGTTGATCAGCTTCACGGTGATCGAGACGTTGTCGCCCGGCATGACCATTTCCTTGTCCGCCGGCAACTCGATGGCGCCGGTCACGTCGGTCGTGCGAAAGTAGAACTGCGGGCGGTAGTTGTTGAAGAACGGCGTGTGGCGTCCGCCCTCGTCCTTGCTCAGAACGTAGACCTCGGCGGTGAAATGGGTGTGCGGCTTGATCGATCCGGGCTTGCACAGCACCTGGCCGCGTTCCACGTCCTCGCGCTTGGTGCCGCGCAGCAGCAGGCCGACGTTGTCCCCGGCCTGGCCCTGGTCGAGCAGCTTGCGGAACATTTCCACGCCCGTACAGGTGGTTTTCTGCGTGTCGCGGATGCCGACGATTTCGATTTCCTCGCCGACCTTGATGACGCCGCGCTCGATGCGCCCGGTGACCACGGTGCCGCGGCCGGAGATCGAGAACACGTCTTCCACGGGCATCAGGAAGCTGCCGTCGATGGCGCGCTCGGGCGTGGGGATGTAGCTGTCCAGGGCCTCGGCGAGCTTCATGATCGCCTCTTCACCCTGCGGCCCCTTGTCGCCCTCGAGCGCGAGCTTGGCCGAGCCGCGGATGATCGGGGTGGAGTCGCCGGGGAAGTCGTACTTGTCGAGCAGTTCGCGCACTTCCATCTCGACGAGTTCGAGCAGTTCCTCGTCGTCGACCATGTCGCACTTGTTCAGGAACACGATGATGTAGGGAACGCCGACCTGGCGTGCGAGCAGGATGTGCTCGCGCGTCTGCGGCATCGGGCCGTCGGCGGCCGAGCACACCAGGATGGCGCCGTCCATCTGCGCGGCGCCGGTGATCATGTTCTTCACGTAGTCCGCGTGGCCGGGGCAGTCCACGTGCGCGTAGTGGCGGTTGGCCGTCTCGTATTCCACGTGCGCGGTGTTGATCGTGATGCCGCGGGCTTTTTCCTCGGGGGCTGCGTCGATCTGGTCGTAGGCCTTGGCCTCGCCGCCGAACTTGGTAGACAGCACGGTGGCGATGGCTGCCGTGAGCGTCGTCTTGCCATGGTCCACGTGACCGATCGTCCCCACGTTGACGTGGGGCTTGGTGCGTTCGAATTTTCCTTTTGCCATTCTTCCGACTCCGAAAAAACCTATACCGATACAAAAAAACCGGCGCAACCCGAACCGGACGCACCTGAAACTGGTGCCCATGGCGGGAATCGGACCCGCGACCTCTCCCTTACCAAGGGAGTGCTCTGCCACTGAGCCACATGGGCGACTTGGCTCGCCGCTTGCGCGGCGGCAAAAATTTCAACTCGACAAACCAGCACGGCGTGCAAAATGGAGCGGGAGACGGGGATCGAACCCGCGTCATTAGCTTGGAAGGCTAGGGTTCTACCATTGAACTACTCCCGCATCGGTCCCCGCGCGCGCTGGTGGAGGGGACTGGATTCGAACCAGTGTAGGCGTGAAGCCAACAGATTTACAGTCTGCCCCCTTTAGCCACTCGGGCACCCCTCCGAAGAATCCTGGATTCTAGCACCAGTCTTTGCCCATTCGGAAAGCGGCTCCTTGCCGGCTTCCCGTTTCCTTTGAATGGCTACCGCAGCGCACCAGCACGCCCACGGTCAGAGCGGGTCTTCAAGGCGCAGCGAACGGGGCCTGGGCCCCGGGCGTCGGTCGCTGGCGTGGATAATGCTGCGTCGCAAGCCCCATGGCGCAAAGGGTTTGCCCGGTTGCGGCGGACGCAGGCCGCACACGCCAAGGGTAAACACGGGGCAGGCACTTTGTATGATTGCGCGCATAAACGGCATGGGAGTTTCACGGCGGCGACAAACACAGCCTGCGGCGCGGCCGGGTGGGTTGCGGTTGCCCCTGCCTTGGCAGGCCCTGCGGTGCCGACGCCCCACCGACCAGTCCCGTTCTGACCAATTTTTCAACACAAGGAGATCGCTATGAAAAAACAATGGATCGCGCTTGCCGTGACCGCCCTGGTCGCAAGCAGCGCCTTCGCCCAAGCCAACGACACCCTGGCCAAGATAAAGGCATCGGGCAGCGTGACGCTGGGCGTGCGCGAGTCCTCGGGGCTTTCCTACACGCTGGGCAATGGCAAGTACGTGGGCTTTCACACCGAGATGGGCGAGCGCATCCTGCTCGACGTCCAGAAGCAACTGGGTCTGGCCAAGCTGGAAACCAAGTACCAGCCCGTGACCTCGCAGAACCGCATTCCGCTGGTGAGCAATGGCACCGTCGATCTGGAATGTGGCTCCACCACGAACAACGCCGGGCGCCAAAAGGACGCGGCCTTTGCCGTGACCACCTATGTGGAAGAGGTGCGCATCGCAACCAAGGCCAATTCGGGAATCACCTCGATCAAGGACCTGAACGGCAAGACCGTGGCCGTCACCACGGGAACCACCTCGGTGCAGCACCTGCGCAAGCACGAGCGCGCCGGGGGCATCGAATTCAAGGAGGTCTTCGGCAAGGACCACGCCGACAGCTTCCTGATGCTGGAAACCGGCCGCGCCGACGTGTTCGTCATGGACGCATCGATCCTCGCGGGGAACATCTCCAAGTCCAAGGCGCCGGCTGACTACAAGATCGTCGGCGAGGTGCTGTCCGTGGAGCCCATCGCCTGCATGCTGCGCAAGGACGACCCCGGCTTCAAGAAGGCCGTGGACGACAGCATCAAGCGCCAGATCGCCGACGGCTCGCTGGCCAAGCTGTACGACAAATGGTTCATGCAGCCGATTCCTCCGACCAACACCACGATCGGCCTGCCCCTGTCCGACGCGACCAAGGCCGCCTGGGCCAACCCGAACGACAAGCCCATGGAAGACTACGTGAAGAAGTGATTTCTGGAAGACCGCGTTTCCGAACGCTTGACGCCCCTTCGGCCAGACCGGTTGTGGGGGTTTTCTCATTGGACGCGGGCTTGCGGCGAACGCGATAGCAGAAATCAGAGATCGAAGGGGGACGCTATGAGCTGGGATTGGCAGGTGTTTTGCCAGGACACCATGGACCGGGACGTGGTGCCGGGCTGCTTCGGCAGGGGGGGCACCGTCACCTACCTGGACTGGATGCTGTCGGCCTGGGGCTGGACGGTGTCCGTTTCGCTGCTGGCGCTGGTGCTGGCGCTGGTCATGGGCTCGGTGATTGGCACGCTGCGCACCTTGGAGCACAGACCCATGGTCGTGCGCCTGGGCAACGCCTGGGTCGAGCTGTTTCGCAATATTCCGCTGCTGGTGCAGATTTTTCTGTGGTACCACGTCCTGCCCAGCCTGTTTCCGGTCCTCAAGGGCGTCTCCGGCTTTGCGCTGGCGGTGCTGGCGCTGGGTTTCTTCACCTCGGCGCGCATCGCCGAGCAGGTGCGCTCGGGGATACAGACGCTGCCCCGGGGGCAGCGCTACGCCGGTCTGGCCGTAGGCCTGACCATGTTCCAGACCTACCGCTACGTGTTGCTGCCCATGGCGTTTCGCATCATCATCCCGCCGCTGACCAGCGAGACCATGGGCATCTTCAAGAACTCCTCCGTGGCCTTTGCCGTGTCGGTGGCGGAACTCACGATGTTTGCCATGCAGGCGCAGGAGGAAACCGCGCGCGGCATCGAGGTCTATCTGGCCGTGACCGGGCTCTACATCGTTTCGGCATTCACCATCAACCGGATCATGGTGTTCATTGAACGCTGCGTGCGCATCCCGGGAATGATCGCTGCGGGTGGCGCGCGGGGAGGGCATTGACGTGCTGCATCCCCACGTCCGCCGCCGCGTGTATTCGCTGTCCCCAAGGGAGGCATGACATGCATCTCGACCTTTCCTTCTACAACTGGGACCTGATCACCAACTTCGTTCTCAAGGGCCTGTACTTCAGCCTGGAACTGACCTTCATCGCCACCCTGGGTGGCGTGCTCTTTGGCACCGTGCTGGCGCTCATGCGCCTGTCGGGCAGGAAATGGCTGGAGCTGCCCGCGGCGATCTACGTCAACGGCATGCGCAGCATTCCGCTGGTCATGGTGATCCTGTGGTTCTTCCTGCTGGTTCCGGCGATCATCGGTCGGCCCGTAGGCGCCGAAGTCTCGGCCATCGTCACCTTCATCGCTTTCGAGGCGACTTACTTCAGTGAGATCATGCGTGCCGGAATCCAGTCCATCGCGCGCGGTCAGGTGTACGCCGGCCAGGCGCTGGGGATGACCTATGGCCAGAACATGCAGCTGGTGGTGCTGCCGCAGGCGTTGCGCAACATGCTGCCGGTGCTGCTCACGCAGACCATCATCCTGTTTCAGGACACGTCGCTGGTCTACGCGATCGGCGCCTACGACATGCTCAAGGGCTTTGAGGTGGCGGGGAAGAACTTCGGTCGTCCCATCGAGGCCTACCTGGCCGCGGCGGTGCTGTACTTCGTGATGTGCTACGCGCTGTCCTGGACGGTCAAGCGCCTGCACCACAGGATCGCGATCATTCGCTGATGCGTGCAAGAGATTGGATAAAGGGAACAGGAAATGATCGAACTCAAGAACGTCTCCAAGTGGTACGGCCCGGTGCAGGTGCTCAGCGAATGCTCTGCCACCATCAAGAAGGGCGAGGTGGTGGTGGTGTGCGGCCCCTCGGGATCGGGCAAGTCCACGCTGATCAAGACCATCAACGCGCTCGAACCCTTTCAGAAGGGCGAGATCACGGTCGATGGTGTGGCACTGCACGACCCCGGAACCAATCTGCCCAAGCTGCGCAGCCGCGTGGGCATGGTGTTCCAGCATTTCGAGCTGTTTCCGCACCTGTCGGTGACGGACAACCTGACCATCGCGCAAATCAAGGTGCTCGGCCGCAGCGCGGACGACGCCAGGCAGCGCGGCTTCAAAATGCTCGACCGTGTGGGGCTGATGGCGCACAAGGACAAGTTCCCGGGCCAGCTCTCCGGCGGCCAGCAGCAGCGTGTGGCGATTGCGCGCGCGCTGTCCATGAACCCCATCGTGATGCTGTTCGACGAGCCCACCTCGGCGCTCGACCCCGAAATGGTCGGCGAAGTGCTCGACGTGATGGTGGGCTTGGCGAATGAGGGCATGACCATGATGTGCGTGACGCATGAAATGGGCTTTGCCCGCAAGGTCAGCCACCGTGTGATCTTCATGGACGTGGGCGGCAAGATCCTGGAAGACTGCCCGAAGGAAGAGTTCTTCAACGACCTCGGTGCACGCCAGCCGCGCACCCGGGATTTTCTCAACAAGATCTTGCAGCACTGACTGCGCGCAGATGCCCCCGCACGGCCCGCCTGTGCACGGCGGGCCGTCGTGCGGGCCTTCAGGAACCGGAACCCGCAGCAAGCACCAGATTGTCGCGGTGCACCATCTCGGGCTCCGCCGCATAACCGAGCAGTTTCTCGAACGCGCTGGAGGGCTTGCGGCACAGCATGCGCGCCTCGGCGGCGGCGTAGTTCGCGAGACCGCGGGCGATCTCCGCGCCCGAAGCGTCGCGCACGGCAATCACGTCGCCGCGCGAGAAATCACCCTCTACGGCCGTCATGCCAATGGGCAGCAGGCTCTTGCCTTCGTCGCGCAGCTTGGCCGCGGCCCCTGCGTCCACAATCACGGAACCGCGCAGCTGCAAATGGTCCGCCATCCACTGCTTGCGGGCCTGCTTTTTCTGGGTCTGCGCCACGAGCAGGGTGCCCAGCGCCTGCCCGCGCGCCAGGCGCAGCAGCACATCCGGCTCGCGTCCCCAGGCGATGGCGGTGGAGGCCCCCGATCCGGCCGCGCGCTTGGCCGCAAGAATCTTGGTGATCATTCCGCCCTTGCCAATGCCGGAGCCCGCGCCCCCCGCCATGGCCTCCAGGGTCCAATCCCCCGCCCGGGCCTCGTGGACGAGTTGCGCGCACGGGTCACGGCGCGGGTCGGCGGTGTACAGCCCCTTCTGGTCCGTGAGGATGATGAGCGCATCGGCTTCGAGCAGATTCGCCACCAGGGCCCCCAGGGTGTCGTTGTCGCCGAACTTGATCTCGTCATTCACGACCGTGTCGTTTTCGTTGATCACCGGCACCACACCCAGGCGCAGCAGGGTCAGCAAGGTCGAGCGCGCGTTCAGATAGCGCTCGCGGTCTGCGAGGTCGGCGTGGGTGAGCAGCACCTGGGCACTGCCCAGGCCTTGCTCGCGCAGCTTGGTTTCATACATCTGCGCCAGCCCCATCTGCCCCACGGCGGCGGCGGCTTGCAGGGCATGAATTTCTTGCGGCCGGGTGTTCCAGCCCAGGCGCTTCATGCCCTCGGCGACGGCGCCGCTGGAGACCATCACGACCTCGCGGGGTGCGCCCGCGTCACCCCGCACCAGCGCCGCGAGCTGGTAGCACCATTGGGCAATGGCGGTTTCATCCAGGCCGCGGCCCTCGTTGGTCACCAGGCTGGAGCCCACCTTGACCACGATGCGGCGGGCATTGCGCAATACGTCGGCAGGCATTTTCTCTTCGAGCCTTTTGGTTGCTGGCGTTTTTTCCGCACCCTGGACCGGCCATGGGCGCTTGGGCTCAGGCGGGTGCGTCCCCGGCAAACCGGGGGTCCGGCTGCGCCGGTTCGTTTTCCGCGCGCTGCTCGCCCTGCACATGGCGGAAGATGGCATGGATCAGCGGCTCGCAGCCTTCGCGCGTGAGCGCGGAGATCTGAAACACCGGCCCCTTCCACTGGAAGCGCCGGACGAAATCCCCGACGCGCGCCTCCCGTTCATCCAGCGGCACCATGTCCAGCTTGTTCAACACGAGCCAGCGCGGCTTGCCGTAGAGCCGGTCATCGTACTTTTTCAGTTCGTAGACGATGGCCTTGGCCTGGGTGACGGGATCCTGCGCGGCATCGAACGGCGCCAGATCAACGACGTGCAACAGCAGGCGCGTGCGTTGCAGGTGGCGCAGAAACTGGTGCCCAAGCCCTGCGCCTTCGGACGCCCCTTCGATCAGGCCCGGAATGTCGGCGAGCACGAAACTCTGTTCGGGGCCGACCCGCACCACGCCCAGGTTGGGGTGCAGCGTAGTGAACGGATAGTCGGCAATCTTCGGGCGGGCGTTGGAAACCGCGGCGATGAAGGTCGACTTGCCTGCATTCGGCATGCCCAGAAGCCCCACGTCGGCGAGCACCTTCAATTCCAGCTTCAGACTTTTCTTCTCGCCTGGCCAGCCGGGCGTTTTCTGCCGTGGCGCGCGGTTGATGGCGCTCTTGAAGCGCAAATTGCCAAACCCGCCGTCGCCGCCCTTGGCGAGGGTGACGAGTTCACCCGGGGTGAGCAACTCATGCAGCAGCGCGCCCGTCTCTGCGTCGGTGATGATGGTGCCCACGGGCATCTTCAGGGTGATGTCGCTTCCTGCGGCGCCAAACATGTCCGAGCCCATGCCGTGCCCGCCCCGCTTGGCCTCATGCCGGCGCGCGTAGCGAAAATCGATCAGGGTGTTCAGGCTGGGGTCGGCCAGCGCCTGCACATGCCCTCCGCGCCCGCCATCGCCTCCGTTGGGCCCGCCGAACTCCTTGTGTTTTTCGTGCCGAAAGGACACGCAGCCATTGCCCCCGTCACCTGCGGCAATGTCAATCAAGGCTTCATCGACGAACTTCATGGAGATCCCGTGGTGGGCGGCCAAGCCGCTGATTCTGGCGCAACGGCGGCCCTCCTGACGCCCCTGCCCCGGACGGCGCGAACACGCCAGCGTGCAGGGCAAACGACAAGGCCCCGGCAAAGCGGGGCCCCGGAAGGAATGCCTGGGGAAAAGCCTCAGGCCGGTGTCACGTTCACCGTCTGCTTGGACAATGCCCCCTTGGTGCCGAACGACACGTGGCCGTTGACCAGTGCGAACAAGGTATGGTCCTTGCCCACGCCGACATTGTTGCCGGGGTGAAAGCGCGTGCCGCGTTGGCGCACGATGATCGATCCGGCGCCGACCAGTGCGCCCCCGAAGACCTTGACGCCCAGCATTTTCGGCTTGGAATCGCGCCCGTTTCGCGTAGAGCCGCCGCCTTTTTTCTGTGCCATGACATCAGCTCCTTTTACTGGGCAGCAGCAATCGCGCCAATTTGCAGTTCGGTGAACTGCTGGCGATGGCCTTGGTGTTTTTGATAGTGCTTGCGGCGGCGCATCTTGAAGATGTGCACCTTGTCGTGCTTGCCGTGGGCCACGACAGTGGCCTTCACGGTCGCGCCGGACACCAGGGGCGTGCCCACCATGAGCTCAGCGCCGTTGCCGACGGCCAGAACCTGGTCGATCACGATCTCCTGGCCTACGTCCGCAGCAATCTGTTCTACTTTGATTTTTTCGCCGGAAGCAACGCGATACTGCTTGCCACCGGTTTTTATGACCGCGTACATGGGGGGGACCTCTTGATATGGGCTCTGCAGACGGATTTCCGCGGAGCCCGCGAATATATCACAGGGCGCATCGCCCGCCATTGCGGCTGTCCACGCGTCCACCGGCAAGGCAAGATCACGCCCGTGGCCCGGCGCGCTTTGTCGTTCGCCCGGTTGCGCGCCCCGCACCAGCCCTTGCAGCGGGCGCCGGGGTATTACAGCAGTCCTTTTTCTGCCATCGACAGTGCCTGGCCCGGCGCCACGATCACATGGTCGAGCACGCGCACGTCAACCAGCGCCAGCGCGGTCTTGAGGGTCTGCGTGAGCGCCTCGTCGGCGCGGCTGGGCTGCACGCTGCCGCTGGGGTGGTTGTGCGCCAGCACCACGGCGGCGGCCCGGTGGTGCAGCGCGCGCAGCACCACTTCGCGGGGGTATACGCTGGTCTGCGTGAGCGTGCCGCGAAACAGTTCTTCCAGCGCCAGCAGGTGGTTCTGGTTGTCCAGGAAAAGCACGGCAAACACCTCATGGCCCTTGGCGGCCAACTGCAACTGAAGGTACTGCTTGACGGTGTCCGGGGCGTCGAAGATTGCGCGTTCGCACAGCTGCTGGGCCAGCGCGCGGCGGGCCAGCTCCAGCACCGCCACCAGTTCGGCGCGCTTGGCCGGACCCAGGCCCTTGATGCGTTGCAGATCGGCGGCGCTGGCGTGCAGCAGCCCGGCAATGCCGCCAAAGCCACCGCTCGGCTGCCCGGTGGCGGCGTCTGCGCCGGGCGGGTCCAGCAATTCCTGCGCCAGTTGCAGCACCCCTTTGCCCACGATGCCGGTGCGCAGCAGGATCGCGAGCAACTCGGCGTCGGCCAACGCAGCGGGGCCGCGCGCGAGCAGTTTTTCGCGTGGCTGGGCGTCAAGGGGCAGGTCTTTGAGAGGCATGGCGCAGGGGCCGACCGTCGAAGGCCAACAGGTGGCTGGGTCCGGCGCCAGTTTATCGGGACTTTCATGGCGTGTGCGCCGGCGCCCCCCTTAGAATCCACCCCCGCCCAAGGAGCGTTGCAGCGGCAGGCCCGGCCCCACCACGAGGGCCCGTCGTCAGGCTTGGGCGACCCAGGGGCCGGACCCGGGGCCCACTGCAACGACGCTCACCTGCTTTCTCCGTCGTTCCTGCACAGGTGAGTCCATGTCTGCCATTTCGCTGCCCCCGATGAAACTGTCCGGCCTGGAGCCGGTGAGCATTGGCGCGGGCTCGCTGTTCGTGAACATTGGCGAGCGCACCAACGTCACGGGCTCCAGGGCGTTCGCGCGCATGATCCTCGACGGCGCGTACGAACAGGCGCTGGCCGTGGCGCGCCAGCAGGTGGATAACGGTGCGCAGATCATCGACATCAATATGGACGAGGCCATGCTCGACAGCCGGGCTGCGATGGTGCGCTTTGTGCAACTGATCGCGTCCGAGCCCGACATCGCGCGCGTGCCGATCATGCTCGACAGCTCCAAGTGGGAGGTGATCGAAGCCGGCCTGCGCTGCATCCAGGGCAAGGGAATCGTCAACTCCATCAGCATGAAGGAGGGCGTCGAGGCCTTCAAGCACCAGGCCCGGTTGCTGCGCCGCTACGGCGCCGCGGCCGTGGTGATGGCCTTTGACGAAAAGGGCCAGGCCGACAGTTGCGCACGCAAGATCGGGATCTGCGCGCGCGCCTACCGCATCCTGGTTGACGAGGTCGATTTTCCGCCCGAGGACATCATCTTCGACCCGAACATCTTCGCGGTCGCCACCGGCATTGAAGAGCACAACAACTATGCGGTCGATTTCATCGAGGCCACGCGCTGGATCAAGCAGAACCTGCCGGGCGCCAAGGTCTCGGGCGGCGTGTCCAACGTGTCGTTCAGCTTTCGCGGCAACGACCCCGTGCGCGAGGCCATCCACACCGTGTTCCTGTACCACGCGATCGCCGCGGGAATGGACATGGGAATCGTCAACGCAGGCATGGTGGGCGTATACGACGACCTGGAGCCGACGCTGCGCGAGCGCGTCGAGGACGTGGTCCTGAACCGCCGCCCTGACGCCGGCGAGCGCTTGGTCGAAATCGCCGAAAGCGCCAAGAGCGGTGCCCGCGACGCAAGCCGCAAGCTCGAATGGCGCGGCACGCCCGAGGCGCCAAAAACCGTCGGCGAGCGCCTGAGCCATGCGCTGGTGCACGGCATCACCGACTTCATCACCGAGGACACCGAAGAAGCCTATCAGCAGATCCTGGCCCAGGGGGGCCGCCCGCTGCACGTGATCGAAGGCCCGTTGATGGACGGCATGAACGTCGTCGGCGACCTGTTCGGTGCGGGCAAGATGTTCCTGCCGCAGGTGGTCAAGAGCGCCCGCGTGATGAAGCTCGCCGTGGCGCACCTGATCCCCTATATCGAGGAGGAAAAGCGCCGTGACGAACAGGCCGGGCGCGACGTGCGCAGCAAGGGCAAGATCGTCATCGCCACCGTCAAGGGCGACGTGCACGACATCGGCAAGAACATCGTCACCGTGGTCCTTCAGTGCAACAACTTCGAGGTCGTGAACATGGGCGTGATGGTGCCCTGCCACGAGATCCTGGCGCGCGCCAAGGTCGAAGGGGCGGACATCGTGGGCCTGTCGGGCCTGATCACCCCGAGCCTCGAAGAAATGCAGCATGTAGCTGGCGAGATGCAAAAGGACGCGCATTTCCGCATGCGCAAGATCCCGCTACTGATAGGCGGCGCGACCACCAGCCGCGTGCACACCGCCGTCAAGATCGCCCCGCACTACGAAGGCCCCGTGGTCTACGTTCCCGACGCCTCGCGCAGCGTGGGCGTGGCGCAGAGCCTGCTGGGCCAGGTGGCGGGCAGCTACTTGCAAGAGCTCAACGCCGACTACGACAAGCTGCGCAGCCTGCACGCCAAGAAAAAGCCGGCGCTGCTATGGCCCCTGGCCCAGGCGCGCGCGAACCGGACGCCCATGGACTGGTCCGCCTGCCGGCCCGTCGTACCGCGCGCGCCGGGCCGGCGCATGTTCAAAAACTTTGACCTGGCCGAACTGGAAAAATACATCGACTGGGGTCCGTTCTTTCAGACCTGGGACCTGGCCGGTCCCTACCCGGCGATCCTGGACGACGAGGTGGTGGGCGTGCAGGCCAGGCGCGTGCATGACGACGCCCGGGCCATGCTCAGAAAGATCATCGACGGCCGCTGGCTCACGGCCAGCGGCGTGCTCGCGTTGCTGCCCGCGAACAGCGTGGGCGACGACGTCGTGTTCTATACCGACGACAGCCGCAGCCAGGTGGCCATGACCTGGTACGGCCTGCGCCAGCAGACGCAAAAGCAGTCCATCGACGGTGTGCTGCGCCCCAGCCGCTGCCTGTCCGACTTCGTCGCGCCCAGGGGCATCGCCGACTACGCGGGCCTGTTTGCCGTGACCGCGGGCCTTGGAGTCGAAAAGAAGGAAAAGGACTTTGCCGACGCGCTCGACGACTATTCCGCGATCCTGTTCAAGAGCCTGGCCGACCGCCTGGCCGAAGCCCTTGCCGAATGCCTGCACCAGCGCGTGCGCACCGACCTGTGGGGCTATGCGCCCGACGAGCGGCTGAGCGCCTGCGAGCTGATCGCCGAAAAGTACCGCGGAATTCGCCCCGCCCCCGGCTACCCCGCCTGCCCGGACCACAGCGCCAAGACCGATCTGTTCCAGGTTCTGCGCTGCGCAGAAATCGGCATGGGCCTGACCGAGAACCTGGCCATGACACCCGCGGCCAGCGTGAGCGGCTTCTACATGGGCCACCCCGAGAGCCGGTACTTCAGCGTCGGCAAGATCGGCGCTGACCAAGTGCACGACATGGCCGGGCGCCGGGGGATGGACGAGGCCGCGCTGGCGCGCATGCTGGCGCCAAATCTTTGAAACCGGTCCCGGGTTCTCCGCGCTGCCCGGCTCCTTTGCCAGGCCGTCAAACCTGGGTGGCCGGCGCGGCTGCCACGCCCAGCAGCTGGTGCAGGCGTGCGCTGGTGGTGGTGTATTGCAGCGCCACCTTGCCGCCCTTGAGCGCCTCGGCTGCGGCAAAGGCGGCGAGCGTGGCCTCGTGGAAGCCGCACAGGATCAGCTTGCGCTTGCCGGGGTAGGTGTTGACGTCGCCCACGGCGTAGATTCCCGCAACGTTGGTGCGAAACGTCCCGGTGTCGACCACGAGCTGCTTGCGTTCCATGGCCAGGCCCCAGTCGGCAATCGGCCCGAGCCGGGGGGAAAGGCCGAGGACGGTCAAAAGCACGTCCACGGGCAGGGTCCGGGGGCTCTCCTGTGCACCGACCACTTGCAGCGCGGTGAGGCGCTTGCCCGCGGTGCTGGTGATGATGCCGGTGATCTGCGCGGCCTCGACGGCAATGCGTCCGGCCTCGCGCAGTTGCCGCAGGCGCTGCAGCAATGCGTCGGGCGCCTGGAACAGGTCGCGCCGGTGCAGCAGGCTGACGCGCGCCGCCCGGCCCTGCTCGGCCAGTTCCACGGCGTGCGCCACGGCGGCTTCGTCGCCGCCGTGCACGACGACGTGGCGCCCGGCCAAGTCCAGGTCCGGCGGCAGGCTCTGGTAGTGGAGCTGGGTGCCGGTAAAGCGCTCGATTCCCGCGGTCTTGAGGGTGCGGGGAACGAACGCGCCCACGCCCGCGGCGAGGAACACGCAGCGTGCGAGCAGCCGCACCCCGGTGCTGGTTTCCAGCAGCACGCGGCCGTCAGAGCGGGGCGTGAGGGCAGAGACCAGGGTGTTCAGATGCCAGTGCGGTTTGAAGGGCGCCACCTGCCGCAGCAGCAGATCCACCAGTTCGCGCCCGGTGCAGACCGGGACACCCGGAATGTCGTAGATGGGCTTGTCGCCATACAGTTCGGCGCACTGACCGCCCGCGTGCGGCAGGGCGTCGATCAGGTGCGCGGTGATTCCCTGCAGCCCGAGCTGGAACACCTGGAACAGGCCCACCGGCCCCGCGCCGATGACCACGGCATCGGTTTCGACTGCGGCGTGCACGGCCTGGGTCACCTTGGGGCCTGGGCCTCTCAGCGCTGCAGCTCGTCGATCTTGCCCGGCTTGCCATTCCATTCGTCGGCGTCGGGCAGGGCGCCCTTGCGCTTGGTGATGCTTTTCCAGCCGTCGGCAAAGGCCAGCTCGGTGTTGAGCTTGATGAAGGCGAGCTGATCGGCCGGGAGGTCCTCCTCGGCATAGATGGCGTTCGCCGGGCATTCGGGGATGCAGACGGCGCAGTCGATGCACTCGTCGGGGTCGATGACAAGCATGTTCGGACCTTCGCGGAAGCAGTCCACGGGGCATACGTCCACACAATCGGTGTACTTGCACTTGATGCAGTTTTCGGAGACGACGTGGGTCATGTCAGGCGTTCAGGCGGTATCGGGCGATGAAAACCCTTGATTTTAGAAGCGTTCACTCGCCAAGGCTGCGTGGCATCTTGACCGGAAGGGGGCTTTGGGGCCGGGCGTCGCTCCGGGTTGGTCTGGGCCCCGCCGATGCGGGCAGGCGGGCCGCCCGGCGATGAGAACGCGACCATCAGGGCTAATGTAGCAGCCGATCCGTTTGGCTCCATCGGCAGGGCCAAGGGCCGCACAGCGAACGGCTCCTGCGGCAGTGCCTCCGGCATGGCCGCATGCCGGAGGCGGTTCATGGGCCGTGCCGCGAACTCTTGTTCGGCGACAAGAATTGGGCCAAAACGACTTCGAGCTTGCTTGACGAACTTTTGGGCCTCATGCATTCCAGAGTCAGTTCCACCGTCGTGGTAGTCGGCAGGAGGTCGTCGCCTATATTGGTGGCGCTCACGCTGCCACTGATTTTCAATGCGGAGTTCTTGGTCTGCTCGGGTCTGCTCGGACACGTTTACACACGCGCGCTCGGCTATTCTGCCTGTGCCATACATTTGGTCCACCAAACCGCTGGCCGAGAGACCGCTGTCTGGAAGCCCCACGACCGAATACGACCAAGAATCGGCGTGCGTGCCCCGATTTTTCGCGGAGGCCCGAGACTCCTCGGTCAGCACGGTCATTCTGACGCTGACGCTCTCGGTGCCGGCCGGCACCTCGAAGTCGATGTTCTTGGTGACGGGCCGGTCTTGCTCGGCCGCAGTGACGCTAAAGACCGCGCGATCGTCTCCATCTGCGGGGAGCGGTGCGGCAGGGGACGAGCGCTTGGAAGCGGGGATGTCGCGCGGGGGCGGCTCCTTGCCGTCTTGCGTCACGCTGCTGCGCACAGCCGACGAACCGGGGGCGGCTACTCGCTGCGCGGCGGCCTTGGCGCCGGTGTCGATTCCCAGGCCCGGCGGCACCACCATGGTGACCTTGGCTTGCGTGCTGCCTTCATAAATCGGAAAACTGGTGCTCACGACGTTCGGATAATGCAAGTCGCTCAACGTCAGAAAATAGACGTCGGGCAATACGTGCTCGAACGCAAAGGCACCGTTGGCATCCAGTATGGCGACGGCCCGCGTCTGCGTATTGACCCCGTTCAGCAAGACCTCGCGGCCCGCCAGCGAGGTGACCGGATCGCCCCGCTCCGACAGCAAATTGCCGGACAGTCTTGTCTCTGCCTTGTTCACCAGCATTTCATAGCCAGCCGCAAACTCGCCGTCATTGGCAGAAAAGTACAGATGCATCCAAAAACTGCCATTTGGCAGCGCGTCCAGTATTCGCTGCATGGCCGGGCCCGAGATCGAAAAGCTGGAATCTGCCGGATTAAAAGACCAGAATTTCTCCAGATGAACCGAGATGGCAGAATCTCCCCCAACAGGAATCTCTCCGATGCTTTTTTCCTTCAGATCCAGCGTGGGTACTCCTTGCAACCTGAAGGTCAGTGGGGCGCCGGTCATTACATTGTTTGCTCCCAGGCCGTCAACGACCACGTTGGGAGGTGGAGGATCGTCGGTAAATTCGCCGTAAACCCCTGCGGAAGTCGGTCGCTGTGACCTGATCAACACATGGAACTGAGATGTTGTGGGACCACTCTTGATTTCGAAATTCGCTTCCTGATCCTTGCCGGTATCACCGGGAGTGGAAAAACGCAGTTGTCCGTCCTTGAGCAAGGCATTCGATACGGCGCCCGATGGCGTGACCTTGTCGGCGCCCGCAGGAAGGCCAAGTTCTTTGAGCGAGAGAGAGACCATTTGCGCCGGCTTGACGTCTTGAAGCTCGGCTTTTCCCGCAAGCGTGGGTGATGGGCCGGACTGCGTCTGCGCGCCGTCTCCGCAGGCGCTCAGCACGGCGCCGACCAAAAACATGATGGCTATCAGAATTCTCATGATGCTAACTCCTTGTTGACAAATGGGTGAAACTACCTTTGGATGTATCTGGCTATACACAAGTCCCTCCGCGCATGCGTTATGCTAGTTATTTCATGGTGAAAGCACACAATGAACCGGGCAGTTACGGGATTCAAGAGAATGGGCCTGGGGGACCTCAGGCTCAAACAGGGTCTACCGCTTTGGGAATGCAGCGCATTCTTGACTTTGCCGCTGGCATCAGGTTCTGTCGGGAACTTCAGGTTCAGGGGCGTTGTGTATAAGACAATACCCTTGCTTGATCCAGTGTTTGGTCATTACGACCCAAGGCAGGAGCCGTATGCGGGAATCCCGCACGGACGGATCGGAGGAAGTGTTTCGTCCGCAGTCCGTGCGTATCACCTGAATGGGTGTTCTTGGGGAGGTGCATCTTCGAGGGTCTATTTATACAACAACGCCCCCTTCAAGCTTATGTGCCAATGGTCCATATGCTGGCCGGGGGTGGTTTCGACCGTCCTTGGCTTGGTGGTCCATGCACCCACGAGGGGAATGTCCGAATCGTCCGGAAATTTCCCGTTAACGAGCGCCTGCTCGATGAACGAGCCCCCGATAAAGATCACGCGGGTGTAGGGTTTCTTCCCCTCGGTTTCAAGGATGGCGCGGTTTTCGTCAATCCATCTCTCCAATTCTCGCTGCTTGGGTCCAGCCACCCATGTTCCAATTTTTGCCGTGAGCCCGGCGTTTTCGACTATCTCGGTTTTGGCGGCGTTGATCAATTGCCGGATGTGCGCTCCCCCATTTTGCCCACCCAGCGCGTCGCTATAACCGCCCGCGCCGTCGGCGTAGCGCATGTCAATCTGTTGACCATCGCTGTGACCTTTATGGACGAGAATCGAATCATGTTCAGCCCCTACTTGGGCGACATGCTGGCTGCTGATGTCGTTGAAGCGGCAGGCATAGCAGCCGAGAAGCCAGGCGATGGTTTGCATGGTGCTCCATGAGTCACCGCCTTTATTTGTATCACGTATGCCAAAGCGTCGGTCGGAAAGACCTGTAACATCTCCTGCAAGATAGAGTGGCGTAAATTCTTTCTTTTCGTTAAATTCGATCTGCCCACCCTTTGCGGCAGGATCGGAGCTCACTGCGACACCCCCCACGCTGCCTTTGAGACGAACCGTGACGGTTATATTTCCTATGGCCATTTCGCCAGCAAACGTGGGCAGAGAAAGACCAGGAAACTTGATCAGGCCAGGCTCGCGGGTATGATTTTGCGTCAAGAGATTGACGTTGGAAAAAGTCAAGGCACTGACGCCTGGCGAGGTACCAGGAACTACCGTGGTGGTAGCGGCCACTTCGGCGATCCCCAGGTTCACTTCGGTAATAGTCGCGTCGGCTGGAGAATATCTGATCTCAAACGGGATCGTGTTGGTGTTGTCGCTGCGGCTTTGCGGGATCGACAGGTAGGAGCCGGCCAAGTTGCTACGCTCACTGACCTTGAGCGGAGAAATTATCGGATTGGAATTCTTGTTTGGCGACAAGAATTTTGCCGAAACGACTTCGAGATTGGTTGACGAACTTTTGGACCTCATGCATTCCAGAGTCAGCTCCACCGTCGTGGTAGTTGGCAGAAGGTCGTCGCCGATATTGGTGGCGCTCACGCTGCCGCTGATTTTCAATGCGGAGTTCTTGGTCTGCTTGGACACGTCTACACATGCGCCCGTGCCCGTTCCGCCTGTGCCATACATTTGGTCTACCAAACCGCTGGCCGAGAGATTGGTGTCTGGAAGGCCCACGACCGAATACGACCAAGAATCAGCGTGTTTGCCCCGATTTTTCGCGGAAGCCCGAGACTCCTCGGTCAGCACGGTAATTCTGACGCTGACGCTCTCGGTGCCGGCCGGCACCTCGAAGTCGAAGTTCTTATTGATGGGCCGGTCTTGCTCGGCCGCAGTGACGCTAAAGACCGCGCTATCGTCCCCATCTGCGGGGAGAGGCGCGGCAGGGGACGAGCGCTTGGAAGCGGGGATGTCGCGCGAGGGCGGCTCCTTGCCGTCTTGCGTCACGCTGCTGCGCACAGCCGACGAACCGGGGGCTGCTGCTGCTCGCTGCGCGGCGGCCTTGGCGCCGGTGTCGATTCCCAGGCCCGGCGGCACCACCATGGTGACCTTGGCTTGCGTGCTGCCTTCATAGATCGGAAAACTGGTGCTCACGACGTTCGGATAATGCAAGTCGCTCAATGTCAGAAAATAGACGTCGGGCAATACGTGCTCGAACGCAAAGGCACCGTTGGCGTCCAGTACGGCGACGGCCCGCATCTGCGTATTGACCCCGTTCAGCAAGACCTTGCGGCCCGCCAGCGAGGTGACCGGATCGCCCCGCTCCGACAGCAAATTGCCGGACAGTCTTGTCTCTGTCTTGCTCACCAGCATTTCATAGCCAACCGCAAACTCGCCGTCATTGGCAGAAAAGTACAGATGCATCCAAAAACTGCCATTTGGCAGCGCGTCCAGTATTCGCTGCATGGCCGGGCCCGAGATCGAAAAGCTGGAATCTGCCGGATTAAAAGACCAGAATTTCTCCAGATGAACCGAGATGGCAGAATCTCCCCCAACAGTAATCTCTCCGATGCTTTTTTCCTTCAGATCCAGCGGGGGTACTCCTTGCAACCTGAAGGTCAGTGGGGCGCCGGTCATTACATTGTTTGCTCCCAGGCCGTCAACGACCACGTTGGGAGGTGGAGGATCGTCGGTGAATTCGCCGTAAACCCCTGCGGAAGTCGGTCGCTGTGACCGGATCACCACATGGAACTGAGATGTTGTAGGACCGCTCTTGATTTCAAAACTCGCTTCCTGATCCTTGCCGGTATCGCCAGGAGTGGAAAAACGCAGTTGTCCGTCCTTGAGCAAGGCATTTGATACGGCGCCCGATGGCGTGACCTTGTCGGCGCCCGCAGGAAGGCCAAGTTCTTTGAGCGAGAGAGAGACCATTTGCGCCGGCTTGACGTCTTGAAGCTCGGCTTTTCCCGCAAGCGTGGGTGATGGGCCGGACTGCGTCTGCGCGCCGTCTCCGCAGGCGCTCAGCACGGCGCTGACAAAAAACATGATGGCTATCAGAATTCTCATGATGCTAACTCCTTGTTGACAAATGAATGAAGCTCCCTTTGGATGCGTTGTTGTATAAATCCTGGGTTACATGGCGCACGGGCATTTCTGCCGTGCAGCTACACCGCGGGGTTGATCGCCAGAGGAGATGTCGCGATGGGGATCGACGAGAGCCTTCTGACGCCCGCACCCGCTGCGGGGATTTGCTCAGAGCCTGCGCCGGCTCGCTTCTCCGACTTGGCCGGCGCCCCGCTGCACGACCCTGAGCCGCCGCGCGCAAGGCCTGCGAGTCGTCGTCTTGCCCGCGCTGCGCACGGGTGAGCCACTGCATCTGGCGGTTGACAGCACCGGCCCCAAGCTCTGCGTTTGCGGTGAGGCCCTGAGCGATTGGCTCGAGCAGATTGCGCCCGGGACACCGGTTGACATCGTCGGCAGCGATGGCGCCTACGACACCAAAGCGTGTCCCGCGTGGATCGCCGCGCGCGAAGGTGCCATGCCTTGGCCGCTGCTTGGCAGTGCGTGCATCGGAGAGGGTGCGGACCATGTCAAACCTCCTGGGGGGCGGATGAAAGTAGTCGCAGTCAGCTGCTCGGAACGATTATTACTCGCATTCCATTTTTTAGTCGAGGGCAGGAAAAATGGTCGATCCGGGAGTGTGGGTATCGGTTGTTCCGTGGGCAGGGCATCGCGCCATCCCGGCTCCCCGGATCACCCAGCCCCGGAGGCGGCGCATGCCCTGGCCGCAGGCCACGCCGGGCGCAACTTGACGCAATGCGGCCACGGGCAGGATCGCAGAGAGCGGCAGACGCGAATGGAAACAAGCCAGCGGCTACCACGAGCGCTCGCTGGCGGAGAACCTGATCGGCAGAGTCGGGAGGAGCACGGCGTGCTGCCCCCGCTGCGCAGTGACCCCGCAATGACCTGCGCCGCCCTGCACACCGGGCAGCGCCATGCCGCCCCGGTTTGCTGCGCAGGAATCCTGGCTTAGTTCACCAGCACGGCGCCGGCGGTCTTGTGGCTTGCGGTGTCCACCAGGATCAGCGCGCCGAGCACGCGCGCCTGGGCAAAGGGCGCTGCGGGCAGGGGCTCTTGGAGCAGCAGGTCCACGTGGCCGATGGCGTTCGGGCCGAGTTGCGTGGCGGCTTCTTCGGCCAGGGTGCTGATGTCTAGCCTGTGCAGCACGGCCCGGACCCGGGCCTTGACCCAGCGGTGGCCGTGCAGCGCCCAGTACACGCGGCCGGCGACCAGGGGTGCGTCGTCCATCCAGGCCACGGTGGCGCGCAGTTCGTGGCGCGCGGGCCAGGCGGGGGCGTCGAAGCCGTCGGGGGTGGCCAGGAGCCAGTCGCCGCGCGACACGTCCAGTTCGCGGTCGAGGACGATCCCGGCGCTGCTGCCCGCAGGCACGTCGGCCGGGCGGCGCGCGTGGTCCAGCACCTGGACCACGGTGGCCGGCTGGCCGCCCGGGAAGACCTGCACCGCGGCGCCCGGCGCGATGGTGCCTGCGGCCACGCGGCCCCAGAGAACGCGCCGGCCTTGGGAGGTCTCTGCGGACGAGGAGAATTTCTCCACCCATTGCACCGGGAACGCCAGCGGCAACGCGGTGTCGGCCGGGGTGTTGGGCAGCGCTTCGAGCACTTGCAGCAGCGTCGGGCCGGCGTAGCCGCACCAGTCCGGGTGCGCGTCCACCACGTTCCAGCCCTCGAGCGCGGAGATCGGCACCGTGGCGTGCACGGCAATGCCTGCGGCCTGGGCGAAGGCGGCGAGTGCGCCCTGGATATGCCGGTAGGCGAGCACGGGGTCGGCCACTGCGTCGAGCTTGTTCACGGCGAACACCAGCGAATGCACGCGCAGCAGATGCGCCAGCAGCGCGTGGCGGCGTGTTTGCGGCAGCAGGGCCAGCCCCGGGTTGCGCCAGTCGAGCTTGCTCGCGTCGATCAGCACCACGGCCGCGTCCGCGCTGCTCGCTGCGGTGACCATGTTGCGCGTGTACTGCTCGTGGCCGGGCGCGTCGCCGATGATGAATTTGCGCGCTGGCGTGGCAAAGTAGCGGTAGGCCACGTCGATGGTGATGCCCTGCTCGCGTTCGGCGCTCAGGCCGTCGGTGAGCAGCGCGAGGTCGGTGGTGCCGCCGCGCTGCACGCCTGCCAGCTGGTCCTGCAGCACCGCGCGGCTGTCGATCAGCAGGCGGCCGATGAGCGTGCTCTTGCCGTCGTCTACGCTGCCGCAGGTGATGAATTTCAGCGCGCAGTGGTGCCCGTTGCGTCCGTTGTGTCCGTATGCGCCGGAGGCCTCGGCAGCGATCGGATGGGGGATGCTGCTCATCAGAAGTACCCGTCTTTCTTGCGTTTTTCCATCGAGGCTTCGCTGGTCTGGTCGTCCATGCGCGTGGCGCCGCGTTCGCTCATGTCGGCGGCCAGGGTTTCGTGCACGATCTCGTGCGCCGTGGCCGCCGGGCTTTCCACCGGGCAGGTGCAGGGGATGTCGCCCACGGTGCGAAAGCGCACCTGGCGCGTCTCTATGCATTCGCCGTCCCGCGCCGGGGTCAGCGCGGTCACGGGAACCAGGAGGCCCCGGCGCTGCACTACCTGGCGCGGGTGCGTGTAGTACAGCGAGGGCAGCGCGATGTTCTCGCGGGCGATGTACTGCCACACGTCCAGTTCCGTCCAGTTGCTGATCGGGAATACGCGGAAATGCTCGCCGGGTTGCAGGCGGGTGTTGAACAGCGTCCACAGCTCGGGGCGCTGGGCCTTGGGCTGCCATTGGCCGAAGCCGTCGCGGTGCGAGAAGATGCGCTCCTTGGCGCGCGCCTTTTCCTCGTCGCGGCGCGCGCCGCCGATGAGCGCGTCGAAGCGCAATTCCTCGATGGCTTCGAGCAGCGTCACCGACTGGTGCACGTTGCGCGACTCGTCCGGGTGCGCCAGGCGCACGCTGCCGCGGGCCATCGAATCCTCGACGCTGCGCACGATGAGTTCGGCGCCCAGCTCGCGTGCGCGCTGGTCGCGGAACGCGGTCACTTCGGGGAAGTTGTGTCCGGTGTCGATCATGAGCAGCGGGAAGGGGATGCGCCCGGCGCCGAAGGCTTTTGCGGCGCACCAGAGCATGACCAGGGAGTCCTTGCCGCCCGAAAACAGCAGCGCGGGGCGTTCGAAGGCGGCGACCACCTCGCGCAGGATGAAGATGCTTTCCTCCTCCAACGCGTCGAGCTGCGCGGTGCTCAGGTGTTGGCTCCTGCCGTTGGCGGGCGTCTGGAGCAGTGCGGTGTCGGTGCGGGCGTTCATGGCGGGGCTCTCCGGTGGTATCAGTCGTTTTGGGTGTGCAGTCCGCATTCCTTGGCGCCTTCGTCCTCCCACCACCAGCGGCCGGCGCGCGCATCCTCGCCCAGGCTGATGGCCCGGGTGCAGGGTGCGCAGCCGATGCTCGGGTAGAAGCGGTCGTGCAGCGGGTTGTAGTCCACGCCGTGGGTGGCGATGTAGTGCCACACGTCGCCCCAGGTCCAGCGGGCCAGGGGGTTGAACTTGGTCAGGCCCCGGGCCGCGGCCTCGGCGCGGTCGATCAGCGGCACCTCGGCGCGCGCGTCGGACTGCTCGCGGCGCAGGCCGGTGATCCAGGCGCTCTTGCCGGCGAGCGCGCGCGCCAGCGGTTCCATCTTGCGGATGCCGCAGCAGGCCTTGCGCAAATCGACGCTCTGGTACATCGCGTCCTGCCCGTGGCTGCGCACGAAGTGGATGACTGCTTCGGTCCGCGGCCGGTACACCGTGACCGGCGCGCGCGCGTGCGCCTGGGTGCGCTCCAGCAGCGCCAGGGTTTCGGTGTGCAGCGCGCCGGTGTCGAGCACGAAGACCGGGATGTCCAGTTGCAGCGAATTCGTCAGGTGCGTGATGAGCACGTCCTCGGCGCCCAGGCTCGACGCCTGCGTGACCGCGTCCGCGCCCAGCGCTGCGGCTTGGCGCAGCAGCGCCTGCGTTTCGGCCAGTTTGGCGTCGAAGCTGGCGCTCGCGCGGGCGTGCAGCGCGCTGGCCTTGGCGGGTTTTCCGCGCGCGGGGATGGCGGTGCTGGCGTTGCCGGACATCATGTGGCCTGGGCAAAGTGCGGCCGGGGCTGGACTGCGTCGCCCTGGTAGAAGCCCGGGAACCGGTCGAGCTGGCGCTGCGCGTCGGCCGCGTCCACGCCCGCGCTCAGCACGGCGCACGAGAAGCCGGTGCGCCGCATTTGCAGCAGTTGGTCGATCAGCACCTGGCCCGTGGCGCGGATTTCCCCCTGAAAGCCGCGGCGGCGGCGCAGCAGAAAGGCCTGGCTGAACGCCCGGCCATCGGTGAAGTCGGGGAAATGCAGGTCCACCCGCTCCACGCCGTCCAGAGGCAGCGCCAGGGCGTCGGCGTCGTTGGCCAGCGCCACGGCGCGCGGGTCGCTGGCAGCGGGGGGGTGGTGGTCCGGGGGGGCAAGTATTTTCATGGCGGGGTCCTTGTGGGGGCTCTCTGCACGCCGAGGAGGTTCAGGCCGCGACCGGTTCGTCCCTGTGGCGCGCCGTTTTTGCGGCCTCCTTGAAGGGCTCCAGGCCGGTGCGGCGCACGGTGGATTGCAGGCTCTCGCCGCGTTCGCGCAGGTCGCGGTAGGTGTCGAGGACGGCCTCGATCACGTCGGGCAGTTCGGCGGCCGAGAACGACGGGCCGATCACCTTGCCGGCTGCCGCGGGGCCGGAGAGGTCGCTGCCGTCCGAACCGCCGAGCGTGACCTGGTACCACTCCTTGCCGTCCTTGTCGACGCCCAGGATTCCGATGTGACCGCTGTGGTGGTGGCCGCAGCTATTGATGCAGCCGCTGATGTGCAGGTCGATTGCGCCGAGGTCGTCGAGCTCGTCCAAGTCCTGGTAGCGCTGCGCGATGGCCTCGGCGATCGGCAGCGAGCGGGCGTTGGCGAGCGCGCAGAAGTCGCCGCCGGGGCAGGCGATCATGTCGGTGAGCAGCTGCACGTTGGCGCTCGCCAGGCCCAGGGCCCGGGCCTCCTGCCAGAGTTCGAACAGGCGGCTGGCGTGCACCCAGGGCAGGAGCATGTTCTGATCGTGCGTCACGCGCGCCTCGCCGGCGGAGTATTCGTCCACGAGATCGGCCAAGGCATTGAGCTGATCGCCGCTGGCGTCGCCGGGCGACTGGCCGGGGCGCTTGAACGACAGCGTCACGGCGCGCAGCTGCGGGTTGCGGTGCGCGTGCACGTTGCGTTGCAGCCAGCGGCCAAAGGCCACATGCCCGGCGGCCCGGGCCTGGAGCGCGGCTTCGAGCGCCTGGGGGTCCAGGTCCGGGAGATCGGTCAGAGCGGGTGCCACGAAGCAGGCCGCCACGCGGTCGAATTCGGCCTGGGAGATGGTGTGCGGGCCGCCGTCGATCTCCATGATCTGGCGGTATTCCTCCTCCACGGCGTCGATGTAGCGTTGGCCCTCGGACTTCACCAGGACCTTGATGCGCGCCTTGTACTTGTTGTCGCGGCGGCCATGCGCGTTGTACACGCGCACCACGGCCTCGATGTAATTCATGATCTGCTGCCACGGCAGGAATTCGCGGATCACCGCGCCGATCAGCGGCGTGCGGCCCATGCCGCCGCCCACCGTGACCCGAAAGCCGACCTCGCCCGCAGCGTTCTTGGCGAGTTGCAGGCCCACGTCGTGCCAGCCCGTGGCCGCACGGTCCTCCCGGGCGCCGCTGACCGCGATCTTGAACTTGCGCGGCAAAAAGGCGAACTCGGGGTGCAGCGTGCTCCATTGGCGCAGGATTTCGGCGTAGGGGCGGGGGTCGACGATTTCATCGACCGCCACGCCCGCGAGCGCGTCGGTGGTGGTGTTGCGGATGCAGTTGCCGCTGGTCTGGATGCCGTGCATGTCCACGCTGGCGAGCAGGTCCATCACGTCGGCGCTGCGGGACAGGGCGATCCAGTTGAACTGCACATTCGTGCGGGTGGTGAAGTGGGCGCAGTTCTTGGGCAGAAAAGTCGTTCCCAGCTTGCCCTGGCCCTCCATGGCGGTCTGGAACACGGCGGCTTCGGGTTCGTCGTATTCCCGGGCGATGCGCGCGAGCACGCGCAGCTGGCGGCTGGCGATCTCGCCGTAGGGCACGGCCACGCGCAGCATGGGCGCATAGCGTTGCACGTACCAGCCGTTTTGCAGGCGCAGGGGGCGAAAGCCGTCCTCGCTCAGCTTGCCGCTCTGCCAGCGTTCGAGTTGGTCGCGAAACTGCCTTGCACGCCGTTGCACGAACTGTTTGTCGAATGCGGTGTATTGGTACATGGCGGGGCTATCCGGATCGGTATCAGATGAACATCAGCTTGGCTGTTTGCCCCGGCAGGAACGAGCGGGGAACGACGACGCGCTGCGTCATGCATGGATGCGAATGTAGAGGGACTTCTTATGGAAGCAAACTATTGTTTCATGCTGCATGTATTCATGTTTGGTTATAAGCAAGGATGGATGCGGGCTTCCGGCTGCTCCGGGGACTGCGCGTGGCGCAGGCGCTGCATGCGCTCCGTCCCGAGCGCCCGGGCCAGCTTTTGCTCCAGCGGCAGGGGCTCGCCCTGCAGGCGCGCCGCCAGCAGTTCGCCGCACAGGGGCGCCAGGGTCAGCCCGCGCGCGCCCATGGCGCTACAGACCCACAGCCCGGGCAGGGCAGCGGCATCGACCGGGCCGACGATGGGCAAACGGTCCGGTGCGGTGCAGCGCACGGCGGCCCAGGACTCGGCGGCAGGCTCCGCCGATGGGGCGCCCTCTTGGTCGGCGGGTCCGGTTCGCCCGCCGTCCGACGCCCCCAGGTGGGGCGCAAACGCGGGCGCCAACTGCGGTGCGATTTGGGGCAGCAGGGCCTGCAGGCGGGCCCAGTTCGCGGCGTGCGCCTCCCGGACCTCGGCGCGCGCGGGCGGCAGCCCGTCCACGCCGCGTTCGAAGGTGGAGCCCAGCAGCCAGGCGTGGGGGCCGTCCGGGTCGTCCCCCCAGGGAAAGCGGGGGATCAGATGGCCCTGGCCGTTGGCCGCAAACGGCAGCAGCGGCGCGGCGCGCTCGGCGTGCAGGCCCCAGGACAATTGGCCGCGCACCGCCTGCAAGGGCCAGCGCTGCGCCAACTGCTCCAGCAGCTGCGGGGTGCCGGCGCCCGCAGCGATGACCACGGTGCGTGCCTCGGCCAGCACCCGGCCCTGGTCGTCGAGCGCCTGCCAGGCCGTGCGGGCTGCGCCGCCCTCTGCGGCGGCGGAGTGTTCGACGCGCTGCAGCAGCGCCACCCGGCAATCGCCTTGCCAGCGGATTCCGGGCCGCGCGAGCAGCGCCGCCACCATGCGCGCCGGGCGCAGCCAGCCCGCCTGCCTGTGCCAGCACGCGGCAGCGTGGGGCGGCAGCCGGGCCTCGGCGAGTGCCGCGGGCGGCGCCGGCCGGCTCCAGTCGGCGCCGGGCCCGTCGCCCCAGTGGGCGGGCAGGCCGCCGCTGCGCTGCTCCAGCACGCCGCAGCAGGACCAGTCCAGCCCCGCGCGCAGCAGCCAGTCGGCCTGTTGCAGCGTGGCGCGCACGCCGCTGCGCGACAGGCGCGAGAGCAGGCAGTCGTCCGGCGACACATGCGGCGCGAAGACGCCCGCCGGAATGCCCGATGCGCCCGCGGCAGGCGCGCTGGCCTGGTCCAGCACGCGCACCTGCCAGCCCCGCCGTGCCAGGCTCGCCGCCGTGGCCGCGCCCGCGATGCCGCCGCCGATCACCAGGCATTCGCCGGGCGCTGCGGGTTCTGGCGCGGGTTGGCGCCAGGCGCGTGGCTCCCAACGCGGGGCGTAGACGGCCTGCAGGTTGGCGCGCTTCGGGGGCACGCCGGGAACGCGCGTGACCTCGAAACCGCACTGCGCGAGCGCATCCCGCACGGCGCGGGCGACGGTCCAGGTGGCCAGCCGTGTTCCGCGCCGGCAGCAACGCGCCACCGCCCCGAGGGTGTGCAGATCCCA
The DNA here is from genome assembly GCF_026127385.1 of Verminephrobacter aporrectodeae subsp. tuberculatae. Lineage (NCBI taxonomy): Bacteria > Pseudomonadati > Pseudomonadota > Betaproteobacteria > Burkholderiales > Comamonadaceae > Verminephrobacter > Verminephrobacter aporrectodeae. The sequence continues at coordinate 1,058,119 of NZ_QZCX01000001.1, forward strand.
GATTTCGGGGTTGCACCGGGGGTCGAAGCCGTCCAGATAGACGCAGTCCACGCGCAGGTCTTGCTCGCGCAGCCGGGTCCGCGCGTCGCCCACGCACAGCGTGAGGAGCACCCGGCCTGCGTCGAAGCACAGCCGGTGCACGCCCGGCAGCAGGCCCCACCACTGCCGGTGCAGTTCCTGCGCCAGCGGTACGAGGCCGGGATGGGCGCTCGCGGCCCGCAGCAGGTCGGCGGCGTCCACGGGCCAGGCCTCGGCGGATACGAAGTGCAGCAGCGTGGGGCGCTGCGGGTCGGCGCGCCAGGCGGCCCAGGTCACCAGAAAATTCAGGCCGAGGCCAAAGCCGGTTTCCAGAATGCGCCATTGCGCCTGCCCGGCCCAGGCTGCGGGAAGGCCGCAGCCCTGCAGGAAAACCAGGCGGGCCTGATCCAGCCCGCCGTTTTCGCTGCGATAGCGGTCGCCAAAGCGCGGGCTGCAGGGGGTGCCGTCCGCCAGCCAGTCAACGGGTTCGGGCATCGGCGGGGCGGAGCGCTTTCCAGCACTTCACGGCGTTACGTGCTGGGCGGGACATACCCCGCAGCGGCGTCTGCGCCGCCGCCAAAAAAGTGGTTCTCCATCTGGCGGGCCAGGTATTGGCGGGCGCGGGCGTCGGCCAAGTTCAGGCGGTTCTCGTTGACCAGCATGGTCTGGTGCCGGAGCCAGCCCGCCCAGGCTTCCTTGCTCACGTTTGCCCAAATGCGCTTGCCGAGTTCGCCGGGGTAGGGTGGAAGGTCGAGGCCCTCGGCCTCCTTGCCAAGCTTGATGCATTGAACGGTGCGTGCCATGGGGATTCCTGTGTGGGGAGCGGGCAGAAGCCGGGAACTTCAGATTGTTTTGCTATGAAAAACTGAAATTTTATTCGTTCGAGTTTTGGATGATGCCACCCAGAATGCCTTGCGGCGGTGCTTCCCCCGCTCTGCATGCATCTCAAAAAGGCCACCCAATGAACGCTCGCCGCGACTTTATCAAGTTTTCCTGCGCCGCCGCCCTGGCAGGCGGTCTGGCCCTGATGGCCTGGCCGTCGTTTGCCCAGTCCCAGTCCCTGTCCTTGCTGAATGTCTCGTATGACCCGACGCGCGAGCTGTACGCCGAGTTCAACCGGGCGTTTTCCAGGCACTGGAAGGCCAAGACCGGGCAGGACCTGAACATCGAGCAGTCGCACGGCGGCTCCGGCAAGCAGGCGCGGTCCATCATCGACGGGCTGGGCGCGGACGTGGCCACCCTGGCGCTGGCCGGCGACACCGACGCGCTGCACAAGCAAGGTGGCTGGATTCCCAAGGATTGGCAAAAGCGCCTGCCGCACAACAGCTCGCCCTACACCTCGACCATTGTTTTCGTGGTGCGCCGAGGCAACCCCAAGGGCATCAAGGACTGGGACGACCTCGCCCGGCCCGGCATCAGCGTGATCACGCCCAACCCCAAGACCTCGGGCGGAGCGCGCTGGAACTACTTGGCCGCCTGGGAGTTCGCCAGGCGCAAGCTGGGTGGCGACGCCAAGGCCAGGGAATTCATGGCCCGGCTGTATGGCAATGTGCCGGTGCTGGACACGGGTGCGCGCGGCGCAACCACCACCTTTGCCCAGCGCGGCCAGGGCGATGTGCTGATTGCCTGGGAGAACGAGGCCCAATTGCTGCAAAAGGAATTTGGCGGCAGGTTCGACGTGATTGCGCCATCGCTCTCCATCCTGGCCGAGCCCGCAGTCACCGTCGTCGACAGGAACGTGGACCGCAAGGGCACGCGCGCCGTGGCCGAGGAATACCTGAAGTACCTTTATTCCGAGGAAGGGCAGGACATCGTGGGCAGGCATTTCTACCGCCCCGCAGTGTCCGAAAAGGCCCAGGCCAAGTACGCCGGGCAGTTTCCCAAACTGAACCTGTTTACGGTGGACGCCGCTTTTGGCGGGTGGGAGAAAGCGGCCCGGGAGCATTTCGCCGACGGTGCGGCCTTTGACCAGATCTACACGCGGAAATAGGCTCTCCTGAGCCGGTTGCGCGCTGGCCCGGCCAGCCCAGGCTGCTTAAAACGGAATGTCGTCGTCCATATCGTCAAAGCCCGACGCAGCGCGGGGCGCCTGGGCTGCGGGCTCAGGGCGTTGAGCCGGTGCGGTGGGGGGTGCGCGGCGCGGCGCCTGCTCGTAGCCGCCGCCGGCGTCAGCGCCGCCATAGCCACCCCCATCGTCATGGCCGCCGCCGGGCGGCCCCCCGCCCCCCATGCCCTGGCGGCTGCCGAGCAACTGCATGGCGAGGGCATGGACCTCGGTGCTGTACTTTTCCACACCGCTTTGATCGGTCCATTTGCGGGTGCGCAGGCTGCCTTCGACGTACACCTGCGAGCCCTTGCGCAGGTACTGCCCGGCGATTTCGGCCAGACGGCCGTAGAAGTTCACGCGGTGCCACTCGGTGGCTTCCTTCATCTCGCCGGTCTGCTTGTCCTTCCACCGGTCGGTGGTGGCAATCGACACGTTGGCCACTTGGTCGCCACTGGGGAAGGTGCGTGTTTCAGGGTCGCGGCCCAAGTTGCCGACGATGATGACTTTGTTCACGGATGCCATGGTGCTGTGCCTCAATGTCTGGGGACGGGTTTGATTTGCGCATTCTATGTGCGTGGTGGCCACGCATGCCGGACCACGCCGGGCAACGGGCCGCTACGGAAAAAAGCGGGGCCCCGCGTGGGCGCGTTATCGTCCAGAGCCGGGGAACTCGCGGCGTGCGTGCACTCTGTTGATGATTTCGATGCGATCGGCTGCAACCCGGTACAGGACGATGTAATTCGGGTGCGCGACGATCTCACGCAGACCCGGCACACGTTCGCTCATTCAATAGAGATACGGGTGTTCCGAGAGCGGGAGAACGCTGCTGCGCAATCGATGCCACATGTGCTCTGCCGCATCGAGATCGAATTGCCCTATGTAGTCCGTAATGGTCGCCAAGTCGGCGTCAGCCGACTCCAGCCAAAAGATGGGCAGCATCAGGAAATGTTGCGCTCGCGCAATCGCGCCAAGCGCTCGGTCATGCGGCGCTCTACCTCATCGTGGGGGATGGGTGGTCGATTGTCGGTCAAGCTGGATTCGACCTTGGCGCGCAACCAAGCCGTGTAGCTGGCCTCCTGCTTCGGGGTTTCAAACTCCGAGACCAGGGGGAATAGAGCGGCGTTCATGGGGAATCCTTGGAAAATCGGGCAAGGGAAGCGGAAGAATAACCCGAAAAAGAGGGAGAGGGAGATCCGGCTTTTCATCGTAGGGCGAGTCACCGAGGGCTGTCAGGCCCGGTGGCGATGCCGATAATGCGCTGATGCCCCGCCCCGGCCAACAACTGCACCCCCACCGCGAACCCGTTGCCACCCGCCCTGCGGCCACGGTGCTGCTGCTGCGCGATGCACCCGGCAACGGTGGGCTCGAAGTCCTCATGACCCGGCGTTCGGCGCAGGCCAGCTTTGCGCCCGGCGCCCATGTCTTTCCCGGAGGCGGGATCGACGCGCTCGATGCGCAGTCGCACAGCGTTGCCGACCGCCGCCCCGCGCAGAGCGCGCTGCATCTGACCCAGGCCATTGCCGCGATCCGCGAAAGTTTCGAGGAACTGGGCGTGCTGCTCGCACGCCATGCCGATGGCCGCATGGCCGACGCGCAGGACATCGCGGCCATCGACCGCAGCCAGCCGTTTGCCGCGCAATGCGCCGCACGCGGCCTGCGCCTGGCGGCCGACAGCGTGTACCTGCTGGCGCACTGGACGGCGGACCGCGACCTGGCACGCCGCTTCGCGGTGCCGTTTCTCGTGGCCCGCATGCCCGAAGGGCAGGTGCCCGTGGCCGACGAGGCCGAGCAGTTCGAGCCCCTGTGGGTGCGCCCCGCCGACGCGCTGGCGCGCCACGAGGCCGGGCAGTTCTTCATGATCTTTCCCACCATCCGCACCTTGCAGCGCCTGTCCGGGTTCGCCCACGCGCAGGCGGTGCTCGACGCGGTGGCGCATGAGAGGCCCCTGTGGGTGAGTTGCCCGCGCACCGGCCTCCTGGCGGGCCGGCAGGCGCGCTATATGGAAGACGAGGCGCCGTTTGGCGAACTGGCGCTGGTCTGCCCCGACGGGCAGATTGCGCACCCGCTCGACTGGCAGAGCGAGCGCCCCGTTGCGCTGCTTCGGAACCTGCAGCGCCTGACGGCTCCGAACCCGGGCGTGATGACCGGCCCCGGCACCAACAGCTACTTGGTGGGCGAGCCGGCGACGGGCTTTATCGCCATTGACCCCGGCCCGGCCGACGCCGAGCACCTGGACAAGCTCTGGCGCGCCGCAGGCGGCGACATCCGCGCGATCGTGTGCACCCACTCGCACGCCGACCATGCGCCCGGCGCCGCTCCCTTGCAGGCCCTGTGCGTGCGGGCCGGGAATGCGCCGCCGCCGATTCTGGGGCTGCCGTCGGCGCCCACGGCACGCGCCGCGAGCCGGTTCACGCCCGACCGGGCGCTGCAGGACAGGGAGTCGCTGGTGCTGCAAGCCAAAGCGCCCGAGCGCGGAATCCATACCCTGCAGGTCGTTCACACCCCCGGCCATGCCGCGAACCACCTGTGTCTGCTGCTGCTCGAAGACGGCCTGCTGTTCAGCGGCGACCATGTGCTCAATGGCAGCACCACGGTGGTCGATCCGCCCGATGGGAATATGGCCGACTACCTGGACTCGCTTGAGCGGCTCGACGCCTGCTGCGTGCAGCACGGTGTGGAATTCATCTTGCCCGCGCACGGCTACGTGCTGGGCGATGCGCGCGGCGCGCTGGCCCGCCTCAGGGCGCACCGCCTGGCGCGCGAGGCCAGGGTGCTGGCCGCCATGCAGGCGCTGCCCCGGGGCAGCCTGGAGGACTGGGTGCGCCACGCCTACGACGACGTGCCGCAGCGCATGTGGCCCGTGGCTCAGCGCTCGCTGCTGGCGCATGTGGAGCGCATCCGCGCGTTGCAGCCCGGCAACGACTGAGCCGGCCGGCAGCCAGGACAGGAACCGGCGGTCCTTCCTGCCCCCTCACGGCGCGGGCCGCAATGTGCGCTCGAGCAATTCGCACGGCATGGGGCGACCGAACAGGTAGCCCTGGAAGGCCTTGCAGCCATGGCGGTGCAGGAATTCGAACTGGCCCGTGGTCTCCACCCCCTCGGCCACCACGGACAGGTCCAGGCTGTCGGCCAGAGCCAGGATGGTGCGCACGATGGCTGCGTCGTTGGGGTTGGTTTGCAGGTCGCGCACAAAGCTCTGGTCGATCTTGAGCTGCTCCAGGGGCAGGCGCTTGAGGTAGCTCAGCGACGAATAGCCGGTGCCAAAGTCGTCGAGCGAGAAGCCCACGCCATGGCTGCGCAACTGCTCCATGCGCGCGATGCTGTCCTCCACGTCGGCCAGCAGCAGGCTTTCCGTGAGTTCGAGCTTCAGGCGCTCGGGGTTGGCGCCGCTCGCGTCCAGCGTGCCCAGCACCTGCTGGACAAAGTCGGGCTGGCGAAATTGCCGCACGCTCACGTTCACCGAAAGGAAGAACGGCCGCGTGAGCGCGCTGCGCGACCAGGTCACCAATTGGGCGCAGGCGGTCTCCAGCACCCAGTGGCCCAGCGGCAGGATCAGCCCGGTCTGCTCGGCAAGGGGAATGAATTCGGCGGGCGAGACGATCCCCCGGCGCGGGTGGTTCCAGCGCAGCAGGGCCTCGGCGCCCTGCAGGTGGCCCTTGCCGTCGACCACGGGCTGGTAGTACAGCAGCTGTTCCTTTTGTTCCAGTCCGCGGCGCAGGTCGGCCTCCAGGGCCGAGCGGGAGCTGACGGCGGCCTGCATCTCGGGGTCGAAGAAGCGCTGGGTGTTGCGGCCTGCGGCCTTGGCCTGGTACATGGCCAGGTCGGCGTGCTTGAGCAGTTCGTCCACGCTGCACGGCTGCCGGCCAAACAGGGCAATGCCGATGCTCGGCGTGCTGTGGTGGCTGGTCTCGCCCAGCGGGTACGGCTGACCCAGCGTGGTGGCGATGTGGCTGGCCACGTGCGCGGTTTCGGCGCTGGCGTGGGCGCTGTTCGCGCTCAGTCCTTCGAGCAGCACGACGAATTCGTCCCCGCCGAAGCGCGCCACGGTGTCGGTTTCGCGCACGCAGGCTTTCAGGCGCTGCGCGACCTGCAGCAACAGCTGGTCTCCGATGTCGTGGCCCAGGGTGTCGTTCAGGTCCTTGAAGTTGTCCAGGTCGATGAACAGCAATGCGCCCTGGGTGCTGGAGTGCGTCGCCGCCACCGTGGCGCGCTGCAGGCGGTCGAGCAGCAGGCGGCGGTTCGGCAGGCCGGTCAGCGCGTCGTAGAACGCCAGGCGTTCGATTTGGCTTTCCGCCTGTTTGCGTCCGGTGATGTTGCGGCCCACGCCACGGTAGCCGCGCAGCGCGCCACTGGCGTCGAGCAGGGGCACACCGCTGACGGAGAGCCAGTACACGCTGCCGTCGGGGTGCCGGCGCGCAAGCTCCAGGTCACGAAACGGCTGCTGCGCGGCGAGCACGGCGCGGTGCGCGGCCCAGTCGGACTCGGTCATGTTCAGCGCGCCGATCTCCCAGCGCGTGCGGCCCAGCACGTCCGGCAGCGCCATGCCACTGCCGACCAAGTCCCCCACCAACTGGACGAAGCGGCCCTGCGCATCGAGCTCCCAGTACCAGTCGGAAGAAAGATCGCTGAGCGAGCGAAAGCGCGCTTCGCTCTCGCGCAATTCATTCTCCACGCGCACGTAGTCGCTCACGTCGGTAAAGGTGCGCACCAGGCTGCCGTCGGGCAGCGAGGTGGTGCGCACCTCGAACGTGCGGCCGTCGCGCGTGGTGCGCCAGTAAAGCGCCGGGGACGGGACCACGCCGACCTGGGCCAAGTAGTCGTGCCCGCAGGGGTCCACCAGGTTGTAGTCCTCGCCAAAGTCGCCGCGCTCGGCCTGCATGCGGGTCAGGTCCGCGAGCATGGGGCGCGTGGCGAGCAGCGCTTCCGGCAGGTTGAGCAGTTCCAGCACGCGCTGGTTGTAGACGGTGATGCGCCCGTCGGGCCCGGTCTTGAGGATTCCCTGGCTCATGCTCGCCAGCGTGGCCTGTAGCGCCGAGCGCTGCTCCTGCAGCATGGACAGCGCCTCCTGCCAGATGCGGGCGTCGACCATGCGTGCCGGCTGGCCGGGCTCCTGGCCACTCCCCCGGGCGTTTTGCATCAGGGCCGCCAGGCGGTGCAGCAGCTCATTCAGATGCGCCGTGCCATCCGCGTCGCGCAGCACATAGTCGCCCAGCCCGCAGCGGAAAGCGCGCGCGGCCAGGGCCTCCTGCGCGGAATCGATGCACAGCAGCACCGGGTGGCTGGCGCACAGCTCGAGCAGGCCGGGCGGCTCCTGGTCCGAGGATCGCAGGCACAGCACCACGGCGTCCCAGGCATGCGAGGCGAGCGGCGCCCGCGCGGTTTCGGGGCTGGGGCTGTGCACCACGCGCCAGCCGGGGTGGCGTGCGCCCATCAGCCCCCGCGCGGCGTCCGCGTGCGGCGCGTCGCTGTCCACCCACAGGATGCCGGTGTGCGTCATGGCCCGCACTCCGCGCGCACCCGCCGCGGCAGGCCGGGCAGGTGCGCGCGGGCAAACACGCGAATGGCCCGGCCGGACATGCGCTTCAGCCTTCGAGCAACTGGCGCAGCACGAACGGCAGGATGCCACCCGCCCGGTAGTAGTCGACCTCGATGGGCGTGTCGATGCGCAGCGTCACGCGCGCTTCCTGCAGGGAGCCGTCCGCGCGCCGGATGATGAGCCGTGCGTCGCTTTGCGGCGTGAGCGCCGGGTCGGGCTCCAGGTCGATGACTTCATTGCCCGTCAGGCCCAGCGATTCCCACGAATCGCCTGCCTGAAACTCCAGCGGCAGCACGCCCATGCCCACGAGGTTGGAGCGGTGGATGCGCTCGAAGCTGCGCGCCACCACGGCGCGGATTCCCAAAAGCTGCGTCCCTTTGGCCGCCCAGTCGCGGCTCGATCCGGTGCCGTACTCCTCGCCAGCAAAAACGACCGTGGGCGTTCCCTGGGTCTGGTACTGCATGGCGGCGTCGAAGATGGACATCTTCTGGCCCTGCAACGGCCCCTGGTTCTGGAACAGGGTCATTCCGCCTTCTTCGCGCGCGCCATCGGGCCTGGGCGCGAGCATGAGGTTCTTGATGCGCACATTCGCGAAGCTGCCGCGCAGCATCACCTCATGGTTGCCGCGGCGCGCGCCGTAGCTGTTGAAATCGGCCTTCAGCACCCCGTTGCGCAGCAGCCACTGGCCGGCGGGCGAGCTTTCCTCGATGGAGCCCGCGGGCGAGATGTGGTCGGTGGTGATGGAGTCGCCGAACAGCGCCATGATGCGCGCGCCGCGCACGCACGGCGACGCCGCTGCCGCCCCATCGGGGTGCGCGGCTGCCTGCTCCAGGGTGAACCGGGAAAAGAACGGGGGCTGTGCAATGTAGGTGCTCGCGGGCCAGGTGTAGACGCTGCCGCGCACGCCCTCGATCCGCTCCCACAGCTTGCCCGGGTCGGTGCTCACGCGGGCGTAGTTCGTGCGAAAGGCCCGGCCGTTGAGCGCGAACTTCATGAGCCCGTGGATCTCCTCGCTGCTTGGCCAGATGTCGCCCAGGTAGACGTCCTTGCCACCCCGACCCTGGCCCACGGGCTCGGTCATCAGATCCCGGAGCACGCTGCCGGCGATCGCGTAGGCCACCACCAGCGGCGGGCTGGCCAGAAAGTTCGCCTTGAGCCGGGGGTGGATGCGTGCCTCGAAGTTGCGGTTTCCCGAGAGCACCGCAGCGCACACCAGGTCGTTGCGGGTGATGGCCTCGTCGATCTCGGGCGCGAGGTCGCCCGAGTTGCCGATGCAGGTGGTGCAGCCGTAGCCCACGAGCGCAAAGCCGAGCGTCTCCAGATACGGCAGCAGACCCGTTTGTGCGAGGTATTCGGTGACGACGCGCGAACCCGGCGCGAGCGAGGTCTTGACGTGCGGCCGCACCCTGAGCCCCGCCTGCACCGCTTTTTGGGCGAGCAGGCCGGCGGCCAGCAGCACGCCGGGGTTGGAGGTATTGGTGCAACTTGTGATGGCGGCGATCAGCACGTCGCCATGGCCCAGCGTCAGTTCAGCGCCGGGCCGGCCCGCCACGGGCACGCCATGGTGCTGATGGCGCTGGACCGGAAAGCGCTGGTGCAGCAGCTGCGCCGGTTGGTTGAAACCATTTTGCGCGGGGGGCGCGCTGAACAGCTCGGCAAACTGGCTGCCGACTTGGCCCAGTTCGATGCGGTCCTGCGGGCGCTTGGGTCCCGCCAGGCTGGGCGTGACGCTGCCCAGATCGAGCCCGATGCGCTGCGAGTAATCGATTTCGCCGGCCAGCGGAACGCCGAACAACCCCTGGGCCCTGAAGTAGGCTTCGAAGACATCGATCTCTGACCGGCTGCGGCCCGTTCCCTTGAAGTAGTCGATGGTCTTTTCGTCAACCGGGAAAAAACCCATGGTGGCGCCGTACTCGGGCGCCATATTGCCTATCGTTGCGCGGTCGGGCAGCGCCAGCGTGCGCGTGCCCGCGCCAAAGAATTCCACGAACTTGCCGACCACCTTGTGCTGGCGCAGCAGTTCGGTGACGCGCAGTACCAAGTCGGTGGCGGTGACCCCCTCGCGCAGCTGGCCCGTCAACTCCAGGCCCACCACGTCGGGCGTGAGCAGATACACGGGCTGGCCGAGCATGGCGGCCTCGGCCTCGATCCCGCCGACCCCCCAACCCACCACGCCGAGGCCGTTGATCATGGTCGTGTGGCTGTCGGTGCCGACGAGCGTGTCGGGGTAATGGACGCCGTCCTTGCGCCGGTGCACGCCGCGCGCCAGATATTCCAGATTCACCTGGTGCACGATGCCAAAGCCCGGGGGCACCACGCCAAAGGTGTTGAACGCCTGCATGCCCCATTTCATGAACGCGTAGCGCTCGCGGTTGCGCTGGAATTCGAGCTTCATGTTGAGGTCGAGCGAATTCTTCTTGCCGTAGTAGTCGACCATGATGGAGTGGTCCACGACCAGGTCCACGGGAACCAGCGGCTCGATCTTGCGCGGGTCCTTGCCCAGTTTCACGGCCACGCTGCGCATTGCGGCCAAATCGGCGAGCAGCGGCACGCCGGTAAAGTCTTGCAACAGCACGCGCGCGACCACGAAGGGAATCTCGTCCTTGCGCTCGGCGTTCGGCGCCCACTCGGCCAGTTGCCGGACGTGCGCGGCCGTGAGTTTGCGGCCATCGCAGTTGCGCAGCACCGATTCGAGCAGGATGCGGATCGACACCGGCAACCGGCCGATGTGTGGAAACTGCTGCGCCAACGCGGGCAGGGAGTAGAAGCTGCCCTTTTTGCCGGACGCGGTCTGGAAGTTCCTGAGCGTGTGGGCAAACGCGTGGGGGGCGGACGATGATGCCATGGCGAACTCCTGTGAAAGGGGCAGGCTATTTTCGCAGGTTACCGCGCATCCGCGCCAGCACCACGGCAATTCGATCCGGTGAGCATGGTGTTACTACCTACGGGGCGGATCCTGGAGTCTTTCTTTTCGGCAAAAACAGGAACGGCCCAACGCTCTTTCGGTGGTCACCCGGCTCCGCTCCGGGCCGGCCATGGAAAGGATGCGCCAAACGCAGCCACCGAAATACCCCCTGAGGAGCCGCCGACTGCGCGGGAAAACCGGTTCCACGCGGACCGCTGGGTCCGCGTGGATGGGAAACTGAATGGGTGTCCGGCCAATAATAAGCCCACGGAGCAGGGCTTTTTATTGGCCGGGTGCGCGGCTCAGGGTGCGCGGCTTAAATGGCGAACTTCTGGCGATCTGCGTCGGATTGAATCCACTTGGGTGCCTTGCCGCGGCCCGTCCAGGTCCGGCCCGTCGCGGGGTCCCGGTATTTGGGGGAGACTTTGGAGCCCGCAGTGGAGCGGCGGCCGGTCCTGCTTGCGGGGAATATGTCCCGGGAGCTCAGGTCATACTCGGTCACCAGTGTCCGGACCTGGCTCACGGCGTCCGACAGTTCGCGGCGGCGGGCTTCGCTGATTTGCTGCTCGAGGGTTTCGCGCTGCTTCAAGAGTTCTTTGTAGCTGGTCATGGTGTCTGCATCAGGTTGGGAGTGGATGGAGTCGCGATTATATGAGAATAATCGGACGCGTGTGCGCGCAAGAACAAAAATTTCTCAAAAGACGACGGACTGCGTGTTGCGCCGCGCATTCGTCGATGGTGTCGTTGCCCAAATGGGGTCCGACGCGCCGACGATCGGCTTGCCGGGTTCCCGTGGCGCGAGGACGCAGAACGCGGTGCGCGGGCGGTGGAGCGCGGCTGAACCGATGCGGGCTGAAACGGCACTCTGACAAGACGCGGTGGATCGAACGCGGGGGTTTTTCCCGGGACAAGCGACACCGCCGGGAAGGGGGTAAACCGGGGATCGTCGGCTTCCCGGGTTTCACGCATTGCGAAGTTCATGGCGTTGCGACGCCGCGGTGCCAAACGCATGCGCGGACCATGGCCGAAGGGCCAGTATCTGCGCGCTGAGGCTCGGTTATGGCCACTGCTTCGCCCCTGTAACGCGCGCGTGTGCAAGCCTTGCGTTTGCATGCGGGCAGCGCACGCGGCGGCGCCGCAGCCAAGCCCCAAGCACCTGACTCTGGCAATCAGCCCTGCGTTGAATGGGGATCTCCGGATCGGGTCAATACCTCGTCGATCCGCTGGCCTTGTGCAGCACGTCGGCTGCGAATATCCAGCCCCTGCACACGACACAGCTACCACCGATGGGGGATTTTTCTGTTTCGCTTGGCGAAAGACCCGCCGGGGTGCCGTTGTTACAGCGGCCTCGCGCCCGGGCAGGCTTTTGCGGGCAAGCCATGAACGTCCCGCCGTGTCCCGGGCTTGGTGAGCGGGCGTTGGTGGCGGCTTCCGAATGGCGCTTCACTGGCAATGGTCCCGGGTCAAATTCGGCCGCGTGTTTTTCCTGCGCAACCGGGGTGGACAGGCGCTCGATCCGCGGCACGCGCCAAGCCCCTGTTGCACAGGGCGTTGCGTGTGTGCTGCGGCGCGCAAGCCGGTGCAGGTTTTGAGAGGGCAGTGGGTAAAAGAGAATCGAACCGGAGGTCGAAACGGGCATGTGCACCCGGCATCGAAGCGCGGGCGGACTGGGCAGGTCACCGGGTTGCGCAGTCCCGCGAAAGTCTGTCGTCGGGTGCGCGCAGCAATCCATCGATACCCCCTGCGATCCCGGGTGTCGCTACTGTCGTGGGTTTCGCTTACCATGCGCGCATGAATACCTTCTCAAACGCATTCCAGTCTGAAATCGTCCGTATCGCGCGCAGAGAGCTCAAACCAGAGCTTCAGGCGATGCGCAAGATGCTTTCCGGGCACCGGTTGGAAATTGCTGCGCTCAAGCGCGAAATCAAAGCCTTGGTGTCCCAATCCAGGGCTGCTCAGCGGGCCGTCGCACCGAGCCAGGCAGAGGAGGCAGCGCCCCCCGGGAAACCACGCCAGGTCCGCTTCAAAGCGCAAGCACTCGCGGAGAAACGCGCTGCGCTTGGCATTACACAAAAGGACATGGCCAAGCTGCTGGGCGCCTCGGTGCTGTCCGTGTACAAGTGGGAGTCGGGCCACGTGCAGCCCAGGGCCGCGCAACTGGAGCGCATCGTGCAAGTGCTCAGGATGGGAAAGCGCACGGTGTTGGAGACACTCGGCCAGCCCTGATCGGGTCGCTTCGGTAATGCCGGTGAACATTTGCAGACCGGGCCGGGGCTGCGGGGTTTTCGCTGCGCGAGGAGAGCCAACGTTTTCGGGCGTTTCGCCCGAGGCAAGCAACGCCGCCGGGGGCAATGTTTGCGCGCCTTGCGCTTCCAGGTGGGCAGGCTGTGGCCGCGCACGCCGGGAATTGCTGCGGGGATCCGGCCGCTTGCCACCGATAATCCAGTCGTATGGCACTGATCACTCTACTGGACGCCCAACTCGCGTATGGGCACGTTGCACTGCTGGACCACGCCGGCTTTTCCCTGGAGAGCGCTGAGCGCGTCGGCCTGATTGGCCGCAATGGCGCAGGCAAATCATCGCTTCTCAGAATTCTGGGCGGCATGGAGAAACCCGACGATGGATCGCTGCTGATACAGCAAGGGCTGCGCATTGCCTGCGTTGCACAGGAGCCGGCGCTCGACCCGGCCGCCACCGTCTTCCAGTCCGCTGCGCAAGGTCTGCAACGGGTCATCGCGCTGCGTGATCAGTATCTGTCGGGCGCCGAGGGGCTCGACCTGGATGCCATGCAGTCGGAAATCGAAACCTACGATGCCTGGAACTGGGAGCAGCGTGTCGAAGAAATTCTGCAGCGCCTGCACCTCGACCCGAATGGGGTGGTCGGCACCTTGTCTGGCGGGACCAAGAAGCGCCTGGCCCTGGCGCAGGCGCTGGTAGTTCGCCCCGACGTTCTGTTGCTCGACGAGCCGACCAACCATCTGGATCTTGATTCGATCGAGTGGCTCGAAGACCTCTTGCTCGATTTTCCGGGCAGCGTGGTCACGATTACCCATGACCGCGCGTTCCTGGACCGCGTCGCCACCCGGATCGTTGAATTGGACCGTGGCCAGCTGCGCTCCTACCCCGGAAATTTTGCGCAGTATCAGTTGCAAAAAGAAGAACAGTTGGCCCAGGAAGCCGTCATTTCGGCCAAGGCGGACAAGCTCCTTGCGCAGGAGGAGGTCTGGATCCGCAAAGGCGTCGAAGCCCGTCGCACCCGCAGCCAGAGCCGCATTCACCGCCTTGAGCAATTGCGTGTGCGCCGGCTGGCGCGCCGTGAGGTGGTGGGCAGCGTGCGCATGGGGGTGGCCACCGGTGACGCCAGCGGATACCAGGGAAAAATCGTCGCCGAACTCGCCGGTGTGAGCAAATCCTTTGGGGACCGGAACATCGTGCGCAACTTCACCGGGACCATTTTGCGCGGAGACAAGGTCGGGTTGATCGGCCCCAATGGCGCCGGCAAGACCACCTTGCTCATGATGATTCTTGGCGAATTGCAGCCCGACCGGGGCCAGATTCGGCAGGGCGCGAATTTGCAGGTCGCGTACTTCGACCAGATGCGCCAGGCCGTGGATCTGGACGCAACGCTGGAGGACTTCATCAGCCCCGGCAGCGAATGGATCGAAATCGGCAGCCAGCGCAAGCACGTCAAGAGCTATCTGAGCGACTTCCTCTTTTCCCCGGCGCGTGCGCAGGCGCCGGTCCGGTCCTTGTCCGGCGGGGAGCGCAACCGCTTGCTGCTGGCCCGGCTGTTCGCCCGCCCCGCGAATGTCCTGGTGCTTGACGAGCCGACGAACGACCTGGACATCGACACCCTGGACCTGCTCGAAGATCTGCTCGCAAACTACGAGGGCACCGTGTTCCTGGTCAGCCACGACCGCGCTTTCCTCGACAACGTGGTCACCAGCAGCATTGCGTTCGAGGGCAACGGCCTGTGGCGGGAATACGAAGGCGGCGTGCAGGACTGGCTGTTGCAGTCCGGGCGCAGCCGGGAGCTCGCAGCACCCGCTTCTCCACCGCGCAAGGCGGGCAAAAGCGCCTGAGCCGCCGCGCGCACCATGCCGCACCATGCCGCGGCGGGTCGCGGCTGTGGCAGACTTGCGGGCTTCGTTTTCTTGTCCAAGCATCCAGAGAGTCCGTCCCCATATGCAGCAGATCGTTCGGCAGTTGGCCGCAGAAATCAGGGTGCGCGAACAACAGGTGTGCGCGGCGGTGGATCTGCTCGACGGGGGCGCCACGGTGCCGTTCATCGCGCGCTACCGCAAGGAAGCGACCGGCGGGCTGGACGACGTTCAGCTGCGCGAGTTGCAAGCGCGTCTGTCGTACCTGCGCGAGTTGCAGGAGCGCCGCGCCACCGTCCTTCGGAGCATCGACGCGCAGGGCAAACTCAGCGACGCGCTGCGCGCCGCGATCGCCGCCGCGCCGACCAAGCAGGAACTGGAAGACATCTACCTGCCCTTCAAGCAAAAGCGCCGCACCAAGGGCCAGATGGCGCGCGAATTCGGCATCGAACCCTTGGCCGACAAGCTGTTTGCCGACCCCGGCCTGGACCCGGCCCAGGAGGCCGTGGCCTTCACCCGGCCCCCCGAGGTGCTGGACGACGGCAAGCCGGGCGTGGATTTCTCCACCGTCCCCGCCGTGCTCGACGGCGTGCGCGACATTTTGTCGGAGCGCTGGGCGGAAGACGCCGTGCTCGTGCAGAGCCTGCGCGAGTGGCTCTGGGCCGAGGGCTCGCTGCGCAGCAGAAGGATCGACGGCAAGAACGAGAACGACCCCGAGGTATCGCGGTTTCGCGACTACTTTGAATACGCCGAGCCCCTGGGCCGCGTGCCCTCGCACCGTGCCCTGGCCGTGTTCCGTGGCCGCGCTCTGGAGATTCTGGACGCCAAACTGGCGCTGCCGGTGGAGCCCGAACCCGGCAAGCCCGGGATCGCCGAGGGCCGGATTGCCCAGCACCTGGGCTGGAGCCATGCGGGGCGCCCGGCGGACGATCTGATCCGCAAATGCGTGTCCTGGACCTGGCGCGTAAAGCTCAGCCTCTCGACCGAGCGCGACCTGTTCGCGCGCCTGCGCGAGGAGGCCGAGAAGGTGGCCATCAAGGTGTTTGCCGACAACCTGCGCGACCTGCTGCTCGCCGCGCCGGCCGGCCCCCGCGTGGTGTTGGGGCTGGACCCCGGAATCCGCACGGGGGTGAAGGTGGCCGTGGTCGATGCCACGGGCAAGCTGCTGGAGACCGCCACCGTGTACCCGCACGAGCCGCGCCGCGATTGGGAAGGCGCGCTGCACCAGTTGGCCAAGCTGGCGGAAAAGCACGGCGTGAACCTGGTGGCCATCGGCAACGGCACGGCCAGCCGCGAGACGGACAAGCTCGCGGCCGAGCTGATCCAGATCGCTGCCCGGGCGGGCCGCGCGATCGAGAAGGTGGTGGTGAGCGAGGCCGGCGCATCGGTGTACTCCGCGAGCGAATACGCGTCCGAGGAAATGCCCGGCGTGGACGTGAGCCTGCGCGGCGCCGCGAGCATTGCGCGCCGCTTGCAGGACCCGCTGGCCGAACTGGTGAAGATCGACCCCAAGAGCATCGGCGTGGGCCAGTACCAGCACGACGTGAACCAGAGCGAACTGGCGCGCACGCTGGGCATGGTGGTGGAAGACTGCGTGAACTCCGTGGGGGTGGACCTGAACACGGCCAGCGTGCCGCTGCTCAGCCGCGTCTCGGGCCTGTCGGCCAGTGTGGCCCGGGAACTGGTGCGCTGGCGCGAGGCCCATGGCGCGTTCAAGAACCGCAGGCAGCTCATGGACGTGGCCGGCCTGGGCGCAAAAACCTTTGAGCAGAGCGCGGGCTTTCTGCGCATCCGCGGGGGCGAGAACCCGCTGGACATGACCGCCGTGCACCCCGAGACCTATCCGGTGGTCGAGCAGATCATGGCCAAGACGGGCCGACCCGTGGCCGAGATCATGGGCCGCGCCGACATGCTCCAGACGCTCCAACCCGAATTGTTCGCAAACGAAAAGTTCGGCGTGCTCACCGTGAAAGACATCCTGGCCGAGCTGGAAAAACCCGGCCGCGACCCGCGCCCCGGCTTCAAGGTGGCGCGCCTGAACGACGGCGTGCAAGACATCGGCGACCTCAGGGAAGGCATGGTTCTGGAAGGCACCGTGAGCAACGTGGCCCAGTTCGGCGCCTTTGTTGACCTGGGCGTGCACCAGGACGGCCTGGTGCACGTGAGCCAGTTGGCGCACCGGTTCGTGCACGACGCGCGCGAGGTGGTCAAGACCGGCGACATCGTCCAGGTGAAGGTCATGGAAGTGGACGTGGCGCGCAAGCGCATCGGCCTGTCGATGAAGCTCGACGCCGCGCCGCCGCGCCAGGGGGGCGCGCGCGAGAACCGCTTCGAAGGGGCTGCGCGCGGCCACCAGCCATCCGCGCGCCGCGCACCCGAGCCCGTGCAGCAGTCGGCAATGGCTTCGGCATTTGCCAAGTTGCAACAGAGCAAGAACCGATAAGCGAGCCGGTCCGCAGATCGCGGTCCACCGCTCCATAATCGCCAGAACACCCGAACTTCTGGCGCTACCCCATGGAGTTGAACGCATTGTTGACTCAGGCCGTGGCCTTGCCCAGCCTGCCGCGCGCCGTGGCCCTGTTGATGAACGAACTGGCCCGCGACGAGCCCAACTTGCGGCGCCTGAACCAAGCCTTTGGCACCGACCCGGCGCTGACCGCCCGGTTGCTGGAACGGGCCAACTCCCCCACCTTCGAGCTGCCGCAGCAAATCGCCGGTATTCCCGAGGCGCTGGCCTTGCTCGGCATGGCGCAGCTGCG
The DNA here is from genome assembly GCF_026127385.1 of Verminephrobacter aporrectodeae subsp. tuberculatae. Lineage (NCBI taxonomy): Bacteria > Pseudomonadati > Pseudomonadota > Betaproteobacteria > Burkholderiales > Comamonadaceae > Verminephrobacter > Verminephrobacter aporrectodeae. Next base: position 1,075,484 of record NZ_QZCX01000001.1, read on the forward strand.
CGCACTGGTCGCTTCGGCGCCGCTGGGCACTACCTCGCGCTCGGTTCCGGGAGTGAACATGCAGCAGTTCTGGCGCTACAGCCTGAACACCGCCAAGCTCGCCCGCTCGCTCGCGGGAATCGCGCGCCAGAACCAGATTGCCGCCTATACCGCGGGTCTGCTGCACGCGCTGGGCGAATTGGTGCTGCACTTGGCGGACCCGGAAAGGGCCCAGGCGGTGAACGCGCTGGTGGCGCCCTTCGACCTGCGCCGCGGGCGGGTCGAGGAGCGCATCTGTGGCTATAGCTACGGCCATGTGGCAGCGGAATTGGTGCGCCGTTGGCAACTGCCCGAGATCGTGATCGACGCCTTGCAGCACCAAAGCGCACCCTTTGACGACAACGTCTGCGAACCCCTGGCGGGCGTGATCCATCTGGCCTCCTGGCGCGCGCGCGCGCACGAAGCCGAGTTGGGCGAAAAGGAACTCGCCGTGCTGTTCCCCGCAGAGGTCGGCTTGGCCCTGGGGTTGGACATCGACATGGTGTTGCAGCAGGACCCGATCGACTGGACCGCTGTGCCAGACCCCGTTGACTACGTCATCTGATTGAAGATGCGCCGCCAAGGGCGCGGTCCAAGCGACTGCGCCCGCCGCATCGCTGCGCCATCTGGCGGCGCAGAGCCCTTCGCATGAGCGCATCCATGCAGGTTCCTCTGGCGCCGCCGCGCAGCCAATGCATGCAACAAGCATACAAATCTCACCTTTTGCATCGCATGGCGAAACAACGCATTGTTCTCGTGGATCCCTGTGCGATGCTGGCATCCCAGTGCACTGTGAATGACACGATGACGGAACAACAAGAGTTCAACATCAACAGCATCAAGGAGCGGGCGAAAAAGAAGCTTGAACGCGACATGGGGCCGGTTCTGCTTGCGGCCTTGCACGATCCCAGGACTGTCGAGGTGATGCTCAACGCAGACGGCCGGCTGTGGCAGGAACGCCTTGGCGAGCCGATGGTGAGCATCGGCTCGCTGCGTGCGGCGCAGGCGCAGGCGATCATCGAAACCGTTGCCGGCTACCACGGCAAGGAGGTCACGCGGCACAAGCCGATCCTCGAAGGCGAACTGCCGATCGACGGTTCCCGCTTCGCCGGCCAGCTTCCCCCGGTGGTTCCTGCGCCGACCTTTGCGATCCGCAAGAAGGCCGTCGCCATCTTCACCCTGGATGAGTACGTCGAGCACGGGGTCATGACGCGTGCGCAGCACGACGCCCTGGCTGCCGCCGTCGCGGCGCATCGGAACATTCTCGTGGTCGGCGGAACCGGCTCGGGAAAGACCACGCTGGTGAACGCGATCATCAATCAGATGGTGATCCATGACCCGAGCGAGCGCGTTTTCATCATCGAGGACACGGGCGAAATCCAGTGCGCTGCCGAGAACTACGTCCAGTACCACACGAGCATCGACGTGAGCATGACGGAACTGCTGAAAACCACGCTGCGCATGCGGCCCGACCGCATCCTGGTCGGCGAGGTGCGCGGCCCCGAGGCACTCGATTTGTTGATGGCCTGGAACACCGGCCACGAAGGCGGTTCTGCAACCCTGCACGCAAACAACGCCAAGGCCGGGCTGGATCGGCTCGCCATGCTCATCAGCATGCACCCCGACTCCCCGAAACCCATCGAACCGCTCATCAGCGCGGCGGTGCACGTGGTCGTGCACATCGTCCGCACCGCGCAGGGCCGCCGCGTCCAGGAAATCATTGAGGTTTCCGGGTTTCGCGACGGCCAGTACGTCACCCAGTCCCTTTGAGGAGTGAAAAACCATGCAAGCCATCGTTCCCGTGTTCCCCCTGAAGCGCAGCACCCTGTCCGGCCTGGCCCTGCTGGCCCTGCTCGCGTTCCTCGTGCTGGCCCCGCATCCCGCCTTTGCCGCTGAAGGCACCGGCGGTGCGCTGCCGTATGAAAGTTGGTTGACGAATCTGCGCAACTCGGCCACCGGGCCGGTGGCGTTCACGCTGTCGATCATCGGCATCGTGGTCGCCGGCGGCGTGCTGATCTTCGGCGGCGAACTCAATGGCTTCTTTCGCAGCCTGATCTTCATCGTCCTGGTCATGGCCCTGCTGGTCGGCGCGCAGAACATGATGGGCACCTTCTTCGGCCGGGGCGCGGAAATCGCTGCGCTGAGCGCCGCGTCGAACGAGAGCAGCTGATCATGGCGTTGCGCGCGATCCCCATCCGCAGGGCCGGCAACCGGGACAACCTGTTCATGGGCGGGGATCGCGAGTTGGTGATGTTCTCGGGCCTGCTCGCCGGCGCGCTGGTTTTCAGCGCGCAGGACACGCGGGCCACGGTGTTCGGCATCGTCCTGTGGTTCGGCGCGCTCTTCGCGCTGCGCCTCATGGCCAAGGCCGACCCCAAGCTGCGCCCCGTGTACCTGCGGCACCGCCGCTACAGGCCGTACTACCCGGCGCGCAGCACGCCCTTTCGGAACAACACGCCGGGCCAGGGGAGGCAATACCGATGATGATCGAAGCCATCGCCTTGGCCATTGCCGTTCCCGGGATGGTCCTGTGGCTCCTGCTGTTTTCCCGCATCCGCGCCGTGGAAGCCGTGCTCCAGCGCAAGCGCAAGATGCATCGCGCGCAGGACGAGGGCCTGGCGGACCTGCTCAATTACGCCGCCGTGGTAGGCGACGGTGTCATCGTGGGCAAGAACGGATCCTTCATGGCCGCCTGGCTGTACAAGGGCGACGACAACGCCAGCAGCACCGATGAACAGCGGGAGATGGTGTCGTTTCGCATCAACCAGGCCCTCGCGGGGCTGGGCAACGGCTGGATGCTGCATGTCGACGCGGTGCGTCGGCCGGCACCGAACTACGCGCAGCGCGGCGTTTCGGCGTTCCCCGACGTGCTCTCGCGCGCCATCGACGAGGAGCGCCGGCGCCTGTTCGAGGGCCTGGGCGCGATGTTCGAGGGCTACTTCGTCCTGACCGTGACCTGGTTCCCGCCGGTGCTGGCGCAGCGCAAGTTCGTCGAACTGATGTTCGACGACGACGCGCAGACACCCGACCACACGGCCCGCACGCTGGGCCTCATCGAGCAGTTCCGGCGCGAGGCCGCGACCCTGGAGTCGCGCCTGTCCTCGGCGCTGAAGCTGGCGCGCCTGCGCGGCCAGAAGCTGCTCATGGAAGAGGGCCGGGAAGTCACGCACGATGACTTCCTGGGCTGGTTGCAGTTCTGCGTCACCGGGCAGCACCACCCGGTGCAACTGCCCGGCAACCCGATGTACCTGGACGCCTTGATCGGCGGGCAAGAAATGTGGAGTGGCGTGGTGCCGAAGATCGGGCGCCACTTCATTCAGATCGTCGCCATCGAGGGCTTCCCCCTGGAGTCCAGCCCGGGGATTCTCTCGGCGCTGGCCGAACTGCCCTGCGCGTACCGCTGGTCGAGCCGCTTCATCTTCATGGACCAGCACGCGTCCGTGCAGCACCTGGACAAGTTCCGCAAGAAGTGGCGCCAGAAGGTGCGCGGCTTCTTCGACCAGGTGTTCAACACGCATACCGGATCGATCAACCAGGACGCTGCGGCGATGGTCGGCGACGCCGAGGCGGCGATCGCCGAAGTCAACAGCGGCCTGGTGGCCGCGGGCTACTACACCAGCGTCGTGGTGCTCATGGACGAGGACCGGGTGCGCCTGGCGAGCAGCGCGTTGCACGTCGAGAAGGCGATCAACCGCCTGGCCTTTGCGGCGCGCATCGAGACGATCAACACGCTCGACGCCTACCTGGGCAGCCTGCCGGGCCACGGCGTCGAGAACGTGCGTCGGCCGCTCATGAACACGCTGAACCTGGCCGACCTGCTGCCGACGAGCGCGATCTGGACGGGCAGCGCGAGCGCGCCCTGCCCGATGTACCCGCCGCTGTCGCCGGCGCTCATGCACTGCGTGACGGTGGGTGCGACGCCGTTCCGCCTGAACCTGCACGTGCGCGACCTGGGCCACAGCTTCATGTTCGGCCCGACCGGCGCGGGCAAGTCCACGCACCTGGGAATCCTCGCCGCGCAGCTGCGCCGCTACGCGGGAATGTCGATCTACGCCTTCGACAAGGGCCTGTCGATGTACCCCCTCGCCGCCGGAATCCGCGCCGTGTCCAAGGGCAAGAGCGGCCTGCATTTCACGGTCGCGGCCGACGACGAGCACCTGGCCTTCTGCCCAATGCAGTTCCTCGAAACCAAGGGCGACCGGGCCTGGGCGATGGAGTGGATCGACACCATCCTGGCGTTGAACGGCGTGACCACCACGCCGGCGCAGCGCAACGAGATCGGCACCGCGATCATGAGCATGCACGCCAGCGGCGCGCGCACGCTCTCCGAGTTCTCGGTGACGATACAGGACGAGGCGATCCGCGAGGCGATCAAACAGTACACGGTGGACGGCTCCATGGGCCACCTGCTCGACGCCGAAGAGGATGGGCTGGCGCTGTCCGACTTCACGGTGTTCGAGATCGAAGAGCTGATGAACCTGGGCGAGAAGTTCGCGCTCCCGGTGCTGCTCTACCTGTTCCGCCGCATCGAGCGTGCACTCCAGGGGCAACCCGCGGCCATCATCCTGGACGAAGCCTGGCTGATGCTCGGCCACCCGGTTTTTCGCGCCAAGATCAGGGAATGGCTCAAGGTGCTGCGCAAGGCCAACTGCCTGGTTCTCATGGCGACGCAAAGCCTGTCCGACGCGGCCAACTCGGGAATCCTGGACGTGATCCTGGAATCGACTGCGACGAAGATCTTCCTGCCCAACGTCTACGCGCGCGACGAGGACACGGCGGCGCTCTATCGCCGCATGGGCCTGAACGCGCGCCAGATCGAAATCCTCGCGGGCGCCATCCCCAAGCGCCAGTACTACTACGTCTCGGAGAGCGGCCGCCGGCTCTACGACCTGGCCCTGGGGCCGCTGGCGCTGTCCTTCGTCGGCGCGACCGACAAGGAATCGGTCGGCGCCATGAAGAACCTCGAAGCCCGGTTTGGCCACGACTGGATACACACCTGGCTCGCAAGCCGGGGACTGAACCTCAACGACTACCTGGAGGCCGCATGGGCACTGCCGATATCCTCAAAGGCTTGATCTTCAAGAAGCCCGCGCGCAGCGAGGCCGAGAACCCCTACCTGGCAGCGTGCCGCACCTGGAACGACCATGTGGGCGCGGTCGTCGCGCAGCGCCAGACTTGGCAGATGATCGGCATCCTGGCGCTGCTGGTCGCTCTGGCCAGCGTCGGCGGCGTGATCCACATCGGCCGCCAGTCCAAGTTCATTCCCTACGTGGTGCAGGTGGACAAGCTTGGCCAGACCATGGCCGCCGGTCCGGTGCAGGCCACCGACAGGGCCGACCCGCGCGTCGTCCACGCCGCAGTCGCCGACTGGATGGGTTGCGCGCGCATGGTCACGCCGGACATGGCCCTGCAGCGCAAATGCGTGTTCAAGGTGTACTCGATGCTCGCCCCGAACGATCCGGCGACGCCGAAGATGAACGAGTGGCTCAACGGCAGCGCAGACGCGAGCCCGTTCAAGCGCGCCGAAAAGGAAATGGCGAGCATCGAAATAAAGACCGTGATCCCGCAGACGCCGAACACCTGGGAGATCGAATGGATGGAGACCACGCGCAGCCGCCAGGGAATGCTCACGGGCCCGCCCGTCGCCTGGCGCGCGCTCGTGACCACGTACATCGCCGAGGTCACGGCGAGCACCACGGACGTCCAATTGCGCAACAACCCGTTGGGCATCTACGTGAGCGACTACTCCTGGTCGCGTGTCCAATGATTCCGAGGCCATACCGCATGAAGAAGACCCTTTGCGCCGTGCTGCTCCTGGGCGTGACGCTGCCCTCGCTGGCGGTGGACGATGACGACATTGCCGACAAATATTTCAACCCGGCAAACCCGGCGCTGACGCCGCAGGAGCGCGCGGCGCTGGCCATCGCCAGACAGTGGGAAGCGGCGGGGTCGGCGAGCGGCGGCGTCACGCCGGTCGCCGGCGCGGGCGGGCGCATCCGCTTTCTGTACGGCATGCAGCAGCCGAGCATCGTGTGCGCAGTGCTCCAGGTATGCGACGTGGCCTTGCAGGCTGGCGAACAGGTCAACTCGATCAACCTGGGCGACACGGCGCGCTGGACGGTCGAGCCGGCGCTCTCCGGCAGTGGCGCCACCGAGGTGCAACACCTGGTCATCAAGCCGATGGACGTGGGCCTGGAAACCAGCCTGGTCGTGACCACGAACCGCCGCAGCTACCACCTGCGCCTGCGTTCGCACCGCAGCAAGTACATGCCGCAGGTCGGCTTCGTCTACCCCGAGGAAGCGCAGGCGCGGTGGCAAGCGATCCAGCACCGCGAGACGCAAAAGCGCCACGAGAACACGCTGCCGGCCACCGGCGAGTACCTGGGCGATCTGTCGTTTGACTACGATCTGCACGGCTCGGCGACCTGGAAGCCGGTGCGCGTCTACAACGACGGCCGCAAGACCATCATCGAAATGCCCGGCACGATGCGGCAGACCGAGGCGCCGACGCTGCTCGTCGTGCGCCAGGACGGCAGCCTGTTCAGCGACGACGAAACGGTGCTGGTGAACTACCGCGTGCAGGGCAATCGCTACATCGTGGACATGGTGTTCGACCGCGCGATCCTGATTGCCGGCGTGGGCAGCGGCCAGGACCGCGTGACCATCAGCCGCAGGAAGTGAGCATGCGCAAGACCCTCTTTCCCGCGCTGCTCGCCCTGGCCCTGGGCGGTTGCGCCGCAGCCCCGGTGAATGGGGGCTACGGCAACTTCGTGCAATCGGACGCGCTCGATCAGCAAAAGCTCGCCGCAGACGCGGTGCAGCAGCTCGCCGCGCTGTACGCGCCGGCGCAGATGCGCCTGGAACTGCAACAGCCCACGCCCGACCCCTTCGGCCAGACCCTGGTCAGGCTGCTGCGCGACAAGGGCTATGCCCTCGTGGAGTTTGCACCGTCGGCTGCGACCACGCCGCCGCCCGCGCCGACCACGCCCGGCGGCCTGCCGCTGCGCTACCTGCTCGACCAGGCCCGTGACTCGAACCTGTACCGCCTGACCCTGGTGGTCGGCACGCAATCCATCACCCGCCCGTACCTGGAGAAAAACGGCGGGCTCGTCCCGGCCGGGTACTGGACGCGCCAGGAATGACGCCATGACCGCCGATCCGTTGCTGCCCAATGCCGCGCCGGGCGCGCCGTCCAGGAAGTCGGGTGTGCGCCGCGTGAACAACATGCCCATGTTCATCTTCGGCGGCGTCGTGCTGGCCTTCATGCTGGTCATGGCGCTGGTCGCGGAAGATCGCGCCGAACAGCAGCACACGCCGACGCCCGGCCCGAAGGAGAATGGCAGCGGCGGCGCTGGCAGCACCGCGGCGTTTGCCCATGAAATTGCCGGCGACAAAACCGGCGGCCTGATCACGGGGGCAAGCCCGCCCGACCCGCCCAAAATGCCCACCGACCAGGCCCCGCTGGAGATCGTCCGCCCGCAGAACCTGGACGCGCCACCGCAGCCGCCGGAAGCGCAGCACCCCGCGAACAACCCCGGCCAGCCGGTGCCCGACGAAGAGGCGCAGCGCATCCAAAAGGCCAAGATGCAGCGGTTTGACGAAGCGGTCAGAGCCCGGACCACGGTGCGTGTGACCACTGCCAGCAGCCAAGGCCCCGCGCCGGACGACGCCAGCGCCCCGCGCACGCGCGATGAAATGGTCCAGCGCATGGCCGCGCTGCAGCAGCAAATCGCCGCCCAGCGCAGCGGCGACCCGAATACCGCGTACCAGGCGCGCCTGGCGCAGATTCGCGCCGCCACGGGCCTGGGTGCCCAGACGCCGGCAGCCGAGCTTGGCGCGGACGCAGCAGCGCAGCCCCTGCAAACCGCAAGCAGCGGCAGGAACCGCATGGAGCAGTTCGATCACGGGAGCCAGGACGACCGCTGGAAGCTCGACTCCCGGCCGCAAGCGCCGCGCACGGCGTTCGAACTGCGCGCCGGCTTCGTCGTGCCGGCGACGCTGATTTCGGGAATCAACTCCGATCTGCCGGGGCAAATCCTCGCGCAGGTCGCGCAGGACGTGTACGACACGCCGACCGGCAAGCACCTGCTCATTCCGCAGGGCGCGCGCCTGGTCGGCGCGTATTCGAGCGACGTGGCTTACGGCCAGGCGCGCGTGCTGGTCGCGTGGCAGCGCATCGTGTTTCCCGACGGCAAGGCGCTGGACATCGGCGCCATGCCGGGTGCCGACAGCGCCGGCTATACGGGCTTCAACGACCAAGTGAACAACCACTATGTGCGGCTCTTCGCGTCGGCCTTCCTGATGTCCGGCGTGACCGCCGGAATCACCTACAGCCAGCGCCAGAACCAGGCGGGCAGTGTCTACGGTGCGCCAAACGCCAGCAGCGTGCTGAGCGAGGCCCTGGGCCAGCAGCTCGGCAAGGTCACGGCGCAACTCATTGCGAAGAACCTGGGAATCGCGCCGACGCTGGAAATCCGGCCCGGCTACCGCTTCAACGTCGTGGTCACGAAGGACCTGGCGTTTGCCCGGCCCTACCGGGCGTTCGACTACTGAGTCCCAAGGAGGAAGACCCCATGCAGCAGAAGTTTCTCGCCCTCGCTCTCACCGTCGTCCTCGCCCTGGGCGCGGGGTTTTGCCCGCCGGTGCAGGCCGGCATGGTCGTCGTCGACAGTATGAATCTGATACAAAACACCACCGCGGCCATCGAATCGGTGACCCAGAGGATCAAGCAGGCTGAGCAGTACCGCATCCAGCTGGAGCAATATAAGAACCAGATTCAGAACACGCTCGCCCCGGCCGAGCACATCTGGGATCAGGCGCGGACCACGATCGGCGAGCTCATAAAGTCCGGCAACACGCTGGAGCACTACAAGAACCAGCTCGGCAGCCTGGACAACTATCTCGGCAGGTTCCAGGACGTGAACTACTACAAGAACCTGCCCTGCTTTGCGGCCAGCGGCTGCACCGCAGCCGAGTGGGCGGCCATCAAGAACCTGCAACAGTTCGCCAGCGAAACGCAGAAGAACGCCACCGATGCCCTGTTCAAGGGCCTCGACCGGCAGTTGGACAACCTGCAGAACGACGCCGCCACGCTGCAGCGTCTGCAGTCCGCCGCGCAGGGCGCGACCGGCCAGATGCAGGCCCTCGGCTACGCCAGCCAGCTCGCCAGCCAGCAGTCGAATCAGCTCCTGCAGATGCGCGCGCTGATGATCGCGCAGAACAACGCACTCGCGACCAAGATGCAGGCCGAAGCCGACAAGTTGGCGCAGGAAACCGCCGCAGCGCTGCACCTGCGCGAGAACCGATACCGGGCCAGCTCGAAGCGCGCCTGGTAAGGGGAGCGGCGGATGGAGAGGTAGCCGACGATGGGAATGACCACCAGAGCCCTGGCCCTGCTGCTGTGCGTCTGGCTGGCGTTTTTCGCGCCCGATGCGCATGCGGCCATCGACAACGTCGACATGTTCGATGGCATTTTGGTGCTCTACTCGGCCGCTGCCAGCGGCTGGGCCAGCGCCGTCATCGAGGCTGCGTCCTGGCTTTTCTGGACGCTGGTCGTGATCTCGATGGTCTGGACCTTCGGCATGCTGGCCCTGCGCAAGGCCGACATTGGCGAGTTCTTCGCGGAATTCCTGCGCTTCACGGTCTTTACCGGCTTCTTCTGGTGGGCGCTGACCAACGGGCCGAAATTCGCCCTGTCCATCTATGCGTCGCTGCGGCAGATCGCCGGCAAAGCGACGGACCTGAGGGGGACGGGCTCGGGCAATGCGCTCGTGCCCTCGGGAGTCGTTGACATAGGCTTTGAAATTTTCGACAGGGTGCTGGACAAGTCCCTGATATGGGGTCCGACGGAGAGCCTGTGCGGCATTGCCATGGCCTTGGCGATCCTGATCATCCTGGCCCTGGTCAGCGTGCACATGCTCCTGCTGCTCACCTCGGGCTGGGTGCTCGCCTACGGCGGCGCGTTCTTTCTGGGCTTTGGCGGTTCGCGCTGGACCTCGGACATGGCGGTGAACTACTACAAGGTCGTTCTGGGCCTGGCCGCGCAGCTCTTTGCCACGGTGCTCCTGGTGGGCATCGGCAAGACCTTCCTCGACGACTACTACCGGCGCATGGACGTCGGAATCAACCTGAATGAAATGGGCGTGATGCTGGTCGTCGCGATCATCTTCCTGGCCTTGGTGAACAAGATTCCGCCTCGCATCTCCGGAATCATCACCGGCGCGAGCGTGGGCAGCATCGGCGCCTACCAGATCGGCGCCGGCGCCGGGCCGGGTGCCATGGGAACGACAGCAGTCGCGGTCTCCATCGCCAGCCAAGCCCTGGCCACCGGGGCGGCGTCGGCCGCCGGCGGCGCGTACGAGCTCATGGCGGCGGTCTCGAAGGCGAATGCCAACCTGTCCGCCACAACGCACGCCATGGAGGCATTCTCCGGCGCGGGCGGCGGCGCCGCGTCGGGAGATGGCGCCGGCGTCGGCGCAACGCCATTCGCGCAGGCTGCGGGCTTTGGCGGCGGGGCAGGACAGGGACGCGCGACCACTGGCGCCACGAACCCGGCGCAGGCAGACACCGAAGCCGCCCGCAAGCAGGCTTCGGCTCAGCCCGAAGCGGCTGCCGGGCACGGCACCGGGGCAGGCGGCGCAAAGACCGGGACCGCTACCGGAGCCGGACCTGGACCTGGACCCGAACCCGAACCCGAACCCGGACCCGGACCCGGACCCGGACCCGGACCCGGACCCGGACCCGGACCCGGACCCGGACCCGGACCCGGACCCGGACCCGGACCTGGGCCTGGGCCCGGACCTGGACCCGGACCCGGACCCGGACCCGGACCCGGACCTGGACCCGGACCCGGACCCGGACCCGGACCCGGACCCGGACCCGGACCCGGACCCGGACCTGGACCTGGACCTGGACCCGGACCTGGACCCGGACCTGGACCTGGACCTGGACCTGGGCCCGGACCTAGAGCCGGACCTGGACCTAGAGCCGGACCTGGACCTAGAGCCGGACCTGGACCTAGAGCCGGACCCGGACCTAGAGCCGGACCCGGACCTAGAGCCGGACCCGGACCTGCACCCGGACCCGGGCCTGCACCCGGACCCGGACCTGCACCCGGACCCGGACCTGCATCCGGACCTGCACCCGGACCTGCACCCGGACCCGGGCCTGCACCCGGACCCGGGCCTGCATCCGGACCTGCACCCGGACCCGGGCCTGCATCCGGACCTGCACCCGGACCCGGGCCTGCATCCGGACCTGCACCCGGACCCGGACCTGCATCCGGACCTGCGCCCGGACCCGGACCTGCACCCGGACCTGCACCCGGACCCGGGCCTGCACCCGGACCTGCACCCGGACCCGGGCCTGCACCCGGACCTGCACCCGGACCCGGGCCTGCATCCGGACCTGCACCCGGACCCGGGCCTGCATCCGGACCTGCACCCGGACCCGGACCTGCATCCGGACCTGCACCCGGACCCGGGCCTGCATCCGGACCTGCACCCGGACCCGTACCTGCATCCGGACCTGCGCCCGGACCCGGACCTGCGCCCAATGCGCCCGGCGGCAGCGCGGCAGGCAGCGCCAAGTCCGGTGCGCAGGGCCTGCCGACCATGGGCGAGAACGCGCGCGCGGACGCTTTCCCCGGCGCCGGTACCGCGCCCGAAGTCGCCGCGTTCGTCCAGCGCGGCGCAACGCCCGACCGCACTGCCGCGCAGCCGCAGCAAATCACCCCCCAGCGCAGCAGCGGCCCCGGCGCCGCAGACCAACAGGAGGCGGCTGCGGTCAGCGCGGGCGCGGCAGCGCAGCCCCCGCAAGAAACCGCAGGCAGCGGCAGAAACGGCACGGCGCAGATCGACCAAGGCAAGCAGGAGCAGCGCTCGCAAGCGCAGCGCACAGCGTTCGAGCTGCGCGCCGGCTTCGTCGTGCCGGCGACGCTGATTGCGGAAATCAACGCCGATCTGCCGGGCGAAATCCTCGCGCAGGTCGCGCAGGACGTGTACGACACATCGACCGGCAGGCACCTGCTCATTCCGCAGGGCGCGCGCCTGGCCGGCGCGTATTCGTGCGCGGTCGCCGACGGCCAGACGTGCATGCTGGTCGCGTGGCAGCGCATCGTGTTTCCCGACGGCAAGGCGCTCGACGTCGGCGCCACACCGGACGCCGACGGCGCCGACCATACGGACCCCGACGACCCGGAGAACACGCAGCGTCGGCGGCACTTCGCATCGGCCTCCCTGATGTCTGGCGTGATCGTCGGCGTCTCCTACAGCCAGCACCGCGACCCGGTGAGCAGTGTCTACGGTGCGCTGAGCGACGCCCTGGACGAGCAGCTTGGCCTGGTCACGGCGCAACGCATTGAGAAGAACCTGGGCATCTCGCCGACGCGGGAAATCCGGCCCAGCTACCGCATCAAGGTCGTGGTCACGAAGGACCTGGCGTTTCCCCAACCCTACCGGGCGTTCGACGGCTGACGCCCAAGGAGCAAGAGCACATGCAGCACAAGCTTGCGGCCACGGCCCGCGCCGAGGCCCGCGCCCCGGCCATGCGATCGGTGATCCACACGGCCCAGCAGATCGAGCCGTCCCGCAGCCAGAGCCGATACCGGGCCAACTCGGGGCAGGACACTGGTGGGTGGATCCACGGCGAAAAGACTGCGTGACGCCATGCTGCCCTTCGTTGCCGACCTGCCGCCGCAACTCCAGGAGCGCGTCTCGTGCGCGATCTCTGCCGCCGTGAAATACGGCGTTCCGGTGAACATCGTATTGGCCGTTGCAGAAAAGGAAGGCGGCCGGCCCGGCCTGTGGGTGCGCAACGCGAACGGCACGCACGACGTGGGCAGCATGCAGTTCAACACCGCGTACCTGGCCGACCTGAGCCGGTACGCAATCACGGCGAACGACGTGGCCGCCGCCGGCTGCTACGCATTTGATCTGGCCGCCTGGCGGCTGCGCGGGCATATCCGCGACGACCGGGGCGACCTGTGGACCCGGGCCGCGAACTACCACTCGCGCACGCCGCAGCACAACGCGCGGTACCGCGCCGACCTGATGCGCAAGGCGGCGAAGTGGGCCGACTGGCTCGAAGCGCGTTTCGTCACGCGCGACGTCACGCAGACCCGGCCCGCACCGCAGCCCCGGCAGACCGAGGAAGCGCGCAGCACGGCGCCTTCCATGGACGACCAAGGGAAGGCCCGATGAACTGGCAAGCCATGCGTGCCATGGCTGCTGCGCCGCCGCGCCTGGTCGTCGCCGACGGAACGTGCGAAGGACTGAAGTGGCTCGCGCTCGCGCTGATGACCGGCGACCACGTGAACAAGTACCTGTTCAACGCCACGCTGCCGGTGCTGTTCGAGGCGGGCCGCCTCGCGCTCCCCATCTTCGTCTTCGTCCTGGCCTGCAACCTGGCCCGGCCGGGGGACGTGCCCGGCCGGTACCGCCGCAGCATGTTGCGTCTGGGCGTTTTCGGCGCGCTGGCCACGCTGCCCTTCATGGCCCTGGGCGGCCTGTACGCCGGGTTCTGGCCGCTGAACGTGATGTTCATGCTCCTGGTACTCACGGCCACGGCCTGCCTGCTCGAGCGCACCGGCGCGCTGCCGTGGGTCGGTGCCGGCGCGGTGTTCGTCCTGGGCGGCAGCCTGGTCGAATACTGCTGGCCGGCCGTCGCCCTTGGCCTGGCCGTCTGGTCGTACGCAAAGCGGCCGACCTGGACGGCCGCAGCGCTCGCGCTGTTGGCCTGCGCGGCGCTGCGGGTCTTCAACGGCAACCTCTGGGCCATGGCGGCCCTGCCGCTGCTCGCCCTGGCCACACGCGTGGATCTGCGCCTGCCGCGCCTGCGCTGGGCCTTCTACGCCTACTACCCGCTGCACTTGGCCGTTCTCTGGATGATCCGCATCCCCATGGGCCGGGCCGGCTACCTGTTCCTCTGAACCTCTGAACAGCGACGCCCTATCCGCGCGAGCGTCCTTGCGCGCAAACGGGGCGCCTGGAGCCATGCAACGCTTGGCGCAGCGGGGCAACTGCCAGACGGTTGACCTGCCAGCGGGAAACCAGCTGCGTGAATCTGTTGGCGGTTGGTTGTAGCCACGGATAGTCAGAGCGTTTGAGCACACGGCTGATGCCACCGCGCGCGTGGCAAAAAATTGCGCAATGTATGGCTCGATGTGCGCGATCGCCGTGCGCCGCGCCCCATCCGGGGTGAGCCCCATTTCCTGACGATCAATCCACCCTCGCTGGGGGGCCTGAAACCGTCCCTTCAGAACCGCAGCATGGTGAACAAGGCGGAGGTTTGCAGCCCACAGTAAATTGGGTTATATCTTGCGCAAATTTCATACATTCACGCTGCTCTCGACATCAGGCACTCCCATGCTCAACACCCACCCGGTGGACCTGTGGATAGGTCCAAGGCATTGCCAGCATCCACCAGCAGCTATTGTGCATGCCGGTTTCCATCTATGCGTGTGTAGTTTTCACGCGAAACGACGACGAACCAACCGCAGCCCTTGTCCAACAGGGTACTGCTCTACCACAAACGTTACGACGTATGGCAGCCCGGCGCGCACGCGGGCACCTTCCGCGGCAACCAGATCGCAATGGCCGCCGGTACCGCGACCATGGAATTCATTCAGCAGAAAAACCTCGCGGAGCAAAGCCGCTCGAAAGGACTCCTCCTGGAGAAATGCCTGCGCGCCATCGCCAGCGATTTTCCGCAGATTGGCGACATCCGCGGGCGCGGCCTCATGTGGGGACTGGAGATCGTCAACCCCGATGGCGCCCCCGATGCCCTGAGCAGTCGGCCGGCCAACGGCGCGCTGGCCAAGATGATTAAGCGGGAATGCCTGCGCCTGGGGCTCATCATCGAAACCGGCGGCCGCCACGGCGCGGTGCTGCGTCTGCTACCACTGCTCATCATCACGCACGACGATTTGCTAGCGGTCGTGAAAAAGCTGCTTCAGGGCATCAAGGTCGCGGTCGAACAGTACAAAGGAAAAACGCATGACTAACCTCAAATTCAGCCATCTTCTGGCTGCCCTGGGCATCATCCTCATCTGGGGTTTCAACTTCGTTGTGATCAAGCTGGGGCTCAAGGAAATCCCGCCGATCTTTCTCTGCTTCCTGCGTTTCACCCTCTCCGCCTTGCCCGCGATCTTCTTCTTCAAGCGCCCCGACCTTCCGTGGCACAAGATATTCCAGTACGGCCTGGTCATCTTCGCCATGCAATTCGCGTTTCTGTTCAGCGGCATGCACTTTGGCGTCTCGGCCGGGCTGGCTTCGGTGGCTCTGCAGGTCCATGTTTTCGTGACCATTGCCCTGGCCACTGCCTTCCTCGGCGAGCGGCCTGCCGCCTTCCAGCTGCTGGGTGCCATCGTCGCTTTCCTGGGCATCGCTATCATCGCCTTCAATGTGGGCGGTGACCTGACCGCCATGGGCCTGCTGTTCGTGCTGCTGGCCGCGGTCTCTTGGGGCGTGGGCAACATCATCGCGAAAGGCTTCAAGGAAATCAACGTGCTGGCGTTAGTGATCTGGGGCAGCATGGTCGCGGCGCCCCCGCTGCTGCTGCTGTCGCTGGTGCTGGAGGGACCGGACCGCATTGCTGCCAGCCTGCAGCACATGAGCCTGCTGTCGGTCGGCGCCATTGCCTATCTCGTCTATCCCACCACGCTTCTGGGCTACGCCGTCTGGAGTTGGCTGATGAGCCGCTATCCCGCGGCCTCGGTGGCGCCGCTGACCCTGCTAGTCCCGATCGTGGGCATGACCTCCTCCGCGATCGTCCTCGGAGAAAAGTTGCAGGACTGGAAGCTGCTTGCGGCCCTGTTGGTCATCAGCGGTCTGTGCATGAACGTGTTCGGCCCTAGAATCGGCGCACTGTTCAAGAGCCGACGAACCCGTACCAGTGAGTACCCCGTGAACAGCCCAGCGGCGCCATGCGCGGTTTTCCACCCCGACCCGCACGCAGTGCCCTACCGGGCAATACCGGACTCCAGCCACCGGGTCAAGCTCACCTTCCGCGTGGATTTCACCAATGGCGGCCACGTCTATGGCGAGGACTTCCTGCTTGATATCCCCGGAGACTCCATCAACGACGCGCGCGCGGCGGAGATGATTGTGTCGGCCATGAACCTATTGCGCGCTGGCCCGGTTACGCTGCTATCGACCAACATCGTGCGTCGGGGCGAGCACGACGACGCTTTTCGCAGTAAGGCATGAGTAGCTGGCAGATTCGCATTGTCCATCTCATGGCATCGCCGAGCTTCCGCGTCAAACCTTGAAAGAAGGCTTTTAGAGTTCGGTAATCCATGTTAGGCAGAGGGGTACTATCCTGAATTGTCAAAACGCTTGCCATCGAAGACGGGAGAAATTGCTTTGACATCGTCGGCGGCGATGGGTCCTACGACACCAAGGCGTGCCACGCGCAGATTGCCGCGCGCAATGCGACCCCCTCGATTCCCCCGCGCGAGGGGGCCATGCCCTGGCCGCAGGCCACGCCGGGCGCAACTTGGCGCAATGCGGCCATTGACAAGATCGCAGAGAGCGGCCGACGCGAATGGAAAAAAGCCAGCGGCTACCACAAGCGCTCGCTGGTGGAGAACCTGATGTACCGTCTGAAGACGCTGACCAGCCATTTCCTGTGGGTACGCACGATTGGCTCGCAGGCTACCGAGGTCGCCATCCGTGCGGGCGTGCTCAATCGCATGGCCTCTCTGGCTCGCCCAACGCAAGGCGCTGGAAATGACGGGTTGCAAAAACCTGAAGGAACTCTATGAGGACGCCCGCCATTCCAGCAGCCGTCGCACCAAGGACATGTATTCCTTCTCCAATAGCAGCCGGGAAAAGTCGTTTGGTTTTTTCTCAATGTCAAGCAGTTTCCCCGACTACCGAAAGTTTATCGTCGAGCAACCCGCCAGCGACGAAATGCTGGGGCAAGCCGCAAGGGCGGCACTCGATGCCGGGGTACGAAACGCCCGGCCGGCACCTGATTGATTCCTGCATCGCGTTCGGAATTGAGGCTCACGGCCTCGATATATGACCCGTTGCGCATGGCGCCAGACCAGCGTGCCGACTTGAGCGTGCGGGTGCTCATGCACAGCGCATGCTGAGCGGTCAGGATCGCTTTGTCTTGACCAGCATGGCGCCTGCGCGTGGCCAGCACCGCCGCCTACATTGGCAGCAACGTCCTGGCCGTGAGCAGCGAGCTCGTCGCCCGCGAAGGCATCACGCTGGCCGCCCTGCGTGCCGGCATCGAGGCCGATTGACCGTGGCACTGGCATACCCAGTCGGCTGATCGATCGCGGCGGTACTATCCCCCGGGCGCTCGCGCACCGCGCCATCAGGAGACATCCATGCCGATTTCCTTCCCGGGGCCTGCCCGAACCTTGTGGGGTCTGCTTGCCGGGCTGGCCCTGGCCCTGCCTGCGGCGCAGGGCCAGTCGCCGGTCTGGCCTGCCAGGCCCATCAAACTGATGGTGCCGTTCCCGCCGGGTGGCAGCACCGACACGATAGGGCGGCTGCTGGCGAGCGAACTGGGCCAGAGCCTGGGGCAATCCGTGGTCGTCGAGAACAAGGCCGGGGCGAATGGCGGCATCGGGACCGACCAGGTCGCCAAGTCGCCCGCTGACGGCTACAGCCTGCTGCTCTCGGGGATTGGCTCGAACGCCACCAACTACAGCCTCCAGCGCAATACGCCGTACAAGGACGCCGCGTTCAGGCACGTGGCATTGCTGGCCACGGGGCCGAGCGTGCTGGTCGTGAACCCGCAGTTTGCCGCCCGGACGGTGGCCGACCTGGTGCGCATGGCCAGGGAAAGGCCCGGTGCCTACGCGCATGCCAGCGCGGGCAATGGGTCTTCGGGGCATCTGGCGCTGGAACTGTTCAAGCAGACCCATGGCCTGCAAATCACCCACGTGCCCTACAAAGGCAATGCCCAGGCGATCACGGACGTGATGGCCGGCCAAGTGCCGATCATGGCGTTGAACAACGACACCGCGCTGGCCTACGTAAGGGCCGGCAGGTTGCGCGCGCTGGCGGTCACCAGCCTGGCGCGCAACCCGGCGTTCCCGCAGGTCCCCACGATGGCCGAGTCGGGGATTCCGGGCTTTGACGTCGTTTCCTGGTTTGGCCTGTCCGTCCCGGCCGGCACCCCGGACGCGGTGATCAGCCGCCTGGCCGACGCCACCGCGCAGGCCCTGCAAGCCCCCAAGCTGCGCCAGTATCTGGAGGGCACGGGCTTTGTCGTTGCCAGCGGCACACCCGGGCAGTTCAGCGATTTCGTCAGCGCCGAAATCGCCAAATGGCAGGCCGTGATCCAGCGCGCCGGCATCACGGCAGATTGATCCGGAAGACAAGCCATGGCCTATACCGCTCTGCCCAATTCCTTCCGGCGCGACATCCTCGCCCGCCGGCGCCTGATCGGCTGCTGGTCCTCTCTGACCAGCCACATCACCACTGAAATCCTGGGGCAGGCCGGTTTCGACTGGATTTTGCTCGACTGCGAACATGCCCCGAATGACCTGACGACGCTGATCCCGCAGCTGATGGCGCTCAAGGACAGCCGCAGCGCCCCGGTCGTGCGCCCGCCGGCCAACGACCCGGTGCTCATCAAGCGTTTGCTGGACATCGGTTTCGTCAACCTGCTGCTGCCCTTCATCGAATCGGCCGCAGCGGCGCAACGGGCAGTGGCCGCCACCCGCTACCCGCCGCTGGGCATCCGCGGCGTCTCGAACGCGCAGCGTTGCAACCGCTACGGTGCGCACGCCGAGTACGCGCAGCAGATCCATGAGCACCTGTGCGTGCTGCTGCAAATCGAAAGCCGTGCGGGCATCGACGCGCTCGATGAGATCCTGCAAGTGCCGGGGGTCGATGGCATCTTCATCGGCCCGGCCGACCTGTCCGCAGCGCTGGGGCATTTTGGCGATCCCGGGCACCGCGAGGTACAGGCGGCGATCGCCGACATCCATGCGCGCAGCCGTGCCGCCGGCAAGGCCGTCGGCATTCTGACCGTTGTCGAAGCCGACGCGCGCCGCTACATCGAACAGGGCTTTGAATTCGTTGCGGTCGGTACCGACCAGGCGCTGTTTCGTTCCGCCACGCAAGGTCTGCGCGAGCGCTTTCCATCCGACGGCCCCATGGCATGAGCGGGGGAAAAAACCCGGCGACGCAAGCGATTGCGTGCGCCGCAGGCGGATAGTGCGAACAGCGGTTATTGCCTTGGCTGCCGCAAGGGGATTCGCCGGATGGCGGCAAGTCCGATGGCAGCAGTCCCCACGGCACTGACGATGGCGGCAAGTACCAGTGCCTCTGAATAACCCATGGCTGCACCGAAGAGACCTGCACCGAGATAGACGAATGGATGCAGTCCGCTGGTCATCAGGGTATCGACTGCCACAACTTTGCCAAGGTCTTTTTCCGGGGAAAGAATTTGCATGGCGGTGGCCCAGCCGGTAATCGCGCTATAAGCAGCAGATATATTATGAATGCATTTTCTTTTTCAATGCATCGACAAAGCGCTTTGCCCATGGCGAAGCAGCGGTGATGCGGTCCGGATCTACTTCTGCCAGCAGTTTGAATGAATGCGCGCCTTTTCTGTATGAACCCTTGGTTTTGCAATCCCGGGTCGCATTGGCCAGTGCGCTGTGGACTTCATTCTTTGCCACCTGTTCGATCGGACGGTGGGCTGGTAATTTGTTTTCTTTGAAACCTTGCCCGAAGAATTTTCTGAGTGTTGTGCTGTCTGCAAGAAACCAGTTTTCCATGCATTGGACCATCAGATGACAGTCAGTGTCTGAAGCTCCCGCTGGCTGCTCCCACGCATCGTTCTGATGATTCCTCAGATGCGCCCACGGCTTCCATTGATCGGCATCCGCATCATGTTGGTTCGCAACCGGTGCCTCGCTGTCTATCAGGAGAAGCGCTTCTTCCCCGTTGTCTATGGCAATGCGATAATCATCAAAAGCCTTGCTACGGCTACCAGAGGCAACAATGCGGGGGCGTTTTTCTATTTTTGCCTTCTTGATGAATTTCCTGAATCCTTCACGGCATTCCTTTTCAAGTCCACCTCCACCGCCCTCGACAAAAAGCTTCACCATCTCGTGCCCCCAATATCGCCGCGAGTCCAGAGCTGCCCCAGGCGATATTTCTCCAGCCATGGTTTGAGTTTTTCCTTGTCGAGTCGGGTCAGGGTGGTTCCCTCCTCCCCCCTATCTGCTACCAAGACGGCATCGGGCTGATCGGTGAACGCATCAACCAATACATCGGAATGGGTGGTGACGATCAACTGTGTACGCTCGGACGCGTCCTTGAGAAGCTGGGCCAGCTTTGGCAATACATCGGGGTGCAGCCCCAACTCGGGCTCCTCAATGCATACCAACGGTGGCGGATCGGGATGACAGAGAATGGCGAGCAGGCACAGGTAGCGCAACGTGCCGTCCGATAGCCTGGTGGCCGAAATCGGAACGATGCGGGTATTTACCTGCTCCTGAAAAAAGACTTGGACAGTGCCTCCGTCAATTTTTACGTAGTAGTCCTGAATTCCTTCGTATAAAGCACGCAATTCCTCGATGAGTCGCTTTTTAAGATCATGGTTTTCTTGCAGACGGTTCAGAACCAGACCCAGATTGCTGCAGTCAGGTTCCAGAAAATCGTTGGGCAGGTCCGCTTTCTGCGATATTCTTGCCGCCGTGAAACGACCAAAGCACCATTCACGATAGAGGTGAATCTTCGTTAACGTGGTGCCCAGAAATGTAAGCTCCGGGTATTGATCGGGGTCTTTCCGCTGCGAAAGAATGGACTGATTGGGTTCAATGTCCTCTCGTCGGAGCCTGCGGTCTTCGTTCTTGACATTCAGTATGCCGTGTCCGTCCTCGAATCTGTAATAGAAATAAGGCTTCGTATGACCAGGATCCGGTTCGGCTCTTTCAATACGCTCTTCAATGAGCTCGAATCTTTGGGATACTTCAGTAAAACTCAGTGAATAGCGAAGGTTGTTTATTTCTCCCGGATGATCAATGACTACATCCAATGAGGCAGGCATGGGTGGAGTGCGGCCTTTCCATAGCCAGTCCCGCACACCACCGCCATCCCTGATGGGTGCAATCAGATCTTTGGGCGTGGACTTGATCAGTTCAATGGCCTCCAACAAGTTTGATTTGCCTGAGCCATTGGGGCCAATGATCACATTCAAGGGCCCCAGCGGGATGGACTCGGAATGATTTCCATAACTCAGGAAATTGGTGAGTTTGATGTGTTTTATCAGCATGGTGTGAACTTTTTCGATTATGGGCGACAGGAGCCCTGCTTGGCACCAGCCACCGGAAAACACCGCTCACTGTGCTTGAAGCAGAAATCAAGGATGGCCAGCCACCCCCTGAAACACCACAAACCCCCAACAGGCAGCCGCTTCACATCCCCTGCGCCGCTGGCTCGCTGAGCCCGACGTCGGAAACAAAATACTCCTCGTCCAGCCAGCGCTGATAATGCTCATGCGGCAGCGTTCGCAGCTGGGTTGCGCCGTCGTGGTTGTTTGCCACGATCACGTCGTCGAGTGCAAAACAATCGACCATATGGGGCGATTGCGTGGCGATGAATATCTGCCGCGCTTTGGCGAGCGTCTTGATCATTTCGGCAACCAATTCGATGGCGTGCGGGTGCAGCCCGAGTTCGGGTTCGTCGAAGAACATGACGTCCGGGAGCATCTCTTCCGGCAGGTTCAAGAGGGTCAGCAGACAGAAGAGCCGCAAGGACCCGTCCGAAGTCAGGTGCGCACCGAAGGTCTTCTCGCTGTGGACGCTGCGCCAGCGCAAGGCCAGCTTGCCGTAGGCCGGCTGCAATTCAAATTCGGCGAAGCCGGGCAGAACGCGCGCGATTTGCTGCACGATGGTCTTGTAGCGGCTGATCTGCGTCTCTTGCATGCGCAGCAGGATCGGCGCCAAGTTGGCCCCGTCCGAACGCAGCCAGGTGAAGTCCGTCATGTCCCACGGCAGCTTGATGTTGGCGTGCGCCGAGGTGTCGTGGAACTGGTACGTGGTGCAGCGTTTGAGCAGGCTCACCACCACGCGCGCGGTCTGGTGGTTGGCCGCAACCAAGCTGGCTTCCCGACCTCCGGCTTGCAACAGCATCCATTTGGCCTTGGTCTCGAACTGGCGGCCCGAGTAGCGGTACGCCTCGTCGACGAACATCAGCGTGTCGTTGCCGCTCACGTGCGCCAGACCAAAGCGGTAGTCGTTGACCCCCCGGTCCGTGATGATGCTGATCTCGCCGTTCATGCGCGGGGTGCGGCGCGCGCCCATGTACAACTGGTCGTCGCCGCCGCCATTGCGCGTGACGAACTCCTGCAGGTTCTGCCCGCGGAGCATCCAGGCGAGCATTTCAAAGAAGCGGATGAGGTTTGACTTGCCCGAACCATTCGCCCCGATCAGTACGGTCAACTGGGGAAGTTCCAGGTCGCGCACGTCGGCCAGGCTGCGAAACCCGTTGATGCTGACGCGTTGGATGCGGCCCTGAAGCCTTGCCTTGGGTGCTGTGGTCTCGATTGCCATGAATGTCCCTTCAGGATTTGCCATCGTTGGGGCAGGCGACGGGAGCGCCCGGATGGATGGCGCCGGGAAAGCGGCAGGCTCTCACGGCGGATTTTCCCGTCCAATTCTGGAAAACCCGGCAAGGGGGCCGGGTCGCGGGTGGTGCGCAAATTCTATCTACACCCGGGGACGCGGCCGGAGAAGAGCGCAAACGCCTCCCGGCGCCTGGGGGACGGAGCATGCGGTTCGCGTCCCCCCGGGCTCATTGCGCGCCCAGCGGCGTCATCAGCGCGCGCAGGTGTTCGACTTCGGGGGGGCTGAGGTCGGTCAGCGGCGGCCGCACCGGGCCGGCGCCATGGCCCGCCAGCGCGGCGCCGGCCTTGACGATGGACACGGCGTAGCCCGGGCCCTGGTTGCGCAGGGCGATGTAGGGCAGGAAGAACTCGCGCAGCAGGCGCTCGCAGGTGGCGCCGTCGCCGGCGGCGTGGGCGGCGTAGAACGCCATCGCCGTCCGGGGGATGAAGTTGAAAACGGCCGACGAGTACACGGGGCAGCCCATGGCCTGGTAGGCGCCGGCGAAGACTTCGGCGGTGGGCAGGCCGCCGAGGTAGGCAAAGCGCTCGCCCAGGGTCTGGCGGATGGAGACAAAGGCCTCGATGTCGCCCACGCCGTCCTTGAAGCCCACGAGGTTGGGGCAGCGCCCGGCCAGGGTGAGCAGGCTCGCGGGCGTGAGCCGGCAGGCGCCCCGGTTGTAGACGATGACGCCGATGCGCACGCTCTGGCACACCGCTTGCACGTGCGCCACCAGACCCTGCTGGCTGGCTTCGGTGAGGTAGTGGGGCAGCAGCAGAATGCCCTGCGCGCCCAGGCGCTCGGCCTCCTGCGCGTATTCGATGGCCAGCGTGGTGCCGCCGCCGGCGCCGGCAATGATCGGGGTGCGCGCGCGGCAGGTATCGAGCGCCACCTGCACCACGGCGCTGAATTCGCGGGGCGCGAGCGAGAAGAACTCCCCGGTGCCTCCGGCGGCAAACAGCGCCGAGGCGCCGTAGGGCTGGAGCCATTCCAGGCGCGCAGCGTAGGGCCCGGGGGCGAAGCGCAGTGCGCTGTCGAAGTCGGTCAGCGGAAACGACAGCAGGCCGGCTTGCAGCACGCTTTTGAGTTCTTCGGGGGTCATGGGCGGGATGGGCGGGGCTGGTGGGTTGTCTTGCCAGTCATCGTACAACCAGAGTCATTCGACGGCTCTACGGGAAATTACTGACGGGATGGGTTGGCTGCGCGCCGGTCTGCGCGCGCGGCGTCCGGATCCTGGGCGACGATGGCGTCGTAGATGCTCTCGTGCTCGCCGTTGACCCGGCGCAGGTACTGCTTGCGTTCGTCGTCCGGGGCGTCGGTGGAGTCGAGGCGCGCGCGGAATGATCATGCTGCCGAGCGTTCCCATGCGTTCCGCAAAGTGGCTGTTCTGCGTGGCGCGTGCGATCTCCAGGTGGAACTGGAAGTCTGCGGCCACGGCGTCGTGCCCCGCGTCCACCGCGGCGGCTTCGGTTTCCACGCCGATGCGCAGTTCCAGCACGGCGATCACGTCGCGCAGATTGCCAACGCTTGTAACGCCATCGCTTGCTGCGTTGGCCTTATCAGCGAGTTGTTCGGAGTTCTTTCGAGCTTAGGGACTGCCGGGGGAACCCGGATAATGGCATCTCTTCTTGTGAAGAAATCCATGGATCAATTCGAACTGCTGCTCGACCAACCGGGCCTCCCAGGCATGTGCCCGGTGACGGACGCTGTGCGGGAGCTTGCGCACGGAGCAGGGGGCGAGGAGCGCGGCGCGATCTTCACGCGCCCCGAAGTAGTCGAGTTCATTTTGGACCTTGTGGGCTACTCGCCTTCGAGCGCCCTGTACACCAAGTCCCTCCTCGAGCCGTCGTTCGGCAGCGGGGAATTCCTCTTGGCGGCCATCTCGCGGCTCCTGTCCGCCACCGCCTCTGCGCGAGAGCGCGGCGTGGAGGTTCCCCCGCTGGATGGATGCATTCGGGCCGTGGAGCTTCACGCGAGCTCGTTCGCGCAGACTCGCGCGCAGGCGCTGCAGCTCCTCGCATCGAACGGAATCGAGGCTGCCGAAGCGGCCAGGCTTGCCGACAAGTGGCTCAGGCATGGCGATTTCCTCTTGGCGCCGCTGCCCGAGTCGTTCGACTTCGTCATTGGCAACCCGCCCTACGTGAGGCAGGAACTGATCCCCGCCGCGCTGCTGCGGGAATACCGCCGCCGCTACGTGACCCTCTACGACCGCGCCGACCTATACATCCCGTTCATCGAGCGCAGCTTGCGGCTCTTGAAGCCAGCGGGGAAGCTCTCCTTCATTTGCGCCGACAGGTGGATGAAGAACCGATACGGAGGCCCGCTGCGTGCGATGGTCGCCAGCGAGTTCCACCTGCAAGCCTATGTCGACATGTTCGACACACCCGCCTTCCGCTCCGAAGTCGTGGCCTATCCAGCGATCACGATGATCGAGCGGGCCAGCCCCGGCCCCACGCTGGTCGCGGCGCGCCCGAAAATCGAAACCACCTACCTGCGCGACCTGGCAGAGACCCTGCGAGGCCAAACAAAGGAACTGCCACCGTCGGTGCACAGCCTTGACGACGTGGCCAAGGGCGATGCGCCTTGGGTGCTGCAATTTTCCGACGCGACAAGCCTGGTGCGCCGCATCGAGCAGGCCTTCCCTGCTCTGGAAGAGGCTGGATGCAAGGTCGGAATCGGCGTCGCCACCGGAGCCGACAAGGTCTACGTCGCCAAGTTCGACGAGCTCGACATTGAGCCGAGCCGCAAGCTGCCGCTGGCCATGACCCGCGACATCGTGACCGGCCATGTCGAGTGGCGCGGCTATGGCGTGGTCAACCCCTTCACGGACGAGGGGCCGCTCGTCGATCTTCGTGACTACCCGAAGCTGGCCGTCTACCTCGAGACCCATCGGGCGGCGATTGCGGGCCGGCACGTCGCGAGGAATGATGCGAAGCGTTGGTATCGGACGATTGACCGCATCACGCCGTCGCTGGCGAATCGGCCGAAACTTCTCATTCCAGACATCAAGGGCGACGCCCAGGTCGTCTACGAGCCAGGGCTGCTCTACCCGCACCACAACCTCTACTACGTGGTGTCGGACGCTTGGGACTTGCGCGTGCTGCAAGCCGTCTTGCTCTCCAGCTTGACGAGGCTCTTCATCTCCACGTACTCGACGAAGATGCGGGGAGGGTTCCTGCGGTTCCAGGCCCAGTATCTGCGTCGGATCAGACTTCCCCTCTGGGAAGACGTGCCCCGCGCCCTGCGCGAGCGGCTTGTGAAAGCGGCTCAGGCGCTCGACGTGTCCGCATGCGACGCGGCGACGTTTGAGCTCTATGGCCTCACGGCAGAAGAACAGCAAATAGCAAAAGAGAAGGCGAATGGCTCTTGATTTGGCGAACTACCGCGAGCAGGCGCGCGACGCGATCAAGGCGTTTTGGGGCAACCGGGAGGCTGCGGCGCGAAAGCAGGAAGAGACTGGCAACATCGACAGGGGAGCGCGCGGCGCCGTGACCGCCGGCAACAACCTCAACGGCTTTCTGGCGTTGATGCAGAGTCTTGTCAGGGCCAATGGACTGCATGATGCGCAGATACACATCGACAAGGGTCTCGTGGTTTTGCCAGGCTACTTCCGTCCCACGAAGCAATGGGATGTGGTCGTCATGCGCGGCAACCGCCTGGTCGCGGCGCTCGAGTTCAAGTCGCAAGTCGGCAGCTACGGGAACAACTACAACAACCGCACCGAAGAGGCCATCGGAGTCGCGCATTGCCTGTGGACCGCATGGCGCGAAGGCGCGCTTGGCGACCAGCCCCGGCCATTTCTTGGCTGGCTCATGGTGGTTGGCGATGAGGACGAATCGCGCTGCCCCATTCGGACCGCCCAGCCGCACTTCAACGTCTTTCCAGAGTGGCGCGATGCCTCGTACATCCAGCGCTACGACCAGCTTTGCCGGAGGCTTGTGAAGGAAGGGCTTTACGCCGCCGCCGCGCTGTTGGCCACGCCGCTGAACTCGGCCGAAATCGGCGCATACGCGGAGTTCTCTCCCCTCTCGGGCCTGGAATACTTTGTGACCACTTTCGCCGCGCACATTGCGGCAGAGGCCTCGCGGCCGCCGCCACCGGAGGTCACACCCCTCGTTCAGACTCATACCTGAATTGAAAAAAACTCTGTGCGCATGCCTTGCCCGGAGCTCAGCCGGCTCTCAATGCGCACCAGCCTGCGCGCGCCGGCGGCGCTCGCGGCTGTTTGCCAAGTGGGTGCGCATGGCGGCGCGCGCGGCGTCCGGGTCCTGGGCGACGATGGCGTCGTAGATGCTCTCGTGCTCGCCGTTGACCCGGCGCAGGTACTGCTTGCGTTCGTCGTCCGGGGCGTCGGTGGAATCGAGGCGCGCGCGCGGAATGATCATGCTGCCGAGCGTTCCCATGAGTTCTGCAAAGTGGCTGTTTTGCGTGGCGCGTGCGATCTCCAGGTGGAACTGGAAGTCTGCGGCCACGGCGTCGTGCCCCGCGTCCACCGCGGTCGTGAGGGCGTCGAGCGCCGCGCGCAGGGTCTGGATGTTCGCGGGCGTGCGGCGCTGCGCGGCGAGCGCGGCGGCTTCGGTTTCCACGCCGATGCGCAGTTCCAGCACGGCGATCACGTCGCGCAGGGTGCTGAACCGCTCGGGCGTGATCCGGAAGCCCGGCGCCTGTTCCAGGCCGAGCACAAAGGTGCCGATGCCGTGCCGCGTCTCCACCAACCCGGAGGCTTGCAGTTTGGAGAGGGCCTCGCGCACCACCGTCCGGCTGACGCTGAATTCGGCCATGATCGCGGCCTCGGTGGGCAGTTTGTCGCCCAGTACCAGGCGGCCGTCGCGAATGCGCTCGCCCAGGGCATCGACCAGTTCCAGGGCCAGGGTGCGGGGCCTGCGGCGCGGCGCGGTGTCGGTGCTCATTTCCTGGTGTTATCCCTAGGCAGCAGCGGGGAGGAGACGGGGTACATTGCGGCGGAGTTGTACGATGACTGATGACATTTCAGCAATGCCAGCGCCACTGTAGCAAGAAGTTTTGGGATTGCCATGCCCTGCCACCCGACCCCGATCCGATTCCACCGTGTATTGCTCACCGGAGCCGCCGGCGGGCTTGGGCGCGTGCTGCGCACGCGGCTGAAAGCTTATTGCAGCGTGTTGCGCGTCTCGGACAGGGAGGCGCTTGGCTGCGCGGAGCCGGGCGAGGAGTTGTGCCCGGCGCAACTGGAGGACGCGGGCGCCATGCTGCGCCTGCTCGAAGGGGTGCAGGCCGTGGTGCATCTGGGCGGCGTGTCCACCGAGCAGCCCTGGGAGCCGATTTTGCAGGCGAACATCGTCGGCGTGTACAACCTGTACGAGGCCGCGCGCAAGCAGGGGGTCGGGCGCGTGGTGTTTGCCAGTTCCAACCATGTGACCGGCTTCTACCGGCAGGACCAGGTGGTGGGCCCGGACGACCCGGTCCGCCCCGATGGCCTGTACGGCCTGTCCAAGGCGTTTGGCGAAAACCTCGCGCGGCTTTACTTCGACCGCTACGGCATCGAGAGCGTGTGCCTGCGCATCGGCTCGTCCCTTGCCGAGCCGCGCGATCGCCGCATGCTGGCCACCTGGATGAGCCACGACGATCTGGAGCGCCTGGTCGTGGCCAGCCTGACCGCGCCGCTGGTGGGGCATAGCACCCTCTACGGCATAAGCGACAACGCCGCCACCTGGTGGGACAACCGCCTGGCGCGCCATATCGGCTACCGCCCGCAGGACAGCTCGGAGCCGTTTCGCGCCCGGATCGAGGCCGCCGACCCGCACCCGGACATCAGCGATCCGGCCGTGATCTACCAGGGGGGTGCCTTCGTGCGCACCGGCCCGCCCGAATGAGCCCATGGATCTGCTGCTGTCGGACCACCGGGACCAGGTGGGCGAAAGCCCGGTATGGAGCGTCGCCGAGCAGGCGCTCTACTGGGTGGACATCGAAGGCCGTGCGCTGCGCCGCTGGTCGTTTCCGGACCGCCGGCTGTGCAGCTGGGAGGCGGGCGAACGCTTGGCCTGTCTGGGTCTGCACGCGGATGGCGGCCTGGTTGCCGGCATGGAAACCGGGGTGTTCCAGCTGCAACCCGGCGCCGACGGCAGCTTGGGCGCGCAGCGGCTCGCGCGCATCGGGCACCCCCGACCCGCAATGCGCTTCAACGACGGCCGCTGCGACCGCCAGGGCCGATTCTGGGCGGGGACGATGCTGCGCGACACGGCGCTGGCGCAGCCCGCGGGCAGCCTGTATCGCATGGACCCGCACGGCCTGTCGGCGCCGCTGGTGTCGGGCCTGGTCACGCCCAACGGGCTGGCCTTCAGCCCCGATGGCGCCACCATGTACCTCAGCGACAGCCACCCCGGCGTGCAGCGCATCTGGTCCATGCCGCTGCACGACGACGGCACGCCGGGGCCGCGCACGGTGTTTGCCGACATGCGCGCCCTGCCGGGGCGCCCGGATGGCGCGGCCATCGACGCCGAGGGCTGCTACTGGATCTGCGGCAACGACGCCGCCGTGCTGCACCGCTTCACGCCGCAGGGGCGCCTCGATCGCTCCCTTGCCGTGCCCACCAGCAAGCCGTCCATGTGCAGCTTTGGCGGCCCGGGGCTGGACCTGCTGTTCATCACCTCGATCCGCCCGGACCGGCCGCAGGGCGACGACGTGGCGCTCGGCGGCGCGGTCTTCGTGGCCCGCCCCGGGGTCTCGGGCCTGCCCGAAACCCCTTACCGATGCGCCTAGACAGAGCACGGAGAACCGGCGTTGCCCATGATTTCAACCCAGGAGACCCGCATGAAAATCCCCCCTCTGCCTGGCCGCGCGCTGCTGGCCGCCGGCATCGCGCTGGCCGGCGTCGGCCTGGCCGCCCAGGCCACCGAATTCCGCTCGGCAGAAGCCCATCCGGACGACTACCCCACGACCCTGGCGGTCCGGCAAATGGGCGCAACGCTCAAGCGGCTGAGCAATGGCAAACACGGCATCCAGGTGTTCTCCGGCGGCAAGCTGGGCACCGAGAAGGACGCCATCGAGCAGACCAAGATCGGTGCCATCGCCATGACGCGCGTGAACGTCGCGCCCATGAACAACATCTGCGCCGCGACCATGGTTCCCACCATGCCCTTCCTGTTTCGCAGCATCGAACACATGCGCCGCGTGCTCGATGGCGCCATCGGCGAGGAAATCCTCAAAGACTGCGAAGCGCAGGGTTTCATTGCGCTGGCTTTTTATGACAGCGGCTCGCGTTCCATCTACTCGGTGAAGAAGCCCTTGCAATCGCTGGCCGACGTCAAGGGCATGAAAATCCGCGTCCAGCAGTCCGACCTGTGGGTATCGCTGATCGAGGCCATGGGCGCGAACGCAACGCCCATGCCCTACGGCGAGGTGTACACCGCGCTCAAAACCGGCCTGGTCGATGCAGCAGAAAACAACTACCCGTCGTACGAAAGTTCGCGCCACTACGAGGTGGCGCGCTACTACGCCAAGACCGAGCACTCCATGGCCCCGGAAATCCTGCTGTTTTCCAAGCGCGTTTGGGACCGGCTGAGCGCACAGGACCAGCAGGCGATCCGCCAGGCGGCCAAGGAGTCCGTCCCCTACATGCGCAAGCTCTGGGACGAACGCGAGGAGAAATCCCTGGCCGCCGTGAAGGCCGGCGGTGCGCAGATCGTGGAAGTGGACAAGGCCTCCTTTCGCCGCGCCATGCAACCCGTCTACGACAAGTTCATCACCGATCCCAAGCTCAAGGATCTGGTCCGGCGCGCGCAGGACACCAAGTAGCCAGGAACGCGCCATGACGCTCTACACCAGCCTTTGCAAACGCCTGGCCTACGCCTGCATGTGGCTGGGCGTCGCGGGCATGGTTGCGCTGGTCTCGGCCGTGAGCTGGCAGGTCTTTGGCCGCTACGTGCTGAACAACACCCCGACCTGGGCGGAGAGCCTGGCCCTGCTCATGGTGCTGTGGGTCACCA
The DNA here is from genome assembly GCF_026127385.1 of Verminephrobacter aporrectodeae subsp. tuberculatae. NCBI lineage: Bacteria > Pseudomonadati > Pseudomonadota > Betaproteobacteria > Burkholderiales > Comamonadaceae > Verminephrobacter > Verminephrobacter aporrectodeae. The sequence goes on from NZ_QZCX01000001.1 coordinate 1,106,045, forward strand.
TGCTCGGCACGGCGGTCGCCGTGCGCGACGCCGGCCACATCGGCCTGGAGTCCATGCTGGTGCTGGCGTCCGCGCCGCTGCGCCGGCGCATGGAGTACCTGATCCACGCGCTGGTCCTGCTGTTCGGCCTTGCCATGGCCTGGAATTGCGCGGCGATGGCCGAATCCGTCTGGGCCTACCGCCTGCCCACGCTGCGCATTTCCGAGGGCTGGAAATACCTGCCCGCCGTCCTGTCCGGCGCCCTCATCGCGATGTTCTCGCTGGAACACATCATGGCCCTGGCCCAAGGGGTCGAAGTCGAGCCTGCCTGGAAATGATTCCATGACCACCGCACTCCTCATCCTCGCACTGGGCTTTACGGCATTGCTGCTGCTGGGCGTGCCCGTGGCTTTTTCCATGGGTCTCGCGGCCCTGGCCACGCTGCTCTACGAAGGGCTGCCGCTGGCAGTCGGCTTTCAGCAAATGATTTCCGGGATGGGCATTTTTTCCTTCCTGGCCATTCCCTTCTTCATCTTTGCCGGCGAACTCATGCTCCATGGCGGCGTTGCGGACAAGATCGTCGACTTCGCGCGCAGCCTGATCGGCCATGTGCGCGGCGGCCTGGGGATGAGCAACGTGCTCGCCTGCACCCTGTTCGGCGGGGTGTCGGGATCGCCCGGCGCAGACGTGTCCGCGATGGGCGCGGTCATGATCCCGATGATGAAAAAAGAGGGCTACCACGCGGACTACGCCGTCAACGTGACCACCCACGCGGCGCTGGTCGGCGCCCTGATGCCCACCAGCCACAACATGATCATCTACACGCTGGCAACCGGGGGCAAGGTATCGATTGCCGCGCTGATCCTGGCCGGTCTCCTGCCGGCGCTGATTCTGACCTTGAGCAACCTGGCCGCGACGTACCTGGTCGCGGTGCGCCGCGGCTACCCCGCGGGCAGCTTCCCGGGCTGGGCCATCGTGGGGCGCTCCTTTGCGGCCTCGGTACCGGGCCTGCTGGTGGTCGCGGTGATTCTGGTGGGCATCCTGAGCGGGGTCTTCACCGCCACCGAGTCTGCGGCGATCGCGGTGCTGTACACGCTGGTGCTCACCGTCTTCATCTACAAGACCCTGCGCCGGGAACATTTCCTGAAAGCCGCGACCAAGGCCGTCAAGACCACGGGAACCATCTTGCTGCTGATCGGCATCTCCTCCACCTTCGGCTACCTCATCAGCCTGTACGGCGTGGCCGAGCTCACCGGGCAAATGCTGACCACGCTGACCCACGAGCCCTGGCTCATCTTCCTGATGGTCAACGGCCTGCTGTTCGTGCTCGGCACCTTTCTGGACATGGCCGCGACGATTCTGTTGTGCACCCCCATCTTCCTGCCCATCTGCCAGCAATTCGGCATGGGCCCGGTGCAGTTCGGCATCGTCATGCTCGTCAACTGCGCCCTGGGCCTGAACACGCCCCCGGTGGGGACGGTGCAGTTCATCGGCTGCACCATCGGCGGCGTCTCCGTGGGGCACGTCATGCGGACCATCTGGCCCTTCTACGGCGCCATGATCGCCGCGCTGCTGCTCGTGACCTACGTGCCGGCTTTCTCGATGTGGTTGCCCAACCTGGTTCTGGCAGCCCGCTAACCCGCTAACCCGCTAACCCACTGCCACGATGCAGGCCAAGCGAACATGAAAATCAGCGCCATCCGGGTCACCCCGATTGCCATCCGGGACCCCGCCCTGCTCAACGCGGCAGGCGTGCACGAGCCTTTTGGCCTGCGCTCCATCATCGAGGTCGAGGGGGCCAACGGACTGGTGGGCCTGGGTGAGACCTATGGCGACGCGGCGCTGCTGTCCCTGCTCACGCGCTGCCAGCACGGCCTGGCGGGCGGCAGCGCCTTTGACCTGCACCGCCTCTGGCAACAGGTGCAGCGCCATGCCGCCCAGGCCATGGCGCAAACCACCGCGCACGGGGAGATGGAACTCGCGCCCGGCTCGCTGAGCAGCCATCTGGCCAGCAGCGCCTACTCCGCGTTTGAAGTCGCGTTTCTGGACTTGCAGGCGCGCACGCTGGGCATTCCGCTGGTGGACTTGCTCGGCGGCAAGGTCCGCGACAAGGTGGCCTACAGCGCCTACCTGTTCTACAAATGGAATGCCGCGGTAGACCCCGAGTACGCGCCCGACCCGTACGGCGAGGCGCTGAACCCGGCGCAGATCGTGGCCCAGGCGCAGAGCATGATTGCGCAGTACGGCTTTGAAAGCATCAAGCTCAAGGCCGGCGTCATGGACCCGATGCAGGAAGCCGATGCCATCCTGGCGCTCAAGGCCGCGTTTCCCGGCCGGCCCTTGCGCATCGACCCGAACGGCAACTGGAGCCTGGCGACCAGCCTCAAGGTGGCCGACAGGTTGCAGGGCAGCCTGGAATACTACGAAGACCCCACGCCCACGCTGGAAGGCATGGCCCAGGTGCATCGCGCCAGCGGCATGCCGCTGGCCACGAACATGGTGGTGACCAACTGGAGCGAGCTGCGCCGCGCGCTGCCACTCGACGCAGTGCAAATCCTGCTCTCCGACCACCATTACTGGGGCGGCCTGCGCGCCACGCAGGCGCTGGCCAAGACCTGCGAGGCCTTTGGCCTGGGGCTGTCCATGCACTCCAACTCGCACCTGGGTATCAGCCTGATGGCCATGACGCACCTGGCAGCGTCCGTGCAGCACCTGAGCTACGCCTGCGACACGCATTACCCCTGGCAGAGCGACGAGGTTCTGGTGGGCGGCAAGCTGCCCATCGTGGGGGGCTGCGTGCACCTGACGGACAAGCCCGGCCTGGGCGTGGAACTGGACCCGCGCAAGCTCGCCGAGTTGCACGATGCCTTCAAGTCCTGCCGCATCCGCACCCGCAATGACGTGGCGCAGATGCAGCGCTACCGCCCCGATTGGCGCCAGATCAAACCCCGGTTCTGAACAGAACCACGCACCGTCGTCAAACGGAGCATGGCCCCTCTACCAGGAATTCAGAAATGCCATGCGCAAAGGGTTGCTCTCCATGCTCAGGAGTTTGATCGCCAGGGCGCAGCACACAAGGACCAACAGGGGTTTGACCAAACGCGGGCCAACGCGCACGGCTGCGCGGGCGCCAAGTTGTGCGCCAGCAAACGCGGCGAGCGCCATCGCCACTGCGAGTGGCCAGACTATCACGCCTTTGGCAATGAAAATGGACAGCGAACCCAGGTTGCACGATGCGTTGGCAATCTTGGTAAAACTCATGGCGCGCATCATGCCCAGGCCACAGAGAAGCACAAAACCGACCATGAAGAACGAGCCGACACCGGGGCCAAATATGCCATCGTACATACCAAGGAGCGGTGCGACGGTGATGGAAAAAACGAAGATGCTGATTCTTCTGCGCCGTTCTTCATTTCCAAGTCGCGGTGAAAATATGAAATAGAGGGCGACGAAGATCAGCATGACCGGCACGCAGGCCTCCAGCCAACGCTTGTTGACTGCACTCACGAGCAGGGCGCCGCAGGCCCCGCCAAAAAATCCGCAGAAAACAAGCCACCGGCTTTCTCGCCATTCGATCAGACCTTTGCGGGCAAAGGCCACGGTTGCGGATACCGTGGCGGAGGCCGCCTGGAATTTGTTCGTTGCTATTGCACTCACAGGTTCCAGCCCCGCCAGAAACAGGGCGGGTAACGTGATCAATCCTCCGCCACCCGCGATGGCATCAAAGAATCCCGCCAAAAAGGCCACTGCCGTCAACATGCCGATGGCATCCCAAGTCATATTCATTCCATGCGCATGAAGACGGCAGTGTTCTGCCAGAGGATTGAATCCCGGTCTCCGGGTTATTTATTTTGCAAAAACCAGGGCCCTGGATGCCACTTCCGCGGCCCTTGCCAGAGCCGCTTCCTTGGTTGCCTGCACGTTCATGTTCAGGACGGTTGGCGAGAAATCGATCCGATCGATCAGCTCGATGCCGACGAATTCCAACCAGTCAATGAGGTATGGCATGTTGAAATCCGATCCGAAGCCTGGCTGAATGCCTTCGTGGTAGACGCCGCTGGCCTGAATGACCACCGCCTTCCTGCCCGTCAATAAACCACTGTAGCCCTTTGCGGGATCGAACCCGAAGGCCCAGCCAGGCTGGGTCACGATATCGATGAACTGCTTGAGCGCGTAGGGGGTGCCATTGTTCCAGAGGGGCGTGTTGATGACCAGAAACTCGGCCGCTGCGAGCCTGTCGAAGACGGTCCGTACGTCAGACCAGACGCTCTCCTGCTCCGGCGTCATCGCGCTTCCGCTGAAAAGGGCCATTTTGGCAGCGGCAGCGACTTCACCAAACTCGGGCATCTCCCCGGCAAACAGGTTCATGCGATGAATATCGATCGCATGCTGCTTTTTCAGATCGGAAAGAAATGCTTGTGCAATATCGAGTGACGTGCTTGCACTCCCGCGGGGGGAGGCGTTGAGATGGAGAACTTTCATGGGGGAACTTTCTTTTGGACCAACAAAAAAACACCCGCGAGAAACTCACGGGTGTGCTCGCCAACCGTCAGCCAGATTTTCCGGAAGGTCCGGGGCAGATGATGGCGATGCAGTCATCGATCCTACGGCATTCGCGCGCAACGCGCTGGGCGTGCGGGAAAGACCATTCAAGGTAAAAGCCCTTTAAAAGCGCGGCAATTCGGGGTGGCTGATCTGCCCGCCGCGCACCAGCATTTTTCCGTATTCGGCGCAGCGGTTCAGCGTCGGGATCACCTTGCCGGGGTTGAGCAGCCCGGCGGGGTCGAAGGCCTGTTTGAGCGCGAGCATTTGCGCGCGTTCTTCGGCGCTGAATTGCACGCACATGCTGTTGAGTTTCTCCACGCCCACGCCATGCTCGCCGGTGACCGTGCCGCCCATGGCCACGCTGGTCTCCAGGATGTCGGCGCCAAACAGTTCGCAGCGGCGCAGTTGGTCGGCGTCGTTGGCGTCGAACAGGATCAGCGGGTGCAGGTTGCCGTCGCCGGCGTGGAATACGTTGGCGCAGCGCAGCTGGTATTTCTTTTCCATTTGCTGGATCGCCAGCAGGATGTCGGCCAGCCGCCGGCGCGGAATGGTCGAGTCCATGCACATGTAGTCGGGGCTGATGCGGCCGCTCGCGGGGAAGGCGTTCTTGCGCCCGCTCCAAAAGCGCAGGCGCTCGGCTTCGTCGCGGCTGACCGACAGCGCGGTCGCGCCGGCGGCGCGCAGCACGGCGCCCATGCGCGCGATTTCTTCTTGCACCTCTTCGGGCGTTCCGTCGCTCTCGCACAGCAAAATGGCTTCGGCGGTCAGGTCGTAGCCGGCGTGCACGAAGTCCTCGACCGCTGCGGTCATCGGCCGGTCCATCATCTCCAGGCCGGCGGGGATGATTCCGGCGGCGATCACTGCGGCCACGGCCGCGCCGGCTTTGCGCACGTCGTCAAAGCTGGCCATGATGCAGCGCGCCAGCGGCGGCTTGGGGATCAGTTTCACGGTGACCTCGGTGGTCACGGCGAGCATGCCCTCGCTGCCGATCACGGCGGCCAGCAGGTCGTAGCCCGGGGTGTCGAGGGCCTCGCTGCCGAACTCCACCGGCTCGCCGTCAGCCATGAAGCCGCTGACTTTCAGCACGTTGTGCAGCGTCAGACCGTACTTCAGGCAGTGCACGCCGCCCGAGTTCTCGGCCACGTTGCCGCCAATGGTGCAGGCGATCTGGCTGCTCGGATCGGGCGCGTAGTACAGGCCGTAGGGCGCCGCCGCCTCGCTGATCGCCAGATTGCGCACGCCGCATTGCACCAGCGCCGTGCGCTGCTCGGGGTTCAGCGCGAGGATGCGGTTCAGCCGGGCCAGCGACAGCGTCACCCCCATGGCGTGGGGCATCGCCCCCCCGGACAGCCCCGTGCCCGCGCCGCGCGCGACCACCGGCACCTGCAAGCGGTGGCAGAGCCTGAGCAGGGCCTGCACCTGGTCGCGGGTTTCGGGCAGGCATACCAGCAGCGGGCGCTGGCGGTACGCGGTCAGGCCGTCGCATTCGTAGGGCGTCGTGTCTTCGTCCTGCCAGAGCAGGGCCTGCTCGGGCAGGACGCGGCCCAGGGCCTGGACCAGCTCGGCCTGGCGTGCGGCGCGTTCAGCGGCGGTGATGGTGGGGGCGGTGGCGGCGTTCATTTTGCAGCCCGGCGTCAGCGGAAGATGACGGTCTTGTGCCCGTTGAGCAGCACGCGGTGCTCGCTGTGCCACTTGACCGCGCGGGCCAGGACCTGGCTCTCGGTATCGCGCCCGCGGGCGGTCAGGGCTTCGACGGTGTCGGTGTGCTCGGCGCGGGTGACGTCTTGTTCGATGATCGGGCCCTCGTCGAGGTCCGGCGTGACGTAGTGCGCGGTGGCGCCGATCAGCTTCACGCCACGGTCGTGCGCCTGGGCGTAGGGCTTGGCGCCCTTGAAGCTGGGCAGGAAGCTGTGGTGGATGTTGATCGCGCGGCCGGTCAGCCGCTGGCACAGTGCGTCCGAGAGCACCTGCATGTAGCGCGCGAGCACCACCAGCTCGGCGCCTTCGGCCTCGATGATCTCCAACTGCCTGGCCTCGGCCTGCGCCTTCGTGGCGGGCGTGACCGGCAGGTGGTGGAACGGCACGTTGTAGCTTGCCGCCAGCTGGTAGAAGTCGCGGTGGTTGCTGATGATCGCGCGGATGTCCACCGACAGCAGGCCGGACTTCCAGCGGAACAGCAGGTCGTTCAGGCAATGGCCTTCCTTGCTCACGAGCAGCACCGTCTTGATCGGCTGGTCCGTGGCGTGCAGGCTCCAGCGCATCTGGTGGGGTTCGGCAAAGCGCGCTAGCTGGTCCTGGAGGCTGGCGCGGTCATGCGGTGCGCAAGCAAACTGCACGCGCATGAAGAACAGGCCCGTGGCGTGGTCGTTGTACTGCGCGGCTTCTTCGACGTTGCCGCCATGCTCGAGCAAAAAGCCCGAGACGGCGTGCACCAGCCCCAGGCGGTCGGGGCAGGACAGGGTCAGGATATAGGAATGGCTCATGGCGGCGCGATTGTCGCAGCAGGGCAGAGGCTGCACCGCCCCTCAGCGCAGCAGCATCGCCGACATCGCCGAGCAGCAGTTGAGCATGCGCACGGCCGTTTCCACCGTGTCGGTGGTGAAGCGCAGGGTCACGCCATCGACGCGTTCAAAGGCCGGCCATTGGCAGAAAAGATCCGCCTGGGACGGCGATTGGGTGCGCAGCGTGACCGCCTGCGGCCCTTTGAAGACCAGCGGGACTGCGCCGGAGCGCGCAGCCAGGGCCTGCGCCGTGCCGGCCCGGATCGCCTGGCGCGATTCCTCCGGGGACAAGGACACGCCGCTGTGGCAGCCCGTGGCCCGCTTGGTCTGCACGAAGGTCGCATGCGGAAAGAGCGGCCGGTTCTCGGCGATGAACACGTCGTCCCCGCTGCCCATCACCACCGGTACGCCATATTCGCCGGCCAGTGCCCCGTAGAGTCCGGCTTCGCCCAGTTCCTGCGCGCCCAGCCAGACGCCGGCAAAGGCAGAACCGTTGATCGTGTGCGCGAGGATTCCGCGTCCCTGCGCACGCGCGTGGTAGCCCACCATGCACAGCGCGTCCACGCCCTCTTCGACGCCCGCCACCATGCCCAGGTAGCGCGGCTTGCCCTGCACGACGCGGGCGCGCGCGTCGAGCACGTCGGGCGGCATGTTGCGAAAGCCGCCGTGCGAGTCGTTCACCAGCACCCGCGTGGCGCCCGCGTCGATGGCGCCGGCAATCGCGGCGTTCGCCTCCTGCGCCATCAGCAGGCGCGCGCGTTCGAACTCCGGGTTGCCGGGGCGCGCCTGTTCCGCGTGGTAGACGCCGGCCACGCCTTCGATGTCGGTGGAGATCAGGACTTTCATGCGGGGGTGCGCGCTGGAGCGAAGGAAGGCAAGCGCGCCAGCACCTCGGCGAGGGGGGCCCGGTGATTGCCGTCGCGGCCCGTCACGGCCGTGGCGTGCCAGAGCGCGTGGAGAATCGCCTGCTCGGTGCTGTCGGCCGTGGCCTGGAAGAGCCCGTCGAGCAATTCCTCGTGCAGCAGCGCGATGGCAGGCATCGGCCGCTCGACGCGGTCCGGCACGGTGCAGGCCGTGGAGAAGGCGAGCACGATGTCGCCGCTGCCATGGCCGAGGACCGAGCCGGTGCGCGCCAGCCCCGCGCCCGCGCGCAGCGCCAGCCGCCGCAGTTGCCGCGCGTCGAGGGGCGCGTCGGTGGCGACGACGATGATGATCGAGCCCTTCTCCGGCTCCTGCGCCGCGGCCGCAGCCTGCGCCGCGAGCCGCGCGCCGACCGGATCGCCGGCCAGGACCAGCTGCGCCTGGCGCCCGTAGTTCGCGAGCACCAGCGTGCCGACGGTGTGCCTCCGGCGATCGGGCGCGGGCACGCACCGCGAGGCGCTGCCGATGCCGCCCTTGAGCTGGAAACTCGACATGCCGCGGCCCGCGCCCACCGAACCCTGGGCGAAATCGCTGCCCGCGCTCTCCAGCGCATGCAGGTAGTCGGCCTCGGTCACGGCCAGCCGCTGGATATCGTTGAGGAAACCGTCGTTGCACTCGAAGACCAAGGGATTCACCGTGGGCAGCGAGCGGCCGCATTCGGGGTTGGCGGCCACGCAATGCCGGATCTGCGCCGTGGCAACCGTGCCGACGCAGAAGGTATTGGTCAGCGCAATCGGCGTCTCGAGCACGCCCAGCTCGGCCAGCTGCACCAGGCCCAGGCTCTTGCCAAAGCCGTTGAGCACCACGGCGGCCGCGGGCACCTTGTCGCGGAACGGGTCGCCTGCGTGCGCGCGGATCACCGTCACGCCGGTCTGTATGGCGCCCGCGTCCAGCGTGCGGTGGCCGACCAGCACGCCCGCGACGTCGGTGATGGCATTGCGCGCGCCCTGGAGCAGGGCGCCGATGCGGGGCACGGGGGGGGAGGGCATGGATTGATTACTGGCGGTCGATTCTTGGATCGAGCGCGTCGCGCAGCGCATCGCCGAGCAGGTTGAAGGCGAGCACGGTGAGGAAGATCGCCAGGCTGGGGAACAGCGCCACGTGCGGCGAGGTGACCATGTCGGCGCGGGCCTCGTTGAGCATCGCGCCCCATTCCGGCGTCGGCGGCTGCGCGCCCATGCCCAGGAACGACAGGCTGGCGGCCGTGATGATCGAATTGCCCACGCGCATCGAGAAGTACACGATGATCGCCGAGACCGTTCCCGGCAGGATGTGCCGCACGACGATGGTCCAGTCCGACGCGCCAATGCTGCGCTCGGCCTCGATGTAGGTCTGCTGCTTGAGCGCCAGGGTGTTGCCGCGCACGAGGCGCGCAAAAGCCGGCACGCTGAACACTGACACGGCGACCACCACGTTGCCCATGCTGCTGCCGAGAATGGCCACCACGCCGAGCGCGAGCAAGATGCCGGGGAAGGCAAACAGCACGTCGGAGATGCGCATCACGATGCGGTCCCACCAGCCCCCGTAGTAGCCGGCCAGCAGGCCGAGGGCCGTGCCGAAGAAGCCGCCCACCAGCACGGAAAAAAAGCCCGCTGCCAGCGAGATGCGCGTGCCCATGAGGATGCGGCTGAAGATGTCGCGTCCCAGCGGATCGACACCGAACCAGTGTCTGCCCGAGGGCCCTTTGCCCAGCATGTCGTAGTCGAAGAAGTGCTCGGCATCGAAGGGCACGATCCACGGCGCGCACAGCGCGACGAACACCAGCAGCAGCACGAAGATCGCCGCGGCGATGCCCACGGGCTGCTGCCTGAAGCGGCGCCAGCATTCGCTCCAGGGCGTGCGCACCCGGCCCGCGGTGTGCCCCGCGGCAACCGGGGAGGGCGCAGCGATGAAGCCGGCGGACCGGTCGGAAGTTTGCGTCATGCCTGCGAGCTCATTGGTAGCGGATGGTGGGGTTGATGAAGCCGTACAGCACGTCCACGACCAGATTGATCAGAATGAATTCGAGCGAGAACAGCAGCACCAGCGTCTGTATCAACGGGTAGTCGCGCATCTGCACGGAATCGACCAGCAGGCGGCCGAGGCCGGGCCAGTTGAACACCGCCTCGACGAGGATCGAGCCGCCGAGCAAGAAACCGAACTGCAGGCCCATCATCGTGACGACCGGAATCAGCGCGTTGCGCAGGCAATGCCGGACGATGACGCTGCGCTCGCGCACGCCCTTGGCGCGCGCGGTGCGCACGAAGTCCTCCTGCATCACCTCGACGAACGACGCGCGCGTAAAGCGCGCCATCACGGCCGCGACGGCGGCGCCCAGCGTGATCGAGGGCAGGACGTAGTGCTTCCAGCTGCTCGCGCCCACCGTGGGCAGCCAGCCGAGCTGGACCGAGAAGATCTGCATCAGCAGCATGCCCAGGGCGAAGGCAGGAAAGGAGATGCCCGATACGGCCAGCGCCATGCCCAGCCGGTCGGGCCATTGGTTGCGGAACACGGCAGAGACGATGCCGATCCCCATGCCGAAAAGCACCGCCCACAGCATGCTGGTCAGGGTCAACAGCAGCGTCGGGAAGAAGCGCTCGGCGATCTCCGCGGACACCGGCCGCCGCGTGCGCATCGAGGTGCCGAAGTCGCCTTGCAGCGTGTGCAGAAAGAAGCCCACGAACTGCTGCGGCAGCGGCTTGTCGAGCCCGAGTTCCTGGCGCACCATGGCCACGGTCTGCGCGTCCGCGTCCTGTCCGGCGGTCAGGCGCGCCGGGTCGCCGGGGAGCATGTGGACGAACAGGAACACCAGAGCGGCCACGATGAGCAGCGTGGGAATCAGGCCCGACAGGCGTTTGAGAAAGTAACTCAGCATGGGCGACGGAGGCCTCGCATGCGTGCGTGTGCGCTGTGCACCCCGTCAGTGCGCAACGGCGATGGCGTCGATGTTGATGTTGGCGTCGGGCATGACGTGGACACCCGACAGGCGCTTGGAGTGCGCCGACAGATTCTGGTCCGTCAGCAGCGGAACGCGCGGCAGGTCCTTGCGGATCTCGTCCTGCGCAATCTTGTAGAGCGCGGCCTTTTCCTTTGCGTCCACCGTGGTCAGCGCCTTGGCGAGCGCCTGGTCCACCACCTCGCTCTTGTAGAACGACATATTGTTGAGCTTCGGCGCCCAGGATTCGGAGGCGAACAGCGGACGCAGGCCCCAGTCGGCCTCCCCCGTGGACGACGACCAACCGGAGTAATACATGCGGACCTTGGCCGTTTTGGGGTCGGGCCAGGCATCGACCATCTCGGCGCGCTGGCCCACTTCGAGCGCCTGCACCTGCAGCCGGATGCCCACCTGCGCGAGCTGCTGCTGCACGAACTGGAGGACCTTCTGGCTGCTCGTGTTGTTCGAGGAACTCCACAGCACCGACTCGAACCCGTCCGGGTAGCCGCCTTCCTTGAGCAGTTCCCTGGCTTTCTTCACGTCGTACGGAATCGGCGCCATCTTTTCGGCGAACTGCACGCCCTGCGGCAGCACGCCTTGCGCAGGAAAGGCGTAGCCGCCGAACGCAACCTTGGCCAGCGCCTCCTTGTTGATGGCGTAGCCGATGGCCTCGCGCACCTTCGGGTTGTCGTATGGCTTGTGCAGCATGTTGAACGCCAGGAAGCGCATCATGATCGAGGGCGACGCGACCACTTCGAGCTTGTTGCTCGCCTTCAGCAGCTGCGCCTGTTCATAGGGAATCGGGAAGGCGAAGTCGGCCTCGCCGGTCTGCAGCATCGCGGCGCGCGTGTTGTTCTCGGGCACCGGCTTCCATGCGAGGGTGTCGATCTTCGGGTAGCCCTTCTTCCAGTAGCCGTCGAACTTCTTGGCCTTGACGGCGTCGGTCTGCTTCCACTCGACGAACTCGAAGGGGCCGGTGCCAACGGGGTGGAAGGCAATGTCCTTGTTGCCCCATTTCTTCAGCGCGGCGGGTGAAATCATCGCCGCCGAGGCGTGGGCCAGCGAGTTGATGAAGGGGCCGAAAGGCTCCTTGAGCGTGATGCGCACGGTGTCGGCGTTGAGCACCTCGACCCGGGCCATGCGGTTGAACTGGTTGTGGCGCAGCAGCTTGTTCTCCCGATTCAGCACGCGGTCCAGCGTGACCTTTACGGCGTGCGCGTCGAAGTCGGTGCCGTCGTGGAACTTCACGCCGCTGCGCAGCCGGAAGGTGTAGACCAGTCCGTCCTTCGACATGTCGTGGCTCTCGGCGAGCACGTTCCGTATTTTCAGGTCCTTGTCGAACTGGAACAGACCTTCATAGAAGGACTTGGTCACGGCCGTGGTGATGGTCGAGTTGGTGTTGTACGGGTCCAGCGTTTCCGGCTGGTAGCCGATCGCCAGGACCACGTCGCGCGCAGCCAGTGCCGTGCCCGACGCGGCCAGCGCGGCCAGGCCCAGCAGTGCGGACAGCCAGCGGGAAGAGGAAGAGAAAGAGGATTGCTGCATGGAAAGACTCCGGTCGGTTCATGGAAGGAAATCAGAAAGCACCGCCGATGGCGTGCCGCGCAACGAAGTGGCCCGGCGCCACCTGCACCAGGGGCGGCACGTCGGGCTCATCGCCGAGCGCGCGGATCGGGCCGGGAATTTCGCCCTCGGGCAAGGCACGCGGCCTGTGGCGGCGCGCCGGGTCGGCCACGGGAACGGCCGCCATGAGCCGGCGGGTGTAGGCGTGCTGCGGCGCCTCGAACACGGCGCGGCGCGGGCCGATCTCGACGATCTGGCCCAGGTACATCACGGCCACGCGGTGGCTGATGCGTTCGACCACGGCCATGTCGTGCGAGATGAACAGGAAGGCGACGCCCAGCTCGCGCTGCAGGTCGAGCATCAGGTTCACGATCTGCGCCTGAATGGACACGTCGAGCGCCGACACCGATTCGTCCGCCACCACGACCCCGGGATTGAGCGCGAGCGCACGGGCGATGGCGATGCGTTGGCGCTGACCGCCCGAGAACTCGTGCGGATAGCGCTGCGCGAACTCGGGCGGCAGGCCGACCCTTTGCAGCAGCCAGTCAACGCGCTGCCGGGCTGCAACGCCCTTGGCGATGCCGTGGATGAGCAGCGGCTCCATGATCGAGAAGCCGACCGTCACGCGCGGATCGAGCGAAGCGAACGGGTCCTGGAAGATGAACTGGATATTGCGGCGCAAGGCCTGCAACTCGCGCGCGGGCAGCGCGCGGACGTTCTTCCCGCCAAATTCGATCACGCCACTCTGGCTCTCGACCAGGCGCAGCAGCGAGCGACCGGTGGTCGATTTGCCGCAGCCCGATTCGCCGACCAGCGCCAGCGTTTCGCCGGGGTACAGGTCGAAGCTGATTTTCTCCACCGCATGCACGCGGCGCTTCACGCGGCCGAACACGCCGCTGCGCACGTCGAAGCGCGTGACCAGGTCGCGCACCCGCAGGATGGGGCCGGCGTCTGCGCGCACGGTGCTCTGCGGCGCGGTGTTCGGCACGGCGGCAGCGGCGCCGTCGGCGCGCAGCAGCTCGAACTTCGCCGGCAGGTCGGTGCCCCGCATCGCGCCAAGCCGGGGCACGGCCGATAGCAGCGCGCGCGTGTAAGCGTGCTGCGGCGCGGCGAACACGGTGTGGCAGACGCCCTCCTCCACCTTGTTGCCGCAGTACATCACGAGCACCCGGTCGGCGATCTCGGCGACCACGCCCATGTCGTGCGTGATGAAGAGCACGCCCATGCGCATCTCCTCTTGCAACTCGCGGATGAGTTGCAGGATCTGCGCCTGTATCGTCACGTCCAGCGCCGTGGTGGGCTCGTCGGCAATCAGCAACTGCGGCCTGCAAGACAGCGCCATGGCGATCATCACGCGCTGGCGCATGCCGCCCGAGAGTTGGTGCGCAAAGCGGTCGAGCGTGTTGCGCGCGTCGGGAATGCGCACCAGCTCCAGCATGCGCAGCGCCTCGGCGCGCGCGGCCGCGCGGCCCTTGCCCTGGTGGATGCGGATGGCTTCGGCGATCTGCTCGCCCGCGGTAAACACCGGATTCAGCGAGGTCATCGGCTCCTGAAAAATCATCGCAACGTCCGCACCGCGGACGCTGCGCATCGCGGCGTCGCGCGCTTGCGCCAGGTCGAGCACCGCGCCGCTGCGCCGCCGCAGCAGCATGCGCCCGCCCAGGATGCGCCCGCCACCATGCTCCACCAGCCGCATCAGCGCGAGCGACGTGACCGACTTGCCCGAACCCGACTCACCGACCACCGCAAGCGTTTCGCCATGGTCGACGTGGAAGGAAAGGTTCCGGACGGCGTCAACGCTGCGCTCGGACGTCGAGAAGCGAACGCTGAGATTCTCGACGGCGCAAACACGGCCGTCAGCAAGCGTGCTGGCGGGGTAGGACATGGTTGCGCAGCCAACCTTGGTGGCCCGCCGGCGGGAGGATGTAGGCATGGGAGGGTGCGGCGGATGTAAATCAATTTGCAGATGCAGGTCAGGAAAGAAAATTTTCTGTCATTTTCGATCAAGAACGCAAAGATCGGGCCAGGCCCCAGGGTTTGTCCGGACACGCCGGGCGCCCGGGGAGCCCCGGGAGCGTCATGATGAAAATGCCGGCGCCAGACACGCGCGCACCGTAGCGGGGCGCGGCGAAATAGTAGGCAGCAGCGGCCATGGCCGGCGCCACCAGCGCGCAAGCAGATGAAACTTTAGAGACATGAGTTACTTTTTCTAGACAAAATATGTTCCAAAATCCACGACGTTTCTTCTTTCTTCAGGTGACGCACAGGGATTGCGGGCGATCACGGGATGCCATGTGCTTGCGCACATCCGAGTGGATGACGAGCTCGGTGCTTGGCGAACCCATCCCGCGTGCCTGCAAGCCCTTGGCCGGTAGCAGTAACGGATGGCAAATCGAGTTCGGCAAAAGGGGTGTGTGGGAGTTATGGCGAAAGATGATTTCTTGAATCTGGTTTCTCGTCGAGTTGAAAACAGTGCGATGCGCTTCGATTCGGTGCCCGAAGCGCTCGAATGCTGGGCTCGGACTCAGGCCGACTGCGTCGCGCTGCGGTTCCTCGCCGACGGCGAGGGGGACGCCGTATCGCTGACGTACGCTGAGCTATGGCACCGTGTCCAGGGATTGGCCAGGTACTTGGTGGCGAATGGCTATCGGGATCAACGGGTGTTGCTGTTGATGCCTTCGTGCCTGGAGTACGTCGTCGCGTTCGTCGCTTGTCTGTTGGCCGGCACGGTCGCCGTTCCGCTCTACCCGCCAAGAAACAACTGGCATGACAAACGGCTCGCGGACATCAGCAACGATGCACAAGCCTGCGCGGCACTGACCCTGACGGCATTTGCAGGCCAGTTGATGGAGCGACTGCGCGCCGCAGGGGCCCGCAGCATGGACACCCTCGTCACGGTCGATCGGGGTGCGTTCGAGGGGGATGGGGGCGCGCTTGCGGTGCAACTGCCGCCCATCAATCCCTTCGCCCTCGCCTATCTCCAATACACCTCGGGGTCCACCGGCTCCCCCAAGGGGGTCATGGTGCGCCAATCGGACATCGCCTGGAACGTGCAGAGCAAGGCGATCGACTTGGACGCGCAGGAAGTCGCCGTGTCCTGGCTCCCCCTCTTCCATGACATGGGTTTGGTGCAAGGGATCGCGCTGCCCTTGGTGCGGGGGGGTACCGCGGTGTTCATGCCGCCGACTGCCTTCGTGCAGGATCCCCTGCGGTGGCTGCGCGCCGTTGATCGGTTCAAGGCGGTGTTCAGTGGAGCACCGAACTTTGGCTACCAGTCGTGTGTCGACGCGGTCCCGGCGGATACCGACTTGGCCTTGGACCTCCGTTCCTGGCGCATGGCACCCAATGCGGCCGAACCGATCTCCTGCGAAACCGTGCAGCAGTTCCATCGAACCTTCGGGCCATACGGGCTGTCACGAGATGCCTTGGTGGGCGCGTTCGGCATGGCGGAGGCCACGCTCCGTGTGACTACCGGCGCGGGGCCGGGAGGCGCGCCGGTCCTGCATCTGGATCGGCACGCCCTGTCCACGAATCAAATCAGGATTCGCACGCCGGAATCAGAGTCCGTCGTGGCGCTGGTCTCCAGCGGTCTGATGAGTACGGATCCCCTGGTTCGCATCGTGGACACCGGCATCGGACGGGCTCTCGAAGACTGCCAGGTCGGAGAGATCTGGGTCAGCGGATCGACCGTGTGCCCGGGGTACTGGCACAACGAGCCGGCCACGGCCGAGTCTTTCGGTCATGTCCTGGCTTCGGACCCCGGTGAATCCTTCTTGCGCACCGGTGATCTGGGTTTCACGCACCAAGGGCACCTGTACGTCACAGGGCGCCTGAAGGATCTGATCATCGTTCGCGGCGCGAATCACTATCCGCAGGACATCGAGCGCGACGTCGAGAAGGCACATCCGTCATTCCGTACCGGCAGATTCAGCGCAGCGTTCACGCTGGATGACCGGGGATCGACGGCCCTCGTCGTCGTCCAGGAGGTCCGGCGCACGCAGCGCAGGAAGGTTGATGTCGACGAGATCGGACCGATGGTGGCCAGGCTGATCGCGAGTCAGCATGGGATCGAGCTCGACCAACTCGTGCTGGTCGATCCGGGCGGTGTGCCGAATACGTCCAGCGGCAAGGTCCAGCGCAAGGTGTGCCGCGCCCTGTTGCTCGAAGGTCGGCTGCCTCAGATTGCCGTGTGGACCCGCGCGCGGTCCCGGCCGACCACTCGCCCGGAGCCTGCCGAGTCGATCGCGGCGTTCGGGGGGATCGGGGGGATCGAAAACTGGTTGATCGGCGAGGTCGCGGCACTCACCGGTCTTCCCGCGAGCCACATCGACGTCGCGATGAGCTTCCATGCCCTGGGACTGGATTCGGTCAAACTGGTCCAGCTGTCAGCGCGCGTGGGGCCCGCGCTCGGCGTCCGCCTGCCACCCTCGGTGCTCTTCGACCACCCGAGCATCACCGCCTTGGCGAATCATTTGAGCGGTGTCGCGCGGCTGTCGGAGTCGGTCTCCGATGTGTCGCGGGCAGATCCCGTGGCCATCATCGGGCTGGCCTGTCGGGTACCCGGTGCGCGGGACGTGCACGAGTTTTGGCAGCTGGTCTCCAGCGGACGGACGGCGGTGGGGGCCGTGTCGAACGCACGGCGCCACCTGACGCGGTTCGCAGCGGTTGCCGGATCGCCGCAGGCCTATCTCGGTGAGCTATCCGGTGTCGATGTCTTCGACGCCCGTTTGTTCGGGCTGGCCGCGCGCGAGGTGTCGAGCATGGACCCGCAGCAGCGGTTGGCGCTGGAAGTCGCTTGGCACGCCCTGGAAAATGCCGGCGTCGCTGCGGATCGCTTGGCCGGCAGTGCCACCGGGGTCTACGTCGGGATCAGTTCGAATGACTATTTCCGGCTGCAGCAGTCCACGGGCCATGACGAATATGCCGGAACGGGGAGCGCGCTGAGCATCGCTGCGAACCGCATTTCCTATTGCCTTGGCTTGCAGGGACCGAGCATGGCCATCGACACGGCCTGTTCCTCCTCACTCGTTGCGGTGCATCAGGCCTGTCAGGCATTGGCCTCGGACGACTGCTCGTTGGCCATCGCCGGGGGGGTCAATCTGGTGCTCTCGGCCGACCATGGGGACATCCTTGCGCAAGCGCGCATGCTGTCGGCTGACGGGCACTGCCATACTTTCGACCAGTCGGCGAATGGCTACGTCCGGGGAGAGGGCTGTGGCTTCGTCGTACTCAAGCGGCTACACGCTGCACAGCGTGACGGCGATCGTGTGCTTGCCGTCATCCGTGGCAGTGCCGTCAACCAGGACGGTCGCAGCAACGGGCTGACGGCGCCCAACGGCACAGCGCAGCGACAGCTCATCCGGACTGCCCTGAAGCGGGCGGGGATCGGCCCGGGTTCCATCGGGCTGGTCGAGACCCATGGCACCGGGACACCGCTCGGGGATCCGATCGAGGTGGCGGCCTTGCGGGAGGTCCTCGACGACGCGCCGAACGAGCGGCCGTGCTTTCTCGGGGCGGTGAAGACGAACATCGGCCATCTGGAATCCGCCGCTGGAATCATCGGCCTCATCAAGGCGACGATGGCGCTCACCCATCGCGTCATTCCACCGAACCATGGGTTCAGTCGGCTCAATCCGCACATTGACTTGGAAGGTAGCCGTCTGAGCATCCCCACGCGCGCGCAGGATTGGACGGTTCCTGAGCACGAGCGGCGTTGCGCCGGCGTGAGTGCATTTGGTTTCGGTGGAACGAATGCCCATGTGATCCTCGAGGAGGGGCCCCCGGTGTTGCTGCCCACGGCATCCGGGGAGGCTCCATCCGATGGGGCGTGGACGCTCGGATTGAGCGCCGCCAGCGAGGAGAGCCTCATGCGCCTGGCCACCGAGATGGCCCGCCGCTTGCAGCATCTCGATCCCGGTGGCGCGCGGCGCTTGTGTGTGGCGATGGCCCGGCACCGCGCCCAGTTGCCCGAGCGATTGGCAATCGCGGCGTGTGACGCTGCTGCGCTGACGCAGGCCTTGCAGGACTGGGTCGCGGGCCGACCTGCCCGGCATGCGCGCATTCTCAGGGGGCGCGCCAGCGGCACGCATCGGGGTATTGCCTTTCTGTTCACGGGACAGGGTTCACAGTACCCCGGCATGGGCTGCGGGCTGGTCCGCTCCGATCCGCTCTTTCGGGCACACATCGACGCGTGCGATGCCGTACTGCGACCCTTCCTGAACGCGCCATTGCTCGAAATCCTCGAAGACCGCGGTGGGAACTACCTCTCGGACACCCGGTATGCGCAGCCCGCTCTGGTCGCTATGGAGACGGGGCTCGTGCGCCTGTGGGCCGATCGCGGAATCGTGCCGACCTGGGTCCTGGGCCATAGCGTCGGCGAATTTGCGGCCGCGGTAGCGGCAGGGGTCATGGAGTTGCACGATGCCTTGACGCTCGTGGCGACACGGGGGCGCCTCATGGCTTCGGCTCCGGGCCAGGGGGCGATGCTGTCGGTGGCAGCGTCATCGGAAGCGGTCCTGCGCGTCCTCGGCGCGCAGGGGGGGCGGCTGGACATTGCCAGCTTCAACGCCGTCGAGCAGGTCGTGCTGTCCGGCGAGGAGGAGTCGATCCGGAGCGCGCACGCGTGTCTCCATCAAGGGGGCATCAGCTGTCGCCAGCTCACGGTCAGTCATGCCTTCCATTCGAGGCTCATGGAGCCCATCGTACCGACGTTCCGGACCGCCATGAGCGCGGTGCGGCTGGCACAGCCGCGGTGTGGCTTCGTGCCGTCGGGCGACGGACGCGGTGATCCAACTGCTGCGACGTACTGGGTCGATCAGCTTCGGGCACCGGTGCGCTTCCAACAGGGCGTCGAGCGGCTCGTCGCCGAAGGCGCCACGACCTTCCTGGAGCTTGGTCCATCGACGACTTTGGTCGATCTGACGCGCTGCACAGCGGTCGGTGCGGACGGGGTCACGACGCTGAAGCAGGGCACGGACGATGCCCTCGCCTTCGGCGAGGCCCGTGCCGTGCTCTTCGCGCTCGGTGCCCGGGTCCGGATGGCCGGAGCTTCTGCGCTTCCCGGCGGCCAGGATATGTTGCCGCTCTATCCGATGGACCCCCAACGATTCTGGCTGGAACCCCACGCAAGGGCCGACCGTGGAGCCCTGTGGGCGCAGGGGCCGGCGGTTGCGGACGCGGGGGTCAGCAGCACCTGCCCCCCACCGGATCCATCGTCCTTGGCGAAACTCGACCCCGATGATGCCCTGGCCGCGCTGATCCGCGAACTCGGGCGCCTGGCCGCCGAGGTGCTGCGCCAGCCGATTCCGGGTCAGGGGGAGGGGCTCGCAGCAACGAAGCTGTCCTTGCTCGGTCTGGATTCCCTGATGGCGATGGACTTGAGACACCGGGTGCGCCAGTGGATCGGTGTGGATTTGCCGGCGCATCTGCTGATCAGCGGCAGCAGCCTGGGCGACGTCTCCCGGCTTATCTACGAACAGGTCCTGCTGCGCGCCGTTCAGCACGAGCCCACGGCGTCGGATACATCGGATACGCAAGAGGTGTTCGTGCTATGACGCTTGCTGCCTTGCTGAGCGAGTTGCACAGACTGGGTGTGACCCTGTCCCGTCAGGGCGATGGCCTGGTCGTTCAAGCCCCGTCCGGGGCCGTCACTCCCGGGCTGCGCGTCCGGCTTGCGCAGCATAAGCCGGCCTTGTTGGACTGGCTGAGCAAGGGCCGGCCCGCGGCTGTCGAGGACGCCGGACTGCCGAACTGCGCGCCCGATCCCGCGCACCGACAGCTGCCGTTCCCGCTGTTGGACATGCAGCTGGGGTTCTACATGGCGGACGACCCCTACATGGAGTTCCACGTCCGTCCGCACTACTACATGGAAAAGAACCGGGAGACCCTGGACGTTGACCGGTACGAACGCGCCTGGAACAAGGCCCTCGAACGGCATTGGGGAGAGATCGTCGTGGTGACGCCGGAGGGTCAACTCAGAGTGGTGGAGGAGCTGCCGACGCTGCGCATCCAGCGCATCGACCTGCGCGAGCACACGCCCGAAGTCGCCCACCGGCATCTCGAGGCCATCCGTGCGCAGATGATGCGGGCGCAACTGCCGCTGGATCGTTGGCCGTGGGTAGACCTTCGGGTGTCCACTTGGTTGGATCGGGGACGCCTGCAACATCGCATCCACTACAACCACAACAACTTCTTTTCGGACGGCTTTGGCACGGCGAAGCTGCTCCAGGAAATCGATCGCTACGAACGCGATCCCGAGATCGAATTGCCGCCGCTCGCACTGAGCCTCAGGGACGCAGCCCTGTGCCTGGACGATCTGGCCAAGTCACCGGCCGGTCAGCGGGCCCGCGCCTATTGGGAGGCCCGTCTGCCGTCGCTGCCGAACGTGCCGCCGTTGCCGCTCGCCCATCTGGACCGGCGCGTCCGATCAGAATTGAACCGGCGGGAGCGCTTCATGGAGGCCACGACCTGGGCGGGCTTCAGGGAAAAGGCGCGCCAGTTCGGCCTGACACCGTCGAACGCGATCCTCACGGCGTACGCGGAAATTTTGTCCGCCTGGGGCAATACGCGCCACTTCGTGCTGTCCAACATGATGATTCGGCGCTTGGCCGTTCATCCCGAGATCCGGTCGATCGTCGGCAACTTCGCTTCGGTGTACCCGCTGGAGGTGGACTTCCGGCCCGACGACCGGTTCGTGGATCGGGCCCGCCGGCTTCAGGAGCAGGCGCTGCGTGACGCGTGCCATCTGGAATGGGGCGGCATGCAGGTCATGCAAACCCTGAATCGCCAGCGTGGCGGTTTCGGTGAGACCCCGATCCCGTTCGTGGTCAGTAGCGGCCTGTTCATGGAAGGGTTCGAGCGCGCTGATTTCAGCTGCCTGGAGACATCCCAGGTGATGCTGGATCACCAGTTCTGGGAGACCTCGGACGGGCGACTGTTCTGTGTGTGGGATTTGCTCGAGGCATTCTTCTTGCCCGGCGTGGTCGATGCGATGTGGGACGCGTATGCACGGCTGATCGAGCAGCTCGGTGTGCGTGACGAGCTGTGGACGACGAACACGCTGGCGCTGCTGCCCGAAGAGCAGGCGGCCCGGCGGCCGCGGGCGGTGGTCGATCCTGAGGGAGCAGGCGTCTTGCGCCTGGAGGACTATCTGGCGCGGGCGGTCCGGACGGCGCCGACGGCCTTGGTGGGCAGTCGGGTCGGCCCGCCGCTGACCTTCGCCGATCTGGATCGATCCAGCGCGGCGATCGCCCAGCGCTTGCGGCGGGCCGGTGCCCGTCCCGGGGATCTGGTGCCCGTGATGGCCCCTCGGTGCGGATCGCTCGTCCAGGCGGTCTACGGGGTGCTGCGCGCCGGGTGTGCCTACGTGCCCATGGATCCGGCGCTGCCCCTGGAACGGCAACGCTACCTTCTGGAGGACAGCGGGGCGAGACTGGCACTCGTGGACTTGGGCCAGATTGCGGGCCTGACTTGGCCATCGTCGGTAACGGTGCTGGGCATCGACGAAGCGATGCCGTCGGACGACGCCCCGGGAGCGGGTGCGGCTCCATCGGCGAGCACCACCGACTTGGCCTACGTCATCTACACCTCAGGCTCCACCGGAAAGCCCAAGGGCGTGATGATCGATCATCGGGGCGCGATCAACACGATCGAGGACGTGAATGCCCGATTCGAAATAACCGCCGGGGATTGCTTATTCGGTGTCTCGTCGTTCAGTTTCGACCTGTCCGTCTATGACCTGTTCGGGTCGGTCGCTGCGGGTGCCCGGCTGGTGTATCCCGAACCGGGGCGCGCACTCAATCCGGCGCACTGGATCGAGGTCATGGCGCGCGAAGGCGTCACGGTCTGGAATTCGGCGCCGCCGCTGGCGACGCTGTTGGTCGAGGCGGCAGAGGACCGGTCGATGCCGCTGTCCGCCCTCCGGCTGGTCCTGCTCAGTGGCGACTGGATTCCCGTGGATCTCCCCGATCGGCTGCGCGCGGTGGCCCCCGGCGCGCGGATCGTCAGCCTCGGGGGGGCCACGGAGGCTTCGATCTGGTCCATCTGCTATCCGATCGAAGCGGTCGATCCGACGTGGACCAGCATCCCCTACGGATTCCCGATGCGCAACCAGCCCTGGGACGTCCTGGATGCCTGGGGTCGTCCCGCGCCAGAATGGACCGTCGGGGAACTGGTCATCGGCGGACTGGGCCTCGCGAAAGGGTACTGGGGCGACCCGCGGAAGACGGACCATGCCTTCGGCGCGCACGCGACGTCCGGCCCCCTGTGCCGCCAACGCTCGTACCGCACCGGCGACATGGGGCGTTATCGCGAGGACGGTGCCATCGAGTTCATGGGACGCCGCGACACCCAGGTCAAGGTCCAGGGCCATCGAATCGAGCTCGCGGAAGTGGAGAGCGAACTCCTCCAATGCCCTGGAGTGCAGGCCGCCATTGCATCCGCTCAACGTGAATCGACACGCGATGCGGCGCGGCTCGTGGCGCACGTCGTGTTGAAGGACGGCGCCTCATTCGACGGCGCTGCCATCCAAACGAGCCTGTCGCAGGTCCTGCCGCGCTACATGGTGCCGACCTCGATTGCCGCGATACCAACGCTCCCCATCACGCTCAACGGCAAGCTCGACCGTGCGGCTCTGCCGCGCCTGGAAGAGGCTTCTTCGCCGCGCGCTGAACGCAGACAGTTGCCCCGTACGGACACCGAGTCCGCGCTCCTGGCGATCTGGCGGCGTGTGCTGGCCGCCGAAGAGATCGACCTGGCGGGTGACTTCTTCGAGATGGGCGGACAGTCGTTCGAGGCGGTGCGCATCACCGGACTGGTCCAGCAGGAACTGGGGCGCACCCTGACGCTGGGCACGATCTGGGAACAACGGAGCATCGAAGCCATCGCCTCCCTCCTGGATCACTGCGGCGCTGAGCCGGTGCGTCGCCGGGTCGTGCTCCGGGAGTCGGGAGGTCGGCCAGACCTGTTGCTCCTGCACCCCGCCGGCGGACAGGTCATGGCCTATCGGGGTCTGGCCGAGCGGCTCGATCGCCGGGTCACGGCCTTCGAGGCGGTGGGACTCAGAGGGGGCGAAGACGTGCCAAGCACCATCCCTGCCCTGGTGGGCCAGTACGTGAACGAACTGCTGCGCGACGCGGGACCGGTTCCCCGGCTCCTGGCGGGATGGTCGTCCGGTGCGATCCTCGCGTTCGAGGCGGCGCACCAACTGCTGGTCCGCGGCCACCCCGTCGATGGCGTCGTGCTGCTCGACTGTCCCGTGCCCCATCGCTGGGAGCAGGAGGTGAGCAGGGCAGAACTGCTGGCCTGGTTTCTCGAAGACCTTGCGTTGGATCTGCCCCAGGGCTATCTGCTTCCCGTCGATCGATTGCTCAGCGGTGTGCGCGACGATGCGCAGATGTTCGCGCGGCTCGGGGCGCAGCTTCGGGCGGACGGGTTGACGAGCGAACCCGACTGGGAGGCCCTGCTGCCGATCTTCCGGGTATTCGCGGCGGTGGTCCGCGGCACCCGCTGCTATCGACCCTCCATGCTGCCGGTCCGCCTGCTGGTGCTGCGCGCGAACACCGGGACCGTCAGCGAGTTCGCCTCCCACCCCTGCGCCGACCGCACGGACTGGGGCTGGGCCGCATTCAGCTCGCGTGGCACGCAATCCTCGTGGATCGGGGGCAGCCACCACACGCTGCTGACCGACGAGCAAGTCGGACCCACGGCACGACTCATCGAATCCTGGCTGGACGCCTGCAGATCATCCGCGGCCGATGCCGTTGCATCCAGGCGTTGAAAGGGATCAGCATGCACGAACTGTTGACACAAACGGTGCGTGCCGGTATCCGGCTGGAGCTTCAAGGCGACGAGTTGCGCGTCTTCGGTCCCGCCCATGCCCTGACACCGGAACTTCGTGCAGCCCTTCAAGCGAACAAGGCCGCCCTCATCGAAAACCTGCGGAGTCTGGCCGAACCATCGGCGCCCGATGCGTTGCCGGAACTCGTGGCCGATCCGGCCCATGCCGCCGAGCCATTCCCGTTGAGCGATGTCCAGCATGCGTATTGGGTGGGTCGGCACTATGCGGTGGAGAGCGGCCAAGTGGCGACCCATTTCTACTGCGAGCTGGACGCCGGCCAGGTGGACTGTGGACGGATCGAGCGCGCCCTGCAGCGGCTCATCGAGCGCCACGGCATGCTGCGCGCGGTGGTGGACGCCACGGGACTGCAGCGCGTCCTGGATTGGGTGCCCCCGTATTGCATCGACGTCGTCGATTGCACCGGGCGGACACCGCAGGAAGCGCAGGCGGCCGTCATGGCGACACGCGAGCGGATGTCGCACGAAGTCAGGCCGGCCAGTCAATGGCCGCTGTTCGGCGTGCACGCTACCCGCATGTCCGATGGCGCACTCCGGCTGCACGTCAGCCTGGACATGCTGACCATGGACGCCTGGAGTATGTTCGTGCTGTTCAAGGAATGGCACGCGCTGTACACGGTGCCCGACGTCGAACTCCCATCCATCCGCGTCACGTACCGGGACTACCTGCTCGCCGAGCGCAAGCTGCTGGGCGGTCCACGCCATCAGCGTGCGCGGGACTACTGGCTGAATCGCATGGACCAGTTGCCGGCTGCGCCGGATCTGCCCGTCGTCAGCGAGCGCGTCGGCAGCCAGGCGCCGATGTTCTCGCGCCGGCGGTTCCGGATGGATGCGACACGCTGGTCCCGGGTCAGGGAGCGGGTGCGCCACTTCGGACTGACGCCCTCCGGCCTGCTGCTCGCAGCCTACGCGGAAGTCCTGACGCGATGGAGCGCCGCAGCGCACTACACGCTGAACCTGACCCTGTTCAATCGCCTGCCGCTGCACGAGGACGTGTTGCGCATGGTCGGAGACTTCACCTCACTGAGCATGCTCGAGGTGGATCACCGAGACTTGTCGACGGCGTTCATCGAGCGCGCGCAGGCGATGCAGCGCCAGCTGATGCAGGACCTCGAGCATCGCGAGTTCTCCGGTGTGCAGGTGCTGCGCGAGTGGACCCAGCGGCACAAGATGGGTCTGACGGCGGCGATGCCCGTTGTCTTCACCAGTGCCCTGGTGCTCAGCGGAAATGAAGCGGGACAGGATGCGGCGCTGGTTGAGCGATTCGGTCCGATGGTGTACGGCGTGAGCCAGACGCCGCAGGTCTGGCTGGACAACCAGGTGATGGAAATCTCCGGGGACCTGGTCCTCAACTGGGACGCAGTGGATGCGCTCTTCGAGCCGTGCGTGCTCGACGACATGTTCGCCGCCTACGGTGACGTGCTGAACAGACTTGCCGACAGCGACGAGGCGTGGACGGCTCGTTCGCTGATGGCTCCGGGGCCAAAGGAGGAGGGCATCCCCGAAGACCCGCAATGCGCCGGGACGAGCAGTCCCGGCCGCCTGCTGCACGCCGGCTTGGTCGAGCATGCGGCACGCAGGCCCGAGGCCATCGCGGTCATCGCCCACGACCGCACGATGCGTTACCAGGAACTGCTGTCGGAGAGTCTGGCGGTGGCTCACTGGCTGCAGTCTCATGGCGTTCAAGCCGGGGCGCTGGTGGGCGTGGTCACGCGCAAGGGCTGGGAGCAGGTCGTCGCGGTGCTTGGCACGCTGCTTGCCGGTGCGGCCTACATGCCGGTGGACGCGAACCTGCCAATCGAGCGGCAGCGCGAGCTGATCGAAACGGGTCGCGTGACATGTCTGCTGACCCAGGTGGACAGCAACCCGGTACCACGTAATCTCGGCGTGGCCGAGGAACTGGCCGTGCTGGAGATCGTCGCTGCGGCGCTGCCCGCTGCGATCGACCCCGGGACGGTGCGACTCCTCGGCGCACCCCGGAACCTGGCCTACGTGATGTTCACCTCCGGTTCCACGGGTCAGCCCAAGGGCGTCATGATCACGCACGCGGCCGCCAGCAGAACCATTGATGCCGTGAATCAGTTGCTTCGATTGGAGCCGAAGGACCGGATTCTCAGCGTGTCGTCGTTGAGTTTCGACCTCTCGGTCTATGACATCTTCGGGGCGCTGGCGGCCGGTGCGGCCGTGGTCCTGCCGGATCCGGCGCGTCGGCTCGATGCGACCCACTGGGCCGATCTCATCGGGGAGCATGGGGTGACGATCTGGAACTCCGCACCCCAACTCATGTGCATGCTGGTGGACGTCCGCGAGGGCAGGGCATGGGTCGCCGAAGGAACCTTGCGCGCGGTCCTGCTGAGTGGCGACTGGATTCCGGTCGATCTTCCGGCGCGTATTCTGGCCTGCTATCCGCAGGCGATGGTGACGGGTCTCGGCGGTGCCACGGAGGCGGCGATCTGGTCGATCTGGTACCCGATTGGGGCGCTGTCCCCGCACTGGACCAGTATTCCTTATGGTCGTTCGATGCCGGGACAGTGCGTCGAGGTCGTCAACGACCGCTTCGAGCGATGTCCCCGTTACGTCCGCGGACGCATCGTGATCAGCGGCGATGGGCTCGCCCTGGGCTACTGGGAGAACCCCGAACGCACGGCAGAGCGGTTCGTGACGTCGCCATCGGGTCAGCGCTGCTACGAGACCGGCGACCTCGGGCGCTACTTGCCGGACGGGGCGATCGAGTTCCTGGGGCGCTCGGACGAGCAGGTGAAGATCCGGGGCCACCGGGTCGAGCCCGGGGAGATCGCGGCCGTGCTTCGCCAGCATCCCGGAGTGCTGGCGGCTGCGGTGCTGGTGACGGGCGATCGTGCCCATCGCGAGCTCGTGGCCTATATACAGCCCGACAAGGGCCACCTCTCGTCATTGGGAACGGTGCTTCGCTCGGACCCGATGCCATCGCTTGCGCAGCAGCTGAGCGAGGGGCTTGACACGTGCACCCTGCGACCGGCCGACGCCACGCTCAGGATCGCCTGGGACCGGCTGGACGACTACTACCTCGCAGCGGTTGTGCTGGCCTTTGGGCGCCTCGGGTTTCTCGGCCGGTCCTCGGGGCGCGTGACCCCGTCCGACATGCTTCGACGGGGTGTCGTGGACCGTTACGAGCGGTGGCTGCAGCGGGCCTTCGATGCGCTCCATGAAGCCGGACTTCTGCGCGAGGTCGGCACCCGCGTCTACGAAGCCACCGATGCCTGGGACGCGCCAGACCTGGGATCCTTGTCGAAGGAAGTGCGTGAACTGCTCCAATCGGTGTTCGACTTCAGTGCGCAAGACAGTGCGTGGTTCACCGATGCGGTGGAGCGACTGTCCGACATCCTGACCGAGCATCTGCATTCAGCGGAGATCTACACGGCAGACGCAACGGCCCGCGTCTACCAGAAACTTTTTCTGGACAACCACCAGCAGCTCGCCCGGGTGTGCGAAGTCCTGCTCGGATGCCGGCGCAGGACCGGGGCGGCCATCCTGGAGGTGGGTGCCGGCTTCGGATCGGCGACCCGGCACGTGCTGAACGGGGTCCCGGCCGATACACGCTACGTATTCACGGACATCTCGGAGTTCTTCCTCCGCCGGGCCGCTGAGCGCTTCGGTGAGCAGCATCGGGGGTTGGCGTTCGCGCGCTACGACGTTGACGTGCTCCCCGAGTTCCAGGGCATCCAGCGGAATTCGTTCGACTTGGTGCTGGCGTCGAGCATGCTGCACGACGTCAAGGACGTTGCGCTGGCTCTGGAGCATCTGATCGCCCTGCTGAAACCGGGCGGACAACTCGTCATTTTGGAAGAGACCCGGTTCTTCCGATCGTTCGATCTGCACATGGGCCTGCAGCAGGGCTTTGACGGATTTACCGACACCGGCCTGCGGCACAAGCACTGCCTGCTGAGCCGAACGCAATGGGAGCAGGCGATGCGCGCCGCGGGCTTCGTGGACGTCATGGCGGTACAGGCACCCGGCGCGGCCATCGAGTTCCTCGGATTTGGCGTCATCGTCGCCACGGCGCCCGAGCAGGCGCTTGTCCTGGACCGCTCTGCGGTGAAGGAGTACCTGGCTTCCCGGCTGCCCGACTACATGGTTGCGCAGCACGTCGTTCATCTGCAGCGCCTGCCCGTGACCCAGAATGGCAAGATCGACTACAAGATGCTGCCACCCGTGCCTGCGGCGATGACCGAGCACACGGAGCGGGTGGCGCCGCGCTCCGAACTCGAGGTTCAACTGCACGCGATCTGGCAGCGTGTGCTGCGGACTTCCGCGCTCGGGATCACCGACAACTTCTTCGAGCTCGGCGGCGATTCACTGATCGCCACGCAGATGGTGCGCGAGATCCGCGAGACGTTCGGAGTCGATCTCGAAATCCACGAGTTTCTGCTGAATGCGTCGATCGAGGCCCTGGCAACTCTCCTGGAAGCCAAACGCAATGCCGGCTCCACGGGGGACTCCTTGCAGACCGTGCCCGCGGTGGACGTTTTCCCTGCGCTGGCCGACGGGACGGCCGATGCCGACCTGCCGCAGCTGATGGCGCAGCTCCCTTCGGCGTCGGCGCTGAGCCGATCGGACATCGTGCACGCGGTCTCTCAGGTGCTCCTGACGGGAAGCAGCGGATGGGTGGGGGCCTATGTGTTGGCAGACCTGCTGGAGAATGCCGCAGTGACGGTCGTCTGCCCGGTTCGGGCGCGGTCCGACGCGGATGCGCATCAGCGTGTCGTGCACAACCTCGGGCGGTACGGCTTGCATCGGGCACTGGATCAGGTGGACCGCATCCGGGCCGTCGCCGCGGACCTCAGCAGACCGCAGTTCGGGGTGTCGGACGCGTGCTGGTCCGCATGGTGTCAGGAAATCGAACGCATCGTTCACGTCGCAGCAAGCGTCGACATCAAAGGCGACTACGCCGGCATGCGGGACGTCAACGCCGTTCCTTGCCTGGATCTCGTCCGATTGGCCTCGACGGGGCGTCTCAAGCCCATCGTCTTCTCCTCGACCCTGGGCGTTTGCATCCGGCGTGGCGTCCATGGATTCGCGGTTCGACCCGGGCGGGACCTCGACGGCTCATCGTCCGGTCTCGTCATGGGCTACGCACAGAGCAAATGGGTCGCGGAGCAGTTGCTGTGGCGCGCGCGTGAACTGAAGGTGCCCGTCGAGCTGATCCGTATCCCGCACATCGTTCCGGCGGTGGGCAGCCCTTGCTGGAAGACCAACACGATTCTGGGCAGCGTGCTACAGGTCGCATTGACCATTTCCGTCGATCCGATCTGGGCGGACTCCCACGTGGACGCCCTGCCGGTCGATAGAGTGGCCCGGGCCCTGGGTCTCGCGGTCTTGGCTGCCCGGCCGACCAGCACGGTCCGGCACCTGCGTGCCGACGAGGTGCAGAGCTTGCCCGAAGTGATCCAACGGGTGCGTCAAGGCGCGCTGGCGACGACCGCAGCGCGCGTGGAATTGGATCGGTGGTTGGCGACGACGTGGCAGACGGTGCGAGACCGGTACGATCCTGGCGCCGTGATCCTGTCCCGCTTGCTTGCGCCCACGGATGCCGGTGTGTTGCTCCAGGCGATGTTCGGTCCGGACCGGGTTGACGTGGAAGCAGGCAGTGGCAGCGGTGCGCCCGCGAAGAAAGGGTCCGGACCGGACTACTGGCTGCACTATGGTCGGCAGTGCGCAGGCCAACGGGCCGATGTCGGTGCCCCCGCCGCCATGGCGCTTTCCGCGATCAAACCCGCGTAACGGTCGGCTTGCGTGGGGCGCCTCATTGCGGACAGCGCAGGGACCGCACGTCGGGGACGAGCGTCAGAAGGCCCGCCACGGCCATGAAGAATCCAACCCACGGCGGCGCGCGCAGACCCAGACCGGCGCTGATGCACAGGCCACCGAGGAACGTGCCGAGAACGATTCCCAACGTGATGACCGACGTATGCAGGGTATTCACCAGGGGGCGCCCATTGGCGGTTCGCATCACACGGGACACCATGGCGGGATTCATCGTCACGCCGACCAAGCCAATGCCGACCAGGGCCAGTGCGGAAACCGCCTTGCTGTGGGTGAATGCACCAAACAGCGCCAGGAACATGGCGAGAAAAACCAGCCCGATGGACAGGGTTGGAATCGTATGGCGATCAGCCAGCTTTCCGACCACGGTATTGCCGATAACGGTCGCCAAGCCATAAATGAACAACAGCAGCGCGACAGCTCCGTCACCGTACCCCGTCACGTTCCTGAGAATGGGCGTGAAGTAGCTGAAGGCGGCAAAGGTAGCGCCGATGATCAGCAGGCTGGTGGAGAAGACGGCCCACAGCTTCGGGTTCTTCAGGGCTGCGAGTTCCCCCTTCAAACTGATGGCTGCGTTCCGGGGGACGGACGGCACCCAGCCGATACTCGCCAGACAGGCCAGGGTGGCCAAGCCCGTGACGAGCCAGAAACTTTCGCGCCAGCCAAAATGCGTGCCGATCAGGTTGGCGATCGGCAGTCCCAGGACGGTTCCCACCATGATTCCTGCCAAAACGACGGAAGTGGCCCATCCCCGTCGGTGCTCTGCAACCAGATCGATGCATATCGCCAACGCAACGCCAAAGAAGGCTCCCGATGCCGACCCGGTAATCAGTCTCGCCACCACGAGCATGCGATAGGACCCGGCGAGTGCCCCCATCGCCTCGCCCGCAATGAAAATCAGATACAGGGTGAGGAGCGCTGTTTTGGGCGGGGTTTTCAGCAGCCCGATGGCGAGCAGGGGGCCGCCAACGGCCATGGCGAAGGCGTACAGGGATACGAGGTAGCCGACTTGCGGGATGCTGACTCCGAGGTCGTCGGCCATGACCGGCATCATCCCGGAGACTTGGAACTCACTCGTCACCAAGGCGAAGATGCCGAAACCAAGGAGGTAGACCGGGATGGGGAGCGGCTCGTTGCGCTGAACGGGGGTCATCTGTTTCCTCCTTGGGTGTGGGCAGCCGGAAGGGCCACCCGAACGCCTTGGCCAGCGCTTGGGCGGGCGCCCCGGTTCCTGGCTCCATGGGAGCGACCAGGCATTCTGCCGCAGGGGGAATACCCCCATCGGCTCAGGGCCCAAACAGATCCAGCAAAAATCCCCGCACCGCCTGCCGCGCTGCGCGCGCATTCAGCACCGTGTGCGGTGCGCCGGGCAGGAGCAGCACGCCGGCGTCGGGATGGTCCTTGAAGGCTCTCGCGCAATGCCCTTGCGCCAAGGGGTTTTCCAGCCAAGTGTTTGCGGAGGAAAAGAAGGGATCCGCTGCGCTGATGACGTTCAGCACCGGCTGCCCTGGCAGGACGGCGGTCTGCGGACTCTCGACGAAGTAGTTGTCTTCGCAGCTCCAGGAGAAAATCATCCGCCCGATGAACTCGCTTCCTCCATGGCGGGCCACCGCGACGGCGCCCTCGCTCGTCCCCGCGAGAACCAGACGGCGGGTATCTGCCCACGGCAGGTTTTGCAGGGCCGCAAGCCCCAGGCCGATTTCGGAACTGCGCAGCGCGTGAATCCTTTCGTAGACCGCCTTGCTCACGGGTGATTTGTAGGTCACGCGGTCGGCCAGTGCAAAGGAATCCGGCGCCAGGCTGGCAATTCCCAGGCTGCCCAGCCATTGCTGCCATTCGGCAATCGCCTTGGGCCCCAGACCGGACGAGCCATGCAGGAACAGCACCACCGGTACTTTTCTGGCCTGCGCCACCGCCGGAGCGTCCTTCAAAGGCCCTGCGTAGAGCACGCCCCCCGTGGCCTGGGCGGGAAGGACCAGCTGCGCCCCGGCAAGCACGCCGCGTGCAGAGGCCTCGGTATGCAGCGTGGCGCTGCCCGTGACTTCAGCGGCCTGCGCCCCGGCCCATATTGGATGGATGGACAGCAGCGTGGCAAGAAATAGGGCAATGCCGGTTTGCATGGTGAAATTCCTCGGGGTCGCACAGCCAGAATCTGACCTGCGCGCAGTCTGCATTGGCGTCGGCAGGCGCGTCAAGCCCATCCGCGCGGCGCGCGCAAGGAGAAAAGCGCTGCAACGCGAATCACAGCCGGCTACCAGTGGATACTTTTGCCCCCTTGCCCTACAGTCATTGCTGACCGCAGCAGCATTGTCTGCGGCCTCTCCAGACCCGCGCGGCAGACGCCGGCGGTTGTTTTTCAACCAAGGAAGCAGCATGGCAAAAAACCCCAAGACCACCGTCCCCGGCATCGACATCGACATCGGCATCAGCACGCAGGACCGCGCCGCCATTGCGCAGGGGCTCTCGCGCCTGCTGGCCGACACCTACACCCTGTATCTGACCACGCACAACTTCCATTGGAACGTGACCGGCCCGATGTTCAACACGCTGCACAGCATGTTCATGGCGCAGTACACCGAGCTGTGGAACGCGGTGGATCCGGTGGCCGAGCGCATCCGCTCGCTGGGCCACGTGGCGCCGGGTTCGTATGCCGAATTCGGCCAGCTCGCCAGCGTGCCCGATGCACCGGCCAAGCCGCCCAGGGCGCTGGACATGGTGCGCGTGCTGGTCCAGGGCCACGAGGCCGTGGCCCGCACTGCGCGCGGCCTGTTCCCGCTGGCCGACAAGGCGGGCGACGAACCCACGGCCGACCTGCTGACCCAGCGCCTCGCGGTGCACGAGCAAACGGCGTGGATGCTGCGCTCGCTGCTCGAGGAATGATCCGCGCCCGGGCCCCCATGCAGCGCATCCGGGGCCGCGCGCAGCAAACGGAGCGCTGACCATGGCCAAACCCGCTTTCGCTGAGCGTGCCGGCGAGGTCGAAATCAAGCTCGCGCTGCCCGCGCGCTGGGCGGCCGACCCAGCGGCCCTGGTGGCCCGGATCGCCGCCGTGCCCGCGCTGGCGCGCCGCAAGGCGACGCAGCAGGCGGTGCACAGCGTCTACTACGACACCCCCACGCAGGCGCTGCGGCAGCAGCGGGCCACGCTGCGCCTGCGCCGCGTGGGTGCGGACCGCGGGGCGCAATGGCTGCAAACGCTCAAGACCGCCGGGCGCTGCGACTCGGCCCTGAGCCAGCGCGGCGAGTGGGAGCTGCCAGTGGCCGGCCCCGCGCTGGAGTTGGGGCAGTTCGCCGACACCCCCTGGCCGGCGCTGGACCCCGAAGGCGTTCTGGCCGCAGCGCTCGAGCCCTGCTTTGCCACCGACTTCGAGCGCACCCGCTGGACGCTGCGCGTTCCCGGAGGTGGCCGGGTGGAGGTGGCGCTGGATATTGGCCGCATCGTCGCGCAGGAATGCCAGGCGCCGATTGCCGAACTGGAATTGGAACTCCTCGAAGGCCCGCCCGCGGCGCTGTTCGCGCTGGCCCGCCGCATTGCCCGCAGCACGCCGCTGCTGCCCCTGGCGGCGAGCAAGGCCGAGCGCGGCTTTGCGCTGCGGCGCCAGGCAGGCAGCGGCCCCGAGGCCATGAGCGCGCGGCCCGTGGCGCTGCCGTCCGGACTGAGCCTGCGTGCCATTGCGCGCCAGGTCCTGGGCGAGGCGTTCCTGCAATTCAGCACCAATCTGCACGCGCTGCAGCAGGCCTGGGCGCCCGATGCGCCCGAACTGCTGCACCAGGCGCGGGTGGGCTGGCGGCGCTTTCGCAGCCTGCACCGTCTGCTGCGGCCGGGTCTGCCGGCGCTGCCGCCCTGGGCGCCCCTCGGGCCCTTGCTCGCCGCCCTGGGGGCGCTGCGCGACCTCGACGTGGCGCGCCTGGACACCCTGCCCCCGCTGGCGCAGGACTTCGTCGCCGACGCGGCGCAGCGGCGGCGCGCGTGGCAGGATTTGCAGGCGGCGCTCGAACAGGCCGCGCAGCAGGCGCTGGAAGCGGTGCACCAGGCCTTGCAGGCGCCGGCCGTGGGGCAGGTGCTGCTGGCCTGGGTGGAATGGCTTGAAACGCTCGACGGCCCCTTGGTCGATGCGGCCGCTGCGCCGCCGCTGCCGGAGCCCAAGCCGGCCCGGCGCTGGCTGCGCCGCCGCACGCGCGACCTTGCCAAGCGCCTTGACGGGGCCTTGGCCGAGGCGGCGCACGGCGGCCTGGACGCGCAGCACCGCGCGCGCATCCTGGCCAAGCGCTTGCGCTATGCCAGCGAGGCGCTCGCGCCCCTGCTGCCCGGGCGCGAGCGGCGCCGCCATGCGCAGGCCCTCGCCTGGCAGAACCGCCTGGGCGCCACGCGCGACACCGTGCAGGCCGCGCTGCTTGCCGGGCAGCACGGCGCCGCGCCGGAACTCGTGGCATTTCTGCGCGGCGTGGCAGCGGGACGCAAGCACCGCTGAGCCGGCGCGGCTGGCGATCGCGTGCAACAGGCATCGCTTATAAACACGGCTGCCCGCCGTCCACCCCCATGTCCCACGCACCGCGCAGCCGCACGTCCCTGTACCTCGACCTCATCCGCTGGGACCGCCCTGCTGGCTGGCTGGTGTGCCTGTGGCCCACGCTGAGCGCGCTGTGGATCGCGGCGGACGGTTTTCCGGGCTGGCACCTGCTGGCGGTGTTCGTGCTCGGAACCTTCCTCATGCGCAGCGCGGGCTGCTGCGTGAACGACGTCGCCGACCGCGAATTCGACAAGCACGTCAAGCGCACCGCGCACCGCCCGGTGACCACCGGCGCCGTGGGCGTGCAGGAGGCGCTGGCCGTGGGCGCCGTGCTGGCGCTGCTGGCTTTCGGTCTGGTGCTCAGCACCCGCGCGGCGGCGATTGCCTGGTCGGTGCCGGCCCTGCTGGTGGCCATTGCCTACCCGTTTGCCAAGCGCCTGATCGCCATGCCGCAGGCCGTCCTGGGGATCGCCTACAACTTCGGCATCGTGATCGCGTTCGCCGCGGTGCAGGGCACGGTGCCCGCCGTGGCCTGGTGGATGTGGCTCGGCACCCTGTTCTGGGTGCTGGCCTACGACACCGAATACGCCATGGTTGACCGGGACGACGACCTGCGGATCGGCATCCGGACCTCGGCCATCACGCTGGGCCGCATGGACGTCGCGGCGATCGTGGTGTTCTACCTGCTTTTTCTCTCCATCTGGCTCGTGGCGCTCGAGCCTTATGCCCTGGGAGCTCCGTTTCATATGGCAATTGTGGCTGCGTTGGCGCAGGTTCCGTGGCACTGGCGCCTGATCCGCGAGCGCACGCGCGCGGGCTGCTTTGCGGCCTTTCGCGTGAACCACTGGCTGGGGTGCACGGTGTTTGCGGGAATCGCCGGCAGCCATCTGCTGCGCGCTGCGCTCAGCAAATAGCTTCCGCTCTCCCCCTACGGGGGGTAGAGGCAAGCAAACGCCCAGGCGCCAAATGTATTGCCCAATGCATGCGCGCGGCGCTCGGCGGCGTGCAATTGCGGCCTCGAAGCTGGCGCCCACGCCCGCGTCTTCCAGGGCGTGCTGCGTTGCATGGGTGGTCCCGCCCTTGGAGGTCACGCGCTGGCGCAGCATGGCGGGGGCGTCCGAGCGGCGGGCCAGCTCTGCGGCGCCAGCGAGGTGGCCACGGCCAAGCGGTACGCCTGCGGCTCCGACAAGCTCATGCCGACACCGGCACGGACCATGGCTTCGGGACAGCCTTCCGCGTGAACCACTGGCTGGGGTGCACGGTGTTTGCGGGAATCGCCGGCAGCCATCTGCTGCGCGCTGCGCTCAGCAAATGGCTTCCGCTCGGGTAGATGCAAGCAGACGCTCAGGCGCCGAACGCATCGCCCAATGCATGCGCGCGGCGCTCGGCGGCGTGCATCGCGGCCTCGAAGCTGGCGCCCACGCCCGCGTCTTCCAGGGCGTGCTGCGTTGCATGGGTGGTCCCGCCCTTGGAGGTCACGCGCTGGCGCAGCACGGCGGGGGGCTCGTCCGAGCGGCGGGCCAGCTCTGCGGCGCCAGCGAGGTGGCCACGGCCAAGCGGTACGCCTGCGGCTCCGACAAGCTCATGCCGACACCGGCACGGACCATGGCTTCGGGACAGCCTTCCGCGTGAACCACTGGCTGGGGTGCACGGTGTTTGCGGGAATCGCCGGCAGCCATCTGCTGCGCGCTGCGCTCAGCAAATGGCTTCCGCTCGGGTAGATGCAAGCAGACGCTCAGGCGCCGAACGCATCGCCCAATGCATGCGCGCGGCGCTCGGCGGCGTGCATCGCGGCCTCGAAGCTGGCGCCCACGCCCGCGTCTTCCAGGGCTTGCAGCGCTGCATGGGTGGTCCCGCCCTTGGAGGTCACGCGCTGGCGCAGCACGGCGGGGGGCTCGTCCGAGCGGCGGGCCAGCTCTGCGGCGCCAGCGAAGGTGGCCACGGCCAATCGGTACGCCTGCGGCTCCGACAGCCCCATGCCGACACCGGCGCGGACCATGGCTTCGAGAAAGTAGAACACGTAGGCCGGGCCCGAACCCGAGAGCGCGGTGACGGCGTCGAGCTGCTTTTCGTTTTCCACCCACAGGAACTCGCCGGTGCAGGCCATGATGGCTTCGACGCTCTGGCGCTCGGCGGCACTTACGGCGGGGCGGGCGTACAGCGCGCTCATGCCCTTGCGCACCAACGCCGGCGTGTTCGGCATGGCGCGCGCCACCCGCTCGCAGCCCAGCCACCGGACGATGCTGTCGCAGCGGATGCCGGCCGCCACGCTCAGATGCAGGGCCTGCCGGACATGCGCCCCGGCCTGCGCAGCGGCGTCCCTGAAGACCTGCGGTTTGACCGCCCAAACCACGACCTGCGCGCGCTCCAGCGCCGCGCCGGCCTCGGGCAGGGGCTCGACGCCATGCGTGCTGCGCAGGGCCTCGCGCGCTTCGGCTCCGGGTTCGAGCACCTCGATCTGGCTGGCCTGCTGGCCTTGGTCGATCAAGCCGCCAATGATGGCGCTGGCCATATTGCCGCCGCCGATAAAGGCGATCACGGGCAGGGCGTGGGCAGGGGTGGCGGTGTTCTGGCGCATGGCAGCTGGGCGGAGGGACGAATCGGAAGCGCGATGGTAGCGCGCGTCCCCCCGGAGGGGATTTATCCGGCCGCAGCGACCCCCTTGAAGAGCATGTACGCCGCCAGGGTGAACAGCAGGGACGCGAACACCCGCTTGAGCCGTTTCACGGGCAGGCCGTGCGCGGCCTTCGCGCCCAGGGGGGCGGTGAGCACGCTGCAGGTGGCGATGACCGCCAGGGCGGGCAGCCAGATATAGCCCAGAGACGCCGCGGGCAATCCGTGCACGCCCTGTCCGCTGATCGCATAGCCCAGGCCATTCGCCAGTGCAATCGGAAATCCGAGCGCGGCGCTGGTGGCTACGGCGTTGTGCATGGGAACGTTGCACCAGGTCATGAAGGGCACGCTCACGAAGCCGCCGCCGGCTCCGACCAGCCCCGAGAGAAACCCGATCGCCCCGCCTGCGCCCAACTGCCCGGCGTTGCCCGGCATCTGCCGCGTGGGCGCGGGCTTCCTGTCCAGGAACATCTGCGTGGCCGAGAAGCCCACGAAGAGCGCGAAAAAGATCGCCAGGAACGCGCCCTTGAGCAGCGCGAAAACGCCCAGGCTGGCGAGAAAGCCCCCGGCAACGATGCCCGGGGCGAGGCGCCGGACGATGTCCCAGCGCACCGCGCCGCGCCGCTGGTGCGCCCGCACGCTGGAGATCGACGTGAACACGATGGTCGCCATCGAGGTCGCAATCGCCATCTTCACCGCCAGGTCGGGGGCCACTTTTTGCGCGCCCAGGATGTACGTCATGAACGGCACGAGCAGCATGCCGCCGCCGATTCCCAGCAGGCCCGCGAGAAAGCCCGTGGCAAGGCCCAGGACGCCGAGTTCAACGATCAGGAGGAGGTCCGGCATGGGGCAGATGAGGGCGGTGCACCCGGCCGTGGCGGGACGCGGTGACGGGAAGGGGGGAGGGGAAGGTGTCTGCGAATGCCGCCGGACCCTCATCCTGAACCGGGGGTCCAGGTGGGCGAGGGCAGCCCGGTGTTGGGTTCATCTGACGCGAGATGATCACGCCCACCGGGCAATATACCAAGCCCGTGCTCATTGAGCATTGGTTCAAGGAAATATAGGACCCGACAGCCTCGCAGACGCTGCCATTGTAGGCGCTGGCGCAGCGCCTGAAACGGGGATCACGCCCCGCTTGTCTTGTCTTGGATCAAAACAACTGGGCGTCGTCGCCCAGGGCCTGGTCCAGGCGCCGCACCAGCGTGTGCAGACGCGGGTCGGCGCCTTCGGGCAGATCGGCCGCGCGCGCGCCTGCGGCCGGCGCGGCGGCCTCGCGGTCCGCGAGGTCGAACGCCAGGTTCACTGCGGCGAGCACGGCGATGCGTTCGCGGGTCCGGACCTTGCCTGCGTCGCGGATGCGCGTCATGGCGGCATCGACGCGCGCGGCGGCGTCGCGCAGGCGGGTTTCCCGGCCCTCGGTGCAGCTCAGCAGATAGCTTTGCTGCAGGATCTGCACCTCGACTTGCTTCATGGGGTTTCTCTCGTTGCGGGCAGGCGCTCGAGCAGCGCGTCGATGCGCGCGCGCGCCGCGCTCAGGCGCGCTCTCAGCGAGTCCCGTTCCTGCGTCAGCGCGGTCACCTGCTCGGTCAGCAGCGCGTTCGCGCGTTGCAATTGCGCGTGGCGCAGCAGCAGGCGCTCGACGCGTTCGGCAATCTGGTCAATGGGGGATGCGGGTGCCATACAGCGCGCAATTTTAGGATTGCGGTATATGAATGAGCGTAACTAATCAGCCCCATCGCTGCGGGCCATGGCCGGCGCCGCGCGCACTATTTGCGCAAACGGAGCTCCGTGCAAGAACCGCTTCGGGCAAGTTACGACGCTGGCTTAGAATGCCGCCCGTTGGTGCCCGCGGCGTGGTTCACATGCCGCAGTTCAACGGGAAGCAGGGAGGGGTGCCGTCAACCATGGCGCGCCGGGCCTGCGCTGCCCCCGCAACGGTCAGCGGACGAATCAGCCGATTCTCTCTCCATCCATACGCCACTGCGCGCCTTGAACAAGTGCATGGGAAGGCATTGGGGGGTGTTCCGCCAGCCCGGATACCGGCCAACGAGGTGGTTCGTGCATGGGCGTCCATGCGCAGCCGTATCGCCCACAACGCTGGCGGGGTGCCGGCGCGGGTTGTTCGCTTGTCCTTCGATCCCCATGCATCTCCATACCCCTCATGCGTGCCGTGCCGCGCCGCTGTGCCTGCGCCCGGGTGCGCTGGCCGTTCTTTCCCTTGTCTGCGGCCATATGGCGCATGCGCAGGAGTCCGCGACACCCGCGCTGCAAGAGACCGTGGTCACCGCCACGCGCGCCGAGCAGCCCCTGTCCGACCTGGTGGCCGACCTGTCCGTCGTGGACCGCGAAACCATGGAACACAGCGGCGCCGCGGGTCTGGTCGATCTGCTCGCGCGCCTGCCGGGCGTGGAGATGGCGCGCAACGGCGGGGTCGGCAATAGCGCCAGCGTCTTCCTGCGCGGCGCCGAATCGCGCCATGCGGCGGTCTACATCGACGGGGTGCGGGTCGATTCGCAGTCCACGGGCGGGGCGCAATGGGAGCAGATCCCGCTGGCGCAGATCGAGCGCATCGAGGTGCTGCGCGGCCCGGCCGCGGCGGTCTATGGATCGGACGCCATCGGCGGGGTGATCCAGCTTTTCACCCGCAAGGGGGAAGGCCCCGCCAGGCCGTACGCGGGAATCGGCCTGGGCAGCCAGGCCACGCGCAAGGTCGAGGCCGGCGTCAGCGGCAGCGCCGGGCAGGGCGGCGCGCTGGACTATTCGCTCGGGCTGGCGCGCGAGAGCAGCGCGGGTTTCGACGTCCAGACCCGCGGCACGCACAACCCGGACCGGGACGCGCATCGCCTGGCCTCGGGCCATGCGCGGCTCGGTTGGCGCATCGACGAGCGCCACCGCATCGACACCAGCTGGCTCGCCAGCTACCTGAATGCGGGCTACGACGATTACGGCCACGACGCCGCCCGCCCGGTCGATGACCGCAGCCTGCAACGCCTGCGCACGGCGGGGCTGACCTGGGCGGCGCAATGGTCGCAGGCCTACGCAACGCGCCTGTCGGTCACCGACGCGCTCAGCCGCTACGCGACCACGCCCTCGCCCTACCGCACCGAGACCGGGCTGCGCGGCTACCTCTGGCAGAACGACTACCGCCTGGGCGCGCACCGCTTCAGCGCCGCGCTCGAGCGCCGCGAAGACGCGCTGCAAAACGCCCCCATCGACCGCAGCCGCGCGCAGGACGCGCTGGCGCTGGGCTATGGCCTGATCTCCGGGCGCCACACCGTGCAGCTGAATCTGCGCCACGACGCCGACAGCGAATTCGGCGCCAAGGACACGGGCAGTGCGGCGTATGGCTACGCGTTCACCGCGGACTGGCGCGCCAGCGCCTCGGTGGGGACGGCTTTCCGGGCGCCGACCCTGTACCAGCGTTTCAGCAAATACGGTGTCGCCACGCTGCAACCCGAGAGCAGCCGCAACGCCGAACTGGGTCTGCGCTACGCCCGGGGCCGCAGCAGCTTCTCGGTGCTGGCCTATCGCAACCGGTTCAGCGACCTGATTGCGTTCGGCGCGGCGGGCGCCTGCGCGTCGAGCTACGGCTGCTACGCGAACATCGCGCGCGCGCAATCCACGGGGCTGACCCTTGCCGGCGCGCACGCGCTGTCGGGGGTGCAACTGCACGCTTCGCTGGACCTGCAAAATCCGCGCAACCTGGACACGGGCAAGCAGGCCCCGCGCCGGGCCAGACACCACGCCACGGTGGGCGCCGACACGCGCGTCGCCGACTGGACCGTGGGCGCCGAGGCGCAGGCCTCGGGCCAGCGCTTCGATGACGCGGCGAACGCCAACCGGCTCGGGGGCTACGCGCTGCTCAACCTGTACGCGCAGACCCGCGTGGCGCGCGACTACCAGCTGCTGGCGCGCATCGACAACCTGGCCAACAAGAACTACGAACTGGCGCGCGGCTACGCCACGCCCGGCCGCAGTCTGTATGTGGGCCTGAAATGGGCGCCTCGATGAATCCGGCCTCTGCGCTTTCCGCTACCACCGAGCTCATCGTGGGCGGGCAAAAGAGCGGCAAGTCGCGTCGCGCCGAGCAACTGGCATGCGATTGGTTGGCTCTCAGCGGTGCGCACCGCGCGCTGCTGATAGCCACCGCCGAGCCCGGCGACGACGAGATGCGCGAGCGCATCGCGCGCCACCAGCGCGAGCGCGCCGAACGCGTCCCGGGCCTCGGGACCGTGCAGGAGCCGCATGACCTTGCCGCCGCGCTGCTGCGGCACGGCGGCGCGCAAACCCTGCTCGTGGTGGACTGCCTCACGCTCTGGCTCAGCCACTGGAGCATGCCGATCGGGCTGGACGCGATGGATTCGCCGCAAAGGCAGGCGCTCGCGCTGGATTGGGAAAAGCAACGCGTCCTGTTTCTGGAAGCCATCCGCAAAGCCCCCGGCCCCGTCGTTCTGGTGGGCAACGAGATCGGCCTGGGCGTGATACCGCTGGGCCGCGCGGTGCGTGCCTTCGTTGACGCGCTGGGTACACTGAACCAGCAACTGGCGCAGATCTGCCCGCGCGTCACCCTGATGGTGGCCGGGCTGCCCCTGACCCTGAAAGACCCTTGCCGATGAATCCGTCCCCCGCGCGCCGCGTCCTTTGGGCGCTGGCGATCCTGGTGCTGCCGGGCCTGCCCATGGCCGGGCTGGCGCAGCCGGTGCACGTCGGGGACGACCGGGGCCGCGTGCTGCGCTTGCCGCGCGCGCCGCAGCGCGTCGTGAGCCTGCTGCCCTCGCTGACCGAGAGCGTGTGCGCGCTGGGGCAGTGCCAGCGCCTCGTGGGCGTGGACCGCGATTCCAACTGGCCCGAGGCCGAAACCGGCAGGCTGCCCAAGCTGGGCGGCGGGCTCGACCCGAGCATCGAGGCCATCGTGGCGCTCAGGCCCGACGTGGTGCTGCTCGCGCGCAGCTCGGGCGCCGCCAGCGAGCGGCTCGAAGCGCTGGGGCTGAACGTGGTCGTGCTGGAACCCAAAACGCACGCCGACGTGCACCGCGTGCTCGCCGTGATCGGCGATCTGCTCGGCGTGCCGCGCGCGCAAGGGGCCGACCGTTTGTGGCGCGCGATCGACGCCGGCGTGCGGGCTGCGGCCCAGGCGCTGCCGCCCGGGGCGAGGAACGCGCGCGTCTACTTCGAGGTCAGCCGGGGGCCGTATGCCGCGGGTGCGGCCTCGTTCATCGGCGAATCGCTCGCGCGCCTGGGCGCACGCAATGTGGTTCCCGCGTCGCTGGGGCCGTTTCCCCGGCTGAGCCCCGAGTTCGTGCTGCGCGCCGACCCCGACGTCATCATGATCGGCAACCGCAGCATGCAGGCCATGCTGGCCTACCCGGGCTGGGACCGCCTGCGCGCCGTGCGCACGGGGCGCGTCTGCGTGTTCGGCGCAAAGGACGCCGACATCTTGGTGCGCCCCGGTCCGCGCCTGGCCGATGCCGCGCGCATCATGGCGCGCTGCCTGACGGAGAAAGCGGCCGCGCGGCCTGGGCACGCGCCTTCGGGCGGCGGCGAGGCTCCGCCGCCCGCTGCCGCGCCGGGCCGCTCCCAAGCAAGATTCAGCCCCCTCGGGGGGCAGCGACAGCGACCCCACGCAGCGGGGCGCGTGGGGCTTGGGCAGGCCGCATGACCCCCGCGTGCGCAGCCTCCCCCACCGGGGATGCACCGGGGCGCCGCGCAGCCTGGTGCGGCACTTGGCTGCTGCTCGCCGCCGCGCTGCTCGCGCTGTGCGGCGCCAGCGTGGGCAGCACGGGGTTCGACAGCCTGCTGCGCATGCGCACCGACCCCGTGGCTTGGCAGATCGTGTGCGACATCCGCCTGCCGCGCACGCTGGGCGCCTGGCTCGCGGGGGCGCTGCTGGGCCTGGCCGGCGCCGTGGCGCAGGGGCTGTTTCGCAACCCGCTGGCCGACCCGTACCTGCTGGGCAGCGCCTCGGGCGCGGCGCTGGGCGTGACCGTGGCCATGGCGTGGTTCGGCGTGTCCGCGCTGGCGACGCCGTGGCTGGCGCGCATCGGCACCGCGGGAATGGCCTTTGCGGGCGCGGTGCTCGCCGTGCTGCTCACGCTGCTGCTCGCGCGCGGCGTGCAGCACACGCTGCGCCTGCTGCTCGCGGGCGTGGTCGTGGGCGTGGTGCTGGGCGCGCTGCGCGACCTGGTGCAATTGGCCTCGCCCGACATATTGCGGGCCGTGCACGCCTTTGCGCTGGGCAGCACGGCCTTTGTCGGCTGGGCGGCCTGCGCGCTCATGGCCGCGGCCTGGGGCCTGTGCAGCGTGCTCGCCTGGACGCTGGCGCGCGCGCTCGACGCGCTGACGCTGGGCGAGGCCACGGCCGCCAGCCTGGGCCTGCCGCTGACTCCCATGCGCGCCGGCCTGGTGGCCGCGATGGCGCTGGCCACGGCCGTGGCGGTGGCGCAGACCGGGCTGATCGCCTTCGTCGGGTTGGCCGCGCCGCACCTGCTGCGCTCCATCGTGCGCGTGACGCACGCGCGCCACATCCTGCTGTCCAGCTTCATGGGCGCGCTGCTGCTGCTGGCCGCGGACATCCTGGCGCGCTGGCTGCTCGCACCGCAGGAGCTTCCCGTGGGCGTTCTCACGGCGGCGCTCGGCGGCAGCTACCTGCTGTGGCTCATGCACCGGCGCACGGTGCAGGCGGGTGGAGCATGAAGCCGATCGCCATCAGCGCGCGCGGCGTCTGCGCGGCCATCGGCAAGCAGCGCGTCCTGCACGGCATCGACCTGGAACTGCGTGCCGGGTGCTGGACCAGCGTCGTCGGACCGAACGGCGCGGGCAAGTCCACGCTGCTCAAGGCGCTCGCGGGCCTGCTGCCGCGCGCTGCGGTGCAGGGCGAGCTGCGCTGGCTCGGGCGCCCGCTGGCGCAGATTCCCGCGCCCGAGCGCGCCCGCTTGCGCGCCTGGCTGGGGCAGAACGAGGGCGGTGCCGACGAGCTCACGGGCTACGACGTCGTCATGCTCGGCCGCCTGCCGCACCAGTCCTGGCTCGCGCCGCCGGGCCCGGCGGACCATGCCGCCGTGGCGCAGGCGTTGCACAGCACGCAGGCCTGGGACTGGCGCCAGCGGCCGCTGGCGCAGCTCTCGGGCGGCGAGCGCCAGCGCGTGCTGCTGGCGCGCGCGCTCGCCGTGCAGGCCCCGGTGCTGCTGATGGACGAGCCGCTGGCCAACCTCGACCCGCCGCACCAGACCGACTGGCTGCACACCATGCGCACGCTGGCGCACGCCGGCGGCACCGTGCTGAGCGTGCTGCACGAGATATCGTTCGCGCTGCAGGCCGACGACATGCTGGTGCTCGCCGGCGGCCGCGTGCTGCACCACGGCGCCTGCGCCGCGCCGGCCACGCACGCCGCGCTCGAGCAGGTGTTCGGGCAGCGCATCCGGGTGCGGTGGCTGGACGGCATGTGGATGGCGCTGCCGGCGCTGCAGCGGGGCGG
Organism: Verminephrobacter aporrectodeae subsp. tuberculatae; assembly: GCF_026127385.1. Lineage (NCBI taxonomy): Bacteria > Pseudomonadati > Pseudomonadota > Betaproteobacteria > Burkholderiales > Comamonadaceae > Verminephrobacter > Verminephrobacter aporrectodeae. The sequence continues at coordinate 1,150,720 of NZ_QZCX01000001.1, forward strand.
CCCGGAGAGTGGGCCCAGTGGGCCTGCGACCCCGGCCGTCCCGGAATGAACATCGACATCGAAACGGTTTTCCTCCCGAGAAAGCACAAGCACACCATGCAGATCGAACCCGCACCCACCGAGGGGCAGCACGCAAGGGCCGAGGGCGAACGCCGCGGCCTGGTCATCGTCAACACCGGCGACGGCAAGGGCAAGAGCACGGCGGCCTTTGGCCTGGCGCTGCGCGCGCACGGCCGGGGCAAGGCCGTAAAGATCTACCAATTCATGAAGGTGCCCACGGCGCGCTTTGGCGAGCACCGCCTGTTCGAGCAGATTGGCCTGCCCGTCGAGGGCCTGGGCGACGGCTTCACCTGGAAGAGCCGGGACCTGGAACATTCCGCGCAACTCGCGCGCGACGGCTGGGAAAAGGCGCGCGCAGCGATCCTGTCGAACGCCTACTTCCTGCTCGTGCTCGACGAAATCACCTACCCGCTGATCTACGGCTGGCTGCCGCTCGATGGCGTTGTGCAAACGCTGCGCGAACGCCCGCGCGACGTGCACGTCTGCCTCACGGGCCGCCGCTGCCCGCCCGAGATCGTCGAACTCGCGGACACCGTGACCGAAATGCGCCAGGTCAAGCACGCGTTCGACGCGGGAATTCCCGCGCAGCGCGGCATCGAGGACTGACGCCGCGCCATGCCCGCGCACCATTCCAGTCCCCGTCCCCCGGCGCGTTGCGTGATGCTGCTCGGAACCAGCAGCGGCGCGGGCAAGAGCTGGCTTGCGACGGCGCTGTGCCGCTGGTACAGCGACCGGGGGCTCCGGGTCGCGCCCTTCAAGGCGCAGAACATGAGCAACAACGCCCGGGTCGTTCCCGGCCCGGGCGGCGCCATGGGCGAGATCGGGTCTGCGCAGTATTTCCAGGCCCTGGCCGCGCGCGCCGAGCCCGAGGTGCGCATGAACCCGCTGCTGCTCAAGCCTGAGGCCGACACGCGCAGCCAGGTGGTCTGCATGGGGCAGGTGAGCGCGGAACTTGGCGCCATGCCCTGGCACGCGCGCAGCGCCAGGGTGTGGCCGCAGATTGCCGCTGCGCTCGACGCCCTGCGCGCCGAGAACGACCTGCTGGTGATCGAGGGTGCGGGGTCGCCCGCCGAGATCAACCTGCAGGCCAGCGACATCGTGAACCTGCGCGTGGCACAGCATGCGCAGGCGCGCTGCCTGCTGGTGACCGACATCGACCGGGGCGGCGCTTTTGCGCACCTCTACGGCACCTGGGCGCTGCTTCCCGAAGCGCAGCGCGCGCTGATTCACGGCTTCGTGCTGAACAAGTTCCGCGGCGACGCCGCCCTGCTCGCGCCAGCGCCGCAAAAGCTGCAAGACCTGACCGGCGTGCCCACCGTGGCCACCATTCCCATGCAGTGGCGCCATGGCCTGCCCGAGGAAGACGGACTGTTCGACGAGCGCAGCCGCGCAGCCGGTGCCGTGCACACCAGCGTGGCCGTGATGACCTGCCCGCACATCAGCAACCTCGACGAATTCCAGGCGCTCAGAAACCTGCCCGGCCTGCGCCTGCTGTGGGCGCGCAGCCCCGCCGATCTGGCAGGACTCGGCGCCAGCGACTGGGTCATCCTGCCCGGCTCCAAGGCCACCGCCGCCGACCTGGCCTGGCTGCGCGCGCAGGGGCTGGACCAGGCCATCGCCGCCCATGCCGCGCGCGGCGGCATGCTGCTGGGCCTGTGCGGCGGCCTGCAAATGCTTGGCGAGGCGCTCATCGACAGCGCGGGAATCGACGGCAATGCACCCGGCCTGGGCCTGCTGCCGCTGGTCACCCGCTTCGCACCCACCAAGACCCTGCGGCGCACCCGCGTCCGCTTCCCCACGCTGCAGGGCGCCTGGGCCGCGCTATCGGGCGTGCAGGCCAGCGGCTACGAGATCCACCACGGGCAGACCGTCTGGCACCCGGCCATGGTCGCCGGCGGCGACGCGGCGCGCGAGCTGATTCCCGGCCTGGCCTGGCAAAACGCCGCGGGCAACGTGCTCGGCCTGTACCTGCACGGCCTGCTCGAAGACCCCGCAGTGCTGCAGGCACTGTTTCGCTGTGCGATCCAAGTGCCCACGCTCGAATCCGTGTTCGACGGCCTGGCCCGCGTCGCAGACAGCTGCTTTGCGCCGGGCGTTCTGCAGGCGCTGATCGCACCCGCTGCCTGATGCTCCGAGCCACTCCTTGCCTGCGCAAAACATGCACGCCCTGACCGATTTCACGTCCCCGGGCATTGCCGACATCGGCAACGCCGTATTCACGGCCCACCTGCAACAGCTGCTGGACAACAAAACCAAGCCCTCGGGCGCGCTCGGCCGGATCGAGGCGCTGGCCCTGCGCATCGGCCAGGTGCTTGGCACGTCGGCTCCCGTGCTCGTGCGGCCGCAGCTGCTGGTCTGCGCCGCCGACCACGGCCTGGCGGCGCACGGCGTATCGGCCTTCCCCCGCGAGGTGACCGCGCAGATGGTGGAGAACTTTCTCGCCGGCGGCGCCGCCGTGAGCGTGCTCGCGCGCCAGCATGGGCTGCAACTCACCGTGGTCGATTGCGGCGTGGCGCGTGACTTTGCCGACAGCAGCAGCGCCCCGCCCGGCGCGCCGCGCCTGTTGGTGCGCAAGCTGGCAGCGGGCACGCGGGACGCTTGCGCGGGCCCGGCGATGACCGCGGCCGAATGCGCGCAGGCCCTCGCCAACGGCCGGGACATCGTGTGCGAGCTGCCGGGCAATGCCCTGCTGCTGGGCGAGATGGGCATTGGCAACACATCCGCCGCGTCGCTGCTGCTGGCGCGGCTCGCGGACCTGCCGCTGGCCGAATGCACGGGCGCGGGAACGGGGCTGGACGCCGCGGGCGTGGAGCGCAAACGCGCCGTGCTGCAACGCGCCCTGGACGCGAACCCCCAGGCCGCAGCGCCGCTGAGCGCGCTCGCCGCACTCGGCGGCTACGAGGTCGCCACGCTGGTCGGCGCCGTGCTGCAGGCCGCCGCCGAGCGCCGCGTGATCGTGGTCGATGGCTTCATCACCGGCGCCGCCGTTCTGGTGGCCAGCCGCATCGCACCGGCGGTGCTGCAGCGCTGCGTGTTCGCGCACCGCTCGGGCGAGCACGGCCACCGCCTGATGCTCGCGCAGATGCAGGCAGAGCCCTTGCTGGATCTGGGCCTGCGCCTGGGCGAAGGCAGCGGCGCGGCGCTGGCCTGGCCGCTGCTGCAATCGGCCTGCGCGCTACTGCGTGAGATGGCAAGCTTTGCCGCCGCGGGGGTGGCGCAGCGGACGCGGTAGGCTCTGCGCTTGCGGCGTGCGGGGGCAAGTGCCTGCAAATCAAGAGGAAAACGGTATGACGATGAAAGGAAACACCATGTTGGATTTGGGTCCAGATAGTAAAAGCATCCGGTACGAAGTGGCATTGGATATTCTTGGCGAGAGTCGCCAGCCCTTTATGCGGGCTATCCACGAAGAGAAGCAAAAATCAGAACCATCGCAGGTGTTCATTCGCTACTGCGAGACCCGTTTGACCGCGATCGATGAATTGCAAGACGATTTGCGGCTCAATGATTTGGACACCATTGAGCGCATCCTTACAAAAGGAAATCCCCTGTTCAAGGTTGATTGAGTCAGGACTTGCGCAGACCAGGTTCAGCTGGCGTGCAACTCGGACGTGTGGAGTTAAAACCATGCAAGCATGCATCACAAAAAATTACAAAAAACTACTTTCTCGATTGTTTATTTTGGTTTGCGTAATTCCTATGAGCGCTATGGCGGAATACCAGCCGATGACCGAAGACGAAATCCGGGAAACGGCAACCAAGTACTTCGCAGAACGGCAATCCAAGTCATCATACCGGAAATACCCAATCATCGTTTTGGTAGGTGGTCAGCCAGGTGCAGGAAAGAGTGCAGTAGCAGACGTAGTGAAAGCCGAACTGATCGGGCAGGGCGGTTACCTCCACATTGATGCTGACCGGATGCGCGAGCGCATCCGTGTGGGTGAAAATAACCCAAGCTCTGAGCAAACGCAGGCCGATGCGGGACGACTGGTGGCTGTGCTGCGTGACCAAGCGATGCAGGGACGACGCAATATCGTGGAAGAAGGTACTTTTCGCAACCCGGACGGCATGGGAAAATTTGTGCAGAAGCTCCAGGCGCGCGGTTACACGGTCGAGTTGTTCGCTGTGGCGGCGTCGCGTGAGGAAAGTCTGCTTGGTATCTATCAACGCCACGAACTGCAACATCAAAACGGGATGGACAATCCGCGTTTTGTCAGCGAGAAGTACCACGACGAGGCCATGCAAGGTTTTGAAAGTACGGTAGCCAAGATAGCCGCACAACTTGACCGTGTGTGCGTTTCCAACAGAAGCGGCGAGTTGCTGTACGACAGCGCCATTCAAACGAACGAGCAGTCAAATGCTTTGGAGGCTCTGGCAGCTGGCCGCCAGCTCACCGATACCAAGCTGGCCAAGGTCACGGAACTATGGGGCACTGTTGAATCCCAAGCCAGGCAGCGCGATGCAGCAAGTGGCTACCTGGATATGGTTAGTGCTCACATGCAGCGCCTCCATGACATGCAGAAGGATCGGATTCATGGTCACGCCATGAACCAACTTGAGTTGGAATCGCGTCTGTCCAAGAACAGCCGCAACTCAAGCAAACCCCCATCTTCTGATGGTCTGAAGAAGACGCAGTCATTGCGTCGCAAGTCTGGCAAACGCCCAGGCGGGCAAGTCGGTCATGCCGGCAAAACGCTGCGCCAAGCGGCCGTTGTAGATCACGTCGTCGAGCAAAACTGCCTGAGCACTGCGATGCCTGTCATGCAGCATTGCCTGTAGGCCAAGCGCAAGTACAGGAGCGCCGTCAGGTGCTCGATATCCCCGTTCCCCGCCATGAGGTCACGGAGTACCGAACGCTGAGCTTGGTCTGTCAGTGCGGCAAATTGCACGAGAGCCGCTTTCCCGAGAAGGTGACCGAGCATGTGCAGTACGGCCCCAACATACGTGCCGTAGCGGTGCACTTCACACAAGGTCAGCTGCTGCCCTATGCGCGCACCAGCGAGTTGATGGCTGACCTGTACCAGTTGGACATCTCACCGGGCACGCTGTATGGATGGACGCGCGAGGCCGACGCGTTGCTCAGCCCCTCGGTCCAAGCCATAGCGCAGCAGGTGAGCCAATCGCCCGTGGTTCATGTCGATGAATCGGGTCTGCGCGTACAGGCCAAATTGCAGTGGCTGCACACCAGCGTCACCCCGACGCACACTTGGTAGGCGATGTCCCAGTCGTAGTTGGAACTTGAGGCGGCGGTTTCCGGCGAATTCGACAGAATCGGATTTGCCAACTTCAACTGAAGAACCGAAAGAAACCGCCATGAAGGATCGTAAGTCAAAGAGCAATCTGAAGGTCGTGCATCGCAACGACAGGGCACAGGTCAAGCGGGTGCTGGCCGACAGCGGCCAAGCGCTGTTGCCGATGCTGGAGTTGATCGAAGGAGCGCGAGCGAGCATCGAGGAGCTGATGCATGAAGCGGCCGTTGGTCTGGTCGAGCAACTGCTGGTGCTTTCAGCGCAGGACCTCGCTGGTGCCAAGCAACGTGGTCGCGAGGCGGGGCCGGTGCTGTGGCACGGCGCCCAGCGCGGCGTGATTGGCTTGGCCGAGCGGCAGTTGCGCGTGCAGCGTCCACGGCTGCGCGACAAGAACGGGCGCGAGGTGCGAGTGCCGGCCTATGAGCGGCTGCGCAACCATGCGGATGCTGCGACGCGCGTGCGCGATATTCTCATTGCAGGCGTCTCCACGCGTCGCTACGCGCAGGTGCTGCCCGAGGCAGCGGGCACGGTGGGGGTATCCAAGAGCGCCGTCTCTGGGCACTTCGTGGAGGCCAGCGCCGCGCAACTGGCCCAGTTCAACGAGCGCAGCCTGATCGATCTGAAGGTGCTGGTGATCTACATCGATGGCATCATCGTGAACGGCCACCATATCATCGCCGCGCTGGGCGTGGACGATGCCGGCGACAAGCATCTGCTGGGCCTGAGCCTGGGGGCCAGCGAGAACGCGCAGGTGGTCAAGGACCTGCTGCGCCGACTGATCGAGCGCGGACTCGACGCCACGCTGTCGTACCTGTTCGTGATCGACGGCTCCAAGGCGCTGCGTAGCGCCATCGACGAAATGTTCGGCAAGCAAGCACGTGTTCAGCGTTGCCGCACGCACAAGCTGCGCAATGTCCTGGAGCGGTTGCCCAAGACCGAGGCCGCGCAGACCAAGGCGGTGATGACGGCCGCCTACAAGCTGGGCGCCAAAGAGGGCATGGCCAAGCTGCAAAAGCAGGCGCAGTGGCTGCAGCGCGAGCATGCCGGCGCGGCTGCGTTGTTGCTGGAGGGCTTGGAGGAAACCTTCACCGTCAATGCCCTGGGCCTGCCGCCTTCGCTCACGCGGTGCCTGTGCACGACCAACATTATCGAGAATCCCAACGGCATCGTGCGGCGCACGAGCCGGCGCGTCACGCGCTATCGCGATGCCGACATGGCGCTGCGCTGGACGGCTGCAGGGTTCATCGAGGCACAGAAGTCGTTTCGCAAGATCCAGGGGGTCAGGGACCTCTGGATACTGGAGACTGCATTGGGCCGCCGCAACTCCGACTCTGACCTTGCCGAGCCAAGGGAGGCCGCATAATCTCACGCCCCGCCGTCACAGGTTGCAACTATCTGGGGGACATCGCCACTTGGTATGGCGTACATCCCAAGCGGGGCATCGAGGCAGTCAATGCGTTCGGTGTTCTGAAGGACTACGTTGGTGTGCTGGTGCATGACTGCTGGGCGCCATACTGGTTGATCCAATGCGTGCATGCGTGCATGCGTTGTGCAATGCGCACCTGCTGCGCGAGCTGACCTTCTTGGCCCAGAGCAGTGGTCAAGCTTGGCCGCAACGCATGATGGACATGCTGCTGGCAGCGCATCGAGGCTGCGAACGGGCCCGCACACAGGGAATCACAGCGGTGCCGTCACGCCAAGTACTGCGTTGGATAGGGCGCTACCGTGCCCTGTTGGATGAGGGGCAAGCGCTCAACCCGCAGCGCGTCAAGGAGCAGGGCAAACGCGGACGGGCCAAGCAGTCGGATGCGTTCAATTTGCTGCGACGCCTGCGCGATCATGAGTCGGTGCCTTTCACGAACAACTTGGCCGAGCGGGCCATCCGGATGCCCAAGGTCAAGCAAAAAATCTCCGGTTGCTTTCGCACCTTTGCCGGGGCACAAAGCTTCTGCACGATCCGCTCCTATCCGGACACTGCGCGCAAGCATGGGGTGGGCAGGCTTGATGCATTACGGGCGGCGTTCAATGACGCTCCTATGGAGTTTGTCGGTAGCGGCTGAATAGTCACGATCTAAGCACGTAAACACGTTCTACCCGACACAACCTGCCCCACACACGCGCATTCCGGGGCTTTCTGGTTGGCATGCAATATGCTTTCAGTTTATGCAAGTGACTTGCATGACGCGATCACGACGATGCCGAGAGGCGCGCATTGCCCGGGAAGCGACTGACTTCCCCCTTGATCCAGAAAGACCCGTGATGACCAACTGCCGTATCGTGTTGACCCAGCTGAGCCTTGTTGCCGCTGGCCTGCTGATGGCCGCCAGCGCCCAGGCGCAAAACCTGCTGGAGGGCGTCCAGGCCAAGAAGGAAATTGTCGTGGGCACCGAAGCCCAGTTCGCGCCGTTCGAGTTCGTGCAGGACGGCAAGATCGTGGGCTACGGCCCCGACCTGATGCACCATGTGCTGGCCGGTCTGCCTGGCGTGAAGGTCAAACAGCTGGACGTGCCGTTCCAGGGCATCCTGCCCGGCCTGGCCACGCGGCGGTTCGACTTCATCATCACCTCCGTCAGCGTGATCAAGGAGCGCGCCGACAAGTTCGCCTTCACTATTCCGATCGCCGATGCCACCACCGCGCTGGTGCGCCGCAAGACCGACGCGGCCCTGGCCGTGCCGGCCGCCGTTGCGGGCAAGACGGTGGGCTCGGCCCAGCTCAAGGCGCTGCAGGCCTACGCGGCCCAGCTCAAGGCCGAGGGCAAGCCAGCCATCAACATCCGCGAATACGTGAGCTTCGACGAGGCCTATGCCGACTTGGCCGCAGGCCGCCTCGACGCCGTGGCCCAGTCGCTGGCCAACCTGGCTACGCTGGTCAAGACGCGCGGCGATACCTACGCCCTGGTGCCCGGCCCCATCGGCCCCAAGAGCTACTTCGCCTGGGTGGGCCGCAAGGACGCCGACAGTGCCCCGCTGGTCGCCTACTTCAACAAGGGCATCGCCGAGGCCCAGCGCAGCGGCAAGATGACCGAGTTGCAGCAGAAGTGGTTCGGCTTCACCATGCAGACGCCTACCGACAAGCTGCCCGAACCCACGATGTAAGCGGGGAAGGTCGAGTGAACGCCGAAGGACTGGCCGCCTACCTGCCGCTGATGCTGCAGGGCGCGGGCACCATGCTGCTCGTGTCGGCCCTGGCCATTGTGCTGGGGCTGGCGGGCGGGGCCGTGTTGCTGGGGCTGGCGCAGCTGCGGCAGGGGCGCGGCCCGCTGGCCTGGGCCGTGGTGGTCTATGTGAGCTTCATGCGCGGCACGCCGCTGCTAGTACCGACGCCTAGGATTCATGGAACATGAGTAAAATCATGCGATCACCAATTGATGACCAGGGGTGTTGCTATGCGCCAGACCGAACTGCACTTGACCAACAAAGACCGCAAAACGGTGGGCAAGATGCGCAGCAAGGGACTGCATCATTCGCGAGAGGTCAACCGTGCGCATGTGCTGTGGTGCTTAGATCAGAACGTTCCGGAGTCCCAGATCATGGCCGTGCTGGGGATAGGGAGGACCACTGTGTGGCGCACACGCTTGGCGTATCTGGAAGGTGGACTAACGTTGGCGCTGTTCGATTTGAAGCGCTCAGGTGGGCCTTGCAAGTACGACACGGACGACGAAGCGCGGGTGGTGGCGCTGGCTTGTTCGGCACCTCCTTCGGGGCGCAACCGCTGGACGCTGATGGAGCTCGAACACGCTATACGCCAAGAGCCTGGCCTCAGTTGCATGGGTCGGGATACCGTGCGACGCATACTAAAAAAAACTACTTGAAACCCTGGCGCAGGGTGATGTGGTGCATCGGCCTGCTGACGCAAGAGTACCGGCGGCGCATGTACAACGTGCTTAGGCTGTACGCCAAGCCGCTGCGGGCAACTGAGCCAGTGATCTGCATCGACGAGAAGAGTCTTCAACTCGTCGAGCACAGCCGTGCACCGCTGCCGATGGATCGGGGCAGTCCTGCCAAGGTGGACTACGAATATGTGCGTAAGGGCACGAGCAATCTGTTTGTGGCTGTCGAACCCAAGGCAGGCAGGCGCGTAGTCACGGTGACTGAACGCCGGTGCAAGGTGGATTTCGTAGCGTTCGTCCAAGAGTTGCTGACGAACAACTACGCCAATGCGCGCCGGGTTCATCTGGTTTTGGACAATCTGAACACACACTTCAGAAAGTCCTTCGAGGACGTGCTGGGCAAGACAGCGGCAGACAAGCTCTTGCGCCGAGTGGACTTTCACTACACCCCCAAACACGCCAGTTGGCTGAACATGGCCGAGGTTGAAATCAGCGTCCTGAGTCGTCAGTGCTTGGACCGACGGATGGGCAGTCGAGAATTTCTGCGAGACGAAGTCGATGCGTGGCAGCAGGCTAGAAACGCTCAGCGGCGAACCATTGAGTGGAAGTTCACGCGGCAGGATGCGGATGAAAAATTGGGACGCCATTATGTTTCATAACTCCTAGGCGTCTGTACTAGTTGGTCATCAGTCTTTGTTGTTGAAGTAACTTGAAAGGAATGAAAGTGAATAGAAGCCGACGCGGAATTCTTCTGGGTGCCATGGGCTCATGCCTGGCGCTCCCTTGGTCAGTGCGGGCGCAGGGCGCCAAGCCCAAGATCGCCATCGTCATGCCGGGCAACATCACGGACAAGTCTTGGAACCAGGCTGGTTACGAAGGCATCAAGCTCATCGAGAAAGAACTGGGCGTGACCGTGGCTTTCAGCGAGAAGGTGGCCCAGCCCGACCAGGCCGAAGCCCTGGCCGACTACGCCCGGCGCGGCTTCAACTTGGTGTTCGGCCATGGTGGCGAGTTCCAGGAGTCCACCAGCCGCATTGCCAAGCGATTCCCGAATACGCAGTTCATCGTGAACAACGGCTACGTCAGCGGCCCGAACTTCGCCTCCATCACGTTCGACTACCGCCAGTTCGGCGCCGTGCTGGGCCATCTCGCGGCCCGTATGACGAAGACGGGCAAGGCCGGCGTCATCGGTGCGCAACGCATCCGCATGACCACCGAGATCGAGGCGGGGTTCAAAGAGGCCTTCCTCAAGGTGCAGCCGCAGGGGCAGGTGCTGGCGATCTACACCAACGACTGGGACGACGTCGCCAAGGGCAAGGAAGCTGCCTTCGCGCAGATCGCGCAGGGTGCCGACGTGATCTTCCCGACCATGGACAACGCCGTGATCGGCAGCCTGCAGGCCACGCGTGAGAAAAAGGTCTCGGCCTTTGGCATCTATTACGACGCTATCAAGGACTGGCCCGACACCGTGATCCAGTCGGCCATCGTCGACATCCGTGCCGGCATGCTCGACATCGCGCGCGAGTACGCGGGCGGCACGCTCAAGTCGGTGGTTCACACCTTTGGCATCGGCCGCCCCGACCCCCGTGTCGCGCGCCTGGGCACCTACGGCCCCGCCGTGCCGGCCGACGTGCGCAAGCAGGTCGATGAACTGGTCGCCGCCTGGCCCAAGCCATGACCAGCACGCCCGCGATCCGGCTTGAGGCCAAGCAGCTCACGGTGCGCTACGGCGATTTCGTGGCGAATGACCGCGTGGATCTGGCCCTGTGCGCGGGCGAGGTCCACGCCGTGCTGGGCGAGAACGGCGCGGGCAAGAGCACGCTGATGAACGTGCTGATCGGCCTGCAGCAGCCCTCTGGCGGTCAGCTGGAACGCGATGGCCTGCCTGTGCGCTTCATGGGGCCGCAGGATGCCGCCGAGGCGCGCATCGGCATGGTCCACCAGCACAGCATGCTGGTGGAACGGGTATCGGTGGTCGAGAACATCGCACTGGGCCTGCAACGCGGGTTGGGCCGTGTGCCGCTGGCCGAACTGGCGTCACAACTCCAGGCGCTGGCCGCCGAATCCGGGTTCACGGTCGATCCCTGGGCCGCCGTCGAAAATCTCTCGCCCGGGGAGCGCCAGCGGGTCGAAATCCTCAAGCTGCTGCACCGCCAGGCCGAAGTGCTGATCCTGGACGAACCCACCAGCGTGCTGGCGCCGCAGGAAGTCAAACCGCTGTTGCTCACGCTGCGCCGCCTGGCGGACGCGGGCCGGGCGATCGTGCTCATCACCCACAAGCTCGACGAGGTGGCGGAGGTGGCCGACCGGATCACCGTGCTGCGCGGCGGCCGGGTGGTGGTGTGCCGTCCGATGCGGGGCGCGCAGGCCAGCGAACTGGCGCGGTGCATGGTGGGCAGCGAGGCCATGGATGTGGCGCAGCCCTCGCCCGCGCGCACACCGGCCCTCACTCGTGGTGATGTGGTCATCGCCTACGACGCGGTCATGGTGCCGCCCGGCGAGGGGCGCGCGCCGCTGCAGGGCGTGACCTTGTCCGTGCACCAAGGCGAGATCGTCGGTGTGGCCGGTGTGGATGGCAACGGCCAACAGGCGCTGGCTGATGCGCTGGCGGGCCTGGTGGCGCCGAGCGCTGGCCACATCCGTTTGTGCGGCACGGACGTGCACCCGCTCAGCGCGCGCGCCCGGCGCAACCTGGGCCTGGCCTACATCCCTGAAGACCGCCACCACACCGGGCTGGTGCTGGATCTGTCAGTGGCGGAGAACCTGCGCTTGCACGACTTTCAGCGCCGGCCCTGGGTGTCCCGCATCGGGCGCCTGCGCCGTCAGCCCATGCTGCAGGCGGGCCGCGTGGCGATGGACCAATACGACATCAAAGCCCGCGATGCCTCGCAGCGCACGCGCTGGCTGTCCGGCGGCAACCAGCAGAAGATCGTGCTGGCGCGCGAGCTGTCCGGATCGCCCCGGGCCATCGTGGTGTCTCAACCTTGCAAAGGCCTTGACCTGCTGAGCACGCGCGCCGTGCACGAGGCCCTGCGCGCGCAACAACTCCAGGGGGCCGCCATTTTGTATATCTCCACCGAACTCGAACACCTGCTCGACCACTGTGACCGCATCGTGGTGCTGTCCCGTGGCCGGATCACCGGCGAGGTGGGCTGCGGCCAGTTGCCCAAGGCCGAGGCGCAGGCGCGCATCGGCGAGCTGATGGCGGGGGCCGCATGAGCACGCTGCGCATCGTGGCGGGGCTGCTGCTGGCCCTGGTGCTGGGCTCGGGCCTGATCGTCCTGGGCGGGGGCGAGGTCGCCACCGTCTACCAGGCCTTGCTGTGGGGCGCCTTCGGTAACCAGGAAGGCTGGGATGCCGTGCTGATCAAGGCGTGTCCGATCATTCTGACTGCGCTGGCCGTGGCGCTGCCGCTGCGCCTGGGCCTGTTCAACCTGGGCGGCGAAGGGCAGATGGCCATGGGCGGCCTGTTCGCCACGCTGGCGGGCCTGCAAATGGAGGGTGTGCATCCCGTGCTGGCCATCGGCGCCTGCACGCTGGCCGGGGCGCTCGGCGGGGCCTGCTGGGCGAGCATCGCGGCGGCCATGAAGGTGGCCCGTGGCGTCAACGAAGTCATCAGCACCTTGCTGCTGAACTACGTGGCGGCCACCCTGCTGAGTTGGGCGGTGTCGGGCCCGCTGATGGCGCCCGGCGCACCTTATCCCTACTCTGCCGAGCTGCCCGACGGCACCTGGCTGCCTAGCGCCCTGCCAGGCTGGAGTGCCCACGCCGGCATCTGGCTGGCCATCGGGCTGGCCGTGGTGTTCCAGTGGGTCTACAGCCAGGGCAGCATCGGCATGTCGGCGCGCATCGTGTCGCTCAGCCCGCAGGCCGCGCGGTACGCGGGCCTGTCGCCCGCGCGCCAGACCCTCGCCACCTTCGGCGTGGCCGGGGCCTGTGCCGGCTTGACCGGGGCCTTCGAGGTGCTGGGCGTGAAGTACCAGCTTTTTCAAGGTTTCATGGGTAGCTTCGGCTATGACGGCGTGATCGCCGCGATGCTCGGCGCGGCGCAACCGGCCGCCGCTGCCTTGGCCGGCATCTTTCTCGCGGGGCTGAAGGTAGGAGCCAATGCCATGCAGCGCGCCACCGGTCTGCCGGTGAGCCTGGTCGAGGCCTTGCAAGGGCTCATCATCCTGTGCATCACGGTGTCCGCGGCGCTGCCAACGATCCGCTTCACCTGGGCCCGCATGGGTGCCCGACAGACGAAAAAGGGACTCGCATGATGGCGCTCGATGAATTCACGGCGACGGCCCTGCGCCTGTCGGTGCCGGTGGCCTACGCCGCGCTGGGCGGGGCCGTGGCCGAGCGCGCGGGCGTCTACCACGTGGCGCTGGAAGGCGCGATGCTCGCGGGCTGTTTTGGGGCCGCGCTCGGCGCCTTCCATGGCGGCGCGATGGTGGGGCTGTTGGCGGGCATGCTGGCTGGGGTGCTCGTGGGCGCTCTGCTGGCCGCGATGACGGTCAGCCTGCGCTTGCCGCAGATCGTCTGCGGCATCTCGGTCAACCTGCTGGTGATTGGCCTCACGGCCTATCTCTCGCGCATCGCATTTTCCGGCCAAGCCAATACCTTGCACTTGCCGGGCTTGGTTGATCCGTGGTTTCCCGCGCTGGCGGGCGTGCCCCTGCTGGGGCCAGCCTTCTTCGCCCAGCCGCCCTTGATGACGGCGCTGCCTGTGCTGGCCGTGGCCCTCTGGTGGTGGCTGCACCGCACCCACGCGGGCCTCGCCTTGCGCGCGGTGGGCGAAGCGCCCCGGTGTGCCGACGCCAACGGCATCGATGTGCAGCGCACCCGCTGGATGGCGGTCGTGGTGGCCTCAGTCTGTGCCTCGCTGGGCGGCTGCTTCATTGTGCTGAGCCAGGTGTTTCTGTTCTCCGAACACATGACCGCCGGCAAGGGCTTCATTGCGCTGGCGGCGGTGATCCTGGGCCGCTGGAGCCTGTGGGGCGCGCTGCTGGCGGCGGTATTCTTTGGCGGGTTCGATGCCTTGCAGCTCAAGCTGCAGTTTTCTCAGCCCGGCCTGCCTTACCAGCTGTTCGTGGCCTTGCCCTATATGGCGGCGCTGCTCGCCCTGGTCGGCCTGATGGGGCGTTCGTCGCCTCCCCACGCCGTTGGTCAACCTTATCAACGTTCCACCCGATAGCCAATGAGCCGTACCCCCGAGAAAAAGAAAGTCCCCGTTCTGCCCAAGACGGCGCCTCTGGTAAACGAGCAGGACAGCATCCTGCGCGCGGTCGGCATGCGCATCAAGCATGCCCGCATGCTGCGCGCGCTGACGCTCAAGGCGCTGGCCGATGAGGCGGGCTGGTCCGAGTCCATGCTCTCCAAGGTGGAGCGGGGCCTGGCCGCGCCCTCGTTGAGCGCCCTGCACAAGCTCGCCAGCGTGCTGGGCACCAACGTGGGCGAGCTGACGTCGCCGCAGCCAGTGGTCGAGTCGCCCGTGATGGTGGCGGGCAGCCGCCCGCGCATCACCTTCGGCGCGCGCCGTGGGCACACAGGCATCAGCCTGGAGCGCCTGGTGCTGCCGCAACCGGGTCTGCTGCTGCAGGCCGATGTCTACATCATCGGCCCCAAGGAGAGCAGCGAAGAGCAGATCTCGCATGCGGGCGAAGAACTCGGCTACGTGCTGTCTGGCAGCGTCGAGCTGTGCGTGGGCGATGAGGTCTACGTGCTCGGCCCGAACGACAGCTTCCATTTCCGCAGCGAGCTGCCGCATTCTTATCGCAATCTGGGGCAGACCGAGGCCCGCGTCATCTGGGTCAACACGCCCCCCACTTTCTGAACGGAGTACATGCATGACAACGAACACTTACGAGACCGGACGATTGAATTTGCCTTTTGTGGGGCACAGCACCTTTGCCAAGTCCCCCGTCTGCGTCGACTGGGATGCCATCGATGCGGACGTCGCCGTCCTGGGCGCGCCCAACGACATGGGCACGCAGTGGCGCTCGGGCGCGCGCTTTGGTCCCCGGGCCATCCGCGAGGCCTCGACGCTGTTCTCCTTCGGGCACGCCGGTGCCTACGACTTCGAGGACGACATCCTCTACCTGACCCGCGAGGACCTACGCATCGTTGATGTGGGCGATGCCGACATCGTCCACACCGACATGCAGCAAAGCCACGCCAACGTCGAGATGGCGGTACGCAAGCTGCTGGAGAGGGGCGCTTTTCCGCTGGTGCTGGGCGGTGACCACTCGATCCACGCCCCCGTGATCAAGGCCTTCGAAGGCCGTGGGCCGATCCACATCCTGCACATCGACGCCCACCTCGATTTCGTCGACGAGCGCCACGGCGTGCGCTACGGCCACGGCAGCCCGCTGCGCCGCGCCTCCGAGCTGGACCACATCGTGGGGATGACGCAGATCGGCATCCGCAACGTGTCCTCGTCCAACCGCGCGGACTACCAGGACGCCATCGCCGCCGGCTCGCGCATCCTGTCGGTGCGTGACGTGCGGCGCTTGGGCACGGAACAGGTGCTGGCACTCATCCCGCAAGATGTCGCCTACTACATCACGGTCGACATCGACGGTTTCGACCCCTCGATCGCGCCCGGCACGGGCACGCCCAGCCATGGCGGCTTTTTGTACTACGAGGTGCTCGAAATCATCCAGGCGCTCTCGCTGCGCAGCCGCGGCAACATCGTCGGCATGGACCTCGTCGAGGTCGCGCCTGCCTACGACCCCTCCGGCATCACCTCGATCCTGGCCGCCCAGTTGCTGCTCAACAGCCTGGGATACATCTTTCACCACCGGCGCATGGCCTGAAGGGGGCACCCATGATCAGCAACCCCGTACCCTGGCCCAACGGTGCCCGCTGCGCCGTGGCCTTCACGTTCGACATGGACGCCGAAAGCCTCCTGCACCTCTCCTACCCGGACAAGGCGCACACCATGGTGTCCACGGCGTCGCAGTTGCGCTATGGCCCGCAGGTGGGTGTGCCCCGCATCCTGGAAAGCTACCGCCACTTCGGCATCAAGCAGACCTTCTTCGTGCCCGGCTGGTGCGCCGAGCGCTATCCGCATGCGGTCGAGGCGATGGTGAAGGACGGCCACGAGGTGGCGGGGCATGGCTGGCTGCACGAGCACCCCAATGAGCTGTCCGACGAACACGAGCGCTTCTGGCTGCACCACAGCCTGGCCTCGGTCGAGAAAATCACCGGCATCAAGCCCGTGGGCTGGCGTGCGCCGCTGTACAACTACTCGCACCGCTCGACCGATCTGCTGCTCGAAGCCGGTATCGCATACGACGCCTCGTTGATGGGCGACGACGTGCCCTACCTGCTGCGCGCCCAGCGGGGCGAGTTGCTCGAACTGCCCACCCACTGGGGCATGGACGATTGGCCTCCTTTTATGCACAGCACGGAGTTTGGCTTCCAGATGCCGATCCAGGCGCCGGCCTTCGCGTGGCAGAACTGGTGGCAGGAGTTCGAGGCGGCCTGGGAATACGGCGGCATGTGGATCCCGGTGTGGCACCCCTTCCTGTCCGGGCGGCTCGCGCGCTGGCGCCAGACGCACCGCATGATCGAGCAGATGATCGACAAGGGCGGCGTGTGGTTCGCGCCCCTGTGCGACATTGCCCGCCATGTCCGCCAGTGCATCGACGAAGGGCGCTGGACGCCGCGCACCGAGCGCTATGGTGAGACGGAGGGATTGCCGGCCATATCAGGCAGGGGTGTGGCGCGACGATCTGGATGAGAACAGTGTCGCGGCAAGGGGATGATGCCGGCATTGATTGCCGCGCGCAATGACTACGGTGGTGTTTGATTGACGCTGGGCGTCACTAGTTTTACTGTGTTAGTAAAATCAAGGAATTATGAGAGAATCTTCACACAGGAGATGAGCCTTGAAAGACGAACTGCAAGAGTTTGAACGCTACCTTGAGCATTTGGGAGGCGGACTGGGCCATGCGGACCGGCAAGCCGGGTTGCGCGGGTATTGCATCGGCCTGATGGCGCCGCTTGCGCGCAAGAGCGTGGAGCCGATGGCCGCACACTTGGCGCCGCAGGCCACTCGCTCGCGTCACCAGTCGCTGCACCACTTCGTGGCCCAGTCGTCATGGTCGGACGAAGAGATGCTGCGGCGCGTTGCGCAATGGGTCGTGCCAGCGATGGACTTTGGAGATGGAGGCTGGTGGATCGTGGACGACACCGGCTTTCCCAAACAGGGCGAGCACTCGGTGGGAGTGGCCCGACAGTACTGCGGCATGCTGGGTAAGCAGGACAACTGCCAAGTGGCCGTCAGCGTCAGTCTGGCTTGCTTGGCGGGCAGCCTGCCCACGGCCTGGCAGTTGTACCTGCCCCAGCAATGGGCCGATGACATGGCGCGGCGCGAGAAGGCCGGTGTGCCCGAAAATGTGTCGTTCGCCACCAAGTGGCAGATCGCGCAGGCGCAGATCGAGCACTTGGTGGAGCAAGGCGCGCCAAAGCACACCGTGCTGGCCGATGCAGGCTACGGGGTGGTCACCGCATTTCGTGAGGGCCTGACGGCGATGGGCCTGACTTACGTGGTGGGCGTGACGGGGCAGGTGACGGTGTGGCCGCCGGGGCATGCCCCGCTGGCGCCGCGGCCGCGCAGTGGCCGCGGCGTGGTGGCCACCCGCCAGCGTTTGGGCGATGCCAGGCACGAGCGACCGCTGTCCGTGAAGGAAGTGGCGTTGGGGTTGGAGCCGACCCAATGGCAAAGCATCGAGTGGCGTGAGGGGACGAACTTCACATTGCGTTCGCGTTTTGCGCGAGTGCGCGTGCATGCGGCCCACCGCGAGCACCTGCGCACAGAGCAGCGAGCGCAAGAGTGGCTGCTCATCGAATGGCCCGAAGGCCATGAAGAGCCAATGAAATACTGGCTGTCCACGCTGGCAGAGAACATCACACTGGAGCGCATGGTGTTTGAGGCCAAGATGCGCTGGCGCATTGAGCGCGACTACCAGGACCTCAAGCAAGACCTGGGTCTGGGCCACTACGAAGGGCGCAATTGGAGGGGCTTTCACCACCACGCCAGCTTGGCCATCGCTGCCTACGGTTTTTTGATGGCGCAGCAGCTGCGCCAGCCGGAAGGTGGGGGTAAAAAAAACTCTGCACGAAGCGAAGAACCTGCCCTACCCACGCATTACAAGCCTCGCGGCAGCCCCGCGCACGCAGCGCCACGTCCGATCGTCGATCACAACTTTGCGGCTGCGTATCGCCGCAGCCTTGCTCAGGACGCTGCCGCGCTGCCCATGCTGCCTGCGCGTAAACGCAAGAATTCGTTTGTGACACAGTAAGAATAGGCCCAGGGCTGTAGTCTTGACCAGCCCCCACTGCGGCAACGCCGCCTGCAACCAGCCCACGGGCAGCAGCCCGACCACGATCACGGTGCCCGGCACGGGGGCGTAGCCCATGCTCGTCAATTGCAGCACGCTGCGCGTCACGGCGTCCGGCCGGCGGCGCAGGGCCAGCGCGATGGCCACGGCCAGCAGCGCCGCGATGCCGTCCAGGTGCAGTCAGCCCGAGCCAGCGCAGCAAACAGCAGAACACACCAACCCACAAGTCCACCCAGACTTGGGCGCCATGCTCATGCGCCTGCCCCACCGGGGACCAAGCCCATCACGGCCATGACCACACCCGCTACGAAGACCAGCAAGCCTGAAGCCACAAAGGCAGGCACCAGCCCAATGACAACGCCCGCGATGCTGTAGCCCAGACTGGCTTTCGGGATGGCGCCCGCCAAGGCATTGCCCGTGACCCATATCGAATACAGACATAAGGGCGGCAGGGACAGGAGTGGCGACACACCCAGCGCCGTCAAGCTCGAGCTCAGGGTGTCGACTACCAACCAGGATGCGGCCACCAGGTTGAACAGATCGCCATGCCCGTCCCAACGGCCGCCGCGCTTCATCCACCAGCGCAGCATGGCCACGGTGATCAGGAACCACCCCCAGAGGATGGTCAGCCCCATGAACACGGCCAGCCACAGCGACTGGGCGCGAAGGCTCGGGTCCAGGCCCGTCAGCACGCCGACGAAGGAGATTCCCAGTACCGATTGCCAGCGGGGGAAATCAGAGCGCGAGAAAGGGAGTTCACGCAGGGCAAAAAGCGAGAATGCTGTGGGAATCATGCGGTCGTTTCGTATGTTTTTTGCTAGCCATTCCGGGTACGAGGGTGCGACGATCTCGCTGCACCTGCGCCATTCTGACGGTGCCAGCCGACGACAATGGTGACTTTTTTCCCAGTCATGTGACAGGTCCCGAAACAGGCGGCAGAGCAGGCAAGCAGTGCGCTACCCATATCAACGCAGGCTGGGTATTGCCTTGCTTGCTGCCCAGACCCGGGGCGCAAGGGGCGCAAGGGGCGCGCACCCCGCCACAGCTCACCGACTACGTAGCGCGCGACTGCAATAGCAGCACCGGAGCCAGCCCCACGGCCACCAGCGCCAGCGACGGCAGCGCCGCTTCGTCCAGGCGTTCATCGCGCGCCAACTGGTAGGCGACGACGGTCAGGGTGTCGCTGTCGAAGGGGCGCAGCACCATGGTCGCGGGCAGTTCCTTCATTGCGTCCATAAACACCAGCAAGGCGGCTGCGGCGCTGGAGCGTTTGAGCAGCGGCCAGTGCACGCGGGCCATGAGTCCGCAGCCGCCGCTGCCCGGCAGGCGGGCGAGATGCGGGCATAACCGCTTTGTATGGACTGCAGGGCGACGCGCAAAAGTGCACCAGATAGGCCCAGACGATGCCCAGGGCCGTGGTCGTGATCAACGCGTGCCGCAGCCCCCACTGCGGAAGCGCCGCCTGCAACCAGCCCACGGGCAGCAGCAGCCCGACCACGATCACGGCGCTCGGCACGGGGCGTAGCCCATGCTCACCAATTGCAGCACGCCGCGCGCGTCACGGCATCCGGCCGGCGGCGCAGGGCAAGGGCCAGCAGCGCCGCGATGCCGTCCAGGTGCAGTCAGCCCGAGCCAGCGCAGCAAACAGCAGAACACACCAGCCCACAAGTCCACACAGACTTGGGCGCCATGCTCATGTGCCTGCCTCACCGGGGACCAAGCCCATCATGGCCATGACCACACTCACGACAGAGACCACCAAGACTGAAGCCACAAAGGCAAGCGCCAGCCCAATGACAATGCCCGCGATGCTGTAGCCCAGGCTGGCTTTCGGGATGGCGCCCGCCAAGGCATTGCCCGTGACCCATATCGAATACAGCCATAAGGGCAGGATCAGGAGTGGCGACACACCCAGCGCCGCCAAGCCCGTGCTCAGGGTGTCGGCCACCAACCAGGAGGCGGCCACCAGGTTGAACAGATCGCCATTTCCGTCCCAACGGCCACCGCGCTTCATCCACCAGCGCAGCATGGCCACGATGACCAGGAACCACGGCCAAGCGAGGGCCTGCCCCACGAACACGGCCAGCCACAGCGGCTGGACCACGGCGCGAAGGCTCGGGTCCAGGCCCGCCAGCACGCCGATAAGGGAGATCGCCAGTACCGATTGCCAGCGGGGGAAATCAGCGCGCGTGAAAGGGAGTTCACGCAGGGCAAAAAGCGAGAATGCTGTGGGAATCATGCGGTCGTTTCGTATGTTTTTTGCTAACCATTCCGGGTACGAGGGTGCGGCGATTTCGCCGCACCTGCGCCATTCTGACGGTGCCAGCCGACGCCAATGCTGACTTTTGTCCCCGTCATGACAGGTCCCGAAACAGGCGGCAGAGCAGGCAAGCAGTGCGTCACCACCTCACCGACCACGCAACGCGCGGCTCAATAGCAGCACCGGAGCCAGCCCCACGGCCACCAGCGCCAGCGACGGCAGCGCGGCTTCGCCCAGGCGTTCATCGCGTGCCAACTGGTAGGCGACGACGGCCAGGGTGTCGCTGTCGAAGGGGCGCAGCACCATGGTCGCGGGCAGTTCCTTCATGGCGTCCACAAATACCAGCAAGGCGGCTGCGGCGCTGGAGCGTTTGAGCAGCGGCCAGTGCACGCGGGCCATGAGTCCGTAGCCGCTGCTGCCCAGCAGGCGGGCGGAATCGTCCAGGCTGAGCGGAATGCGGGCATAACCGCTTTGTATGGACTGCAGGGCGACCGCGCTAAAGCGCACCAGATAGGCCCAGACGATGCCCAGGGCCGTGGTCGTGACCAGCGCGCCGAGTCCCCACTGCGGCAGCGCGGCCTGCAACCAGCCCACGGGCAGCAGCAGCCCGACCACGATGACGGTGCCCGGCACGGCGTAGCCCATGCTTGCCAGTTGCAGCACGCCGCGCGTTACGGCGTCCGGCCGGCGGCGCAGGGCCAGCGCGAGCGCGAGCGCGATGGCCACGGCCAGCAGTGCCGTGATGCCGCTCAGGCGTAGGCTGTTCCAAGCCCAGTGCATGAAGCGCTCCCAGGGCAGCACGGACCAGTCCGCAGCCAGCGGCCGCAGCATGCAGGCCACGGGCGCAACGAAGCCCATGACCACCGGCAGCGCGCAGACCGCCCAGGCCGCCCAGCGCTGCGCTCCGTGCAGCGCCAGCGGCTGGGCCTGCGCCGCGCGGTGGCTGCCGCTGGCAAAGCGCATGCGCTCTTGCGCGCGGCGCTCCACGTGCAGCAGCGCCAGCACCACGGCGAGCAGCAGGGTGGCCAGCTGCGCCGCCGCCAGGCGGTTGTCCATGGACAGCCAGGCCTTGTAGATCCCCGTGCTGACGGTCTGCATGCCAAAGTAGCTGGCCACGCCAAAGTCGGCCAGGGTTTCCATCAGCACCAGGGCGACGCCCGCGGCCACCGCAGGGCGCGCCAGCGGCAGGGCGACGGTGCGGATGCGGCGCGGCAGCGCTGCGCCGAGCAGGCGCGCAGCCTCCATGGGTTGCGTCGCGTGCGCGCCCAGCGCCGTGCGCGCGAGCAGGTACACGTACGGGTAGAGCGTAGAAACGAATACCCACACCGCGCCGCCCAGGCTGCGCACCTCGGGCAGCAGCCGGCCCTGCAGGCCCAGGGCGTCGCGCAGCCCGGTTTGCAGCGGGCCGCTGAATTGCAGGAAGTCGGTGTACACATACGCCGTGACGTAGGCGGGCATGGCCAGCGGCAGCAGCAACAGCCATTCAAAGCTGCGGCGCCCAGGAAAGTCGAACATGCTCACGGCCACGGCCGTGGCGCTGCCCACCAGCGCCGTGCCCAGCGCGACCAGCAGGCCCAGCCACAGGGTGGTCCACAGGTAGCCGGGCAGCACGGTGGCGGCCATCTCGCGCAAGATGGCGCCGGCCTGCGCGCTGCCCGGCCCCACGGGCAGCCAGGAGGCCAGCAGCGCGAGCACGGGCAGGGCCAGAAAACCCGCGCACAGGATCAGGGGGACGTTGCGAAGGGCAAAGGGCGTGCGGCGCAAGGCGGGGATCTCGGCGGGGGCGGCGGGAATGCAAATGCGAATTCTATGGATTCGCGCCTGCCTAGAATCGGGGCATGTTTCTGGAGATATCCGACCTCGAAGTGCGCCATGCGGGCCGCACGCGGGCTGCGCTGCAGGCGGTCACGCTGGGCCTGCGGGCGGGCGAGGTCGGGGTGCTGATCGGTCCCTCGGGCTGCGGCAAGACCACCTTGCTGCGTGCCGTGGCGGGGCTCGATCCCGTGTTCCGCGGCGAGATCCGGCTCGGCGGCAGCGTGGTCGGCAGCGCCGCGCTGAGCGTTGCGCCCGAGCACCGGCGCGTCGGCATGGTGTTTCAGGAGCATGCGCTGTTCCCCCACCTGAGCGTGGGGCGCAACGTCGCTTTCGGCATTCATCGGCTGCCGCGCGCCAGGCAGGCCGCGCGCGTCGCCGAAATGCTGCAACTGGTGGGGCTGGCCGGCAGCGAGAACCGCTTTGCGCATGAGCTCTCGGGCGGGCAGCAGCAGCGCGTGGCGCTGGCGCGCGCGCTCGCACCGGGCCCACGGCTCATGCTGCTGGATGAGCCGTTTTCCAGCCTCGACGCGGACCTGCGCGAGCGCCTGGCGCACGAGCTACGCGCGATTCTCAAGGCGGCCGGGGCGACGGCGCTGTTCGTGACGCACGACCAGTTCGAGGCGTTTGCCATGGGCGACAGGATCGGCGTGCTGCACGAGGGCCGTCTGCACCAGTGGGACGATGCCTGCACGCTGTACCACCGTCCGGCCACGCGCTTTGTCGCCGACTTCATCGGGCACGGCGTGTTCTCCCCCGCGACGCTGGTGCAGCGCGGCGGCCGCGTGGTGGCGCAAACGCCGCTGGGCGAACTGGGCACCCTGCACGCGTGCCCGCCGCCCTGCGGCTACCCCGGCGGTGAATGCGACGTGCTGCTGCGCGCGGACGACGTCGTGCACGACGCGCATGCGCCGGTGCAGGCGCAGATCGTGCGCAAGGCGTTCCGCGGCGCGGCGTTTTTGTACACCTTGCGCCTGGCCAGCGGCCACACCCTGCTGGCGCACGTGCCCAGCCACCACGGGCACGCGGTGGGCGAGTGGATCGGCATCCGCGCGCAGCCGGACCATGTGCTGACCTTTGCGCGGGCCTGAGAGCGGGATCGATCCCGATCCCGTCGCCCGGGCGCTGCGGCCATTCGGAACGGATCGAAGGAGCGGGCTACAGCGAGTCGATGAAGCTGCGCAGCTTGTCCGAGCGGCTGGGGTGCTTGAGCTTGCGCAGGGCCTTGGCCTCGATCTGGCGGATGCGTTCGCGCGTCACGTCAAACTGCTTGCCCACTTCTTCCAGCGTGTGGTCGCTGGTCATCTCGATGCCGAAGCGCATGCGCAGTACCTTGGCTTCGCGCGGCGTCAGGCCGTCGAGGATGTCCTTGACCACGTCGCGCAGGCCGGCCTGCATCGCGGCCTCTATCGGGGCGGTGTTCGCGCCGTCTTCGATGAAATCGCCCAGGTGGCTGTCGTCGTCGTCGCCGATCGGTGTTTCCATGGAGATCGGCTCCTTGGCGATCTTCATGATCTTGCGGATCTTGTCCTCGGGGATCTCCATCTTGGCCGCGAGCAGCGACGCGTCGGGCTCGAAGCCGAACTCCTGCAAATGCTGGCGGCTGATGCGGTTCATCTTGTTGATGGTCTCGATCATGTGCACCGGGATGCGGATGGTGCGCGCCTGGTCGGCGATCGAGCGCGTGATGGCTTGGCGGATCCACCACGTGGCGTAGGTCGAGAATTTGTAGCCGCGGCGGTATTCGAACTTGTCCACGGCCTTCATCAGTCCGATGTTGCCTTCCTGGATCAGGTCGAGGAATTGCAGGCCGCGGTTGGTGTACTTTTTGGCGATCGAGATCACCAGGCGCAGGTTGGCCTCGATCATCTCCTTCTTCGCATCGCGCGAGGTCGCCTCGCCCTCGTTCATGCGCTTGTTGATGTCCTTGAGCTCGGTCAGCGGCACCACCACGCGCGACTGCAGGTCCATCAGCTTTTGCTGGAGTTCCTGCACGGGCGGGACGTTGCGCGCCATCACGGTGCTCCAGGGCTTGCCGGCGCCGGCCTGCTTTTCTATCCACTGGAGGTTCAGCAGGTTGGGCGGGAACTCCTTGACGAAGGTCTCCTGGGGCATGCCGCATTTGTCCACGATGATGCGGCGCAGCTCGCGCTCCTTCTTGCGCACGTCGTCAACTTGGCCGCGCACCATGTCGCACAGCTTTTCGATGGTTTTGGCGGTAAAGCGGATGGTCATCAGCTCGGCCGACAGGGCTTGCTGGGCTCTGACGTAGGCCGACGTGCCGTAGCCTTCCTTGTCGTAGACCTTGTGCACTTTCTCAAACAGTTGGCGCAGTTTGTCGAAGCGCTCGAGCGCCTGTTTCTTGAGTTCTTCGAGCTTTTTCGTCAGCGCCTTGGAGCCGCCCTTGCCGTCGTCGTCGTCGGCTTCGTCGAACTCGTCGAAGTCTTCTTCGGCCACGTAGTCGTCGGCCTCGTTGGGGTTGGAGAAGCCGTCAACGATGGTCGAGATGACGACCTTGCCGGCGCGGATTTCCTCGCCCATGTTCAGGATGTCGGCGATGGTCGCGGGAGACGCGCTGATCGCCTCCATCATCGCCATGAGGCCGCCTTCGATGCGCTTGGCGATCTCGATTTCGCCTTCGCGCGTCAGCAGTTCCACGGTGCCCATTTCGCGCATGTACATGCGCACCGGGTCGGTGGTGCGGCCAAATTCGCTGTCCACGGTGGACAGCGCCGCTTCGGCGGCCTCCTCGGCCTCCTCCTCGCTGGCGCCGGTGGGGGCGTTTTCGGTGATGATCAGCGTCTCGGCGTCGGGCGTTTGCTCGTACACGGCCACGCCCAGGTCATTGAGCGTGGTGATGACGGCTTCGAGCGTTTCGGCATCGACCAGCTTGTCGGGCAGGTGGTCGGAGATTTCGACGTGCGTGAGGTAGCCGCGCGTCTTGCCCAGCTTGATCAGGGTCTTCAGGCGCGAACGGCGCCGGGCCAGGTCTTCCTCGGACAGGACGGTTTCGTCCAGGCCGAATTCCTTCATCAGGGCGCGCTCCTTGGCCTTGCTGATCTTCATGCGCAGCGGCTTGGCCTTCTCGACCGCGGCCGCCACCCCGGGGGTTTCCTCGACCTCGCCTTCCAGGTCGGCCTCGACGTCGGACAGGTCCGTGTCGTCGGCAGCCTTTGGCGGGGGGGCGTTCTTGGCAGAGGTTTTGGCCGGAGTTTTGGCCGGCGCCTTGCTGGCGGGTGCCTTGGTCTTGGTGGTCTTGGCCTTGGCCTTGGCGCTGCTCGCAGCGGGCTTCTTGGGCAATTCGGCGACGGCCTTTGCAGCAGGCTTTGCCGGCTCCTTTGCCGGCTCGGCAGGACGGGCGGCTGCCTTGGCCTGCACCTTGACCTTGACCTTGGCGGGGGCAGGCGGCTTTTTTGCTGCCGCTTTATCGGCAGTCTTCTTCGCAGCCTTTGCCGGGTCGGCAGGGCTTTTCGTTTTCGCAGGCGGGGTCTTGGCCTTCCCGGCTGCGGGCGCGGGCTTTGTTTCTGCGGCCGGGGCGGGAGCGGCCTTTGCGGCGCCGTCTGGCGCAGACTTGGGGGACTTCGCAGACTTTTGAGCGGGCATGAAGAAACCTCAGAATCAAAACGGATGGGGACGGACGAGAACGGAAACCGGCGCCACGGGGTCGGGCGCGGGTGGCAGCGCGAAGCTGCACGGTCTTCGCGCCACGGGGGCGGGCCGGCAAGATGTCCGGGCGATCATTTGGTGTGCAGTCCTTGCGATGGGTGGGCGGTGCTTGTGCGCGGCGGTGGCCCGGCTCGGAGGTGCTGCTGTCGCTCTTGCCGACGGAAAACCCCGCATTATATCTTGTGTGCCTTGAATGCGCGTTTCATCCGTTTCATCAAGCGGTCTTGGCCGCTGCGCTCAGCAAGGCGTTGCGCCTTTGTTCCAGGGCGCGGTAGCGCTCCAGGACACTCGGGTCCTGCTGCGCTTGCAGCACCAGCAGCTTTTGCTGTTCCTTGATGTCTTCGATCTGCATGCGGTTGAGCAGGTCGCGCAGCTCCAGCCTGAGTTCCTGCAGGTCGCCCTCGGTCTGCGCGTGCGCGCCGGTCATTACCTTGTGCGCCAGCGCCTCGCATTCGTGCTCGCGCAGGCTCTCGCGCAACACCGCCCAGGCCAGGGGGCCGAGCTCATGGAACTGCTCCTCCAGCCAGGCGAACAGCGGCCCGTGCGGCGCAGGCTGGGCGCACAGGATGGCGTGGTCGTCGTGCGTCAGGTCTTCCAGAAAATCCATGTGCGAGAGCAGCAGACGCGCCGCGTGGTCCACGCGGCTTGCCGGCGGGGTGCGCGGCAACCGGGGCTGGGGGGGCCAGCGCACGGCGTCCCGTTTCTTCCAACTGCCGCCTGGCCAGTTTGCGCCCTTGCGCAGGCCGGACCCCGTCTGCGCCGCGTACCGGCCATGGCCGCTGTCGGCGGCCCCGTGCTGCCAGTTTTCCGGCGTCGGCAGGTTGGCCCACGGAGGCGCGTCTTCCTGCGGGAGATGCATGCGTGGCGGGCCGCCCGCCTGCGCAGGGTGCGCTCCCGCCGGGGTCCAGATGTCCGCCAGATCCCGCGCGTTCAGCTGGGCCAGCTGGGCCAGCTCGCTGAGCAACTGGCGCCGGAGCACCCCGTCGGGCAGCGCGCTCCACAGCGGGCGGGCGTTGCTCGCCATGTGCGCGCGGCCCTCGGCGCTGCCCAGGTCGCAGCCCGCGCTCGCCGCATCGACCAGGAACCGGCTCAGCGGCACGGCCTCGTCCACGTGCCGGGCGAAGGCCTGCGTGCCGTGGGCGCGGATGAAGCTGTCCGGGTCGTGCTCGGCGGGCAGGAACAGGAATTTGATGCTGCGCGTGTCGCCGGCGTGGGGCAGCGCGGCGTCGAGCGCCTTGCGCGCCGCGCGCCGGCCCGCGGCGTCGCCGTCGAAGCTGAACACCACGGACTCGGTAAAGCGCAGCAGTTTTTGCACATGCTCGGGCGTGCAGGCCGTGCCCAGCGTGGCCACCGCGTTCGGAAAACCCAGCTGCGCCAGCGCCACCACGTCCATATAGCCCTCGGCCACGAGGGCGTAGCCCTGCTCGCGGATGGCGGTGCGGGCCTCGAACAGGCCGTACAGCTCGCGCCCCTTGTGGAACACCGGGGTTTCCGGCGAGTTCAGGTACTTGGGCTTGTCCTCGCCGAGCACGCGGCCGCCAAAGCCCATGCATTCGCCCTTGACGTTGCGGATGGGGAACATCACGCGGTCGCGAAACCGGTCGTAGCGCTTGCCGCCTTCGTCTTGCACGATGACCAGCCCGCTTTCTTCGAGCAGCGGGTCGTCGTACTGCGCAAACACGCTGGCCAGGCTGCGCCAGCCTTCGGGCGCGTAGCCCAGGCCGTAGCGCTCGGCCACGGCGTCGGAGACGCCCCGGCCCTTGAAATACGCCATGGCGCGCGGGGACGTGTGCAGTTGGCTGCGGTAGGCCTCGGCGGCCTTCTCCAGCACCTCGCTGAGCGTGGCCTGCCTGCGGCGGATGGTGTCGGCGCGTTCCCTGTCCTGCGGCGAGAGGAGTCCGTCGTCGGGCACCTGCAGGCCCACTTGCCGGGCCAGGTCCTGCACCGCATCGACGAAACCCATTCCCGCATGCTCCATCAGAAAGCCGATGGCATTGCCGTTCTTGCCGCAGCCAAAGCAGTGGTAGAACTGCTTCGCGGGGCTGACGCTGAACGAAGGCGATTTTTCCCCGTGGAAGGGGCACAGCCCCATGAAATTGGCCCCGCCCTTCTTCAGGACTACGTGGCGGCCCACGATGTCGACCAAGTCCACGCGGGTGAGCAGTTCCTGAATGAAAGACTGGGGGATCGTCACGCCGCCTATTGTCTGCGCAAACCGTTTTGGGCCGGCAGCCGCCGTCACGCGCCGGCAAGACCGGTGGTCAAGCCGGCGCCCTGCGCTGGTGGAATCGGTGCACGCCCTGCGTGTCCAGAGACCTCTGCAACTGGCCGTCGTACCACAGCAAGTGCAGATGCGCCAAAGCCTCGCCCATGGCAAAACTCATCTGGTGCGTGTCGAGCTTGCGCTTGAACAAAATGGGCATGACGTCGGCGGCGGACAGTGGGCGTCCTGCGGAGGACGCGTCGATGATTTCGCGCAAGCGGTCGCGATGGAGCTCTTGGAGCTGCCCGATGCGCGCGTGCAGGCCGGTAAAGGGTTTGCCGTGCGCGGGCAGCACCAGGGTCTCGGGGGGCAGTTCCAGGTACCGCTGCAGCGATGCCAGGAAGATCCGCAGCGCGTCGGCTTGCGGCTCCAGGGCATGCACGCTGACGTTGGTCGAAATGCGTGGCAGGACCATGTCCCCGCTGACGAGAATCGACAAATCGGCGCTGTACAGCGAGATGTGCTCGGGCGCATGCCCGTAGCCGCTGATGCAGCGCCAAATCCGTCCCCCGATCTCGATACGGTCTGCGTCCATGAGCCGGTGAAAGTGCGCAGGCAGCGCCGGAACCAGGCTCCGGTAGAAGGAACCGTGTCCCCGTACATGGTCCAGGAATTCCTCGTCCTGCGCGCCGTGCAGGGCATAGAAATTCGCGCTCGCCGGGCCATCGAATCCGTCGCGCTCATGGATGCCAATCTTTGCTGCACAGTAGTCGGTGGTGCTGATCCAGAGGTCTGCCTGCCAACGCGTGCACAGCCAATGCGCCAGACCGATGTGGTCCGGATGCATGTGGGTCACGATCACCCGGAGAATGGGCAGCCCCTCCAGGCTGTTGGCAAAGACTTGCTCCCACTGTGCACGGCTTGCCGTGTTGTCGATGCAGCAGTCGATCACGGTCCAGCCGTCGCGCATGTTGCCCGCGGTGTCCGGCTGCCGGTCGCGCAGCAACCACAGGTTGATATGGTCGAACAAAAAGGGCATCCCCATGCGGATCCACCGGATTCCGGATGCGACCTCCAGGGTCGCGCCCTGTGCAGGCAGGGTGTCGCCGAGGGGATAGTGGATCGGGTGTTCGGGTGGATTCATGGCAATGGGGTGATGGGGCAATGGATTAGCATCGGCGTTGACAGAGAGGAGTCAGTCGGGCGGCAGGCTGCTTGATGCATTGTATGGGGTCCCCCGGTCACGAAATTGTCACACTGATGTCCAGGGCGGAACACACCGCCTTGCTTTATTTTTGGGAGATATTCATGGGCATTCCCGCGGGCCTTGTCGGCCTGGACTTCCAACTGGGCGCAGACATCGACGCGTTGCGCGACGCCGTGCGCGATTTCGCGCAGGCCGAAATCGCCGCGCGTGCGGCGGACATCGACCGCAGCGACCAGTTCCCGATGGACCTCTGGCGCAAGATGGGCGCGCTGGGCCTGCTGGGAATCACGGTGCCCGAGGAATACGGCGGCGCCGCCATGGGCTATCTGGCGCACATGGTGGCAATGGAGGAAATCTCGCGTGCCAGCGCCGCCGTGGGCCTGTCCTACGGCGCGCACAGCAACCTGTGCGTGAACCAGATCCAGCGCAATGGCAGCGTGGAGCAAAAGCGCAAGTACCTGCCCGGGCTGATCAGCGGGGAGCAGGTGGGGGCGTTGGCGATGAGCGAGTCCGGTGCCGGCTCCGACGTGATCGGCATGCAGCTCAGGGCCGAGGACAAGGGTGGCTACTACCTGCTCAATGGCAGCAAGATGTGGATCACCAACGGCCCGGATGCCGACACGCTGGTGGTGTACGCCAGGACCGATCCCGGAATGGGCGCCCACGGCGTCACGGCGTTTCTGATCGAAAAGGGAATGCCCGGCTTTCGCGTCGCGCAAAGGCTCGACAAGCTGGGAATGCGCGGCAGCCCCACGGGCGAACTGGTGTTCGACGCCGTCGAAGTGCCCGCAGCGAATGTGCTCGGCGGCCTGAACCAGGGCACCAAGGTGCTCATGAGCGGCCTGGACTACGAGCGCGCGGTGCTCACGGGCGGCCCGCTGGGAATCATGCAGTCCGTCATGGACAACGTGCTTCCCTACATCCACGAGCGCAAGCAGTTCGGCCAGAGCATCGGCGAATTCCAGCTCATCCAGGGCAAGGTCGCAGACATGTATACCGCGCTGCAGGCGGGGCGCTCGTTTGCCTACACCGTCGCCAAGAATCTGGACCTGCCCGGCAGCGCGCAGCATGCGCGCCGACTACGCAAGGACTGCGCCAGCGTGATCCTGTGGTGCGCCGAAAGAGCGACCTGGATGGCCGGCGAGGGCCTGCAGATCCATGGCGGCAATGGCTATACCAACGATTACCCGCTGGGCCGTCTGTGGCGTGACGCCAAGCTGTACGAGATCGGCGCCGGAACCAGCGAAATCCGCCGCATGCTGATCGGCCGCGAGCTGTTTTCCGAAACCTGCTGAGTTCCTTGCTCGCCCCCATACCCCCAGCGCCATGCCCGCATCGATCGAAGACTTGTTCGTGCACAACCGCGCGTGGGCGGCCCGGATGGAGCGCGAGCGGCCGGGTTTCTTCACCAGCCTGCTGGCGCAGCAAAAGCCCGGCTACATGTGGATCGGCTGCTCGGACAGCCGCGTTCCGGCGAACCAGATCACGGGCCTGGAGCCGGGCGAGGTCTTCGTGCACCGCAACGTGGCCAACGTCGTGGTTCCGAGCGACCTGAACTGTCTGTCGACCATCCAGTACGCGGTCGACCAACTGCACGTCGAACACATCATGGTGGTCGGCCACTACGGGTGCGGCGGCGTGCGGGCCGCGCTGGACGGCGCCCGGGTCGGCCTGGCCGACAACTGGATCCGCCACGTGCAGGACGTGCGCGACCGGCACCGCGGGTTGATTGCGTCCATCGCCCCCGAGTGGCGCTACGACGTGCTGTGCGAACTCAACGCCATCGAGCAGGTGCTCAACCTGGCGCAGACCACCGTGGTGCGCGACGCCTGGGAGCGCGGCCAGAAGGTCTGGCTGCACGGCTGGTGCTATGGCTTGAAGGATGGCCTCATCAACGATCTGCGCATGACCGTGGACGGCGCCGAAGGGCTGGACGCGCTCCACAGGGCGGCCATCGCCGGCGTCGCTGCCGCCAAGAGATGAGTGCGGGCGCGGCCCCGGGCGCATACTCCTTGCAAGAATCGGAACATCCACAGGGGGACCCATGTCTGCAACCCATAGCGATCCCATCGTCATCGTCGGCGCTGCGCGCACCCCCATGGGGGCGTTGCAGGGCGATTTCTCCAGCCTGGCCGCGCATGACCTCGGGGGCGCGGCCATCCGGGCCGCGGTTGCGCGCGCCGGCGTTGCGCCCGACGCTGTCGGCGAGGTGCTGCTGGGCAACTGCCTGATGGCGGGCCAGGGCCAGGCGCCCGCGCGCCAGGCGGCGTTCAAGGGCGGCCTGCCCCAGGCAACGGGCGCGGTCACGCTGAGCAAGATGTGCGGCTCGGGAATGAAGGCCGCGATGCTCGCGCACGACATGCTGCTCGCCGGAACGCACGAGGTCATGGTCGCCGGCGGAATGGAGAGCATGAGCCGCGCGCCCTACCTGCTGCAAAAGGGCCGTGGCGGCTACCGCCTGGGCCACGACCGCGTCTTCGACCACTTGATGCTCGACGGCCTGGAAGACGCTTACCAGGCGGGCCGCTCCATGGGCAGCTTTGGCGAAGACTGCGCTGCCAAATACCAGTTCAGCCGCGCGCAGCAGGACGCCTTTGCCACGGCCAGCGTGCAGCGCGCCAGGGCCGCCACCGAGTCGGGTGCGTTCGCGGCCGAGATCGTCCCCGTGGCGGTCGAGGGCCGCTCGGGCGAGACGCTGGTATCGATCGACGAAGGCCCGGGCAAGGTCCGGATCGAAAAAATCACCACGCTCAAGCCCGCGTTCAAAAAGGACGGCAGCATCACCGCCGCGTCGAGCTCGAGCATCAACGACGGCGCTGCGGCGCTGGTGCTGATGCGCGCATCCGGCGCGCAAAAGTTCGGCTGCAAGCCGCTGGCGCGCATCGCGGGCCACGCCACGCACGCGCAAGCGCCCGAATGGTTTACCACCGCCCCGCTGGGCGCCACGCGCAAGGCGCTGGCCAAGGCCGGCTGGAGCGCGCACGCGGTGCAGCTGTGGGAAATCAACGAGGCCTTCGCCGTGGTTCCCATGGCGCTGATGAAGGAACTCGATCTGCCGCACGACCGGGTCAACGTGAACGGCGGCGCCTGCGCACTGGGTCACCCCATCGGCGCGAGCGGCGCGCGCATCCTGGTCACGCTGATCCATGCCCTCGCGGCACGCGGCCTCAGCCGGGGCCTGGCCACGCTGTGCATCGGCGGCGGCGAGGCCACGGCCGTGGCGCTGGAAATGCTCTGAGCATGCTGCTGAGCCAGGACCAGGAAATGATCCGCGCCGCGGTGCGCGACTTCGCCCGGGAACAGCTCTGGCCCCACGCCGCGCGCTGGGACAGGGAACACCATTTCCCCCGGCAAGCGCACCAGGGCCTGGCCGCACTGGGCGCCTACGGCGTCTGCGTTCCCGAGGAGTTCGGCGGCGCCCAACTGGACCACCTCACGCTGGCGCTGGTGCTCGAAGAAATAGCCGCCGGCGACGGGGGCACCAGCACCGCCATCAGCGTGACCAACTGCCCCGTGAACGCCATCTTGCTGCGCCACGGCAGCGCCCGGCAAAAGCGCGACTGGCTCACCCCGCTGGCGTGCGGCGCGATGCTCGGCGCCTTCTGCCTGACCGAGCCACAGGCGGGCTCCGACGCGTCGGCCCTGCGCACCACGGCCGTGCGCCAGGGCGGGGACTACGTGATCAACGGCGTCAAGCAATTCGTCACCAGCGGCAAGAACGGCGACTTGGCCATCGTCATTGCCGTTACCGACAAGGGCGCGGGCAAGAAGGGCATGAGCGCCTTCCTGGTGCCCACCCGCAGCCCCGGCTACGGGGTCGCGCGGCTCGAAGACAAGCTCGGCCAGCGCAGCAGCGACACCGCGCAGATCCATTTCGACAACTGCCGCGTCCCGGCCGAGAACCGCATCGGCGCAGAGGGCGAGGGCTACGGCATCGCCCTGGGCGCGCTCGAGGGCGGGCGCATCGGCATCGCCGCCCAAAGTGTGGGCATGGCGCGCAGCGCGTTCGACGCGGCGCTGGCCTACGCCGGGGAGCGCGAGAGCTTCGGCAGCGCCATCCTCAGGCACCAGGCCGTGGGCTTTCGCCTGGCCGACTGCGCCACGCAGATCGAAGCGGCGCGCCAACTCGTCTGGCACGCCGCCGCGCTGCGCGACGCGGGCCGCCCCTGCCTCAAAGAAGCCGCCATGGCCAAGCTCTTTGCCAGCGAAATGGCCGAGCGCGTGTGCAGCGCCGCCATACAGACGCTGGGCGGCTACGGCGTGCTGAACGACTTTCCGCTCGAGCGCATCTACCGCGACGTGCGCGTGTGCCAGATCTACGAAGGCACGAGCGACGTGCAGAAAATCATCATCCAGCGCGCGCTCGCCTGACGCACCGTCCCCGCAAAGCGCTCTTACTTCAGCTGCGCCTTGAGCAACTGCCCCAGTTCCGAGGGGTTGCGCGTGATGATGAAGCCCGACTCTTCCATGATCGCGAGCTTGGCGTCGGCCGTGTCGGCGCCGCCGGAGATCAGCGCGCCGGCGTGGCCCATGCGCTTGCCGGGCGGGGCCGTGACGCCGGCGATAAAGCCGACCACGGGCTTTTGCATGTGCGCCTTGCACCAGCGGGCGGCGTCGGCCTCGTCCGGGCCGCCGATTTCGCCGATCATGATCACGGCGTCGGTGTCCGGGTCGGCGTTGAAGGCCTGCATGACGTCGATGTGCTTGAGGCCGTTGATCGGATCGCCGCCAATGCCCACGGCGCTTGACTGGCCCAGACCCGCCTCGGTCAGCATGGCCACGGCCTCGTAGGTCAGCGTCCCCGATCGGCTGACCACGCCGATGCGGCCCTTGCGGTGGATGTGGCCGGGCATGATGCCGATCTTGATCTCGTCGGGCGTGATCAGGCCGGGGCAGTTGGGGCCCAGCAACAGGGTCTTCTTGCCGCCTGCGGCTTCCTTGGCCCGCATCCGGTTGCGCACTTCGAGCATGTCGCGCACGGGAATGCCTTCGGTGATGCAGACGACCAGGTCCAGATTCGCCTCGACGGCCTCCCAGATGGCTGCGGCAGCGCCTGCCGGCGGCACGTAGATCACCGACACGGTGGCGCCGGTCTGCGCCACGGCATCCTGGACGCTGGCGTAAATCGGGATGCCGAAGATCGACTCGCCGGCCTTTCTGGGGTGCACGCCGGCGACGAAGGCCTTGCGGCCGTTCGCGTATTCCTGGCATTTTTCGGTGTGGAACTGGCCCGTCTTGCCCGTGATTCCCTGGGTGATGACCCGGGTGTTCTGGTTGATGTAGATCGACATATTGTTCTCCGGGCTTACTTGACGGCGGCAACGATGCGGGTCGCGGCTTCGGCCATGGTGTCCGCGGCGATGATGGGCAGGCCCGATTCGGCCAGCAGCTGCTTGCCCAGCGCTTCGTTCGTGCCCTTCATGCGCACGACCAGCGGAACGGACAGATTCACGGCCCGGCAGGCGGTGATCACGCCGCTGGCGATGGTGTCGCATTTCATGATGCCGCCGAAGATGTTCACCAAAATGCCCTTGACCTTGGGGTTGCGCAGCATGATCTTGAAGGCCTCGGTCACCTTCTCGGCCGTTGCGCCGCCGCCCACGTCCAGGAAATTCGCGGGCGCGCCGCCAAACAGCTTGATGGTGTCCATGGTCGCCATGGCCAGGCCCGCGCCGTTGACCAGGCAGCCGATGTTGCCGTCCAGGCTGATGTAGGCCAGGTCGAACTTCGAGGCTTCCACCTCGGCCGGGTCTTCCTCGTCCAGGTCGCGGTAGGCCACGATCTCGGGGTGGCGAAACAGCGCGTTCGCGTCAAAGTTGAACTTCGCGTCGAGCGCGGTCAACTGGTTCTGGCTGTCGCGGTTGAGCGGGTTGATTTCCAGCAGCGACGCGTCGGTGTCCATGTAGCACCGGTAGAGCTTCTGGAAAATGTCCACGGCCTGGGCCTGGGATTCGGCGGGCAGGCCGATGCCGGCGGCGATTTTGCGCGCCTGCTCGGCACCGAGGCCCGTCAGCGGGTCGACAAATTCCGTGATGATCTTTTCGGGGCTGCTGTGGGCCACTTCTTCAATGTCCATGCCGCCTTCGCTCGACGCGATGAAGGCCAGCGCTTGCGTGGCGCGGTCGGTCACGATCGAAACGTAGTATTCCTTGCCGATGTCGGCGCCGTCCTCGATATACAGGCGGCGCACCTTCTGGCCTTCGGGGCCGGTCTGGTGCGTTTTGAGCTGCATGCCCAGGATTTCGCCGGCCAGGCGCCTGACCTCGTCGATGCTCTTTGCCAGTTTCACGCCGCCGCCCTTGCCCCGGCCGCCGGCGTGGATCTGCGCTTTCACGACCCACACCGGGCCGCCGAGCTTCTGGGCCGCTTCCACGGCTTCCTGCACCGTGAACGCGGGGATACCGCGCGGAACGGGCACACCAAAATTA
The DNA here is from genome assembly GCF_026127385.1 of Verminephrobacter aporrectodeae subsp. tuberculatae. Taxonomy (NCBI): domain Bacteria; kingdom Pseudomonadati; phylum Pseudomonadota; class Betaproteobacteria; order Burkholderiales; family Comamonadaceae; genus Verminephrobacter; species Verminephrobacter aporrectodeae. Next base: position 1,186,764 of record NZ_QZCX01000001.1, read on the forward strand.
CGCAAGATTTCCTTGCCTTGGTATTCGTGAATCTTCATGGGGTCTCTCGCAGGAAAGGGGGGTGTCCACCCGTTGGGCATGTACGGCAGTGGTTGGGCCGCAGGCCTGGAACAGGGGTAGCCGGCGACTGTACCATGCTGCAACGCAGCATTGGCGTTGCGCAAGGGTCAATGGAGTGCTTTACCGTGCAGACGGGTCCGGCGGTGCTGCGGCGCCCGGCGTGCCGCAGTCCACCGATGACGGGATCATGGCAGCGCACCTTCGAACAGGGGGGAATGGCGCTGGGTGTCCAGGAGCGTGATGTCGGGATCCAATTGGTTCAGGCGCAGCAGTTCTCCGGCGGAGAACAATTGATCGCGCATGGCCGATCGCGATGCCTGGTCCAACGGCGCCATCCGCGTCTTTCCGTCTTGCGACACGACGGTCAGCAATTGATCCGCCGTGATGTCCGGGGAGTCGAGCAAATCGGGGCTATGGCTTGTCACAATGATTTGCCTTTGCTCGGAAGCCTTGGCCAAGGCTTCGCGCAGTGCAGCACTGGTCGCGGGGTGGAGCGCGGTCTCCGGCTCCTCGATGCCGATCAGCAGCGGGGTTTCATTCCGGCTGCCCTGGAACAAGGCCGTCAAAACGCCCAGGGCACGCAGCGTTCCGTCAGACATGTTCTGCGCCGGAAAGAGATGCTTGGTGCCAGCCATCTCCTGACGAAACTCCAGCGTTTCAAACGGACCGATCTGTTTTCGCTCGACACCATGCACCATGGGCGCCACGGTTTTCAGGTGATTCCGGATTTCCGCCATGCGCTCTGGTGCTTCCCGCTGAAGTTGCCCCAACACGCTCGCGATGTTCTCCCCTCCCGGCTTGAGCAGCCGGCCGTCCTGCGGGTTTTGCGGTTCCCGCATCGATTTGGGATTCAGGTTGTAAAAACCCATGGATGTCAGCGCATCGAAAACGGGTCGAAAAGCCGCCATGCCGGAAGCGCCCACCAAGGCCAGCCGGTCCGGCGTGACCGCAGGGAATGCGGGCTCCGTGCTGGAGCGAAGCACGCCGCGCTCGACGCGAAAGTACGCGGCATCGACCGCGCATTCCTCCGTCTGCACCGCATAGCCATAGCCGGCGAGCGCAGCCACGTCGAAGGCGTAGTGGCCGGGTATTGCGCCATCGAGCGTGAAGTCGAGTCGAATGCCCACATTCGTTGGACGCCCTCGGCCATGGCCGCTGGAGCGCCTGCGCACCTCGGTCAGCCCGCCCCGCGTATTGAGCGCGTTGTCCAAGGAGATGGACAATGCGTCGCGCACCAGCTGCAATGCGTCCAGAAAGTTGCTTTTCCCGGCCCCATTGGCCCCCACCAAATAGGTCAGGGGGCCCAAGCGCACATCGCAATCGGCGATGCTCTTGTAGTTGCGCAGAAGTACGCGGTTCAGAAAAATCGGTGATTTCATGGCGCCCTCGGAGGCTCGGCACAACTACGACCCAGACTGGCGCAAGCGCGAAACAGATGGAAGAGTGCAGAAAAGGAATCGACGAAGATGTGGAGCATACCGTAATTGCGAAGCAAATTGAATGTGACATAAGTCAAAAAAGTTGCTCTGAGGTTACGAAATTAAGTGCCGTCACCAGGCTCTGCCTTGGGGGCCATGGGATATCTGTATCATGCGTGCAACGCATCATCGACGCGCCGCCGCGCCGTCCTGGTGCCCCGGCCCCGGCCCATCCCCCTTTCGGGCGGGCACTGCGGCTTTTCTTGCAGGAGCATCCGATGCCCAGAGTCTTTATCGATGGCGAAGCCGGCACCACGGGCCTGCAGATCCGCGAGCGCTTGCAGGCCATGGCGCAGATTGAACTGGTCAGCGTTGCACCGCAACTGCGCAAGGACCCCGCCGCCAAGCGCGACCTGATCGCCGGGGTGGATCTGGTGGTGCTCTGCCTGCACGACGACGCGGCGCGCGAGACGGTGGCCCTGGTCGATGCGATCGAGCGCAGCGATGGCCGCACGCTGCGGGTGATCGATGCGAGCACCGCGCACCGCACGGCACCCGGCTGGGTGTTTGGTTTTCCCGAGCTTGCCGCCGGCCAGCGCGAGGCCGTGGCCGCCGCCCGGCGGGTGGCCAACCCCGGTTGCCACGCCACCGGGGCCATTGCGCTGCTGCGCCCGCTGATCGACGCCGGGCTGCTGCCCCGGGACTTCCCGCTCGCGCTGTCCTCGGTCAGCGGGTATTCAGGGGGCGGGCGCAGCATGATCGAAGCCTACGAGCAGGGCGCAGCGCCGCCGTTCGAGGCCTACGCGCTCACGCTGCAGCACAAGCATCTGCCGGAGATCATGCGCTACAGCGGTCTCACGCGCCGTCCCATCTTCGTGCCCTGCGTGGGCAACTTCTGCCAGGGCATGCTGGTGCAGTTGCCGCTGCACCTCGATCTGCTGCCCGGCGCACCCCGGGCCGCCGATCTGCACGACGCGCTGACGGCGCACTACGCCAGGAGCAACACGCCCGCGCAGTGGGTCCGCGTGCTGGCGCCGAGCGCGGACGGAAAGCTCGACGCCACGGCGCTGAACGACAGCAACCAGATGGAGTTGCGCGTGTTCGCCAACGAGGAACAGCGCCACGCCGTGTTGCTCGCGCGCCTGGACAATCTGGGCAAGGGCGCGAGCGGCGCTGCCGTGCAGAACCTGCGGCTGATGCTGGGTCTGGAGGGCAGCAATCCTTCGTCCGCGTGACGCGCCGCCCCGGGCGCGGCGGATCATTCCTCCTGCGTGCCCGCGTCCCGCAGCACGCGCCGCGCCACGTCGCCTGAGAATCCCCGCGCCATGAGAAAGCGCATCTGCTTGGCGCGGGACTGCGCGTCGGTGGCGGGCGCGCCAAACTTGCGGCGCCACACCGCGCCGGCGCGTTCGAGTTCGCTGCCCTGCAACTGGGCCACGGCCTGCTGCACGGCTTCGGGGGGCAGCCCCTTGGCCTGGAGTTCCTGCCGGATGCGTGCAGCCCCCATGCGGCCTGCGCGGCGTTGCAGCACCGATTCGACGCTCCGTTCCTGGCTGATGAAGCCCTGGGCTTCGAGCGCATCGAGCACGGCGTTCAGGTCTTCGTCCGCGCGCGCATGGGGCGCGAGCTTGCGCTGCAACTCGGCGCGCGCGTGCTCCCGCTGGCTCAGCAGCCGCAGCGCACGGCCCCTGAGCGAGAGCGGTCCCGGTCCCATGGAACTGGCTGCGGAATGGCTACGAATGGGTTGCGCGGGCGCTCACTTCTTTGCCGGGGCCGGGGCGGTGGCGGCCGGTGCGGCGGCGCTGGCCGGTGCGGCTTGCAGCACGATGCCCAGGCTCTCGCGCACCTTGTTCTCGATCTCGCGGGCGAGCCCCGTGTTCTCGCGCAGGAATTCGCGCACGTTGTCGCGGCCCTGGCCGATCTTCTCGCCGTTGTAGGCGTACCAGGCGCCGGACTTTTCCACGATCTTGGCGGTCACGCCCATGTCGATGATCTCGCCCTCGCGGCTGATGCCTTCGCCGAACAGAATGTCGAACTCGGCGGTTTTGAACGGGGGGCTCACCTTGTTCTTGACCACCTTGACCTTGGTCTCGTTGCCGATGGCTTCGTCGCCCCGCTTGATCGTGCCGGTGCGGCGGATGTCGAGGCGCACCGAGGCGTAGAACTTGAGCGCGTTGCCGCCGGTGGTGGTTTCGGGGCTGCCGTACATCACGCCGATCTTCATGCGGATCTGGTTGATGAAAACGACCATGCAATTCGCCTTCTTGATCGTGGCGGTGAGCTTGCGCAGCGCCTGGCTCATCAGGCGGGCCTGCAGGCCGGGCAGGGACTCGCCCATTTCGCCTTCGATTTCGGCCTTGGGCGTGAGCGCTGCCACCGAGTCCACCACGATCAGGTCCACGGCGCCGGAGCGCACCAGGCTGTCGACGATCTCCAGCGCCTGCTCGCCGGTGTCCGGCTGGCTGATCAGCAGGTCGGACAGTTGTACGCCCAGCTTCTGGGCGTACTGCACGTCCAGGGCGTGCTCTGCGTCGACGAACGCGCAGGTGCCGCCCTGCTTTTGCATTTCGGCAATCACCTGCAGCGTGAGCGTGGTCTTGCCCGAGGATTCCGGGCCGTAGATTTCGATCACCCGGCCGCGGGGCAGGCCGCCGACGCCCAGGGCGATGTCCAGGCCCAGCGAGCCGGTGGAGACGACCTGTATGTCCTCGATCACCTCGCCCTCGCCCAGGCGCATGATCGTTCCCTTGCCGAACTGCTTCTCGATCTGGGCCAGCGCAGCCGCGAGCGCCTTGGCCTTTTCGGTGTTCACGGGCAGCGCGGGAAGGGTGCTTTTGACTGCAACGTCCATGGGAAAACTCCTTGAAAAACAACAAACGGGATAGGCTGGGCAGCAGTTTATGCGGGAGATTGCTTCTGGCTAAGCCATTTTTTAGTCAGTTTGGATGACAATACGCCGTGCCCGATTCCGCCCTGCCCGACGACCGCTGGCGCCAGACCCACCTGGGCCGCCTCATGGGGCATGCCCTGCGCCGCTTCGACGCCCGGGTGCTGCAACTGATGGCGCGCAACGTGGAACTGCCGCTCGCGCTGTCCAATCTTGCGGCGCGCGACCAGGTGGGCGCGGCCCATGTGCACATCACCCGCCACCTCGCATTCCAGGGCGACCGGCTCACGGATCTCGCCCGGCGCGCGGGAATGACCAAGCAGGCCATGGCGAATCTCGTGGACCAGTGCGAGGCCTGGGGGCTGGTCGTGCGCACGGCCGATCCGCTCGATTCCCGGGCGCGCCAGGTGCGCTTCACTGCCACGGGGCATGCCTGGTTGCAGGCCTTTCACGACGCAGTGGCGCAGGCGCAGGCCGAATTCCGCGCCGAGGTGGGCGCCGAAGTGGCGACCGTGGTGGCGCTGGGGCTGGAGGTCTACGCCGCAGGGGATGCGGGCAGCGTCCCGGGTTGAGCCTGGCCCCCTGCATCCGGGGCCATGCGGCAGAATCACACCATGACCGGGCATGTCATCCCTCTGGTGGACCAGCGCAGCGCCGCTTTGGCGGCGCGGGTGCCCGCGCACGCCGTGGCGCCGACGGGCCGGCTGGCAGACGCCCGGGGCCGCCCGCTGCGCGACCTGCGCATCAGCGTCACGGACCGCTGCAACTTCCGTTGCAACTACTGCATGCCCAAGGAGGTGTTCCACCGGGACTACCCCTACCTGCCCCACGGCGCGCTGCTGCGCTTTGAAGAGATCACGCGGCTGGCGCGCCTTTTTCTGGCGCACGGGGTGCGCAAGATCCGCCTGACGGGGGGCGAGCCCCTGCTGCGCCGGAATCTGGAAGAGCTGGTGGCCCAGTTGGCCCAGCTGCGCACGGTCGATGGTCTGGCGCCCGAGCTGACGCTCACCACGAACGGCGCGCTGCTCGCGCGCAAGGCCCGGGCGCTGAAAGACGCGGGGCTCGGGCGCGTGACCGTGAGCCTGGACGCGCTCGACGACGCGGTGTTCCGCCGCATGAACGACGTGGACTTTCCGGTGGCGCAGGTGCTGCACGGAATCGAGGCCGCCCATGCGGCGGGCCTGTCGCAGGTGAAGGTGAACATGGTGGTCAAGCGGGGCAGCAACGACCAGGAGGTTCTGCCCATGGCGCGCCACTTTCGCGGCACGGGCAGCACGCTGCGCTTCATCGAATACATGGACGTGGGCGCGACCAACGGCTGGCGCATGGACGAGGTGCTGCCGTCCGCGGAGCTCATCGAGCGCCTGCGCGCCGAACTGCCGCTGGTCGCGCTCGAGCCCGGCGCCCCCGCAGAGACCGCCGCGCGCTGGGGCTACGCCGACGCCGCAGGCCGGCACGACCCGGCACTCGGCGAAGTGGGCGTGATCAGCAGCGTGACCCGGCCCTTTTGCCACGCCTGCAACCGCGCACGCCTGTCCACCGAGGGCCGGCTGTACCTGTGCCTGTTCGCCACCCAGGGCTACGATCTGCGCGCGCTGCTGCGCGGCGGCGCCAGCGACGCAGCGATTGCCTCGGCCATCGCACCGATCTGGCAAGGGCGCACGGACCGCTATTCGGAACTGCGCAGCAGCCTGCCGGCGGACGCCTCGCAGGGTGCCCGGCGGGTGGAGATGAGTTACATCGGCGGGTAGCCCCCGGCAGAGCGAACCCGGAAATGATTCATATCCAGGACATCACCGGCCTCGTCCTCGCGGGCGGCAAGGGCGCGCGCATGGGCGGCGTGGACAAGGGCCTGCAGGCCTTTCGCGGCCTGCCGCTGGCGCTGCACACGTTGTTGCGCCTGCAGTTGCAGACGGGTAGCGTGCTGATCAACGCGAACCGCAATCTGGCGGCTTACGAGGCCTTTGGCGCCGCGGTATGGCCGGACGTGCTGGCCGACTACGCGGGTCCGCTGGCGGGTTTTCTGACCGGGCTGGAGCATTGCGCAACGCCCTGGCTGCTGACGGTGCCGTGCGACACCCCGTTCTTCCCGCTGACCCTGGCGACGCGCCTGGCGGCGGCCGCCGAGCAGCAGGGCGCGGACATCGCCATGGCCGCCGCGCCGCAGGACGATGGCGCGGGCGGCGTCAGCGTGCGCCCCCAGCCCGTCTTCTGCCTGCTGCGTGCGGACCTGCTCGAGAGCCTGGCGGCCTTCACCCAGGCCGGCGGCCGCAAGATCGACGCCTGGACGGGCCGGCACGCCTGCGCCATCGTGCCATTCGACGAACCGGGCGACGACCCCCAGGCCTTTTTCAACGCCAACACCCTGGCCGAACTGCATAGGCTCGAGCGCAGCGCCGACCCCGGGTCCGAACCCGCGGGGCACCCGCCACGCGCCGATTCCCCATGAAGACCATTGCCCAGATTGCCGCCGAACTGCAAGGCTACGACCCGCAGGCCCTGAGCGTTGCCGACGTGCACGCGTTCTTGCAGCGCCTGGTGGAGCCCGTCGTCGCGACGCAGGAAGTCGGCCTCTTCCAAGCCCTGGGCCGCGTGCTCGCGCGCGACGTGATCTCGCCCATCAGCGTGCCGTCGCATGACAACTCGGCCATGGACGGCTACGCGTTGGCCGGCGCGGAGCTCGTCGCCGGCCAGCCCCTGACGCTGCGCGTGGCGGGCAGCGCGTTCGCCGGCAAGCCCTGGGCGGGCGCGGTGGCGCGCGGTGCGTGCGTGCGGATCATGACCGGCGCGGTCCTGCCCGCGGGGCTGGACACCGTCGTGCCGCAGGAGTTCACCACGGACGCCGGGAACGGCTGCATCCGCATCGCCGCCGACACGCTGAAACCGGGCGACAACCGCCGCTTCAAGGGCGAGGACCTGATGCAGGGCCGCGTCGCGCTGGCGCCGGGCGAATGGCTCGGCCCCGCCGCGCTGGGCCTGCTCGCGAGCCTGGGACTGGAAACGGTGCCCGTGTTCCGGCGCCTGCGCGTGGCGTATTTTTCGACCGGCGACGAAATCCTGAGCCCGGGCGATCCCCCGCGCGAGGCGGCGGTGTACGACAGCAACCGCTACACCGTGTTCGGCATGCTCAGCCGGCTCGGCGTGGAGGTGATCGACATGGGCGTGGTGCGCGACGATCCCGCCCTGCTCGAAGCCGCATTGCGCGCTGCCGCGCAACGGGCAGACGCCATCATCACCAGCGGCGGTGTGAGCGTGGGAGAGGCCGACCACATGCGCGCCATGATGCAGCAGCTCGGCGACATGGCCTTCTGGCGCATTGCCATGCGGCCCGGCCGCCCCATGGCCGTGGGGCGCATCGCGCGCGCGCGGGCATCACGCCCCGCAGGCCAGCAGGAGGATGCTGCCGCCCCGGATCCCGGCGCCGCGCTGCTGTTTGGCCTGCCCGGCAACCCGGTCGCGGTGATGGTGACCTTTCTCGCGTTCGTGCGCCCGGCCCTGCTGCGCATGATGGCTTGCACACGCCCCGCCCCGCCCCTGCTGCGCGCCATCAGCACCGAGGCCCTGCGCAAGAAAGCCGGCCGCACCGAGTACCAGCGCGGCAGCGTCAGCACGGCACCGGACGGAACGCTGCACGTGCGCACCACGGGCAACCAGGGCTCGGGCGTTCTGCGTTCCATGGTCCAGGCCAACGGGCTGATCGTGCTGCACCACGACCAGGGCCCTGTGGCCGTGGGCGATCCCGTGGATGTGATGCTCTTGGACGGCGTGCTCTGAGAGACGGCTGCCGGGAGGAGCGCGCTGCGGGGCTTGGGGGCTTTCAGGATTTCGGCGCCGCGGGCCAGGGCAGCCTGCGGAACTCGCGCCGCAGTTGGTGCAACCCGGTCTCGGCGCGCGGCGCGTAGCGCAGGCGCTCCAGGCGCAGCAGCCAATCGGCAAGTGCTGCGCTGCGCGCTCCGAATCGGTCCCGCACCTGCTGCGCGATGGCGCGCGGCGGCAGCGTCTCGGGCAGCGCCAGGCCGGCGTGCGCCAGGCGCTGGCGCGTGCGCGCCAGCAGCCGCAGCCACGGGTCCTGCCGGTTGCGCTCGCACAGGCTCCAGGCCATGGCCCCCAGGGCCGCAGCGGCGATCAGAATGCCCAGCACCATGGTCAGATCCTGCCAGTCGGGCGACGCGAAACCCAGCGCTTTGAGCAGGTCGAGCTGGCGGCTCTGCGTGTAGTTGAGCACCCACTGGTTCCAGCGGTTGTTCGCTGCCTCCCAGACGGCGCGCAGGCTGTGCACCAGGCCCGGGCTGATGACCGTGTCCACGGCCGTGGCAAAGGCGCCCCGCGGCGTGCGCAGGCGCTCGAAGGCGCCGGTGCGCCCGGGTGATACCGCGCTGGTGGGGTCCACCCGCACCCAGCCGCGCCCGGCGATCCAGACCTCGGCCCAGGCGTGGGCGTCGCTCTGGCGCACCGTCCAGAAGCCGTCCACGGGGTTGCGGTCGCCGCCCTGGTAGCCGGTGACGATGCGCGCCGGAATCTCCAGTGCGCGCATGAGCACCACGAAGGCCGCGGCAATGTGCTCGCAAAAGCCCTGCCTGCGGTCGAACCAGAACTCGTCGGCGCCGTGCAGTCCGTACACGCCGGGCTCCAGCGTGTAGACGTATCCGCCTGTGCGCAGGCGGGTCAGCGCGGTCTGCACCAGCGCCCAGGCGCTGTCCCGCGTGGAGCCGGGGGCGGTCTGCAACTCGCTGCGCATCTGCCGGGCGAGCGCCCACGTGCGGGGGTTGAAGCCCGCGGGCAGTTCGGTGTAGGCGCGCAGGCTGGCGGTCAGCGTATCGGGGCCGTACGTGAACCCGGTGTAGCTCTGGGCCCGGTAGCGCAGCATGTCGGTGATGGGCCGGTTCGCGAGCCACTGCAGGTCCTGCGTCATGGAGCTCTCCATTCCTGCGAGCACGGGCTTGTCGACGGCTGCATCGAGCAGCAGCAACCACGGCTGCTGATGCGGCTCCAGGGTCACCTCGTAGCGCACGGGCGCGCCGTGCACCCGCAGGTTGGCTGCGGCGCCGGAGGGCGGGGCGCCGCGGTACGTCAGCGCATGCCACTCGACCCCGTCAAAGCTGCCGAACACGGGGCCGCGAAAGTACAGCTCGCTCTGCGGTGGGGCGGCCAGGTCGTCGAAGCGCACGCGCAGCGCCACGCTGTCGTCGAGCGCCAATTCGGCAATGTTGCCCACCTTCAGCACCCCGGACAAGCCGCTGCGCCCCGCCATGGTGTCGCCGGGAACGCCCCACAGCGGCGCCATGCGCGGAAACAGCATGAACAGCGCGGCCATGATGGGGGCGCCCAGCAGGGCCATTGCACCCGCGATGCGAAACGCCTGCATGAGCGGCGGGCGGCCCACCGGCATGTGCGCGTTGACCAGGGCCGTCAACAATCCGAGCAGGGCCACGAGCATGGCGGCCGCCGTGCTCAGCGATTGCGAGAAGAAGAAATTGCTGAGCATCGTGAAAAAGCCCAGGAAAAACACCACCAGGGCATCGCGCCGCGCGCGCAGTTCCAGCATCTTCAGCGCCAGCAGCACCACGATGAGCGTCACCCCGGCGTCGCGACCGAGGATGGTGCGGTAGGTAAACAGGGCGCCCACCGCGGCCAGCACCAGCAGCGCCCCCACCGTCCAGCGCCCGGGCAGCGGGCGGCCCGTCCAGGCCAGCCAGCCGCGCCACAGCAGCAGGCCCGCGGCGAGCAGGCCGGCCCACAGCGGCAGGATGCCGGCCTGCGGGGCGATGACCCAGGCGATGACGAACAGCAGCCAGAGCGTGTCCCGGGCGTCGCGGGGCAGGCAGTCGAGGGTCTGGCGCAGGTTCATGGGAAGGCGGTTCATGCCGCGCAGCGGCGAATGGGGGGCGGGGTGTCGTCGGATTTTCCCGCCTTTTGCGCGCTTCTCTGCCTCCCGGAAGGCGCCCGTCAGACCCCGCCGGGGGATCCGGTGGAATGTGCAGCGCAAACGCCACGAGCGCACGTCAGGCGGACTTTTTGGAACCGCGAGAGACGCCGCCGGGTGCGATAATCGGCGGCATTTACCGTGCCGGATGGTCGCATTTTCTGGGGGCTCCTGGCACCGTCCCGGGCTAACCCGTCTTGGCAACCGAACAAGAACTCTCCGACTTCCTCAAAAGCGTGGAAAGGCGCGCCTTCAAGCGCTCGATCTACCATGTACGCAATGAGGAAGCGGCGCTCGACATCGTGCAAGACAGCATGCTCAAGCTGGTGCAGCATTACGCAGACAAGCCGGCAGCCGAACTGCCCATGCTGTATCAGCGCATCCTGTCGAACTGCACCCTGGACTGGTTTCGCCGCCAGAAAAGCCGCAATGCACTGTTTTCGAGCATGGGCGATTTTGTCGGAACGGGCGAAGATGGAACAGATTTTGATCTGCTCGAAGCCTATTGCGGACCAGATGGCGACAACAAGACGGAAAGCGCGGAAGATACCACCCGGCGGGCGCAGATCCTGCGCGGGATCGAAGCGGAGATCGCTCAGCTGCCTCCCCGTCAACGGGAGGCATTTCTATTGCGTTACTGGGAAGAAATGGATATTGCAGAAACGGCGGCCGCCATGGGTTGCTCCGAGGGCAGTGTGAAAACGCATTGCTTTCGCGCCGTCCAAACCCTTGGCAAGGCACTGAAGGCAAAAGGAATCGCACCATGAAGAACACGGTACAAACCCCCTCGGTACCCGCATCGGCTGCGGCGGCGGAGCGCTTTGCGCTGCGCGTCACGGCACGCCTGTCCGGCGGCATCGATGAATTGCCGTATGAGATCTCCGAGCGCCTGCGCGCAGCGCGCGTGCAGGCGCTGGCCAGGCGCCTGCCGGTGGCCCCGGCCTGGCGCACGGCCCCCGCTGACACGATCGTCCATGCCGGCGGCTACGCCACGCTGGGCCGCGGCGGCTGGTGGGGTGCGCTGGTCTCGGCCGTTCCGCTGCTGGCTTTGGTGGTGGGTCTGGTGTTCATCAACATGGCGCAGGACGAGTGCAGCGCGCACGACGTGGCCGAGGTGGACGCCGCTTTGCTGACCGACGACCTGCCTCCGGCCGCTTACGCCGACCAGGGCTTCGTGCAATTTCTCAAGACATCTGCGCAGTTGGACTGAGCCGCCTGACCCGGGACTGCATGCGCTCGATCCCCCCCCGCCCCCCCCCGCATCCAGCCAGCCTTCGTGCTGGCTTTGGCGCTCCTGGGCGTGCTTGCCGCCGTGGCCGGACCCGTGTGGGTACGGATGCGCATGGCGCCGAGCACCCTCTTGCAGACGCGGGCCGAAGCCGCAGCGGCGAATCCGGATCGCCATGGCGTCCCGGCTCCGGCGGTGCCGGCTGCGGACGCCCAGCCGCAGACCGAAGCGGGCCCGGGCTGGGAAACCCTGAGCACGCAGCAGAAGCTGGCGCTGGACCCGCTCGCCGAGCGTTGGGCACGCATCAGCGAGGCCCAGAAACGCCGCTGGTTGACGCTCGCGGCGAGCTACCCGGCCCTGTCGGAGCAGGAGCGGGAGAAGTTTCGCGAGCGCATCACGGACTGGGCCAACCTGAGCGCGCAGCAGCGCAACCAGGCCCGGCTGAATTACGCCGTCACCACCCGCCTGGCGCGCGACGACAAACGCGCGCAGTGGGAGGCCTACCAGGCCCTGTCCGATGAAGAACGGCGCGCACTCGCAGCGCGGGCGGCGCCCAGGCCCGTGGGCGCTGCAACGGCCCTGCACCCCGTGTCGCCCAAGAAGCTGGCCCAGGTGCCGGCCGCGACGCAGGCCAACCCCGGCCGGCCGAACGCGCCCAAGATCGCGCCGGTCGTCGCCCAGTCCCCCCGTGCGGCGGCTCCGGTCGTTCCGGCGGCTCTGGCGGCGCCCCCGCCGCCAGCGGGCAACGCCCCGCAAAGCCCGCCGGCCGCGTTCACCGGCGTGGAGGCCGCACCCGTGGCCGCGTCCGTGGCCGTTCCGACCGCCCTGCCGCCACTGGGTGCCGGGGCTGGCGCCGGTGAAAGCGCCCCCGCTGCCGCCCTCCCCGACAACGCGGTCCTGCATCCTCAGTAACTCTGCAAGCTGCCCCGTCCCGCCCCCATGCCCGCTTCCCCTTGCGCCCGCACGCCGCGCGCCGATTCCGCCCCCGGCCTCTGGCGCCGCATGGCCTGCTGGTTGTACGAGGGACTGCTGCTGTGCGGGGTGGTCTTCATTGCGGGCTACCTGTTCGGCGCCCTGAGCCAGACGCGCAACGCCCTGGACAACCGCCATGCATTGCAGGCTTTCCTGTTCGTCGTGTTCGGCATTTATTTCACCTGGTTCTGGGCCCGGGGCCAGACCCTCGCGCAAAAGACCTGGCGCATCCGCGTGCTCGACCGGGCCGGCAACCCCCCCACTCAGGTCCGCGCCCTGCTGCGCTATGTGCTCAGCTGGCTCTGGTTTCTGCCGCCGCTGGCGGTTGCGGCCCCGTTCTCGCTCTCGGGGGAAGAGGCCGCGGTCGCCGTGCTCGGCTGGGTGGCGCTGTGGGCCGTGCTGAGCCGCTTCCACCCGCAGCGGCAGTTCTGGCACGACGCGCTCGCCGGCACCCGGCTGGTGCGCTGCGAAATTCCGAAAAAATAGCCGCATGTCCGCATCTCCCCCGCCTTCCCCGACAGTCCCGGTCAACCCGCAAAAGGCCCGCTCGGGCCTGAACCGCATCTGGCACGCTGCGGGTTATTCCCTGGAGGGACTGCGCGCCGGCTGGGGCGAGAAAGCCTTTCGCCAGGAGGCCATTGCCGCGGTGGTCCTGCTGCCCTTGTCGATCTGGGTCGGACGCAACTGGGTCGAAGCGGCGCTGCTCGCGGGTTCGGTCGTGATCGTGATGATCGTGGAACTGCTCAACACGGGAATCGAGACCGCCATCGATCGCATCGGGCCCGAATGGCACGACCTGTCCAAGCGCGCCAAGGACATGGGCAGCGCGGCGGTGCTGCTGGCGCTGCTCCTGTGCACGAGCATCTGGGGGGCGGCGGTTTTCCAGAGGTTTTTCCATGGCTGATCCGGCTTTCTCCCTCTGTGTGTACTGCGGCTCGCGCCCCGGCGCAGACCCGGCCTTTGCCCAGGCCGCGCAAGCGGTGGGGCGCTGGATCGGGGCCCATGGCGGCCAACTGGTGTACGGCGGGGGCAGCAGCGGCCTCATGGGCGTGGTCGCCGAGGCCGCACGCCTGGCGGGAGGCCGCGTCGTGGGCGTGATCCCGCAAACGCTGGTGGACAAGGAACTCGCCAACCGCCGCTGCGACGAATTGCACATCGTGCAGACCATGCACGAGCGCAAGGCCATGATGGCCGAGCGCAGCGACGCCTTCGTCGCCCTGCCCGGCGGCATCGGCACCTTCGAGGAACTGTTCGAGGTCTGGACCTGGCGCCAACTCGCCTACCACGACAAACCGCTGGGCCTGCTCAACGTGGCGGGCTACTACGACGGCCTGATGGGCTTTCTGCGCACCAGCGTGGCCAGCGGCTTCATGAGCGAGTGGCAGATGGATTTGCTGCACGCAGCGACCGACGCCGAGGCCCTGCTGCGCAGCCTGGTGCAGTCGGCCGGCCCCGGCCAGGCCCCGGTGGCGCTGCGCAGCGTGATTTGACGCCGGTGCCGGACTCCGCGCTCCGTAGGGCTCAGCGGCGCAACCACTGCGGCACCTTGAACCGCACGATGGCCAGGTAGGCGAGCACATAGCTGACCACGAACAGGCCACAAAACCCCATCAGCCGGGGGGTGTTGTTCCAAAACAGGATGGCGGGCACGACGGTGAGCAGCGTAAAGCCCCACAGATAAGGCGAGGTGCGGTTGTTGCGCATCAGCACCCGGCGTGATTCGTCGTCGTGAAACACGCCGCGCACGATGCGCCGGTAGATGAGCTGGTGAAAATGCAGCGCGTCGGCCACGCCGGGCGAGACGCCGCGCACGGCCTTGCGATAGATCGAGAAAACCGTCTCCCAGACCGGATAGATCAACAGCAGCATCGGGAACCATGGCGATACGGCGGGATTGCGCTGCACCAGCGAAATGCTGGCCAGCGCAATCACCACGCCCCAGACGTAGGCCCCGCCGTCGCCGGCAAACAGCATGCCGCGCGGGTAGTTCCAGATCAGAAAACCCGCGGTGGCTGCGGCGGTGGACACGAGCAGCGCGGCCAGCGCGCGGTCGCCGACCTGCAACGCCACGTGGGCCAGGGCCAGACAGAGGATCAGCGCGACCATGCCCGCCAGGCCGTTGTAGCCGTCGATGATGTTGAACGCATGCGGCAGGCCGGTGACCGCCAGCATCGCGATGGCAGCGCCGAGCCAGGGGGCTGCGCGCAGCATGGTGTCGAGCCAGGGCCAACCCAGGCGGGGCAGGGCGAGGTCGAGCAGCAGCACCGCCAGCGCGCCGGACGCGCCGGTCAGCGCCAGCCGATAGCGCACCGGCAGGCGCTGCGTCATGTCCTCGGCAATGCCGCCCAGCGCAGCGGGCAGCAAGACCAGCAGCCAGTTGCCTACCCAGGGGCCCAGGCGCAGCGACCCCGGGTCACCCTGGCAGGACTGCCAGACCCCCAGCCCCCAACCCACGGCCATACCGGCCAGCAGCGCGGCCCCGCCGAGGCGGGGAATATCGCCCAAGTGAAAGCGCTGCGGCATGGCATTGCCATAGGCCATCGCATGCTCGCGACCCCAGCGCACGATAAGCGCTGCCGCCAGCGCCGCAACCAAGAAACCCACCACAGACAACCAAATCATGGAGCGTCGATACTACCGCCGATGGCGCTGCGCTGCGCTGCGGGTAACTGCTGTGCCTGCTGGTACACGGGCGATTGCCACAGCCGCCAGAGGCTTTGCAGATGCCAGCGCAGATGGTTCAGCCGCCGCGCGCTGGCCCGCTGGCCTGCATGCATCAGCTGCGCCGGCGCGCGCGCCAGACTGAAGCCGGCCAGGCGCAGACGCAGGCACAGGTCGACGTCTTCGCAGTACATGAAGAAAGCCTCGTCAAACCCGCCGAGCGACTGCCACACCGGCTGCGGCAGCACCAGGCAGGCGGCGTTGACCCAATCCACCGTGGTTTCCTTGCGCCCGCCCATGTGGCGGCGGCACAGGGCCCGGGGCGTGGGCAACGCGCGCTCGCTGTCTTGCGCGCGGCCCCGGGCATCGACTTGCACCGGGTAGGCGCAGCCAATTCCCGGCGCCCCGGCAGCCTGCACCAGCGCGGCGAAAGGGTCGCCAGCGGTGAGCGCGATATCCGGGTTCAGCACACAGACAAAGGGCTCGGCCGCGCCCGCCAGGGCCCGGTTGTGGTTGGTGCCAAAGCCCAGCGGCCGGGTATTGCAGCGCAGCTGCAACGCAAAGGGCCAGCCACCGGCGGGCGGCAAGGGCGGGGCCTCGGGCCGGTTCAGCGTGAGCACGACGCGCCGCACCGTGGCGCTGCTCAGCTGTGCCAAGTCGTCCAGCAGACGCTGCACCAGCGCGCCATGGCCATGGCTGACCACCGAGACGGCCAAACCGCAGAGAGAAAGAGAAGTCATCAGGGCCGCGATTGTCCCTGTCTTCAGCGCGTCATGCGCTGCCCCCGCCCGCATAATTTCGGCATGCCGCATTCCCTGGCTGACTTGCATCAACGGCGCTCCGGGCCAGTTCCTTGCAAGCAGGCAGCGCGTGCAGCAATGAGCCAACTGGCAATGTGAAACCCCGCGTTTGCAGCAACCTCTGAAGACCATGGAGAACTCCGCCGTGTTCCGCGCCACCCGTCCCCTGGTCCATGCCAAGATGCGCATCGACCGGTTGCTGGCCCGGGCACCACGCCAGCGCAGCGCCCAGGCAGTGCCTGCGCCCATTGCCGTGTCCGGGCACCCGGTGGACATCATCGTTCCGGTGTACCGGGGGCTCGCGGACACCCGCCGCTGCGTCGATTCGGTGCTCTCCAACCGCTGCCAGAGCGCGTACCGCCTGATCGTCATCAACGACGCGAGCCCCGAGCCCGAGCTCGCTGCCTGGCTGCGCGCCCGGGCCGCGCAGGACAGCCGCATCACGCTGCTGGAAAACCCTGAGAACCTGGGCTTTGTGGCCAGCGTGAACCGCGGCATGGCCCTGTCGGACAGCCACGACGTGCTGCTGCTCAACAACGACACCGAGGTCAACGCGGACTGGCTCGACCGCCTGCGCCGCGCCGCCTATGGCGACCGCCGGATCGCCTCGGTCACGCCGCTGTCGAACAACGCCACCATCTGCAGCTACCCGCGCTTTTGCGCAGCCAACGAACTGCCCGCCGGCTACGACAGCGCCACGCTCGACGCGCTGTGCGCGCAGACCAACCCCGGCGCCGTGGTCGACGTGCCCACCGGGGTCGGCTTTTGCATGTATATCCGCCGCGACTGCCTGCGCCAGCTGGGCCTGTTCGACAGCGACAACTTCGGCAAGGGCTATGGCGAGGAGAATGACTTCTGCCAGCGTGCAGCGAAGGCCGGCTGGCGCAACCTGCACCTGCTCGACACCTTTGTGCTGCACACCGGCGGCGTCAGCTTCGGCGAGAGCAAGAACGCGCGCGAGCAGGCCGCGATGCACGTCCTGCGCCGTTTGCACCCGCACTATGAAAGCGCCGTCATGGCCTTTGTGCAGGCCGATCCGGCCCGGCTCTACCGCCTGGCGCTGGACGTTGCCCGCATCACCCGGTCGAAACTGCCGGTGGTGTTGGCCGTGCTGCACGATCGCGCCGGAGGCACGCTGCGCCACGTGCGCGAACTGGCGCAGCACCTGAGCGCGCAGGCGCTGTTCCTGACCCTGGCCCCTGCGCCCGGGCGCCGCGTGTGCCTGCAACTGGCGAGTGCCGACGAAGGCTTTGAACTCGTCTTCCGGCTCGCCGACCAGTACCAGAGCCTGGTGCAGGTGCTGCGCCAACTCGGTGTGCGCCATATCCACTACCACCACCTGCTGGGCCACGACCCGTTGATTGCCGACCTGCCCCAGGCCTTGGGACTGGCCTACGACTTCACGGCGCATGACTTCTACAGCTACTGCACGCGCATCTCGTTGACCGGCGACGGGAACCGCTATGCAGACGGCCCCTCCCCCGGCGAATGCGCGTGCTGCTCCCCGCATGCCCAGGCCCCCAGCGGCCCCGGCAGCGTGGCCGACTGGCGCCAGCGCAACCGGCGTTTCCTGGTCGCCGCGCGCTACCTGCTGGTCCCCAGCCATGACGCCGCCCGGCGCATGGCCGCGTTCGCACCGGGCGCCCGCCTGCGCGTGGTGCCGCACACCGACGTCACGGACCCGGTGGTGAACAGCACCGTCATCGCGCCTCCTCCCCGCCCGGCCGATGCGCCGCTGAAGATCGCCGTCCTCGGCTCCCTGAGCGCCATCAAGGGCGCAGACCTGCTCGAAGCCGTGGCGCAGCAAGCCGCCAAGCGCCAGGCGCCCATCGAGTTCCATCTGCTCGGCTACGGCTATCGCCACCTGCAAACCCGGCCGCACGCGTGCCTGACCGTACACGGCGCCTACGAAGACAAGGACCTGCCCGACCTGCTGCAACGGCTGCGGCCCGACCTGGTGTGGTTCCCCGCCCTCTGGCCCGAAACCTATAGCTACACGCTGAGCGCCGCGCTACGCGCCGGCCTGCCCGTGGTCGCCCCCGACCTGGGCGCGTTCGCCGAACGGCTCGCCGGCCGGCCCTGGAGCTGGGTGCTGCCCTGGGACAGGTCCGCCACGCAGTGGCTGGAGTGCTTCCTGGATCTGCGCGTGCGCCACTTCGTCTGCGCACAGGCCCCTGCGCCCATCGTGCAGGCAGCGCCGCCGCCCGCCGCGGACTGGCATTACCGCCACGATTACCTGCAAGGCCTGCCCGACGTGACGCCGCCCGGTCCGCTGCTGCAAGACTTTCTGCAATCGCACCGGCCCCGGGCCGGCGCGCTGCGCTCGCTGCTGCTCGTGGGATTGCTGCGCCTGCGCTCGCACCCGCTGCTGCGCGGCCTGGCACAGCGGATTCCGCAGCACTGGCAAACGCGGGTGAAAAACTGGCTCAGGGCCTGATGGCGCGCGCTCCCGTGGCCTCGTACCGGCCAAGGGACAGGCGCTGCGTCCGGTGCTGAAACGGCAGCCCCTGTTCACCGCAGGCCGTTGACTTCAGATCGCCGCCTCGTCCAGATCACCGGTACGGATCCGCAGCACACGCTCCACCGGGGTCACGAAAATCTTGCCGTCGCCGATCCTGCCCGTGCGCGCCACATGCACGATGGCGTCCACGCAACGCTCCACGTCCTCGGCCCTCACGGCGACCTCGATCTTCAGCTTGGGCAGAAAGTCCACCACGTACTCGGCGCCGCGGTACAGCTCGGTGTGGCCCTTCTGGCGGCCAAAGCCCTTGACCTCGGTCACGGTAAGACCGGTCACGCCGCATTCGGCCAGGGCTGCGCGGACTTCTTCGAGCTTGAATGGCTTGATGACGGCGGTGATCATTCTCATGGCGGGTTTCCTGGAAGGGGTGAAGGGGGCGGGAAGCCGAAGCGCTGAACGTCAGGCCCTGAACTGGCTCGTGATGGGGTAGCGCCAGTCCTTGCCGAAGCTGCGGCGCGTGACGCGAATCCCTGGTGGGGCCTGGCGGCGCTTGTATTCATTGAGTTTGATGAGGCGCGTCACGCGCTCCACGTCGGCGCGGTCCAGGCCGCTGGCGATGATGGATTCGATGGGTTCGTCGTTTTCCATGTAGCGCGACACGATGGCGTCGAGCACCGCATACGGCGGCAGGCTGTCCTGGTCCCTCTGGTCGGGGCGCAGTTCGGCGCTCGGGGGGCGGGTGATGATGCGCTCGGGAATCGGGCTGGCGCCGGTGCTGTAGGGGTCATGCGCGTTGCGCCAACGGGCCAGTTCGAACACGCGCGTCTTGCTCACGTCCTTGATCACGGCAAAGCCGCCCGCCATGTCGCCGTAGAGCGTGCAGTAGCCCGTGGACATCTCGCTCTTGTTTCCCGTGGTCAGCACAATGGAGCCGAACTTGTTGGACAGCGCCATCAGCAGCGTGCCCCGGATGCGTGCCTGCAGGTTCTCTTCGGTCGTGTCCTCGGGCAGGCCGGCAAATTCCGTGGCCAGTGCGGCCTTGAACGCCTCGAATGGCGCCTTGATCGAGATCTCCTCGTGGCGCACGCCCAGCCGGCAGGCCATGTCGCGCGCGTCGATCCAGCTGATGTCGGCGGTGTAGGGCGAGGGCATCATCAGCGTTCGCACCTTGCCGGCGCCCAGCGCGTCCACGGCAAGCGCCAGCACCAGCGCGGAGTCGATTCCGCCCGACAGCCCGACGAGCACGCCCGGAAAGCCGTTCTTGCCCACATAGTCGCGCACGCCCAGCACCAGCGCGTCCCACAGGTCCGCATCCAGGCTGCGCTCGGGGGCGATATCCGCTTCGATCCGGAGGGCCTCCGGTGTTCTGCGGGCTTGCATGGACACCAGCTGTTCCTGGAAACCCGGTGCCCGCCCGGCCACCGCGCCATCGGCGCCGAGCGCAAACGAGCGGCCCTCGAAAACCACCTCGTCCTGCCCGCCGACCAGGTGGGCATAGACCAGCGGCAGCCCGGTCTCGGCGACGCGCTCGCGCATGGTCTGCTCGCGCTCGGCGCTTTTCCCCAGGTGAAAGGGCGATGCATTGATGACCGCGAGCAACTCGGCGCCCGCAGCCGCCGTCTCGCGCGCCGACGCGGAGAACCAGGCGTCTTCGCAGATCAGCACGCCCACACGCAGGCCTTGCACGTCGAACACGCAGGGCTTGGTGCCGGCCGTGAAATAGCGGCGCTCGTCGAACACCTGGTAGTTGGGCAGTTCGCGCTTGGCGTAGGTCTGCTCGATGCGCCCGGCGCGCAGCACGCTGGCGGCGTTCAAGCAGGTGCTGAAAGCCGCCGCACCGGGCGCGGCCGCCTGCGGATGCCCGAGCACGATCACCAGGCCCTCCAGCCCCGCCGTCTCGCGGGCCACGGTGCGCACGGCAGCGTCGCAGGCCGCAATGAACGCGGGACGCAGGAACAGGTCTTCGGCGGCGTAGCCGCAGATGGCCAGTTCGGGCGTGAGCAGCAAGCGGGCTCCCTGGGCATGCGCTTGGCGCGCCGCCGCAACGATCTTTTGCGCGTTTGCGGGCATGTCGCCCACGACGAAGTTGAGCTGCGCGGTGCAAATGGAGAGGGTCATGGAACTGGAAATGCAGGCCCGCGACACGGGGCGCGCGCTGACCGCAGGCGCCATTATCGCCCGCGGGCCTGGGCGCTCGGGGCGCGGACCGTGCGGGCAGACTGCCTGGAACAGGCCGCAAGCCTGCAAGCACAATCGGCGCATGGATGACATCGTCAAACAGGCCCTGGGCAAATGGCCGAATGTGCCCGACTGCTGCGGTTGGCTCGGGCTGGACGCACGCGGCCGCTGGTACATGCGCGACGACGCAACGCAGGCGGCCGGCGCTTTTCCGCACAGCAAGGGCGCGCTGCTGCAGCATGAAGGGCTCATCGGATTCATTGCGCGCAATTACGAACCCGACGCGCAGGGGCAATGGTTTTTCCAGAACGGGCCCCAGCGCGTCTACGTGGAGCTCGAGATCACGCCCTGGATCTGGCGCTTGCAGGCGGATGGCTTTTCCGTCGTGAGCCATACCGGCCGCAGGGCCGTGGTGCACGATTGTCTGGTGGACGCGCAGGGCCGCGTCTATCTGGACTCAGACATCGGCGTCGGCCTGGTGCACACGCTGGACGTGGCGCTTGCTGCGGACGCCGTGGACGCCGGGCATTGGACTCCCCGCGACGTGCGCGCCGAGGATCTGCCCGCGCGCCATGGCTACGTCCTGAGCCCGCGCGCCGCGGCCAACGCCGGCGCCAAGGCGCCCGCCCGGCCGCGGGCATGAGCGCTGGATTACTTGGCGGCGGAAGCCTCTGGTGCAGCCGCCGACGCGGCGTCGGCAGGCGCTGGCGCTGCAGGTTCGGCAAACTTGGCGCCGCCCGCATTCGCCATGTACGCCACGGCGCGGGCAATTTCGGTGTCACTGAAATCACCGCCGCCTTGCGGGGCCATCGCCCCCTTGCCCTTCAGGGAAGACTGCACCAGCGCTTCAAACCCGACCCCTATGCGTGCGGACCAGGCCGCCGTGTCGCCGAACTTGGGCGCCCCCGCGACCCCCGTGGCGTGGCAGGCGGAGCATTGGGTCTTGAACACGTCGGCGCCCCCCTGGAGCGGGCGATCGGCGTCGCGCACTTCCACCATGCCGACCTTCTGGAGGCGCTCTGCGATCGCCTTCTCGGGATTCACGACGCCCGCAGCGGGTTTGTCTGCCGACGCGACGTACAGGACCAAGCCGATGATGGAAAAGATCGGAATCACAAACGAGAAAAGCACCGCGACCAGCAACTGCTTGGGGGTCTTGATCGGACCGGTATGGTCTTCTTCTTCGTAGGGGATGTCGCTCATGGCGTCCTCGGAGGTGTCGGGGGGCTGTGCTGTGATCGGGCAGCCGAAAATTATATCTGCGGGGCCGGTGCGCCCGGGCTCTGTGGTCAAATGGCTTGCCGTAGCCGGCGACGACGGCGGGCATAAATTATGGCCATGGTCCATCCGTGCAAATGAATTGTTCGATGGGGCCGCGCGTTTTCAGCGCGCAGGCAGACGGGCCGATAGATGAAACGCTCTCTCTGAAAGAAATGCAAATGAACGACAGGGAAAAGACGCTCCGCGCAGTGGTGGTCCTGGGCTGGGTGCAAATGGGCATGGTCATGATGGCGATGTTCGTCATAGACCTGACGCACAGCGCCATTGGTGAAAACTTCAGCAATTGGGCCCGTGACATGGGTTATGGAGAATTGCTTGTGATGACCGGGATCTTCACGCTGTACTTCTTCATGCCGCTGCTGGCCTTGGTCGTGCGTGCGCGGGGGTTCCGATGCGTGATTGCAGGCGTGACGATCATGGCCACGCTGTTCTTCGCCGTGCACGAGATCGAGCACCTGCTGACGGGCGACCTGCCTTTCGGCATTCGCCATGCGCTGGACTTCAGTCACCACCTGCTCGGTATCTGGGTGACCGCCGCGGCGATCCAGTGGGCGCGTATCGGCGCACCCGCCGCCATGCCGCTTCCCGCTGTCAACCCCGCGTAACCTACGGTGCCCGACCTGCATTCCTCCAAGCCTGCAAGCCGCTTTTTGCAAAGGGATCCCCATGAAGTTCCGCGCCGCTGCATCCGCCGCTCTCCTCGCCACCGGCTTGCTGATCAGCCCCCTGGCCAGCGCCGACACCCTCCGGAAGATTGCCGAGACGGGCAAGATCACGCTGGCCTACCGGGAGGCGTCGGTGCCGTTCAGCTACCTGGTCGGGCCGGAGAGGCCGGTGGGGTTTGCGGTGGACATTGCGAACGCCGTCGCCGACGCCGTGAAGCGGCATCTGAACAACCCCGCGATCAAGGTCGATCTGCAGGCCGTGACGTCGCAGAACCGCATTCCGCTGCTGCAAAACGGGACCATCGACCTGGAATGCGGATCGACCACCAACAACAGCGCGCGCGGCAAGGACGTGCAGTTCGCCATCAACCACTTCTACACCGGGACGCGCCTGCTGACGAAAAAGACCTCGGGCATCAGAAACTACGCGGACTTGGCCAGGAAGAAGGTGGCCAGCACCTCGGGAACCACGAATGCGCAGGTGATCCGCAAATACAACCGCGACAACAACCTGGACATGGAGATCGTTCTCGGCAAGGACCATGACGACGCCATGCTGCTGGTCGACAGCGGTCGTGCAGAGGCCTTTGCCATGGACGACATTTTGCTCTTCGGCCTGATCGGCAATGCCCGCAACCCGGCGGACTGGGTCGTGGTCGGGGACGCGCTGCAGGTCGAGCCCTACGCCTGCATGCTGCGCAAGGACGACGCGCAGTTCCAGTCGCTGGTCAACGGCGTGATCGGCGGGATGATGGCGTCAGGCGAATTCGAAAAGCTCTACGCCAAGTGGTTCATGTCGCCCGTGCCGCCGCGCAACCAGAATCTGAACCTGCCCATGGGCCGGGAACTGCGTGAGAACCTCGTCGCCCAAAGCGACAAGCCGGCCCTGTGAGCCGGAGGACGCATGTCCGCGCGTGAGCAGCACGGCACACAGGCCGTGGGAATTTTGGGCGGCATGGGGCCCGCAGCCGGGGCCGACTTCGTGCGCCTGTTCGTGCAGGCGTGCACCGAGCGCATGGGCCTGCTCGGAATTCCCGTGCACGACCAGGCGTACCCCGAGCACTGGCTGGCGCAGGTCCCGATTCCTGACCGCACGGCGGCGCTGCGCGACAGCCGCCCGGGCGCGCACCAGCCGGCGGAACCCATGCTCCAGGTCACCGGGCGGCTGGTGGCCCTGGGCGTGCGTGTGCTGGCCATCGCCTGCAACACCGCCCATGCCTGGCATGGCTTGCTGCAACAGCGCTTTCCGCAACTGCTGGTCCTGCATGGCGTGCAGGAGGTCGTGGCCGAACTCGCGGCGCGCAAGGTGCGCGGCGTGGGCCTGCTCGCCACCCAGGGGACCTACGACGCAGGGCTCTATCAGCGCGCACTGGAGTGCTGCGGAATCGACTGCTTCGTTCCCGCAGCGCACGAGCGCGAGCAACTCATGCAAGGCATCTACGACGGGGTGAAAGCTGGCAACCATGCGCTGGCGCGCGAGCGCTTCGAAGCCGTCGCGCTCGCGCTGCGGCAGCGCTGCGCAGTGTCCACGCTCATCATGGGTTGCACCGAGATTCCCCTGGCGCTGTCGGAACACCCCCGGCTCGAAGGCCTGGCACTGCTCAACCCCTCGGCGGTGCTGGCCGCAGCGCTGGCGCGGCATGCCTACTGCAATGCCTGCGGCCCCGGTGCAGCCAACGCTGCCCCGGCCCTGCCCAGGACCGCGGTGCGCCCTCCATCGGTTCCGCCCGTCTCCGCCTCGAAACCAACTCCATGAAGCCATGACCCTGACATCCATCATCCTGGCCACGCTGGCCGCCGGCATTGGCAGCGTGTGGCTGGCTGCGCTGCTCATGCGGCTGGGCCTGGGCGGGCGCACGGACAGCGTGGGCTCTCCGCACCTGCTGAGCCTGGCCGCGGGGGCCCTGCTGGCCACCGCCTTCATGCACCTGCTGCCCGAGGCCTTCGAGAGCCAGGCGGACGCGCATGCGCTTTTTGCCACGCTGCTGGTGGGCGTGGTCTTCTTCTTCCTGCTCGACAAGGCCGAGCTGTGGCACCACGGGCATGAGCACGGCCATGCCGAGCCGCACGCACACGGCGGGCACGATCATGGCCTGCCCCCGGGCGGTTGGGCCGTGCTCATGGGCGATAGCGTGCATTGCTTTGGCGACGGCATCCTGATCGCGTCGGCGTTCATGGCGGACCTCCGCCTGGGCGCGGTTGCCGCCGTTGCCGTGCTGGCGCACGAGATTCCGCACCACATGGGCGATCTGGTGGTGCTGCGCCAGAACAGCCCCAGCCGGCGCGTGGCGCTGGTCAAGGTATCGCTCGCCGGGGCAGTCACGGTGCTCGGCGGAGTGGCGGGCTATTTTCTGGTGGAGCGGCTGCAGGATTTTCTGCCGTATTTCCTCGTGGTGGCGTCGAGCAGCTTCGTGTACGTGGCGCTGGCCGATCTGATTCCCCAACTCCAGAAACGCCTGCCGGCCCGCGAGACGCTGATCCAGATTGCCTGGCTCATCGCCGGCATGGTGCTGACCACGCTGGTGAGCGGTGCCGCGCACCACACGCACTGAACTAACAGCGGCGGTTTTGACGGAGTCCTGCTCAGTCGCAATGGAACACTTCCTCCATTCCGGCCCAGTGCTCGCCACTTTTCCGGGTGCCCAATGGAATCTGACATGGTTTGCATACGGCCCACCAGCGCTGCGTTTCAGGGTCTTCTGCCATGCGCTCCATGTCCTGTGCAAAATTGCTCCCGTGGTATTCAAAGTGACTGAACAACAGGTTCTCCGGTTCGCGGAGATAAATGGTGTAGTTGCGGATGTGGGAGCGCTGGATCTGCGCCAGCACTGCGGGCCACACGGCTGCGTGCAGTGCCTTGTATTCCTCCAGCATTTCGGCTCTGATGCCGATGACCGATCCATGGCGTTGCATGCGTTGTCTCCTGTTTCAGGGGCCGGGGTGAGCAATTCGCGTGACAGCTGAGTATCATGCGCCCATGGATTGACACCCATTTGCATCTGCTCTATCCGCAGCGCCTGGACTATGACTGGACAAGGTCATTGCCCGTGCTGGATCGGGCCTTTCCCCTGGAAGAATATGCTTGCACG
Organism: Verminephrobacter aporrectodeae subsp. tuberculatae; assembly: GCF_026127385.1. Classification (NCBI taxonomy): domain Bacteria; kingdom Pseudomonadati; phylum Pseudomonadota; class Betaproteobacteria; order Burkholderiales; family Comamonadaceae; genus Verminephrobacter; species Verminephrobacter aporrectodeae. The sequence goes on from NZ_QZCX01000001.1 coordinate 1,212,387, forward strand.
GCACAGCCGCTGGGCATTTGCCAGGCTTTGCACATGGAGGTGGATGTTCGGGTGCAGCAGATGGAGGCGGAAACCGAGCTGATTGGCGATTTGGCTCGTCAGCCAGGCAGCATGATTGCCGGAGCGATCTCATCCTGCCGACCCGAACAGGATGAGATCGGCGACTTCCTGGAGCGGACGCTGTCCAACCCGCTGATTCATGGTTTCAGGCGCGTACTGCACGTTGTTCCGGATCATGTGTCTACGGGCGACATATTTCGCCGCAATGTGCGGGCCTTGACGCGCAAGGGGCATCCTTTCGACGTATGCGTTCTGGCGCGGCAACTCCCCTTGGCTGACGCCTTGGCAAGGGCCTGTCCCGAATCACAATTCGTGCTGGATCACTGCGGCGTGCCCGCGGTGGCGCGTCAGGTGTTGACTCCCTGGAAAGAGGATATTGCACGGCTCGCATCGAATCCGAATATGGCATGCAAGATTTCAGGTCTCATTGCGTATGGTGATGCAAATCGCTGGCCCGATGGGGATGTGGCGAGCGTGGCGCGCGATTTGCGTCCGTATTTTGACCATGTGCTGGACTGCTTTGGTTGGGACAGAGTGGTTTGGGGAAGTGATTTCCCCGTATGCAATCTGACCCGCGGCCTTGCCACATGGAAAGCGGCCACAGACATGCTGCTCGCCGGATGCAGCGGCGCACAGGTCGATGCGCTCGCGCATGGCAATGCACGCCGCATTTACCGGCTCGCTGATCAGGCTTAGGACGTTTCATCATGTCCAACAGTGTGCGCCATGGCTGTGCTGATAATCATTCCCGCGCTGCTGCTGACGTTCTTGGTGCAAAAACACCTGATTTCGGGACTGACTCTTGGCGGTGTCAAGGGCTGAACCCGCCGTGCCCGTCAGTCGGCTGAATTACTTTGCCTGGCCGACAGGCACACCCGCTGCGTGTGCCTGCTGGTCTGCGTGGTAGCTGCTGCGCACCATGGCGCCTACGGCCGCGTGGCCAAAGCCCATCTTGCGGGCCTCTTCCCCGAACATCCTGAAGGTGTCGGGGTGCACGTAGCGGCGCACGGGCAGGTGGCTGCTGCTGGGGGCCAGGTACTGGCCGATGGTCAGCATGTCGATTCCGTGCGCGCGCATGTCGCGCATTACTTGCAGTATCTCTTCGTCGGTTTCGCCCAGGCCGACCATGATTCCGCTCTTGGTCGGCACCCCGGGGTGCAGGGCCTTGAATTTCTTGAGCAGGTTCAGGCTGAATTGGTAGTCGGAGCCCGGGCGTGCCTGCGGGTACAGGCGGGGCGCCGTTTCGAGGTTGTGGTTCATGACGTCGGGCGGCGCGGCTTGCAGGATTTCAAGCGCGCGGTCGTCGCGCCCGCGAAAGTCGGGAACCAGGATCTCGATCCGCGTTTCCGGCGAGAGCGCGCGGATGTTCCGGATGCAGGCCACGAAGTGGCCGCTGCCGCCGTCGCGCAGGTCGTCGCGGTCCACGCTGGTCACGACCACATAGCTGAGTTTGAGCGCGGCGATGGTCCGGGCCAGGTTCAGCGGCTCGTCCTGGTCGAGCGGGTCGGGACGGCCGTGGCCCACGTCGCAAAACGGGCAGCGGCGCGTGCATTTGTCGCCCATGATCATGAAGGTGGCCGTTCCCTTGCCGAAGCATTCCCCGATGTTCGGGCACGACGCTTCCTCGCACACGGTGTGCAGCCTGTGCGCGCGCAGGATTTCCTTGATCTCGTAGAAGCGCGTCGTCGGACTGCCGGCGCGCACCCGGATCCAGTCGGGCTTTTCCAGCCGCTCGCCCGCTTGCACCTTGATCGGGATGCGCGCCAGCTTGGCCGCGGCCTTTTGCTTGGTCAGCGGGTCGTAGGCTGGGGGGGGCGGCGCTTCGCGGACGGCTTCGGGGAGGCTCATGGCGTTTCGGTGGTTCAGGGCGCGAGCCAGGTGCCGAGTTGTCGGCCCAGCAACTGCGCGGCTTCAGTCCAAGTGGTGCGGACCCCGATTGTAGAAAGGTCCACCGTCTGCAATCCGGCGTACCCGCATGGATTGATGCGGGCATAGGGCTCCAGGTCCATTGCGACATTCAGCGCGACGCCGTGGTAGGTGCAGTGCCGGCTGACCTTGATTCCCAGGGCCGCAATCTTGCCCAGACCATGGAAATCGGGCGCCGGGCCCGGGGCCTGGGGGAGCATGGCGTGGCTGCGCGGATCGGCCAGCCGCACGTAGACGCCCGGCGCTGCGCGCACGCGGTGGCCCGTGACGCCAAAGTGCGCCAGCGTGCGGATGACGGCCTCTTCCACGCGGTGCACGTACTCCTTGACGAAATAGCCGGCCCGGCGCAGGTCCATCAGCGGATACGCCACGACCTGGCCGGGGCCATGAAAAGTGATCTGTCCGCCGCGGTTGCTGGCAAGCACCGGAATGCCCCCCGGGTCGAGCATGTGCTCGCCCTTGCCGGCGAGCCCTTGCGTATAGAGCGCTGCGTGCTCGCACAACCACAGCGCATCGGGGGTGTCGGGTCCGCGGGTCGCCGTGTATTCCTGCATGGCGTGTACGGTGGCGGCGTAGTCCGCCCGACCGAGCATGCGGATGGCGATCGTCATGCCGTTTCCTGCAGCGCTTACAGCACCATCTTCACCATGGGGAGCGAGGAGAGCGCGCGGTACAACGCGTCGAGCTGCTCGCGGCTGGTCGCCGTGATGGTGATGGTCACTCCGAGGTAGTTGCCGGCCCGGCTGGCGCGCAGTTCCATCGTGGCGGCGTCGAAGCGCGGGTCGAACCGGCGGGCCAGTTCGGTGACGGCATGCACGAAGCCGTCCGCCTTGGTGCCCATGACCTTGATCGGAAACCGGCAGGGGTACTCGATCAGCGAGTCCTTGCGTGGATCGGCAGCCTGTGCGTCGCGGCCGTTTGCGGGGGGAGAAGTGGGGGCGCTCATGGGGCAGGGGGCTGTGGTTTGCGCGTCGGTTTCAATGGTGGCCCCCCATTGTGCGCGCCCTTGCTGCGCGGCCTCGCGGCATCCCCGGGCGGGCGCCAGACCGGCCACGGGCCGTTGGCGCATCACCACAACGGGACATGCGCGCGGAGCGCTTGGCCGGGCCTTTGTCGAAGCCACGGGCTTTGTACCTATAATTCGAGGCTTTGTGAAAGTTGCAGCTCTGGTAACGCGGGCGCCATTCAACGATGAAAACATTCGCGCCTGAGACGGAAGAAGAATCCGGATGCAAGGCCCTGAATGCCCAGGAAGCCGGGCAGTGGCGCAAGCGCAATCCGCCCGTCTCCGTGTGGCAGATCGTCGCGGGTCAGGCAGTGGCCGCTCTGCTGGTGGCGCTGGCGGCCTGGGTTCTGACGGGCAACGCGGCGCTGGGCTGGTCTGCGGCCTACGGCGCATTTGCCGTGGTGGCTCCGGCCGCTTTGTTGGCGCACGCCATGGTGCGCCACAAGGCGTCGGTCCATCCGCGCGCTGCCTGGGTGGGGTTCTTTGGCGGGGAAATCGCCAAGATCGCGTTCACCGTGGCCTTGCTCGCAGCGGCGCCCCGGCTGGTGGCGGGCCTCCATTGGGTGGCTCTGCTGGTGGGCATGCTGGTCGCAATGAAAACGTACTGGGTAGCACTCTGGGTGCGGCCTGGTGTCCGAAAAACTGTTTGATAGAACCAAGAGTCGTTCGATGGCCGAAGAAACGCACGCACTGACGGCGAGTGAATACATCACGCACCACCTGCAGCATCTGCAAAACACCAAGCAGACCGGGATCATCGACTTTTCCGTCATCAATTACGACTCCGTGGCCGTGGGCCTGCTGCTGGGTTTGCTCGCGCTGTTCGTCCTCTGGTCCGCGGCGCGCAAGGCGAGCTCCGGCGTTCCGGGGCGCTTTCAGGCGGCCGTGGAAATTCTGGTGGAAATGGTCGATCACCAGGCCAAGGCCATCATCCACAACGCCGAAAGCCGCAGGTTCATCGCCCCCCTGGGCTTGACGGTGTTCGTCTGGATCTTCCTGATGAACTTCATGGACATGCTCCCCGTGGACCTGCTGCCCGCGATCTGGGCCGGGGTCTACGGCGCCGCCGGCCATGACCCGGGCCACGCCTACCTGCGTGTCGTTCCCACGGCCGACCTGTCCACCACCCTCGGCCTCGCGCTTGCCGTGCTGCTCCTGCGCTTTTGGTACAGCGTGAAGATCAAGGGCGCCGGCGGCTGGGCGCACGAGCTGGTGTCGGCCCCCTTTGGCACCAGCAAGCACCTGTTGCCCGCGCTGATCCTGGGCCTGATCAACCTGCTGATGCAGATCATCGAATACGTCGCGAACACCGTCTCGCACGGCATGCGCCTGTTCGGCAACATGTACGCCGGCGAGCTGGTGTTCATGCTGATCGCGCTCATGGGCGGCGCGGCGGCGCTGTCGCTGTCGGGGGTGCTGCTGCCCGTGGGCCATATCATCGCGGGGACCATCTGGACGCTGTTCCACATTCTGGTGATCTCGCTGCAAGCCTTCATCTTCATGATGCTGGCGCTGATCTACCTGGGCCAGGCGCACAACGCGCACTAGGTGGATTCCCTTCATCGTTCCTTTTTTCTTCCCTTTTCTTTCTCAACTCAGGAGTCATCATGGAAAACGTTCTCGGTTATGTCGCTTTGGCCTGTGGTCTGATCGTTGGTCTCGGCGCCATCGGCGCGTCCATCGGCATCGCATTGATGGGCGGCAAGTTCCTCGAATCGTCGGCGCGCCAGCCCGAGCTGATGAACGAACTGCAAACCAAGATGTTCATCCTCGCCGGCCTGATCGACGCCGCGTTTCTGATCGGTGTGGCCATCGCCCTGTTGTTCGCGTTCGCCAACCCCTTCACGCTGCAAATCACCTGATTCCCGTTCCACGCCACTGACAGAAAGGTGTTGCCGTGAGCATCAATGCGACCCTGTTCGTTCAGGCCATCGTCTTCCTGATTCTCGTGGGGTTCACGATGCGTTTCGTGTGGCCCCCGATCGCGAAGGCGCTCGATGAACGCGCCCAGAAAATCGCCGATGGCCTGGCCGCGGCCGAGCGTGCCAAGTCCGAGCTCAGCGCGGCCAACCAGCGCGTCGAGCGGGAACTGTCGCAGGCGCGCACCGAGACCACCGCGCGCCTTGCGGACGCCGACCGCCGTGCCCAGGCCATCGTCGAAGAAGCCAAGGCCCGCGCTACCGACGAAGGCAACAAGATCATTGCCGCCGCCCGCGCCGAGGCCGAGCAGCAGATGGTGCAGGCCCGCGAAACCCTGCGTGCGCAGGTGGCGGCGCTGGCCGTCAGGGGCGCCGAGCAGATTCTGCGCAAGGAGGTCGACGCCGGCGTCCATGCCGACCTGCTCGACCGCCTGAAGACCGAGCTGTAAGGGCAGATATGGCCGAACTCGCCACCATTGCCCGCCCTTACGCCGAGGCCCTGTTCCAAGCCACTACGGCTTCGGACGCCGATCCGGGCCGCACCGCGGCCTGGCTGGACGAACTGGCGGCAATTGCCGCCGACCCCCAACTGCGCCAGTTGGCCAACGACCCCAAGGTGACGGCAGACCAGGTGTTTGCCGTGTTCAGCGGTGTCGTCCGCTCGGCGCTGTCCGATGCGGCCAAGAATTTCCTGCGCACGGTCATCGCCAACCGGCGCACCGACGCGCTCGCGGAAATGGCGGCGCAGTTTCACGTCCTCGTGAACCGCCGCAGTGGATTCTCGGACGCCGTGGTGTACAGCGCCTTTCCCATGGACGGCGCCGCATTGTCCGGGGTCGGCACGGCGCTGGAAAAGCGCTTCGGCCGCAAGCTCCATCTCGTCGTTCGGCAGGACATGTCGCTGATCGGCGGAATTCGCGTCGTGGTGGGCGACGAGGTGCTCGACACCTCGGTCAAGGCCCGTTTGGAACAAATGAAAGCGGTCCTCGTCGCCTAACGCGCGGCGCGGTCGCAGCGAACCCAAGAAAGAAGGAAAGAGCCATGCAACTCAATCCCGCAGAAATTTCCGAACTCATCAAGAGCCGCATCGAGGGGCTGGCAGCCAGCAGCGATATCCGCAACCAGGGCACGGTGGTGTCCGTGTCCGACGGCATCGTGCGCGTGCATGGCCTGTCGGACGTGATGCAGGGCGAAATGCTCGAGTTCCCCGCGGACCAGGACGGCACGGCCTCCTACGGCCTGGCGCTGAACCTCGAACGCGACTCCGTCGGCGCCGTGATTCTGGGCGGGTACGAGCACATCGGCGAAGGCGACACCGTGAAATGCACGGGCCGCATCCTGGAAGTGCCCGTGGGCCCCGAACTCGTCGGCCGCGTGGTGAATGCCCTGGGCCAGCCGATCGACGGCAAGGGCCCGATCAACGCCCGGCTCAGCGACGTGATCGAAAAGGTCGCCCCGGGCGTGATTGCGCGCAAGTCGGTGGACCAGCCGCTGCAGACCGGGCTGAAGTCGATCGACTCGATGGTTCCCATTGGCCGCGGCCAGCGCGAGCTGATCATCGGCGACCGCCAGACGGGCAAGACGGCAGTGGCCATCGACACCATCATCGCGCAGAAAGGCCAGGGCGTGACCTGCATCTACGTGGCCATCGGTCAGAAGGCTTCGTCGATCAAGAACGTCGTGCGCTCGCTCGAGCAGGTCGGCGCCATGGAATACACCATCGTGGTCGCCGCGTCGGCCTCCGAATCGGCCGCCATGCAGTACGTGTCCGCGTACTCGGGCTGCACCATGGGCGAGTATTTCCGCGACCGCGGCGAGGACGCGCTCATCGTCTACGACGACCTGTCCAAACAGGCCGTGGCCTACCGCCAGGTCTCGCTGCTGCTGCGCCGCCCGCCCGGGCGCGAAGCCTACCCCGGCGACGTGTTCTATCTGCACAGCCGCCTGCTCGAACGCGCGGCGCGCGTGAACGCCGACTACGTCGAAGCCTTTACCAAGGGCGCGGTCAAGGGCCGCACCGGATCGCTGACCGCGCTGCCCATCATCGAAACGCAGGCCGGTGACGTGTCCGCCTTCGTTCCGACGAACGTGATCTCGATCACCGACGGCCAGATCTTCCTCGAAACCAGCCTGTTCAACGCCGGCATCCGCCCCGCGATCAACGCCGGCATCTCGGTCTCGCGCGTGGGCGGTGCGGCGCAGACGAAGCTCGTGAAGGGCCTGTCCGGCGGCATCCGCACCGACCTCGCGCAGTACCGCGAACTGGCTGCGTTCGCGCAGTTCGCGTCCGACCTGGACGCGGCCACGCGCCGGCAGCTCGACCGCGGTGCGCGCGTGACCGAACTGCTCAAGCAGGCGCAGTACAGCCCGTTGCCGATCGCGCTCATGGCCGCCTCGCTGTTCGCCGTGAACCAGGGCTTTCTGGACGACGTCGAGGTGAAGAAGGTGCTCGACTTCGAACATGGCCTGCACCAGTTCCTCAAGACCAGCCACGCCGCGCTGCTCGACAGGCTCGAGCAGACCAAGGCCATGGACAAGGACGCGCAAGCCGACTTGGGCGCCGCCATCGGCGCGTTCAAGAAGTCGTTCGCTTGAACACCCACTGCACGGGGAGACCTCATGGCAGCAGGCAAGGAAATACGCGGCAAGATCAAATCGGTGGAAAACACCAAGAAGATCACCAAAGCCATGGAAATGGTCGCCGCGTCCAAAATGCGCAAAGCGCAGGACCGGATGCGCGCCGCCCGCCCTTACAGCGAGAAGATCCGCAACATTGCCGCGAACCTCGGCAAGGCCAACCCGGAGTACCTGCATCCGTTCATGAAGCTGAACGCTGCCAAGACCGTCGGCGTCATCGTCATCACCACCGACAAGGGCCTGTGCGGCGGCATGAACACCAACGTGCTGCGCGCCGTCACGACCCGGCTGCGTGAATTCCAGAACGCGGGCCTGTCCACCGAAACCGTGGCGATCGGCAACAAGGGCCTGGGTTTTCTCAACCGGGTGGGCGCAAGAGTGGTCGCGCAGCTCACGGGGCTGGGCGACACGCCGCATCTGGACCGGCTGATCGGCCCGGTCAAGCCGCTGCTCGACGCTTACGCGCAAGGCCGGATCAGCGCGCTCTACCTGGGCTACACCCGGTTCATCAACACCATGAAGCAGGAGTCGGTGATCGAGCGGCTGCTCCCCCTGTCCTCCGAGCAGATGCAGAGCGCAAGGACCGGACCTGACTGGGACTACCTCTACGAGCCCGACGCGCAAAGCGTGATCGACGAACTGCTGGTGCGCTATGTGGAATCGCTGATCTACCAAGCGGTCGCGGAAAACATGGCGTCCGAGCAGTCGGCGCGCATGGTGGCCATGAAGGCCGCCACGGACAACGCCGGCAGCGTCATCGCCGAGTTGAAACTGGTCTACAACAAAACACGCCAGGCAGCGATCACGAAGGAACTTTCGGAAATCGTCGCCGGCGCCGCCGCCGTGTAAGCGGCGCGAGAAACATCTTTATTGGAGCAAAAAATGGCTCAAGTGCAAGTGCAAGGCAAGATTGTTCAATGTATCGGCGCCGTGGTCGACGTCGAGTTCCCCCGCGACCAGATGCCCAGGATCTACGACGCCCTGAAGCTCGACGCATCGACGCTGACGCTGGAAGTGCAGCAGCAGCTCGGCGACGGCGTGGTGCGCACGATTGCGCTGGGCTCGTCCGACGGCCTGCGCCGCGGCATCATGGTGCGCAACACCGGCAGCCCCATCACCGTCCCCGTGGGCAAGGCCACGCTGGGCCGCATCATGGACGTGCTCGGCGCGCCCATCGACGAACGCGGCCCGGTGAGCCAGGACCTGACGGCGGCCATCCACCGCAAGGCCCCGGCATACGACGAGCTGTCGCCCTCGCAGGAACTGCTGGAAACCGGAATCAAGGTGATCGACCTGGTTTGCCCGTTCGCCAAGGGCGGCAAGGTGGGGCTGTTCGGCGGCGCCGGCGTGGGCAAGACCGTGAACATGATGGAGCTCATCAACAACATCGCCAAGGCCCACTCGGGCCTGTCGGTGTTCGCCGGCGTCGGCGAGCGCACCCGCGAAGGCAACGACTTCTACCATGAGATGGCCGACTCCGGCGTGGTGAATCTGGAAAACCTCGAAGAGTCCAAAGTGGCCATGGTCTACGGCCAGATGAACGAGCCCCCGGGCAACCGCCTGCGCGTGGCGCTGACCGGTCTGACGATCGCCGAGTCCTTCCGCGACGAAGGCCGCGACGTGCTGTTCTTCGTGGACAACATCTACCGCTACACGCTGGCCGGCACCGAGGTGTCCGCGTTGCTCGGCCGCATGCCTTCCGCCGTGGGCTACCAGCCGACGCTGGCCGAGGAAATGGGCCGTCTGCAGGAGCGCATCACCTCGACCAAGGTGGGGTCGATCACTTCCATACAGGCCGTCTACGTCCCCGCGGACGACTTGACCGACCCCTCGCCGGCAACGACCTTCGCCCATCTGGACTCGACCGTGGTGCTCTCGCGCGACATCGCCTCGCTGGGCATCTACCCCGCGGTCGATCCGCTGGACTCGACCAGCCGCCAGCTCGACCCGAACGTCGTCGGCGAAGACCACTACACCACGGCGCGCGCCGTGCAGGGCACGCTGCAACGCTACAAGGAACTGCGCGACATCATCGCCATTCTGGGAATGGACGAACTGGCCCCCGAAGACAAGCTGGCCGTGGCGCGCGCGCGCAAGATCCAGCGCTTCCTGTCGCAGCCCTTCCACGTGGCCGAAGTGTTTACCGGGTCGCCCGGCAAATACGTTGCGTTGGCCGAAACCATCCGCGGCTTCAAGATGATCGTCAACGGCGAGTGCGACCACCTGCCGGAGCAGGCGTTCTACATGGTCGGCGGAATCGACGAAGTCTTTGAAAAGGCCAAGAAGCTGTCCTGACCGGGACCGGCAGCCCCCGCGCCCCCGCTTATCCCAGGAGCCATGATGAACACCATCCACGTTGACGTGGTCAGCGCCGAAGAGTCCATCTTCACCGGGGAGGCGCGCTTCGTCGCGCTTCCCGGCGAAGTCGGCGAACTGGGCATCTATCCGCGCCACACCCCGCTGATCACGCGCATCAAGCCGGGTTCGGTGCGCATCGAAATGCCCGACGGCGGCGAAGAGTTCGTCTTTGTCGCCGGCGGCATCCTGGAGGTCCAGCCGCACTGCGTCACGGTGCTCTCCGACACCGCCATACGCGGCAAGGATCTGGACGAGGAAAAGGCCAACGCGGCCAAGGCCGCCGCCGAGGAGGCGCTCAAGAACGCCAAGAGCGAGCTCGATCTGGCCAAGGCGCAGTCCGAGTTGGCCGTAATGGCCGCGCAGATTGCGGCGCTGCGCAAGTTTCGGCAAAAGAAGTGATGGTGCGCGCCGTGGGCTGTATTACATGGCTTTCACGTACAAGGTAACCGATAGCAATACGCCGTAGGTTTGAACAGCGGATGAAGGCTGCTACTTCTTCCGTATCCATCCTCCGCTGATCACGCGCATCAAGCCGGGTTCGGTGCGCATCGAAATGCCCGACGGCGGCGAAGAGTTTGTCTTTGTCGCCGGCGGCATCCTGGAGGTCCAGCCGCACTGCCTCACGGTGCTCTCCGACACCGCCATACGCGGCAAGGATCTGGACGAGAAAAAGAGGAAGAGGCGAACGCAGCCAAGGCCGCCGCCGAGGAGGCGCTCAAGAACGCCAAGAGCGAGCTCGATCTGGCCAAGGCGCAGTCCGAGTTGGCCGTAATGGCCGCGCAGATTGCGGCGCTGCGCAAGTTCCGGCAAAAGAAGTGATCGGGCGGGGGGCTGTGCGGCGCATCGGCCCACTGGCTCCCGCCGCGTGCACGATCAATGGGATCGATGGGCCCGCGACTCAGTCCGCCGCCGTGCGGGGTTTCCCTGCACTCTGGCGCAAACCACTCAGGACGCGCTCGGTGTCAGCCCAAGGCAGCCGGCGCATGCCCTGCTTCATCGATGCGAGCGCGGCAAAGGCTTCGTCCACGTTGAGCAGCTCGTTTTCAACCATTGTCAGGAGCAGCCAGTCGCTGCCCTTGACCGGCACACGCTCGGCCTGGGCAACGGCTTTCAAATCCGGATCGCCAGTCAGCAGCGGGCAACCCTCTTGCTTGGCAAGCGCCAAGGCAAGGCAGTCGTTCAGACCGGGTGCGTTTGCGTACCTGCCCCGCAGCGCAGACGCGTACTGAATGGACTCGCCCGTGACCTCCAGGATGCGCAGTCCCGGGTCTTTCAGCTCCAGCGTCCCCGGAACGATCTCTTCCCAGTAGAGAATGTCGGGCAACGCGAACTGCATCGGGAGCCGGAAGAGCCACTTCATGAGTCCGCCGACCTCCATGTCGATCAGGACGTTGGCATCACTGATGAGCAGCATCCAATGCCTCCAATTGACGTTTCTTGTGCAAGAGCATCCTCGGGATGCCGAGCAGTTCGGCGGCCTTGGACTCGGAAACGTAGCCCTCGCCCAAGGCCCGATAGACCAACTGCCCAAACAACCGCGAATGCTCACGGGGAACCGGCTCGCCGGGCTCGCTCTGGCGCCATCCGTTCGAGAAAAAGTCCTGCGACAACGCAGAATGGACGGCCTCGGTGGTGACGCCACATTGCCTGGCCCGTTGCAGCCAGCCGGCCATGCTCAGGCCAAATGCATGCTTCAGGGCGAGGAGCTCTTGCCATTCAACCCCACGCCGAACCGGGCCCAGACTCCGCACGACGGCGGCCTTTGGCGCCAGGAACGCCCCCGCAAAACGATCGCATGCCTTCTCCTTGCGGGCACCCGGGGTGACGATGTGCGCAAGCAGCAGCTGACCGAGTCCGTGCACGAGCGTGAAGCGTTGCCAGTCGCCTGGCCATCGGGACGAAACCGCGACGACGGGGTACGTTCGTCCATCGGCCACGCAGGCGGTCGCCGTCAGACCGGAGAACCCGGGATCGGCTTCGTCAACGACGATCACCAGCAGGCCCAGGGTCTCCAGAGTGTCCGCCAAGTCGTCGATCGGACCGAGGCCCAGCTCCCAGGTCTGCCGCACCCGGTCTGCGAAAGCCTCCAGTTCGTCCAGATCGTCGATCTGCTGGGGCAGTTCCTGCGGCGCCTTGAAGCGCGCGATGGGTGCTTCGGGAAAGAAGCCAAGCAGTTCGACGCGCTGCTCGACCGCCCCGACCACTTTCATCTTCAGCACCTCCCGGGCATCCTTGCGGAATGCGGCCCGGCGCCGAAATTCCGGCTCCAGCAGTTCCACCGCGTGGGTCCGCATGAAGTATTCGATGCGGACTCCACAGGCCCGCGCCAGCTTGAGGAGCTGCGAGGAATGCGGGATCATGCTCGCCTTCTCGTACTCTTGGAGCTCCGTATACGCGCCGCCGCCCTTCTCTACCAAGGCGTCCAAGCTCAGTCCTGCGGCCAGACGGGCTTGCCGAATGCGGGTCCCGATCATGACGCCTCCATGGTTGGTTTGAGTAAGTTCTGCATCTTAATTCAAACCACAGGCGAGCGCATCCGGACTATCCCCCCGTCCGCTATCCCCCCGTCCGATCAGGTCTGTGCCAGCAGCTTTTCGACAAGCTGCTGCAACGCAGGGAAATCGGGGGCGCCGACAAAGGTCTTGACGATCTCGCCGCGCTTGTCCACCAGAAAGGTCGAGGGCGTGATGCGTACATCGCCCCAGTCCCGGGCGAGCTGGCCGGTGTTGTCGATGGCCACCTTGAAGGGCAGCTTGCGGGTTTGGGCAAAGTTCACCACGTAGCTGGGCGGGTCGTAGTGCATGGCCACGGCCAGGGTGTCGAAACCCTGGTGCCGGTATTTCTCGTACAGCGCCACGATCTCGGGCATTTCGGCGACGCAGGTGGCGCAGCTCGTGGCCCAGAAATTCACCAGCAACACCTTGCCGCGCAGATCGGCGCTGGATTGGCTGGAGCCATCGAGCAGCACAAAGGTCGATGCGGGCGCTGCACGGCGGCCCGCGTCCAGATACACCCACGCGCCCGCGGCGGCAAACGCCGCGACCACCACACCTGCCATCCAACGCCTGATTGCCATGACTGCACCGCCCATCCAGAAACCGGGGACCCAGACCCGGGTCGACATTGTGCCGGACGCCGCTTGCCACCCCCCCCGGCGCAGGTGTCGCCAGGGTGCCGGGGAAGTGCCCGCCTGCCTGCCGCACTGCCGATAATCGACCGATGAACTGGATACCGACCCCCCCGGCGCGCCCGCTGCCCGGAGCGCGCTGCGCTGCCGCCGTCCCGTTCCCTGCCAACCTGGCGCCGCCATGACCCACACGCTGCCACGGCGCGGCGCCGTCGTCGTCTTTCTGGCGTTTGCCCTCGCGTACTTCCTGTCCGCCCTGGTGCGCGCCGTCACCGCCACCCTGGCGCCTTCCCTGGCGCAGGAGTTTGCGCTGCAGGCCCGCGACCTGGGTCTGCTCGCGGGCGGGTACTTTCTGGGCTTTGCAGCGATGCAGTTGCCGCTGGGCAGTTGGCTCGACCGCCACGGCCCGAAAAAGGTGTCGCTGGGCCTGCTCGGCGTGGCCGTTGCGGGCAGCCTCTGGTTCTCGGTGGCCACGGGGTTTTCCGGCCTGCTCGCCGGGCGCGTGCTGTGCGGCGTGGGCGTCAGCGCCTGCCTGATGGCGCCGCTCACCGGCTATCGCCGCTGGTTCCAGGCCTCGGCGCAGATGCGTGCGAATGCCTGGATGCTGATGACGGGCTCGCTGGGCATGGTGGCGTCCACGCTGCCCGTGCAATGGATCTTGCCGCTGACGGGATGGCGTCCCCTGTTCTGGGGGTTGGCGCTGCTGATTGCGCTGTCCATGGCGGTGATTGCGCTCTGGGTTCCGGGCTGGGCGGGTGCCAGCGGTCCCCGGGCCGACGGCGCTGTGCCCGGAGGCTACGCCATGGTGTGGCGCCACCCGTACTTCCGGCGCCTGGCGCCTCTGGGGTTTTTTTTCTACGGCGGCATGCTGGCCATGCAGACGCTGTGGGCCGGGCCCTGGATGCAGCGCGTGGCGGGCTACACGCCCCTGGAGTCCGCGGCTGGCCTGTTCTGGATCAATGTCTCCATGCTCGGCGTGTTCTGGGCCTGGGGCATGCTCAGCCCCTGGCTGCTGCGCAAGGTGGGGGTTGACCAGCTGATGGCGGCCGGCCTGCCGCTTTGCCTGCTGGTGCTGCTGGGAATCATCGGCGCCGGGCCGCAGGCCGGGAGCGGCGCGTGGGCGCTGTTTTGCATCTCGTGCACCTGCGTCTCGCTCTCGCAGCCCGCCGTGGCGATGGCCTTCCCGCCGGCGCTCGCGGGGCGCGCGTTGTCGGCCTACAACCTGGTCATTTTTTCGGGCGTGTTCGTCGTGCAATGGGGCATCGGCCTCGCGGTGGACGCGTTTGCCGCGCTCGGCTTGTCGACCGTGTCCTCGTTTCAGGCGGCCATGGCGCTGTACCTGTCGTGCAGCGCCATGGCGTATGCGTGGTTCCAGCTTCGGGGCCGACGCGATAATGCGCTGCCAAGCCCCGCGCCATGAGCACCACCAGCATCCTCATCATTGCCCACGCCCCGCTGGCCCACGCGCTGCGCGAGTGCGTCCTGCACGTGTTCCCGGACTGCGGCAGCAGCGTGGCCGCACTGGACGTGCAGCCGAATCAGCCGCCCGAAGAGTCGCTGGCGCAGGCGCGCATTCTGCTCGGCCAACTGGGCGTGGACCGCACCCTGGTGCTGTCCGACCTGTTTGGCGCCACACCCTGCAACATCGCGCAGCGCTTGGTAGGCGGTGTGCGTTCGCGCCTCGTCACCGGGGTCAACCTGCCCATGCTGCTGCGCGCCGTGAGCTACCGCTGCGAGCCCCTTGACTCGGTCGTCGCCCGCGCCGTCGTGGGCGGAACGCAAGGGGTCATGCAGGTGGCCAGCGCCACACCACAGAACCAGAACCGCCGCCGGCGCCGACATGATCAAGAAACGCACGACCATCAGCAATAGACTGGGCCTGCACGCCCGCGCTTCGGCCAAGCTCACCAAGCTGGCCGGCAGCTTTCCCTGCGAGGTCTTCATGAGCCGCGGCGAGCGCCGCATCAACGCCAAAAGCATCATGGGCGTGATGATGCTGGCCGCCGGCATGGGGAGCCAGGTCCAGATCGAAACCCACGGCGAACGCGAGCAGGAGGCCATGGACGCGCTTCTGGCCTTGATCGCCGACAAGTTCGGCGAAGGGGAGTGACATGAGGAGCCGCACGGTCGCTTCGTCCCCGGCCCCGGGGGGTGGCCCATGACCTTCTCCATCCACGGCCTCGCAGTCGCCGGCGGCATCGCCATCGGCCGTGCCGTGCTGGTCGCGTCCAGCCACGTGGACGTGGCGCATTACTTCATTCAGCCCGAACAGGTCGAGGCCGAGATTGAGCGGGTGCGCAAGGGCCGCAACGCCGTGGTCGAGGAACTCCAGCGCCTGCAGGTCGAGATGCCCGCAGACGCGCCGCACGAACTCACCGCGCTGCTCGACGTGCACCTGATGCTGTTGCAGGACGAGGCCCTCACGGGCGGCGTCAAGCACTGGATCACCGAGCGCCTGTACAACGCCGAATGGGCGCTGACCACGCAGTTGGAAGTCGTCGCGCGCCAGTTCGACGAAATGGAGGACGAGTACCTGCGCGAGCGCAAGGCCGACCTGGAGCAGGTGGTCGAGCGCATCCTGCGCCACATGAAGGGGGTCGCGGACCCGGTGACGCCGTCCGCGAGCAGCCCGCGCCGCAAGACGCAGCAAGAGCTGCTGCTCGGCGATACGCAGGACGTTCCGCTGGTGCTGGTCGCGCATGACCTCTCACCGGCCGACATGCTGCACTTCAAGCAAAGCGTTTTCGCGGGCTTCGTGACCGACGTCGGCGGCAAGACATCGCACACCGCCATCGTCGCGCGCAGCATGGGAATCCCGGCCGTGGTGGGCGCGCGCGCCGCGAGCCAGCTGGTGCGCCAGGACGACTGGGTCATCATCGACGGGGACACGGGCGTGGTCAGCGTGGACCCGTCGTCGATCATCTTCGCCGAGTACGGCTTTCGCCAGCGCCAAGTCGAACTCGAGCGCGAGCGCCTGGCGCGGCTGCTGCACACCCCGGCGATCACCATCGACGGCCAGCGCATCGAACTGCTCGCGAACATCGAACAACCCGGCGATTCCGCCGCCGCCGTGCGCGCCGGCGCCGTGGGCGTGGGGCTGTTTCGCAGCGAATTCCTGTTCATGGGCCGCAGCGGCAAGCTGCCGGACGAGGACGAGCAGTACCGCGCCTACTGCGAGGCCATCGCCGGCATGCAGGGCCTGCCCGTGACCATCCGCACCGTTGACGTGGGCGCCGACAAGCCGCTGGACAAGGGCCACAAGGACGGCCACCTGAACCCGGCGCTGGGCCTGCGTGCGATCCGCTGGAGCCTGGCCGACCCCGCCATGTTTCGCACCCAGCTGCGCGCCGTGCTGCGCGCCGCGGCGCATGGCAAGGTGAACCTG
Organism: Verminephrobacter aporrectodeae subsp. tuberculatae; assembly: GCF_026127385.1. Classification (NCBI taxonomy): domain Bacteria; kingdom Pseudomonadati; phylum Pseudomonadota; class Betaproteobacteria; order Burkholderiales; family Comamonadaceae; genus Verminephrobacter; species Verminephrobacter aporrectodeae. The sequence goes on from NZ_QZCX01000001.1 coordinate 1,228,805, forward strand.
CTGTTCCCGATGCTGGCGCACACGCACGAAATCGAGCAGACGCTGGCGCAGGTCGATTTGGCCCGCGCGGAACTCGATGCGCGCAGCGTGCCGCATGGCCCGGTGCAACTGGGCGCCATGATCGAGGTGCCCGCAGCGGCCATCATGGTGCGCAGCTTTCTCAAGTACTTCGACTTCCTGTCGATCGGCACCAACGACCTGATCCAGTACACGCTCGCCATCGACCGCTCCGACGAAGCCGTGGCGCATCTCTACGATCCCCTGCACCCGGCGGTGCTGCGCCTGGTCGCGGACGTGATCGCCGCCGGCCAGGCGCTGGGAAAAAGCGTCTGCATGTGCGGTGAAACCGCGGGCGACGTGGGCATGACGCGCCTGCTGCTGGGCCTGGGCCTGCGCAGCTTCTCCATGCACCCCGCGCAGATCCTGGCCGTCAAGCAAGAGGTGCTGCGCACCGACACGCGCAAGCTCGCCGCGTGGGTAGGGCAGATGCTCGACGGCAATGCGCCTGCGGCGGCGCTGGCGTCGTAGACGGAAGTCTTCCCCGCCCTGAATACCCGCGAAGATGAATCTCCCCGAAAACACCCCCTCATGCGATGCGCACGGACCGCGGGCGGGCAATGCGTCCCTATAAGAACGACGTATGAGCAAAGACCCTTGTTGGGACGATATCCGTATATTCCTGACCTATCTCCGAAACGGATCGATTGCAAATGCTGCGGATGCGCTCAGAATCAGCGCACCGACTGTCAGCCGACGAATCAATGCCTTGCAGAAAACGCTGGGGTTTCCACTGCTTCATCGTTTTTCGCATGGGTTCGAACTCACGGAAAGCGCGCAGGAACTCGTCAAAATATGGCAGGACGCTGAACGGCTATTGATGAATGCCCCGAAGCTCGTCGATCGCATGTACAACACACAGAATATTGAACTGCGATTCTCGACGACGCCCGCTCTGGCAACGGCGCTGATTTTTCCCAATATCCACGCCTATATCGCACGCTGGCCGAGCGTGATGCTGGACATCAACACATCGATCCGTCTGCTCGATATCGGTGCAGGGCAGGCAGACATGGCCTTGCGGTTCGTCGAGCCGGAACGTGGCACGGTGATTCGCCAGCGCATCGGTACGGCGAGTTTCAACGTCTATGGCGCCGAGGCCTTGTTCCCCGACGGGTTTCAGATGGCGAGAGACTGGTCTACGCTATCGGCAACAGGGCTGCGGGCGATTAACTGGTCGCCAGGAACCGGCGTCAGCATGCCGCAACAGAAACTGCGCGAGGTACTGGGCGCGCACCGTTCAGAGATTGCCATCACCGAGTTTTCAGGATTGGTTGAGGGCATCCGCAACGGCATCGGTGCAGGAATCCTGCCCGACATGGTGGGACGCCACCTGCCGGGCGTGAGGGCGGTCATGGCACCTGGCATGGTTGGCGACATGCCGCTATGGCTCGTCATGGCAGAGCGGCTGGCAGGCTATCGCCATGTGCTGGAGTTTCGTGATTTCGTGCGGGAAGCCGTGGACAGGGAAAGCAAGGCACTCAGCCAGTACGCCAGCGATTGAGCGGATAACCGGTGCGGACCTCAGGTGGCTTTGATGGCTACGCCCTCGCTATAGCGTTGCCCGGCAACAGCCGTTTCGCTGAAGGCATGGGAGAGATGATCCAACTGCTGCCGGGTAAGCCGCAGCGTGCTGGCTGCCACGTTTTGTTCAAGATGTGCCATCTTGCGCGCACCGGGAATGGGCACGATGTCCTCACCTTGCGCCAAGAGCCAGCACAGCATGAGTTGCGGCACGGTCATGCTGGCCTCCGTGGCAACGGTTTCGAGTATGTCGAACAGCCACCCATTCGCATCGAAGTGGGCTGTGGCAAAGCGCGGCAGCGTGCGGCGAAAATCATCGTTTTCCAGCACGGGCAGCTGGCCCCGGTGGCGCAGAAGCCCTCGACCCAGCGGCGAATAGCAGATCAGCGCAGCGCCGATCTTGCGGATCTCGGGCAGCACGTCGGCCTCGATCGAGCGCGTCCAGATCGAATATTCCGATTGCACTGCCGCAACCGGCACGACCGCCGCCGCACGCTGAAGTTCCTCGCGCGTCGGTTCCGACAAGCCGATCGCGCGAATCTTCCCGGCGGCCTTCAAGTCCGACAGCGCACCCATGCTGTCCTCAATGGGTATTTTGGGATCGACGCGGTGCAGGTAATAAAGGTCGATCTGCTCGATGTTCAGGCGTTTCAGGCTGGCGTCGCAACTGGCCCGAATATAATCCGGATGGCCATTGCGGTCGCGTCGGAAGTTGCCGTCCGACAGGATTTCATCGGTTCGCACGATGCCACATTTGCTCGCAATCAACGGACGGTGCCGGGTCTGTTGAAGAAAGCGCCCCAAAAGCTCCTCGTTGTGCCCGTTCCCATAGAGGTCGGCGGTGTCGAGCATCCGCACACCCAAATCCATTGCCCGCTCAAGGGTGGCAAGATTTTCTGCATCGTCGAAACTGCCATAGAATTCTGACATGCCCATGCAGCCAAGACCGATGCACGACGAGTGAAGCCCGCTTTTTCCGATAGATCGCAGTTTCATATATTCCATGTGGATACATCCAGGGTGGCAAGCGCGGATTGCGTCGTGCTGTCAAAAAATCAGCGGCGTCCAACCGGCAGAATGCGGGGATCGGACATCACGGCGAAAGCTCCAGGCTCAGAAAGGCCGCCAGCATGCCGAGTGTGCGCCGAGATGCCGTCTGGTCATACCGCTGGGAGTGACCGTGCGGGTCAGTTTCTTCGTCAGTAAAACCGTGGCGTACGTGGCCGAGCGCGAGGCTGGTCCAATCCACTTTTGCCCGGGTCATTTCGGTCTGGAAGCGTGTCAGATGCTCTAACTCGATAATTGGATCCGATGCACCATGAATGGCCAAGAAGCGGGTCTTGTAGCGCAGTGTCTGTATCGGGGCGGTGGAAGCGGGGATGCCATGGATGCAGACCACCGCACGAAGTCCAAGGTCGGACCGCCCCATTTCGAAGGCAAGCGCGCCGCCCAGACAGTAACCGACGACAATCACCGAGGATGGCGCGATTCCGATATGTGCCGTCAGCGCCTGCACATAGCCGGTCAAGCACTGTCGCAATGCCCGTGGATTGGCCAAGGCTGCCGCGACCCAATGTTCGGCATCCCCGGCGTAATCGGTGGGGCGGTAGCTCGTTGTGAACAAATCGCTCACGACCACATTGGCGCCGATTTTCCGCCCCAATTCGACACCTCGGCGCATGGCATAGTCGGTTCGATGGCCACGCCAGTCGGGCAATACCAGAACCGTGTGTGCTCTGTCGTAGTTCAGAAATAACCCCGCATACTCCGCTTGATCGTCGGAAAAGCGGAGTTTACGAGGCGTGGGCATTGCTTCAGGAGACAAAAGAATGATGTCTGAGCCCACGATCGTTTCCCCAATTGATTGACTGATCCCATCATCTCATGCCACAGGGCTGCGACTCAACACCCAAAAATGAAACGCGACTTGCAAGAATTTTTGATGCCGATGCGGCTGTTTTCTGCGAGCATTTGGTTTTTGAAAGGAAGTGCCAGATGCCTTTTTCCATTCTCATCCTCGCATTGGGGATTTTCGTCATCAACACGAGTGAATTCGTCATCATGGGCCTGCTCCCTGAGGTGGCTGCCGATCTGGGGGTGTCGATTCCGGCCGCCGGATATCTGATCAGCGGGTATGCCTTTGGCGTCGTGCTCGGTGCGCCGTTGCTGACGCCGTTTCTCGTGCAGGCACCGCGCAAGGCGGTTCTGGTTGCGTTGATGGGTGTTTTTACGCTGGGCAACTTGGCTTGCGCTCTTGCTCCAAGCTATGAATGGATGATCACGGCCCGGATCATTACCGCACTCGCGCAGGCTACTTTCTTTGGGCTTGGTGCGGTGGTTGCCACGCAGTTGGTCGCGCCAGGCAAGGCCGCACGCGCGATTGCTGCGGTCTTCCTTGGTTCGACCATTGCCAATATGATCGGCTCGCCTGCGGGGACTGCCATCGGGCAGGAACTGGGTTGGCGAACGAGTTTCCTGATTCTTGCCGGGGTTGCGGGGGTGGCAGTCCTGATGTTGATCCTCTTCCTGCCGCGCGTAAGCTCGCAGAAGATCGCCAATCTGAAGACTGAATTCTCCGTTCTTGCGCGACCCGAGATGATCCGCGCACTCATGACGACGACGCTTGGTTTCGGCGGTACTTTCACGACCTTCACCTTTATCGCTCCGATGCTGACCGACGTCACAGGCCTTTCCTCCGGGTGGGTGGCGCCGCTTTTGCTGCTCTTTGGCTTTGGCATGTTCCTTGGAAACCCGCTGGGTGGGCGGTTGGCGGATTGGAACATCCACCGTGCGGTCCAGTACAGCCTTGCCTTTCTGATCGTGGTGCTGCTGTCAGTGTCTTTGCTCATGCAGTATCCGGTATGGATGATTGCCGCGGTCTTCTTTTTCGGAATGGCGCTGTTCTCGACCATCCCGCCCTTGCAGATACAGGTGATGTCGCACGCCGGGGATGCGCCGGTGCTGGCTTCGGCCTTCAACATTGCGGCATTCAATCTCGGGAATGGTCTGGGTGCCTGGCTGGGGGCCATGGCGCTGGACAAGGGGGCGAGCTATATGCAACTTCCCCTGATTGGGGCGGCCATGTGTGCTGCGGGGCTTGGGCTGGCATGGATTCGCAGCACGGCGCCAAAGGCAGCGATACGCTGAGGTATGAAATACACGGTGTTATTGCATGAATCCTGGTCGCATGGTGCACTGACGTTTACGCGCAGCGACAACGCAGGCATGCGCCTGTGGAGTCGCTGGCTTTATCGATGATCAGCACCGCAATGCCCTGATGGCGTCAGCCCGCAGCCACTGCGAAGCCGACTGGCTCCGACCCAATGGGCAGGGCGGTAACGGGCAAGTGCCCTACAATATGGCCCATTTTCAAACTCCAGAAAGTGCATATGGCAGACCTGTTTGCATCTCTTGATCTGAACCTTCTCAGAGTCTTCCAGATTTTATATCAAACGAAAAGCACTACAAAAACAGCAGAAATTCTGGATATTTCTCAACCTGTCGTCTCAAGATCGTTGAAAAAGCTCAGGGTGTCTTTCAACGATCGACTGTTTGAATGGCGCAATAATACGATGCTGCCAACGGCAGTCGCACATGCCCTGTTCAGCGATGTTGATTCTTCACTTGCCCACGCCAGAAAGGCATTGGAGCGCATGCATGCATTCGATTCGTCAAGCTCGACTGCAACCTTCACACTCGGGTTGACTGATTACGCAATCCATGCGATCTTCCCGCCACTCTTTGCGCATATCCACCAAAAGGCAGCAAACGTATCCGTTATTTTTCGCCCGGTTGGTTTTGAGGAAGCATTCAGGGCCATTGAATCCGGGGAGGTCGAGTTTGCGATCACCTCCGGGCTGATTGAGCATTCCGAGGTGGTTTCTGATTTTCTTTTTTTCGAAACCTATGTGGTCATTGGTGACCCTGAGATCATAAGGCATCCGCGGGGGACGATGCCAATCGATATTTATATCAAACATCCGCATGCGCTTTGTTCGTTTTCGGGGATGGCTCGGGGATGGGTGGACGACATGTTGGTGCGGCAAAATCGGGTGCGCCAAGTCAGGGCCGTCTTCAATGCATTCTCTCCAATGATTGCAAATCTTCCCGGCACCGGTCTGCTTGCAACGGTTCCCCGTCGATTCATCCAGTATGCTGATTCTCATTTTGGACTGACGCATTGGGACTTACCCTTCGAGTCCGTGCAGCACGCTTTTCATCTGGCTGCACATAAACGGCGCCGGTTGACCCCTGCTCAGCGGTGGTTCAAGGAGACATTGTTGGGATCCTTGCTCGATCCACAGGCTGACGGGGAATAGCTGGAAAGATGCCAAACCGGGACGAACCTTGGCGCAGCGGTCTCAGGCGGCGCGAACGAACGCCTGCTTGCAGGTCTGCGCGAACGCGTCGAAGCTCGTCGCCGGGCGCTTGAGGATGTTTTCGATATTCGCGCTGAAGATGCCCGCGCCGTAGCCCGCACGATAAATCTGGAAGAGTTCGAGGAACGCCTCGACCAGCCAGTGATCCATCCCGGCGTCGCGCATTGCCTGGCGCGCAGTATCCTCCGGCACATCGACATGCATGACGGGGTAGCCGACTGCATCGCCGATCTTTGTGGCCGCGTCGGCGTAGCTCAGGGCCTGTGGTCCGGAAATATCGTGGGCACGGCCCTTGAGCGTGTCGTCGGCCAGAATCGCAACGATGACCGCGGCGATGTCACCGACATCGGTAAACGATATTTTTCCATCGGCCGCCGGCGCATAAATTTTGCCTTGCGCAACGATGGATGCGGCGTTGCCCAGCAGAACCTGCATGAACAGATTGGGGCGAACGGGGGTGAGCCGAATGCCGAGCGTGTTCGCATGGGCCTCGATTTGCGCGTGGTGTTGCGGCAAACGGATCGCGGCCTGGAGATCGGCGCCCAGGCCCGAGAGTTTCACGACGTCGCGGATTCCCGCGCGTTTGCTGGCGTCAAGGACGGCCCTCTGGTGCTGCACCATGTCGCGATGGGCGGGCGAGATCAGCACCACGGCGTCCACAGCGCGCATTGCCGCGTCAAGGCTCGTCGGGTCGTTGTAGTCGGCCTCGACCGGTGTGACGCCTGCCGCATCTCGTTATACACAAGCCCCCTCGCATGAGCTATGCTACTCATTTCATAGCGAAAGCATACAATGAACTGGACAGTCACGGAATTCAAGAGCATGAACCTGGGGGACCCCAGGCGCAAAGAGCGTGCGATCCGCCTGATCGAGAGCTTGAGTGCCAAGCCCACAGCCAGCATTCCCCAAGCCTGCGGCGATTGGGCCGACACCATCGGGGCCTACCGCTTCTTTGGCAATGAGGCGGTTCAGTGGGAAGACATCCTGGCGCCGCACATCGAAAACTCGGTGGCCCGCATGGCGGCGCACGAGCATGTTTTGTGCATCCAGGACACCACCGAATTGAACTTCAATGGGCAAGAGGCCAAGGGGTTGGGGCCACTGAGCTACGAGGCCCAGCGCGGCATGTACCTGCACCCCACGTACGCCATCTCCACCTCGCGCGAGCCGCTGGGTGTGCTCGATGCGTGGATGTGGGCACGACAGCCGCGCCACAGCGATGGTAGCCGTCCTGGCGTCAGCGAAAGCCTGCGCTGGATCGAGGGCTACGAACGACTGGCCGAGATGGCCCCGCAGTTGCCCAATACACGACTGGTCTACGTGGCCGACCGCGAGGCTGACATCATGGCCCTGATGGTGCGAGCACGTGACTTGGGCAATCCAGTGGACTGGTTGCTGCGCAGCAAACACAACCGGGTTCTCGAAGAAGAAGACGACAAACAGTGGAACCGGGTGACGGCGGGCGAGTCGCAGGGAGAGATTCGTTTCACACTTGCCTCGCGCCAGGGGTCGCGCCCTCGTGAAGTGGTACAGCAAGTGTGGGCGCAAGCGCTGAAGTTGCCCGATGGCCACGGCGGGTTTGTGCAGGCCACATGCATCGTTGCCCGGGAAGAGGCGCTGGCGAATGGCGAAAAGCCCATCGAATGGAGATTGCTGACGAACTTGCCCGTGGAGACCCTGGAGCAGGCCGCCCGGATGATCGACTGGTACCGGGCGCGCTGGGAGATCGAAATGTTCTTCCATGTGCTCAAGAACGGTTGCCGGATCGAAGCCTTGCAGTTGGGCAGTGTCAGCAAGATAGAACGCGCGGTGGTGCTGTACATGGTGGTGGCGTGGCGCATTGCCCGGCTGATGCGGCTGGGGCGTAGCTGCCCGCAACTGGATGCGCAGCTGATGTTCGAGCCCGACGAATGGAAAGCGGCGTACATCCTGAACAAGCAAGAGTTGCCCAAGGAACCGCCCACGCTCAACGAGGTGGTGCGGCTGATTGCCAGACTGGGGGGCTTTCTTGCGCGAAAGTGCGATGGTGAGCCCGGAGTCAAGACCATCTGGTTGGGAATGCAACGCATTCTTGACTTTGCCGCTGGCATCAGGTTCTGTCGCGAGCTTCAGGTTCAGGAGACTTGTGTATAACGAAATGCGCCTGCCGGTAGCTTCGCCCCGGCGGACTTGGCGTCGCGCGTCATCGCCAGCGGCTTGTGACCGGTGGCGCACAACTGCCTCAGCACTTCGGAGCCAACGTTTCCGGTCGCTCCGGTGATCAGATATTGGGACATGTGCAGATTTCCTTTTCGCTTGTATAAAAAAACAGCCCCTCCATGCAAGCGCAAACCATGGGGAGCGAGGGAAAAGGGCGAGTGTCAGCGGGTTCCCATTCGAGCAAAAGCATTTTCTGCCAAGAAATTCAGTACGAATAATGGAATCACTCGTTCGGTTATGTATCGCTGATGGCCGATTGTATGGAGGCTCCGTGGTTCTGAGGAAGTCTTGATTTTGCAATAATGACTATGCGCGCATGGCATAGTTCGCCATGTGCTTGTTTTCCGGATTTTGGCGACGCCGCTGGCGCACGTGGAAATTTCTGCAATTCCGAATAGCTATTGCCCGTGGACCGGTCCGCTGATTTGCAAAGACAGCCGCCACGGCCGTGACACACCGTGGGTATGACAAAAAATGTCGATCCCGTGCGGGGATCGCCGGCGCCATCTGGGTCAGCGTGCTTGCCCTCGCGGACGACTTCGGGCGAACGGTGCTGCCGGCAGCGAACGTGGCTGTCGGCGAAGTGTGGGCGCCAGTTCAGTGCTGCAGGCGGGGATCGCCATGCGGCGCGTCGGCGGGGGGCGCCTCGGCCGGAACGCGAAAGTCCTCGCTCGCCCAAGCCCCCAGATCGACCTGCTTGCAGCGCGCGCTGCAAAAGGGGCGGTAGGCGTTGGCGGCGCTGTAGACGCTGTCGGCGCCGCAACCGGGGCAGGTGACGGTGCGTGCCGGCGGCGTGGCGGTATGTGGGGTGCGGGTGCGCTGGGCCATCTTCGTCGTCCTGTTTGTGCTGGTGGTTCTCAGGCGCACAGGGTCAGTTCAAAGGCCGCGTCCTCGCTGCAGGCGTGCAGGCGCCCGTCGCCCTGCTGGCGCATGAGCCGTACCGAGACGATCATGCGGTTGCCGCTGATTTCCGGGATCAGGTTCAGGGTCGGGTCGATGCGCAGGCGCAGCAGTTGGAACGCGCGGCCCTGTAACAGGTTCTGCTGAAACTGGCCGTTTTCTGCGGCGACTTTCTGGGGAATGCCGGAATCACGCAGCAGTTTGAGCAGCACGTAGATGGATTCGGCCAGTGGCGCCAACGTGGACGCCCATTCCTCGATCGCCTGCCGGCGCATGGCAGGCGCCTGGTGCTGCCACGCGTAGTAGGCCGGCAGATCAAACTCGCAGGTGCCACCCGGGATGCCGATGCGGCTGCGAATGCTCATCAGCCAGTCGTTTTCCGTGAGCGCATGGCCGGCTTTTCCGGTCTGGGCATTGAGCGCCGCGAAGCAGTGCTGGAGTTGGGCAATCACCGCGTCCAGCGCCTCCTCCGAAATCGACGGGTTGCCGCGGTAACTGTCGAACTGGTGCCGGTGCTTTTCAAGGTCCTTGAGAACGTCCGACTTCAGGTCGACGCGCGCGGCCACGTCCATGATCTCGAAGATCGTGGCGATTGCAAAATGGTGGTCGAGCGCATGCTCACGGGGAACCAGTTCCCCCAACCGGCGAAACAACTGCTCGAGCCGCAAATAGGTTCTGAGGCGTTCGTTGAAGGGGTATTCGTAGAGGATCACGCTGGCGGGTTTCCTGGGAACTCGGGGCGTATTCTGGCGCTGGCGGTGCTACCTGCCAAGCTTGGGCAGTGGTTACACCCGCATCATAGCCCGAACAATGTGGCCATTTGGCGCACCTGGGCCTGCAGCGCCTGCGTGCCGTCGGCGTCGTTGGCAATCACGACGTCGGCCACAGCCCTGCGCGCGCTGCGGCTGGCCTGCGCCGCGATGATGGCCTGCACCACGTCCCGTGCCAGACCGCTGCGGCGCAGCACCCGCGCGATCTGCGTCTCGGCGCAGCAGTCCACCACCAGCACCGCGTCCAGGCGGCGGGCCCAGCGGCCCGATTCCGCGAGCAGGGGAATGTCGAACACGATCAATGCCGCGCCCTGGTCTGCGGCCTGCCGTGCCAGCAAATCGCTGTGCGACATGACCAGCGGGTGCACGATGCCCTCGAGCCGGGCACGCTCCTGCGGAAGGGAAAACACCAGGCGGCGCATGCGCGCGCGATCGAGTGCGCCGTTGGCGTCCACGTACTCGGCGCCAAAGGTGGCGCGGATGGCCTGCATGGCGGCGCCCTGCGGTCCGGTGACTTCCCGGGCAAGCTGGTCCGCGTCGATCAGCGCCGCGCCCAGCGCCGCGAGCATGCCCCCGACCGTGCTCTTGCCGCTGCCGATGCCGCCGGTCAAACCCAGGCGCAGGGGTCGCGGACGAAGCGCCATGGCCGCTCAAAGCCCCACGAACTGCAGCACCGCGTCCAGGATGGCCTGCGGTCCGAAAACCAGCGCAGTGAACCCGGCGCCCGCGAGAAACGGCCCGAAAGGAATATAGCCGCCCTCGCGCAGCGCGCTGAGCAGTTTCAGCACAATGCCAATGACCGCACCGATGACCGAAGACAGCAAAATGATCGGCACCAGCGCCTGCCAGCCGAACCAGGCACCCAGGGCGGCGAACAGCTTGAAGTCGCCGTACCCCATGCCTTCCTTGCCCGTGGCGCACTTGAAGCCCCAGTAGACGAGCCACAGCGACAAATACCCCGCCGCCGCGCCGACCACCGACGCGTACAACGGCACCGCGATCCACTGCATGGCAGACGCCAGCAGCCCGGCCCAGAGCAGGGGCAGGGTGATGTCGTCGGGCAGAAGGGTCGTGTCCCAGTCAATACACGTCAGGGCGATAAGCGCCGCGCAGAAGCCGCACCAGGCCACTCCTGCGGCCGAAATGCCCCAGCGCTGGAGGCAAAAGAAGAAAACCGCGCCGGTCACCGCTTCGACCAGCGGGTAGCGAATGCTGATGCGCGTCTTGCAGGCCGAGCACCGGCCGCGCAAAAACAGGTAGCTCAGTATCGGGACGTTCTCGTACCAGCGCACCGCGTGCCCACAGGAAGGGCAGCGCGAGCGCGGGGTCATCAGGTTGAAAACCTCCTGCGCAGCGGCGGGGGGGGCTTCCCCGTGATTCGGGGTGTCCCATGCCAACGCCGCGCGCTCCGCGGCCCATTGCCGTTCCATCATCTTTGGCAGACGGTAGATCACCACGTTCAAGAAACTGCCAAAAAGCAAACCGAGCACCCCCCCGAGGACCGGGCCCCACCAGGCATCCAGCGCCATCACACGATCTGACCCAGTTTGAAGATCGGCAGGTACATCGAGATGACGATGCCGCCGATGAGTCCACCGAGAAAAACGATGATGATGGGCTCCATCAGGCTCGACAGGCCCGCGACCATGTCGTCCACCTCGGCCTCGTAGAAGTCGGCCACCTTTCCGAGCATATGGTCGATGGAGCCGGATTCCTCGCCAATGGCGCACATCTGGAGCACCATGCTTGGAAAGAGGTTCGCGCTCCCCATGGCCGCGGTCAGGCTGGTTCCGGTGGAGACTGCCTGCTGGATTTTTTCGGTCGCGATGGAGTAGACGGAGTTACCTGCCGCCCCTCCCACGGAGTCCAGGGCTTCAACCAGGGGGACACCTGCGGCAAACATGGTCGACAGCGTCCGCGTCCAGCGCGCAATGCACGATTTGTCTATGAGCTTCCCGAAAATCGGGACGTGCAGCATGAAGCGATCCATGAATCTTTGAAACTCCTCACTGCGTCGCCATAGTTGCCTGAGAAAGAAAAATCCCCCGATCGGGGCACCCAAGACCAGAAACCACCATTTGACGAAAGCATCACTGATGCCCATCACAATCAGGGTCGGGGCCGGAAGGTCGGCGCCGAAAGAGGTGAAAACCTGTTTGAACGCAGGAATCACGAAAATCATGATGATCACCACCACCGCGAAGGCCACGATGACGACGGAAATGGGGTACATCAGCGCAGATTTGATTTTTGACTTCATCCCCTCGACTTTCTCCATGTATACGGCCAGTCGATCCAGCAAAGTTTCCAAAATACCCGCTGCTTCCCCTGCTTCAACCAGGTTGCAGTAGAGGGTGTCAAAATACAGGGGATATTTTCTGAAGGCATCGCTGAGCGCCGTACCGGTCTCGATGTCGGACCGGATGTCGTCGAGCAGCTTGGTTACGCTGGGGTTGGCGTTTCCTCTGCCCGTGATGTCGAAAGCCTGAAGCAGTGGAACCCCGGCCTTCATCATCGTCGCCAGCTGCCGGGTGAAGAGTGCGATGTCTTTTTTCTTGATCTTTTTGCCGGCGCGCATGGCGCGTTTTTTGATCTTCGCGGGAATGATTCCCTGGCGGCGCAGACTCGCCTGGATCTGATTTTCGCCAATGGCGCGCAACTCGCCCTTGACGATTTTCCCGTTGCGGTCCTTGCCCTCCCATTCGAAGACAAAATCCTTGATGTTTTTTTTGGAGGATACTGCGGTAGCCATTTTGCCCTCACCAGTCGATGTTATGCGTTAATTGGTGACCGCCAGGACTTCCTCGAGAGAAGTCAGGCCGAGTTTGACTTTGTGCAGCCCTGACTCCCGCAGTGAGCGCACGCCCTCGACGCGTGCCTGCGCTGCGATCTCCAAGGCACTTCCGTCCCGAAGAATGATGCGTTGGATGTCCTCCGATATGGGCATGACCTGATAAATTCCGACCCGGCCCTTGTAGCCATTGTTGCAGGCAGAACAACCGACGGGGCTATAAGTAACCCAGGATCCATCGACATCCTCCTCTGCATAGCCGGCACTCAGCAAGGCTTCGTAGGGGATGTCCGCAGGGGTCTTGCAGGCCGGGCACAATCTTCGCGCCAAGCGCTGCGCCGTGATCAAGATGACGCTGGACGCAATATTGAAGGGCGCAATTCCCATGTTGCGCATCCGGGTCAGGGTCGTTGGCGCGTCATTCGTATGCAGGGTGGAGAGTACCAAATGCCCGGTTTGTGCCGCCTTGATCGAGATGTCGGCAGTCTCCAAATCCCGGATTTCACCGACCATGATGATGTCGGGATCCTGGCGCAGAAAGGATTTCAGGGCGACGGCAAAGGTCAGACCGGCCTTGTCGTTGACGTTCACCTGGTTCACGCCGGGGAGGTTGATTTCAGCCGGGTCCTCTGCCGTGGCAATGTTCACGCCCGGCTTGTTCAGAAGATTCAGGCAGGTGTACAGGGACACGGTTTTCCCGGAACCGGTAGGGCCCGTCACCAAGATCATTCCGTAGGGGCGGCCAATGGCCTGCAGGAGTTTCCCCTTCTCTGCGGGATCATAGCCCAGCGCATCGATGCCGAGTTTGGCACTGCTCGGGTCCAGGATACGGATGACGATCTTCTCGCCAAACAGGGTGGGCAGGGTGCTGACCCGGAAGTCGATTACGCGGTTCGGGCCCACTTTCAGCTTCATGCGCCCGTCCTGCGGAATCCGTTTCTCCGATATGTCCAGGCGCGAAATGACCTTGATGCGCGACGCCAGCTTGTCCCGGATCGCCACGGGTGGCGAGGCGATCTCACGCAACTCGCCATCGATGCGGAAGCGCACGCGGTATTGGTGTTCATACGGCTCGAAATGCAAATCGGACGCGCGCATGTTGAAAGCGTCGAGGAGCATTTTGTGAAGAAACTTGACGATGGGCGCATCTTCGACCTCGGTGAGGCCCGTCTCCGCCTCGTCTGGCGCATCCTCGATCTTCAAATCGTCGAATTCGAAGTCACCGCCTGAACTGACGATATCCTCCATGGATTCGCTGGCCGATTTGCTGGTTTCTTCGACCAGGCGACACAGCTTGTCGTACTCTGCAACGATCCAGTCAACGCCCGTCTGGGTCGCAAAATTGATTTTTTCTGCGGCCTCCTGATCCGTCGGATCGGCGGTGGCAATAATCAGGCGATTATTGCGTTTGCGCAGGACGATGACACGGTACGCCTGGCAGATCTTTCTGTCGAGCAGGTCCTTGGGCAGGCGCAGTGGGTCGATCGCGTTCAGGTCGAGCAGGGGGGCGCCAAAAACGCTGGAAACCGTATGCGCCAAATCGGCGGAGGATACCGTTCCGGAGCCGGTTAATTCGGCAATAAAACTCGTGCGGCTGGTTTGTGATTTTTTGTAAATGTCTTCGGCCTGCTTTTGCGTCAGCTTGCCAACGGACATCAGGGCCCTGCCCAAGCCGGGAAGGGCCACTGCAGAGGCTTCTTTGGAGGGAGTATCAACAGCAGCCATGCAACCGATAATGTGTCAGGTGTGGAAGAGAAAGCGCCCACTATCATCACCGATCGGGCGCTGGCTGTACAGGGTCGATATTGGAAACTATTGGCAATTGCACCACAGAACGGGGGGGCAATGCGGGACGCGCGGCCGGCTTATGGTGTCGGGCTCGGACCGAAACAACGCCCGGCAAACGGCGCCCGGGTCGCATCCTCGATGCGCAGGCCCTCGTTCCATTTCGCCATGCGCTCGGAACGCGCAAAAGAGCCCACCTTGAGTTGGCCGGCGTTCCAGCCGACCGCCAGATGGACGATGCTGGTGTCCTCGGTCTCCCCGGAGCGCGCCGAGACGACGGTGCTCCAGCCCGCCGCCTGCGCGGCGTCCAGCGCGGCGCGGGTTTCCGTCACCGTACCGGCCTGGTTGGGCTTGATCAGGGCGCAGTTGCACGCCCCCAGGGCGGCTGCCTGGCGCACGCGCGGCGCGCTGGTCACCAGATAATCGTCGCCGATGATCTGCACCCGCTGGCCAAAGCGGCGGGTGCATTCGATCAGGCCGGCCTCGTCGTCCTCGGCCAATGGGTCTTCGATCGAGACGATGGGGTAGGCATCGATCCATTGGCCCAGCATGTCGATCATTTCGGTGGTGTCGAGCACGCGGTTTTCCAGGCCGAGCCGGTAGCGTCCGCCACTGCGCAATTCGCTGGCCGCGATGTCCAGCGAGATGGCCATCTGGGCATGCGCAAGGCCGGCCACCCCGATGGCGCGGGTGAGCATTTCCAGCGCTTGCTCGTTGGCGTCGAACAGCGGCCAATAACCGCCCTCGTCCGCCACCCCGGCCTGTTTGCCGGCGGCCTTCATCAGGCTGCCGGCGGCCAGATACACCTCGGCGCACCACTCCAGCGCCTGGTCAAAACTCTGCGCGCCCAGGGGCATCACCATGAAGTCCTGGATGTCCACGCGCCGCCCCGCATGCGCGCCGCCGCCGAAAATCTGGATCTCCGGCAGGGGCATGCGCAGCGCCCTGCCTTGCGCCGCGTATTCCCACAGCGGCTGCCGGTTCGACGCCGCGGCCGCGTGCATCGCGGCCAGGCTCACGGCGATGGTGGCGTTGCCGCCCAGGCGCGCCTTGGTCGGCGTGCCGTCGAGCGCGATGAGCCGGGCGTCGAGCACGGCCTGCTGCATCGCGTCCATGCCGATCATGGCCTGCGCGATCTCGCCGTTCAGATGCGCCAGCGCCGCGCTGACGTCGAAACCGCCGAGCTTCTGGCCGCCATCGCGCAGGTCCACCGCCTCGCGCGACCCGCGCGAGGCCCCGGCGGGCGCCAGACCGCGCCCCAGGCTGCCGTCCGCCAGGGTGACCGTCGCCTCCACCGTCGGGCGGCCCCGCGAATCCCAGATGCGGCGCCCGCGGACCTGCCGGATGATGCTCTTGCCCATGGTGTGCACTCCTTGTTCGTTCTGCTTGCGCATGTTGCCGCTTTTGCCAAAGGGGCCTCCATCACAAGCCGATTTCCTTGGCCCAGGCGGCGCGCACCTGCGCCAGCCGCTGCGGCGGCGCTTGCAGCAGCGGCACGGCGAGCGCGCGCACCTGCTGCTTTTGCGTGGCCTGCGTCACGTATTCCACCGGCGACTTGCCGTCCACCCGCGCCAGGAACAGGCCCGGCAGCAGGCGCGCGCTGCGCTCCTCGATGCACGTGCGCGGCTCCCAGTCCACGCCGTCCAGATAGGCTGCCGCGAGCGCGTCGAAACACGCCAGAAAGGCGGCCGCGTGCGCGGGGCGCCACAGGCACTTGAGCAGCATGTGGTTCAGGCAGAACGCCAGGTCGAAGGCCGGGTCACCGTACCAGGCGCATTCGGCGTCGAGAAACACCGGGCCCTGCGGGCCGCGCAGGATGTTTTTCGGGCTCACGTCGCCATGCACCAGCGCGCACCGGGTGGCGCCCGTGCGCTGCGCCAGCGCGCGCAATGGCGCCGCGCATTCGGGGTGCTTCTCGCTGGTGGCGAGCAAATAGGCTTCGAGGCGGATCGGGAAAAAAATCTGCTCGGTGGCAAAGCGTTGCGCCATGTCGGCGCGCCCTGCGGTCGCCGCATGGATGCACGCCAGCGCCTGCCCGACCGATGCCGCGAACGCGGCGTCTGCCTGTCCGTCGCGCAGCTGCGTCTTCCACAGCGGGTATTGCGCCGGCGGCAGGTACTCCATGGCGAACCAGCCTTCGTGCGCATGATCGGCAATGATTCTCGGCACCGCCCGCGGCAGCAACTGGCCCACGACCGCGAACCAGTCCGCCTCGCTGCGGTTGCGCTCCACCGGCGCGTGCCATTCGACCGTGACCTTGAGCCTGGGCAGCGCGCGCTTGACGCAAAAGCGCCGCTCCCCGCAGTGCACCAGAACGATGTCGGAAGACACCCCGCCGGTCAGCGGCTCGATCGACGGCGTCTCGTCCGCGGCAATCAGCCCCGCCCGGCGAAAAGCGGCGAGCCATTCCTGCTCGGCGCTCATCGCTGCGCCGCAGCCGCGAAGGGGGGACGCGGCTCAGAATTTCCCATACGCGAGATACGCATCGACAGGGTCCATTCCGCCGCGGATCGCGTCGCGCACCTTGTTCTCGGTGCATGCCACTTCCTCGGTCCGGGTGATCGCCTCCTGCGCCACTTCCTGGGGGATCACGACCACGCCGTCGCGGTCGCCGAGGACGTAGTCGCCGGTGCGGATGGTCACGGTGCCAATGGTCACGGGCTCGGCGTAGCGGTCCGGAATCCAGCGCGAGACGATGTCCAACGGGGTGAAGAAGGCATGGAACACCGGGAATTTCTGCTCCAGGATGAAGTCCGTATCGCGGCAGCCGCCATCGACGATGTAGCCCAGAACGCCCTTGTTTTTCAGCGTCTCGCTCGAGAGCTCGCCCATGAGCGCGACTTCGTGGTTATTCGGCTGGCAGACGACGACGTGCCCCGTGGGCGCCCTGGACAGCAGCCGGGTCCAGCCGAGCAGGGTGTCGTGGCGTGACTGCGTGCGATCGATGTGGCCGCTCACGGTCCACGCCGGGCCGGCGGTCTTGATCCCCGGGTCGAGCGGGCGGATTCCCGGGGGCAGCACGCAGTTGTCCATGCCCATCGCGCGCAATACGTCGTGGATCGCGCCGGTATAGCACGCGGATAAACGCTGGGTCAGGTTGGTCATGGCAGCAGGGGGATGTGTGTAGCGCCCATCGGGGCAAGGTCTGGATCGACGGGCTCAACTCTTGACGGCGCCCTCGGTGAGGCCGGACACCATATAGCGCTTGAAGACGTAGTAGATCGCCGCCGGCGGCAGCGCGTAGAGCAGGCCGGTGGTCATCAGCAGTTCCCAGGGGGAATCGTCCGCCGCGAGAAAGTTGCCCAGGGCCACGCCCAGGGTCACGCTGGTGTCCTTGGAGAGCAGCAGGAAAGCGTACAGGTACTCATTCCACGCGAGCAGCAGCGCGTAGGTTCCCACCGCCACCAGCGAGGGCATCATCAGCGGGAGATAGACCAGGCGCAGCAGCTGCAGCGGCGTGGCACCGTCCATGATCGCCGCCTCGTCGAGCTCGTAAGGCAGTTTGTCGGAAGCCTGCTTGAGCACCCAGATCGCGTAGGGCGAGGCGATCGTGACCATCGCCAGAATCAGCGACCACTGGCTGTTGAGCAGGCCATAGTTGCCCATGGTCTTGTACATCGGCACGGCGAGAAACGCGGCCGGGATGAAATAGGTGAACAGCGCCAAGTTCATGATGCTGCGCCCGCCCCGGACCTTCAGGCGGCTGATGGCGAACGCGGCACCGGTGGCGACGATCAGCGTGATGGCGCCCGCGGCCACGGCGATGAACAGCGAATTGCCCATCTGCAACCAGAAATGGTTCAGATAGTGATGCTGCTGGCGAAACACCACGCTGAAATTGTGCAGCGTCGGATGCTCCGGCCAAAGCCTGCCCGACAGGGCCGATTCCTTGGGCGAGATGGTGAACAGCACCAGGTGGTAGATCGGGATCAGGGTCCAAAACAGCACCGGGATGCCGATCAGCAAGAGCCGGGCCTCGGCGCCGACCTTGCGCCAACTCAGGCGCCTTGCAAGCATTGCGGTGGTGGCGCTCATTTGGACAATCGCTTCATCATGAAATACACCAGGGGCAGCATCAGCGGCAGGACGACGACGATGCAGGCCATGGCCATGTCCACCTCGTCCAGGCGCAGGTAGCGAATGCCCAGCGTGGCCACCACGTGCGTCAGGTCGGCGGGCGCGCCGCCGGTGAGCAGGTAGACGCTGTTGAAGTCGCCCAGGGTCCAGATCATCGAAAGAATGGTCGAAGTCAGGTACAGGGTCTGCATCGACGGCCAGGTGATGAAACGGAATTTTTGCCAGCGGCTCGCGCCGTCCATGGCCGCCGCCTCATAGAGTTCGCCGGGAATTGCCAGGCGCCCGGCAAGCAGGATCAGCGTCCAGAACGGCAGCGTCTTCCAGATATGCACGAGGATCGCCAGCGTGAGCGCCAGCGTGGGTTGGTTGAGCCAGTTCGGTCCGTCCTCGGCGGTGAGGCGGAAAATCAGTGAATTGATCAGCCCCCACTCCGGGTTGAGCATGAAGCGCAGCGAGAGGATGGTGGGAATCGAGGGCATCGCCCAGGGCAGGATGAACAGCAGCGACAGCCCCTTGATCCAGGCGCGCGCCTGCATGAAGAAGCCCGAGAGAAACAGCGCGACCGCCATCTTGGCATTGATGCCGAGCACCAGAAAGGCCAGGGTATTGACGAGCGAGCCGAAAAACACCGGGTCGTTGAACAGCTTCACATAGCTCGCCGGATGGCGCGCCAACCACAGGCCGTAGCACACCGGATAGAGCACGAAGACCAGGAACACCAGCAGATAAGGCGTGACCAGCACCAGGCCCCAGACCTGCCAGGAGTTCAGGGGCCGCCGGGTCGCCGGCCCGGGGACCGACTCAGGCAAGGCAATGGAGGACATGTCGGATATACGCCCCTCAGCCCGCCACGGCCTTGATGCGCGCGATCATTTCATCGACCGCCTTGTCCACCGGCAGCTTGTCGTTGACGATCCGGCTCATCGCCTTGGCCCAGACGTTCTCGTTGTTGAGCACCGTGAACCGGTAGTTCTTGGTGAATTCGAACGGGACCGTTCCGGCGGCGAACTGCTCGAACACCGACTTGCGGTGCCGGTCCTCCTGCCAGAACGCCCTGGCCTGCCCCTCCCGGGTCACCGGAAACCAGCGCCCGAGCGCGCCTTCCACGTAGGGCGTGAGGTTTTGTTCGAGCAGCATGAAGCCCACGAAATCCCGCGCCAGCGCCTTGTTTTTCGAAGCGTTGAAGATCACCCCCAGTTTCACCGCCGTGCGGTAGACCATCTTCGAGCCGTCCGGCTTGTCCGGAAAGCCCAGGGTGTAGATGTTTTCCTCGTAGTTCTTTCTCGCCACGCTGCGCTGCGCGTCCGTGAGCGCCGTGTTGTTCATGTCGTCGAGCCACTTGGCAGCGATCGAAATGGTCGCGTTATGCGTCATCAGGATGGTCTTGTTGTGGAACGAGACGTTGTTCTCCGGGTCCTTCCAGCTGGTCGCGGAAGGCGGGGTGCAAGCCTTCTGGTACGGCATGACGTAATCGCTCATCGCCTTGATCAGGCCGGCCCTGACCTTCGGATCGTCCACCAGCAGCTTGCCGTCGTCGTCGACCAGTTTGACGTTGTAGGCGTCCATGAAGGTGAGGAAGGAGTAGAACGCGTCGCTGGAATCGACGCCCATCGGCACGCCGATGGCAAAGACGCGCTCGCCAGTGGCCCGGCGGTACGCCGGCTGCACTTTCTCGCACCAGAAGCTCCAGTAGTCGTTCCACCGGGTGGGCAGGTCGCTGATCTTGTAGCCGGCCTTGGCGAGCATGTCGGACCAGACCTCAATGTGCATGGTCTGCTGCTTCAGCGGAAAGGCGTAGTAGGCGCGCTTCCTGGCCTTGTCGTTCTGGAGGTAGGCGGTCTCCAGGGTGTTCTTGGCAAAGCGCTCCTTGATCGGCGTGAGGATGTCGCTGATGTCTTCGAGCTTGCCCTCGAAAGCCCACTTGCCTGCGACCTGGAAGTCGTAGACGCTGGCGTAGGCCACGTCCGGCGGGCTGCCCGAATCGAGCGCGGAAACGGTCTTGGGGATCATGTCCTGGATCGGGTACTGCGAGAGTTCGACCTTGGCGCCAGTCTTCGCCTCGAACTTCCGGATCACGTCGTACAGCGCATCGTCTTCGGACTTGTAGAACCCCCGCTCCCACCAGACAGTGAGTTTTTGCTGTGCCTGCGCGGCACCTGCGCCGCACAGGAATGCCACACCCGCAAGCAGGGCCGCTGCGGCCTTCTGGAACTGCATTTGTCTCCCTCCACAGAACGTGCTTTGAAACACCCGGACGCCGATGCGTTCGGCCTGCCCGGCCAAGCGCGCGAAAACCATTTCAGCGATCCGAATGGTGGCTTGCGCTCCCGGGAAATGCAATAGCGCAATGCGGCGCGGGATTACGGATTAACCCGCGTTGCCGTGCGGCGCGGCGCACGCTCTGCGGCGGGCCTGCTCGCCGAACTGAGCGATCAAGGCGCCGTGCGGCAGTCGCCCGTGCAAGCCGATCGCCACCACCGCCGCCGCCCCGCCCGCAGGCGCTGCCGAGCGGCGCAGCGACGCATGCCGCCCGGCGAACTGAAGTTCCGACCACTCCGACTCGCCGGTGCGCAGCAAGGCCTTGAGCCGCAGCAGGCCGGCAGGCGGCGCAGCGGCCCACTGGCGCAAGGCAGCCGCATCGAAGAGGTGCGAGGGGCGTGCCGACCAGTTCTGGAAGATCGACCCGTGCGCGGGATCACCGTGATCCGGATGCGCGCAATCAGGGTCGCATGCATGCGCGCTCCCCAGCGTCTCGACGGGACCCGGCCCGGCCGTGAGCGCGGGGCCGCGCAGCAGCACGGGCGGAACCTGCGCCTGCACTGTTTCAAACTGCGGCGTGGCGGGTGCAAGGGCGGACACACGTGCGCGCACGCGCGCCAGTGCGCCGGCATCCACCGCGTCGACTTTGTTCAACACGATCAGGTCGGCGGATTTCAACTGGCGCAGCATCGTGTCGGCGAGCAGCGGATCGGCCAGATGGCCCAGCAGCGCTGCCGCGTCCACCAGCACGGTCACGCCACCCAGGCTCAGGCCGGGGTCGGCCAGGCCGATCTGCGCGATGCGCCACGGGTCTGATACACCGCTGGCCTCGACCACCACGGCATCGAAGGGCGCGTGAGACGCCAGCACATCGATGAACGCACGCGACAGGTCGTCGCCGATCTGGCAGCACACGCAGCCGTTGCTCAGCGCGATGGTGTCGCCGCTGCGGGATTCGATGAGATCGGTGTCGATGTTCAGCGCGCCGAAATCGTTCACGAGCACGGCGATGCGCTCGCCCCGCGCGGCGCGCAGCCAGTGGTTGAGCAGCGTCGTCTTGCCGGCGCCCAGGAAGCCGCCGATGACGGTGAGCGGGATGCGCCGCGAGCCAAGGGTCATGCGCGCATCAGCCAGGGTTCGCGGGAAACACCCGACCGGACAGCACCGTGCCCCACACGCGCGCATCCTTGAGCGTCGCCGGGTCCATGGTGAATGGGTCGTCTTCGAGCACGCAGAAGTCCGCGCGCTTGCCGCATTCGATGCTGCCGATCTCGTGGTCGAGCTTGAGCGTCCACGCGGCGCCCAGCGTGATGGCGTTCAGTGCCTGGGCCACGGTGATCTTCTCGTTCTCGCCCAGCACGCGGCCCTTGGGCGTGATGCGGTTGACCGCGCACCAGGCGGTGAAGAGCGGGCCGAGCGGCGTGACGGGCGCGTCGGAATGGATGGCCAGCGGCACGCCAGCCGCCAACGCGCTGCCACAGGCGTCGAGCCGGTTGGCACGGTCGGGGCCCATCGTCGTCTCGTAGTGCTGGTCGCCCCAGTACCAGAGGTGGTTGGCGAACAGGTTGGCACACAGCCCGAGCGCCGCCATGCGCTGGAATAGCGGCGCGTCGATCATCTGGCCATGCTGCAGCGTGTGGCGGTGATCCGGGCGCGGCGCCTGGGTCAGCACGCGCTCGATGGCGTTGATGGCGACCTCGCTGGCCTCATCGCCGTTGGTGTGCGTGTGGACGATCAGTCCGGCGCGGTGGTAGGTCTCGAAGTCGGTCTCGTACTGCGCCGGAGCGGTCACCCAGATGCCATTGGGCGCGCCGTTGAAGTGGCCGGGCCAACGCAGGCGCGCAGAGAAACCCTGGATGGAGCCGTCCAGCATCATCTTCACCAAGCCGTAGCGCAGGCGGTCGCTGTTGCGCGTCATCAGTGCCTTTACGTGGTCCGCGCCTTGGGGCGCACCGTACGGGCCGTGAAACGCCTGGAACGCAGGCAGGATGCGCACCGCAAAATCGTCGTCGGCCGTCACGTTCTCCAGCACCGCGCAATCGGCTTCGCCCAGCTTGTTGACCAAGTCGGTCGCGGTCGTCACGCCCTGCGTGCAGGCCAGCCGCGCGAACGCGCGCACGCCGGCTTGCGTCATGGGCGCCAGCAGGCCGGCGTTGCCGATCTTGCGCAGCACCAGATACATGGCGGCCGGCTCCTGCAGTTCGCCGGTGGGCTCGCCGGCCATCGGGCCTTCGGCAAACTTCACCACGCCCTCGACCTCGTTGTCGCGCGTGACCTCGGCGATGGCCAGCATCGGCGTGTTGACGTTCATCAGATGGCCGTTGGCGTGGCCGATCACGATCGGGCGGGTCGTGCTGGCGCAATCCACGTGGGCCACCGTCATGCGCTCGCCGCCGAAGTAGATCGGGTCGAACCCCCAGGCGATGAGCGGCTCATCGTCGGGCACGCCATCGGCCGCCATCTGCGCCGCCACTTCGGAGAGCCGCCCCACCACGGCGTCCATCGACCGCAGGCCGGCCCACACCTTGCCCTGCGGATCGCGCCGGTCAAACCAGCCGAGGTACGTCCAGTCCCACATGCTGCCTTCCTTCAGGTGGCAATGGCCTTCGACCAGCCCCGGCATCAGTACCTTGTCCGCGAAGCGCTCGTCGAGCGTGAACGCACCCCAGGCCTGTACGTCGGCCAGCGTGCCGACCGACAGCACCCGGCCGTCGCGCACGGCCACATGCGTGGCGCTCTCCTGCATCGGGTTCATCGTGATGAACTTGCGGGCGGTGTAGACGGTGATCGTGCTCATGGAGGCGTCGTGCTTGTCTGGAAGGAGGGGGATGGACGAGATCAGGCCGGCATCTGCAGCGGCGGGTGCGGCAGGCCGTCGATGACGTCGACGCGGCGGCAGCGCACCCAGTGGCCGGGCGCCGCTTCGCGCAACGGCGGCAGCTCGGCGGCGCAGGCTGGCTCCGTCACCGGGCAGCGCCCGGCGAAGCGGCAGCCCGAAGGCGGGTTGATCGGGCTCGGTGGGTCGCCGCTGAGCCTGATGCGTTGCGCCGCACGGCGGCGCCCGCCGCCCACCGTGGGCACGGCCGACATCAGCGCCACGCTGTAGGGGTGAAGCGGCTGCGCGAAGAAGGCGCGGCGCGGGGCGCGCTCGAAGATCATCGAAGTGACCGGCAGATTGAAGAAGTACGAATAGCCAAGGTCGCCGCTCAAGACCTTGGACAGGTACACGCCCAACTGCACGTACAGCGGTTCGTCCAGCCCGTATTGCGTGCGCAACTGCGCGACCATTTCGGGGCTCATGCCGCCGCTGGCGCCGGCGATGGTTTCGACCGGGTCGCCAGGCGCCGTATGCACCAGCACGAAGTTGAGGACGACCACCGTGAGTACCAGGGCCAGGCCCTGGATCACGCGAGAGATCAGCGGACGGAGTGTTTTCATCGTGGATCGACCCCTGCGCGGATTCGTTTTTCATGGGGGTCGTGTGCTTGCTTCAGGTACACCTCGTCCATGGGTGACATCGGGCCCCAGATCGTGGTCGGCGGATTGCCGACTTTCTTGTTCGTGAGCGTGTGGTAGGGCACCTGGTTGATGAAGACCAGCGGCAGTTCGTCGGTCACGATCTTCTGGAAGGTGGCGTAGCAGGCCTTGCGCTTGGTGGGGTCGACGATGCTGCCCGCTGCGTTCAGCAACTCGTCCACCTTCGGGTTGGCGTACGACTGCGTGTTCGTCCAGATGATCGGCTTGATGTTCGTCGACAGATAGGTGCGGTGCACGCCGATGATCGGGTCGCCCCAGTTGAAGACGATGTCCATCGACATGTCGAAGTCGTGCGTGGCCAGCCGCTTGGCCCACGATGGGAAGTCGGCCGATGCGCGCACCTCGACCGTGATGCCTACCTTCTTGAGCTGGCCGCGGATGTATTCCGCCACGTTCTTCTGCTGGTCGTCGCTGCCCGGCAGGTAGTCGATGGCGATCCTGAAGCGCTCACCGTTGGCGCCCGCCTTGTAGCCGGCGGCATCGAGCATCTCGGCGGCCTTCCTCAGGTCCACCGGGTAGCGGACCAGGTCGGTCACCGCGAAGGGGCTGGCCGCCACGATGGGGCCGTCGGTCGGCGTCGCAAAGCCGCTCATCAGTGCCTTGGTGATGAAGTTCTTGTCGATGGACGTCGCGATGGCCTTGCGCACCGCCCCGTCGGACAGCGGCTTCCTGGTGAGGTTGAAGGCCAGCCAGTTGATCGCGCCGATGCCGTCATAGCCCTTGGGCGTCTGCGTGACCTGCGGGTTGGCTGCCAGGCGCGCTTCAGGTCTGGCAAACGGCACCATCTGCACGTCGCCGCGCTCGAAGCCGAGCATCAGCGACGCGGCGTCGGGCGTGATGTTGACGATCAACTTGTCGAGGTAAGGCTTGCCCTGGAGGAAGAACTTGTCGAAGCGCTCGAGCACGATGCGCTGCGAGGGCTTGAATTCAGTCATGCGGAAGGGCCCGGAGCCCACCACGTCGGTGCTGTTGCGCGGGTGGTTCTTCAGGTCCTGGCCGTCGCCGTAGATGTGCTTGGGCAGGATGGGGGCGAGCGCGGGCGACATCGCCAGCACGATGGCCGGGTGCGGCGTGCTCATGCGGATGATCGCGGTGTACGGGTCCGGCGTGTCCACCTTCTCGACGGGGCCGAGCATGGTCTGGAACGGGTGGTTGGCCTTGATCGCCATGATCGAGAAGGCCACGTCCGCCGAGGTGATGGGTTTGCCGTCGTGAAACACCGCGTTCTTGCGCAGGTTCAGCGTCAGCGACTGGCCATCGTCGGCCAGCTTCCAGGACTCGGCCAGGTACGGTTGCGGATTCCACTTGTCGTCGAAGCGCAGCGGGCTCGCGAAGATCTGTGTGGCCGGCATGGCGGTGGCAATGCCGGATTGCACGGCGCCGTTGAGGTGGCGCGGCGTCTGCGTGCTGCCGATGACCAGCGTACCGCCACGCCTGATCTCCTGTGCGGCCGCAGGGGCCGAGAGCAGCGTGCACGGGGCAAGCAGGGCGGCTGCAACCACGGCAGTGCGGCGGGCGAGTGGAAATGGCATGCGGTACATCCTTCAAGAGTCGATGAAAGAACGAGACTCGAAGATAGAGGCAAAGCCGCTTCCCACGAAGAGCCACAGGGGCCCGATCCATAGGGCCAGAGAGACAGGGTTTTTCCCCTTTCGCACCAGCAGAGCGCGCGCGCCCCAATCTGGACGCATCCCTCTTTGGTGCCTACTTCTCGTCGCGCAACCAGTACCACTGGTACAGAACGCGCTGGCCCATGCGGCGAAAGGGCGCGAAGAGGGGCGATTCCACCAGACCCAGCATGTTCGGGAAGGGCAGCGGCGAATCGTAGATCGGCAGCTCGAGGACGTTGCGCCCGCTGTCCTTGCCGGCCACGCGTTCGGCCAGGCGCTTGCCGGCCCAGGTCGAGAACGACACACCGTTGCCGCCGTAGCCCACCGCGTACCAGATGGTCTTGTGATCGTCGGGCTGCGTGATGCGCGGCATCATGTCGTGGCTCACGTCCACCCAGCCCCACCACGAGTAGTCGATGGGGATGCCGGCCAGGGGCGGGAACTTGCGCGCGATGGCATCGGTGAGCAACTTGAGGTGCACCGGGTCCTCGGCGTCGGCACCGCTGACCGAACTGCGGCTGCCCAGCTGCAGACGGTTGTCCTTGAGCAGGCGGTAGTAAAAGCGCAGCGTGCGCGTGTCGGTGAGGAAGGTGAGCGACTGGAAATTCGTCGCGGCCAGTTCGGCGTCGGTCAGCACGCGCGTGACCACCGAGTTCGACAGGATCGGCATGATCCGGTTTTTCAGCAGTGGGCTGAGTGCCTGGCCCGTGTAGCCGCCGGTGCAGACCGCAACCCGTTTCGCGCGGACGATGCCGCCCGGCGTGCGCAGCTGATGCACGCCGTGGATGGTTTCCCAGCCCTGCACGGGGCTGGACGTGTACACCACCGCGCCCAGCGCCCGCGCCTTGCGCATCAGGCCGAAAGTGAACTTGAGCGGGTGGATGCCCACGCCTTCGGGCTCGAACAGGGCGCCCACGGTTTCGCGCTCATCGCAGTAGTCGCGCCGCACCTCCTCGGCGCTCATCATGCGCGTGGCGTAGCCGAAGGTTTTGCGCATCAGTTCGGCTTCGACGGCCAGCACCGGTACTTTCTCGGGCCGGTGTGCCAGATGGAGATGGCCGCCGGCGAAGGCATCGCAGTCGATCTGCGTCGTGAGGTCCTTGAAGTTCTCGAAACCGCTGCGGATCTCGGCATCGAGGCGCTTGGCCGTGTCCACGCCCCAGCGCTGAATCCATTGCGAGCGCTTGAGGCGCCCGCTCGCGTTCTGGCCCTGGCCGCCGCTGCGGCTGGAGCAGCCCCAGGCGGCCTGATTGGCTTCCAGCACCGTGGCCTGGATGCCGTGTTCCTGCGCCAGATACAGCGCGGTCGACATGCCCGTCGCACCCGAGCCGATGAGCACCACGTCGACGTCCATGTCCTGGCTGACCGGGCCGTCGTCGTCCGGCGGCGCGCCGGCGCTGGCGACCCAGTAGGTGGGCGCATAGGCGTGCCCCGCACCTGGGTCGGGGGCGACCAGTGGGTCGTAGCGCGGGTCGTACGGCTTGCTGGCGGGCATGGCGCCGCCAGCGGTGAATGGCGCGCAAGCAGTGATCGTCATGGCGGGTTCGGGCTACTTGGCCGCGGGGACGTTGGGGCGCACCTTGCGGAACACGTTCTTGAGGTGGATCTTTCCGTCCCGGAAGGTGAAGACGTCGATGCCGTCGGTCTCGATGCGGCTGCCATCGGCGGCGGTGCCGGTGAAGGTCCACTGCGAAGTGCCGAATTCGCCCTGCACGAAGTGCCGGCCGACTTCCCACTGCGCGTCCGGCACGGCCTGCCAGGCGGCGGCGAAGGCCTTGCGCACCGCTTCGGTGCCGACGTGGCGCGTGCCGCAGGCGTGCGGGCCGGCGGCGGTCTGGAAGATGCAATCGGGCGTCATGAAACGCATGAGCGCATCGATGTCGTGCTGGTTCCACGCCCCGCTGAACGCGGCGAGGGTGGCGGTGGTGACGGGGGAAGACGAGGCGCTCACGCGATAACTCCTGGTTGTGTATGCGCGCAAGCGTAGGCAGGCGGCTGCGTGGGCGATAGGGCCAGATGTGGGGATTCGACCGAGCCAGAACGCGGCCGCGCGTGGGCCTGCCTGTTCATATCGGGGCGCGCAAGGCGCAGTTTCATGTGCCGCTATTCGCAGGGCAGGACACTAGCGGCGCAGCGCTGCCCACAATGAGGCGCCCACGATCAACAACCCACCGATCCAGCCCGTCATGCCGAGCGACTCATGGAGCCACCAGACGGCGAACAGCGCGCCGAATACCGGCTCGGCCCCCATCAATAGCGATACACGGGTGGGGGAGATGCGGCGCAATGCGTAGTTCTGGGCAAAAAAGGCAAACAAGGTACAAAAAACGACCAGGAACCCGGTCGCATACCAGAACACCGGGCTGTTGGGCAAGGGCGGCAGCCCGTCCGGCAGCACCAGAAAGCCCAGCATCAGGCAACCGAGCCCGACCGTGCCGGTCTGCACCGCCGTCAGTGGCAACGAAGGGATGTCCTTGCCGCGGGTCAGGCGGGTGGTGCAGGTGACCATCGCGGCACGCAGCAGCGCGGCGATCAGCATCAGCCCGTCGCCCAGGTTGAGCGACAGCGACGTCGTCGAAGTCAGCAACCAAGTGCCGACCAGCGACACCCCCGTAGCCACAAACACGGCCCACCCCGGATGGGCCCGCAGGACGATCCATTCAACAAAGGGGGTGAAGGTCACACACAGGCTGATCAGGAAGGCAGCATTCGATGCCGAGGTCAGCGACAGCCCGTAGGTTTCGGCCACGAAGATCGACAGCAGGATCAGCCCCAGCGGCAGGCCGACCGTCAGCGTGGTGCGCACCTGCTGTGCCGACAGCCTGCGCCAGGTAGGCAGCAGCAGCAGCGCGGTCACGCAAAAGCGGACGGCCAGGAAACCAAGCACCGGGTAGAAGAACACCGCCGTCTTGGCCAGCCCGTAGCTGGCTCCCCAGACCGCTGCCACCAGCAGCAACATGGCCTCGGCCCACCAGGCCGGCGTCTTGAATCCCAGGGTCGCCTGGCCGGAGCTCATGCCCCGCCTTCGCCGGGCTGGTCGCGCCGTGTGAACATCGCGATCAGCACGTCGCGGTAACCCACCTCTTCAGGGCGGGCCCGCACGACGGGCAGCACGCTGTGCTTCATCAACTTGTCGTCCAGAAAAATGAAATCTCCCGGCTGCTTCAAGGTCACCGCCGCCGTCAGGGCCGAGAATTCATACGGCGTGCCGTAGTAGCCGGCGAACCCGAGTTGCTCGATCGCACCGTTCAGCCGCCGCAGGCTGTTCTGCGATTGGTTGGCCGTGTGCACGATGGCGCCGCAACCGAGCTTGGCGGGCGTACTTGACCGCGTAGCGACTGATGAGTGGACGCGACAAGGACGAACTGATACGTACGAATCCTTGCCCCTACCGAATGTCGAACGCCTTGGGATCGAACGGCCCTCCCGGCCACTCGACGAGTTCGCGCCTGCTTCATGCATCCCTCACACTTCCCACGGATTGATGACGGATACGCCGGCCGCCTCATAGGGTGCAGTGTCGCGTGAGGCCACGATGAAACCCCGCGAGGCCGCAATCGCGGCGATGTAGCCGTCAGGTGTCGGGAATCCTCGCCCGCGGGTCTTTGCCGTCATGGCCAGCTCGGCATAGCGCCGTGCTGCATCGGCGTCGAAGGGCAGCACCCGATCCCGGAACAGCCCCATCAGAGCGTCAAGGGTCTGTGTCAGCATGTCCTTGCGCTTGCCGGCCGGGAGCGACACGATGCCGAACAGCAGCTCGGCCAGCGTCACGCTGGACAGGTACAGCGTTTCGGCGGCTTGATTGTTCAGCCAAGTCCGCACCGCCGTGTGCGGCTTGGGCTTCATCGCCTCGGAAACGACGTTGGTATCGAGGACGATCATTCAAACCTCAGTGGCTCGGCTGGCGTCCTGTCGCGCACTTGGTTGAAGACCTCGAAATCCTCGTTCGTCAGGCCGATCTTGCGACCCAATGCCGCCAGGGCGTCCCCCAGGCGAACGCGGTTCTCTGGCTTGACGGCGATTGCCAGAATCTCACGGACTTCGGCCTCGGTGCTGTGTCCGTGTTGAGCTGCCCGCACCCGCAGCGCGCGGTGTACATCGTCGGGCAAGTTCCGTACTGTAAGCATTGCCATAACATCACCCCATCAAATTGCATTCGATGAAGTCATCATAGAGAAGCGCATGCATTTCTGCAAGAGGCATCAACCGGCATCTCCCGCCATACCATCCGTTCCTGGGCCCAGCGCTTTGCCGCCGGGGAGGAAGCACCAAACTGCCCCGGGGTGGCCACCGACCCGGTCGCCGACCTGGCCACGCAAACTGCTCCACCCCGGCTACAGGGGTCGCGGGCTCGTTCTGCGAGCCGCACCGGGCCTTCATCGAGGCCCAGCTCAGGCGTTCTGCCCTGCGAATAGCGGCACAAAATGAAACGGATGCATTTCGCGTCATGGCAAGGCGCAAACCGCAGCGATACCCGGAGGTATCGCGAGGATTTGCAACGCCGCCATGGCGCGCAAGGCGCAGTTTCATGTGCCGCTATTCGCGGGGCAGGACACTAGGGCCTGTCATCAATTGAGCCAGACGACCGAAGCGGCGAGATGAACAGCGCCGAGGAAATTGCGTGCAGTTTTGTCATAGCGAGTGGCGATGCAGCGGTATTGCTTGAGCTTGGCAAAGAAGTTCTCGATCAGATGGCGTGCTTTGTACAAATGCCGGTCGTAGTCACGTTGGTCGTTGCGCTTACTGCGTGGCGGGATCACGACGGTCTTGCCTGCCTTGAGCAGTGGCTCGATCACCCGATCCTGGGCGTCATAGGCCTTATCGGCCAAGATTGCATCTGCTTGTATGTCTTTGAG
This sequence comes from Verminephrobacter aporrectodeae subsp. tuberculatae, assembly GCF_026127385.1. NCBI lineage: Bacteria > Pseudomonadati > Pseudomonadota > Betaproteobacteria > Burkholderiales > Comamonadaceae > Verminephrobacter > Verminephrobacter aporrectodeae. Next base: position 1,259,549 of record NZ_QZCX01000001.1, read on the forward strand.
CAAAACGTCAGCTCCTTGGAGGTCGTGCGCCTGGCCAGGCGTCAGGAGAAAGCCTGTGGGATTGCCAAGCGCATCGACCGTGGCGTGGATCTTGGTACTTGCTCCCCCACGACTGCGACCTATGGCTTGGTTTTCTGGCGTCCTCCCTCTTTTTTTTTTGCCCCTGCGCTGTGCTGATGGGCTCTAACAATGGTCGAATCGATCATCACGTACTCGTTGTCCCGGTCTTGCGACAAAGTCTTGAAGATGCGCTGCCAGACATCCGTTTTGCTCCATCGCGAATGGCGCAGATGTACTACCCGAAAATCTCCGAACCGCTCGGGCAGGTCGCGCCACGGGATGCCCGCACGGTATCGGTACAACACCGCCTCAACGAACAAGCGGTTATCGCGTGCCGTCGCCCCAACGTGCCCCTCGCGCCCCGGCAGCATGTCTTTGATGCGCTCCCATTGGTCTTGCCTCAGCGCGTACCTGTGGTTCATCAGCCTTCCTTTGTCATCGTGTTCCGAGTTTAGCGCCGGAGTGACTTCAATTGATGACAGGCCCTAGACTGCGCCGCATGCCGTCACCGCGATCAACCCAATGGGCGCAGCTCTTCTCGCTGCCCGAGCAACCCGCCTTGCCCCTGCAGGGCCGACTTCGCGCCGCCGTGGTGCAGGCCATCCTGGCCGGGCGGCTCAGCCCCGGCGCGCCCTTGCCGTCGTCGCGCGAACTGGCCAACTTGCTGGGCCTGAGCCGCAATACCGTGACGTCGGCCTACCTGCAGTTGATGGACGAAGGCTTCCTGGAGGCGCGCCCGCGCAGCGGCGTGTTCGTGGCCCACAACGCGCAGCCGGTGGCGGCCGTGGCCGCCGAGCCGCTGGTGGACCGCAACGGGCAGTCAGGCCAGCCGCCGGACTGGTCGGTGCGCGTGCTGCGCTCGCTCGTCGACCAGCCCACGCTGGCCAAGCCCGACCAGTGGCGCGGCTATCCCTATCCCTTCGTCTACGGCACCTACGACCCGCAGCTGTTCCCCACCGAGGACTTCCGCGAGTGCTGCGCGCGCAGCCTGGCGCGCTCGCAGCTGCTGCACTGGACGCCGGACTTTGAAACCGACGACGTGCCCGATCTGATCGAACAGATCCGCACGCGGCTCTTGCCCAAGCGCGGCGTGTTCGCGCTGAAGGAAGAAATCCTGGTCACCGTCGGCACGCAGCATGCCTACTACCTGCTGGCCGACGCACTGTTCGACGAGCGCAAGTACGTCGGGCTCGAAGAGCCCGGCCATCCCCATGCGCGCAACAGCTTCTCGCTGCGCAACCCGAAGTGGGTCGAGGTGGCGGTGGACGGGGACGGCCTGGTGGTCGATGCGCTGCCGGTCGTGGACTATCTGTTCATCACCCCCTCGCACCAGAGCCCGACCACCGCCACGCTGAGCCTGGAGCGGCGCCAGTGGCTGCTGCGCAAGGCCGAGCTGCAGGACTTCGTCATCATCGAAGACGACTACGAGGCGGAGAACCTGTACGCGGGCGCGCCGATGCCGGCGCTCAAGAGCCTGGACAAGACGGGGCGCGTGATCTACGTGGGCGCGGTGTCCAAGAGTCTGTCGCCCGCCCTGCGCCTGGGCTACGTCGTAGCGCCGCGCGGGCTCATCACCGAACTGCGCGCCATCCGCCACGCCATGGTGCGCCACCCCAGTGCCTTTCTGCAGCATGCGTACGCGCTGTTCCTCTCGCTGGGCCATCACGAATCGCACGCGCGGCGGGTGAATGCCGCCATGCAGGAGCGGCTGGCCCTGGCCGCCGAGGCGCTGCGCAGCCATCTGCCGGACTTCGCCTTTCGTCTGCCGCAAGGCGGCGCGTCCATCTGGGTGCAGGCGCCGGCCTGGGTCGATGCGGCGGAGCTTGCACTGATGGCGCGCAGCCACGGCGTGCTGATCGAAGCGGGCGACGTCTTCTTCGTCAAGCCGCCGTATCCCTGCACGTTCTTTCGCCTGCGCCTGTCGTCGATCGCGGCGGCGCAGATTCCGGCCGGCATCCGGGCACTGGGCCTGGCGGTGGAAGAATTGGCCAAGGCGCGCGGTGAGCGCCGCATGCCGAGCACGTGCGCGCACTGAGCGCGCAAGATGGGCTCGCGCGCCGCGCACCAAACAAGGGTAAGTCCGTAGCCGCTGGCTCCATGCACGCGGCGGCGCTGGCACTTCCGCCCCCGGGGTAATGGGGGCAAAGTCGGATCGCGCCGCAACGCAGCCGTGCGTGCTTGCATTGGCGTGATTCTTGCGCTGCTTCCCCACCTTCGAGGAGAAATCAGATGAACGGTCCCAAGCGTTTGACCCCGCAATGCGCCGTCGTCCTGGCCGCAGCCGTGCTGTGCGGCGGTGCCCTGGCCGAATCCAGGGAAGTGACCTTCGCGCACCAGGACATGTTGGTGCCGCTGCGGCTGGTCATGGAGTCGGGCGAGGTCGAAAAAGCCACCGGCTACAAGATCAACTGGCGCATGTTCTCGGGCGGCGGCGACGTGATCCGCGCCATGGCGTCGGGTGACGTGCAGATGGGCGAAACCGGCTCCAGCCCGCTCACCGCCGCGGCCAGCCAGGGTCAGGACATCCAGCTCTTCTGGATTTCCGCCGACATCGCGGACGCCGAGGCACTCATCGCGCGCAATGGCAGCAACATCAACAGCGTGAAGGACCTCGCGGGCAAGAAAGTCGCCACGCCGTTCGTGTCGACCGCGCACTACCAGCTCATATCGGTCATGAAGATGGAAGGCGTGGACGCCAGGAAGGTCCATGTGATGAACATGCGGCCGCCCGAAATCGCGGCGGCCTGGGAGCGCGGCGACATCGACGCCACCTTCATCTGGGACCCGGTGCTGTCCAGGATCAAGGGCAACGGCAAGCCCATCGCCACGTCCGGCAGCATCGGCAAGCGCGGCGCGCCCACTTTCGATGGCATCGTCGTGAACGCCAAATGGGCAGCGGCCAACGAGCCCTTCATGATTGCCTTCGTCAAGGCGCTCAACCGCGCCAACGACGAGTACAAGGCATCGGCCAAGGACTGGACCGCCGACAGCGCGCAGGTCAAGGCGATGGCGAAATGGACCAAGGCCGATCCGAAGGATGTGCTGCCCGTGATGAGCCTGTACAGATTCCCGACGATGGCCGAGCAGGTGTCGCCGACGTGGCTGGGAGGTGGCGCGGCCAAGGCGATGGCCGGCACGGCGGCCTTCCTCAAGGAGCAGGGGCGCGTGCAGGAAGTCAAGTCCGACTACAGGGCCTTCGTGACCACGACCTACGTCGACAAGGCGATGGGCAAGTAAGCCGCCGAACGGGACGACCATGCCAACGCTCGACATCCGGGAACTGACGGTCAACTACGCGGTGCAGGGGGGGCACGCTGCAGGCCCTGGCGCCCGTCAATCTGACGATGCACTCAAGGCGATGGCGAAATGGACCAAGGCCGATCCGAAGGATGTGCTGCCCGTGATGCGCCTGTACAGATTCCCGACGATGGCCGAGCAGGTGTCGCCGACGTGGCTGGGAGGTGGCGCGGCCAAGGCGATGGCCGGCACGGCGGCCTTCCTCAAGGAGCAGGGGCGCGTGCAGGAAGTCAAGTCCGACGACAGCGCCTTCGTGACCACGACCTGCGTCGACAAGGCGATGGGCAAGTAAGCCGCCGAACGGGACGACCATGCCAACGCTCGACATCCGGGAACTGACGGTCAACTACGCGGTGAAGGGGGGGCATGCTGCAGGCCCTGGCGCCCGTCAATCTGACGATGCACTCAAGGCGATGGCGAAATGGACCAAGGCCGATCCGAAGGATGTGCTGGCCGTGATGCGCCTGTACAGATTCCCGACGATGGCCGAGCAGGTGTCGCCGACGTGGCTGGGAGGTGGCGCGGCCAAGGCGATGGCCGGCACGGCGGCCTTCCTCAAGGAGCAGGGGCGCGTGCAGGAAGTCAGGCCCGACGACAGCGCCTTCGTGACCACGACCTGCGTCGACAAGGCGATGGGCAAGTAAGCCGCCGAACGGGACGACCATGCCAACGCTCGACATCCGGGAACTGACGGTCAACTACGCGGTGAAGGGGGGCACGCTGCAGGCCCTGGCGCCCCAATCTGACGATGCACTCAAGGCGATGGCGAAATGGACCAAGGCCGATCCGAAGGATGTGCTGCCCGTGATGCGCCTGTACCGCTTCCCGACGATGGCCGAGCAGGTGTCGCCGACGTGGCTGGGAGGTGGCGCGGCCAAGGCGATGGCCGGCACGGCGGCCTTCCTCAAGGAGCAGGGGCGCGTGCAGGAAGTCAGGCCCGACGACAGCGCCTTCGTGACCACGACCTGCGTCGACAAGGCGATGGGCAAGTAAGCCGCCGAACGGGACGACCATGCCAACGCTCGACATCCGGGAACTGACGGTCAACTACGCGGTGAAGGGGGGCACGCTGCAGGCCCTGGCGCCCGTCAATCTGACGATGCACGGCGGCGACTTCGTCGTTGCGCTCGGTGCCTCGGGCTGCGGCAAGACCACACTGCTCAATAGCATCGCCGGCTTCCTGACGCCGTCTTCGGGAGACATCCTGCTCGACGGCAAGCCCGTGGTCGGCCCCGGCGTCGACCGCGGCGTGGTGTTTCAGAAGCACGCGCTGATGCCGTGGCTGAACGTGCGCGACAACGTGGCGCTGGGCCTGCGGCTCAGCGGGATGGGCCGCGCGGAGCGCGACCGCGTGGCCGAGGAGAAGCTCGGCCTCGTCGGGCTGACCCCGTACGCCGACCGCGCGGTGTACGAACTGTCCGGCGGCATGCAGCAGCGCGTGGGCATCGCCCGGGCGCTGGCCAGCGACCCCGCCGTGCTGCTGATGGACGAGCCCATGGGCGCGCTCGACGCGTTCACGCGCGAGCAGGTGCAGGAAATTCTGCTCAAGGCCTGGTCCAAGTCGAACAAGATGGTGTTCTTCATCACGCACTCGGTCGAAGAGGCGCTGTTCCTGGCCACGCGCCTGATCGTGATGAGCCCCAGCCCCGGGCGCATCTCGCACGTCTGCGACGAGGTTCCGTTCTCGCGTCAATTTCTGGCGCACGGCGATTCGCGCAAGGTGAAGTCCGAGCCCGAATTCATCCGCATGCGCGAAGAAGTGCTGTCCGTCATTCATCACCGGGAAGCCGCCCATGCCTGACGCGATCACCGTCCCTGTCGCCGTGAAACCCGCGACGCAACCCGACGCTTCGGCCGCACCTGCCAAGGGGGCCAAGCTCAGGACCAGTTCATTCAAGGTGCCGGGCGAAGGCTCCAGCGGCACCATCAGCGTGGTCACGGTGCTGGCGCTGCTGGTGCTGTGGGCCGTGGTCACCAACATCGGCTGGATCAAGCCACTGTTCCTGCCCTCGCCGCGGGCGGTGTTTCAGCAGTTCTACGAGTACCTGACTGGCCAGGCCAACGACAAGCCACTGTGGCAGCACTTTCTGGCCAGCATGTTGCGCGTGTTCTCGGCGTTCCTGCTGGCCTGCGCCGCGGCCATTCCGGTCGGCATCGCCATGGGCATGAGCCGCTGGGCGCGCGGCATCTTCGACCCGCCGCTCGAGTTCTACCGCCCGCTGCCGCCGCTGGCGTACCTGCCGCTCATCATCATCTGGTTCGGCATTGACGAACTGCCCAAGGTGCTGCTGATCTTTCTGAGTTGCTTCGCGCCGCTGGCACTGGCTGCGCGCTCGGGCATGCGCAGCGCGTCGCAGGAACAGATGAACGCCGCGTACTCGATGGGCGCGAGCTACATGCAGGTGATCCGCCATGTGATCCTGCCGTCGGCGCTGCCAGACATTCTGGTGGGCATGCGCATCGCGATCGGCTTCGGCTGGACCACGCTGGTCGCTGCCGAGATGGTGGCCGCCAACGTGGGCCTGGGCCAGATGGTGCTGAACGCATCCAACTTCCTGCGCACCGATATCGTGATCATGGGGATCATCGTCATCGGCGTGGTGGCCTACCTGTTCGATCTGCTGATGCGCTGGATGGAGCGGCGGCTGGTGCCCTGGAAGGGGCGCATGTAGCCTTTGGAAGACAGACGAGCAGCGGCGGCCCGAGCCGCGCACACAAAAAAACCCCCGCGGCTGCGGGAGGCGCCCTGAACTTGCTGCGCCAGGCCAGTGACGAAACCACTGAGCGCATGAGCATGCGACGGCGCAAGAGGCGTGCGCTGATGCTGCCGTCCTGTCGCGAATTTGCCCTTTTCGGGGCGGGGGACTCAGGGGGATGAGATAGCGCGATTGCCCTGCTGAACAGTCACAGGGGATCTTCGATTGGGCCTGCATCCCCTCAGTCGGGCCAGCGTGAGAGCGCGTCGAAGCGCCGCTGGCGGCGCTGCTCCAGCGACGTTGCAATGATGGCCGGGGCGAGCAGCGCGCGTTCGAGTTCTTCGTTGATGCGCCTGGCCACGACCTGTGCCTGGTCCCCTCGCAGATTGCAGGGGTCCAGGAAAAAGTAGCCGTGCTCCACCTCGTGATCGCGCACGCTGACAGCGGGCTCTCCCCTTTCCAGCGCGTCGGCCAGATCCCAGGCCGTGATGAGCGCCTTGGCGGGATCCACCGTCAGCTTGAGGCGATCCAGCGGATTGCCGGTGGGATCTGGCTCGATCGCCGTGCTGACGCCGGGGCGTTGCTCCAGGGCGGATTGCCACAGGGCCAGGTGCTCGGTTTCGCGCTGGCGTACGGCCGCGTGGTCACGCGTTGCCCAGGCCTGCAGGGCCGCGATGGTGCCGGCGATGCCTTCCTTGCCCACCTTCATGCAGCGCCCGATGCCGAGGTTCTGGAGGTAGGCGCTGCGGATGAGGGCCTTGGGGCCGGCGACGATCCCGGCTGTCGGGCCGCCCAGGAACTTCTGCGCGGAGTACAGGACAACGTCGGCGCCTTGGGCCAGGAAGCCCCGCAGGTCGTACTCCGAGGCTGCATCGACGATCACGGGTACGCCGCGCGCGTGGCAGACGGCGGCAAATTCATCCAGCGGCAGCATGCCGTACTGGGCGGCGTGATGCGAGACCACGTACAGCGCGCAGGCCGTGCGCGCGCCGATTGCGCCCTCCAGTTGATGGCGCCGCGCGAAGGTCGATTGTCCGACCGGCACTGCCCTGGCGCCGGCCAGGGCAATGGCCTGCTCGATGGGCGCGCCGTAATGGACCTGGTGGCCGGCCAGAATGAGCACCTCGTTCTTGAGTCCGCCGGCGTTCGGCAGCCTTTCGATGGCGGCCAGGTCAGGGCCGGTCATGGCCGCGGCCACGGCCAGCACGATGCCGGAAGCGCACGAGGAGGTGACGAAGCCTGCCTCCGATCCGCAAGCAGTGGCGATGGCCCGGCTGGCCTTGGCTTGCAGTGCGTCCATTTCCACGAACTCGGGAAGGATGGCGCACATGGCCTCGATGGCTGCCGGCACGACCGAGGAGGCACCCAGGTAGGTCATGGTGCCGTTGGCATTGATGACCCGGCGCAGGCCGAACTGACGGTGGATGTCAAGATTCTTCATGATGAAGTGGGACGAAAGGCCTCATGGCAGACTGAATAAAAGATTGCATGCCAGAATTGCGTATGAATGCGGATCATTTGAGAACCACTTCCTCCAAGCCCGGACTCGGGGACGAAGAAGCACCGGCGGGCGGCCCGACCCGTCGGACGCGTGTGGGCGCCATCGAGCGCGCGGTGCAGGTGCTGGACCATCTGCAGCACAGCGGGGCGCCGGCCGGTGCCTACGCCATTGCACGCGCGATCAGCGTGCCCTTGTCCACTGCCTACGCGATCGTCGACGAACTTGTCGACAAGCAACTGCTGACCCGCCACGCCGATGGTACGGTGTGGCTGGGGTCGCGCTTGTACTTCTACGGGCTGGCCTATACCCACACGCTCGACTTCCTGGATGTGGCAATGCGCGAGGTTCACATCCTGTGCCGCGAGGCCGGCGAGACCGTCCAGTTGTGCGGCCGCGATGGCGACGACATGGTCGTGCTGGCGAACGCCGATGGGCCGGGGCACTTTCGTGTGACTTCGAGCGCGGGCACGCGCATGCCCCTGAATTGGACCGCCTCCGGGCGCCTGCTGATTGGCCATCTGCCGGTCGACGAACGCGTCAAGCTGTTCCAGCGCTGCGCCAAGCCGTCGCCGACGGGACGCGCGCCAATCGACGCTGCTGCGCTGGCCCATGCCGCGGGGGAGGCCTATCGGCAACGGCTGTCGATCCAGGTGGGTGAATCGGATTTCTCGGTGGCCTGCATTGCTTCGCCGATCCGTGACCGGGAGGGGGTCTGCGTGGCGACGATTTCCATCGTGCTGCCCGAGCACAAGGCGACCAGCGACGGCGCGCGCTATGGGGCGGCGGTGCGGGCGGCCGCGCAGCGCATCGAGGAAAACACGATCGGCGCTCAAGGATCCACCGCAACGATGGCTTCGACCTCGACGGTGATGTTCCCGGGCAAGGAACTGAAGCCGACTGCCGACCGCGCGTGACGCCCGCTCAGGCCGAACACCTCGACGAAGAGGTCGGAGCAGCCGTTGATGACCTTGTGGTGCGAGTCGAAATCGGGCGCCGCGTTGACCATGCCCAGCAGCTTCACCACGCGGCGCACGCGGCGCAGGTCACCCAGTGCGGTGTGCATCACGGCAATGAGATTGACGCCGGTCAGCCGCGCATGCAGGTAGGCGTCGGGCACGCTGACTTCCGTGCCGACCTTGCCGGTGTGCTTGCTGCCATCGGCTTCCAGCGGACCTTGTCCTGACAGGAATAGCAGCTTGTCGATCTGGACGTGGCTGACGAAATTGGCGATCCGCGATGGCGGCTCGGGCAGCACGATACCCAGGGCTTGCAAGCGCTCGTAGGGATTTGGAAGGGACATGTAGACAGGGGTTGATGACTCGATCAGGCCAGTTCGGCCTGGCGGATGCAGGACACGACGTGGTCCGCGCCCAAGGTCTGGGCCGCAGGCACCGCTTGGGCACAGGCGTCGATCGCGTGCGGGCAGCGTGTTCGAAAGACGCAACCCGACGGCGGGTTGAACGGGCTGGGAATGTCGCCCTGCAGCACGATGCGCTGCCGCCGCGCCTTCGGATCGGGCACCGGCGAGGCCGACAACAGCGCCCGCGTGTAGGGATGGCGCGGGTTGGCAAACAGCTGGCGGCTCGGCCCCTGCTCCATCACGCGCCCGAGGTACATCACCACGACCTGGTCGCACAGGTACTCGACCACCGACAAGTCGTGGGTGATGAAGAGCATCGTGAGCCCGTAGGCGGCCTGCAGTTCCTGCAGCAGGTTGAGCACCTGGGCCTGCACTGAGACATCGAGCGCGGAGACCGGCTCGTCCGCCACGATGAACTCCGGCTGCACCGCCAGCGCGCGCGCAATGCCGATGCGCTGGCGCTGGCCGCCGGAGAACTCGTGCGGGAAGCGGCGTCCGTGTTCGGCGGCGAGGCCGACCTGCACCAGCAACTCGCTGATGCGCTCCTTGCGCGCCGCCCCTTTGGCGAGTCCGTGCGTGTCGATGGCCTCGCCCAGGATGTCCTCGACGCGAAGGCGCGGGTTGAGGCTGGAGTAGGGGTCCTGGAAGACGATCTGCAAGCGTCGGCGATAGGCCCTCATTTCGGCGTTGGACAGGGCGAACAGGTCGGCGCCGTCGAACAACGCGCGCCCGCCCGAGGGCTGGATGAGGCGCAGCAGCGAGCGGCCCACCGTCGTCTTGCCGGAGCCTGATTCACCGACCAGACCGACAATGCTGCCGCGCTGGACCTTGAAGCTGACTCCATCGACTGCCTTGACCACGCCGTTGGCAACCGGGAAGTGCTTGGACAATCCCTCGACCGTCAGCAGGGCATCCGGGCCGGGTTCGTTCTGGTGGGCCGTCATAGTGCCTCGTGTCTCCAGCAGCGGGACAGGTGATCGGGGCCGGCCTCGACCAGTGTGGGTGCCGGTTCCTTGATGCAGCGGTCCACCTTGAATGGACAGCGGGATGCGAAGCTGCAACCGGGCGGCAACGCGGTGACGCTCGGCACGCTCCCCGGAATGGGGTTCAGCCGGCAGCGCTCGCCGTGGGCGTTGCGATCGCGCCGCGCATCCGGAATGCAGGACAACAGCCCCCGGGTGTAGGGGTGCCGCTGGTGCTCGAAGAGCGGGTCGACGGGCGCCTGCTCGACAACCCGCCCGGCATACATCACCACCACCTGGTGCGCGATCTCGGCGACCACGCCGAGGTTGTGCGTGACGAACAGGATCGACAGGCCCATTTCGGCCTGCAGCCGGCGCATCAGGTCGAGGATCTGGGCCTGGATCGTGACGTCGAGCGCGGTGGTGGGTTCGTCCGCGATCAGCAAGGCCGGATTGCACGACAGCGCCAGCGCGATCATCACGCGCTGGCGCATGCCACCGGACATCTGGTGCGGGAACTCGCCCATGCGCCGTTCGGCCGACGGTATCTCCACCAGCTCCAGCATGCGCCTGACGCGCGCCTGCAAGGCGCTGCGTCCGATGCTTTCGTGCACCTTGATCATCTCGCCGATCTGATCGCCCACCGTGAACAGCGGATTCAGGCTGGTCATCGGTTCCTGAAAGATCATCGCGATCTCGCGGCCGCGGATGGCGCGCATCTCCTTTTGCTGGAGCTGCGCCAGGTCAACCACCGCCCCGTCGCGCTTGCGATAGAGGATGTGGCCGCCCACGATGCGCCCCGGATGGGCGAGCAGCCGCATCACCGACAGGCTGGTCACCGACTTGCCGGAGCCCGACTCGCCGACCACCGCCACGGTTTCGCCCTGCCGCACGGAAAAGCTCACGCCATCCACCGACTTGGCGACCGTGGCGCCCAGTTCGAAGTGCGTGCGCAGGGTGTCGACCCGCAGGGCGACGCCTGGTTCGAGGTCCGTGCTCACGGCTTCTGTGCTCCGCCGCAATGGATGCAGGTGAAGTTGGGCGCTTCGTGCGGCGGCGGCTGCAGCCGGCTGGCCGCAAGGGCCTCGGCGCCGAGCACGGCCCAGCGTGGCTCGACGATCCGGCGCAAGGTGGCGCGGGCGCCCATCGCGTCCACCACGTCGAGCCGGCCATCCACCAGATCGAACAGGGTGAACTCCGCCTTCGTGCCGGCTTCGAGCCGAACCTGCGTCGGCAGCCCGACGACCGAGGCCGGACCGCTGGTCACGGCGTTCACCATCGCTTCGAAAGGCATGCCCAGTTCGAGCAGCTTCGACATGGTCGTGGCCAGGTCCCACACCCCGCGCTCCAGCGAGCGCACATGCAGGTCGGTGGAGATGGAGAAGGGCAGCAGGCCGCGCTGGATGGCCAGCTCGGCGGTTCGGAACGAGAAGGAAGCGGCGCCATGGCCGATGTCGAGCCGCACGCCTTCGTTCGCGCAGCGCTTGGCCAGTTCGATCAGTTCGTCGTCGTTCAGCGAGCCGCCCGCCTTGCCGTTGAAGCAATGCGTGATCACGTCGCCCGGGCCCACCACGTCCAGCACCTCGTCGTACAGCGGCGGCGGTTCGCCAACGTGCACCATCAGCGGCAGGTTCGTCAGCTTGCCCACCTTCTTGGCGATCTTGAGCGCCGTCAGCCCCCAGGTTCCCGAAATCGATCCGCTGGAGCGCACCTTGATGCCGACGATGACGTCGCGATGCGCATTGACGCAGGCGATGGTGCGGTCGATGTCGATGGAACGCACGTCGATCAGCTCGCTCACGCGGGAGCAGGCGACGAGGCCGATCGAGCCGATGTTCAGGAAGGCCAGCACGCGCTCGCGCGACTTCTCGATGATGAACTCGCGAAACCCGGCGAAGCTGGCCTCGCCGGCCGATCCCGCATCGACGATCGTGGTGACGCCGCACGCGAGGCCGCACTGCGAGGGGTCGATCGAGACATCGGTGCCGCCGCGCCAGACATGGGCATGCAGGTCGATCCAGCCCGGGGAGATCCACGTGCCTTTGCCGTTGATCTGCCGCACGCCGGCGGGTACGGGCAGGCCGCTGCCTACCGCGGCGATGCACCCGTCGGTCCCGACGAGGATGTCCAATGGCCCGCCGGCCGGCGCGGCGGCGAAAGCCACCGGCCGGACATTCGTCAGGAGCAAGGGCTGCGCGGATGAAGATGTGTGAGTCATCGCTTAAAGGTCCTTTCTGAGCCGTGGATCGAGCAAGTCCCGCATGCCGTCGCCGACCAGTTGGAGGGACAGCACCGCCAGCACGATGGCCGCGCCGGGGAACAGCGTCATCCAGTCGGCCTGGCCCACGTACTGCCGGCCGGACGCGAGCATGGTCCCCCAGGTGGGCACTTCGGGGCTGACGCCCAGGCCCAGGAAGGACAGGCCCGCCTCGGCCAGCATGGCGTGCGCGAAGATGAAGGTCGCCTGCACCAGGATCGGCGAAATCAGGTTACGCAGGATGTGGCGGGTCATGATGCGCGGCGTCGACACGCCGAGCGCCCGTGCCGCCTCGACATAGGGCAGTTCGCTGATGACCAGGGTCGATGCGCGGACGATGCGCGCCATGCGGGGCGCATACACGATCCCCAGCGCGATGACGACGGCGCTGAGCGAGGGTCCGAGCGCAGCCACCAGCGCGATGGCCAGCAGGATGTCCGGAAAGGACATCATCGCATCGATGATGCGGCCCACCAGGGGATCGATGCGGCGGAAGAAGCCTGCCAGGGTGCCCATCGTGACGCCGATGACCGAGGCCAGGCAGACCACCGCGGCGCCCACCACCAGCGATAGGCGCCCAGCGTAGATCGTGCGTGAGAACACGTCGCGGCCGAACTCGTCGGTGCCGAACCAGAAGGTCGCGTCCATCGGCTTGAGCCGGTTGACGATGGACAGCTTGTTGGGCGCGTAGGGCGCGATGAGCGGCGCCAGCAAGGCCAGAACGGCGATCACCAAGATGATCGCCAGGCCGAGCACGATGGTGCGGCGCTTCAGCAGCAGCTTGACGAAGGACGTTTGTCCGTTGCTCGGCGAACGCATCAGTACCTCACTCGGGGATCGACAGCGAGGTAGAGCATGTCGATTGCAAAGTTGATCAACACATACAGGCCCGCGACGACCAGCAGCGCGGCCTGGATGACCGCATAGTCGCGCCGCAGCACGGCGGAGACGACCAGGCTGCCGACGCCGGGCAGGCCGAACACGGTCTCGGTCACCACTGCGCCGGAAATCAGCAGCGCGAAGGTCAGGCCGACCACCGTGATGATGGGAATGAGCGCGTTCTTCAACGCATGCCGCATGACGATGCGGAACTCCGACATGCCTTTGGAGCGGGCGGTGCGGATGTAGTCCTCGCCGAGCACATCGAGCATGCTGGCGCGCGTGAAGCGCAGGATGATCGCGGACGAGACCACGCCCAGCGACAACGCGGGCAGCACGAGGTGCTGCAGCCGCGTGAGGAAGGAGGCATCCGGCCCGCCATAGCCCGAAACCGGGAACACGCCGAACTTGACGGCGAAGATCTGCATCAACACCAGGCCCAGCCAGAAGCTCGGGATGCTGGCGGCGAGCATGGCCATGGTGGTGGCCACCTGATCGAACAGCGACCCTCGCCGGCAGGCTGCAAGGATGCTGACCGGCAAGGCGATGGCGCAGGCCACCAGGATGGAAAGTACCGTCAGCAGGAAGGTCGGTTCGGCGCGCTCCGCCACGGCGGTGATGGCCGGGATGCCCAGGAAGATGGAGCGCCCCAGGTCGCCGCGCACCACCTGGCCCAGGAACACGGCGTACTGGACGGCAAGCGGCCGGTCCAGGCCGAGCTGGCCGCGCAGGGTGGCGACGTCCTCCGGCGTGGCGTCGGGGCCCAGCATCACGGCCGCCGGATCCCCCGGCGCGATGCGCACGATGACGAACACCACCGTCACCACGATGAACATCACGGCGAGCATGCCGAGAAAACGCTGAAGGATGTAGCGGACCATGCTTGTGCGAGGGCGAGGCGCGCGCTCAGAAGCTGTGGCGGATGCCGAACTCGATGCCGCGCGAGGTCTTGGGAACGTAGTGGCCGGACGCGTCCTGGGGGGCCATGCTGCTGGTCGTCACTGTGCCAGCAGGGTCGACGCTGGCCGCGGTGACCCTCGGTACGGGCCCGACGATGTAGCCGGAGCCACCTTTATTCTGCACACGCGCTGCGTAGGTGTACAACGCCGTGCGCCTGGACAGGTTGTGCACGTAGCCGAGGGCCAATTGCTTGGTGCGCAGGGTGTCGTAGTAGCCGTTGCCGCGTCCCTCGGTATAGGCGGCTTTGATCTGGCCGGCGCCGACCTGCACCGTGGCGCCCACCAGGGCAGTGTGCTGGCCGCCATCGGCACGGTAGCGGCTGACCATGCCCGTTTTCATGTCGATGTACTGCGCGCTCAGCTTAAGTCTGTTGAAGCTCCAGGTGGCTCCCATGCTGTAGATGTCGAAGTCCTTGCTGTTGGCGATCTTGGTGTTGCCGTAGCTGGCTGCGATATTGATGGGCCCCGCTGCGTAGCCCAGGCGCGCGCCGGTGTGTTTGGCGCCTGCAACGCCTTCGGCGGCAGTCAACTGCAGGTGGCCGTACACCCCGCCCAGGCCGGACGGCAGGAAGTACCCGACGCCGTTGTCGGAGCGCGAGATGGTGGTGGCGCCGGAGTTCAGCGGCGTGGAGAAGGCCCCGGCGTTCAATGCGTTGATGACGGATCCGACACCGCCTCCGCCGAATGGGTCGAAGACGATCAGGTTCCAGTAGCCTGGCGTGTTGTCGTGGCCGAGTCGCACCTCGCCCAGATTGCTCAGCAGGCTGAGCGTCGAGCGGCGGTTCCAGAACTGGGTGGCGCTGAGCGCCGAGCCCGTGTCGGGATTGAAGCCGTGCTCGAGCCAGAAGGCAGTCTTGAGGCCGCCGCCAAGATCTTCCTCGCCGCGAAAGCCAAGGCGACTGGCATTGACGGTGCCTTGCCCCATGCTGACGGCACTCAGATTGCCGTTCTCCACCTTCCGTAAATTCAGGTCGATGACGCCAAACAGATCCCATTTCGACTGCGCACAAGCCAGTCCGATCAGGGCGTACGCCCCCAACATCACAACAACTTTTTTCATGCTCTCTCTTCCTTGGAGAAATTGGACAAGGCTTCGCCAGTCGGCCTCATGCGGGTCGGTCCGGTCGAACGGTGGAATGCGGGCTTCCCTGGGGGTTGCCTGCGCAGGAACTCAGTTCTTGAGGTAGGCGTTCCAGAAGTACGGCCAGGGTGCAGCCGCTACGCCGCCCAGTTTTCGCGACTGGGCCGCAAGAGAATTGAAGTCGCCGATCTTGATGAAGGGCGTTTCGGCGTAGATGGTCTTTTGCACCTCTGCCCACAGCGCGCCGCGCTTCTGGTGGTCGATCTCGCCGACGAACGCGTCAACCGTGCTCTTGCGCGCTGGGGTGGCCCACCAGCCAGGCGCGTTTTCCGACAGCGCTCCGATCAGCGCCGGCTCCGGCAGGAACGGGCTGTGGGTGATGTAGATGTCCCACAACGCCGGATTGCTGCGGCGCTGTGTCAGCGTGGCCCAGTCGACCACCTGCAGATCGATCGCGAAGCCGGCAAGCTTCAGGTATTCGGAGGCCACCTGCGCCATCTTGTAGTGGAACTCATACTGCCGACTGGTCAAGATGCGGATCGGCTTGCCGTCGTAGCCGGCTTTCTTCAGCAGCGCCTTGGCCTTCTCGGGATCGCCGATGTTGTAGGCGCCTTCGACCCCGGCCATCGTGTGCCAGGCATGGCCCTTGGGATAGATCGCTCCGTCGAGCGCGTAGAACTCCTTGCTGCCAAAGGCGGCCGCCAGCAGGTCTTCCATGTTCAATGCGGTGCGAATGGCACGCCGAACGTCCGCACTGCTCGTCGATCCCTGCCTGGTGTTCAGCACGAACACCGGATACCCGAAGGGCTTGACCAATACCGGTTCGCTCGCCTTCTGATTCTTCAACCGGTCGTACGCTTCGACGGGCAGTGCGTCGACAAAGCCGTGCTGTCCGGCAACGGCCGCCTCGATCCGGGTGTTCGGGTCCGGCACCGGCACGAAGCGGATCTCGTCGAGGTACTGTTTGCGTGCCCCGCCATAGCCGTCCGCGTCGCCGGTGCGCGATTGATAGCCGTCGAAGCGCACCAGTTGGATGTATTGGTCCGCCTTTCGCTCCTTGAGCCTATAGGGCCCGGTACCGATGGGGTCTCCCAGTGGGACGGCCTGCTTGCCGGCAGGCATCACCACCGCGGCCGAGTTGTTGAATGCGAGCAGGGCAAGCAGCGGTGCATAAGGGGCCTTCAGCGATATGCGGACCGTATTGGCGCCGGCGGCTTCGATCTTGTCGATGCGGGCGGCCGCCTGCTTCCCGCGCGAGGCTACGTCGCTCCAGCGCTTGAGCGAGGCCACGACGTCGGCCGACGTCATCGTTTCCCCGCTGTGGAACTTGACGCCCTGACGCAGCTTGATGCTGTAGGCCTTGCCGTCCGCGGAGACTTCAGGAAGGCTCTCGGCAAGAAGTGGCGTGACATGCCAAGTCTTGTCGAAGGTGTACAGCGTCTCGAATATGTGTTGCGTGACGATGCCCACCAGGTCGGCCGTGGAGGCCATCGGGTCGAGCGTCGGCGGTTCGCCGACCGTGGCCACGCTGAGCACCCCACCGCGTTGCTGCGCAACGACCCCCTGGGGTGAAATGAGCCAGGCCGCGCAGAAGGCGGCGACGCCCAGGAGCGATTTCCTCGAGATCATGTGACAGCCTTTTATTCCGTTATTGCGTATTTACATACTTAATTGAGTTGTATGTTAACGAGCAGCCGTGCCTTGTGTATAGGGGCATACCCGATTGCTGCGAGGCCTGAGTCCGAGGCCCGCCCGTTGGAGATTCCCGCTCTGCAGGGATGATTTCAGGAGCTGCCGCGGCAACCAGTCAGCAGCGAGACGGCGCCAATCTGGTCTCCGCGGGGCCGCTGCTCACGCCACCTTCGGCTCCGGCAGCGCCGAACTCGGCGCGAAATCGATCAGCCGCAGCCAGGTCTCTTCCAGCCCCATGATGTTGTGGTGGTGGTCGGAACCTGGAATCGTCGTAACTATTCAGCCGCTACCGACAAACTCCATAGGAGCGCCATTGAACGCCGCCCGTAATGCCTCAAGCATGCCAACCCCATGCTTGCGCGCAGTGTCCAGATAGGAGCGGATCGTGCAGAAGCTTTGCGCTCCGGCAAAGGTGCGAAAGCAACCCGAGATTTTTTGCTTGACCTTGGACATCCGGATGACCCGCTCGGCCAAGTTGTTCGTGAAAGGCACCGACAGGTCACGCGCAAAGCGCAGCACCTCTTGCTCATGATCGCGCAGGTGTCGCAGCAAATTGAACGCATCCGACTGCTTGGCCCGTCCGCGTTTGCCCGGCTCCTTGACGCGTTGCGGGTTGAGCGCTTGCCCCTCATCCAACAGGGCACGATAGCGTCTTATCCAACGCAGCAGTTGGCGCAGTGATTCCCTGTGTGCGAGCCCGTTCGCAGCCTCGATGCGCTGCCAGCAGCATGTCCATCATGCGTTGCGGTCAAGCTTGGCCACTGCTCTGGGCCAAGAAGGTCAGCTCGCGCAGACGGCGCTGGCCTTGCTGTCCGCGCGTCTTTCGTCGGTCTTCAGCGCCGCAGCTGCGCGATCAGCGCCACGATCTCCGCGAAGACCGCATTGCCGGTCGATGCGGCGACGTCGATCACCTGGCTGTGGCGGTAGTAGGGGCTCAGGTCCAGCCCCACGCCCAGGCCGCCGATCCCGATGCGGCCGGCCTGTTCGTGGCGCGCGACGACATCGCGCAGGTGGTGCTCCAGGTAGTGGGCGTCGTTGGCCAGTTCGGTGGCGCTGTCCATCGGCGAGCCGTCTGAGACGACCAGCAGCACCTTGCGTTCTTCGCCGCGTGCGAGCAGGCGGGTGCATGCCCAGTGGACGGCTTCTGCGTCGATCCCTTCGCGAAACAGATCCGCCTTCAGCAGGGCAGCGATGGCCGGCCGTGCGCGGCGCCAGGGCGTCGCGGCGGCCTTGAACACCATGTGGCAGCGCTCGTTGAGGCGCCCGGGGTGCGGCGGGCGGCCGGCGCGCTGCCAGTCGCGCCGCGCGCGGCCGCCGTTCCACGCGCCGGTGGTGTAACCCAGAATCTCGCTCGTCACGCCTGCCTGTTCGAGGGCGCGCGACAGCACGTCGACCAGCATGGCCACCGATTCGGCGTGCTCCTGCATCGAGCCGGAGCAATCGATGAGGAAGGTCAGCGCGCAGTCCGCCACGGGTTCTTGCCGCTCCCTGCGGAACAGCCGTCGCTCGGTCGGCGACGCGATCAGTTGCGCCAGCCGGCGGCCGTCGATGTGGCCTTCTTCCTGGCCGCCATCCCAGCCCTCGCGCGTGGGGTCGGTCAGCAGCGCGCGCAGCTGTCGCGCCAGCCGCGCCACGTTCACGCCCTGCGCGGCGATGCGGCGGTCGATGCGCTCGCGGTGGGCGGCCAGCACCTCCTTGCGCGCCAGCGTGCCGGCGTCCTGCTCGCGGTCGTAGGCAGTCGTGAATACGCGGTAGACGCCGCTGGCATCGTCCAGCACGCGGCTGCGTCCGGCATGCGCGGCCGTGAAGCGCTCGACGATCTCCGCGTCCATGTCGGCCACCAGGCTGAACAGGCCGCGCCGCGTGTCGGTGTCGGCGCCATCGCGCCGGTCTTCGCCGTCGTCGGCTGCGTCGGCCAGCAGCCCGGCCACGGTGCGCGCGATGTCGCGCGCGTGCATCGCGTACGCGGCCTGGTCGGCGCGGTCGCGGCGCAGGCCCGCCAGCGCATGGCCGATGACTGGCGACAGGCAGAATCGGGTGGCTTCCAGCATGTCTTCGGTCTGCTCGACCACCTGCTGCCCGGTGACGCGCGCCCGGCAGATCTGCGCGACGGTGTAGATCAGCAGGCCGCGCGCCGTGCCGGTCATGCCCGAGTGGTGCAAGGCCAGTGACCACTGCGCGTGCCGATGCCGCAGGTTGCGCACCATGCCCGGCATCGCCTCGGGTGCCAGCGCTTCGACGCGGAACTGCTCGAGCATCTCGAAGATGAAGCGCTCGATGGCTTGCTCGGGCTTGAGCGCCGCGTGCAGCGCCGCATCGGAGCCCGCGATGCGCAGCGCCAGGCCGTCGGCCACGCCGCGAAAGGACCCGAAGTCGTCGGTGTCGGCTGACGGATGCAGGTGCGGCGCGAACCAGGGCAGCGGCTCGCGGCCCCGGTGCAGGCGCGGCCCGCGAAAGTGCAAGTCGCGCTCACCGCTGACGGCGCGCACCACGCCCGCGCAGAGTTCGGCCACGCGCTGTTGTTGCCGGATGCGCTGCTGACCGTCGCTCATGGGCCGTGGCGTCAGGGGGGGCAGAGCTGGTGCGATTCCTTCAACTCAAGGTCGAAGCAGCGCTGGAAATACTCGGCGACCAGCGGGCGTTCCGCCTCGTCGCACTTGTTGACGAAGGAAAGCCGGAAGGCCTGGGTCGGGTCCTTGAAGATCTCCACGTTCTCGGCCCAGGTGATCACGGTGCGCGGCGACATCAGCGTCGAAAGGTCGCCCGCGGCAAAGCCCTTGCGGGTCAGATCGGCCACGGCGACCATCGCGCGGATCAGCACCGTGCCCGCATCGTTGGCCAACGAAGGCACGCGCGCCTGCACGATCGCCAGCTCTTCTTCGGGCGGCAGGTAGTCGAGCGAGGCGACGATGTTCCAGCGGTCGATCTGCGCATGGTTCAGGCGCTGGGCACCGTGATACAGGCCGTTGAGGTTGCCCAGGCCCACCGTGTTGGCCGTGGCGAACAAGCGCAAGAAGGGGTGCGGGCGCAGCACGCGGTTCTGGTCCATCAGTGTGAACTGTCCGTCGCGTTCCAGGATGCGTTGGATGACGAACATCACGTCCGGCCGGCCGGCGTCGTACTCGTCGAAGATCAGCGCCACCGGGCGTTGCAGCGCCCAGGGCACGATGCCTTCCTGGAACTCGGTGACCTGCTGGCCGCCGCGCAGCACGACGGCGTCCTTGCCCACCAGGTCCGGGCGGCTGATGTGGCCGTCGAGGTTGAGCCGCACGCACGGCCAGTTCAAGCGCGCCGCGACCTGCTCGATGTGCGTGGACTTGCCGGTGCCATGCAGCCCCTGCACCATCACGCGCCGGTCGCGCATGAAGCCCGCCAGGATGGCCAGCGTGACGTCGGGCTGGAAGCGGTAGACGCTGTCGATCCCGGGCACGTGCGCATCGCGCTCGCTGAAAGCGGGCACCTGCAGGTCGCTGTCGATGCCGAAGGTGTCGCGCACGCTCAGCAGGCGGTCGGGTCGAAGGTCGGCGGTGTCGGTCACGGTGTCGTCTTTGGGTGTCTGCACGGGCTCAGGCCTGCACGCGGCTGTCGGGATCGGCGTCTACGGCGATCCGGCTCAGCGCCTGGGCGGCGCGCTGCAGCGCCGGAATCAGCGTCTTCGCCTTGGCCAGGTTCAGCCGCATCACCGGCGCCTGCACGGCCAGGCACAGGTTCGACGGCCCACTGGCGCTGGGCACCAGCATGGCGATGCACAGCAGGCCGGGCAGGAACTCCTCGTTGTCGATGGCGAAGGCGTCCTTTCGAACGCGGGCGATCTCGTGCTCGATCTGCGCCAGGTTCGTCAGCGTCTTCGGGGTGCAGGCCTCCAGCGTACCGTTGGCCAGCAGACGGCGGCGCTGCGCGGCGTCCATCTGCGCCAGAAATATCTTGCCGCTGGCCGAGCAATGCACCGGCACGCGCGAGCCCGGATGCAGATGGAAGCGCAGCGGCGCCACGGTCTCGACGCGGTCCAGGTAGACCACTTCGCTGCCCGAAAGCGCCGTGATGTTGCAGCTTTCGCCCACTTCCTCCACCAGGCGCCGCAGCACGGCATGCCGCGCGCCATGCAGGCTGTCATTGAGCAGCAGGTTTTCCGCCAGTCGCCGCAGCCGCGTGCCCATGCCGTAGTGCCGGCCATCGACCTCGCGCTGCAGCAGGCCGCCGGCTTCCAGCTGCTGAAGCATGCGATGGAGCGTGGGCTTGGGCAGGCCGGTCTCTTCGACCAGGCCCTGCAGCGCGTAGAGCCGGTCCCGGGCGGCGATGGTTTCCAGCAGCGAGAACAGCCGCATCGCCGGCGTGTCGGCGCCGGTTTCGACGCCCTCGGCGCGCGCTTCGGGCTTGGCACTCTTGACGATCTTCATGGCTGCCGATCATAGCCAGATGCGAAAACAGTACATGGCGTTCCGATTTTTTAGATTTGTTTGACGCGCACGCCGGAGCGGCCTATATTCGCGATCAACAAGAAATCGGAACCTGTAGTTCCACCTTTTTCCACCCCATCCCGCCACCAGAGACCGAAGGAGACACTCTCATGACCCGGCAACCCACGGCCATCGAACGTTGCGTCGTCAGCGGCGTGCAGAAGATGACGCCTTCCGAAGCCTTCGTCGAGACGCTGGTGGCCCAGGGCGTGAGCGACATGTTCGGCATCATGGGCTCGGCCTTCATGGACGCGATGGACATCTTCGCGCCGGCCGGCATCCGCCTGATTCCGGTGGTGCATGAGCAGGGTGGGGCGCACATGGCCGACGGCTATGCGCGGGTGTCGGGCCGCCATGGCGTGGTGATCGGCCAGAACGGCCCCGGCATCAGCAACTGCGTCACGGCCATCGCGGCGGCCTACTGGGCACACAGCCCGGTCGTGATGATCACGCCCGAAACCGGCACCATGGGCATGGGCCTGGGCGGCTTCCAGGAGGCCAACCAGCTGCCGATGTTCCAGGAGTTCACCAAGTACCAGGGCCACGTCGTCAACCCCAAGCGCATGGCCGAGTTCACGGCGCGCAGCTTCGACCGCGCCATCTCCGAGAACGGGCCGACGCAGCTGAACATTCCGCGCGACTACTTCTACGGCGAGATCCAGTGCGAGATCCCGAAACCGATGCGCATCGAACGCAGCGCCGGCGGCGAGCAGAGCCTGCAGGCCGCGGCCGATCTGCTGGCCACGGCCAAGTTCCCGGTCATCCTGTCTGGCGGCGGCGTGGTGATGGGCGACGCGGTGGAGGAATGCAAGGCCCTGGCCGAGCGCCTGGGCGCGCCCGTGGCCAACGGCTATCTGCGCAACGACTCGTTCCCCGCCAGCCATCCGCTGTGGGCCGGCCCGCTGGGCTACCAGGGCTCGAAGGCGGCGATGAAGCTCATCGCGCAGGCCGACGTGGTCATCGCCCTGGGCTCGCGCATGGGCCCCTTCGGCACGCTGCCGCAGCACGGCATGGACTACTGGCCCCAGGACGCGAAGATCATCCAGGTGGAAGCCGATCACACCAACCTGGGTCTGGTGAAGAAGATCACCGTCGGCATCCACGGCGACGCCAAGGCCACGGCCAAGGCGCTGCTGAAGCGGCTCGAAGGCCGGACGCTGGCCTGCGACGCCACCAAGGCCGAACGCGCCGCGACCATCCAGGCCGAGAAGGACGCCTGGGAGAAGGAACTGGACGAGTGGACGCATGAGCGCGATCCCTTCAGCCTGGACGCCATCGAAGAAGCCAAGGGCGAGAAGACGCCGACCGGCGGCAGCTACCTGCACCCGCGCCAAGTGCTGCGCGAACTGGAGACGGCCATGCCGCCGCGCGTGATGGTCTCCACCGACATCGGCAACATCAACGCCGTGGCCAACAGCTACCTGCGCTTCGAGGAGCCGCGCAGTTTCTTCGCGCCGATGAGCTTCGGCAACTGCGGCTACTCGCTGCCCACCATGATCGGCGCCAAGTGCGCGGCGCCCGACCGCCCCGCCGTGGCCTACGCCGGCGACGGTGCCTGGGGCATGAGCATGGTCGAAATCATGACGGCCGTGCGGCACGACATTCCGGTGACGGCCGTGGTCTTCCACAACCGCCAGTGGGGCGCCGAGAAGAAGAACCAGGTTGACTTCTACAACCGCCGCTTTGTCGCGGGCGAACTGGAGAGCGAGAGCTTCGCCGGCATCGCCAAGTCGATGGGCGCCGAAGGCATCGTGGTCGACAAGCTGGAAGACGTGGGCCCGGCGCTCAAAAAAGCCATCGACATGCAGATGAACGAAGGCAAGACCTGCGTCATCGAAATCATGTGCACACGGGAACTGGGCGACCCGTTCCGCCGCGACGCGCTGGCCAAGCCCGTGCGCTTCCTGGACAAGTACAAGGACTACGTCTGAGCCCGCGCTGACGGTCACTGCCATGACTTCAGCGCTTCTCGCAGAAACGACAAGCGCCCCGGCCACGCATCCACGGCTCGACGACCTGGTTCGTCGGGCGCGTGAGCGCGCGGCCGACGCGCCCCAGCGCATCGCGCTGGTCTACCCGTGCGACAGCGCGGCCATCGGCGCGGCGGCGCGCATCATCGACGCCCAACTTGCGCTGCCGGTGCTCGTCGGCCCGCGCGCAGCCATCGCCCAGGCGGCGCTGGCGGCTGGCATCGATATCGCGCGCTTCGAGATCGTCGACACCGCCGGTGAGCCGGGTTCTGCGGGTGGGCCCCGCGCCGACGCGGCGCCCGCCGAGGCCGCACGCCGCGCCGTCGCGCTGGCGCGCGAAGGCAGCGTGAGCGCGCTCATGAAGGGCGCGCTGCACACCGACGAACTGATGTCCGCCGTGGTTGACCGCGAAACCGGCCTGCGCGGCGCGCGCCGCATCAGCCACGTCTTCCTGTTCGACCTGCCGCGCTATCCCAAGCTGCTGGGCCTGGCGGACTGCGTGGTCAACATTGCGCCGGACTGAAGACCAAGCACGAAATCCTCGGCAATGCGGTCGTCCTGCTTCAGCGGCTGGGCATCGCGCAGCCCAAGGTCGGCATCCTGGCGGCGGTGGAGTGGGTCAACCCGGCGATTCCGGCAACGCTGGATGCGCAGGCCCTGGTGGATGCGGCGAAGGCGGGCGCATGGCCCGGCGCACTCGTCGAAGGCCCCTGCGGTTTCGACAACGCCATCTGCGCCAAGGCCGCGCGCATCAAGAAGATGGAATCGCAAGTCAGCGGCGATGCGGACCTGCTGGTCGTGCCCGATCTGAATGCCGGCAACATGCTCTACAAGAGCTTCAACTACGTCGGCGGCGGCGAGTGCGCGGGTCTGGTGCTGGGCGCGCGCGTGCCCATCGTGCTGACGTCGCGCTCGGATTCGCTGCTGGCGCGGATCGCGTCGGTGGCCCTGGCCGTGCTGGCGATGCCGCGCGCGCGCTGACCCTTCGAATCCGCGCGACAGCGCATTCAGTGGGCTTGGCGCGCCGCTTGCATGCAGTGGTCGATGAAGGCCAGCGCGCTGCGCCCCAGGTGCTTGTCGCGATGCGTGACGATGGCCAGGTGCCGCAGCGCCTTGGGCAGCCGGGTGCGCACCTCGACCAGCCAGCCTTGCGCGATGGCCTCGGCCACGACATAGCGTGACACGCATCCCAGGCCCACGCCGCGCGCGACGAACTGCTTGATGGCCTCCGTGCTGCCCAGCTCGAAGCCGACGTTCAGGCGGCCGAGGTGCTCCAGCAGCCAGCGGTCGGCGGCCTCGCGCGTGCCCGAGCCGCGCTCGCGCAGCACCCAGTCGGCTTCGCGCAGCTGGCGCAGCCCTGCGACCTGCCCCGCGAGCGGGTGCGTCGGTGACGACACGATCGCCAGCTCGTCGCTGAGCCAGCCTTGCGTCGTCAGGTCCGGGCGCGTCTGCGAGCCTTCGATGAAACCCAGGTCGACGTCGAAGCCCGCCACGGCCTCGATGGCCTGCGTGGTGTTGCCGATCTGCAGCCGAACTTGGCTGTCGGGGTTCGCGTCCTTCCAGCCGGCCACCAGGTCAGGCAGCAGGTATTCGCCGATGGTGAAGCTGGCCGCCATGCGCAGCGGCGCCGGGTGCTCGCTGGCAAACAGCGACTCGATCTCTGCGGCGTGCTCCAGCAGCGCGCCGGCCTTGGCGCGCAAGGCGTGGCCGTTCTCGTTGAGCAGCAGCCGCCGGCCGACGCGGTCGAACAGGTTTACGCCCAGCACGGCCTCCAGCTCGGCCAGCGCGGCGCTGGCGGCGGACTGCGACCGTGCGACCCGCGCCGCGGCCGCGCGGGTGGAGCCCTCGCGGGCGGTGGCTACGAAGACTTCGAGCTGGCGCAGATTCAGGCGCAGGCGCGCGTCCGGCAGGTGATCGATTTTTTGGGTCATGATGAGAAATATTCTCCGCTTTTTTGTTTGATAGAAATCCCTAGGATGGGCGCGCCCCATAAAAAAGAACCGAAGGACCGCCCGTGTTCAAGTTCCTCTCGCGCGAGCCGATTCACGACCCACTCGAGGCCCCGACGCCGACCGACGAGACAACGGTCAAGACCACCACCTGCTACATGTGCGCCTGCCGCTGCGGCATCCGCGTGCATCTGCGCGAGGGCGAGAACGGCCCGCAGGTGCGCTACATCGACGGCAACCCCGAGCACCCGCTGAACAAGGGCGTGATCTGCGCGAAGGGCTCGTCGGGGATCATGAAGCAGGTGTCGCCGGCACGCATCACGCAGCCGCTGCTGCGCAAGCCGGGCAGCGAACGCGGCGCCGGTGGGTTCGAGCCGATCAGCTGGGAGCGCACCTTCGAGATCCTGACGGAGCGCCTGGGCAGGATCCGTTCGACCGACCCCAAGAAATTCGCGCTGTTCACGGGGCGTGACCAGATGCAGGCGCTCACCGGCCTGTTCGCGCGCCAGTTCGGCACGCCCAACTATGCGGCGCACGGCGGCTTCTGCTCGGTGAACATGGCCGCAGGCATGATCTACACCATCGGCGGCAGCTTCTGGGAATTCGGCGGGCCTGACCTGGAGCGCGCCAAGCTGTTCGTGATGATCGGCACGGCCGAGGACCATCACAGCAACCCGATGAAGATCGCCATCAGCAAGTTCAAGCGCGATGGCGGGCGTTTCATCTCGATCAACCCGGTGCGCACCGGCTACTCGGCCATCGCCGACGAGTGGATTCCCATCAAGCCCGGCACCGACGGCGCGCTCTTCATGGCGCTGCTGCACGCGTTGATCGGCAGCGACCTGATCGACCACGCCTTTCTCAAGCGCTTCACCAACGCGCCGCAACTCGTGGTGCTGGACGAGGGCGCGCGCGAGGGGCTGTTCGCCTTCGATCCCGACCCCGAACGCGGCCCGCCGGGCGATGGCCGCCATCCGCACAACAAGCTGATCTGGGACCGCGCCGACGGCACCGTGAAGGCGGCGTACCCCGAAGGCATCGGCGAAGGCTGCGACCCCGCGCTGGAGGGCCATTACACGCTGGCCGACGGCACGCGCGTCGCGCCATCCTTTCAGTTGCTGCGCGAGCGCGTGGCCGACTGCACGCCGCAGTGGGCGGCGGCCATCACCGGCATCGACGCCGGGCGCATCCGCAAGCTGGCCTGCGAGATGGGCGAGACGGCGCTGCACCAGGCCTTCGAGATGCCGATTCCCTGGACCGACGCCTGGGGCAAGGTGCACCCGAGCACGCAGGGCCGACCGGTGGCCTTCCACGCGATGCGCGGGCTGGCGGCGCATTCCAACGGCTTTCAGACCATCCGCGCGTTGGCCGTGCTGATGAGCGTGCTGGGCACCATCGACGCGCCGGGTGGTTTTCGCCACAAGGCGCCGTACCCGCGCCACATCGTGCCGAACTACCGGGCCTTCAACTCGCCCGAGATGATCCGGCCGGACACGCCGCTCAACGCCGCGCCGCTGGGCTTTCCGGCGAATCCGGACGAGCTGGCGATCAACCCCGACGGCTCGCCGATCCGCATCGACCACGCCTATTCGTGGGAGCACCCGCTGTCGGCGCACGGGCTGATGCACAACGTGATCACCAACGCGGTCAGGGGCGACCCGTACCGCATCGATACGCTGCTGATCTTCATGGCCAACATGGCGTGGAACTCGAGCATGAACACGATGGGCGTGCGCGAGATGCTCAACCGCAAGGACGAGAAGGGGGAGTACATGCTTCCCTTTCTTGTGGTGTGCGACGCCTTCCAGAGCGAGACGGTGGCCTTTGCCGACCTGGTGCTGCCCGACACCACCTACCTCGAACGCCACGACGTGATGGGCATGCTCGACCGGCCGATCTCCGAGTTCGACGGGCCGGTGGATTCGGTGCGCATTCCGGTGCTCGAGCCCACCGGCCAGTGCAAGCCCTTCCAGGAAGTGCTGATCGAGCTGGCGTCGCGCCTCAAATTCCCGGCCTTCACCACGCCCGAGGGCGGGCGCAAATTCAGCGACTACCCGGATTTCGTCGTCAACTTCCAGCCGCAGCCGGGCATCGGCTTTCTGATGGGCTGGCGCGGCAAGGACGGCACGGAGCATCTGAAGGGCGAGCCGAATCCGAAGCAGTGGGAGGCCTACGCGCAGAACAACTGCGTGTTCCAGCACCACATGCCCGAGACCATGCACTACATGCGCAATTGGAACCGGGAGTACCTGGACTTCGCCAAGGACAAGGGCTGGCGTCAGCGCAACGATCCGGTGCAGCTGGCGCTGTATTCGGACACGCTGCAGAGCTTTCGCCTGGCCGCGCAGGGCAAGACGCAGGGGCGCCAGCCGCCCGAGGCACTGCGCGAGCGCATCGACACCTACTTTGATCCGCTGCCCTTCTGGTATCCGTCGCTCGAAGACGGCGTGACCGACCGCGAGGCCTATCCGCTCAACGCGCTGACGCAGCGGCCGATGGCGATGTACCACTCGTGGGATTCGCAGAACGCATGGCTGCGCCAGATCCACAGCCACAACTATCTGCACGTGAACCCCATTACCGCCCGGGGCGCGGGCATCGAGGACGGCGGTTGGTGCTGGGTCGAGAGCCAGTGGGGCAGGGTGCGCTGCATGCTGCGCTACAGCGAAACGGTCGAGCCTGGCACGGTCTGGACGTGGAACGCCATCGGCAAGGCCGACGGTGCCTGGCAACTGGCGCCCGGGTCCGACGAAGCGCGCAAGGGCTTCCTGCTGAACCACCTGATCACCGAGGAACTGCCTTTCGCGAATGCGCACGGCGGCACGACCATCAGCAACTCCGACCCCATCACCGGCCAGGCCGGCTGGTACGACGTGCGCGTGCGCATCCGGCCCGCCGGCCCGCAGGAGCCCAAGGAAAGCTTCCCGCAGATCGCGAGCATGCCCAGCCCGCCGGGCGTGATCGGCAAGGCCGCGAGCGTGCTGACCTACTTCGCCGGAGGACGCCGCAAATGATGCAGTGGCTCAATGACCTGCTGACGGGCGCGCCGCCGCAGCTGTCGCTGGTGGAAGAGGGCGTGCGGCCGGTGTCGGTCTCGCGCGAAGGCAAGGTCAGCGTGCGGACCGATCCGGGCGAAACGCTGGCCAAGCAGCTCGCGCTGGTGATCGACCTGAACGTGTGCGTGGGCTGCCATGCCTGCGTCACCTCGTGCAAGCAATGGAACACCTCCGGCAGCGCGGGGCCGCTGGCCGACGAGAAGCCCTACGGCGCCGACCCGACCGGCACCTTCTTCAATCGCGTGCAGACCTACGAGGCTGGCGCGTACCCGCTCACCGAAACCATCCACTTCCCCAAAAGCTGCCTGCATTGCGAAGACCCGCCCTGCGTGCCCGTGTGCCCGACGGGCGCGAGCTACAAGCGCAAGGAAGACGGCATCGTGCTGGTCGACTACGACAAGTGCATCGGCTGCAAGTACTGTGCATGGGCCTGCCCGTACGGCGCGCGGGAACTGGACGAAGAGCGGCAGGTGATGACCAAGTGCACGCTGTGCGTCGACCGCATCTACGACGAGAAGCTGCCCCGGGAAGACCGCAGGCCCGCCTGCGTGAAAGCCTGCCCGACCGGCGCGCGCATCTTCGGCGACGTGAAGGACCCGAATTCCGAGGCGTCCATCGCGATCCGCGAGCGCGGCGGCTATTCGCTGATGCCGGAGTGGGAAACCCGCCCGGCCAACCAGTACCTGCCGCGCCGCGTGACCGACGTGGCCGGCGGCAGCTCGAAGGTGCAGCCAACCGTGGAAGGCGCGCGATGAACCCGGCGTTTTCCGTCGTCATCTTCACCACCATCGCCGGGGCCGCGCAAGGCCTCGTCGTGGTGCTCGCGCTTGCGCGCCTGGCGGGGATGGCCGTCGGGCCGTCGTTCATCAGCATCGCGCTGATCGTGGCCGAGGCGATGCTGCTCATTGGCCTGGGTGCGTCCTTCGGCCACCTGGGCCGCCCGGAACGCGCGTGGCGCGCCGCGATGATGTGGCGCACCTCCTGGCTGTCGCGCGAGGTGATCGTGCTGCCGACCTTCATCGCCATCGTCGCGCTGTGGTGGCTGGCCTTGCGCAATGGCATCGACGGCGCGCTGCTGCCGCTGGCGGCCATCGTCGTGGCGTTGCTGCTCTGGTATTGCACCGCCATGATCTACGCCTGCCTGCGCTTCATCCAGGAATGGGCGCAGCCGCTGACGCTGGTCAACTTCACGCTGATCGGCCTCTCGTCGGGGCTGATCCTGGCGAGTGCGATGGCCGTGCCGTGGAGCCAGCCGCAGCTGCTGCGGGTGACTGGCCCGGCGGCGCTGGCCGTGACCGTGATCGCATGGATCACCCGCACCCTGGCGTTGCGCCGCAACGCCTCGCTGAAACACAAATCCACCCTGCAGACGGCCACCGGCATCCGCGCGCCGAACCTTGTGCAGCAGTCGATGGGCATGTCGGCGGGCTCGTTCAACACGCGCGAGTTCTTCCATCACGCGGGCCTGCTGGCCCTGAAGAACGTGAAGCTCGCCCTGATCGTGCTGGGCTTCGCGCTGCCCACGGCCTTGCTGCTGTGGGGTGTCATGGCGGCCTCGGGCCTGGCCTTCGTGCTGGCGCTTCTGGTGCAGGTGCCGGGCCTGGTGGCGGACCGCTGGTTCTTCTTCGCCCAGGCAAAGCACCCGCAGAACCTGTACTACCAGGTGGTTTCCTGAGCGGGCAGTGGGCCGTTCGCAGCCTCGATGCGCTGCCAGCAACATGTCCATCATGCGTTGCGGCCAAGCTTGACCACTGCAAAGCAGATCTTCTCCGTCAATCCCTTGGCCGATCAACGGGAATCTTCAGATAGGCAATGCCATTCGCCTCGGGCGGCGGCAGACGGCCGGCGCGCATATTCACCTGCACCGACGGCAGCATCAGCGCCGGCAGCGCCAGCGTGGCGTCGCGCGTCTCGCGCAGTGCGACGAAATCGGCCTCGGACACGCCGTCGCGCGCATGGATATTGCCCGCGCGCTGCTGCGCGACCGTGGTGCTGCCCATGGCCTCGCGCCCTGCGGGCGGGTAATCGTGGCAGACGTGGAGCAGCGTCCGCGGCGGCAGCGCGAGCAGGCGGCGAATCGAGCGAAACAAGGTGGGCGCATCGCCACCCGGGAAATCGCAGCGCGCAGTTCCCAGGTCGGGCATGAACAAGGTATCGCCGACGAACACCGTATCCGGGCCCCCCGCGGGATCGGCGATGCGATACGCCATGTCAGCCGGCGTGTGGCCGGGCACGTGCAGTGCCTGCGCCTGCAACCGGCCGATGGCGAAGGCGTCGCCGTCGGCGAACAAGCGGTCGAACTGCGATCCGTCCACGGCCATGTCCTGTGCGTTGAAGACATCGCGGAATGCGCGCTGCACTTCGGTGACGCGTGCGCCGATTGCCAGCGTGCCGCCAAAGCGCCCTTGCAGCCAGGGCGCGCCGGACAGGTGGTCCGCATGCACGTGCGTCTCGAGCAGCCATTGCACGCGCAGGCCTTGTGCCTGAATGTGCGCGGCGACAAGCTCGACCGGGCGCGCATCGGTGCAACCGGACTGCGGGTCGAAACCCAGCACCGGGTCGATGACCGCGCAGGCGCCGGCTCCGTCGTCGATCACATGGGAAAACGTCGCCGTGGTCGCATCGAAAAAGGAATGCACGGACAGGCTCATGGTGACTTCTTCAAGATGCCCGGTGAAAGCGCAGGACTGCGGCGCCGGCTCAGCCGCCGAAACGCTGCACCGTCAATCCCTGCATGTCGATCTCCGGCGTGCGCCCGCAGACCAGGTCGGAGACGATCTTGGCCGTCCCGCACGCCTGCGTCCAGCCGTTCGAGCCGTGGCCGCTGTTGAGGAACAGATTTGACCAGCGGGCCTTGCCGAGGATCGGCGGACCGTCCGGGGTCATCGGCCGCAGTCCGGCCCAAAAGGACACGTGCTCCCAGTCCAGCCCTTCGGGAAACCAACTGCGCACTACGCGCAACAACAGGTCCTTGCGCGCCGGGTCGAGCGCGAGGCCGTAGCCGGCCAACTCGGCCATGCCGGCGGCGCGGAGCCGGTTGCCCAGGCGCGAGATCATCACCTTGTTGTGCTCGTCCATCACGGACAGGGTGGGCACCTGGCCCGGGTCGGTCACGGGAAGGGTGACCGAATAGCCTTTGAGCGGGTAGACCGGCAGCTTCAATCCCAGCGGCGCCAGCAGCAAGGGCGCGTAGCTGCCAAGGGCCACCACGTAGGCGTCCGCCTGCATCGCCCCGTACGCAGTGTGCACCCGGCTGATCGCCCCCTTCTCCTGTTCCAGCGCGTCGATGCGCGTTGCGTACCGGAACGACACGCCGTGCTGCGCGAGATGGGCGGCCAACTGGCCGGCAAACTTGTGGCTGTCGCCGGACGCGTCGGCGGGCATGTGCAGGGCGCCGGCGACCTGCGCCACGCCATGCACCAGCGCCGGTTCCACGGCGGCCAGCTGGTCCGCGTCCAGCAGGCGCCAGGGCACGCCCGATTCCCCCACGGCCTGCGCCGACAGGCGGCCCAGTTGCAGTTCGGCCCGGGTGCGGAAAAGCTGCAACACACCGCCGGCGTGGAAATCGAAGTCGTGGATCGGCGCTTGGGCAAGCACCTCGCGCAGGCAGCGATAGCTGTAGTGCGCAACGCGCTGCATGCACAGCTTGTTCGCGCGAAACCGCTGCGCAGTGCAATTGCGCATCCATTGCAGCACCCAGGCGATCTGGCGCGGGTCCGGACGCGGCGCGAAGCGGATCGGGGAATCGCTTTGCAGCGACAGTTTCAACACCCTGGAAATCATCCCCGGCGCCGCCCAGGGGCCGGCGAAACTCGGGCAGATGCCGCCGGCGTTGCCGAACGAAGTCTCCATGCCGGGCCCGGCCTGCCGATCGACGACGGTGACTTCATGGCCGTTCTTCCACAGGTAGTAGGCCGTGGCGACGCCAACCACCCCGGCGCCCAGTACGAGAACTTTCATCGCCGCGCCGGCCTATTCGATCGCAATGTGCGCGGCCTCGATCACGCCCTTGTAGCGCAGCGTCTCGGCGTCGATGAATTTCGCGAAATCCGCCGAGTTCTTGTACGCGGGGTCGAAACCGAAGGTCGCCAAGCGGGCCCGGATCTCCGGCAGCGCCATGATCTTGGCCGAGGACTCCTGCAACAGATCGAGGATCGGCGCGGGCAGCTTGGCCGGCGCCCACAATCCGTACCAGGAGTACAGCTCGAAGTCCTTCATGCCGGACTCGCGCAGCGTCGGCACGTCCGGCAGCAGGGGGCTGCGCTCGCGCCCCGTCACGGCCAGCGCGCGCAGCTTGCCCGCCTTGACGTAGGGCAGGGAAGACAGGAACGGGTCCATCATCGCCGAGACCTGCCCGCCGACCAGGTCCGTCAGGGCCGGCGCCGAGCCCTTGTAGAGCGCGAGCGGCATGCCCGTCAGCTGGTTCTCATGAAGAAACTGTGCGATGCCGAGGTGGCCCGCGGAGCCGTACCCGCTGGTGACGAAGTTGTACTTGTCCGGCGCCGCCCGGACCTTGGCGACCAGTTCCTGGACGGTATTCGCCGGCACCTGGGGGTTGACGCTGAAAATCAGCGCGCCCTGGGCGAGCAGGCTCACCGGGGTGAAGTCCCGGACGGCGTCGAACTTCATCTTCCGGTACAGCAGCGGGTTGATCGAATGGATCGACGCGTTGAGGTACAGGGTGTAGCCGTCGGGTGCCGCGCGGGCCACGTATTCCGCGCCGATCATGCCCGACGCGCCCGCGCGGTTCTCGATCACCACCGCCACGCCCAGCGTGTCCCTGAGCTTGTCCGCGTACAGGCGGGCCACTGAATCCACCGACCCTCCCGCCGGGTGCGGCACGACGATGGTCACGGAGCGCGCCGGATAAGCGGGCTGCGCCCAGGCGCCGGCGCAAGCCGCGCCCGCAAGACCGATGAAAGCAATGCTGTTGCCGAGAAAACGGCGGCGGATGGAAGGGCTCATGGTGTCTTTCGTATGGGTTGGGGCGTGGGGGGCTCGTCTCTTTTTGCTGCTCATCAGAAAGTGCCCGGGTAGCCGCCGCCGTCGATCATCAGGCTTTGCCCGGTGATGTAGCCGGCGTGCGCCGAGCAGATGAAGGCGCACAGCGCGCCCAGTTCCTCGGGCTGGCCGTAGCGTCCTGCGGGGTTGTTGCTGCCGCGTTCCTGCCAGAGCTGATCGAAGGACTTGCCTGCGGGATCGAGCATGCCCCGGATATGGCGGCGTTGCGCGTCGGTGGCGAACACGCCCGGCAGCAGGTTGTTGATGGTGACGTTGTGGCGCACCGTCTGGCGCGCCAGGCCCGCGACGAAACCGACCAAGCCCGAGCGGGCGCCGTTGGACAGGCCCAGCTCCGCCTGCGGCGACTTGACGCTGCGCGAGACGATGTTCACGATGCGCCCGAAGCGGCGCTCCACCATGCCGTCCACCGTGCGGCGGATCATCTCGATCGGCCCGAGCATCAGGGCGTCGAGCGCCTGCTGCCAGTCATCGCGCGTCCAGTCGCGGAAGTCGCCGGGTTGCGGGCCGTCGGCGTTGTTGATCAGCAGGTCCGGCGCCGGGCAGGCGGCCAGGGCGGCGTCGCGTCCGGCCGGGGTGCTGATGTCGGCGACCACGAAGCGGACCGGCACACGCGTCTGCGCGCTGATTTCCGCCGCCGCCTGCGCCAGCGTCTCCCGGGTGCGCGCGGCGATGGTCACGTGCACGCCTTCCATCGACAGCTGCTGCGCGCAGGACCGCCCCATGCCCCGGCTGCCGCCGAACACCAGCGCGCTCCGCCCCCCGATGGCGAGATCCATGAATCGCCGCCCCGAAGCTAAACCGACTTCAGTTCGGCCGAACTCCAGCCGTACTTCTTGTCCAGTTCCAGTTCGCGCACCACGCGCAGACCCTTGAGCAGCGGCTCGCCCTGCAAGCCCTTGAGCGGCCTGCGCGGCTCGCCCGCGGGCATGCCGACGGCGCGCAGCAAGGACTTGATGGCCACCGGGTTGATCGCCGAATACGCGTAATGCAGCATCGGCAGCATGCGCAGATAGGTTTCGCGGAAGCTGATCGACACCTCGGGCGTGGTCCACGGGCTGGAGAGGACGGCGATCTCCGCCGGGGCGATGTTGCCGGTCATGTTCGCGGTGCCGTGGCCGCCCAGGCTCATGGTCGGCACGACCAGGCCGAGGTTGGGCGAATCGCAGCACATCACGGCGGCATCCGGACGGGCGCGCAGCACCTGCGCGACCTGGCCGACCCGCGCGGTGGACTCCTTGAGCACGACGTAGTTCGGGTGCTTGAAGATGCGCAGCAGGTGCTCCCAGTGCAGGTCGGTCTTCACGCGCGGCGGGTTGTTGTACAGGCCCAGCGGCAGGTCGGTGGCGTCGGCCACCTCCAGAAAATAATCCTCGATGTCGGACTCGGCGGCGCAGATGTACGCGGGCGCGGCGAGGATCGCGCCGTCGGCGCCGTTCGCCCGGGCGAAGCGCAGGTAGCCGATGGTCGCTGCGGTGCTGTTGCCGGTGCAGCCGTAGAACAGCTGCATCCTGCCGGACTTCATCTTGGCGGTTTCGACGATGATTTGCTCGCGCTCCTGCTGCGACAGCATGGAGACCTCGCCGGTCGATCCCATGATCAGGACGGCCGAGCTGCCGTTCTCCTCCTGGAAGCGCAGCAGGCTGCGAAAGCCCTCGAAATCGACGCTGCCGTCCTGGTTGAACGGGGTGATCAAGGCCACGAAGGACCCCTGAACTTTCATCTTTGCCATGGCAGTTCCTTGAAGGGTGGATATTGTTTCGCCTGCCGCGCGCCTCAGGCGCTGCGGCGCTGCTGGTTGGAGGATTCGGCCCGCGCCAGTGCCGCAAAGCCCTGCTCCAGATCGGCGATCAGGTCGGCTGGCGCTTCCAGACCGACATGCAAGCGCAATGCCTGCCCATGGTACGGCCACTGGGTGGCGCTGCGCTCGCCGACCGGATTGAACGGAATCACCAGGCTCTCGTAGCCGCCCCAGGAAACGCCCAGGCCGAACAGTTGCAGGCTGTCCACGAAGGCCTCCAGCGCGCCCGCAGACACCGGGTTCAGGACCACCGCGAACAACCCGCAGGCGCCCCGGAAGTCGCGCTTCCACAGCGCATGGCCGGGGTCGCCGGGCAGGGCCGGGTGCAGCACCGCCTCGACTTCCGGGCGCGCTTGCAGCCACTGCGCGACTTCGACGCCGCCCTTCCAGTGCTGCTGCAAACGCACCGCCATGGTGCGCAGGCCGCGCAGCGCCAGATAGGCGTCGTCCGGCCCGGCGGTCATTCCCATGTCCTGGCTGGTGCGCTTGATCAGCGGCCAGGTCTCCTGGTTGCAGGTGAGCACGCCCAGCATGGCGTCGGAATGGCCGACGATGTATTTCGTCGCCGCCTGCACCGACACGTCCACGCCGTGCGCGAAGGGCTTGAAGAACAGCGGCGTGCCCCAGGTGTTGTCCATCACCACGCGCGCGCCATGGCGCCGCGCCACCGCCGCGATGGCGGGAACGTCCTGGACCTCGAAGGTCTCGGAACCCGGAGACTCCACGTACACCACGCGGGTGTTCGGGCGCATCAGGGCCTCGATGCCCGCGCCGATGGTCGGGTCGTAGACGCTCACATCGACGTTGAACCGCCCCAGCACGCGGGTCAGAAAGCCGCGCGTGGGCGCGTAGGCGCTGTCGGTCAGCAGCACGTGGTCGCCGGCCGCGAGCAGGGAGGTCAGGGCGGTCGCGCAGGCGCTCAGGCCCGAGGGGTACAGCAGCGCGCGGTAGCCGCCCTCGATTTCGGCGACCGCCTCTTCGAGCGCGTGGTGCGTGGGGGTGCCGAAGCGGCCGTAGGTGCTGGCGCCATGCTCATCCGCGGCGCGGCGCTTTTTCTTGTCCTCCCACGCGGCGAGGGAGGCGTGCAGGACCGTCGAGCCGCGGAACACCGGCGTATTCACCAGCCCGGCAAAGCGTTCGGAGTGCCGTCCGGCCAGCACCAGCCTGCTTTCTTCCTGCATCTGCATCATGGCCCGCTCCTTCTGATCGCACAATTCGATACGCAAAGTGTAGGGCGGAGGGGAGCAAATATTTTTTCTTTCTTGCTGCGGATCGCGCCGATAAAAGAAAAAATATTTCTGTTCCAGTGGCTATGATGGTTTCCTGTTTCCTGGCAACACGAGTTCAAGAAATGATCTTTCTCACCGGGTTTCGACGCGGAGCGCATCCGTCGCCCTGCCCCGCACACCGGACGGGGCCGCCTGAACCACCACGACCCGGGCGGTGGAGCGCATGAGCACGGACGTACAGCGCTTTCCCTCCCTGTCGCACTGGGGCGCGTTCACCGCCGTGGTGCGCGCGGGCCGCCTGCTGGCCTGCGAGCCCTTTGCCTTCGACTCGGCGCCCTCGCCGATTCTGCAAGCGATGCCCGGCATGGTGCATTCCAGCCTGCGCATTTGCCGGCCGGCGGTCCGCAAGGGCTGGCTGCAGCAGCGGCAGGCCAGCGACCGCAGCGCGCGCGGCAGCGAGGCCTTTGTCGAAGTGGCATGGGACACGGCCCTCGAACTGGTGGCCGAGGAACTCGCCCGGGTGCGCGGCGAGTACGGCAACACGGCCCTCTTTGGCGGCTCCTACGGCTGGTCCTCCGCTGGCCGCCTGCACCATGCGCGCACGCTCACGCACCGCTTCCTGAATGCCGGCGGCGGTTGCGTCCACCAGGCCGGCAACTACAGCTGGGGGGCGGCGCAATTCCTGCTGCCGCACGTGATCGGCACCCATGCGCCCGTGACCGGGCGGGTCACCGACTGGAACAACGTGGTGGCGCACACGGGCCTGTTCATCGCCTTCGGCGGCCTGCCGCTGCGCAATACCCAGATCACCTCGGGCGGCGCAGGCGAGCACTCGGCGGCGGACTGGTTGGCGCGCGCCGCGGCGGTGGGCGTGGAATTCGTCGTCGTCAGCCCCACGCGCTCCGATGTCCCGGCCGGCACCGGGGCCCGGTGGATACCGATACGCCCGAATACCGACACCGCCCTGATGCTCGCCATGGTGCACACGCTGATCGTCGGCGGACTGCACGCGCGCGATTTTCTCCAGACCCATTGCGTCGGGTTCGGGCCATTTTCCGCGTACCTGCTCGGGGAAACCGACGGCGTAGCCAAGGACGCGCAATGGGCGCAGGGCATCTGCGGCGTGCCCGCCGCCGAAATCCGCGCACTCGCGCTGCGCGCCGCCGGCAAGCGCACGCTGCTCAGCTGCGCATGGTCGCTGCAACGCGCGCACCACGGCGAGCAGCCCTACTGGGCGAGCATCGCGCTGGCGGCGGCGCTGGGGCAGATCGGCCTTCCGGGCGGCGGCTTCGCCTTCGGTCACGGTTCCATGAACGGGGTGGGCAATCCGCGCCCCGACGTTCCCGGTCCGGAGATGTCGGCGGGGCGCAACCCCACCGGTCGCGCGATACCGGTTGCGCGGCTCGCCGACATGCTGCTGCACCCGGGCGAACCGTTTGAATTCAACGGGCGCACGGAGGTCTATCCCGACATCCGGATGGTCTATTGGGCCGGCGGCAACCCCTTCCACCACCACCAAGACCTGAACCGCCTGGTGCAGGCCTGGCAAAAGCCGCAAACCATCGTCGTGCACGAGAGCTGGTGGACGCCCACCGCACGCCGTGCCGACATCGTGCTGCCCGCCACCACCACCCTGGAGCGCAACGACATCGGCGGCTCGTCGCGCGACCGCTTCGTGCTGGCCATGCACCAGGCCCTGGCCCCGCACGCGCAAAGCCGCAACGATTTCGACATCTATCGGGAGCTGTCCGCGATCGCCGGGCACGAGCTGGCCTTCACCGAGGGGCGCGACGAAGGCCAGTGGCTGCGCCACATCTACGCCAGCATGCGGCAAAGCTGGCGCAAGGCGGGAATCGACGCGCCCGGCTTCGACGCCTTCTGGGAAGCCGGCCACTGGGAACTGCCCAGGCCGGATCGCGATTTCGTGCTGTTCGAAGCGTTCCGCCGCGACCCGCGCGTGTTTGCGCTGAAGACTCCATCGGGAAAAATAGAAATCTGCTCCCAACGGATTGCCGGGTTCGGTTACGCGGACTGCCCGCCCCACCCGACGTGGATGGCGCCGGTGGAATGGCTCGGCGCCGAGGCCGCGCAGCGCTTTCCATTGCACCTGGTGAGCTCGCAGCCGGCGGACAAACTGCATTCGCAGATGGACGCGGGCACGGTGTCGAGGGCCGCCAAAATCAAGGGCCGTGAACGGGTCCTGATCGCGCCCGCCGACGCGGCCCGCCGCGCGATCGCCAGCGGCGATCTCGTCAAGGTATTCAACCGGCGCGGCGCCTGCATCGCGGCCGCCGTGGTCGATCCGGACACCATGCAGGGCGTGGCGATCATGTCCACCGGCGCCTGGTTCGACCCGGCGGGCCCGGCGCTCGAGCGCCACGGGAATCCGAACGTACTCACCATCGACATCGGCACCTCGCGCCTCGCGCAAGCACCCAGCGCGCTGTCGGCGCTCGTGGAGATCGAAAAATGGCAGGGCGCAGCACCGGCAGTGCGCGCCTTCGAGGTGCCGGAAATATCCGGCGCGCCGCCGTCGCCGCCAACCCGGCCAGCGTAGACCGGGCCGAACAACACGGCGCCGGGACAGGGCGCGCAGGCTCTCGCACGCATATGGACAAGAAAGACAAAGACATTCTGGCCATCCTTCAGGAAGACGCGACGCAGCCCGTGAACGCCGTGGCCGAGCGCGTGAACCTGTCGATGACGGCCTGCTGGAAGCGTATCCAGCGCCTGACCGACGAGGGCGTGATCCGCAAACAGGTCTGCCTGCTCGACCCCCGCAAGCTGGGCCTGGGCATCGTCGTCTTCGTCTCGATCAAGACCAGCCACCACGACGCGCAATGGCTGCAAAAATTCTCCAAGGGCGTGCAGGAGATCCCCGAGGTCGTCGAGTTCTACCGGATGAGCGGCGATATCGATTACCTGCTCAAGGTTCTTGTGTCCGATATCTCCGGCTACGACCTGGTGTACAAAAAACTCATCCGTATCGCCGAGTTGTTCGACGTCAGTTCGAGCTTTGCCATGGAAGAACTGAAATGCACCACCGCCGTTCCGCTGGACAAGGCGTAGGCGCATGCCGCAATCGCCCATGCCCGCGGTTGCCGGACGATCCGATGGATAGGCACATGTCTTACCGTTTACCGGCTATGAAATTGAAATCCGCCCCATACGATGCATCGCATGTCGGGTCGTCCCTCCTTCGCATGCATCGCATACCCGCGTGGTGGCAGGGGCTTGGCACGGCTTGAGCGCCGGGCATCCCCTGCGCCATGCCAACGGGCGCGGTTCCCGAACCAGCGGACGCTGCGCAACCGGCCTTGCCAGGCCGCAGGCGACTCGCAGGGGTGCAGGGTCATCAATGGGCGCCTGAAAGCGGCGTCGGCGAATGCACCACGGCAGACAGGCCATCGCTTGGCGCCAGAGGCAGGCATACGGGGGTGCGGGCACCCCGCCCCCATGAAGTAACGCCAATCACCGGCCATGTCCCCAGGGATACGCGCCCAAACCCCCGCCACCACCCACCCCACCATCCAGGCACCATGCGCGTCGATGTGAGCACCAGATTGGCCGACTCCAGCCTCCGGGCGGACGAGACCACGAACACCGGGGACGCCCGGCGCCCCCCCATGCTGGCCACCGTCAACCCGATCACGATCGGCGACGACAAACTGAGCATGGGTGAGAGCACCACCGTCACCATCCGCTTCGCCGAAGCCATCGCTGCCAACAGCTTCAGCATCGAAGATCTGGCCGTGGGCGGTTACGCGAAGCTGTCCAAGCTGCAAAGCACCGACGACGGCATCACCTGGACGGTCACGCTGACGGCTCCGGGGTGGGATGATTTGCGCGGCGACTCCTCCCGGTTCAACTCAACGGGCAACCAGATCAGCATCAACCTCGCCGGCGTGACCAACCTCGCAGGCAAAGCCGGTGTGGGCCAGGCCGTCTCCACGGTCACCTACGACATCGACGTCTGGGCGCCCGGCGTCAGCATCACGCTGGGCGACAGCGCCCTCACCGCGAGCGAAACCACCACCGTCACCTTCAGCTTCGTCGAGCCCGT
Organism: Verminephrobacter aporrectodeae subsp. tuberculatae; assembly: GCF_026127385.1. NCBI lineage: Bacteria > Pseudomonadati > Pseudomonadota > Betaproteobacteria > Burkholderiales > Comamonadaceae > Verminephrobacter > Verminephrobacter aporrectodeae. The sequence continues at coordinate 1,299,837 of NZ_QZCX01000001.1, forward strand.
CACCGACTTTGAAGAATCCGACATCAATCTGTTAAAGGCCCACGGCACGCTGGGTCCGCTGACCGCCCTCGCAGATGGCAGGACCTGGACCGCCACCTTCACGCCCACAGCGAATATCAACGCTGCCGTCAACGAAATCCGCGTCAACTTGCGCGGCGTGACGGACTTGGCGGGCAACAAGCCGAGCGCCGAATCCGTCAGCAGCAACTACACCATTGACACCCGGCCCGGCAGCACAGACCAGACAACCGACCTGAGCGCACGCGTCACGCTGACCGCTGACCGCCTTACGACGGGAGAAAAGGCGACCGTCATCATTGCCTTCAACAAACCCGTCACCGGCTTCACGATTGATGACGTGGACCGGACCCAGGCCAACGGCACGCTCAGCGACCCCATACTCAGCGCCGACGGCAGAACCTGGACGGCCACCTTCACGCCCACGGACAACGTCATCGACGAGAGCAACACCATCCGCGTGAACCTCGCGGGCGTGACCTACGTCACCGGCACCACCAGCACCGCCGGTACCGGCAGCGCCACCAGCGACAACTTCATCGTGAACACCGCGCCACCTGCCGCCACGATCACGCTGGCCGATACCGCGCTCACAGCGGGCGAAACAACGACCGTCACCTTTACCTTCAACCAGGTGGTCCTCGGCTTCACGATCGATGACATCGTGCTTGACCCCAACACCAGCGCGCTCGGCCCGTTCACGACCGTCAACAACAAAACCTGGACCGCCACCCTCACCCCCAAGGGCGACGTCAGCGACGCGAGCAACACCATCCGCGTGAACCTCGCGGGCGTGGCCAACATGGCAGGCCGCTCCAGTACCGGCAGCGCCACCAGCGACAACTACACGGTCAACACCGTGCGGCCCACCGCCACCATCATGCTGGCCGATACGGCCCTCGCTGCGGGCGAAACAACGACCGTCACCATCGCCTTCAGCGAGACCGTCAACGGCTTCACGCGCGAGGACATTGCGCTCCCCGACCCTGCCATCGGCACGCTCGGCGCGCTCACGACCAGCGACAACGGAAAAACCTGGACAGCCCCCTTCACGCCCGCGGCCAACGCCAACGACGCGAGCAACACCATCAGCGTGAACCTCGCGGGCGTGACCAACGCCATAGGCAACGCCGGTACTGGCACCGCCAGCAGCGACAACTTCATCGTGGACAGCACGCCCCCGCAGCTGATCACCACCGACGCCGCGCGCCCCAGGGTCAACGGCGATCAACTGGTGCTCAGCTACACCGACATGGGCCCGTTGGACGCGGACCCGGCGCGCAAGCCGGCCACCGAGGCCTTTGCGGTGCTTGTGCATAACGTCGCCAATGCCGTCACCCACGTCGCCGTCGATGCCCGGGCGAAGACCGTCACGCTCACGCTGACCACGGCGCTCACCTACCACGACCAGTCGGTGAGCGTCGCCTACAAGGATCCCACGACCGACAACGACACCAAGGCGATACAGGACGCCGCAGGCAACGACGCAGCCAGCTTTGGCGCCACGGAGGTGCTCAACGACACGCCGGCACGCACGCGCGCGCCCAGCTCCGAAGAACCGAATGCGGACCGCGACGGTGTGCCCGACGCGCAGGAAAATCAGGCCATCGGCCCCGCGGGGGCGGCCCCCGGCGACGGCAACGCGGACGACATCCAGGACAGCGCGCAGGCCGCAGTCAGCTCCTTCGGCGCCACGACCAGCAGCCGTTCCGGCACCTCGGTGACCCTGGTCGCCGACAGCCAGGACGGCAAGGTCCACCCTGGCAGCGACACCCGCATCACCAGCCTGGAGCAAGAGGCGGCCCCCGCCCGGACGCCCCAGGCGCTGGAGACGCCGATCGCGCTGACGAGTTTCCAGGCCGCGCTGGAGACCGCCGCTGGCAGCAGCGAGACCTTCAGCCTGTACGTGGACCCGGAGATCGGCGCCAACGGCTACTGGCTGCAAGACAGCACCGGCACCTGGGTGAACCTGGCGAGCAGCCCTTACGGCGGCAAGACGGCGCTGGAAGGCGGGCGGCTGCGGCTGGACTTCTCGATCACCGATGGCGGGCCGTTCGACGCCGACGGCCAGGCCGACGGCAGCATCACCGCGCCCGGCGCCGCAGCGCAGATGCCGCTGTCCATCGTGGGGCAGGCGTCGGACGTGGCGCACGACGGGTTCTGGTTCTGACTCGTGGAACTCTTTGCGGGGCGGCACACGGGGTGTCCTGCCCCGAAAATATCGGCACACGAAGCCGATGCCTTTTGCGCCATGGCGGCGTTGCCAATCCACGTGCTTGCCGTCGCGTAGATATCCGCGCGTGGCCACGTCCGGCCAGCCAAGCAAAAATACGCGCAGAGCATGCATGCCCAAATCAGATTGGCGCATCTGATTTTTGTATTGGACGCAAGCTCTGATCACGCCAAGGATATGCTCTGCCAAAACTTGCGGCAGCGTGCGTCAACCAAGACACGCGGGCAGTGGAACGCAGATTCTCCCCGCTGCCAACTTGACCGGGCCTTGAGCAGTTTCAGAGAACCGCATGCAAACCTATTGCAATTTCATCGGCAATCGTTTTGTTGGGAACACCGATGGCGAGGTCATCATCGTCCGCAACCCGGCCACCGGGGAGCCGGTCGCGCAGGCCGCGTGCGCCAGCCCGCAGGTCGCGGTGGATGCCGTCAACATGGCCGCCAAGGCACAGCAAGCGTGGCGCAACCTGAGCGCGGTCGAAAGAGGCGCTCATCTGCAGAAACTGGCGGACGCCCTGATCGCGCAGGCACCGAGCATAGGCGCGGCATTGGCGCTGGAATCCGGCAAGAGCCTGCAGGACGCCGTCAACGAAACGCGGTACGCCGCGGAGATCACGCGCTACCACGCCGAATGGGCCCGGCGCATCGAGGGTGAAATCATCCCCGGCGACAACCCCGAAGAAAACCTGTTGCTGCACCGCGCGCCGATCGGCGTGGTGGCGTGCCTGATCCCGTTCAATTTTCCGGTCTACACCTTGCTGCGCAAAATCGCGCCGGCGCTCATTACCGGAAATACCGTGGTGGTCCGTCCCAGCAATCACACACCGTGCTCGGCGTTCGAGATTGCGCAGGCGATAGGGATTGCCGGTCTCCCGGCCGGTGTCGTGAACATTCTGGCGATGAGCCATGCCACGGCAGCCATGCTGTGCACGCAGGCGCCAGTCGGCATGATTACCCTGACAGGCAGCGTCAACGCCGGCCGCCAGGTGCTCGAATACGCCAAGGCGAACATCGCCAAAATCTCGCTGGAACTGGGCGGAAAGACCCCGGCCATCGTCGCGTCCGACGCCAATCTGGAGCAGGCTGCCCGGGAAATCGCCGCATCCGGAACGACCCACTGCGGGCAGCTATGTACCGCCGTCGAGCGGGTCTACGCCGAGCGCAGCGTCCACGCGCCGCTGCTGGCTTTGCTGAAAAAGGAGTTGGCGGCGTACCAGCCAGGCAATCGTGCCATGCACCCCGAATGCATGGGGCCACTGATCAGCGATGCAGCGCGCCACCGTGTCCACGGCATGGTCGAGCGCGCAGTCGCGGCTGGTGCCACGCTGGAACTCGGCGGCGTGCTGCCACCGGGGCCGGGTTATTTTTATCCGCCGACCTTGCTGAGCAACTGCCGTCAGGACGCTGAAATCGTCCAGGAGGAAGTCTTCGGGCCGGTGTTGTGCATGCTGCCATGCGACGGCATGGAGCACGCGCTGGAGATGGCCAACGACCATCAGTTCGGTCTGTCCTCGGTGCTGTACACGGAGAATTACCGCACAGCGATGCGCTTTGCCAACCGGATCGAGGCCGGGGAACTGTACGTGAACCGCACGCCGGCGGACCCGTATCAGGGCTACCACGCGGGCTGGAAACGCTCCGGTCTGGGTGGAGACGACGGCAAGCATGGCATGCTGGAATTTACCCAGACACGTCTGGTGGTCATGAAGTACTGAATGGAGGTGCCAAGCCAAGGGTGCAACAAAGGCAGCAACCGCAATACCAACGATGCCGACGCATAACAAAAGGACGAGACAATGCTTGATGACACCCTGCCACAGGCGCGCGGAATGCCCACGCCCCCGCGGAATCTGGCGCGCTATTTTCAGTTTTTCTTGTTGCTGCTGGCTGCGGGGGCGATTTATCCGCTGCTGTACCTGCGCCAGAATTTCGAAGCCAGCGTGCTCGCCGCTTTTCGCATCACTGCCGCGGATCTCGGTCGCTGTTACACCATGCTGGGCATCGTTTATGCCGTGACCTATCTGCCCAGCGGCTGGCTCGCCGATCGATTTTCGCCACGCATACTGACCAGCTTCTCGCTGGTGCTGGTAGGGGTCTTGGGTTTTTGGTTCGCCACGTATCCGGGCCATGTCGCGCTGCAATGGATTTTCATCGGCTGGGGACTGGCGGCAGGGCTGACGTTCTGGGCCTCGCTGATCAAGGGCGTGAAACTGCTGGCAGAGGCCTCGGAACAAGGGCGTTTCTTTGGCATCCTGGATGGTGGGCGTGGCCTGATCGAGGCCATGCTGGCGACGGTGGCAGTGGCCTTGTTCGCCGCAGCGGGCGGCGACGATGCACCGCCGCAGGAAGCGTTGCAGCCGGTGATCTGCATGTATTCCTTCACCTGCCTGGGGATTGCGCTGCTGATCTTCATTTTCGTCGAACAGGAAACACAAGCGCAGCCTGCCGTGGCAGCGGCTGCCGGTGCGCGGAAAGTCAGCAGCCAGCTATGGCAGGACTTGAAAGTCCTGGCCGCGATTCCGCGCCTGTGGGGGGTGGCGTTGGTCATTTTTTGCGGCTACCAATTGTTCTGGGCCACGTATTCTTTTTCCGCCTATCTGCAAGAGGGCTACGGAATCAGCGCGCTTGCCGCCGGCGTCATCACGGTCATCAAGCTGTGGATGCGTCCCATCGGCGGCATCGGCGCCGGTTTTCTGGGCGACCGCTACGGCAATGAAGGAATGCTGTTCTGGAGCATGCTGCTGGCCTCGATCGGGCTGATCGCGCTGGCGCTGTTCCCGGTCGGCGGCGGCATGTATTTCATGCTGTTGATCGTGATGCTGATAGGCGTCATGACCTACGCCGTGCGGGGTCTGTACTGGGCGATTTTGGACACCTGCCAAGTGCCCAGGCAAATCACCGGTTTGGCCATCGGCATCGTCTCGGTGATCGCCTATTCGCCGGACATCTTCCTGCCCATGATCAACAGCGCGATTGCCCGTCACTACCCCGGCGCACCCGGCTACAAACTGTATTTTGCCTATATCGCGGCGAGCGGCCTGCTTGGCACGGCAGTCGCGTTCCATTTCAAGTATTCAGCCAAGAGGGACAAGGTGCAGCCATGAAAGTCGTTTCGATGAAATCCTACGCCGTCGCCGTGCCGCCACCATACTTTGGTGGCATGTACTGGATCTTCGTGCGCTTGAAGACCGATTGCGGCATTGAGGGGGTGGGCGAAGTCTACGCATCCACTTTCCATCCCAAGGTGATTTTGCCGGCCATCGACGATGTCTTTGAGCGGTATCTGCTGAATCATGATCCGCACCACATCGAGCGCTTCTTCCGCGCAGCGTATTCCAGCGGTTTCACCCAGCGGCCCGATCTCACCATGATGGGAATCGCCAGCGGCCTGGAAATGGCATGCTGGGACATCATCGGCAAGGCCGCGGGCAAGCCGGTGTACGAACTGATCGGCGGCCGCGTGCACGAGCGCCTGCGTTCCTATACCTACCTTTATCCGAAAAACGCCAAAGGCGAATACGACTACGATGACGTCGATCTGGCGGTGGAATGTGCAATGGATCTGATGAAGCAGGGGTTCACCGCGGTCAAATTCGATCCAGCCGGTCCGTACAGCGTGTACTCAGGCCACCATCTGTCGCTGGAAGTGATCGATAAATCAGAAGAGTTTTGCAAAAAAATCCGTTCTGCCGTCGGCAACAAATGCGATTTGCTGTTCGGTACGCACGGCCAGATGACACCGGCGTCGGCGGTGCGGCTGGCGCATCGTCTGGAAAAATACGACCCGCTGTGGTTCGAAGAACCGGTGCCGCCAGGACAGGCCGACGCCATGGCGATCGTCGCCGGCAAGACCAGCATCCCGGTCGCGGCGGGTGAGCGCCTGAGCACCAAATACGAGTTTTTCGATCTGCTCAACCGCGGGGCCGCCTCCATTTTGCAAATGAATCTGGGCCGCGTGGGCGGTATCCTGGAAGCCAAGAAAATCGCCGGCATGGCCGAGGCTTTCTACGCCCAGATTGCACCGCATCTGTACAACGGCCCGGTCGGTGCTGCCGCCAGCATTCAGCTGGCGACGGCGACGCCCAATTTCCTGATCCAGGAAAGCATTCTGACCTGGCAGGGTTTCCACGCCGAGCTTCTGAAAAAGCCCATCCAGTGGGAAGATGGTTTCATCATCCCGTCACGCGAGCCGGGCCTTGGCATCGAACTGAACATGGACGTGGTGGAAGCCCATTCGCCCTATACCGGCACCAAGCTGCATATCTCGATGGACCCCGAGCCCTTCGATGTCAAGCGCCCGTCCAACGACAATTGGAAGAAGCGCTGGCGCAATGAGAAAGCACAGTGAATTTCGATTTCATCATCATCGGTGCCGGTTCGGCCGGCTGCATTCTTGCCCACCGCCTGAGCGAATCGGGCAGGCACAGCGTGCTATTGCTCGAAGCCGGCGGTCAGGATACCTCATGGTGGCTCAGGTTGCCGATCGGTTTCGTCAAGACGTACTACGACCCGCGTTATAACTGGATGTACTACAGCGAGCCGGAAGCGAAAATATTCTGGCGCCGGCTGTATGCGCCGCGTGGCAAGGTGATCGGCGGTTCCGGCGCGATCAACGCGATGGTTTATGTGCGCGGCCAGCCCTGCGATTTCGACGACTGGGAGGCTGCCGGAAATCCCGGCTGGGCCTATCGCGACGTGTTGCCGTATTTCAAGAAGCTGGAAAGCCATCCGTTGGGTGAAACGCCACTGCGTGGCGGCCGTGGCCCGATCGGCATCACGCAGATGAAACAGGCCGCGCATCCGATTTGCCATGATTATCTGCAAGCCTGCGCGCAGGCCGGCTACCCGCTCACCGACGATTTCAACGGCGAGCACTTCGAAGGCGCTGGCATCTACGAAGCCAATATCCGCAGCGGCATGCGCGATTCCAGCGCTGTCGCCTATCTGCACCCGGCCCTGGGGCGCGGCAACCTGCAGGTCGAGACCGACGCTGTGGCCGAACAGATTTTGTTTGACGGCAACCGGGGTGCCAGCGGCGTGGTGGTGCGTCAGCGCGGCCAGTTGCGTACATTTCGTGCCCGCCGGGAGGTCCTCCTTGCTGCGGGCGCGGTGGATTCACCGAAATTGCTGCAATTGTCCGGCGTCGGCGACAGCGCATTGCTGGCGCGCCATGGCATTGCCTTGCGCCACCATTTGCCCGCAGTCGGTTGCAACTTGCAAGACCATCTGTGCGCTTCGTTCCATTTTCGCGCCAAGCGCAAGACGCTGAATGATGAACTGGGTTCGTGGTATGGGCAGATCAAAGCCTGCATGCAATACCTGTTCAAGCGCTGCGGACCGCTGGCGCTCAGCGTCAACCAGGCGGGCGGGTTTTTCAAAGGCAGCCCGCAGGAGCGCAACCCCAACATCCAGCTGTATTTCAATCCGCTGTCCTATACGATCCCGGAAAATCCCAAGACCCGTCTGAAACCGGATCCGTATTCCGGATTTCTGCTGTGCTTCAATGCCTGCCGTCCCAGCAGCCGCGGCAGCATTGAGATTGCTTCGGCCGATGCCGCCGTGCCGGCAGCGATACGCCCGAATTATCTGAGCACGCAAAAGGATCGCGATGAAGCGGTGCAGGGCGCGCGTCTGGTTCGTGAGTTGGTCCAGACGCCGGCTTTGTGCGCTCTGATTGCCGAAGAAGTCAGTCCGGCCAGCAGCGTGACCGACGCCGCCAGCATGTTGCAGTTCTTTCGTGAACGAGCCGGCTCGATCTATCACTTGTGCGGCTCCTGCGCGATGGGACCGGACCCGGAGACGGCCGTGGTGAGCGCGGCGCTGAAGGTGCATGGCGTGCGGGGCCTGCGGGTCGTCGATGCGTCGGTGTTTCCGAACATCACGTCCGGCAACATCAATGCCGCCACCATGATGGTGGCGGAGAAAGGGGCAGCAATCATCCTGGACGAGCATGGCTGACCGTGGCTGCCGTGGGCGGGGGTAGCAGGGCGTGAATCGGTGATACTCGCCCCATGCCGACACCCCCCGACACTTATCGGGCAGGCGGTCGTTCGGGTTCAGGACAAGGAAAATCCATGGCCGGTTTGACAGCGGGCGCGCCCACGCCGCAGGCCCTCACGGTGCACGAGAAATCGCGGGTGCTCGAAGCGGTGTTCTCCGACGGCGCCCGGTTTCGCATCCCCTTCGAGCTGATGCGCGTGTATTCGCCATCGGCCGAGGTGCAGGGCCATGGGCCGGGCCAGGAAGTGCTGCAGACCGGCAAGCGCGAGGTAGGCCTGCTGGGGCTCGAGCCGGTGGGCAACTACGCCGTCAAGCCGATCTTCTCCGACGGCCACGAAAGCGGCATCTTCACCTGGGACTATCTCTATGAACTGGGCCAGCAGCAGGATGCGCTGTGGGCCAAGTACACGCAGCGGCTGGCCGCCGCTGGCGTGGACCGCGATGCGCCGATGCTGCGCGCCGCAGCAGGGGCCCATGGCTGCGGCAGCCGCCCCGATGCGCCCGATCCGGATTAGGAGCCTGCACCTGCGCCGAGGCGGCCGTCGGTTTCCTCGGCGCTGCTCCCTTGGCGACAGCTGTTGCAGCTACCAAACTTGTAGCGAAACAGGCTCCGCGCTATAGTGGTTCCGGCGGATTGGTGGAACCGCAAAGCAGTCCTGCTACGAACTTTGATCCACCATTTGCGCAAGGAGGTGCGTCCATGCGTGCCAAAGAAAATGCCGCCATCAACCAGCTTTTCGAAAAACTCGAATGCCGTTATGCGCTGCGCGTGCTGTGGGCCCTGAAGGACGGCCACCCTCAGACCTTTCGTCTGCTGCAAGACAGCGTGGGCGGAATCACCCCGAATACGCTGAATACCCGCATCAAGGAATTGCGCGAAGCAGGCTTCGTCGATCATGGCAGCGAGGGCTACGTCGTCACCCCCTCGGGGGCCGATCTGCTCCGGCGCCTGAGCGACGTTCCGGCCTTCGCCTCCCGCTGGACCACCGGCCGGATGAAGACCGTTTGAAAGCCCGGTGAATCGTTTGACCCGCTGCCAACCCCTGCCCATGGGCCTCGTTTTCATCACGGGCGCGTCCAGCGGAATTGGCCAGGCACTGGCCCTGCGCTTCCACCGGGCGGGCTACCGTCTGGCCCTGGTGGCACGCCGCAGTGCCGAGCTCAGCGCGTGGGCGGACGCAGAGAAAATAAGCGCCGACCGCTGCGAAATCTATGCGGCAGACGTCACGCGCATCGAGAGCATCGTCGCCGCCGGACAGGAATGCATCGCGCGCCAGGGCCTGCCCGATGTGGTCATCGCGAACGCCGGCATCAGCGTCGGCATGGATAGCGCCGTGCGCGGCGATATCGACGTGATGGCGCGCACCTTTGCCACGAATACCGTCGGCATGGCCGCCACGTTCCAGCCGTTTGTCGCCGCCATGGTCCAGCGGGGCAGCGGCACGCTGGTCGGCATTGGCAGCGTGGCCGCAATCCGGGGTCTGCCCGGGCATGGGGCGTACTGCGCGAGCAAGGCGGCGGTCGTCAGCTACTGCGAAAGCCTGCGCGGCGAACTGCGGGCGCACGGGGTGCGCGTGGTCACTCTGTTGCCAGGCTATGTGGATACCCCGCTCACACGCCGGAACCGCTACCGCATGCCCTTTTTGCTGCCTGTGGGTGATTTTGCGGAGCGCGCGTTCGATGCCATCGGCGCGGGTGCGAGCTACCGGGTCATCCCCTGGCAGATGGCCGTGGTGGCGAAGCTGCTGCGCGGGATGCCGAATGTGCTGTTCGACAAACTGTTCGCGGGCCGCCCGCGCAAGCAACGCCACGGCGAGCAGTAGCCGCTGCGTCTGCGCTGGGTGTGTGGGGGTTTGCGCGCCCCTGGGAGGAAGCGCGCGGGGTCGGCGGGAGAGCGGTTTTCAGTAGCCGCTGTTGTTGCGGCCGCCGCCTCCGCCACCACCTCCGCCGCGGGGGCCCGAGCCGTAGGGGCTGCGGAAACCGCCCTCGCCGCGGCCACCACCACCCCCGTAGCCGCCGCCACCGCCTTCGCGGCCGCCGCCACCATCACGACCGCCACCGTAGCCACCACCGCCACTGCGACCGCCGCCGTAGTTGCCACCACCGCCGCCGCCCCCCCCTCCACCACCACCCCCGTAGCCACCGCTGCGGGGTGGACGGGGCTCCATGGGACGGGCTTCATTGACGACGATGCTGCGGCCGCCCAGAGGCTGGCCGTTCATGCCGGTGATCGCGGCCTGGGCCTCTGCGTCGCTGCCCATTTCCACGAAGCCAAAGCCCTTGGATCGACCCGTGTCGCGCTCCATCATGACCTTGGCGCTGGTCACGGCGCCGAATTGGCCAAAAGCCTGTTCCAAATCGCCGTCACGCACCGAGTACGGCAGGTTGCCGACGTACAGTTTGTTGCCCATCGAGGGACTCCTCAAAAACACGTGGAAAAAGCATCTAAGCGATGGAGTCCCGAAAACGCAGCCAGCTAATCTCAATGACGCTCTCAGCGTGAAACTGACGGATCACCGCAAACTTGGGGTGCGGGGCAGGCCCGCCGCCCATTATGGGCCATACTTTTGCGGAAAAAGCAAGCCGCGATACATGCTGTGGCAGCCCCCTGGGCGTCGGCAGACCCCGGGGATTGCTGCCAAGGTTTTTCAATAGCTGCTGCGGCCACCGCCGTAACCACCACCGCCGCCACCGCCACCGCCCCCATAGCCGCCGCTGCGGGGAGCGCGGGGCTCCATGGGGCGCGCTTCGTTGACCACGAGGTCACGGCCGCCAAAGCTTTGGCCATGCACGCCGCGGATTGCGGCCTGCGCCTCGGCATCGCTGCCCATTTCGACAAAGCCGAAGCCCTTGGAGCGGCCGGTGTCGCGCTCCATCATGACCTTGGCGCTACCGACCGAGCCGTACTGGCTGAAGGTCTGTTGCAAGTCTTCGTCGCGGAAAGAGTAGGGCAGATTGCCCACGTAGAGTTTGTTGCCCATGAAGGACTCCTGAAAAAAACATGAAAACGCGATGGAGCCCGACGCAATCAACAAACCTGTGACGACTTCAAAGACGCGAAACCGACCATTCACCGCTGAGCCAAGTCTCCGTGCCCAAGCACGAAAACTCGGCAATTATCGATCACTTCGTGCAAGCCGTGGCATTTTATTTCTGCTGCGCACGCCAAAAGCAGGAATTGCGTGGTTTTGCAGTGCTTTTCCGGGTAAGTGGGGTAGACTGCGCGGGTCTTTGGGGAGTAGCCCGCCCGGCACCGTGTGGCAAGGCCATGCGCCGGGGGCATGCGTCAACACACTTGGGCCGTTCCGGCCCATGGCGCATGCGGTTTTCGAGCTGGGCGAGACCATTGACTGCACGCCGATCCACAGTGCCGGAGTCGGGGTGCAGTCAATGCGTCATCCATCCATCCGGCCGGATAGGACCCCTCCCCATGGAAGCCTTTTTCATTTCCACGGCCATCGTCGCGCTTGCCGAGATGGGCGACAAGACGCAATGGCTGGCGCTCGTTCTTGCCGCGCGTTTTCGCAGGCCCTGGCCCATCGTGCTCGGCATTTTGGCCGCCACACTGGCCAACCATGGCTTGGCTGCGGCCGTGGGGGCCTGGGTCACCGCCTTCGTGGGCCCGCAGATGCTGCGCTGGATTCTGGGCGCATCGTTCCTTGCCATGGCGGCGTGGATGCTGATCCCCGACAAACCCGACGCGGACAAGGCCGGAGGAACTCCGCGCTGGGGGGTGTTTGGCACCACCGTCGTGGCGTTCTTCCTGGCGGAGATGGGCGACAAGACGCAACTCGCCACGCTCATGCTGGCCGCGCGCTACGACGCCACCCTTTGGGTGGTGGCGGGCAGCACGCTGGGCATGGTGCTGGCAAACGCCCCGGTGGTCTGGTTCGGCGAGCGCATCACCCGCAGGCTGCCGATCCGCGTGGTGCATCTGGTTTGCGCCGTGATTTTTCTGCTGCTGGGGCTGCTGGCGATGTTTGCGCCTGCGCCGTGATGGGCGCGGCGGGCGCTTTTGGTATATTTGCCGCACGCGCCGATTTGCCACCGCTTGCGGGCGCTCTATAAATCCTGCTAAAGACCCGACCGACATCTCCGCCCGGCCTCGTTCTTAGCGACGCCGGGTTTTTTTATGCCGCTCATTGCCACGCCCCAGACCATGCATTTTCCGGACGCGTTGCCGCTGCAAAGCGGCGCGGTGATCCGCGACTACCAACTGGCGTTCGAGACCTACGGCCGGCTCGACGCCGTCCGCTCGAATGCCGTGCTCGTATGCCATGCGCTCAACGCATCGCATCACGTGGCGGGCGTCTACGCCGGGCAGGACAGGAGCGAGGGCTGGTGGGACAACATGATCGGCCCCGGCAAGCCGGTGGACACCGAGCGCTTCTTCGTCATCTGCGTGAACAACCTGGGCTCCTGCTTTGGCTCCACCGGGCCCATGCACCGGCACCCCGACACGGGCGCGGTCTACGGCGCGGACTTTCCCGTGGTCACGGTGGAGGACTGGGTGGACGCGCAGGCCCGGCTGCTGGACCGGCTGGGCATCGGGCAACTGGCCGCCGTGCTCGGGGGCAGCCTGGGCGGCATGCAGGCGCTGTCCTGGACGCTGCAATACCCCGAGCGCGTGCGCCATGCGGTGGTGGTCGCCAGCGCGCCCAATCTCACGGCCGAGAACATTGCCTTCAACGAAGTGGCCCGCCGCGCCATCGTGACCGACCCGGACTTCCACGGCGGCCATTTCTACCGCCACGGCGTGATTCCGAAGCGCGGGCTGCGCATCGCACGCATGATCGGTCACATCACGTACCTCAGCGACGACGTGATGAACGAGAAGTTCGGCCGCCAGCTGCGCGCGGGACTGGCGCTCAAATACAGCACGCAGGACGTCGAGTTTCAGATCGAGAGCTATTTGCGCTACCAGGGCGACAAGTTCAGCGACTACTTCGACGCCAACACCTACCTGCTGATCACGCGGGCGCTGGATTACTTCGATCCGGCCCGCGCGCACGACGGTAGCCTGGCCCGCGCGCTGGCGCGGGCCAGCGCGCGCTTTCTGCTGGTGAGCTTCAGCACCGACTGGCGCTTTGCGCCCCGGCGCAGCCGCGAAATCGTCAGGGCGTTGCTCGACAACTGCCGCAGCGTGAGCTACGCGGAGATCGACGCGCCCCACGGGCACGACGCCTTCCTGCTCGACGACGCCCGCTACATGGGGGTGATGCGCTCTTATTTCGATGGCATTGCAAAGGAGCTGCCATGACCGGCAAAGCCACCATGGAAGCGCTGGCGCGTCTGGTGCCGCAGGGCGCGCGCGTGCTCGACCTGGGCTGCGGCGACGGCGCCATGCTCGACTACCTGCAGCGTGCACGCGGCTGCAGCGGCTACGGCGTGGAGATTGCCGACGCGAACGTGCTTGCCTGCGTGCGGCGGGGCGTGGACGTGATCCAGCTCAACCTGGACGAAGGACTGGCCCTGTTCGACGACGACTCGTTCGACGTGGTCCTGCAGATCGATACGCTGCAGCACCTGCGCAACGCCGAGACCATGCTGCGCGAGACCGCGCGCGTGGGCCGCACGGGCGTCGTCGCCTTCCCCAATTTTGCGCACTGGCCAAACCGCATGTCCGTGCTGCGCGGGCGCATGCCCGTGACCCGCCGCCTGCCCTACCAGTGGTACGACACGCCCAACATCCGCGTGGGCACGTACAAGGACTTCGAGGTGCTGGCCACCAAGAACAGCCTGCGCATCCTGGAGTCGTTCGGCCTGCAGGATGGGCGCACTGTGCGCTGGCTACCCAATGCCCGCGCGGGCACGGCGGTGTTCCACTTCGAGCGGGCCTGAAGGAGTCAGCTGCCCTTGGGTGTCGTCTGGAGCATCTTCATGGCCGAGCCAAGCAGCGCCGCCACCTCGGTCATATTGCTCGGCACGATGAGGGTGGTCGTGGCGTCCGACGCCACCTGGCTGTAGGCCTCGATGGCTTTTTCGGCGACCTTGAGCTGGACCGCCTGCTCTCCGCCGGGCTGGCGGATGGCGCCGGCCACCCGCTCGATCGCCTGCGCCGTGGCTTCGGCAACGGCCTTGATGGACTCGGCCTCGCCCTGCGCCTTGTTGATGACCGCCTGCTTCTCGCCCTCCGAGCGCGCAATGAAGGCCTCGCGCTCCCCCGTGGCGATGTTGATCTGCTCCTGGCGGCGGCCCTCGGAGGCTGCAATCAGCGCGCGCTTCTCGCGCTCTGCGGTGATCTGCTGCTGCATGGCGTGCAGGATTTCCTTCGGCGGCGTCAGGTCCTTGATTTCGTAGCGCAGCACTTTCACGCCCCAGTTCAGCGCCGCCTCGTCGATGGCCTGCACCACCTGGGCGTTGATGATGTCGCGCTCTTCAAAGGTCTTGTCCAGTTCCAGCTTGCCGATGACCGAGCGCAGCGAGGTTTGCGCCAGCTGCGTCACGGCCACGATGTAGTTCGACGAACCGTAGCTCGCGCGCATCGGGTCCGTGACCTGGAAGTACAGGATGCCGTCCACCTGCAACTGGGTGTTGTCGCGGGTGATGCAGACCTGGCTGGGCACATCGAGCGGGATTTCCTTGAGGCTGTGCTTGTACGCCACCTTGTCGATGAAGGGCAGCAGAAAGCTCAGCCCCGGCGTGAGGGTGCCTGCGTATTTGCCCAGGCGCTCCCTGACCCAGGCGTTTTGCTGGGGAACGACCTGGACGGAACGCGCGATGAAGATCACGGCAATGATCAGGAGGATGATGGCAAGGATTTCCATGAAAAAACTTTCTTTGCTGGCAAACAGGGGAACGGGGAACTCGGGGGGCGGTTGGCGGTTGGCGTGCCGCTTCCCTTACAGCGGATCGACCAGCAGGCGGCTTCCCACCAGTTCCACGACGCGGTGCCGTCCGGTGCAGGGTGTGGCATCGGGGCGGTGGATGGCGGTCCATTGGGCGCCCCGGTACTTCACGGTGGCCGTGCCGTCGGTGCCCCAGCGCTCGATCAGGACGGTCTCGCCGACATCCAGGCTCACACTGTGCTCAGAAGGAGCACGGGGATCTCCAGGGCGTTTTTTCTTCAGCTGGTAGCAGGCGAGCAGCGCCGCGCTGGAGACGATGGCGGCCGCTGCCGTTTGCAGTGCCGCGGACAGGCCCAGATGCGCCGCAACGGCAGCGGCAACCGACCCCAGGGCCAGCATGAGCAGATAGAACGTTCCGGTGAGCAGCTCCGCCACGACCACGGTCCCCGCTATAAGCCACCAGATGGTGGAATCCGCCATGTTGGAATTCCTTTGTGTGCATGTTTTCAGGATCCCCATCCCGGGCGCTCCGGGGCAGGGGAGCCGCAGTTTACTCTGCGCCAACTTGTCGGGTCGTCGAGGCGGGGCAGCCCGCGTGCCCGGGTTTGCAGGTTCTCACCCTGCCCGTGCGCGCCACGACGATGCGCCGTGTCTCCTCCCGCACGCGGGCAGGGGGTACGTCGGTGCGTGCAATCGACAGGCTCAGGGCCACGGGCGCCCCGCCCAGGTTCGTGGAGTAGCCGGAGCTGTCGAATTTGACGTAGGGGGAGGCGCCTGCGGCAGTGTTGTTCCCGGTGACGTTGAAATGGCTCTTCACCGCTCCCTGGACCTGCACCGTGATGTCCGCGGCGTGCGTGTACACACTGTCCCGGTTGGCGTCCACATAAACGACCCAGCCGCTGTTCCAGCCCGTGCCGCGCGGCCGGACAAAGGCATTCTTGCCGGTTTTCAACGCCTCCCACCGGGCCGCGTTGATCGAGGCCAGGAGCGTGTTCGTGAGCGCGCTGAGCTCGGAGTTGCGCTGATACTGCACAAGGCTGGGCGCCGCCAAGCCCATCAGCACCGCTGCCAGCGCGACGCTGAGCAGCAGCTCGATGAGTGTCCAGCCGCGATCAATGCGCTGGCCGGCGTGCCCCATGGCCAGCAAAGTCCGGGTCCTGTGCCCGCCTGCGTCGAGCATGTCGATGTGCCAAGCCTTGAGTCGGTCTGCGGAAAAGATTTCGCATGGCAAGGCCCTTGGCTGTCGCGGCTGCGCATGCGGTGCTCCTGTGGCAGCAACAATTGCGCCACGTCAGCCCTCCGGGGCCCCAACCGCTGGTTGCGCGCACGGTGATCCGGGTTCAAGCCTTGCGAAACCGGGTCGGGTAGACAAGCCAGGATGCGGCAAGCATCGGGGGAGACGCATGCAAAAGCGGAGCAGTGTGTCATCAGCGTGTTGCATCCGTGACTCCCTGCGCTGCGAAGCATGGTTCTCCGCCGGGCACCGGCGCGCGCCGCTGCGGCGTGCTTTCTTTCTGGATCAGGGAGCGGTTCTGAGTGCCTGCAAGGCGGCGGCAAACTCTTGTTCGGACGCGAGCCGCCGCATGGGCGGCAACGCAGCCAGCAGGCGCTGGCCATAGCCCATGGTGAGCAGCCGGGTATCGCCGATCACCAGAATGCCCCGGTCCGACTCGCGCCGGATCAGGCGCCCCGCGCCCTGCTTGAGCGCCACCGCGGCCTCGGGCAGCGAATACGAAGGGAACGCCTTCCCGCCCGCCTTTTCGATGCGCTGCGCGCGCGCCTCGACCAAGGGGTCTCCCGGCGGTGGAAACGGCAGCTTGTCGATGACCACGAGTTGCAGCGCGTCCCCCGGAACGTCGAAGCCTTCCCAGAATGTGGCGGAGGCCACCAGCACGCAGCCTGGCTGACCCGCTGTGGCCCCGGCGCGAAAGCGCTCCATGAGCCGCCGTTTGGGCCACTCGCCCTGGACCAGCACCTGCAGATCGTCCCGGGCTTCGAAGCGGGCCTTGAGCGCGTCGCCGATGGTGCGCAAGGCCTTGAGCGTCGTGGTGAGCACCAGGGTGCGGCCGCACAGCGGCTCTGCGGCGTCTCCCACCCACTGCGCCAGGGTCCGGCTGTGCGTCGGCTCTGCGGGCGGGGGCAGATGGCGGGGAACGTACAGGGCCGCCTGCGCTGCGTAGTCGAAGGGGCTGGCGACGCGCAAAATTTCTGCATCCTGCAAACCCGCGCGCTGCGTGAACCAGGTCAGCTGCTCGTCCTCACCCAGGGTCGCCGAGGTAAAGATCCAGGCCCTTCCGGGGTCCATTGCCGGCGGTTGCGCGTCCCCGTCTGCGGACTCGGATTCGGATTCGGCGGGATCCGCGAGGACGCGCGTGCGCATGGCCACCGCGATGTCCAGCGGTGACTCGATCAGGCGCAGCTGCGCCCCCACATCGACCCAGCGCACCACCGCATCCGGCGGGGCCGGGTCCGAGAAGCGGGCCAGATGCGCCAGCAACTCGCTGCCGCGCGCATGCAGGCGCACAAAGTCCGGAGCCATCTCGCTGACCATGGCGAGCGCATCCCGGGCCTGCGTGCAAGCCACTGCGACACGGCGCAGCGCGTCCTGCCACTGCGCGCCCGGCACGCCCTCGGGGGCCTCCTGCGTCCAGCGCAGCTTGGACCCGACCGGCGTTTTTTCCGCCACAAGGCGCAGGTCCCGTGCGGCAAGTTCCACCAGGGTGGCAAGCCCCGCCCAGTCCGCCATGCCGCGGGCATATTGCAGGCCCGCGGCCAGCAGGTCCTTGCCGAAATCCAGCAGTTGGCCCGTGGACAGCTGCGCGCCCAGGAACTGCACCCCGGTCTCGTTGATCTGGTGCGCTTCGTCGAACACCACGACGCGCACGCTCGGCAGCAGCTCGGCCATGCCGGACTCGCGCACCGCGACGTCGGCAAAAAAGAGATGGTGGTTGATGACCACGATGTCGGCCGCAAGCGCCTCGCGCCGCGCCAGATGCACATGGCATTCACGAAACCGCGGGCATGGGGAGCCCAGGCAGTTTTCCCGCGTGGACGTGATCAGGGGAATCACGGGCGAGCGCTCGTCGAGCCCGGCAAGCTCGGCCAGATCGCCGGCTCGCGTGTGGCGTGACCAGTCCTGCACCCGGGCCAGCACCCGCGCAATATCCCGTTCTTGCGCCAGGGCATCCTGGCGCGCGAGTTCCATGCGGTAGCGGCACAGATAGCTGGCGCGGCCCTTGAGCAGGGCCGTGCGCACGGGCAGGCCCAGCGTCTCGACCAGGCGCGGCAGGTCGCGCGCGAAGAGTTGCTCCTGCAGCGCCTTGGTGGCCGTGGACAGCAGCACCCGCTCGCCGCTGAGCAGCGCGGGGACCAGATAGGAGAAGGTCTTGCCCACGCCCGTTCCCGCCTCCACCACCAGGGCGCCACCGGTTTCAATGGTCCGCGCGACGGCCATGGCCATGCGGGTCTGCCCCTCGCGCGGCTGGAAATGCGCATCCACCCGTGCCAGCACGTTGTCCGGGGCAAAAACCTGCGCAACCCGCTCGGGCAGGGTCGTCGGCAGGCTCTTGCGGCCGGGGCTCGCGCCTGTGCGTCGCGGTGCGTTCGATCCGCTGTCCGTGGGGGGCGCGTGGGGGTTGGGTTTCAAGGCGGGGGTGCCGTGGGAGTGAAAAAACGCCCCGGGCGGCCGGATAATACGCGCTCGACCCGCTTTTCCCGACGACCGCGTGCGCGCGCCGCCCCCACACGACCACCAGCATGACCAAAGGGTTCCGCCTTATTGCATCCACCGGCATCCACCAGGGTGACCGGGAATACCAGCAGGATCAGGTGGCCCTGATCTCGCACGAGAGGCACAATGGCTGCGTGCTCGGCGTGATTGCCGACGGCATGGGCGGGCGCAGCGGCGGGCGCCATGCATCCGACCAGATCGTGTTCACGGCGCAGCAGCTGTTCGAGCGCTACTCGCCCGACGCCGACGACGCGGCGGCCCTGCTCAGGAACATGGTCGAAGAAACGCACCTCGTCATCCGGCTGATCGCCATATCGGCCGAGCAGAAACCCCACAGCACCATCGCGGCTTTCCTGATCAACCCGCGTGGCGACTGCCACTGGGTGCACGCGGGCGACTCGCGCATCTACCACTTCCGGGGGGACCAGCTGGTTTTTCGCACCAGCGACCACTCGTACGTGCAAGCCCTGGTGGACCGGGGTGAATTGACCGAGGAACAAGCCCAGCGCCACCCGCAATCGAACATCCTGCTCGGCTGCCTGGGCGCTGAACGCGACCCCCCGGTCACGGCGCACGCGATCGCGCAGCTGCAACCAGGCGATGCGCTGCTGGCTTGCAGCGATGGCTTGTGGAACTACTTCACGCAGGCCGAACTCGCGTCCGTGGTGGACGGCTTGCCACCCCGGAAAGCGACGGAGGTGCTCGTCGAAGAAGCCCGGGTCCGGGCGTGCGGCAAGGGCGACAACCTGTCGCTGGTGATCGTGAAGATTGCCGCGCTGGCGCAGGAAGAACCGCTGGCCCATCCCGCAGCCATGGGCACGGGTCCTCCATGAGCACGGCCTGCGCACCAGCTCACTGGCGTTGCGCCGTACACCCAGGTTTCGCGCGAGCGCCCTTCGCGCGGGTACATCTGGCGGAAGCACCCGCGCCGCACGAAGCCGAGCGACTCGGCGACGCGCCGCGACGGCAGGTTGGCTTCGTGGATCCACAGCTCGACGCGGTCGAGCCGCAGCTGCCGGAAGCCTTCGTCCAGCGCGGCGCGCGCGGCTTCGCGCACGTAGCCCTGCGAACGGTGGTCGGCGTGCACCGCATAGCCGAAGCCGGGGATGCCGGCGTAGCCGAGGAACCCGAGGAAGCCGATGGCCCGCGCGGGATCGGCCGCGGTGCGCAGCGTCCACCAGCGCGCATGCGGCGGCCGCAGCATGGATTCGATCGTCGCGCGCGTGTCGTCCACGGATGCGTGCGGCAGGGTGTGCCAGTACGGCATCGCCCCGGGATCGTGGAACAGCGGGAACAGCGCGGGCGCGTCACAAGGCCGCAGCGGCTGCAGGTGCAGCCGGGCGGTGTCGAGCAGCGTCGGGGCCGCGTCCATCAGCGGCACCCGCCGGCCGTCCAGGCGATTGGCTCGGTCGCGTGCGGCCGGCGGCCGGTGATATCCGCCTGGATCGCGCTCGCTGCGCCGAGCTCGGCCGCCGTCAGCGCCAGCGGCACCTTAACGCGCTGGAGCCAGAGCACGTCGGAAGAATCGGAGCGTTTCCAGCTCAGGTAGAGAAAGCGCGCGCCCGGCTTGCCGTGCACGAACGGCCCCGCGAAATCAAGCTTGCCGCCACCTGCGTCGCGCGCCTGGACCTCGCACTTGAACTCGACCGGCCCGTCGCGCTTGCGCGCGCCCTCGTGCACGTCCTGGTTCTTGTCCTGGATGCCCACGGTCACGGGCTCGTTGACCGCCGGCAGCGTCCTGCACACCAGGGTGACGCGCAGCTCGCGGGGAAGAACGCTCATAGGGAAGCTCCTTGTATCGTCATCTCGCACAGCACGGCGAGGTAGTTGTCCAGAAAACGTTCCACGGTGCCGCGCTCGTACAGCGCCGTCGCGTACACCAGCGTGCCAACCATGCCGTCCGCGCGCTGCTCCATGACCAGCGCGCTGCGGCCGCTTTTACAAACGATAAAACGTCCGGATCAGATCCCAGGCCTGCCGGGGATCGTCGGTGTAGTGAAACAGGTCCAGATCTTGCGCGCAGATCGTGCCCTCTTCGACCATCACGTCGAAATGGATCAATCGCTTCCAGTAGTCGGAGCCAAACAGGACGATGGGGACGGGTTTGGCCTTGCGGGTCTGCACCAGGGTGAGCACTTCGAACAATTCGTCGAGCGTGCCAAAGCCGCCGGGGAACGCCACCAGGGCCTTGGCGCGCATCATGAAATGCATTTTGCGCAGCGCAAAGTAGTGGAACTTGAAGCTCAGCGACGGCGAGATGAAGCGATTGTCGCTTTGCTCATGCGGCAGCACGATATTCAGGCCCACGTTCAGCGCGCCAGCATCGTGCGCCCCGCGGTTCGCGGCCTCCATGATTCCCGGGCCTCCGCCGGTGCAGATATAGATGCGGTCGGCAGGGCGCTGGCGCTCGCTGTAATCGGCGACCAGCCGGGCGAACTGGCGTGCCTGGTCGTAGTAGCCGGCGTTGCGCAGCGCCTGGCGCGCGCGCTGCACGCGCAGCGCGTCGCCGCTGGCCTCGGCCTCTGCCAGCTGGGCCGCCGCCTCGTCGGGTGCGACAAAGCGGGCGCTGCCGTACACCACCACCGTGTTTTCGATTCCCTGCTCGGCCTGCCCCAGATCGGGCTTGAGCATCTCCAACTGAAAGCGGATGCCGCGCGTCTCGCGGCGGGACATGAATTCCGGGTCGGCAAAGGCCAGGCAATGCGCGTCTGCCTGCAAGGGCTTGCCGTTGTGCGCCTGCTGGCGCAGTTCGGTCCGGGCGTCGGTCAGGCGGCATTCGTTGAGTTGGGTGTTGGCTTGCATGCCGGGCTCGCGGTGTCGGTCGGTGAAAGAAAGGCCCGCGCAGGGACGTCAGGCGTGCGCTGCCATGAGGCAGGAAGCGCTGCGCATGCCGAGCAGCGTCAGTCCCAGGGAGCCCAGCAGATGCAGCGCCGTGCAGCCCAGGGCCAGCAGATAGCGTTGCGCCATCAGCATTTCGAGCACTTCGGCCGAAAAGCCCGAGAAGGTGGTGAGCGCCCCCAGAAACCCCGTGGCCAGCGCCAGCCGCCACGCCGGGTCCAACGCGGGCATGGCGTGAAAGACGGCGAGGCAAACGCCAATGAGATAGCCGCCCGTCAGATTCGCGGCCAGCGTGCCCCAGGGAATCAGGCCCCCGGGGCTCAGCCACAGGCCCAGGCGCCAGCGTGCCAGCGCGCCCACGCAGGCCCCGATGCAGATGGCAAGAACATGTGGCATCGACCGGTCCGACGGGCTGAAAAATCAGTGCTCCCAGCGGCGCAGCACCAGGCTGGCGTTGGTGCCGCCAAAGCCGAAGCTGTTGGACAGCGCCGTGCGGATCGGCGCGGCGCGCGTCTCGCGCACCAGGGGCAGGCCCTCGGCTGCGGGGTCCAGCGTTTCGATGTTCGCCGAACCGGCGATGAAGCCTTGGCTCAGCATGAGCAGGCAGTAGATGGCCTCCTGTACGCCCGTGGCGCCGAGCGAGTGGCCCGTGAGCGACTTGGTCGAAGAGAACGGCGGGACCTGCGCGCCGAACACCCTGCGGATGGCGTGCAGTTCGGGCACGTCGCCCACGGGTGTGGAGGTGCCGTGGGTGTTGATGTAGTCGATGGGCTCGGTGGCCGTGGCGATGGCCTGGCGCATGCAGGCCACGGCGCCGTCGCCCGAGGGGGCCACCATGTCGGCGCCGTCGGAGGTGGCGCCAAAGCCGATGATCTCGCCCAGAATGGCCGCGCCGCGCGCCTGCGCGTGCTCCAGGCTCTCGAGCACCACGGCGCCGCCGCCGCCCGAGAGCACGAAGCCGTCACGGTGCGCGTCGTAGGCGCGCGAAGCCTTCTCGGGCGTGGCGTTGTACGCGCTGGACATGGCGCCCATGGCGTCGAACAGCAGGCCCATGCCCCAGGTGACCTCCTCGCCGCCGCCGGCGAACACCACGTCCTGCATGCCCCAGGCGATTTGCTGCGCGGCCGCGCCGATGCAGTGCGCCGAGGTACTGCACGCCGAGGTGATGGAGTAGTTCACGCCCTTGACGCCGAAGTGGGTCGACAGGCAGGCGGACACCGTCGAGCCCATGCAGCGCGTGACCTGGTACGGACCCACGCGGCGGATTCCCTTGCTGCGCAGAATGTCCGCCGCCTCGATCTGGTTCGCCGGCGAACCGCCGCCCGAGCCCATGATGAGGCCGGTGCGCGGGTGTGAGACCTGCCCGGGCGCGAGGCCCGCCTGGGCGATCGCGTCGGCCAGTGCAACGTGCGCGTAGGCGGCCGCGTCGCCCATGAAGCGCAGCTGCTTGCGGTCGATGCGCTTTTCCAGGTCGATCTGCGGCACGCCCGCGACCTGGCTGCGCATGCCCAGCTCGGTGAACTGGGGCATGGCGCGGATTCCCGAGCGGCCCGCGCGCAACGACTGCGTGACCGTGGCCATGTCGTTGCCGATGCACGAGACGATCCCCGCGCCCGTGATCACCACACGCTTCATGCTGCGGCTCCCTGTGCTGCGCCGTCTGCCTCGCGTTTGAACAAACCCACACGCAGGTCCTGGGCGACGTAGATTTCCTTGCCGTCGGCGAGCAGGCGGGCGTCGCCGACGGCCATGACCAGCTTACGCCGGATCACGCGCTTGATGTCAATCTCGTAGGTGACAAGTTGTACCCCGGGCCCGACTTCGCCGCTGAACCGGACCTCGCCCGCGCCCAGCGCGCGGCCCCGGCCCGGCAAGCGCAGCCAGGTCAGGTAGAAGCCGATGAGCTGCCACATGGCGTCCAGCCCCAGGCAGCCGGGCATGACCGGGTCGTTCTGAAAGTGGCAGGCAAAGAACCACAGGTCGGGACGCACGTCGAGCTCGGCACGGACCCCCCCCAGGCCATGCGCGCCGCCGTCGCTGTCGATATGCGTGATGCGGTCGAACATCAGCATGGGCGGCAGCGGCAGACGCCCGCTGTCGGCGTCGAACAGCCGGCCCTCGCCCGAGGCGATCAGTTGTTCGTAGGAAAAGGAATCTGCCATTTTCAGTTGTGCTCCAGAACAGTGGCTGCCGCGCTGCAAATCATGGTTGTGCGGCAACACAGGCGCCACGGCCGCTCGCGCGGCGGTGGCCTCCCATTATCAAGGCATGCATGCGCTCCGTCGGGTGCGGCGCGCCAAGCCCCGCTGCGCCGCTGCGGCAATGGCCAGCACCACGGCGCCCAGAATCCACAGCGGCCACAGACCCCAGCGCGAGACCCACCACGCGTAGGGCGTGATGGCCGAGCCGCTGTGCGCGTCGAACCCCCGGCCCTGCACCGTGCCCGTGAGCACGCCGCGCGTATGGCGCGCGAGCTGGTGCGTGACCCGGCCCCGGTAATCGATGATCGCCGTGGCGCCGGTGTTCGTGGCGCGCACCATGGGGCGTTCGAACTCCAGCGCCCGCATGCGGCTGATGTGCAGATGCTGGTCGATGGCGACGGTGTTGCCGAACCAGGCGATATTGCTGAAATTCACGAACACCGTCGGCGCCCACGCCGGGTTGGCAAAGCGCGCGCCGAGCTCTTCGCCAAACAGATCCTCGTAGCAGATATTCGGCGCAATGCGCTGGCCTGCCCACTCGAACGGGGCCTGCACCACGGCCCCCCGCCCGAAGTCCCCCAGCGGGATGCGCAGCAGCGCCATGAACCATTTGAAAAATGGCGGAATGAACTCGCCAAACGGCACCAGATGGTGCTTGTCATACCGGTAGAGCGCCATCCCGGGGCTCAGGCCGAGCACCGAGTTGCTGTAGCCCTGCGCGTCGTTCAATGGAATGCCCAGCAGCGCGGCCTGGGAGCCCTGGGCGTAGTGCTGCCGAAGGCCGTCCAGGTAGCCGGGGGGCAACCGCCCGGGCACCAGGGGGAGTGCCGTTTCCGGCGTCACCACCAGGTCCGCCTTGGCGTTGCGCAGCGCGTCGGCGTACCACTCGAGCGCCACGGCAACGCCGCCGCCGGGCTGGAATTTCTCGTCCTGCGGGATATTGCCCTGGAGCAATGCGAGGCTCAGGACCGGTTCCGGGCGCGGCGTGGTGTCGCACGCGCCGAGCGCGCAGTGGCGGGCCAGCGCAGCGGCGGCGAGCAGCGTCCCGCCCGCGAGCACCAGCGCCCATGCGCGCCGGCTGCGCAGATGCGCGCGGCGCGCCTGCGCGGCAAGCATGGCCACGCCTGCGGCCACGGCCCCCACGCCGTAGACGCCCCCCCACCGCGCGAGCGGGGACAAGGGCCCATCGACATGCGCGTAGCCGCCGGCCCCCCAGGGAAGGCCCGTCCACAAGTTGCCCCGCACCAGTTCGGCGAGCAACCAGAGCGCCGCGAAAAGCAGCGCCGCCGACAGCGTGCCGCCCGGCGCAAGATGGCAGAACAGCCCCGCAGCGGTGGCGTAGAAACTCGCCATGAAGGCCGCCAACCCGAGCACTGCGGCCACCGCCAGCGGCGCGGGCAACCCACCGTAGACGTGCATGGAGATGAACAGCCACCAGAGCGTGCCCGCCAGCCAAGCCATGGCAAACAGGCCGCCGATCAGCGCGCCACGGCGCCACGCAAGGGCCCGGCCCGCGCCGGGTCGCAGCAGCCAGGCAAGCCCGGCCAACGACGCCAGTTGTAGCCACCACAGGGGCGCGCCGTTACCGGGCCAGGCCAGCGACGCGGCCTGCGCCAGCCCTGCGGCGAGCGCCACGAGCGCCTGCAGCACGTTCGGATGGGCGCGCATCAGCATCGATCGCCGGCGACTTTCTGCAGGAAACGGCGCTTTGATTGCTCTTCGGGCGATCTCGTGGGGTGTGCGGGTTGCGCGGCGGACACTGTGTTGGAGCGCAGGACATGCGCATGCGGTAGGGAGTGGGCCCCGCAGGATAGCCGATAGCCGTGGCCGCAGGCCGGCCGCGGTTCACTGGGTGGGTGGGTGGTGCTCGCGTCGCACCTCCTGGACGGACGCGAGAAAGTCCCAGAACTGCTTGGCCTGCCGTTTGAACTGGTAGTCCATCTCGGCAAACTGCTGTTCGACGAGTTCGGCCACGCGCGTATCCAGGTTCGCGGGCGGCAGCTGCAAGTAGGCCTCGGTCTCCGGCCCGTCGCGGCGCACGCTGGCGCCCGCGTTGCGCGCGATCTTGAGCATGGCGGTGTTCTGCGACAGCGCATGGACGAACAGCATGCTCACCCCCTCATTGCGCGCGTGCATCACGGCGCGCTCGAACAGGCACGAGCCAAAGCCACGGCCGCGGGCCCGCTCGAGCACCGAGACGCCGAATTCTGCGCACTGTTTGTGTTCGGCAGGCTTCGGGAAGGCCAGGTGCGCCAGCGCGATGGGCTCGAGCTGGCGGTTGCAGATGCCAAAGACCTCGTCCCGGTCGAAGTCGAGCTGCTCGACGTAACGGTGGATCTGCTCGTCATTCGCGCTGTAGCCAAAGCGCAGGTACCGGTCCGCGGGGTTGAGTTCGAGCAGATGCCGGGCGATCCACGCGCGGTCCGCAGGCTCCAGAGTACGGATGGGGACCATCGCCGGGGCCGGCGGATTTCTGTCAGCGGTCGCCGTGGGCGATTCCTTGATTGCGATCATGGCAGGCAGTCTAAGGGTTTTCACCAGTCTTTGTTTGTCATCCGACTGCAGGCAGCCTACCCACGCTCGACCGGATGGGCCGGATCGCTGCACCATTCACTCCAGCTGCCCGCGAAGAGCGCGGTCCTGCCGAGCCCCGCGACCTCCATGGCGAGCAGATTCGGCACGGCGCTCACACCGCTGCCGCACTGGTGCACCACCGTGGCCGGGTCGCGGCCTGCGAGCAGCGTGTCAAACTCCGCGCGCAGCACCGCGGCCGGCTTGAAGCGGCCGTCGGCCGCGACGTTCTCGGTGAACGGCCGGTTGAGCGCGCCGGGGATATGGCCCGCCACGGGGTCCAGCGGCTCGACCTCGCCCCGGTAGCGCGCTGCGCTGCGGGCGTCCACCACGGTCTGGCCGGGCTGCCGCAGTTGGCGCAGGACGTCCGCCGCCGTGGCCAGCCGGAGCAAGGCCGGAGCCGGCTGAAAATGCGCGGCAGGGCGCGCGGGCTCTGCGCCCTGGGCCAGCGCGCCGCCTGCGGCCTGCCAGGCCTGTAGCCCGCCATCGAGCACGGCCACGGCGTCGTGGCCAAGCCACTTGAGCATCCACCACAGGCGGGCGCAGTAGTTCGCGCCCTGGCGGTCGTACACCACGGCCTGCATGGCGTTGGAAAAGCCCAGGCCGGACAGCCACAGCGCAAAGCGCTCGCGGCCGGGCAGCGGGTGGCGTCCGCCGCAGACGGCGTCGGGCGCGCCATGTCCGGCGCTCAGGTTGGCGTTCAGGTCGGCGTACAGGGCGCCGGGAATGTGCGCCTGGGCATATTGCCCGGCGCCCGCTGCGGGCTGCGTGAGTTCAAAGCTGCAGTCGAACACCATCAACGGTGCGCCGCTGGCGGCCAGGGATTGCAGGTCGGGGGCGCAAATGAGCGTGGTGTAGGTGGGCATCGGTGTGGAACGTATGGCGGAGGCGGCGGCGCGCGGGACTCCATTGTGTCCGTCCCGGCGCCGGGGCTCTGCAGCCGAGAGCCCGTCCTGCGCGCTCAGGCCAGCAGAGCGCGCAGGCGCGCCGCCGCTTCCTCCAACTGGGCCATCGATTGGGCCGTGGAAAAACGGATGAAATGCTGCGTCTGCGCGGTGCCGAAGTCGCGCCCCGGCGTCACGGCCACATGGGCGCGGCGCATCAGCTCGAAAGCGAAATCCCAGCTACCGGTCACGCCCAGGCGATGCGCGACGTGGCGGCAGTCGGCCCAGACGTAGAAGGCGCCGTCGGGAATCACGGGCACCTCGAAGCCGATGGACTGCAGCGCCGCAATGAAGTAGTCGCGCCGGGCCTTGAACTGCGCGCGGCGGCGTTCGTACTCGGCAATGCTCTCGGGCTCGAAGCAGGCCAGGGCCGCGTGCTGCGACAAGCTGCTGGCGCAGATGAACAGGTTTTGCACCAGGCGCTCGACCACCGGAACCAGGGCCTCGGGAAGCACCATCCAGCCCAGGCGCCAGCCCGTCATGCCGAAGTATTTGCTGAAGCTGTTGATGCTGATGATGTCGTCATCGACGCTCAGCGCGCTGCGGCTGAACGCCTCCTCGTACGACAGGCCCAGGTAGATTTCGTCGACCAGCGTGGTGCCGGCGTGCGCGCGCACCACGTCCTGGATGCGGCGCAGCGCATCGGGCGCGATCGAGCTGCCCGTGGGGTTCGACGGCGACGCCAGCAGCACGCCCCGGGTCTTTTCGGTCCAGGCGGCGCGCACCGTGTCGGCGCTGAGCTGGTAGCGCTGTGCTGCCGTGGTCGGCAGCAGAACGGCCCGGCCCTCGGCGGCGCCCACGAAGTGGCGGTTGCAGGGGTAGCTGGGGTCGGGCATCAGGATTTCGTCGCCCGGGTCGATGAGCGCCAGGCAGGCGAGTTGCAGCGCGGCGGAGGCCCCCGCCGTCACCACGATGCGGCTTGCGGGAACACGCACGCCAAAGCGGCTCTGGTACCAGCCGCTGATGCGCTCGCGCAGCGCTTCCTGGCCGAGCGCGTCGCCGTACCGGGTGGCGCCGTCGCGCACGGCCCGCACCGCGGCCTCTTGCACCAGCGGGGGCGCGCTGAAGTCGGGCTCGCCGATGTTCAGAAAAATCATCGGCGCGCCGCCCTGGCCCGCCGTCTCACGGGCCAGGGCCTGCGCGGCCTTGGCCATTTCCAGCACGTAGAACGGTTCGATGCGCTCGGCGCGTTTTGAGAATTTCATGTTCAGGTATGGCCCGCCCTTGTCGGCGGGCGTCGTTCAGGGTCGGTTCGACGCGCCGGATGGCGGCGCTGCTGCGCTGCGGGTCCTGTCGGCCGCCACTTCCATGGCACGCAAGTGGGGGGCCAGGCCGTTGAGCACGGCGTTCACGTACTTGTGCCCGTCGGTGCCGCCGAACTCCTTGGCCAGTTCGATGCACTCGTTGAGCACCACGCGCCATGGCACGTCCGGGCAGTGCTGGAACTCGTATACGCCGATCCACATCGTGGCGTGTTCGACGGGCGAGATCTCGGCCATCTTGCGGTCCAGCAGCGGGGTGATGAGCGCGTCCAGAGCGGCCGCAGCGGCAATGCAGCCGTGCAGCAGGGCGGCGTAATGCGCCGCGTCCGCCTTGTGAAAACCGGTCAGGTCGCGCGTGAATGCGTCGATGGACGCGGCGTCGCTGCCGCCCACGAGGTGCTGGTACAGCGCCTGGAGTGCGAACGCGCGCGCGCGGCTGCGGCGCGCATGCGCGGACGCCTTGTGCATGCCGCCAGCTTTGCCGGGGCTGGCGCGGGGCTGGCGCGGGGCGCGCGCCGAAACAGGCGCGGGGGCGTTTTCGCTCATTCCAGATTGGCCAGCAGATTCGCCATCTCCACGGCCACGCGGGCCGCGTCCACGCCTTTTTCGCTCTGGCGCTCAGCGGCCTGCTCGGGGTTTTCGGCGGTGATGATGGCGTTCGCGATCGGGATCTGGTAGTCCAGCGCCACGCGCGTCACGCCCGCGCCGGATTCGTTGGCCACCAGCTCGAAGTGGTAGGTCTCGCCGCGGATGATGCAGCCCAGGGCGATGAGCGCGTCGTAGTCGTCGCTCTCGGCCAGGGCCTGCAGGGCCAGGGGGACCTCCAGCGCGCCGGGCACCCGCAGGTGGGTGATGTGCTGCTCCTGCACGCCCAGGGCCAGCAGCTCGGCGTGGCAGGCTGCGGCCAGGGTGTTCGTGATCTGCTCGTTGAAACGGGCCTGCACGATGCCGACGTGCAGCGCGCTACCGTCCAGTTGCCCTGCTGTTCCCTTGTCTGCGTGAAACATGTTCCTTACTCCTTTGGAATGAAACCGGCGATCTCCAGACCGTAGCCCGTCATGCTCGGCATGCGGGGGGGCTGGCCCATGAGCGCCATCTTGTGCACGCCGCAGGCGCGCAAAATCTGCGCACCCACGCCATGGGTACGCAGGTCCATGCGGCCATGCCCGGGGGCTTGCGGCGTGTGGGCCGCGCCCTCGAACCGGGCCAGCAACTGTGCGGCACTTTCTCCGCAGTTGAGCAGCACGGCCACGCCCCGGCCCTGGGCCGCCAGGTACTGCAGGCTCGTGTTCAGCCCCCAGGAATGCGTGGAGCGGTTGATCTCCAGCGCGTCGAATACCGACAACGACTCGTGCACGTGCACCGGCACCACATCGTCGGTGTTCCACTGGCCCTTGACCAGGGCGAGGTGCAGCGCCTGGCTGGGTTTGTCGCGAAAGGCGTGGGCGCTGAACTCTCCGTAGGCGGTTTGCAATGCGCGGCTGCCCTGCTTGTGCAGCAGCGATTCATTGCGGCTGCGGTGCTCGATCAGGCCGGCGATGGAGCCTATCCGGAGGCCATGCTCTGCGGCGAACGCTTGCAGATCGGGCAGACGGGCCATGGTGCCGTCGTCGTTCATGATCTCGCAGATCACGGCCGCCGGGCTGCAGCCCGCCATTGCGGCCAGATCGCAGCCCGCTTCGGTATGGCCCGCGCGCATCAGCACGCCGCCATCGACCGCCTGCAGCGGGAAGATGTGCCCTGGCTGCACCAGATTGCCGGCCCGGCTGTCTGGCGCCACTGCCACCTGCACGGTGCGCGCGCGGTCGGCCGCGGAGATGCCCGTGGTCACCCCTTCGGCGGCTTCAATGGAGACCGTGAAGGCCGTGCCGTACACCGTGCCGTTGTGCGCCGCCATGGGCGGCAGTTCGAGGAACTCGCAGCGTGCGCGCGTGAGCGTCAGGCAGATCAGGCCGCGGCCGAAGCGGGCCATGAAGTTGATCGCCTCGGGGCTGACGTGGTCCGCGGCCAGGACCAAGTCGCCCTCGTTTTCGCGGTCTTCCTCGTCCACCAGGATGACCATGCGCCCGGCGCGCATATCGGCCACGATGTCCTGCACCGGCGAGATCGGCACAGGGGTCTGGGGGGTGTTCATGGCACGGGCTTTCGTTCGGGCTGCGGGTTCGCGGGGCATTGCAGCGCAGGCTCAGCGGGGCCATGCGTCCCCGCAACCGCCCAAGAAACATGCGCTGCGGCACTGCCGTGTGGTCCAAGGGGCTTGGGCGCAGGCAGCGTCATGCGCCCCCGAGAAGCGCCCGATTGTAGTTCACCCGCGGGGCGCAGCCGTCCGCCCTCAGACCAGCAAGGCGTTCACCCGTTTGACGTAGGTCGCCGGGTCCTGCGGCAGACCACCTTCGGCGAGCAGCGCCTGGTCGAACAGGATATGCGCCAAGTCGTGGAAATGCACGCTGCCGTCGAGCTTTTTGACGAGCGCGTGCTCGGCGTTCACCTCGAGCACCGGCTTGGTCTCGGGGGTCTGCTGGCCGGCTTGCCTGAGCAGGCGCGCAAGCTGCGTGCTCATGCCGTCGTCCTGCACCACCAGGCAGGCGGGCGAATCGACCAGGCGGGTGGTCACACGCACGTCCTCGGCCTTGTCCTTGAGCGCCTCCTTGAGCTTGGCGAGAACCGGCTTGAAGGCTTCGGCGGCCTCTTGCGCGGCCTTTTTCTCGGCCTCGTCCTGCAGCTTGCCCAGATCGACAGCGCCCTTGGCAACGCTTTGCAGCGGCGTGCCGTCGAACATGTGCAGGTAGTTCAGCGCCCATTCGTCGACCCGGTCGGTCATGAGCAGCACCTCGATGCCCTTTTTCTTGAAGACCTCGAGCTGCGGGCTGTTCCTTGCCGCGGCCAGCGTATCGGCGGTGATGTAGTAGATGGCCTCCTGGCCCTCCTTCATGCGCGCCTTGTAGTCGGCAAGGCCCACGCGCACCGCGTCGCTGGTGGTGCTGGCAAAACGCAGCAGTTTGGCCAGGCGGTCGCGGTTCGCGAGGTCCTCGCCCAGTCCCTCCTTGAGCACCGCGCCGAATTCCGCGTAGAACTGGCTGTACTTGCCTTCCTTGGCCTGGTCGTCGGCGTCAACGACCTCGGCCGCGTCGGACACGCCGTCGGCCGTGGCCGCAGCGGCGTCATGCCGGTCGTGTTTTGCCAAGTCTTCCAGCATGCTGAGCACGCGCTTGGTCGAGCCCTCGCGGATGGCGCGCACGTCGCGGCTTTCCTGCAGCAGTTCGCGGCTCACGTTGAGCGGCAGGTCGGACGAGTCGATCACCCCCTTGACGAAGCGCAGGTAGGTGGGCAGCAGGGAGTCGGCGTCGTCCATGATGAACACGCGCTTCACGTACAGCTTCACGCCCGCTTTCTTGTCGCGGTTCCACAGATCGAACGGCGCCTTGGCCGGGATGTACAGCAGCTGCGTGTACTCGGTACTGCCTTCCACGCGGTTGTGCGCCCAGGTCAGCGGGGCCTGCGAATCGTGGCTGATGGTCTTGTAGAAGTCGGTGTACTGCTCTTCGGTTACGTCCTTCCTGGGGCGGGTCCACAGTGCGCTGGCCTTGTTCACGGTTTCCCACTCGCCGGTCTTGAGCATGCTGCCGGGCTGGCGGCCGCCGTTTTCGTCGCCGGGGTTGATGAGCTCGCCGTCCCTCCACTCTTCCTTTTCCATCAGGATGGGCAGGCTGATGTGGTCGGAATACTTGGCGATGACGGATTTGAGCTTCCAGTTGTTCAGGTATTCCTCGGCGCTGTCGCGCAAATGCAGGATGACGCAGGTGCCGCGTGCGGTGCGCTCAATGGTCTCGACCTCGAAATCGCCCGTTCCGCCGCTCACCCAGCGCACGCCCTCGGCGGCCTTCAGGCCGGCGCGGCGCGACTCCACCGTGATCCTGTCGGCGACGATGAAGCCCGAGTAAAAGCCCACGCCGAACTGGCCGATGAGCTGGGCGTCCTGCTTCTGGTCGCCCGAGAGCTTGCCCATGAAGTCCCGGGTTCCGCTTTTGGCGATGGTTCCCAGGTGCTCGATGGCTTCTTGTTGGCTCATGCCGATGCCGTTGTCGGTGATGCTCAGCGTCTTGGCGTCCTTGTCGAAGGCCACGCGCACTTCGAGATGCGGCGCGTCCTCGAACAGGGCGGAATCGTTCAGGGCTTCAAAGCGCAGCTTGTCGCAGGCGTCCGAAGCATTCGAAATCAGCTCGCGCAGGAAGATTTCCTGGTTGGAATACAGGGAGTGGGTGACCAGGTGCAGCAGTTGCGCCACTTCGGCCTGAAACGACAGGGTTTGCTTGTTCATGACAGGGTATTTCTCTCGGTGAAATTGGTCGATACGAAAAATGCAATAGGCCCGGCGGCACGTTCCGCCGATACCGGCAGGCGTGATCTATGGGCGGCCCAAGGGGTTTCAAGGGTGCGGCGTGGTGGTCCCAAGTCCGATGGCGCCCCGCAGCGGTGCAATCCCTGCCGTTTAGCGGGTTTTAAAAACACGGGCACAATACGCAGTCATGACTTCTGTCAAAACTTTTCCTCCACTGGACCGTCAATTCATGGCTCATTTCGGCGAAATCGGCGAAATCGGCAGCCGCTGGGGCAGCAATCGCCCCGTTGGCCAGATGTAGGCGCTCGTCTCTTTCTTCTTTGTCGCCGCGCCCGCTTGGAATGCGGACGGCGTTGCCCCAAGCGCTCCAACATCCATCTAGCCCGGGACGCCAAGGAACTGCAAGCCTGGCGGCTCGCCCCAGCGCCGCCACCAGCCGGATGACCGGCGCGAATACCTCGCGGCGTCCAGGGATGCGCGGAATTTTTTCCGCGTACTGAATTCGAAGAGCGCTGGCGCTACGCGAACGGGCTCGGGCCGTCGATGCTGCGCACGGCATTGCCCGACGAGACACCCCGCGCTGCGACGCATGGGCTTGAGCACGGCCGCCACCCGCGTGCCCAAGACTGACCGACCAGGGTGGCGCTTCCAAGGGGGATCCCAGTAAGGCCATGGACACGTTCATGCTGTCGCGCATCCAATTCGCGGCGAACATCAGTTTTCACATCCTGTTTCCGAGCATCACCATCGCGCTGTGCTGGTTTTTGGTGTTCTTCCGCTTGCGCCACACGGCCACGCGGGGCACCCCTGCCGCGCTGGGCTGGGAGCAGGCCTACTACTTCTGGACCAAGGTGTTTGCCCTGAGCTTTGCCATGGGCGTGGTCTCGGGAATCACCATGAGCTTTCAGTTCGGCACCAACTGGCCGGGCTTCATGGAGCAGGTGGGCAACATCGCAGGGCCGCTGCTGGGCTACGAAGTGCTCACGGCGTTCTTTCTGGAGGCCACTTTCCTGGGAATCATGCTGTTTGGCCGGGGCCACGTGTCCGATCGGGTGCATCTCGTCGCCACGCTGATGGTGGCCTTCGGCACCACGCTGTCCGCGTTCTGGATTCTGAGCCTGAATTCATGGATGCAGACCCCCGCAGGCTACGAGCTCATCGACGGCAAGTTCCACGCGGCGGACTGGCTGGCCATCGTGTTCAACCCCTCCTTCCCCTACCGCCTGGGGCACAAGCTGCTCGCGTCGGCGTTGACCGCGGGCTTTCTGATCGCCGGGGTGAGCGCCTGGCAGCTCATCCGCGCAACGGCCACCGAAGGCACGCGCCGGGCGCTGCGCACGGCGATCATCGCCGTGGCCATCGCGACCCCGCTGCAAATTCTCATGGGCGACGCGCACGGCCTGAACACCCTGGAGCACCAGCCGGCGAAGATCGCCGCGATCGAAGGCATCTGGCATACCGAAAGGGGCGCGCCGCTCACGCTGCTGGGTCTGCCCAATGAGCAGCAAGGCCGCACGGACTACGCCGTGCAGATCCCCAAGGCCGCGAGCCTGATCCTGGCGCACGACCCCGACGCGCAGCTGCGGGGACTGGACGAATTTCCCGGCGCGCACCCGCCCGTGGCGCCCGTGTTTTGGGGCTTTCGCGTGATGGTCGGGGTGGGCCTGCTGATGCTCGCCATGGCCTGGACGGGCGCCCTGGTGCTGTACCGCCGCCGCGGGCAAGACCTGGCGGGTCTGCCCCGGCCGCTGCTCTACGCCCTGGTCGGAATGACGTTCTCGGGCTGGGTCGCCACGCTGGCCGGCTGGTGCGTGAC
The DNA here is from genome assembly GCF_026127385.1 of Verminephrobacter aporrectodeae subsp. tuberculatae. NCBI lineage: Bacteria > Pseudomonadati > Pseudomonadota > Betaproteobacteria > Burkholderiales > Comamonadaceae > Verminephrobacter > Verminephrobacter aporrectodeae. The sequence goes on from NZ_QZCX01000001.1 coordinate 1,334,576, forward strand.
CGAGATCGGCCGCCAGCCCTACCTGGTGTACGGCCTGCTCGAGACGGCGTACGCCGTGGCGCCGCACCCCGCCGGCATGGTCGCCGGCACGCTGGTGACCTACCTCGTGGTGTACGTCCTGCTGCTGCTGGCCTACGTGGGCGTGATCAAGTACATGGCCGAACACCCGGCCAAGCTCCCGCCCGCCGCGCCGCTTCCCACGGCCCCGGGCGCCATGGGCACATGAGGCGGGCATCCGGCGCCCTTCCGCCTTCCCCTATTTCTGACTTGCGAGCAAGGAGTTTCCTCCCATGAATACGCTGAACTGGGCGCATGCCCTGCCCCTGATTTTTATGGCCGTGATGGGCCTGGCCCTGCTGGTCTACGTGATTCTGGACGGCTACGACCTGGGCGTGGGCATCCTGCTGCCCTACGCATCCGACACCGAAAAGGACGTGATGGTGTCGAGCATCGGCCCCTTCTGGGACGCCAACGAGACCTGGCTGGTGCTGGGCGTGGGCATGCTGCTGGTGTGCTTTCCAATGGCGCACGGCGTGGTGCTCTCGGCCCTGTACCTGCCCGTGGCGCTGATGCTCGTGGGCCTGATCCTGCGCGGCACGGCGTTCGACTTTCGCGTGAAGGCGCGCGACACGCACAAGACCACCTGGAACCGCCTGTTTGCCGCCGGCTCGCTGCTCGCCTCGCTGGCCCAGGGCTGGATGCTGGGCGCCTACATCACGGGCTTCCAGAACGACGCCTGGAGCCTGCTGTTTTCCGCCGGCATCGCCCTCACCCTGCCTGCGGCCTACGCCATGCTGGGCGTGGGCTGGCTCATCATGAAGACCGAGGGCAGCCTGCAACGCAAGGCCGCCCGCTGGGGCCGGAGGGTGCTGTGGCCCATGGGCTTTGCCCTCACGGGAATCTCGCTGGCCTCCCCCCTGGTCAGCCAGACGGTGTCTGCCAAGTGGTTCATGCTGCCCGAACTGTTTGCGCTGCTGCCCATTGCGCTGGCCTGCGCGACCGCCTTCTTCGCCATCCGCCACGTGCTGCGCGCGCCGCACGTGCTCGAGGCGGGCTACGGCTGGATCGTTTTCGTGGCCACGGTGGCGATCTTCGTTCTGGCCTTCTTCGGGCTGGCGTACAGCATCTACCCGTACATCGTGATCGACCGGATCACCGTCTGGCAAGCGGCCAGCGCGACCGAATCGCTGGCCGTCATCGGCGTGGGCGTGGCCATCACCTTGCCGGTGATCATTGCGTACACGATCTACATGTATCGCGTTTTCTGGGGCAAGGCGCGGGCGCTGACCTACGGTCTGTGAGCTGGACTGCGGGGTGGCCGTGGGCCGCCTGCACGCTGGCCCACGGGGTGTGTGGCGTCCAACCGGGGCGCGCCGCTACACTTGACGGGAGGCCAAACGAGTGTGTTCTGTCCCACCACTGCCGAGCCCGTCATGACCTTGTCCCAAAGTATTTTCACCATTGGCGTGCTCATCGTAGCCAGCGCCTTCTTCTCCATGGCCGAGATTTCGCTTGCCGCAGCGCGCCGCCTGCGCCTGCGGCAGATGGCCGACGAAGGGGACGCGCGTGCGGACCGGGTGCTGCGCATGCAGGAGCAGCCCGGGGACTATTTCACCGTGGTGCAGATCGGGCAAAACGCCGTCGCGATCCTCGGCGGCATCGTGGGCGAGGGCGCGCTCGGCCCGCATTTCCACGCCCTGCTCAGCCTGTGGTTTTCCGAACCAGTGGCCCAGACCGGCGCGGTCCTGGTGTCTTTTCTGATCATCGCCTCCCTCTTCATCCTGCTTGCGGACCTGTTCCCCAAGCGGCTCGGAATGGCCGAACCGGAACGGCTGGTACTGCGGCTGGCACGGCCCATGGCGTGCTGCATGGCGCTCCTGCGTCCGCTGACATGGTTCTACAGCCGCGGCGCCGACGCGCTTTTTCGCGTGTTCGGGCTGTCCTCGCTGCGCGACGAAAGCATCACCTCGGACGACATCCTGGCGATGATGGACGCGGGAGCGCGGGCCGGCGTGCTGGCTGTGCGCGAACAGCAGGTGATCACGAACGTATTCGAGTTGGACACGCGCACCGTCTCCAGCGCCATGTCACCGCGCGACAGCGTCGCCTTCTTCCTGCGCGACGACCCGGACGCCGTCATCCGCCTGCGCATTGCCGCCGAACCGTTCTCGACCTATCCGGTCTGCGAGGGCGACATCGACCACGTGGTGGGTTACGTGGACGCCAAGGACCTGTTCCAGCGCGTGCTGAATGACCAGCCGATCTCGCTGGCCGACGACAGCCTGGTGCGCAAGGTGCTCATCGTGCCCGACCGGCTCACGCTGTCCGAGGTGCTGGAACAGTTCCGGCAGGTGCACGAGGACTTTGCCGTCATCGTGAACGAATACAGCCTGGTGGTCGGCGTGGTGACCCTGAATGACGTGATGAGCACCGTGATGGGCGATCTCATCGCCCCCATGGACGAGGAGCAGATCGTGCAGCGCGACGAAAATTCGTGGCTCATCGACGGTGTCACGCCCATCCAGGACGTGCTGCGGACCCTGTCTCTCGACGAATTGCCGCACGCCGGGGAGTACGAGACCCTGGCGGGTTTCCTGATGGTGATGCTGCGCCGGGTGCCGCGGCGCACCGACAGCGTGCACTGGGGTGGCTACACATTCGAGGTGATGGACGTGGACAGCCACCGCATCGACCAGGTCATGGTCTCGCGCGCGCAAGCCGCAAGCAGCGGCGGGAACCTGGCGCCACTACCGGCGGTGGAGCGCGCAGCAGTGGCGGCGCCCTGAGCGCCTCATGGGAGACGCCGCAGGCCCGCATGGGATGCCGTACTATTTGCGCAGGCGGCGCAAATAGCTTGCGGGTATGCGGTTCTCCACCGTACCATCGTGCAGGCGGCGCAAACGCGCATTGTCCCTGTGCGCAGAAACGCGACGAACCGCCCCTGCACCCCATCCCAAACCCCGTTCAGGAGAGCTTCTCATGCGCATCGCACAACCCGCTCACCGCTGGTTCGCCGGCCTGCTGTTATCCGCCGCCTCGGCCCTTGCCCTGGCCCAGGCCCAGGCCGCAAAACCCCACGTGGTGGTTCTGGCCACGGGCGGAACGATTGCCGGCGCCGGCGCATCCACGCTGAACAGCGTCACCTACGTCGCTGCCAAGGTGCCGGTCGAAAAACTGCTGGCAGGGCTGCCCGAACTCGCCAGCGTGGCCCGGCTGACGGGCGAGCAGGTCTTCCAGACTGCGTCCGAGAGCTTCAACAACGAACACCTGCTCACGCTCGCCCGGCGTGTCTCGGCATTGACCAAGCAGGCGGACGTGGACGGTATCGTGATCACGCACGGCACCGACACCCTCGAAGAAACCGCCTACTTCCTGAACCTGGTGGTGCACAGCGCCAAGCCCATCGTGGTGGTCGGCTCGATGCGCCCCGGAACGGCCCTGTCGGCCGATGGCGCGCTCAACCTGTACAACGCCGTGAGCGTGGCGGCCAGCCAGGACGCGGCCGGCAAGGGCGTGCTCGTCACCATGAACGACGAGATCCAGAGCGGCCGCGACGTGGCCAAGAGCATCAACATCAAGACCGAGGCGTTCAAGAGCCAGTGGGGCCCGCTGGGCATGGTGGTGGAAGGCCGCAACTACTGGTTCCGCGCGCCCGTCAAGCGCCACACCGTCCATTCCGAGTTCGACATCGACGCCATCGAGACCCTGCCTGCGGTGGACATCGTCTACGGCTACGGCAACATGAACACCACGGGAATCGAGGCCTACGGCAAGGCGGGCGTGAAGGCGCTGATTCACGCCGGCACGGGCAATGGTTCGGTGGCGGCGCAGGCGGTCGATGCGCTCAAGGCCCTGCGCGCCCAGGGTGTGCAGATCGTGCGCTCGTCGCGCGTCCCCGACGGCTTCGTGCTGCGCAACGCCGAGCAGCCCGACGATAAGTACGACTGGGTGGTGGCGCACGACCTGCGTCCGCAAAAGGCGCGCATTCTGGCCATGGTGGCGCTCACCAAGGCACGGGACAGCAAGGAGCTGCAACGCATTTTCTGGGAATATTGACGGGGCGCGCCGGCGTCGGCCGGCATCCCGCCCAACAAGCCCCGATCCTTCATGCACGCCATCCATCCGACGCGCGAACAAGACTACAGCGAGTGGTATCAGCAGGTCATTCGGGAAGCCGACCTTGCGGAAACGTCACCGGCGCGCGGCTGCATGATCATCAAGCCCCTGGGATACGGGCTGTGGGAGAACATGCAGCAAACCCTGGACCGGATGTTCAAGGACACCGGGCACCAGAACGTCTATTTCCCGCTGTTCATTCCCCTTTCTTTTTTCGAGAAAGAGGCCGCCCACGTCGAGGGATTTGCCAAGGAGTGCGCGGTCGTCACGCACCGCAGGCTCGAGGCCAAACCCGGTGGCGGCCTGCAACCCGCCGGCGAACTGGAGGAGCCGCTGATCGTGCGTCCGACCAGCGAAACCATCATCGGTGCGGCATTCGCGAAGTGGAAGGCTGGCACCTCGCACTTCCTCGGGCAGAACTTCGCACGCGCCTCCGAAATCAAGTTCCAGAACGAGGCGGGCCAGGAGGAATTCGCCTGGACGACCTCGTGGGGCGTTTCGACACGCTTGATCGGCGCGCTGATCATGGCCCACGGTGACGACGACGGCCTCGTGATCCCTCCGCGGCTGGCGCCGCACCACGTGGTCATCCTGCCGATCCAGCGCAACGAGGCCGACCGCGTTCGGGTGATGGAATACTGCGAGCGGCTGGCCAAGGAATTGCGCGCGCAGCCCTTTGGCGAAGGCCGGGTGCGCGTCGAGATCGATGCGCGCAACATGGGCGGCGGCGGCAAGACGTGGTCGCATATCAAGCGCGGCGTGCCCATCCGCCTCGAAATAGGCCCGCGCGACCTGGACGCGGGCAGCGTCACGCTGGGCCGGCGTGACCGCCCGGCCCAGCAGCGTGAATCGATGGCGCACGAGCAGTTCGTCTCAAGCATTGGCGAGATCCTCGAAGACATGCAGTCCCGATTGTTCCAGCGCGCGCTGGCCTTTCGCCGCGAGCACACGCGCGAGATCACCGAGCGCGAGGAATTCGAGCGCTGGTATGCGGGGGCGGAAGAGGGCATTCACGGCGGCTTCGCGCTCTGCCCGTTCGTTGACGATCCGCGCATCGCCGCGCAGCTTGCCGCCCTGAAGGTCTCCGTGCGCTGCATTCCCTTCGAGCAAGCACAGCGCCGCAGCGCCTGTTTGTTCACGGGAAAACCCACGGACCAGTGGGCAATCTTCGCCAGAGCCTACTGAACCGATCGGCCCCACAGCGCCGCCAGCGCGCTCTTGGCCAGCGGACAACTTTTCTTCTGGTGAAAACTGCGAAATTCCCGATTGCAGTGCCCCCCGCCCGATGAAAAGATGGGCGCACCATGACCGACCACAGCACACCGGGGCCGCGCAATCCGCCGCCCCACCCGAATCCCGGCCGGCCGACGTTTCGCTTGCCCCCCGGTGCCTGCGATGCGCATTGCCATGTGTTCGGCCCGGCCGCGCGCTTTCCCTATTCGCCCCAGCGCAGCTATGAACCGACGGACGCTCCGGCAGCGCAGCTGCGCGCATTGCATGCCCTGCTCGGCGTCGAACGTGCCGTGCTGGTGCAGGCCAGCGTGCATGGCCACGACAACCGCGCGATGCTCGACGCCATCGCGCAGTCCCCCGGGAACTACCGGGGCGTGGCGATGGTTCCCGCGTCGATCAGCGACGCCGGGTTGCAGGCCCTGCACGGGGGCGGCGTGCGCGCACTGCGCTTCAACTTCGTGCGCCGATTGGGCGGGGCGCCGGACCTGGACGCGGTCCGCAGTCTGGCCCAGCGCGTGCACGCGCTGGGTTGGCACCTGGTCCTGCATTTCGATCCGCAGGACCTGCCGGTCTATCGCCCGTTCCTCGACGCGCTGCCACTGCCCTATGTGATCGACCACATGGGCCGCGTGCTGGCGCAGAACGGCTTGCAGCAAGCGCCTTTCGAGGCCTTGCTCGCACTCATGCGGGACCCGCGCTGCTGGGTCAAGCTCAGCGGCGCGGAGCGGACTTCGCAGCTTCTCTCCCGCGCTGCGGGCCTGCCCTTCGCAGACGCCGTGCCCTTCGCGCGCCGACTCATCGAGGCTGCGCCAGAGCGTGTGCTCTGGGGCACCGACTGGCCGCACCCGAGCGTGCGCGAGATGCCCGACGACGGCAAACTGGTTGACCTGCTGCCTCTTTTCAGCGACGACGCGGCCGTGTTGCAGCAACTGCTGGTGGACAACCCCGGGCGCCTGTATTGGCCGGACTGAGGACGGCGGACGAGGAGACGCAGATGAACCTGACACCACCGGGCGAGACCCTGGCACTGCGCCACACGCTGCAAGCGCTGGCCATCGACTATTGGTACGAGGTGGATTTCAACTGGGGGCAAAACGCCCACGCCTACTACACCGAGGATGCGGTGTTCACGACCAGCCAGAAATCGCGCACCGGCCGCGCCATGATCGCCGACTTCTACCGCGCGCGGCAGGCGCGCGGTGCGCGCACCTCGCTGCACGTGGTGCAGAACTTCCGCGCGCAGCCGAGCGCGCCGGATCGCGCGCAATGCAACTACCTGATGAGCCTGTTCGCCGCGGACGGCGCGGGCGTGCTGGCCTCCAGGCCAGCGATCATGATCGCCGACGTGCGCGAGACGGTCGTGCGGCAAGCCGATGGCGGCTGGCTCTATGCGCTGCGCACGCTGCGGCCGCTGTTTCGCGACGACACACCGACAACGGGATGATCCGGAACACCGCCCCCGGAAAACTTCCATGAGAGACGCCCCATGTTGTTCATAGACCCCGAAAACACCCCCGACTTCAAACGCAGTCTGTTGAACGCCATCGTCGCGCCGCGGCCGATCGGCTGGATCAGCACCGTGGACCCCGAGGGCCGGGCGAACCTGGCTCCGTTCTCGCATTTCAACCTGGTATCGACGGCGCCGCCGGTGCTGATCTTTTCCTGCAACGCGCCGGCCGACCGGCACGAGAAAGACAGCCTCAGGAACGTGCGCGCGAACGGCGAATTCGTCACCAACCTCGTGACCTGGGAACTGCGCAATTCGATGAACACCAGCTCGATCGACGCACCCTACGGCACCGACGAGTTCGCGCTCGCCGGTCTCGCGAAGGCGCCGAGCCGCAAGGTCCGGCCGCCGCGCGTCGCAGCTTCTCCGGCCAGCATGGAATGCAAGCTGCTGCGCATCGTCGAGATCGAGCCGCAGCGACCGGGCGACACGCGCAGCTGCGTGGTGTTCGGCCAGGTGGTCGGAATCCACCTCGATCCGGCCTTCGTTGACCCGGGCGGGCACTTCGATATCGCGCGCACCCTGCCGCTCACCCGACTGGGGGGCAACCAGTACGCGTCGGTCGGCCCCCTGGTGGAACTCTTGCGGCCGAGTTCGCGCCGCGATTGACGACAGCCAAGGAATGCCATGACAGACCAGACCCAAGAGACCCAAGGCACCGGGGTGCGCCGCGCCGCAGTGCACCCGCTCCTGCCGGGCTCGGTGGCGCGTGGGCAGAACTTCTGGGTGCAATGGATCGCAGGCCCGGCCGCGGCCAAAGCCAGCAGCCACAGCGAGATGCTGCTGCTGTTACCTGACGACGACGGCGCCACCGTGCACACCCACACCGCAGCGCCCGAAGTGCGCCAGGTGCCGGGCCGCAGCGTCTGCGTGCTGCCGCCCGGCGCGGTCAGCGTGCGCCTGGCAGGGGCCGGCCGGGCCGCGCTGCTCGCCTCCTCGCGCCCCGATTTGGCGGCCGGCGCGGTGCTCAACGAGGCCGACTACGCGCTGCCCGATGCGCGGATTCGCCCGGTCGGCGCCGGCTACCGGCGCCGCACCCCGTCGCTGGCGGTCCAGGTCATGGCGGTCGACGCGGTCCGACCCCCGGCCGAAAAGCCGCGGCTCAAAATGTTCCAGAGCGACACCCTGAGCATCAACTGGGTCGAATACCAGGGTCCGCGCGACCGCAGGCAACTGAGCCCGCACCAGCACGCCGACTTCGAGCAGGGGTCGCTCGCCATGGCGGGCGATTTCGTGCACCACCTGCGCGTCAACTGGGGCAGCGACGCCGATCAATGGCGCGGGGATGAACACCTGCACGCGCCCTCGCCTTCGATGATCACGGTGCCGGTGCTGCTGGTGCACACCAGCGAAGGCGTCGGCCCGGGCCGGCATCTGCTGATCGACGTTTTTTCCCCGCCGCGCCAGGACTTCATCGACAAGGGCTGGGTGGCCAACGCGGGCGACTATGAGCGGCGCGAATGAAGCGCCCCCCGCTGCGTGGGAAACTGATGCACTGTCCGCACTGCGACCGCCATGGCATCCTTTCCTCCCATCCGCGCTGTCGAGCGCGCCATCGACCTGCTGTGCGCGCTGAATCGTTCCCCGGTCTGCACGCTGGACGCGCTGCACCGCAGAACCGGCATCCCCAAACCCACGCTGGTCCGCCTGCTCGAAACGCTGCAAGGCAAGGCCTTGGTGACGCGGGCGCCGCAATACGGGGCCTACAGCCTGAGCTCGGGCGTGCGCCAGCTGTCCTGCGGCTATCACGGTGTGCCCCGCCTGGTCGAGGCGGCGATGCCGTCCATGGACGAGCTGACGCGCAAGCTCAAGTGGCCGATCGCGCTGGCAGTCCCTGACCATGACGCGGTCGTGATCCGCTACAGCACGATTCCCGGCTCACCGCTGTCGCTGCTGCATTCGAGCATCAACATGCGCCTGAGTCTGGTCAGCCGCGCGCTCGGGCGCGCCTATCTGGCCGCGTGCACGGCGCAGGAATGCCGCGCCCTGCTGGACATCCTCAAGCTCTCGGAAGATCCGGAAGACGCGCTGGCACGGCAAGCGCGTGCCGTGTCCGCGATGCTGCGCCAGATCCGGCAGCAGGGCTATGCCCTGCGCATGCCCGGCGTCAGGCCGGTGTCCAACACCTTGGCCGTTCCCGTGTTCGAGGGCCGCAGGGCCGTCGCAAGCATCGGGCTCACATGGATTGCCCGCGCCGTGGGCCAGGAACAGGCGGTGCAGAAATTCCTGCCGCCGATGCAGGAGATGGCCCGCCACATCAGGCAGCGGCTGAACGGTCTTTAGGTCCAGCCCCGGCAATGGCCTGCACGGCCTGCCGCAGCAGGGTCTGGTCGGAGGCCACGACGAACCAGTTTGCGCCCTGGTGCATGAACTGCTCGCGCTCCGGCGTCCCGCCCACGTGCATGCCGGCGAGCTTGTCCGCGCGCGTCGCCGCTTGCAGCACCGCCTGCGTCGCCTGCAACACCGCGGGCGCGCGCGCATCGTCCAGCCCCATGGCCAGCGCCAGGTCGGCGCGGCCCACGAACAGGCCCGCAACGTCCGGTACCTCGGCAATGGCCTGCGCCTGCGCGACCGCCTGGGCACTCTCTATCTGGCAGATGATTTGCGCCTGGTCGCCCTGGTGCAGGGCCTGCGCCATGCTCAGGCTCGCGTAGCGGGCGCAGCGCGGCCCCCCGGAATAGCCGCGCCGCCCGCCCCGGTAGCGCGCCATCGCGACCACTTCGCGCGCCTGTTCGGCGCTGTCCACGTGCGGCACCAGCAGGCCGGCGGCGCCGATGTCGAGGCAGGAAAGAATCACCGCCGGATTCATCTCGGGAATGCGGATGAAGACCGGAATGCGCGCGGCGTGGCCGCCCATCACCATCAGATCGAGCATGCCGCGGTCGAAGGGCGCATGCTCGGCGTCGATCACGACGAAGTCCAGTGCCGTGGTGCCCAACACCTCGATCAATTGCGGCGCACCGGTCTTGACGAAGGTGCCGATCTGCGCAGAGCGTGTGCGGTGCATGGCAGGGCGCCCTCAGTCGATCCGGATGTGCGCCGCCTTGATCACCTGCTGCCATTTCTGGCTGTCGGCATGGATGCGCTGGCGCAGCGATTCGGGCGACCCGCCCGCGACCACGGCGCCATGCTGCTGCAAGCTGCTGCGGCCCGATACGGAATCGAGCAGCCGGTTGATTTGCGCATTCAGCCGCTGCACCAGGGGGGCCGGCATGCCGGCCGGTCCGACCACGGCCAACCAGACCGTCGCCGTCAGATCGACCCCTTGCTCCTGCGCGGTCGGGACATCGGGCAGACCGGGGAAACGCGCCTGCGAAGTGACCGCCAGCCCGCGCAGCCTGCCCGCCTGTATCTGCGGGATGAAAGCCGAGACCGGCGCGCAAGCCGCCTGCACGACGCCGCCGAGGAGGTCCGTCAGCGCAGGGGCGTCGCCGCGATACGGCAGGTCCTGCAGCCGGACCCCGGCGGTCAGCGACAACGCGGCCAGCGCCAGGTGGCCGATGGTTCCGTTGCCGGGCGTGGCGACGACGAACGCCGAAGGCCGGGTCCGCGCCACGTCGATGAACTCCCTGAGGTCACGCAGCGGCAACTGCTGCGGATTGCTGGCCAGAACCATGGGAATCTCGCAGACCGAAGCAATCGGTGCCAGGTCCTTGTCCGGGTCGAAGGGCATGGCCTTGTAGAGGAATTTGTTGTTCACCATCGGCCCGGAAGTGACCAGGCCGATGGTGTATCCGTCCGGCGCCGCCTTGGCCACCGCGTCGGTGCCGATGTTGCCGGCTGCGCCAGTCCGGTTGTCGACGATGACGGGTGCGCCCAGCTGCTCACCCAGACCTTGCGCGAGATGGCGGGCCACCAGGTCGGCGCCGCCACCGGCCGGAAAGGGCACGATCAGGCGGATCGGCCGGCTCGGCCATGCGCTGCTCCCGGCCCTTGCGGCAAATGGCGCGAGGCCCGCCGTGCCGACGACGCACAGGGCTGCGTCAAGCCAATGTCTTCGGTTCATTCCGGGTCTCCTGGAGGTTTCTGAAGGGATGCCTGGCGCGCCGCGTCCAGACGCTGCAGCAAGTGCGGCATGCGCGCTTGCGCCTGGTCGCGCAGCTGCGCGTAGAGGCTGTTGCCATGCGCATCGATCGCCACCGTGGCAGGGCCGAACGCGGCCACGCGCAAGGTCAGCAAGCGAAATTGCGGGATGTACTCGTCCCAGCAGGAAGACACCAGGCCGCGCAAGCCACGCGACAACAAGGGGGAGCCGCCGCCCAGAAAGGACAGGTAGACGCAGCCGGTGTCGCGCAGCGCCTGCGCCGAGGCCGCATCGAGGCCGCCCTTGCCGCCCGTGAGTCGCAGATCGAGGCCGCGCACCAGCGCCGGCATCCAGGCGTTGTAGCGCGTGCTCGTGCTCGGATTGATGTACAGCGGCTGCGGCCCGTCGCGGCTCTCCCGCAGGCAGGTGCTGAGGTGGAAGAAAGCGCCACCGCGCAGTGCCGCCGGCAGGGCCTGATCCCCATGGGCCACGGCCTGCACCATGCGCTGGTGCGTCGGCAGGCCGATGCTGACGGTGATGACACCATCGAGCGTCACCATGTCGCCCACGGCGAGCGCGCGCACCTGCTCGCGCGCGAGGGGAAGTTCAAGCGCGTGGAACATGGGGGCTCACCAGCCCAGGTCTTCGACGCGGCCGTCGTTGTAGATGCGCGCGGCGGTGCGCCGGTTGATCCAGCAGTTCAGGCACACCGCCACCGGAACGAAACCATGGCTGGCGGCGTAGTCCACGTGCACCGCCAGCGCACTCGCAGCGCCGCCGGTGCCCATCGGCCCGAAGCCCATGGCATTGATGGCCTCCAGAAGGCGCTGCTCCATGGCCACCAGAATCGGCTCGGGGTTGGTGCGGCCGAAGGGGCGCAGCACCGACTCCTTGGCCAGCCGCGCCGCATGGTCGAAGGTGCCGCCTATGCCCACGCCGACCACGATGGGCAGGCAGGGCTGCGAGCCGGCGCGCAGCACGGTGTCGAGCACGAACTTCTCGATCTGCGCCAGCGTCGGGTAGACAAAGGCATCGATCGCCTCCCAACGGCCGGTGCCCATGGCCTTGGGGGCGCAGACGATCTCGACATAGTCCGCGTCGTCGATCAGGTCGAAACCCAGCAAGGGAACGTCCTTGCCGGCATGGCTGCGCTCATGCGTGAGCGGGTTGGTCACCATCTTGAGGATGGGCGGATCGATGTGCTGCACCAGATCGGCGAAGCCGCGGGTGATCGCCGCGCGCACCGGACCGTCGAACTGCACCCGCGTGCCGATCTTGATGCTGTAGACCGGAATGCCGACGTCGGTGCACAGCAGCGCGTTGCCTTGCTGCGCGGCGTCCGCGCTCTGCAGCATGATCCTGAGCGTATGTTTTCCGGTGGCGCCGGTCTCGGTGGTTTCGGCGCGTTCCAGCGCGGCACGCGTGTCGTCAGGGATGGCTTTCAGGCAGCGCTCATAGAGCTGCGCCGTCACCCGTTGCAAGGTTGCACTGTCGATGGCCATGGTGGCTTGCGTCCGCTTGTCTCGATGGCCCGACGATGCGCCGCCGCGGACCATTGTTCAAGCGCATTCTTTGCAGTTTTCAGCAGCAGAAAAGTTCCACCGCTTCGTTTGCGCCGGCACCGCGCAGTCTTTTCCATTTCAGGTATGGGTCTGAGCTCGTCCATGTGGACCACCATTTCCTGATGATCAACCCACCCTCGCTCGGGGCCTGCAACCGCCCCTTCAGACGCACACCACGTTGGACAAGGCGGGCGTTTGACACGCATTGGAACTTAAGTGACAATGCCTGCGCAAAGTTGAACGCGAATGCTTTTCATCCACTCCCCAAAGAGGTTTGACATGGTCCGCACTCTCTCCGATGCACGCACCGCCAAGTACCAGCGAGGTCAAGCTATGACCGAGGACCTTTGCGATTTCGTCAATGGCGGCGTTGTGTCAAGTTGCACCCAGTGTGGCCTGCGGCCAGGGCATGACACCTGCGCACGCGGCAATCTGCGCGTGGCACGCTTTGGTGTCGCAGGCCCCATCGCCGCCGACGATGTCAATCGGTGTTCCGAACGGAATCTGCTCAAGCAAATCGGTCAGGGCCTCGCTGTCGCCCATCTCCTGATGGGTCATCAGCGCCGCGCAAATTGGGCCGGCCCTTGTGTCCATTGCCAAATGGACCTTGCGCCAAGTGCGGCGCCTGGGCCAACCGTGTGTGCGCACCTTCCATTCGCCCTCGCCGCAGAGCTTGAGGCCTGTGCTGTCAACGGCCAAGTGCAGTGGCTCGCCCGGGCGCAGCGCGGGCAAGACGACTTGCAGGCTTTGCGCGCGGCGGCTCAGGGTCGTGTAGCCGGGTACCGGCAGATTCGGGAAGGCGAGCCGGTGCAGGCTTTGAGCGAATCCTTGCAGCGCACGCAGCGGCAGATCAAACACCTGCTTGAGACTGAGCAAGCCTTGGATGACGGCGTCCGGGTAGACGAGCGGGTGTCCGCGCCTGGAGACAGCCGCAGCGGATGCGGGTGTCAGAAGGCTCTCGTCAATCCACATCGCGACATCTCCTCTGGCAATCAGCCCTGCGTTGTACTGCGCCCAGTTCCTGACACGGTAGGTCGCCCTGGGCTCGGTTCGTTGGCTGGTGTCTCTGCGCATGTTCTCTGGCAAAAGGTCGGGAATGTGCGTGGTCTCCGTGTCGCAACTGGCACAAGCGCCCGCTCCGCCGCTGCGCGTAAGCGCGCCATGCGGCCCAAGATGGATATCCCGGAGGACACCAATTCAGCTGATCAAGCGGGTGGCCGCATTGGGAGACACCCGCAACTGATGCGAGCATGCCAAGTCTTCTTGGATTCTCCATTTCAGCCTTGCGTTGGCTGATGGGCCGGGTAGCAGAGTGATTGCAAATTTCGTTGAATATGTAAAGGAGAGTCCTGTGCGTGCAAAGAAAATATCCATTGGCATCTTGTCGTCCATGGCCGTTACTGGCGTGTTTGCGGTGCAACCTGCAGGCTACGTAGAACAGTACAATAGTACCTATATATCGGGATGGGCGTGTGACAAGCATGATCCTGATTATCAGGTTCCAGTGCACATGTGGAGTGATATATTGCGTGATGATAAGCACTTTCTCACAGGGACAGAATCGAAGCTGCCCAGGGAAGCTGCCGTTGGAACTGCATGTGCCAGCACGCACTCAAATCACGGATTTGTTGTGAATTATTCCATTCCGGCCAATCTCATTGACAACAAGTGGCATGATGTGCACGTCTTTATTATTCCCAGAGCCGGCTCCCCCAAGGAGATATCTAATTCCCCTGTGAAGATATTTTTTGGTGCAAGCAACCCCACGCAGAATCCTCCAAAGCCACCCTCACCACCCGCATCATCTGCTTCAGATCCCTTTGACGTTATCCCCACGCCTCGTCCGATGATAGAGAATGATCTTGGCCCAAAACCGCCGGTGCCAAAGGTAATTTGGGAACGATGCGATGATTACATGTGCTATTAGTAAATCCATCATATTTTCATGTGCCAGTTCTCATGCATCAACCAGTTCGATTCGGAAAGTTGAATACCATGTCAATGCTTCGTCATTTGTTGGTTATTATTGTTTGTATTTGTCTCTCCAAGATGTCATTTGCAGTGGGGGGCGTGTCTCGTGCATGTTTTATATCAGAGCTTCGCGATTTGAAAATTGCAAAGGAAGCACTGCTCTTCTTCAAATATCTTGGTATGCCTGACCGATTCTACGAATTAAGAAATAAGAGTAAAAACGAGCAAGCTCGCCACGCGATATTTGAATCCATAACGACAGATTACGGAAGTGTAAGATATTATCTGTTTGCAGAAAGCAGGGTTTACAAAAAATTCATTCACCCTACTTATAGAACAACTGAATTCAGAAAATATAAAAATTACATAAGTGATGGTTGGAGAAATAGGAACGTTGATCCTGAGGTATTCAAAGATTCGCGACTTTCAATTTTCAAACATAATCGCGAGCTAATCACTAGCGTCAGGGCAGGAAATCCGGATTTCGTAGAGGCTGTTGATTATCGTTGGGATGAAATGCACGATATGTTTGTTGTGGGTGTGCATGCTTACTACGACCCGGAAACCAAATTGACAAACTTTCTCAATGGGTCCTCGGCCACGGATTGCAACCTGTCAAATTGGGGTATTCAGGAGCGATGATGTATCCAGTCAAATCAATAATTATCGCTGGCTTGTTCACATCATCTGCGTTCGCCCAGCCTTTTGCACAAATCCCACAATGCGATGGCGGGATTGGAATTAAATATACTGATATTGCAGATGCGGATAGGGATTTCTACTATGCATCGACAATCAAAAATGATGATTATCTTTCAATCGGTACTGAAATTGAATACATGAATATTATAAATCATTTTAAAAATCTTCAACAAACAAAGACAATTGATTTTCATCCAAATCAGGAAAACATAGGAAAGACACATATCATGCCTGAATCTGCACATAGAGTGAACACAATATATTCAGTCAACGGTGTGGATGCAATGTTGACCAGATGGAGTTTGAGAGATGATAAGGCGCGAATCTGTGTCCCAAAGGAATTTATCAACACACAATTCAGATCAAGCAAAGGTGTTCTTTCGATATCCATGGCAATTCCATCGACTACAGAATGTATGTGGAAATTTGCATGGACAACGGAAGTGGATATGGTTCACAACGAGTTTTATTTGAAGGACCAATGCTACGCAGGACATCCATCAAAGAGCAAGGCTGATGTATTGGAAATTCTGGAAAAGATATTGAATCTTGATTGATGGTTTGTAACTACCGAGTCGCGCAACCAAGTTACAATTACAAGCGCAATGCATCTGCGGGAAGACCCATCGGAGTGGCCGAGCCCCCGCGCGACGCATTCCCCTACACCGGAGTCACCCTCCCCCATGAAGATTCGGCCATCCATTCTCTTGCTGTCCATGTTGACTGCGGGCTGCGCCGGCACGCGCAGCGTTCCTCCCGTTCCGGCAGCAGAGTCTGCGCCCGCCCCTGCTGCGGTGACCAAGCCGGCGCCGCAGACGGGAGGCAATCCGCAATCCGGCGCTGCGCCCGCGGACCTGCAGGACCAGGACCCGCAGCGCTCCGCCCCCGTCACCGGTTCGCTCCTTTTCCCGGGGACCGACCAGCTCTTCAAGCACGACATCGCCCCTCGGGTGAACCCGGTCCTGAGCACGGGCGCGAAGGTCTCGCTGAACTTCGAGAACGTCACCGTCGCGAGCCTCGCGTCTGCGCTGCTCGGCGACCTGCTGCGCCTGAACTACACCATCGACGCCGGCGGCGATACGGTGGTCAGCCTGCATACCCGCCAGCCGCTGCCGCGCGACCAGGTCCTGGACGTGCTCGATGCCGTGCTCCTGCCGCACGACCTGGCGATCGTGCGCGACAGCGCCGACATGTACCACGTGACCCAGCGTGCGGTCACCATCGGTGCGCGCCCGGTGGTCGGCGCGGCGCGCTTCAGGGACCTGTCGGGCGCCGGCACGGTCATCGTTCCGCTGAACCACGTCGCTGCTGTGGAAATGGCCAAGATCCTCGGGCCGCTTGCGCCGCGCGAGGCCATCGTCTACGTCGATACCCTGCGCAACCTGCTCGTGCTCCAAGGCAGCAAGGCGCAACTTGGCGGCTGGCTGGAGATGGTCGAGGCGTTTGACGTTGACTTCCTCTCCGGCATGTCGCTGGGGGTGTTCGTTCTCGAAAACGTGAACGTGAACGTCGTGCGTGAGGCCTTGCAGGCCATGTTCGGACCCGAGAATCTGGCAAGTCCCTATGCGGGGAACGCCGGTGCAGCGGCCGGCGCGTCCGCGCAGGTGGTCAACCCCTTGGAGGGGTTGATCCGGGTATTCCCGGTCGAACGTCTGAATGCGCTGGTCGTGGTCACCCCGCGCAGCCAGCTGCTGACCCAGGTGGAAACCTGGATCCGGCGCCTCGACCGCCCCACCGACGCGCTCGAAGCGGGCCTCTTTGTCTACCCGGTGCAAAACGGTTCCGCGCAGCAGCTGGCGGACATGCTCAGCAGCCTGTTCGGCGGTGAGTCCGCGTCCGCCAAGCCGGGTGGCGGCGTGGCCACCGGCTCCGCGCCCCCGCAATTTGCCCGGGGCGTCGGGCACGCTTTTTTCGCCGACAGCGTCAACACTGCAGGCAGTGCAACGCCGGGCGCAGCGCCCTTGCAAAATCCGGGCGGCAATGCCCCTGCGCCCGGCAGCAGCACGTCCGTATCCGCGAACCAACTCGACGGCAATGTGCGCATCGTCGCCGACGAGAAGCGCAATGCCCTGCTCATCCGGGCCCCGCGCACGGAATACCGGCGCATCGAGCAGGCGCTGCGCGAACTCGACAAGGCGCCGTCGCAGGTGCTGATCGAGGCCAGCATCGTCGAGGTCAGCCTCACGGGCAACCTGCAATACGGCGTCGAATGGTTCGTGAAAAACAGCCTCTCGGGAAGCCGGGAGGGGCAGGCGCTGCTGAACATGAACAAGAACGGAGACATCGGCGCCAAGCAACCCGGCTTCTCGTACACCCTGCTGAACAAGGCCGGCATCGTGCGCGCCACGCTCAATGCCCTGGCCGAAAAATCGCAGGTCCGCCTGCTCTCCAGCCCCTCCGTGCTGGTGCTCAACAACCACAACGCCACCATCCAGGTCGGCCAGCAGCAGCCCGTGAAGAACTCCACCGCGGTGACCGCGGGCAACCTCATAACCGAATCCATCACCTACAAGGACACGGGGGTGATGCTCTCCGTCACGCCGTCCGTGAACGCGGGCGGTTTGATCACCATGGACATCTCGCAGCAGGTCACCGACGTCGGCGACCTGGACTCGGCGACGGGCCAGCGCGCGTTCCTCACGCGCCAGATTCAGACGCGTGTCGCGGTGCGCTCGGGCGAGCCCATCGTGCTCGGCGGGCTGATCCGCGAAAACGACAGCAACGGCCGCAGCGGCGTTCCCATCCTGTCGAGCATCCCGCTGCTGGGCGCGCTGTTTGCCAACACCACGAACAACAACAACCGCACCGAGCTGCTCGTGCTGATGACGCCGCGCGCGCTCGAAGACGACGATCAACTGCGCGCCGTGAGCGCGGAAATGCGCCAGCGCATGCGCAGCATGACCCTGGATTCGCAGCCCTTGGGGTTGCGCACCGAAGACGTTCCGGCGGCGTCCAAGTAATCGGGTTCAAAATTTCTGACAGATGCTTGGCCAAGACCACGCATCGTTGTCCCGGTGGTGAAACGCCGGCAAGCCGTTTTCAGCAGCCGGAAAGTTCGCCCGTTCCGTTTGCGCCGGCACCGCGCAGCCATGCGCGCTCCCCGCTCTGGTGTAATCAGGGTTTTCCTCAACCCCACCTGACAAGCCCCATGCCCACTTGCGCCACCGCCCCGTACCGCTGGCTGACCCCGCGCCATTTGCTGTGGGCCTCGGTGGCCGTGGCGCTGGTCACGATTGCGCTCAAGACGCTGGCCTGGTACGTCACCGATTCGGTGGGCCTGTTGTCGGACGCGATGGAGTCGTTCGTCAACCTGGCCAGCGCCATGTTTGCACTGGCGATGGTGACGGTGGCGCAGCGCCCCGCCGACGACGACCATCCCTATGGGCACCACAAGGCGGAATACTTTTCCTCCGGCTTCGAGGGCATCCTGATCGTGGGCGTGTCGGCGGGCATTTTCTGGGCCGCCGGCCACAGGCTGCTGGATCCGCAGCCGATCGCGCAGGTCGGTTGGGGCCTGGGGCTGTCGGTGCTCAGTTCGGCGCTCAATGGCTTGCTCGCCTGGGTGATGTATCGCTCGGCGCGCGTGCACCGTTCGATCGCGCTGGAGGCCGACGCGCGCCACCTGGTCACCGATGTCTGGACCTCGGCCGGCGTGCTGGTCGGCATTGTCGGTGTCTCCCTCACCGGCTGGCTCTGGCTGGACGCGCTGGCGGCCATCGGGGTGGCGCTGAACATCCTCAAGGAAGGCGTGGAACTGGTCTGGCGCTCGTCCCAGGGCCTGATGGACAGCGCTGTCGAGCCCGAAGCGCAGGTCCGCATCGACGCCACGCTGCAGCAGTTCGTGCAATTGCAGCCGCCCGGCGCCGTGCGCTTCGACCACGTATCGACCCGCCGCGCGGGCCAGCGCCAGTTCGTTGACCTGCACCTGCACCTGCCGGCCGACTGGAGCCTGCGCCATGCCGCCGAACTGCGCGGCCAGGTCGAGCAGGCCCTGATGCGCGCCGTGCCCGGTCTGCGCGCGACCATCGAGTTATTGCCTGCCGATATGGAGACGTATGGTGCTGGCTTGCAGGGCGGTGCGGAGTGATCAGGGGGCGTCAGGTCCGGTCTGCTTGGGCAAAGAGGACCCTGACTTTGAGGTCGTTCAGCCAACTGATGTCCAACAGTCGGTCGTGCTGCATGCGGCCGACCACGATACCCGGGTGAACGCCAACCTGTTTTGCAAACGCCTGCACGGCGGCACGGGTGCGAGGCAGTTCTTCCATGGCGCGGGCATGCTGTGGCGGAATCAGCCAGTCGCGTGCCCAGGCATTGGCTTCCCCCTCTTTATCGGAACTCCGGCCCGTGTGGTCGGGATCGTCGAGGAACACCGCGTTCTTCTGCTGGCTGTGCAGCAGGATGTGGGCTGCTTCGTGGAAGAAGCTGAACCAGAACTTGTCGTTGGTTTTTCCGTACGACGACAACTGAATCAGCGGGCGATGTGGACTGAGCCAGCGCGCCACACCAGAGACATGCGCTCTCGGCAGTGCTGGAACGAGCACAAAAGCCACGCCAGCTTCACGCAGCAGATGTTGCAGTTCGGGGACGAACTCCTGCGGCGGTTGATGGGTCAGCGCCCGGATTTTCTCCAGCGCTTGGCGCAACCGCAGTTCGTCGTACCGAGGCCCATCGACTTTTTCGGCCTCCCGTTCACCGATCCGCAACCACGCCGAAATGGCGGCAACATCCGCTTGGTCTTCGCGACTGCGGCGGAACGCGACTTCCATTTGTCCATAGTGGCGTTCCCATTGTTCGGAGCTCGCAACACCGAAGAAGGCCAGCAGTTCTCCCACAAGATCCGGCTTTGTCTTGGCACTGAGCCGGCGCTTGACGAGCACGCCCTGATCCATCAGCTCCTTGATTGGAAAGCGTTCAAGCCACGGTACCATGGTGGCGTGGCGCTGCGCCGCGTCTTGCAGCGCTACGCGCTCCCGGTACTGCGCCTCCCGGGTCAGCCAGAAGCCGGCCCGAGCGCCCAGCACGTTCTGGAGGCGTATGGCCGCATCTTCGGACAAAGGCACCTTGCCGTTGATCAGCTGATTCACATGCTTGGGAGAAAAGCCGAGACGATCCGCCAGTTGTTGCTGGGTCCACCCACGCTCCTCCAGCAGGTCCAGGATGGTGTCCCCTGGCGGCGACACCCATTGCGGCGCAAAAGCAGTGTCCATTTCAAGCGCTTCAGTCATGGTAGTCCCCAATAAATTCGATACATACGATGGTCACGGCGGACCAATCAATGGCCCCGTCTTCCCGACGTGCAACGGGGTCATTGGCTGGCGCAAAGACCAGACGCCTGCCGCCATCAAGCGCCAGAGAAAACTGTCCCAGCCGATCTCCTTTGAGCGGATGCGGATGGCCTGCGTACAGATCGCTCGCGCACGAGGCTGCCGTCAAATCTGCCAAACGAGCGCGCAACTTGCGTGCTCCGGAGTCTCCAAGCTTCTTCGTTGCGACGGCACTCTTCTCCTCACACAGTTGCCGTAGTCGCTTGTCCTTGAATCGAATTTCCAAGAACGCTCCTTGATTCGATTGAGCGAATCACCGAGTTTACCAGATTGGTAAATCAAGGAAAGCCCGTTTGCCAAAAGGAATCGTGCGACATCAGCGCGCGTCTCTTGCGCCAGGATCGATCCCCCTCACCCCCCTTGGCGCGCCGTGGCGTTGGGCGTATTGATCGGCGTGAGCGCGCCGCGCCCGTCGAAGAAGGCGATCAGGTTGTCGGCCGCGAGGTTGGCCATGGCGCGGCGCGTGGGCTCGGTGGCGCTGGCGATATGCGGCGTGAGCACCACGTTGGATAGCGCGAGCAGGTCCGGGTGCACCTGCGGTTCGCCTTCGAACACGTCGAGCCCCGCGGCAGCGATGCGCCGTGCGCGCAGCGCCTGCGCGAGCGCGGCGTCGTCGACGATGCCGCCGCGCGCAATGTTCACCAGCGTCGCGCCGGGCTTCATCAGCGCGAGTTCCGCCGCGCCGATCAGATGGTGCGACGCAGCGCTGTAGGGCAGCACCAGCACCACGTGGTCGGCGCTGCGCAGCAGGTCTTGCTTGTCCCGGTAGGTGGCCTTGCATTGCGCTTCCAACTCGGGCGTCAGGCGCGAGCGGTTGTGGTAGAGCACCTGCATGCCAAAGCCATGCGCGCCGCGCCGCGCAATTCCCTGGCCGATGCGGCCCATGCCGATGATTCCCAGCGTGCTGCCGTGGATGTCGGCGCCGGCGAACATGTCGTAGCTCCACTGCGTCCATCGGCCGGCGCGCAGGTAGTGCTCGCTCTCGGTGATGCGGCGCGCGGTCGCCATGAGCAGCGCAAAACCGAAGTCGGCCGTGGTTTCGGTGAGCACGTCGGGCGCGTTCGTGCCCTGCACGCCGGCGGCGTTCATTGCGTCCAGGTCGAAGTTGTTGTAGCCCACGGCCATGTTGGCGACGATCCTCAGGCGCGGCGCGGAGGCGAGCAGCGCGGCGTCTATGCGCTGGCTGCCGGTGGTAAAGGCGCCGTCCTTGTCGGCCAGCCGGGCGGCCAGTTCGGCAGGGGTCCAGATGGCGTCCTCGGGGTTCGCCTCGACCTCGAAATGCGCGCGCAGGCGTTCGACGACGTCGGGGAAGATCGCGCGGGTGACCAGGATCCGGGGCAGGCTCATGGGATGTCTCCAATCAAATCAACGGAACCAGATGAAAGTCATGACGCCGAACAGCGGCAGCAGCACGCAGTACGCCCACAGCATATAGCCAAAGAAACCGGGCATCTTCACGCCCCGGTCCTCGGCAATCGCTTTGACCATCAGGTTCGGGGCGTTGCCGATGTAGGTGTTGGCTCCCATGAACACCGCGCCCGCGGAGATCGCCGCGAGCGTGGGCGCGAGCCGGGTCATGAGCGCCGCCGCGTCGCCGCCGGCGGTGTTGAAGAAGACGAGGTAGGTGGGCGCGTTGTCCAGAAATGAACTGAGTATTCCCGTGGCCCAGAAGTACATGGCCGGATCGGGCGCTCCGTCGGGCCGCGTGACCGCCGCGATCACGGCAGCGAACGGGCCTTCGGCGCCCGCCCGCAGCATGGCGATCACCGGGGTGATGGTCAGGAAGATTCCCGCAAACAGCATCGCCACTTCCTGCATCGGAGCCCAGCCGAACCGATTGTCTTCGTGCACCTGCCCGGGGGTGATGCGCAGCGACGCCAGCGTCACCAGGATCAGGCCCACGTCGCGCACGGCGCCGGGCAGGCCGACGTCGGTTCCCGCGATGTTGAAGGACACCGGGGATTTCCACATGCCGCTGAGCAGCACCAGCGCCACCACTGCGCCGAGCAGAACGAAGTTCGCCTTGCCGTCGAAACCGATGGCGCGGTTGTCCGGCGTGGGGTCGCGCGGCAGCAGTTCTTCGCGCCGGTGGTAGTACCACGAGTCCAGCGCAAAGAAAATCAGCAGCAGCGCGCCCACCAGGAACAGGGTCTCCGGGAAGATATGGCCCGCGGTCCAGAAGAAATCCACGCCCTTGAGAAAGCCCAGGAACAGCGGCGGGTCGCCCAGCGGGGTGAGCGAGCCCCCGGCGTTGGACACGATGAAGATGAAGAACACCACCACATGCGCCACGTGCTGGCGGTCGTCGTTCGCGCGGATGAGCGGGCGGATCATGAGCATGGACGCGCCCGTGGTTCCCATGAAGCTGGCGAGCAGCGCGCCGATGGCCAGGATGGCCGTGTTCACCCCCGGGCTGCCGTGCAGGTTGCCCCGGATATGGATGCCCCCGGCGACGGTGAACAGCGCGGTGAGCAGGAGCACGAACGGGAGGTACTCGGCCAGCAGCACGTGCACCAGACCCGCGCCCGCCACCCCGGGTCCGAAGCGGGCCGCAAAAGGCAGCAAGAACGCCAGCGCCCACGCCGCCGCGACCTTGCCGAAATGGTGGTGCCAGAAGTGCGGCGCGAGCAGCGGCAGGAGCGCAATCGACAGCAGGATTCCCGCAAAGGGAACGCCCCAGAGCAAGGACAGCGTGCTGCCGTCGATCTCGCCCGCGCGGGCCGTGCCCGGCAACGCCGCCAGAAGGGCGGCGCAGGGGCCGGCGCATTTCAGTCCGGCGAGCCGGGTCAGAGCAATTCGTGCGCGCGCAGGGTTCATGGGTCTTGTATTCATCGGATGGTCAAAAAAAACCCGGGCGCCCTGGCTCACGCCGGCGCAGGGATATCGAACACCTGGCGCAGATAGGCCAGGTACTTCTCGTCGTCGCACATGCCCTTGCCCGGCGAGTCGGCGAGTTTGGCCACCGGCTGGTCGTTGCAGCGCACCATCTTGATGACCACCTGCAGTGGCTCATGCGCCGGCGGGCTGCCCAGGTCGTTCGTCAGATGGGTGCCGATGCCGAACGCCAGCTGGCAGCGGCCGCGGAACTGCTGGTACAGATCGATGGTGCGCGCGACCGTGAGCGCGTCGCTGAAGATCAGCGTCTTGCTCCGCGGGTCCACGCGGTGCTGGCGGTAATGCCCGAGCAAGCGCTCGCCCCAGTCAAAGGGGTCGCCGCTGTCGTGCCGTGCGCCGTCGAAGAGCTTGCAGAAATAGAGGTCGAAGTCGCGCAGAAAGGCGCTCATTCCGTACACGTCGGAGAGCGCGATTCCCAGGTCGCCCCGGTACTCCTTGGCCCAGATCTCGAAGCCGAACACCTGGCTGTCGCGCAGCCGCGGGCCCAGCGCCTGGCAGGCTTGCAGGTATTCGTGCGCCATGGTGCCCAGCGGCGTCACGCCCAGCTTCATCGCGTACAGCACGTTGCTGGTGCCGGCAAACTGCCCCGGGCCGGCGGGCGCTCCGGGGCGCTGGTCGCCGGTTCCCAGCCGGGCCACCAGAGAGCGCAAAACCTCCTCGTGCCAGGCGCGGCTGAAGCGCCGGCGCGTGCCGTAGTCGGCGATCTTGAGCTGCGCCAGGCCGTCGGCCTGCAAGAGCGCGATCTTGTCGTCCAGGCGCCGGCGGCCCTCGGCGAAGTTCGGCACCTTTTGCGTGTTGCGAAAGTAGACTTCGTTCACGATCGCCAGCACCGGTATCTCGAACAAGATGGTGTGCAGCCAGGGCCCGCGGATGCTGATGTCGATCTCGCCGTTGCTGCGGGGCGTGACGTGGATGTATTTCTCGTTGAGCCGGAACAGCCCGAGAAAGTCCACGAAATCGCTCTTGATGAAGCGCATCGAGCGCAGGCAGGCGAGCTCGGCGTCCTGGAATTGCAGGCTGCACAGCGCGCGGATCTCGGCGCGGATCTCTTCGGCGAACGGCGCCAGTTGCACGCCAGGGTTGCGGCATTTGAAGCGGTACTCGACCTGCGCGCCCGGAAACTGGTGCAGCACCACCTGCATCATGGTGAACTTGTACAGGTCGGTGTCGAGCAGGCTGGTGATGATCATGGGCAGGGCGGCTCCAAGGTCCGCAGACCGGACGCGAAGCTCGCGAAGTGTAGGCCATCCGGGGACGCCGCCGGGCAGGGTTGCGGGCCCGGGGCCTGTTTTCAGACCCCGGTGTCTTCGGCGTCTTCGGCGGCGTTGTCCGCAGCGGCGGCCTCCGGCGCCTCGGCGTGCTTGACGATGGTCACGGGAGCCGGGCTGGCGTGCGCGACTTCCTGCGACACCGAGCCCAGCAGGGCGCTGCTGATGGCTCCCTGCCCCCGGGCGCCGATGATGACCAGGTCGCAGCCCGAGCGCTCGATCATGTCCACCAGCGTGTGCGCCACGTCGCCCACGCCGACCGCGGTCTCGCACGGGACGCCGGCCGCCTCCAGCAGTGCACGCGCCCGGGCCATGAGGTGCTCGCCGGCTTCGAGGCTGGCGGCGGCGATCAGTTCCGGGTCGCGCACCGTGACCATTTCGTACAGCGTGGCGGGCTCCTGCACGTGCGCCAGCACCACGGTGGCCGCGAGCCCCTGGCGTATCAGGGTCAGCGCGTGGCGCACGCCGTCCAGGGAGAGTTCCGAGCCGTCCACGGCAATGAGTATCTTGAGCATGCTGTGCATTCCATCCGTTGGTTCGTTGACCCCGCCCGGGCGCTGTGCACGCCAAGCACTGGGCTTGGCCCTCATCCGTCGCGCAGCCTGCGGTAGCGCATTCTTGCACCGCGGCGGGCGCCATCCGCATCGCACCGACCGGCCCGCGTCTCCTGGGCGGCGCGCCCTTGCGGGGGAGGCATCCATGCCGTCTCCTCGGGAAGTCCGGGTTTCCATTTATTTCTCTGGTGATTTTTTGTGCATCTGATTGCGGCACAATCGGATTTTCAAAGCGATCACAGTGGATTGACATGAAAGGCAGCGCGCTGCATGCGCATCTTCCTGGAGCAAAAACGCCGCAGTCGGTCACGGTCCGGAAGGCGGACCTGTCTTGGGCAGGCGGGCGCGGGCTTGCCCGACGGGTCCTGAAGAAGGGGCGGGTGTGCTCCATGCTCTCCCGCATCCGCCGTGGCATCGCCTGGCTCGCGCTCTGCGGCTGCGCGCAATGGGCCGCCGCGTGGCCCGACAGGCCCATCACCCTGGTCGTTCCCTGGGCGCCCGGCGGCTCGGCGGACATTCTGGCGCGCGCGCTGGCCGAGCAACTCACCAAGTCGCTCGATCAGGCGGTGATCGTCGACAACCGTGCGGGGGCGTCCGGCAACATAGGCTCGCATTTCGTTGCCCGGGCCCGGCCCGACGGCTACACGCTGCTCATCGGCTCGATGAGCACGCACGCCATGAACCCGGCCCTGATGACGACCATGCCTTTCCGCGGCGTCGAGGACTTCACGCCCATTGCGCAGCTGGCGAACGTGATCAACACCATGGTGCTCCACCCGTCCGTTGCGGCGACGAACGTGCAGGAGCTCATCGCTTACGCCAAGGCCCACCCTGGCCGGCTGGCCTACGCATCGGCCGGCCCCGGTTCGACAAACCATCTGAGCGCCGCGCTGTTCGAGAGCGCCGCCGGCGTGCAGATGCTGCACGTGCCGTACCAGGGCGGCGCGCCCGCCGTGCTGGGCACCGTGGCGGGCCAGACGCAGGTGCTTTTCTCGGCCGGCACGCAGACGCTGGCGCACGTCAGGGCCGGCAAGCTGCGCCTGCTGGGCGTGACCGAGGCCCGGCGTTCGCCGCTGCTGCCCGACGCGCCAACGCTCGCCGAAACGCTGCCCGGCTACGCGCTCGGCGTGTGGTACGGGGTCTTCGGTCCGGCAAACATGTCCCGGGACTTGGTGGACAAACTCAACGCCGAAATCAACAAGGCGCTGGACCAGCCAAAGGTCCGCAGCCGCATGCAAGCGCTTGGCGTGGAGATCGTGCAAGACACCCCGGAGCACTTTGCCAGGCTGCTGCGCGACGACGCCGCGCGCTACGGCAGCCTGGTGCGCGAGCTGGGAATCAAAAATGAGTGAGCCGTGCCCGGGCAGAGAATGCCCCCTTTGTGCAAGCTGAAACCCAAGGAGACCGAGTTTTGCAGAACGAGATCACCCGCAAACTGGCGGAAATCATTTCGACCATCCGCTGCCACGGCGATTTCTACGCCTCGGGCCGAACCGCGATCATCATGCCGAATCTGGACGTGGATGGCGTTGGCCGCATCGCGCTACCCCTGCTCGACGTTCAGGGCGATGCGCTGGTCCGCGCAGCCGATCGCGCGCCCTATGGCCGCGGCGAAGATACGCTCGTCGATACTGCGGTTCGGCGAACCTGGCAGATCGACGCCGACCGCATCCATCTCTCCGGGGACGACTGGCCCCGGACGCTGGAGCGCATCGTTGCTCAGGCAGCAGACGGACTGGGGGTGACCGCCCCCGTGACGGCGCAGCTGTACAAGCTGCTGATCTACGACACCGGGAGCTTCTTCGTCGAGCACCGCGACACGGAGAAGGCCCCGGGGATGTTCGCCACCCTGGTGCTGGCGCTGCCCTCGGCGAGCAGCGGCGGGGAACTCGTCGTCCGCCACCGGGGGCGTGAGGTGTGCCTCGATCTGGGGGGCAGTGACTCGGCCGTGGTGTCGTTTGCCACGTTCTACGCGGACTGCGTGCACGAGGTACGCCCCGTCACATCGGGGTTTCGCCCGGTCCTCATCTACAACCTCGTGCGCACCAAGGGGCGCCAAGCGTCGGCGCCACCGGTGTACGACAAGGAGCAATCTGCGATTGCCGCGTTGCTGCGGCGCTGGGGCGACGACGCCCAGGCTCAGGACGTGGCCGATGGCGGCGCGCCGAAGAAAGTGATCTACCCGCTGGAGCACGCGTACACGCAGGCGGAGCTGGCGTTTGGTGCATTGAAGAACGCCGACGCCGCTGCCGCGAGCGTGCTCGTGCGCGCTGCCGCCGAAGCGGATTGCGAGCTGTACCTGGCGCTGGTATCGATCGAGGAGATGGCAAGCGCCGAGTACATCGGCTACGGGCGCGACTACGGCCGCCGCCATCGTGACTGGGACGAGGACGAGGAGGGCGAGGACGACGATGACGGCGACGGCGAAGACTACGAGGTCGGCGACATCATCGAAAGGGATCTCACGGTATCGGATTGGCGGCACCCCGACGGGAGCCGGCCGGCGATCCATTCCCTGCCTTTCCAGGAGGACGAGCTCTGCCCTCCCGAATACTTCGACGATCTCGAGCCTGACGAGCAGCATTTCCACGAGGCCACCGGCAACGCCGGGGCGACCCTGGAGCGCACTTACCGGCAGGCCGCCTTCGTGCTGTGGCCCCGGGCGCAACGCATGGACGTGCTGAGCAGTGCCGGCCTTCATGTGACCTTGCCGTACTTGCGGGACCTGGCTGCACGCTGGGAACGCAGTGGCGCGGATCAGGGCGCGCCCCTCTGGTGCGAAGCGCATGCGCTCGCAGCGTGCATGCTGCGCGACTGGCCGGGAGTGGAAGACAGCTTCGCGGCCAATTCCGCCGATAAGGTCAACAGCATGCTCAAGAGCCTGGCGCAGCTGCGCGACACGGAGTCGCTCGACGCCCTGTTGTCCATCCTGCCGGGGATATACAACGGCGGCGAAAACAAGGCCCTGGCCGGTGCCGCGCGCCTTCTGCCTGCTGCGCGCGTGGCAGAGTGCGTGGGGCAGATCATTGCCTGGAATGCGCAGCCCATTCCCGGTATCTGCGCCGATTTGCTGCTGCACATGTGCAGCAGTGGCCCGTTCGGTGATTCTCCCGAACTGCTGCACCCCGCCGCGACGGTGCTCGTGCAGACGCTGACCGGGCAACGCACCAACCCCGCGCGCCCCGGCTACTCCCGCCGCCCGGAACCCGTCACGTCCGGCCTGGTTGAAGACCTGTTCAGGATGCTCGCAGGGATCGACGCGCCGGCACTCGACGCACTCGCGCTCGCGCACGTCCTGCAGCATCCCGTGCCCTATGACCTGGACGCGGTGCTCGTTCCGGCCGTTCTGGCGCTGAGCGAGCGTGCGTCCATGGTGCAGATGGCCAGCGTGCAGCGCATGCGTGCCGCGTGCCTCACGCATCTGCGCAAGCGCATCGGCGAGTCCTTGCAGCCCCCGAAGGACTTTGCGCGAGCGAATTCGTTGCGCTGCGCTTGCCGCGATTGCGCCGAGCTGGGGCGCTTCCTGGAGGACCCGCAGCGCGAGAGGTGCGTCCTCAAGGCGGGCCAGGCGGTACGCGGCCACGTGGAGGACAGCATCCGCACAGCGGCGTGCGACCTGGATTGCGAGACCAGCCAAGTCGGAAGGCCGTACAGCCTGATCTGCACCAAGAACCAGGCCAGCTACCAGCGGGGCGCGCAACAGCGCATGGACGATCTGCGCAAGTGCGCGCGCATGGAGGCCGACGGCACGAACGGCGGCCCGGCCGGGGAAGGTGCAGGGCCGTCGAATCCCGATTAGATCTTCTGCGTGGACATGAAGTTGTCGTAGTGCCCTTCGGCAAAGCGGAACCACAGGATCTGGCTGCGCTGGAAGACGCGCATGTCGGCGTAGATTTTTTTCCACGCGGGGTTCTTGGTGTCGTTTTCCGCGAAGACTTCCATCGAGGCACTGAACGCTGCCTTGAGCACGGCTTGCGGGAACGCCAGCACCTTGGTTTTGGCGGCGACCAGTTGCGTGAGGGCCGTGGGGTTCAGCGCGTCGTATTTGGCCAGCATGTCGGTATGGGCCAGGTGGGAGGCGGCTTCGACGATGGCCTTGTTCTCGGCCGACAGGCCGTCAAAGGCCTTGTTGTTGATGAAGAGGCTTATTTCCGGTCCGCCCTCCCACCAGCCGGGGTAGTAGTAGTACGGGGCGACCTTGTTGAAGCCCAGTTTCTGGTCGTCGTAGGGGCCGATCCACTCGGCGGCGTCGAGCGTGCCCTTTTCCAGCGCCTGGTAGACCTCGCCGCCGGGAATGCTCTGCGGCACGGCGCCGAGCCTTTGCATCACTTCGCCGATCAGGCCGCCACCCAGGCGCATCTTCAGGCCCTTGAAGTCGGCGGGGGATTCGATTTTCTTGCGGTACCAGCCGCCCATCTGGGCGCCGGTGTTGCCGCCGGCAAAGCTGATGATGTTGTAGGCGCTGTAGAACTCGTTCATCAGCTTGCGGCCGTTGCCATGCAGCATCCAGGCGCTCATCTGGCGTGCGTTGAAGCCGAAGGGGATGGCCGATCCGAGTGCGAACGCCGGGCTCTTGCCGTAGAAGTAGTACGGCACCGTGTGCGCCATTTCCACGGTGCCTTCCTGCACGCCATCGACCACGCTGAAGGGCGGCATCAACTCGCCACCGGCGTGCACGGAGATCTCGAATTTGCCGCCCGACATCGCCTTCACGGCCTTGGTGAACACTTCGGACGCGCCGAAGATGGTGTCCAGCGACTTGGGAAAGCTCGATGCCAGGCGCCAGCGGATGGCGGCCTGCGCGTGCACGGCGGGCGCTGCGCCTGCGGCCAGAACACCGGCGATGCCCGCGTGCTTGATGATTGAACGACGATCCATGGAATTTCTTCTCCGATTCATTGATTGCAAAGCCTGGGCAGTCCGCGTTGTGTTGTGCCACGGGGGGTCTTGCCCGGGCCCATTGTAGGAACATGGTCCCGGGGACTTTCGCGGGTTTTCCCGGGCAAACCGCACCGCATGCCGGCGCGCAATCAGGCAGCGCCGTGTGCGGGAAAGCGTGCGGCGATCGCCGCGCCGATGCCTGCCGCGTCCAGCCCCTGGAGCGCGAGCAACCTGGCCGGGTCGCCATGCCCGATGAACTGGTCGGGCAGACCCAGTTGCAGCACCGGGCGCACGATGCCTGCGGCGTTCAGCGCCTCGGTGACCGCGCTGCCGGCGCCGCCCATGACGCAGCCCTCTTCCAGCGTGACCAGGGCGTCGTGCCGCTCGGCGACCGTGCGCAGCAGGGCCTCGTCGAGGGGCTTGACCCAGCGCATGTTGAGCACGCTGGCGTCGAGCGCCTCGGCCGCTTCCAGCGCGGGGTAGAGCAGGCTGCCGAACGCCAGGATGGCAATGCGCGGCGCCTTGGCCGGCGGCGTTGCCTTGCGCTCGCGGCGGATCTCGCCCTTGCCGAACGGCAGGCTATCCAGCCCGTCCAGGGGCACCACACCGGCGCCGCTGCCGCGCGGGTAGCGCACGGCCACGGGGTGGTTCTGTTCAAAGGCGCTGCTCAGCAGTTGGCGGCACTCGCGCTCGTCCGCGGGGCAGGCCAGGCTCATGTTGGGAATGCAGCGCAGGAACGCAATATCGTAGGCGCCGGCGTGCGTCGCGCCGTCGGCGCCCACGAGGCCCGCGCGGTCGAGCGCAAACACCACGGGCAGGTTCTGCAAGGCCACGTCGTGGATCAGTTGGTCGTAGCCGCGTTGCAGGAAGGTCGAGTAGATCGCCAGCACGGGTTTGGCACCCTCGCAGGCCATTCCGGCGGCAAAGGTCACGGCATGCTGCTCGGCGATGCCCACGTCGTAGTAGCGCTCGGGAAAGCGTTTTTCGAATTCGACCATCCCCGAGCCCTCGCGCATCGCGGGCGTGATGCCGACCAGGCGCGCGTCTTGCGCCGCCATGTCGCACAGCCACTGGCCGAAGACCTGCGTGAAGCTGAGCCGGGGCGCGGCGCTGCCCTTGACCAGCCCCACGGCGGGGTCGAACTGGCCCGGGCCGTGGTAGGCCACGGGGTCGGTCTCGGCGAGTTTGTAGCCCTGGCCCTTCTTGGTCACCACGTGCAGGAACTGCGGGCCCGTGAGGCTTTTGATGTTCTCCAGCGTGGGGATCAGCGAATCGAGGTCATGCCCGTCGATCGGCCCGATGTAGTTGAAGCCGAATTTCTCGAACAGCGTGGCCGGCACCACCATGCCCTTGGCCTGCTGCTCCAGGCGTTTGGCAAACTCCAGCAAGGGGGGCATGGGGCCCAGCACGGTCTTGCCCACGTTCTTGGCCGCGGCGTAGAACTGCCCGCTCATGAGCTGCGCCAGATAGCGGTTGAGCGCGCCCACCGGCGGGCTGATGCTCATGTCGTTGTCGTTGAGTATCACGAGCAGGTTGCAGTCCGCAACGCCCGCGTTGTTCAGCGCCTCGAAGGCCATTCCCGCGCTCATCGCGCCGTCGCCGATGACGGCCACGGCGTGGCGCTTCTCGCCCTGGCGCTTGGCGACCATGGCCATTCCCAGCGCGGCCGAGATGCTGGTGCTCGAATGCGCCGTGCCGAAGGCGTCGTACGCGCTCTCGGTGCGTTGCGGAAAGCCCGAGATGCCGTTGAGCTGGCGCAGCGTGTGCATGCGCTCGCGCCGGCCGGTCAGGATCTTGTGCGCGTAGGTCTGGTGGCCCACGTCCCATATCAGGCGGTCGTGCGGGGTGTCGAACACATGGTGCAGCGCCAGCGTCAGTTCCACCGTTCCCAGGTTGGAGCTCAGGTGGCCGCCGGTCCGCGAGACGCTCTCGAGCATGAAGCCACGCAGTTCCGTGGCCAGGGTCTGGAGGTCTGCGCGCGTGAGCCGGCGCAGATCCGCAGGGTCATCAATGGTCTGGAGCAGGGGAAAGGACGGCATGGACATGGCGTGTCTCAACAGGAGCGGCGCACCAGCATGTCCGCCAATGCGGCCAGGGCGCGGGCATCGGGCAGGCCGCTGCGCGCCAGTGCGGCATGCGCCTGCTCGAGCAGTTCCTGCGCCTGCGCCTGCGCGCGGTCCAGACCGAGCAGCGAGACGTAGGTGGGCTTGGCCGCGGCCGCGTCCTTGCCTGCGGTTTTGCCGAGGGTGGCCGAATCGGCGACCACGTCGAGGATGTCGTCCACCACCTGGAACGCCAGCCCCATGGCCGCGCCATAGTCGGACAGCGCTGCGTAGACGGTGGGATCTGCGATGGGGTCTGCATGGCCGCAGATGGCGCCCATGAGCACGCTGCCCTGCAGCAGCGCGCCGGTCTTGAGGCGGTGCATCTGGCGCAAGCGGTCCTCGGTGAGCGCCGCGCCCACGCTGATCAGGTCGATCGCCTGCCCGCCCGCCATGCCGCCCGACCCCGCGGCGCGCGCCAGCAGGCGGCACAGGGCGGCCTGGGTCGCGGCGGGAATGGCGCCGTCATCGGGCGTGAGCAGCTCGAACGCCAGCGCCTGCAAGGCGTCTCCCGCGAGCAGGGCCTGCGCCTGGCCAAAGCGCACGTGCACCGTGGGCTTGCCGCGGCGCAGCACGTCGTCGTCCATGCAGGGCATGTCGTCGTGCACCAGCGAATAGGCGTGGATCAGTTCCACCGCGCAGGCCGCCCGCAGCGCCGCAGCGTCGAACGTGGCGCGGGCCTTGCCGCCGCACACCGCCTCGTGCGCTGCCAGCACCAGCAGGGGCCGCAGGCGCTTGCCGCCATCGAGCACGGCGTAGCGCATGGCGTCGCCCAGCCCCGCGGGGGCACCATGCCCGACCCAGTGCGACAGGGCCTGCTCCACGTGGGCCAGGCGCTTGTGGCTCCAGAGGGGCAGGTCGAATGACCGGTCCGGGGAGGAAGGCGTGGGCAGCGCGCTCATTCCTGCGTCCAGGGTTGCAGCTGGCCATCGTCGAGCACCTTGATCTGGTCTTGCACGGCGTCCAGGCGCTCGCGGCAAAAGGCCAGCAAGCTGGCGCCGCGCTGGTAGCCGGTGAGCATCTGGTCCAGCGGCAGCTGACCCGACTCGATGCGTGCCACGAGTTGCTCCAGCTCTTGCAATGCGGCCTCATAGCTGGCGGGTTCGGCGGGGGAAGCGGGGAGAGCCTTGGGCATGCAGGGGCGGCAGAGCGCGCAGGTGGCAAAGCCGTGATTCTAGTGTCGCGGTATGCAAAAAATGCGCGTTGCCGCCCGGGTTTTGATACATGCAGGAGGGGCGTTGGAATACCCCCACGATCCATAAATCTATAATCCCCCCTCCCGTCGAGCCGGCCACCCGGGCCACCTGGAGACACAAGCCAGGTGACCACAGGCCGGTTTCTTTTTTTCTCCAGATGCGCCCCGGCGCACCTCCCTGTGGGGAGTCTTTAGGTCAGGTCACCCATGTCTGATTTAAGTCTTCAACTGCAGCAGGCTGCAAGCCAACTACCCGTTTCGAGCTACTTTGACGACGCGCTCTTCCAGCGCGAGCGCGACACCCTTTTTCAGCGCGGGCCGCGCTATGTGGGGCACCAGCTGTCCGTGCCCAACCCGGGCGACTACCACGCCCTGCCCCAGGAGGGCGGGGGCCGCGCCCTGGTGCGCAACGCCCGGGGCGGCGTCGAGCTCATCTCGAACGTCTGCCGCCACCGCCAGGCCGTCATGCTCCAGGGCAGGGGGTCGTTGCACACCCGGCAAAAGGGCAGCGCGGACGGCAACATCGTGTGCCCCCTGCACCGCTGGACTTACAGCCCCGAGGGCGAACTGCTGGGCGCGCCGCACTTTGCGCACTCCCCCTGCCTGAACCTTGGCAACTATCCGTTGCACGAATGGAATGGTTTGCTGTTTGAAGACAATGGTTACAGCGTGGAAGCCGATTTGGCGCAACTGGGTCCGCGTGCCGACCTGAACTTCGACGGCCACGTTCTGGACCACGTGGAACTGCACGACTGCCACTACAACTGGAAAACCTTTATCGAGGTCTATCTGGAGGACTACCACGTCGGCCCCTTCCACCCGGGCCTGGGCAGCTTCGTGACCTGCGACGACCTGCGCTGGGAGTTTGGCAGGAACCACTCGGTGCAGACGGTGGGTGTCGCGAACCGCCTGGGCAAGGCCGGCAGCCCCGCTTACGAGCGCTGGCAGAAAGCCCTGCTGACCTACCGCGAAGGCAGGCCGCCCAAGCACGGAGCCATCTGGCTCACGCTGTACCCGCACATCATGCTCGAGTGGTATCCGCACGTGCTCACGGTCTCCACGCTGCACCCCGTCAGCCCGGGCAGGACGCTGAACGTGGTGGAGTTCTACTACCCCGAGGAAATCGCCGCCTTCGAGCGCGAATTCGTCGAGGCGCAAAGAGCCGCCTACCTGGAAACCTGCGCCGAGGACGACGAGATCGGCGAGCGCATGGACGCCGGCCGCAGGGCCTTGCGCGCGCGCGGCGACAACGAAGTGGGGCCCTATCAGAGCCCCATGGAAGACGGCATGCAGCATTTTCACGAGTGGTACTGCAGGGCCATGGGCGCGGCACCTCGGCACGGTTGACGAAGGTCCATGGAGCGCCCCACCTGCGCGCTGGGCGTTTCTCTGTCCGGGCTTGGAATCAGGCCGCTGCAGCGCGCGGTTGTTGCTGCGGCGTCGGCGCGACTTGAACGGCCAGCCGCAGGCCCAGCGCCTGGAGCACGGCCGAAAGGCTGCGCAGTTCGGGATTGCCTTGGGACGACAGCATGCGATAGAGCTGGTTCGCGTTCAGCTCGGCTTCCCGGGCAAGAGCACGCACACCACCGTGCGCCTGCGCCATCTGGCGCAGCGCAACCAGCAGATCCGCGGGCTCGCCATCTTGCAAAAGCTGATTCAGGTACTCGGCCGCAAATGCCGGGTCTTCCTTGAACAACTCGGCCATGGCTTCGTCGTGGCTTCGATCTTTCATGCTGACCTCCGTTGCCAATCTCTCCAATACCCCATCAAGGCAAAGGTGCGCGGCAGGTTTGGCCGCATACGCTTGGCTTGCGGCTGGTTTTTCCTCGAGGTCATCGATCAGCGCGTCAGCGGTGGCAAAGCGCGCGCGGTGGCTCTCGATGATCTCGCGGGCCTCGGCCATGGCAGCGCGGGTGCTGGCATTCGGTGTCTTGATCGCAAACGGCAGTTCCTTGTCGGCCACGACGCGAGTCAGGAAGCCGCGGACCGCGTCGGAGACGGTCAGACCCATCGAGGCCAGCGTTTGCGTAGCCTGCGCCTTGACGTTCTCGTCCACGCGGACGTGAAGCACGGTAGTAGCAGCCATGAGTGACTCCTGTGGTATTCCGATTCAAGGCGCAGTGTATTTGGACCCGAACCTTGGCCGAAAGCTCCGTGTTGCAGCCTTGCATGGGCCGGCATCCGTCTGACCGCCCACACCCTACACTGCGGGCATGGACCTCTTGATCCTGGGCATTGAATCTTCTTGCGACGAAACGGGCGTGGCGCTGGTCCGCTCGGCGGGCGGCGCCGTTCCCGCGCTGCTGGCGCACGCGCTGCATAGCCAGGTCGCCATGCACCGGGACTATGGCGGCGTGGTGCCCGAACTGGCCAGCCGCGACCATATCCGCCATGTGCTGCCCCTGATGACGCAGGTGCTGCGCGAATCCGGCGAGTCCTTGTCGAACGTGGACGTGCTGGCCTATACGCGCGGCCCCGGTCTGGCCGGGGCGCTGCTGGTGGGTGCCGGCGTGGCCTGTGCCCTGGGGGCGGCCCTGGACAGGCCGGTGCTGGGCGTGCACCACCTGGAGGGGCATCTGCTGTCGCCCTTTCTGAGCGCGGCACCGCCGGAGTTTCCCTTTGTGGCCCTGCTGGTATCGGGCGGCCACACGCAGCTGATGCGCGTGGACGGCGTGGGCCGCTACGGCTTGCTGGGCGAAACCATCGACGACGCAGCGGGCGAGGCCTTTGACAAATGCGCCAAGCTCATGGGCCTGAGCTACCCCGGCGGCCCCGCGCTGTCGCGGCTCGCCGAACACGGCAGTGCCACGGCGTTCAAGCTGCCACGGCCCATGTTGCACAGCGGCGATCTGGACTTTTCCTTTGCCGGCCTGAAAACCGCCGTGCTCACGCAGGCCAGGAAGCTGGGGGACAGCCTGGAGGCCCACAAGGCGGACCTGGCGGCGAGCACCGAGGCGGCGATCGCGGATGTGCTGGTCAGCAAGACCCTGGCCGCGCTCGGGCAGACCGGGATCGGGCGCGTCGTGGTCGCCGGTGGCGTGGGGGCCAACCGGCGCCTGCGCAGCCAGCTCGACGCCGCCTGCGCCGAGCGCGGGCTGCGCGTGCACTACCCCGAACTGCACCTGTGTACCGACAACGGCGCCATGATTGCGCTGGCCGCCGCCATGCGCCTGCAGGCCGGGCAGCAGGAGGCCAGCAGGGACTACGCGTTCGACGTCCGGCCCCGCTGGCCGCTGCGCTGATCTTCCCGGGAGCCCTGCGCCCCCGATGCGCACGCGCCGGGGGCGCTGCCATGCCACCCGATCCGACACTGTGGCCCGGGGCCAACGGTTCCTGCGGATGCGCGGCCCCGCGCGCGTGCCTGCGCCGGGCGGACGGCTCCATAAATTTCTCCGAACTGTCAAAGCATTGTCACGTGCGGCAAGCACAGTCCAGTTGTCTAGACAACCCAACGCACAGGAGCGAGCCATGCCAGCGGCACTTCATATCCATCGACTGAACAAGCATTTTCCCAATGGCCGGCAGGCCTTGCGCGATGTCAGCCTGACCGTGCAGCACGGCGAGATGGTGGCGCTGATAGGAGCCTCGGGGTCGGGGAAATCCACGCTGCTGCGCCATGTGGCGGGTTTGGTCGCGGCCGACGCGCAGAGTCCCTCGCTGATCGAGATCGACGGCTGCTGCGTGCAGCAGGGCGGGCGCATCCACCACGACATCCGCAGACTGCGCGCGCAGGTGGGCTTTGTGTTCCAGCAGTTCAACCTGGTCGATCGCCTGCCGGTGCTGATGAACGTGCTCGTCGGCCTGCTGCACCGCATTCCCCGGTGGCGCAGCTGGCTGCGCCTGTTCCAGCCGCAGGAGTGCGCGCTGGCGCTCGAGGCGCTGGCCCGCGTGGGCATTGCCGACTGCCACGCGCAGCGCGCGTCCACGCTGTCGGGCGGGCAGCAGCAGCGTGCGGCGATTGCGCGCACGCTGGTGCAGGGCGCCAAGGTGGTGCTGGCCGACGAGCCGATCGCGTCGCTGGACCCCGAGTCCTCGCGCAAGGTCATGGACATTCTGGCGCGCATCAACCGCGAGGACCGCTGTACCGTCATCGTCTCGCTGCACCAAGTGGACGTGGCGATCAAGTACTGCCCGCGCGTGGTGGCGCTGCACCATGGGCAGGTGGTGTACGACGGGGCTTCCTCTGCGCTCACGCCCGCGCTGCTGCGCCGCCTGTACGGCGTGCAAGCCGACGAGATCCTGGCGGACGCGGCGCCGCCCGCCGCAGCGCCCTGCGTCCCGTCCCCCACGCCGCAATGGACCATGGCCCCCGCAGCGGTCTGAGCGCGGGCAGCGGTTTTTCTTTCTTTTTTTTTGAGGACTTCGCATGTTCAAGAAACTGTGTGCCGCCTTGGCTTTGGGCCTGGGTCTGTCCGGGGCCCAGGCCCAGGACGTCAACTTTGGCTTTATCTCGACCGAGACCTCGCAGAACATCCGGGCCGACTGGCAGCCGCTGCTCGACGACATGGAGCGGCAGACCGGCCTGAAGATCCACGCCTTCTTCGCGCCCGACTACGCCGGAATCATCGAAGGCATGCGCTTCAACAAGGTGCAACTGGCCTGGATGGGCAACAAGGCGGCGATGGAGGCAGTGGACCGCGCCAACGGCGAGGTGTTCGCGCAGATGGTCAACGCCAGCGGCGCGCAGGGCTATTACTCGCACCTGATCGTGCACCGGGACAGCCCGTACAACACGCTCGACGAGGTGCTGAAAAACGGCAAGTCGCTGAGCTTTGGCAACGGCGACCCGAACTCCACCTCGGGCTTTCTGGTGCCGGGCTACTACGCTTTTGCGCAGAACAAGGTCGATGCCAAGACGCATTTCAAGATCGTGCGCAGTGCGAACCACGAAACCAACGCGCTGGCCGTGGCCAACCGGCAGGTCGACGTGGCCACGAACAACAGCGAGAACCTGGAGAAGCTCCGGGAGCGCTATCCCGAGAAGTTCAAGGACATCAAGATCGTGTGGACCTCGCCGCTGATCGCGCTCGATCCGCTGCTCATGCACAAGGGGCTTGCCGAAGCCACGAAGGCGAAGATCAAGGAGTTTTTCTACAACTACGCCAAGACCGACGCGCGCGAGAAGGAGATCGTCATGAAGATCTCCAAGCTCTCGGGCTTCAAGCCGTCGAGCAATGAGC
This sequence comes from Verminephrobacter aporrectodeae subsp. tuberculatae, assembly GCF_026127385.1. Lineage (NCBI taxonomy): Bacteria > Pseudomonadati > Pseudomonadota > Betaproteobacteria > Burkholderiales > Comamonadaceae > Verminephrobacter > Verminephrobacter aporrectodeae. Next base: position 1,373,090 of record NZ_QZCX01000001.1, read on the forward strand.
AGCTCACGCCGATCCGCCAACTCGACCTGTTCGGCAAGCGCAACAAGATCGAGGCTGACACCACGCTGTCCGAGGCCGAGCGCCGGACCCGGCTGGCCGAGATCGACCAGAAACTGGCGGTGCTCAAGTAAGCCCGGGCGCCGCCGCCCTTCGCCCTCCGTTCGCACGCGCATTCACGCACGGGTCTGCCCCATGTCTTCTGCCCTGAACCCATCGCCTGCGACCCGCAGCGCGGCGGCGCCGCAACGCAGCCTGCGCTGGTACCTGTGCTGGGGCGTCCTGCTGGCGCTGCTGGCGGCGTCCTGGCGGGGCGCCGACATGCGCCCGCTCGACCTGCTCGGCGAACCGGGCAATATGGCGCGCTACGCGGCCGAGTTTTTTCCGCCCAACTTCGCGCATTGGCGGCTGTACCTGCGGGAAATGCTGGTCACGCTGCAAATCGCGCTGTGGGGAACGGCGCTCGCCGTGCTCAGCGCCGTTCCCCTGGCGCTGCTGGCCTCCTCGAACATCGTCCCCTGGTGGGTCTACCAGCCGATGCGCCGGGTGCTGGACGCGTTTCGGGCGATCAACGAAATGGTGTTCGCCATGCTGTTCGTCGTGGCCGTGGGCCTGGGGCCCTTTGCCGGGGTGCTCGCGCTGTGGATCCACACGGCGGGAACGCTGGCCAAGCTGTTCTCGGAGGCGGTGGAGGCGATCGACCCGCAGCCGGTCGAAGGCATCCGCTCCACCGGCGCGGGCGCGCTGCACGAAATCATCTACGGCGTGATTCCGCAGGTGATGCCGCTGTGGATCTCGTACACGCTCTACCGCTTCGAGGCGAACGTGCGCTCCGCGACGGTCGTCGGCATGGTCGGCGCGGGCGGCATTGGCGTGGTGCTGTGGGAGATCATCCGCGGCTTTCAGTACGCCGAAACCTGCGCGGTGATGCTCATCATCGTGGCCACTGTGAGCGCCATCGACCTGGTGTCGGCGCGCGTGCGCAGGGCCCTGATTTAATCCAGCGAGTGGAACCCGTCATGGCATTGAGTGTGGACGATATCGGGCGCCTGCTGGCGACCCAGGGGGGCGAGCAGTACGGCCGCGAGGCGGTGAGCCAGCTGGCGCACGCGCTGCAATGCGCGCAGCTTGCCGAGCAGGCGGGCGAGACGCCGCAGACGGTGGTGGCGGCGCTGCTGCACGACCTCGGGCATCTGCTGGCGCCCGGCGGCGATGGCGCAGGGCAGGACGACTTGCACCAGTACATGGTCATCCCGTTCCTGCGCGCCCTGCTGCCCGACGCGGTGCTCGAGCCCATCCGCCTGCACGTGGACGCCAAGCGCCACCTGTGCGCGACCGAGCCGGGCTACTGGGAGACGCTCTCGCTGGCGTCGCAGCACAGCCTGACGCTGCAAGGCGGTTTCTTCACGCCGTCCGAGGCCGCGCACTTTGCCGCTCTGCCCTTCTCCGCAGAGGCCCTGCGGCTGCGACGCTACGACGACCATGCCAAGCAGCCCGGCCTGGTCACGCCCCCGCTGGCGCATTACCTGGCGCTGCTCGAGCGCGTGCAACTGCCGCAGGCGGCCTGACGGCGTCCGGCAGGCAAGGATCGCGCGCGCCACGACGCTGCTTTTCGTTTCCCAGCCTGGTGAAACTGCGCCTTTCGCGTCATGGCGAAAGGCGCAGTTTCATTTATCATCGCGCCCGCCGAGGAGTGGTTCGGCTCAGTCGAGCATATGCCGTACCCCAACTTGGGAGTGGTGAGCGGTGCGAAATTCGTCGCGAGTCGGTGCTTTGGCTCATGATTATGAGCAATCGATCAGCCATTTCCACGAAAATATCGAAGCGATACGTCGGACAAATCTTTCAACCAAGAGGAAAATATGATCAAACTGTACGGAAACCCCTACTCACGTGCCAATCGTGTGCGCTGGGCGCTGGAAGCGGCGGGTGCGAAATACGAAGAGGAAACGCTCTCTCTTGGCCCGGAGGGGACGGGGTCCCAGCGCTTTCGCGCGATCAACCCGAACGGACTGGTGCCTGCAATCAACGACGAGGGTTTGATCCTGTTTGAATCGGTGCCCATTTGCCTCTATATCGCGAAAAAATACGCGCCGACCAGTTTGTACGTCGAGTCCATCCGGGACGAAGGGCTTTTGCTTCAATGGTCTGTTTGGGCAATGACCGAGCTTGAGAAGCACAATGAAACGGCGTCGCTTCACGTGACCTGGTTTTCTGCACCCAAGCGCGATGCCAATATTGCCGCGCGTGAGCAGGCCGAGGTGTCGCGTTGTCTGTCGATGATTGAGGAAGCGATCCAAGAGAGTGGGTTCCTGGTGGCCAAGCGCTTCACCATTGCGGACCTGATCGTCAGTGAAGTCCTGACCGCTTTGGTACATGCAAAGATTGAGCTGAATGATTTTCCACGGGTCAAGTGCTACCTGAAAATGAATTTGTTACAGCCATCGGCTCAGAAGGCATTTGCTTCCGATGTCATCCAACCGTACCTGACTTGATATTCCCATGCTGTCGCAATGGAGGCGTCTGGCCTTGTTCAAGCAGGGTTTGGGGACGCCGCAGCAGTTTGGCGAGGGATTGTCCGGGGCACGCCACGCGATCGAGCATCTTGGCTATGTGCAGATTGATACGATATCGGTGGTCGAGCGCGCGCATCACCACGTATTGTGGAATCGAGTCCCCGGTTATGACCGGGGCCACCTGAACAGCCTGATCAGCGACCAGCATATTTTCGAGTACTGGTACCACGCCGCCGCCTATCTTCCAATGCGCGACTACCGCTATGCGCTGCCGCAAATGGCCTTGGTGCGTAGCGGCGAAAACCGCTATTACAGCCATGGTGACAAGCGCCTGATGAACGAGATCCTGGCGCGTGTGAAGGCGCAGGGGCCCATGCGGCAGCGCGATGTCGATAAGGGCGACAAGGGCCAGGGCAACTGGTGGAACTGGGGGCCCGGGCGGCGCGCCGTCGAGACCCTGTTCATGCAAGGTGATTTGATGGTGTGCGAGCGCAATGGCATGGAGAAAGTCTATGACCTTGCAGAACGCTGTTTGCCCGGCAATATCGATCTGAGCATGCCAACGCTCATCGAGTATGCGGCCTATTTGTTGGACACCACGCTCAGAGCGCATGGCGTCTTCACCTGGAAGCAATTATTGCACCTGAAGGTGGGCAAGCCCTTGCGCGATGCCATGCGCAAGGTTCTTGATGAGCGCATCGACGCCGGTGCCGTGAAGGCCTTGGACAGCACGGAGGGGATGGCCGCCTACGTCGATGTTGCAGCGTTCGAACAGGCGCCGACGGTTGACCCGGGAGTGAAGATTCTTTCTCCTTTCGACAACCTCGTCATTCACCGTGATCGTTTGGCTTCGTTATTCGAATTCGACTACCGGATTGAATGCTATGTCGCGGCGCCCAAGCGCCTGTTCGGCTACTTTTGTCTGCCCATCTTGTACGGCGACAGATTGGTCGGTCGCATCGACTGCAAGGCACACCGTGGCGAACAACGGCTCGAGGTTTTGAGCCTGCATCTGGAAAACGGAAAGTTGGATGAAGACGCGTTTTTCCAGGCATTGGGCGGGGAGATGCAACGGTTTGCCGATTTCAACAAATGTCCGATCCTCGACGTGCGCGCAATCGATCGCATGCGCCGTCGTCAAACTGTTCAAGCACCGCTTCAGACGCATACCTCGTTGGACAAGGCCAGGGCTTGACGCCGTGCCGCACAAATCCAAGAATAGCCGGCATGAAACACTTGTTACATACCCTGGAGGCGCGGCTGGCGGCGCTGCCGGTGCCCATGGCGGTGGAACTGCCGGCCGGCCGGCAGCTGGGCGCGCCCGACCCCGCCGTGACCCTGCGTTTCAAGGACCGCATGGCGCTGGCGGCGCTGGTTGCGGGCGAGATCGGCAAGGTGGGAGCCGCCATCGTGGAGGGCCGTGTGGCGCTGGAAGGCGGCATGCGCGACCTGATGGCGGCTACGGCGGAACTGCTCGGGCGCAACTTCACCCACGGCCGGCGCCACGGCTGGTGGCGGCGCGCGCTGACGCAGGCGTGCTCGCTGGCCGTGCACACGCGCAAGCGCGACGCGCGCCAAGTGCGCTTCCATTACGACCTGTCGGACGATTTCTACGCCCTGTGGCTGGATCCGCGGCGCGTCTACTCCTGCGCCTATTTCCGGGAATCGGGAATGGCCCTGGCGCAGGCGCAGGAGGCGAAGCTCGACCTCATCTGCCGCAAGCTGCGGCTGCAACCCGGGGAGCGTTTTCTGGACATCGGCGCGGGCTGGGGCGGGTTGCTGCTCTGGGCGGCCGAGCACTACGGCGTGCACGCCACGGGAATCACGCTGTCGCGCAACCAGCACGCGCACGTGCAGCGGCTCATTGAAGAGCGCGGGCTACAGGGCCGGGTCCGCGTGCAACTGTGCGACTACCGCGAACTGCGGGCCGACCCGCTTTTCGACAAGATCGCATCCGTCGGCATGTTCGAGCACGTGGGGCGCGCCCGCATGGGGCGCTACTTCGATACCGTGGCGCGCCTGCTGCGCCCCGGCGGGCTGCTGCTGAACCATGGCATCACGGCGGGCGCGGTGGACCACGCGCGGCTGGGCGCGGGCCTGGGCCATTTCATCGAGCGCTACATCTTCCCGGGCGGCGAGCTGCTGCACGCCAGCGCCGTGCTGCACGACATGGCGCGCGCGGGATTGGAAATGGTCGATACCGAAAACCTGCGCCCGCACTATGCGCGCACGCTGTGGGCCTGGTCCGACGCGCTCGAGGCCCGCCTGCCCGCGGCGCGCGCCGCGCTCGACGCGCAGGCGGGCGCGGCGTGCGGCGACAAGGTGCTGCGCGCGTACCGTCTGTACCTGGCGGGCTGCGCCCTGGGGTTCGAGCGCGGCTGGATCGCGCTGCACCAGATGCTGGCCGCGAAACCCGACGGCCAGCGGTCCACGGGCGCGCTTCCCGGCGCACAATCGGACTACCCGTTCACGCGCGACTACATCTACACGGGCGGCGCAAACGCTCCCCGGAAAAACCCCCAAGCATGCTCTACCGATTCAAGTCCCGCGCCGCTGCCGAGCTGATCATGCTCGAACCCCAGGGACGGCGCATCCTGGCGATCATCGGCAAGACCCCGGGTGCCGACGGAATCGTGACCGCAGCGCAGATCCCGGCGGCGATTGCCGCATTGCAGGCCGCCGTGGCTGCGGACGAGGAGCGGCCGCCCGAGCCGGATTTGCCGGATGCAGCAGAGACGGAGGAACGCGCGCACACCGTCGGCCTGCGCCAGCGCGCCGCGCCGTTCATCGAACTGCTCAGGCGCAGTGCCGCGCAGGATGCGGACGTGGTTTGGGCGGTATGAGGGCAGGGCGGCTCAATCGACCCGCGCCCCGGACGCCTGCACCACCTGCGCCCACTTGCGGTGCTCGGCGTCGATATGCCGGGCAAATTCGGCGGGCGTGTTGCCGCCGGGGATCGCGCCCAGCGCCGTCAACCGCTCCTTCATCGCGGGCGTGGCCAGCGACCTGGCGACCTCCTGCCGTATCCGGTCAACGATCTCGGGCGGCGTTCCTGCGGGCGCGAGCAGGCCGAACCATGCACTGGCTTCGTAGCCCTTGAGCGCGGGGCCGCCGACCTGCTCCACCGTGGGCACGTCGGGCAGGGCGCTCGCGCGTTCGGCGCTCGTCACGGCCAGCGCGCTGAGCCGGCCGGCCCTGATCTGCGCCATCGACGAGGGCAGGTTGTCGAACATCACGTCGACGTTGCCCGCCAGCAGATCCGCAAGCGCGGGGCTCGATCCCCGGTAGGGCAGGTGCAGCATGAACGTTCCGGTCATGCTCTTGAACAGTTCACCGGCGAGGTGGCTCGACGTGCCGTTGCCGCTCGACGCCATGTTCATCTTGCCCGGCCTGGCCCGGGCCACGCGGATGAAGTCCTGTACGCTGTGCACGCCCAGGCTCTTGGCCCTGTCGGCGCTCATCACCATCACGTTCGACACGGCGGCCACGAGCGTGATGGGCGCGAAGTCCTTCACGGGGTCGTAGGGCAGCTTGGCGTACAGGGCGCGGTTGATGCCATGCGTTCCCACCGTTCCCATGAGCAGCGTGTAGCCGTCGCCGGGCGCCTTGGCGACGATCTCGCTCCCCACGCTGCCGCCCGCCCCCGCGCGGTTGTCCACGATGAACGGCTGGCCGAACGCGCGCGTGAGTTCCGGCACCATGGCCCGGGCCAGGATGTCGGTGCTGCCGCCGGGAGCAAAGGGCACGACGATGCGCACCGGCTTGCCGGGCCAGGCGGCGACGCCCTGGGCCCGGGCTGCAATGCCCGGCAGCGCAGCCGTGCAGGCCAGCGCGAGTGCAGCGGCAGCGCGCACCAGGCTGCTGCTGCGGCGCGCTGCGCGGGGCAGCGGTCGTGCCATGGGCTCAGTCGGCATACGCGCCCGCGGCCTTGATGACCGCTCCCCATCGCTCTATTTCTGCGGCCACGAACTTCTTGTGCTCGGCGCCATCAACACGTTTGTCGGTGATGACCACCGCGCCCAGGCCCTCCTGCTTCTTGATGAAATCGGGGTCTTTCAGCGCCACCTTCAGGGCGTCGTTGATCTTCTTCAGCACGTCGGCCGGCGTGCCCTTGGGGGCGTACAGCGCATGCCAGATGCTCACGTCGAAGTTCTTCAGGCCGGCCTCGGCGAGCGTGGGCAGGTCCTTGAGCGCCGGCGTGGTCAGACGCCGGCTGGTGGTCACGGCGTAGGCGTGGACCTTTTTGGCCTCGATCTGGCCCACGGTGTTCGTGCTCTGATCGCACAGCAGGTCGATCTGGCCGCCGATCAGGTCGGTGATCGCGGGGGCCGCGCCCTTGTAGGGCACGGGGGTCATGTCGACCTGCATGGCGCTCTGGAGCATCAGGCCGCACAGGTGCGAGGCGGAGCCCAGGCCGGCGTTGCCCAGGTTGATCCGGCCCTTGTTCTGCTGGATCCAGGCGCTCAGTTCCTTGAAGTTGTTCGCCGGCATGGTGGGGCGCGCAATCAGCGTCATGGGCACTTCGTTGACCAGGCCCAGGTACTCGAAGTCGTTGAGCACGTTGAACGACAGCTTGCGGTAGAGCGCGGGCATGGTGGACATGCCGATGTGGTTGATCAGCAGCGTGTAGCCGTCGGGCGCGGCGCGTGCCACGCGCGCGGAACCGATGGAACTGCCGGCTCCGGCCGTGGTGTCGACGACTATGTTCGCGCCCAGGGGCCGGCGCATGGCCTCGGCCAGGTCACGCGCCACGCGGTCGGTGGGGCCGCCCGCGGAAAAGGGCACGACGAGCGTAATCACCTTGTCCTTGGCGGGAAAGCCCTGGGCCGCGGCGCCAAAGGCAGCGGCAGCGGCCACAGCGAGCAGTGCAATTTTCAGCGTGGTTTTCATGGATGTTCCTCTCGTTCGTTAAATGGCGGGCCATGATAGCGAGGGAATTTTCCGGGGCAGTGCGGGGATACCCCGCAGCCCCCCGGCCGAATCGTCAGAGTCAGAACCCGGGCGTCTGTGCATCGAGCGCCTGCCCGACGATGAGCAACTCGCCGCCCTCGGTGATCCGGGAGTCCGGCTCGAATCGATCGCCTTCCACCCCCATCACCTGGCCGTCGGGGCTGCCGACCGGGTTGGCGGTTTCGTCCTGCACCCAGGCGTCGGTGATTCCCTGCTTCACGTCCCCGGAGGGGCTGGAATGCGCGGTGCGGAGGGCTGACGCAAACGCCTCCTTGGTCAGCCCGGCGGGCATTTCCTTCCCCTTGGGCAGCCAACGGCTCCAGCACCGTTGCCAGATCGGGGTCATTTCGATGGGCATTTCCATCCCCTTGGGCAGGTCTGCGGGGGCGTGCTCCCCACTGGCTTTGCTGGCTGTGGCTTCGTCCCCGCTGCCGTCGTCGGCCACGGGGACGTCATCACCGTCCTTGAGGGTGACGTAGTCGCCCATGAGGGCGATGTAGTCGTCCTTGAGGACGGTGTAGTTCTCCCTGAGCGCGGCGTAGTCGTTCCGGAGGGTGGTGTAGCTCTCCTTGAGGGCGGTGTAGCTGTCATCGAGGGCGGCGGAGTCGCTCTCGGAAGCGGAGTAGTCGTCATCGGAAGCGGTGTGCTCCTCCTCGGGGGCGGCTTCGCTGGGATCAAACATGGTGCGTTCTCCTTCTCTGGGTTGGTTGATGTGGATGGATTGCCGGATCCCGCTTGGGCGTCGGCGATTTGCGCCTGAACCAGCAGCACATGGTGCCGCTCAAGCGCACAGGTCGAAGCGTCAGAGTCAGAACCCGGGCGTCTGTGCATCGAGCGCCTGCCCGACGATGAGCAACTCGCCGCCGGCGGCGTACTGGTCGCCATCGGTGATCCGGGAGTTTGGCTCGAATCGATCGTCTTCCATTACCCCCTTGCACACGGGGCTGCTGACCGGGTTCACCCGGAGGGCGGTTTCGTCCTGCACCCAGGGGTCGGTGATTCCCTGTGCCAAGTCCCCGGAGGGGCTGGAATGCTCGGTGCCGGTGTCTGACGCCAACGCCTTTTTGCTCAGCTCGACGGGCATTTCCATCCCCTTGGGCAGGTCTGCGGGGGCGTGCTCCAGGCTGGCTTTGCTGTCCGTGGCTCCGTCCCCGTTGCCGCCGTCGGCCACGGGGATGCCACTGTTCTTGGAGGCGACGTCGTCGTTCATGAGAGTGCTGCGGATCTCCCTGAGAACGGTGCAGATATCCTTGAGATCGGGGCAGGTCTCCTGGAGAGCGGTGTAGAACTCCTCGAGAGCGGCGTAGCCCTCCTGGAGAGCGGTGTAGTCGCCAACGAGGGTGGCGGAGTCGTTCTCGGAAGCGGTGTGCTCGTCCTTGGGGGTGGTTTCGCCGGGATCAAACATGGTGCGTTCTCCTTCTCTGGGTTGATGTGAATGGATGGATCGCCGGATCCCGCTTGGGCGTCGGCGATTTGCGCCTGAACCAGCACCCCATGGTGCCGTCGCTCAAGCGCACAGGTCGAAGCGTCAGAGTCAGAACCCGGGCGTCTGTGCATCGAGCGCCTGCCCGACGATGACAAACTCGCCGCCGGCCGCGTACTTGCCGCCATCGGTGATCGGCCCGCATTGCCCGTCTTCCATCACCACCTTGCACACGGGGCTGCTGGCCGGGTTCACCCGGGGGGCGGTCTCGTCCTCCACCCAGTAGTCGGTGATTCCCTGCGCCAAGTCCACGGAGGGGCAGGAATGCTCAGTGCGGGTGGCTGACGCCAACGCCTTCTTGCTCAGCTCGACGGGCATCTCCATCCCCTTGGGCAGGTCTGCGGGGGCGTGCTCCAGGCTGTTGGCTCCGTCCCCGTTGCCGCCGTCGGCCACGGGGGTGTCACCGTTCTTGAAGGCGAGGTAGTCGATCATGAGGGCGAGGTAGTCGTTCATGAGGACGATGTAGTCGTCTCTGAGAGTGGTGTGGAACTCCTTGAGAGCGGTGCAACCCTCCTGGAGCGCGGTGTAGTTTTCTTTGAGCGCGGTGTAGTTCTCCGTGAGAGCGGTGTAGTTCTCCTGGAGCGCGGTGTAGTCGCCAGCGAGGGTGGCGGAGTCGTTCTCGGAAGCGGTGTGCCCGTCCTTGGAGGTGGTTTCGCCGGGATCAAACATGGTGCGTTCTCCTTCTCTGGATTGACGTGGATGGATGGCCGGATCCCGCTTGGGCGTCGGCGATCTATCTGCGCCTGAACCAACACCCCATGGTGTCGCTCAAGCGCACAGGTCGAAGCGTCAGAGTCAGAACCCGGGCGCCTCTGCATCGAGCGCCTGCCCGACGATGACCAACTCGCCGCCGGCCGCGTACTTGCCGCCATCGGTGATCGGCCCGCATTGCCCGTCTTCCATCACCACCTTGCACACGGGGCTGCTGGCCGGGTTCACCCGGGGGGCGGTCTCGTCCTCCACCCAGTAGTTGGTGATTCCCTGCGCCAAGTCCACGGAGGGGCTGGAATGCTCAGTGCGGGTGGCTGACGCCAACGCCTTCTTGCTCAGCTCGACGGGCATCTCCATCCCCTTGGGCAGGTCTGCGGGGGCGTGCTCCAGGCTGTTGGCTCCGTCCCCGTTGCCGCCGTCGGCCACGGGGGTGTCACCGTTCCCGGGCGTCTGTGCATCAAGCCCCTGCCCGACGATGACCAACTCGCCGCCGGCCGCGTACTTGCCGCCATCGGTGATCCGGGAGTTCGGCCCGCATCGCTCGTCTTCCATCACCACCTTGCACACGGGGCCGCTGGCAGGGTTCACCCGGGGCGCCGTCTCGTCCTCCACCCAGTAGGTGGTGTTTCCCTGCTCCAAGTCCACGGAGGGACTGAAATGCGCGGTGTGGGTGTCTGACGCCAACGCCTTCTTGCCCAGTTCGACGGGCGTCTCCATCCCCTTGGGCAGGTCTGCGGGAGCGTCTTTTTTCTCCAGGCTGGTTTTGCTGTCCGTGGCTCCGTCCCCGTTGCCGCCGTCGGCCACGGGGGTGTCAGCACCGTTCTTGAGGGCAAGGTAGTCACTCTTGAGGGCGAGGTATTTGCTCATGAGGGCAAGGTAGTCGTCCTGGAGGGCGGTGTGTCTGTCCTTGAGGGCGGCGTAGTAGTCCTCATCGGATGCGTAGTAGTCCTCGGGGGCGTCGTAGTCCTCGGAGGTGTAGTCGTCCTCAAACATGGTGCTTTCTCCTTCTCTGGGTTGATGTGGATGGATGGATTGCCGGAGCCCGCTTTGGCGCCGGCGATTTGCCACAGGCTGTGCCGACTGCCCAGCGTGCGATAGGGTGCCCAGCCGTCATGCACCGCGTGCCTTTGAACTGGGGCAAGGATGCCCGCTCCACGAACGCTACCGCGCCGCGTTGCTCATGCCGCCTCAGCCAACGCGGTGACTTGGTCGTGCAAATCGGGCAGATTCAGATGGAGCCGCGCTTGCAGTTCGTTGATCTGCACCGTCAGTGTCTGCACCATCGCTCATGGCTCCAGAATCAGTGCATCCCTTTCGGGTCGAACGGAGTGTGCTGAGGGTGGGGCGCTGTTGCATAAGGCCGCGGATTATGGCCTACGCTGAGGGGGTTACTGAGTGAGTAGCCCGGCGGGTCACTACGCGAAACGGGACCCTGCTGAACGCCGGATCGCTGCTGCCGATGGTGCTCACCCGGACGGCGCCAGTGCGATTACCGGGTCGCCAGGCTGAGCCTGCGCGACCAAGCTTCCCATGGCGGCGCTACAATCGAGGGCCGCATCCCAGGAGAGAATCATGAAAACCGCTGACTTTGAAGCCGTCAAGATTGCTCGTCGTGTTGCGCACAGCCGTTTTGATCACTACTTTCGTGTTATGGCCAAGGCCAAGCCTGCGGTGCCGGAAAGAAACGAAGCCGATACGCAACGACCGGCTGCGAATAAATTGCAGAAGAAGTAAAAGCAGGCCACCCTCGGGTGGTTTTTTTTTGGAGACGAGGGAAATGCTCTACGACAAGGCCAGCGATCTCCTGCGCGAAAAGCCTGAAATCGAGGAAGAGGATGTTGGCCGCTCAGCCTTTCGTCGTGACTACGGCAGGTTGCTGCACTCGCCCAGCTTCCGTCGCCTTCAAGGCAAGACGCAACTGTTTCCCGGAAATGAGTCCGACTTTTTCCGCAACCGACTCACCCATTCGCTTGAGGTGGCGCAGATTGCAAAAGGGATTGCCCAAATCCTCAACACAACAAAACCGGAACTCGAGAACGATCCGATCGATCTCGATCTGGTGGAGTTCGCTGGCTTGGCGCATGATCTGGGGCATCCTCCGTTCGGGCATAACGGGGAGCGTGCTCTCGACGACTGCATGAAGAACAATGGCGGCTTCGAGGGGAATGCCCAGACCTTGCGAATTCTTTCATGCGTCGAAAAGAAGAAACTCCGGGACACCGATGGCAAAGACGCGGATGTATGCGGTATTTCTGCAGATGGCCATGATCGGCGGCTGGGCCTGAATCTTAGCTATCGAAGCCTTGCCTCCGTGCTCAAATATGACCAGCAGATTCCTTTGCGACGCGACGAAGGCGCATCTCTTGTGAAGGGGTACTATGCCAGCGAGAATTCTCTGGTCCAGCGCATCAAAGAGCATGTAGGCAATCCCCCAGCCCCTGGAGCATTCAAAACCATCGAATGCCAGATAATGGATATCGCTGACGATATTGCCTACTCCTCCTATGACTTGGAGGATGCAATGAAGGGCGGGTTTGCACACCCGCTCCAATTGCGGGCGCAGGTTCTCGGGGGTCAGAGCCTTATTGCAAAAAAGCTGCTTGAGAAGCTCAAGCGAGAAATCTCCAATATCACCGAGCTTGATCTCTTCAACGCAATCGACGATCTGCTGAACCTTGACGAGATGGATTCGCGCGGAGAATCCAGCAGTCTTGGCAGCTACGAGACTTCCAAGTTGGTCGCATCCGACGGAATGACCCGGTGTGCATTTTTTTCGGATCTGGTGGGAAAATTCATGCACGGTGTCGGAGCAGAGATGCAGCCCGGCAAGGACGTTCGGTTCTCCAAGATAATCGTTGAGCGGGGTATCCGGATCAAGATCGAGACACTGAAGCACCTGAGCTATCTGCTGACCATCATGTCTCCCCGCCTGAAGGTGGTTGAGTACCGGGGCTACGAGGTCGTAAAAACCATATTTGATACCCTGGACTCGGAAGAAGGCCATTTGCTGCTCCCGGATGATCTTCAGATCATGTACGAAAGATTGAAGGACACAGGCTCGAGACGGCGATTGATCTGCGACTTTGTCGCCGGCATGACGGATCGCTATGCTGTCGAGTTTTACTCTCGATTGCGGGAGTCGGGTGCAAGCATTTTCAAGCCGTTATGAGGCGGTGCCGCGCTGGGCGATCTTGCCGGGTAGACCCCCGGCTCAGGGCAATTCCTTGTTTACCTCGGGCGCAGACGCGTCGCGCGGGCCTATGGTGTTGCCCAGGCGGCTTTTGAGCGACTGGGGCAGGCCCGTGAGCAGCGCGGCGTAGTTGGTGGTGTTGGACAGCACCTTCTTGACGTAGTCGCGCGTTTCGGCAAAGGGCAGGTTTTCGATCCAGATGGCGGTGCTGAGCACCGGGCCGTTGCGCCAGTTGCGCGGGCGCCCCGGGCCGGCGTTGTAGGCCGCCGCAGCCAGGGGCAGGGAGCCCGAGAAATCGTCGAGCACCAGTTTCAGGTACGTCATGCCGATGGTGATGTTCGCGTCGCGGTCGGTGATCTGGCCGGGGCTGAAGTTCGTCAGGCCGATTTGTCTGGCGGTCCAGCGGGCCGTGGCGGGCATGACCTGCATCAGCCCCGATGCGCCCGCGTGCGAGCGTGCGTCGAGCACGAAGCGGCTTTCCTGGCGGATCAGGCCGTACACGTACGCCGGGTCGATCCCGATGTCCCGGGCGCGCCCGAGCACTGCGTTGCGAAACGGCATGGGAAAGCGCTGGCCGGTGTCGACCACGCTCCGGGTGCGCTCGCTGGTGTTGATGCAGCGGTCCCACACCTCGCGCTGGCAGGCGAAGTCGGCCGCCGCGAGCAGCTCGCGGTCCGACATGCCGCCGCTCTGGTGCAGGTTGGTGGCGTAGTTCCACTCGCGCACGCCCTCGCTGCGCAGGCCCAGCGAGATGGCGTACAGCCCCCGGTTGAGCCCGGGGTTGGCGCGCGCGGCGGCCTTCTCCTCTGCGGTCAGGGGCGCGGGCGCGGGCGGCACCGAGATGCGTTCGCCCAGTTCCTCGAGCGCCAACTGCTCGTAGAAGCCCCGCGTCCCGGCAATGCCCTGCAGCAGTTGCCGGGCGCTCTCGTGCTCGGCGTCGCCGGGCTTGCCGGCGGGCAGCGCGGGGAGCGCGCGCCCTTCGAGCAAGGCGAGCGCCCTCCAGTACACCCAGGCGCTGTCCCGGCGGGCCTCGGGGCCCATGGCGTCCAGCGCCTTGGCGACGCTCCGCCAGCGGCCCGCGCGCAAGGCCGCGCGCACCTTCCAGACCAGTTGCTCGTCGCTCAGGTCGCTGTCCCGGGTGACGTTGGCAAAGTAGTCCACGGCGCGGCTGGAGAGTTTCAGCGCGGTGGCCTTGCCGATCGCGCCCCAGGCCGCGTTGCGCTCTTCGGGCGAGAGCTGCGCGCTCCATTGGCTGTCGAGTTGCCGGGCCGCACCGTCGGGGTCGCTGCCGGCCAGGCGGATCAGCGCCAGCAGCACCAGTTCCTGCCGCATGCGGCCGTGCGCCGCGCCCCGGCCGCGCAGGTATTTCTCGGGTGCATCGTGCAGTTCCTTGAGCTGCGCCAGCGCGTCGGGCGCGACGATTTCGAGCGCGTTGCGCACCACGCGGGGCCGACCCGCGTCCGCGCCCAGGCGCGCCTTGCGCCAGATGTCCAGCGCGCTGAGCTTGCCGGCGCCGTACAACTCGCCTGCCGCATGCGTGCAGCCGTCGTCGGCGTCGCGCAGCGCGTACCAGTTGCTGCGCACGTCCTGCGCCAGCGCAGCGTCCGCCCGGCCCCCGATGTGTTCGATGAGCAGCGCGTAGCAGCGTACCTCGCGGTCGTCGGACATGCGGAAATGCGGGAGCTGCTCGGCAAACCGCCCCCAGTCGCGGCGCTGGCCGAGCAGCAGCAGCCAGTCGTTGCGCAGGCGGTCCTCCTGGTAGCTGCCGGCGTAGCGCTGCATGAAGGACTCGACCTCCTGCGGCGTGGCGTCCTCCAGACGGCTCCTGAGTTCCCAGTAAGCGGCCCAGGGCTCCAGCGCGTGTCCGCGCACGGCGGGCAGGAGTTGTTCGAGCTTCTTGCGCTCGCCCTTGCGGAAAGCCTGCTGCATTTCCAGCAGGGTCGCGTCGCCCTTGTTTTGCGCCCGGACAAGGGGTGCGGCGCCCGCCAGCAGGGCGCTGGCGAGAAACGGTGTCAGAATCGCTGCGGAAAATTGCATGGAAGGGATTATCGGATGGACAAAGCCGCTCTCCGGCGCGCATTGATAGCAGAGCGCATGAACCTGCCCGACCGCCTGCTGCGGGCCGAGCACCTGCGGCAGGTCATGCGCATCTGGCTGGTGAACCGGTCCGACACCGTCATTGGCGCCTATTGGCCGATCAAGGGCGAATTCGACCCCCTGCCTGCCCTGCACCGCTGGAAGGAAGACGGCGAACTGCTCGACGAACCCCAGCTGCGCCGCATCGGCCTGCCGGTGGTCGACAAGCAGAACAAGACGCTGAGCTTCCATTCCTGGCACCCCGGTTGCCCGATGGAGGAAGACGCCTACGGAATTCCCAAACCCAAGGACACCGAGGCCATCGTCCCGACGCTGATATTCGTTCCCTGCGTGGGCTATGCACCGGGCGGTTACCGGCTTGGCTACGGCGGTGGCTTCTACGACCGCACCCTGGCGACGCTGCGGCCCAGGCCGTTCGCCGTGGGCCTGGGTTTTACGCACGGCTACCTGGATGACTTCGAACCCGGGGAATTCGACCTGCCGCTGGACACCATCCTGAATGACAATGGGGTGGTCTGGCCGATTTGACGCCGGCCTGCGGATTCCGCAGCGTTGCATTCTCCCTTCCCCCTCCCTTTTTTTGCGCGACAGGCCCCAGCATGCTCAAGCTCTACATCGGCAACAAGAACTACTCCTCCTGGTCCATGCGGCCCTGGGTGCTGCTGCGCCAGGCCGGCATTGCGTTTCAGGAAGTCCGCGTGCGCTTTGACAGCTTCCAGGCCGGCTCGCAGTTCAAGCGCAGCATCGCCGCCGTGAGCCCCACGGGCAAGGTGCCCGTGCTGGAGCATGGGGATCTGCGGGTGTGGGACACGCTGGCGATCGCCGAGTACCTTGCAGAAACCCATGCCGACAAGGCCCTGTGGCCTGCGGACCCCGGGGCACGCGCCCATGCCCGCAGCCTCTGCGCCGAAATGCACAGCGGCTTTGGCGCATTGCGCGGCAGCTGCCCCATGAACATCGAAGCCCGCCTGGCCGACACCGGCGCGCTCATCTGGCGCGACCAGGCGGGCGTGCGCGCCAACGTGCAGCGCCTCGTGGACATGTGGAGCGCCTTGCTGCAGGAGCATGGCGGCCCGATGCTGTTTGGCGCGTTCTCCATCGCCGACGCCTATTTCGCCCCCGTGTGCATGCGCCTTGCCACCTACGCCCTGCCCCTGCCGCCGCACATCGCAGACTACGTGCGGCGCGTGCAGGAACTGCCCGGTGTGCAGGCCTGGATCGACGACGCGCTGGCGGAGAGAGACTTCCTCGACTTTGAAGAACCCTACCGCCTGCGCCCTGCCCAGGGCTGAGGGCTCTTGTGCAACGCAGGCTCAAAGTCGCCGTCCTTTTTGGCGGCAGCAGCGGTGAACGCGACGTATCCATCGCCAGCGGCGCGCAGGTCGTGCAGGCCTTGCGTGCAAGAGGGCATGAAGTCCTCGCGGTCGACACCTGTTTCGGCTTGCTCCCGGCCAACGAGGAACAGCGCTATCTGAGCGCCAAGGTGGGGGAGGTGCCGCCCACGTCGGACAGCTTGGTGGCGCTGCGCTCCGGCCAGGACAATGTGCTCGGCAAAACCGAGTTGCGCGGCGTGGACGTGGTTTTCCTCGCACTGCACGGCGGCACCGGCGAGGACGGTACCGTCCAGGCGGCACTCGAACTGGCAGGCATGGCGTACACCGGCAGCGGAGTGCTCGGCAGTTCGGTGGCCATGGACAAGGATATGTCCAAGCAGTTGTTCGTCGCGGCCGGTATCCGGACGCCCGCGTGGCTGATGGCGCCGGTCACCGCGGACGAAGCGGGCCAACACCTGGGCTTTCCGGTGATCGTCAAGCCGAATCGGCAAGGCTCCACCATCGGCCTGTCCTTGGTGCGCGATGCGCAGGAATTGGATCGCGCGATTCCGCTGGCGCGGGAGCACGATCGCGAGGTGATGCTCGAGCAGTTCATTGCCGGGCGTGAGATCACCGTCGGCGTGCTGGGTTCGCAGGCGCTCTCGGTGGGCGAAATCGTGTTGGAGCCCGGCGCCGTGTTCCACTATGAGGACAAATACCAGGGGAGCACGCGCGAGGTGTTTCCCGCGAATCTGCCGGATTCCACGCAGGAAATGGCCCAAGCGGTGGCGCTGCGGGCGCATCGATTGCTCAAGCTGGACGGATACAGCCGCACCGATTTCCGATTGGATGCACAGGGGCAGCTCTGGTGCCTGGAGGTGAATTCGCTGCCCGGCATGACGGCCACGAGCCTGTTGCCGCAATCGGCGGCAGCCTCCGGCATCGACGTCCCTGAACTGTGCGAGCGCATCTGCGCGTTGGCTTTGCAGCGCCACTCCAGGTGACCGGCGGCGTGTGTTGGTCCGGACGAACCGGCCTCACCGCATGGGCTTGCCGGGTGGCGCGGGAGCAGACTGAACGATCGCTGCAATGGCCTGCGCCGTCGCCTGTGCGGCGCCGCGGTGCGCGCCGGCAAAGCGCGTGGCGCGCGCGCTGGCCGCGCCCTGTTGCGCGGCATCGTGCACCCACTGCGTGGCCAGTGCCATGCCCGCGGCCATGTGCGCAACGCGCTGCGCCGCGCCGGCCGCGCAGGCGAGTTCGGCGGCCTGGGCAAAGTTGAAGGTGTGCGGGCCGAGCAGCACGGGGCAGCCGCAGGCGGCGGCCTCTATCAGGTTCTGACCGCCCAGCGGCGCAAAGCTGCCCCCGAGCAGGGCGGCGTCGGCCAGACCGTAGTAGAGCGCCATCTCGCCCAGAGAGTCGCCGAGCCACAGGTCCGCGGGTTCGGGCAGCGCGGCCCAGGCGCTGCGGCGCGAGACGCTCAGCCCCGCACGCTCGAACAGTTGCTGCACCGCGTCGAAGCGCTGCGGGTGGCGCGGAACGATGAGCCACTGCACGTCCGCAGCCTGGCCCGCGTCGGCGGCGGGATGCGCGCGCGCTTTCTGGAAATGCTCCAGCCACAGCGCCTCCTCGCCCTCGCGGCTGCTGGCCAGCATGAGCACCGGGCGGCCGGTTTGCGCGCGCCAGGCGCGGCCCTGCGCCAGTTGTTCGGCGTTCGGCAGCAGGTCGAACTTCAGGTTGCCGAGCACGCCGCGCACCTCGGCGCCCAGGCAGCGCAGCCGGGCTGCGTCCTCCCCGGTCTGCGCCCAGACGGCGCTCAGCGCGCCGTAGGCCGGCCTGGCCAGCGCCGCGAGCCGCTGCGCCCGGCGCAAGGATTTTTCGCTCAGGCGCGCATTCGCCAGCACCAGGGGAACGCCATGCCGGCGGCAGCCCGCGACCAGGTTGGGCCAGACCTCGGTGTCCAGCAGGACGCCGACCGCAGGGCGGAAGCTGCGCAGAAAGCGCGCCACCGCGCCCGGCGTATCCCAGGGCTGCCACACCTGCAGGTCACCGCTGCGCAGCAGTTTCGCGCCCTCGGCGCGGCCCGTGGCCG
Organism: Verminephrobacter aporrectodeae subsp. tuberculatae; assembly: GCF_026127385.1. Lineage (NCBI taxonomy): Bacteria > Pseudomonadati > Pseudomonadota > Betaproteobacteria > Burkholderiales > Comamonadaceae > Verminephrobacter > Verminephrobacter aporrectodeae. The sequence goes on from NZ_QZCX01000001.1 coordinate 1,391,436, forward strand.
TGCCGTGCGTGAGCAAGAGGCGCATCCCGGGCAGTTGTTCGCGCAGCCGTTCGAGCAGGACGGCCGCCGCCCGGGTCTCGCCCAGGGAGACGGCGTGCAGCCACACGAGCCGGCCCGCGCTGCCGCCGGGTGCCAGCAGGCGGTCGATGGCCGCGGCGGGGTAGCGGCCAAAGCGCTCGTCCATGGCCTGCGCGTAAGCCGGCTCGGCGACGGCGCGGCGGCGCAGCTTGCGGCGCAGCAGCGGCTGCGCGCACCAGGTCAGCAGCGAATACAGCGCCCGCGCAGCGCTCATGCCGGCCGGTTGCGCACGCAGCGCGCCCGCAGCGCCGATGCGCTGCCCGTTGGCGCAGCGCTGCGTGGGGGGCGGGGCAGGTTCATGCGGCCTGCGTCAGTGGCCGACCGCAGCCAACTGGGCGTCGGGCTTGACCCGGAGCAGCAGGGCGCGCATCGTGGCCTCGATGCGCGCCAGGGCTTCCCGCGTGTGCCCTTCGAAGCGCAGCACCAGCACCGGCGTGGTGTTGCTCGCGCGGATCAGGCCAAAGCCGTCGGGCCAATCGACGCGCAGGCCGTCGATGGTGCTGAGCGCCGCGGGCGCCGCGAACAGGCCCGGCGCCAGACCCTGCAGTTCGGCCGTCAGGCGGTGCGCCTCGCCCTCGGCGCAGGCCACGTTCAGTTCCGGCGTGGAAAAGCTGCTCGGCAAGGCATGCAGCACCGCGCCCGGGTCGCGGCTGCGGCTCAGAATCTCCAGCAGGCGGCAGCCGGCGTAGGTGCCGTCGTCAAAGCCGTACCAGCGGTCCGTGAAGAAGATATGGCCGCTCATCTCGCCGCCCAGGGGCGCATCGCTCTCCTTCATGCGCGCCTTGATGAGCGAGTGGCCGGTGCGAAACATCACCGGCACACCGCCTGCTGCCGCGATCGCGGGCGCCAGGCGCTGGCTGCATTTGACGTCGAAGATGACCTCGGCGCCGGGCGCGCGCGTGAGAACGTCTTGCGCAAACAGTATCAGTTGGCGGTCGGGGAAGATGTTGCTGCCGTCGCGCGTGACGATTCCCAGGCGGTCGCCGTCGCCGTCCAGGGCCAGGCCCAGTTCGGCGTCGCTGCTGCGCAGGGTCGCGATCAGGTCGCGCAGGTTCTCGGGCTTGCTCGGGTCGGGGTGGTGGTTGGGAAAGTTGCCGTCCACCTCGGAAAACAGCTCGATCACCTCGCAGCCCAGCGCGCGAAAGATGGCCGGGGCCGAAGCGCCAGCGATGCCGTTGCCGCAATCGAGAACGATCTTCACCGGGCGTGCGAGCCGGACGTCGCCGACGATGCGCTCGCGGTACGCGGGCAGCACGTCGGCGTGGCGCAGCGCGCCGCCGGGCCGCGGGAGCCAGTTGTCCTGCTCCATGGCGCGGCGCAGGTCCTGGATCTCCTCGCCGTGGATGGCCCGGCCGCCGAGCACCATCTTGAAGCCGTTGTGTTCCCGGGGGTTGTGGCTGCCGGTGACCTGAATGCCGCTGGCGCACAGGGTGCTGGCGGCAAAGTACAGCAGCGGCGTGGTCACGGGGCCCAGGTCGATGACCTCGATTCCCGCATCGATCAGTCCCTGGATCAGCGCCGCCGACAGCGCCGGGCCCGACAGCCGCCCGTCGCGCCCCACCGCCACGCAGCCCTGCCCCACAGCGTGTGCCGCCGTGCCAAAGGCGCGGCCCAGGCCCCGGGCCAGTTCGTCGGTCAGAGGCGAGGGCACGGTGCCCCGGATGTCGTAGGCTTTGAACAGGGTGCGCGCGGCTTGCACGGGAGGGGGCTTTCGCGAGAGGCTTGCAAGGGAGCGCCGCATTCTACGCAGTGTTGCGCCAGAGCCTCGATTTGCCGGCGCGACCGATGCCGTGTGCCGCCTTGCGGGGCAGGACACTATGCGTAGGCGGCGCAGAGTTCGCCCTCGGCCTGCATGGTGTCGAATGCGCTGTAGTCGGCGTGCCAGGCATTGCCGGCGCGCAGCGTCAGCTGCGCCAATTCGACGAGCGTGGCCTTGCCCTGCTGACGCAGTTGCTCGGCGCAGCGCCCGAGGTCGGGGAAATGCTGCAGCGGCTCCCACCAGACGGCGCGCCCGGCGAGGAAGCCGTGCGCGCCAGCCGCGTAGGCGTACTCCATCACGCGCACGAATTGCGGCGACGTGACGCCGGCCGACAGCATGACCCAGGGAATGCCGGCGTCCTGGCAGATGCTGCCCATCCGATCGAAGCCGTTCTGCGCGGTGGTCTGCTGCGGACTGCCGTCGCGCACCGGCAAGGCAGCACCGGGAAGCGGGCTTTCGAGCTTGAACAGGTCAACGCCATACTTCGGCTGAGCGAATTCGCGCACGCTCTCGAGCACCAGCTCGGGCATCTTCTCGGGCGACTCGACGTAGTCCACCGTGTGGCGCGCGCTCTTCGGGAAGGGGTAGACCAGCAGTTCGAGCACCAGCGGGATGTCCCAGCGCCGGCATTCCTGTCCGATCTCTTGCACATAGCGCCTCTGGTGCGCCAGCACGTCGGGCTCGGCGTCGGGGCGGTACCAGGCGAGCACCTTCACGCCGTCGCCGCCGGCGCGTTTGATCTTCTCGACGCTCCAATCGACGATGGAATGCGAAAGCCGGCCGCCGGGCGTGTCCCGAAAGCGATGGTCTTCCAAGGTCACGACCAGGCCGGTGTGTGGAGGGAGCTTTTGCAACGCGGCGGGAAACGCGTAGTTCGGATCGAACAGCATCGCGCTCGCATGCGCGCCGAGCGCATCGACCAGCAGGCGCTTGATCGCGACCATGTCGGCAAAGCCCACGTCGGCCGGCGCAATGCCGCGCTTGGCGGCGATGAGGGCGGTGATGGGCGGGCGCTGGTCCAACGCCACCATCGTGAAATGGCCCTCGGGGGTGGCCATGCGGCGCAGCCCCCATTTTTTTCCAAGTCGCAGTTCGGCAGTCACGGGGGTTTACTCCTTCAAATGGTCGAGCAAAGAGATCGCGGTCGCGAAATCAGGCACCCCCGCGCGTCCTCCCGGACGGGTGCACTTGATCGCCGCCACCGCGGCAGAGAACTGGAGCGCGCGGCGCACGGGCCAGCCGGCGCCAAGCCCAAGGGCCAGCGCGCCGTGAAACACGTCGCCGGCGCCCGTGGTATCGACGGCGTCCACTTGGAATACCGGCAGGCGCTGCACGCCATCGGCGTCGGCCCAGACCAGGCCATGCGCGCCGAGCGTGACGGCCGCGAGCCGGCAGCCATGGGCGAGAACGAAGCGCAGCCGGTCTTCGACGCTGCGCCCCGGGGGCGCGTAGCCTTCCAGACCGGGTTCGGAGAACACCGCATGGTCGGTGTGCGGCAGCAGGCCGTCGAACACTGCGGCGTCGGCCACGTCGCCGTCGAGGACGGTCGGAATGCCGTGCGCACGGGCGGCGCGAAACAGCGCCGACGCCCCCTCGGGCCAGCGCGGGTCAGCCAGCACCGCGTCGGCCTGCGCGACTTCTTCGAGCGGCAGCCAGCTTGCATCGACCGGCTGGTCGGCGCCGCGGAAGTTGACGATCATGCGCTCGCCCTGCGCATCGACCACGACGCCGGAGACCGAGGAGCGCGCGCCTTCGAACAGCCTGAACTGGCGCACGTCGACACCGAGGGCGGCGAGCTGGGCTTTCATTTCATGGCCCGCGCCGTCCTGCCCGGCGCGGCCCCAGAAGTGCACCTCGGCGCCCAATCGGGCGGCGGCCGCAGCGGCATTCGCGGCCATGCCGCCACCGCCCGTGTGCAGGTCGTCGGCGCGGGTCTTGCCTGCGCCCTTGGGCAGCGCATCGACCTTCCACGTGATGTCCAGCGCCGACAGGCCCAGGCAGATGAGCCGGGGGCGCGCAAGGGCGCCATGTTGCGCGCTCGGCAGCGTCGGGGCTTTCCGTTGCATGCCGGTGTCAGCGCAGAACGGCGCCGTCGGTGGTGTGGAAGAGGTGGCTCTTGTCCATCTCGAAGCCCAGCGTGATCGCGTTGCCGGGCCGCACGGGCAGGTCTGGCTGGGCGCGCACCACGTAGCGTGTGCCGCCGCGGTCGAAGTACACCAGCGTGTCGGAGCCCAGGGGCTCGACCACGCTGACCTGCACGCGCAGTCCCGGCGCGTCGCCCGACAGCACCTGCATGTGCTCGGGCCGCACGCCGAGCGTGGCCGATCCGGTCACGCCGGCGCAGCGCGGCGGCATGGGGAACGGCGTGCCGTCGTCCATGCGCACGTGCGTGCCCTCGGCCCGTACGGCGAAGAAATTCATGGTCGGCGAGCCCATGAAGCCGGCGACGAACTGGTTCGCGGGTGACTTGTAGACTTCCTCGGGCGTGCCGAACTGCTGCACCACGCCTGCCCTGAGCACCACGATGCGATCGGCCATGGTCATGGCCTCCACCTGGTCGTGGGTGACGAAGACCATGGTGGTCCGGAGCTGTTGCGCCAGCGCCTTGATCTCCGTGCGCACCTCGCCACGCAGCTTGGCATCGAGGTTCGACAGCGGCTCGTCGAACAGGAACACCTTGGGATTGCGCACCATCGCGCGGCCCATCGCCACGCGCTGGCGCTGGCCGCCCGAGAGCGCCTTGGGCTTGCGGTCGAGGTAGGGCGCGATGCGCAGCATGCCGGCCGCGCGGTCCACGCGGCGCCGGATCTCGTCCTTCGGGGTGTTGCGCATCTCCAGGCCGAAGCCCATGTTGTCGCGCACCGTCATGTGGGGATAGAGCGCGTAGTCCTGGAACACCATCGCGATGTCGCGCTGCGCCGGCGGCACGTCGTTCACACGCCTGTCGCCGATGAAGAGATCGCCGCCGTCCACCGGCTCCAGGCCCGCGATGATGCGTAGCAGGGTGGACTTGCCGCAGCCCGAGGGGCCGACGAAGACCACGAACTCCTCGTCGCGGATGTCGAGGTCGAGCGAGGGAATCACGGACACTTCGCCGAAGCGCTTGACCAGCCCGTGCATGCGGATTGCCGCCATGCTCGTGCGCCTCAGGCAAACGCCAGCAGGGGCTTGACGAGCTCGCCCGCAGCGAAGCGGCGAAACATCTCGGGCAGCTGATGGATGCCGAACTGGGCATCGACCAGCTTGCGGTAGCGGGCCTTCCTGCTGCGCAGCAGCTCCACGTTGAGCGGGAAGTCGGACTTCGGAAAGTAGAAGGTCCGCACCATGTAGAAATCCTTGCGGCGAATCGCCTTGTTCTCCTGAACAGGCCAGGGCTTGTCGTTCTCGCCGATGAGAATGAGCACGCCGCGCGGCAGCACGATCTCCATGCCGAGGCTGCGTGCGGCGTGCGCGCCGCTGCATTCGACGATGAGCTGGAAGCGCTTGCTGGCGTCACCCGCCGGGTGCCGCTTGGCGCCGAAGGACTCGGCCAGTTGCAGCCGCTCTTCCCTCGGGTCGGACACGTGGACGTCGGTGTAGCCAATGTTCTGCAGCGCGATCAGCGCGCCGATGCCGACCGGCCCCGCGCCCGTCACCAGCACCGCGCCCGTCGCCTTGGGCGGCAGCAGCGGCTGGACGAAGCGGATGCCGTGCGCCGCGGTGCCGATGGTGTCGAGCAACAGCGGCGCGAGTTCGTCTTCGATGTCGTCGGGCACGGGCAGCAGGCACTGCTCGGGCACCGCCAGGTATTCGGCGTAGCCGCCCGGACGGTTCCAGCCGATCAGCACGGATTCGCTGAGGCACATCTGGGTGTCGCCGGCCAGGCACGATGCGCAATCGCCGCAATGCACCGGGATGTAGACCAGGCAGCGCCTGCCGTCGAGCGCATGGCCCGGTTGCTGCGCCACGCCGAAGATCTCGTGGCCCGGCGTGCAGCGGGCGCCGCTGAGCCACAGCTTGGTGTCCGAGCCACACAGCGCGGTGCGGCGCACGCGCAGCAGCACCTCGCCTGCGGCCGGCCGGGGCATGGGCGTCTCGCCGACGGTGATGCGCTGGTCGCCATGAAAAATTGCAGCTTGCATGAGATGTTTCCTAGCCTTTGACCGCGCCCATCGAGAGCCCGGAGACGAGCCTGCGCTGGACGATGAATGCGAGAACCAGCGGCGGCAGCGCGATCAGGGTGGCCGCCGCCATCAGCGCGCCCCAGTTGGAGGCGCCCTCGCCGATGAAGTTGAAGGACGCCGCGATCAGCGTCTTGCTGTCGCCGTTCGACAGCACGAGCGCGAACAGGAAGTAGTTCCACGAGAACACGAAGGAAAGGATCGCCGCCACGACCACGCCCGGCATCACCAGCGGCAGCGCGATGCGCCACAGGATGCGTGGCACGCTGCTGCAACCGTCCACCTGCGCGCTCTCGAGCACGTTGCGCGGGATGTTGTCGAAGAAGGGCAGCAGCACCCAGATGACGATCGGCAGCGTGATCGCGGCGTGCGTGAGAATCAGCGCCCCGTAGCTGCCGATCATCCCGGCCTCGCGGAACATCACGTACCACGGCAGCAGGAAGAGCGTTCCCGGGGCCATGCGCGCGAGCAGCGTGACCGTGGCGGGCCAGGTGATGCGCGTCCACGAGACCGAGAATGCGGCCGGAATGCCCAGCAGCAGGCCGATGGCGGTCGAGCCCAGAGTGATCACCGTGCTGTTCCAGGCGTAGTGCAGGAAGGGCGTCGTGCCGAACAGCGTGCGGTAGTTCTCGAGCGTGGGCGAGAAGATCAGCTTCGGCGGGTAGGCCGTCACCTCGGCCGAGGGCTTGAAGGACGAGAGCAGCATCCACGCGATGGGCAGCAGGATCAGCAGCGCCACGAAGGCGATCTGCAGCAGGTTCAGGCGCAGCACGAGCCGGTCGTTCATGGCGGCGTCTCCCTCACCATGCGACGCGCCTGCGCGCCTGCGTAAGCACCATCACCGCGCCGAGCACGATGGCCGACAGCGTGATCATCAGCGCGCTCGAGTAGCCGATCTCGAACAGCTCGAAGCCCTTGCGGAAGCCGTAGATGTTGAGCGTGTTCGACGCGTTGCCGGGGCCGCCTTGCGTGGTGACGTAGATGATGTCGAAGAAGCGCAGCAGATCGACGCTGCGCAGGATGGCGGCCGTGACCAGCGTGGGCGCGAGCAGCGGCAGCGTGATGCGCCAGAAGGTCCTCCAGCGCGAGGCGCCATCGATCTGCGCGGCTTCGTACACGGTGGGCGGAAGCGATTGCAGGCCGCCGAGCACGATCAGCGCCACGTAGGGCGTCCACTGCCAGGTGTCGATCAGCGCCACGGTCGGGATCACCCATGCCGGCGAAGCGAGCCAGTCGGAGCGCGGCAGGCCGACGCTCTCCAGCAGGTAGTTGGCGGCGCCGATCGAGGGGTCGAGCACCACCAGCCACATCATGCCCACCACCACCGGCGGGAGCACGAAGGGCGAGATCATCAGCGTGCGCACGGTGCCCGAGAGCTTCCGCGAGCCGTGCAGCAGCAACGCGACCCAGGTGCCGAGCACGAGTTGCAGCACCAGCGACAGCAGGTAGAGCGCCAGCGTGATCCGGAGCCCATTCCAGAACTCGCCGTCGCCCGCCAGCTCGACGTAGTTCATGCCGAAGCTGAGCTTGGGCTTGTCGCCGAAGCGGTACTCGTGCAGGCTGAACCACACGGTGTAGGCGAAGGGGAAGGCGATCATCGCGGTCGTGAAGAGCACCGCCGGAAGGGAGAGAAACGCGAGTTGGCCGCGCGTGCCGATCGACTGGATCATCGATTCACCCCGCGAGAGCGCCGCCGCCGACTGCGCGCATACGATCAGTCATCAGTCTTTGGCGATCAGCGCGTCGAGCTGCTTGTCGGCGTCGGCGCAGGCTTGCGCGGGCGTCTTCTGGCCCAGCAGCAGTTCGGTTGCGGCCTGGCCGATGAAGTCGCGCGAGGCGGGGTTGGCGACGATGGGGTAGCCCACTTCGGAGGTGCCGGTGCGGCTCAGCTCATTCACGGCCGCGACCCACTCGGCGCGCACCGGCTGCTCGTCCATCCACGCCTTGTAGCCCGGTGACTTGGCCACGGCCGAGCGCGCAGGCGCTACGCCATCGAGCGCCAGCTTGGCCTGGATGGCGGGGCTGGTGGCCCACTGCACGAAGTACCAGGCGGCCTCCTTGTGCCTGCTGTGCGCCGACACCGACATCGTCCAGCCGATCACGGTGGGGTGCGAGCCGCCCGGGCCCGCGGGCAGCACGGCGACCGCGGTGTCGTTCAGGCGCGCGCCGCCGTCCATCAGGTTGCGCAGCTCGTTCGACGACTCGAAGGCCATCGCCGCCCGGCCTTCCTTGTAGAGCGAGGAGGTCTGATAGAAGTTGTAGTTCACGACGCCGGGCGGTCCGTAGTCCCTCAGCAGCTTGGCGTACAGCGCCAGCGAGGCCTGGCCTTCCTTGCTGCAGAGCTGCGACTTGCCGTCCCTCAGGTACTGCCCGCCCATGTTGTGCAGGAACACGCTGTACGTGAAGGGAAGGGCGGACCTGAGGCCGCGCGAAACGAAAGGCGTGACGCCAGGCACGCAGCGCTTGAGCTGCGCAGACACCGCGTCGAGCTCGGGCAGACTCTTGGGCAGCGTGACGCCGCATTTCTGGAACAGGTCCTTGCGGTAGTAGAGCACCGGACCCTCGACGTTCATCGGGATGCCGCTGAGCTGCTGGTCGTAGGTGGCGTCCTTGAGCATGCCGGTGCTGAGGTCGGCAAAGTCGTAGTCCTTGGCGCTGGCGTTCCGCACCAGGTCCGAGAGATTCGCGTACCAGCCGGCCCTGGCGAACTGCATGCCCTCGCGCGAGGGCAGCGACATGAACACGTCAACCTCGTCGCTGCGCGCGTTCATCACCGTGACCAGGCGCTGGCGCATCTGCTGCTCCTGGTAGGAATCGACCTTGAGCACCATGCCGGTCTGCTGCTCGAAGTCGGCCTTGTACTTGAGCAGCGCGTTGGCCACCGGGTTGTTGTTTGCAAGGAAGGTCAGGGTCTTGCCCTGGTGCTTCCTCCAGTGGAACTCCTGCGCGCAGGCGCTGCCGGCGCACGCGGACGCGAAGGCCACGGCGGCGAAGGCCACGGCGCAAGCGGCCGGACGGCGGAAGTCTGGGTTCATTTCTTGTCTCCTGTGGCGTCTCGAGGGCAGGTCATCGAAACGAGCGAATTGTTATGTAACCGTTTACAAAATTATCCGAACCAACGCACTGGGTGTCAACGCGCAATAGGATGGAGATTCCGCGCTCATTGCTAGGGGATTTCCCTTGGAATTGCCGAAAAACAGCCAGGTATCGTTTCCTGTAAACTGTTTCATCATGAAGCCGAAATCCGTGGGAATCCGGGACGTTGCCAAGCACGTGGGCGTGTCCACGGCTTCGATTTCGCGCACGCTCAACAACCCGGAGTCGGTGCGCCCCGAGCTGCGCGTGCGCATCGACGCGGCCATCGCCGAGCTGGGCTACATCCCCGACGCGGCGGCGCGGGCGCTGTCGTCGCGGCGCACGCGCACCATCGGCGCGATCATCCCGACGGTGGACAACGCCATGTTCGCGCGCGGCATCGAGGCGTTGCAGACCTACCTGTCGTTGCAGGGCTACCTGCTGCTCCTGTCCACGAGCGACTACGACCCCGAGACCGAGGCGCGCCAGGCCCAGAACATGGTCAGCCGCGGCATCGATGGCTTGATCCTGCGCGGCGACACGCATACCGATGCGCTGCGGCGGCTGCTGGCCTCGCAGCGCATTCCTTTCATCAACGTGGGCGTCTACCACCCCGAAAAGCCGTATGCCTCCGTCGGCGGCAACAACGAGGCTGCGGCATGGCGTGCCTGCCGCTACCTGATCGAGTTGGGCCACCGGAAGATCGGCATGGTCGCGGCCCTCTCTGCGAACAACGACCGTGCGACGGCGCGCGTGGCGGGCGTGCGCCGCGCGCTCGCGCAGGGCGGCTTGTCGCTCCGGCCCGAGTGGTACATCGAGGTGCCCTACCACCTCGATGACGCGCGGCAGGGTGCGCGCGCGCTGCTGTCCGCGTCGGACTGGCCCACGGCCGTGGTTTGCGGCAACGACGTGATCGCCTACGGCGTGGTGCTCGAGGTCGAGCGTCGCGGCCTGAACGTGCCGGGCGACCTGTCCGTGATGGGCTTCGACGACCTCGAATGGAGCCGGCACCTGCGCCCCAGCCTCAGCACCATACACGTGCCCACCGACGAGGTCTGGACGCGTGCCGGGGAGTATTTGGTCAAGTCGCTCGCGGGGCGGCCGGTGGCATTGCACCATGAAGTCGATGTCTCCCTCGTGGTTCGGGAGTCGACGGCAAGGCCCCGGCGGGCGCCCTTGCGTAAGAATCCCATTCAGGCACATCGCTCATGACAGGAGGAGGATTTCTTGGACTACGCCGAGCTCACAGACGGGACGCGATCCATCGCGGCGCACGATGAATGCAATGCAATCGACGAAGGACCCCTCAAAAAATGACTAGCTCATCGCTCGCGGGCCGTTCGGGCATCCCGCTGCTCTATCGCGAAGTCAAGAAGCAACTCATTGCAGATATCCAGTCGGGAGCCGTTGCGCCCGGCGGCGCACTGTCCAACGAAAGCGATTTGGCAAAACGCTTCGATGTCTCCATCGGCACGGTGCGCCGTGCGGTCGATGAGTTGGTGGCCGACAACATACTCGTGCGGCAGCAGGGCCGCGGCACCTTCGTCGGGCGCCTGGATCGTGCACGCTTCATGTTCCAGTTCTTCAAGATCGCCGCGCGCGACGGGACGCGGGAGTTTCCCCAGGTACGCCTGCATTCGTTCGCCAGGTCGCGCGCGACCCCGGGAGAGGCGAGGGCTCTGGCCCTGCAGGGGGCCGCGCCCGTCTTTCGGATAGAGAACATCCTGGCGCTCCAGGGGCGGCCGGTGATCCACGACCATATCGTGATCGCCGCGGCGCTGTTCCCGGGCCTGGGCAAGAGAATGTTCGAGCAACGCGCAGGGACCGTGTACGAGCTCTATCAGAGCGCCTTTGGCCTGACGATCGTGGGCGCAGACGAGCGCGTGCGCGCGCAGGCCGCGGGCGAGAGCAGCGCCCGGCTGCTGGGTCTGTCCCCCGGGGATTCGGTACTTCGCATCGAGCGTCTGGCGCTCACCTTCGATAACAAGCCGGCGGAGTTTCGCGTGTCCATTGTGGACACGCGGGAGTTCGACTACGTCTCCAGCGCGCAGCCAACGGCATGACGGACCGCGCGGCCAGGGCGCGCCGTTTGCTCCAGGCGGGCACGCGCAGGCATGACGCAGGCATGACGCAGGCATGACGCAGGCCACCTGCTCAGGGCGCAGCGGGGGGCAGTCGCCTTGCCGGGCCGGTCGATTCCCGGACGATCAACGCAACCTCCACCTCGGTGCTGCGGGGCGGTGTCTCTCCGGCCAAGGTCGCGAGCAAGCGGTCGGCCGCGGTGGACCACATCGTCTCCGTCGGCACGCGCATCGTGGTGAGCGCTGGCTGCAGGTGGCTGGCCATTTCCAGATCGTCGAAGCCGACGATGGAAAGATCCTTCGGCACTTCCAGGCCCATGCAGCGCGATTCCAGCAACGCGCCAAAGGCGAGTACGTCGTTGCCGCAAACGATCGCGGTGGGCGCGGGACGGTGGGCCATCAGTTGACGCAGGCCCTCGCGCGCTTCGGATAGGCCGTATGGACGCTCCACGACACGCGCAGGCGGCAGTTCGAGCCCGATCGACGCAAGCGCCTGCCGCACGCCCGCCAAGCGCTGTGCGGCGCGATCGTTGAATTGCGTGATCCCCGCCAGCATGGCGATGCGGCGGTGACCGAGGTCGATCAGGTACCGGGTGGCCCGGGCCGTGGCCGCTGCGTTGTCGAAGCCCACGCTCAGCAGCGCGCAATCCGGCTGGTGCACCATGACGTGTACGCAGGGCAGGCCGCGTTTTTGCAAAAAATGCAGGAGATCGGGGTGCTGGCTGAAGCCGCACAAGGCCAACGCGTCCACGCCCCGGGTGACCAAATTCACGGCCTGCCGCGTCTCGCTGCCCGGGTCATACCCGCTGGTCGCAATCAGCAAATGCACTTCTGACAGCGCAAGACGCCGCTGCAATGCGTCGATGGCCTGGGCGAAGATGGCGTTGTCCACGGTCGGGAAGACGGCTCCCACCGTCCCTGTGCGGTGCAGCATCAGCGCCCGCGCTCCGGCGTGGGGAACGTAGCCCAGGCGAGCGACTGCCCCGAGAACGTTCTTGCGCAGCGCTTCGCGGACCGCGCCGGGCTGGTTCAGAACGCGCGAGACCGTGGCGGTGGAGACGCCTGCCATCTGCGCCACGTCGTCGATGGTCGGGCGCTTGTTTTCTCGAGTATCCATGCTGGGACTGTATGCGTTTACAAGCGATTTTGACACCCGATGACCCGGGGAAATCCCCTAAAAGATAGGCGATCCTATCGGTTGACGCTGCTCTCCTCAGCGCAGATACTGCAAGCGCTTACAAAACGGAGACCCCCACGTGACCCCTGCACAGCCGATGCATCAGCGCCGAATCGCCGCAGGTTCGGGCCCGGGTTCCGGCGTTGCGCTATTCCTGGGGTCGGCATCGCGTGCACTCAGCGCCATCGGTGCGCTGCTATTCGTCTGGTGGGCGGCAACCGACGGCACGGGCCTTGTCTCCAGCGTTCGCTTTCCTTCCCCTTCGGAGACGTGGGGCGCCTGGCAGCAGATCCTGTGGGAAGGCTACGGCAGCGCCCGGTGGCATGAGCACGTGATCCGCAGCGTGGCGCTGGTGACGCTGGGCTTTGCCGCCTCCGCGTCGCTCGGGGTCGCGCTGGGCCTCGCCATGGGCTCCAGTCGAACGATCGAGGCCCTGGTCAATCCGGCATTTCTCTTCCTGCGACCGATCCCTCCGCTCGCCTGGATTCCGCTGGCAATCGTCTGGCTCGGGCTCGGGGACTCGGCCAAGGGGATGGTGATCTTTGTGGCCGCGTTCGTGCCCTCGGTGATCAACAGTTTCAGCGGCGTGCGCCAGATCGACGCGCCCTTGCTCGAGGCCAGCGCGATGCTGGACGTGCGCGGGTGGCGTTATTGGCGGGAGGTGCTGATTCCCGGCGCCTTGCCGAGCATCTTTACCGGCCTGCGTTTGTCGCTGCAAGCATCCTGGACAACGCTGGTGGCCGCCGAACTGGTGGGTGCCGTCGCAGGCTTGGGGCAGATCCTGAATCAGGGCGCACAAGACATCTACACCGCGATGATTCTCGTCGGCATGATCAGTGTGGCGTCGTTCGGGTGGCTGATGACGCTTGCCTTGGGCTGGGTGGAGCGTCGCGCCATGCCCTGGAGGGCGCACTGATGGTGCCAGCACGCCTGCCTGCGACCCGCTTGCGGATGCTCAGCGCGCTGGGCGCCGCCGGCCTTGTCCTGTTCTGGAGTGTTGCCGCTGCCTCGGGGATCGTGCCGCGGACCTTCCTGCCCACGCTCCGGGATGTCCTCTTGCGCCTCATCGAGCTGACGCACCAACCCTTCGCCGGCAATACCCTGCAAAATCATTTGCTCTCCAGCTTGGGAAGATTTGCGTTGGGCTTCGCCCTCGCAGTCGCTGTCGGAATTCCGCTGGGCCTGCTCATGGCGTGGTTCCGGGCGATCGACAGGATCGTGGCACCCGTCTTCGAGGCCGTTCGTTTCGTTGCACCGATTGCCTGGGTGCCCTTTGCCGCACTCTGGTTCGGCACGGGAATCGGCGGCCCCGTGCTGATCATCTTCCTGGGTGCCTTCCCTCCGGTGCTGATCAACACCTACCGCGGCGCCCAGTTCGTGGATCGCAAATACATCGAAGCTTCGCGCATGCTCGGTGCAGGTGCGTGGCGCGGCATCACCCAGGTCATGCTCCCGGCGGCCCTGCCGTCAATTGTTTCGGGCCTGCGAATTTCCGCAGGGCTTGGCTGGCAGTCCTTGGTCGGCGCCGAACTGATCGTCGCGTCCAGCGGGGTTGGCTACCTCATGGTCAAAGGACAGGCCGGTCTTTCGACCGCAACGGTGATGAGCGGGATGATCGCCATCGGCATCGTCGGCTCCGCCATCGATGCGCTGCTGCGCCGCATGCAACGAGCCATGGAAGCCCGCCGAGGCCTTTGAGCGCCAAGGCACGAACACCAGCGAAGGAGACATACATATGGCGACGATCGAATTCAACAACGTCGGGCGCACGTTCCACCAGGGCGACCAGAGCTTCGTTGCGCTCAAGGGGGTCAACCTGGAGGTCGGAGACCGCGAGTTCGTGGCCATCGTCGGACCCTCGGGATGCGGGAAGACCACGTGCATGCGCATGGCCGCTGGGCTGGAGCAGCCCAGCGCAGGCAACGTCCGGGTGGACCGGGAAGTGATCACGAAGCCTGGACCGGACCGGGCCGTGGTTTTCCAGCAGTTTGCGCTGTTCCCATGGAAGACGGTCTGGGAGAACATCGAATTCGGCTTGCACGCGTTGCGCGTTCCCGCCAAGGAGTGCACGCAGCGCATCGAGCAGTACATCGCCCTGATGGGCCTCAGCGGCTACGAAAAGGCATTTCCTCACCAGTTGTCTGGCGGGATGCAGCAGCGTGTGGCAATCGCCCGCGCCTACGTTCTCGACCCGAAGGTCCTGCTGATGGACGAGCCCTTCGGTGCCCTGGACGCGCAGACCCGGGTGGCCATGCAGGAGGAACTCGTGCGGCTGGCACGCCGGCACCCGCGGACGGTGCTGTTCATCACCCACGCGGTGGACGAGGCGGTCTACCTGGCCGACAGGGTCGTCGTCATGTCCAGGCGCCCCGGAACGGTTCGCGAAATCATCGACGTCAAGTCCATTCGGGAGGCAGAGCAATGGGACGCTTTGCCGTGCATCGAGGACGTGATGGATCAGCCGGCGTTCGTCCGCCTGCGCACCCAAATAGGGAAGCTGCTGCGCGAGCAGCAGGGCCGCGGCGTGCATTGATTTCCATGCCCGTGCGCCGTCCTCTGACTGGAACCAGGAAACATTCCATGAACCGCATAAAGCAGGCGATCCTCTCCGCAGTGGCGGTGGGCGCGACGCTGGGGGCGCATGCCCAGCCGACCGAACTCACGGAAATCAAGGTGAGCTACCAGCCGGCCCTGTACTGGGCGCTGCCCTTCTTCGTCGCCACGGAAAAGAACTGGTGGGCCGAGGTCGGGTTGAGGCCCGTGTTCAGCGTCTTTCCCGCCGGCGTGCCGCAGATGGCTGCGGCTGCGTCCAAGTCGTGGGACGTTGGCGCGACGGGCTCCGTGCCGGCCGTGTTGGGATTTCTGCGTTTCGGGATCCGGACGGTCGGGCTGAGCAACGACGAGTCCGGCACGAATGCGTTGATGGCCAGCCAGGCGGCTGCGCAGCAATTCGTGAAGAACCCGGCGTCGATCAAGGGCCAAACAATTCTCGTGACCAGCAATTCGACGGGGGACTTCGCCGTGCAGGCATGCCTGAGGAAATACGGCCTGTCGAAGTCGGACGTCAGCATCAGGAACATGGGCCAGGCCGAGATCATCTCGGCCCTCTCGTCAGGGGGCGGAGCGCTGGCAGGGCTCTGGGCGCCCAACACCTACCAAGTGGAAGAGAAGGCCGGCGCGGTCCAACTGTGCTCGGGCAAGGACGGTGGAGTCATAGTCCCTGGCGCGTTGGTCGCGCGCGGAGACTACGCGCAGCAAAATCCGGAGAACGTGGCCAAGTTCCTGGCGGTCTACCTGCGCGCCTGGTCGTGGATGCACGCCAACCGTGGCGAGGCCATCGCGATGATGCGCAGGTTCTACGAACAGGGCGGCACGCAGGTCGATGACGTTTCCCTGCAAAAGGAATTTGCGACGCGCCCCACCTTCCGGCTCGATCAGCAATTGGCGCGCATGGATCGCAGCCGGGGCGACTCGGAGATGGACGGGTGGTTCAGCCAGATTGCCCACTTCATGCGCGGCACGGGCGCCATCCAGAACGCTCCGGCGTCAAACGCATACATCACCGAGGCGTACATGAAGCGCGTCAACGCGGACCCGAAATTGCGCGAGTTCGCGAACCGTACCAATTAGTGTCCTGCCCCGCAAATAGCGGCACATGACCGCGTCGGATGCTGTAAGCGCTATCAAAACAAAACCTTCAAGCGGCCGTCCCCGCCGCGTTCCGGAGATCGATATGACCGTGACCTATCTGAAAAAGGCCGACAAAACCCTTGAGACGGAAACCGGGGCTGCGCAGCAGGTCGTGCGCGAGATGCTTGCCGCCATCGGCGCGCGCGGCGAAGCGGCGGTTCGCGAATATGCGCAGAAGCTCGACGCGTGGGATGGCGAGATCGTCGTGCATCGCGACGAGATTCGGCGCCGCGCCGCAGAGGTCCCGGTGGCCGTGCGCCGCGACATCGATTTCGCCATCGGGCAAGTGCGTGACTTCGCCGCCGCGCAGCGCGATTCCATGCAGGAGTTCTCCGTGGGCCTCCACCCGGGCGTCACGGCCGGACAGCGCGTGCTGCCAGTGAATGTGGCCGGGTGCTATGCACCGGCCGGCCGATACGCCCACATCGCGTCCGCCTACATGGGCGTGGCGACCGCGAAGGCTGCCGGTGTGCAGACGGTCATTGCTTGCTCAGGGCCGTTTCGCGGCGGGCCCATGCACCCCTGCCTGATGTATGCGTTCGATCGGGCCGGTGCAGACGTCATCATGACCTTGGGCGGAGTCCAGGCGATCGCGAGCATGGCCTACGGCCTTTTCACGGAAAAGCCGGCCGACGTGATCGTGGGGCCAGGCAACAAGTTCGTCGCCGAAGCAAAGCGCAGGCTCTTCGGCCAGGTGGGCATCGACGTATTCGCGGGTCCGTCCGAAGTGGCCGTCATCGCGGACGAGCGCGCCGACGCGGCAATGGTTGCGAGCGACCTGGTGGGCCAAGCCGAGCACGGGCACGAGTCTCCTGCATGGCTGTTCACGACGTCGAAGGAACTCGCGCGGGACGTCATGCAGCGCATTCCCGCGCTGATTGGTGCGCTGCCGCCGACCGCCCGGGACGCCGCGGCCTGCGCATGGCGTGACTATGGCGAGGTGATCGTCTGCGACACGCGCGAGGAAGTGCGCGCCGTGTCCGACGAATATGCCTGCGAGCATCTGGAAGTTCACTGCCAGGACCTCGACTGGTGGTTGGCGCATCTCACCTGCTACGGCTCGCTCTTCCTGGGCGAAGAAACGACCGTGGCTTTCGGCGACAAGACGAGCGGGCCGAACCACGTTCTGCCCACGAAGGGCGCTGCGCGCTATTCGGGTGGATTGTCCGTGCACAAGTTCATGAAGACGCTCACGTGGCAGCGCATGACGCGCGAGGGCGTGCGCGAAATCGCTGAGGTCACCGCGCGCATCTCGCGCCTCGAAGGCATGGAAGCCCATGCGCGCACGGCCGACGCCCGGCTGGCGAAATATTTTCCCGGGCAGCGCTTCGAGCTCGGCGAACCCGTTGTCGCCTGAGCTGCGCCGCCATGCGTCTGGCGCAGCTTTTCGATTTGACCGGCCGGCGTGCGCTCGTCTCCGGAGGCAGTTCCGGAGTCGGCGAAGCCATGGCGCTCGCGCTGGGCAGCGCCGGTGCGCGCGTGCTGCTGATGGCCCGGCGATGGCCCGCGCTGCATGCTGCGCAGGAACGGCTGCGCGCACGGGGGATCGTGGTGAGCTCCGTGGCCGCCGACCTCGCCGACCCGGCCGCCGTCACCGCGGCGGCGCGTGCCGCTGAGGCTGATTGGGGCGGCGTGGACATCGTCGTGAACGCCGCCGGCGTGAACTTGAGGGAGCCGTTCGCCGAAGTCACGCCCGCGAGTTGGCAGACGCAGCTGAACCTGCATCTCGCGGCCCCCTTCTTCATGACGCAAGCGTTGGCACCCGGCATGGCGCGGCGCGGCTGGGGCCGAATCGTCAACGTCGCCTCCCTGCAGAGCTTTCGGGCATTCGCCAACAGCGCGCCCTATGGCGCCGCAAAGGGCGGGGTGGTACAGATGACGCGCGCCATCGCGCAGGAGTGGTCGCCCTACGGCATTACTTGCAATGCCATCGGACCGGGCTTCTTTCCGACCGCGTTGACCGCTCCGGTTCTTGCAGACCCGCAGCACTGGCAGCGCAACGCCGAACAGACGGCCATGGGCCGCAATGGAGAGTTGAAGGACCTCCATGGAGCCACGGTCTTCCTGGCGAGCGATGCCAGTGCGTACGTCACCGGCCAGACGCTCATGGTCGATGGGGGATTCACCGCGCGGTGAGTCACCGGCACGCTTGAGGAATGGAACATGAAGGCACTCGTCTACACCCAAGCCAGGGAACTGCAAATGCAGGACCGTCCCTTTCCCGGGATGGGTCCCGGCGAAGTGGTGCTCAGGATCGATGCCGTCGGCATCTGCGGCTCTGACCTGCACGCATGGCGCGGACACGATCCGCGCCGCAAGCCTGGCCTGGTACTCGGGCACGAGTTCGTGGGGACGGTGGTCGAGACGGCGGCCGCTGGCTTCGAGCGCGGCATGCGCTTTACGGGCAATCCGCTCATCACCTGCGGTGTTTGCGCGTACTGCGTTCAGGGGCGCAACAACCTGTGCAGCGCCCGCACGATGCTTGGCATGACTCGCCCAGGCGCGTATGCAGAGTTCATGGGCATTCCGGCCGCTTCCCTGATCGCGATGCCGCAGGACATGCCGGATTGGGCGGCCGCTCTCACGGAACCCGCGGCGACGGCGTGGCACGCCATCCACGGGTCCCTGCGGGTCCTTCAGCGCCCGGTGCACGCGTGCAAGGTCTTGGTGATCGGGGGCGGCGCGATCGGCATGTTGGCGGGCTTGCTCCTGAAGCGCCTTGGCGTGACCGAGCTGAGCATGAGCGAAGCCAACGCATTGCGCAGAGCGGCCCTGCGAACCCACGTCGCGTGCACCGTGCTCGACCCCCGGCAACAGGCCCCTGGCGAAAACCAGTTTGACTACGTGCTGGACGCGGTGGGCGCCGGCGTGACGCGGCAGCAATCGCTGCGCGCCATCAGGCCCGGCGGCGTCGTCCTGCACGTGGGACTGCAGGACGGGGCGAGCGAGATCGACATGCGCAAGCTGACCCTGGCCGAGATCACGCTGCTGGGCACCTACACCTATACGACGGCAGACCTCCGCGCGGCGGTCGCCGCACTGCACGGCGGCGTATTCGGCGATCTGTCCTGGGTGGAGCAGCGGCCGCTGGCCGATGGCCCGCGCGCTTTCGAAGACCTTGATCAGGGCCGTACCGCGGCGGCCAAGATTGTTCTGCTGCCCTGAGTGGCGCGGCCATCGGGCGGATCGGTTGCCCTAAGGGAAAACACTTCATCAACCAAGTCATATGGATGATATGGTTGACTTATTCGGAAACGCATACTTGTCTTCGCCCCCCACTCTCGAAGGAGAACCCATGATCCATTGCGTATTGCACGACCCCGACGACAGCGTTGCGGTCGTGGTCACTGAGGGCGTCCAGGCCGGTCAGGTCCTCACGGCGTTGATCCTCGACGAAGACCGCACGATCCAGATTCCGTGCAAGGCCGACATTCCGTTGGGCCACAAGGTCGCCATGAAGGACCTCGCCGTAGGCGAGACGGTCATCAAGTACGGCACCGACATCGGCAAGGTGGTCACCGCGGTCAAGGCCGGCGAGCACGCGCACGTGCAAAACATCAGGACCAAGCGCTGGTAAGCCGCCCGCATCAAGTTCATCCAGGACCTTTCCATGTCAAGCATCACCAAAGACACCTTCTTCCGGGGCTACCGCCGCGAAAACGGCCGCGTCGGCGTGCGCAATCACGTCGTGATCCTGCCGCTGGACGACCTCTCGAATGCTGCTGCCGAGGCCGTTGCGCACAACGTCAAGGGCGCAATGGCCATTCCCCATCCGTATGGTCGCCTGCAATTCGGCGCCGACCTGGACTTGCATTTCGCGACCCTGATCGGCGCGGGCTGCAACCCGAACGTGGCCGCTGTCGTGGTCATCGGGATCGAAGAGGGCTGGACCCGGAAAGTGGTTGACGGCATCGCCACGACGGGCAAGCCCGTGGTGGGCTTTGGCATCGAAGGCCATGGCGACCACGAGACCATCATGCAGGCATCGAAGGCCGCCAGGCAGTACGTTCAGCACGCCAGCGAGATGCAGCGAGTCGAATGCCCCATTTCCGACCTCTGGGTATCGACCAAATGCGGCGAGTCAGACACCACGTCGGGTTGCGGCGCGAATCCGACGGTGGGCGACGCGTTCGACAAATTGCATGCCTTGGGCACCACGCTGGTGTTCGGTGAAACATCGGAGCTGACGGGCGGCGAGCAGATCGTGGCGGCGCGCTGCGCGAACGACCAGGTGCGCGAGGACTTCATGAAGATGTTCCAGCGCTATCAGGACATGATCCAGCGCAACAAGACGAGCGATCTCTCCGAGTCACAGCCGACCAAGGGCAACATCGCGGGCGGGCTGACCACCATCGAAGAAAAGGCGCTGGGCAACATCCAGAAAATCGGCCGCAAGTGCACCGTGGACGGCGTGCTGGACAAGGCCGAGCGCCCCCTGCATCCGGGCCTTTGGTTCATGGACTCGTCGTCGGCCGCTGCGGAAATGGTCACCCTGTGCGCCGCCTCGGGCTTCGTGGTGCACTTCTTTCCGACGGGGCAGGGCAACGTGATCGGCAACGCCATTGTCCCGGTCATCAAGATCTGCGCCAATCCGCGCACCGTGCGAACCATGGGCGAGCACATCGACGTCGATTGCTCGGGCCTGTTGCAGCGCGAACGCACCCTGGACCAGGCCGGCGATCAGCTGCTCGACATGATGATGCGCACGATCAATGGGCGCTGGACCGCCGCCGAGGCGCTGGGTCACCGCGAGTTCGTGCTGACGAGACTCTTTGAAAGCGCTTGAGTCGCATGAATACGCGGCGCTGGGTGCTTTCGGTCATCGTGGCTGCGGCAGCAGGTCTGGTCGTGCTCCCGATGCGCGCGCAGGCCCAGGCCGCCGACTACCCCGGCAAACCGGTGCGCTACATCGTGCCGTTTGCCGCGGGCGGCCTGACCGACGCCATTGCGCGGCTGGTCGGCCAGAAGGCGAGCGAGTCGCTGATGCAGCCGGTGGTGATCGACAACAAGCCGGGAGCCAACGCCAGCCTGGGCGCCGACTTGGCGGCCAAGTCACCGGCGGATGGCTATACGTGGCTGGCCATCACGCTCACGCACGCGGTGAACCAGTCGCTTTTTGCGCACCTTCCCTACAGCCTGACGAAGAATCTGACCCCCGTGGTCCACTTGGCGAACAGCCCGTTGGTGCTGGTGGTGCATGCCGACAACCGGGCAAACACATTGCAGGAATTCCTGCTCGATGCGCGGGGCAAGTCGCTCAACGGAGGGTCCTCCGGCAACGGCACGCCACCGCACCTGGGATTGGAGTTGCTCGTGCTGAGTGGCAGGATCAGCGCGCAGCACGTGCCCTACAAGGGGGGCGCTCCCTCGCTCAACGATCTGCTCGGCGGTCAGCTCGATTTCATCGTGGCGAACCTTCCGGAGGCCGCGCCCTACGTCAGGGCCGGCAAACTGCGCGCGCTGGCCGTCACGTCCGTTCAGCGCCATCCCTTGCTGCCGGACGTGCCCACCTTTGCGCAAGCGGGTCTGACGGGCATGGAACTCGAGAACTGGACGGGATTGGTGATGCCTGCGGGAACGCCCGCTGCGGTCGTCGACAAGGTCGCCGCCGAAGTCATCAAGGCGCTGAAGCTGCCGGAGCTGCGCAACAGGATGCTCGGCATGGGCTTCACGCCCACGGGCCTGGGCCCCACCGAGTTTGGCCGCGTGATTCAGCAGGACGTCGCGCGCTGGCGCAACATCATCCAGGAGCGCGGAATTCGCGCTGATTAGTTCTGGGTTCGTCATGAAAAAAATCGTCATCACTGAATTCATGGACCTCCCGGCGGTTGAGTCGCTCTGCCAGAAGTTCCACGTCGTCTACGACCCGAAGCTGGTCGATGACGCAGCGCGGCTCATGGCTGCCGTCGCGCAGGCCGATGCGGTGGTGGTGCGCAATCGCACGCAGGTGCGCGGCGCGTTGCTCGCCGCCTGCACAAGGGCCGTCGTGATCGGGCGTCTGGGCGTGGGCCTGGACAACATCGACGTCGCGTCCTGCGAGGCGCGCGGCATCAGAGTCCTCTGCGCGACCGGTGCCAATTCGGTGGCGGTCGCGGAGTACGTGATCGCCACCTGCATGGTGCTGCTGCGCGGCGTGTATCAATCCAGCAGCGAGGTGGCCGGCGGAGCATGGCCGCGCGCGCAGCTCTCCACCGGCCGCGAGACGGCGGGCAAGACCCTGGGTCTTGTCGGCTTCGGGGGCATCGGCCGTCTCACGGCGCGTCTCGCGCAAGGCCTGGGCATGCACGTGGTCGCGCACGACCCGCTGCTGCACAACGACGATGCGGTGTGGACGCACAGCGGCGTCGAGAGCATGCGCCTGTCCGACGTGCTGGCGCGCGCAGACGTGGTCAGCCTGCACGTGCCGCTGACCCCGGATACCAGGAACCTCCTGTCCGCTGAGCGCATCGGCAGCATGAAGAAGGGTGCGATCGTCATCAACACCGCGCGTGGCGGCATTGCCGACGAAGCTGCGCTGGCCCGCGCGATCAAGTCGGGTGCGCTGGGCGGTGCGGCGATCGACGTGTTCGATCCCGAGCCGCTCAAAGCCGGCAACCCGTGGGCCGCTTGCCCGAACGTGATCCTCACACCCCATGTGGCGGGCGTCACCGCCGAGGCCAACGCACGGGTCTCCACAAGGATCGCGGCCGAAGTGGCCAGGGTTCTGGGCGCTTGACGATGCCGCTGCATACCCTGCAAGAACTGCAAACGCTGACCCGGCGCGCCTTGGAAAATGCCGGTGCGTCTGCCGCTCAGGCCGAGCCCACGGCGCGCGCCTTGGTCGCCGCCGAAGCGCAGGGGCTGGCCTCGCACGGCCTCGCGCGCGTGCCGATGTACGTCGGCCACATGGAGGCCGGCCGCGTTGTCGGCAACGCCCGGCCGCGCATTCAGGCCGAGCGGGCCGGCGCGGTGCTGATCGACGCTGGCGATGGCTTTGCCTTCGCGGCCTGCGAACTCGCTGTCGGGCAAGCCATTGCGCGCGCCAGGGCCTGCGGCATCGCCATCGGGGCCGTCACCAACAGCCACCATTTCGGTGTTGCTGCGCATCATTTGGAGGCAGTGGCCGCAGAGGGCCTGGTCGGCCTGGCTTTCGGCAACGCTCCGGCCGCCATGCCCGCCGCCGGCGGGAGGCGCGCGCTTTTCGGCACCAACCCGATTGCTGCGGTGTTCCCGCGCCAGGGCGCCAAGCCGGTGACCGTGGACCTTTCCTTGTCCGAAGTGGCGCGCGGCAAGTTGATGCTCGCGGCCAGGAAGGGCGAAGCCATTCCGTTGGGTTGGGCGCTCGACGCGCAAGGCAATCCGACCACCGACCCCGCCAAGGGACTGGAAGGCTCCATGCTGCCGGCGGGCGGCGCCAAGGGCGCGATGCTGGCTTTGATCGTCGAACTGCTGGTGACTTCGCTCACCGGTGCACAGTTTGGCGCGCAGGCCGATTCCTTCTTCGTCAAGGAAGGCAATCGGCCCAAGCTGGGTCAGGCGTTCATCGTGGTGGACCCGTCGGCGCTGTCCGGTTCGGCCACCTACTTCGCACGGGTGGAGGCGCTGATGTCGGCGATGCTGGCGGACGCAGGCGTGCGCGTGCCGGGGTACCGGCGCTTTGATCTCGCGCTCAGGGCGCAGAGCCTGGGCATCGACGTTCCCGAAGCGACGCTGGTTCCGATCCGGGTGTTGGCGGGCATGGCCTGATCAAACTGGGGGGCGGTTCTCGTGGTCCTGCTGCTTTTCAAGCTGGGCGGATAGCCTGGTCAAGCGGACGTCCGCTTTTGGCGGACGAACTTTTGGGCTTTCTGCATTCCAGCGTCAGTTCGACCGTCGTGGTGATTGGCAGAAGCTTGTCTCCGATATTCGTTGCGCCCACGCTGCCGCTGATGTTCAACGCAGCGTTCTTGGTTTGCTCGGCCACGTCCACGCACATGGTCTTGGTCATTCGGCCCTGGGCATCGTACTCCAATTTGTTTGCCAAACCGCTGGCCGAAAGCTGGATGTCTGTGTCTGGAAGTCCCACGACAGAATACGACCAGGAATCGCTGTACTTTTTCTTCTCTGGGGGACTCTCCCGGGATTGCTCATATTTCTTGATCAGTTGCTCCACTTCGGACGCACTCAATATGGGATTGAGCAGAGACTCCTCGGCAAACACGGTAATCTTGACGCCGACGCTCTCGGTGCCGACCGGCACTTTGAAGTCAATCTTCTTGTTCACGGGTTGGTCCTGCTCGACCGCAGTGGCGCTAAAGACCGCGCGATCGGCCCCCTCTGCGGAGAGCGGAGCCGATGGCGCCGAGCGCTTGGTCGCGGGGATGCTGCGTGCGGCGGGCCCCTTGCCGTCTTGCGTCACGCTGCTCCTGGCATCCAGCGAACCCGAGGGCATTCGCTTTGTGGCTGTCTTGGCGCCGGTATCGACTCCCAGACCCGGCGGGACCACCATGGAGACTTGGGCCTGCGTGCTGTCTTCGTAGATCGGAAAACTGATTCTGATGGCATTCGGATAGTCCAGGTCGCTCAAGGTCAGAAAATAGACATCGGGCAATACGCGCTCGAACGCAAAGGCGCCATTGGCGTCCAACTCGGCGACGGCCCGCATCTGCGTATGAATCCCCTCGAGCAAAACCTTGCGGCCCGCCAGCGAACTGACCGGATCGCCCTGCTGCGAGAGCAACTTGCCCGACAGCTGCGCGTCCGCCTTCATCACCCGCGCGTAATAGACAGCCGTAAACTCTTTGCCGTTGGCCCTGGAACTCAAGTTCAGTCCCAACTCAAAGTCGCCCTTTGGCAGCATGCCCAGAATTTGCTGCATGGCCGGGCCCGAGATCGAAAGGCTGGAATCTTCCGGATTGAAGGACCAGAAGTCCTTCAACTTCACCAACATGGTACTGGTTCTTCCATCGACGATCTCCCCTGTGCTGAAGTCATTCAGATCCGGCGCGGACAATCCTTTCACCCTGAAAGTCAGTGGGGCGCCGGTCAGTGCGTTGTCTGGCCCCAGGCCCTCAATGGTCAGTTCCGGGAGCGGCGGGGACTCGTCAGGCGTGTGGTCGTTCGCCTCTACGGCAGTCGGCCGCGGTGACCTGAGCAACAGATGGCGCACCGACGTGGTGGCGCCGCTCCTGATTTCGAACGCCGCTTCCTGATCCTCCCCGGTGTCGCCGGGGGTGGAAAAGCGCAGTTGCCCGTCCTTGAGCAAGGCGTCCGATACGGCGCCCGAGGGCGTGACCTGGTCGGCGCCCGCAGGAAGGTCCAGTTCCTTGAGCGAGAGAGAGATCACTTGCGCCGGACCAACATCAAGACGATCGATTCTTCCCACGGGCGCGGACGCTGCGTCAGGCGGCTGCGTCTGTACGCTGTCCCCGTCTCCACAGGCGGTCAGCAGGGCGCCGACCAGAAGCATGAGGGTGAGCAAAGTTTTCATCATGACGGACTCCTTCGGTGGAACACATGATTCACGGTACTTTCGTATGGATAATGGGTATTACGGCCAGCCGCTGGGGCCGCTACCGGATTGCAGCGGCCCCAGCGAACGCAAAACGCGTATGGTTGCTCCGGTACGCTCAGACCCATTTCGTTATACACAGCTCCCCTGAGCCTGAAGCTCGCGACAGAACCTGATGCCAGCGGCAAAGTCAAGAATGCGCTGCATTCCCAGCCAGATGGTCTTGACTCCGGGCTCACCATCGCGCTTTCGCGCAAGAAAGCCCCCCAGCCTGGCAATCAGCCGCACCACCTCGTTGAGCGTGGGCGGCTCCTTGGGCAACTCTTGCTTGTTCAGGATGTATGCCGCTTTCCATTCGTCGGGCTCGAACATCAGTTGCGCATCCAGTTGCGGGCAGCTACGCCCCAGTCGCATCAGCCGGGCAATGCGCCAGGCCACCACCATGTACAGCACCACCGCGCGTTCTATCTTGCTGACACTGCCCAACTGCAAGGCTTCAATCCGGCAACCGTTCTTGAGCACATGAAAGAACATTTCGATCTCCCAGCGCGCCCGGTACCAGTCGATCATCCGCGCGGCTTGCTCCAGGGTCTCCACGGGCAAGTTCGTCAGCAATCTCCACTCGATGGGCTTTTCGCCATTCGCCAGCGGCTCCTCCCGGGCAACGATGCATGTGGCCTGCACAAACCCGCCGTGGCCATCGGGCAACTCCAGCGCTTGCGCCCACACTTGCTGTACCACTTCACGAGGGCGCGACCCCTGGCGCGAGGCAAGGGTGAAACGAATCTCTCCCTGCGAATCACCCGCCGTCACCCGGCTCCACAGTTTGTCGTCTTCTCCGAGAACTCGGTTGTGTTTGCTGCGCAGCAACCAGTCCACTGGCTCGCCCAAGTCACGTGCTCGCACCATCAGGGCCATGATGTCAGCCTCGCGGTCGGCCACGTAGACCAGTCGTGTATTGGGCAACTGCGGGGCCATCTCGGCCAGTCGTTCGTAGCCCTCTATCCAGCGCAGGCTTTCGCTGACGCCAGGACGGCTACCATCGCTCTGGCGCGGCTGTCGTGCCCACATCCACGCATCAAGCACACCCAGCGGCTCGCGCGAGGTGGAGATGGCGTACGTGGGGTGCAGGTACATGCCGCGCTGGGCCTCGTAGCTCAGTGGCCCCAACCCCTTGGCCTTTTGCCCATTGAAGTTCAGTTCGGTGGTGTCCTGGATGCACAAAACATGCTCGTGCGCCGCCATGCGGGCCACCGAGTTTTCGATGTGCGGCGCCAGGATGTCTTCCCACTGGACCTCCTCATTGCCAAAGAAGCGGTAGGCTCCGATGGTGTCGGCCCAATCGCCGCAGGCTTGGGGGATACTGGCCGTGGGCTTGGCGCTCAAGCTCTCGATCAGGTGGATCGCACGCTGTTTGCGTCTGGGGTCCCCCAGGTTCATGCTCTTGAATTCCGTGGCTACCCAGTTCATTGTGTGCTTTCGCTATGAAATAGGTAGCATAGCTTATGCTCGGGGGCTTGTGTATAAAGAGATGGCTCAGACCTTCTCGTCCGAGAAGCTCAGGTGCCAATGGTGCCGGTGATCGGGATCGGGCCTGACATTCGTTGGCTTGTCCGTCCATGCACCCCAGCCGGGAATATCGGCTGACCCGGCGGCCGAGGCGGCCGAGGCGGCCGGGAATTTCCCGTGGACAAGTGCCTCTTCGATGAACGAGTCTCCGATATAGATGATGCGGGTTTTGTGATGACGCGCCTCAAACGCAAGCATGGTGCGATTTTTGATAATCCAATCTTGCAATGCTTTCAATTTTGGTTTTGGTATTATGTTGTTTTTCACCTCGGACGAGGCGGCGTAGATCAGTTGCTTGATGTATTCGCCATTATTCGCCCCGCCCAGCGCTTCGCTATAGCCACCTTGGCCGTCGGCGTAGCGCATGTCGATCTGCTGGCCATCGCTGTGGCCTTTATGCTCGAGAATTGAACCTCCGGCGCTGGTTTGGGTGACATGCTGGCTGCTGATGTCGTTGAAGGGGTAAGGACTGGCGAGAAGCTTTTCGATGGTTCGTGCGGTAGCCCACGAATCGCCGCCATTATCGCGCAGGCCATAGCGTCGGCCGGACAGGCCTTCAACCTCTCCTGCAAGGTAGAGTGGCTTAAATTCATTCCTTCCATCAGAAAATGCGACCCGCCCACCCGCCGCGGGATCGGAGCTCACCTCGACGCCCCCTACACTGCCTTTGAGACGGACCGTGATGGCCACCTCTCCCCTTTCCCTGGTCCCTTGATCAGGGAAGATGGGCAGAGAAATTCCAGGGAACTTGATCTGACCAGGCGTGCTGGTATGATTTTGCGTCAACAGATTGACGGTGGAAAAATTCGGGGGAATGCCCCCCGTGCTACCCGAAATCAGTCCATTCATCCCCACGTTCACTTCGGTGATGTTCGCATCGGCTGGCGAATACTTGATTTCAAGCGGAATCGTGTTGGTGTTGTCGCTGCTGCCTTTCGGGATTGACAGGTAGAGACCGGCCAAGTTGCCCCTGGTCCCATCCCCAATGTTTTTCGGGGAAATTACCGGTTTGGAATTCTTGTTCGGCGACAGGAATTTGGCCGAAGAGACTTCGATTTTGGCCGACGAACTTTTAAGCTTCCTGCATTCCAGCGTCAGTTCAACCGTCGTGGTGATTGGCAGAAGCTTGTCGCCGATATTCGTTGCGCCCACGCTGCCGCTGATGCTCAGAGCAGCGTTCTGGGTCTGCTCGGCCACGTCTACGCACATGGTCTTGGTCATGCGGCCCTGGATATCATGATGACGCACTTCGTTTATCACCCCGCTGGCCGAAAGCTGGGTGTCCGGAAGTCCCACGACAGAGTACGACCAAGAATCGGTGTACTTTCTTTTCTTTGGTGGACGCTCCCCGGATTGCAGACGTTTCTCGGCCAGTTGCCTCATTTCGGCCATGCTCATGACGGGGTAGAACAGAGACTCCTCGGCAAACACGGTAATCTTGACGCCAACGCTCTCGGTGCCGACCGGCACCATGAAGTCAATCTTCTTGTTCACGGGTTGGTCCTGCTCGACCGCAGTGGCGCTAAAGACCGCGCGATCGACCCCCTCTGCGGAAAGCGGAGCCGATGGCGCCGAGCGCTTGGTCGCGGGGACGCTGCGTGCGGGGGGCCCCTTGCCGTCTTGCGTCACGCTGCTCCTGGCAGCCAGCGAACCCGAGGGCGTTCGCTTTGCGGCTGTCTTGGCGCCGGTATCGACGCCCAGGCCCGACGGGACCACCATGGAGACTTGGGCCTGCGTGCTGTCTTCGTAGATCGGAAAACTGATTCTGATGGCATTCGGATAGTCTAGGTCGCTCAAGGTCAGAAAATAGACGTCGGGCAATACGCGCTCGAACGCAAAGGCGCCATTGGCATCCAGCACGGCGACGGCCCGCATCCGCGTATGGACCCCTTCGAGCAAAACCTTGCGGCCCGCCAGCGAACTGACCGGATCGCCCTGCTGCGAGAGCAACTTGCCCGACAGCCGCGCATCCGCCTTCATCACCCGCGTGTAATAGTTAGCCGTAAAATCCTTGCCGTTGGCCCTGGAACTCAAGGTCAGTGCCAACTCAAAGTCGCCCTTTGGCAGCATGCCCAGTATTCGCTGCATGGTTGGACCCGAGATTGAAAGGCTGGAATCTTCCGGATTAAAAGACCAGAAGTCATCCAACTTCACCAAGAGGTTATAAGCTCTTTCGGCGGTGGCGACGGTGATCTCCCCTCTGCTGCGGTCCTTCAGATCCGGCGCGGACAATCCTTTCACCCTGAAAGTCAGTGGAGCACCGGTCAGTGCATTGTCTGGCCCCAGGCCCTCGACGGTCAGTTCCGGGCGCGGCGGGAACTTGCCGGGCGTGTGCTCGTACGCCTCTACGACAGTCGGCCGCGGGGACCTGAGCAACAGATGGCGCACCGACATGGTGGCGCCACTCCTGATCTCGAACGCCGCTTCCTGATCCTCCCCGGTGTCGCCGGGGGTGGAAAAGCGCAGTTGCCCGTCCTTGAGCAAGGCGTCCGATACGGCGCCCGAGGGCGTGACCTGGTCGGCGCCCGCAGGAAGGTCCAGTTCCTTGAGCGAGAGAGAGATCACTTGCGCCGGACCAACATCGGAACGATCGATTCTTCCCACGGGCGCGGGCTCGGGCGCGGACGCTGCGTCAGGCGGCTGCGTCTGCACGCCGTCCCCGTCTCCGCAGGCGGTCAGCAGGGCGCCGACCAGAAGCATGAGGGTGAGCAAAGTTTTTATCATGACGGACTCCTTTGTTGGAACACATGATTGACGGTACTTTCGTATGGCGTTATTGCATGACGGGTATCACGGCCAGCCGCTGGGGCCGCTACCGGATTGCAGCGGCCCCGGCGAGCGCAAAACACTTGCGGTTGCGCCGGCACGCTCAGACATTCTCGTCCGAGAAGCTCAGGTGCCAATGGTGCCGGTGATCGGGATCGGGCCTGACCTTCCCTGGCATGTCCGTCCATGCACCCCAGCCGGGAATATCGACTGGTCCGGCGGCCGAGGCGGACGGGAATTTCCCGTTGACAAGTGCCTCTTCGATGAACGAGTCTCCGATATAGATGATGCGGGTTTTTTGATGACGCGCCTCAAACGCAAGTATGGTGCGGTTTTTGAGAATCCAATCTTGCAATGCTTTCAATTTTGGTTTTAGTGTGACGTTGTTTTTCACCTCGGACGCGGCGGCGTAGATCAGTTGCTTGATGTATTCGCCATTATTCGCCCCGCCCAGCGCTTCGCTATAGCCGCCTTGGCCGTCGGCGTAGCGCATGTCGATCTGCTGGCCATCGCTGTGGCCTTTATGTATGAGAATTGAACCTCCGGCGCTGGTTTGGGTGACATGCTGGCTGCTGATGTCGTTGAAAGGGTAAGGACTGGCGAGAAGCTTTTCGATGGTTCGTGTGGTAGCCCACGAATCGCCGCCATTATCGCGCGGGCCGTAACGTCGGCCGGACAGGCCTTCAACCTCTCCTGCAAGGTAGAGTGGCTTAAATACATTCCTTCCATCAGAAAATGCGACCCGCCCACCCGCCGCGGGATCGGAACTCACTTCGACGCCCCCTACACTGCCTTTGAGACGAACCGTGATGGCCACCCCTTCCCTTTCCCTGGTCCCTTGATTAGGGAAGATGGGCAGAGAAATTCCAGGGAACTTGATCTGACCAGGCGTGCTGGTATGATTTTGCGTCAACAGATTGGTGGTGGAAAAATTCGGGGGAATGCCCCCCGTGCTACCCGAAATCAGCCCATTAATCCCCACGTTCACTTCGGTGATGTTCGCATCGGCTGGCGAATAGTTTATTTCAAGCGGAATCGTGTGGGTGTTGTCGCTGGCTCCTCGTCGTTTCGTGTGGAAACCAACATGCACAATAGCCGCTGGTAGTGGATGCTGGAGGACAGGTCGTCTTGGGCCTGTCCACAGGTCCACCAAGTTGATGTTGAACATGGGAGTGTCTGATGGGTGTTGAACTGGAAGCGCTGTTCACCAATGCGCTGGGCCTGCAAGCGCCGTGGGTTGTCGAGAACGTCAAGCTCAACACCACCGACCGCCGGATCGACTTCGAGATTGGCTGCCAAGGCGCTGGCTTGGCGTGCCCGGCCTGTGGTGCTGGAGCACAGCCCATTCATGACCGGCTGCTCCGCTCTTGGCGTCATCTGGACTTCTTCCAGTTCGAGACCTGGCTGCATTGCGAGGTGCCGCGCATCGCGTGCAGCGACTGTGGCAAGACCACGCAGATGCTGGTGCCCTGGGCCCGTCCAGGCTCGGGCTTCACGGCGGCCTTTGAAGCATTCGCCTTGGCCCTGTGTCGTGACTTGCCGGTGAGCCAGGCGGCGGCATTGCTGCGCTGTTCTGACAAGCAACTGTGGCGGCGCATCGAGTTTTATGTCGAGCAAGCCCGCGCCCAAGAACGTTTTACGGATGTACGCACTGTGGGCATCGACGAGACCAGTATGCGCCGGGGACAGAACTACATCACCGTCGTGCATGACCTCGATGCCAAACGACTGCTGTTCGCCACCGAGGGACGCGATCACAAGACGGTGCTCGATTTTGTTGACGATCTGAAGGCCCATGGTGGCGACAGCGAGCAGGTCAAGCATGTGTGCATGGACATGAGCGCGGCCTACGCCAAGGGAGTGGGGTTGGCGTTGCCGCAGGCGCAGATCAGCTACGACCGGTTCCATGTTGTGGCGATGGCCATGGATGCGATGGACCAGGTGCGGCGCACGGAGATGGCACAGGACGCCCCGGCGGTGCGAGAAGCCTTGGAGTCGGCAGTTGACAACGATGAGCACAAGACGCTCAAGCAACTGATGTGGGGGATGCGGCGCAACCCCGAAAGCTGGAGCGCCAAGCAAACCGACGCAATGCATTGGTTGCAGCGCTCCATGCTCAAGAGCGCGCGGGCGTGGCGGTTGAAGATGGCGTTGCGCGCGGTGTATGCGAGGGCCAAGGAGCACAACAGCGAACAGCAGGCGAGTGTCGAACTGCAGGCTTGGTTGAGCTGGGCGTTCAGATGCCGGCTGGAGCCGTTCAAGAAGCTGGCCAGAAGCCTCAAGGAACGCTTTGCTGCGGTGGTGCGCGGCATGTTGGGGCATCGCAGCAACGCCTACGTGGAGGCCATGAACGGACTCTTGCAGCAGGCCAAGCGCGCAGCCCGTGGGTTCCGAACGAGCGACAACTTCATCACCATCGCCTACCTGCGCATGTCCAAACTCAAGCATCTGCCTGTCAGCCCGTTTGCGCCCGTTGGGGGCACATGAGGTTGTTGTGTTCCACACGAAACGACGAAGGGCCTTGTCGCTGCTGCCTTTCGGGATCGACAGGTAGAGACCAGCCAAGTTGCCCCTGGTCCCATCCCCAATGTTTTTCGGGGAAATTACCGGTTTGGAATTCTTGTTCGGCGACAGGAATTTGGCCGAAGAGACTTCGATTTTGGGCGACGAACTTTTGAGCTTCCTGCATTCCAGCGTCAGTTCGACCGTCGTGGTGATTGGCAGAAGGTCGTCGCCGATATTCGTTGCGCCCACGCTGCCGCTGATGCTCAGAGCAGCGTTCTGGGTCTGCTTGGCCACGTCTACGCACATGGTCTTGGTCATGCGGCCCTGGACATCATAATGACGCACTTCGCTTATCACCCCGCTGGCCGAAAGTTGGGTGTCCGGAAGTCCCACGACAGAGTACGACCAAGAATCGGTGTACTTTCTTTTCTTTGGTGGACGCTCCCCGGATTGCAGACGTTTCTCGGCCAGTTGCCTCATTTCGGCCATGCTCATGACGGGGTAGAACAGAGACTCCTCGGCAAACACGGTAATCTTGACGCCAACACTCTCAGTGCCGACCGGCACCTTGAAGTCAATCTTCTTGTTCACGGGTTGGTCCTGCTCGACCGCAGTGGCGCTAAAGACCGCGCGATCGGCCCCCTCTGCGGAGAGCGGAGCCGATGGCGCCGAGCGCTTGGTCGCGGGGATGCTGCGTGCGGGGGGCCCCTTGCCGTCTTGCGTCACGCTGCTCCTGGCATTCAACGAACCCGCGGGCGTTCGCTTTGTGGCTGTCTTGGCGCCGGTATCGACTCCCAGACCCGGCGGGACCACCATGGAGACTTGGGCCTGCGTGCTGTCTTCGTAGATCGGAAAACTGATTCTGATGGCATTTGGATAGTCCAGGTCGCTCAAGGTCAGAAAATAGACGTCGGGCAATACGCGCTCGAACGCAAAGGCGCCATTGGCGTCCAGCACGGCGACGGCCCGCATCCGCGTATGAATCCCCTCAAGCAAAACCTTGCGGCCCGCCAGCGAGCTGACCGGATCGCCTTGCTGCGAGAGCAACTTGCCCGACAGCCGCGCGTCCGCCTTCATCACCCGCGTGTAATAGTTAGCCGTAAACTCTTTGCCGTTGGCCCTGGAGCTCAAGTTCAGTCCCAACTCAAAGTCGCCCTTTGGCAGCATGCCCAGAATTTGCTGCATGGCCGGGCCCGAGATCGAAAGGCTGGAATCTTCCGGATTAAAGGACCAGAAGTCCTTCAACTTCACCAAGATGGTATTGGTTCTTCCATCGGTGATCCACCCTCTGCTACGGTCCTTCAGGTCCGGCGCGGACAATCCTTTCACCCTGAAAGTCAGTGGAGCGCCGGTCAGTGCATTGTCTGGCCCCAGGCCCTCGATGGTCAGCTCCGGGCGCGGCGGGGACTCGCCAGGCGTGTGCTCGTACGCCTCTACGACAGTCGGCCGCGGTGACCTGATCAACAGATGGCGCACCGACGTGGTGGCGCCGCTCCTGATCTCGAACGCCGCTTCCTGGTTCTCACCGGTGTCGCCGGGGGTGGAAAAACGCAGCTGCCCGTCCTTGAGCAAGGCGTCCGATACGGCGCCCGAGGGCGTGACCTGGTCGGCGCCCGCAGGAAGGTCCAGTTCCTTGAGCGAGAGAGAGATCACTTGCGCCGGACCCACATCGGAACGATCGATTCTTCCCACGGGCGCGGACGCTGCGTCAGGCGGCTGCGTCTGTACGCTGTCCCCGTCTCCACAGGCGGTCAGCAGGGCGCCGACCAGAAGCATGAGGGTGAGCAAAGTTTTTATCATGACGAACTCCTTTGGAACACATGATTGACGGTACTTTCGTGTGGCGTTATTGCATAACGGATATCACGGCCAGCCGCTGGGGCCGCTACCGGATTGCAGCGGCCCCGGCGAGCACAAAACGCTTACGGTTGCTCCGGCACGCTCAGACCTTCTCGTCCGAGAAGCTCAGGTGCCAATGGTGCAGGTGCTCGCGTTCGGGCCTGACAATCCATGGCTTGTCCGTCCATTCACCCCAGCCGGGAATAGCGACTGACCCGGCGGCCGAGGCGGACGGGAATTTCCCGTGGACAAGTGCATCTTCGATGAACGAGTCTCCGATATAGATGATGCGGGTTTTGTGATGACGCGCCTCAACCGTAAGCATGCTGCGGTTTTTGAGAATCCAATCGTTCAATGCTATCATTTTTGGTTTTGGTGTTACGTTGTTTTTTACCTCGGACGCGGCGGCGTAGATCAGTTGCTTGATGTATTCGCCATTATTCGCCCCGCCCAGCGCTTCGCTATAGCCACCTTGGCCGTCGGCGTAGCGCATGTCGATCTGCTGGCCATCGCTATGGCCTTTATGTATGAGAATTGAACCTCCGGCGCTGTTTTGGGTGACATGCTGGCTGCTGATGTCATTGAAGGGGTAAGGACTGGCGAGAAGCTTTTCGATGGTTTGTGCGGTAGCCCACGAATCGCCGCCGTTATCGCGCGGGCCGTAGCGTCGGCCGGACAGGCCTTCAACCTCTCCTGCAAGGTAGAGTGGCTTAAATTCATTCCTTCCATCAGAAAATGCGACCCGGCCACCTGCCGCGGGATCGGAACTCACCTCGACGCCCCCTACGCTGCCTTTGAGACGGACCGTGATGGCTACCCCTCCCCTTTCCCTGATCACTTGATTAGGGAAGATGGGCAGAGAAATTCCAGGGAACTTGATCTGGCCAGGCGTGCTGGTATGATTTTGCGTCAACAGATTGACGGTGGAAAAATTCGGGGGAATGCCCCCCGTGCTACCCGAAATCAGCCCATTAATCCCCACGTTCACTTCGGTGATGTTCGCATCGGCTGGCGAATAGTTGATTTCAAGCGGAATCGTGTGGGTGTTGTCGCTGCTGCCTTTCGGGATTGACAGGTAGAGACCAGCCAAGTTGCCAGCCAATTTGTTGATCAATTCGTCACGGGTATTACCTCCAACTCTTATCGGGGAAATTACCGGTTCGGAATTCTTGTTCGGCGACAGGAATTTGGCCGAAGAGACTTCGATTTTGGCCGACGAGCTTTTGAGCTTCCTGCATTCCAGCGTCAGTTCGACCGTCGTGGTGATTGGCAGAAGCTTGTCTCCGATATTCGTCGCGCCCACGCTGCCGCTGATGCTCAGAGCAGCGTTCTTGGTCTGCTTGGCCACGTCTACGCACATGGTCTTGGTCATGCGGCCCTGGATATCATAACGACGCACTTCGCTTATCACCCCGCTGGCCGAAAGCTGGGTGTCCGGAAGTCCCACGACAGAGTACGACCAAGAATCGTTGTACTTTCTTTTCTTTGGTGGACGCTCCCCGGATTGCAGACGTTTCTCGGCCAGTTGCCTCATTTCGGCCATGCTCATGACGGGGTAGAACAGAGACTCCTCGGCAAACACGGTAATTTTGACGCCAACGCTCTCGGTGCCGACCGGCACCATGAAGTCAATCTTCTTGTTCACGGGTTGGTCCTGCTCGACCGCAGTGGCGCTAAAGACCGCGCGATCGACCCCCTCTGCGGAGAGCGGAGCCGATGGTGCCGAGCGCTTGGTCGCGGGGATGCTGCGTGCGGCGGGCCCCTTGCCGTCTTGCGTCACGCTGCTCCTGGCAGCCAGCGAACCCGAGGGCGTTCGCTTTGCGGCTGTCTTGGCGCCGGTATCGACTCCCAGACCCGGCGGGACCACCATGGAGACTTGGGCCTGCGTGCTGTCTTCGTAGATCGGAAAACTGATTCTGATGGCATTCGGATAATCCAAGTCGCTCAAGGTCAGAAAATAGACATCGGGCAATACGCGCTCGAACGCAAAGGCGCCATTGGCGTCCAGCACGGCGACGGCCCGCATCTGCGTATGAATCCCCTCAAGCAAAACCTTGCGGCCCGCCAGCGAACTGACCGGATCGCCCTGCTGCGAGAGCAACTTGCCCGACAGCCGCGCGTCCGCCTTCATCACCCGCGCGTAATAGACAGCCGTAAACTCTTTGCCGTTGGCCCTGGAACTCAAGTTCAGTCCCAACTCAAAGTCGCCCTTTGGCAGCATGCCCAGTATTCGCTGCATGGCCGGGCCCGAGATCGAAAGGCTGGAATCTTCCGGATTAAAAGACCAGAAGTCATCCAACTTCACCAAGAGGTCATAAGCTCTTTCGGCGGTGGCGCCGGCGATCCACCCTCTGCTGAAGTCCTTCAGGTCCGGCGCGGACAATCCTTTCACCCTGAAAGTCAGTGGGGCGCCGGTCAGTGCATTGTCTGGCCCCAGGCCCTCAATGGTCAGTTCCGGGAGCGGTGGGGACTCGCCGAGCGTGTGCTCGTTCGCCTCTACGTCAGTCGGCCGCGGGGACCTGAGCAACAGATGGCGCACCGACGTGGTGGCGCCACTCCTGATCTCGAACGCCGCTTCCTGATCCTCCCCGGTGTCGCCGGGGGTGGAAAAGCGCAGTTGCCCGTCCTTGAGCAAGGCGTCCGATACGGCGCCCGAGGGCGTGACCTTGTCGGCGCCCGCAGGAAGGTCCAGTTCCTTGAGCGAGAGAGAGATCACTTGCGCCGGACCCACATCGGAACGATCGATTCTTCCCACGGGCTCGGGCGCGGACGCTGCGTCAGGCGGCTGCGTCTGCACGCCGTCCCCGTCTCCGCAGGCGGTCAGCAGGGCGCCGACCAGAAGCATGAGGGTGAGCAAAGTTTTTATCATGACGGACTCCTTTGTTGGAACACATGATTGACGGTACTTTCGTATGGCGTTATTGCATGATGGGTATCACGGCCAGCCAATCGATTCATGCAACAACGCCCTGACCACCGACGCTGCGCTGAGGCAGGTGGAGCGCGAGAAACGGATACGCACGACTGGCATATCGCCCCTAAGGCAAACTCTGTGCCAGGTGGTAAAAAACCGTTTTATATCAAGGACTTGGATCGCGTCTTCGATATCAGCAGCTGCAATCCCTGTGGTTTAGCCGGCAAATCGGGGATTTTGTGTCACTATTTGGCGACAGGAGGTGACAGGTTGACAAGGGATTGACCGATTTGCAGAAGGTAGTTCATGTTGCCATGGGGCAAAATGAACTCTTGCAATGGCAATAAATACCATATGAATCAATCAGTTATCCCTGTTTTCTCGGATAAGCCTTCACGGCTTCATGCGTCCATCCAGCAGGTCGTTGTTCATGTCGCCATCTGGCGACAAGAAGGACTGCGTGGGCAAGGAATTGGCCGGCTTGTGGACGGCAATTCATGTTGCCATGGGGCAAGATGAACGGCTTGCAATGGCAATAAATTCCATATGAATCAATCGCTTAAGCCCTGTTTCTCAGATAAATCGTCACGCCTTCAGGCGTCCGGCCGGCATGATCGTGGGCCTTGTCGCCATTTGGCGACATGGTGCGAGCCAGAGGGGACGTCATGGCGGGGATGGGCCCGCACGATGGCACACCGTTGTGCCGCTATTCGCGGGGCAGAACACTGGCGCTGGCACGGCTCAGTATGTCTCCAGATGCAGACGCCCTTCGCGCGCGAGCGTCTGCCCGAGCCGGTCCCAGTCCATTACTTGCGCGACGCCGAGGGCTACTACACCTGCGCGGGGCGCAGCGACGACATGCTCAAAGTCAGCGGCATGTACGTTTCACCGGTCGAGGTCGAGGCGACCCGGGTGCAGCACGCCGCGGTGCTCGAGGCGGCGGTAATCGGCAAGCAGGACGCCGACGGCCTCATCAAACCAAAGGCGCTCGTGGTGCTCAAGGACGGCCAGACGGCGACGCAGGACGAACTCAGAGCCTTTGTGAAAGAGCGCCTGGCGCCGCACAAGTACCCCCGTTTCATCGAATTCGTAACCGGCCTGCCCAAGACGGCGACCGGTAAGATTCAGCGCTTTCGGCTGCGCGAGGTGCAAGGGCCGTGCCCGTCGCCCCAATAATTCACAAACAGGAGACAAGGATGATGCACACACGCCGCCAATTCATGCACCAGGCCGGCTGCGCCACGGCGCTCGGGGCCTTGTCCCCGTTGGCCGCCCGGGCCCAGGCGATCGGGCAGGTGAAGATCTTCTATGGTTTTCCCGCGGGCAGCGCCGGCGACAGCGTGGCGCGCAGGGTCGGCGAAAAGCTCGCGGGCTCCGCCTACACCCGCAATTCGGCGGTGGTGGAGAACAAGCCCGGCGCGAGCGGGCGGATCGCGTTGGAAGTGCTCAAGGGCGCTCCCGCGGACGGCACGGCACTCGTGCTGGCGCCGTTCTCGTGCACCACGATCTATCCCCATATTTACAGCAAGCTGAGCTACGACCCGGTGAAGGATTTCGCGCCCGTGTCCATCGGCGCGATCATGCACCACGGGCTGGCCGTGGGCCCGCTGGTGCCCGCTTCCGTGAAGACGGTCAAGGACTTCCTGGCCTGGGCCAAGGCGAACCCGGGGCAGGCCAACTATGGATCGCCCGCAGCCGGATCGAGCACGCACTTCATCGGCGCCCTGCTCGGTCTGGACAGCGGGGTCGAACTCAGGCACGTGCCGTATCGCGGCTCCATCCCCGGCGTGACCGACCTGGTGGGCGGGCAGGTCACGGCCATGGTCGCGCCCAGCGGGGACTTCATCCCGAACCACAAGGTCGGCAGGCTGCGGCTGCTGGCCACCTCGGGCAAGGCGCGTTCCCCGTTTTCGCCCGAAGTGCCGACCTTTGCGGAGCAGGGCTTTGCCGGGTTGACCGTCGAGGAGTGGTTTGGTTTCTACGCCCCGATCAAGACGCCGGCCAGCGTCGTCGCGGCCGCCAGCGCGGCGATCAACGCCGCCATCAAGGAGAAGTCCGTCGTGGACAGCCTGGCCGTCGTCGGACTGATCGCCAAGGGATCGACCCCGGCCGAGATGCTCGCTTCCCAGCAGGTGGAGTTCGAGCGCTGGGGGCCGCTGGTCAAGAAAATCGGTTTTAGCGCCGAGTCCTGAAGGGGGGATTCCAAGGCCCAGGCGGATGCGCCCGGGTTGTTGTGCTGAACGACAGGGGGTCGTGTGGTGGAGGGGGTGATGTTGGGGACGGGTTCACATGTCTTGCCAGATCATCCAGCCAATGCCATAGAGGACGCCGAGCAGCACGCAGATCAGCAACAGCCACAGGAACAGGTACCAGATCAGCTTGATTAGCACGGCGGTCTTGTTCAGCCCATAGATCATGCCGCTGATACCAACGATCAGAAGGCTGAAGCGCAGCCATTTTGGCCAGCCCACGACGAAACTCGACAGCGCGAAGTAGATCAGTGCACCACTGAACAGCAGGGCGAAGAACCCGGACCGGAATGCGCGTACGTCGTCGTTTTCGTTGCTCTCGGCCGTGCGCAGCGACTCCTCCTCCTCCTCGTAGGGCGCGATGCTGCCATCCGGGGGGCTGAAGCCGGCAGGCGCAGGTGTCGCCGTTGCGGCCTGCTCGGCGGCGTCATCCGCTGCGCGGCGGTTGAAGCGTGTACCCATCAGGGCTCTCCCGTTGTGGTTTATGAAAAAAAGTACCTGCTCCGTTCCGAAGTCCCTGGCCTGGCCCATCAACCAAAATCAGCCCTCTTGGGGAGTGGCTGATTGCGTTGGAGCCGGGTAACTATTGCATCAGAAATTATGGTTTATGGAGAGAGGTCAAGCCAAGCAGTTACGAAAAAATCCCGAAATCGGCGCCACTGCGGACGAACACCGGGGATGCAAGCAGACCCCCTACCATGCGCTCGCCCATGGCCCTGCGCCCCTCTGCGCGCTGCGTCGGCGAATGGCTGGAGCGCTGGGCGCGTGAGACCCCGCAGGCGCTGGCGTTGGCGCAGCGCGACGCGCGTGGGGAGCACTGGTGCCGCGTGAGCTATGGCGAGTTGCGCCGCGACGTGGGGGCGCTTGCCCAGTCCCTGCTTGATCTGCATCTGCCCGCTGGCCGGCCCATCGCCATCCTTTCGGACAATGCCATCGACCACGCCGTGCCCATGCTCGCGGCCATGCACGTCGGGATCACGCCCTGCTTCGTCTTTCCTTCGGCCACGGGGGTGGCGGACAGCAGCCGGCTGGAGCAGGCGCTGCGCGCTGCCCCACCCGGGCGCTCGTGCTGAGCGCGCCGCCCGACCCCGACGCGGGCGAGATCACGGACAAGGGCTACATCAACCAAGGCGCCGTGCTGCTGCGCCGCGCCGGGGACGTGGCCGCGCTCTACGCCAGCCCTGCGGCCCCGGGGGTCATCACCGCATGAGCGGAGGGGCGGCGCTCAGGAGCGCCAGGGGTGCGACAGGCTGCTCAGCAGCGCCAGCGTATGGCAGGCGGTTCCCGCTGCCACGAACCCATGCCAGACGGCATGCGCGTAGCGCACCGTCGCGTCGAACGCAAGAAAGACCA
Source organism: Verminephrobacter aporrectodeae subsp. tuberculatae (assembly GCF_026127385.1). Taxonomy (NCBI): domain Bacteria; kingdom Pseudomonadati; phylum Pseudomonadota; class Betaproteobacteria; order Burkholderiales; family Comamonadaceae; genus Verminephrobacter; species Verminephrobacter aporrectodeae. Next base: position 1,432,120 of record NZ_QZCX01000001.1, read on the forward strand.
GCCCCAGCGTGTAGGCCGCCCCGCCAATCACCAGCCACGCGGCGCTGACCGCGGGCACGTGCCCCATCAGCGGCAGCGCCGCGAGCAACACCAGCCAGCCCATCACGACGTACAGCGCCGTTGACAGCAGGGGCGACGCGAGCCGCGACAGTACCTTGAGCGTGAACCCTGCGGCCGCAGCCAGCCAGACCAGGGCCAGCCCGATCCCGTTGAACAGGCTGTCGTCGGGCGAGCCGAGCGCAAAAGGGGTGTAGCTGCCCGCGATGAACAGGTAGATGGCCGCGTGGTCCAGTTTCAGGAAGCACTGCTTGAATCGCCCCGGCGGCAGGGCGTGGTAGATGGTGGACGCAGCGTACAGCAGGGCCATCGTCACCACGAAAACCAGCACGCCCAGGTAGCTCGCGCCCTGGACATGTCGTGCCGAGCGCAGCAGTTCGGGCACGACCAAGCAGGCGCCGAGCAGGGCCACGCCGTGGCTCAGGCTGTTCGCGGCCTCCTCGTGCGCGTCATGCACGCCCTGGGAGCCTGGCATCAGTCCTGCGCAAGGGCCGGTGCGTCCTCGTACGCCCATCCATCCGTGCGCGGCAGATCGAAGCGCAAGCCACCCCGCTCATCGAACAGGTCATCCAGCAACCACTGCAATCCCAGCCATTTCCACAGCATGGTGCGCCCTTTCCAAAGTCCCAGAGGGGGGTTGAGAATGCTGGACAGGCTAACGCCGGTGTGTGACGGTTTTGCGGCATCTGGCGCAATCCGGGCCGTCGCGCGCGCCGTGCGGGAGCGCGTTCACGGGCCCGGCGCCCCCGTGATGTAGTTCTCCAACTGCTCGATGATGAATTTTTGCTCGGAGATGATGTTCTTGACCAAATCACCAATCGAAACCATCCCCACGAGCTTGCCATCGTCGACCACCGGCAGATGGCGCACGCGGTTCGCGGTCATGAGCTGCATGCACTGCTCGCTGGTCTGGCTGGAGCGCACGAACATCACCGGGGTGGTCATGGCGTCGCGCACCAGCGTGGCGGCCGAGGTGCGGCCCATGAGCACAATCTTGCGCGAGTAGTCGCGCTCGGTGAGGATGCCCACGATGGCGTCGTGCTCGGTCACGAGCAAGGCGCCAATGCCCTTTTCGGCCATGCGTTTGAGCGCGTCAAACACCGACGCCGTGGGCGCAATGGTGTGCACGGTGGGGTCGGGTTTGGAGTGAAGAATCTTGGCAACCAGGGTCATTGAAGCCTCCTTCGTGCAGACCGGAGTAAATCACACGAAGGAATTTCAGCCTATAAGCCCTCCCGGCGCAACCCGTGCAAGCCCGGCAGCGTGGCTGCATTGCCATGCCCCACGGGTGGGAAACTCCCAATGCACCACGGGGGTGCGGTCATTACAGTCACGCCACTCGAAAAGCGCGCTGCGTTCGCTCAGTGTGCCCAAACGAGGAGTTCGAGGAGACAGTTTTTCCAATTTCCAAGCAAATTCCAGGCATCCGACGAGGTGCGTGTTCCCTTCAGGCGCTGGCGATCCCAGCGCCTTTTTCTCGTGCGCACCCGGCCGGTGCGCAGGAACCGGTGGGCCTGGGCCGGCCGCGCGTTTCTGAAAACTCCCAGCACAAATATTCAAGCAAGCCAAGAGAAATCTCCCTTGGAGAAGTTGCAAAAACCACAATCCGCCTGCGACTATGTCGTAATGTGAGTTCTAATGCTTTTCAATTACATACGCGCCGGGCGTCCTGGTTTTTCCTGCCTTCCTGCGCTTCGGCACGGGTGGCAACAAGCCGGGACCACGGGCACCCGGGCCGGACCCGTAAACGCATGCCAATCACCGAGGAACTTCCATGACCATAATTTCCGCCACCATCACGCTGGCCGACAGCAGCCTGTGCGTCGGCAAAACCACCCCCGTGACTTTCCGCTTCAGCGAGGCCGTCAGCGGCTTCACGCGCGACGACGTGGACCTGAGCGACGCCAACGGCACGCTGGGCGCGCTCACGGCGAGAGCAGACGGCAAAACCTGGAGCGCCACCTTCACGCCCACGGACGGCGTCGAGGATTCCAGCAATACCATCCGGGTGAACATGGGCGGCGTGACCGACGCCGCAGGCAACACCGGCCAGGGCCAGGCCCGCAGCGAGAATTTCAGCGTCGATACCGGCGGGGGCCCCCTGTGGCGCCGGGGTGTGCTCGCGGACAACAAGCTCAGCGCCGGCGAATCCACCACCCTGACCATCGTCTTCTCCGAAGCGCTGAATCGGGACAGCTTCACGCTGGGGGACCTGCGCACCCATCCTGCGGGCAGGGGCACGCTGTCCAACCTGCGCAGCAGCGACGGCATCACCTGGCAGGTCACGCTCACGGCGCCAACGACCGGCGACGCATCGGCCAGCAACGCGGTCGTCTTCCACAATTCGGACGTGACCGACGTCGCGGGCAACGCGGGCTTTGGTTTCGACATGTTCTCGGACTACTACAGCATCGACACCCAGCGCCCCGTACTGGCCAGCGCCACGGTGAGCGCCTTCCAGCTGGTCCTGCGCTACACCGAAGACGACGCCCTGAGTGCGGCCCCGGCGCATGTTCCGGCCAACGCCGCCTTTGCGGTACGGGCCAATGGAGCGGCCAACGCCGTCACCTCCATCGCCGTGGACGCCGAGGCCAGGACCGTCACGCTGACGCTGGAGCGCGCCGTGACAGCCGACCAAGCGGTGACGGTCCGCTACACCGCGCCGAGCACCGGGAACAACGCGATACAGGACGCCGCAGGCAACCACGCGGCCAGCACGCAGGCCCTGTCAGTCACGAACAACAGCTCCGGCGGCCCGCGCGTGCTCGCCGCGCTGGCCGACAGCCGGCTCATCGCTGGCGAAACCACTACCGTCACTTTCAACTTCAGCCAGGCTGTCACCGGCTTCACGTCCGATGACCTGGACCTGGACGATGCCGCGGGCCAGCTGGGTCCGCTGACGGCGCATGCCGGCGGCAGAACCTGGACGGCCACCTTCACGCCCACAGCCGGCACCGATGCGGCGAACAACACCATCCGTGTGAACCTGGGTGGCGTGCGCAACGCCGCAGGCAGCGCCGGCCAGGGCTGGGCCGACAGCGAGCATTTCAGCATCGACACGAAGCGGCCCGCATTGGCCGAGAGTTGGTACCGTGACGCCCAGCTCAGCGCCGGCGAATCCGCGACCCTTGTCCTGCGCTTCTCCGAAATGCTGGATCACGACAGCTTCACGCTGGAGGACCTGCAAATCGATCCGGGCAGGGGCACGCTGTCCAGGCTGCGCACCTACGACGACATCACCTGGTTCGTCACGCTGACGGCGCCGACAAGCGGCGAATCATCCACCGACAACCGGGTCCGCCTGCGCGAGAGCGGCGTGACCGACGTCGCGGGCAACGCGGGCGGTCGCGATCTTGCGCCGACGAGCAGCAGCTACAGCATCGACACCGAGCGCCCCGTGCTGGGCAGCGCGACGGTGAACGCCTCCCGGTTGGTGCTCGGCTACACCGAGGCCACCACCCTGAGTGCGACCGAGAACCACAGACCGGAGAACAGCGCCTTTGCGGTACTGGTGAACGGCACGGCCAACGCCGTCAGCTCCGTCGCCGTGGACGCCCAGGCCAAGACCGTCACGCTGACACTGGCGCGCGGCGTGACGGCCAACCAGACGGTGAGCGTCAGCTACACCCAGCCCACGATCGGCAACGGGGTGCAGGACGCGGCAGGCAACGACGCAGCCAGCTTTGCGGCCATGGCGGTGGACAACCGCACACCGCCAGCGCTGACGGGCATCCTGGGCAAGGCCGTCGTTCTCCGGCGCACCGCCATGACCGTGAAAGAGCAGAGTTTGGAGACCCCCGGCCCCGATGGGGCAGCCACCGCAGCCAGCGACGGCATCGAGGACGGCACCAGCGTGACGCTGGTGGCAGGCAGCCAGGACGGCAAGATCGCCGCGGGCAGCGATGCGCGCGTCACCCGCCTGGAGCAAGAGGACGCCCCCGCCCAGTTGCCCAAGGGGATGGAGATGCCCCTCGGTCTGGTGCGCTTCGACGCAACGCTGGCCGCAGGCCGCAGCAGCGAGCCGTTCAGCCTGTACGTGGACCCGGCGCTGGACGCCAACGGCTACTGGGTCAGGGACAACGCAGGCACCTGGGTGAACCTGGCCAGCGAGCCCTATGGCGGCAAGATGGCCATCGAAGGCGGGCGGCTGCGGCTGGACTTCTCGATCCAGGATGGCGGACCGTTCGACGCCGACGGACGGGCCGACGGCAGCGTCACCGCCTCCGGCGCCGCAGCGCGCATGCCCTTGTCCATTGCGGGGCAGACGCAGGACGTGGAGCATGGCGGGATCTGGATCTGAATTCAGCTGTCCTTGCTGACCGAGATCGTCGGGAAGCGGCTGGAAAAATCCTTGGCCTGTTCGGCGATCTTCAGCGCCACGCTGCGCGCCACCTTTTTGTAGATTTGCGCCGCTTCGCCGTCGGGGTCGGCGACCACGGTGGGCCTGCCGCTGTCGGCCTGCAAGCGGATGTCCATGCTCAGCGGCAGCGCGCCCAGGTAGTCCATGCCGTAGTCGGCCGCCATTTTCTTGCCGCCGTCGGCGCCAAAGATGGGCTCCACGTGGCCGCAGCGGCCGCACACGTGCGCCGCCATGTTCTCGACGATGCCGAGGATCGGAACGCCCACTTTTTGAAACATCCGGATGCCCTTTTTCGCGTCGAGCAAGGCAATGTCCTGCGGCGTGGTCACGATCACGGCGCCCGTCATGGGAACGCGCTGGCTCAGGGTGAGCTGGATGTCGCCCGTGCCGGGCGGCATATCGACGATGAGGTAGTCCAGGTCGCGCCAGCGGGTCTGGCGCAGCAACTGCTCCAGCGCCTGGGTGGCCATGGGGCCGCGCCAGATCATGGCCTCGTCCTGATCGACGAGAAAACCGATGGACATGACCTGCACGCCGTAGTTCTCCAGCGGCTCCATGGTCTTTCCGTCCGCGCTCTCGGGGCGGCGGTTGATGCCCAGCATCATGGGCTGGCTGGGGCCGTAAATGTCGGCGTCGAGCACGCCCACGCTGGCGCCTTCCGCGGCCAGGGCCAGGGCCAGGTTCGCGGCCGTGGTGCTCTTGCCCACGCCCCCCTTGCCCGAGGCCACGGCGACGATGTTCTTGACCTGGGGCAGAAGGGGCACGCCGCGCTGCACGGCGTGGGCAATGATCCGGGTGCGGATATCGACCGAGACGTTCCCGACCCCCGCAACGCCCTTGGCCGCGGCCACCAGGCTGCGGCGCAATTCGGGCAGCAGGCTCTTGGCGGGGTAGCCCAGTTCCACGTCGAAGGCCACGTCGCTGCCGTCGATGCGCAGATCGCGCAGCGCCCGGGTGCTGACGAAATCCTTGCCCGTATGCGGGTCCTGCACGCGGGAAAGCGCGGCCAAAAGGCTTTGTTCTGTGACTGCCATGCAAATTCACTCCTGTGGGGCGGTGGGGCGCAGTCTATCGAAGCGCCCGGCCTCGCACATTCTTCACGGCACCGTGCCGCCGAGCCGGATGGGCCGCGATCGGCTGGCCGCTCTGCGGGACAATCTGCCCCCGCCCGCGCAGACCGCCCATGCCATCCACCGCCCGCCCTGAAACCCCCGACTCCCACGCTCCCCGGGCGCCCGCAACCGGCCTGCTGCTGACCGGCGGCGGCGCCCGGGCCGCGTACCAGGTGGGGGTGCTCGAGGCGATTGCCGACATCCGCCGCGCCTGCGGGGTGGGCCGCGCGCCGAACCCGTTTCCCATCATCGCCGGCACCTCGGCCGGGGCGATCAACGCGGCGGCGCTGGCCTGCGGCGCCGACGACTTCGGGCGGACGGTGCGCCGCATGGCGCGCGCGTGGCGCCAGGTCCACGCGCAGCAGGTGTACGGCGCCGATTCGCTGAGCGTGATGCGCAGCGGCGCGCGCTGGCTCACGCTGCTTTCCGTGGGCTGGGCGCTGGCGCGCTGGCGGCGCATGCACCCGCACTCGCTGCTGGACAATGCGCCGCTGGAAAAACTGCTCGCCGAGATGGTTCCCCTGGAACGCCTGCCCCAGCTCATCCGCGGGGGGCAGCTGAGCGCGCTGGCAGTGACGGCTTCGAGCTATAGCTCGGGCGAGCACGTCACCTTCTTTGAAGCGGCCCAGCCCCTCAGGCCCTGGGTGCGCTCGCAGCGCAAGGCCGTGTGTGGCCCGATCACGCACGCGCACCTGCTGGCGTCCTCGGCGATCCCGTTCGTCTTTCCGGCCCGGGGCCTGGTGCTGGACGGGCACACCGAGTATTTTGGCGACGGCTCCATGCGCCAGTCGGCCCCCATCGCACCCGCGATCCACCTCGGGGCCGAGCGCATCGTGGTGATTGGCGCGGGCCGCATGCACGAGCCCCGGGACCACACTGCGGTGCAGCCCACGCCCGACTACCCCTCGCTGGCGCAGATCGCGGGGCACGCGCTGTCGAACATCTTTCTGGACGCCCTGGCGGTGGACGTGGAACGGGTGCTGCGCATCAACCAGACCCTGTCGCTGATCCCCGAAGAAAGGCGTGCGCAGAGCGCGCTGCGCCCCATCGAACTGCTGGTGATCGCCCCCTCGCAGCGGCTCGACGCCGTGGCCGCGCGCCACGTGGGCGATCTGCCCGCGCCCGTGCGCGCCATGCTCGGCGCGCTCGGCGTGAGCTCCAGCCAGGCGGACGCGCGCAGCGCCGCGCTGGCCAGCTACCTGCTGTTCGAGGGGGGCTACACGCGCGAGCTGATGGCCCTGGGCCGGGCCGACACCCTGGCCCTGCGCGACAAGGTGTGCCGCTTTTTTGGCTGGAGCGACGGCGGCGCCTTCTTGCCTGCATCCTGATTTCCAAGGGCCACTTGGCGGGAGCCAGGAGAACGCATCGGTCCAGTGGCCCAAGGGGGGAGACCATCGGTCTGCTCGGCTTCGCGGCAGAACCCGTATTTTGACCCGAAAATAGCAGCACAAAATGAAACGGCTGCATCTCGCACCATGGCAAGGCGAAAACTGCATGGATATCCTTTTCTATCGAGAAGGTTTGCAACGCATCCATGGCGATAAAGGCGCATTTTGATGTGCTGATATTTGCGGGGCATGACACCAGTGCAGAGGAGCGGGAATTACCGTTTGCACTGAAGGGACAAGAGCAGTTACACGTCGCATCATTGGTTACGTACAATGATGTGTCATCTCAAACAGTTGCCTTCCCCCTTGTGGGCACCGCATTGCCAAGCAGGCCTGCATGAGGCAAGGCAAACCACCGAATCTGGCCACAGGCGACAGGTACTCCCGCGCCATCCACAGTACCCGCCCACCGATCAAGGAACGCCATGGCAACAACCACAGCCCTCACTGCCACGATCACGATCAGTGACAACAAACTAAGCCTTGGCGAAAGGGCCACCGTCACCATTACCTTCTCCGAAGCCATCCGTGCCAGCAGTTTCACCACCGACGACCTGACCGTGGGCGGTGGCGCGCAACTGTCCAACCTGCGCAGCACCGACCGTGGGACCACCTGGCAGGTCACGCTGACGGCCCCGGGGAATCCGGACCCTGACTCCACCAATCCCGGCACAGTGCGCGACTCGACGGGCAATCGGATCCGTGTCAACCTCGCCGGCGTCGTGACCAACAGAGCAAGCCAGGCGGGCGTGGGCGAGGCTGTCTCCACGGTCACCTACGACTTCGACGCCCGGCGCCCCACGGCCACCATCACGCTGGCCGACAGCGGACTCACCGCAGGGGAAAGCACCACCGTCACCTTCGCCTTCAGCGAGCCCGTCACCGGCTTTGACGCCAGCGACGTCAACCTCTCGAATGCCAACGGCACGCTGGGCCCGCTCACGGCGAATGCCGACGGTAGAACTTGGACGGCCACGTTCACGCCCACGGCCAACGTCAGCGACGCGACGAATGCCATCAGCGTGAACCTGAGAGGCGTGTCGGACCTCGCGGGCAACGTCGGAAGGCGCACCATCACCAGCGCCAACTACACCGTCGACACGCGCGACACGAGCGACACCACCGGCCCCACGGCCACCATCACGCTGGCCGACAGCGCGCTCACCCAGGGCCAGACCACCACCGTCACGATCCGCTTCAACGAGCCCGTCGTCGGCTTTGACGCCAGCGACGTCGTGCTCAGCGACGCCAACGGCACGCTGGGCCCGCTCACGCCCAACGCCGACAACACGGTCTGGACGGCCCGCTTCACGCCCACGGCCTACGTCAACGATTCGACGAATACCATCGGCGTGAACCTTGCCGGCGTCACCGACGCCGCAGGCAACGCCGGGGTGGGTAGCGCCAGCAGCGCCAACTACAGCGTGGACACCCGCGACACCATCGCTCCCACGGCCACCATCACGCTGGACAACAGCGCGCTCACCAAGGGCCAGACCGCCACCGTCACCATCCGCTTCAGCGAGCCCGTCAACGGCTTTGACCTCAGCGACATCGATCTCAGCAACGCCAACGGCACGCTGAGCCCGTTTCGACACGGCGAAGACCGTACGGTCTGGACGACCACCTTTACGCCCACGGCCGGCGTCGTCGATTCGACGAATACCATCAGCGTGGACCTCACCCGCGTGACCGACGATGCAGGCAACGCCGGGGTGGGCCGCGCCATCAGCGCCAACTACAGCGTGAGCATCTGGGACATCACCGGCCCCACGGTCACCATCGTGCTGTTCGACAGCGTGCTCACCGTGGGCAAGACCACCACCGTCGCCTTTGTCTTCAACGAGCCCGTCAACGACCTTGACGCCGGGGACATCGTGCTCACCAACGCCAACGGCACGCTGGGCCCGCTCGAGCGCGACGAAGAATACGGCAATACCTGGAGGGCCACGTTTACGCCCACGGAGAACGTCAACGACCCGACGAATACCATCAGCCTGAACCTTACCGGGGTGACCGACCGCGCAGGCAACGCCGGGGTGGGTAGCGCCACCAGCCACAACTACAGTGTGAACACCGTCCGCCCCACGGCGACCATCGCGCTGGCCGACAGCGCGCTCACCGCGGGCGAAACCACAACCGTCAGCTTCCGCTTCAGCGAGCCCGTCACCGGCTTTGACGCCAGCGACATCGTGTGCACGGGCGGCACGCTGAGTACGCCCACGGCGAACGCCGAGCGCACGGTCTGGACGGCGACCTTCACACCCACGGACAACGTCAGCGCCCGGACGAATACCATCCGTGTGCACCTCACCGGTGTGACGAACGCCACGGGCAACGCCGGGACCGGCAGCGCCATCAGCGCCAACTACAGCGTGGACACCCGCACGGACACCACCGGCCCCACGCCCACCATCACGCTCGCCGACAGCGCGCTCACCGCGGGCGAAACCACAACAGTCACTTTCCGCTTCAGCGAGCCCGTCAACGGTTTTGACGCCAGCGACATCGTGTGCACCAGCGGCACGCTGAGCGCGCCCACGGCGAACGCCGAGCGCACGGTCTGGACGGCCACCTTCACGCCCACGGCCAACGTCAGCGCCCGGGAGAACACCATCCGTGTGAACCTCACCGGTGTGACGAACGCCGCGGGCAACGCCGGTACGGGTAGCGCCAGCAGCGACAACTACGCGGTCAACACCCAGCGCCCGACAGCCACGATCACGCTGACCGATACCACGCTCACCCAGGGCGAAACACCGACCGTGACCTTTCGCTTCAGCGAGCCCGTCAACGGCTTCACGCGCGATGACATCGAACTCAGCAATGCCAACGGTACATTGGGCGACCCCGTAATTAATGACGATGGAAGGACCTGGACAGCGCTCTTCACGCCCAGGGGCAACGTCAACGACCCGACCAACACCATCCGCGTGGACCTCACGGGCGTGACGAACGCCGCGGGCAACGCAGGCACTGGTAGCGCCAGCAGCGCCAACTACACGGTCAACACCGCTGGCCCGACAGCGACCATCGCGCTGTCCGATACCACGCTCAGCGTGGGCGAAACAATGACCGTGACATTCTGGTTCAGCAGGCCCGTCATCGGCTTTGACGCCAGCGACATCGTGTGCACGAACGGCACGCTGAGCACGCTCACGGCCAGGGCCACGGCCGGTTCCTACCGGGTCTGGACAGCGACCTTCACGCCCACGGCCAACGTCAGCGCCCGGGCGAATACCATCCGTGTGAACCTCAGCGGTGTGCGCGACAGCGCAGACAACGCCGGTACTGGCAGCGTCAGCAGCGACAACTACAGCGTGGACACCGTGCGCCCCACAGCGACCATCACGCTGGCCGACAACGCGCTCACCGCGGGCGAGAGCACAACAGTCAGCTTCCGTTTCAGCGAGCCCGTCAACGGCTTTGACGCCAGCGACATCGTGCTCACTGACGCCAACGGCACGCTGGGCCCGCTCACGGCCAATGCCGACGGCAAAACCTGGACAGCCACCTTCACGCCCACGGCCAACATCAACGATGCGGCCAACACCATCAGCGTCAACCTCAGCGGCGTGACCGACACCGCAGGCAACGCCGGTACCGGCAGTGCCAGCAGCGACAACTACAGCGTGGACACCACCCGGTCGGTAGACACCACCGGCCCGACAGCCACGATCACGCTGGCCGACAACGCGCTCACCGCGGGCGAGAGCACAACAGTCAGCTTCCGCTTCAGCGAGCCCGTCAACGGCTTTGACGCCAGCGACATCGTGCTCACGGACGCCAACGGCACACTGAGCGCGCCCACGGCCAACGCCGAGCGCACGGTCTGGACGGCGACCTTCACGCCCACGGCCAACGTCAGCGCCCTGGCCAATACCATCCGTGTGAACCTCAGCGGCGTGTCCGATGACGCAGGCAACGCCGGTACCGGCAGCGCCATCAGCGCCAACTACTCCGTCGATACCACGCGCCCCACGGCGACCATCACGCTGGCCGACAACGCGCTCACCGTGGGCGAGACCACGACAGTCAGCTTCCGCTTCAGCGAGCCCGTTACCGGCTTTGACGCCAGCGACGTCGTGCTCACGGACGCCAACGGCACGCTGAGCGCGCCCACGGCGAACGCCGAGCGCACGGTCTGGACGGCGACATTCACGCCCACGGCCAACGTCAGCGTCCTGGCGAATACCATCCGTGTGAACCTCAGCGGCGTGAGCGACGACGCAGGCAACGCCGGGACCGGCAGCGCCATCAGCACCAACTACTCCGTCGATACCACGCGCCCCACGGCGACCATCACGCTGGCCGACACCGCGCTCACCGTGGGCGAGAGCACGACAGTCAGCTTCCGCTTCAGCGAGCCCGTTACCGGCTTTGACGCCAGCGACGTCGTGCTCACGGACGCCAACGGCACGCTGAGCCCCCCCACGGCGAACGCCGAGCGCACGGTCTGGACGGCGACCTTCACGCCCACGGCCAACGTCAGCGTCCTGGCGAATACCATCCGTGTGAACCTCAGCGGCGTGCGCGACGACGCGGGCAACGCCGGTACCGGCAGCGCCATCAGCACCAACTACTCCGTCGATACCACGCGCCCCACGGCGACCATCACGCTGGCCGACACCGCGCTCACCGTGGGCGAGACCACGACAGTCAGCTTCCGTTTCAGCGAGCCCGTCAACGGCTTTGGCGCCAGCGACATCGTGCTCACGGACGCCAACGGTACGCTGAGCCCGCCCACGGCGAACGCCGAGCGCACGGTCTGGACGGCGACATTCACGCCCACGGCTAACGTCAGCGTCGCGACAAACACCATCCGCGTAAACCTCAGCGGCGTGAGCGACGACGCAGGCAACACCGGGACCGGCAGCGCCATCAGCACCAACTACTCCGTCGATACCACGCGCCCCACGGCGACCATCACGCTGGCCGACAACGCGCTCACCGTGGACGAGACCACGACAGTCAGCTTCCGCTTCAGCGAGCCCGTTACCGGCTTTGACGCCAGCGACGTCGTGCTCACGGACGCCAACGGCACGCTGAGCCCGCCCACGGCCAATGCCGAGCGCACGGTCTGGACGGCGACCTTCACGCCCACGGCCAACGTCAGCGTCCTGGCCAATACCATCCGCGTAAACCTCAGCGGTGTGCGCGACGACGCAGGCAACGCCGGGACCGGCAGCGCCAGCAGCGACAGCTACAACGTGGACACCCGGCCCGCAGACACCAGCGGCCCGACAGCCACGATCACGCTGGCCGACACCGCGCTCACCGCGGGCGAGAGCACAACAGTCAGCTTCCGCTTCAACGAGCCCGTCAACGGCTTTGACGCCAGCGACATCGTGCTCACGGACGCCAACGGCACGCTGAGCCCGCCCACGGCCAACGCCGAGCGCACGGTTTGGACGGCGACATTCACGCCCACGGCCAACGTTAGCGCCGCGACAAATACCATCCGCGTAAACCTCACCGGTGTAAGCGACGACGCAGGCAACGCCGGAACCGGCAGCGCCAGCAGCGACAACTACAGCGTGGACACCGTGCGGCCCACGGCGACCATCACGCTGGCCGACACCGCGCTCACCGCGGGCGAGAGCACAACAGTCAGCTTCCGCTTCAACGAGCCCGTCAACGGCTTTGACGCCAGCGACATCGTGTGCCCCAGCGGCACGCTGAGCGCGCCCACGGCGAACGCCGAGCGCACGGTCTGGACGGCGACATTCACGCCCACGAACAACATCAGCGCCCTGGCCAATACCATCCGTGTGAATCTCACCGGTGTGAGCGACGACGCGGGCAACGCCGGTACCGGCAACGCCATCAGCGCCAACTACAGCGTGGACACCGTGCGCCCCACGGCGACCATCACGCTGGCCGACACCGCGCTCACCGCGGGCGAGAGCACAACAGTCAGCTTCCGCTTCAACGAGCCCGTCAACGGCCTTGACGCCAGCGACATCGTGCTCACGGACGCCAACGGCACGCTGAGCCCGCCCACGGCGAACGCCGAGCGCACGGTCTGGACGGCGACCTTCACGCCCACGGCCAACACCAACGCCCGGGAGAACACCATCCGCGTGGACCTCGCCGGCGTAACCGACGACGCGGGCAACGCCGGGACCGGCAGCGCCAGCAGCGCCAACTACAGCGTGCACACCACGCGCCCCACGGCGACCATCGCGCTGGCCGACAGTGCGCTCAGCGCGGGCGAGAGCACGACAGTCACCTTCACCTTCAACGAGCCCGTCAACAACTTTGACATCCGTGACATCGTGTGCCCCAACGGCAGGCTGAGCGCGCTCACGGAGAACGCCGAGCGCACGGTCTGGACGGCGACCTTCACGCCCAACGCGAACGCCAACGCCCGGACGAACGCCATCCGCGTGGACCTCGCCGGTGTGACCAACGACGTGGGCACCGCCGGGACCGGCCGCGCCCTCAGCACCAACTACAGCGTGGACACCACGCGCCCCACGGCAACCATCACGCTGGCCGACAGCGTGCTCACCGCGGGCGAGAGCACAACAGTCACGATCCGCTTCAGCGAGCCCGTCGAAGACTTTGACGCCAGCGACATCGTGCTCACGGACGCCAACGGCACGCTGAGCCCCCCCACGGCCAACGCCGAGCGCACGGTCTGGACGGCGACATTCACGCCCACGGCCAACGTCAGCGCCCTGGCCAATACCATCCGTGTGAACCTCGCCGGCGTGCGCGACGACGCGGGAAACGCCGGTACCGGCAGTGCCATCAGCAGCAACTACAGCGTGGACACCGTGCGCCCCACGGCGACCATCACGCTGGCCGACAACGCGCTCACCGCGGGCGAAACAACGACCGTGACCTTCCGCTTCAGTGAGACCGTCAACGGCTTCACGCGCGATGACATCGAGCTCAGCGATGCCAACGGCACGCTGGGCCCGCTTACGGCGGATGCCGAAGGTAGAACCTGGACGGCCACGTTCACGCCCACGGGCAACGTCAACGACGCGAGCAACACCATCGGCGTGAACCTCACGGGCGTGACCAACGCTGCGGGCAATGCCGGTACTGGTACCGCCAGCAGCGACAACTACACGGTCAACACCCAGCGCCCGACAGCCACGATCACGCTGACCGATACCACGCTCACTGCAGGCGAAACAACGACCGTGACCTTTCGCTTTAGCGAGACCGTCAACGGCTTCACGCGCGACGACGTCGAGCTCAGCGATGCCAACGGCACATTGGGCGAGCCCACGTCCAATGACGATGGCAGAACTTGGACAGCGACCTTCACGCCCACGGCCAACGTCAACGACGCGAGCAACACCATCCACGTGAACCTTACGGGCGTGACCAACGCCGTGGGCAATGCCGGTACCGGTAGCGCCAGCAGCGACAACTACACGGTCAACACCCAGCGCCCGACAGCCACGATCATGCTGACCGATACCACGCTCACTGCAGGCGAAACAACGACCGTGACCTTCCGCTTTAGCGAGACCGTCAACGGCTTCACGCGCGACGACGTCGAGCTCAGCGATGCCAACGGCACATTGGGCGACCTCACGACCAATGACAATGGACGGACTTGGACAGCGGCCTTCACACCCACGGCCAACGTCAACGACGCGAGCAATACCATCCGCGTGAACCTCACGGGCGTGACCAACGCCGCGGGCAACGCCGGTACCGGCAGCGCCAGCAGCGACAACTACACGGTCAACACCCAGCGCCCGACATCCACGATCATGCTGGCCGATACCACGCTTAGCGCGGGCGAAACAACGACAGTGACCTTTCGCTTTAGCGAGACCGTCAACGGCTTCACGCGAGATGACATTGAGCTCAGCGATGCCAACGGCACATTGGGCGAGCCCACGACCAATGACAATGGCAGAACCTGGACAGCGACCTTCACGCCCACGGCCAACGTCAACGACGCGAGCAACACCATCCGCGTGAACCTCACGGGCGTGACCAACGCCGCAGGCAACGCCGGTACCGGTACCGCCAGCAGCGACAACTACACGGTCAACACCCAGCGCCCTACCGCCACGATCACGCTGGCCGATACCATGCTCAGCGCGGGCGAAACAACGACCGTGACCTTCCGCTTTAGCGAGACCGTCAACGGTTTCACGCGCGATGACATTGAGCTCAGCGACGCCAACGGCACATTGGGCGACCTCACGACCAATGACAATGGACGGACTTGGACAGCGACCTTCACGCCCACGGCCAACGTCAACGACGCGAGCAACACCATCCGCGTGAACCTCACGGGCGTGACCAACGCCGCGGGCAATGCCGGTACCGGCAGCGCCAGCAGCGACAACTACAGCGTGGACACCCGGCCGGCAGACACCACCGGCCCGACAGCCACGATCACGCTGGCCGACAACGCACTCACTGCGGGTGAAACCACAACGGTCACCATCACCTTCAGCGAGCCCGTCAAAGACTTTGACACCAGCGACATCGTGTGCACGAGCGGCACGCTGAGCCCGCCCACGGCCAACGCCGAGCGCACGGTCTGGACAGCGACCTTCACGCCCACGGCCGACGTCAGCGCCCGGGTCAATACCATCCGCGTAAACCTCGCCGGTGTGAGCGACGACGCAGGCAATGCCGGTACCGGTAGCGCCAGCAGCGACAACTACACGGTCAACACCCAGCGCCCGACATCCACGATCACGCTGACCGATACCACGCTCAGCGCAGGCGAAACAACGACCGTGACCTTCCGCTTTAGTGAGACCGTCAACGGCTTCACGCGCGATGACATCGAGCTCAGCGACGCCAACGGCACATTGGGCGAGCCCACGTCCAATGACAATGGCAGAACCTGGACAGCGACCTTTACACCCACGGCCAACGTCAACGACGCGAGCAACACCATCGGCGTGAACCTCACGGGCGTGACCAACGCCGCAGGCAATGCCGGTACCGGTACCGCCAGCAGCGACAACTACACGGTCAACACCCAGCGCCCGACAGCCACGATCACGCTGACCGATACCACGCTCACTGCAGGCGAAACAACGACCGTGACCTTCCGCTTTAGCGAGACCGTCAACGGCTTCACGCGCGATGACGTCGAGCTCAGCGATGCCAACGGCACATTGGGCGAGCCCACGACCAATGACAACGGCAGAACCTGGACAGCGACCTTCACGCCCACGGCCAACGTCAACGACGCGAGCAACACCATCCGCGTGAACCTCACGGGCGTGACCAACGCCGCAGGCAATGCCGGTACCGGCAGCGCCAGCAGCGACAACTACAGCGTGAACACCCGGCCGGCAGACACCAGCGGCCCGACAGCCACGATCACGCTGGCTGACAGCGCACTCACCGCGGGCGAAACCACAACCGTCAGCTTCCGCTTCAGCGAGCCCGTCAACGGCTTTGACACCAGCGACATCGTGCTCACGGACGCCAACGGCACGCTGAGCCCGCCCACGGCCAACGCTGAGCGCACGGTCTGGACAGCGACCTTCACGCCTACGGCCAACGTCAACGACGCGACAAATACCATCCGCGTAAACCTCACCGGTGTGCGCGACGACGCAGGCAATGCCGGTACTGGCAGCGCCAGCAGCGACAACTACAGCGTGAACACCCGGCTGGCAGACACCACCGGCCCGACAGCCACGATCACGCTGGCCGACAGCGCACTCACTGCGGGCGAAACCACAACGGTCACCATCACCTTCAGCGAGCCCGTCAAAGACTTTGACACCAGCGACATCGTGTGCACGAGCGGCACGCTGAGCCCGCCCACGGCCAACGCCGAGCGCACGGTCTGGACAGCGACCTTCACGCCCACGGCCAACGTCAACGACGCGACAAATACCATCCGCGTAAACCTCGCCGGTGTGAGCGACGACGCAGGCAACGTCGGGACCGGTATCGCCAGCAGCGACAACTACACGGTCAACACCCAGCGCCCGACAGCCACGATCACGCTGGCCGATACCACGCTGACCGCAGGCGAAACAATGACCGTGACCTTTCGCTTCAGCGAGACCGTCAACGGCTTCACGCGCGACGACATCGAGCTCAGCGATGCCAACGGCACATTGGGCGAGCCCACGACCAATGACAATGGCAGAACCTGGACAGCGACCTTCACGCCCACGGCCAACGTCAACGACGCGAGCAACACCATCCGCGTGAACCTCACGGGCGTGATGACCAACGCCGCGGGCAATGCCGGTACCGGCAGCGCCAGCAGCGACAACTACACGGTCAACACCACCGGCCCGACAGCAAGCATCACGCTGGCCGATACCACGCTCAGCGCAGGCGAAACAACGACAGTGACCTTCCGCTTCAGCGAGCCCGTGAACGGCTTCACGCGCAACGACGTCGAGCTCAGCGACGCCAACGGCACATTGGGCGAGCCTACGACCCATGACAATGGCAGAACCTGGACGGCCACCTTCACGCCCACGGCGGATATCGAGAACAGCAGCAACACCATCCGCGTGAACAACGCCGCAGGCCGCGCGCATAGCGCCAGCTATCAGATCGACACCCGGGCCCCGGTGCTCGCCAGCGCCACGGTGAACGCCAGCCAGCTGGTGCTGCGCTACACCGAAGGGAACAGTCTGGACGCGACGCATATCCCGTCCGCCACGGCCCTTGCGGTGCGCGTCGATAACGTGCTCACCGCCGTCACCGCCATCGTGGTGAACGCGCAGGACAAGAGCGTCAGCCTGACGCTGGTCACCCCGGTCGCCAATGGCCAGGCGGTGAGCGTCGCCTACACCGACCCCACGACCGGCAACGATGCCAACGCCGTGCAGGACGCGGCCGGCAACGACGCGGCCACTTTCTCGGCCATGGCGGTGGACAACCGCACACCCGCGCCACAGAGTCCGGCCCCATCGGCCCCACCGGCTTCGTCAGCCCCATCGGCCCCGTCCCCCTCAGCCCCGGCAAGCCCGACGGACAAGGACACCAAGGACACGGACAGCGACGGCATTCCCGGCAGCGTCGAAGACCAGACCCCCGGCATTTCCGGCCCCGGTGGCGCAGCCCCCGTGGCCGGCGACGGCAACGGAGACGGCATCCGGGACAGCGCGCAGGCGGCAGTGGCATCGACCAGCGTCGTGCGCAGCCCCACCGGAGCAAGCAAGCCGGCAGGTGCGGCCAGCACCCACGTGACCCTGGTGGTCGGCAGCCAGGACGGCAAGGTCAGCCCGGACAGCGGCGCACGCATTACCCGCCTGGAGCAAAAGGACGCCCCCGCCCCATTACCCAAGGGAATGGAGATGCCCCTCGGGCTGCTCAACCTCGATGCGGCGCTGGCCGCTGGCCGCAGCAGCGAGCAGTTCAGCCTGTATCTGGACCCGGCGCTGGGCGTGAACGGCTACTGGATCAAGGACAACACCGGCACCTGGACCAACCTGAGCAGCGCACCTTACGGCGGCAAGATGCTCAGCGAGGGCGGACGGTTGCGGCTGGACTTCGAGATCCACGATGGCGGACGGTTCGACGCCGATGGCCGGGCCGACGGCAGCATCACCGCCCCCGGCGCCGCAGCGCGGATGCAGCTGTCCCTTGTGGGGCAGGCGTCGGACGTGGCGCATGGCGAGCTCTGGCTCTGAAGGCGGCAGTCCCCCCAGTCTCTGGCCGGGGCGGCGGCGCGAGGCGCATGCTGCGCAGCAGTTTTGTAAACATTTACATTTATAATAATTTTCTGTTGCATTTTTTGCCCAGCCCCGGGGCAAACCATATCCACAGCACGGCCATGCCAGGCGACCTGGGTGTTGCGGCGGGGCGCATGAATCAGGCTTTCTGCAAACTGTCCGCAGTGGGCGAATGCCTGGATCTGCCCAGGCAATCCACCGTGCGCAAGAACGCATATCTGCCGCAAAAAGAGAGAAAGGACGGCCCCATGTTTCGCTTTCCAATAAGAATCGCTGGCCTGTTCGCCATGCTGACGCTAGCCGCCTGTGGCGGCAGCGATGGTGATCCGGCCCCGGCCCCGGCCTCGGCCCCGGCGGCAAGCGTCCGCATCGAACCCCACGACACGGGGCCACGAAGCACCGCCAAATCCACGACCCCAGCGGCGCTCCCGCGCAGCCGTTTTGTGCGGGCGACGAGCGTGCGGCTCGACCCGCTGGATGAAGAGCCAGGCCTGGAAAAGAAGTCGCAAGCGGCGGCGGCCGACCAAGCAATTCCCTGGCAGATTGGCGTTCCGCGCAGCCTCGCTGCAACGGCCACCGCGCAGGGCACGCGCGCGCAACTGCGCTGGCAACCCGCCCCGGGCGGCATGCAGCGTGCATCCATCAGCTTTACCTCAGAGGGCGCATGGGGCGTGCGCCCGGGCCTGCTGGTACGCAGTCTGCCGGCAAACACCACGCTGCGTTTCTATGCGCAAGCCGGCACCGACGTGATTCAGGTCTCGGGCGACGAGGTGCTGCGCACGGTGCAGCGCAACTTGGCCGCGGGCGATACCAGCGACGCGGCGCGCACCTATTGGGTGCCCGACTTTGGCGGCGCCGAAACCACGCTGGAACTGGAACTGCCTGCCAGGGCGAATCTGGCAGAACTGAATCTCGCCATTCCCACGCTCTCGCATTTCTTCGTATCGCCCTCCAGGACGGACACAGCGTCCGTCGCCAAGGCTCTGGGGGATGGGGCCAGTTGCACCGTCGATGTGACGTGCAACGCCCAGTACCTCGACGAGAGCCGCTCCGTGGCGCTCATGAACTACGTGAGGAACGGAGCCAGTTATCTGTGCACGGGCACCTTGCTGAACGACGTCGATTCAAGCGGTATCCCCTATTTCCTGAGCGCCAACCACTGCATCTCCACGCAGGCGGAGGCGTCCACGCTGACCACCGACTGGTTCCATCACGCCGCGGCCTGCAACAGCGGGACGCTGAACGCGGGCACGCAGCGCGTCACGGGCGGCGCAACGCTGCTGCACAACGATGCCGCCACGGATGTTTCCTTCATGCGCCTGAATGCACAACCTCCGGAAGGCAGCGTCTACGCGGGCTCGTACGCTGGCGTCGTGCCCACGTCCTCGAATGTCGTCGGAGTCCACCATCCCAGGGGCGATCTGCAAAAGCTCAGCATCGGCACCATCACGGCATACAACCAGTGCATGCCGATAACATCGTCCTCCTTCTACTGCATCCCCAGCAACGCGCAGAGCGGGAAGTTCTTCTCCATCGCCTGGAATCAGGGCATCACCGAGCCGGGCAGCAGTGGTTCGGGCTTGTTCCATACCATCGACGGCTCCCGCTATCTGGTGGGGCAGTTGTATGGCGGAAGCTCTCGTTGTCGCCCCCCGTCGTCGAACCCTTTCGAGGAAATCGATCCCCCGGTAAGCTCCTCCTCCGGAAAAGACTTCTACGGCCGCTTTGACCTGCCGTTTCACAGCGTCCTGAAGAACTGGCTCAATCCCGACTGAGGATCGGGATGCTCTCCAGCCCGGACCGGCTGTGCTTCACGCATTGAGATAGCCGGTTTCCCCCTCCAGCTAGCGCTTGCTGCGGCTGGACTTCGAGATCAGCGATGGCGGACGGTTCGACGCCGACGGCACCATCACCGCCCCCGGCGCCGCAGTGCGGATGCATCTGTCCCTCGTGGGGCAGGCGTCGGATGTGGCGCATGGCGAGCTCTGGCTCTGAATGTGGCAGTCCCCCCGGTCTCTGACCGGGGCCGGGGCGGCGGCGTGAGGCGGCAGCCGCGCAGCCGCCTCGCCTAGAATCGCCGGCTCCGCCCGAGAAAACCGCTCCCATGCCGCCCGCCCGCAAGCTCTTCGTCACCACCGCGCTGCCTTATGCGAATGGCAGCTTCCACATCGGCCACATCATGGAGTACATACAGGCCGACATCTGGGTGCGTTTTCAGAGGATGCAGGGCCACGCGGTGAACTTCGTGGGCGCGGACGACACGCACGGTGCGCCGATCATGATTGCCGCAGAAAAAGCGGGCAAGACGCCGCAGGCGTTCGTCGCCGACGTCGCCGCCGGCCGCAAGCAGTACCTGGACGGCTTTCACATCGGCTTCGACAACTGGTACAGCACCGACGCGCCCGAGAACCACGCACTCGCGCGCCAGATCTACCGCGACCTGCGCGACCGGGCCGACGGCTCGCTGATCGAGGTGCGCCGCATCGCGCAGTTCTTCGACCCCGAAAAGAGCATGTTTCTGCCCGACCGCTACATCCAGGGCGAATGCCCCCGGTGCCACGCCAAGGCGCAGTACGGCGACAACTGCGAGGTCTGCGGCGCGGTCCATTCCCCCACCGACCTGATCGACCCGTTCTCGGCGCTCTCCGGCGCCCGGCCCGAACTCAGGGACTCGGAGCATTTCTTCTTCAAGCTCTCCGACCCGCGCTGCGTGGAGTTCCTGGAGAAATGGACGCAGGACGGCAGGCTGCAACCCGAGGTGGCGAACAAGGTCCGGGAATGGTTCAGCGTGCGCAGCCTCCCGGACGGCAGCCGCAGCGAGGGCCTGGGCGATTGGGACATCAGCCGCGACGCGCCCTATTTCGGAATCGAGATTCCCGACGCGCCGGGCAAGTATTTCTACGTCTGGCTCGACGCCCCCGTGGGCTACCTCGCGTCGCTGCAGAACCTGCTGGAGCGGCGCGGCGAGAGCTTTGACGCCTACATGGCCGACCCGGCGCTGGAGCAGTACCACTTCATCGGCAAGGACATCGTCACCTTCCACACCCTGTTCTGGCCCGCGATGCTGCACCTGAGCGGCCGCAAGACGCCGGACAACGTATTCGTGCACGGCTTTCTCACGGTGAACGGCGAGAAGATGAGCAAGAGCCGTGGAACGGGGCTGGACCCGCTCAAGTACCTGCGCCTGGGAATGGACGCCGAGTGGCTGCGCTACTACCTCGCGGCCAAGCTCTCGGCGCGCAACGAGGACATCGACTTCACCGCGGAAGACTTCATGGCCCGCGTGAACAGCGACCTGATCGGCAAATACGTGAACATCGCGAGCCGTGCTGCGGGCTTTCTGAGCCGGCGCTTCGACGGCCGGTTGACGGGCGACTTCGGCGCCCCCGGCGCGGCCCTGCTGGCCGACGTGCGGGGCGCGCGCGACGCCATCGCCCGGATGTACGAGGCCCGCGAATACGGCAAGGCCACGCGCGAGATCATGCTGCTCGCCGACAGGGTGAACGCCTACGCGGACCAGAACAAGCCCTGGGACTTGGCCCGCGACGCGGCCAACGACCCGGCGCTGCACCAGGTGTGCTCGGTGCTGATGAACGCCTTTGCCGAGCTCACGCGCTACCTGGCGCCCGTGTTGCCCGGACTGGCCGACGCCGTGCAGGATTTTCTCGGGGTGAGCATGCGGCAGTGGAATGCGGAGCATGCGGTGCAGGCCATCGCGCCCTACCAGCACCTGATGCGGCGCGTGGCGCCCGAGCAGCTCGCCGCCCTGTTCGCGCCCCCGGAGGACCCCGCGCGCGCCGTGGGGGAGGGGGCCGATGGCGCGGAGGGCGCGCAAGGCCCCGCCCCCGGCGGCGCGGCGCTGGCCCCCGCGATCAGCATCGACGAATTCGGCAAGATCGACCTGCGCATCGCGCTGATCGTGGACTGCGCCCCCGTGGAGGGCTCCACCCGGCTGCTGCGCCTGAGCTTGGACGCGGGCGAGGGCCGCCTGCGCAACGTGTTCAGCGCAATCGCCGGCGCCTGCACGCCGCAAGACCTGGTCGGCAAGCACACGGTGCTGGTGGCCAACCTCGCGCCGCGCAAGATGAAGTTTGGCGTGAGCGAGGGCATGGTGCTGTGCGCGAGCCATGGCGACGAGAAAGCCCACCCCGGAATCTACCTGCTGACCCCCTGGCCCGGCGCCACGCCCGGGATGCGCGTGCGCTGAAAAGGCCTTGTTTTGCACGCCTGTCTCCAGGATGCTCGCCCGGGAGTTCAGGGATTTCCCCTTGGCCGCAGCGCCGGCTTTGCGGCACAGTGAAAGTTTGCATCAGGAGCGTTCCATGCCATCCAAACACCGCTTTTTGTCGCTCGCTGCTGCGGCCGCACTGCTGCTTGCGCCCGCGCTGCTGCACGCCAAGCCCTTCAAATGGGCGAGCCAGGGAGACGTTGCGACCTGGGACATCCACGCCGAAAACAATGGGTTTCAGAACGGCGTACACGCCAGCGTGTACGAGAGCCTGGTCTACTACAACGGCAGGACCTTCGCGGTGGAGCCCCTGCTGGCGACGTCCTGGAAGGAAATCAGCCCCACGCAAGTGCGCTTCGTACTGCGGCAGGGCGTGAAGTTCCACGATGGCTCGGCGCTGACCGCCGACGACGCCGTGTTCTCCTTGCAGCGCGCGATGGCCAAGACCTCGAATTTCACGGCCTACATGGAGGGCGTGAGCAAGGTCGTGAAGGTGGACGAATACACCATCGACGTTCTGCTCTCCGCGCCGAATCCGGTGCTGCTGCGCCAGCTGACGGAACTGCGCATCATGAGCCGGGCCTGGGCCGAGAAGAACCGGTCGGTCGAGCCCAAGGACTTCAAGGGCAAGGACGAGAATTTTGCGCACCGCAACGCCATGGGAACCGGGCCCTATACGCTGGAATCGTGGCAGCCCGACGTGAAGATGGTGCTCAAGCGCAACCCCCAGTGGTGGGGAAAGATGGAGGGCAACGTGACCGAGATCGTCTACACGCCCATCAAGTCGGTGGCCACGCGCATGGCGGCGCTGCTGTCGGGGGAGGTGGACATGGTGCTCGACCCCTCGCCGCAGGATCTGGAGCGGCTGCGTGCCAACCCCGAGTTGAAGGTGGTCGAGGGGCTGGAATACCGCACCATCTTTCTCGGCATGGACCAGTTCCGCGAGGAACTGCCGGGCTCGAACATCCAGGGCAAGAATCCGCTCAAGGACGTGCGCGTGCGCCGGGCCCTGTACCAGGCCATCGACGAGGAAACGATTGCGCGCAGCATCATGCGTGGCCTGGGCAAGCCCACCGGCACCCTCGTGGCGCCCATGGTCACGGGCTATACCGAGGCGGTGGGCAAGCGCCTGCCGTACAGCGTCGAAGCGGCCAGGAAGCTGCTCGCCGAGGCTGGCTACCCGGATGGCTTCGAGGTGGACTTTGCCTGCCCGAACAACCGCTACATCAACGACGAGGCCATTTGCCAGGCCGTCACGGCCATGTGGTCGCGGGTGGGCGTAAGAGCCAAGCTGCGCACCATGCCGCTGGCGACCTACTTTCCGATGATCCAGCGCTTCGAGGCCAGCATCTACATGCTGGGCTGGGGCGTTCCCACGTTCGACGCGCTCTACAGCCTGCAATCGCTGGTGCGCACGGTGGGCACGGGCGCTGACGGCCATTACAACCGGGGTCGCTACAGCCATCCGCGCATGGACTACCTCGTGGACCGCATCAAGGGGGAGACGGACGCGCCCGTGCGCACGCGCATGCTCACCGAGGCGCTGCAACTGTCCAACGACACCGTGTCGCACATTCCCTTGCACGACCAGGTGATCCCCTGGGCCATGAAGAGGAACATCGATCTCGTGCACCGCGCGGATAACCGCGTGGACATCCACATGGTCAAAGTGAACTGACCCGGCTGCGCAGCCGGCCTGCGGCGTCTTGGTCCAATGCTGGGCTTGGCACCATCTTTGCGTGTCCATCTCCAGAATGCCCGCCCGGGAATTCAGGGACTTCCTCTTGGCCGCAGCGCCGGCTTTTCTGCACAGCAAAACTTGGTATCGAAAGGGTTCCATGCAATCCAAACACCGCTTTCTGTCGCTGGCCGCTGCGGCCGCGCTACTGCTCGCGCCCGTGCTGCTGCACGCCCGGCCCTTCAAATGGGCGAGCCAGGGAGACGTTGCCACCTGGGACATCCACGCCGACAACACTGGGTTTCAGAACGGCGTACACGCCAACGTGTACGAGGGCCTCGTCTACTACAACAGCAGGACCTTCGCGGTGGACCCCGTGCTGGCGACGTCCTGGAAAGAGATCAGCCCGACGCAAGTGCGCTTCGTCCTGCGGCAGGGCGTGAAGTTCCACGATGGCTCGGCGTTCAGCGCCGACGACGCCGTGTTCTCCTTGCAGCGCGCGATGGCCAAGACCTCGAATTTCACGCCCTACATGGAGGGCGTGAGCAAGGTCGTGAAGGTGGACGAATACACCATCGACGTTCTGCTCTCCGCGCCGAATCCGGTGCTGCTGCGCCAGCTGACGGAACTGCGCATCATGAGCCAGGCTTGGGCGCGGAAGAACCGGTCGGTCGAGCCCAAGGACATCAAGAGCAAGGACGAGAATTTTGCGCACCGCAACGCCATGGGAACCGGGCCCTATACGCTGGAATCGTGGCAGCCCGACGTGAAGATGGTGTTCAAGCGCAACCCCCATTGGTGGGGCACGATGGAGGGCAACGTGACCGAGATCGTCTACACGCCCATCAAGTCGGCGGCCACGCGCATGGCGGCGCTGCTGTCGGGGGAGGTGGACATGGTGCTCGACCCCTCGCCGCAGGACCTGGAGCGTCTGCGTGCCAACCCCGAGTTGAAGGTGGTCGAGGGGCTCGAATACCGCACCATCTTTCTCGGCATGGACCAGTTCCGCGAGGAACTCCCGGGCTCGAACGTCAAGGGCAGGAACCCGCTCAAGGACGTGCGCGTGCGCCGGGCCCTGTACCAGGCCATCGACGAGGAAACGATTGCGCGCAGCATCATGCGCGGCCTGGGCAAGCCCAACGGCACCCTCGTGGCGCCCATGGTCGCGGGCTATACCGAGGCGGTGGGCAAGCGCTTGCCGTACAGCGTCGAAGCGGCCAGGAAGCTGCTCGCCGAGGCCGGCTACCCGGACGGTTTCGAGGTGGACTTTGCCTGCCCGAACAACCGCTACATCAACGACGAGGCCATTTGCCAGGCCGTGACGGCCATGTGGTCGCGGGTGGGCGTAAGAGCCAAGCTGCGCACCATGCCGCTGGCGACCTACTTTCCGATGATCCAGCGCTACGAGGCCAGCGTCTACATGCTGGGCTGGGGCGTTCCCACGTTCGACGCGCTCTACAGCCTGCAATCGCTGGCGCGCACGGTGGGCACGGGCGCCGATGGAAACCACAACCTGGGCCGCTACAGCCATCCGCGCATGGACTACCTCGTGGACCGCATCAAGGGGGAGACGGACGCGCCCGTGCGTGCGCGCATGCTCACCGAGGCGCTGCAACTGTCCAACGACACCGTAGCGCACATTCCCCTGCATTCCCAGGTGATCCCCTGGGCCATGAAGCGGAACGTCGATCTCGTGCACCGCGCGGATAACCGCCTGGACATCCGCATGGTCAAAGTGAACTGACCCGGGAATTCAGGGACCTCCCCTTGGCCGCAGCACCGGCTCTTCTGCACAGCAAAACTTGGTATCGAAAGGACTCCATGCAACCCAAGAAACGCTTCCTGTCGCTGGCCGCTGCGGCCGCGCTGCTGCTTGCGCCCGCGCTGCTGCACGCCAAACCCTTCAAATGGGCGAGCCAGGGAGAGATCGGAACCTGGGACATTCATTCCGACAACAACTCGCTGGCGCAGGGAATTCATTCCTGGGTGTACGAGAGCCTGGTCTACTACAACAGCAGGACCTTCGCGGTGGAGCCCCTGCTGGCGACGTCCTGGAAAGAGATCAGCCCCACGCAAGTGCGTTTCGTCCTGCGGCAGGGCGTGAAGTTCCACGACGGCTCGGCGTTCGGCGCCGACGACGCCGTGTTTTCGCTGCAGCGTGCGATGGCCAAGACCTCGACGTTCACGCCGAACACGCAGGGCATCCGCCAGGTCGTCAAGGTGGACGAGCACACCATCGACGTTCTGCTCTCCGCGCCGAATCCGGTGCTGCTGCGCCAGATGACGGATCTGCGCATCATGAGCCGGGCCTGGGCGCAGAAGAACCGGTCGGTCGAGCCCAAGGACATCAAGGGCATGGAGGAAAACTTCGCGCACCGCAACGCCATGGGAACCGGGCCCTACACGCTGGAATCGTGGCAGCCCGAGGTGAAGATGGTGTTCAAGCGCAATCCCAACTGGTGGGGAAAGATGGAGGGCAACGTGACCGAGATGGTCTACACCCCGATCAAGTCCACCGCCACGCGCATGGCGGCGCTGCTGTCGGGCGAACTGGACATGGTGCTCGACCCCGCGCCGCAGGACCTGGCGCGTCTGCGCGCGACCCCCGAGCTGAAAGTGATCGACGGGCTCGAATACCGCACCATCTTTCTCGGCATGGACCAGTTCCGCGAGGAACTGCCGGGCTCGAACGTCCAGGGCAGGAACCCGCTCAAGGACGTGCGCGTGCGCCGGGCCCTGTACCAGGCCATCGACGCGGAAACGATTGCGCGCAGCATCATGCGCGGCCTGGGCAAGCCCAACGGCACCCTCGTGGCGCCCATGGTCGCGGGCTATACCGAGGCGGTGGGCAAGCGGCTGCCGTACAGCGTCGAAGCGGCCAGGAAGCTGCTCGCCGAGGCCGGCTACCCGGATGGCTTCGAGGTGGACTTTGCCTGCCCGAACAATCGCTACATCAACGACGAGGCCATTTGCCAGGCCATCACGGCCATGTGGTCGCGGGTGGGTGTAAGAGCCAAGCTGCGCACCATGCCGCTGTCCACCTTTCTTCCGATGCTCCAGCGCTACGAGGCCAGCGTCTACATGCTGGGCTGGGGCGTGACCACGTTCGACGCGCTCTACACCCTGCAATCGCTGGCGCGCACGGTGGGCGCGGGCGCCGACGGAAACTACAACGTGGGCCGCTACAGCCATCCGCGCATGGACTACCTCGTGGACCGCATCAAGGTGGAGACGGACGCGCCCGTGCGCGCGCGCATGCTCACCGAGGCGCTGCAACTGTCCAACGACACCGTATCGCACATTCCCTTGCACGACCAGGTGATCCCCTGGGCCATGAAGCGGAACATCGATCTCGTGCACCGCGCGGATAACCGCGTGGACGTCCGCATGGTCCGGGTGCACTGAGGCGCTGCGCAGTCGTCATGCAAGCCAGGCTCCGGTTTCTGTCGATGACCGCCGCGGCGGCGCTGCTGCTTGCGCCCGCACTGCACGCCAGGCCCTTCAAATGGGCCAGCCAGGGGGACGTTGCGACCTGGGACATCCACGCCGAAAACAATGGCTTGCAAAACGGCATACATGCCAGCGTGTACGAGAGCCTCGTCCATCACAACAGCAGGACCTTCGCGGTGGAGCCCGTGCTGGCGACGTCCTGGAAAGAGATCAGCCCCACGCAAGTGCGCTTCGTCCTGCGGCAGGGCGTGAGGTTCCACGATGGCTCGGCGTTTACTGCCGACGACGCCGTGTTTTCCTTGCAGCGTGCGATGGCCAAGACATCGACGTTCACGCCGTATGCGCAGGGCATCCGCCAGGTCACCAAGGTGGACGAGTACACCATCGACGTTCTGCTCTCCGCGCCAAATCCGGTGCTGCTGCGCCAGCTGACGGAACTGCGCATCATGAGCCGGGCCTGGGCGCGGAAGAACCAGTCGGTCGAACCCCGGGACATGAAGGGAAGGGACGAGAACTTTGCCCACCGCAACGCCATGGGAACCGGGCCCTACACGCTGGAATCGTGGCAACCCGACGTGAAGATGGTGTTCAAGCGCAACCCCCACTGGTGGGGCACGATGGAGGGCAACGTGACCGAGATCGTCTACACGCCGATCAAGTCGGCCGCGACGCGCATGGCGGCGCTGCTCTCGGGGGAGCTGGACATGGTGCTCGACCCCGCGCCGCAGGACTTGGCGCGTCTGCGTGCCAACCCCGAAATGAAGGTGGTTGATGGGCTGGAATTCCGCACCATTTTTCTCGGCATGGACCAGTTCCGCGAGGAACTGCCGGGCTCGAACGTCCAGGGCAGGAACCCGCTCAAGGACGTGCGCGTGCGCCGGGCCCTGTACCAGGCCATCGACGCGGAGGCGATTGCGCGCAACATCATGCGTGGCCTGGGCAAGCCCAACGGCACCCTCGTGGCGCCCATGGTCGCTGGCCATACCGAGGCGGTGGGCAAGCGCCTGCCGTACAGCGTCGAAGCGGCCAAGAAGCTGCTCGCCGAGGCCGGCTACCCGGACGGTTTCGAGGTGGACTTTGCCTGCCCGAACAACCGCTACGTCAACGACGAGGCCATTTGCCAGGCCGTCACGGCCATGTGGTCGCGGGTGGGCGTAAGAGCCAAGCTGCGCACCTTGCCGCTCGTGAGCTACTTCCCGATGCTCCAGCGCTACGAGGCCAGCATCTACATGCTGGGCTGGGGCGTACCCACGTTCGACGCGCTGAACACCCTGCAATCGCTGGTGCGCACGGTGGGCGCGGGCGCCGACGGAAACTACAACCTGGGCCGCTACAGCCACCCGCGCATGGACTACCTCGTGGACCGCATCAAGGGGGAGACGGACGCGCCCGTGCGCACGCGCATGCTCACCGAGGCGCTGCAACTGTCCAACGACACCGTATCGCACATCCCCTTGCACGACCAGGTGATCCCCTGGGCGATGAAGCGGAACGTCGATCTCGTGCACCGCGCGGATAACCGCGTGGACGTCCGCATGGTCCGGGTGCACTGAGGCGCGGCAGCAGCCGGCTTGGCACCATCCTTGCGTGCGAGGCTCCCAAGACGCCTGCCCGGGGAGAGGGGTGTCCTCTTGGCCGCAGCGTCGGCTTTGCTCTGCACAATGAAACCTTGGAAATCGAGCGTGCTCCATGCAATTCAAATACCGTTTCCTGTCCATGGCCGCTGCGGCAGCGCTGCTGCTTGCGCCCGTATTGCACGCGAAAACCTTCACATGGACCAGCCAGTCCGAGATAGGGTCCTGGGACATTCATACCCAGAACAATTCGCTGCAAAACGGCTTGCACGCGTACGTCTACGAGAGCCTGGTCTACTACAACAGCAGAAGCTTCGCGGTGGAGCCTGCGCTGGCAAGTTCCTGGAAAGAGATCAGCCCCACGCAAGTGCGGTTCGCACTGCGCCCGGACGTGAAGTTCCATGACGGCTCGGCGTTCGGCGCCGACGACGCCGTGTTTTCCTTGCAGCGCGCGATGGCCAAGACCTCGGCGTTCGCGCTGTTCGCGCAGGGCATCGACAGGGTCGTCAAGGTGGATTCCCGCAGCATCGACATCTTCCTGTCCGCGCCGAACCCGGTGCTGCTGCGCCAACTGACGGAACTGCGCATCATGAGCCGCTCCTGGGCGCAGAAGAACCAGTCGCTCGATCCCAAGGACATCAAGGGCACGGAGGAAAACTTCGCGCACCGCAATGCCATGGGAACCGGGCCCTACATGCTGGAATCGTGGCAGCCCGACGTGAAGATGGTGTTCAAGCGCAACCCCCACTGGTGGGGCGCGATGGAGGGCGACGTGAGCGAGATGGTCTATATCCCGATCAAGTCCGCCGCGACGCGCATCGCGGCGCTGCTGTCGGGGGCGGTGGACCTGGTGCTCGACCCCGCACCGCAGGATCTGGCGCGTCTGCGTGCCAACCCTGAGTTGAAGGTGCTCGATGGGCAGGAGTACCGCACCATTTTTTTCGGCATGGACCAGTTCCGCGAGGAACTGCCGGGCTCGAACGTCCAGGGCAGGAACCCGCTCAAGGACGTGCGCGTGCGCCGGGCCCTGTACCAGGCCATCGACGCGGAGGCGATTGCGCGCAGCATCATGCGCGGCCTGGGCAGACCCAACGGCACCCTCGTGGCGCCCATGGTCGCGGGCTATACCGAGGCGGTGGGCAAGCGCCTGCCGTACAGCGTCGAGGCGGCCAAGAAGCTGCTCGCCGAGGCCGGCTACCCGGACGGCTTCGAGGTGGACTTTGCCTGCCCGAACAATCGCTACATCAACGACGAGGCCATTTGCCAGGCCGTCACGGCCATGTGGTCGCGTGTGGGCGTGAGGGCCAGGCTGCGCACCTTGCCGCTCGTGAGCTACTTTCCGATGATCAAGCGCCAGGAAGCCAGCATCTACATGCTGGGCTGGGGGGTGACCACGTTCGACGCGCTGAACAGCCTGCAATCGCTGGTGCGCACGGTGGGCGCGGGTGCCGACGGCTACTACAACCTGGGCCGCTACAGCCACCCGCGCATGGACTACCTCGTGGACCGCATCAAGGTGGAGACGGACGCGCCCGTGCGCGCGCGCATGCTCACCGAGGCGCTGCAACTGTCCAACGACACCGTATCGCACATCCCCTTGCACGACCAGGTGATCCCCTGGGCCATGAAGCGGAACGTCGATCTCGTGCACCGCGCGGATAATCGCGTGGACATCCGCATGGTCCGGGTGCACTGAGGCGCTGCCGCAGCCGGCGCGCAGCGTCTTTGTCTCCTTTGTGCCTTTTGTCCAATTCTTGGCGCCATCCTTGCATGCGATGCTCCCGATGCGCTTGCCCGGGGAGAGGGATTACCCCTTGGCCGCAGCGCCGGCTTTGCTGCACAGTGAAACCTTGAAAATCGAGCCTGGTCCATGCAATCCAAATACCGTTTCCTGTCCATGGCTGCCGCGGCAGCGCTGCTGCTTGCGCCCGCACTGCACGCGAAAACCTTCACATGGACCAGCCAGTCCGAGGTGGGGTCCTGGGACATTCATACCCAGAACATTTCGCTGCAAAACGGCTTGCACGCGTATGTCTACGAGAGCCTGGTCTACTACAACAGCAGAACCTTCGCGGTGGAGCCTGCGCTGGCAAGTTCCTGGAAGGAAATCAGCCCCACGCAAGTGCGGTTCGCGCTGCGCCCGGACGTGAAGTTCCATGACGGCTCGGCGTTCAGCGCCGACGACGCCGTGTTTTCCTTGCAGCGTGCGATGGCCAGGACCTCGGCGTTCGCGCTGTTCGCGCAGGGCATCGGCAAGGTCGTCAAGGTGGATTCCCGGACCATCGACATCTTCCTGTCCGCGCCGAATCCGGTGCTGCTGCGCCAGCTGACGGAGCTGCGCATCATGAGCCGCTCCTGGGCGCAGAAGAACCAGTCGCTCGATCCCAAGGAACTCACGAGCACGGAGGAAAACTTCGCGCACCGCAATGCCATGGGAACCGGGCCCTACATGCTGGAATCGTGGCAGCCCGACGTGAAGATGGTGTTCAAGCGCAACCCCCACTGGTGGGGCACGATGGAGGGCGACGTGAGCGAGATGGTCTATCTCCCGATCAAGTCCGCCGCGACGCGCATCGCGGCGCTGCTTTCTGGGGAGGTGGACATGGTGCTCGACCCCGCGCCGCAGGACTTGGCGCGGCTGCGTGCCAACCCCGAAATGAAAGTGGTCGATGGACTGGAATTCCGCACCATTCTTCTCGGCATGGACCAGTTCCGCGAGGAACTGCCGGGCTCGAACATCCAGGGCAGGAACCCGCTCAAGGACGTGCGCGTGCGCCGGGCCCTGTACCAGGCCATCGACGCGGAGGCGATTGCGCGCAGCATCATGCGCGGCCTGGGCAGACCCAACGGCACCCTCGTGGCGCCCATGGTGGCTGGCTATACCGAGGCGGTCGGCAAGCGGCTGCCGTACAGCGTCGAGGCGGCCAAGAAGCTGCTCGCCGAGGCCGGCTACCCGGACGGCTTCGAGGTGGACTTTGCCTGCCCGAACAATCGCTACATCAACGACGAGGCCATTTGCCAGGCCGTCACGGCCATGTGGTCGCGTGTGGGCGTGAGGGCCAGGCTGCGCACCTTGCCGCTCGTGAGCTACTTTCCGATGGTCAAGCGCTACGAGGCCAGCATCTACATGCTGGGCTGGGGCGTGGCCACGTTCGACGCGCTGAACGGCCTGCAATCGCTGGTGCGCACGAAGGGCGAAAGCTCGGTGGACGGGAACAACAACATGGGCCGCTACAGCCATCCGCGCATGGACTACCTCGTGGACCGCATCAAGGTGGAGACGGACGCGCCCGTGCGCGCGCGCATGCTCACCGAGGCGCTGCAGCTGTCCAACGACACCGTATCGCACATCCCCTTGCACGACCAGGTGATCCCCTGGGCGATGAAGCGGAACGTCGATCTCGTGCACCGCGCGGATAACCGCGTGGACATCCGCATGGTCCGGGTGAACTGACTCCCCTGCCCGCAAGCACAGCCGTGGCGCACCCATTGAATAGTCACCCGACCCTCCGATGCTTGCCTTCGTATTGCGTCGCCTGATTCAGGCGGTGGCCGTCATGGTCACGGTGGCCTTCATCTCCTTCCTGCTGTTCCAGCACGTCGGAGACCCCGTGGTTTTCCTGCTCGGGCAGGACGCCACGGCGCAGCAGATCCGCGAACTGCGCAGCGCCCTCGGGCTGGACCAATCCTTCGTCGTGCAGTTCTGGCATTTCCTGCTGAACGCGGTGCAGGGCGAGTTCGGCCTGAGCCTGCGCCAGGGGGCGAAGGTGTCGCGCCTGATCGCCGAGCGCTTCCCCGCGACGCTGGAACTGGCCCTGGTGGCCGCGCTGCTGGCGCTGGCGATCGGCGTTCCCATGGGGGTGTACGCGGCCCTGCGGCGCGGCACGTTCACCAGCCAGCTGTTCATGATGCTCTCGCTGCTCGGGGTGTCGTTGCCGACCTTTCTGATCGGCATCCTGCTGATCCTGGTGTTCTCCGTGACCCTGGGCTGGTTCCCGAGTTTTGGCCGGGGCGAGGTGGTGCAACTCGGGGGCTGGAGCACCGGGCTGCTCAAGGCCAAGGGCTGGCACCACATTGTCTTGCCGGCGACCACGCTGGCCATTTTTCAGCTCACGCTGATCATGCGGCTGGTGCGCGCGGAGATGCTCGAGGTGCTGCGCACCGACTACATCAAGTTTGCGCGCGCCCGCGGCCTCACGAACCGCGCCATCTACTTTGGCCACGCGCTCAAGAACACGCTGGTTCCCGTGATGACCATTACCGGGCTGCAACTCGGCGGCCTGATTGCGTTTGCCATCATCACCGAGACGGTGTTCCAGTGGCCCGGAATGGGCCTGTTGTTCATACAGGCCGTGACCTTTGCCGACATTCCCGTGATGGCCGCCTATCTGTGCCTGATCGCCCTGATCTTCGTGCTGATCAATCTGGTGGTGGACCTGCTGTACTTTGCCGTCGATCCCCGTCTGCGCGTGGACAAGGCGGGAGGCCATTGATGCAAGCCGTGCGTCTGAAGGCGGGTGGGCGGCCGTTTGCGCATATCGCCCAATACCATTCCGAGCTGACCGCGTTGCGGCGCGACCTGCACGCGCACCCCGAGCTCGGTTTTGAAGAGGTCTATACCAGCCGGCGCGTGAAGGAAGCCCTCGCGCTGTGCGGGGTTGACGAGATCCACGAGGGCATGGGGCGCACGGGCGTGGTCGGCGTGATCCGGGGCCGCAGCACCTCCAGCGGTTCCCTGGTGGGACTGCGCGCCGACATGGACGCCCTGCCCCTGGCGGAGCACAACGACTTCGCCTGGAAGTCGTGCAAGCAAGGGCTCATGCACGGCTGCGGGCACGACGGCCACACCGCCATGCTCGTGGGCGCGGCGCGCTATCTGGCGCAAACGCGCAACTTCGACGGCACGGCGGTGCTCGTGTTCCAGCCGGGCGAAGAGGGCTACGCCGGCGCGCGCGCGATGATGGACGACGGCCTGTTCGAGCGCTTTGCGGTGCAGTCCATCTTTGCCATGCACAACTGGCCGGCGCTCCCCCCCGGCACCGTGGGAATCAACTCCGGCCCGATGATGGCTGCGGCCGACCGCGTCACCATCGAGATCACGGGCCGCGGCGGCCACGGCGCGCACGCCTACCAGACCGTGGACGTGGTGCTGGTCGCCGCGCACATCGTCACGGCCGCGCAGAGCATCGTGGCGCGCAATGTGCGGCCCATCGACAGCGCCGTGCTCAGCCTGTGCGCCGTGCAGGCGGGCGACCTGGGCGCGTTCAGCGTGCTGCCCGCAACGGCGAAGCTGGTGGGCACCGTGCGCAGCTTCGACCCGCAGGTGCAGGAGATGGTGGAAAAGCGCCTCAAGGAACTGTGCCCCGCGATCGCCCTGGGCCTGGGCGCCAGCGCCAGCGTGCACTACGAGCGCATGTATCCGGCCACGATCAACAGCGAGAGCGAGTCCCTGTTTGCCGGCGACGTGGCCGAGTCCCTGGTGGGCGCGGACCACGTGCTGCGCGATATCGAACCCAGCATGGGCTCCGAGGATTTCGCGTTCATGCTCCAGACCGTCCCCGGGGCCTATCTGCGCATCGGCCAGGGCGCGGGTGCCAGCGGCAGCGCCCTGCACAACAGCCGCTACGATTTCAACGACGACATCCTGCCGCTGGGCGCCGCGCTGCACGCCGGCCTGATCGAGCGGGCGATGCCGCTGGCCGCGCCCTGAAGGCGGGGCGCAGCCGAGTCATGCCAGCCGCAAGTTCCACCCCTTTTTTCGTCCCCTTTGGGGGCAGCAGGAGATTTGCCATGAAATTCCGAAGGAAAGCCGCTGTGGCCGCTGCCACGCTGGCAATGGCGGGTCTGGCGGCGCATGCGCAGACGATCCGCATCGCGAACCAGGGCGACGCGCTCTCCATGGACCCGCATTCCTTCGACGAAACGCTGCAACTGAGCGTCACCGGCAACCTGTACGAGCCACTGGTCGGGCGCAACAAGGACATGAGCCTGGCCCCCATGCTGGCTACCCGCTGGAAGCAAACGGCGCCCACCGTATGGCGTTTCGATTTGCGCCGGGGCGTGCAATTCCATGACGGCACCCCCTTTACCGCCGCCGACGTGGTGTTCAGCCTGGCGCGCACCCAGGTCGAAGGCTCGGACATGAAGACCTACAGCAATGAATTCAAGGAGGTGCGCAAGATCGACGACTACACCGTGGAGATCGAGACCAAGGCGCCGTTCCCCATCCTGCCCGACGCGCTCACGCGCGTGTACGTCATGAGCCGGAAATGGTGCGAGGCGAACCAGGCGCTGGGGCCGGTGGACCGCCGCAAGGGCATAGAGAACGCGGCCTCGTTCCGTGCCAACGGCACCGGACCCTTTCGCCTGCGCGAGCGCCAGCCCAGTGTGCGCACCGTGTTCACGCGCAATGGCAGCTACTGGGGCCAGATCGAGGGGAACGCCAGCGAGGTGGTGTACCTGCCCATAGGCAACGAGGCCACCCGGGTTGCGGCCCTGCTCTCGGGGCAGGTGGACGTCATGGAGCCGGTCCCGGTGCAGGACATCGAGCGCGTGAACCGCGGCGCCGACACCCGCGTGGTCACCGGCCCCGAGCTGCGCACGCTTTTCCTGGGAATGGATCAGAAGCGCGACGAACTGCTCTACGCCGACGTGAAGGGAAAAAACCCCTTCAAGGACCGGCGCGTGCGCCAGGCCTTCTACCAGGCGATCGACATCGAGGGCATCAAGCGCAGCGTGATGCGCGGCGCGTCCAACCCGTCGGCGCTGATGGTGGGCCCGGGCGTGAATGGCTTCCAGCCCGACGCCAAACGCCTGCCCTACGACGTGGAAGCGGCGAAGAAACTGATGCTCGAAGCGGGCTACCCGAATGGCTTTGAAGTCGCGATGAACTGCCCGAACGACCGCTACGTGAACGACAGCCGCATCTGCCAGACGGTTGCGGCGAATCTGGCGCGCATCCACGTCAGGATCAAGCTGCAGGCCGAGACCAAGGGCTCGTACTTCCCCAAGATCCTGCGCCGCGACACCAGCTTCTACCTGCTCGGCTGGACGCCGCCGACCTCGGACGCGCACAACGCGCTGAACGCACTGATGCACTGCCCGGACGAGGCCGGCTCCGGCCAGTACAACCTGGGCGCGTACTGCAACCCCAAGCTCGACGAGCTGACGCTCAGGATCCAGTCCGAAAACGACAAGACCCGGCGCAACGCCCTGATCAGGGAAGCGTTCGAACTGCACGCCGCGGACATTGGCCACCTGCCCCTGCACCAGCAGGTGCTGGCCTGGGGTGTGAAGAGGAACGTCCAGCTCGTGCAGATGGCGGACAACACGATGCAGTTCAAATGGATGCGCATCAACCCGTGACCCACCCGCAGCGCCGCGCACGATTGCCGCAATGAAAACAAGCCTTGCCCGCTGGCTGGACAGCGATATCGTCCACAGCTTTCGCAGTTCGCCGGTGGCCATGCTGGCCGCGGCGGTTGCGCTGCTCTGCGTGTTCTGTTCGGTGTTTGCCGGATGGGTCGCGCCGCACAACCCCTTTGACCTGAGCACGCTCGAACTCGGCGATGCGCGGCGCCCCCCCGCCTGGGCCGCAGAGGGTTCGATGAAGTACCTGCTGGGGACCGACGACCAGGGGCGCGACATCCTCTCCGCGCTGATCTACGGCGCGCGCATCTCGCTCATCGTGGGACTCGCTTCGGTGCTGCTGTCGGTGTGCGTCGGCGTGAGCTTCGGGCTGCTCGCCGGCTTTCGCGGCGGCTGGGTGGACGCCGTGCTGATGCGCCTGTGCGACGTGATGCTGTCCTTCCCCGCGATCCTCGTGGCGCTGCTGATTGCCGGCGTCGGCCGGGCCTTGTTTCCCCATGCCCACGAGTCGCTGGCCTTTGGCGTGCTGATCCTGTCCATCTCGCTCACCGGCTGGGTGCAGTACGCGCGCACGGTGCGCGGCTCGACGCTGGTCGAGCGCAACAAGGAATACGTGCAGGCCGCGCGCGTGACCGGCGTCTCCCCGCTGCGCATCATGCGCCGCCACGTGCTGCCCAACGTCCTGGGGCCGGTGCTGGTGCTGGCCACGATACAGGTGGCGACGGCCATCATCACCGAGGCCACGCTGTCCTTTCTGGGCGTCGGCGCGCCGCCCACCTCGCCCTCGCTGGGAACGCTGATCCGCATCGGCAACGACTACCTGTTCTCGGGCGAATGGTGGATTACCGTATTCCCCGGCGCCATGCTGGTGCTCATCGCCCTGTCGGTCAACCTGCTGGGCGACTGGCTGCGTGATGCCCTGAACCCGCGCCTGCGCTGAACAACCGGTGCCCCCATGCCGCTTCTGGAAGTCAAAAACCTCGTCGTCGAATTCCCGGGCCGCCGCGGCACGCTGCGCGCGCTCGACGACATCAGCTTCTCCATCGCCCCCGGCGAAATCCTGGGCGTGGTCGGCGAGTCAGGCGCCGGCAAATCGCTCACGGGCGCGGCCATCATCGGACTGCTGGAGCCGCCGGGCCGGGTGGCGTCGGGCCAGATCCTGCTCGAAGGCCGGCGCATCGACAATCTCGACAACGAGCAGCTGCGCCATATCCGCGGCCGGCGCATCGGCGCGGTCTTCCAGGACCCGCTGACCTCGCTGAACCCGCTGTACACGGTGGGCCGCCAGCTCAGCGAAACCATTTTGACGCACCTGCCCGTGACGCCCGCCGAGGCCCGCCAGCGCGCCATTGCGCTGCTCCAGGACACCGGAATTCCCGCCGCTGCGCAGCGCATCGATCACTACCCGCACCAGTTCTCCGGCGGCATGCGCCAGCGCGTGGTGATTGCGCTGGCGCTGGCCGCCGAGCCGCAACTCATCGTCGCCGACGAGCCG
Organism: Verminephrobacter aporrectodeae subsp. tuberculatae; assembly: GCF_026127385.1. Lineage (NCBI taxonomy): Bacteria > Pseudomonadati > Pseudomonadota > Betaproteobacteria > Burkholderiales > Comamonadaceae > Verminephrobacter > Verminephrobacter aporrectodeae. The sequence goes on from NZ_QZCX01000001.1 coordinate 1,470,478, forward strand.
ACGACGGCGCTCGACGTGTCGATACAGGCGCAGATCATCACGCTGCTGAAAAACATTTGCCGATCGCGCGGCGCGGCCGTGATGCTGATCACGCACGACATGGGCGTGATCGCCGAGACCTGCGACCAGGTGGCCGTGCTGTACGCCGGCCGTGTGGCCGAGATCGGCCCGGTGCACGAGGTCATCAACCGGCCCGCGCATCCCTATACCAGCGGCCTGATGGCCTCCATCCCGGACATGACGCAGGAGCGCGAGCGCCTGAACCAGATCGACGGCGCCATGCCCCGCCTGAACGCCATTCCCGCAGGCTGCGCGTACAACCCGCGCTGCCCCAGGGCCCATGCGCGCTGCCTGAGCGAGCGCCCCGAGTTGCTGCCCGCCGGCGCCACCCGCGCCGCCTGCTGGCTGCACGCCGGCGCCACGCAAGCGCAGGAGGCCGCATGAGCGCCGCCGCTCCCGCCGCCGGCGCCGCTGCCAATGACCCGGGCAACGCCGCCCCGCCCCTCGTGCAGGCGCACGACCTGGCGAAGACCTTCGACGTCTCCGCCCCCTGGCTGAACCGCGTGCTCGAGCGCCGGCCGCGCACGCTGCTGCACGCGGTAGACGGCGTGGACTTCGGCATCGAGAGGGGCAAGACGCTGGCGCTGGTGGGCGAGTCCGGCTGCGGCAAGAGCACGGTCGCCCGCCTGCTCGTGGGCCTGTACCCGCCCACGCGCGGCGGCTTCGTGTTCGACGGCCAGGACGCGCACGCCGCGTTCCAGGGCCGCGGCGCGCGCGCCATGCGGCGGCGCATCCAGATGATCTTCCAGGACCCCTACGCGAGCCTGAACCCGCGCTGGCAGGTGGCAGACATCGTCGGCGAGCCGTTGCACGAGCATGGGCTGGTGACGGACAAGGCCGCCCTCGCGCAGCGCGTGGGCGAACTGCTCGGGTCCGTGGGCCTGTCGCCGCAGGACATGGCGAAGTACCCGCACCAGTTCTCGGGCGGCCAGCGCCAGCGCATCTCGATCGCGCGGGCGCTGGCCACCGAGCCCGAGTTCCTGGTCTGCGACGAGCCCACCTCGGCGCTCGACGTGTCGGTGCAGGCGCAGGTGCTGAACATCATGAAGGACCTGCAGCGCCAGCGGCAGCTGACCTATCTGTTCATCAGCCACAACTTGGCCGTGGTGCGCCATGTGAGCGACCAAGTGGGCGTGATGTACCTGGGCCGTCTGGTGGAGCTCGCGGACAAGCGCCAGCTGTTCGACGCGCCGCGCCACCCCTACACGCGCATGCTGCTCGACGCCATCCCGAAGATGCACGACACGGGCCGCCCGCGCACGCCGGTGCAGGGCGAGGTGCCGAACCCGTTGAACCCGCCGCCGGGCTGCGCCTTCAACCCGCGCTGCCCGCATGCGAATGCGCGCTGCCGCGCCGAGCGGCCGCAGCTCCAGAGCCTGGGCGGCATACGGATCGCCTGCCATGCGGTGCAGGAGGGGCGGGTTTGAATTCCCGCCCGTGCGCGGCGTGCGCGCCGACGCATGCGCGCAGCGCCGGATTCTTCACCCTGGTGAAAACGAGTATGCGCAGGGGCTCCCGCAAGCCGCATGATGGCCATCTCGGAGGCACGCGGATGAGAGCCGTCCAGATCGATCACTTCACTTTGCGGGTTGCTGCAGACAGCTTGCCCGTTCTGCTGGATTTCTACTCGCGGGTCCTGCGCTTGCGCGAGGGAGACCGGCCACCGTTCCCGTTTCCCGGGCACTGGCTGTACGCCGACGCGCAGGCGCTCGTGCACCTGGCCGGGAATGCGCCCGACGGCGAGCCTGCACCAGCGGATGCGTTGCCCACGGGCAAGCTGAACCACGTCTCGCTGCGCACCTGCGGCCTGAAGAGCGCACGCGAACACCTCGCGGCGCAGGGCGTCGATTGGCAGGAGGCATCGGTGCCGGGCGTTGCGCTGCACCAGCTTTTCTTGCGCGACCCCGTGGGACTCAGGATCGAGCTCACTTTCGACGCCGCCGAGCTCGCGCTGGCCGGCCCCTCGACCCGAGCGGTGGCGTACTGATGTCCGCGCCCTGCGCCCGTGTGGGCTTCGCGCTCGGCCCGGCCGGTACGCCGCAGCCGGCGCTGACCCGGCGACCGGGGACAAGCGCATGAAAAGGCGTGGCCTGCTGCAAGGCGTCGCAGCCGGCGCGGCGCTCGGGCCCTGGGTCCACACGGTGGCGCAGGACCGCTACGCCAAGTACCGGGGCCAGACCCTCGTCGTCAACTACCCGGCGCACCCGCACTACGACCAAGCCGAGAAGCTGTTCGCCGAGTTCAGTGCCACGACCGGAATCCGGGTCGAGCGCGACAAGATGCAGTACCTGCGCATGAAGGACAAGCAGGTGCTCGAAATGGGCAAGAAGGGCCATGGCGACTACGACGTGATCGTCTACGTGGTGATGTGGAAGACCGAGTACGTGAAGAAGAACCTGCTGGAGTCGCTGGAGCCGTACTTCGGCAACAAGGCGCTCGCCGATCCCGCCTGGGACCAGAACGACATCATCACCAGGTATTGGGAGACGAACGCCCTGGTGGGCGGCCCGAAGACGTACCTGCCCGGACCCGGCGCGCGGCCCTACGGCATTCCGTTCGGCGCGGAGACCGGCGTTCTGGCCTACCGCGCCGACATCCTGGAAAAGCACGGGATCGCGGTGCCCAAGACCTACGACGAGTTGCTCCGGGCCTGCCACACCATCAGGGACCGGGAGGGCATCGGCGGCCTGACCTCGCGCGGGCAGACCGGCCATCAGGTCACTGCGGCCTGGCTGCTGCATCTGACGCCGCATGGCGGTGCGGTGTTCGACGGCAACTGGCGCGCGGCCTTCAACAACGCGCAGGGCGTGCGCGCGGCGCAAGTGCTCCGGGAGATCGTCGAGACCGGGCCGGCCGGAATCCCGAGCTATGGTTTCGGCGAGATGCAGAACGCGTTCCTGCAGGGACAGGCGGCGATGTACCTCGATTCGGTTTCGGTATTCGGCCCGGTGCGGGACCCGGCGAAGAGCAAGATCGTCGGCAAGGTCGGCTACGCGGTGCATCCGAAGGGCACGCAGCATTCGGCCCAAAGCGGCGGATTCGCGCTGGCGATCCCCCGGAACGCGCGCAACAAGGACGCCGCCTTCCTCTTCATGCAGTGGATGACCAGCAAGCAGGCGGACCTGAAGATCGGTCTGGCCGGCGGCAACATCAACCGCTGGAGCACGGTGGACAACGCCGACGTCGGCAAGAAGTACGCCATCGAGATACCCGCCCTGCGCGCGGCACTGAAGATCACCAACCCCGATTGGCGGCCGTTGATCCCCGAGTGGGACCACATCAGCCAGCAGATCCTCGGCCAGGCCCTGTCCGACGTGATTGCCGGGAGCCGGCCCGCAAAGCAGGCGCTCGACGCGGTCGTGAAGAACGCCGAGGACGTGCTGCGCAAGGGCGGGTGGATCAGGAACTGACGCGCAAACCCCGCAAACCCCGATGACCCCGGCAGCACGCATGGCGCGTTTGACGCCGTATGCCTACATCCTGCCTGCGCTGCTCGTCATGCTCGCGGGGCTGGTGTACCCGATCGCCAACGCGGTGCGGCTCAGTTTCTACGACTGGCCGATGGGGACGGATTTCGATACCGCACGCTTCGTCGGGATCGAGGCCTTCGTCCAGATGCTCGAGTCCCCGCAGGTCTGGACCTCCATGGGAGTCACCCTGGCCTTCGTGTTCATCGCCGTCACGGCAGAGCTGCTGCTCGGCGTGGCGCTCGCGCTCTTCCTCGAAAAACCGGTCCGCGGGATGCGCTTTTTCCGCTCCCTCTTCGTTTTGCCGATGATGATCGCGCCGATCTGCGTCGGCCTGATCTGGCGCTACCTGTTCGACGCCAACTTCGGCCCCATCAACCAGGCGCTCGCGTGGGTCGGCATCGCGCCGCAGGCATGGCTCGCCAGCCCGGCGCTGGCCTTCGGCGCGATGGTGCTCACCGACGTCTGGCAGTGGACGCCCTTCGTGCTGATCATGGTGCTCGCCGGCCTGCAGGGGCTCGACGAGAGCGTGCTCGATGCAGCGCGCATGGACGGCGCCAACGGGTGGCAGCAAATCGTGCGCGTGAAGCTCCCGATCGTCCAGCCGATCCTCATCGTGACGCTGCTGGCGCGCATGATCGACGGCTTCCGCAGCCTGGAGGTGATCTACGTCATGACCTTTGGCGGCCCGGGCCTGAGCACGGAACTGTTCTCGCTGCACATCTTCAAGGCGGCATTCATCAGCCAGAAGCTGGGCTACTCGGCCGCGCTGTCGATCCTGCTGTTGGTCATCGTGTCGGCGCTGTCGCTTGCGATCCTGCTGATCTCCAACCCCCTCAAGGCCGCGTCCCGTCGATGACCCACGCCGAAGCCACGCCGCGCGGCTCGCCGCTGCACTACACGATCCTGACGCTGCTGGCCGCTGCCTGCCTGCTGCCGATGCTGATCATGGCGTTGACCTCGGTGAAGACCGAGGCGCAGATATTCGACACGCGGTGGTCCTGGCTGTTTGCGCCGACCCTGGAGAACTACCGCGCGGTGATCCAGGACCAGCACATCGACCGCTACATGCTCAACAGCCTGAAGGTCTCGCTTTGCGCGACGCTCATCACGCTGACGCTGGGCAGCATGTGCGCCTACGCGATGGCGCGTTTCCGCTTCCTGGGCCGCGCACCGCTGAGCTATTCGACGCTGATCCTGCGCACCCTGCCGCCGGCCGTGCTCGCGGTGCCCGTGTTCGTCATCTGGTCGGACTGGGGCATCGGGGACACGCTCTCGGGCGTGGTGCTGGTGTACGTGGCATTGAATCTTCCGTTCACCATCTGGCTGCTCTACGGCTTCATCGACCAGGTGCCGGTGGAACTCGAGGAGGCCGCAGCCATCGACGGTTGCGGTCCCTTCAAGGTGTTCTACAAGATCGTTCTGCCGCTGCTGCGGCCGGGACTGGCCGCAGCAGCGATCTTCACCTTCCGGCTCGCGTGGAACGAGTTCATCCTGGGCTTCATCCTGACCAACCGGATCACGCGCACATTGCCCGCGTCGATCTCCAACTACATCACCGACACCGGTGTGGAGTGGGGAAGGATCATGGCCGCGGGCGTGCTCATCGCGCTGCCGCCACTGATCTTCACTTTCGTTGCGGCCAAGCAAATCATCACCGGCCTGACCGCTGGTTCCGTCAAGGGCTGAGGCCCGTAGCAAGCAAGGATATCGAGCATGGACCGACAAGCGTTGATTGACTCGTCCGTCGGGACCGGCTTCGGACCCGACGGCATGGCGCTCCAGGCCGGAGCCTGCGCGCGCATCCCGGGAGAATCTGTGCGTCCCGTGGTGAAGAAAGTCGGAATCATCGGCCTGGGCGCGATGGGCGCCGGCATCGCGCGGACACTGCGCGCCAACGGCTACGAGGTGCATGCGTGCGACCTGCGGCCGGGCGCGGCGGCGGCCTTCGCCGCGCAGGGCGGCGTCGCCTGCGGCACCCCGGCCGAAGTCGCAGCGGCCTGCGAGGTGCTGGTGAGCGTCGTCGTTGACGCGGCGCAGACCGAGTCCGTGCTGTTCGGCGCAGGCGGTGCCGCCGCGGCGATGAAGCCCGAGAGCACCTTCATCATGTGCTCCACGGTGGATCCGAACTGGTCGGTCGCGCTCGAGGAGCGCTTGGGCCAGGTCGGCATTCACTACATCGACGCGCCGATCTCCGGCGGCGCCGCCAAGGCCGCTGCCGGGCAAATGACGGTGATGTCGTCAGCCAGGCCGCAAGCCTATGCGCGCGCGGGCGCGGTGCTCGAGGCCATGGCCGGCAAGGTCTACCGCCTGGGCGAGCGCGCGGGCGTGGGCAGCCAGGTGAAGATCATCAACCAGCTGCTGGCCGGCGTGCACATCGCGGCGGCTGCCGAGGCGATGGCGCTGGGCCTGCGCGCGGGGGTTGACGCCGCAGCGCTCTACGAGGTGATCACGCACAGCGCCGGAAACAGCTGGATGTTCGAGAACCGCATGGCGCACGTGCTCGCGGCCGACTACACGCCGCTCTCGGCGGTAGACATCTTCGTCAAGGATTTGGGTCTGGTGCTCGACACGGCGCGCGCCAGCAAGTTTCCGTTGCCGCTGGCCTCGACGGCGCACCAGATGTTCATGCAGGCGTCTACGGCGGGCTTCGCGAAGGAGGACGACAGTGCGGTGATCAAGATCTTTCCGGGGATCGAACTGCCGAAGGCACAGGCTACGGACGCGGGCAATTTTTCGGGCACCGTGCCAACCGGCCCCGATGCCTGATCAAGCCATGGGCCTGCGACTCGGCTGCATCGCCGACGATTTCACCGGCGCCACCGACTTGGCGAACAACTTGGTGCGCGCCGGCATGCGCGTGGTGCAGGTCATGGGCGTACCCGAGGAGTCGCTCGCCGCCGAGGGGGACGCGGTGGTCGTGGCGCTCAAGTCGCGCACCAGCGCGCCGCAGCATGCCATCGGGCAGTCGCTGGCCGCGCTGCGCTGGTTGCAGGCGCAAGGCGCGCAGCAGATTTACTTCAAGTACTGCTCCACCTTCGACAGCACGCCGCAAGGCAATATCGGCCCGGTCACCGAGGCGCTGATGGACGCCCTGCAAACCGAATTCACCATCGCCACGCCGGCCTTCCCCGACACCGCGCGCACGGTGTTCAAGGGCCATCTCTTCGTCGGCGACGTGATGCTCAGCGAGAGTGGCATGCAGGACCATCCGCTCACGCCGATGGGCGACGCCAACCTCGTGCGCGTGATGCAGGCGCAGACGCGGCGCAAGGTGGGGCTGATCGACTACCTTGCGGTCGCGCAGGGCAGCACGGCGATCCGCGAACGCATCGCGCAACTGCGCGCGCAAGGCGTGGGCGTGGCGATCGTCGATGCCGTGACGAACGACGATCTGCTGCGGCTCGGCCCGGCGCTCGCCGGCATGCCGCTGGTCACGGCGAGTTCCGGCGTGGCGATCGGCCTGCCGGCCAACTTCGGCCTTGCGCCCTCGCCAACCGCGAGCGCACTGCCGCCGGCGGCGGGGTTGCAGGCGGTGGTATCGGGCAGTTGCTCGGTGGCGACGAACCGGCAGGTGCAGTCCTTCATCGACGCCGGCCACGCGGCCCTTGCGCTGGACCCGCTGCAGTTCATGCATGGCGCAGACCCCGTCGCGCAGGCCATGGCCTGGGCCGCACCGCGGCTCGCCGACGGTCCGGTGCTGGTCTATTCGACGAGCGAACCCGCGGCCGTGAAGGCCGTGCAGGCGCAGCTCGGCGTGGACGCGGCGGGCGCCATGGTGGAGCGCGTACTCGCGGCGATCGCCTGCGCGCTGGTGGCGCAGGGCGTGCGCCAGCTGGTCGTCGCTGGCGGCGAGACGTCCGGCGCCTGCGTCCAGGCGCTGGGCATCACGCAGTTGCAGATCGGCGCGCAGATCGACCCCGGCGTCCCGTGGTGCCACAGCGCAGCCCGTGCTGCGCCGCTGCACATTGCGCTGAAGTCCGGAAACTTCGGCAGCACGGACTTCTTCCTCAAGGCGTTCAGGGCGCTCTCATGAACGAAGGCCCGGCGTGCGACAAGAGCTGCTGCGTTCGCCCGGAGGCTGGACTGCTGCCGGCATTCCCACTTTATTTTTGGAAGACAGGCCATGCCCCGCTTTGCCGCCAACCTCTCGATGCTCTACCCGGAGCTCGATTTCCTCGATCGGTTCGAGGCCGCCGCGCGCGACGGCTTTCGCGCGGTCGAATACCTCTTCCCCTATGCGTATCCTGCGCTCGAACTCGCTGCGCGGCTCCGGGCCAACGGCCTGCAGCAAGTGCTCTTCAACGCGCCGCCGGGGAATCCGGACGGGAGTGAGCGCGGCCTGGCAAGCCTGCCCGGGCGCGAGGCCGAGTTCCGCGCAGGCATCGTGCGCGCGCTCGACTACGCGCAGGCACTTGACTGCCCGCGCATCCATGTGATGGCCGGTCTGGTGGCGCATGGCAGCGCGCGCGACGCGGTGCAAGCGATCTACGTGCAAAACCTGCGCTGGGCCGCGGCCGAGGCCGCGAAGTCGGGCCGCGACCTGCTGCTCGAGCCGATCAACACGCGCGACGTCCCGCGCTTCTTCCTGAACCGCCAGGACCACGCGCACGCCATCATTGAACTGGTTGGCGCAGCCAACCTGAAGGTGCAGATGGACCTGTACCACTGCCAGATCGTCGAGGGCGACGTGGCGACGAAGATCCGCAAATACTTGCCCAGCGGGCGCGTCGGTCACTTGCAGATTGCCGGTGTTCCCGAACGGCATGAGCCAGACGTCGGGGAGTTGAACCACGCCTATCTCTTCGCCGTGATCGACGAGGTGGCGGCGCAGTGCGGCTGGGACGGCTGGATCGGCTGCGAGTACCGCCCGCGGCAGGCGGCGGCCGGGGGCACCTCGGCCGGTCTGGATTGGCTCCGTTCAGGCAACTTCCAGGACCCGCCAGCGCGCAGGCCCGGAGCATGAATCTTCAGGACAGCGGGCCGTGCCCGTTCCGCGGAGCCCCCGCGCGACCCGTCACAGGGGCGTGACGTAGGCCGAGCTGATTCCGCCATCGACGAGAAAGGTCGAGCCGGTGATGAACGATGCGTCGTCGCTCGCGAGGAAGGCGACGGCGGCGGCGATTTCATCGGGTTCGGCAAAGCGCCCCACGGGAATGTGCACGAGCCGCCGCTGCGCGCGCTCCGGGTCCTTGGCAAAGAGTTCCTGCAGGAGCGGCGTGTTCACCGGCCCCGGGCACAGGGCGTTCACCCGGACGCCTTGCCGGGCGAACTGCACGCCCAGCTCGCGGCTCATGGCGAGCACGCCGCCCTTGGACGCGGTGTACGAGATCTGCGAAGTCGCCGAGCCCAGCACGGCGACGAAGGAGGCGGTGTTGATGATCGATCCGCGCCGCTGCGCGAGCATGTGGCGCAGTGCGGCGCGCGAGCAGAGGTACACCGACTTCAGGTTGACGTCCTGAACCTTCTGCCATGCGGGCAGTTCGGTGGTCTCGATGGAGTCGTCGTCGGGCGGCGAAATGCCCGCGTTGTTGAACGCGATGTCGACCGATCCGTACGCGCGGGCGGCTTCGTCGAAGAGGTGGTCGACCTCGGCTTCGTCCGTGACGTTGACGCGCACGAAGAGTCCGTCCACGAGGCTGGCCGCGGCCTGCCCTGCGGCCGCGTCCATGTCGCCGATGACGACACGGGCGCCTTCGGCGGCGAGCCGTTTGGCGCTCGCAAGGCCAATTCCCGAAGCGCCGCCGGTGATGACGGCAACCCGGCCGCCGAGACGCTGTGTGAGGTGGATGCGGGGGACGCTCATGGTGCTCCTTGTTGGGGGTTAGTGTTTTGCGGAATACGGGTCAACGGCGATGAATACGTTCTTGGTCTCGGTGAAGGCCAGGGGCGCGTCGGGCCCGAGCTCGCGTCCGAGCCCCGATTGTTTGAAGCCGCCAAACGGGGTGGCGTAGCGCACCGAGGAGTGCGAGTTCACCGAGAGGTTTCCCGAATCGATGGCGCGGGCGACACGGATTGCGCGGCTGAGGTCGCGCGTCCAGATCGATCCCGACAGGCCGTAGGGGCTCGCGTTGGCGAACGCGATGGCGTCGGCTTCGTCGTCGAACGGAAACACCGAGACGACGGGGCCGAAGATTTCCTCGCGCGCGGCGCGCGCGTTGCGTGCGGGGGTCAGGACGGTGGGCGGGTACCAGTGCCCCGGGCCCGTGGGGGCGGTACCGCGGAACGCGACGTCGGCGTCGTGCGGGACGAAGGCGGCCACCCGGTCCCGGTGGCTCGCGGTCACGAGGGGGCCCATCTCGGTGCTCTCTGCCGCCGGGTCACCGACCACCACCCCGCGCACCGCGGGTTCGAGCAGGGCCATGAAGCGCTGGTACACGCTGCGCTCGACGAGGATGCGGCTGCGCGCGCAGCAGTCCTGCCCGGCATTTTCAAAGACTCCGTAGGGGGCGGTGGCGGCGGCCTTCTCCAGGTCGCAGTCCGCGAAAACGATGTTCGCGGACTTTCCCCCGAGTTCCAGGGTCACCCGGGTGATCTGCTTCGCGCAGCCCGCCATGATGCGGGCGCCGACCTCGGTGGACCCGGTGAACACGATTTTGCGCACCGTTTCGTTGTCCACGAAGCGTTCCCCCACGACCGATCCCTTGCCCGGCAGCACCTGGAACAGGCCCTCGGGAAGCCCCGCCGCGAGGCCGAGCTCGGCGAGCCGGATGCTCGTCAACGGCGTCCACTCGGCGGGCTTGAGCACGACGGCGTTCCCCGCCGCGAGGGCGGGTGCAAACCCCCATGCCGCGATCGGCATGGGAAAGTTCCACGGGGTGATGACGCCGACGACACCGAGGGGTTCGGCAAAGGTGATGTCCAGCCCGCCGGCCACGGGAATCTGCCGCCCGAACAGGCGCTCCGGGGTCGCGGAGTAATACGCGAGAACGTCGCGGACGTGGCCTGCCTCCCACCGGGCCTGGGTGATGGGGTGGCCCGCGTTGCGCACCTCCAGCCCCGCGAGTTCCTCGCGCGCGCCATCCACTGCATCGGCGAATCGGCGCAGCAACAGGGCCCGGTCCGCGGGCGCGCGCGCGGACCAGTCGCGCTGCGCACGCGCGGCGCGCGCGATGGCCGCGTCCGTTGCGTGGATCGTCGTGGCCTCGACCGTGGCGACGATGCTCTCGTCGGCGGGGTTGATGATGGTGTAGCTCATGCGCCGTGTCCTGCGGGTTCTTCGTTGCGGGCGTGCCGGGCCGTGCGGTACGCGCGCGCTGCACGCACCAGTCCGGCAAAGATGCGCCGATCTTCGGCGTTTTCTTCGGGATGCCACTGCACCCCGATGCAAAAGCGCATGCGCGCGCATTCGACCGCCTCGATGACCCCGTCCGCAGTGACCGCGGTGACCCGCAGCCCGCCCGCGACGGTGTCCACGGCCTGGTGGTGGTACACCGGGACGGCCATTCCTTTTTCGGGGTTGCCGAAGATCGCGGCAAGGGCCGAGTCCGGCTCCAGCGTGACCGTGGCGCGGCCAAACTGACCCGCACCGGGTTGGTACGCATCGGAGCCGATGCGATCGGGCAGGTGCTGCACGAGGGTGCCGCCGAGGGTGACGTTGAGCAATTGCATGCCCCGGCAAATGCCGAGCAGGGGGAGGTCCATGGCGCGCGCTGCCCGAATCAGCTGCGCCTCCCACTCGTCGCGCTCGGTCCGTGGGGTCGTCGTGCGTTCGTGGGACCGCTGCCCGTAGCGGGCCGGGTCCACGTCGGCGCCCCCCGTGACGATGAGCCCGTCGAGCGGCGCGAGCACCGCGCGGGCAATCTGCGCGGTGACGGGCTGTGGCGGCAGCAGGAGCGCGATGGCGCCGGCGTCGGTGACGGCATCGAGATAGACCTTGGGCAGGAACGATGCACGCACGTCCCAGACCCCGGTCTGGGCCTGCTCAAGGTACGTCGTCACGCCGATGAGCGGCGCAGGGGATGCCGTTGCGTGGCTCTCAGAGCCGTTCGAAACCACGGATTCGTTCCCAATCGGTGATGGCCGCCCCGAACGCGGCGAGTTCCACCCGGGCGGCGTTGAGGTAGTGCGCAACGACCGCGTCGCCGAATGCCTCCCGGGCGACTGCCGAGTGCTCGAACAGCGCTGCGGCTTCGTCCAGGGACGCGGGAACCCGCGGCACGTCGCCCTTGTACGCGTTGCCCGTGAACGCGTCCCCGAGTTCGAGCCCGTGGTCGATGCCGTACAGGCCGGCGGCGATGAACGCAGCGACGGCGAGGTACTGGTTCACGTCCCCGCCGGGCAGCCGATTCTCTACGCGCATCCCCGAACCCTGACCGACCACCCGGTACGCGCAGGTGCGGTTGTCGAATCCCCACACCAGGGCGGTGGGTGCGAACGATCCGGGAACGTAGCGCTTGTACGAGTTGACGTTCGGCGCCTGAAACAGGGTGAGTTCGCGCATCACGGCAAGCTGCCCCGCGAGAAACTGCCGAAACAGGGTGGACATGCCGTGCGCTGCATTCTGATCGGCGAAGACGGCTTTGCCGGCCGTGTCCCGCAGGCTGATGTGGATGTGGCAGCTATTGCCTTCGCGCGCGTTGAACTTCGCCATGAACGTGAGGGATTTTCCGTGCTTGAAGGCAATTTCTTTCGCGCCGTTCTTGTACACCGAGTGGTTGTCGCACGTGGTGAGCGCGTTGGCGTAGCGAAAGCCGATTTCCTGTTGACCCAGATTGCACTCGCCCTTCACCCCCTCGCAGTACATGCCCGCGCCGTCCATGGAATTGCGGATGTCGCGCAGCAGCGGCTCCATGCGCGACGACGCGAGCAGCGCGTAATCGATGTTGTAGTCGCTCGCCGGAGTGAGGTCACGGTAGCCCTTGCGCCACGCTTCGCGGTAGCTGTCGTCGAACACGAGAAACTCCAGCTCGGTTCCGACCAGCGCCGTGAGACCGCGTTCCGCGAGGCGCTCCAACTGGCGCTGCAGGATGCGCCGTGGCGCCTGCTCGACGGGCGAGTCGTCCATCCAGCGCAGGTCGGCCGTGACGAGCGCCGTTGCCTCAAGCCAGGGCAGCATGCGCAGCGTCGCAAAGTCAGGGATGAGCGCCATGTCGCCGTAGCCGCGATCCCAGCTCGCCATGGCAAAGCCGTCCACCGGGTTGTTTTCGACGTCCACCGCGAGGAGGTAGTTGCACGCCTCGGCGCCGTGCGCGGCAATGTTGTCAAGAAACAACCGTGCCGAAATGCGTTTCCCGACGAGGCGCCCCTGCATGTCCGTAAAGGCCAGGATGACGGTGTCCACGTGCAGCCCGGCGACGGCTGAGCGCAGGCCCTCGAGACTAAGGTATCCGGCGGGTGAATTCGTCTCCATGAGAGCCTCGCGGTGTGGGTGTCGCGGTGGGGCCCGGCGCGGCGGGCGGGCGACGGTGGAACTGATCTTGGCGTCCGGTGATTACAGCACAAAAGAAACGAACGAAACCGTGGGTTACTTGGGTTTTACAAATGTATCGGCGCACCGCCTGTCGATATTCGATTCGTGCACCGCAGCCTCTTTTGTTGGCACAATCGGCGGGTACTTGATTCCGGGTTGACCCGAAGCGGGAATGCCCGGCGCCATTCGGGTGCTTCAATTTGCGGACATGCACGTCGGAGCCTGTCCGTAGCCCTGATCGGGGTATGGCTTCCCGCCGGGAAAGCCGCCCCGGATTTCTGTGAGACCTTTCTTTGCATGCCTGAACCCTCTTTGCTTGCCGAACTGTGCGACGTCCGGTTTTCCTACGCCGAGCGCGCGATCCTGCGCGGCGTCAGCTTGACGATTCCGCGCGGCAAGGTCACGGCGCTCATGGGCGCCTCGGGCGGTGGCAAGACCACGGTGCTGCGGCTCATCGGCGGACAGCAGCGCGCGCAAAGCGGCCGGGTCCTGTTCGACGGCCACGACATGGGCCACCTGGACGCGCGCGGCCTGTACGCCGCCCGCCGGCGCATGGGCATGTTGTTCCAGTTCGGCGCGCTGTTTACCGACCTGAGCGTTTTCGAGAACGTGGCGTTTGCGCTACGCGAGCACACGGACCTGTCGGAGGCGCTGATCCGCGACGTCGTGCTCATGAAGCTGCACGCCGTGGGGCTGCGCGGCGCACGCGATCTGATGCCCAACGAGATATCGGGTGGCATGGCGCGGCGTGTGGCGCTGGCCCGCGCGATTGCCCTGGACCCGGAGCTCGTCATGTACGACGAGCCCTTTGCCGGGCTCGATCCGATCTCGCTGGGAACGATCGCGCAGCTGATCCGCCAGCTCAACGATGCGATGGGGCTGACGAGCATCGTGGTGTCGCACGACGTCGAGGAGACCTTCCGTTTGGCCGATCAAGTAATCATTCTGGGCGCGGGCGTGGTCGCGGCGCAGGGAACGCCCGACGAGGTGCGCGCCAGCCGCGACCCGCTGGTGCACCAGTTCGTGAACGCCCTGCCGGCGGGGCCGGTGCCGTTTCACTACCCGGGCCCCGCGCTGGCGCAGGACTTCGGCCCCGCGGGAGGGAATGCACCATGAGCGGGTACCGGCCTTCCGACATCGGCTTTGCCGTGCGCTGCAAGCTGGCCGACATCGGCACGGGCGCACGCTTGTTTGCGCGGCTGCTGCGGCTCGCCGCTGCGACCTGCATGCGGCCCGCGCTGGTGCGCGACCAGGTGCATTTCCTGGGCAACCACTCGCTGGCGATCATCGCCGTATCCGGTCTGTTCGTGGGTTTCGTTCTCGCCCTGCAGGGCTACTACACGCTGCAACGCTATGGCTCGTCCGAGGCCCTGGGGCTGCTGGTGGCCCTGTCGCTGGTGCGGGAGCTGGGGCCCGTGGTCACGGCGCTGCTGTTCGCGGGCCGTGCGGGCACCTCGCTCACGGCCGAGATCGGCCTCATGCGCGCGGGCGAGCAGCTCAGCGCGATGGAGATGATGGCCGTGGACCCGGTGCGCCGCATCCTGGCGCCCCGCTTCTGGGCCGGCGTGATCACCATGCCCTTGCTGGCAGCGGTGTTCAGCGCCGTGGGCGTGATCGGCGGCTGGGTCGTGGGCGTGCTCATGATCGGCATCGACCCGGGGGCTTTCTGGAGCCAGATGCAGGGGGGCGTGAACGTCTGGAAGGACCTGGGCAATGGCGTGCTCAAGAGCCTGGTTTTCGGATTCACCGTGACCTTCGTCGCCCTCTTGCAAGGCTACGCGGCGAAGCCCACGCCCGAAGGCGTGGCGCGCGCCACCACGCGTTCGGTGGTGCTGGCGTCCCTGTGCGTGCTGGCGCTGGACTTCGTCCTCACGGCGCTGATGTTCAATATTTGAGGCCGGCGCTGCCGGCAGATGAAGGAATTCCATGCAAGCTTCCAAAAACGATTTCTGGGTCGGTCTCTTCGTCATGCTGGGGGTTGCGGCGCTGGTGTTTCTGGCGCTGCAGTCGGCCAACCTGCTGAGCCTGAACTTCCAGCCGGGCTACCGCATCACGGCCCGTTTCGAGAACATTGGCGGGCTCAAACCCCAGGCCGCGGTGCGCAGCGCCGGCGTGCTGGTCGGGCGCGTCGAGTCCATCGCATTCGACGACAAGACCTACCAGGCGCAGGTCACCCTGGCCATGGAGAAGCGCTACGCGTTCCCCAAGGACAGCTCGCTGAAGATACTCACCAGCGGCCTGCTGGGTGAGCAATACATCGGCGTCGAAGCCGGAGCGGACGAGAAGAATCTGGCCGCGGGCGATACGGTCACCGCGACCCAGTCGGCCGTGGTGCTGGAAAACATCATCGGACAATTCCTTTATGGCAAGGCCGAAGAAAGCGGAAAATCTGCCGCGACGGGCAACAGAAAATGACGCACCCTGCACACCACACGACCCGGCCCCATGGCGTGGGCAACAGGCCCCCCGCAATGCGTCTGGTGGCCAGCCTGGCGCTCAGCACAGCCCTGCTTACCGGCTGCGCAACCGTCGCCAACCCGGACCCGCGCGATCCGCTGGAGTCGTACAACCGGGGCATGACGACATTCAACGAGCATGTCGATACCCTGCTCCTGCGGCCCGTGGCGACGGCCTACCGGGAGGCCGTGCCCGCTCCCGTGCGCACGGGCGTGAGCAACTTCTTTGCAAACGTCGGAGACCTCTGGTCGTTCGTGAACAACGTGCTGCAAGGGCGTGGCGAGGCGGCGGGGAATAGTTTCATACGCTTCAACGTGAACACCTTCCTGGGCCTGGGCGGCGTGCTGGACATTGCCAGCGAAATGGGAATCGACCGCTACAGGCAGGACTTTGGCCTCACCCTCGGGCGTTGGGGCGTGGGCACGGGGCCTTATCTGGTGTTGCCGCTTCTGGGGCCGTCAACGGTGCGCGACGCCTTTGCGCTGCCCGTGGATACGCAGGGCAATCTGCTCAATCATGTGGACCCCCTCTCGGCGCGCAATTCGCTGTACGCGCTGCGCGTGGTGGACCTGCGCAGCAACCTGCTGCGCGCCAGTTCCGTGCTCGACAGCGCCGCGCTGGACAAGTACAGCTTCATGCGCGATGTGTTCCTGCAGGTGCGCAGCCAGGCCGGCGAGGCGAACAACCCGGACGAAGACGAGGAGGACACCAACGAGGGCGTGCTCCCCGAGGAGCCCTTCGGCGATGCGTCGCCGCGCAAGAAACCCGGCGCGGCACGCCCTTGACGACGCACCCTCTTGGCTCGCATGCATGCCAGCCCCCTGAAATTCAAAGCAACTGCCCACACTGATTGAAAGGCAAGACCATGATGAACCGACGTTCCCTGGGGCGTACCACCCTTTGCTTGGCGGCCAGCGCGTCGCTGGGCCTGCCGTTGCCGGCCCTGGCCGGGGATGAGGCCGCAGACGCGCTGGTCAAGCGCTTGACGAACGGTGTGCTCGACGCCGTGAAGTCCGACAAGAGCATCCAGAACGGCGAGTTGGACAAGCTCGTTGCGTTGGTCGACAGGACCGTGATGCCGCACGTCAACTTCCGCCGCATCACGGCGGCAACGGTGGGCCCGGGCTGGCGCCAGGCCACGCCCGAGCAGCAAAAGCGGCTGCAGGAGGAATTCAAGATACTGCTCGTGCGCACCTACGCGGGCGCGCTCACGCGGGTCAGTGAGCAAACCGTTCAGGTCCGGCCCCTGCGCGCCGCGCCGCAGGACAAGGACGTGCTCGTGCGCACCGAGATCCTCGGCCGGGGAGCCCCCATACAACTCGACTATCGCCTTGAAAAAACCCCAGGCAATGGCGCTGGCTGGAAGATCTACAACATGAACGTGCTCGGCGTCTGGCTGGCGGAGACCTACCGGAGCCAGTTCACGCAGGTGATCAACACCCGGGGCATCGATGGCCTGATCGAAACGCTGGTCGAGCGCAACAAGGCGAATGCGGCCAAGGGCTGACAGGCTCCCTGCGAATATGCTGGTACTCCCTTCCGAACTCACCCAGCGCCAGGCCACGGCCTGTCTGCGCGAACTCATGCAGGGGCTCAGGGCAGAGCAGGCGCCCGCCGTGGTCGTGGACGCGACGGCCACGGCGGTGTTTGACAGCGCGGCGCTGGCCGTGTTGCTCGAATGCCGGCGCGCGGTGCTGGCCCAGGGCCGGACCTTTGCCGTGCAAGGCATGCCGGCGGCGCTCGCCGGCATGGCGGGGCTCTACGGCGTGGACAGCCTGCTCGCGGCAGCGGGCTGAGCCGGCGGCCCCGGCCCCGGGAGCGGGCGTCAGCTTTTGCGGATCGTGGTGATCAGGTATTCCACCGCCTGGAGCACGGCCGGCATGCCGCCGCGGATCATGCCGGCGTCAACGTAGTACCGGCCCGCGACGCCCATTGAGGGGACCCCTTCCACGGCGTAGGAATCCTGCAATTGCGTTGCGTGCCGGACCTTGTTCGCCACGTTGAACGAGTTGTAGATTTCCTTGAACTTGGCGGCGTTCACGCCCTGCGCGCCCACCCAGGCGAGAATTTCCTCGTCCCTGCCGAGGGGCTTCTTCTCCACGTGGATCGTACGGAACACCTTGGCGTGCAGTTCGTCGATCTTGCCCATGGCTTCGAGCGCGTAAAACAGCTTTTGCTGGGGCACGTAGCTCGCCTGGAACGCGATGGGCACGCGGCGGATGACCCGGTCCTTGGGCGCGGCCTTGATCCAGGCCTGCAGCATGGGCTCGAAATCATGGCAATGCGGGCAGTAGTACCAGAAGAATTCGAGCACCTCGACCTTGCCGGCGGGCGCGTCGGGTTTCACGGGCGGATCGAGCCGCTTGAAGTCCTTGCCCTCCATGAACTGGCGCACTTGGGCCAGCGCAGGCGGGGCCGCGGGCAGCGCCAGGGCAGATGCGGTGACCGCGGCAGACAGGGAAAACTCACGGCGTTTCATGGCAAAGACTCTCCAGGTTCAGGGAAAAAAGCGCGGCCCGAGGGGGCAGGGAAGCGCAAGCCCGCAGGCAGGAACATTGCGCGGCTTGCGCAGTGTACTGAGGCGCATCAGAAGGAATGCAGCGATTTCATTTCGTGCCACTATTTACGGGCCGGCGCATCAGTGTGCGACCCGGATCAGCGTCGAATCCACCCCGGCACCGTCGAGCTTTTCCTTGAACTGCTCGGCGTCGCTGCGCTTGGTGAACGGGCC
Organism: Verminephrobacter aporrectodeae subsp. tuberculatae; assembly: GCF_026127385.1. Taxonomy (NCBI): domain Bacteria; kingdom Pseudomonadati; phylum Pseudomonadota; class Betaproteobacteria; order Burkholderiales; family Comamonadaceae; genus Verminephrobacter; species Verminephrobacter aporrectodeae. The sequence continues at coordinate 1,488,605 of NZ_QZCX01000001.1, forward strand.
CACGCGCACGCGAAAAACGGGCCGGCCGTTCTGCTCGCGCGCGCTCACGCGGGCCTCCCAGCCGAGCATGGCGAGCTTGGCGCGCTGCGTGTCGGCGTCTGACTGGGTGCGGAAGGCGCCGGCCTGCACAAAGTAGTCGAACGGGTCCGGGCTGCCCTGGGCCGCCTTGGCCATGGCCAGATCGGTCAAAGGGTCGTCGCCGGGCTTGCTTTCGACCTTGGCCTCGGACGCTGCGGCGCGCGCATCCGGCGCTGCGGCGGAATCCGGGGCCGACGCGGCGGAGGCCGGGGTGACGGGGCGGGCCGGATTCTTTCCGTACAACGGCGCGTTCGGGTCCCAGTCCTTGTTCTTGCGGGATTCGGCGGCGTCCATGTCGGCGCCCCAGCCCAGGCTCCTGTTGAGGAACGGAATCGGTACCTTGGTCACGTAAACGGCCACGGCCAGGGCAAGGCCCAGGCCGACGACGACGCCGACGATGAAACCGGCGAGGCCTGCCCCCGTCTGTTGCTTTTTCATGGTGATGACTGTCTACATTCTGTCTGGGGCCGATACGCCCAGAACGGCCAAGCCATTGTGCAATACCTGCGCGGTCGCAGCGACGAGGGCCAGGCGTGCGCGCTTGACGGTTTCATCGTCTACCAGGATGCGCTGCGCGTCGTAGTAGCTGTGGTAGCTGGCGGCCAGGTCGCGCAGGTAGAAGGCGACGTCGTGCGGCGCCGTGCCCTCGGTCGCTGCCACGAGCATCTCGGGGTATTTGGCCAGATGCAGCATCAGGGCCTGGGCCTGGGGGGCTTCCAGGCTGGACAGGTCCGCGTCCCGGAGCGTGGCCGCCGCGTCGTCGCCCGGCTGCGCCAGCGACTCCTGCCAGGTGCGCAGCACCGAGCGGATGCGCGCATGCGCGTACTGCACGTAGTACACCGGGTTGTCGTTGTTCTGCGCCACGGCCAGGTCCACGTCGAAGCTGTATTCGGTGTCGGGCTTGCGGCTGAGCAGGAGGAAGCGCACCGCGTCCTTGCTGGTCCATTCGATCAGGTCGCGCAGCGTCACGTAGCTGCCCGCGCGCTTGCTGATCTTGACCTCCGCGCCGCCCCTGAGCACGCGCACCATGGTGTGCAGCACGTAGTCGGGGTAGCCCTGGGGAATTCCCGCGCCGGCCGCCTGCAGGCCGGCGCGCACGCGGGCGACGGTGCCGTGGTGGTCCATTCCCTGGATGTTCACGACCTTGGCGTAGCCGCGCTCCCATTTGTCGATGTGGTAGGCCACGTCGGAGACGAAGTAGGTGTACGTGCCGTCCTGCTTGCGCATGACGCGGTCCTTGTCGTCGCCGTAGTCGGTACTCCTGAGCCACAGGGCGCCGTCGCGTGCATAGGTTTTGCCGTTCGCCACCAGCCGCCGGACCGTGGCCTCGACGTGGCCGCCGGTGTACAGGCTGGACTCCAGGAAGTACGCGTCGAACCGGAGGTGGAAGGCCTGCAGGTCCTTGTCCTGCTCGTTGCGCAGATAGGCCACGGCAAACTGGCGGATGGCTTCGGGGTCGTCCACGTCGCCGCTGGCCGTGAACTCCCGGTCGTCGGCGCGCACGGTCTTGCGGGCGCGGAAGTCGTTTGCAATGTCCTGGATGTAGTCGCCGTTGTAGAACGCCTTGCTCGCCGGATCCCCGGGGTCGGTGGGCCAGCATGCGTCGCCAGGCTTGAAGCCCTTGGCGCGCAGCCGCGTGCTGTGCGTCAGCGTCTCGATCTGCACGCCCGCGTCGTTGTAGTAGAACTCGCGGTGCACCTTCCAGCCCTGGGTGGCAAACAGGTTGCTGATCGCGTCGCCGAGCGCGGCCTGGCGGCCGTGGCCCACGTGCAGCGGGCCCGTGGGGTTGGCAGAGACGAACTCGACGAGCACCTGCCGGCCGTTTTCTGGCGCGCAGCCATAGCGCGCGCCCGCGGCCAGCACCTCGCGCACGACTTCCTGCCGGGCTGCGGGCAGCAGGCGGATATTGATGAAACCGGGGCCCGCGACGTCGATGTCCGACACCCAGCGCTGGAACGCCGGCCTGCCGCGCAGCGCGCTGCGCAGGCTTTCGGCCAATTCGCGGGGATTGCGCTCGAGCGGGCGGGCCAGTTGCATCGCGGCGGTGCAGGCGAAATCGCCATGCGCCGCGACCTTCGGGGATTCGAACGCCGCCTTGGCGCCAGCGCCTGGCGACAGGATTTCCAACTCGGCTGCAAGCGCAGCGAGCAGTTCATTTTTGGCTCTGAGCATCGGCGGATTTTACCGGGGCGACCGCGCGGGGCCGCTGCCGCGCAACCCACGAGGCAAGCACAATGGCCGACGCGCTGCGCTGGACCTTGGCAGGGCTTCTTTTCTGGGCGGCGGGAATAGGACCGAGGACAGCGCCAAACCTTCATTCTCGAGTACCCGGTTCCGAATGGAAGCCGCTTGCTATAGCGCCATGGACGGCGTGCGCAGATAGGGCGCGAGGTACTGCCCCGTATGGCTCGCCGGGTTGGCCGCCAGGTCCTCGGGGGTTCCCACGCCGACCACGCTGCCGCCGCCGGCGCCGCCCTCGGGGCCCATGTCGATGAGCCAGTCGGCGGTTTTGATCACGTCCAGGTTGTGCTCGATGATGACGATGGTGTTGCCCGCGTCGCGCAGCTGGTGCAGCACCCGGAGCAGCAGGTCGATGTCGGCAAAGTGCAGACCGGTCGTGGGCTCGTCCAGGATGTAGAGCGTGCGGCCGGTGTCGCGCTTGCTCAGTTCCTGCGCCAGCTTCACGCGCTGCGCCTCGCCGCCCGAGAGCGTGGTCGCCGCCTGGCCCAGGCGGATGTACGACAGGCCCACGTCGAGCAGCGTCTGCAGCTTGCGCGCGATCGCGGGCTGGTCCTTGAAGAAGGCAAACGCGTCTTCCACCGTCAGTTCCAGAATCTGCGCGATGCTCCGGCCCTTCCACAGCACCTGCAGCGTCTCGCGGTTGTAGCGCTCGCCGTGGCAGACGTCGCAGGGCACGTACAGGTCGGGCAGAAAGTGCATCTCCACCTTCACCACGCCGTCGCCCTGGCAGGCCTCGCAGCGGCCGCCGGCGACGTTGAAGCTGAAGCGCCCGGGGCCGTAGCCGCGTTCCCTGGCGCTCGGCACCTCGGCCATGAGCTCGCGGATGGGCGTGAACAGGCCGGTGTAGGTCGCCGGGTTGCTGCGCGGCGTGCGCCCGATGGGCGACTGATCGACGTTGATGACCTTGTCGAAGTATTCGATTCCGACGATCTCCTCGTGCGGCGCGGGCTCTTCGTGCGCGCGGTGGACCCGGCGCGCCACGGCGGCGTACAGCGTGTCGTTGACCAGCGTGCTCTTGCCCGAACCCGAGACGCCCGTGACGCAGGTGAGCAGGCCGACGGGGAAGTCCACGCTCACGCCGCGCAGGTTGTTTCCCGTGGCGCCGACCACGCGCAGCGTCTGCAGCGTGCCCTCTTGGCGGGCGGGGTGTTCGGCGTGGCGTTTGCCGGCCCGGGCCTCGGGAAAGCGCGGCCTGCCCTTGGTCGCCGCCACCGGCGCATCCTGCGCGGGCGCGGGCAGCGGCAGCCAGGGCCTGCGGCGCCCGGGCAGCGCGATCGACAGGCTGCCGGCCAGGTAGCGGCCGGTGAGCGAATCCGGGTGCTGGCACACTTGCTCGTAGCTGCCCTGCGCCATCACGCAGCCGCCGTGCACGCCCGCGCCCGGGCCCATGTCGATGATCTGGTCCGCGGCGCGCATCATGTCCCGGTCGTGTTCCACCACGATCACGCTGTTGCCGATGTCGCGCAGGTGTTGCAGCGTGGCGATGAGCCGTTCGTTGTCACGCTGGTGCAGGCCGATGCTGGGCTCGTCGAGCACGTACATCACGCCGGTCAGGCCCGAGCCGATCTGCGACGCCAGGCGGATGCGCTGCGCCTCGCCGCCGGAGAGCGTTTCGGCGCTGCGCTCCAGGCTCAGATAGCCCAGGCCCACGTCGTTGAGGAATTGCAGGCGCGTGGCGATCTCGCGCACCACCCGGTCGGCGATTTCCGCCTTCGCGCCGCTGAGCCTGAGCGCGCGGAACCAGGCCTGCGCGTCGTTCAGCGTGGCGCGGCCGATTTCATGAATCGCGCGCGCCTGGGGGCCCTCGCCGAGCATCACGTGGCGCGCCTCGCGGCGCAGGCGCGCGCCCTGGCATTCGGGGCAGGGCTGGGTGCTGCGGTAGTGCGCCAGGTCTTCGCGCACGAGCGCCGAATCGGTCTCGCGGTAGCGCCGCGCCAGGTTCGGCACGATGCCTTCGAAGGCGTGCTTTCTGATCCGGGTCTGGCCGGTCTTCTCGCCGTCGAGGACGTAGTCGAAGGCGATCTGCTCCTCGCCCGAGCCGTGCAAAACGGCCCGCTGGACCTTGGCGGGCAGCGATTCGAAGGAGGCTTCCACGTCGAAGCCGTAATGCCTGGCCAGGCTTTCGAGCAGCGCAAAACAGTGGCCGTTGCGCCGGTCCCAGCCCTTGATCGCGCCGCTCGCCAGGCTGAGCGTGGGAAAGGCCACCACGCGCACCGCGTCGAACACTTCGCGCTGGCCGATGCCGTCGCACGCCGGGCAGGCGCCCAGGGGCGAGTTGAAGGAAAACAGGCGCGGCTCGAGTTCCGCCAGCGCGTAGCTGCACAGGGGACAGGCGAACCGGGAACTGAACAGGTGTTCCTGGCCGTTGTCCATCTCCAGCGCCAGCACCCGGCCCTGCGTGCCGCCCACGCGCAGCGCGGCCTCCATGCTCTCGGCCAGGCGCTGCTGCATGTCGGGGCGCACCTTGATGCGGTCGATCACCACGTCGATGTCGTGCTTCTCGGTCTTCCTGAGCGCGGGCAGGTTTTCGTGTTCGTGGATCAGCCCGTCCACGCGAAAACGGACGTAGCCCAGCGCCTGCATCTGCGCAAACAGGTCGGTGAATTCGCCCTTTCTGCCGCGCGCCACGGGGGCCAGCACCATCAGGCGCGTGTCCTGCGGCAGGGCGAGCACGGCATCGACCATCTGGCCCACGGTCTGCGCGGCCAGCGGCAGGCCATGCTCGGGGCAGAACGGCGTGCCCGCGCGCGCGTACAGCAGGCGCAGGTAGTCGTGGATCTCGGTGACCGTTCCCACGGTGGAGCGCGGGTTGTGGCTGCTGGCCTTTTGCTCGATCGCAATCGCCGGCGACAGGCCCTCGATCAGATCGACGTCGGGCTTGTCCAGCCGCCCCAGGAACTGGCGCGCGTAGGCCGACAGGCTCTCCACGTAGCGCCGCTGCCCCTCGGCGTAGAGCGTGTCGAACGCCAGGCTGGACTTGCCCGACCCCGACAGCCCGGTGACCACCACGAGCTGGTTGCGCGGGATGTCGAGGTCGATGTTCCTGAGGTTGTGCGTGCGCGCGCCCCGGATGCTGATGCGCTGCGCGCGCAGCGCGCGGGCCAGATACTTGTCGTCGGCAGGGAGATCGTCATCGGCAGCAGGAAATGAGCTCACGGCGCAGGTTCGGAGAGGAAAACCCGCCATGATAGGCGACGGGCCAGCGGCAGGCGGCGCCTGCGGCCCATCGGTCCCGGAGCGCCAGAGCGCAGACCTCGGGCAGGGGATGCGCGAGAATGCCGGCTTTGCCCCATGCGCACCGCCGTGCCAGATCCCTTGTCCATACCTTCTTCGGGCGCCGCAGTGTCGGAGCAAGCCCTCCCCGCCCACGCCAGCCATTCCATGACCGCGCTGGAGCGCCGCTCCAGCGTTGGCCTGGCGCTGATCTTCGCGCTGCGCATGCTGGGGCTGTTCCTGGTGCTGCCCGTGTTCGCCCTGGAAGCGCGCAGCTACCCCGGGGGGGACGACCCCGCGCTGGTCGGTCTGGCCATGGGCATTTATGGCCTGACGCAGGCGCTGCTGCAATTGCCGCTGGGCCTGGCGTCGGACCGCTTGGGCCGCAAGCCGGTGATCGTTCTCGGCCTGCTGGTATTTGCCGCCGGCAGCCTGCTCGCCGCGCGTGCCGATTCGCTCACCGGGCTGCTCGCGGGCCGCGCGCTGCAGGGCGCCGGCGCCGTGTCGGCCGCCGTGATGGCGCTGCTCGCCGACCAGACGCGCGACGCCGTGCGCACCAAGGCCATGGCGCTGGTCGGCGGCGGCGTGGGCCTGGTGTTTGCCGTGGCACTCGTCGCGGCGCCCGTGCTGGCGGCGCGGATCGGGCTTTCCGGGCTGTTCGGCCTGACCTGCGCGCTGGCGCTCGCGGGCGTTGCCGTGCTGCTGGGCTGCGTTCCGGCAGAGGCCGAGCGGCGCAGGGACGCCGTGCGTGCACGGCTGGCCGACGCCTGGGCGCACCCGGACCTGCTGCGCCTGAACCTGGGCGTGTTCGTTTTGCACACCGTGCAGCTGTGCATGTGGGTCGCGGTTCCCGCCCTGCTCGTGCAGGCCGGCCTCGCCAAGGACCTGCACTGGCAGCTGTACCTGCCCGCCGTCGTGCTGTCGTTTGCCACCCTGGGCGGACTGTTTGCGCTGGAGCGCGCCGGCCGGCTGCGCGCCGCGCTGCTCGGGGCGATTGCGCTGATTCTTGCGGTGCAGGCCGGGCTCGGCGTGCTGGCCGCGAGCGGCAGCGCGCCGACGCTGTGGCTGCTCGGCCCCCTGCTGTTCGTCTTTTTCTGCGGCTTCAACGCGCTCGAGGCGAGCCAGCCCAGTCTCGTCTCGCGCATGGCGCCTGCTGCGCTGCGCGGCGCGGCGCTGGGCAGCTACAACACCATGCAGTCGCTGGGCCTGTTCGCCGGCGGCGCGCTGGGCGGTGCGCTGCTGAAATGGGCCGGCGCCCCCGGTCTGTTTGCCGCGACCAGCGCGCTCACTGCCCTGTGGCTGCTGCTGACCTGGCCCTTGCGGCCCGTGGGGCGAAGCCCATGAGTTGCCAGCCAAGTAGTCAGAAGCCGGACACCTCCGCGCGGCCGCGTCCGTTGACTCCATCCGAGATCGAATCGCTGCGGCAAGACATGAAGCAATCCATGGAGTGGATGGAGGTTGAACTGCGTCGTCGGCACGAACAGGCCGGCAGCAAGCCTTTATTGAAACACCCCTGAGCGAGCCGCCTGCGGCCTGGCTCAGGGTCAGTTTCTGCCCCGCTGCATGCGGCGGGAGCAGGCCTTAACCGCCCCGGCGCATCATGTCGAAGAAGTCCACGTTCGTCTTGGTGGCCCTCATGTTCTTGATCATGAGCTCCATGGATTCGATCTCGTCCATGTTGTACATGAACTGGCGCAGGATGCGGGTCTTTTGCAGGATTTCGGGCGCGAGCAGCAGTTCCTCGCGGCGCGTTCCGCTCTTGTTGAGTTCGATCGCCGGGAACACGCGCTTTTCGTACAGACGGCGGTTGAGGTGGATTTCGCAGTTGCCCGTGCCCTTGAATTCTTCAAAGATCACCTCGTCCATGCGGCTGCCGGTATCGACCAGCGCCGTGGCGACGATGGTCAGCGATCCGCCTTCCTCGACCTTGCGCGCGGCGCCAAAGAAACGCTTGGGGCGCTGCAGCGCGGCGGCGTCCACTCCGCCCGAGAGCACCTTGCCCGAGGAGGGCACCACGTTGTTGTAGGCGCGCGCCAGGCGGGTGATTGAGTCGAGCAGGATCACCACGTCCTTCTTGAGCTCGACCAGGCGCTTGGCGCGCTCGATGACCATTTCGGCGACGTGCACGTGGCGCGCGGCGGGCTCGTCGAAGGTCGAGGCGATGATCTCGCCCTTGACCGTGCGCTGCATTTCGGTCACTTCCTCGGGGCGCTCGTCGACGAGCAGCACCATCAGGTGCACGTCGGGGTTGTTCGCCGTGATGGCGTGGGCGATGTGCTGCATCATCACCGTCTTGCCGCTCTTGGGCGGGGCAACGATGAGCGCCCGCTGGCCGCGGCCCAGGGGCGCGATGATGTCGATGATGCGGCCGGTGATGTTCTCCTCGCCCTTGATCTCGCGCTCCAGGCGCATCTGCTCCTTGGGGAACAGCGGCGTCAGGTTTTCGAACATCACCTTGTGCTTGTTCTGCTCCGGCGGGCCGCCGTTGACGGCGTCGAGCTTGGTCAGGGCAAAGTAGCGCTCGCCGTCCTTGGGCGTGCGCACCTCGCCTTCGATCATGTCGCCGGTGTGCAGGTTGAAGCGGCGCACCTGGCTCGGCGAGATGTAGATGTCGTCGGTGCTCGCGGTGAAACTGGTGTCGGGGCTGCGCAGAAAGCCGAAGCCGTCGGGCAGGATTTCCAGCACCCCGTCGGCAAACACCTGCTCGCCCGCCTTGGCGCGCTTTTTGATGATCGCGAACATCAGCTCCTGCTTGCGCATGCGGCCGGTGTTTTCGATGTCGAGTTCTTCGGCCTGCTTGAGGACTTCAGACACATGCAGTGCCTTGAGTTCGTTTAAGTGCATGGATCGACTCCTGGACGGAGTGGGGGGGTGAATCTTGGGGGAGGGTGGGCGCCGGGTGGGCTGCTGGCTAGCAGGTCCGGTCTGCCTGGGGTCTCGGCGCTGCATGCCATAAGCGGTGTGCAGCCCGATGGTCGGGGGCGATTATGACAGGAAAAATGGGTGTGCTGCACGGGGGGACGCCATCGCGCAAGCAGGCCCGCACGGCGCCCGATGGGTCAGGCCAGCTGCTGATCGATGAAGGCGGTGAGCTGGGTCAGGGCCATGGCGCCGACCTTGGTCGCGGCCAGCTGGCCGTCCTTGAACAGCATCAGCGTGGGGACGCCGCGGATGCCGAAGCGCGCGTGCGTCTCGCGGTTCTTGTCGACGTCCATCTTCGCCACCTGCAGCCTGCCCTGGTAGTTGTCCGCGACCTCGTCCAGGATCGGCTCCATCATCTTGCAAGGGCCGCACCATGGGGCCCAGCAGTCCACCAGCACCGGGGTGCCGGCCTGCAGCACGTCGGCGTCAAAGCTGGCGTCGGAGACATGTTTGATGAGTTCGCTGGCCATGGGCGGATTCCTGGTTTTGGCGCGGGTGGCGCCCCGTGTTCGCTTAAAGTCCGGGAATTGTGACAGAAACCCATCCCACGCACGGCGCTGCGGCCGGCGCTTGCGCGGCTCCGGCTGGCGCAGTCCCGGGCGAGCGCTGCGCTGCCTTGTGGCAGGGTGTTTTCGCGCGGGTGGCGCAGCATATGCACGCGCAGGGCGCGCACCCTGCGCGCACCGTGGTGCTGCTGCCGTACGCCCAGCTCATGCCCTGGGCGCAGCAGCATTGGGCCCTGCAGCACGCCGAGGGGTTTGCCCCGCGGTTCGAGACCACGCGCAGCTGGGCCTGCAGGCTCGCGGCCTTCGTTCCCCAGGGCGACGATTTCTCGGGCGATGCGGCGCGCGACACCCTGGGTGCGCGCGCGCTGCTCGAGCGCGCCGGCCTTGCGGCCCAGTGCGACATGCTGGCCACGCCCTTGCAGGAGGCGGCCGCCGAACTGGCGCCGGTGGTGGCGGCCGTTGTCCCTGAGCAGCGTGCGGCCTGGGCCGTCCAGGCGCGCGGCTTGCTGCCGCCGGCGGACGCAGGCTCGGCGCTGCGCTTCGAAGCCACCGCGCTGCGCATTGCGCTGGAATGGGCGCTGGCCTCGCGCCACGCCAGCGACGTGCTGTTCGAGCCCGGGGTGCGCGGCGCGGTCGATGCCCTGGTGCTGCTGCAGGGCTTTCAGGAGGATCCGCTGGCGCAGGCCCTGCGGGCCCATTGGGGCGCCAAGGCGCTGAGCTTGGCGCTGCCGCAGCCCGGCGCCTCGGGCCGCATCGCGCTGCACACGGCGCAGGACGCCGAGGACGAAGCCCAGCGCGCCGCCGCCTGCGTGCTGGCGCACATGGCCGCCGGCCGCACCCCGGTGGCGCTGGCGGCCAACGACCGCGCCCTCACGCGCCGCATCGCCGCGCACCTGGCCGGCTGCGGCGTCGCGCTGCGCGACGAGAGCGGGTGGACGCTTTCCACCACGCGGGCCGCCGCGCAGCTGATGGCGACGCTCAGGGCCTGCGCCCGGGACGCGTCCGCCGACGACCTGCTCGACGCGCTGAAACACGCCGCCGCCATCGCGCCGGACGCGCTCGCCGCGCTCGAGCGGGCCCTGCGCCAGGCCCCGGTGGCCGCCTGGACGGACGCCGCCGCGCGCGACTGGTCGGGCAAGCCCGCCGTGGCCGCGTGCGTCGCGCGCGCGCAGGAATGGCGCGCCGGCCTGCACGCACCGCGCCCGCTCGCGCAGTGGTTGCAGGCGCTGCGCGCTCTGCTCGTGGCCAGCGGCCAATGGAACGGGCTCGCGCAGGACGCCGCCGGCGCCCGCGTGCTCGCCGCCTTGCGGTTGCAGGCGGGCCAGGAGGCGCAGTTCGACGGCTGCGACGGCGCTGGCCGGCGCATGGCGCTGGCCGAATTCACCCGCTGGGCTGACGAGGTGCTCGAAGCCGAGCGCTTCGTCCCCCCCCCGGTGGGCGACGCCCCCGTGGTCATCCTGCCCCTGCCCCAGCTGCTGGCGCGGCCGTTCGCGGCGCTGGTGCTTCCCGGCTGCGACGAGAAGCGCCTGCCGCCCGTGCCGGACCCCGTGGGCAGCTGGAGTCGGGCGCAGCGCCAGGCCTGGGGCTTGCCCACGCGCGAGACGCTGGCGGCGGCGCAACGCGCCGCGTGGCACAACGCCTTGCACACGCCCGTGGTGGACCTGCTCTGGCGCAGCGGCGACGACGGCGGCGAGCCGCTGCTGGCCAGCGCGCTGGTGCTCGCGCTGCAACTCGAAGGCGCGGCGTGCACCGGCGTGGACGCGCGCCGCCCGCGCAGCGTGGCCGCAGCGCCCACGCCCCGTCCCCTGCCCCAAGGGCAGGCGCTGGCGCTGCGGACGCTCTCGTCCACGGCGTACTCCGACCTGCGGCTTTGCCCCTACCGTTTCTTCGCGCTGCGCCAGCTGGGCCTGCAAGCGGCCGACGAGCTCGCCGGCGAGGTGGACAAACGCGACTTCGGCAACTGGCTGCACGCGGTGCTGCAGGCGTTTCACGAGGACCTTCTGCGCGCGCCCGCGGACGACCCCGCGACCCGCGTGGCGCGCCTGGACGGCGCGGCGCAGGCCGTCACGCAAAAGCAGGGCCTGGGCGCGGGCGAGTTTCTGCCGTTCGCCGCCGGCTGGCCCCCGCTGCGCGACGGCTATCTGCACTGGCTGGCGCAGCACGAGGGCGCCGGCGCCAGCTTCCGGCAGGCCGAGCAGCGCGCCACCCGCCCCCTGGGCCCGGTGCAACTCGTGGGCAGCATCGACCGCATCGACTGCGTCGCGGCCGCAGACGCAGCCGCCAACGGGCCGCAGACGCTGCTCATCGACTACAAGACCGAGGACGTCGGCAAGACGCGCCAGCGCCTGCGCGCCGGCGCGCAAGACACCCAGCTGGCCTTCTACGCCGCGCTGCTCGGCGACGACGACGGGCTGCGCGCCGCCTACGTCAACGTGGGCGAGCGCGGCCAGACGCAGATGTACGAGCAGGCCGATGTATTGCCCCTGCGCGACCTGCTGCTCGCGGGCATTGCGCACGACTTCGGGCGCATCGCCGCGGGGGCGCCGCTGCCCGCCCTGGGCGAGGGCGCGGCCTGCACGCACTGCGCGGCACGCGGCCTGTGCCGCAAAGATTTTTGGGACGCATGATTGGGACGCATGAGGCCGCAGCGATGAATCCAGCCCCGCACGAGGCTCCATCCGGAGCACCTGCCGCCTACGAGCACAACGGCCAGCGCGTCACGCGCGCGGCGTTCTACGCCATTGCCTGCGACCCGGCGCGCAACGTGGCGGTGCAGGCCTGCGCGGGCGCGGGAAAGACCTGGATGCTGGTCTCGCGCATGCTGCGCGCGCTGCTCGATGGCTGCGCGCCGCACGAGATCCTGGCCATCACGTTCACCAAAAAGGCCGCGGGCGAAATGCGCCAGCGCCTGCACGAGTGGCTCGGCGAATTTGCGCGCCAACCGCTCGATGCCCTGACCGGGGAATTGCGCGCGCGCGGCGTTCACCCCGAGCGCGCGCTGGAAGCGCGCGCCGCGCTCCAGAACCTCTACCGCCAGACGCTGGCCAGCGGCCGCCCGGTGCAGATTCGCACCTTTCACAGCTGGTTTGCGGCGCTGCTCGGAACGGCCCCGCTGGCGCTGTTGCAGGCGCTGGGCCTGCCCGCGCATTTCGAATTGCTCGAAGACGACGCGCAGGCCGTGCGCGCGGTATGGGGGCCGTTTTTGCACACCGTGGTGGCGGACGCCAGCCTGCGCGCGGACTACGCGGCCATGGTCGCCCTGCATGGCCGCGCGCAGACGCACAAGGCGCTGGCGGCAGCGCTGGCCAAGCGGGTGGAGTTCGCGCTCGCCGACGCGGCGGGCGTGGTCGATGCCTCGGTGCCGCCCTTCCAGGAGCAGTTTCCCGATTTGCGCGCGTACGCCGAACCCGCGCACGCGCTGCGCGACGCTGCCTGCGTGCAGCGCTGGCGCGCGCTGGCCAAGACCCTGGGGGAGCAGACCGGAAAAACCCCGCAAAAGGCGGCGCAGGCGCTCGACGCCGCGCTCGACTGCGCCGACCCGCAGCAGCGCCTCGACGGGCTGCGCAAGGCGCTCTTCGTCGCCGCGCAAGACCGGCTGGCCAAGAACCTCGAAAAGTTCGCGCCCGCGTGCGCAGCCGAGCCCGAGCTGCAAGGCCTGCTCGCGGCGCGCCGCCAGCACGCGGCGTGGCAGCACCAGCAGCGCATGGCGCGGCTGACGCGCTGCCTGAGCGCGCAGTTTGCGGACCTCAAAAGGCAGCACGGCTGGGTGGACATGAACGACGTGGAGCGCGCCGCGCAGGCCATGCTCGCCGACCCGGTGCTCAGCGGCTGGGTGCAGGAGCGGCTCGACGCGCGCGTGCGCCACCTGCTGATCGACGAGTTCCAGGACACCAACCCGTTGCAGTGGCAGGCGCTGCACGCCTGGCTCTCGGGCTACGCGGGCGCGGGCGGTGGCGCGACCGCGCCCAGCGTGTTCATCGTGGGCGACCCCAAGCAGAGCATCTACCGCTTTCGCCGCGCCGAGCCGCAGGTATTCATCGCCGCGCAGGCCTTCGTGCGCGACGGCCTCGGCGGCGATCTGCTCAGCTGCGAGCACACGCGGCGCAACGCCACGCGCGTGATTGCCGCCGTGAACCAAGTCATGGACAGCGCGCAGGCGCAGCACGAGACGAGCGGTTTTCGCGCGCACACCACCGAGTCGCAAGACCCGGGCGCGCTGCTGCGCCTGCCCGCGATCCCGTCCGCCGAGGCCCCCGGCGGCGCCGAAGGGACCGAGGCCGCCGCCCCCCTGGCCTGGCGCGACAGCCTCACCGAAGCGCACCAGGAGGCCGAGGAAACCCGGCGCATGCGCGAATGCGCGCAGGCCGCCGCGTGGGTCGCGCAGTGGATCGCCGCCGGCACGCCGCCCGGCGAGGTGCTGGTGCTGGCGCGCAAGCGCGACCGGCTCGCGCCCATGCAGGACGCGCTGCGCGCCCTGCACCTGCCCTGCGTGCAGCCGGAGAAGGCCGACCTGTTCGACGCCCCCGAGGTGCAGGACATGGTGGCGCTGCTCGACGCGCTGGTGTCCACGGGGCATGACCTGGCGCTCGCGCGCGCGCTCAAGTCGCCGCTGTTCGGCCTGGGCGACGACGCCCTGGTGGCGCTCGCGCAGCTGCGCCGCATGCCGGAGCACGCGGCGTGCAGCTGGTTCGATTTGCTGCAAAAAAGGGAGCTTCTGCCCGAGGATCTGCGGGCGCATGGAGCGGTTCTGGCCGAATACAAGGCCTGGGTGGACCGGCTGCCGCCGCACGATGCGCTGCACGCCATCTACCAACACGGCGATGTGCTGGCGCGCTTTGCCGCCGCCGCGCCCGCCGCGCAGCGCCTGGCGGTGCAGGCGAATCTGCGCGCCCTGCTGGCGGCCGCCCTGCAGCACGGCGGCGGCCGCTACCTCACGCCCTACGCCTTGGTCCGGGCGATGAAAAGGGGCGGCGTGCGCGCACCGGGGCGGGTTGACGCGCTGGCAATCCGCCTGCTCACCGTGCACGGCGCCAAGGGCCTGGAGGCCCGCTGCGTGCTGCTGCTCGACACCGACGCCCCCCCGCCCAAGGCCGAGACCATGGGCGTGCTGCTCGACTGGCCCGGCGAGCAGGCCGCGCCCACGGGGTTCGTGTTCCTGGCCAGCGAGTCGGACCCGCCGCCCAGCGCCCGGGACGCACTCGCGGCCGAGCGGCAGGCGCGCCAGCGCGAAGAGCTGAACATGCTCTACGTCGCCATGACGCGCGCCAAGCACTGCCTGGCCCTGTCGGCGGTGCAGTCGGCGCAGTCCGGCGCCTGCGGCAGTTGGTGGAGCCGCCTCGCGCCGCTCGCGGACGACGCGCCCGCGCCGGACAGTCCTGCGGCCGCCGGGGACGCGGCAGGCGCGCAGGCGCACACGCACATCACCCTGGCCGAATTGCCCACCCTGCCCACCCTGCCCGCAGCCCCCCCGCCGGATGCGGCGCAGAACCATGGCGCCGCTGATCGCGCGGACGGAGCCAGCCCCCCCGCAGCGCGCCAAGGCGAGGCCATGCACCAATTGCTGGAACAGGCCGGCGTGGCCGGCGCGCCGCTGGCCACGCTGCGCGCGCAGGGCTGGCCCGCGGCCCGCGTGGCGCGGCTTGCGCAGGACTTTGACATCACCCTGGACGCCGCCCGGCAGGCCGCGCGGACCGCCCGGTGCATCCTCACGGGCGCGGGCGCCTGGGCCTGGGATGGCGCCGCCGTGGACCAGGCCATGAACGAAGCCCCCCTGCGCCACCAGGGGCAGAGCCTGCGCATCGACCGCCTGGTGCACTGCCACCAGCCCCCCGAGCGCGCGGGCTGGTGGGTGCTGGACTACAAGAGCGCCGCCGAACCCGGGCGCCAGCCCGCGCTCATGCTGCAGTTGCAGCGCTACCGCGAAGCGGTGCAGTCGCAGACCCCGGGCGAGCGCGTGCGCGCCGCGTTCCTCACGGGCGACGGGCGCATGCTCGCGCTGCCCGATGGCGACGCCATTGCGCAGCTGGACTTGAATGGATCGCCGGGCCAGGGCGACGGCGGCGGCGCGCAGCAGATTTCCGGCCCCGATGCGGATTCGCCGCAGGGCCGTTTGTTCTGAGCGCCTTTGACATCGAGGCAGGAGGGGGAGGGGGTGCGGCCGATCCGGGAGCGCCGCGTGGACAAGCGTCCAAGTTGACGGGCCTTGCCCCCGGCACTGGCTCCACAGTGAGGGCTGCTTGGTTCCCCACCTGACCCGGTTGGCCGCTTCACCATGCGAGGAGGCCCGTCGCCGGGGATTGTATGCCGGATGCGCACGGGCCCTGGCCGGCCGGGATCCAGACCGTAGAATCGGGCGCATGTCCTACCTCGTGCTCGCCCGCAAGTACCGCCCGCGCAATTTTGCCGAAATGGCAGGGCAGGAGCATGTGGTGCAGGCCCTGAGCAATGCGCTGACCCGGCAGCGCCTGCACCACGCCTACCTGTTCACGGGAACGCGCGGCGTGGGCAAGACGACGGTCGCGCGCATTCTGGCCAAGGCGCTCAACTGCCAGGGGCCCGACGGGCAGGGCGGAATCACCGCCGCGCCGTGCGGCCTGTGCCCGGCCTGCACGGACATCGACAGCGGCCGCTTCGTCGATTACACCGAGCTCGACGCCGCGTCCAACCGCGGCGTCGACGAGGTGCAGAGCCTGTTGGAGCAGGCGGTGTACAAGCCGGTGCAGGGGCGCTTCAAGGTCTTCATGATCGACGAGGTGCACATGCTCACGAACACGGCGTTCAACGCCATGCTCAAGACGCTGGAAGAGCCGCCCGAATACCTCAAGTTCGTTCTCGCCACGACGGACCCGCAGAAGGTGCCGGTCACGGTGCTCAGCCGCTGCCTGCAATTCAATCTGCGCCCCATGGCGCCGGAGACCGTGCACGCGCAGCTGGTGCAGGTGCTGGCCGCGGAGCAGGTGCCCGCAGAGCCCCAGGCGCTGCGCCTGCTGTCGCGCGCCGCGCGGGGTTCCATGCGCGACGCGCTGTCGCTCGCCGACCAGGCCATCGCCTTCGGCAACGGCCAGCTGCAGGAGGCCGCCGTGCGCCAGATGCTCGGCGCGGTGGACCACGCGCATGTCCTGGAACTCATCGACGCGCTCGCCCGGGGCGACGGCCGGACCGTTGTGGAAACCTCGGACAGGCTGCGCCGCGATGGCCTGTCCGCCGCGTCCACGCTGGAAGACATGGCCGCCGTGCTGCAGCGCATGGCGGTGCTCCAGGTCGCGCCCCCCCGGAGCGCCGATACCGCTGACACCGCCGATGCGCAGGACCCCGAGGCCGCGCAAACGGCCCGCCTGGCCGCGCTGATGCCCGCGGACGAAACCCAGCTGCTCTACAGCCTGTGCCTGCACGGGCGGGGGGAGCTGGGCCTGGCGCCCGATGAGTACGCGGCGCTGACCATGGTGCTGCTGCGCCTGCTGGCCTTCAAGCCCGGCGGCGCCGCGGTGGTGGAAAAAAAAAACCTGACGCAGCCTGAGGCGGCGCCCCCGGACAGGGCGCCAGGGGAGGGCGCGGCGCCGCTCCCCCGCCGCCGCCCGTGCCCCCCCCTGCCGCGCCGGCATGCGCAGCAGACAGTGCCGGCGTACCCTCCCCGCCGGATTCGGACCGACCGCCGCGCACGCAGGCCGCCGCCACGGCGCTGCCGGTGCGCAGCGCGGAGCACTTCTCCAGCGATGGGAAACCGGCGCAAGCCACGCGGGCCGCGCTGCACGCCATCCCGGTGCGCGTGATGCCCGAGCCGGAATCCACGCCCGAGCCTGCGCCGTCGCGCCACAGCCCCACGCCAGAGGGCGACGTGTGGTACGCCGCCGTGCAGCAGCTGGTCTCCACGCGGGCCATCGAGGCACTGGCGCGCGAATTGGCCCTGCAGTCGCAGCTGGTGGCGCGCGACGGCGCGCACTGGCTGCTGCGCGTGGAGAGCGAGTCGCTCATCAGCCAGCCCACGGCACGCGAGCGCCTGCGCGAGGCGCTGCAGGCTGCGGGCCACGCCAGCCAGATCAGCGTGGAGTTGGGCGCCGTCGCCGACAGCCCCGCCCGCCGCATCGCCGCCGCCGCCGCCGCCGCCAGGCTCCGCGCAGAAGAAATCGTCGCCAGCGACCCCTACGTGCAGTCGCTGATGCGCGAGCATGGCGCGAAAATCGTTCCGGGCAGCGTCAGACCGGAGTGAGTTCCCGCTCCCCACAGCCTGCAATTTCTCTCACGCAAAGGACCCCCCATGTTCAACAAAGGACAGCTCGCCGGCCTCATGAAGCAGGCCCAGACAATGCAGGACAACCTGAAGAAGGCGCAGGAGGAACTGGCGTTCATCGAGGTCGAGGCGGAATCCGGCGCCGGCCTCGTGAAGGTGCTGATGACCTGCAAGCACGACGTCAAGCGAATCACCATCGACCCCAGCCTGCTGGCCGAGGACAAGGACATGCTCGAAGACCTGGTGGCCGCCGCCTTCAATGCGGCGCTGCGCAAGGCCGAGGAGACTGCTGCGGAGAAGATGGGCAAGCTCACGCAGGGCTTTCCGGGCCTGCCCGGCGGAATGAAACTCCCGTTCTGACGCCCTGCGGCTGACCGCCCGCCCCGCCTACCGGGTCCGCGGGCGGTTTGGCATTGGCCTGGCACGGTTTCCTCATGTCCTCCAGCGACTCCCTTGACGCCCTGATTCAGGCGCTGCGCCGCTTGCCCGGGGTGGGGCTGAAATCGGCGCAGCGCATGGCGTTTCATCTGTTGCAGCGCGACCGCGAAGGCGCGCGCGTGCTGTCGCGCGCGCTGCACGAGGCGGCAGGGTCGGTGCAGCACTGCGCGCGCTGCCATACGTTTACCGAGGCCGGGGTCTGCCACACCTGCCTGGACCCGAAGCGCGATGCCACGCGGCTGTGCGTCGTCGAGACGCCCGCAGACCAGTCGGCGCTGGAGCGCACGGGGGCGTTCAAGGGGCTGTACTTTGTGCTCATGGGACGGCTCAGCCCGCTCGATGGCGTCGGCCCCAAGGAGATCGGCCTGCAAAAACTCATGGAGCGCGCCACCAATGGTGCGGTGCAGGAGGTGATTCTTGCGACCAACTTCAACGCCGAGGGGGAGGCCACGGCGCATGTGATCAGCGAGGCGCTCAAGAGCCGGGGGCTGCACGTGACGCGGCTGGCGCGCGGGGTCCCCGTGGGCAGCGAACTGGAGTACGTGGACCTGGGAACGATCGCGCACGCGCTCGCGGACCGGCGCTGACACGCGGGCGCCACCAGGCCGGGTGACGCAGGCTCAGCGGCGCTTCACCTTGGCGGGCGTTCCGCCGCGCTGCGCGGGCGCCCCCCGCCGCGCCGCGCGGGCGCCGCGGCCGCCTTGCGCTTGCCGGTGCTGGTTCGGGACGCGCTGCCGGCCTGCGCGCTGCGCACCGGCAGGTACAGCACCACCGACTGCCCCGCCTTGAGCGCGGCGCTCGCGCGCATGCCGTTCCAGTTGGCCACGTTCGCGGCGCTCAGCGCGTAGCGCCGCGCGATGCCGGCAACGGTCTCGCCCTTGCCGGCGCGCACCGTGGTGCGGCGCGTGACGATCTCCGGGGTCAGGGCGATCTGGCCGTTGTCTGCCAGGTGCAAGGACACGTCCTGCCCGCTCGCCAAGCGCGGGACCATGAGCGCCGAGCCCGCCTTGATCAGCATGCGCTGCGGGATGTCGTTCACGCTGCGCAGGTCGCGCTCGCTCATTCCCGCCCGCTGCGCGGCTTCGGCCACGCTCATCGTCGCGGGAACGGACCACACCGTCCAACTCGCGTACTGGCCGTCGCTGTGGGCTTGCAGATTGCGCTGGAACACCTTCGCGTTGTCCCAGGGCAGGAGGATCTGCGGCGTGCCTGCGGCGAGGATCACCGGGCGCTTGAACGACGGGTTGAGCGCACGAAAATCCTCCTCGCGCACCCCGGCCAACGTGGCCACCAGGGCCACGTCGATGTCGTGCGTGATGTCCACCGTCTGGAAGTAGGGGTGGTTCCCGATGGGCGGCAACTCGGTCGCGAACGCCTCGGGGTTGGCCACGATGTTCTTCACGGCCTGGAGCTTGGGCACGTACATGCGCGTTTCCGCGGGCATGCTCAGGTCGGCGTAGCCGCTGCCCAGGCCCAGCTTCTGGTTGCGCGCGATGGCGCGGCCGACGCTGCCCTCGCCCCAGTTGTACGCGGCCAGGGCCAGGTGCCAGTCGCCGAACATTCCGTAGAGCTTTTGCAGGTAGTCCAGCGCGGCGCGCGTTGACGCGAGCACGTCGCGGCGGTCGTCGCGGAAAGCGTTTTGCTTGAGGTCGAAATAGCTGCCGGTGGCCGGCATGAACTGCCACATGCCGACGGCTTTGGCACTCGAGATGGCCTGGGGGTTGAACGCGCTCTCGATGTACGGCAGCAGCGCCAACTCGGTGGGCATGCCGCGGCGCTCGAGCTCTTCGACGATATGGAACAGGTACTTGCCCGAGCGCTCGGTCATGCGCTGCATGTAGTCCGGGCGCGTGGCGTACCACTGTTCGCGGTCCTGCACCAGCGGGTGGTGCAACTCGGGCATGGCAAAGCCGCGGCGGATGCGTTCCCACAGGTCCGCGGGGGCGGACAGCGAAGCGACCTCGCCGCTGACCGCGCGGGCTGCGGCGATGGGTTTCAGCGGCCCGTCGGGGATGGCGGATGCATGCCCGGGCCGCAGAAGGTTCTGCGGCCCGCGCGCCGACGCTGCCCCCGGGGCCGACGGATCACCGCCGCTGGCAATGCGCTCCTGCGGCTCCGTGGTGGCGCAGCCCGCGAGCAAGAGAAGGCCTGCGAGGCAGGCGCCGTACAAGAGTTTGCTTTTCATCGGAAATCGTTTTTCCATTCCCGCAGCGCGGCGAATACCGCCACCGCGTCGTCCCGCTGCACGCGCGCGTCGTAGCCCTGCACCGCCTGGGCAACTGCGGCCTGGCGCACGCGCAGGAAAGGGTTGATCTCGCGCTCCAGGGCGATGCACGACGGCAGCGTGGGCTGGTGCTGCGCCCGCAGGGCCGCGCAATGGCGGCTGTAGTCGAGCAGCGCGGCGTTGCCGGGTTCCACGGCGCACGCGAACTTCAGGTTCGCCAGCGTGTATTCGTGCGTGCAGCACACCCGGGTGTCTCCGGGCAGGGCGGCCAGCCGGTCCAGCGAATCGAGCATCTGCGCGGGCGTTCCTTCGAACAGCCGCCCGCAGCCGCCGGAGAACAGGGTGTCGCCGCAAAACAGCAGCGGCGCAGCGTCCACCTGCGGGCAGTAGTAGGCAATATGGCCCGCGGTATGGCCGGGCACGTCGATGACCGCAAAGCGCAGGCCCAGGGCGTGCGCCGTGTCCCCCTGCGCCAGGCGTTCCAGGGGGGGCGCAATGCGCTCGCGCGCCGGACCATGGACGACGGCCCCCGTGGCGGCGCGCAGGGCATC
Organism: Verminephrobacter aporrectodeae subsp. tuberculatae; assembly: GCF_026127385.1. Lineage (NCBI taxonomy): Bacteria > Pseudomonadati > Pseudomonadota > Betaproteobacteria > Burkholderiales > Comamonadaceae > Verminephrobacter > Verminephrobacter aporrectodeae. The sequence goes on from NZ_QZCX01000001.1 coordinate 1,509,005, forward strand.
GACCCCGCCGACATGGTCGGCGTGGTGGTGCGTGATCAGCAGGGCCTGCAACTGCAAACCCAGGCGCTCCAGTGTCTGCGCCACGGGTGCGGCGTCGCCCGGGTCCACGGCGAGCGCCTGGCGACCATCGTGCAGCATCCAGATGTAGTTGTCGGCAAAGGCGGGCAGTGGCAGCAGATGCATGGGCGCCCGAATTATGCGGCATCCGCATTGGGCGTCCTGGCCGCAAGCGCCGCGCTGCGCATGTCAGGCCGGCTGCTGCGCGCGCCTGGCGAGCAGCGCATTCGCTGCGCGGGAATGGGGCTTGCGGCCCAGAAAGCCGCTGATGTACGCGCCCGCGTCAACGAGCCTGTCGAGGTCGATTCCCGTCGCGATGCCCATGCCGTGCAGCATGTACACCACGTCTTCCGTGGCCACGTTGCCCGTGGCGCCCCGCGCATAGGGGCAGCCGCCCAGGCCGGCGACCGCGGTGTCGTACTGCCACACGCCGACCTCGAGCGCGGCCAGCGTGTTCGCCAGCGCCTGGCCGTAGGTGTCGTGAAAATGGCCCGAGACCGCGTCGATTCCGTAGTGCTGCAGCGCGGCCTCGATGGCGCGCTGCACTTGGCGCGGCGTGCCCACGCCGATGGTGTCGGCCACGCCCACGTGCTGCACGCCGATCTGCTTCATCAGCCCCGCCAGGTACGCCACGCGCCCGGGCGCGATCTCGCCCTCCCAGGGGCAGCCCAGGGCGCAGCTCATCGCGCCGCGCACGGGGATTCCCGCGGCGCGCGCGGCCTCGACCACCGGCGCAAAGCGCTCGATGCTCTCGGCGATGCTGCAATTGATGTTCTTGCGGCTGAAGGACTCGCTGGCCGAGCCAAAGACCACGACCTCGTCGGGCCGGTCGGGCAGCGCGGCCTCGAAGCCCTGGAGGTTGGGCGTCAGCACCGAGTAGACGACGCCCTCGCGGCGCGCGATGCCCGCCATCACCACGTGCCTGTCGGCCATTTGCGGCACCCATTTGGGCGACACGTAGCTCGTGACCTCGATGCCCTGGAGCCCCGCGTCCTGCAGGCGCTGCACCAGGGCGATCTTGACTTCGGCGGGAACGGGGGCGGCCTCGTTCTGCAGACCGTCGCGCGGGCCGACGTCGACGAGTTTGACTTTGCTTGGAATGCGCATGGTGTGCTTGCCGGAGTGGGTGGGGGACGGATGCAGTTGAAGAGCGCGCCATGCGAGCCGAGGCGCAATAGCCGAAGGAATCCGCCTTCGTCGGTGTCCTGCTTGCCAAACAAGTCCGTCAGCAGTCCCGCGAAAGCGCCGTGCAAAGACTTCACCCGCGCCCGACCATCTGCGCGGGAACGACCCACTGGTCGAACTGCTCGCCCGTGACGTGTCCCGAGGCCACGGCTGCGGCGCGCAGGGTGCTGCCTTCGGCGTGCGCTTTTTTCGCGATCTGCGCGGCCTTGTCGTAGCCGATGTGGGGGTTGAGCGCCGTCACCAGCATCAGCGAGCGCTCCAGCAGTTCGTCGATGCGGGCCTGGTCGGGCGCTATGCCCACGGCGCAATGCGCGTCGAAGCTGCGCATGCCGTCGGCCAGCAGGCGCACGCTCTGCAGGAAGTTGTGGATGATCATGGGGCGGAACACGTTGAGCTCGAAGTTGCCCGACGCGCCCCCGATGTTGATCGCCACGTCGTTTCCCAGCACCTGGGCGCAGAGCATGGTGAGCGCCTCGCACTGCGTGGGGTTGACCTTGCCGGGCATGATCGACGAGCCCGGCTCATTTTCGGGAATCGTGATCTCGCCCAGGCCGCTGCGCGGCCCGCTGGCCAGCCAGCGCACGTCGTTGGCGATCTTCATGAGGCCCGCGGCCAGCGTCTTGAGCGCGCCGTGCGCGTGCACCAGCGCATCGCAGGCGGCCAGGGCTTCGAACTTGTTTGGCGCAGTCACCAGCGGCAGGCCCGTGCGCCCGGCCAGTTCCTGCGCGACGGCCTGCGCGTAGCCCGTGGGCGCGTTCAGCCCGGTGCCCACGGCGGTGCCGCCCAGGGCCAGCTCGCACAGGTGCGCGAGCGCGGCGCGCAAATGCTGCGCGCCATGCTGCAGCTGCGCGGCCCAGCCCGATATCTCCTGCCCCAGCGTGAGCGGGGTCGCGTCCTGCAGGTGCGTGCGGCCGATCTTCACGGTGCCCGCGAACGCCTGCGCCTTGGCGGCCAGGGTCGCGTGCAGGCCATGCAGGGCGGGCAGCAGGCGGTGCGTGAGCGCGTCCACGGCGGCCAGGTGCATGGCCGTGGGAAAGACGTCGTTGCTCGACTGGCTCTGGTTCACCTCGTCGTTGGGGTGCACCAGCCGCGCCATGCCGCGCGCGCCGCCCAGCAACTCGCTGGCGCGGTTGGCGAGCACCTCGTTCATGTTCATGTTCGTCTGCGTTCCCGACCCGGTCTGCCAGACCACGAGCGGAAACTCCTGCAGGTGGCCGCCTGCGATCACCTCGTCCGCGGCAGCGACGATGGCCCGGGTCTTGGCCGCGTCCAGCAGGCCCAGCGCGTGGTTCACCGTGGCGCTGGCGCGCTTGACCTGGGCCAGCGCCCGGATCATCTCGGGCGCCATGCGTTCCCCGGAGATCGCAAAGTGCTGCAGCGAGCGCTGCGTCTGCGCGCCCCACAGGCGCTGGGCGGGAACATCGATCGGACCGAAGCTGTCTTTTTCGGTGCGGGATGCGGTCGCGTCGGGTCGGGATGTCATCATGGTCGGGTCGCTTTTTGCGGGGCAGAACACCAGGGCGCAGCATACCCGCGCGGCGCCAGCGTGCAACGCCATCCGGACAGAACCGCGCCGGCGCGCAGGGGATAATTCGCGACCCGCGATTCCCCCACCCGCCATGACCACCACGACCATCCGCCAGGAAGACCTGATCGAATCCATCGCCGGCGCGCTGCAGTTCATCAGCTACTACCACCCCGGCGACTACATCGCCCACCTGGCCCGCGCCTATGCGCACGAGCAAAGCCCTGCGGCCAAGGACGCGATGGCGCAGATCCTGACCAACAGCCGGCTCAGCGCCATCGGCCGGCGCCCCATGTGCCAGGACACCGGAATCGTCAACGTCTTCCTGAAGGTCGGCATGGACGTGCGCTGGGAGGGCTTCACGGCAGGCCTGGACGAGGCCATCAACGAAGGCGTGCGCCGTGGCTACAAGCACCCGGACAACGGCCTGCGCGCGAGCGTGGTCGCCGACCCCCAGTTCGAGCGCAGGAACACCCGGGACAACACCCCCGCCGTGATCTTCACCGAGATCGTTCCCGGCGGCACTGTGGAAATCACCGTCGCAGCCAAGGGCGGTGGTTCGGAGAACAAGGCCAAGATGCAGATGCTCGACCCCAGCGACGACGTGGTGGACTGGGTGCTCAGGACCGTGCCCACCATGGGCGCCGGCTGGTGCCCCCCCGGCATGCTGGGCATCGGCATCGGCGGCACGGCGGAAAAGGCCGTGCTGATGGCCAAGGAAAGCCTGATGGACGATCTGGACATGTACGCATTGCAGGCCAGGGCCGCCGCGGGCGCCCAACTCGACAAGGTCGAAGAACTGCGCCTGGAACTGTTTCACAAGGTCAACGCCCTGGGCATTGGCGCGCAGGGACTGGGGGGCCTGACCACGGTGCTGGACGTGAAGATCAGGATGTACCCCACGCACGCGGCGAGCAAGCCGATCGCGCTGATCCCCAACTGCGCAGCCACGCGCCATGCGCATTTCGTTCTCGATGGATCGGGCCCCGTGTACCTCCCGCCCCCGAGCCTGGACCTGTGGCCCGACGTGGGCTGGGCGCCGGACTGCGAGAAGAGCCGCAGGGTCGACCTCGACACCCTGACCAAGCAAGAAGTGGCCCGTTGGAAGCCCGGCGACACCCTGTTGCTCAGCGGCAAGATGCTCACGGGCCGCGATGCCGCGCACAAGCGCATCCAGGACCTGCTTGCCCGGGGCGAGAAGCTGCCCGTGGACTTCAGCGGCCGCGTCATCTACTACGTGGGCCCCGTGGACCCCGTCAGGGGCGAGGCCGTGGGCCCCGCCGGCCCCACGACCGCCACGCGCATGGACAAGTTCACCGACATGATGCTCGCAAGGACCGGCCTGATCGCCATGATCGGCAAGGCCGAGCGCGGCCCGGTGGCGATCGCGGCCATAAAGCAGCACAAGAGCGCCTACCTCATGGCCGTGGGCGGCGCGGCCTACCTGGTGAGCAAGGCCATCAAGAGCGCCAGGGTCGTGGGCTTTGAAGACCTGGGAATGGAAGCCATCTACGAGTTCGACGTGGTCGACATGCCCGTGACCGTGGCCGTGGACTGCGACGGAACCAGCGTCCACAGCACCGGCCCTGCCGAATGGCAAAAGCGCATCGCCACGGGGGCGTTCAAGGGCATCGGGGTTTGCTGAGACAGCCGGATGCACGACGGGCAACTGCGGCGCGACGGGCCTGTCGGGGCGCGCAGGCGGGTTTGCTCCGCAGGAGTTGCTAGAATACGAATCGCTATTGTTTGTAGTATCAAGGCGGGGCAGCATGAAGACCATGAACATTGACGCCGCAGCGTTGCCGCATTCCGGCGCCGGACCTGCCCGCGCAGGGCTCGATTCCCTGCCCCTGCACGCCCAGGCGGTGGTCACGGGACTGCTGCCGGCCAGCGACGCGCTGGAGCAGGGCGTTCTCTTGCGCTTGCTGGAAATCGGTTTTCTGCCGGGTGAGGCGGTGCGCGTACTCGCGCGCGGCGGGGTGGGGGCAGACCCCATCGCGGTGCGCGTGGGGCAGAGCACTTTTGCCCTGCGGCGCAGGGAAGCGTCCATGGTGCAGGTGCGCTTGCAGGGCCCGCAGGACTTGGCGGCGCAGCCGCCGCAGACTTCCGGCCGGGAGGCATGATGAGCACACAGACCCTTGCCACGCCGCCCCTGCGCATTGCGCTGCTGGGCACCCCGAACTGCGGCAAAACCGCGCTGTTCAACCTGCTCACCGGCGCGCGCCAGAAGGTGGCCAACTACGCGGGCGTGACCGTGGAGCGCAAGGAGGGCCTGTTGCAGACCGCCTCCGGCCGGCGCGTGCGGGTGCTGGATCTGCCGGGTGCCTACAGCCTGCATGCGCGCAGCCTGGACGAGGCCATCACCCGTGACATCGTGCGCGGCGCGCGGACCGGAGAGCCCGCGCCCGACGTGCTGGTCTGCGTCACGGACGCGACCAACCTGCGCCTGAACCTGCGCCTGGTGCTCGAGGTGCGCGCCCTGGGCCTGCCCATGGTGCTGGTGCTCAACATGATGGATCTGGCCGAGCACCAGGGCATCGCCATAGACCGCGCGGTGCTCGAGCGCGAACTCGGCCTGCCCGTGCTGGCCACCGTGGGGGTGCGCGGCGACGGCGCCAGGGAACTGCTGCAGTGGCTGGAGACCATGCCGTCGCCGCAGCGCTCCGTGCAAGCGCCCGTGGCGGCGCTCCCGGCGCCGGATGCGGACGGGTTGGAGACGCAGGCCGAGGTCATCCGCACCCACGAGCAGGTGCGGCGGATCATGGGCCTCGCGGTGCGCGTGCCGGCGCGCGGTCTGCGCATGGACGACCGCATCGACGCGCTGCTGCTGCACCCCGTCTGGGGTCTGCTGGTCCTCGCGGCCACGCTGTTTCTGATGTTCCAGGCGGTTTTCAGCTGGTCCGAATTGCCCAAGTCCTGGATCGAAGCGGGAATGGCCTGGCTCACCGAGCAGGTGAACGCAGGCATGGGCGACGGCCCCCTGCGCAGCCTGCTCACCGACGGCGTTCTGGCCGGCGCGGGCAGCGTGCTGGTGTTCCTGCCGCAGATCCTGTTCCTGTTCCTGTTCATCCTGGCGCTGGAGGATTCGGGCTACCTGCCGCGGGCCGCGTTCCTGCTGGACCGCGTGATGGGCACGGTGGGCCTGTCCGGGCGCTCGTTCATCCCGCTGCTGTCGAGCTTTGCCTGCGCCGTTCCGGGGGTGATGGCGACGCGCTCCATCACCCAGTGGCGCGAACGGCTGGTGACCATCATGATCGCCCCGCTCATGACCTGCTCCGCGCGCCTGCCGGTGTACGCCCTGCTGATCGCCGCCTTCATCCCCGAGCGCACGCTGGCGGGCGTCTTCAACCTCCAGGGGGTGGTGCTTTTCAGCCTGTACCTCGTGGGCATCGCCAGCGCCATGGCGGCGGCCGCGGTGACCCAGCTGGCGCGCAGCGACACGCGGGCCGCGCCGCTGATGATGGAACTGCCCGCGTACCGCTGGCCCAGCCTGCGCAACCTGGCGTTTGGCCTGTACGAGCGGGCGATGATTTTCATCGGGCGGGTGGGGGGCATCATTTTGGCCATCACCGTGCTGCTGTGGTTCCTGTCCACCTACCCCGCAGCGCCGCCGGGGGCGCAGCAGGCGGCCATCACCTACAGCTACGCGGGCCAGTTGGGTCGGTGGCTGGAGCCGATCGTGGCCCCCATCGGCTTCAACTGGCAGATCGCCATCGCGCTGATTCCCGGCATGGCCGCGCGCGAGGTTGCAGTCAGCGCCCTGGGGACGGTGTACGCGCTGTCCGCCACGGGGGACGAGGCGGCCAAGCAGTTGGAGGCGCTGATCACCGGATCCTGGTCCCTCGCGACGGCCTTGTCGCTCATGGCGTGGTACGTGTTCGCGCCGCAGTGCATCTCCACCATCGCCGCCGTGCGGCGCGAGACGAATAGCTGGCGCTATCCGCTGCTCATGACGGGCTATTTGTTCGTGCTCGCCTACGGCGCCAGCTACGTCACGTACCGCGTCGCCCTGGCGCTGGGAGGCGGCGCATGACGCAGCAATGGATCAGCGCGCTGATCGTGGCCCTGGCGGCTGCGTATGTGCTGTGGCGCTGGATGCCCGCCCGCCTGCGCCGGTGGCTGCAACGGGTGCACCCCGCGATGGCGCAGGAGGCCCCGGGTTGCGGCGGTGGCTGCAGCCGCTGCGCGGGTTGTTCCACGTCGGGCGCTGCGGACGCCGCCCAAACGCCGGCAGCGGCTGCTGCGCAGGCGCAGCCGATGTCCATGCCGGGGCAGAGCGGTCGGCGCTCTTGAGCGCCCCCTCCCTTTCTTCTGTCCGCTCGCCGCCTCCACCGGGACAAATTTGCCGCCGTTGCGGCTTGCGTGCGCGCGCTGGCGATGTTCCAATCGCGCATTCGGAGGGGAGTAGTTCCTGATTTGCGCTCCGGCCCGCCTCCGGCGGCTGTGGTGCAGGGCATCGGAATCGTCATCAATCCGAAGCGCAGTGTCGCTTCCGGCGGTCCGGGTTTGGCAGACCGTTCAGGCGCCGAACCGGGCAAGACCTTTGATGGGCCCGCTGCGGGCCGATCGGGGCCATCTCTTCCTTCGCTTGGGCTCACACCCTCCGGCAGGGTGGGCAGTCCTGATTCCCCGGCCGCAGGCCCTCCCTTTCGCGCGCACTGACATCGAGGAATTTATGGACTTTCTGGTTTCGCACGACTTCTGGATCGCACTCGGCAAGATCATTCTCATCGACATTCTGTTGGGGGGAGACAACGCCGTGGTCATCGCCCTGGCCTGCCGCAGGCTGGCCCCGGCGCAGAGAACCCGGGGAATCCTCTGGGGGACGGCCGGGGCCATCGTGCTGCGCGTGATTCTGGTCGCCTTCGCCGTGACCCTGCTGGCGCTGCCGTTCCTCAAGGTCGTGGGCGCGCTGCTGCTGCTGTGGATCGGCGTCAAGCTGCTGGCCCCCGACGAGGAAGGCCATGGCGACGTCCAGGGCAGCGACAAGCTGCTGGCGGCGATCAAGACCATCATCGTGGCCGACTTGGTGATGAGCGTGGACAACGTGATCGCCATCGCCGGCGCGGCGCAGAGCGCGGGCGAGCACTCGTTCCTGCTGGTCGTGCTCGGCCTGTTGATCTCGATCCCCATCATCGTCTGGGGCAGCCAGCTGGTCATTCGGCTCATGGAGCGCTTTCCGATGATCATCACGCTGGGCGGCATGCTGCTGGGCTGGATTGCGGGCGACATGCTCGTCACCGACCCCGTATTGACCGACCCTGGCAAATGGCAATGGATGCTGAAGCTGCCGCTCAATGGCGCGAGCGGCGCGGTGAGCAGCCCGATCAAGTACGGCGCGAGCGTCGCGGGCGCCCTGCTCGTGCTGCTCGCCGGCAAGATCATTCTTGCGCGCCGCGCGGGCGCCGAGTCTGCGGCGGACGGCCACTGACCCGCGCGCGCGGCCTGCCCTGGCCATGAAACTCTTTTTGAAATGGCTGCTCTGCGCCGCAGCGCTGCTGTTCGTGACCTCGGTTTACAGCGGCGTGGAAGTCAGGAGCTTTTCCGCTGCGCTGATCGCGGCCTTCACCATCGGCCTGTTCAACGCAGTGCTGCGGCCGGTGCTCGTGCTGCTGACGCTGCCGGTCACCTTCGTCACCCTGGGCCTGTTCCTGTTCGTCATCAACGCGCTGATGTTCTGGGCTGCGGCCGGCGTGCTCGACAGTTTTCGCGTCACGGGCTTTGGCGCGGCGCTGCTGGGTTCGCTGATCTATTCGCTGCTGGGGGTGCTCATCGACTCAGCGCTCGGCCGCTTGTTCGCGCAGAAGTGATTCCATGGCGCGCAGCCGGGTGTCGATGATCGACGCCTCGATATGGTCCGCCGCTGCCGTGCTGCGGCGCGCCAGGTCCTGACCGGCGCGAAACCGGTCCAGTGCGGCGCCATAGTCGCAGCGCGCAGCGTGCGCCTCGGCCTCGGCGCGCACCGCGCGCAGGGGCTGCCCCAGGGCCTGCCAGGCCGAGGCCAGCAATTGCCACGCGCTGGCGTCCCCGGGGTGCGCGACGATCCATGTTTGCAGCGCCGCCGTGCCCTCGCCGGGACGGCCGGCGTGCAGCAACGCCTGCATGCGCAGCAGCAGTTCCGGCCGGCGAGCGCTCCCCTCGGGCAGGGCCGCGAGCGCGGCGTCGGCGTCGCCCGCCGCGAGTTCGATCTCTGCGTTCAACAAACGCCCCAGCCTCCGGGCGGCCGGCTCATCGCGCAGCAAATCGTCCAGCGCCCGGGCCGCAGCGCGTGCGCCCGCGGCATCGCGCAGCTGGTTGCTCGCCAGGGCGGCCGCGTACAGCGCCGCCGCGCGGCGGGGAACCGGCTGGCTGGCGAATCCCGTCGCCTGCGGCTCGGCGATCCATTGGCGCAAGGCATCCACCCCGGGGCTTGCGAGCACCCGGGCCCGTGCCGCAATCAGGGTGTGTTCCAGCGTGGGTGGCTGCGCGGTCGCCTGCCCCGGGGGAATGCGTGCCTGCATGTCCGCGATGCGCTCGGTGGTCAGCGGATGGCTGCGCAGATAGGGCCAGGAGCCATTGTCGTTGAGCCGGTTCGCCTGCTGCAGCTTGTCGAACATGCCGACGAAGCCCTGGGGCGCAAAGCCCGCCGGGGCCATCAGGCCATAGCCCATGCGGTCGGCCTCGCGCTCCATGGTGCGCGAGAAGTTGAGCTGGTTCTGCAACACCAGCGCCTGGCCGCCCACCACCAGGGCCTGGGTCGCAGCGGGGTTCTTGCTCGCGGCCAGCGCGCCCAGCAGCATGGCGCCCAGCAGCAGCGGCGTCTGCCGGTCCTGGTCGGTGATCAGGCGCGAGATATGGCGCTGCGTGATGTGGCTCAACTCGTGCGCCAGCACTGAGGCCAGTTCGTCGCGCGTGCTGGTCAGGCCGATCAAACCCAGATGCACACCCAGGTAGCCGCCGGGCAGCGCAAAGGCGTTCACCGTCCGGTCGCGGCTCAGCAGGATGTCCCAGGCAAAGCGTTCATCGATTTCCGGCGAAAGCGTCCCCCCCGCCCGGGCCGCACCCAGCAGCGCTTGCAAAATGCCCTGCACATAGTCCGCGAGCACCGGGTCGTCAATATGCTCCGGGTCCCGGTAAAGCGCACGGACGATGCGCTCGCCCAGGCGGCGTTCGGCACTGGCCGTGAGTTCGCTGCCGTCGCCCAGGGTGGGCAGTGGGGACTGGGCCAGGACGGAAGTGCAAGACAAGGCTGCGAGGGCGATCAAAACAGTGGCTGACAACACCCGCATGGCGGGCGCATGCGGTGCTTTTTCCTCCTGCTTTGTGCTGCGGCCAGGGAGCCACTGTTTGACAGCGCCGAGTATGCGTCGATGATTCCTCATGGGCCGTATGATGCCTTGCCGCAGGGGAGTTCCCCATTCGATTCAAGCGTTTGCCAAACAGGGTCAAAGGAACCATGTCACCACTCACGCATTTTGACGCCGGTGGCCAAGCCCACATGGTCGACGTTGGCGCCAAAGCCTGTAGCCACCGCATTGCCATCGCCAGCGGGCGCATCGGGATGCTGCCCGCCACCTTGGCGCTGATCGAGGCCGGTACGGCCAAGAAGGGAGACGTGCTGGGCGTCGCGCGCATTGCGGGAATCCAGGCGGCCAAAAAGACCAGTGAGTTGATTCCCTTGTGCCATCCCCTGGCGCTGACCCGGGTTGCGATCGGGTTCGAAACCGCGGATATGCGTTTTCAGGACGCTGCGGGCATAGTCTGTACCGCAACCGTCGAGGCCAGGGGTCCCACCGGCGTGGAGATGGAGGCGCTGACCGCTGTGCAGGTGGCGCTGCTCACCATCTACGATATGTGCAAGGCCGTGGACCGCGGGATGTCGATACATGATGTGCGGGTTCTGGAAAAGCACGGGGGCGCGTCGGGTAGCTTTGTCGCCCCGGCCTAGTTTCGTCCTGGCGCCTGTTGATCCAACAGCCCCGTCAGAAGGAATCGAGTGGAAAAAAGCCCATGGGTCGGGCGTTCGCAGGGTCGATCAGCGCCGTCCAGGCCTTTTGGCGGCCTACCAACGGGAGGTAACGCAGATTTTCGATGGGCCGTCCTGTCGCCGCCACCGCAGCGTCTATTTGAGACGCATGGGCCGGGAAACGCGTTTTCAGATCTGCAGCCGGTTTGGAGACTTTGACAATCTCTGCGGCGGCGGCCTCATACGGCTGCCAGAGCTCACTGCGCACTGCCAGCGGCACGCCGTTCAATGCTTGCATCGTCAAATCAAACTGTTCTTGCGCGTTCCTGAACGGGCGCAGCGAAATGGCGCTGGGGCCTGTCAGCGGCAGTTCCCGCAGCGTGGCGGGGGCTTGCGCCAAGAGCGCCGGATCCACATCGACGGCATGCACGACGCGGAACAGCGAATACTCGAACACCAGATGCACCGGACGCGCCACGAATACCGTCCACAGGCCATAGCCGAGTGCGGCGCATTGCAGGGCGCCAATCACCGTGAAATCCATGAGCAGTTCGCGCCGTGGCTTGGCACGGTTGAATATGGTCAGCGTGATCAAGGGACCGATCACGATGTCCACCGCCACCACCAGCAAAAACAACGCGCGGCCCCCGGAAATCTCACGATAGGGGTATGGATACCACAGCCCGAACACGAGCAGGGCTGCCAGGGCTGCCATGCCGAGGCTGATTCCGAAATGAATTCCGCTGGCACGCAAGCGTTCTTTCCATTGTTTCCAGTGCATCATGGTGTTTTTACCTCCCGCAGTTCAGGGTACTTCTCTCGTTCCATGGTTCGCAAGACAGACACGGCTGCCTGGTAATAGTTCTTTCCATATATTCTCCGGATGGCCAGCATTTGCCGCTCCGCATCTTGCGGGTGGCCATTGAGCCCCAGCGCAAGTGCGTAGCGCAATGCGAGCATTCCATAAGGAAAACGCAGAGCAGCCTTGCGCAGGTTCTGCATCTCGTCCGGCGCCATGTCTCTTTTGGCTTCCTGCCGTGCGGCCTTGAGCATGGCGCTCAGATGCGAAAGCATCCAGATGCCGTCTGGCGGTCGGTATTCTGCAGGGGTCTTACCAATCCGCAGACTCTCGAAGCGCACGACGCGAAAATCCCGTTCTACCTGTATGTACTCGTAGGCTGCGTAGCAACCAACGACAAACCATGCACCGAGAAAGACGCCGCAGATATCGCGCCGCATGGTGACAGGGGCGGAGTTCCTCCACGATGCCTCCACGATCCCGATCATCAATCCCGCGCTCAGGAGAAAGTACGAATATGCAAATGGATATTCCAACAAGCTGTGGATGGCAATGGGGAGTAGACAAAGCATTGCATACAGCGGATTGGCTTCCTTGATGGCCTTGGTGCGTGAAAAAAACCAGTAAATGCAAGCCAAGGCCAACGCCAAGCCCAAGGGAATGCCATTCCAGGCCATCAGATCCAGCACTGCGTTGTGGGCATTGGTATAGGTATAGTGCGCCGAACTTGGCGCCAGATCGACGGGGCTGAGTGCCTGTGCCGTGGGGGTTTGATTCCATCCATATCCGACCCAGGGTGACTCCAGGATGCCGCCAAATACCTGCCTCCAGATAATGAAACGCCCGTTGTCCCGGATCAGGCTCAGATTGCGCCCCTCGTCCATCAACAGCGCTGCATGCACCCAAGGCAGCAATTGCAGGGCAAGCAGAAAGCACACAAGCCAGCCGGCTGCGTGTCCGGGACGAATGCGCAGCGCCGTGCTGCGGCTTTTCCAGGCGAAGAGCAGTACCGCGGCAATGGCGCTCAATATCCCTGCGCGCGATTGTGTGAGCATCAGGACCAGGGACAGGAATCCTACGCCGCAAACCAGGCCCAGCGGGCCAATGCGTCTGCGCTCGTAAGTCCAGGCCAGCGCCGCAATGCCCATGAGAAGCAAACTGGCCAACTGGTTGGGTTGGCCCAGGTTCCCCATGGCACGGGTTCCAAGGGCTGTCTGCGTAGCATATATTCCCAGCATGCCTTGCAGGTCCATCCATTGCAGCAGGCCAATGGCTGCGGAAGCGAATGCGACAAAACAGATGACGAGGAAAACCGGGGCCAGTCCCTGCTGAGTATCCGTTGCGTCGTGTGCGCAGGCGTAGCCAAGTGCCACGGCAACGGCCAGAGCGCACAGGTAGAGAGAAACGATGACAGCGTCCCCGGCAAACAAGGATATTCCCACAAACCACTGCATCCATGGCAACAGGGCTAGTATGACCAAGCCCCAAGTCAGCCGCGGGATGGCGAAACCTTTTTGCATGCCCGGGCTGACCAATTTGCCTGCGGCGAGCAAGCTGATGCCCAGTAGCGCCAGGGCTTCGGCGTGAAAACTGGCCCATGGAGAGTAGTGGTCTGGAACCAACCACGCTCCGGCAAAAACAAAAATACCAAAGGTGTGGAGGAGAGATGCATGCATTAATAAAAAAAGCGGCCGGAGCCGCTTTTTGGAATGACACCATTAGTACATGAGTCGGCGTGTCAAGAAACGTTACGACATATCGTGTTCAAGAGTTTGCTGCGCGGCACGAACCTGGCAGGAATTTTGCGGGGACAGGGGTTGTCGCTCCAGGGCCGCAGATCCAACTGTTCACATTAGCGCCTATAGCAGGTTGGGTGCAAGCCGTAAAAGTTAGCTGATTACTTGCATTGCAGGGAGCCAATCTGAGGGTTCCGTTCGCATCGGGGATATTTTGCACCGTCACAACGATATTGACACCACCAGTCTTGCCAAATTTTGCCTCAGTGGTACTAACAGACTTTACATATTTTGTTACGCCACTTGTCCCCCCGGCTTCACAGCCCCAAGCATCGGCGGCAATTGTCGCGCCTGACGCAGCGGTCTGAATGACTTCGGTAATGGTGGTGCGGCAGGAGGAAGCGGCCAAAATTGCTTCAGATACCTTGGCACGCTTGGTGTAGTCTTGGTACGCCGGCAGTGCCACGGCGGCCAGAATGCCGATGATTGCGACCACGATCATCAGCTCGATCAGGGTAAAACCCTTTTGGGAAGCGCGTTTCATGAAAAAACTCCTGGGTAGAATTGCAACAATCACACCGTATTCGAGCAATTGCCATGCCATCTGCATGCAGGCAAATGAGAAAGTGCTTTGGCGGTGTTCCTCGCAGGGGGACGCCGCGGGGCCGGTGCCTGGAGGCTATTTCAAACTGTAAGCCAAACGCATTGACCGAGGGCCATTCCCTGTCGGCACCTACATTCCTGTCACCCAGCAATGTCATTTCACCGCCCGCCCCCGCCCTCAGCACCGGCCCCGGACATTTCGCTTTGTTCGAACTGCATTTGGGTTCCCGCCAACTCCAGCCGGTCACCGTGCTTGAGCGGGATGGGCGCTGGCCCGACGGAGACGCCGTTGAGCAGCGGGCTGTCCCGGCCTTCGATATGGGTCAGCACAAAGTCCTGCGGCTGCTTGGTGATGGCCGCGATGGCGACGCCCGGTTGGCCGATGGTGGTCACCACTTTCTGCAAGGACACCTCGCCCCCCGCCGCGCGCCCCGACAGGACCCGGATGATGGCGGACATCGGCGTCGAAGCCGGTGCGGCGGGCGCCGGGCTGGCGCCGCTCTGGTCTTTGGCCTCCTGCAGAAAGCGGATCTTGTACTGGCCCACTTCCAGCGTATCGCCATCGCGCAGCGTCTGGCGTTTCACGGGCTTGGCGTTCACGTAGGTGCCGTTGGTGCTTCCCAGGTCCTCGATCTGGACCTCGCGGCCGACCATGTGGATCACGGCATGCTCTCCGCTCACGGCCAGGTCGTCGATCGCCATGTCGTTGTACGGGCGCCGGCCGAGCGTGGTCCGCGTCTGGGTCAGTTGTACGTCCTTGATGACGTTTCCGTCGATTGAAAAAATCATTCTGGGCATGATGGATTCACTCCGGGTGTGGTGCGTGGTTGTGAAGACCCTGGCGCTTGCCTGCCTGCACCAGCAGCACGCTCACGTTGTCACGCCCGCCATGGGCATTCGCGGAATCGATGAGCCGCGCGGTTTTCTCTTCCAGCGCCAGCGGTGCGCGCAGCATGTGCGCGAGGTCGGCGTCCGGCACCATGTCCGTGAGCCCGTCCGTGCACAGGAGAAACAGGTCGTCGGGCGCCACCTGGAATTCGTTGACCTCCATCATGGCGCTGGGCCCGACCCCCAGTGCCCGGGTGACCAGGTTGCGCTGGGTCGAGAACGTGGCCTGCCGGGGCGTGAGCAGGCCCGCATCAATTTGCTCCTGGATCCACGAGTGATCGCGCGTGATCTGTTGCAGCGCGCCAGCGCGCAGCCGGTAGCAGCGCGAGTCTCCGATATGGCCCAGGGTGAGCCGGTTGCCGTGAAAGACGGCGACCACCAGCGTGGTGCCCATTCCCGCGTACCGGGGGGTCGCGCGGGATGCGTCCCAAATGGCATGGTTGGCGCGCTCCACGCAGCACTCCAGCACCTGGCGGACCTCGCTGGATGGGGGGCTGGCTCCGGCCTGCGTCAGCCAGCAGACCATTTCGGTCCGGATGAAGTCCGTGGCCATTGCGCTGGCGACCTCTCCGGCGTTGTAGCCCCCCATGCCATCGGCCAGGATGGCGATCTGCGTGCCGTGGTCGATGGCCACCGCGTCCTCATTGTTCGGGCGCACGCGGCCTTGGTCGGTCCGCGCGAAAAATTCGTAGGTCATGGATGTTGGGGCGGGCGCCATCGGGCGCCTGAAAATCGGGAGGGTTGCCGCTTCCCGCACAGCGGGCACCCGATCACGGCTTCCTGAGAATCCGCCGGTGCATGCGCTGCTGCTTGCGGTGCGCATCATAGACCACTGCTCCGGGGGGGATCGATAAGCCTTCTGCCGCAGCGTTGCCCCATCGGAGACACTTGCGAGTTTCCTGGAAAGCATGCACGATTCGGCGCCTGAAACAGAAACCGCGCTGCCCAATTCTCAGCCACCCACCAGGAGACAGCCGCGTGCGCATCCT
Organism: Verminephrobacter aporrectodeae subsp. tuberculatae; assembly: GCF_026127385.1. Classification (NCBI taxonomy): domain Bacteria; kingdom Pseudomonadati; phylum Pseudomonadota; class Betaproteobacteria; order Burkholderiales; family Comamonadaceae; genus Verminephrobacter; species Verminephrobacter aporrectodeae. The sequence continues at coordinate 1,524,732 of NZ_QZCX01000001.1, forward strand.
CATTGCAGAAGACGATCAGGTTCTGGCCGATGGCCTGTTGCGCACGCTGCGCGCTTCGGGGGCCGTGGTGGACCACCTCGCCAGCGGCAGCGAGGTCGACGCTGCGCTGCTGACGAACACCGGGTTCGACCTGCTGATCCTGGATCTGGGTCTGCCCCGGATGCATGGGCTGGAACTGCTCAAGAAATTGCGCAGTCGGGGCTCGGCCCTGCCGGTGCTCATCCTCACCGCCGCCGATAGCGTGGAGGCGCGCGTCAAGGGGCTGGACTTTGGCGCCGACGATTACATGGCCAAGCCGTTCAGCCTGCAGGAGCTCGAGGCCCGCGTGCGCGCCCTCACGCGGCGCGGAATGGGCGGTGCGAGCAGCACCATCCGGCATGGCCCCCTGGTGTACGACCAGGCCGGGCGCGTGGCCACCATAGACGGCAAGATGGTCGAACTCTCGGCGCGCGAACTCGGGCTGCTCGAGGTGTTGCTCCAACGCGCGGGCCGCCTCGTGAGCAAGGAGCAACTGGTCGAGCGTTTGTGCGAGTGGGGCGAGGAGGTCAGCAACAACGCCATCGAGGTGTATATCCACCGCCTGCGCAAGAAGATCGAGCGGGGGTCGATCCACATTGCCACGGTGCGTGGCCTGGGCTACTGTCTCGAGAAAATGTCGGGGTAAGTTTGAAGATCTTCCAGCGCGAGCAGCGCTCGCTGTTCGGCGAGATCCTCGACTGGATGCTCACCCCGCTGCTGCTGCTGTGGCCCGTGAGCCTGGCGCTGACCTGGCTGGTGGCGCAGGGCCTGGCGAACAAGCCGTTTGACCGCGCCCTGGAATACAACGCCCGGGCGCTGGCCGAGTTCGTCGGCGTGGTCGGCGGCAAGGTGCAGTTCGACCTGCCCCGGTCAGCGAGCGAGATTTTGCGCGCCGACGGCTCGGACAGCGTTTACTACCAGGTCGTCGGCCCCGACGGCGAGTTTCTGTCGGGCGAGCGCGGGCTGCCCGAGCCCCTTGGCGACGAGGCCCCGACGCCGGGCGAGGTGCGGTTGCGTGACGCCGAAATGCACGGCGTCGGCATCCGGGTGGCCTGGATCCGGGTGCGGCTGGCGCTGCCGGACGCGCCCAGCGCGCTCGTCCAGGTGGCCGAGACGCGCGAAAAGCGCAGCGTGCTGGCCACCGAGATCATCAAGGGCGTGATGCTGCCGCAGTTCGTCATCCTGCCGCTCGCCGTGCTGCTGGTGTGGCTCGCGCTGGCGCGCGGAATCGAGCCGCTGAACCAACTGGAGCAGCGCATCCGCGCGCGCAAGCCCGACGACCTCTCGCCGCTGGACGACCGCACCGTGCCGCTGGAGGTGGCGCCGCTGGTGGCGTCGGTGAACGACCTGCTCACGCGCCTGAACGATTCGCTGGCCACGCAAAAGCGCTTTCTGGCCGACGCCGCGCACCAGCTCAAGACGCCGCTCGCGGGCCTGCGCATGCAGGCCGACCTGGCCCTGCGCGAGGGCACCAGCACCGAAGAGATCAAGCGCTCGCTGCAGCAGATCGGGCGCTCGAGCATTCGCGCCACGCACACCGTGAATCAACTGCTGGCGCTGGCGCGCGCCGAAGGCAGCAGCGTCGCGCGCCAGCCCTGCGACCTGGCGCGCCTGGTCATCGAGGTGGTGCACGATGCGGTCCCGCGCGCGCTCGAAAAGCACATCGACCTGGGCTACGACGGCGCCGCGCCCGGCACGCCCGGTGTGCTGCTCGATGGCAATCCGACCCTGCTCAAGGAACTGGCGCGCAACCTGCTCGACAACGCCATCATCTACACGCCCTCGCTTCCCGACAGGCCCGGCGTGGTCACGGCGCGCGTGCTGGCCGACAGTCCGGGTCAGGTGCTGCTGCAGGTCGAGGACTCGGGCCCCGGCGTTCCCGAGGCCGAACGCGAGCTGGTGTTCCAGCCCTTCTACCGTGCGCTCGGCAACGACGCCGACGGCTCGGGCCTGGGCCTGTCCATCGTGCGCGAGATCGCGCGCCGGCACGGCGCCGGGGTGGCACTCGAAGACGCCCGGCCCGGCCGGCACCCGCCAGGCACGCGCTTGAGCGTGCGCTTTGCGCTCCGGGATCTGGTGGGTCGCTGAGCGGGGAGGGCGCGTCAGTCCGGATTTTTTGGGGACAGCTGCGCCGCTGCGTCGGACGCGCCGTCGGCGCTGAGCACGCTGGCCACGAGCCGCCGGGTGTAGGGGTGTCGGGGGGCGTTGAGCACCTCGGTCACGCTGCCGCTCTCGAGCACCGTGCCGTCCTTGAGCACCAGCACCTCGTGCGCCATGGCGCGGATGACCTCCACGTCGTGCGTGATGAGCAGGTAGCTCAGGCCCTTTTCCTTTTGCAGGCGCTGCAGCAGGCCCAGCACCTGCTGCTGCACGGTCACGTCGAGCGCGCTGGTGGGCTCGTCGAGCACCAGCAGCTGCGGCTGCACGATGAGCGCGCGCGCCACGGCCAGGCGCTGGCGCTGGCCGCCGGAGAAGGCGTGCGGGTAGCGCTCCAGCAGGTGCGGGTATTGCTCCTCGGTCAGGCCCACCTCGGCCAGCGCGGCCTGCACGCGCGCGCGGCGCTGGTCGGCGTCGAGTTCGGGCGCGTGCACCTTCAGCCCTTCGCCGACGATTTCTTGCACCGTCAGGCGCGGCGAGAGGGACGAGTACGGGTCCTGAAACACCACCTGCACGAGGCGGCGCAGCCGCTGGTTCGCCGGTGTGTTGTGCATCGCGGGCTGCTGCCACGCCTGGCCACCGAGTTGCAACTGGCCCGCAGAGGGCAGCAGGCCCAGGATGGCCTGCGCCAGCGTGGACTTGCCCGACCCGGACTCGCCCACCACACCCAGCGTGCGGCCCGGCAACAGCCGCAGGCTGGCGCCCTGCAGCGAGACGAATTCCGCCTTGCCGAACCAGCCGCGCAGGCCGGGCCGCGGCGTGGGGTAGGCCACGCGCAGGTTCTGCACCTGCAGCACGGGGGCGGTGTCCGCTGGCGGGGCGACCTCGACGACGTCGCGGCGCGGCCGGCTGGCGAGCAGGCGGCGGGTATAGGCGTGCTGCGGCGCGCGAAACACGTCGGCCACCGTCCCCTGCTCGACCAGCAGGCCCTGCTCCATCACGGCCACGCGGTCGGCGAAGCGGCGCACCAGGTTCAGGTCGTGCGTGATGAGCAGCACGGCCATGGCACTGCTGCGTTGCAGGTCCGAGAGCAGGTCGAGGATCTGGCCGCGCAGCGTCACGTCGAGCGCGCTCGTGGGCTCGTCGGCGAGCAGCAGCCGGGGCGCGCTCGCCAGGGCCATGGCGATCATGGCGCGCTGGCGCTGGCCACCGCTGAGCTGGTGCGCGTAGCTGTTCGCGCAGCGCGCGGGTTCGGAGATTCCGGTGCGGGCCAGCAGCTCCACGGCCGCCTGCGCGCATTGCGCGCCCGTGAGGCCCTGTTTGAGTTGCAGGACCTCGGCAATCTGCCTGCCGATGCCCATCAAGGGGTTGAGCGCGGTCATGGGCTCCTGGAACACCATGGCGACGTCGCCGCCGCGCACGCCGCGCATCTGGCGTTCGGACAGGGCCAGCAGGTCGCCGCGCCCCTGCAGCAGCGCCTGGCCGCTGACGTTGGCGTCGTCCGCCAGGCGCAGCAGGCTCAGCGCGGTGATGGTTTTTCCCGAACCGGACTCGCCCACCAGAGCGAGCTTCTCGCCCGCGGCAATGCGCAGGTCAACGCCCCGCACCACTTCCTTGGAGCCAAAGCGGACCCGGAGATTGCGCACGTCCAGCAGGGGCGGGGCGCAGGGCATGTCGGCGCCGGGACGAGCGGGAGCGTCGCTCATTGCGCGGCCTGGCGCGGGTCGAGCGCGTCGCGCAGCGCGTCGCCCATGAAGGTCAGCAGCAGCAGCGTGACGACCAGCACGCCAAAGGTGGACAGCGAAATCCACCAAGCGTCGATGTTGTTCTTGCCCTGGCTGAGCAACTCGCCCAGCGACGGTGTTCCGGGCGGAACGCCCAGGCCCAGGAAGTCGAGCGAGGTCAGCGCGAGAATCGCCGCGCTCATGCGAAACGGCAGAAAAGTGACCACGGGCGTGAGGCTGTTGGGCAGGATGTGGCGCCAGATGATCTGGCCATTGCCCACGCCCAGCGCGCGCGCGGCCTTCACGTAGTCCAGTTGGCGGTTGCGCAGGAACTCGGCGCGCACGTAGTCGGACAGGCCCATCCAGCCGAACAGGCTCAGCAGGATGAGCAGCAGCGCGACGCTGGGGGCAAACAGGGCGCTGAAGATGATCAGCAGGTAGAGCTCGGGCATGGAGCCCCAGATCTCGATGAAGCGCTGGAACGCCAAGTCTGTCCGGCCGCCAAAAAACCCCTGGATCGCGCCCGTGACCACGCCCAGCAGCACGCCCGTGACCGTGAGCGCCAGACCGAACAGCACGCTGATGCGAAAGCCGTAGAGCAGCTGCGCGAGCAGGTCGCGCCCCCGGTCGTCGGTTCCCAGCCAGTTCTCGCTGTTGGGCGCCGAGGGGCTGGGCTCTCGGGAAAAGTAGTTCAGCGTGTCCGGCCCGTAGGGGTTGAGCGTGCGCAGCGCCCAGTTGCCGTCCGCACGCAGGCGCTGTTTGATGAAGGGGTCGTGGTAGTCGGTGGGCGTCGCGAAGTCCCCGCCAAAGGCCGTTTCGGGGTAGTCGCGGAGTATCGGAAAGTAGGTCTGCCCCTGGTAGCGCACGATCAGTGGCCGGTCGTTGCACAGCAGTTCCGCGCACAGGCTGATCAGCACCAGGGTGGCAAAGATCCGCAGGCTCCAGTAGCCCAGCCGATTGCGCCGAAAGCGCAGCCAGGCACGGCGTGAGGGCGAGAGCGAAGGGGGGGAGGAAGCGGTGCCCATCGGGTCAATCAAACTTTACGCGCGGGTCCACCCACACATAGCACAGGTCGCTGACCAGCTTGGTCAGCAGCCCGATGAGCGTAAACAGATACAGCGTGCCCAGCACCACCGGGTAGTCGCGGCGGATCACGCTTTCGTAGCTCAGCAGGCCCAGGCCGTCGAGCGAGAACAGCGTCTCTATGAGCAGCGATCCGGTAAAGAACGCGCCGATGAAGGCCGCCGGAAAGCCCGTGACGATGGGAATGAGCGCGTTGCGAAACACATGCCGGTACAGCACCTGCTGCTCGGACAAACCCTTGGCGCGGGCCGTGAGCACGTACTGCTTGCGGATCTCTTCCAGAAAGGCGTTCTTGGTCAGCATGGCCGTCGTGGCAAAACTGCCCAGCACCATGGCCGTGACGGGCAGCGTGATGTGCCACAGGTAATCTGCCACGCGCGCGCCCCAGCTCAGATCGTCCCAATGCGCCGAGGTCAGGCCGCGCAGCGGGAACCATTGCAACTGCCCGCCAAAGATCACCAGCAGCGCAACCCCGAGCACAAAGCCCGGGATCGCGTAGCCCGTCAGAACCAGCAGCGTGGTCACCAGGTCAAAGCGCGATCCGGCGCGCACCGCCTTGGCCACACCCAGCGGAACGGCCACCAGGTAGCTGATGAAAAAGCTCCATAACCCCAGGCTGACGGAGACCGGCAGCTTTTCCTTGATGAGGCTCCACACGTCCTTGTTCTGAAAAAAGCTCTGGCCCAGATCAAAGCGTGCGAACTGGCCGAGCATCTGCAGGAGGCGTTCGTGCGCGGGTTTGTCGAAGCCATAGAGCGCCTTGATTTGCTGGAGCCGCCGGGGGTCCACACCTTGGTCGCCGCGGTACGACATGCCCTCCACACCGCCTCTGCCCGCAGCGTGACGCGCCTCGGCCAAGTACTGCTCCACCGGGCCACCGGGAACGAATTGGATCACCGCAAAGGTCACGAGCAGCACGCCGAGCAGCGTGGGCAGTATGAGCAGCAGGCGTTTCGCAATGTAGGAGAGCATGGGAGCGGTGGGCCGGGGGGTCAGGGTCGTAGCGTCGTCGACAGGGGGGATCTCGTCGCAGCTTCCCGACTCCACCAAGAGGACATCAGCCACTCCTGCGCCCCAGCGTAGGGGGGCATGGGTTCCTGGTAGGCGAGCCGCTGCTGGTTGTACACCACGCGGTGCGAGGCCAGCGCCCACTGCGGAATGAGGTAGTGGCTGTGCATGATGACGCGGTCCAGCGCGTGGCAGGCGGGCAATAGTTCGGCTTGGCTGCGTGCGCGGACCAGAGCCGTGACCAGCGCGTCCACCGCGGGGCTGTTTACACCCGCATAGTTGCTCGATCCTTCCACGTCGGCGCCCTGGCTGCCGAACAGTTCCTTCATTTCTTGGCCCGGGTTGTGCGTGCCAGGGTAGGCCAAGCCAATGATGTCGTAGTTGAACTTGTCCAGGCGCTGCCGGTACAGCGCGAAATCCACCGACACAAAGCGCAGCGTGATGCCCAGCTTTTGGAGGTTGCGTGTCCACGGTCCGACCATGCGCACGCCAACCTCCCGGCTGTCCAGATACTCGATCACCATGGGCTCTCCCCGGGCGTTGCGCAGGGCACCGTCGCGGTAGTTCCAGCCCGCGTCGGCAAGCAGTTCGCGTGCACGGCGCAGGTTGGCGCGCAGCGAATGGCCCGCGCCCTCGGTCACAGGCGGGCTGTACATGGGGCCGAAAACGGCGTCGGGCAGCTTGCCGCGCCAGGGTGCGAGCAGGGCCAGCTCCTCAGGGCCGGGGAGGCCACTGGCCGCGCAGCGGGTGTTGCCAAACAGATCTTTCACCCGGGGGTAGCTGCCGTAGAACATCTGGCGGTTCATCCACTCGTAGTCTATGGTCAGGCCCAGCGCCTCGCGCACGCGCGGGTCCTGCAGCATTGGGTGGCGCGTGTTCAGCACATAGCTCTGGAACCCGGTAGGCAGCCTGTGCGGCATTTCCTTCTTTACCAGCACGCCCTGTGTGAAGAGTTTGCCGTCGATGCGGCGTGCCCAGTCGCCCGCCGAATAGACGATCATGAAGTCGAACTCACCGGCCTTCATGGCCTCCAGCCGCGCGGTATTGTCCTTGTAGATATTGACGGTGATGCGCTCGAAGTTGAACGCGCCCCGGCGCACGTTCAGGTGGCGACCCCAGTACTGCGGGTCGCGCTGGTAGGTAATGTCGCGGCCGAACTTCACCGGTCCGATGCGGTAGGGGCCGCTGCCGATGGGGATGTCGGTGACGATTTCGTCAAAGCGCTTGGCCCGGCCGTCGGCCTGCCGGCCCCAGGCGCGGCTGAAAATCGGCATCTTGCCCACGGTGAGCGGTAGTTCGCGGTCGGGCTGTTTGAAGCGAAAGCGCACGCTGCGCAGGCCCAGCACGTCCAGGCCCGCTACCTCCTGCAGCAGGGTGGCGTAGCCGGGCGCGGCATGGGGGCCGATCAGTGTCTCGTAGCTGTGCTTGACGTCGGCGGCCAGCACGGGGTCGCCGTTGTGAAAGCGCGCCTCGGCCCGCAGGCGGAAGGTGGCGCTCATCTGGTCCCCGGCTACGTCCACGCTCTCGGCAAGCAGGCCATAGGCGGACGCGGTCTCGTCCATGGAGGCCGTGAGCAGCGTCTCGAACAGCAGATCGTCCAGGTAGGCGGGCGCGGAACCCTTCATGGTGTAGGGGTTGTACTTGTCGAAGGTGGAGTTGCGCAGATTGCTCACCATGCGCAACTCGCCCCCCTTGGGAGCATCGGGGTTGACGTAGTCGAAATGCGCAAACCCGGGCGGGTATTTGAGCTCGTCCCACAACGCATAGCCATGCGCGGCCCACGCCGGAGCAGCGCACAGCATCAGTAAAAAAAACCGCCAAAACCACATGCGACAATTCTGCACTACGCCGCATTCCACAGGAGAGAACGACCATGGGTTTTTTGACTGGCAAAAGGCTGCTCATCACGGGCCTGCTGTCCAACCGCTCCATTGCCTATGGCATCGCCCGGGCCTGCCATGCGCAGGGTGCCGAATTGGCCTTCAGCTATGTGGGCGAGCGCTTCAAGGAGCGCATCACCGAATTTGCCGCCGAGTTCGGCTCCGGGCTGGTCTTTGACTGCGACGTGGCCAGCGACGCGCAGATCGAGCGCATGTTTGCCGACTTGTCCCGGGACTGGCCCCGGTTCGACGGCTTCGTGCACAGCATCGGCTTTGCCCCGCGCGAGGCGATTGCCGGCGACTTTCTCGAAGGTCTGTCACGCGAGTCGTTTCGCGTTGCACACGACATCAGCGCGTACAGCTTTCCGGCGATGGCCAGGGCCGCGCTGCCGTACCTGAGCGACAGGTCCTCGCTCGTCACGCTGAGCTACCTGGGCGCGCTGCGCGCCATCCCGAACTACAACACCATGGGCCTGGCCAAGGCCAGCCTGGAGGCCAGCGTGCGCTACCTGGCCGAAGCGCTGGGCCCCAGGGGAATGCGCGTCAACGGCATCAGCGCCGGCCCGATCAAGACGCTGGCGGCCAGCGGAATCAAGGACTTTGGCAAGCTGCTGGCGCGGGTCGCAAGCGCGTCCCCGCTGCGCCGCAACGTGAGCATAGAGGACGTGGGCAATGTGGCCGCCTTCCTGTTGTCCGACCTGGCCGCGGGCATGACCGCGGAAATCAGCTACGTTGACGGCGGCTTTAGCCAGACGGCCGGCATCAGCCGTGACATGGTGACTTGACGACGCGGCCACTAAGCTTCGCGCGGGCGGTCCATGCCGGGCAAGGGACGCGCCCGGGGCGCCTCGGCACGCAGGCGCTGCAAGGCCGCAAGGCAGTAGTGCGTGAACCAGAGCGACGAGAACGCGAAGACCAGGGTGTAGATCCAGATCGCCAGCGGCACGAGGATCAGGAACGCGGCAGCAAACACCGCCCCCGACGCCCACAGGATGCCGGGCGCTGCGCCCAGGTAGCCCGTGATGATGCCGATGCCCAGCAGGCTGCTGCGGTGGCGCCGGAAAATCTCTTGCCGCTCCTGCCGGCTGGCGTGCTCGGCGAGCGCGTCGAAGGCCAGCACCCGGTACGCCAGCCAGCCCCAGATCAGGGGCGGAAGGACGAGCACCAGCGGGGGCACGAACCACAGCGGAATCGATAGCACCAGGGCCACCAGGGCGAGCAGGGTGGAGCCAATCGACCAGGCCACGCTGGCCATGAAAGAGCCGCCCTTTTTGCGCTCCAGGTCCGGAAAGCGCCGCGCGGCGACCCAGGGCACCAGAGCCGGCGCCATGAGCAGCGCCACCACGAGCAGCGACAACACCACCAGAACGGGCGCCACGGCCAGGACCACGAGCAGCGGAGCGAGCACCGAGACCACGTCGCCCAGACCCGATTCCTGCATCCAGCGCCAGAGGCTGCTCACGAGCGCCGATGCGTCGAGCAGCGAGCGCATTCCCAGGACCGCCGCGTCCCAGTAGAAATAGCCCCACCCCAACGCCAAAGCCGCAATCAGCAGCAAGGGCAGCAGCGACAGGGCCAGCACGCGCGGCAGCAGGCAGCCGACCGCGGCGCGCCAGAAGGAATCGAACAGCAAATCCACTGGCGCGCGTCCTTTCGTCGTTTGGAGCCGGGGAACCCGCGGCGCGCCGAAGCGCTTGCGGGGCGTGGGGATGCTTGCAGAGAAATGCCTGGATGGCAAGCGGGCGCCCCTGCCGTCGGCCGGGTCGTGCGCTGTCACGCCCTGCCAAACAGCCGCAGAACCCCGCGCCACTGCTGCGACCAGAAACCCTGGCCATAGTCGCGCAAGCGCCCGTCCGCTCCGGGTTCCACCTGGTCGCGCACGCCCGTGGGGCCGTAGCGCGCATCGAAGTTGGCGCTGCGCATGAGCATGTCCCACCAGGGCAGCAGCACGCCAAAGTTGGCGCCGCCCGGAACCACGCGCGGCTGCGCGCCCGACGCGCCGGCGCCCACGGACGGCACGGTCGTCTCATGGCCGATCCCGATGCCGTGGTGCAGGCGGTGAAAGCGGGGACTGATCCACAGCCGCTCGCCCCAGCGGCCAAAGCTGAGGCGCAGATTCGCGTGCTGCAGGTTCTCGCTGAGCTGCGTGATGGCGACGATGGCGATGAACTGGCCCGGCATCACGCCGATGAACTGCGCCACGGCAACGAGCAGCGCGTCGCGCAGCAGGTCGTCGAGCAGATGGTTGCGGCTGTCGCTCCACATGGTCATCTGCCGCTGCGCGTGGTGCAGGGAATGCAGGCGCCACCACCACTCAAAGTGGTGTTGCGCGCGGTGTATCCAGTAGCCGAAGAAATCGAGCACCAGCAGGTACAGCAGCAGGCTCACCCAGGGGACGTCGGAGACGCCCGGCCAGACGCCGTCGAGGTGGAAGGTGCTGACGCCGGCCACCCGCAGGGCGCCGAAGAGCGCGTCCGCGAGCGGCTCCACGGTAGCGAACAGGCCCAGCCGGAACAGGCCCAGCCGATGCACCAGGGTGTAGAGAATGTCCGTGCGGATCGTCGCGCGGTCGGTCACGGGCTCCACGGGCCAGAGGCGCTGCAGCGGCCCGATCAGCAGCCCGATCACCCCCAACTGCAACAGGCCCACGAGCAGCCAGCCGCAAGCCGCGTAGCCGTCTTCCAGAAAACTGGCCCAGCCCATGGAAAACATCAGCGGCTGCAGCAGGCTTTCAAAAAGCCACTGCTGCAGGCCGTCGAAGCCGTCGCTCAGCCATTGCGCCATCGCGCGATCGCTCCGTCGATCCCGCGCCGCGTCAGCGCACTGCCGGCGCTGCCAGCGCAGCGTAATCGGGGTGCTCGCGCAGGGTGCGAAAACAGAAACCCCGCTGCTTCAGGCCCACGATCAGGGGCTCGAGCACCGCGGGGGCCCAGGGGTCTTTGCGCGACCAGATTCCCAGGTGCGCCAGAAGGATGTCGCCGCTGCGCACGCTCTGCAGCGCCCGGCGCAGCAGCGCCGCGTTGCTGACCTGTTCGCTCGCCAATTCGTCGCCGAGAAACCCGGTCGGAGACCAGCCCACATGGGTGTAGCCGCAGGCGCGCGCGCTGGCGAGCAGGCGCGGCGAGGTCTTCCCGCCCGGGGCCCGGAACAGCGGCAGCGGCGCCCTGCCGGTCAGCGCTTGCAGACGATCGGCCGCGCGGGCGATTTCTGCGCAATATTCGGCGGCCGAGAGCACGAGACTTTGCCCCGCGCGCGGGCCGGCGCTGGGCCGCACACGAAACGCGGGGTCCTGCGCGCTCCCCAGGTCGGCGCGCCAGCCGACGTGGCTCCAGGTGTGCGAGGCGAATTCGTGTCCCTCGGCAGCGCGGGCACGCCACCAGGGCGCCCAGTGATCGCCCAGGCTGCCGTCGCCTTGTTTGGTGCGCTCGTTGGCGGCAAAAAAGCTCACCCGGACCTGCTGGCGTTTGAGCACCTCGGCGACCAGCGGGGCAATCTCCATATGGCCCGTGTCAAACGTAAGGTACAGCGGCCGCTTGCAGTCCCCCTGGGCGCCGGCGCCCGGGATAGGCGCCGCAAACGCCAGCAGCAAGACGGCCCATCGGCGGCCGCAGCCTGCTGCGCGAGAGCCCGCAGCGCGCATGCGCCCACCCACCCGGTCAACGCGGCGCATGCTGCAGCGTCCACACGCCATGCGGAGACTTGCCCACCGTGACCTGCCGCACGACCTGCTTGGCGTGGGTATCGACGATCGAGAGCCTGCGCGCCCAGCGCGCGCTGACGTAGATGAATCGGCCGTCGGCGGACAGGTCCATGCAGTCGGGCCCGCCGGGAACGGGGTAGGACTCGACCAGCTGCTGCGTGTGCATGTCGATCTTGCTGATGGAGTTCGCGACGCGGTTGCTCACGTACAGATGGCGGCCGTCACCCGCGGCCCTGAATGCATGCGCTCCACTGCCCGTCCTGATCCTGTGGACGCTCACGGGTTCGGGCCCGGAGACGTCGAACACCTCGACGGCGTCGTCGCCGGTCAGGCCGACGAACAGACGCTTGTCGTCCGCGCTGCCATAGATGTCTGCCGGCATGGCGCCGGTCTGGACACGCCACCGGATGCGCTGGGTCGCGAGGTCGATGGCGACCAGTTCATCGCTGTCCTGCATGGTCGCGTAGACCGTGGTGCTGCGGCTGTCGATCCACAAATGGCTGGGTGTGCGCGCGGTAGCGACCCGCTGCACGAGCGCCAGGTCCTTCCCGTTCCAGTGATAAAGATCCACATGGTTCAAGCGATTCGCCGCAGTCACGAACCACTTCATGTCGGGGCTGAAACGCAGGTGGTAGGGATCGACGATGCCGCGCACGGTGCGCTGCACCTGGGCTGTGCGCGGATCGACAAAGGTCAGCGAATCGTCCAGCGCGTTCGCCACGATGAGCGACTTTTCGTCGGGTGTGAGGTAGAGATGGTGCGGCTCCTTGCCCACGGCAATGCGCGCCGTCTCGGTCCAGGTCACCGGATCGACGACGCTGACATCCGCATCCAGAGAGTTCAGGACGAACAAAGGCGGGGCCTCTGCGAGTGCCCCATGCATGAAGATCCAGAACCCGCCGAAGGCGGCGCACGCGCGCGCAATCGAAAACATCTTCACGGAATCGCTTTCAACACAGCCCGAGAGTCTAGCGCCGGACCCGCTCCCGATCTGCGTCCAAACGCAACATGGCCTGCGGTCTCTTCCCGGCTCGCCCGCCGTCCCCGGTGGGCGTTCCTGGCACTTGGGGGAAATGTACGCAGTCCGCGGCGCCGTTGTGCGCACATCGCGGCGCGCCATGCGGCCCAGGATTTTTGTGTAACCGACACTTTCTGCGGCGCCATGCTTGAAGTAGGATCGCCCGCGCGCGCGCATCCGCCGGGTGAGAAGCAGTGAAACGCTCTGCGCACCCGATTCCGACAACAGGCAAAGGAACTCAAGAATGGTTGATACCGTCAAATTTCACTCCGCATATACCGCCACGGCCGACGCATCCATGCAGGATGTCTGGGCGATCTGGGTGGACGTGAATCATTGGATGCAGTGGGACAAGGGCATTGCACACGCAGAAATCCGCGAAAACTTCCAGGTTGGTAATGCGTTCTCATTGACCCCGCAAGGTGGCGAACCGATCCAGGTTCATTTGAAGACCGTCACGCAGGGCGAAGAGTTCTCCGACGAAGCCGTGTTGCCGTTTGGCGTGATCCGCAACGTGCATTGCATGCAAATGCTTGGCAAGAAGCTGCAACTCACGCACGAGGTTCATGCCGAGATCAAGGAAGAGGCCGCAGGCTTCTTCGGCAAGGAAATCTGGCCGCACATGCAGTCCGGACTGCCGGAGTCGGTGAACAACATCATTGCGCTGGTCCAGGCGCAGTGACACCGCGAAGGGTCGAATTTGAGCAAACAGCAAACAAAGAGCAGCATGGCGAAGTATTGGTGTGGCGTCGTCTCAAAGGAACACATCATGCGCGGTGTGGCGGGTGGATTCTGCCAAGTCTGCCACGGCAAGCGGGCCCCGTTGGCGCGCATGTCCATTGGCGACGGCATCGTCTTCTATTCGCCGGTGACAAAATTCCAGGGCGACGAGAAATGCCAGAAATTCACCGCGATCGGCAAGGTGGTCGGCAACGAAACCTACCCGTTCCAAATGGCGCCGGATTTCATTCCCTATCGGCGCGACATCGGGTATCTCGATAGCGCGATGGACGCACCGATCCGGCCGATGCTCGAGCAGCTCTCATTCACCCGCGGCAAAACGAGCTGGGGATTCCCGTTCCGGCGCGGGCATTTCGAGATAACCGAGGAGGATTTCCAGCTGATTGCGCAATCCATGCTGCCGGATTCCTGGGAAAGCGTCTGCTCGGGAATCGCCGCCGGCAAACCGGCCGGTCCGGATCTGTTTACCCGGCTGGACTGAGCATGGTCGATCGGGCCGGGATCGACGCGGCGACATGGGGTGCAACAGGGTTTGCGCTTGGCGCGGGCCGCATTTTCAACAATACAGGGGAACGCATTGACAGCTATTCAACAAAAGACCACCAAGGTGGCACTCGTCACCGGCGGGTCGGGCGGTATTGGCAGTGAAATCGCCCGCCGCCTGGCGATCGACGGCTTTGCCGTCATGATCGCCTATTCAAAGTCGGCTGAGGCGGCGGAGAAAATCCTGCATGCAATCGCGCAAGCCGGCGGTGAAACTGCGCTGGTGCGTGCAGACGTCTCGAATGCCAAGGACGTGCAGGAGGCATTCGACGCGACGATCAACCGTTTCGGCCGCATTGACGTGCTCGTCAACAATGCCGGCGTCATTGCCCCCGGCATGATCGCCGACGTGACCGAGGACACTTACGACACCGTGTTCGACGTGAACGTGCGCGGCGCTCTGTTGGCGATGCGGGAGGCCGCGAAGCGGCTGCAAGACGGTGGTCGCGTGATCAACATCTCGTCCACCCTGGTTGGCGCGCCGATCCCCGGCTCTGCCCTGTATGCGGCGAGCAAGGCGGCGCTCGAAGCGTTCAGCCGTGTCCTCTCCAAGGAGATCGGTCCGCGGGGCATCACGGTGAACACGCTGCGGCTGGGTGCAACCATTCCGGGCATGTTCGCCAAGGCACCGCCGGAGCGACAAGCGGCTTTCGCCGCCGCTTCGCCGTTCAAGCGCCTGGGCACGCCACAGGACGCTGCCGAGGCCGTTTCCTTTCTGGCCAGCGAAGGGGGGCGCTGGGTGACGGGGCAGGTCATCACGGTAGATGGCGGGGCGACCTGAACCCGATAGAGACAGGAAAGACAGGAAAATTTTCTGTAACGACTCAGCCGCTTCGCCGCAGGCCATTGACCGGCGCGCCACCGCCGGCATGTGAGAATCGGAACCCGATTCCCACATTCACCGAAAGAGAGCGACCCATGCCTACGCGCCGTGCCACCAAGATCGTTGCCACCCTGGGTCCTGCGTCGAGTGACCCGGCGCTGCTCGAGGCCATGATCCGTGCAGGGGTCAACGTGGTCCGGCTGAACTTCAGCCATGGCAAGGCGCAGGACCATATCGACCGGGCCGCCAGCGTGCGCGCGGCGGCGCAGCGCGCCGCGCGCGAGGTGGCGATCATGGCCGACCTGCAAGGGCCGAAGATCCGCGTGGGCAAGTTCGCCGAGGGCCGGGTCGAACTCAAATCGGGCGCGCGCTTCGTTCTCGACGCTTCGCGCACCGAACCGGGCGATGTCCAGGGCGTGGGGCTGGATTACAAGGAGTTGCCGCGCGACGTGCGGGCGGGCGATCTGCTGCTGCTCAACGACGGCCTGATCGTGCTCACCGTGGACACCGTGCGCGGCGAGGAGGTGCACACCACCGTCAAGGTGGGCGGCGAGTTGTCGAACAACAAGGGCATCAACAAGAAGGGCGGCGGCCTGACGGCGCCTGCGCTGACGGCCAAGGACATGGAAGACATCCGCACGGCCATGGGCTTTCAGGCCGACTACGTTGCGGTGAGCTTTCCGAAGAACGCAACCGACATGGAAATGGCGCGCCAGCTGTGCAACGTGGCCGCGTCGGAGACGCGCCACCGGCCGGGGCTGATCGCGAAGATCGAGCGCGCCGAAGCCATTCCGCATCTGGAAGCCATCCTGCGCGTGAGCGACGGCATCATGGTGGCGCGCGGCGACTTGGCGGTGGAGGTGGGCAACGCGGCGGTGCCCGCGCTGCAAAAGAGGATGATCCGCATGGCGCGCGAGCTCGACAAGGTCGTGATCACCGCCACGCAGATGATGGAGAGCATGATCACCAACCCCGTTCCCACCCGGGCCGAGGTCAGCGACGTGGCCAACGCCGTGCTCGACGGCACCGACGCGGTGATGCTCAGCGCCGAAACCGCCGCCGGCCGCTACCCGCTCGAGACCGTGGAAGAAATGGCCACCATCTGCGCCGCGGCCGAGGCCGCGCAGGACCGCCGGCTCGACGCCGATTTCACGGACCGGACCTTTGGCCGCATCGACCAGTCCATCGCCATGGGCGCGCTGTTCACGGCGCACCACCTGGGCGCCAAGGCCATCGTGGCCATGACCGACAGCGGGGCGACGGCGCTGTGGATGAGCCGGCACAGCATCCACGTCCCGATCTACGCGCTCACCCCCAAGGTGGCGACGCAGCGC
The DNA here is from genome assembly GCF_026127385.1 of Verminephrobacter aporrectodeae subsp. tuberculatae. Classification (NCBI taxonomy): domain Bacteria; kingdom Pseudomonadati; phylum Pseudomonadota; class Betaproteobacteria; order Burkholderiales; family Comamonadaceae; genus Verminephrobacter; species Verminephrobacter aporrectodeae. Next base: position 1,540,701 of record NZ_QZCX01000001.1, read on the forward strand.
AAGATGGCCATGTACCGCAATGTGCGCCCCCTGCTGATCGACACCAGCGCCGACCGCGACACCGCGCTCGCGCAGGCCGAGCGCCACCTCAAGAGCCGCGGCATCGTGCAGCAGGGCGATGTCTACGCCATCACCTGCGGCGAGCCCATGGGCGCCCCGGGCGGGACGAACATGCTGAAGATCTGCGTCGCCGGGTAGCCCGCGGAGTGGTTCGTTGCGGCGGCCCGGGACTTCATGGCTGCCGCAGCCCCCACACCAGCAGACCAAGGCACGCTGCGCCCAGTACCAGCACGGCCCCGGTGAGGCGCCGGGCGCGCAGGCGCAGCGTTTCCACGGCGCGCACCACCTGGGCGGTTTGCTCGGCCAGGGATTCGATCAACGCGGCGCAATCCTGCTGCTCCTGTTCCAGGCACCGGACCCGCTCGCGCAGCTGCTGCAACTGCACGTCGGTGGGGAGCGCGGATTGCCCGTCTGCGCCCTGCACCAGGGCGGTGGACTGCGCGGTGTTCCCTGCGCGCCGGTTTCTGAGCAGCTTTCTGGCGGCTTGCAGGACCTGGGGCGTGGCCTCGATGACCTGGCCCCAGGGGACCAGCTTGAGCACCGTGAACCAGGCGGCCACTTCAAAGCACCTCGCTCGCAAAGTCTGCCAGGCGCGAGCGTTCGCCGCGCGCCAGCGTGATGTGGCCGCCGTGCGGCCAACCCTTGAAGCGGTCCACCGCGTAGGTCAGTCCCGAGGAGCCTTCCGTGAGGTAGGGGGTGTCGATCTGCGCCAGGTTGCCCATGCAGATGATCTTGGTTCCCGGGCCGGCGCGCGTGATCAGCGTCTTCATCTGTTTGGGCGTGAGGTTCTGCGCCTCGTCGATGATCACGTACTTGTTCAGGAAGGTGCGCCCGCGCATGAAACTCATGCTCTTGATCTTGATGCGGCTGCGGATGAGTTCGTTCGTCGCGGCGCGCCCCCATTCGCCGGCGTTGCCGCCGTCGCCCTTGGCCAGGAACTCCAGGTTGTCGTCGAGCGCGCCCATCCAGGGGCCCATTTTTTCCTCTTCGGTCCCGGGCAGGAAGCCGATGTCCTCGCCCACGCTCACCGTCGCGCGGGTCATGATGATCTCGGTGTAGCGGCGCTCGTCGAGCACCTGGGTCAGGCCCGCGGCGAGTGCCAGCAGGGTCTTGCCGGTGCCTGCCGTCCCGGTCAGGGTGACGAAGTCGATCTCGGGGTCCATGAGCAGGTTCATGGCGTAGTTCTGCTCGCGGTTGCGCGTGGTCACGCCCCATACTGCGTGCCGGGTCGATCCATAGTCCTTGAGCGTGCGCAGCACCGCCGTCTTCTCGCGGATCTCGCTGACCCGCGCGAACAGGCTGGGTTCGCCGGGTGCCTCGAAGAAGACGAACTGGTTGATCATCAGCTGCGCAACGACGGGGCCGCCGATGCGGTAGTACACCTGCGCGCCGCTCTGCCAGCTCTCCATGTTCTTGCCGCTCTTGGCCCAGAAGTCGGGGGGCAGGGCGAGCACGCCCGCGTAGAGCAGGTCGCCGTCTTCCAGCGTCTTGTCGTTCTGGTAGTCCTCGGCGGCCAGGCCCAGCGCGCGCGCCTTGACGCGCATGTTGATGTCCTTGGACACGAGCACCACCTCGCGCGGGGCGTGCAGCGTGCGCAGGGCCTGGACCACGCCCAGGATCTGGTTGTCCGCCTTTCCCGGGGGGAAGCTGATGGGCAGGCTGTAGTCCAGCGCGGCGGTCTGGAAGAACAGATGGCCGCCGGCCGCGCGCTGGCCGGTGGAATCCAGCCGGAGCCCCTGCGCCATGTCGGCGCCCTGGGCGGCCGCGGCCAGCGCGTCGAGCGTGCGGCTGGCCTGGCGGCCGTTGCGCGCCACCTCGGTCATGCCTTTCTTGTGGCTGTCGAGCTCTTCGAGCACGATCATGGGCAGGAAGATGTCATGCTCTTCAAACCGGAACAGACTCGTGGGATCGTGCAGCAGCACATTCGTATCCAGCACGAAGAGCTTGGCCGGGCCTTGCGCTGCGGGTTTCTTGCTGCGTGCGCCGGACGGGATCGGGGGGGCCACGCTCGGACCCGCGGAGGACGCGGCGTTGGCTCCCTGCCTCTGGCGCGTGCCGCTTGCGCGTGCGCGCGTCTCGACCTGGGTGGGTGGTGGTGGTGCGGCGTGCGCTGCCGCTGCGGCCAAGGCTGGTTCCGGACGCTGCGGCTTGCGCCTTGCGCGGGCTGCGGATGGCGCACGGGCAGGCTCCTGGGCAATCGGCGCGCTCACCGGGGGCTGCGGCGCACGGGCGGGCGCGGTGATCGCAAAGGCTTCGGGCGCAAGGAGCGCGGCGCGCCGGCTGGGGGCGGGGGGCAGGGGCATGGTGGCAGGAACCTCGGTCGGTAATGCGCGGTCAGTGAAAGCAAAAAAAACCGCCTGGAGACCCAGGCGGCTTTCGGGAGGGGAGCGGCTGGGGATCCCCATTGCGCCCGGAGAATCAGGCGGCCTTTTTCAGGGCTTTGATGGATTTCACGGTCTTGAGGACTTCATCCACGTGGCCTGGCACCTTCAGGCCGCGCCACTCCTGCGCGAGCAGGCCATCGGGGCCGATCAGGAAGGTGCTGCGCTCTATGCCCTTGACCTTCTTGCCGTACATGATCTTGTTCTTCACCACGCCGAACATGTGGCACATTTTTTCTTCGGTGTCGGCGATGAGTTCAAACGGCAACTCCAGCTTTTCCTTGAAATCGTCGTGCGACTTCATGTTGTCGCGCGACACGCCGAACACGGCGGCGCCGGTCTTCACGAAGTCCTTGTAGCGGTCCCGAAACTGCATGGCTTCGGTGGTGCAGCCGGGCGTGTTGTCCTTGGGGTAGAAATAGAGGACCAGAATCTGGCCCAGGTGCGAAGTGTTGGAGACCTTGAGACCACCGGTTGCGTTGGCTTCAAATTCGGGAAGGGGTTTGTTGACAACGATCGCCATATCGCTTCAGGTCTCTCAGGATGTAGTCGTTGGTAAGCCAGCGGGTCAGTCATCGCGGTGCCGGGGCGCGCTCCTGACCGAATCCGGCGATTTTACCCTGAAATCGTTTCCCGACCAATCGCGCGGCCGTGGACCCTCACGGCGCCCGGGGCAGGGCGCATCAGGCTTCCAGCAGGAGGGCCGCGGCCACCTCGCGGCCTTCGCCGGCCAGGATGTTGTAGGTGCGGCAGGCGGCGCGCGTGTCCATGCTCTCCAGGCTCAGCCGGCGGGCGATCAGGGGCGCAAGCCACGCCGCGGGAGGAAAGCGGGTGCGGGCGCCGCTGCCAAACAGGATGATCTGCGCGTCCAGGGCGGCGAGCTGCGCGAAATGCTCCGGCCTCAGATCCTCGAAGCGCGCGCAGGGCCATTCTTGGCGCAGACCGCCGGAGCCGATGATGACGCTGCGGGTGATTTTCTCCGCGCCCATGCTGATCCAGCCCGGGCCGTAGCCGCTGATGGTTTGCGCGGTCGATGGGTCGGGCTGGAATTTCATGGGCTGTCGGCAGGCGGGAGGAGGAGGGGCAGACGGCGGCGTTGCCGGTCCGTGCGCAAACTACAATCATAGGCTCCGGTACCGAACCACCCGCCAGCGCATGAAAACCGTCCAGAAATCCGCCAAGCTCGCCAATGTCTGCTACGACATCCGGGGGCCGATCATGGACGCGGCCAGGCAGATGGAGGAAGAGGGCCACAAGATCATCCGGCTCAACATCGGCAATCTGGCGGTGTTCGGCTTCGATGCGCCCGAGGAAATCCAGCAGGACATGATCCGCAACCTGCCCAATTCCTCGGGCTACTCCGACAGCAAGGGAATCTTCGCGGCGCGCAAGGCCGTGATGCACGAGACGCAGAAGCAGGGCGTCGAGGGCGTCACGCTCGACGATATCTACCTGGGAAACGGCGCCAGCGAACTCATCGTGATGGCCACGAACGCGTTGCTCGACACCGGCGACGAACTGCTGCTGCCCGCGCCCGACTACCCGCTGTGGACGGCCGCGGCCAGCCTCTCGGGCGGCACGCCCGTGCACTACCTGTGCGACGAGGCCAGGGGCTGGATGCCCGATCTCGACGACCTGCGCGCCAAGATCACGCCGCGCACCAAGGGCATCGTGGTCATCAACCCGAACAACCCCACGGGCGCGCTGTACCCGGACGAATTGCTCGCGGGCATCGTGGAGATCGCGCGCGCGCATGGCCTGGTGATTTTTGCCGACGAGGTCTACGACAAGGTGCTCTACGACGGCGCCCGGCACAGGGCCATGGCCTCGTTGAGCGCGGACGTGCTCACGCTCACGTTCAACTCGCTCTCCAAGAGCTACCGCTCCTGCGGCTACCGCGCGGGCTGGCTGGTGGTGTCGGGCGAGAAAAAACCTGCGCGCGACTACATCGAGGGCCTGAACATGCTCTCGAACATGCGCCTGTGCGCGAATGTGCCGGGCCAATGGGCGATTCAGACCGCGCTCGGCGGCCGCCAGAGCATCCACGAACTGGTCGGCGAAGGCGGGCGCCTGCGCAGGCAGCGCGATCTGGCGTACGAACTCATCACGGCGATCCCGGGCGTGAGCTGCGTCAAGCCGCGCGCGGCGCTCTACATGTTTGCGCGGCTCGACCCCGCGGTCTACCCCATCGGGGACGATCAGCAGTTCTTCCTGGAACTGCTGCAGGAAACGCGGGTGATGCTGGTCCAGGGAACGGGTTTCAACTGGGTCGCGCCGGACCACTTCCGCATCGTTTTCCTGCCGCACGAGGACGACCTGCGCGAGGCCATCGGCCGGGTGGCGCGCTTTCTGGAGCAGTACCGCAGGCGCAGCCGGCCCGGGGCCCCGTCCCTTCCCTCCCCTCCTCTTTCCTGAGATTCAAGCCCCGGATCGTTCATGAGCATGCAAGCCATTCAAGTCGGCCTTCTGGGCATAGGCACCGTCGGCAGCGGCGTATTCCACGTATTGCAGCGCAACCAGGACGAAATCAGCCGCCGTGCGGGCCGGGGCATCGAGATCCGCATGGTCGCTGCACGGAACGTGGCGCGCGCGCAGAGCGTGGTCGGCGCGCAGGTGCAGGTGGTCGCCGACGCGCGCGCGGTGATCGCCCACCCCGGCATCGACATCGTCGTCGAACTCATCGGCGGCTGCGGCATTGCCAAGGAACTGGTGCTCGAGGCCATTGCCGCCGGCAAGCACGTGGTCACGGCGAACAAGGCGCTGCTCGCGGTGCACGGCACGGAGATCTTTGCCGCCGCGTCGGCCCGCGGCGTGATGGTGGCCTTCGAGGCCGCGGTGGCCGGCGGCATCCCCATCATCAAGGCGCTGCGCGAGGGCCTCACGGCGAACCGCATCCAGTCGATCGCGGGAATCGTCAACGGGACGACCAACTTCATCCTGTCCGAGATGCGCGACAAGGGCCTGGACTTCGACCGGGTGCTCCGGGAGGCGCAGCGCCTGGGCTACGCCGAGGCCGACCCGAGCTTCGACATCGAGGGCGTGGACGCCGCGCACAAGCTCACGCTGATGAGCGCCATCGCCTTCGGCATCCCGGTGCAGTTCGACAAGGCGCATGTGGAAGGCATCACCCGGCTGAGCGCGATCGACATCCGCTACGCCGAACAGCTGGGCTACCGCATCAAGCTGCTGGGAATCACCAAACGCGTTGACGAGGGCGTGGAACTGCGCGTGCACCCGAGCCTGGTTCCCGCCAAGCGCCTGATCGCCAACGTGGAAGGCGCGATGAACGCCGTGGTGGTGCAGGGCGACGCCGTGGGCACCACGCTGTACTACGGCAAGGGCGCGGGCTCGGAGCCCACGGCCAGCGCCGTGATCGCTGACCTGGTGGACATCACGCGCCTGCACACGGCCGACCCCGAACACCGCGTGCCGCACCTGGCCTTCCAGCCGCACACGCTGAGCGACGCCATGGACGCCCTGCCCGTGCTGCCCATGAGCGCGGTCGTCACCAGCTACTACCTGCGCCTGCGCGTGGTCGATCAGGCCGGCGTGCTGGCCCGGGTCACGGCGCTGCTCGCCGACGCGGGCGTGAGCATAGACGCCGTGCTGCAGCGCGCAGCCGACGAGGTGGGCGGCGAGGGCTCCACGCAGACTGACCTGATCATCCTCACGCACGACACGCGCGAGGGGACAATGGACGCCGTCATCGCGCAGATGCAGGCGCTGCCCACGGTGCTGGCGCCGATCACGCGCATCCGCAAGGAAGCCCTGAGCTGATTCCGACATGCAATACCTCAGCACCCGCGGCCACGCAGAGCGCAAACCGTTTTGCGCCATCTTGCTCGAGGGCCTGGCGCCCGATGGCGGCCTGTACCTGCCCGCGCACTACCCGCGCATCGACGACGCAGCCCTCACGCGCCTGCGCCGGGCCTACCACACGCAGGGCTACGCCGAGCTGGCGTTCCAGATCCTGTCGCTGTACATCGACGACATTCCGCCCGCCGACCTGCACGCCCTGTGCGCCAAGACCTACACCGCCGAGGTATTTGGCTCCGGCAAGATCGCGGAGCTGCGCCACCTCGAAGACGGCCTGTGGATCCAGGCCCTTTCGCAGGGCCCCACGCTGGCGTTCAAGGACATGGCCATGCAGTTGCTCGGCAACCTGTTCGAGTACGAGCTCGGGCGCCGCGGCGAGCAGCTCAACGTCCTGGGCGCGACCAGCGGCGACACCGGCAGCGCGGCCGAATACGCGCTGCGCGGCAAAAAGGGCGTGCGCGTCTTCATGACCAGCCCGCATGGCCGCATGAGCGCCTTCCAGCAGGCGCAGATGTTCAGCCTGCAAGACGAGAACATCCACAACATCGCCATCGAAGGCGTGTTCGACGACTGCCAGGACATCGTCAAAGCCGTCAGTGGCGACTTGGACTTCAAGCGCAGGTACAGGATAGGCGCCGTCAACTCGATCAACTGGGCGCGCCTGCTGGCGCAGGTGGTGTACTACTTTGCCGGCTATATCCAGGCCACCGAAAGCAACGCGCAGCCGGTCCGCTTTGCGGTTCCCAGCGGCAACTTCGGCAACGTCTGCGCGGGCCACGTGGCGCGCATGATGGGCCTGCCGATCGCGCAGCTGGTGGTGGCGACGAACGAGAACGACGTGCTCGACGAATTCCTTCGCACCGGCGTCTACCGCGTGCGCAGCGCTGCGGATACGCACGAGACCTCCAGCCCCTCGATGGACATCAGCAAGGCGAGCAACTTCGAGCGCTTCGTGTTCGACCTGCTGGGCCGCGACGGCGCGCGCGTCGCGGCGCTGTTTGGCACGGCGCTGGCGCGCGCGGGCCACTTCGATCTGAGCGCCGATGCGCACTTTGCCGAGGCCGCAGCGCGCTATGGTCTGGCAAGCGGCAAGAGCACGCACGCCGACCGCCTGGAGACCATCCGCGACACCTACCGGCGCCGCGGCGTGACCCTGGACCCGCACACCGCCGACGGAGTGAAGGTGGCGCGCGCGCACCATGGCGAGGCCACGCTGCCGATGATCGTGCTGGAGACGGCGCTGCCCATCAAGTTTTCCGAGACCATCGTCGAAGCCCTGGGCCATGCGCCCGAGCGGCCCGCACAGTTCGTCGGAATCGAAGACCTGCCCCGGCGCGTGCAGCGGCTGCCCGCCGACGTGCAGCAGGTCAGGGCCTATATCGAGCGCCACTGCGCCCCGTCCGCCTGACGACCCGAGAACCGCGGCGAACAAGGAGCAGCGCATGAAGGTCGTCGGTTTTGCCGGCTTTTCCGGCAGCGGCAAGACCACGCTGATCGAGCAGCTGATCCCCGCGTTGCGGCTGCGCGGCCTGCGCGTCTCGGTGGTCAAGCACGCGCACCACAGCTTCGACATCGACCACCCGGGAAAAGACACCTACCGCCACCGCGCGGCGGGCGCGTTCGAGGTGGTCGCGGCGTCCGACCAGCGCCTGGTGCTGATGCGCGAGTTCGGGCAGGCCACGGCGCTGAGCGTGCACCACCTGCTGGCCGAACTCTGCCCGAGCGTGGACTGGGTGCTCGTCGAGGGGTTCAAGGACAGCGACCTGCGCAAGATCGAGGTCTGGCGCGCCCCCGAGCCCGGCCAGCTGGCCAAGCCCGTGCGCTACCCCGGCGACGACCGGGTGCTCGCCGTGGTCACCGACGCGCCGCAGCGCCTGCCCGAGCCCACGCGGCTGCCCGTGCTCGACCTGAACGCGCCCGCGCGGGTGGCGCACTGGCTGCTGGAGCACGCGCAGCGCTTTGAATACGCATCCGGACTGCACGCGGGACTGCTGCCATGCGCCCCGCGATAAATCCCTTCGGCCCCCTGAAGCCCCTGGACGAGGCGCTCGCCGAACTGCTCGCGCAGGCCCGGCCCTTGCCGGGCACCGACCGGATCGCCACGATGGACGCGGACGGCCGCGTGCTCGCGCAGGACTGCATCTCGGCGCTGCAAGTGCCGCCGCAGGACAATAGTTCGATGGACGGCTACGCGCTGCGCTGCGCCGACGTGGCGGCCGCGCGCCTGGCGCAGCCGACCGAACTGCCCGTCGAACTGCCCGTATCACAGCGCATTGCAGCAGGCAGCGCGGGCGAACCCTTGCAGCCCGGCAGCGCAGCGCGCATCTTTACCGGCGCCCCCGTGCCTGCCGGCGCCGACGCGGTCCTGATACAGGAAGACTGCGAGGCCCTGGCCGGCGCCGGCCTGGGGCGGGTGCGTATCCACGCCATGCCCCGGCCGGGCCAGTGGATCCGCAGCGCGGGTGAAGACATCCGCCGCGCCAGCGTGGTGCTCGCGGCCGGAACGCGGCTCTCGCCGGCCGGGCTGGGGCTGGCTGCGAGCATCGGCCTGCACCAACTGGAGGTGGCGCGCCGCCCGCGCGTGGCGCTGTTCTCCACCGGCGACGAACTGGTCATGCCCGGCGCCGTGCCGCCCGCGCAGATGCGCCCCGGCGCCATCTACAACAGCAACCGTTTCTTTCTGCGCGCCATGCTGCTGCGCCTGGGCTGCACGGTGAGCGACCTGGGAATCGTCCCCGACCGGCGCGACGCCACCATGCAGGCGCTGCAGGACGCGAGCGCCGCGCACGACCTGATCCTCAGCAGCGGCGGCGTCTCGGTGGGCGAAGAAGACCACATCAAACCCGCCGTCGAGGCGCTGGGCCGGCTGGACCTCTGGCAGATCGCCATGAAGCCCGGAAAACCCTTTGCCTACGGCCAGGTCGGGCCGGCGCATTTCATGGGGCTGCCCGGCAACCCGGTATCGAGCTTTCTCACCTTTGCGCTGCTGGTGCGGCCCTTTGTGCTGCGCTTGCAGGGCGCGCTGGCCGTTGCGCCCAAGGCGCTGCCCGCCACCGCCCACTTCGCCTGGCCCCGGGCCGACAAGCGCCGTGAATTCCTGCGCGTGCGGCACAACCCCGCGGGGGGGCTGGAACTGTTTGGCAACCAGAGTTCGGGCGTGCTGACCTCGGCCACCTGGGGCGACGGCGTGGTCGACAACCCGGCCGGCCAGACGATTGCACCGGGCGACAGCGTTGCGTTCATTGCGTTCTCGGAGTTGCTGTCATGAAGATCACGGTGCGCTATTTCGCCTCCATCCGCGAGGCCATCGGCCAGGGCAGCGAGACCGTGGAGACGGCGTGCACCACGCTCGGCGCGCTGCGCGACGAACTCATTGCACGCGGCGGCGCGCACGCCGCGAGCCTGGCCCGCGGCAGGGCCCTGCGCATGGCGCTCGACCAGAGCATGGGCGACGAGACCGCGCCGCTGGCCGACGGGGCCGAGGTGGCGTTCTTTCCGCCCGTGACTGGTGGATGAACGGCGGCTGAAGCACGGCCCTTCAGCGCGGCGCGGTGAACGCGGGGCACGGCCACGCCAGCAACTCGGCCAGGCGCGTGACGATCCAGACCGCCTCGGGAAGCGATACCCCCGACTCAGCGCTGCTGAGCCCGGCGTGCATGCGCCGCAGGATGTCCTCCTCGCAGGGTGCCTGCACCTGATGCAGCGTCTGCGCCCGCTCCACCAAGTGGCCCGCCAAGTCCTCGCAGAGTTCGTAGCGCGCGCGCACCGCGTCGGCTGGCGCGCGCAGGCGCTGCTGCGCGTCGCTGTACAGCGCGAGGAACGATTGCGGTACGTGGATCTGGTTCTCGTCGTCCATTGGGGAGCGGTGGGGGGGGTACAGTGCGGGGGCTGGCGAATCGTACCGACAAATTCCTGCGCTCCCCCATGACCCTGCCCCGCGTATCCATACAGACCGAGGACTTTGACCTGTCCACCGAAATCGCGGCCCTGCGCCGCGCAAACCCGGGTGTCGGGGCGGTCTGCGGCTTCGTCGGCACGGTGCGCGGGCAAGACACGGGCGACGCCGTGGAATCCATGACGCTCGAGCATTACCCCGGGATGACCGAGAAATCGATCGAGGCCATGCTGGACGCGGCTCTCCAGCGCTTTGACATCCTGGGCGCCCGCGTCATCCACCGCGTGGGGCGGCTGCTGCCGTGCGAGCAGATCGTGCTGGTGGCCGTGGCCAGCGCCCACCGGGAGCAGAGCTTTCGGGCCTGCGAGTTTCTGATGGACTACCTCAAGACCCAGGCGCCGTTCTGGAAAAAGGAGCAGACCCCCCAGGGTGCGCGCTGGGTGGACGCCAGGGCAAGCGACGACGCGGCGCTCGCGCGCTGGGCAATCATGGCCGGGAGTAAGGACTCAGCCCCTCGCCCCACGGCCTCGCCCATCAAGCAAAGCGGGCATGGCCCTTGACTTCAATTTTTGCTGGCTGGCAGGGTCAAACCGCTGGCCTGCTTGATGGCTTCGTCATTGAGCAGGAAGCTCTTTTTCGTTGCGCAGCGCATCGAGATACTTCTGGTAGCTCTCGATTTCGGCCGCGCTATAGCCCTTGAATTCGGTGAGCTTGACCGCGTCGGCCACCGGCGCGTAGGACAGAAGGGCTTCGTCGGGAACAAAGCCCGGTTCGCCGGTCTCGCGCAGAAAGCGCAGCCACAGCGCAGTCGCTTGCTTCTCGACCCGCGTTTGGGGCGTGAATTTGGGCAACTCCAGAATGACGAACTGCAAGCCTTTCAAAACCTTGTCGTGATCGGCGAGCTGGGTGATCTTGTAGTGGTGCAGCCAACAGTCTTTCTCGTCGGGGTCTTTCTCGAAAACGTCGTTGAGCACCGTGACCGAGTAGACCGGGCACAGCGGCTGGTAGGACGCGCCCGAGGAGAACTGGCTGACGACGGCCTGGGCGCCACTGAACGGGATGCGCGCGAAGTGGGCGGCGGACCACAGCATCTGCATCTTGACGACGAACACCTGACCGCCCTGGTCGTGGCATTTGACATCGATGATGGAAAACCGCATGCCCGAGGCTTGCGGCGCCTGCTCGGCGGGCAGGTAGGCCAGGGACTCGATGGGAGCGTCCAAGGGCAGGACGGCGTTCAGAAAGTCCTTGAGCAGATCGGCGCGCGCGAAGACGCGCTGGAAGACCAAGCCAATCTTGGGATCGAGGTGGTTCAGGTTCATGAATGGGCGCGCCTGCTTTGGCCGCGCAGTCTATCGCATGCGGGTCCTCACGCTTTTCGAGGCCCGGAAAGCGGAAGGCCTCCCTTGCGGGGAGGCCTTCACACTCTCTACACTGGAGCTCCCGGCTCCCTCTCGGGTTGGCCGGGTTGGCCTTGCAGCGCGTCAAAGTGAGACTCTACGCGTTTTCCGCCAGACTTGTCAAGAGCAGTTCCCTCATGCATCCCCCATCCAGTGAGTTCGAACAGATCATCTCCAAGCCAAGGCTCGACAGTTACAGAGCGTACTGGAAGGTGGATCCCGATGGGGCGGTGGGTTTGTACATATGGAACGGAGAAGTGTGCGCCGAAGTGTCGAAACTGCTTGCGTACTTCGAGATCGCTTTGCGAAACAACATTCACCGCGAAATGAGTTTGACCACCCCATTGCCGACGCCGGCTGGCGTTATGGGGACCTCTGCGAGCAGTGCGTGGTGGAACGCTTCGTCCATCGGCGCACAGCTCAAACCGGGGACAAAAAAGAAGATCACCGACGTGATAAATGCTTCCTCGGTTCGTTTGGGTCCAGATGAGATTGTTTCCCGGCTTTCATTCGGGTTTTGGCCAAACATCCTGGCATGGATCGCCAAATCGCGAACGCCTGCCATGTACAATATTCTCCCGGGACATCCGCTTAGCCAGCCAGGGGCACTGCCCAATTGGTCAGATGCAGCAGCCCGAAATTCCGCATTGGCCGAAATATTCGAGATGAAAGAGGTGCGCAACAGAATCGCGCATCTGGAGCCTCTTTGGAAATTCCCCAAGGTCATGGATGCAGTGACACAGAAAGTCATCGTCGCTCCTGCGTCCACCAACGAGACGGGCACCATGGAACGATTTGCGCGACTGCTACGGATCTATGATGACGCAGTGCATGCCCTTTCCCCGGCACTTTCCTCTTATATGAAGACGGCCAGTTGGCGGCAAAGGCTTGATTTCCTGCTATCGCGCAAAGGTGTCGCTCGCTACCAAGGGGGGCTTCATGTTCCCAATGGAACTCCGTTGTGCACAAGGGCGCTGCACCAGGAATTCGCCACGGTCATTCAGAATAATCGCCCCGTCAAAATCCACGGCATCGGAGGTGAGGGGTTATTCATTCCGCTCTGAAAAAGAAGGCCGCTCCGGCATTATCGAATCACAATGAAATCCATTCGCCGCAAGCCATGCTGCGGTCCACGGCTTCTCCGATCCGGGTGGACACCAGGGCATCCTCTCCATCGGGGTATTTTCCCTTGAGTTCGTCGAGCGTGACCGCGCCGCTTTGCATGGCCCTGAGCAGTTCGACGAACCGGATCATCGACGCGAAGGTATAGCCCTGCACCTGCGCACCCCACACGGGATGTTCATACTCCTGCGCGCCAAAAGCGTTGATCACCAGACTCTCCGGCACGTCAGCGTAGCAACTGAACATGCCGCGATCCTGGCTATCGACCTCCACCACACCTTCCTCGCCAACCATCCGGATCTGTTGGTTCACGATCGACGGAAATCCGGTGGGCAGGATCCAGGAGAGGTCGAATGAAAAGCTGGCGCCATTGGCGAATTCAACGCGGGCGTTGACGCTGTCGAGCGTATCCACGCCCATGGACTGCAATTTCCCCCTGTGGCCCGTGGCGTACACCCTGCGCGGCTGGCTTTGCAGCAGCCAGTAGACGAGATCATAAAAATGCACCCCCAAAAACCAGGAGGGTGAGCTGCGTGCAGCCCATTGGCGCAGCCATACCGAGGGCACGACGATCTTGTCCTCCATGCAAACGGAGCCGTACTGGATTTTTCCGAGCCGACCGGCTTGCATATCGCTTTTCAAGCGCATGTGCGCGGGGTCGAAGCGTTTGTGAAAATCGATGAACAGCATGACCGCGCGCTGGCGACAGGCGGCTATCATCTGCTGAGCGCGCGCGCTGCGGGTGTCCAGCGGCTTTTGCACGAGCACGTGCAAGCCCGCGTCGGCCGCGGCCAGCACCACCTCGCCGTGCAGATGGTCGGGGGTTGCGACGGCGACGGCGTCAAGACCGGCATGCGTGAACATGTCCCGGTAGTCCGCGTATCCCCGGATGGCAAAACTTTTGGCTTGGCGGTCGAGAATTTCTTTGTCGATTTCTGCCAGTGCAACCAAGTCCAGCAGCCCCTGCTTGTGCAAGGCCGCAAAACACTTGAGCATGGCGCTGCCATAAACGCCTGCGCCGACCACGGCGATGCGCGGCCTGGATTTTTGGGTCATCTTCTTCTCCAAATCCGGTCAGTGCGATCCGCTGGATTGCGCGCGACACCGGTGATCGCCCACGCGCGCAGCATGCACTTCCAGTGCATCGCTCCATTCGACCTCGCTGGGGGGCAGCGCAATTCCATGGCGCTGGAACGCATCCGCCAAAATGCGTCGCGGGTTCTCCGAAGCCATCGCGATGGCTTCCTCAAAGCTGGCGCATCCCCAGGCCACGACGTTGCGCAGCGCGCGATCCAGGGTCAGGCTCGACCCCGCCAGATACGCCGATCCCGGAGTGCGCACCGCACCGTCGCTTCCCAATTCGACGTCGAAACCTGCAAAGCGATAGCTTCCGGGCCGGGCGGCACCCGCGGCGCTGACCGCATCCGTGACCAGAATGGAACGCGCCAATCCTTTGGCCCGCAGCATGGACCGCAGAGCACGCGGGGGGACGTGCAGACCATCGGCAATAAAGCTGGCGCACAGTCCGTCGCAGCCCAGCTGCGCTTGTATCGTGTTGTTGAATTTCGGCAGCAGCTGCGGCACGCCATTGCCCAGATGCGTGCACAGGCGTGCACCGGCATGCGTCGCCCGGTCGATGGTTTCCGCGTCTGCCGCCGAATGCCCGATGGCAAGAACTTTTGCCTGTGCATGCAGGCTTTTCGCAAAGCAGCCGCTTTCATCCAACTCGGGCGCATAGGTCAGCATGAGAATGGGGCGTGACAATGCGCGCTCGATCCGGGAGATCCACTGCGCATCGGGGCGCCGCATGGCATTTGCGGGGTGGCACCCCGCGTAGCCCTCCATGGGGTTCAGGAACGGTCCTTCGAGGTGGTAACCGGGGATCATCGCGGCGCCCAAACGACTCTCCCTGAGCGCGCGATCGAGCGCCTGCAGCCGCGCACTCATTGCGTCGCCTGCCGCGGTAATGATGGTCGGCAGACAGGCCGTCACACCCGTCGCCAGCATGGCCCCCAGAGCGTGGTCGAGCGCCGCGCCCGTGATCGTGCGAGCGTCGTTGAAATCGACCCCGGAGAAACCGTTGACCTGCACGTCAAACAATCCGGCGCTCACTCTCCCTGCCATGGCCCGCGCCTCTCCGTGTGCTGCAACAAACTGGCAGAGTGGGGATCGAGATAGAGCGTGCAATCGGCATGCGTTCGCAGAAAGGATGCCGGACTGTCTTGCGTAATGGGTCCCTCGATCGCCGCGCTCACCGCGGCCGCCTTGCGCGCATCGGGGACCGAGAGAATGATTTTTCGGGACTGGGCAATTTGTTGCACGCTCATCGTGATCGCGCACCGCGGGACCGCGTCGAGAGCGGGAAACCAGCCTTCGGTCGCTTGTTGCCGGCGGCAGGCTTCGTCCAGATTCACCAAAATGAAGGGGCTTCGGGTTTCAAAGTCGGCTGGAGGATCGTTGAACGCGAGATGGCAGTTTTCGCCAATGCCTGCGAAACAGACCGCAATCTCGTGTATTTTGATGAATCCGTTGAGGCGGCTGATTTCATCGGGAATCGAGCGCGCCGTGCCGTCAATGGCGACAAAGGCCTTGGGCGTCGGCAAGCGCGCAAGCAGGCGGGTTTGCAGATAGTTTCGGAAACTCGCGGGATGGCTCGGGGGCAGGCCGACGTATTCGTCGAGGTGAAAAATGCTGACGCGCGGCCACGCGATGCCGCGCTCCTGAACCAATGCATCGAGCATTTCGAACTGGCTGGCCCCGGTGGCAACGATTACACCGGCTTCCGGTTTTTCCGCCAGGGCTTGGCGCAGCGCATCCGCTCCGGCGCGCGCGGCGGCTCTTCCCAGGGCCTGCTTGTCCTGAAGGATTTCCACTTTCACCGGTATTCCTTTTCGCCATTACTGCGCCACCACGGTCTTGATGCGCGCGATCATCTCATCGACCGCCTTGTCCACCGCGAGCTTTTCGTTGACCACGCGACTCATCGCCTTGGCCCAGACGTTCTCGTTGTTCAGCACGGCAAACCGGTAGTCCTTGGTGAATTCGAAGGGCACCGTTCCGTGTGTAAATTGCTTGTGGACCGCGAGCCGATGCGGGTCGGACTGCCAGAATGCGCGTTGCTGAGCGGCCCGGGTCACGGGGTACCAGCGACCGAGTGTGCCCTCGACGTAGGGGGTCAGATTCGCCTCGTCGAGCAGGAACGCCACAAACTGTTTGGCTGCGGCCTTGTTCCTTGCGTCCCTGAAGATGACGCCGGTCTTGACCGACGCCCTGTAGGTCATTCTGGAGCCGTCGGGCTTGTCGGGAAATCCGCCGGTCACGATCAGCTCCGTGTAATTCTTCCTCGCCGTTGCCCGTTGGGAATCGGTCAACACGGGATTATTCATGTCGTCGAGCCATTTGCCCGGGATCGAAATCGTTGGATTGTGCGTGAGCACCGTGGTCCGGTTGTGGAACGCGACGTTGTTGTCCGGGTCCTTCCAACTCATCGCCGAGGGAGGAACACAGCCCTTGGCGTACAAATCGGTGTAATCCGTGAGCGCATCGATCAGGCCCTGGCGCACCGCCGGATCGTCTACCAGCAGCTTGCCCTCGCCATCGACCAGCCTGACGTTGTAAGCGTCCGCGAAGGTCAGGAACGCCCAAGCGGCATCGGTCGAGTCCACGCCCAATGACTGGCCCACGGCGTACACGCGGCTGCCGGTTTTCTTGCGGTACGCGGGTTGCACCTTCTCGCACCAGAAACGCCAGTAATCCTTCCAGCCCGTTGGAATATCCGACTGCTTGAAACCGGCCGTCTCCAGCATGTCCTTCCAGTACATGGTGTAGATCGTCTGCTGCATGATGGGAAACGCGTAATAGGCGCGCTTCCGGGTCGCATGGTTGTAGAGATGGACGGCCTCGACGGCACTGGGCGCGAAGCGCTCGCGCATGGGGGCGAGGAGTTCGGAGAGATCGTCGATCTTGCCCTCGTAAGCCCATTTGGCGGTGACCTGAAAGTCGTAGACATCGGAATACGCGACATCGGGTGGAGCGCCGGAGTCAAGCGCCGCGACGGTCTTGGGAAGCATGTCTTGCGGCGGATATTGCGATAACTCGACCTTGATCGCCGGGTATTTGGCCTCGAACTTGCGGATCATTTCGAACAAGGCCAAGTCCTCGCTTTGGTAGAAGGCCTTGGCCCACCAGACCCTGAGCTGCTGCTGTGCAAACGCCGGCGCAGCGGGGACGCCCGCGAGGGAGAGCGCGCATGCGGCCAAGCCAACGGCCCTCCCGAGCCGAAAAGCAAGGCTGCGGGCCAAGGTGTTTTTCATGGATCCTGGTCTCCTGGTGCTGCTGCTGACGGGCGGCGACGATGGTCACACAGTTTGAAACAATCATTAACGTGTTTGGCGCAATTCCCGCCCGGGGTTTACCACTAGAGCGCGTTGCCTGCGCGACTCCCTCCGGGCCCCTCTCAGTCATCGACGCGCCGCGCCAGGTAGGAGGCCAGTGGCGGGGGATCGGAGAACACCGCAGCGGTTTTCAGGTGGATGAGGCTGCGCCGCGATTCGGCGTGCAGATGCTCGATCAGCGCAGCGGCTGCGGCGTCAACGGCGTCGTGCAGCAGCAGCTCGTAGATGATGCGGTGCTCGTCGACGATGCGCGGGTCCATGGGCAGGCCCAGGCTGCGCAGAAAGCGCTCGGTCTCCACCAGCGGCAGTTGGACATGCCGGAGGTTCTCCGCCAGCCGGTCGTTCGTCGTTGCCAGCAGCAGCGATTCGTGCAGGTCCGACTCGATGCGGTCGATCATTTCCGCAGTCCACTGCGACGGGTCGCGGCCCGTGCAGCGTGCGCGCAGGGCCTGCAGCGTTGCGCGCGGCGTTTGCTGCATGGCGCCGCGCAAGGCGACGGGTTCGAGCGCGGTGCGCAGTTCGTAGAGCTCGCGGATGTCCTTGGCGGTCAGCGGGCCTGCGACCCAGTGCGAGCTTTGGTTTTTCCGCACCAGGCCACGCTCCTGCAGGCGGCTCAGCACGTCGCGCGCGACCGTGCGCGAGACCCGGTAATGCTCGGCCAGCTCGGCTTCGACGATGCGGTACTGGCCGAACACCAGGCACGAGGCCACGCTGCGCTCCACTTCGGCGTAGATGCGCTCCCACGAGGTCCGGGTCTGCAAGGCCGCGTCGGCCTGCGCGTCGAGCGACAGGTTCAGCGCCTTGAACGGCGTGCGGATCGGGCGTACGGATTGCGCCGGCGGTCCGACCAGAAACCCCCGTCCGTCAAAGCGCTGGATCAGCTGGCGCGACTCCAACTCGGCGAGCGCGCGCCGCACCGGTGCACGGCTGGTCTGAAAGACTTCGGCAATCGGCTTTTCCAACAGCACCAGACCCGGTGGCAACCGCCCGATGCGGATGTGTTCGTCGAGCACCTCGGCGATGACTGCGTACAGATGCGAAGAGTTCAGGAGGTCGTTGGCAGGGGTCATGTCGCTGGGCGCAGGACGGTCCAGCAGTTTAGGGCACCGCAGGCGGGGGGCGATGGGGGGTTGAACAATTGACTTTTGGTATGTAAAAACCGATCTCGAGGCTCTGCGGACCCGATTGCCTCATGGGGTCCTGCCGGCACTGCTTCAATGCATTTCCGAAAGTTTTCTGCCATTCCATTCCCTGAATCCGACCCCGTGGAGCGGGGTTTCCATCCTTGTAAATGTCTATTGCATTCTTAAGACAAGATAAGTACATTCGCCCCCAAGTCATCCCGCCGCGTGCGCGGCTCACTGAAGGCAGGTGTTGAATGCTTGGGTCTACGCTGGTGCGCGCGCCTGTCGTCGAAGGCCGTGCCGTGACGGCGGCGCTGCACCTGCACGCCGTGGGCAAATCGTTCGGACGGGTGGCGGCGCTGCGCGCGGTCACGCTGGCGGTCGATCCGGGCGAATACATCACCATCCTGGGCCCCAGCGGCTCGGGCAAGTCAACGCTGCTGCGCCTGATTGCCGGGTTCGATCGGCCCGACACCGGCCGGGTCGAGGTCCTTGGCCAGGACCTCGCGGGCCGGAGCGCGCATGAACGCGGGGTCGGCTTCGTCTTCCAATCCTTTGCGCTGTTTCCGCATTTGAGCGTTTTCGAGAACCTGGCCTTTGGCCTGCGCTACCGCAGGCATGCGCCGGTGATCGACGCGGCGCAGGTCGGGCGCGAAGTGGACGCAGCGCTGGCCTTGGTCGGCCTGAGCGGTCTGGGTGCGCGCAGCGTCGCCCAGATATCGGGCGGGCAAAAGCAGCGCGTGGCGTTGGCGCGTTGCCTAGTGGGCAAACCCCGGGTGGTATTGCTCGACGAACCGCTGGGCGCGCTCGACGCCAACCTGCGCGATCAGATGGCGCTGGAGCTCACGCGCATACAGCGGCAGCTGGGAGGCACCTTCCTGCACGTCACCGGCAACGAGCAGGAGGCGTTGGCGCTCGGCAGCCGCGTGGCCGTTCTCGACCAGGGGGCGCTGGTGCAGATCGATACGCCGCGCCGGCTGTTCGAGCGGCCGGCAAGCAGCCAGGTGGCCCGCTTGCTCAACTGTTTCAACCCGCTGTCCGGGCAGGCCGCCGGGGGGCGCCTGGCGGGGCCGGCGTTCGACGTGCCCTTGCCGGACGTTGCCGCGCAGTGGCACGGGGCGGCGCTGTGCATGGTCCGGCGCGACCGGGTGCAGGTCGATGCGGACCAACCGGGCAATGGCGGGAGAGGCGGCGGTGACCCCCGCCTGGCCCATATCACGGGCACGTATCTGGCGAGCGAATACGCCGGTTCGCGCGTGCTCGCGATCTTCCGGACCGGCGCCGGCGCGCATTTCGAGGTCGAGTACCACCTGAGCCACCGGCGCCCGCCGGCATTCGTTGCGGGCCGGCGCTACGCCTTGCGCTGGCAGGCGGCCGAGACGCTGGCCTACGCCGCCTGAGTGCCGATGAACGCCCCGGCCATGCCCCCCTCGAGTCCCGCCCCGGGAGCGCGCCAGCACGCCTGGCTGCTGGCGCCGGGAATGCTCTGGATGCTGCTGTTCCTGCTGCTGCCGATGCTGACGATGCTCTGCGTCAGCTTCTGGACCCAGACCACGTTCACGATAGAGCCGACGCTGACGCTGGACAGCTGGCGCGCCTTCTTTGCCACGCCGACCTACGTCGGCGCGCTGTGGACCACGGTCAGCCTGTGGCTCATCACGCTGCTGGTCTGCCTGCTGCTGGGCTACCCGGTGGCGCTGTACATCGGCCTGTGCGTGAAGAACAAGACCGTGCAGACAGCGCTGCTGGTGCTGTGCGTGATCCCGTTCTGGACCCCGTTCCTGATCCGTGTGCTGGCCTGGCGGCCGATGCTCGGCAGCGAGGGCGCAATCAACCTGCTCCTGATGCAGTTCGGGGTCATCGACGCGCCGCTGCAGATCCTGCTGTTCAGCCCCTTGTCGGTGGTGATCGGCATGGTCCAGATCTACGTGGTCTTCATGGTCGGTCCGGTGGCCTTCATGCTCGCGCGCATCGACCCCGGCCTGATCGAGGCCGCGCGCGACCTCGGGGCCGGGACCGGGAGGATTTTGCGCACCATCGTGCTGCCGCTGAGCATGCCTGGCGTGGTCGTCGGCGCGGTCTTCGTGAGCACCATGGTGCTCGGCGAGTTCGCGACCCCGGCAGCGCTTTCGGGGCGCAAGGTGAACATGCTGGGCAACATCATCGTGACCCAGGTCGGCTCGCTGAAATGGGCTTTCGCGGCCGTCGCCGGCGTGATCCTGACGGCGCTCACGGCGGCGGTCGTGGCCCTGTTGCTGCGCCTGGTCAACCTGCGCGAGGAGCTTTGAGCATGCAAGGCAAGACCCCGCTGCGCGCCTTCCTGGCGCTGTTCACCGCCGCGTTCCTCGTGTTCCTGTACGGCCCGATGGGGGTGTTGGCCATCCTGAGCTTTCAGACCGGCCCCGAGGGCGGGCCGCAGTTCCCCATCGTCGAGTGGTCCACCTACTGGTACGCACACCTGCTGGGGCGGGCTGCGCCGTCGCGCGTTGCGCCTCTGGACCTGGGCGACGCCCTGCTCCGGTCGCTCGCGCTCGCGCTGGCAACGACGCTGGTCGCCACCGTGCTGGGGGTGCTCTCGGCGCAGGCCTTCCGGCGGCGTTTTCGCGCGGCGGGGCTGGCTTTCTATCTGACCGTGCTGGGGATGATCGTTCCGGGAATCCTGGTCGGTCTGGGCGTCGCGTTGCTGGCGAATGCGCTGGACCTGCCGCGGGCATGGTGGGGCACCTCGTTCGTGGTGCACGTGGTCTACGCCTACCCGTTCGCCTTCCTGGTGATGCTCGCGGTCTTCAACCGCTTTGACCGCTCGGTCGAGGAGGCCGCGTGGAGCCTCGGGGTCAGCCCGGCAACGACCTTCCGGCGCATCACTTTTCCGTTGATCTTCCCGGGGGTGCTGAGCGCGATGCTGTTCTCGTTCACGCTGTCCTACGACGAGTTCTCGCGCACGCTGTTTACCGCCGGCGGCCATCCCACGCTGCCATTGACCATCTATGGATCGTTCTCGGTCGAGATCCATCCCAACCTCTTTGCGTTCGGCGTGCTCACGACCCTGGCCTCGTTCAGCCTGCTGGCCGTGTACGGCGCGCTGATGGCGCTGACGCTGCGCCGTGCGCGCCAGGTCGCGTTGCAGGAGGCGATCCGGTAATGCCCCGTGACTGCGCGCTGCGCGCGCTGCGCTTCTTTTTCCACTGAAAGGGACTCCCATGACGACACGCTTCGACGCATCACGCCGCCACACGCTGGCGCAGGGGCTCGCGCTCGGCAGCGGCGCGCTGCTGCCCGCAGGCGCCGCGCTGGCGCAGATGGTGCCATTGGCCAAGCAGCAATTGCGCACCATCGGGCTGTCGGTGACGGTGCAGGAGCGCATCCTGGCCGACTTCAAAGCCCAGTCCGGCGTCGCCAAGACCGTGGGCACGGCGGCAACGCATCCGGACGCGCAAACCCGGATCTTGTCCGGCGCCAAGGATTTCGACGTCTGGGAAACCAACGCCGAACGCCTGCCGGCCCTGGTGATGACGAACAAGCTCACCCCGGTGCCGACGGCGGCGCTCAAGCACTGGGGCCAGATCCGCGACACCTTCACGCGGCCAGACCCCAAGCTGCCGGCGAAGGCCCAGATTGCCGGGCAGATCCGGGCCGACGCGGCGCAGACTGCGTTGTACATGGTGCCCACCGTCTACAACTATGACTCGATCGGCTACCACCCCGGCGTGCTCAGCGCCGAGGAGGCGAACAGCTGGACGGCCCTGTTCGACAAGAAGTGGAAGGGGCGCTCGGGGCTCAACACCGACCCCCTGATTGCGACCGGCGAAGCCATTTTGGCGATGAACTCGCTCGGCCTGTCGGACGTGAAGAACCCGGGCAACCCGAACAAGAAGGAGATCGACGAGGCCATCGGCTTTCTGATCAGCAAGAAGAAGCAGGGCCAGTTCCGCGCGCTCTGGGGGGATTTCGGCGAACTCGTGAACCTGCTCGCGTCGGGCGAGATGGTGGTCTGCGACGCCTGGCAGCCGGCGGTGATGGCGGTCAAGGCGCAGGGCCGTCCCTGCAAGTACGCGACCCCGAAGGAGGGCTACCGCGCCTGGGCCATCGGCGTCGCGGTGCTGGCCACGACGCCGCACCGCGAGGCCGCGATCGCGTACGCCGACTATTGGTTGTCCGGGCCGCCGGCGATCGCCGTCTCCGAGCAGGGCTACTACTCGCCGAGCACCAGCGTCCGGCAGGTGATGGCGCCGCAAAAATACGCGTTCTGGTACGAGGGCGCGCCCTGGGTCGGCGCCACCGAGCGCGGCATCAGGGAAGGGGATCTGCGCGACGGGGGCGCGCTCGCGCAGCGTGCAGCGCAGGTGGCCTACTGGCACCAATGGCCCGATTCCTACGACCACCTGGTCCAGAAGTGGAACGAGTTCCTCACGGCCTGAGCCCCGTGCAGCACGACCTCGAACTGCTCGACCTGTGCAAGGTCTACCCTGGCGGGCACCGGGCCGTGAACCGCTTGTGCCTGCAAGCCCGGCGGGGCGAGTTCATTTCGCTGGTCGGGCCGTCGGGCTGCGGCAAGACCACGACGCTGCGCATGCTCGCCGGGTTCGAGGCGCTCAGCAGCGGCCGGATTCTGCTGCGCGGCCGAAGCATCGGGCACCTGCCGCCGGAGCAGCGGCCGACGGCGACGATTTTTCAGGACTTTGCGCTGTTCCCGCACATGACGGTGCGCGAGAACATTGCGTTCGGCCTGCACGGGCGACTGGACCCGGCGGCGCAGAGGGCGCGCGTGGAGCACATGCTGGCGCTCTTCGAACTCGGGCCGGTGGCCGGGCGCCATGGCCGCCAGCTGTCGGGCGGGCAGCGCCAGCGCGTCGCGTTGGCCCGGGGCCTGGCGGTGCAGCCCGACATCCTGCTGCTCGACGAGCCGCTCGGCGCGCTCGACGCCAACCTGCGCCGCTCGATACAGCATGAGCTCAAGCTGCTCCAGCGCGAGGTCGGAATCACCTTCCTGTTCGTCACCCATGCGCAGTCCGAAGCGCTGGTGCTGTCGGACCGGGTGGTCGTGATGAACCGCGGCCATACCGAGCAGATCGACACGCCCTGCGCCCTGTACACGCGCCCGGCGACGGAGTTCGTCGCGTGCTTCATCGGCCGCAACGCGCTGCTCGCAGGGCGGGTGCAGGGCATCGAACACCACGTGGTGCAGGTCGCCACGGCGCTCGGCCTGCTCCAGGGCACGGCCGCCGGGCCGGCCAGTCTGCGCGTCGGAGACCGCGCGCTGCTGGTCGTGCCCTCGGAAGCCATGGACCTGCGGCAGGTACCGCAAGACAGCGCCCCGCCCGCGGGGCAGATCGCTGGCCACGTCGTCGGTCGGACCTACACTGGGCAGACCGTGCGGCTGCACGTCGAACTGGCCGACGGCGAATGCCTGACGGTAGAGCGCCACGTCGATCACGCGGACGGATTGCCCCATGCGGCCAGGGTGCTGCTGTCCTGGCCTGTGGCCGAGGCATCGGTGATCCCCGCTGCTGCGTCGGGCTGAGGCCGGAGTGGGAACCGGTGCTTTGAATCAGGCCCCGCCCCGGGGCCGTGTTGGCGAAACCTTCAAGGAGTGCAAGATGGCAAAGGAAATTCTGTGTGGCTTTGGTGTCGATGTGGACGCCGTCGCCGGCTGGCTGGGTTCGTATGGCGGGGAAGACTCGCCGGACGATATCTCGCGCGGCCTGTTCGCGGGCGAGGTCGGAGCGCCGCGCCTGCTCCAACTGTTCCAGCGCCTGGGGATACGGACGACCTGGTTCATCCCCGGGCATTCGATAGAGACCTTTCCGGCGCAGATGCGCGCGGTCGCCGAGGCCGGGCATGAAATCGGCATCCATGGCTACTCGCACGAGAACCCGATCGCGATGACGCCGGAGCAGGAGGAAGCGGTGCTCGACAAATGCATCGGCCTGGTCGAGGAACTGTCCGGCAAGCGCCCGACCGGCTACGTTGCGCCCTGGTGGGAGTTCTCCGCGGTGAGCAACGAGCTGCTGCTCAAGAAGGGGATCAAGTACGACCACTCGCTGATGCACAACGATTTCCACCCGTACTACGTGCGCGTCGGCGACAGCTGGACCAAGATCGACTTCAGCCGGCAGGCGCACGAATGGATGCAGCCGCTGCGCCGCGGCACGCCAACGCGGCTCATCGAGATCCCCGGGAACTGGTACCTCGACGACCTGCCGCCGATGATGTTCATCAAGAAGTCGCCGAACAGCCACGGCTTCGTGAACCCGCGCGACATCGAGCAGCTGTGGCGCGACCAGTTCGACTGGGTCTACCGCGAGATGGACTACGCGGTGTTCCCCATCACCATCCACCCCGACGTCGCGGGCCGGCCGCAGGTCTTGCTCATGCTCGAGCGCCTGTACGCCTACATCAGCGCGCACCCGGGCGTGCGCTTCGTCACGCTGGACGAAATGGCCGACGACTTTGCGCGCCGCGAACCGGCGCCGGGGACTTGACGCCAGCCCGGTCCATGTGCGCGCTATGTGGCGTTCTGGGGGGCTCTGCCGATTGGAGCCGCCCGCAGGCCGGGATCGGGCGCGAGCGGCCCGCGCGCGCCGAGCGGGCGCGCATGGTTGCGCTGCTCGACCGCATCGCGCGCACCCGCAGCGTGCGCATCAGCGACTGGCAGGGCTGCGCGTACCTGGTCAGCGGCGCCACCGGCGGGCAGGAGCTGGCCGAATCGCTCGCGCAGGTCTGGTTCGCGCTCGATCGACGCAGCGGCGCCGCCATCGACCCGCTCGCGCCGCAGTGGCTGGACCCGCCGCCCGCGCCTGACGGAGGCGGCTGATGGACCACCGGCTGCCGGTGAACGTGCTCACGGGGTTTCTCGGCTCGGGCAAGACGAGCTTGCTGAACCGGCTGCTGCGCGACCCGGCGTTCGCCAACAGCGCGGTGCTGATCAACGAGTTTGGCGCCGTCGGCATAGACCACCACCTGGTCGAAGCGGTCGATGGCGACCTGGTGCTGCTGGCCTCGGGCTGCGTCTGCTGCACGATCCGCGGCGACCTGCGCGCGGCGATGCAGCGCCTGCTCGGGCGCGCGGCGACGGCGCCATTCGCCCGGCTGCTGATAGAGACCACCGGGCTGGCCGACCCGACGCCGGTGCTCGCCACCGTGATGCACGACCCGGTGCTGCGCCAGCACTTGCGCGCCGCGAACGTGCTCACCACGGTGGACGCCGTGCACGCCCAGGGGCAGCTCCAGCGCCATGCGCAAGGCCGCAAGCAGGTGGCCGTCGCGGACCGGCTGATCGTGACCAAGTCGGAGCTCGTCCGCCCCGGGCAGCTGCAATCCCTGCTCCACACCCTCGCGCAGCTGAACCCGGCGGCGCTGGTCTGCCGAACCGGAGCGCAGGCCCTGGACGTGCAGGCGCTGCTCGGCCAGGACATGTTTCAGGAAACCGGCAAGAGCGAGGAACTCGGGCGCTGGCTCGACGCCGCGCGGCAGCGCCGCTACGCGCCGCTGCCGCATGGCGGCGCGCAGGGCGCAATCGCCTCCTTTCTGCTGGAGCCGGGAAACCACGTTGACTGGTTGGCGTTCAGCCTGTGGCTGTCGCTGCTGCTGCATCGCCATGGCGAGCGCGTGCTGCGCGTCAAGGGCCTGCTCCACGTCGATGGCGCGGCAACGCCGGTGGCCATCCACGGCGTGCAGCAGCTGATGCACCCGCCGCAGCACCTGGACCGCTGGCCCGAGGGGCTGCGTGCATCCTGCGTGGTGTTCATCGTGCAAGGCCTTGCGCCCGAACAGGTGCAGGCCTCGTGGCGTGGTTTTCAGCGCTACCTGACGGCGTGATCCCACGTGGCGTGGTGCTTGCTATTTGACCGGGTACCCTGCCGCCGCCGCTGCATGGTCCCTGCCACCGGCCCTGGAGACTCCCATGCCGCGATCCGCCGCCCAGACGACACGCGCCGCGCGCGCTGACCCGCAGGCACCCGCCGTACATACCGGGGGCAGACCGTGTCTGCGCGTGCTGGGCACCGAAATCACTCTGCTCGAGAGCGTGCGCGAGCGCGCCGAGGCCGACCTCGGGATCCGCATCCACTTCGAGCGACTCGACTTTCTCGCCGCGCAGCAGCGCGCTGCCACGCAGACCGAGAGCTACGACGTCTACGACCAGTGCTTCCACAGCCTGGACATCGTCTGGTTCTGGCATGCAATCCAGCCCATAGACCTGCGGCGCATCGCGCTCTGGGCGGAGGTCAGCGACCTGACGAAGATCGGTCGCATCACCCCCGGCGCGCCGCTCGGTTGTGGCGACGCCCCGGTGCGCAAGCTCTACGTGCAAGCCGACGCGACGCTGGGCGCTGCGCAGTCGGAGCGGATCGCGATGCTGCCCGCAGTGCACAACATGGACGCCTTCGCCGTGACCCCGCAGATACGGGCGCTGATGGGCGACGAGATCGGCTGGGGCTGTCTGCTCGACGCCCGCCTGAGCGGCCGCATCGCGCTGGTGGATGAGCCGGCGATCGGGGTCTTCGACGCCGCGCTGGCGGCCCGGTCCAGCGGCGAATTCGAGCCGCGCGACATGGGCAATCTGAGCCTGCGCGAAATCGACCAGCTCATCGGCATCCTGCTCGAACGCAAACGCCGCGGCCACTTCGGCGGATTCTGGAAGACCGCTGCCGACTCGGTGCGCCTGATGCAAGGCGGCATCGTCGGCGGGCAAAGCATCTGGGCCTCGGCGCTGACCGCGCTGGCCGCCGAAGGCGTTCCGGTGATCGAGGTGGTGCCGCGCGAGGGCTACCGCGCCTGGCACGGCGGGATGTGCCTGTCGCGGCAGCTCAAGGGCCGCATGCTCGGCGTGGCCTACGACTATCTGAACTGGTGGCTCTCGGGCTGGCCCGGCGCGGTGATGGCGCGCCAGGGCTGCTACATGGCGGCGCCGGGCAGGGTGCGCGACTGGCTCGCGCCCGCGGAGTGGGACTACTGGTACGAGGGCAGGCCCGCCGCCTGCGACCTGCGCGGCCCCGATGGCCGCGTCGTCGTGCGCGCCGGCGCACTGCGCTCCGGTGGCTCGTACGCGCGCAAGGCGAGCCGGATCGCAGTCTGGAACACCACCATGGACGAACACAACTATCTGGCACGGCGCTGGAGGGACTTCATCGGCGAAGCCATCCCCGCCGGGGCCACCGGACCGCGCTGAGCATGCGCGCACGGGGTCGCCAGCGGACGCCCCGAATCCGGTACCTGGCAACGCAGTTCCCGTCCCGGACCTTGCTGTCCGCGCAATGGCTGCGTTAATCCCGGAACTTTTATTGCGCTTTTAATCGCGCTTCTTGTGGCACGTGTAACAGCGATTGTAATGGCACTTGTCATTGCACTTGTCATTGCACTTGTCATTTTATGCGCACGGGATGGCAGCCCCGTGCGCGCTTCCCGCGCGCGCTGTAATGCAACGAATTGGCCACTGGACCGGAACAAAATGGCGGGGATTTTGTTACATGCTATTTTTTTACGTTATAACGGAATTATTCATCGAAGGAATCTCCCATGGGCCAGTACTCCCACTCCACGTACGTAAGCAGCGTCGTCATTCTCATCAGCGACACCTATCTGACCGCCGGGGAAACCATGACGGTGACCTTCATGTTCAACGAACCGCCGTGGTGGGGTCCGTTCGCCAGATTCAGACTCACCAAAGGTACCGACAAGGGTGTCCCTATGGATACACCCCATGGCGCTTTGTCCAACATGGTCAGGGACTCTGACGACACCAAGATCTACACCGTCACATTCACACCGAATGAGAACACAGGCAAGGCCGTCGGCCGCATCACCCTGGACCTGAACGACATCTTGTATCAGTACGGCACGCGGCCCTGCGGGACCTTCCAGTCCGTGGAGTACACCGTGGACACCCGGTCACCCGACCCGGTCTCCAACCCCCATCTCAACCACGTCAGCATCCGCCTCAGCGACAACGTTGTGAGCAGCCGTGATGAGACCATGACGGTCACTTTCGAGTTCAACGAAGAGCCGTGGTGGCACAGTTTCTCGATCAGCGACGTGAGGGTGTCCCATGGCACGCTGTCCGACTTGACCCAGAACTCCGACAACCACAAGATCTACACCGCCACATTCACACCGACTGAGCACAAGAACCGGGTCGTGGGCCGGATCTCGCTGGACCTGGCCAATCTCAGGGATTCGACGGACGCGGGGAATGATGGCACCGGGGTGTTCGAGTCCGCAGAGTACATCGTGGACAGCATGCCACCGGCGAACGTCACGAACGTCTTCATCCGCCTCAGCGAGGACTATCTGACCGGCGAGGAGATAACGGTCACTTTCGAGTTCGACGAAGGACCGTGGAGCGGGAGTTTCACCCTCACCGATCTGGTGGCGCCCAATGGCGTCTTGTCCAACCTGGTCGTGAACCCGGACAACGACAAGATCTACACCGCCACGTTCACACCGAATGCGAACACGAACCGGTCCGTCGGCCGCATCACCCTGAACCTGATGCATGTCTCGGACGGGCGAAACACGTATGACGAAGGCCATCCGGGCACCGGCGTGCGCCAGTCCATGGAATACACCGTGGACACCATGCCGCGCAACGCGCCGAGCAACCCCGCCCTGAATCGCGTGAGCATCCGCCTGAGCGACACGCTGCTGACCCTGGACCAGGGCATGACCGTGACCTTCGAGTTCAACGGATGGGCGTTGGAGTCGAGTTTCACCGTCAGCGACATCGTGGTGCCCCTTGGCGTCTTGCATGACTTGGTCAGGGAGCCGGACAACGCCAAGATCTACACCGTCAAGTTCACGCCGCACAACAAAACGAGCAAGGCCGTAGGCCAGATCACGCTGGACCTGTCCAAGCTCCAGGACAGCGACGGCAATGCGGGCACCGGGGTGTACCAGTCCGCCGAGTTCACCGTGGACAACTTGCCGCCCGCCCGATTCCGCACCGTCAGCATCCGCCTCAGCGACAGCCACCTGACCCCGGGCGAGACCGCGACGGTGACCTTCGAGTTCGACGAAGGGCCGGTGCAGGACAGCTTCACCCTCCCCGACGTGGTGGCGCCGCATGGCCGCTTGTCCAACCTGGTCAGGGCCGCCGACAACGCCCGGATCTACACCGCCACGTTCACCCCGGATGCGAATGTGCACGGGGCCCGCGGCCGCATCACGCTGGACTTGGCGGGCCTCATGGACGAGGCCCGCAACTCGGCCACCGGGGTGTACCAGTCCAGCGAGTACACGATAGAGAACGCTGCGTCCAGCAGCAGCGGGAGCGCCAGGCTGAATCGCGTCGACATCCGCCTGAGCGACTCCTACCTGATCCGGGGCGAGGCCGTGAGGGTGACTTTCGCGTTCAACGTCCCGCTGCCGGATGAGGACTTCATCCGGCACGTGGTCTCGCCCCTGGGCGATCTGTTCGTCCGGGGATGGGACGATACCGAAAGGGTCTGCACCGCCATATTCACCCCGAACGTCACCATGGGCAAGGGCGTGGGCCGCATTTCCCTGGACCTGTCCAAGGTCAAGGATGAGGACGGCAATCCGGGCGCCGGGATGTACCAGTCCGCCGAGTACACCGTGGATACCGTGCGGCCCCAGCTCGACCGCATCACGGTCGCCAACACCCACCTGAGTGCCGGCGAAACCGCCACCGTCACCTTTGCATTCTCCAAGGAAGTCAGCGAAGCCAGCCTCAGGGCGGCCTTGGACCTCTCGAATGCCCCGGGCATCCTGGACGCGCCCGTGAGCGCCGACGGCGGCAAAACCTGGACCTCCCTCCTCACGCCCCCGTCCGAGACGCGCAACGCCAGCGGCGTGATCCGCGTGAACACCAACAGCCTGCGCGACCCGCATGGCAACGCGGGCCTGGGCGACCCCGTCTCCAGCAACACCTACACCCTGGACACCGTGCGGCCCATGTTGGCCAGGACCGGCCACAGCATCGACGACAACCAACTGGGCATGGGCCATACCGTCCACGCCACCATCAAATTCAGCGAGCCCGTGAAGGGCTTTGACGCCTCCGACGTGATCCTGGCCCCCGGCAGCGGCAGCGTGGGCCAAGTGTCCACCGCCTGGCAGCCCGGGTCCGACGGCAGCAGCGACACCTGGGAGGTGGAGCTCCATGCCCCCGGCGCCGGCGTCACATCGGCGTACAACCCGATCAGCGTGAACCTCGCGGGCGTCAACACCCGCACGGGCAGCGCGGGTTTTCACACCCTGCCCACGGGCCTGAGCTACATCGTGGACACCGTCCGGCCCACGCTGCTCGGCACGCGCATCAGCTACGGCGCGGGCGAGACCGACACCGTTCTCAAATTCCGCGAAAGCGCGCTGGTCAGCTTCACCTTCTCCGAACCGGTGACGGACTTTGGCCTGAACGACGTGCTGCTGGTCAATGGTCTGCGCGACGGTATGCTGTCGCACTTCACGTCCACCGGCGACGGCAGCGTCTGGACCGCGACCCTGAGCGCCCCGACGCGCAACATCACCTCGTCGAACAACACCTTTCGCGTGAACATGCGCGGCGTGAACGACCGGGCGGGCAACGCGGGCGAGGGGGTGGTTGCCACCGGCGTCAGCTACGACATCGACACCGTCGCCGGGCGCCCCGGCCTGCGCATCACGCTCGCCGACAGCACGCTCACCGTGGGCGAGAGCACCACCGTGACTTTTCACTTCAACGAGGCCGTCACCGGTTTTGACGCGAACGACATCGTGCTCACGAGCGGCAACGGCACGCTGAGCAATCTGACCGTCGGTGCGGACGGCAAGACCTGGACCGCCACCCTCACGCCCACGGCCAACACCCAGGCCGCGAACAACACCATCCGCGTGGACCTGGCGGGCGTGCGCAACGCCGCGGGCACGGCCGGGGTCGGCAACGTGAGCAGCGCCAACTACGCCGTGGACACCGTGCAACCCATGCTGCGCAGTCTGCTCATCGCGGACCGCCGCCTGGCTGCGAACGAGGAAACCACCATCACCATCACCTTCTCCAAGGCACTGGATCCAGGCAACTTCACGCTGGCGGATTTGGCGATCATCGATCCCCTGACCCAGCGGGAACAGTCGGTCGGCCTGCGGGGAACGCTGTCCAACCTGCGCACCACGGACGGCGGAACCACGTGGCAGGCCACGCTCAAGTCGCCGTCCGCCGACAACACGGCCGGCAACCTCATCGTGCTCAAGCTGCGCGACATGACCGATCTCGTGGGCAACGTGGTCGGCGGGGGCAACGTGAGCGGCGACACGGCGGGGAGGAACTACATCGCCTACGACCAAGCCTACGCCAACGACAGCATCCGGCCCCGGGTGGAGCGGGTCAGCGTCACCCACGGGTCCGGTGAGGCGGACAACCGCGTCCTCAGAGCCGGCGAAACCCTCATCTTCAGCATCGTCTTCACTGAACCGGTGACGGGCCTTGACCTCGACGACATCAGCCTCTCCGCCGGCGCCTCCGGCGGCACGCTGTCGAACCTGAACTCCGCCGACGGCGGCACCACCTGGACCGCGACCATCATCGCCCCGGCGTTCCGGACCACCGCATCCGACGTCCGGCTGACCGTCAGGCTGGGGGCACAGGGAGTCAGCGACCTCGCGGGCAACACGTCCGCCGAGGGAGAGGCAAACACCGACCTCGGGAACCGCTACAGCGTCGACACCACCAACCGCGCGGTCCCGCCCACCGCGACCATCACGCTCGCCGACAACCACCTCATAGTCGGCGAAACCACCACCGTGACCTTTGCCTTCAGCGATCGCGTCAACGACTTCACGGCAGACGACGTCATTCTCAGCAACGCCAACGGCACGCTGGGCGCGCTCACGGCGAACGCCGACGGCAAGACCTGGACGGCGACCTTCAGGCCCGCAGCCAACGTCAACAGCACCGCGAGCACCATCGGCGTGAACCTCGCCGGCGTGACCGACACCGGGGCCGCCGCGGGTGTCGGCCAGGCCAGCAGCGCCAGCTACAGCATCCACACCGTGCGCCCCGGCGCCACGATCACGCTCGACAGCACCAGCCTCACGATGCGCCAGAGCACCACGGTCCGCTTCGCCTTCAGCGAGGCGGTCACGGGTTTCAGCGCGGAGGACGTCGTGCTCAGCGACGCCCACGGCACGCTGGGCCCGCTCACCGCGGATGCCGACGGCAGGACCTGGACGGCGACCTTCACGCCCGCGGCGAACACCGCGAGCACCAGCAACACCATCCGCGTGAACCTCGCGGGCGTGCGCAACGCCGTGGGCAACGCGGGCGAAGGCGACGCCAGCAGCGCGAGCTACGCCATCGACACCACGGCCGTACGCCCCACCGCGACCATCACGCTGGCCGACAGCCACCTCACGGCCGGCGAAACCACCACCGTCACCTTTGTCTTCAACAGTCAAGTGAATGGCTTCACGGCAGAAGACATCGTGCTCAGCGACGCCAACGGCACGCTGGGCCCGCTCACGGGGAATTCACTCAACACGATCTGGACGGCGACCTTCACGCCCACGGCCCACGTGCAGGACGCGAGCAACACCATTCGCGTGAACTTGGCCGGCGTGACCAACCGCGCAAACCGGACAGGCGTCGGCAGCGCCAGCAGCGCCAACTACCAGATAGACACCGTCGAGCCCACGCTCCCCTACGCCAGCATCACGCTGGCGAACACCGAGCTCAGGGCCGGGGAAACGACGACCGTCAGCTTCCGTTTCAACCAGTCCGTCACCGGCTTCGACGCCAGCGACATCGTGCTCAGCGACGCCAACGGCACACTGAGCGCGCCCACGGCGAACGCCGAACGCACGGTCTGGACAGCGACCTTCACGCCCACGGCCAACGTCAACGACGCGGCGAATACCATCCGCGTGAACCTCGCAGGCGTGACCGGCGCCGCAGGCAACGCCGGGGTGGGCACAGTCAGCAGCGCCAACTACAGCGTGGACACGCGCGACACCAGCGACACCAGCGGCCCCACGGCCACCATCACGCTGGCCGACAGCGCGCTCACCGCGGGCGAGAGCACAACGGTCAGCATCCGCTTCAACAAACCCGTCAACGGCTTTGACGCCAGCGACGTCATGCTCAGCGACGCCAACGGCACGCTGGGCGCGCTCACGCCGAACGCCGAACGCACGCTCTGGACAGCGACCTTCACGCCCACGGCCAACGTCATCGTCCCGACGAATACCATCCGCGTAAACCTCAGCGGCGTGACCGACGACGCAGGCAACGCCGGGGTGGGCATGGCCAGCAGCGCCCACTACAGCGTGGACACGCGCGACACCAGCGGCCCCACTGCCACCATCACGCTGGCCGACAGCGCGCTCAGCGCGGGCGAGAGCACGACAGTCAGCTTCCGCTTCAACGAGCCCGTCAACGGCTTTGACGCCAACGACGTCGTGCTCAGCGACGCCAACGGCACGCTGGGCGCGCTCGCGGCGAACGCCGAACGCACGCTCTGGACAGCCACCTTCACGCCCACGGCCAACGCCAGCGCGCCGACGAACACCATCCGCGTAAACCTCCGCGGCGTGCGCGACGACGCGGGCAACGCCGGAACCGGAAGCGCCATCAGCAGCAACTACTCCGTCGATACCCTGCGCCCCACGGCGACCATCGCGCTGGCCGACAACGCACTCATCGCGGGCGAGAGCACAACAGTCACCATCCGCTTCAACGAGCCCGTCACCGGCTTGGACGCCAGCGACGTCGTGTGCACCAGCGGCACGCTGAGCGCGCCCACGGCGAACGCCGAGCGCACGGTCTGGACGGCGATCTTCACGCCCACGGCCAACACCAGCGCGCCGACGAACACCCTCCGTGCGAACCTCAGCGGCGTGGCCGACGACGCAGGCAACGCCGGGACCGGCAGCGCCGTCAGCACCAACTACTCCGTGGACACCGTGCGCCCCACGGCGACCATCGCGCTGGCCGACAGCGCGCTCAACGTGGGCGAAACCACAACGGTCAGCATCCGCTTCAACAAGCCCGTCACCGGCCTGGACAGCAGCGACGTCGTGTGCACGGGCGGCACGCTGAGCGCGCCCACGGCGAACGCCGAGCGCACGGTCTGGACGGCGACCTTCACGCCCACGGCCAACATCCACGCGCCGACAAATACCATCCGCGTCAACCTCACCGGGGTGCGCGACGACGCGGGCAACGCCGGGACCGAAAGCGCCATCAGCACCCACTACAGCGTGGACACCCGGACGGACACCAGCGGCCCCACGGCCACCATCACGCTGGCCGACAGCGTGCTCGCCGTGGGCGAGAGCACGACAGTCAGCTTCCGCTTCAACGAGCCCGTCAACGACTTTGACGCCAGCGACATCGTGTGCACCAGCGGCACGCTGAGCGCGCCCACGGCGAACACCGAGCGCACGCTCTGGACGGCGACCTTCACGCCCACGGCCAACACCAACGCGCCGACGAACACCATCCGTGTGAACCTCGCCAATGTGCGCGACGACGCGGGAAACGCCGGGACCGGCAGCGCCATCAGCACCAACTACAGGGTGGACACCGTGCGACCCAGGGCGACCATCACGCTGGCCGACACCGCGCTCACCGCGGGCGAGAGCATGACCGTCAGCTTCCGCTTCAGCGAGCCCGTGAACGGTTTTGATACCGACGACATCGTGTACACCAACGGCACGCTGACCATGCCCACGGCCAACGCCGAGCGCACGGTCTGGACGGCCACCTATACGCCTGCGGAGGACATCAGCGCCCGGGCGAGCACCATCCGCGTGAACCTCGCCGGCGTGACCGACGACGCGGGCAACGCCGGGACCGGCAGCGCCATCAGCGCCAACTACAGCGTGGACACCATCCGCCCCACGGTCATCATCACGCTGGCCGACAGCGCGCTCACCGCGGGCGAGAGCACAACAGTCCGCTTCATCTTCAACGAGCCCGTCAACGGCCTGGACGCCAGCGACATCGTGTGCCCCAACGGCAGGCTGAGCACGCCCATGGCGAACGCCGAGCGCACGGTCTGGACAGCGACCTTTACGCCCAACGCCCACGCCAACGCCCGGACGAACGCCATCCGCGTGGACCTTGCCGGCGTGCGCGACGACGCGGGCAACACCGGGACCGGCAGGGCCAGCAGCGCCAGCTACAGCGTGCACACCATACGCCCCACGGCCACCATTGCGCTGGCCGACGACGCGCTCACCGCGGGCGAGAGCACGACGGTCCGCTTCATCTTCAACGAGCCCGTCAACGGCTTGGACACCCGCGACATCGTGTGCCCCAACGGCACGCTGAGCCCGCCCACGGCGAACGCCGAGCGCACGCTCTGGACGGCGACCCTCACGCCCAACGCGAACGCCAATGCCCGGACGAATACCATCAGCATGGACCTCGCCGGCGTGACCAACGACGCAGGCAACGCCGGGACCGGCAGCGCCAGCAGCACCAACTACAGCGTGGAAACCACGCGGCCCACTGCTACCATTGCGCTGGCCGACAGCGCGCTCACCGTGGGCGAGAGTACGACAGTCAGCTTCCGCTTCAGCGAGCCCGTCAACGGCCTGGACCCCAGCGACATCGTGTGCACGAGCGGCACGCTGAGCGCGCCCACGGCGAACGCCGAGCGCACGGTCTGGACAGCAACCCTCACGCCAACGGCCAACGTCAGCGTTGCGACGAATACCATCAGCATGAACCTCGCCGGCGTGCGCGACGACGCGGGCAACGCCGGGGTCGGTAGCGCCTCCAGTGCCAACTACTCCGTCGATACCACGCGGCCCACTGCCACCATTACGCTGGCCGACACCGCGCTCACCGTGGGCGAAACCACCACCGTCAGCTTCCGCTTCAGCGAGCCCGTCACCGGCTTGGACGCCAGCGAGATCGTGTACATGAGCGGCACGCTGAGCGCGCCCACGGCGAACGCCGAGCGCACGGTCTGGACAGCAACCCTCACGCCAACGGCCAACGTCAGCGTTGCGACGAATACCATCAGCATGAATCTCAGCGGCGTGCGCGACGACGCAGGCAACGCCGGGGTCGGCAGCGCCAGCAGCGCCAACTACTCCGTCGATACCGAGCGCCCCACGGCGACCCTCACGCTGGCCGACAACGCGCTCACCGTGGGCGAGAGCACGACAGTCAGCTTCCGCTTCAGCGAGCCCGTTACCGGCTTGGATGCCAGCGACATCGTGTACACGAGCGGCACGCTGAGCGCGCCCACGGCCAACGCCGAGCGCACGGTCTGGACAGCGACATTCACGCCCACGGCCAACGTTAGCGTCCGGGAAAACACCATCAGCGTGAACCTCAGCGGCGTGAGCGACGACGCGGGCAACGCCGGGACCGGCAGCGCCTCCAGCACCAACTACTCCGTCGATACCGAGCGCCCCACGGCGACCATTGTGCTGGCCGACAACGCGCTCACCGTGGGCGAAACCACAACCGTCAGCTTCCGCTTCAGCGAGCCCGTCACCGGCTTGGACGCCAGCGACATCGTGTGCACGAGCGGCACGCTGAGCACGCCCATGGCGAACGCCGAGCGCACGGTCTGGACATCCACCTTCACGCCAACGGCCAACGCCAACGCCGCGACAAATACCATCAGCGTGAACCTCCCTGGCGTGCGCGACGACGCGGGCAACGCCGGGACCGGAAGCGCCTCCAGCACCAACTACGCCGTGGACACCACACGGCCCACGGCGACCATCACGCTGGCCGACAGCGCGCTCACCGTGGGCGAGAGCACAACAGTCAGCTTCCGCTTCAGCGAGCCCGTCAACGGCTTGGACGCCAGCGACATCGAGTGTCCCAGCGGCACGCTGAGCGCGCCCACGGCGAACACCGAGCGCACGCTCTGGACGGCCACCTTCACGCCCACGGCCAACGTCAGCGCCGGGGAGAACACCATCCGCGTAAACCTCGCCGGCGTGCGCGACGACGCGGGCAACGTCGGTACCGGCAGCGCCATCAGCACCAACTACAGCGTGGACACCAGGCGCCCCACGGCGACCATCACGCTGGCCGACAGCGTGCTCGCCGTGGGCGAGAGCACAACAGTCATGATCCGTTTCAGCGAGCCCGTCGAAGACTTTGACGCCAGCGACATCGTCTACACCAATGGCACGCTGAGTCCGCCCACGGCGAACGCCGAGCGCACGCTCTGGACGGCCACCTTCACGCCCACGGCCAACGTCAGCGCCCCGGCGAACACCATCCGCGTAAACCTCGCCGGCGTGCGCGACGAAGCGGGCAATGCCGGGATCGGCAGCGCCGTCAGCACCAACTACAGCGTGGACACCGAGCGCCCCACGGCCACCATTACGCTGGCCGACAGCGCGCTCACCGCAGGCGAGACCACAACAGTCAGCTTCCGCTTCAACGAGCCCGTCACCGGCTTGGACATCAGCGACATCGTGTGCACGGGTGGCACGCTCAGCCCGCCCACGGCGAACGCCGAGCGCACGGTCTGGACAGCGACCCTTACGCCCACGGCCAACATCAACGCTCCGGCGAACACCCTCCGCGTGAACCTCGCCGGCGTGCGCGACGACGCGGGCAACGCCGGGACCGGCAGCGCCAGCAGCGACAACTACAGCGTGGACACCCGGACGGACACCACCGGCCCCACGGCGACCATCGCGCTGGCCGACAACGCACTCACCGCGGGCGAGACCACGACAGTCAGCTTCCGCTTCAACGAACCCGTCAACGACTTTGACATCAGCGACATCGTGTGCACGAGCGGCACGCTCAGTCCGCCCACGGCGAACACCGAGCGCACGGTCTGGACAGCGCTCTTCACGCCAACGGCCAACGTCAGCGCCCTGGCCAATACCATCCGCGTCAACCTCGCCGGCGTGCGCGACGACGCGGGCAACGCCGGGACCGAAATCGCCTCCAGCGCCAACTACAGCGTGGACACCAGGCGCCCCACCGCGACCGTCATGCTGGCCGACAACGCACTCAGCGCAGGCAAAACCACAACCGTCACCATCATCTTCAGCGAGCCCGTCAACGGCTTGGACACCAGCGACATCCTGTGCACGAGCGGCACGCTAAGCCCGCCCACGGCGAACGCCGAGCGCACGGTCTGGACGGCGACCTTCACGCCCACGGCCAACGTCAGCGCTCCGACCAATACCATCCGCGTGAATCTCACTGGCGTGCGCGACGACGCGGGCAACACCGGCACCGGCAGCGCCGACAGCGCCGACTACAGCGTGGACACCCGGCCGGCAGACACCACGGGCCCGACCGCCACGATCGCGCTGGCCGACACCCATCTGACCGTTGGCGAAACCACCACCGTCAGCATCACCTTCAACGAGCCCGTCACCGGCTTCACGCGCGACGACGTCGTGCTCAGCGAGGCCAATGGCACA
The DNA here is from genome assembly GCF_026127385.1 of Verminephrobacter aporrectodeae subsp. tuberculatae. NCBI lineage: Bacteria > Pseudomonadati > Pseudomonadota > Betaproteobacteria > Burkholderiales > Comamonadaceae > Verminephrobacter > Verminephrobacter aporrectodeae. The sequence goes on from NZ_QZCX01000001.1 coordinate 1,579,245, forward strand.
TTGACCGACCCCACGACGAATGACCAAGGAAGAACCTGGACGGCGACCTTCACCCCCACGGCCGGCGTCGAGAACAGCAGCAACACCATCAGCGTGAACCAGGAGGGCGTGCGCAACGCCGCAGGCCGCGCCGGAGTCGGCCGCGCCCCGGGGGCCAGCTACCAGATCGATACCCGGGCCCCGGTGCTCGCCAGCGCCACGGTGAACGCCAACCAACTGGTCCTGCGCTACACCGAGGGGACCAGCCTGGACGCGACGCATATCCCGCCCACCACGGCCTTCACGGTGCGCGTCGATAACGTGCTCACCGCCGTCACCGCCATCGCGGTAGGCGCGCAGGAAAAGACCGTGAGCCTGACGCTGGCCACCGCTGTCGCCGCCGGCCAGGCCGTGAGCGTCGCCTACACCGACCCCACGACCGGCAACGATGCCAACGCCGTACAGGACGCGGCCGGCAACGACGCAGCCAGTTTCGCGGCCACGCCGGTGGACAACCACACCCCCGCGCCACCGGGCCCGGCTCCATCGCCCCCGGAAGGCCCGGCGCCCAAGGACACCAAGGACACGGACGGCGACAGCATCCCCGACAGCCTCGAAGACGAGACCCCCGGCCTCCCCGACCCCTCTGGCGCAGCCCCCGTGGCCGGCGACGGCAATGGCGACGGCGTCCGGGACAGCACGCAGGCGGCAGTGGGATCGACCAGCGTCGTACGGGGCCCCACGGGAGAAAGCAGAAGCACCCCCGTGACCCTGGTGGCAGGCAGCCAGGACGGCAAGGTCGATCCGGCCAGCGGCGCGCGCATCACCCGCCTGAAGCAAGAGGACGCACCCGCGCTGCCCAAGGGAATGGAGATGCCCCTCGGGCTGCTCAGTTTCAAGGCGACGCTGGCCACGGGCCGCAGCAGCGAGAAGTTCAGCCTCTACCTAGACCCGGCGCTGGGCGTGAACGGCTACTGGATGCAAGACGGCACCGGCACCTGGGTCAACCTGAGCAGCGCAGCCTACGGCGGCAAGATGGGGAGCGAGGGCGGGCGGCTGCGGCTGGACTTTGAAATCAGCGATGGCGGTCGGTTCGACGCCGACGGCCAGGCCAACGGCGCCATCACCGCCCCCGGCGCCGCAGCGCAGATGCCGCTGTCCATCGTGGGCCTGGCGTCCGATCTGGCGCCCAACGGGTTTTGGCTCTGACCCGCGCGCGGCCCCGGGTCGGGCAATCATTTAGCCGTCCAGGACATTCCCGGCCATGCTTGTCCAGCACATGCGCATCACGTCGTCGCGTGATTCCGAACGCATCGGTGCTTGGCCACGCAGGTCTCGCTCTGCAGCGGGCGGCAAATGGTGTCGGCCAACGACCCGGGCGAATGCAACAGATTACCCAGCGTTCCGTTCATGGTCTTGCAATATCACTTGTAATTGTATTTGCATTGAATGGCACCGCCGCATGAAGTTCCCGCACACACTGCAATGCAGCAGCCGGTACCGGCGTCGCTCACGCCGGCGAGGTTCACGCGGATGGTGTTCTCCCGGGTGCTGACGTTGGCCGTGGGCGTGAATGTCGCCGTCCAGACCGTACGGTCGGCGCTCGCCGTGGGCCAATTAATCGGACGCTCGACCGGACTGCAAGGGCGAGGATTTTATTGCATGCAATTTTCTGCATCATAACGGAATTATTTTCAAAGGAATCTCCCATGACCACACCATACAAATCCCACTCCACGCACGTCACCAGCGTCATCATTCTCCTTGGCGACAATTATCTGACCGTCGGGGAAACCATGACGGTGACTTTCATATTTAACGAAGAGCCGTGGGTGGATGCGCTCGGTCCTGGCTTCACACTTTTGAAACCCGCGAGCGGAAGTCATTCAGGTCCTCCAGAGTCACCCTTCGGCGCTTTGTCCAATTTGCAAAAGGACTCCGACAACGCCCGGATATACACCGCCACGTTCACACCAACTGCGGACGTGAGCAGGCCCGTCGGCCGCATCACCCTGGACCTGACCAAGCTCAAGTATGGCTACGACATGGGCGGGCGACTTGCCGGGGTATTCCAGTCCGCCGAGTACACCGTGGACACCACGCCGCCCGACGCGGTCCTGGACGCGGACAGCGGCAGCGTGGGCCAAGTGTCCGCCGCCTGGCAGCCCGGGACCGACGGCAGCAACGACACCTGGGAGGTGGCGCTGAATGCCCCCGGCGCCGGCGCGACATCGACGAACAACCCGATCAGCGTGAACCTCGCGGGCGTCAACACCCGCGTGCTGGTCAATGGCCTGCGCGATGGCATGCTGTCGCACTTCACGTCCACCGGCGACGGCAGCGTCTGGACCGCGACCCTGAGCGCGCCGACGCGCAACGTCACCTCGTCGAACAACACCTTTCGCGTGAACATGGCCGGCGTGAACGACCGGGCGGGCAACGCGGGCGAGGGGGGGGGTGCCACCGGCGTCAACTACAGCCTCGACGCCGTCGCCGGGCGCCCCAGCCTGCGCATCACGCTGGCCGACAGCACGCTCACCGTGGGCGAGAGCACTACCGTGACCTTCAGCTTCAACGAGGCCGTCACCGGTTTTGACGCCACCGACATCGTGCTCACGAGCGGCAACGGCACGCTGAGCAATCTGGCCGTCGGCGCGGACGGCAAGACCTGGACCGCCACCTTCACGCCCACGGCGAACACCGAGGTCGCGAACAACACCGTCAGCGTGGACCTGGCGGGCGTGCGCAACGCCGCGGGAGTGGCCGGGGTCGGCAGCGCCAGCAGCGCCAACTACGTCGTGGACACCGTGCGGCCCATGCTGCGCAGTCTGGTCATCGATGACCGCCTCCTGGCCGCGAACGAGGAGACCACCGTCACCATCACCTTCTCCCAGGCAATCGATGCAAACAGCTTCACGCTCGATGACCTGGAGATCATCGATTCCCTGACCCAGCGCAACCAGTCGATCAATGGCCTGCGGGGAACGCTGTCGAACCTGCGCACCACGGACGGCGGAACCACGTGGAAGCTCACGCTCCGGTCCCCTTCTGCGGACAACATGCCCGACAACCGCATCGCGATCAAGCTGCGCGACATCGCCGATGCCGCGGGCAACACGGTCGGCGGGGGCAACGTGCCCGGCGACCCGGGGGGGACCTATATAGCCAACGACCAAGCCTACGCCAACGACAGCTCCCCGCCCCAGGTGAGCGGGATCGCCGTCTCGAGCCACAACCTGCGATCCGGCGGCACCCTGGCCATCACCGTCACCTTCAACGAACCGGTGACGGGCTTTAGCCTCGACGACATATACAGCTCCGCCGGCGCCTCCGGTGGCACGATGTCCGGCCTGAACTCCAGCGAAGGCGGAAAGATCTGGAGCATCACCCTCAGCGCCCCGACGTTCCGGACCTCCGTGACCTGGGCCAAGCTGAGCGTCGTGATGGGGGCGGCGCACGGCATCCGCGACCTCGCGGGCAATATGTCCCGCGAAGGCGGGCACTCCGGCGGCTACTACAACGTAGACACCCGCGACCTCGTCACCGCGACCATCACGCTCGCCGACAACCACCTGATGGCCGGTGAAACCACCACCGTCACCATTGTCTTCAACGATCGCGTCAACGGCTTCACGGCAGACGACGTCGTCCTCACGAACGCCAACGGCACGCTGGGCCCGCTCACGGCGAACGCCGACGGCAAGACCTGGACGGCGACCTTCACGCCCACGGCCAACGTCCACAGTGCGCGCAACACGATCAGCGTGAACCTCTTCGGCGTGACCGACGCCGTCAACCCGGCCGACACCACAGGCTTTGGCCAGTCCCACAGCGCCAGCTACAGCGTCAGCACCGTGCGCCCCGGCGCCACGATCACGCTCGGCAGTACCAGCCTCACGATGCGCGAGACCACCACGGTCCGCTTCGCCTTCAGCGAGGCGGTCACGGGCTTCACCGAGCAGGACATCGTGCTCAGCGACGCCAACGGCACGCTGGGCCCGCTCACCGCGGATGCCGACGGCAAGACCTGGACGGCGACCTTCACGCCCACGGCGAACGTGCTGGACGCGAGCAACACCATCCGCGTGAACCTCGCGGGCGTGAGCAACGCCGCAGGCAACACGGGCGAAGGCACGGCCAGCAGCGCCGACTACGCCATCGACACCACGGCCGAGCGCCCCACGGCCATCATCACGCTGGCCGACACCGACCTCCGGATCGACGAAACCACCACCGTCACCATTGTCTTCAACGGTCCCGTGAACGGCTTCACGGCAGACGACGTCGTGCTCAGCGACGCCAACGGCACGCTGGGCCCGCTCACGGGGAATGCACTCAGCACGATCTGGACGGCGACCTTCACGCCCACGCTCAACGTGCAGGACACGAGCAACACCATCCGCGTGAACCTGGCCGGCGTGACCAACCGTGCAGGCCGGGCAGGCTTCGGCAGCGCCACCAGCGTGAACTACCAGATAGACACCATCGAATCCACGCGCCCCAGCGCCAGCATCACGCTGAGCGACAGCGCCCTGAAGATCGGCGAGACGAGCACCGTCACCATCCGCTTCAACGCGCCGGTCCTCGGCTTCACGGCCGACGACGTCGATGCGCCCAACGGCACGCTGGGGCCCCTGGTGGCCGACGCTGACGGCCGCACCTGGAGCGCCACGTTCACCCCGAATGACAATACCGAGAACAGCAGCAACGCCATCCGCGTGAACCTCGCGGGCGTGACCAACACCGTCGGCCGCGCCGGGCTCGGCCACGCCAGCAGCGCCGACTACCAGGTGGACACCACGCGGCCCTCGGTGCGCTCCATCACGCTCGCTGACAGCAAGCTCAGCGGCAACGAAGCGACCACCGTCACCATCGTCTTCTCCGAAGCGCTGGACCGGAGCCTGCCTCCCACGGACGGCAAGGCCTTCACCCTGTCGGACCTCACGATCTTCCCCGCGCCCGGCGGCGGTGGCATCTTCTCCGACCTGCGCAGCGACGACGGCATCACCTGGCAGTGCACCCTCACGGCCCCGCCTGCCGACGGCCGCTCGCCGGGCAGCAACCGCGTCCTGGTGAACCTCTCCGGCGTGACCGATCCGGCGGGCAACCAGGGGGAGGGAAGCGCGTTTTCCGCCCCGTTCAGCTACGACCTCGTGCGCCCCACCGTGCGCATCACGCTGTCCGACACCGATCTCACCGTGGGCGAGAGCGCCTCCGTCACCTTTACCTTCAGCGAGCGCGTGACCGGCTTCACGCTGAACGAAGTCGTGCTCACCAGCGCCAACGGCACGCTGAGCCACTTCACGCCCGACACCGTCGGCAGAAACTGGACCGCGACCTTCACGCCCACGGCGAACATCAGCGCCGCGAACAACACCATCGGCGTGAACCTGAGCCGCGTGCGCGACGACGCGGGCAACGCGGGCGAAGGCCTGGGCAGCAGCGCCAGCTACCAGATCAACACCCTCGACCCCACGCGCCTGAACGCCACCATCACGCTCGCCGACACCCGCCTGACCCCGGGCGAAACCACCACCGTCACCTTCCGCTTCAGCGAGCGCGTGACCGGCTTCACGAGCGCCCACGTCGTGCTCAGCGACGCCAACGGCACGCTCGGCCCGCTCACGGCGGACGCTGACGGAAGAACCTGGAGCGCCACCTTCACGCCCGCGGCGAACGTCGATGACGCGACGAACACCATCCGCGTGAACCTCGCCGGCGCGACCGGCGCCACGGGCCGCGCAGGCGATGGCCACGCCATCAGCACCAACTACAGCGTGCACACCACGCGGCCGGGCGCGAGCATCACGCTGGCCGACACCCAGCTCACGGCCGGCCAAACCACCACCGTCCGCTTTGCCTTCAGCGAAACCGTCAACGGATTCACCGCCGCCGACGTCGTACTCAGCGACGCCAACGGCACGCTCGGCCCGCTCACGGCGAATGCCGACGGCAAAACCTGGAGCGCCACCTTCACCCCCAGGGCGAACACCGAGGACAGCAGCAACACCATCCGCGTGAACCTTGCCGGCGTGAGCAACGCCGCAGGCAACGCCGGCGCAGACCACGCGAGCAGCGCCAACTACCGCGTGGACACCCTGCGGCCCAGCGCCACCATCACGCTCGCCGACACGCGCCTGAGCGCCGGCGAGAGCACCACCGTGACCTTCGCCTTCAGCGAGGCCGTCACCGGCTTTGACGCCAGCGACGTCGTGCTCAGCGAGGCCACCGGCACGCTGGGGCCGCTTGCGGCAGGCAGTGACGGCAAAACCTGGACGGCGACCTTCACGCCAACGGCCAACGTCAACGCCGCAAGCAACCGCATCAGCGTGAACCTCGCGGGCGTTGCCGACGCCGCAGGCAACGCCGGCGTGGGCAACGTCTCCAGCGCCCAGTACAGCGTGCACACCGCGGGCCCCACGGCGAGCATCACGGTGGCCGACGACGCGCTCACCACGGGCGAGACGACGACCGTCAGCTTCACCTTCAACGAACCCGTCACCGGCCTGGACGCCAGCGACGTCGTGCTCAGCGACGCCAACGGCACGCTGGGCCCGATCACGCCGAACGCCGCGCGCACGGTCTGGACGGCCATCTTCACGCCCACGGCCCACGTCAGCGACGCGACGAACACCATCGGCCTGAACCTCGCCGGCGTGCGCAACGACGCGGGCAACGCCGGCACCGGCAACGCCCGCAGCGCCAACTACAGCGTGGACACGCGCGACACCACCGGCCCCACGGCCACCGTCACGCTGGAAGACAGCGCGCTCACCGCGGGCGAGAGCACGACAGTCACCATCCGCTTCAGCGAGCCCGTCAGGGACTTCGACGCGAGCGACATCGTCTACACCCACGGCACGCTGAGCTGGCCCACGGCGAACGCCGAGCGCACGGTCTGGACGGCGACCTTCACGCCCACGGCGAACGTCAACGCCGAGGCGAATACCCTGCGCGTGGACCTCACTGGCGTGCGCGACGACGCGGGCAACGCCGGCGTGGGCAGCGCCAGCAGCAACTACAGCGTGCACACCACGCGGCCCACGGCCACCGTCGTGCTGGCCGACAGCGCGCTCACCGCGGGCGAGAGCACGACCGTCCGCTTTGGCTTCAGCGAACCCGTCACCGGCCTGGACGCGAGCGACATCGTGTGCACGAGCGGCACGCTGAGCGCGCCCACGCCGAACGCCGAGCGCACGGTCTGGACGGCGACCTTCACGCCCGCGGCCAACGTCAGCGCCGGGACGAACACCATCCACCTGGACCTCACGGGCGTGCGCAACGACGCGGGCAACGCCGGGATCGGCAGCGCCAGCAGCACCAACTACAGCGTGGACACCCGGACGGACAGCAGCGGCCCCACGGTCACCATCACGCTGGCCGACACCGCGCTCAGCGCGGGCGAAACGACGACGGTCAGCTTCCGCTTTGACGAGCCCGTGAACGGCTTGGACGCGAGCGACGTCGTGTGCACGAGCGGCACGCTGAGCGCGCCCACGGCGAACGCCGAGCGCACGGTCTGGACGGCGAGCTTCACGCCCACGGCCAACACCAGCGCAGGGGCGAACACCATCCGCGTGGACCTCGCCGGCGTGCGCGACGACGTGGGCAACGCCGGCACCGGCAGCGCCATCAGCGCGAACTACAGCGTGGACACCGAGCGGCCCACGGTGAGCATCGCGCTGGCGGACAGCGCGCTCAGCGCAGGAGAAACGACAAGCGTCAGCTTCCGCTTCAGCGAGCCCGTGAACGGCCTGGACGCGAGCGACATCGTGTGCACGAGCGGCACGCTGAGCGCACCCACGGCGAACGCCGAGCGCACGGTCTGGACATCCACCTTCACGCCAACGGACAACACCAACGCAGCGACGAATACCATCCGCGTGAACCTCGCCAATGTGCGCGACGACGCGGGAAACGCCGGGACCGACGGCACCATCAGCGCCAACTACAGCGTGCACACCACGCGGCCCACAGCGACCGTTGTGCTGGCAGACAGCGCGCTCAGCGCAGGAGAAACGACAAGCGTCAGCTTCCGCTTCAGCGAGCCCGTGAACGGCTTGGACGCCAGCGACATCGTATGCACCAGCGGCACGCTCAGCGCGCCCACGGCGAACGCCGAGCGCACGCTCTGGACGGCCACCTTCACGCCCGCGGCCGACACCACCGCCCCAAGCAATACCATCCGCGTGAACCTCGCCGGCGTCAGCAACGACGCGGGCAACGCCGGCACCGGCAGGGCAGACAGCAGCAACTACAGCGTGGACACCACGCGCCCCACGGCGACCATCGCGCTCGCCAACACCGCGCTCACCGCGGGCCAAACAACGACGGTCAGCATCACCTTCAGCGAGCCCGTCAAAGGCTTTGACGCGAGCGACATCGTGTGCACGGGCGGCACGCTGAGTTGGCCCACGGCGAGCGCCGACCGCACGGTCTGGACGGCGACCCTCACGCCCACGGCGAACACCAACGCCGGGGCGAATACCCTGCGCGTGAACCTCGCCGGCGTGACCGACGCCGCGGGCAACGCCGGGGTTGGCAACGCCGACAGCGCCAACTACAGCGTGCACACCACGCGCCCCACGGCGACCATCACGCTGGCCGACAGCGCGCTCAGCGCGGGCGAAACCACGACCGTCACCCTCCGCTTCAACGAGCCCGTCACCGGCTTGGACGCCAGCGACATCGTGTGCAGCAACGGCACGCTGAGCGCACCCACGGCGAACGCCGAGCGCACGCTCTGGACGGCGACCCTCACGCCCACGGCCAACGTCAGCGCCCCGGCCAATACCCTCCGCCTGAACCTCGCCGGCGTAAGCAACGACGCGGGCAACGCCGGCACCGACAGCGCCCTCAGCGCCAACTACAGCGTGGACACCCGGGCGGACACCACGGGACCCACGGCGACCATCACACTGGCCGACACCGCGCTCAGCGCGGGCGAGACCACGACCGTCAGCTTCCGCTTCAACGAGCCCGTCACCGACTTGGACGCCAGCGACATCGTGTGTCCCAATGGCACGCTGAGCGCGCCCACGGCGAACGCCGAGCGCACGCTCTGGACGGCGACCTTCACGCCAACGGCCAACGCCAACGTTCCAACCAATACCATCCGCGTGAACCTCGCCGGCGTGCGCGACGATGCAGGCAACGCCGGCACGGGCAGCGCCATCAGCACCAACTACAGCGTGGACACCCGGACGGACAGCACGGGACCCACGGCGACCATCACGCTGGCCGACAGCACGCTCAGCGCGGGCGAAACCACGACGGTCACCATTACCTTCAACGAGCCCGTGACCGGCTTGGACGCGAGCGCCATCGTGTGCCCCAGCGGCACGCTGACGACGCCCACGGCGAACGCCGAGCGCACCGTCTGGACGGCGACCCTCACGCCCACGGCGAACACCAACGCCGGGGCGAATACCCTGCGCGTGAACCTCGCTGGCGTGCGCGACGACGCAGGCAACGCCGGAGTCGGCAGCGCCGAAAGCAGCCCCTACAGCGTGCACACCACGCGCCCCACAGCCACCGTCACGCTGGCCGACAGCGCGCTCACCGCGGGCCAGACAACGACGCTCACCATCACCTTCAGCGAGCCCGTGAACGGCTTTGACGCGAGCGACATCGTGTACACCAACGGCACGCTGGGCTGGCCCACGGCGAGCGCCGAGCGCACGGTCTGGACAGCAACCCTCACGCCCACGGCCAACGTCGATGCCGAGGCGAATACCATCCGCGTCAACCTCGCCGGCGTGCGCAACGACGCGGGCAACGCCGGAGTCGACACCGCCTCCAGCACCAACTACAGCGTGCACACCACGCGCCCCACCGCGACCATCGTGCTGGCCGACAGCGCGCTCACCGCGGGCGAAAGCACGACCGTCACCATCACCTTCAACAAACCCGTCAACGGCTTGGACGCGAGCGACATCGTGTGCATGAGCGGCACGCTGAGCGCGCCCACGGCGAACGCCGAGCGCACGGTCTGGACAGCAACCCTCACGCCCACGGCCAACGCCAATGCCGGGGCGAATACCATCCACGTGAACCTCGCCGGCGTGACCGACGACGCAGGCAACACCGGGACCGGAAGCGCCATCAGCGCCAACTACAGCGTGGACACCGTGCGGCTCACTGCCACCATCGCGCTGGCCGACACCGCGCTGACCGCGGGCGAGACCACGACCGTCACCATTACCTTTAACAAACCCGTCAACGGCTTGGACACCAGTGACATCGTGTGTCCCAATGGCACGCTAAGCGCGCCCACGGCGAACGCCGAGCGCACGGTCTGGACAGCAACCCTCACGCCAACGGCGAACGCCAATGCTCCAACCAATACCATCCGCGTCAACCTCGCCGGCGTGACCGACGACGCAGGCAGCGCCGGGACCGGCAGCGCCATCAGCGCCAACTACAGCGTGGACACCCGGACGGACAGCACCGGCCTCACAGCGACCATCACGCTGGCCGACACCGCGCTCACCGTGGGCGAAAGCACGACAGTCACCATCACCTTCAACAAACCCGTCAACGGCTTGGACGCGAGCGACATCGTGTGTCCCAATGGCACGCTAAGCGCGCCCACGGCGAACGCCGAGCGCACGGTCTGGACAGCAACCCTCACGCCAACGGCCAACGCCAATGCCGGGGCGAATACCATCCGCGTCAACCTCGCCGGCGTGACCGACGACGCAGGCACCGCCGGCACTGGCAGCGCCATCAGCACCAACTACAGCGTGGACACCACACGCCCCACGGCGACCATCACGCTGGCCGACACCGCGCTCACCGCGGACAAAACCACAACCGTCACCATCACCTTCAACGAACCCGTGACCGGCTTCGACGCCAGCGACATCGTATGCACGAGCGGCACGCTAAGCCCCCCCACGGCCAACACCGAGCGCACGGTCTGGACGGCGACCCTTGCGCCCACGGCCGACACCAGCGCCCCAGCCAATACCATCCGCGTCAACCTCAGCGGCGTGCGCGACGACGCGGGCAACACCGGCACCGGAAGCGCAGAGAGCGCCAACTACAGCGTGGACACCAAGCGCCCCACGGCGACCATCACGCTGGCTGATACCGCGCTCACCGCGGACAAAACCACAACCGTCACCATCACCTTCAACGAGCCCGTGACCGGCTTCGACGCCAGCGACATCCTGTGCACGAGCGGCACGCTGAGCCCCCCCACGGCCAACACCGAGCGCACGGTCTGGACGGCGACCCTTACGCCCACGGCCGACACCAGCGCCCCAGCCAATACCATCCGCGTCAACCTCAGCGGCGTGCGCGACGACGCGGGCAACGCCGGCACCGGCAGGGCAGAGAGCGCCAACTACAGCGTGGACACCAAGCGCCCCACGGCGACCATCACGCTGGCCGACAGCACACTTACCGCAGGCAAAACCACAACCGTCACCATCAGCTTCAGCGAGCCCGTCACCGGCTTGGACACCAGCGACATCGTGTGCATGAGCGGCACGCTGAGCCCCCCCACGGCCAACGCCGGGCGCACGGTCTGGACAGCGACCTTCACGCCCACAGCCAACGTCAGCGCCCTGGCCAACACCATCCACATAAACCTTGGCGGTGTGATCGACGACACGGGCAATGCCGGTACCGGCAGCGCCAGCAGCGACAACTACTCCGTGGACACCACACGCCCCACGGCCACCATCACGCTGGCCGACAGCGCGCTCACCGTGGGCAAGACCACAACAGTCAGCTTCCGCTTCAGCGAGTCCGTCACCGGTTTTGACACCAGCGACATCGTGTGCCCCAACGGCACGCTAAGTCCGCCAACGGCCAACGCCGGGCGCACAGTCTGGACGGCGACATTCACGCCCACGGCCAACGTCAACGCCCTGGCCAATACCATTCGCGTCAACCTCGCCGGCATAACCGACGACGCAGGCAACACCGGTACCGGCAGCGCAGACAGCGCCAACTACAGCGTGGACACCCGACCGGCAGACACCGCGGGCCCAACAGCCACAGTCACACTGGCCGACACCCACCTGACCATTGGCGACACCACAACAGTCACCTTTGCCTTCAACGAGCCCGTCACCGGCTTCACGCGCGACGACGTCGTGCTCAGCGAGGCCAACGGCACATTCACCGACCCCACGACGAATGACCATGGCAGAACCTGGACGGCGACCTTCACCCCCACGGCCGGCGTCGAGAACAGCAGCAACACCATCAGCGTGAACCAGGAGGGCGTGCGCAACGCCGCAGGCCGCGCCGGCACCGGCCACGCCCATGGCCCCCGCTACCAGATCGACACCCGCGCCCCGGTGCTCGCCAGCGCCACGGTCAACGCCAGCCAGTTGGTGCTGCGCTACACCGAGGGGACCAGCCTGGACGCAACGCATATCCCGCCCACCATGGCCTTCACGGTGCGCGTCGATAACGTGCTCACCGCCGTCACCGCCATCGCGGTAGGCGCGCAGGAAAAGACCGTGAGCCTGACGCTGGCCACCGCTGTCACCAACGGCCAGGCCGTGAGCCTCGCCTACACCGACCCCACGACCGGCAACGATGCCAACGCCATACAGGACGCGGCCGGCAACGACGCAGCCAGTTTCGCGGCCACGCCGGTGGACAACCACACCCCCGCGCCACCGGGTCCGGCTCCGAGCCCGAGCCCGAATCCAGCCCCGAGCCCGAGCCCATCGCCCCCGGAAGGCCCGGCGCCCAAGGACAGCAAGGACACGGACGGCGACAGCATTCCCGACAGCCTCGAAGACCCGACCCCCGGCCTCCCCGGCTCCGACGGCGCAGTCCCCGTGGCCGGCGACGGCAATGGCGACGGCGTCCAGGACGGCACGCAGGCGGCAGTGGGATCGACCAGCGCCAGAGTCCGCGCCACCGCAGAGAGGGCGACCAGCACCCCCGTGACCCTGGTGGCAGGCAGCCAGGACGGCAAGGTCGATCCGGACAGCGGCGCGCGCATCACCCGCCTGGCGCAAGAGGATGCCCCCGCCCAATGGCCCGATGGAATGGAGATGCCCCTCGGGCTGCTCAGCTTCCGGGCGACGCTGGCCGCAGGCCGCAGCAGCGAGAAGTTCAGCCTCTACCTGGACCCCGCGCTGGGCGTCAACGGCTACTGGGTGCAAGACGGCAGCGGCACCTGGGTCAACCTGAGCAGCGCAGCCTACGGCGGCAAGATGGGGAGCGAGGGCGGGCGGCTGCGGCTGGACTTTGAAATCAGCGATGGCGGACCGTTCGACGCCGACGGCCAGGCCAACGGCGCCATTACCGCCCCCGGCGCCCCGGCGCAGATGCAGCTGTCCGTCGTCGGCCTGGCGTCCGATCTGGCGTCCAACGGGTTTTGGCTCTGATCCGCGCGCGGCCCCGGGTCGGGCAATCACCCGGCGCGCGCTCCGCGCATGCGCGCACGGGGCCCCGCGAGCAACCACCCCCGAAATAACCGGAGGCAAAGGGTGCCGGTCAACGCCCCGGGCCCAGGCGACTTGTCCGGTGTCCCGATAAGGACTTTTGCGTGCCTGCGATGGCTGCGGCGCAGCGGGCTGGGCGCAATAAATTACGCACTTTCAATTACGCTTTTGATTGCGGATTGAATTGCATATGTAATTACACATGTAATATCATTTGTAATAGAACTTGTACTCTCATTTGCACTTGATGGTATCGGCGTGCGAGTCTCCGGTGCGGGTTGTTAATGCGGTGAATGGAGCGGTTCACCGAGACGATAGAGCGGAAATTTCGTTACATGCTATTTTTTGCGTTATAACGGAATTATTTACTGAAGGATTTCCGCCATGGCCCACACCCACTCTACGGGTATCAGCAACCTCATCATTCTCATCAGCGACACGCATCTGACCGCTGGGGAGACCATGACGGTGACTTACGTGTTCAACGAAGCGCCGACCTATAACTACACAACGAGGGTGTCCTCCTTCAATCTCTCGAGTATGGCGACCCAGGACACACCCAACGGGGTTTTGTCCAACTTGGTCCAGAACTCGGAGAACGACCGGATATTCACCGCCACATTCACACCGAATGCGAACGTGGACAAGGCCCGCGGTCGCATCACCATGGACCTGAACGATCTCTGGGTGACGAAAGCGACGAAGCCTTGCGGGGTCTTCCAGTCCGTGGAGTACACCGTGGACACCATGCCGGCCAACGCGGTCCGCAACCCCAAGCTCAGCGACGTCACCATCAGCATCAGCAAAGACGCTCTGATCGGGGGGCGCTCCATGACGGTCACTTTCGAGTTCAACGGATGGCCGTTGGAGAGCAGTTTCTCGCTCGATGACGTGTCGGCGTCGCATGGCGAACTGTCCGACTTGGTCCGGGACCCGAACAACGCCAAGATCTACACCGCCACATACACACCGGATCACCACAAGAACAGGGTCGTGGGCCAGATCACGCTGGACTTGGCCAAACTCACGGATGCGGACGGCAACGCGGGCACCGGGGTGCGCCAGTCCAAAGAGTACACCGTGTACACCCTGATGCCGGCGAACTTCACGAACGTCTTCATCCGCCTTGGTGACAACCATTTGACCGCGGGCGAGACGACGACGGTGACTTTCGAGTTCGACGGATGGGCGTTGGAGGAGAGCTTCGCCCTCACCGACGTGAGTGCGCCCAATGGCGTCTTGTCCAACCTGGTCAGGGACTCGAACAACGCCAAGGTCTACACCGCCACGTTCACACCGAACGCGAACACGAACCGGGCCGTCGGCCGCATCACCCTGGACCTGAAAAATATCGCGGATGGACAGGAGGACACGGGTACCGAAGGCCATCCGGGAATGGGGGTGCGGCAGTCCATTGAGTACACCGTGGACACCATGCCGCGCAACGCGCAGAGCAACCCTGCCCTGGATCACGTGAGCATCCGCCTGAGCGACACGTTCCTGGGCAAGGACGAAAGCATGACCGTGACCTTCGAGTTCAACGGATGGGCGTTGGAGTCGAGTTTCACCATCAGCGACATCGTGGCGCCCCTTGGCGTCTTGCATGACTTGGTCAGGGCCCCGAACAACGCCAAGATCTACACCGTCAAATTCACGCCGCACAACAAAACGAGCAAGGCCGTAGGCCGCATCACGCTGGACCTGTCCAAGCTCCAGGACAGCGACGGCACTGCGGGCACCGGGGTGTACCAGTCCGCCGAGTACACCGTGGACAACTTGCCGTCCACCACCGACTTCAGCCGCGTCAACATCCGCATCAGCGACAGCCAGCTGACCGCGGGCGAGACCATGACGGTGACCTTCGAGTTCAACGGATGGCCGTTGGAGGAAAGCTTCGCCCTCGCCGACGTGGTGGCGACCCATGGCCGCTTGTCCAACCTGGTCAGGTCCACCGAAGACGCCCGGATCTTCACCGCCACGTTCACCCCGGATGCGAATGCGCGCGGGGTCCACGGCCGCATCTCGCTGGACCTGGCGAACGTCACGGACGGGCTCGGCAGCCCGGGCACCGGGGTGTACCAGTCCAGCGAGTACAGCGTAGAAAGCGCTGCGTCCAACAACGCGGGCACCAGGCTGAATCGCGTCAACATTCGCCTGAGCGACAACTACCTGAGCCGGGGCGAGGCCGTGACGGTAGTTTTCGAGTTCAACGCCGAGCCGGCGCAAGTTGACTTCCTGCGCCACGTGGTCTCGCCCCTGGGCACCCTGACCAACCTGAAATGGGACTACAACCACAACGAGAAGTTCTGCTCCGCCACGTTCACCCCGAACGTCAACATGGCCAAGGGCGTGGGCCGCATTTCCCTGGACCTGTCCAAGGTCACGGACGATGACGGCAATGCGGGCTCCGGGACGTACCAGTCCGCCGAGTACACCGTGGATACCGCGCGGCCCGAGCTCAGCATCACGCTCGCCGACACCCAGCTGAGTGCCGGCGAAACCACCACCGTCACCTTTGCTTTCTCCAAGGAAGTCAGCGCCACCAGCTTCAAGGCGGCCATCAACCTCGCGAATGCCCGGGGCACGCTGAGCGATCCCGTGAGCGCCGACGGCGGCAAAACCTGGACCGCCACCTTCACGCCCCTTGCCGACGTGCAAACCGCCAGCGGCGTGATCCGCGTGAACATCAGCGGCGTGCGCGACCCGCATGGCAACGTGGGCCTGGGCGACCCCGTCTCCAGCAACGCCTACACCGTGAGCACCGTGCGGCCCACGTTGGCCGCGACCGGCCACACCATCGACGACAACCGGCTCAGCGTGGGCGAGACCGCCTACATCAAAATCAAATTCAGCGAGCCCGTGACGGGCTTCGACGCCTCCGACGTGATCCTGGCCCCCGGCAGCGGCAGCGTGGGCCAAGTGTTCGTCGCCTGGCAGCCCGCGGCCGACGGCAGCAGCGACACCTGGGAGGTGGTGCTCCATGCCCCCGGCGCCGGCGCGACGTCGACGAACAACCCGATCAGCGTGAACCTCGCGGGCGTCAGCACCCGCGGGGGCAGCACGGGCCAGGGCACCGTGGCCACGGGCCTGAGCTACAGCGTGGACACCACCCGGCCCACGCTGCTCAGCACGCGCATCAGCTACGACGCGGGCAAGACCGACACCGTTCTCAAATTCCGCGAAAACGCGCTGGTCAGCTTCACCTTCTCCGAACCGGTGACGGACTTTGGCCTGAACGACGTGCTGCTGGTGAATGGCCTGCGCGATGGCATGCTGTCGCACTTCACGTCCACCGGCGACGGCAGCGTCTGGACCGCGAACCTGAGCGCGCCGACGCGCAACATCACCTCGTCGAACAACACCTTTCGCGTGAACATGCGCGGCGTGACCGACCTGGCGGGCAACGCGGGCGAGGGGGTGGTTGCCACCGGCGTCAGCTACGGCATCAACACCGTGGGCACCACCGCGGTGCGCAGTCTGCTCATCGAGGACCGCCTCCTGGCTGCGAACGAGGAAACCACCGTCACCATCACCTTCACCAGCGCACTGGATGCAAACAGCTTCACGCTGGATGACCTGGAGATCATCGATCCCGTGACCCAGCGCAAGCAGGCGACCGATGGCCTGCGGGGAACGCTGTCGAACCTGCGCACCACGGACGGCGGAACCACGTGGAAGCTCACGCTCAAGTCCCCGTCTGCGGACAACACGAGCGGCAACCTCATCGCGCTCAAGCTGAGCGGCATAACCGATCGCGCGGGCAACGCGGTCAGCGGGGGCAACGTGCCCGGCGACACGACGGGGGGGACCTGTATAGCCTACAACCAGGCCTACACCAACGACAGCATCGCGCCCCAGATGGCCGGTATGGTGATCTCGAGCCGCTCCCTCGGAACCGGCGGCACCATCACCTTCACCGTCACCTTCGACGAACCGGTGACGGGCCTCACCACCAGCGCCATACAGCTCTCCGCCGGCGCTTCCAGTGGCACGGTGTCCGGCCTGAACTCCAGCGACGGCGGAAGGACCTGGATCGTCACCATCAGCGCCCCGACGGTCAGTACCACCGCGTCCAACGTCAGGATGAGCATCGTGAAGGAGGGAATCAGGGACCTCGCGGGCAACGGGGCCGGATCGGGCGAGTACCAGGCCGCCAGCGCGAACCTCTACGACGTCGACACCAGCGGCCCCGCTGCCCCGCCTGTCCAGCCTGGCCCGCTCACCGCGACCATCACGCTCGACGACAACAACCTCACGGCCGGTGAAAGCACCACCGTCACCTTTTTCTTCAGCAAGCGCGTGAACGGCTTCACGGCAGCCGACATCGTCCTCAGCCACGCCAACGGCACGTTGGACGCGCTCACGGAGCATGCAGACGACAGGACCTGGGTGGCGACCTTTACGCCCGCAGCCAACGTCAACGCCAGCAGCAACACCATCCGCGTGAACCTCGCCGGCGTGACCGCCGCAGACGCGACGAACGCCGCAGGCGTCGGCCAGGCGAGCAGCACCAGCTACAGCATCAACACCGTGCGCCCCAGCGCCACGATCATGCTCGACAGTATCAGCCTCACGGCGGGCCAGATCACCATGGTCCGCTTCGCCTTCAGCGAGGCGGTCACGGGCTTCAGCGCGGAGGACGTCGTGCTCACCCACGCCAACGGCACGCTTGGCGCACTCCTCTCCACAGATACCGAGGGCAAGACCTGGACGGCGACCTTCACGCCCGCGGAGAACACCGCAAACGCGAGCAACACCATCCGCGTGAACCTCGCGGGCGTGCGCAACGCCGCAGGCAACACGGGCGAAGGCCAGGCCAGCAGCGCCATCTACGTCATCGACACCGTGCCCGGGGGCACCGTGCGGCCCACGTTGGCCGTGACCGGCCACAGCATCGACGACAACCAACTCGGCATTGGCCAGACCGCCTACATCACAATCAAATTCAGCGAGCCCGTGACGGGCTTCGACGCCTCCGACGTGATCCTGGCCCCCGGCACCGGCAGCGTGGGCCAAGTGTCCGCCGCCTGGCAGCCCGGGACCGACGGCAGCAACGACACCTGGGAGGTGGCGCTGCATGCCCCCGGCACCGGCGCCGGCGCGACGTCGACGAACAACCCGATCAGCGTGGACCTCGCGGGCGTCAGAAACCGCGCGGGCCACACGGGCCTGGTCACCGAGGCCACGGGCCTGAGCTACAGCGTGGACACCACCCGGCCCAGGCTGCTCGGCACGCGCATCAGCCACGGCGCGGGCGAGACCGACACCGTTCTCACGCGCTACGAAACCGCCCTGGTGAGCTTTACCTTCTCCGAACCGGTGACGGGCTTTGGCCTGAACGACGTGCTGCTGGTGAATGGCCTGCGCGATGGCATGCTCTCGCACTTCACGTCCACCGGCGACGGCAGCGTCTGGACCGCGAACCTGAGCGCCCCGACGCGCAACATCACCTCGACGAACAACACCTTTCGCGTGAACATGGCCGGCGTGAACGACCGGGCGGGCAACGCGGGCGAGGGGGTGGTTGCCACCGGCGTCAGCTACGACATCAACACCACCTACCACGGCCCCACGGTGCGCAATCTGGTCATCGCGGACCGCGTCCTGGGTCCGAACAAGACAACCACCATCACCATCGTCTTCTCCGACGCACTGGATGCAAACAACTTCACGCTGGACGACCTGGAGATCATCGACCCCGTGACCCAGCGCAAGCAGGCGACCGATGGCCTGCGGGGAACGCTGTCGAACCTGCGCAGCACGGACGGCGGAATCACGTGGAAGCTCACGCTCAAGGCCCCGGCTGCGGACAACACGAGGGGCAACCTCATCGCGCTCAAGCTGCGCGACATAACCGATCGCGCGGGCAACGTGGCCACCGGGGGCAACGTGCCCGGCGACACGACGGGGGGGACCTATATAGCCTACGACCAAACCTACGCCAACGACAGTGCCGCGCCCCGGCTGATCGGTGATATCTTGCTCTCGAGCCGCTCCCTAAAAACCGGCGGCACCATCACCTTCACCCTTACCTTCGACGAACCGTTGGTGGACTTTACCACCCGCGTCATGTATCTCTCCGCCGGCGCTTCCAGCGGCACGATGTCCAGCCTGCAATCCACCGACGGCGGAACGACCTGGCTCCTCACCATCACAGCCCCGACGTTCAGTACCACCGCGTCCAACGTCCAGTTGGCCATCGGGAAGGCGGGACTCAAGGACGTCCATGGCAACGTGATCGGATCGGGCGGGTACTTCACCGCCGGCGACCTCCTCTACAACGTCGACACCCGCGAACCCGCTGCCCCGCCGCCCCCGCCGCCGCCCCGCGCCGCCCCCTCCACCCCCGCCGCCGCTCCCGCCGGTCCGGTCTGGCCCGCCGACCGCGACCATCACGCTCGCCGACACCAACCTCACAGTCGGTGAAACCACCACCGTCACCATCGTCTTCAGCAATCGCGTCAACGGCTTCACGGCGGACGACATCGTCCTCAGCGACGCCAACGGCACGCTCGGCCCGCTCACGGTGAATACCGACAGCAGGGCCTGGACGGCGACCTTCACGCCCACAGCCAACGTCAACGCCACCAGCAACACCATCCGCATCAACCTCGCCGGCGTGACCGCCGCGGACGCGGCGGACACCATAGGCGTCGGCCAGTCGAGCAGCGCCAGCTACAGCGTCCACACCGTGCGCCCCAGCGCCACGGTCACGCTGGGTAGTACCAGCCTCACGGTGCGCCAGAGCACCACGGTCCGCTTCGCCTTCAGCGAGGCGGTCACGGACTTCAGCGCGGAGGACGTCGTGCTCACCGACGCCCACGGCACGCTCGGCCCGCTCACGGCGGATGCAGACGGCAAGACCTGGACGGCGATCTTCACGCCCGCGACGAACACCGCAAGCGCCAGCAACGTCATCCGCGTGAACCTCGCGGGCGTGCGCAACGTCCCGGGCAACACGGGCGAAGGCCAGGCCAGCAGCCCCAGCTACGCCATCGACACCAGGGCCGTGCGCCCCACGCTCACCATCACGCTGGCCGACACCGACCTCAGGATGGACGAAACCACCATCGTCACCTTTGTCTTCTCCGATGTCGTGAATGGCTTTGCGGCAGACGACATCGTGCTCAGCGACGCCAACGGCACGCTGAGCCCGCTCCGGGCAAATGCCGACGGCAGAACCTGGACGGCGACCTTCCTGCCCACGCTCGACGTGCAGGACGCGAGCAACACCATCCGCGTGAACCTGGCCGGCGTGACCAACCGCGCAGACCGGGCAGGCGTCGGCCACGCCAGCAGCGCCAACTACGCCATCGACACCGCGGTAGCGCTCCCCACCGCCACCATCACGTTGGCCGACAACAACCTCACGACCGGCGAAACCACCACCGTCACCTTTGCCTTCGCCGAGCGCGTGCATGGCTTCACGGCGGAAGACATCGTGCTCAGCGACGCCAACGGCACGCTGGGCCCGCTCACGGCAAATGCCGACGGCAAAACCTGGACGGCGACCTTCACGCCCACGATCAACGTGCTCGACGGGAGCAACACCATCAGCGTCAACCTGACCGGCGTGACCCAGCGCGCAGGCCGGGCAGGCGTCGGCAACGCCAGCAGTGCCAGCTACGCCATCGACACCGCGCTACCCCCCAGCGCCACCATCACGCTGGCCGACACCAACCTCAGGATCGACAGAACCACCACCGTCACCTTTGTCTTCGCCGATCCCGTGAATGGCTTCACGCGCGACGACATCGTGCTCAGCGACGCCAACGGCACGCTGGGCCCGCTCACGGCGAATACCGACGGCAAAACCTGGACGGCGACCTTCACGCCCACGACCGGCGTGCAGGACACGAGCAACACCATCAGCGTGAACCTTGCCGGCGTGACCAACCGCGCAGGCCGGGCAGGCACCGGCAACGCCACCAGTGCCAACTACCAGATAGACACCAGCGAATCCACGCGCCCCACCGTCACCATCACGCTGAGCGACAGCGCCCTGAAGATCGGCGAGACCAGCACCGTCACCTTCCGCTTCAACGCGCCGGTCCTCGGCTTTACGGCCGACGACGTCGAGACCCCCAACGGCACGCTGGGGCCCCTGACGGCCGGCGCCGACGGCCGCACCTGGACCGCCACGTTCACCCCCACGGGCAGTGTCGAGGACAGCAGCAACGTCATCACCGTAAACCTCACGGGCGTGACGAACACCGTCGGCCGCGCCGGGCTCGGCAGCGCCAGCAGCGCCAACTACCAGGTAGACACCCGGCGGCCCTCGGTGCTCTCCGTCACGCTCGCTGACGACAAGCTCGGCATCGGCGAGTCGACCACCGTCACCATCGTCTTCTCCGAAGCGCTGGACCGGAGCATGGCTCCCGCAAACGACAGGGCCTTCCAGCTGCGCGACCTGACGATGAACCCCGCGTCCAGCGGCGGCACATTCTCCGACCTGCGCACCGCGGACGGCATCACCTGGCAGTGCACCCTGACGGCCCCGCTTGCCGGCTCCCCGACGACCGGCAACCGCGTCCAGGTGAACCTCCCCGGCGTGGTCGATCTGGCGGGCAACCAGGGAGAGGGAACCCCGTCTTCCGCTCCCTTCAGCTACGACCTCACGCGCCCCACCGTCACCATCACGCTGGCCGACACCCAGCTCACCGTGGGCGAAACCACCACCGTCGTGTTTGCCTTCAGCGAGCGCGGCATCCGCTTTGCGCAGGAGGACGTCGTGCTCATCGGCGCCAACGGCACGCTGAGCAACCTCACCCCCGACTCCTTCGGCAGAAACTGGACCGCCACCTTCACACCCACGGCGAACGTGAGTGTTGCGAGCAACACCATCGGCGTGAACATGGGCCGCGTGCGCGACACCGCGGGCAACACGGGCGAAGGCATCACCAGCAGCGCCAGCTACCAGATCAACACCATCGACCCCACGCGCCCCTACGCCGCCATCACGCTGGCCGACACCCGCCTCACCCTGGGGGAGACCACCACCGTCACCTTCAGCTTCAACGAGCGCGTGAGCGGCTTCACGAGCGCCAACATCGTGCTCAGCGACGCCAACGGCACGCTCGGCCCGCTCACGGCGAATGCCGACGGCAAAACCTGGAGCGCCACCTTCACGCCCGCGGCGAACGTGAATGACGCGACGAACACCATCAGCGTGATCCTCAGCGGTGTGACTGGCGCCACCGGCCGTGCCGGCGAAGGCCGTGCCATCAGCGCCAACTACAGCGTGCACACCGCGCCGCTCAACGCCACCATCACGCTGGCCGACACCCAGCTGGCAATAGGCAAAACCACCACCGTCACCTTTGCCTTCAGCGAAACCGTCAGCGGATTCACCGCCGCCGACGTCGTGCTCAGCGACGCCAACGGCACGCTCGGCCCGCTCACGGCGAGTGCCGAAGGCAACACCTGGAGCGCCACGTTCACCCCCGCGGCGAACACCGAGGACAGCAGCAACACCATCCGCGTGAACCTTGCCGGCGTGACCAGCGCCGCAGGCCAGGCCGGGACAGGCCAGGCCAGCAGCGCCCACTTCAGCGTGGACACCGTACGGCCCTCCGTGCGCTCCGTCACGCTCGCCGACAGCAAGCTCAGCGGCAACGAATCGACCACCGTCACCATCGTCTTCTCCGAAGCGCTGAACCGGAGCCTGCCTTCCACGGACAGCAAGGCCTTCACCCTGTCGGACCTCACGATGGACCCCGCGCCCAGCGGCGGCATCTTCTCCGACCTGCGCAGCATCGACGGCATCACCTGGCAGTGCACCCTGACGGCCCCGCCTCCCGTCGGCCTCTCGACGACCGGCAACCGCATCCGGGTGAACCTCTCCGGCGTGGTCGATCTGGCGGGCAACCAGGGAGAGGGAAGCCCGTCCTCCGAGCCGTTCAGCTACGACCTCGTGCGTCCCACCGTGCGCATCACGCTGGCCGACAGCGCGCTCACCGTGGGCGAGAGCACCACCGTCACCTTTACCTTCAGCGAGCCCGTCACCGGCTTCACGCAGGGCGACGTCGTGCTCACCGGCGCCAACGGCACGCTGGGCCCGCTCACGGCGAACGCCGAGCGCACGGTCTGGACGGCGACCTTCACGCCCACGGCCAACGTTAACGTGGAGGCGAATACCATCGGCGTGAACCTCACCGGGGTCACCGACGACGCGGGCAACGCCGGCACCGGCACCACCAGCAGCGCCAACTACAGCGTGGACACGCGCGACCGCAGCGGCCCCACGGCCACCATCACGCTCGCCGACAGCGCGCTCACCGCGGGCGAGAGCACAACCGTCACCTTCCGCTTCAACGAGCCCGTCACCGGCTTGGACACCAGCGACATCGTGTGCACGAGCGGCACGCTGAGCGCACCCACGGCGAACGCCGAGCGCACGGTCTGGACGGCGACCTTCACGCCCACGGCGAACACCAACGTGCAGGCGAATACCATCCGCCTGAACCTCGCCGGCGTGACCGACGACGCGGGCAACGCCGGCACCGGCAGCGCCAGCAGCACCAACTACAGCGTGGACACCCGGACGGACAGCACGGGACCCACGGTCACCATCACGCTGGCCGACAGCGCGCTCACCGCGGGCGAAACCACAACCGTCAGCTTCACCTTCAACGAGCCCGTCACCGGTTTTGACGCCAGCGACATCGTGTGCACGAGCGGCACGTTGAGCGCACCCACGGCGAACACCGAGCGCACGGTCTGGACGGCGACTTTCACGCCCACGGCCAACGTCAACGTTGCGACGAATACCATCCGGGTGAACCTCGCCGGCGTGAGCGACGACGCGGGCAACGCCGGGACCGGCAGCGCCAACAGCGCCAACTACAGCGTGCACACCACGCGCCTCACGGCGACCATCACGCTCGCCGACAGCGCGCTCACCGCGGGTGAAACCACAACCGTCACTTTCCGCTTCAACGGGCCCGTCAACGGCTTGGACACCAGCGACATCGTGTGCACGAGCGGCACGCTGAGCGCGCCCACGGCGAACGCCGCGCGCACGGTCTGGACGGCGACCTTCACGCCCACGGCCGACGCCAACGTTCCGACGAACGTCATCCGCGTAAACCTCGCCGGCGTGACCAACGAAGCGGGCAACGCCGGGACCGGCAGCGCCAGCAGCGCCAACTACAGCGTGCACACCACGCGCCCCACGGTGAGCATCACGCTGACCGACAGCGCGCTCAGCGCGGGCGAGAGCACGACAGTCACCTTCACCTTCAACGAGCCCGCCAACAACTTTGACGCCAGAGACATCGTGTGCCCCAACGGCAGGCTGAGCGCGCTCACGGAGAACGACGAGCGCACGGTCTGGACGGCGACCTTCACGCCCAACGCGAACGCCAACGCCCGGACGAACGCCATCCGCGTGGACCTCGCCGGCGTGACCAACGACACGGGCACCGCCGGGATCGGCAGGGCCAGCAGCGCCAACTACAGCGTGGACACCACGCGCCCCACGGCGACCATCACGCTGGCCGACAGCGCGCTCACCGCGGGCGAGAGCACGACCGTCACGATCCGCTTCAGCGAGCCCGTCGAAGACTTTGACGCCAGCGACATCGTCTACACCAATGGCACGCTGAGCTGGCCCACGGCGAACGCCGAGCGCACGGTCTGGACGGCCACCTTCACGCCCACGGCCAACGTCACCGCCCAGGAGAACACCATCCGCGTGAACCTCGCCGGCGTGCGCGACGACGCGGGCAACGACGGGACCGACAGCGCCATCAGCAGCAACTACAGCGTGGACACCGTGCGCCCCACGGCGACCATTACGCTGGCCGACACCGCGCTCACCGCAGGCGAGAGCACAAGCGTCAGCTTCCACTTCAACGAGCCCGTCACCGGCTTGAACGCCAGCGACGTCGTGTGCCCCAACGGCACGCTGAGCGCGCCCACGGCGAACGCCGAGCGCACGGTCTGGACGGCGACCTTCACGCCCACGGTCAACGTCAGCGCCCCGGCGAACACCATCCGCCTGAACCTCGCCAATGTGCGCGACGACGCGGGCAACGCCGGGACCGGCAGCGCCGACAGCGCCAACTACAGCGTGGACACCCGGACGGACAGCCCCGGCCCCACGGCGACCATCACGCTCGCCGACAACGCGCTCACCGTGGGCCAGAGCACAAGCGTCAGCTTCCGCTTCAACGAGCCCGTCACCGACTTTGACGCCAGCGACGTCGTGTGCACGAGCGGCACGCTGAGCGCGCCCACGGCGAACGCCGAGCGCACGGTCTGGACGGCGACCTTTACGCCCGCGGCCGAGGTCAGCGCCCGGGCGAACACCATCCGCGTGAACCTCGCCGGCGTGCGCGACGACGCGGGCAACGCCGGGACCGGCAGCGCCAGCAGCGACAACTACTCCGTGGACACCACGCGCCCCACGGCGACCATCACGCTGGCCGACACCGTGCTCACCACGGGCGAAACCACAAGCGTGAGCTTCCGCTTCAGCGAGCCCGTGAACCACTTTGACGCCAGCGACGTCGTGTGCATGAGCGGCACGCTGAGCGCGCCCACGGCGAACGCTGAGCGCACGGTCTGGACGGCGACCTTCACACCCACGGCCAACACCAACGCCCGGGAGAACACCATCCGTGTGAGCCTTTCCGGCGTGAGCGACGACGCGGGCAACGCGGGTACCGGCAGCGCCAGCAGCGACAACTACTCCGTGCACACCACGCGCCCCACGGCGACCATCACGCTGGCCGACAGCGCGCTCAGCGTGGGCGAAACCACGACCGTCACCATCACCTTCAACGAGCCCGTCAACGGCTTTGACGCCAGCGACATCGTGTGCGAGAGCGGCACCCTGAGCTGGCCCACGGCGAGCGACGACCGCACGGTCTGGACAGCGACCTTCACGCCCACGGCCAACGTCAGCGCCCCGGCGAACACCATCCACGTAAACCTCGCCAGCGTGACCAACGACGCGGGCACCGCCGGGACCGGCAACGCCAGCAGCGACAACTACTCCGTGGACACCAAGCGCCCCACGGCCACCATCACGCTGGCCGACAGCGTGCTCAGCGTGGGCGAAACCACGACCGTCACCATCACCTTCAGCGAGCCCGTCAGAACCCTTGACGCCAGCGACGTCGTCTACACCCACGGCACGCTGGGCTGGCCCACGGCGAGCGACGACCGCACGGTCTGGACAGCGACCTTCACGCCCACGGCCAACGTCAGCGCCCCGGAGAACACCATCCGCGTGAACCTCGCCGGCGTGCGCGACGACGCGGGCAACGCCGGCACCGACATCGTCTCCAGCGCCAACTACAGCGTGGACACCACGCGGCCCACTGCCACCATCACGCTGGCCGACAGCGCGCTCACCGCGGGCGAGAGCACAACCGTCAGCTTCACCTTCAACAAGCCCGTCAACGGCTTGGACGCCAGCGACGTCCTGTGCACGAGCGGCACGCTGAGCGCACCCGCGGCGAACGCCGAGCGCACGGTCTGGACGGCGACTTTCACGCCCACGGCGAACGTGAACGCTCCGGCGAACACCATCCGCGTGAATCTCACTGGCGTGCGCGACGACGCGGGCAACGCCGGGACCGGCAGCGCCGACAGCGCCAACTACAGCGTGGACACCCGGACGGACAGAACCGGCCCCACTGCGACCATTGCGCTCGCCGACAGCGCGCTCACCGCGGGCGAAACCACGACAGTCAGCTTCACCTTCAACAAGCCCGTCAACGGCTTTGACGCCAGCGACGTCGTCTACACCCACGGCACGCTGAGCGCACCCACGGCGAACGCCGAGCGCACGGTCTGGACGGCGACCTTCACGCCCACGGCCAACGTCAGCGCGGAGGCGAACACCATCCGCGTAAACCTCAGCGGCGTGACCGACGACGCGGGCAACGCCGGGACCGGCAGCGCCGACAGCGCCAACTACAGCGTGGACACCCGGACGGACAGAACCGGCCCCACTGCGACCATTGCGCTCGCCGACAGCGCGCTCACCGCGGGCGAGAGCACGACAGTCAGCTTCACCTTCAACAAGCCCGTCAACGGCTTGGACGCCAGCGACGTCGTGTGCACGAGCGGCACGCTGAACGCGCCCACGGCGAACGCCGAGCGCACGGTCTGGACGGCGACCTTCACGCCCACGGCGAACGTGAACGCCCCGACGAACACCATCCGCGTAAACCTCAGCGGCGTGACCGACGACGCAGGCAACGCCGGGACCGGCAGCGCCATCAGCGCCAACTACAGCGTGGACACCCGGACGGACAGCACCGGCCCTACGGCCACCATCGCGCTGGCCGACAGCGCGCTCACCGCGGGCGAAAGCACGACAGTCACCGTCACCTTCAACAAGCCCGTCAACGACTTTGACGCCAGCGACGTCGTCTACACCCACGGCACGCTGAGCGCGCCCACGGCGAACGCCGAGCGCACGGTCTGGACGGCGACCTTCACGCCCACGGCGAACGTCAACGTTCCGACGAATACCATCCGTGTGAACCTCGCCGGCGTGAGCGACGATGCGGGCAACGCCGGGACCGGCAGCGCCATCAGCGCCAACTACTCCGTCGATACCACGCGCCCCACGGCGACCATCACGCTGGCAGACAATGCGCTCACCGTGGGCGAGAGCACGACAGTCAGCTTCCGCTTCAACAAGCCCGTCAACGGCTTGGACGCCAGCGACATCGTGCTCACTGACGCCAACGGCACGCTGACAGCGCCCACGGCGGACGCCGAGCGCACGGTCTGGACAGCGACATTCACGCCCACGGCCAACGCCAACGCTCGGGAGAACACCATCCGCGTGAACCTCGCCGGCGTGACCGACGACGCGGGCAACGCCGGGACCGAAATCGCCTCCAGCGCCAACTACAGCGTGGACACCACACGCCCCACGGCCACGATCACGCTGGCCGACACCGCGCTCAGCGCGGGCGAGAGCACAACCGTCACCATCACCTTCAGCGAGCCCATCAGAAACTTTGACGCCAGCGACATCCTGTACACCAACGGCACGCTGAGTTGGCCCACGGCGAGCGCCGACCGCACGGTCTGGATGGCGACCTTTACGCCCACGGCCAACGTCACCGCCGGGGCGAACACCATCCGCGTGAACCTCGCCGGCGTGCGCGACGACGCGGGCAACGCCGGGACCGGCAGCGCCGTCAGCACCAACTACAGCGTGGACACCCGACCGGCAGACACCACGGGCCCCACGGTCACCATCACGCTGGCCGACACCCAACTGACCGTTGGCGAAACCACAACAGTGACCTTTGTCTTCAGCGAGCCCGTCACCGACTTCACGCGCGACGACGTCGTGCTCAGCGAGGCCAATGGCACATTGACCGACCCCACGACGAATGACCATGGCAGAACCTGGACGGCGACATTCACGCCCACGGCCGGCGTCGAGAACAGCAGCAACACCATCAGCGTGAACCTGACGGGCGTGCGCAACGTCGCAGGCCGTGCCGGCACCGGCCACGCCCCGAGCGCCATCTACCAGATCGACACCCGGGCCCCGGTGCTCGCCAGCGCCACGGTGAACGCCAGCCAGCTGGTGCTGCGCTACACCGAGGGGAGCAGCCTGGACGCGACGCATATCCCCCCCACCACGGCCTTTGCGGTGCGCGTTGATAACGTGCTCACCGCCGTCACCGCCATCGCGGTAGGCGCGCAGGAAAAGACCGTAAGCCTGACGCTGGCCACCGCTGTCGCCACCGGCCAGGCCGTGAGCGTCGCCTACACCGACCCGACGACCGGCAACGATGCCAACGCCGTACAGGACGCGGCCGGCAACGACGCAGCCAGTTTCGCGGCCACGCCGGTGGACAACCACACCCCCGCGCCACCGGGCCCGACTCCAGGTCCGAGCCCGGCTCCAGGTCCGAGCCCGAGCCCGAGCCCATCGCCCCCGGAAGGCCCGGCGCCCAAGGACACCAAGGACACGGACGGCGACAGCATTCCCGACAGCCTCGAAGACCAGACCCCCGGCCTCCCCGGCCCCGACGGCGCCGCCCCCGTGGTCGGCGACGGCAACGGCGACGGCGTCCAGGACAGCACGCAGGCGGCAGTGGGATCGACCAGCGCCAGAGTCCGCTCCACCGCAGAGAGCGCGGCCAGCACCCCCGTGACCCTGGTGGCAGGCAGCCAGGACGGCAAGGTCGATCCGGACAGCGGCGCGCGCATCACCCGCCTGGCGCAAGAGGACGCCCCCGCCCCATTCCCCGATGGGATGGAGATGCCGCTCGGACTGCTCAGCTTCCGGGCGACGCTGGCCACGGGCCGCAGCAGCGAGAAGTTCAGCCTGTATCTGGACCCCGCGCTGGGCGTCAACGGCTACTGGATGCAAGACAGCAGCGGCACTTGGACCAACCTGAGCAGTGCAGCCTACGGCGGCAAGATGGCAAGCGAAGGCGGGCGGCTGCGGCTGGACTTTGAAATCAGCGATGGCGGTCGGTTCGACGCCGACGGCCAGGCCAACGGCGCCATCACCGCCCCCGGCGCCCCGGCGCAGATGCCGTTGTCCATCATGGGCCAGGCGTCCGATCTGGCGTCCAACGGGTTCTGGCTTTGATCGGCGTGCGACCCCGGGTCCGGGCAATTATTCAGCCGTCCAGGGTATTTCCGGTCATGCCAGCACACGCGCATCACCTCGTCGCTTGCCCGGGAGTCCACCCGGCGCGTGATTCCGAACGCATCGGTGCTTGGCACCGCAGCCAAGTGGGGGCGATGCCGTGAAATTTTATTGCGCTTTCATTCTCTCTTTTAATTGCTCTTGCAATACCACTTGTCATTGCATTCGCACTGGATGCTACCGCCGCGTGAAGTTCCCGCACACACTGTAATGCAGCGAATCGGGCGCTCGACCGGATTACAAGGGCGAGAATTTTATTACCTGAAATTTTCCGCGCCATAACGGAATTATTTTCAAAGGAGTCTCCCATGACCCACCCATACGACGGCCACTCCACGCACGTCACCAGTGCCACCATTCTCATCAGCGACACCTATCTGACCGCTGGGGAAACCATGACGGTGACCTTCATATTCAACGAAGGACCGTATTGGTATAACTCCACGCGCTCTTCCTTCAGACTCTCGTACGCATCGAGCGACCGTACAGATGTTCTGGATTCACCCCTTGGCGCTTTGTCCGACTTGACCCAGGAGACGGACAACTCCCGGGTCTACACCGCCACGTTCACACCGACTGAGAATATGAAGGGCAAGGGCCGCATCACCCTGGACCTGGCCGCGAACATCCAGTATGGCTATTTCTGGCGGCTTGCCGGGGTATTCCAGTCCGCTGAGTACACCGTGGACACCACGTCGCCCGACGCGGTCTCCAACCCCCGTCTCAACCACGTCACCATCAGCCTCAGCCACGAAGTGTTGACCTATTGGGAGACCATGACGGTCACTTTCGAGTTCAACGAAGTGCCGTGGTCGCCCATTGTCCTACCCGCGGACGTACCCCCTCCGTCCCACAACCGGTCGCACAGTTTCACGACCCACGATGTGGAGGTGTCCCATGGCACGCTGTCCAACTTGGTCCAGAACCCCGACAACCTCAAGATATTCACCGCCACATTCACACCGAATGACCACATAAACCGGGCCGTGGGCCGGATCACGCTGAACTTGGCGAACCTCAGGGATTCGACTGAAATTGGTAATGACGGCACCGGGGTGTTCCAGTCCAGGGAATACACCGTGGACACCATGGTGCCGGCGAACGTCACGAAGGTCTCCATCCGCTTCGACGACCCCTATCTGACCGAAGGCGAGACGACGACGGTCAGAATCGATTTCGACGAAGGACCGTGGAACGGGACTTTTCTTATCCCCGACATGGTGGTGCCGAATGGCGTTTTGTCGAACTTGAACACGGAAGTGGTCGGCGGCACGAGCTACACCGCCACGTTCACACCGAATGCGAACACGAGCCGGTCCGTCGGCCGCATCAGCCTGAACCTGGCGAACGTCTCGGACGCCGGCGACTACAAGGGCCATCCGGGCGCCGGGACGTTCCAGTCTGCCGAGTACGTCGTGGACACCATGCCGCGCAACGCGCAGAGCAACCCGAATCTGAATCACGTGAGCATCCGCCTGAGCGACGCGCTGCTGACGCTGGACCAGAGCATGAGCGTGACCTTCGAGTTCAACGCAGCGCCGTTGGAATCGAGTTTCGCCCTCAGCGACGTCGTGGCGCCGCTGGGCGTCTTTCGCGACTTGGTCAAGGACCCGAACAACGCCAGGATCTACACCGGCCACTTCACGCCGCACAGCAGAACGCGCCAGGCCGTAGGCCAGATCACGCTGGACTTGGCCAAGCTCAACGGCAGCGACGACAACCCGGGCACGGGGGTGTTCCAGTCCACCGAGTACACCGTGGACAACGCGCCGCTCTCCGACTTCAGCCGCGTCAGCATCCACCTGAGCGACACCCGCCTGACCCCGGGCGAGACCGCGACGGTGACCTTCGAGTTCGACGGATGGCCGTCGTTCGACAGCTTCGCCATCGGCGACGTGGCAACGCCGTATGGCCACTTGTCCAACCTGACCCGGGCGACGGACAACGCCCGAATCTACACCGCCACGTTCACCCCGAATGCCGACGTGCGCGGGCTCCACGGCCGCCTCACGCTGGAGCTGACGAACGTCACGGACAAGTTCCGCAACCAGGGCACGGGGGTGTTCCAGTCCAGCGAGTACACGGTCGTGACCGCTGTGGGCAGCAGCTGGAGTTCCACGCTGAATAACGTCGTCATCCGCCTGGGTGACTCCTACCTGAGCCGGGGCGAGAGCACGACGGTGACTTTCGCGTTCAGCGCCGCGCTGCCGGATGAGGACTTCATCCGCCACGTGGTCTCGCCCCTGGGCGTTCTGTCCGCCCTGGGATGGGACGATACCGACAAGGTCTGCACCGCCACGTTCACCCCGAACGTGACCATGGGCAAGGGCATGGGCCGCATTTCCCTGGACCTGTCCAAGGTCAAGGACGAGAACGGCAATCCGGGCTCCGGGATGTACGAGTCCGCCGAGTACACCGTGGATAGCACGCGGCCCCAACTCGACGGCATCACGCTCTCCGACACCCACCTGAATGCCGGAGAGACCGCCATCGTCACCTTTGCCTTCTCCAAGGAAGTCAGCGTCACCAGCCTCAGGGCGGCCCTGGACCTCTCGAATGCCCGGGGCACGCTGGGCGAGCCCGCGAGCACCGACGGCGGCAAAACCTGGACCGCCATCCTCACGCCCCTGGTCGACACGCGCAACGCCAGCGGCGTGATCCGCGTGAACGTCAACAGCGTGCGCGACACGCATGGCACCGCGGGCCTGGGCGACCCGGTCTCGAGCAACGCCTACACCGTGGGCACCGTGCTGCCCACGCTGGCCGCGAGCGGCCACAGCATCGACGACGACCGGCTCGGCATTGGCCAGACTGCCTACGTCACCATCAAATTCAGCGAGCCCGTGAAGGGCTTTGACGCCTCCGACGTAGTCCTGGCCCCCGGTAGCGGCAGCGTGGGCCAAGTGTTCACCGCCTGGCAGCCCGGGGGCGACGGCAGCAGCGACACCTGGGAGGTGACGCTGAATGCCCCCGGCGCCGGCGTCACATCGGCGTACAACCCGATCAGCGTGAACCTCGCGGGCGTCAACACCCGCGAGGGCAGCGCGGGCCTGGGCATCGTGGCCACGGGCCTGCGCTACAGCGTGGACACCATTCGGCCCACGCTGCTTGGCACGCGCATCAGCTACGGCGCGGGCGAGAGCGACACCGTCCTCAAGTACAGAGAAAGCGCGCTGGTGAGCTTCACCTTCTCCGAACCGGTGACGGACTTTGGCCTGAACGACGTGCTGCTGGTCAACGGCCTGCGCGATGGCATGCTGTCGCACTTCACGTCCACCGGCGATGGCAGCGTCTGGACCGCGACCCTGAGCGCGCCGACTCCCGGCATCAGCTCGTCGAACAACACCTTTCGCGTGAACATGCGCGGCGTGAACGACCTGGCGGGCAACGCGGGCGAGGGGGTGGTTGCCACCGGCGTGAGCTACGACATCGACACCATCGCCGGGCGCCCCAGCCTGCGCATCACGCTGGCCAGCCCGCTCACCGTGGGCGCGCACGCCATCGTGACCTTCCAATTCAACGAGGTCGTCACCGGTTTTGACGCCGCCGACATCGTGCTCACGAGCGGCAACGGCACGCTGAGCGATCTGGCCGTCGGCGCGGACGGCAAGACCTGGACGGCGACCTTCACGCCCACGGCGAACACCGAGGTCGCGAACAACACCGTCCGCGTGGACTTGGCGGGCGTGCGCAACGCCGCGGGAGTGGCCGGGGTCGGCAGCGCGAGCAGCGCCAACTACGTCGTGGACACCGTGCGGCCCATGCTGCGCAGTCTGGTCATCGACGACCGCCTCCTGGCGGCGCACGAGGAGACCACCGTCACCATCACCTTCTCCCAGGCAATCGATACAAGCAGCTTCACGCTCGATGACCTGGAGATCATCGATTCCCTGACCCAGCGCAACCAGTCGATCAATGGCCTGCGGGGAACGCTGTCGAACCTGCGCACCACGGACGGCGGAACCACGTGGAAGGTCACGCTCCGGTCCCCTTCTGCGGACAACATGCCCGACAACTGCATCGCGATCAAGCTGCGCGACATCAGCGATGCCGCGGGCAACACGGTCGGCGGGGGCAACGTGCCCGGCGACCCGGCGGGGACTTACATAGCCAACGACCAAGCCTACGCCAACGACAGCTCCCCGCCCCAGGTGAACGGGATCGCCGTCTCGAGCCACAACCTGCGATCCAACGGCACGCTGACCATCACCGTCACCTTCAACGAACCGGTGACGGGCTTTGGCCTCGACGACATATACAGCTCCGCCGGCGCCTCCGGTGGCACGATGTCCGGCCTGAACTCCAGCGAAGGCGGAAAGATCTGGAGCATCACCCTCAGCGCCCCGACGTTCCGGACCTCCGTGACCTGGGCCAAGCTGAGCGTCGTGATGGGGGCGGCGCACGGCATCCGCGACCTCGCGGGCAATATGTCCCGCGAGGGCGGGTTCCACGGCGGCTGGTACAACGTAGACACCCGCGACCTCGTCATCAGGCCCACCGCGACGATCACGCTCGCCGACCGCCAGCTGATGGCCGGTGAAACCACCACCGTCACCATTGTCTTCAACGATCGCGTCAACGGCTTCACGGCAGACGACGTCATCCTCACGAACGCCAACGGCACGCTGGGCCCGCTCACGGCGAACGCCGACGGCAAGACCTGGACGGCGACCTTCACGCCCACGGCCAACGTCCACAGTGCGAGCAACACGATCGGCGTGAACCTCTTCGGCGTGACCGACGCCGTCAACCCGGCCGACACCATAGGCTCTGGCCAGGCCAGCAGCGCCAGCTACAGCGTCAGCACCGTGCGCCCCGGCGTCACGATCGCACTCGATAGCACCAGCCTCACGATGCGCCAGACCACCACGGTCCGCTTCGCCTTCAGCGAGGAGGTCATGGGCTTCACCGAGCAGGACGTCGTGCTCAGCGACGCCAACGGCACGCTGGGCCCGCTCACCGCGGATGCCTACGGCAAGACCTGGACGGCGACCTTCACGCCCACGGCGAACACCGCAAACGCGAGCAACACCATCCGCGTGAACCTCGCGGGCGTGAGCAACGCCGCAGGCAACACGGGCGAGGGCACGGCCAGCAGCGCCGACTACGCCATCGACACCACGGCCATGCGCCCCACCGCCACCATCACGCTGGCCGACACCGACCTCAGGATCGACGAAACCACCACCGTCACCATTGTCTTCAACAGCCAAGTGAGGGGCTTCACGGCAGACGACATCGTGCTCAGCGACGCCAACGGCACGCTGAGCCTGTTCACGGGGAATTCACTCAGCACGACCTGGACGGCGACCTTCACGCCCACGCTCAACGTGCAGGACACGAGCAACACCATCCGCGTGAACCTGGCCGGCGTGACCAACCGTGCAGGCCGGGCAGGCTTCGGCAGCGCCACCAGCGCCAACTACCAGATAGACACCATCGAATCCACGCGCCCCAGCGCCACCATCACGCTGAGCGACAGCGCCCTGAAGATCGGCGAGACGAGCACCGTCACCTTCCGCTTCAACGTGCCGGTCCTCGGCTTCACGGCCGACGACGTCGAGGCGCCCAACGGCACGCTGGGGCCCCTGACGGCGAACGCCGACGGCCGCACCTGGAGCGCCACGTTCACCCCGAATGGGAATACCGAGGACAGCAGCAACGCCATCCGCGTGAACCTCGCGGGCGTGACCAACACCGTCGGCCGCACCGGGTTCGGCCACGCGAGCAGCGCCGACTACCAGGTGGACACCACGCGGCCCTCGGTGCGCTCCATCACGCTCGCTGAAAGCAAGCTCAGCGGCAACGAAGCGACCAGCGTCACCATCGTCTTCTCCGAAGCGCTGGACCGGAGCCTGCCTCCCACGGACGGCAAGGCCTTCACCCTGTCGGACCTCACGATCAACCCCGCGTCCAGCGGCGGCATCTTCTCCGACCTGCGCAGCGACGACGGCATCACCTGGCAGTGCACCCTCACGGCCCCGCCTGCCGTCGGCCGCTCGACGAGCAGCAACCGCGTCCGGGTGAACCTCTCCGGCGTGACCGATCTGGCGGGCAACCAGGGAGAGGGAACCCCGTCCTCCGAGCCGTTCAGCTACGACCTCGTGCGCCCCACCGTGAGCATCACGCTGTCCGACACCGAGCTCACCATGGGCGAGACGGCCTTCGTCACCTTTACCTTCAACGAGCGCGTGACCGGCTTCACGCAGAACGAGGTCGTGCTCACCGGCGCCAACGGCACGCTGAGCCACTTCACGCCCGACACCGTCGGCAGAAACTGGACCGCGACCTTCACGCCCACGGCGAACATCAGCTCCGCGAACAACACCATCGGCGTGAACCTGAGCCGCGTGCGCGACGACGCGGGCAACGCGGGCGAAGGTCTGGGCAGCAGCGCCAACTACCAGATCAACACCTTCGACGACACGCGCCTGAACGCCACCATCACGCTCGCCGACACCCGCCTGACCCCGGGAGAAACCACCACCGTCAGCTTCCGCTTCAGCGAGCGCGTGACCGGCTTCACGAGCGCCCACGTCGTGCTCAGCGACGCCAACGGCACGCTCGGCCCGCTCACGGCGGACGCTGACGGAAGAACCTGGAGCGCCACCTTCACGCCCGCGGCGAACGTCGATGACGCGATGAATAGCATCCGCGTGAACCTCGGCGGCGTGACCGGCGCCACGGGCCGCGCAGGCGATGGCCACGCCATCAGCCCCAACTACAGCGTGAACACCACGCGGCCGGGCGCGAGCATCACGCTGGCCGACACCCATCTCACGGCCGGCCAAACCACCACCGTCCGCTTTGCCTTCAGCGAAACCGTCACCGGATTCACCGCCGCCGACGTCGTGCTCAGCGACGCCAACGGCACGCTCGGCCCGCTCACGGCGAATGCCGACGGCAAAACCTGGAGCGCCACCTTCACGCCCACGGCCAATGTCGAGGACAGCAGCAACACCATCCGCGTGAACCTTGCCGGCGTGAGCAACGCCGCAGGCAACGCCGGCGCAGACCACGCGAGCAGCGCCAACTACCGCGTGGACACCCTGCGGCCCAGCGCCACCATCACGCTCGCCGACACGCGCCTGAGCGCCGGCGAGAGCACCACCGTGACCTTCGCCTTCAGCGAGGCCGTCACCGGCTTTGACGCCAGCGACGTCGTGCTCAGCGAGGCCAGCGGCACGCTGGGGCCGCTTGCGGCAGGCAGTGACGGCAAAACCTGGACGGCAACTTTCACGCCAACGGCCAACGCCAACGCCGCAAGCAACCGCATCAGCGTGAACCTCGCGGGCGTTGCCGACGCTGCAGGCAACGCCGGCGTGGGCAACGCCTCCAGCGCCCAGTACAGCGTGCACACCGCGGGCCCCACGGCGAGCATCACGGTGGCCGACGACGCGCTCACCACGGGCGAGACGACGACCGTCAGCTTCACCTTCAACGAATCCGTCACCGGCCTGGACGCCAGCGACGTCGTGCTCAGCGACGCCAACGGCACGCTGGGCCCGATCACGCCGAACGCCGCGCGCACGGTCTGGACGGCCATCTTCACGCCCACGGCGGGCGTCAACGACGCGACGAACACCATCGGCCTGAACCTCGCCGGCGTGCGCAACGACGCGGGCAACGCCGGCACCGGCAACGCGCGCAGCGCCAACTACAGCGTGGACACGCGCGACACCACCGGCCCCACGGCCACCGTCACGCTGGAAGACAGCGCGCTCACCGCGGGCGAGAGCAGCACAGTCACCATCCGCTTCAGCGAGCCCGTCAGGGACTTCGACGCGAGCGACATCGTCTACACCCACGGCACGCTGAGCTGGCCCACGGCGAACGCCGCGCGCACGGTCTGGACGGCGACCTTCACGCCCACGGCGAACGTCAACGCCGAGACGAATACCCTGCGCGTGGACCTCACTGGCGTGCGCGACGACGCGGGCAACGCCGGGGTGGGCAGCGCCAGCAGCAACTACAGCGTGCACACCACGCGGCCCACAGCGACCGTTGAGCTGGCCGACAGCGCGCTCACCGCAGGCGAGAGCACGACCGTCCGCTTTGGCTTCAGCGAACCCGTCACCGGCCTGGACGCGAGCGACATCGTGTGCACGAGCGGCACGCTGAGCGCGCCCACGGCGAACGCCGAGCGCACGGTCTGGACGGCGACCTTCACGCCCACGGCCAACGTCAGCGCCGGGACGAACACCATCCACCTGGACCTCACGGGCGTGCGCAACGACGCGGGCAACGCCGGGATCGGCAGCGCCGTCAGCACCAACTACAGCGTGAACACCCGGACGGACAGCAGCGGCCCCACGGTCACCATCACGCTGGCCGACACCGCCCTCAGCGCGGGCGAAACGACGACGGTCAGCTTCCGCTTTGACGAGCCCGTGAACGGCTTGGACGCGAGCGACGTCGTGTGTCCCAGCGGCACGCTGGGCGCGATCACGCCGAACGCCGAGCGCACGGTCTGGACGGCGAGCTTCACGCCAACGGCCGACACCAGCGTCCGGGCGAACACCATCCGCGTGAACCTCGCCGGCGTGCGCGACGACGTGGGCAACGCCGGGACCGGCAGCGCCATCAGCGCGAACTACAGCGTGGACACCGTGCGCCCCACGGTGAGCATCGCGCTGGCGGACAGCGCGCTCAGCGCAGGAGAAACGACAAGCGTCAGCTTCCGCTTCAGCGAGCCCGTGAACGGCCTGGACGCGAGCGACATCGTGTGCACGAGCGGCACGCTGAGCGCACCCACGGCGAACGCCGAGCGCACGGTCTGGACATCCACCTTCACGCCAACGGACAACACCAACGCAGCGACGAATACCATCCGCGTGAACCTCGCCAATGTGCGCGACGACGCGGGAAACGCCGGGACCGACGGCACCATCAGCGCGAACTACAGCGTGCACACCACGCGGCCCACAGCGACCGTTGTGCTGGCAGACAACACGCTCATCGCGGGCGAAAGCACGACGGTCAGCTTCCGCTTCAGCGAGCCCGTGAACGGCTTGGACGCCAGCGACATCGTATGCACCAGCGGCACGCTAAGCGCGCCCACGGCGAACGCCGAGCGCACGGTCTGGACGGCCACCTTCACGCCCGCGGCCGACACCACCGCCCCAAGCAATACCATCCGCGTGAACCTCGCCGGCGTAAGCAACGACGCGGGCAACGCCGGCACCGGCAGGGCAGACAGCAGCAACTACAGCGTGGACACCAAGCGCCCCACGGCGACCATCGCGCTCGCCAACACCGCGCTCACCGCGGGCCAAACAACGACGGTCAGCATCACCTTCAGCGAGCCCGTCAAAGGCTTTGACGCGAGCGACATCGTGTGCACGGGCGGCACGCTGAGTTGGCCCACGGCGAGCGCCGACCGCACGGTCTGGACGGCGACCCTCACGCCCACGGCGAACACCAACGCCGGGGCGAATACCCTGCGCGTGAACCTCGCCGGCGTGACCGACGCCGCGGGCAACGCCGGGGTTGGCAGGGCAGACAGCGCCAACTACAGCGTGCACACCACGCGCCCCACGGCGACCATCACGCTGGCCGACAGCGCGCTCAGCGCGGGCGAAACCACGACAGTCACCCTCCGCTTCAACGAGCCCGTCACCGGCTTGGACGCCAGCGACATCGTGTGCAGCAACGGCACGCTGAGCGCACCCACGGCGAACGCCGAGCGCACGCTCTGGACGGCGACCCTCACGCCCACGGCCAACGTCAGCGCCCCGGCCAATACCCTCCGCCTGAACCTCGCCGGCGTAAGCAACGACGCGGGCAACGCCGGCACCGACAGCGCCCTCAGCGCCAACTACAGCGTGGACACCCGGGCGGACACCACGGGACCCACGGCGACCATCACACTGGCCGACACCGCGCTCAGCGCGGGCGAGACCACAACCGTCAGTTTCCGCTTCAACGAGCCCGTCACCGACTTGGACGCCAGCGACATCGTGTGCACGAGCGGCACGCTAACAACACCCACGGCGAACGCCGAGCGCACGCTCTGGACGGCGACCTTCACGCCAACGGCCAACGCCAACGCCCCAACCAACACCATCCGCGTGAACCTCGCCGGCGTGCGCGACGACGCAGGCAACGCCGGCACGGGCAGCGCCATCAGCACCAACTACAGCGTGGACACCCGGACGGACAGCACGGGACCCACGGCGACCATCACGCTGGCCGACAGCACGCTCACCGCGGGCGAAACCACGACGGTCACCATTACCTTCAGCGAGCCCGTGACCGACTTGGACGCGAGCGCCATCGTGTGCCCAAACGGCACGCTGACGACGCCCACGGCGAACGCCGAGCGCACCGTCTGGACAGCGACCCTCACACCCACGGCGAACACCAACGCCGGGGCGAATACCCTGCGCGTGAACCTCTCTGGCGTGCGCGACGACGCAGGCAACGCCGGAGTCGGCAGCGCCGAAAGCAGCCCCTACAGCGTGCACACCACGCGCCCCACCGCGACCATCGCGCTGGCCGACAACGCGCTCACCGCGGGCCAGACAACGACGCTCACCATCACCTTCAGCGAGCCCGTGAACGGCTTGGACGCCAGTGACATCGTGTACACCAACGGCACGCTGAGCGCGCCCACGGCGAGCGCCGAGCGCACGGTCTGGACAGCAACCCTCACGCCCACGGCGAACACCGATGCCGGGGTGAATACCATCCGCGTGAACCTCGCCGGCGTGCGCAACGACGCGGGCAACGCCGGAGTCGACACCGCC
Organism: Verminephrobacter aporrectodeae subsp. tuberculatae; assembly: GCF_026127385.1. Lineage (NCBI taxonomy): Bacteria > Pseudomonadati > Pseudomonadota > Betaproteobacteria > Burkholderiales > Comamonadaceae > Verminephrobacter > Verminephrobacter aporrectodeae. The sequence goes on from NZ_QZCX01000001.1 coordinate 1,620,035, forward strand.
TCCAGCACCAACTACAGCGTGCACACCACGCGCCCCACCGCCACCATTGCGCTGGCCAACAACGCGCTCATCGCGGGCCAGACAACGACGCTCACCATCACCTTCAGCGAGCCCGTGAACGGCTTGGACGCGAGCGACATCGTGTACACCAACGGCACGCTGGGCTGGCCCACGGCGAGCGCCGAGCGCACGGTCTGGACAGCAACCCTCACGCCCACGGCCAACACCGATGTCGAGGCGAATACCATCCGCGTGAACCTCGCCGGCGTGCGCAACGACGCGGGCAACGCCGGGACCGGAACAGCATCCAGCACCAACTACAGCGTGCACACCACGCGTCCCACCGCGACCATCGCGCTGGCCGACAGCGCGCTCACCGCGGGCGAAAGCACGACCGTCACCATCACCTTCAACAAACCCGTCAACGGCTTGGACGCGAGCGACATCGTGTGCATGAGCGGCACGCTGAGCGCGCCCACGGCGAACGCCGAGCGCACGGTCTGGACAGCAACCCTTACGCCAACGGCCAACGTCCATGCCGGGGCGAATACCATCCGCGTGAACCTCGCCGGAGTGACCGACGACGCAGGCAACACCGGCACCGGCAGCGCCATCAGCGCCAACTACAGCGTGGACACCCGGACGGACAGCACCGGCCTCACAGCGACCATCGCGCTGGCCGATACCGCGCTCACCGCGGGCGAGACCACGACCGTCACCATTACCTTTAACAAACCCGTCAACGGCTTGGACGCGAGCGACATCGTGTGTCCCAACGGCACGCTGAGCGCGCCCACGGCGAACACAGAGCGCACGGTCTGGACGGCGACCTTCACGCCAACGGCCGACACCAGCGCCCCAGCCAATACCATCCGCGTCAACCTCAGCGGCGTGCGCGACGACGCAGGCACCGCCGGCACCGGCAGCGCCATCAGCGCCAACTACAGCGTGGACACCCGGACGGACAGCACCGGCCCCACGGCGACCATCACGCTGGCCGACACCGCGCTCACCGCGGACAAAACCACAACCGTCACCATCACCTTCAACAAACCCGTCAACGGCTTGGACACCAGTGACATCGTGTGTCCCAATGGCACGCTGAGCGCGCCCACGGCGAACACAGAGCGCACGGTCTGGATGGCGACATTCACGCCCACGGCCAACACCAATGCCGGGGCAAATACCATCCGCGTCAACCTCGCCGGCGTGACCGACGACGCAGGCACCGCCGGGACCGGCAGCGCCATCAGCGCCAACTACAGCGTGGACACAACGCGCCCCACGGCGACCATCACGCTGGCCGATACCGCGCTCACCGCGGACAAAACCACAACCGTCACCATCACCTTCAACGAGCCCGTGACCGGCTTCGACGCCAGTGACATCCTGTGCACGAGCGGCACGCTAAGCCCCCCCACGGCCAACACCGAGCGCACGGTCTGGACGGCGACCCTTACGCCCACGGCCGACACCAGCGCCCCAGCCAATACCATCCGCGTCAACCTCAGCGGCGTGCGCGACGACGCAGGCAACACCGGCACCGGAAGCGCAGAGAGCGCCAACTACAGCGTGGACACCAAGCGCCCCACCGCCACCATCATGTTGGCAGACACCGCGCTCACTGCGGGCGAGACCACAACCGTCACCATCACCTTCAACGAGCCCGTGACCGGCTTCGACGCCAGCGACATCGTATGCACGAGCGGCACGCTAAGCCCCCCCACGGCCAACACCGAGCGCACGGTCTGGACGGCGACCCTTACGCCCACGGCCGACACCAGCGCCCCAGCCAATACCCTCCGCGTCAACCTCAGCGGCGTGCGCGACGACGCGGGCAACACCGGCACCGGCAGGGCAGAGAGCGCCAACTACAGCGTGGACACCACGCGCCCCACGGCGACCATCACGCTGGCCGATACCGCGCTCACCGCGGACAAAACCACAACCGTCACCATCACCTTCAGCGAACCCGTAGAAGACTTTGACGCCAGCGACATCCTGTGCACGAGCGGCACGCTCGGTTGGCCCACGGCCAGCGAGGACCGCACGGTCTGGACGGCGACCCTCACGCCCACGGCCAACACCAACGCAGCAACCAATACCATCCGCCTGAACCTCGCCGGCGTGCGCGACGACGCAGGCAACGCCGGCACCGGCAGCGCCTCCAGCGCCAACTACAGCGTGGATACCAAGCGCCCCACGGCCACCATCGCGCTGGCAGACAGCACACTCACCGCAGGCAAAACCACAACCGTCACCATCACCTTCAGCGAGCCCGTCACCGGCTTGGACACCAGCGACATCCTGTGCCCCAACGGCACGCTGAGCTCGCCCACGGCCAACGCCGGGCGCACGGTCTGGACAGCGACATTCACGCCCACGGCCAACGTCAACGCCCTGGCCAATACCATTCGCGTCAACCTCGCCGGCATAACCGACGACGCAGGCAACACCGGTACCGGCAGCGCAGACAGCGCCAACTACAGCGTGGACACCCGACCGGCAGACACCGCGGGCCCAACAGCCACGGTCACACTGGCCGACACCTACCTGACCGTTGGCGAAACCACAGCAGTCACCTTTGCCTTCAACGAGCCCGTCACCGGCTTCACGCGCGACGACGTCGTGCTCAGCGAGGCCAACGGCACATTGACCGACCCCACGACGAATGACCAAGGAAGAACCTGGACGGCGACATTCACCCCCACGGCCGGCGTTGAGAACAGCAATAACACCATCCGCGTGAACCAGGAGGGCGTGCGCAACGCCGCAGGCCGCGCCGGCACCGGCCACGCCCATGGCCCCCGCTACCAGATCGACACCCGCGCCCCGGTGCTCGCCAGCGCCACGGCCAACGCCAGCCAGTTGGTGCTGCGCTACACCGAGGGGACCAGCCTGGACGCAACGCATATCCCGCCCACCACGGCCTTCACGGTGCGCGTCGATAACGTGCCCACCGCCGTCACCGCCATCGCGGTAAGCGCGCAGGAAAAGACCGTGAGCCTGACGCTGGCCACCGCTGTCACCAACGGCCAGGCCGTGAGCCTCGCCTACACCGACCCCACGGCCGGCAACGATGCCAACGCCATACAGGACGCGGCCGGCAACGACGCAGCCAGTTTCGCGGCCACGCCGGTGGACAACCACACCCCCGCGCCACCGGGTCCGGCTCCGGGTCCGGCTCCGGGTCCGGGTCCGGGTCCGGGTCCGAATCCAGCCCCGAGCCCGAGCCCATCGCCCCCGGAAGGCCCGGCGCCCAAGGACAGCAAGGACACGGACGGCGACAGCATTCCCGACAGCCTCGAAGACCCGACCCCCGGCCTCCCCGGCCCCGACGGCGCAGCCCCCGTGGCCGGCGACGGCAACGGCGACGGCGTCCAGGACGGCACGCAGGCGGCAGTGGGATCGACCAGCGCCAGAGTCCGCGCCACCGCAGAGAGCGCAGCCAGCACCCCCGTGACCCTGGTGGCAGGCAGCCAGGACGGCAAGGTCGATCCGGACAGCGGCGCGCGCATCACCCGCCTGGCGCAAGAGGACGCCCCCGCCCAATGGCCCGATGGAATGGAGATGCCCCTCGGGCTGCTCAGCTTCCGGGCGACGCTGGCCGCAGGCCGCAGCAGCGAGAAGTTCAGCCTGTACCTGGACCCCGCGCTGGGCGTCAACGGCTACTGGATGCAAGACGGCAGCGGCACCTGGATCAACCTGAGCAGCGCAGCCTACGGCGGCAAGATGGTGAGCGAGGGCGGGCGGCTGCGGCTGGACTTTGAAATCAGCGATGGCGGACCGTTCGACGCCGACGGCCAGGCCAACGGCGCCATTACCGCCCCCGGCGCCCCGGCGCAGATGCAGCTGTCCGTCGTGGGCCTGGCGTCCGATTTGGCGTCCAACGGGTTTTGGCTCTGATCGGCGTGATATAAGGCCGGGTTTGACTATTCATCAACTCACGAAAGGATCCCTTATGCGTCTCTTCATTGCCATGGTATTGCCCTGGTTGGCGTTCTTCACGATTGGCAGGCCGATTGCGGGAATCGTCTGCCTGTTGCTGCAAATCACGCTGGTTGGCTGGATCTTTGCCATGACTTGGGCGGTGTTCGCGCTGGGTCAGTACGAGACCGAGCAGAAGATCGCAAAGGCGCTCGGCGGTGGATTTCCCGCGAAAGTGGCGTAGGCACCTTGAGCGGATGACGCCGTAGATATCCGCTCCGTCGCTTGTCCGAAGGCACCCGGAAATCCTCCATCAGGAGAGGGAGCCGGGAGCCCCGGGCAGAAGCGTGTGAAGGCCTCCTCGCAAGGGAGGCCTTTCGCTTTCCGGGGCATCCAACACGCCTCGCGAAGGCGCTCAGGGTCGAGCGCTAGTGGTAAACCACTAACCCCCATTCTGGTAAACCAACGAATAATTGGTCCATCCACTTCCCGCCATGACACTCGAACTCGTCCACCCACAACCCGAGCAGTTCCTCGACAACGAGGACAAGCTCCACGACAGGGCCTATCTGCGTCTGGCAGCCAGCGTTCATAAACTGATCAAACAGGGGGAGTTCTTGCCGGGCCAGCGTTTGCCCTCGGAGCGCGCGCTCGCGGATCGCTTCGGCGTCAGCCGCACGGCGGTGCGCGAGGCCATCATTGCGCTGGAACTCCAGGGCGTGGTGGAGGTGCGCGGGGGCTCGGGCATCTACGTGTGCCAGGCGCAGGGCGCCGCCGTGCCGCCGCTGCCCGGTGCCCGGGAGACGGGGGTCGGGCCGTTTGAACTGCTGCGCGCGCGCTGCCTGATCGAGTCCGAGGTCGCGGCCGTGGCCGCGGTATCGCGCAAGGACGCGGACCTCGACCGCCTGTTTGCCGCGCTCAAGACCATGCGCGAACAGCTCCACGACAAGGCCGCCAACGAGGCCGCGGACGTGCAGTTCCATGTGCATATCGCCGAGGCCTCGGGCAACAGCGTGCTGCGCCGCACCGTGCAAGGCCTGCGCGAGCAGGAGCGCGGCCCGCTGTGGACCCAGATCGAACAGCATTTCCACTCGCCCGAACTGCGGCAGAAGTCGCAAGAGGACCACCAGCAAATCTTCGCGGCCATCGTCGCCGGGCAGGCCGAAGCCGCCCGGCTCGCGATGCGCGCGCACCTGGAGCAGGTGATTTGCGAATTTGCCCAAAGCTGGCGCTGAACCCTAAGGAGTCATCGATGCAATACGTTTTCAGGAACAAGCGGATGGTGCCGATGGTGGTGTGGTGCTTGGCCGGCCTGTGCGCGGTGGCGCAGGCGCAACCGGCGCCTGCGGCGGGCGCCAGTCCGCGGCTGGATGCGATCCGCAAAGCGGGTGCGTTGCGCGTGGGCGTGTTGCAGAACGCGCCCTGGCTGGTGGAGAACACCACCGGCAGCGGTGCACCCTGGAGTGGCCCGGCTTGGTTGCTGGCCGAGGAATACGCGCGCCTGCTGGGGGTGCGGTTGCGCACCGTCGCGGTGTCGCACGAGACCAAGGTGCCGGTGCTGGCCGCCAACCAGGTCGATATGACCATCAGCCCCTTGGGCGAAACACCGCAGCGCCTGAACGTGGTGGACTTCGTCACCTATTCGACCACCAGCGTCTGCATGTTTGGCCGCGCAGACAAGGCGGCCCCATTCGCCCAAGCCGCTTCGGTGGACGATCTGAACCGGCCCGAAGTGACCATCGCCTACTTCACGGGGAGCGCGGAGGAGGGCTGGATCAGGACGCGCTTCCCGCGGGCGCAGCTGCGCGCGGTGGCCAGCTCCGGCGCCACGGCGCCGGTGGAGGAAATCATGGCGCGCCGTGCCGACGCGGCGCCGATCAACCGTGTGTCATGGGTCGGCCTGCAACGCAAAGTCAAGGGGTTGGCGGCTTTGCCCAAGGAAAACAATTGCCAGAGCAGCGCCGAGAAGGCCTCGCCGGTGGGCTTGGCCGTTGACAAGAACCAGCCGGTCTACCTGGACTGGCTGCGCCAGGTGGCGCGCGCGCACCAGGCCAGGCTCAACGCGGACGAGGCGCGCATGGTCCAGGCAATGCAATGAACGCAAACCCGAAAGGAGACTTTCCATGTCATTCCCTCTGAAAAGCAGCCGTGGCTGCACGTGGCCGCGCGCGGTGCTTGCCGCCGTGGTCGTCGGGGTCAGCACCGGCGCCAGCGCCCAGACCCCGCCGGCGCCCGGCGCCAGCGTCCGCGTGGACGCGATCCGCAAGGCCGGCGCGCTGCGCGTGGGCGTGGTCAACAACCCGCCCTGGCTGGCGCAGAACACCAGCGGGATGGGCGAGCCCTGGTCGGGTCCGTCGTGGACCCTGGGCAAGGAGTTCGCCAAGCTGCTGGGCGTGCGCATCCAGCCCGTCGCGGTGAGCCACGAGACCAAGGTGCCGGCGCTGGTGGCGAACCAGATGGACATCATGATCGGCCCGTTGAACGAGACCGCCGAGCGCGCCAAGATCATCGACTTCGTCACCTTTTCGAGCACCGGCGTGTGCATGTTCGGCCGCGCCGACAACCCCAAGTTCACCGGTGCGCAAACGCTGGACGACTTCAACAAGCCCGAGATCACCATGGCCTATTTCTCGGGCGCGGGGGAGGAGCCGCTGGTGCGCCAGCGCTTTCCCAACGCGAAGATGCGCGGCGTGGCCAACTCGGGCTCGGTGGCGCCCATCGAGGAGGTGCTCGCGGGCCGCTCCGACGTGGCCCCGATCAACCGCATGCTCTGGCCGAACATCAGCAAAAAGCTCAAGGGCCTGGCCGCGTTCCCCAAGGAAAACGACTGCCAGGACAGCAATATCTTCCAGATCGACACCGGCATGGGCGTCGCCAAGGACCAGCAGGTGTACCTGGACTGGCTGCGCAGCGTGGCCCGGCGCATGCAGTCGGCGCTCACGGAGGAAGAGCAGCGCGCCACGCGGAGTCTGCGCTGAAGCCCCCTGAACCGTCCCCGAGGAGCCCCCATGCTGAATTGCGAAATCCATGGCGCGCGCGACCTGCGCGTCACCGAAGCCCCCACCGAGCCGCTCGCCGCGCACCAGGTGCGCGTGGGGATCCGGGCGGTGGGCATCTGCGGCTCCGACCTGCACTACTACCTGCACGGCCGGGTCGGTGACTTCGTCATCCGCGCGCCGCTGACCCCGGGGCACGAGGCCTCCGGCCAGGTGCTGGAGCTCGGTGCGCAGGTGCAGGGCCTGCGGGTCGGCCAGCGCGTGGCGCTGAATCCCTCGCGCAACTGCGGCCTGTGCCGCTTCTGCCGCGCCGGCGCGGCGAATCACTGCGACAACGTCCACTTCTTCGGCAGCGCCAGCAAGTGGCCGCACATGCAGGGCGCGATGCGCGAGCAGGTGCTGATCGACGCCGCGCAGTGCATTCCCGTTCCCGACGCGCTCTCGTACGAGATGGCGGCCTTTGGCGAGCCGCTCGCGGTGGCGCTGCACGCGGTCAACGAGGCCGGCCCGCTGCTCGGCCAGCGCGTGATGGTCGTGGGCGCCGGACCCATCGGCGCGCTGGTCCTGATGGCTGCGCACCTGGCCGGTGCCCGGGAGTCGATCGCGGTGGACATCGTGGACCAACCCCTGGCCGCCTGCGCCCGCGTGGGCGCGACGCAGACCATCAACGTGGCCCGCGACGCGGCCGCGCTGGAGGCGCTGACCGAGGGCAAGGGCCAGGTCGATGTGTGCTTCGAGGTCTCGGGCAGCTACGCCGCGCTGGCCCACTGCATTCGCGCGACGCGCCCGCGCGGCACCGTGGTGCAGGTGGGTTCGCTCCATGGCAGCAGCGAGGGCTGCCCGTTGAACCAGATCATGGTCAAGAGCCTGCGCTACGTCGGTACCTTCCGTTTCGTCGACGAATACGCCTGGGCGGTGGACTACCTGAGCCGCGGCGTGCTCGACGTCTCGCCCCTGCTCACGCAGGCGCTGCCGGTGGCGCAGGTGCACGCGGCCTTTGCGCTCGCAGCGGACCGGCAGCAGGCGATGAAGGTCATGGTCACGTTCTGAGCCTGAGCGCAGGCGCTCGTCCACTCCCACCATCCACCCGGGCCGCCCACCATGGACTTCGACTTTTCGCCGATTGCCGAGAACTGGCGCTTTTTTGCCGCGGGCCTGGGCGTCACGCTCGCGCTGAGCGCGGTGAGTGCGGTCACCAGCATCTTCGCCGGCCTCGTGATCGCGCTGCTCAGGCTCTACGGGCCGCGCTGGCTGCGGCCGCTGCTGGTGTTCTACATCGACAGCATGCGCGCGATCCCGGTGCTCGTGGTGCTGATCTGGATCTACTTCGCTTTTCCGATACTCGCCGGCATCACCTTCCCGCCGTTCTGGGCGGCGCTGGTGGCACTCACGCTGCATATCGCGGCCTACGCGGCGGAGGTGATGCGCGCCGGAATCGAGTCCATCCGGCCGGGGCAGACGCGGGCCGCGCTGGCGCTGGGCATGTCGCGCGCGCAGCTGCTGCGCCGGGTGCTGCTGCCGCAGGCGACGATCCGCATGCTGCCGGCCTTCGGCTCGATCCTGACGATTGCCATCAAGGACACGGCCATCGCCACCGTGATCGCGGTGCCCGAGCTGATGCACAGGGCCGAGACCGTGGCCGGCCAGAGCTACCGCCCGGTGGAGGTGTTCACCGCCGTGATGCTGGCGTACTTCCTGATCCTGTTTCCCGTCACGCGCGGCGTGGACCGGCTGTACCAGCGCCTGGCGCACCTGGGCCGTTCCTGAGAGGGCATGCCATGACATTCGATTGGTCCGTGATCTGGACGCACTGGCAGGCCCTGCTCGGCGGCGCTGCGCTGACCGTCGGCCTGACCGTGTTGACCATGCTGCTGGCCGTTCCCGGCGGCATCGTGCTGGCGCTGATGCGCATCGCCCCGAACCGCTGGATGCAGCGCGCCGCGCTGTGTTTCGTGGAGTTCTTCCGCAACCTGCCGCTGATCCTGGTCATCTACTGGGCGTTCTACGTGATGCCCATGGCCACCGGCCTGCAGCTGTCGCCGCTGCTCACCGCGCTGGTGGCGCTGGTGCTGAACATCTCGGCGTACAACGCGGAGACCTTCCGCGCCGGAATCAACTCGATCCGCAAAGGGCAGATGGAGGCTGCGCTGGCCATGGGCATGTCGCGCCACCAGGCGATGTTCAAGGTCGTGATCCCGCAGGCGGTGCGGCGCATCCTGCCCGTTTTCGCGAGCACCTGGGTCTCGCTGTTCAAGGACACCTCGCTGGTCTCGGTCATCGCCGTCGGCGAGCTCGCTTACAGCGCCATGCAGATCCGCGCCCAGACCTTTCGCGTGCTCGAAATGCTGACCGCGATGGCCGCCATTTACTGGCTCATGGGCTACCCCCAGGCCAAGCTGGTCGATTGGATCCACCGCAAATACGGAGTCAGGGAATGAACATGAGCACCTCCCCCCACGCGGCACGCAAGAACGCCGACCAACCCTCGGTGCTGGTCTACGACAAGGTGCGCAAACTCTACGGGGACTTCGTCGCGCTCGACGGCGTGTCGCTGCAGGTGAACAAGGGCGAGGTGATGTGCCTGATCGGCCCCTCGGGGTCGGGCAAGTCCACGCTGCTGCGCTGTACCAATGCGCTGGAGACGATCGACGGCGGCCGCGTGCTGCTCGACGGCCAGCCGCTGCCGGGCGACGAGCGCCAGATGCGCAAACTGCGCCAGCGCATGGGCATGGTGTTCCAGAGCTTCGAGCTGTTCCCGCACAAGTCGGCGCTGGACAACGTGGCCATGGGCCCGGTCACCGTGCTCGGCATGCCGCAGGACGCGGCGCGCGAGCGCGCGCGGCGCCTGCTCGACAAGGTGGGCCTGGCCGCCAAGGCGGACAATTTTCCGGCCAACCTCTCGGGCGGCCAGCAGCAGCGCGTGGCGATTGCGCGCGCGCTGGCCATGGAGCCCGAGGTGATGCTGTTCGACGAGCCGACCTCCGCGCTCGACCCCGAGACCGTGGGCGAGGTCCTGAGCGTGATGCAAAAGCTCGCCCAGGAGGGCATGACCATGATCGTCGTGACGCACGAGATGGGCTTTGCGCGCCGGGTCGCCGACTGGGTGGTGGTGTTCGAGTCGGGCGCGATCATCGAGCAGGGGCCGCCCGGGCAAATCTTTGACCACCCCACGGTGGAGCGCACGCGCGATTTCCTGGGGCATCTCGGCTGGAATGGATGAAATGCAGCACCCGGTTTCCTTGTTCTCTTTGCCAACGCCATGAAAATCACCAACGCCCGCGTCATCGTTTGCAGCCCCGGCCGCAACTTCGTCACCCTCAAGATCGAGACCGACCAGGGCCTCACGGGGATCGGTGACGCCACCCTCAACGGCCGCGAGCTGGCGGTCGCCGCGTACCTCAGCGAGCATGTCGTGCCCTGCCTGATCGGGCGCGACGCGCAGCAGATCGAGGACATCTGGCAGTACCTGTACAAGGGCGCGTACTGGCGCCGCGGCCCGGTCACCATGTCGGCCATCGCGGCCGTGGACACGGCGCTGTGGGACATCAAGGCCAAGGCCGCGGGACTGCCGCTGTACCAGCTGCTCGGCGGCAAGAGCCGCACCGGCGTGATGGTCTACGGCCACGCCAACGGCAGCGGCATCGAGCACACGCTCGACGAGGTGCTGCGCTACGCCGAGGCCGGCTACAAGGCGATCCGCGCGCAAAGCGGGGTGCCGGGCCTGGAGAAGGTCTACGGCGTCGGCAAGGGCACGCTGTTCTACGAGCCGGCCGACGCCGACCTGCCGTCCGAGCACGACTGGTCGAGCGAGAAATACCTGCGCCACACGCCGCGGCTGTTCGAGCGCATCCGCGAAAAGCTCGGCTTTGAACACCACCTGCTGCACGACGTGCACCACCGCCTCACGCCGATCGAGGCCGGGCGGCTGGGCAAGGCGCTGGAACCCTTCCAGCTGTTCTGGATGGAGGACGCGACGCCGGCCGAAAACCAGCAGGCGTTTCGCCTGATCCGCCAGCACACGACCACGCCGCTGGCCGTCGGCGAGGTCTTCAACACCATCTGGGACTGCAAGGAGCTGATCGAGAACCAGCTCATCGACTACATCCGCAGCACCGTGGTCCACGCGGGCGGAATCACGCACCTGCGGCGCATCGCCGACCTGGCCGCGCTCTACCAGGTGCGCACCGGCTGCCATGGCGCCACCGACCTGTCGCCGGCGTGCATGGGCGCGGCGCTGCATTTCGACATCTGGGTGCCCAACTTCGGCATCCAGGAATACATGCGCCACACCGAGGAGACCGACGCCGTGTTCCCGCACAGCTACCACTTCGCGGACGGCATGCTCTACCCCGGCGAGACGCCCGGCCACGGCGTCGAGATCGACGAGGCGCTGGCCGCCAAATACCCCTATCAGCGCGCCTATCTGCCGGTGAACCGCCTGCAGCACGACGGCACGCTGCACAGCTGGTAGCAGGGCGCGCCGCGATGGAACGCCTCTCGCCCCACACCCTGGTCCGGTTGCCGGCCGGGGTGGTGTGCCCCGGCTACGACCGCACGGCGCTGAAAACCGGCATCGTGCACCTGGGCCTGGGCGCCTTCGCGCGCGCGCACTTGGCGGCCGTGAACGAGGCCGCGCTGCAGGCCAGCGGCGACCTGTGCTGGGGAATCGCCGGCGTGTCGCTGCGCAGCCCGGACACGCGCGACGCGCTCGCGCCGCAGCGCGGTCTCTACACGCTGGCGCTGCGCGATCTGGACCCGACCGGCGCGCCGCGCATGGCGCTGCAACTCATCGGCTGCCTGCGCGAGCTGCTCGTCGCGCCCGAGGACCCGGCGGCCGTGGTCGCGCTGATCGCCCACCCCGACACGCGCATCGTCAGCCTGACCGTGACCGAAAAAGGCTACTGCCACGACCCGGCCAGCGGCGCCTTGCAGACGCAGCACCCGGACGTGCAGCACGACCTGGCCGCGCTCGATCGACCGCGCAGCGCGCTGGGCTTCATCGTCGCCGGCCTGCGCGAACGCCAGCGGCAGGGCCTGGCGCCGGTGACGCTGCTCTCGCTGGACAACCTGCCGGCCAACGGCCAGCTGCTGCGCGGCCTGGTGCTGGACTTTGCCGCGCGCGTGGACGGCGCGCTGGCCGACTGGATCGCCGCGCGCTGCAGCTTTCCCTGCTCCATGGTGGACCGTATCGTGCCGCGCACCACCGACGAGGACCGCGCGCTGGTGCACGCGGCGCTGGGCGCGCAGGACGCCTGGCCGGTGCTCGGCGAGCGCTTTCTGGACTGGGTGCTCGAGGACGCCTTCGTCGCCAACCGACCGGCCTGGGAGCGCAGCGGCGCGCGCTTCGTGCAGGAGGTGCAGCCGTTCGAGACGCTCAAGCTGCGCATGGTCAACGGAACGCATTCGGCGCTCGCCTACCTGGCGTTGCTCGCCGGGATCGAAACGGTGGACCGCGCGCTCGCGCAGCCGGCCCTGCGCCGCTACCTCGGGCGCCTGATGCACGAGGAGATCGAGCCCACGCTGCCCGCGCTCGCCGGCCTGGACGTCGCCGCCTACCGCGCGCGCCTGTTGGAGCGCTTCGCCAACCCCGCGCTCGCGCACCGCACGGCGCAGATCGCCATGGACGGCTCGCAGAAACTGCCGCAGCGCCTGCTCGCCACGGTGCGCGAGCGGCTCGCCGCAGGGGCGCCGATCGGGCTGCTCGCGCTCGCCGTGGCCGCCTGGCTACAGCACCTGCGCGGCCGCGACGAACACGGCCAGGGCTACGCCATCCACGACCCGCTCGCCGACGCGCTGGCGCAGCAGCAGGCGCTCGCCGACGCCGCCGCCGATACGGGCGGCGACCCCGCGCAGGCCGCACGGGACTGGGTGCAGGCGTTCGCCGGCCTGGCGCCGGTGTTCGGCAGCGACCTGCAGCACAACCAAGCCTTTGTACGCGCCGTCGCCGCGCAGCTGCACGCCCTGCGCGGGCACGGCGTCGTGCGCACGCTGGAGACCCTGGAATGAACACCAAGCTCCCCCCACTCGACGTGGTCACGCTCGGCGAATCGATGGCGCTGTTCGCCGCCGAGCAGCCCGCCCCGCTGGCCGAGGTACGGCATTTCACCAAACGGCTCGCGGGCGCCGAGACGAACGTCGCGATTGGCCTGTCCCGCCTCGGCCTGCGCGTCGGCTGGATCAGCCGGCTCGGCGCCGACTCCTTTGGCGACTTCGTGCAGCGCACGGTGGCCGGCGAGGGCGTGGACTGCTCGCAGCTCGTGATCGACCCCGCGCGGCCCACCGGATTCATGCTCAAGACCCTGAGCCCGGATGGCGCGGACCCCCAGGTCGAGTACTACCGCAAGGGGTCGGCGGCCAGCGCCATGCAGGTCGCGCAGCTCGACGAGTCCTACCTGCTCTCGGCGCGCCACCTGCATGCGACCGGAATCTTTGCCGCGCTCGCGCCGAACACCTTCGAGTATTGCGAACACAGCATGCAGCGCGCGCGCGCGGCCGGGCGCAGCGTGTCCTTCGACCCGAACCTGCGCCCCAGCCTGTGGGCCTCGCAGGCGCAGATGATCGCCGGAATCAACCGCCTGGCGCGCACGGCCAGCTGGGTCATGCCGGGCATTGCCGAGGGGCGCTTGCTGACCGGGCGCGACAGCCCCGAAGACATTGCCGCGCACTACCTCGACCAGGGCGCGCAGGTGGTCGTGATCAAGCTCGGCGCCGAAGGCGCGTACTACGAGACGCGCGCGGGCGAGGCCGGTCACGTGGCCGGCGTCAAAGTCCCCAAGGTGGTGGACACGGTGGGCGCGGGGGACGGCTTTGCCGCCGGGCTCATCAGCGCCCAACTGGAGGGCCTCGCCTGGCCCGCAGCGCTGGAGCGCGCGAACTGGATCGGCGCGCAGGCGATCCAGGTGCGGGGCGATATGGAGGGCCTGCCTTACAGGCACCAGCTCGGGTCCGTCATGAAACGCCAAACGTCATCGCTGTAATCGCGTAGCCGACCGATCAGGTTGGCGGCCTTGCTCTGCTGGATGCGACCGCGTTGGCTATTGGACTGGGCAGTTACCTTGAACGAAAGATTTGTGACCAGGGAACGGTTACCCCTGAGGCCGACCTTCATCAATCCAGGCCTGCGTTTCCTTGATGCCCAACCGGTAGCGAGCGCAGTTGAAGATAGCGAGCGCTTTCAGTTCCTGGGCAAGCAACTGCTCGAACTTCGTTGCATCGTCGGCGGGCAGACCCAAGCCGGCCAGCGCTTGTGCTACAGGCCTGCGGCTTCGAACTACCAAACCCACTGCTTCGTTCAGCGCTTGCCTGTAGTGGACGCGGAAGGGGTCCGGCGAGCCCATGGACTCCAGCACAACTTTGTACTTGGCCTGGGACCGCCGATACGTCCAATCGAAAAGGTCCACAGCCATGGAGACGTCGCAGCACTCATGGACACCCATCATGGCCAGCGCGTAGTCCTCGCGGTCGACATCAAGGAACGACAGCGGAGCCTGGTTGTATAGCATCAGCGGGACGTTGGCCGCGAGCCGACTCACCCGCTTGTTGCCATCCTCGAAGGGTTGCAGATACGCGAGGTTGACCCAGAGGAAGAATGCTGCCTCCATCGGGTTCTTGATGTGCTGGGCCGTCGAGATGATGCGTTCGAACATCTCCTGCAGCACCGCCGGAACCTGGGTTGGGACGTAGGTGGTGCCGCTGATGTTGACCACCTTTTCGCGGATGGCACCAAGTGCTCCGACCTCCGCGAGCAGGTCCTGCATCAGCACTGCGTGCAGGTTGCGAACAAGTCCGGAGATGAGGCCTTGGGTCGGAACGGCATCCACAAGAAATTCGATGGCTGCCTTGTGATTGAGCAGCATGACCGCATCACTGTCCGTGGCCGCCGCGCCGCTCTTGAAGAGCTCCTCGGTGTCCAACAACGTGTAGCGGTTGCCTTCGAGATGGGATGACGACCACGACAGGTCGATGAGCAGTTGCTCGAGAACCTTGCGGGCGTAGGTGCCCGCTGGCAGCTGCCCCGGAAGGCGACCGAGCTCAGCCAATTCTTCGGCGAGTTCTTGCGGCAGCAGGAAGGTCTCGTTGGGCTGGTAGCTGTCAACGAATTCACGCCGGTACGTGACCGGCACGCGCGCCGCCAGCGGCAATGTCAGCTGCTGCCTGAGCTCCAAGCTCGCAGTGCGCCAGGTCGGCACCGCGCGGCTTGCAACTGCCTCGGCAGGTGGCGCAGTGGCAGGGGTGGCAGTCGGAACAGGTGCGGCCGCTACCAGCAGTCGATACCGAGTCGCGCGAGCTTTGCCGGTGACCTCGACGCGCCCTTCCTCCACCAGCTTGGACAGCATGCGCTTGACGGCAGGCAGGCTTGAGCGGGTGACTTCGACCAGCTGGGTTGAGGAGACCAGTTCCTGCCCCGCAGACGCCAGGATGGCGATGGCTCGCAGCATTGCATCGGATGTCAGACGGTCTTCGTATGGCATGAATCGGCTCGATAGTCTGAGCTGATTCTATCGTATCCGAGCCAATTCAGCCTTTTCGGCTCGATTTCTGAGCTGATACTAAATCATTCGAGCCGATTGTGGAGTGGGGAAGCGCTTGGCGCAACAGCTATGCCAAGCCCGGTTGCGGCATCTCCGCGCTGGACTCGGCGGCAAGGCAGGGCAGTTCATGCACCCGCGTTCAATGCCCGAAGTTTGGCCTGCTGGCGGGCTTGCCGATGACTCGGCAAGCGGCTGTGGTTGGTGCTGGTCTGCTATCGGAATCTTCAGTTGATGATGAGATTCCCGGAGCGCCGCCGTTTATTTTCCGGGGTGTCTGTGCCAGCTGACCCTGTTGATTTGGAACAGAATCCCCCGAAAACACGAAAGCTGCGGAGTCCGCAGCTTCTGCAAGTCCTTGGAAATTACAAGGTAAATTTGGTCGGGGTGAGAGGATTCGAACCTCCGGCCTCTACGTCCCGAACGTAGCGCTCTACCAGGCTAAGCTACACCCCGAAAACGCTGATGTGTGATGTGAGGCCCGCATTCGCCCGGGGGCGTCACGTGCGTCGCGTCAGCAACTGCGCGGCCAATTCTAGCAGAGCCTTGGAATGGGCATTCGGCGGCAGCTGCTCCGCGGCGGCCATGGCCCTGCGGGCCTCGGAGAAGGCTGCCGCGCGCGTGACCTCGAGCGCGCCCGTGGTCCGGACGATTCCCACGATCTCCGCCAAGCGCTCCGTCGAGCCTTGTTCAATCGCCTGCCGCACGATCAGCGCCTGGCCCGGTGAGCCCCGCTCCATGGCGGCGATCAACGGGAGCGTGGATTTGCCCTCGCGCAGATCGTCGCCCAGATTCTTGCCCATCTCCGCGGTATCGCCGTCGTAGTCCAGAACGTCGTCGATGATCTGGAAGGCGGTGCCCAAGGCCTGTCCATACGCCGCGCAGGCGTCTTCGATTTCGGGTCCGCTTTGCGCCAGCACGGCCCCGAGGCGGGCGCTGGCTTCAAAGAGTTTCGCGGTCTTGGAGCGGATGACGCGCAGGTAGCCCGCTTCGTCGAGCGACGCATCGTGCATGCTCATCAGCTGGAGCACTTCGCCCTCGGCAATCACGTTCGTGGCCTCGGAGAGGATTTCCATGATGCGCATGCTTCCCGCCTCGACCATCATCTGGAAGGACCGCGTGTGCAGGAAGTCGCCGACCAGCACGCTGGCCGGATTGCCAAAGGTCTCGTTCGCCGTGGGTCGGCCGCGCCGCAATGTGGACGCGTCCACGACATCGTCGTGCAGCAGGGTGGCGGTATGGATCAACTCGACCACGGCCGCCAGGCTGCAGCGGTGCGGCCCCCCATAACCAAGCGCGCCGCAGACCATGAGCAGCAGAGCCGGCCGCAGGCGCTTGCCGCCTGCGGCGATGATGTGCTGCGATATCCGGGCCACCAGCGGTACGCTCGACGCCAAGCGCCGACCGATGATCTCGTCGACCTCGTGCATGTCTTGCGCAACGAGCTGGAGAGGAAATGCTGCGGGGGCGGTATGGTGGGTCAAGATGTGGGGGCACGGAGAGTGCCCGAATTATAGGAAGTCCTTTCCGGGACACTGCGCCGGCCCTGCATGGCCTTCAGCCGCGCTCCGACCCCACCCCCACCCCCAATACCAGCCTGTGCGTTGCCCGGGTGAGCGCGACATACAAGACCCGCGCCTGTTGGGCCGCATCCTCCGGCGTGGCGCAGTCCGGACCCGTGAGGCGCTCGATTCCCGGGATCGCCACCACCGGAAACTCCAGCCCCTTGCTGGCCTGTATGGTCAGCACCTTGATGGTGTCGGCCAGCGGGTGGTAGTCACCCGGGCGCCGGCGGTTTTCCAGCGGCAGCTTGCGCCGGGCCAGCGCTTGGGCGCACAACGCGCAGGTATCGATGTCGCGGCACAAAACAGCCATATCCCCCCAGGCAAAGCCGTCCGCATGTGCGTCTTCGAGCGACTGGGCAATGCGCGCGGCCTGCCCGGGCAGGGTGGGCAGATCGATGATCAGGGGCTCGGGGCCGTCGCGGCCGCAACTGACGGGTTTGACCAACGGGATGCCGTCGTCGTCGCAGTCTTCGGCGGTGAGCAAGTGGCCGGCCATGCGGTAGGCGGTTTCCAGGATTTGCCGGGTGTTGCGGTAATTGATTTTGAGAATGGTGGTGCGTCCCTGCGCCTGAATACCCACGCTTTTGAAGCTGAAGTTCTTGTAACTACTCAGCCCCCTCGCCGTAAGCCATAATCCGCAACTTGATGCAACAGCTACCCGACCTCAGCACACTTGGTTCGACCCGGAGGGATGCACTGGTTCTGGATCTATGGGCGATGGTGCAGATCA
The DNA here is from genome assembly GCF_026127385.1 of Verminephrobacter aporrectodeae subsp. tuberculatae. Lineage (NCBI taxonomy): Bacteria > Pseudomonadati > Pseudomonadota > Betaproteobacteria > Burkholderiales > Comamonadaceae > Verminephrobacter > Verminephrobacter aporrectodeae. The sequence goes on from NZ_QZCX01000001.1 coordinate 1,637,781, forward strand.
ACGAACTGCAAGCGCGGCTCAATCTGGACAGCCGCAACTCCAGCAAGCCACCCTCGAGCGATGGGCTCAACAAGCCCCAACCCAAGTCATTGCGCAAAGCCGGGCAACGGCCGGTCGGGGGGCACAAGGGCCACAAGGGTCATACCCTGTGCCAAGTGGCCGAGCCCGATATGGTCGTCACCCATGCTTACAAGGATGACGTTTGGCGTTTCATTCAAGCAGCAGGATATGTCCCGGTTTTTCCAGGAGCGCATGATGGAATTGCATGATATTTTCAGCGCCCTCGATCAGCGCAAGGCAGAACTGGATGACTGCCGACCGCTTCCAGCGGTCACGGCGGCTTCGCTTCGTGAGAAGCTCGCATTGGAATGGACATATCACTCCAACGCCATCGAGGGAAATACTCTCACGCTTCGCGAAACGAAGGTGGTTCTTGAAGGCATTACGGTTGGAGGCAAAACCCTTCGTGAGCACTTCGAGGCAATCAACCACCAAGAGGCAATTCAATTCGTGGAGGACTTGGTTGGAAAATCTGCGGACATCAATGAATGGAACATCAGAAACATCCACCAGCTTGTTCTGCGAAACATAGCCTCAAACGAGGCGGGCCGCTATCGCCGGGAAAATGTTGTCATTACTGGATCCAGCACGATCCCGCCCGATCATGTCCGATTGCCGGAAGTGATGGCCGACCTCATGGCATGGTACGGCGCGGACGGCCAATCACTTCACCCCATTGAGCGAGCCGCCCAGCTGCATACGAGATTCGTAGGAATTCATCCATTCCTCGACGGGAATGGGAGGACGGGAAGGCTCCTGCTCAACTTCGAGTTGATGCGCGAGGGATTCCCTCCGGTCATCATCAGAAAAGAAGATCGCCTCGCGTATTACAACGCATTGGATAAGGCGTGCGCAACAAGGGATTACGAAGATATTACTCAAATGGTGGCCGAGGGTATTGCTCGGTCGCTGGGTACTTACCTTGAAGTCGTGATTGGATGCAAGCCAGATCCATTGCTGGACGAACGCGCTGGCGACGATCACGACGGTTCACCTTGAGGGGCGATTGGTGCAATAAGCAGGGCCTGCGTCCACCCCTGGTGCTGCCCGATTCGCAGCCGGCGTATTTGCGCTGGGTCGCGGACAGGCTGGGAATGACCGCTACGGCGCGTTTCAATGCGCCGCATGAGCCTCCGGGCTGGGCCCGCTGCGGCCGCGGCAAGCAGCGCGTCGGCTCCGCCCTGCAAGCGGCCCCTGAGCGGGGCGGTGCGCTTCCCTGGTACGGCTCGCCCGCAGCGCTGGCCTGCCGGATGCGCGCCCGCGCGGCGGAAAAAATTTTCTGGCCGCATGCCGCTGTTACACTGCGCGGCCCCAAGGGAGGGGGAAAGGCCCATGAACCAGAATCCATCCGACGACGCGGCGCAGCCGCTGCGAAGTTTTCCGCCACAGGACATCGACACCTATTCGCTGGAGTTCATTGGCAGCGGGGGCGGGTATTTCCGGGTGTGGATCGTCAACCTGTTATTGCAGTGCATGACGCTGGGCATCTACACGCCCTGGGCCCGGCGCCGCACGGCGCAGTATTTCTACAACCACACCCTGGTGGCCGGCAGCCCCCTGGAATTCACCGGGTCGTTGCGCAAGATGGTGCTCGGCTTTGTGCTGCTGATCCTGCTCTACCTGACCTACGGCATTGCATCGAGCACCGGGCAGGCCTTGGTTGTGCTGCTGTTTTTTCTGGCGGGTGCGGCGCTGGCGCCCTTTATCTGGGGCACTGCCATGCGCTTTCGGCTGAACGCCACACGCTGGCGCGGCCTGCGCTGGCAATTTGTCGCCAGTTGGCGCGAGGTCTATCTTGCCAGCTGGCCCTTGTTTGTGCTGCCCTTGGTGTGCTGGAGCGTGGTCGCGGGCCTGCTGGTGCTGTCGCCCGATCTGTCCGAGACCAACATTACCTCGACGTCTGCCATAAGGGGGCTGCTGGGTCTGGGTCTGGTGGTGGCGGCGCTGTGCTACACCGGCACCGACTACAACTACAAGCGCCTGCTGGTGCTCAGGGCCCAGTTGGGCGCTGAGCGCGGTCGCTGGAAGCTGGGGTACATGGACTTCGCGAAAGTCTGGTTGGTCGCAGCGGCAATGCTCGTGCTGGGCTTGGTGAGCCTCCTCGTATTGCTCGTATCGCTTGCATTGTTCTCGGAGCGGGCGAAGACGATGGAATGGCCCCGTTCGCTCGAATCGCTTTCCCCCGGGTGGTCCGCGGCGGCCACGATGCTCTTCGTCGGGATCAGCATCCTGGCAGTGATTCTGGCAACGGTACCGGCGCGCGCGTACCGGGATGCACGCATGTTCCAGATCATGTGGAACAACATCGGCTTGGGCCGGGTGGCGCGCTTCCAATGCCGGCTGTCCATGGTCCGCTACATCCTGCTGCGCATCAAAAACACCCTGCTGGCCCTGCTCACGCTGGGGTTCTACCGCCCGTTTGCGCGCGTCAGCGAATACCGCATGAAGCTGGAATCGGTGAGCATGCACGTCCAGGGCCACGTGGAACAGGTGGCCGACGCGATGCTGCGCCAGCAGCCAGGCGGTCTTGGCGATGCGCTCGCCGACGCGGCGGGCCTGGAGCTGTTTGGCTGATGCATCCCCCCGCTGTCGAATCCCTTACCGGGGCCCTGCTGCCAGGGCGCTGGTTTGACGGCCTGAGCAGCCAGGCCCGGCCGGTGCAGGTGGGCCTGCAGGCCACGCCCCGGGGGCCTGCGCTGGTGCTGCATCCGCTGTCACCGGCAGACGCTGCGCCGAGCGTCCTGGGCTTTGCCGAGGTCGGTTGGCCCGAAGTCTGGGACGAGCGCCGCCCGCCACAGTGCGTGGTGGTCGACCTGCGCGAGCGGGGCAGCCTGGAGATCGATGCGGTCAGCCAATGGCGTGCTGCGTTGGCTGCCTGCGGCCAGCGCCCCGACATCGTGCAGCGCATGCAAACCCGCTGGCGCTGGTTGCTGGGCGTGGCCGCCGTGGTGGCCATTGGCCTGGCGCTGTTCTACCGTTACGGCACGCCCTGGGCGGCTACGCAGATCACGCGTTTCGTGCCCTTGGCCTGGGAGCAGCGCGTGGCCGAAAACGTCCTGCAGCAGCTCGATCACGACCTGCTCAAAGCCAGCAAGCTCCCGCAGGAGCGGCAGGCGCAGCTGCGCTCGCGCTTCGATGCACTGGTGCAGCACAGCCTGTCCGGCCCGCAGCGCTACCCCGGATACCGACCGCAGCTGGCGTTGGAGTTTCGCTCCGGCCTGGGCGCAAACGCATTCGCCTTGCCTGGCGGCAAGGTGCTGATGACCGACGACATGGTCCGGGTCGCAGCCACCCATGGTCTGGACGACAACGCGCTGCTCGGCGTGTTGGCCCACGAGATCGGCCATGCAGTGCAGCGCCACACCACCCGCATGCTGGTGCAACAGGGCGTGCTCTACATGGGAATGGAGCTGGCGCTGGGCGATGTTTCCGGCGTGCTCTCGACCAGCGCATCACTGCTCACCGGACTGGCCTACAGCCGCAGCCATGAACGCGAGGCCGACTGCTACGCCATCGCCCTGATGGGCCAAGCGGCCTTGCCGACGAGGCCCATGGCCCAATTGCTGCTGGCCATTGCGCAGGACGATGACGATGACGACGAGGAGGACGAGGATCCGGTCAGCACGGGTGCCTCGCCTCCGTCCGGCGCGCACAAAACCAAACGCAGGGCCGGACAGGAATCTGCAGCGCACCCGGTCTGGTCCCTGCTGAACAGCCACCCCGACACCGTGCAGCGCGCAACGGAGTTGGAACGGGGGCAGGCTCCGCACTGTCCCGGGGACTGACTGCGCAGTTTCGACGTGCTGCTGCCCCCCGCGCCAACGCTTGCCACCAGCGCGCATGGAAGTCCGCGCGATTTCGGCTTGGCCTTGCCTTAAGCTCTACGGCATGCGGGTATTCAATTGCGGGCATTGCGCCCACCTGGTTTTCTTTGACAGCGTGCAGTGCCTGCACTGCGGCAGCGCGCTGGCGTTTCTGCCGGATGCGCTGACCATGGCGGCTCTGGCGCCGGCGTTCCGGGACGGTCCGGGCCTGTGGCGACGCCTGGGCGGGGGCGGCGCTCTCCCGGACGGCGGGCGCCGGTACCGCATGTGCTGCAACCAGACCGAACAAGCCTGCAACTTTGCCGTTCCTGCCGACGACCCTGCGGTCCTGTGCGCGTCCTGCCGCCAGACCCGCGTGCTGCCGGACCTCTCGGATGCAGCCAACCTGGGCCGCTGCAAGCAGATCGAGGCGGCCAAGCGCCAGTTGTTCTACACCCTGGCCTGCCTGGGGCTGGAGCCTGCGCCGGGGCGCTCGGGCCCGGTGTTTGAATTTCTGGCGGACCTTCCGGGGGGGCCCGCCATCCTGACGGGGCACAACAACGGAACCATCACGCTGAATGTGTCCGAAGCGGACGATGGCGAGCGCGCGTGCCGGCGCATCGCGCTGGGCGAACCGTACCGCACGCTGATCGGCCATCTGCGCCACGAGTCCGGTCATTTCTACTGGAGTCCGCTGGTGCGCGACGGCGGGTGCATCGACGCCTTCCGCAGCCTGTTCGGTGACGAGCGCCAAGACTATGCGGCCGCGCTCGACGCCCACTACGCCAAGGGCAGCGCGGCGGGCGATTGGTCGGAGCAGTACGTCAGCGCGTACGCCGCTGCGCACCCCTGGGAGGACTGGGCGGAAACCTGGGCGCACTATTTGCACATGATCGATCTGCTGGAGACGGCCGCCAGCTACCAGGTGGGGATCACCGTTCCCGCCCCCCAGTCCGCGCTGCGCCACCAGGTGGCGGACCCGTTTGCCGCGCCGCGCCCGGCTTTTCTGGACATGGTGCGCCAGTGGGTTCCGCTCACGCTCATGCTCAACAGCCTGAACCGCAGCCTGGGGCAGAGCGACGCCTACCCGTTTGCGCTCTCATCCGGGGCCATCGACAAGCTGCGCTTCGTGCACGATCTGGTGTCGGTGTCGCGTCAGGCCCGGGACGCCGGTCGCTGACTTGCCGCTATGCTCGCAGCCCATGACGCATCCGACCCCCCCCACACCAGACAGCGAGGTACTTGCGCTGGCCCACGCCGACGTGGCCAGGGCCCTGGCCGAAGACCTGGGTGCCGGCGATCTGACGGCCGGCCTGATCGACCCCGCGTGCCGCGCGCGCGCCTGCATCCGTGCGCGCGAGGCGGCCGTGATCTGCGGCGCGCCCTGGGCCGAGGCCGCCCTGCGCGCGCTGGACCCCGCCGTGCAGCTGACCTGGCATGTGGCCGAGGGCCGGCGCTGCGCGCCCGACCAGGTGGTGCTCGAGGTCGCAGGCCAGGCGCGTGCGCTGCTCAGCGCCGAGCGCACGGCGCTGAACTTTCTGCAACTGCTCAGCGCCGTGGCGAGCAAGACGCGCATCTATGTGGATGCGGTCGCGGGCACGCGCGCGCGCATCGTGGACACGCGCAAGACCCTGCCGGGCCTGCGCCTGGCGCAAAAGTACGCCGTGCGCGTGGGCGGTGGCGGGAACCACCGCATCGGCCTGTACGACGCGGTGCTGATCAAGGAAAACCATATTGCCGCAGCCGGTGGCGTGGCCGCCGTGCTGCACGCCGCAGGGAAGCTGGCCGCGCAGGCGCAATTCATCCAGATTGAAGTGGAAACGCTGGAGCAGCTGACCGAGGCGCTGCACGCGGGCGCGCAGATGGTGCTGCTGGACAATATGCCGCTGCCCATGCTGCGCGAGGCCGTGCGCGTGAACGCGGGCCGCGCGGTGCTGGAAATCTCGGGCGGCGTCACGCTCGAAGGGCTGCGCGCGCTGGCCGAGACGGGCGTGGACCGCATCTCCGTCGGCACGCTGACCAAGGACGTGAAGGCCACCGACTTTTCCATGCGCCTGCAGGAGTTGTCATGAACGCAACCGCTGTACTGAACCGCATCGGCGTGGCCTACGAGCAGCCGCTGGACGCGCACGCCGCCGACGGCAGATGCGCCACCCGACAGGCCTGGGCGCGCGTTCCGCCCGAGCCTGCGCAGGCCGAGCGGGGGGCGCTGAAGGAAAGAATCCGCCGCCTGCTCAAGGAAAGAAACGCCTCCATGGTGTCGCACTACTACGTGCACCCGGACTTGCAGGACCTGGCCGAGGAGACGGGCGGGCTGGTCGGCGATTCGCTGGAGATGGCCCGCTTTGGCCGCGACCATGCCGCGCAGACGCTGGTGGTCTCGGGCGTGCGCTTCATGGGCGAGACGGCGAAGATTCTCTCGCCCGAAAAAACCATCCTCATGCCCGACCTGGACGCGAGCTGCTCGCTCGACCTGGGCTGCCCGGCGGACGCGTTCGGCGCGTTCTGCGCGGAGCACCCCGAGCGCAGCGTGGTGGTGTACGCGAATACCAGCGCCGCAGTGAAGGCGCGGGCCGACTGGGTCGTCACCTCCAGTTGCGCGCTGGAGATCGTGCGTGCGCTGCGCGCCGCGGGCCGGAAAATCCTGTGGGCGCCGGACCGCCACCTGGGCGCCTACATCCAGCGCGAGACGGGCGCCGACATGGTGTTCTGGAGCGGCGCCTGCATCGTGCACGACGAATTCAAGGCCTTCGAGCTCGAGGCGCTCAAGCAGGAGCACCCCCGGGCCAAGGTCCTGGTGCATCCCGAGAGCCCCGCCGAGGTGGTGGCGCTGGCCGACGCCGTGGGCTCCACCTCGGCGATTCTGAAGGCCGCGCGCGAAATGGACGCGCAGGAATTCATCGTTGCCACGGACAACGGCATGCTGCACAGGCTGCGCACGCAAAACCCCGACAAGGTCTTCCACGAGGCCCCCACGTCGGGCCATGGCGCCACCTGCAAGAGCTGCGCGCACTGCCCCTGGATGGCCATGAACGGCCTGGCCGGTGTGGTCCATGCATTGGAGACGGGCGCCAACGCCGTCCTCGTGGACCCGGCGCTCATCGCGCGCGCGCGCCAGCCCATCGACCGCATGCTGGCCTTCACCGCGGCGCTGCGCAGCGGGCAGCCTGCGGCCGGGCTGCTGCCGCATCTGGGGGCCGTTTGAGGAGGGTCCGGGGGTTCTACCCCGCGCCGCCCCTCGGGGGCAGATGATGCCGCGCGGGGGCGTCGGACTGCGGGAGCTCCCGTAGCGCGGCGATGCGCTGCACGAAGCGCGCAGGCTGCTCCAGAAAACCGTCCTCGTACCCCAGAACGCGCAGACCCGCGCAGGCGCCGAGCAGTTCGCCGGGCCGCAGCAGGAATTGCGGCCGGGTGGGCCGGCCCACGGTTTCCTGGCCCTGCGCAAAGGTCTCGCAGATCAGCAGACCACCGGGCGCGACGCTGTCCACGATGCGCGGCAGCAGGGGGCGCCACAGGTAGTTGGTGACCACCACGGCGCCGAACTGCCGCCCGGCAAGGGGCCAGGGGCCGCCCTCGACGTCGGCGCAGAGCATCTCGCCCAACCCGGCGCAGGCGGCGATGGCCTGCGCGCAGCGGTCCACCCCCACGACGCGATGCCCCAGGCCGCGCAGCCAGCGCAGATGGCGCCCCGCACCGCAGGCCACGTCCAGCGCCGTGCTGCCGGGCGCGATCAGGTGGCTCCAGCGGCAAAGCCATTCACTGGGGGCTTCGGCGGTGTGCATGGGGGTGTTGTCTTTCAATACAAAATATTGTATGGTCAGGGCGTGACCGAGCCAAAACCAATTGAGTTTCGTGGTAGCTCCCTCAATGACCTGCGGAGGTTCCCGATTGCGGCAAGACGCGAAGCGGGTCATCAACTCGATCGTGTGCAAAATGGTCAGGAGCCTGACGACTGGAAACCCATGAATACGGTGGGTCAGGGTGTGAAAGAGATCCGGATTCGGGATGCCGCCGGTGCATTCAGAGTCCTCTACGTTGCCAAGTTTTCTGATGCCGTCTACGTGCTTCACTGTTTCCAGAAAAAGACAGAGAAGACCAGCAAGACCGATGGGGACTTGGCCGCCAGGCGGTACCGCGATTTGTTGAAGGAGATGGGCCAATGAGAAGCCAGCGATTTACCAGCGTCTGGGACGCCATTGAGGGCACCCCGGAGGAAGCGGAAAACATGAAGCTGCGTTCCGCGTTGATGACGGCGCTGAAGAACCACTTGATCAAAACCGGAATCAGCCAGGTACAGGCCGCGCAGATTCTTGGCGTGACCCCGCCGCGTGTCTCCGACCTGGTGCGTGGAAAGATCAACCTGTTCAGCCTGGATGCGCTGGTGAACATGGCTGCGGCTGCGGGCCTGCACATCGAGGTGCGGATCCGGGAAACCGCATGATGCCGTGGGCCAGTGTCCTGCCCCGCGCTCAGTTTCTCGGCCGCAGCCGACCGAAGCGCCATAGGGGCTCGCTGAGGATGACCAGCAACGCCGCCCAGATGACCGAGAAGCACAGCAGCGTGTTGTTCGACAAGGGCTGGCGATAGAAAACGAGGGCGACCAACAGCTGTGTCGTCGGCAAGACGAACTGGAAGAAGCCCATGGCAGACAGCGGCAAATGCCCTGCCGCATACGCGAACAGCCACAGCGGAACCACGGACACCAGGCCGCATACCAGCAGCAGCACGGCCGTTGCCGCCGGCAGGTTGCCAGGCAAGGTCAGTGAAACCTGCGAGGCGGCCAGAAGAGGCAGCCACAGCACGCACAGCGTGAAAGTTTCCATGAAGAGCCCACCAAAGGGGTCGAGTGGCGTCAGTTTCTTTGCACAGGCGTAGCCGCCCCAGGTCACCCCGATGACCAAGTACACCCAATGATTGAGTTCACCACTGCGCAGCATCAGCGCAGCAACGGCCATCGCAATCACCACCAATCCCGCCAGCCGCACCGCGCTCAGCGTATCGCCAATCACCACCTTGGCTATTGCAATTGCGATGAACGGCGCAATCAGGTAGCCGAGACCACTTTCAACGACATGTCCGTGAATGGATGCCCAGATGAACGTGCCCCAGTTCAACACAACCAGGTATGCTGCTGCGGCATGGATGCCGACGGTACGCCAAGTGAGTTTCTCTACGAGAGCCCTGAAACGCTGCAACATCAGCATCGCCAGAGCCAATGTTGCAAGGGACAGGAAGATGCGATAGCCAAGCAGGGTTTCCGGTGAAATCACTGCGAGCTGCTTCCAGTAAAGCGAGGACGCGCCAAGGATCACATTCGCGACCACGCCAGCTCCCGCTGCCAACACATAGCGCGTATTGATTGGGCAGAACATTAGAAGCAGGCCCAGATCTGGTCGGCCAGCATCACCATGAAGCCCGGTGCGGTGTACATGCCAAACACCAGCAGGCACAGCAGCAGCGCCACGGCCCAGCCCAGCCAGCGCAGCGCACGTGGCAGCGCGGGGGGTGTGGGGCGGGGGGCGTCGTCCATGGTGCGCGGGCTCAGGCGGGTTGCGGCGCGTTGCGCCGGATGGGGCTTTCGTTCACGGGCAGGTTCACCAGGCCGGCGAATACGCCCAGGGCGATGGCGATGTACCAGACGATGTCGTAGCTGCCGGTGGTGTCGTACAGATAGCCCCCCAGCCACACGCCCATGAAACTGCCGATCTGGTGGCTGAAGAACACAAAGCCGCCGAGCATGGACAAATGCTGCACGCCGAAGATCTGGGCGATGGTGGCGTTGGTCGGTGGCACGGTCGAGAGCCACAGCGCGCCGATCACGGCGGAGAACAGGTACACCGACGCGGGCGAGAGCGGTGCGAGCAGAAACAGGCTGATTGCCACGGCGCGCGCAAAGTAGATGAAGGACAGGATCTGGCGCTTGGGCAGGCGCTGGCCCAGCATGCCGGCGACGTAGGTGCCAAACACGTTGAACAGCCCGATGAGTGCCAGCGCGTAGCTGGCCACCTGGGGCGACAGGCCGTGGTCCCGCAGGTAGCTGGGCATGTGCACGCCGATGAACACCACCTGGAAACCGCACACGAAGTAGCCCGCCATCAGCAGGTTGAAACTGGGGTAGCGCAGGGCCTCGCCGAGCGCCTGCACGATGGTCTGCTCGCGCCTGGGCGGCGCCGCGCCCCGGAACCCGGGTTCGCGCAGGCCAAGGGCCAGTGGCGCGATCAGCAGCACCATGGCCGCCAGCGCCAGCAGGGCCTGTTGCCAGCCCAGACTGGCGATCAGCCAGCCTTCCACGGGAACCATCAGGAATTGGCCGAACGATCCGGCGGCCGCCGCCATGCCCATGGCCCAGGACCGGCGCTCGGGGGCAATCTGCCGGCCGATCACGCCGTAGACCACGGCGTAGGTGGTGCCGGCCTGCGCCGCGCCGGTCAGCACCCCGGCGGTCAGCGCGAACAGCGTCGGCGTGGGCGCCAGCGCCATGCCCGCGAGCCCCAGGCCGTAGAGCACGGCGCCGCCCAGGAGCACGCGCAAGGCGCCAAACCGGTCCGCGAGCATGCCCGCAAAAATGCCGATGAATCCCCAGGAGAGGTTCTGGATCGCCAGCGCCAGGGCAAACGACTGGCGCGTCCAGCCCCGCTCCTGCGTGATGGGCAGCAGCCATAACCCGAAGCCGTGGCGGATGCCCATGGACAGGGTCACGATGGCCGCTCCGCAAACGAGCACCTGGAGCATCGACAGTTTGGGCGGATTCATACGCGTATCCCTGTACATGTGCATCCACAAGAATGTAGCCGGATTGCCTGCTGCGCGCCGGTGCAGCGGGGCGCGGGGCAGGGGGCGGACATCTGTTTTTTTATCCAGATTTTGCTGCAATGCCACATTACAATTCGCGCCCATGGCTGCAAAACCCTCCTCCGTCTTTGCGGGCGAATACTCCGAAGGCTCGATCCGCGTTCTCAAGGGCCTGGAGCCCGTCAAGCAGCGTCCGGGCATGTACACCCGCACCGACACCCCCCTGCACATCGTGCAGGAGGTGCTGGACAACGCCGCCGACGAGGCGCTCGCCGGGTACGGAAAAAAGATCCGCGTCACGCTGCACGCCGATGGTTCGGTGGGCGTCGAGGACGACGGGCGCGGAATTCCCTTTGGCATGCACCCCGAGGAAAAGGCCCCGGTGATCGAGCTCGTCTTCACGCGCCTGCACGCGGGCGGCAAGTTCGACAAGGGCCAGGGCGGCGCCTACAGCTTCTCGGGCGGCCTGCACGGCGTGGGGGTGAGCGTGACGAACGCGCTGGCCACGCGCCTGGAGGCCACGAGCCACCGCGAAGGCCAGTCCGCGCGCCTGGTGTTCGCGGGCGGCGAAGTCGTCGAACCCCTGGTCTGCCGGCCGCTCGAGGCGGGCGAGCGCAGGCAGGGCACCACGGTGCGCGTATGGCCCGACGCCAAGTACTTCGAATCCAGCGCGCTGCCCATGGGCGAGCTCAGCCATTTGCTGCGCAGCAAGGCAGTGCTGATGCCGGGCGTGTCGGTTTCGCTGGTGCACGAAAAGACCCGCGAGACGCAAACCTGGCAGTACAAGGGCGGCCTGCGCGACTACCTGATGCAGAGCCTGGGCGCCGAACCGGTGATCCCCCTGTTCGAGAGCGAGGGCTTTGTTGACGGTGGCAGCGAGAGCTTTGCCGAAGGCGAGGGCGCAGCCTGGTGCGTGGCCTTCACCGAGGACGGTGCGCCCATGCGCGAGAGCTACGTCAACCTGATTCCCACGAGCGCCGGCGGAACGCACGAGAGCGGCCTGCGCGACGGGCTGTTCAACGCCGTCAAAAGCTTCATCGAACTGCACAGCCTGCTGCCCAAGGGCGTGAAGCTGCTGCCCGAAGACGTTTTTGCGCGCGCCAGCTACGTGCTCAGCGCCAAGGTGCTGGACCCCCAGTTCCAGGGGCAGATCAAGGAACGGCTGAACTCGCGCGACGCCGTGCGGCTGGTCAGCGGCTTCGTGCGCCCGGCGCTCGAGCTGTGGCTCAACCAGCATGTCGAATACGGCAAGAGACTCGCGGAACTGGCCATACAGGCCGCGCAGACGCGCCAGAAGGCGGGGCAGAAGGTGGAAAAGCGCAGGGGCTCGGGCGTGGCCGTTCTGCCCGGCAAGCTCACCGACTGCGAGAGCCGCGACCTCGGCCGCAACGAGGTGTTCCTGGTCGAGGGCGACTCCGCCGGCGGCAGCGCCAAGATGGGCCGCGACAAGGAAAGCCAGGCCATCCTGCCGCTGCGCGGCAAGGTGCTCAATACCTGGGAGGTGGAGCGCGACCGGCTGTTTGCGAACAACGAAATCCACGACATCTCGGTGGCCATCGGCGTGGATCCCCATGGCCCCGGCGACGTACCCGACCTGTCGGGCCTGCGCTACGGCAAGGTGTGCATCCTGAGCGACGCGGACGTGGACGGAGCGCATATCCAGGTGCTGCTGCTCACGCTGTTCCTGCGGCATTTCCCCGGGCTCATCGAGGCCGGCCATGTCTATGTGGCGCGCCCCCCGCTGTTTCGCGTGGACGTGCCCGCGCGCGGCAAGAAGCCTGCGGCCAAGATGTACGCGCTCGACGAGGGCGAACTCGGCGCCATCCTCGACAAATGCGCCAAGGAAGGCGTGGCGCGCGAGAAATGCCAGATCAGCCGCTTCAAGGGCCTGGGCGAGATGAACGCCGGGCAACTGTGGGAGACCACGCTGAACCCCGACACCCGGCGCCTGCTGCCGGTGCAACTGGGCAGCGTGGACTTTGCCGCCACCGAGGAACGCATCACCAAGCTCATGGGCAAGGGCGAGGCGGCGGCCCGGCGCGCGCTCATGGAACTGCACGGCGACGCGGTCGAGATCGACATCTGACTCGGGAAGAACAAGCACAATGGCGGGCCCCGGGAACAACGGCGTACCGACCCGGCAAGCCGCCGACACGGGTTTTCGTTTTGCCGGCGCAGCCGTAGCGCCGCTCTCTGCCCAACCGAGGATTCCATGCCGATCTGGAAAAAACCCACCGACCTGAACCAGCTCAACGCCGCCAACCAAGGCACCGCCGCCCAGCACCTGGGCGTAGAGATCGTCGAGCTGGGCGACGATTTCCTGCGCGGCCGTGTGCCCGTGGACCAGCGCACCAGGCAGCCGTTCGGGCTGCTGCACGGGGGCGTGAGCGTGCTGCTCGCCGAGTCGCTGGGCTCCATCGGCGCCTACTGCGCGAGCCCCGAGGGGCACAACGCCGTGGGCCTGGACATCAACGCGAACCACCTGCGCCCTGTCACCAGCGGCTGGGTCACGGGAACGGCGCGGCCGGTGCATCTGGGGCGCAGCACGCAGGTGTGGCAGATCGACCTGGTCAACGAGGCCGGCGAGCTGACCTGCGTCTCGCGCCTGACCATGGCCATCCTGGTGCAGCGCTGAGGGGGCCCCTGGCCCGGGTCAATCTCCCGCGGTCGCGAGGAAATCGCGGCTGATGCCGCCGCCCAGGTCGTTGATGCGATCCAGGAACTGCGTGAGGAACGCGTGCAGCCCCGTCTTTCGTTTCGCTGGGCTCCATCGGCGCCTACTGCGCGAGCCCCGAGGGGCACAACGCCGTGGGCCTGGACATCAACGCGAACCACCTGCGCCCTGTCACCAGCGGCTGGGTCACGGGAACGGCGCGGCCGGTGCATCTGGGGCGCAGCACGCAGGTGTGGCAGATCGACCTGGTCAACGAGGCCGGCGAGCTGACCTGCGTCTCGCGCCTGACCATGGCCATCCTGGTGCAGCGCTGAGGGGGCCCCTGGCCCGGGTCAATCTCCCGCGGTCGCGAGGAAATCGCGGCTGATGCCGCCGCCCAGGTCGTTGATGCGGTCCAGGAACTGCGTGAGGAACGCGTGCAGCCCCGTCGCCAGGATCTCGTCGATGCGGCCGTACTGCAGGTCGGCCAGCAGGCGCCCGGCGCGGCGCCGGGTTTCGGCAGACTGCTCGTTGGCGAGCAGCGCCAGGTTGTCCACCACTTCGCGCAGGCAGGCGTGCAGCGAGCGCGGCATGTCGCGGCGCAGGATCAGCAGATCGGCCACACGCCCGGGGGTGATCACGTCGCGGTACACCTTGCGGTAGACCTCGAAGGCCGAGACGCTGCGCAGGATGGCGCTCCAGTGGTAGAAGTCGCGCTCCTGGTTGCGCTCGCTGGCGCGGCCGAAGAAGTCGTTCTTCACCGCGTGGAACTTCACGTCGAGCAGGCGTGCGGTGTTGTCGGCGCGCTCCAGGAAGGTCCCCATGCGCAGGAAGTGAAAGGCCTCGTCCTGCAGCATGGTTCCCAGCACCACGCCGCGCGACAGGTGCGAGCGGTATTTCACCCATTCAAAGAGTTGCCCCGGGTCGCGCTCGAAGGCGTCGCCTGCGAGTTGCCGCTGCAGTTCCAGCCAAGTCTGGTTCTGCGTCTCCCACACCTCGGTGGTGAGCGCACCGCGCACGGCGCGCGCGTTCTCGCGCGCTGCGCGCAGGCAGGACAGGATGGACGACGGATTGTTGCCGTCGCGCACCATGAATTCCAGCACGCGCTGCGGCGTGACCTGGCCATGTCTCGCGCTGTACGCGGGAATCAGCTCGCTGATGGACAGCAGGCCCTCCCAGCCCTCCTGCGCCACGTCGGCGGACTGCGGCAGCAGCGAGGTTTCGTAGCTGACGTTGAGCATGCGGGCGGTGTTCTCTGCCCGCTCGGTGTAGCGGGACATCCAGAACAAATGGTCGGCGGTGCGGCTCAGCATGCTTCGGTCCCTCCATGGCCCAAGACCCAGGTGTCCTTGGTTCCCCCGCCCTGCGAGGAATTCACCACCAGCGAGCCCTCCTGCAGCGCCACGCGCGTGAGGCCGCCGGCGACCATCTGCACTGTGCGGCCGCTGAGCACGAAGGGGCGCAGGTCGATGTGGCGCGGGGCGATGCCACGCTCCACGTAAGTGGGGCAGCTCGACAGGCTCAATGTGGGTTGCGCGATATAGCCTGCGGGGTTGGCCTGCAGCGCGCGGCGGAAGTCCTCGATCTCGGCCTGCGTCGCGGCCGGGCCGATGAGCATGCCGTAGCCGCCCGCGCCGTGCACCTCTTTCACCACCAGCTCGCCCAGGTGCGCGAGCACGTACTGCAACTCGTCCGGCCTGCGGCACATCCAGGTGGGGACGTTCTTGAGAATGGGTTCCTGGCCCAGGTAGAAGCGGATCATCTCGGGCACCTGGGGGTAGACCGACTTGTCGTCCGCGACGCCGATCCCCACGGCGTTGCAGATGCCGACGTGGCCTGCGCGGTAGGCGTCCATCAGGCCATGGCAGCCCAGCGTGGAGTTGCGGCGGAACACCTGCGGATCGAGGAAATCGTCGTCCACCCGCCGGTAGATCACGTCCACGCGCTGCAGGCCGCGCGTGGTGCGCATGTAGACGAAGCCGTCCCGGACCACGAGGTCCTGCCCTTCGACCAGTTCCACGCCCATCTGCTGCGCCAGGAAGGCGTGCTCGAAGTACGCGCTGTTGTGCATGCCGGGTGTCAGCACCACCACCGTGGGCTCGTCCGACGTCGCGGGGGCGCTGGCGCGCAGGGTCTCGAGCAGCATGTCGGGGTAGTGCGCGACCGGCGCCACCTTGTGCAGGCTGAACAGTTCGGGGAACAGACGCATCATCATCTTGCGGTTTTCGAGCATGTAGCTCACGCCGCTGGGGACGCGCAGGTTGTCTTCGAGCACGTAGTACTCGCCCACGCCCTGCGCGTCGGGCGCGCGCACGATGTCGATTCCGGCGATGTGCGCGTAGATGTCCTGCGGCACGGACAGGCCCGCCATTTCGGGCCGGTACTGGGCGTTGCCGACGATGAGGTCGGCGGCGACGACGCCGGCGCGCACGATGTCCTGGCCGTGGTAGATGTCGTGGATGAAGCGGTTGAGCGCCGTGACCCGCTGCACCAGCCCCTGTTGCAGGCGGCTCCACTCGTGCGCCGGGATGATGCGCGGGATCAGGTCGAACGGGATCAGGCGCTCGTTGCCCACTCCGTCCTCGTCCTTGGCGCCGTAGACGGCAAAGGTGATCCCCACGCGCCGGAAGATCATCTCGGCTTCGGCCCGGCGCGCCTGCATTCCCTCGGGGGGCTGCTGGTCCAGCCACTGCGCGTAGCGCGCGTAATGCGCCCGCACGGCGCCGCCGTCCATAGGCTGCTTGGCATACATCTCGTCGAATTGCTGCATGAACCGGCCTCCTGGCGCAGAGGATAGCAAGTTATGCGCCCGTGCACGGCGCAGCAGCCCCTGCCGGCAGCGCGCCGTCGCCTATCCACCCCGCGCCAGGGGTCATTCGCCGCGTGGGGGCACGCGGTGCTGCCAATACCGGCGCCCGGTGTCGCGTGCGCAGGCCACCACCCCGGGCCGGGCCGAGGACCAGCTGGCGGCGCCGCAGCGCGCGGACTCCAGCACCCGGACGCCGCGCGCCTGGTAGCGTCGCAACACCTCGGGCGCCGGATGGCCGAAGCGGTTGCGGTAGCCGGCCTGCACCAAGGCGGCGCGTGGCCGGACGGCGTCCAGAAACGCGGGCGACGAGGAGGTCTTGCTGCCATGGTGCGGCACCAGCAGCAGGTCGGCCTGCAGCGCCGCGCCGCGCGCCACCAGGGCCCGCTCCTGCGCGGCCTCGATGTCCCCGGCGAGCAGGGCCGCGGGCGCCCCTGCGGCCGCGATGCGCAGCACGCAACTCAGGGCATTCGGACGCGGCGCGCGGCGCTGCCCGGGGGCGGCGTCTCCGGGCAGCGGGTGCAGCAGCTCGAAGCGCACGCCGTCCCATTCCCAGCGCTGGCCGGCGAGGCAGGGCTGGACGGGGCGCAGTTCCTGCAATGCATGCCCGGCCTCGATCGAGCCGCTGAGCGCGGCCTGTGGCTGCTGCGCCAGCACGGCCGCGGCGCCGCCGCTGTGGTCCGCGTCGCGGTGGCTGAGCATGAGCAGATCCACCCGCTCGCCGAGCGCGCGCAGCAAGGGCACCAGCACGCGCTGCCCGGCGTCGCTCTCGCGGCTGAAACGCGGACCCGCGTCGTAGAGCAGCGTGTGGTTGGCGGTGCGCACCAGCACCGCGCCGCCCTGGCCAACGTCTGCTGCGAGCAAGTCGAACTGCCCCGGCGGCGGCCGCGCGGGCTGCCAGCACAGCGCCGGCCAGAGCAATGGCAGCGCCAGCAGGCGCAAGCGCCAGGGCATGCGCAGCGCCAGCAGCGCGCCGCCCAGCACCGCCGCGCTACCCGCCCACAGCGGCGCCGCAGGCAGAAACAGCACCGCCCAGGGCCATTGCGCGAGCCATTGCAGCCAGGCCATCAGCGGTTGCAGACTGAGCGCCGCCAGGTCCCACAGCGGCGCCCACAGCGCACCGCCGAGCGCCAGCGGCGTCACCACCAGCGTGACCCAGGGAATCGCCGCCAGGTTGGCCACGAAACCCAGCAGCGGGACCTGGGCAAACAGCAGCAGGCCCAGGGGCGTGAGCGCCAGCGTGACCACCCACTGCTCGCGCAGCAGCGCGTGGAATCGGCCGATGGCGCCAGAAGCGGAAGCCCTGTCGGCGACCGGATTCGTGGCAAACAACATCCCCACCGCGACGAAGCTCAGCCAGAAGCCCGCCTGCGCCAGCGCCCAGGGATCGACCAGCACCACCGCCGCGCAGGCCAGCAGCCAGACCTGCGGCCAGGGCCAGCGCCGCCCGCTCAGCTGCAGCAGCGCCACGCTGGCGAGCATGATCACCGTGCGCTGCGCGGGAACGCCCCAGCCGCTGAAGAGCGCATACGCGGCGGCCAGCGCCACCCCGGCGACCAGCGCCGCAGACGGCGCCGGCACCGCCAGGCACAGGCGCGCGGAGCGCCGCCAGAGCATGCGCACCAGCAGCGCGGCGAGCCACGCGAACAAGGTGATGTGCAGGCCCGAAATGCTCATGAGGTGCGCCACCCCGGTGGCGCGGAACAGATCCCAGTCCGCGCGGTCGATGGCGCGCTGGTCGCCCGTGACCAGCGCCGCAACGACACCGGCAATGCGCGCGCGGCCCGGGTCGCCGCCCTCTGCGGTTTCCGCGCCCTGCGCGCTGCGGCCCAGGCGCTCCAGGATGGTGTCGCGCACGGACTGGCGCAACTGCTCCACGGGGTAGCACCAGGTGGACGCCAGGCGCCGCGGCGCTTCGTCCCTCGGGCCCGTGCGCACATAGCCGGTGGCCTGCACGCCCTGCTCCCAGAGCCACAGCTCGTAGTCAAAACCATGGGGGTTGTACAGGCCGTGCGGCGCTTTCAGGCGCAGCGTCAGATCCCAGCGCTCACCCGCGCGCACCGTGGGGGGGCGGCGCTGCACGTCTGCGTCCACGGCCTCGTCCGCGCCGCGCAAGGCCCCGCCGTACCAGGCCACTTCGACAAGCGGCGGCAGGCGCACGGGCGCGCCCTGCAGGTGTGCGGTCTCCACCGCCAGACGCAGGCGGGTACCCGCCGCGTGGGTCTGCGGCATGGCCGCGACCAGCCCCGTTACGCGGATGTCCCGCCCTTCCAGCGCGGGCGCCAGGGCCAGCTCCATGTAGCCCGAAGCGCGCAGACCGCAGACCGCGAACATGGCTGCGGCACCGCTTCCCCCGGCGAGCACGGGCGACGCCATCACCAGAGCCCAGGCCCACCGCGATGCGCGGGGCCTGGCCGCCGCAAGCGCGCAGCATGCTGCCGGCACAAGCGCGCAGCACAGCAAGGCCCAGTACACCAGGGGTGGCCACAGCCAAGGCTGCTGCAACGCAAGCGCCGCGCCCGCCACAAGGCCCAGCAGCAGGGCGGGCAGCAGCCAGGCAGCGGCGCGCGGCAGGCCCCCTGCACCCGGTGCGCGGTCGGGGTCGGTCATAAGGGCGGCAGGGGCGCTTATGGCGTGCATGGACGGATGCTAATGCAGCGCTGGCGCAGGCCCTGTGCATGTGCCACGATCGCAGCAGAACAGAACAGGACCGGGGACTGAACGATGCAACAAGTTACGGACCTGCACGAGCTGGCCGCCCAGCTTCAGGCAGCGCAGAGAGACGTCGATTCTGCGCGGAGCGTGGTGGCCCACGACAAGCAGGAGCGAGCTGGTTCATTGGCTGCGCGCCTTGTGGACGCACTCACCACGACACAGCCCGAGGCCGTCTTGAACGCCGCCCAGGCCCGGCTTGCGGAAGTCACGCAGAAGGGCAGGGCGGCGGCTCGCGAGTGGATCGTTGAAACGGCTTGCCAACGTCTTGCAGAGCAGGCCGCAGACGCAGGGCAGCACCGCGACCAGGGCCAGCGGCTGGAGTGCGTGCAGGCGAGGGCAGGACAGGTGCGGCGCTGGCTGGAACTGGCCCAGGAGGCCGACAGCCGACTTTCCGATGCGCGTAGAGCTTGCGAATCGGCTTCCACGACCGAACTGCTGGATGCGGTAAGCAAGAGCAAGGCGATCTCGGTGCTTTCGTGCATGAGCACGTCGAGCGCGGCCGATTTGATCATGCGCGCCGGCCAGGCCGTCCGGGCGCTGGCCGAGGCGCTGCCGAAGCATGCGGAACAGGCTTCGATGGACCTGCCTGGCGACTTGTGCGATCTCGTGGTGGATCTGGTCTTCAATCCGGGCTTCGATGTGCTTTCGTGGTTCAACGTGATGCGGCTGGGCGATGCCGCGCGCCAATGCAAGTAGGCGGCCGACAAGCTCCGGCCCTTGCTGGATCGACTCGCCAAGCTGGCCGCCGATGCCCAGGCCAAGGCCGAGCAGGAGAGGGCGGCACTCCAAAGGGGGATATCTACTGTGTCGTTCGGGATTTGACCAGCGAGCCCGTTCGTGGGGTATTACTTTTTCGAATGAAGTGCATCGTTATTACTCATTGGACAGTGTCGGCCTGATTCGGCATAGTTTGAACCGTCTACTGTTCCAATTTCGGGGACTGTTCAACCTTTGAAGGAATTTCATGAACAAACTCGTTGCTATCCTCCCGTTCAATCTGGATCACACCAGCCACGCTGGTCAATCGCAATTGGATGATCCGATCGAAGCACTGGCTCGTACTGTCTACAGCAGTTCGGCTCTCAATAATGAATTCTACGATTTGTGGACATCCAGGCCTCTGGTTGCGGTGCAGATCGCGGTTTTCGCGAGGAACTACGGTGAATTCAATCGAGCATTTCCGGAAGTTCTGTCCGTTATGATCAGCAGCACGCGGAATGTGTATGCACGTACCGAATACGCAAAAACTCTGTACTCTGAAATGGGCTATGGAGTGGTAGAAAAAGCCCACTCTAATCTGTTTGATAGTTGGTTGTTCGAGCTTGGGAAAAAACTTGGTGAACCGGAGATGCTGAGTTGGAAAACAATTGAGCGAAACATTACTCCACTTCCGGAGACGTACGCTCTGATCGAAGGGGAGAAATCCATGTATGGGAGTGATAATGCCACAGGCTCTGGTGCTCAACTGGCGCTTGAGTGGCAAGCCTACACCATGCTGCGTAAGATGTATGACGGTGCGGTGCAATACAAGCACCTATGGGTGATTGAAGACGAGTTTCACGAAGCATGCGAGTACTTCTATGCTCACATCGGTGCAGCGGAAAAAGAGCACAAGATCGAGTCACTGAACGGTGCTCGGCAGTTTTACATTGATGCAAACTCTTGGCTGCGTATCCAAAACGGCTTCCACCAACATATTGAGCTCTTCGGGGTATTTTGGAATGCGATTGCCAAGGAGATGCAGCGAGTAGTCTAAAAAGGAAAATACTGATTCCGGATCAGTACCCCATCTACTGGTTCGCATCAGCGCGATGCTGATGTGATGAATGATCTTCACGGAGGTTTTACATGTACTCTAAAATTATGAACACTACTAATGACATCGCTCACTTTCAAAGCGACATTGGTCGTATCATGTATTTCACACAAGATAATAAAAATTACAGCGAGTTTTGCGTAGGTGATTGGAAAACCTTTGTTCTTCGTAATGTCAGTGGATTGGATGATGACGGGCTGGTGACGGAGAGTAACATTCCTCTGAAGATTACTCCACGTGGTGCAGAATTGAATTCAATTAATCAATGGATCGACTCATATTTCGAGACCAAGCACCTACGACTTGTGCGAGTGCATTCAATGGGAGATGGAACTCTTATTCCTCACCGTGATTTTCTTGAGTTTGATGAACACGCCAATCGATGGTTACGGTTGCATATCCCGATCAAGACCAATGTTGCGTGTCTTCACTCGGAGGAGAAGGACGTTTTCCATATGCGAGTGGGTGAAATTTGGCATCTCGATGCGGTGCATCTCCATTCTGCGACAAATTTCTCCAATGAGAGAAGACTGAACCTATGCTTGGATTTCAACATTGGTGATTCACCCGCCGAGTCTGTCTTCAAGAAATCCGTAGTTTCAACCAAGCTACCTAAGCCTAAAATGATAGAACGTCCTGCATTGGACGAGCCATTCATGACAGGTCTGATGGGGCTATCGAGAATAATTAGTGATTACAATTATCGGGATATCGTTGGCTTACTTTCAAAAGTACATTTCTATCGCAAAGCAGATTTGTCGCAGTTCTTTGACTGGTTGCTTATGATATCAAAACACTCAGGTTCTGCAGCAGTGTTTGATAAGTCGGAAACTTTCTGCCGATTTCTCCGCGCCGAACGTATTATGCATCAGCGGTTCACATTGTAGGGACTTCACCATGGAACCAAGAGAAACCTATCGAGTGCTTCCGAGTTGGAGCAGTTGGTTTTGGACATGGCTGACCGGTGTTCCGCTTGAGGGGGAACGCCCATTGCTCGTTCATAGCGCCAAGTCCTTTCTGCTAATGGCTGCAACGAGCTACATCGGTGGCATTGCGTTGTCTATTGGTGGAGTGATGAATACTGGCGGGTGGTCGTGGGTTAGTATGATCACCGGTTGGTGTTTGGTTGTGAGTGGGGCGCGACGTCTGGTCAGCACAGTCGTGCATCAGTGCATTCATGGTCGCTTCTCTGGTTGGCGAAAGATTGATTATGTCATTGGCGAGTTACTAACGGTTTTGACATTTACTCAAACGGCAGAAGAGTATCGCAGGGAACATTTCGAGAAACATCACCGCTTTGGTATTTTTTCGACTAAAGATGATCCATCTGTTCAGTTTCTCATGAAGAGTGGCTTTAAACCTGGTATGTCCGTAAAGGCACTGTGGATCAGACTTCTCCTGAACATTTTTTCACCCAAGTTTCATTTGTATTTTATTACTCAGCGGATTCGGAGTAATTTTGTGCACAAAAGGCCTATGCGCTTGGTAATGGTCTATGTGTATCTATTGATCTGGGGTGGAGCCTTGGTACTGGGATGGGTGAGTCAGGAGGAAATTTTCTTTGGTGTGATAGTTCCAATAATATTTCTCTATCAGATAAGTGTGATGTTGGAATTTGTTAGTGAGCACGCTTGGTTGGTTCCCACGCAGCACGTTGGGCATGCAAGGAGCGTTCATTATACTCATTCTTGGGCTCGATTTTGTGGAAGTGCAACACCAATGCGCAGTGCTACGCACAGTGCCACATCGTACTACGGGTGCTGGTTGGTCTGGTGGAGTGCGCAATTACTGTACCACATCCCCGTGCGGTTATTGGTGTTACCAGGTGATCTTCCTCAGCACGATTTTCATCATCGATCACCGAACACTACAGAGTGGCCTAATGCAGCCTATGCTAGGCAACAACATTTGCAGAAAAACAAGGAACCATCCATGGAATTTTGGGGATTGCATCGTGCAATTAATCATGTGTTTTTGGGTATCGCGATTACTGGGGCGAATGTCGCACGTGCACCAATAATCACATCGAATCAGCTGAGCGACGTAGAGGGATCGCGAGAATGTTGATTACTACTATCTACTGGATTTACTACCGATTGGTCACCAAGGTAGTACGCCTCGATTACGGATCCCAACTTTCTTGCCACCGGCGAAATCTCGGGAGCTCTGTAGAGCGCAACATCCATGGTTGGAAGATCCGGGAGACCGTGAGAACGATCCAAGCGTTTGAACTGCGATGGAATCGCACTTTCGGTCAGAGCTGTCAATGCGCTTTCTGTCGAGATTGCAGCGAGAAGTCCGTCGTAATGGGAGCAGGTATAAGCAATCGACCAAGGACGTCTCATCTGTACCAATGCGGCTATGGCCGCGTCTCGATACAAGCAGCCGTTTGGAAAAACAGCCAAGGGCAGACGCTCCTCTTGGTAGGCGATGCTATTGGGGCCACAAACCCAGATCAACTTCTGACGCTGGAGCGTGACCCCTGAGTGCTTGGGTGAATGGGTTGCCAACACCAGATCAATTCGCTCGGATGACTGAGCTTCGAGGAGATCCCAACTATGACCGCAGCGAATTTCGATCTCAAGCTGCGGGAAGCATTTCTTGAAGTTCTTGAGAACGGGGGAAAGAAGCGATACGGCGTATGTCTCTGATGTACCTACTGTAATGCGCTCGACTTGGCAGGCTTGAGTCAATTCAATGAATGCGTCTTCATGTGCATCGATCAGGCGCCGGGCAGTCTCCAGGAAATGTGCTCCAATGGATGTTGGTCGAACAGGCGAAGTGCGATCCAAGAGCCTGTGACCAAGCTGGTCCTCCAGTTTTTTAATTTTCACACTAACGGCCGATTGTGTTCTGTGCAATCGTTCACCCGCGATGGTGAAACTTTTTGCATCTGCGACACAGACGAATGTTCTTAGCAGATCAACATCAAAGTGAAAACTCTTCATTTGTGACTCCCAATAGTAAGTCCATCAAGACTTAGAAAGCAACTTACCAAAAGTGAAAGGGGAAATTGATGGAGTATGAAAAAAGGAAGGAGTGGCGGGGGACCATTGAAATGGCCGTTGCCATGTTGGTTTCCGGGAGCATTGGACTGTTTGTCATCAAGTCAGGGCAGGCTCCGGAAAACGTGGTTTTTTTCAGATGTGCCATTGCATGTGTTTGTGTCCTTCCGATATGTCTGTTTCATGGACGGAAATGCAGGGAGAACATGACGTCCAGAAAACTGGCGTGGATGGTCGTTTCGGGCCTGTTCGTGGTTTTTAATTGGATATTCTTGTTCAATGCTTTTTCGATGATGTCCATATCGTTGGCGACCATTGTATATCACGTCAATCCGTTCATCATTCTTCTTGCCGGTGCATTTGTTTTCAGAGAGAAAATTGCGCTTTCGGATGGAGTCTGGACGGTGTTGGCCTTCATCGGATTGCTGACCATCGTTGGGTTCGGTGATGCAAGGCTGGCGCTGCAGGAGTTTGCCGGTATCGGATTGGTTCTGTTGGCAACCAGCTTGTATTCCGGCTCGGTGTTGATTGCAAAGAAGTTATCCGGAATTCCCCCGCTGTTCATCGTTTTCGTTCAAACCCTGGCGGGTGCGCTGGCAACGTTTCCGATAACCAGCATCACCACGATGCATCCGGACGTTCAGCAGTGGCAGTTCATCGTTGCGCTGGGTGTCGTGCATACGGCATTCCTGTACTGGTTGATATATTCGGCAATTTCCAAAATCGGACTTGGCACGGTAGCCATCCTGACTTTTCTGTATCCGGTATCGACGGTTGTCATCGACTACCTCTTTTTTGATCACGTCATATCCATCGGTCAATCAATCGGTGCCATGCTGATCTTGGTGTCGGCTGTGGGCGTGAAGCTGCATTGGAGAATGCCCTGGAGCCCTTGGAGATGAAATGGCGATAAATTGGCCAAACGTTGCAGGCAAGCCGGGCAGTGCGGGCGCCATCGGGTGAGCACGACACAAGATGCCCTCTTCATCGGCCAAAAGGGATGCCGGCAGCCCGGCCCCGGAATTTAGAATAGCCCGCAGCTTGCCCCATCCGCCCGTGCGCGCTTCGCGCAGGGGGTCCGGCGAGTCCGACGCCCGTGTCTGCATGGAACTGCCCAAACTCTCCCCCGGAAAACGATTCACTCTGGCCCGCCCCCCGGGCAGCGCCGATTCCCTGCTGCTGGCGCAGCTGGCCGAGCACGTACTGCAACTCGTCCGGCCTGCGGCACATCCAGGTGGGGACGTTCTTGAGAATGGGTTCCTGGCCCAGGTAGAAGCGGATCATCTCGGGCACCTGGGGGTAGACCGACTTGTCGTCCGCGACGCCGATCCCCACGGCGTTGCAGATGCCGACGTGGCCTGCGCGGTAGGCGTCCATCAGGCCATGGCAGCCCAGCGTGGAGTTGCGGCGGAACACCTGCGGATCGAGGAAATCGTCGTCCACCCGCCGGTAGATCACGTCCACGCGCTGCAGGCCGCGCGTGGTGCGCATGTAGACGAAGCCGTCCCGGACCACGAGGTCCTGCCCTTCGACCAGTTCCACGCCCATCTGCTGCGCCAGGAAGGCGTGCTCGAAGTACGCGCTGTTGTGCATGCCGGGTGTCAGCACCACCACCGTGGGCTCGTCCGACGTCGCGGGGGCGCTGGCGCGCAGGGTCTCGAGCAGCATGTCGGGGTAGTGCGCGACCGGCGCCACCTTGTGCAGGCTGAACAGTTCGGGGAACAGACGCATCATCATCTTGCGGTTTTCGAGCATGTAGCTCACGCCGCTGGGGACGCGCAGGTTGTCTTCGAGCACGTAGTACTCGCCCACGCCCTGCGCGTCGGGCGCGCGCACGATGTCGATTCCGGCGATGTGCGCGTAGATGTCCTGCGGCACGGACAGGCCCGCCATTTCGGGCCGGTACTGGGCGTTGCCGACGATGAGGTCGGCGGCGACGACGCCGGCGCGCACGATGTCCTGGCCGTGGTAGATGTCGTGGATGAAGCGGTTGAGCGCCGTGACCCGCTGCACCAGCCCCTGTTGCAGGCGGCTCCACTCGTGCGCCGGGATGATGCGCGGGATCAGGTCGAACGGGATCAGGCGCTCGTTGCCCACTCCGTCCTCGTCCTTGGCGCCGTAGACGGCAAAGGTGATCCCCACGCGCCGGAAGATCATCTCGGCTTCGGCCCGGCGCGCCTGCATTCCCTCGGGGGGCTGCTGGTCCAGCCACTGCGCGTAGCGCGCGTAATGCGCCCGCACGGCGCCGCCGTCCATAGGCTGCTTGGCATACATCTCGTCGAATTGCTGCATGAACCGGCCTCCTGGCGCAGAGGATAGCAAGTTATGCGCCCGTGCACGGCGCAGCAGCCCCTGCCGGCAGCGCGCCGTCGCCTATCCACCCCGCGCCAGGGGTCATTCGCCGCGTGGGGGCACGCGGTGCTGCCAATACCGGCGCCCGGTGTCGCGTGCGCAGGCCACCACCCCGGGCCGGGCCGAGGACCAGCTGGCGGCGCCGCAGCGCGCGGACTCCAGCACCCGGACGCCGCGCGCCTGGTAGCGTCGCAACACCTCGGGCGCCGGATGGCCGAAGCGGTTGCGGTAGCCGGCCTGCACCAAGGCGGCGCGTGGCCGGACGGCGTCCAGAAACGCGGGCGACGAGGAGGTCTTGCTGCCATGGTGCGGCACCAGCAGCAGGTCGGCCTGCAGCGCCGCGCCGCGCGCCACCAGGGCCCGCTCCTGCGCGGCCTCGATGTCCCCGGCGAGCAGGGCCGCGGGCGCCCCTGCGGCCGCGATGCGCAGCACGCAACTCAGGGCATTCGGACGCGGCGCGCGGCGCTGCCCGGGGGCGGCGTCTCCGGGCAGCGGGTGCAGCAGCTCGAAGCGCACGCCGTCCCATTCCCAGCGCTGGCCGGCGAGGCAGGGCTGGACGGGGCGCAGTTCCTGCAATGCATGCCCGGCCTCGATCGAGCCGCTGAGCGCGGCCTGTGGCTGCTGCGCCAGCACGGCCGCGGCGCCGCCGCTGTGGTCCGCGTCGCGGTGGCTGAGCATGAGCAGATCCACCCGCTCGCCGAGCGCGCGCAGCAAGGGCACCAGCACGCGCTGCCCGGCGTCGCTCTCGCGGCTGAAACGCGGACCCGCGTCGTAGAGCAGCGTGTGGTTGGCGGTGCGCACCAGCACCGCGCCGCCCTGGCCAACGTCTGCTGCGAGCAAGTCGAACTGCCCCGGCGGCGGCCGCGCGGGCTGCCAGCACAGCGCCGGCCAGAGCAATGGCAGCGCCAGCAGGCGCAAGCGCCAGGGCATGCGCAGCGCCAGCAGCGCGCCGCCCAGCACCGCCGCGCTACCCGCCCACAGCGGCGCCGCAGGCAGAAACAGCACCGCCCAGGGCCATTGCGCGAGCCATTGCAGCCAGGCCATCAGCGGTTGCAGACTGAGCGCCGCCAGGTCCCACAGCGGCGCCCACAGCGCACCGCCGAGCGCCAGCGGCGTCACCACCAGCGTGACCCAGGGAATCGCCGCCAGGTTGGCCACGAAACCCAGCAGCGGGACCTGGGCAAACAGCAGCAGGCCCAGGGGCGTGAGCGCCAGCGTGACCACCCACTGCTCGCGCAGCAGCGCGTGGAATCGGCCGATGGCGCCAGAAGCGGAAGCCCTGTCGGCGACCGGATTCGTGGCAAACAACATCCCCACCGCGACGAAGCTCAGCCAGAAGCCCGCCTGCGCCAGCGCCCAGGGATCGACCAGCACCACCGCCGCGCAGGCCAGCAGCCAGACCTGCGGCCAGGGCCAGCGCCGCCCGCTCAGCTGCAGCAGCGCCACGCTGGCGAGCATGATCACCGTGCGCTGCGCGGGAA
Organism: Verminephrobacter aporrectodeae subsp. tuberculatae; assembly: GCF_026127385.1. NCBI lineage: Bacteria > Pseudomonadati > Pseudomonadota > Betaproteobacteria > Burkholderiales > Comamonadaceae > Verminephrobacter > Verminephrobacter aporrectodeae. Next base: position 1,665,264 of record NZ_QZCX01000001.1, read on the forward strand.
CGCCCCAGCCGCTGAAGAGCGCATACGCGGCGGCCAGCGCCACCCCGGCGACCAGCGCCGCAGACGGCGCCGGCACCGCCAGGCACAGGCGCGCGGAGCGCCGCCAGAGCATGCGCACCAGCAGCGCGGCGAGCCACGCGAACAAGGTGATGTGCAGGCCCGAAATGCTCATGAGGTGCGCCACCCCGGTGGCGCGGAACAGATCCCAGTCCGCGCGGTCGATGGCGCGCTGGTCGCCCGTGACCAGCGCCGCAACGACACCGGCAATGCGCGCGCGGCCCGGGTCGCCGCCCTCTGCGGTTTCCGCGCCCTGCGCGCTGCGGCCCAGGCGCTCCAGGATGGTGTCGCGCACGGACTGGCGCAACTGCTCCACGGGGTAGCACCAGGTGGACGCCAGGCGCCGCGGCGCTTCGTCCCTCGGGCCCGTGCGCACATAGCCGGTGGCCTGCACGCCCTGCTCCCAGAGCCACAGCTCGTAGTCAAAACCATGGGGGTTGTACAGGCCGTGCGGCGCTTTCAGGCGCAGCGTCAGATCCCAGCGCTCACCCGCGCGCACCGTGGGGGGGCGGCGCTGCACGTCTGCGTCCACGGCCTCGTCCGCGCCGCGCAAGGCCCCGCCGTACCAGGCCACTTCGACAAGCGGCGGCAGGCGCACGGGCGCGCCCTGCAGGTGTGCGGTCTCCACCGCCAGACGCAGGCGGGTACCCGCCGCGTGGGTCTGCGGCATGGCCGCGACCAGCCCCGTTACGCGGATGTCCCGCCCTTCCAGCGCGGGCGCCAGGGCCAGCTCCATGTAGCCCGAAGCGCGCAGACCGCAGACCGCGAACATGGCTGCGGCACCGCTTCCCCCGGCGAGCACGGGCGACGCCATCACCAGAGCCCAGGCCCACCGCGATGCGCGGGGCCTGGCCGCCGCAAGCGCGCAGCATGCTGCCGGCACAAGCGCGCAGCACAGCAAGGCCCAGTACACCAGGGGTGGCCACAGCCAAGGCTGCTGCAACGCAAGCGCCGCGCCCGCCACAAGGCCCAGCAGCAGGGCGGGCAGCAGCCAGGCAGCGGCGCGCGGCAGGCCCCCTGCACCCGGTGCGCGGTCGGGGTCGGTCATAAGGGCGGCAGGGGCGCTTACGGCGGGCATGGGCTGATGCTAAATCAGGATCAGGACTTGATCAGCGAGCGGCTGGCGACGCTGTGGCGCATCCGGCGCCGCTGGCGTATCTGGCGGGCCATACCTTTCACTTTGCGCTCTGGAAAAGGCCCGATGCGGCGCAATTCAAGGCTCAGCGCACGCTGGCGCGCCGAGGCCATTCATTCCCCGGTTCGCTCATGCGTTTTCCCCGACTTCAAAAATCTCGATGGCTGCTGTGTCAGCCGACGCGGCGATGGAGGACACGGACACCGGCTTCAAGGGTGCGCGGATGCGGTAGGCACCGACTTGGCCGGGCGGCTTGCCCAATTCGCTGGCAAGGATCTGGGTGACCGCCAGCCCGCACATGCGGCCCTGACACGGCCCCATGCCGCAACGGCTGAAGAACTTGGTCTGGTTGGGGCCCTGGCATCCCAGCCGAGCCATCTCGCGGATGCGACCGGCCGTGACTTCCTCGCAGCGGCAAACCACGGTCTCGTCAGCGGGTGTGGACAGCCACTCGGGTGGCCGATACAGCGCATCGAGGAAGGGACGAATGCGCAGTTGGCGCATCAGCGCCCGGCGCACGGGCGTGGCGCGCGCCTCACACGCGGGCGCGCTCAGCCTGCCCAGGGCCCGCGCCGCTCCCAAGGCAGCGAGCGCACCGCCGGGCTCCGCGGCAAGCGCACCGGCGATGGCCGCGCCATCGCCCGCGATACGAAAACCCGCGAGCGAGGTTTCGCCCCAGGCGTCAACGCGCGGGCACCACGCGAGCTGGACGGGGTCCCAGTCATGATCGACCCGCAGCAGCCGGCTGAGCTGGTTGTTCGGCACGACCCCGTGGTGCAGCAGCACGACATCGGCATCCAGACGATGCTCCTTGCCGCCGGCCGCGAACACCAGTGCCTGAGCCCGCTCGTTGCCCTCGACGCGCACCGACGCGGCGGCAGAGAACGTCGGCACGCCGGATCGGCGAACACGCTGCAGCATGCGCACGCCCTTCGCCAAGTAGGCTGGCGCGCGCAGCGCCGTCGGCAGATGGCGCAGCGCGCGCCAGCGGTTCGCCGTTGGCGCAGTCTCCACGATGCCGCCCAGTGACACCCCGGCGTCCAGCAACTGGCAGGCGACCAGCAGCAGCAGCGGGCCCGCTCCCGCGAGCACGACGCGGCCGCAAGGGATGGCGCTCGCGCTTTTCAACGCGATCTGCGCCGCCCCGGCATTGAGCACGCCCGGCAGCGTCCAGCCCGCAATGGGGGAGGGCCGCTCCATGGCGCCAGTGGCGGCGATGAGCTGCGGCGCCTGCACGCGAAATGACTGGCCATCTTGCTGTGCAGTGACGGTGAGGTCGCGCGCAACGTCCCACACCGCCGTGCCGAAACGAAGATCGGCGTCCGACCGGGCGAGCCGGTCCGTCAACGTCTCTCCATGGCGATAGTCGGCGCCGAGCAGCGCGGCCACGGACGGCGCAGCCGCAGTGATGTTGCGGTAGATCTGCCCGCCCGGGCGCGGCTGCTCGTCCAGCAACAGCGTCTTCAAGCCGATGGACGCGGCCGTCAGCGCGGCAGACATGCCCGCCGGCCCCGCACCGACGACGATGAGGTCGTGTGTCCTCTCTGTCATGCCGGGGCCCTCATCTGCCGTGCTCCCGTGGGCAGCCGCACCTGCATGCCGGCGCGGACCTGAACCATGCAAGACTGCACGTTCCGGGCGCCATCCACCTCGACGAGGCAGTCGAAGCAGACACCCATGAGACACAGCGGCGCGCGCGGCTGGCCCGATACCGGCGTGCGCCGAAACGGCACGACCCGGGCATTCAGAAGTGCTGCGGCCAGCGTATCGCCCTCGCGGGCGGGCACGCTTCGCCCCTCGACGAATATCTCCACCACGCGCCGCTGATCGCGCGTGGGGAGCGGCATCGTTCTAAACATGAAAGCGCTCCGCTTTGAAGGTTTGAATCTCGGAAGGCTCGGCGCCACCACGCATCCAGCGAACCAGCGGACCCGTATGCATGGACGCCAGAGTGATGCCGCTGTGGCAGGTGACGAGGTACGCGCCGGGGCAATCGCGCGATGCTTGGTAGATCGGGAAGCCATCGGACGTCATGACCCGCAGAGCGCCCCAGGTGCGCACCACGTTGACCTTGCCCAGGATCGGGAAAAGGCGGCTGGCGCGCTGCGCGATGCGCGCGAGCTGTTCCACCGTGGTCCCGTCGTTGAACCCCACGTCCTCCTTGGAGTCGCCGATCTGCACGACGCCCTCGCCGGTCTGGCGCACGTGCATCGTCGGGTGGTTCAGGAAGGGTTGCACACGCTCGGTGACCAGGATCTGCCCGCGGCTGGGTCTGACGGGAGCCAGCAGACCGACCATCGGCGCCAGCTCCCGGTTCCCGAGCCCGGCCGCCAGGACCACGCGGGCCGCGACGTGCGTGGCGCCTGCGGCGGCCACATGGAATTCACCAGCACGATGGCCGATCCGTTCGACCCGAACCCCGGTGACCAGATCGCCGCCCCGTGACTTGAAACCTTGGAACAGCGCGCGCAGCAGACGCAAGGGACTGACGTGGCCATCCATCGGGCCGAAGATCGCACCGACCACGTCCGGTCCGCTATGGGGAGAGATGGCACGGACCCCCGCGGGGTCCAGCACTTCGAAGGGATAGTGCCCACCCAGCGCATTCCGGATCGACATGCAGTCGGCGGCGCGCGCGGCCAGTTCCTCCTCGGTCAGGAACATCGTGAGTCCGCCGTTTTGCGAGAGTTCGACGGCGATGCCCGTGAGTTCCTGGAGTTCGGCCGCAAAGGCGGGCCACTGACTTGCGGCGGCCATGGACCAGCGTGCATAGGCAGGGTTGCCCACGCCCTTGCCATGCACCCACACGAGGCCGAAGTTGCCGCGTGCAGCACGGAATGCATCGTCGCCCTCATCGAGCACGCGCACGCGCTCGCCCGCACGTGCCAGGCCATAGGCGACGGACATGCCGACCGCGCCGCCACCAATGACCAGCGTGTCGATGGCCCGATTCGCGTTCATGGCTTGCCCACCAACACACGGTCGATGCCGTAGAAGCGATCGAGCAGCATCATCAGCACCAGCGTCAGCACGATCAACACGGTGGAAATGGACGCCAGCAGCGGATCAATGGTGTGGGCGATGTGGTTGTACATCTTGACCGGCAGCGTCTGCGTGCCGGCCGAGGCGACGAAGATGGACATCGTCAGCTCGTCGAAGCTGTTGATGAACGCGATGAGCCAGCCGCCCGCAACGCCGGGAGTGATGAGGGGCAGTTCAACACGGCGAAACACCGTCCATGCCGAAGCCCCCAGCGACTCCGCGGCCTGGGCCACCGTGCGGTCGAAGCCGGTGGCCGCCGCCACGACCAGGCGCAGCACGTAGGGCAGCACGAGCACGGTGTGCGCCGCGGTCAGCCCCCACAGGGTTGCGGACGCGCCGAGTTGCGTGAGAAAACGCAGCAGGGCAATACCCAGCACGACGTGCGGCACCATGAGGGGCGACAGCAGCAGTCCGAGAATGGCCTCGCGGCCAGGAAAGCGCTGCCAGGCGATGGCCATGCCCGCGGGCACCGCGGCCAAGGTGGCCAGCGTCGCCGCCCCGGCACCCAGGGCCAGGCTGCGGTAGAAGGCGCGCATGAAATCGTCGTCCTTCAGGATGGCGGCGTACCAGCGCCACGAAGCACCATCGAAGGGCATCGCGATGTAGCCCTTGTCAGTGAACGACACGAGCACCACCATCAGAAGAGGCGCCAGCATGAAGGCCGCGAACAGCCAGTGGAACACCCGCAGCAAAGGGTGTGCATGTTTCATGGGAACACCTGCTTGTAGCGCCGCTCGACAAACCGGTTCGCGCCCATCGACACCGCAAGAACGATGACCAGCAGCACTGCGGCGAGCGCGGCGCCCAAGGGCCAGTTCAGATTGCCCAGGAATTCGTCGTAGATCGTGGTCGGCACCACTTTCAAGCGCCTGCCACCGATGATGGCTGGCGTTGCAAAAGCGCTCGCCGCCAGCGAGAAGACGATGAGGCTGCCGGAGAGAACCCCGGGGATCACCTGTGGGAAGACGATGCGCCGGAGCACGGTCCAAGGACCGGCGCCGAGTGATTCGGCTGCCTGTTCGGTGGTGGCGTCGAGCTTCTGCAGGGACGCCCACACAGCGAGCACCATGAAGGGGACCAGCACATGCACAAGCGCGAGCACCACGCCGGTGAACGTGAACATCATCTTCACGGGTTCGTGCACGAGGCCGGTGGCCAGCAGCAGCTTGTTGATCACGCCCTCGTTGCCGAGCAGCACCGCCCAGCCGAGCGTCCGAACGACCACCGAGATCAGCATCGGTCCGAGCACGATCACGATCGACACCGCGCGCCACCGTTCGGACAGTCGGCCCAGGACATGGGCCTCGGGAACGCCGATCACGATGCAGATCAGCGTGACGAGAAAAGCCATGCCGAAGGTCCGCGCGAAGATGGCGTGGAAGTAATCGTCGCGCGCCACATCGGCAAAGTTGGCGATCGTCATCTGCTCGCCGACGCCACCGCCCGGGACGAATGGGTACAGGCTCAGCGAGAGCGTCATCACCAACGGCACGGCGACGAAGGCCAGCGCGATCAGCGCACCAGGCGCCGTCAGCCAGTAGGGCAACATCCTGGACGGATGCGTCATTTCGCGGCCTGCGCACGCGGCACGAGCCGAGCGTCCTGCGGCGCCCAGCACAGGCCCACGGCATCGCCTTCGTTGGCCTGAGGCGAACCGGTGTTGGCGTGGGTCATTTGCATGCTGCCCAGCGGCGTATCGATCTGAAACAGCCAGTGATTCCCGAGAAACGCGCGCGCCGTCACGCGCCCCCGGACAAGGGCGTTCGCGTCGCCGGTGAACGCGATCTTCTCGGGGCGCACGATGTAGTCGAGGGCCCCGGTGCACGCCAGGTCGCTGGAGGGCAGCCGGTGTCCCTGAACGTCAACGCAATCGCCGGACTGCGCGCGCGTGGCCGCGAAAACGTTGGCCTTGCCGAGGAAAGTGGACGAGAAGCGACCGTTGGGGCGCTCGTACATCTCAAAGGGCCGATCGATTTGCTCGATGCAACCCTTGTTCATCAGAACGACCCGGTCTGCGAGTGTCATGGCCTCCGCCTGGTCATGCGTCACCATGATGGTCGTGACTCCCACCCGGTGCTGTAGTGCGCGCAGTTCGATCTGCATCTCTTCACGCAGCTTGGCGTCCAGTGCGCCCATGGGCTCGTCCAGCAGCAGCACCGGCGGTTGAATGGTCAAGGCGCGGGCCAAGGCCACGCGCTGGCGCTGGCCGCCCGAGAGTTCGCGTGGGTAGCGCCCGGCCATGGTGCTCAGGCGCACCAGGTCCAGCATCGCCCCGACACGCTGGCGTCGCTCGCCAGCGGCGATGCCCTGCATTTCCAGGCCGAATGCGATGTTCTCGGCCACCGTCATGTGGGGGAACAGCGCATAGCGCTGGAACACGATGCCCAGCCCACGCCGGTTGGGCTGGACATCGGTGATGTCTGCTCCGTCGAGCAAGATGCGGCCACTCGTGGGTCGTACAAAGCCCGCCACCATCTGCAGCGTCGTGGTCTTGCCGCAGCCTGACGGGCCCAAAAGACAGACGAATTCGCCTTGGTCCACGCAAAGATTGCTTGGGGCCACCACCACGACGTTGTCATAGCGCTTGGAGAGGCCCTTCAGTTCGAGGAAGCTCATGGGATGTCCTGGATGTAGTGATGTACCGCTGGCGCGCATGCGAAGACCGGCCCCGCTGGAGTGGTTCCCGTGAAACGCCTCGTTCAACCGGCCCCTTCAGGACATGCGGCCAGGGCCGGGCGGACCCCAGCACACGGCGCTGGCCGCGTGCCCAAGCGCCGTCTGGCTCGAACGCTGTGTCAGCGCTCGACCGTGCGATTCCAGCGGGTGGTCCACTCGGCGCGCTTGGCGTTGATCACTTCGTAGTTGGGCGCGATCAGCGCACCGACCCTCTCCGGACCGTACACCACCTTCCGGACCACGTCCGGCGCCAGCTTCGTGGTCTTGTTCACCGGGCCCCAGCTCTGCGCACCGGCCAGCACGGCCTGCGACTCGGCCGACACGATGTGTTGGAGAAACTGTTGCCCGAGCTTGGCTTGCGGCGCACCTTCAACCACGCAGCCGGCGGTCATGATCATCACCGCGCCTTCTTTTGGATAAACGAACTCCACCGACGCACCCTGATCCACGACTGCCTGCACACGGCCGTTGCCCCACACGACCAGCGCGGCCTCGCCGGTTTGCAGCATCTGGGCCATCTTTCCCGGAGAAGGTTCCCACGCCAGCACATTGGGAGCGACCTTCTTGCGCATCACATCGAAGCCCGGGTCCATTTTGTCCTCGCCACCCCCGTTGAGGCGGGACATCATGACCAGCGTCAGCAGTCCATAGCCGTTGGTGATGGGTGGGATGACGACCTTCTGCTTGTATTTCGCGTCGGTCAGGTCTTGCCACGAAGTCGGCGCCTTCCAGCCGTTCTTCGCAAAGACTTCCTTGTTGTAGGCCAAACCACTGGCAATGAAACCGATGCCGACGGATCTGTCACCGACCATGCGTGCCGTGGGATACAAATCCTTGATGGGGCCGCCGTCCTCCACCTTGGCGCAAAGGCCCTGACCGACGGCCTGGTACATCGGGCCATCGTCGATGAGTGCCACGGAGATTTCCTGTCGTCCCCTTTGTGCCTGCAGCTTGGCCAGGGTGTCCGTGGAGTTGCCCGGGATGTAGACCACCTTGGCACCCGTCTTTGCTTCAAAGGGAGGAATGATCTTTTCCTTGAAGAACTGCTCGGTCGAGCCTCCGAATCCGCCGACGTAGATCGTCTCGGTGGCGAGGGCGCCGAACGAGGCGACCGCCAAGGCCAGCATCCCGAGGGCGGGTGTGCATTTGCGCTGTGTCATCGATGTCTCCAGGTGGTTGTGAGCAGGGGTAACTACTCAGGCCCCCTCGCCGCAGGCCATAATCCGCAACTCAATGCAACAGCTACCCGACCTCAGCACACTCAGTTCGACCCAGATGGGTGCACTGGTTCTGGAGCTATGGGCGATGGTGCAGACGCTGACGGCGCAGATCAACGAACTGCAAGCGCGGCTCAATCTGAACAGCCGCAACTCCAGCAAGCCGCCCTCAAGCGATGGGCTCAACAAGCCTCAACCCAAGTCATTGCGCAAGGCCGGGCAACGGCCGGTCGGCGGACAGAAGGGGCACAAGGGCCATACCCTGAGCCAAGCGGCCGAGCCCAATGTGGTCGTCACCCATGCACCGCCCGAGCATTGCGATGTCTGCCACGGTTCCTTGGGTCAGGCCAGCGTGGTTGAGGCCCGGCAGGTCCACGATCTGCCCGATTTGCGCTACCAGGTCACCGAGCACCGCGTTCTGCAAGCGGTGTGCAACTGCGGCAAGACCCATCGTGGCGTGTTCCCCCCGGACGTCACCGCAGCGGTGCAATACGGCCCGCGCGCGAAGGCCGCGGCCGTGCACCTGAACCAGTATCAGATGCTGCCACTCAAGCGCACGGGGCAAGTGATGGGCGACCTCTTGTGTTGAATGTCGACTATGTACGGTTCGAAAAACAACGAGATTAGATGTACAAATTCAAAGGCAAGGGATGAAAATGAATTTAGGGAACAAGATAGATATTCCAGTTTGGCAAGCATCCGAAGGCATATCAGAGTTACGCGCCGCGTATAGGAAGCATGGGCTAGTCATGCTTCGCAACATCCGATCCAAACTAGAGTTTCTCAACAGTTTGAGTGAGATGGGGGGGGTCTACCATCATCCTCACGCAGAAGCTTCTGGACTCACGCACGTCCAAGTTGTGGGCAGCTCTTCAGATCACGCTCACGCAGCTGATAGAAACGAGCTGGGACTCACTGGTATGGCTCTAACGCCACACAGTGATCGCAGCAGTATGACCCTACCACCTGAATTTCTTGCGTTTTGGATTGAGTCTCAATCTTGCATAGGTGGTGCAAGTACGTTTGTCGACGGCCATCGGTTGATTGAAGAAATGTCGGCGCATGAGCCCGAAGCCGTTCAGGTATTAACGCGACCAAAGTCAGTGGTGTTCAAGTCTGAAGAAGGACTTAAGGAAAGCAGCGTTATCAGCCTGGAAGGTGATGAATTTTTAATGCGCTTCCGCTTCGACAGGATGGTTTATCTGTCGCCCGATGTCGCCGCCGTCATGCCCAAATTCAATGCGCTGGTGCGCCAGCTAACAATGAAGATCAATTTGACTTCAGGCGATGGATACTTGGTGAACAATCATAGATGGCTTCATGGCAGGACACACTTTGCTGGTGCGCGATCTGCATACCGTCTTCTCATGAAGCGCCCACACCTAAGTCCAATATGAGTTACTTTCACATGCTCTCCCATTCAGTCTCTGCGGTGAATGAGGACGTTGTCGGATTTAGTCGCGATGAGGGTTGGGTGCTCGATGGTGCGACCAGCATTTCTGGTCGACGCCGCGAAACTTCAGAAGGTCTGGAAACGGATGCATCGTGGTTTGTGCGAGAGTTTTCCAAGGGACTGAGTCACCGCTCCCTGGAGCCGCATCTGCAACGGTGGGCCACCAGTGAATTGCAAAAACTTGAAGCAGATGGACCTCTCAACTGGGAAAACTGGTCTCATACCGATGTTCCTTCTGCAAGCTTTGCACATGTGACGCTGAAGCCAGGCTCAAGCACATTTCTGAATCTTGGCGATTGCAAAATAATCTATCAAGTTGATGGCGGCCCAATTTCATTTTTTGGGAGCAGCGAAGTGCATAAATTTGACCATGCGCTTCTGGGAGAGTATCTCAAAGTCCGCAAGGCAGAGCCCGGCATGACTCATCAGCAGGCATGGAAGCATCTTGTCCCGGCTATTCGCGCAAATCGGCAACGGATGAATACGTCCGATGGCTATTGGATACTTAGTCCTGACGGAAAAGGACTTCCGTATATGCAGCGCAAGGAAGTCCCATTTTCCTCTGAGATGCGTGCAATTTTGCTTACCGACGGACTTTACCGCCTTGTAGACACTTACTTCAGCATGGATGCGGAGACTTTTTTTAGTCGCGCATTCGAACCTGCAGGACTTTCGATACTTGTCCAAGAACTCAGGTCACTAGAGGATGCGGATCCCAATGCGGAGCTCTATCCACGCGTAAAGCTACAGGACGATGCGAGCGCATTGCTTGTATCAAATCGAATTTAATCGCCCAATTTCTTGTAATCATCCGTGATGAATCCCCCTACCCCCAGCGATAGCAAAGCCACTAAATTTCCCGTTTCAGTTAAAGGCGTACTCATAAACGATCATCGGATTTTGTTGCTAAAGAATGAACGCGATGAATGGGAACTACCCGGCGGAAAATTAGAGCTACATGAAGAGCCGACCGATTGCCTAGCACGCGAAATTTTGGAGGAAACAGGCATTTCCGTTCGCATTACTCGACCGCTTCGGTCCTACGTTTATTGGGTAGCAGACGTAGTTCCGGTATTGATAGTCCCCTTCATCTGTGAATGTGAGAATTTTGACTCGCTGCGCATAAGCAATGAACACAAAGAGATAGCTACGTTCGACCTCTCAGAACTAGACACAATTCGCCTCCCCATGGGCTATCGGACCACGATTAGCGATGCGATTGCAAACACATGAAAACTCCTGCGTCATATCCATCGCCAACCACAGAGGCGGCACGTTGTTTTTTTGGATAGGACTTACGCAAACTAAAATAAATAATCGAGAAAATAGTTTTTTTGTAATGTTTTGTGGTGTATACTCGCATGGTTTCAACTCCACACTTCATGAACATGAAGCCAACATGCTGTGATTACTGTCAATTTCTCATTTCGTCGCAGACGAATTACACGCAAACTTGGTTTGCCGATCATCATCAGCATTTTTCGCATGACGCCATCAATCGCTATTTGCAGAATGACAATGTAACGCCGGATGTTGTCTGGGAGGAGGTCAAAGGTGTGATTGAAACTTCTCCCGATGGCTTTCTCGTGTTTGACGACAGCGTTTCGGACAAGAACCATTCGCACAAGATGGGATTGGTACGCTTGCAATATAGTGGTAACGAGCATCGCCTGATCAAGGGAATTGGTGTCGTCAATTGTTTGTACGTGAACCCACGAACCAAGCGCTACTGGATCATAGATTGGCGCGTCTATGAGCCGGACATTGATGCCAAGTCCAAGCTCACCCATATGAAGGAAATGTTCGACGACGCGCTGAACATAAAAAAACTGCCGTTCCGTGTGGTGCTGATGGATTCTTGGTACGCCACCAAGGATCTGATGCTGCACTTGCACCGTGAGGGTAAGACCTTTTACTGCCCGCTCAAGAGCAACCGCCTGGTGGACGACAGCGGTGGCAAGCAACCCTATCAGGCCGTGAGCAAACTGCAGTGGAGCCAACAGGACGCAGCGTATGGCAAACTGATCAAGATACATGGTTTTCCAGGTGCAACGAAGGTCAAGTTATTTCGGGTTGCGATTACAACTAATCGCACGGAATGGATTGTGACTAATGATCTCGATCAAGCATCAACCGACGATGCAAAAGAGATGTGTACCATACGCTGGAAAATTGAGCAGTATCATCGTGAAGTGAAACAGACGCTCGGAATCGAGAAGTGCCAGTGCAGATCGGTCAGAGCGCAACGCAATCATATTGGATGTGTTATATTGGCATGGAATTGCATGTCTGCGCTGGCGGAAAAGTTGAAGACGAATATTTACAATCTCAAAAAAAAGATGCTATCGACTTATATGAGGCAGGAGTTGATCCAACCCAGCGTGCTCATGACCTTCGTCTGAACTGACTACAAAAGTCCGAATTGCGCGCTAGCTGCGCTTGGTTTGCGTAAGTCCTAGCCACGATGAATCCGGATGTTCAGCAGTGGCAGTTCATCGTTGCGCTGGGTGTCGTGCATACGGCATTCCTGTACTGGTTGATATATTCGGCAATTTCCAAAATCGGACTTGGCACGGTAGCCATCCTGACTTTTCTGTATCCGGTATCGACGGTTGTCATCGACTACCTCTTTTTTGATCACGTCATATCCATCGGTCAATCAATCGGTGCCATGCTGATCTTGGTGTCGGCTGTGGGCGTGAAGCTGCATTGGAGCCCTTGGAGATGAAATGGCGATAAATGGGCCAAACGTCGCAGGCAAGCCGGGCAGTGCGGGCGCCATCGGGTGAGCACGACACAAGATGCCCTCTTCATCGGCCAAAAGGGATGCCGGCAGCCCGGCCCCGGAATTTAGAATAGCCCGCAGCTTGCCCCATCCGCCCGTGCGCGCTTCGCGCAGGGGGTCTGGCGAGTCCGACGCCCGTGTCTGCATGGAACTGCCCAAACTCTCCCCCGGAAAACGATGCATCCTGGCCCGCCCTCCGGGCAGCGCCGATTCCCTGCTGCTGGCGCAGCTGGCCGAGCGCGAGCGGGCGGCGCAGCGCAGCGTGGCCATTGTTGCGGCCGACGCCAGCGACGCGCAGCGCCTGATCGACGAGATCGCGTTCTTTGCGCCCGGGTTGCGCTGCGCGCTGTTCCCCGACTGGGAGACGCTGCCCTACGACAATTTCTCGCCGCACCAGGACCTGATCAGCGAGCGGCTGGCGACGCTGTGGCGCATCCGGCAGGGCGCGGCCGACGTGGTGCTGGTGCCGGCGACCACGGCGCTGTACCGGCTCGCGCCGCCGGCGTTTCTGGCGGGCTATACCTTTCACTTTGCGCTCCGCCAGCGGCTCGATGCGGAGAAATTCAAGGCCCAGCTCACGCTCGCCGGCTACAGCCATGTGTCGCAGGTGGTCAGCCCGGGCGAGTACGCGGTGCGCGGCGGCTTGATCGACCTGTTTCCGATGGGCGCGTCCGAGCCCTACCGGGTGGATTTGTTCGACGACGAGATCGACTCGATCCGCAGCTTTGACCCCGACAGCCAGCGCAGCCTGCACCCGGTGTCCGAACTGCGTTTGCTGCCCGGGCGCGAGTTCCCGATGGACGAGGCGGCGCGCGCCAAGTTCCGCAGCCGGTGGCGCGAACTGCTCGAGGGGGACCCGACGAAGAGCCGCATCTACAAGGACATGGGCAACGGCGTGGCCACGGCGGGAATCGAGTATTACCTGCCGCTGTTCTTTGACGACACCGCGACCATGTTCGACTACCTGGGCAGCAGCGCCACCGTGGTGCTGCATGGCGAGCTGGAGCCGGTCTTCCAGCGTTTCTGGCAGGACACCCGGGAGCGCTTCCGACTGATCCAGGCCGACCCCGAGCGCCCCGCGCTGCCGCCCGAGGCGCTGTTCCTGTCCGCCGAGCAGTTCCACACCCGGGCCAACTTGCAGGCGCAGCTGCTGATGCGCGCCGCGGAGCAGGAGAACCCGGACGTGCGCACGCTCGGCGATCTGTCGGTGCTGCGCGGCGCCGAAGACCCGCTGGCCCGCCTGCAGGCGCATGTGCGCAGCACAGCGCAGCGGGTGCTGCTGCTGGCCGAAAGTGACGGCCGGCGCGAGAGCCTGCTCGATTTTCTGCGCGCCAGCGGCCTGAACCCGCCGGTGTTCGATTCGCTGGCCGCGTTCCAGGGCGCCCCCGCCGAGAAGCTCGGAATGGCCACGGCGGCGCTGAGCGCGGGCTTTGGCTGGGTTGCGGGCGGAATCGACTTCGTCACCGAAACCGAGCTGTTTTCCGCAGGCCCGACCACGCGCCGGCGCAAGAAGCAGGAGCAGGTCAGCGACGTCGAGGCGCTGATCAAGGACTTGTCGGAGCTGAGCCTGGGCGACCCGGTGGTGCACAGCGCGCACGGCATTGGCCGCTACCGGGGGCTGGTGCACATGGATCTGGGCCAGCCCGACGCCGACGGCGCCCCCGCGCTGCAGGAGTTCCTGCAACTGGAATACGCCGACCAGGCCGTGCTGTACGTGCCGGTGAGCCAGTTGCAGCTGATCAGCCGCTACACCGGCGTGAGCGCCGACGAGGCCCCGCTGCACAGGCTGGGCAGCGGCCAGTGGGAGAAGGCCCGGCGCAAGGCCGCCGAGCAGGTGCGCGACAGCGCCGCCGAGCTGCTCAACATTTACGCGCGCCGTGCTGCGCGCGAGGGCCATGCGTTCCGCTTTGCGGCGCAGGACTACGAGGCCTTTGCGAACGAATTCGGCTTTGAGGAAACGGCCGACCAGCATGCCGCGATCCAGGCCGTGATCCAGGACATGCTCTCGCCCCGCCCGATGGACCGTCTGGTCTGCGGCGACGTGGGCTTTGGCAAGACCGAGGTGGCGCTGCGCGCGGCCTTCGTCGCGGTCACGGGCGGCAAGCAGGTGGCGTTTCTCGCGCCCACCACCTTGCTCGCCGAGCAGCATTACCAGACCTTGGTCGATCGCTTCGGAAAATGGCCGGTCAAGGTGGCCGAGGTCTCGCGCTTTCGATCGGGCAAGGAGATCACGGCCACCCTGGCGGGCATTCGCGACGGCATGGTGGACATCGTCGTCGGCACGCACAAGCTGTTGTCCGAGTCCACCCGGTTCCACAACCTGGGCCTGCTCATCGTCGACGAAGAGCACCGCTTCGGCGTGCGCCACAAGGAGCAGATGAAGCAGCTGCGCGCCGAGGTTGACGTGCTCACCCTCACCGCCACGCCGATCCCGCGCACGCTGGGAATGGCGCTGGAGGGCCTGCGCGACCTGAGCGTGATCGCCACCGCACCGCAGCGGCGCCTGGCGATCAAGACCTTTGTACGCAACGAGGGCACGGGCGTGATCCGCGAGGCGGTGCTGCGCGAGCTCAAGCGCGGCGGGCAGGTGTACTTTCTGCACAACGAGGTCGAGACCATAGACAACCGGCGCCAAAAGCTCGAAGAGATCCTCCCCGAGGCGCGCATTGCCGTGGCCCACGGCCAGATGCCCGAGCGCGCGCTCGAGCGCGTGATGCGCGACTTCGTGGCCCAGCGGCACAACCTGCTGCTGTGCTCGACCATCATCGAGACCGGAATCGACGTGCCCACGGCGAACACCATCATCATGAGCCGCGCCGACAAGTTCGGCCTGGCGCAGTTGCACCAGCTGCGCGGGCGCGTGGGCCGCAGCCACCACCAAGCCTACGCCTACCTGATGGTGCCGGACATCGAGGGCCTGACCAAACAGGCGGCGCAGCGGCTCGATGCGATCCAGCAGATGGAGGAACTGGGCAGCGGTTTCTACCTGGCGATGCACGACCTGGAGATCCGCGGCGCGGGCGAGGTGCTCGGCGAAAACCAGAGCGGCAACATGCTCGAAGTGGGCTTTCAGCTGTACAACGAGATGCTCTCCGAAGCCGTCAGGGCGCTCAGGGCCGGCAAGGAGCCGGACCTGCTCGGCCCGCTGAGCGCGACCACGGACATCAACCTGCACGCCCCCGCGCTGCTGCCCAGCGACTACTGCGGCGACGTGCAACTGCGCCTGTCCTTCTACAAGAAGCTGGCCACGGCGAAGGCGCCCGAGCAGATCGACGGCCTGCTCGAAGAGCTCGTCGATCGCTTCGGCAAGCTGCCGCCGCAGGCGCAGACGCTGATCGACGTACACCGCCTGCGCGTGCTCAGCCAGCCCTACGGCGTGCTGAAGGTGGACGCGGCGCCCGGCGTGATCCACATCAGCTTCTGCCCCCAGCCCCCGGTGGATCCGCTGCGCATCGTCGAGCTGATCCGGAAGAACCGGCACATCAAGCTGGTGGGCAACGAGAAGCTGCGCATAGAACGCGAATCGAAGGAACCCCGGGAGCGCGCCCAGCTCGTGCGCGACATTTTGCGCAGCCTGGGCCGGCCGATGGCGCAGCCGGCTGCGGCGTGACGGGGCCGCGGCCGGCCTTGGACTGCCATGCCAGGCGCGCCCCGTGCAGCATTTTTTGCAACGACGACAGGGAGCGAATGTATGAACGATCTGCGCATCCGGCGCCGGGACATGCTGCTCGGCGCCGCGGGCCTGGCCAGCGGCAGCGGTTGGGCGCAGCCCACTTCCACGTGGCCCACCAGGGCGGTCACCCTGGTCGTGCCTTTCCCCGCAGGGGGCGGAGCCGACGCCTTTGCCCGGCCGCTGGCCGCGCAGTTCTCCCGGGCCCAGGGCAGGACGCTGGTGACCAGCAACCGGGGCGGCACGGACGGCACGCTCGGCGCCAGCTACGCAGCCAAGGCCGCGCCCGATGGCTACACGCTGTTCATGGGCGGGGCGCAGCACGCCATCGCCCCGACGATGTACCCCCGGCTCGACTACGACTTGGAAAAGGATTTCATCCCGCTATGTCTTCTGGTCAGCATGCCCCAGGTGCTGGTGGTGAACCCCGGGACGGTGCCGGTCAGCGACTTCGGGCAGTTCCTGGAGCAGGTGCGCAGCAAGCCCGGAAAGCTCCAGTACGGCACGGCCGGAAGGCGCAGCTTGCAGCATCTGGCGGGCGAGCTGTTCCAGCAGCAGACGGGAGTCTCGATCGAGCATGCTCCCTACGGAGCGGACTGGGTATGGAAGGTCCTCGCCGCCGGCAACGTGGACATGATGTTCGACGGCCTGGGTCCGTCCGCCGCGCATATCCGGGACGGGCGCGTCAAGGCGCTCATGGTCTCCGGCTCCCGGCGCAACGCGGCCCTTGCGGACGTTCCTTGCGCAGCCGAAGTGGGTCTGCCCGACTACGACGTGAGCACTTGGTACGGCCTGTGGGCGCCAAAGGGAACGCCCCCCGACGTGCAGGCGTGCATCATCGAGGAGATGCGGCGCCTGGGCGCGGACGAGGAGGTCCGGGCCATCTGGGCGCGCAACGGCGCCGAGTACGGGAGCCTGGATGCGCAGCAGCTTGCCGGCCTGGTGCGCAACGAACTCCGGCGCTGGGCGGCCGTGGTCAGGGTAGCGGGTGCAAGGCTGCGCTGATGCACCCCTTGCCGAATCCATCCCCCTCAAGGGCGCGCCACCAGCAGCATGGAAAACGAAAATAGTGAGACCCCCGGGAAACCGCCATGAAACAAGAAAATCTTTTCAGCGCGCTGCGCGCAGCATTCCCCGCCGACCTGGACGCTTGCGCCGTGGAAGCCACGGCGCCCGACGGGTGCCCGCTGCGCTACACATGGCGCGACCTGGAGCAGACCAGCGCGCGCATCGCGAACCTGCTGGCGGCGCTGAACCTGCCCCCGGGAAGCCGCGTCGTGGTGCAGGTGGAGAAGTCGGTCGAGGCGATGCTGCTCTACCTCGCCACGCTGCGCGCGGGCCATGTGTTCGTTCCGCTGAACACGGCCTACCAGAGCGCCGAGATCGCTGACTTCATCGGCGACGCCGATCCCGCCGTGGTGGTGTGCAGCCCGGGCAACTTCGGCTGGGTGAGCACGATCGCCTTCATCCGGGGCGTGCGGCATGTCTTCACGCTCGGCGCGGACCACAAGGGCAGCCTGCTCGAGCGTGCGGCGCACCATGGCGACGCGCACCCGCCGGCGGTCCGGCGCGCGCACGACCTGGCCGCGATCCTCTACACCAGCGGCACCACGGGCCGCAGCAAGGGCGCGATGCTCACGCACGGCAACCTGCTGTCGAACGCGCAGGTGCTCAGGGACTACTGGGATTGGCAGGCCGGCGACGTGCTCCTCCACGCGCTGCCCACCTTCCACGTGCATGGCCTGTTCGTGGCCATCCACGGCGCGCTGATGAACGCCAGCAAAATGATCTGGCTGGCGTCGTTCGAGCCCCGGGCCGTGCTCGCCGCGATGCCGCGCGCCACCGTCTTCATGGGCGTTCCCACGCTCTACGTGCGCCTGCTGGCCGAGCCGGGGCTGGACCGGCAGGCCGTGCGGAACATGCGCCTGTTCATCTCCGGGTCGGCCCCGCTGCTGCTCGAAACCTTCAACGCCTGGCAGCAGCGCACGGGCCACACCATCCTGGAGCGCTACGGCATGAGCGAGACCCTCATGCTCAGTTCCAACCCCTGCGGCGTGGACGCGCGCCACGCTGGTCAGAGCGAGCGGCGCGGCGCGACCGTGGGCTTTCCCCTGCCCGGGGTGGGCTTGCGCGTGGCCGACGCCGCAGACAAGCCCCTGCCCGTGGGCGCGACCGGCGGCATACAGGTCAGGGGCCCGAACGTGTTCCCGGGCTACTGGCGCATGCCCGAGAAAACCGCTGAAGAATTCACGCCCGACGGCTGGTTCCGGACCGGCGACCTGGGTCGGATCGACGCGCGCGGCTACCTGAGCCTCGTCGGGCGCAGCCGGGACCTGATCATCAGCGGTGGCCTGAACGTCTACCCGGCCGAGATCGAGGGCCATATCAACGGCCTGCCCGGTGTCGCCGAGAGCGCGCTCGTGGGCGTTGCGCACCCCGACTTTGGCGAGGTGGGCGTGGCCGTGGTGGTCCCCAGGCCGGGCGCCCAGCTCGACGGCGAGGCGATTTGCGCCACGCTCAAGGCGCAGCTCGCGAACTTCAAGATTCCCAAGCGCTGCTTCGTGGTCGCCGAACTGCCGCGCAACGCCATGGGCAAGGTGCAGAAGAGCCTGCTGCGCGCGCAGTACCAGGATCTCTTTGCCTGAGCCGGCGGGGCCCTCGTTCCCCGGCCCTCAGCGCAGTGCCGCCTGAGCCGGCGGGGCCCCGTCCCCCGGCGCTCAGCGCAGCACCAGCACCGGGATGTGCGAGTGCGTGAGCACGTGCTGGGTTTCACTGCCCAGCAGCAGGCGCTTGAGGCCCTTGTGGCCGTGCGAGGTCATGCAAGGCCATCACGATCAGGTCGCACTGGTGCTTTTTCGCGGCAGAGATCAGCGCCTCGGCGACCAGGTCGGATTGCGTGGTCACGGGCGTGACCACCACGCCCTGGGCGTCGCCCAGAGTAGCGCGGCACCACCTTGTCTGAGCCGGTGGGGCCCTTGTCCCCCGGCGCTCAGCGCAGCACCAGCACCGGGATGTGCGAGTGCGTGAGCACGTGCTGGGTTTCACTGCCCAGCAGCAGGCGTTTGAGGCCCTTGTGGCCGTGCGAGGCCATCACGATCAGGTCGCACTGGTGCTTTTTCGCGGCAGAGATCAGCGCCTCGGCGACCAGGTCGGATTGCGTGGTCATGGGCGTGACTACCACGCCCTGGGCGTCGCCCCGGGTCTTGATGCCATCGACCACGGCCTGCGCCGCGTCGCTCCATTGCTTCTCCACGCGGTCCACGTCCTTCATGTCAACCGGCATGGTGCCTTCAAAGTAGCTGCGCGCGTAGCGCGGCACCACCTTCAGGGCGATCACGGTGGCGCCCGCGAGCGCGGCCAGAGACAGGCCGTGTTCCACGGCCTTGTCCGACAGCGGCGAGCCGTCGGTGGCGATCAGGATGCATTTGTACATCGGACTCTCCTTGGCGTTCCCCCACGGAACGCGTTTGGGGAGCGATCATGTCGCCGCGTTTAATACAAGTCAATGCGTCTGCCGGGGCGCGGTGTCAGGTCGGGATGCGACACTAGCGCCATGCCTGTGACCATGTCCCGTGCTGCTGCACCGCAGCCGCCTTCGACCCCCCCGTCCGCCGCGTCCATCCTGCTGCTCGACGACCCGCAAGAATGGCCGGCATTTGGCCATCCCGTGCCGCTGGCAGGCGCCGCTGCGGAGGACCCTGCGGCCTGCGCATGGGACTCGCAGGTGGTGCTCGAAGGCATGCGCTGCGCGGCCTGCGCGCTCACCGTCGAGAACGCGCTGCGCGCCGTTCCCGGCGTGCTCCGGGCCGAGGTGAGCGCTGCCAGCTGCCGCGCCCGCGTGCTCTGGGATCCGGGCCAGGTCCGCCCCTCGCAATGGCTGGACGCGGTGCACAGGGCGGGCTACCGCGCCCTGCCCGCGATGGATTCACAGGCCCGTGAGCGGCGCCTGCGCGAGGGCCGCGGCGCGCTGTGGCGCTGGCTGGTGGCGGGGCTTTGCATGATGCAGGTGATGATGTACGCGTGGCCCGCGTACGTGGCGCGGCCGGGCGATCTGAGCGGCGAGACCGAGCAACTGATGCGCTGGGCCTGCTGGGTCGTCACGCTGCCCACGCTGGTCTTCTCGTGCGCGCCGTTCTTCTCCGCCGCGCTGCGCGACATCCGCGCGCGCCGCGTCGGCATGGACCTGCCGGTTGCGCTGGGCATGGCCATCAGTTTCGGCGTGAGCATGGCGGGAACGTTCAACCCCACGGGGATTTTCGGCAAAGAGGTGTACTACGACTCGCTGAGCATGTTCGTGTTCTTTCTGCTCACCGGGCGCTTGCTCGAGTCGCGCCTGCGCGAGCGCACCGCGGGCGCGCTCGAGGCGGTGCTCAATCGCCTGCCCGACAGCGTCGAGCGGCGTGGCGCGGACGGTGCTTTCAGCCGCGTGGCGACGCGCCGTCTGGCCGCAGGCGACGTCATTCGCGTGCTCGCGGGCGAGGCGTTTCCGGCCGACGGCTGCATCACCGAGGGCAGCACGCAGGTCGATGAGGCGCTGCTCACCGGGGAATCGACCCCCGTGGCGCGCAGCGTCGGCGGCGCCGTCGCCGCGGGCAGCCACAACCTGCAGGCGCCGGTGCAGGTGCGGGTCGAGGGCGTGGGCGCGCAGACCCGTTTTGCGCAGATCGTCGCGCTGATGGAGAGCGCGGCCTTGCAGAAGCCGCGGCTGGTGCAGTTGGCGGACCGTATCGCCCGGCCGTTCCTGCTCGCCGTGCTGCTGGCTGCGGCGCTGGCGGCGCTGTTCTGGTGGCACGCCGGTCCGGGGCAGGCGCTCATGGTGGCGGTGGCCGTGCTCATCGTGACCTGCCCGTGTGCGCTCTCGCTGGCGGCGCCCGTGGCCATGCTCACCGCTGCGGGAACCCTGGCGCGCCAAGGGGTGCTGGTGCGCAACCTGCAGGGTCTGGAGGCCTTGGCTGCGGTGGACTGCGTGGTGTTCGACAAGACCGGCACGCTGACCCGCGACGGCATGGCGCTGCGCGCCGTGCACGTGGCCGAGGGCTGGAGCACCGGCGCGGTCCTGCGCCTCGCGGCTGCCCTGGCGCGCCACTCGCTGCACCCCGCATCGCGCGCCCTGGCCGCGGCAGCGCCCGCGCCGGACGCCGGCTGGCGCGTGGCGGATCTTCAGGAGCAGGCCGGGCAGGGGCTGAGCGCCACGGTGCGCGAGACCTCGGGCACGGTGCGCAGGCTGCGGCTCGGCTCCGCCGGCCATGCGGATGCGGCGCCGCAGGATGGCGCCGCCGCGTTGCAGGTCGTGCTGGCCGAGCAGCGCGGCGCCGACCGCTGGTACGAGCTGGCGCGCTTTGAACTGGTGGAAGACCTGCGCGCAGAGGCCCCCGCCGTGGTGCGCGCGCTGGAGCAGGCCGGCGTCACGGTGCAACTGCTGTCCGGCGACCGGACGCAGGCGGTGCAGCGCGTCGCGGCGCAGGCGGGAATTGCCCGGGCGCAGGGCGGGTGCACGCCGCAGGACAAGCTGGTCGCGCTGCAGGCCTTGCAGTCCGCTGGCCGCCGTGTGGCGATGGTCGGCGACGGCCTGAACGATGCCCCGGTGCTCGCCGGTGCCCATGTGTCGTTCGCCTTTGGCCGCGCCGTGCCGCTGGCCCAGTCGCGCGCGGATTTCGTGGTGCTCGGCGACAGCCTGGAGCGGGTGCCGCAGACCCTGTTGCTGGCGCGCCGCAGCCTGCAGGTGGTGCGTCAGAACCTGTGCTGGGCCGCGGCGTACAACGCGCTGTGCGTTCCCCTGGCGCTCGCGGGCCAGATGCCCGCCTGGCTCGCCGGCCTGGGCATGGCGCTCAGTTCGCTGCTGGTGGTGCTCAACGCCGCGCGCCTGGCGCGCGCGCTGCCCACGGGCACCAGCGCCGATACCAGCGGCGATTTCTCCAAGACCTCCCGGGAGCCCCTCTGATGGACATCCTCTACCTCCTGATCCCGCTCTCCGTGGTGCTGGTGCTGATGATTCTGGCGGGGCTGTGGTGGGCGGTGCACCACGGCCAGTTCGAGAGCCTGGAGCAGGAAGGCGAGCGCATTCTCCAGGACGGTTGACTTGGGTCAATGTCTGTCTGGCCGGATTCCCGCACACTTCGATCGCAATAATGATGAGGTGCCCGATGGATGCTCGAAAAACAGATGCCGCGCATTACGACGATACGGTGGTGCGGCAGTTCTCCGTGATGGCCGTGGTCTGGGGCGTGGTAGGCATGCTGGTGGGCGTGCTCATCGCCGCGCAGCTCGCCTGGCCGGAGCTCAACTTCGGCATTCCCTGGCTCAGCTACGGGCGCCTGCGCCCCCTGCACACGAACGCGGTGATTTTTGCGTTCGGCGGCTGCACGCTGTTTGCCAGCAGCTACTACGTGGTGCAGCGCACCAGCCAGGTGTCGCTGTTTGCCGGGCGGCTCGCGGCGTTCACCTTCTGGGGCTGGCAGTTGGTCATCCTGGCGGCAGCCATCAGCCTGCCGCTGGGCTATAGCACGGGCAAGGAATACGCCGAGCTCGAATGGCCCATCGACATCCTGATCACGCTCGTCTGGGTGGCCTACGCCATCGTGTTCTTCGGCACCATCGGCACGCGCAAGGTCCGGCACATCTACGTCGCGAACTGGTTCTTTGGCGCGTTCATCCTGGCCGTGGCGCTGCTCCACGTGGTCAATAGCGCGGAGGTCCCGGCGGGCTTCATGAAGAGCTACTCGGCGTACGCCGGCGTGCAGGACGCGATGGTCCAGTGGTGGTATGGCCACAACGCCGTGGGCTTCTTCCTCACCGCAGGCTTCCTCGGGATGATGTATTACTTCATCCCCAAGCAGGCGGGGCGCCCGGTGTACAGCTACCGCCTGTCCATCGTCCACTTCTGGGCGCTGATCTTCACCTACATGTGGGCCGGTCCGCACCACCTGCACTACACCGCGTTGCCCGACTGGACGCAATCGCTGGGCATGGTGTTCTCGCTGATCCTGCTTGCGCCCAGCTGGGGCGGGATGATCAACGGCGTCATGACCCTGTCGGGCGCCTGGCACAAGCTGCGCGACGACCCCATCCTGCGCTTTCTGATCGTGTCGCTGTCGTTCTACGGCATGTCCACGTTCGAGGGGCCGATGATGTCCATCAAGACCGTGAACGCGCTGAGCCACTACACCGACTGGACCGTGGGCCACGTGCACTCGGGCGCGCTGGGCTGGGTCGGGCTGATCTCCATGGGGTCGCTGTACTACCTGGTTCCGCGCCTGTTCGGCAGGGAGAAAATGCACTCGATCCAGGCCATCGAGCTGCATTTCTGGATGGCCACCGTCGGCATCGTGCTGTACATCGCGGCCATGTGGATCGCCGGTGTCATGCAGGGCCTGATGTGGCGCGCAATCAACCCCGACGGAACGCTCAGCTACAGCTTCGTGGAAGGCGTCAAGGCGAGCTATCCGTTCTACGTGGTGCGCACCGTCGGCGGCCTGCTGTACCTCGGCGGAATGCTGGTCATGGCCTGGAACGTCTGGCTGACCGCGATCGGTGGCCGCTCGGCCAAGGCGCTCATTCCTGCCGTGCACGCGGCGCAGGCCTGAGACCCAAGGAGCCAGACCATGTCCAGCCACGACACATCCGACAACGCATCCGCTGCGACCGGCTTTCGCCACGAAAAGGTCGAGACCAGCAACTTCCTGCTGATCGTGCTGATCCTGCTGGTGATCGCCATTGGCGGCCTGGTGGAGATCCTGCCGCTGTTCTTCCAGAAGTCCACGACCGAGCCGATCGCGGGCCTCAAGCCCTACGACGCCATGCAGCTCGCGGGCCGCGACATCTACATCCGCGAGGGCTGCTACAACTGCCATTCGCAGATGATCCGGCCGCTGCGCGCCGAGACGCTGCGCTACGGCCACTACTCCGTCGCCGGCGAGTTCGTCTACGACCACCCCTTCCAGTGGGGCAGCAAGCGCACCGGGCCGGACCTGCACCGTGTGGGCGGCAGGTACAGCGATGAATGGCATCGCATCCACCTGACGAATCCGCGCGACCTGGTTCCCGAATCGAACATGCCGGCCTACCCCTGGCTGGAGAAGAGCCAGCTCGACCCGGGCCAGCTCGCGCCGCGCATGCAGGCCCTGCGCACCGTGGGCGTTCCCTATACCGACGCGCAGATCGCCGCGGCGGCGGACGAGGTCAGGGGGAAGTCCGAGTTGGACGCGCTCATCGCCTACCTGCAGGTCCTGGGGCGCACGCTCAAGTGAAAGGAAAGATTCGCCATGGACATCACCACATTGCGCATCGTCGCCACGCTGGCATCGATGGCCTGCTTCCTGGGAATCTGGGTCTGGGCCTACCGGGGCCGCAACCGGTCGCGGTTTGAAGAGGCGGCCCGGCTGCCTTTCGAGCAGGACTGAACTTCCGCAGAACACCCCGAGAAAACACCCCATGAGTGACTTCAAGAGCAATTTCTGGCCGCTCTTCGTGGCCGCGCTGACCCTGATCGGCATCGTCGCCTGCATGGTGCTGCTCTGGATGGCCGGACGCAAGAAGGTGTCCGCCGGCAGCGACAACACCACCGGCCATGTCTGGGACACGGACCTGGTCGAGATGAACAACCCCCTGCCGCGCTGGTGGGTGTGGCTGTTCGTGATCACCGTCGTGTTCAGCCTCGGCTACCTGGTCGCGTACCCCGGCCTGGGCAATTTTGCGGGCCAGCTGGGCTGGACCCAGAAGAACCAGTACGAGGCCGAAATGGCGCAGGCCAGGACGGTGCTCGAGCCCCTGTACGCGCGCTTTGCCACGATGAAACCCGAAGACATGGCGCGCGACCCGCAGGCGCAGGCGATCGGCGAGCGGCTGTTCATGAACCACTGCGCCCAATGCCATGGATCGGACGCGCGTGGCAGCAAGGGCTTTCCGAACCTGACGGATGGCGACTGGTTGCACGGCGGCAGCCCCGAGCAGATTCGCGAGACGATCACCAAGGGGCGCGTCGGGAATATGCCGCCCCAGGCGGCAGCGGTCGGCAGCCCCGAGGACGTGCGCAATCTCTCGCACTACGTGCTGAGCCTCTCGGGCAACCCGCACGACTCGCTGCGCGCGTCGCTGGGCAAATCGAAGTTCGCGCTCTGCGCCGCCTGCCACGGCATGGACGGCAAGGGCAACCAGGCGCTGGGCGCGCCCGACCTGACCGACGACATCTGGCTGCACGGCTGGGGCGAGGCGGTGATTACGGCGATGATCAACGAAGGCAAGGTGAACCAGATGCCAGCGCAGGCAGAAAAGCTGACCGCGGAGCAGATCGGCGTGCTCTCGGCCTACGTCTGGGGCCTGTCGCACGGGTCGGCGGCCGCGCGCTGATCCGAGGGGGCGGGGGGCATCCTCGATACCAGCATGCAACCGTCCACCGAACCCGCGCGCAAGAGCATCCCGATCGTCCCGGTGGCATCCGACGCCCCGTCCGGGGACGCGGGCGGCTCCCTGTACGAGGCGCAAAAGAAGATCCACCCGCGCTCCATCGACGGGCCGTTCGCGCGCTGGCGCTGGGCCATGGTGCTGCTCACGCAACTGGTCTTCTACGGACTGCCGTGGTTCGAATGGGGGCAGCGCCAGATGGTGCTGTTCGACCTCGGGGCGCGGCGCTTCTATATGTTCGGGCTGGTGCTGTACCCGCAGGACTTCATCTATCTCACGGGCCTGCTCATCATCTCGGCGCTGGCGCTGTTCCTGTTCACGGCCGTCGCAGGGCGGCTGTGGTGCGGCTTTGCCTGCCCGCAGACGGTCTACACCGAGATCTTCCTGTGGGTCGAGCACCGGATCGAGGGCGATCGCAGCGCCCGCCTGCGGCTGGACAAGGGCCCCTGGACCTGGGAGAAACTGCGCAAGAAAGGCCTCAAGCAAATCGTCTGGATCGCGCTCGCGCTCTGGACGGGGCTGAGCTTCGTGGGCTACTTCGTCCCCATCCGGGAACTCGGCAGCGAACTGCTCGCCCTGCAGGGCGGCTGGCAGATCTTCTGGGTGTTGTTCTACGGCTTTGCCACCTATGGCAACGCCGGCTTCATGCGCGAACAGGTGTGCAAGTACATGTGCCCCTACGCGCGCTTTCAGGGCGCCATGTTCGACCCGGACACGCTGATCGTCAGCTACGACGCGCAGCGCGGCGAGCCCCGGGGTGCGCGCGGCAAGGCCGTGGAGCCCAAGGCCAGCGGCCTGGGCGACTGCATCGACTGCACGCTGTGCGTGCAGGTCTGCCCGGTGGGGATCGACATCCGCCAGGGCCTGCAGTACGAATGCATCGGCTGCGGCCTGTGCGTCGATGCGTGCAATGGCGTGATGGACAAGATGCAGTACCCCCGGGGCCTGATCCGCTACGCCACCCAAAATGGCGTGGCCCGGCGCTGGAGCCAGGCGCAGATGCTGCGCCGCGTGCTGCGTCCCCGGGTGCTGATCTACGGCGCGCTGCTCGCGGCGCTGAGCCTGGGCATGCTGGCCAGCCTGCTGCTGCGCACCCCGCTGAAGGTGGACGTGCTGCACGACCGCGCGGCGCTCGCGCGCATCGTCGCCGGCGGCAGGCTGGAGAACATCTACCGCTTGCAAATCATGAACGCGACGGAGCAAGCGCAGCGCTATCGCATCGCTGCACGCGGGCTCGAAGGCCTGGCGCTGGCCTCCGACGCCGAGGTGGACGTCGGCGCCGCGCAATCGCGCTGGATCGCCGTGCGCCTGCAGATACCGTATGGCTCGGAAAAGCCCGGCGCGCATGCGGTGCATTTCGACGTGCAGGCCCTGGGCGCCGGCGCCCGGGTGACGGAAAAATCCGTGTTCCTGGTTCCGCGGTAGGCAGCCAAGCAGGTTGGCGTCGCATCACACAATCAGACCGTCATCAAGGAGTAAGCCACCATGCCTTCAAGCCCCTGCCCGGAAAACACTGCACCGTGGTGGACATTCGGCCATGTCTGGCTGGTGATCGCGGGCCCGGCCTGCGTCATCGTCGCCAGCTTCGCCACCCTGTGGCTGGCGCTTGCGCGGCCGGACCCGGTGGTCGCCGAGGACTATTACCGCCAGGGAATCGAGATCAACAAAACGCTCCAGGCCACGCCAAAGAGCCTGGTGCCGGCGATCCAGGGGCGCAACCATGCGCTCACGCCGGTGCCGCAGCCGCCGCAGCACTGAAGCCGCGATCCCCCCGTCCGACGGGCCAAGCCGCGGACCCAACAAGGAGACAGTAGCCATGTGGACGCAGCGCCTGATGTGGATTGCCTGGCCCGCCTTTCTGATGGCGGGCGTACTGGAAATGCTGGTGTTTGCCCTGGTCGATCCGCAGGACCTGCACTGGTTCGGGCAGACGCTGGCGCTGTCGCGCGAGGGCGTCTACACCCTGGCGTTCTTTGCGTTCTGGGCGGTGACCATGGCGTCGAGCGCGCTGACCACGCTGCTCGCGCAGTCGCCGTTCGAACTCAACCGCTGCCCGGTTGCCGAAGGCGAGCGCCCCGAGGACTGCTGCAAGACCTCGTCGTTCCCCTGAGCGATGGGGCTTGCAAGCGGCTCTCTGGGCGGGGGCCTGAGCGCGGTCAGTCCTCTTTGGCCCGCGAAGCAAGCGCCTGGGCGATCAGGGCGTGCATGTCGGCCGCGCGCTCGCAGCTGCGGTCGAACACGAAGTGCAGCGTGGGCACGGTGTGGATGTGCAGGCGCTTGAACAGGCCGTTGCGCAGAAAGCCCGCGGCCTGGTTGAGCGCCGCCTGCGTTGCCTGCGGGTCGCCCGTGAGCTGGCTGAAGAACACCTTGGCGTGCGCGTAGTCGGGCGTGACCTCCACGCCCTGCAGCGTCACCAGGCCCACGCGCGGGTCCTTGAGCTCGCGCGCGATGAGCTCCGTGAGATCGCGCTGGATCTGGTCGGCCACCTTGAAGGCGCGATCGGGGGAGGAGGATTTCTTCGCGGCCATCGGGATCATCACAGCGTGCGCGCGATTTCCTTGATTTCAAAGAACTCGAGCTGATCGCCTTCCCGGATGTCGTTGTAGTTCTTGAGCTTGATGCCGCACTCGAAGCCCTCCTTGACCTCCCGGACGTCGTCCTTGAGGCGCTTGATCGAGTCGATTTCGCCGGTGTGCACGACCACGTTCTCGCGCAGCAGGCGGAACCTGGCGTTGCGGTGCACCATGCCGGAGGTGATGTACGAACCCGCGACGGTACCGATCTTGGAGGCCACGAACACGGTGCGGATCTCGGCCGTACCGAGGGCTTCTTCGCGCTGCTCGGGGGCCAGCATGCCGGACATTGCCACGCGCAACTCGTCCACGGCGTCGTAGATGATGCTGTAGTAGCGCAGGTTCACGCCATTGTTCTCGGCGAGCTTGCGCGCACCGGCGTCGGCGCGCACGTTGAAGCCGATGACGACGGCCTTGGAGGCGATCGCCAGGTTGATGTCCGACTCGCTGATCGCGCCCACCGCGGCGTACACCAGCTGCACCTTGACCTCGCCGGTCGAGAGCTTGAGCAGCGACTGGGCCAGCGCCTCCTGCGAGCCCTGCACGTCGGCCTTGACGATGATGGGCAGCATCTTCACCTCGCCCGCGGTCATTCCGACGAGCATGTTTTCCATCTTCACCGCCTGCTGCTGGGCCAGCTTGGTGTTGCGGAATTTGCCGGCGCGGTAGGTGGCGATTTCACGTGCACGGCGCTCGTCGGTGAGCACCATGAATTCGTCGCCGGCCTGCGGCACCTCGGTCAGGCCCTGGATTTCGACCGGAATCGACGGGCCCGCCGTTTTTGTGGAGCGGCCGGTTTCGTCGAGCATGGCGCGCACGCGGCCGTACGTCTGGCCCGCGAGCACCACGTCGCCGGCCTTGAGCGTTCCGGACTGCACGAGCACGGTGGCCACCGGGCCGCGGCCCTTGTCGAGTTGCGCCTCGATCACCAGGCCCTTGGCCAGCGTGTCCACGGGCGCCCTGAGTTCGAGCACTTCGGCCTGCAGCAGCACCTGTTCGAGCAGCGCGTCGATTCCCGCTCCGGTCTTGGACGATACCGCGACGAAGGGCGAATCGCCGCCGTACTCTTCGGGCAGCACCTCCTCGGTCACCAGTTCCTGGCGCACGCGGTCGGGGTTGGCGTCGGGCTTGTCGGCCTTGGTGATCGCCACCACGATGGGCACGCCCGCGGCCTTGGCGTGCTTGATGGCTTCCTTGGTCTGCGGCATCACGCCGTCGTCCGCGGCGACCACCAGAATCACGATGTCGGTGGCCCGTGCGCCGCGTGCGCGCATGGCGGTGAAGGCCTCGTGGCCCGGGGTGTCGAGGAACGAGACCATGCCGCGCGGCGTCTCGACGTGGTAGGCGCCGATGTGCTGCGTGATTCCGCCGGCTTCGCCCGCGGCCACCTTGGTGCGGCGGATGTAGTCGAGCAGCGAGGTCTTGCCGTGGTCCACGTGGCCCATGACGGTCACCACCGGCGCGCGCGGCAACACCTCGGCGTTTTGCTGCGCCACGTCGTCGTCGGCAAAGGCTTCCGGATCGTCGAGCGCGGCCACCACCGCCTTGTGACCGAGCTCCTCGACGACGATCATCGCCGTGTCCTGGTCCAGCGGCTGGTTGATGGTGACCATCTGGCCCATCTTCATCAGCGCCTTGATGACTTCGGATGCCTTGATGGACATCTTGTGCGCCAGCTCGGCGACGGTGATGGTCTCGGGCACGTGCACCTCGATGCTGCGCGCCTCGACCGGAGCCGACGGCTGGTGCTCGTCGCGCTGCTCGCGGTTGTCGCCGCGGCGCCCGCGCGGGCCGCCGCGCCAGTTGTTGCGCCCGACGCCGCCGCTGCTGTCGCCGCGGGTCTTGATTTCCTTTTTCTTGGCGCTGTCGCCCGCCCAACTCGACGACAGTTTGGCGGACTTGACTTCCTTGCCCGCGCCCGGCGCGGCCGCAGGGGCCGCGGCGCCGGCGCGCGGCGTCCCCCCGGCGGGCTTGTGCAGCGTGCCCTTCTTGGCCTCGGCGGCGACGGGTTTGGCCGCCGGTTTGGGCTCCTCGGGCTTCTTCGCGACCATGACGGCCTTCTTGGGCGTGGCCAGCATGGAGCGGATGGCCGCGGCCTCGGCCTCGGCCCGGCGGCGGCGCGCGTCGAGATCGGCGGCGCGCGCGGTTTCCTCGTCGGAGCGCGCCTTGGATTGGGCTGCGGCCTTCTCGCGGGCCTCGGCCTGGGCAGCAGCCCGCGCGGCGGCCTCGGTGGCCTGCTCGCGGGTCGCTTCCTGCTTCACGGCGCTCGCCTGGGCCTTCTTTTCTGCCGCTTGCGCCGCGTAGGCGGCGGCGCGCTCTTCGGCTTCGCGCTCGCGCTTTTCGCGGGCCTCGCGCTGCGCGCGTTTTTCCACGAGCTCGGCCTCCTGGCGGCGGATCAGCGCGGCCTGGCGGTGCGCTTCCTCCTCGCGCCGGGCCAGTTCCAGGTCCTCGTTCGAGACGGCGGATGGCTCTGGCGCCGCCACCGCCGCGGCGGGCGCGTCTTCGGGCTCGGCTACGCCTTCGCGGCCGTCGTCGCGCTTGATGAAGGTGCGCTTCTTGCGCACTTCCACCTGAATCGTGCGCGCCTTGCCCGTGGCGTCGGCCTGTTTGATTTCGCTCGTGGACTTTTTCACCAGGGTGATCTTCTTGCGGTCTGCGGAGGCCGTGCCATGGCTGGCCTGCAGGTAGGCAAGCAGCTTTTGCTTGTCCGACTCGGTCACCGTGTCGGAGGGGGCCACCTTGCCCACGCCCGCAGCTTTGAGCTGGTCGAGCAGGGTTTCGGGCGATTTTTTGAGTTCGGTGGCGAACTCGGAAACAGTATTGCTGGACATATTCGGCCGTGCCTCCCGGACCTTTACGCTTGCCCCGCGAACCAGTGTTCGCGTGCCTTCATGATCAAGGCTCTGGCCTCTTCCTCAGGCTGCCCGGTCAGTTCGGTCAGTTCGTCTATGGCCAGATCGGCCAGGTCGTCGCGCGTGTGCACCCCCCCGGTTGCGAGCTTGGCAATCAATTCCGGGGTGAGTCCGCCCAGGTCGCGCAGGTCCTGCGAGACCTCCTCCACGCTTTCCTCGCGGGCGATCTCCTGCGTGAGCAGGGCATCCTTGGCGCGGGCGCGCAATTCGTTGACGGTGTCCTCGTCGAAGCCTTCGATTTCCAGCATTTCCTGCAGCGGCACGTAGGCGACTTCTTCCAGGCTGTTGAAACCTTCGGCGATGAGGATGTCGGCGATCTCCTCGTCCACGTCGAGCTTTTCCATGAACAGTTTGCGCGCCGTGCCGGTCTCGTTGGCGTGCTTTTGCGCCGATTCGGCGGCGTCCATGATGTTGATCTTCCAGCCGGTCAGATCGGACGCCAGGCGCACGTTCTGCCCTCCGCGGCCAATCGCGATGGCCAGGTTTTCCTCGTCCACCACCACGTCCATGGCGTGCTTCTCCTCGTCCACCACGATGGACGAGACGTTCGCCGGAGCCAGCGCGCCGATCACGAACTGCGCCGGGTCGTCGGACCACAGCACGATGTCCACGCGCTCACCGGCGAGCTCGTTGGTCACGGCGTTCACGCGGGTGCCGCGCACGCCGACGCAGGTGCCGATGGGGTCCACGCGCTTGTCGTGCGAGAGCACGGCAATCTTCGCGCGCGATCCCGGGTCGCGCGCGCAGCTTTTGATCTCCAGCAGGCCCTGCTCGATCTCGGGCACTTCCTGGCGGAAGAGCTCGGTCATGAACGCGGGGGCCGAGCGCGACAGGATGATGGGCGCGCCGCGCAGGCTCAGGTCCATCTCCATGATCATTGCGCGCACGCGGTCGCCGCTGCGCAGGTTCTCCTTGGGGATCATCTCGGCGCGGCGCAGCCGGCCCTCCACGCGGCCGGACTCGACGATGATGTCGCCCTTGTCCATGCGCTTGACGGTTCCCGTGAAAATCCGCTCGCCGCGCGACATGAAGTCGTTGAGCAGCATCTCGCGCTCCGCGTCGCGGATCTTCTGCAAGATGACCTGCTTGGCCGCCATGGCGCCGATGCGGCCGATGGGAACGGAATCCACCGCTTCCTCGATGTATTCGCCGACTTCGATGTCCAGGATGCGCTCGCGGGCGTCCATCAGCAGTTCCTCGGCGTCCGGGTTCTGCAGGCCGGCCTCGTCGGGAACGACGAGCCAGCGGCGAAAGGTCTCGTAGCTGCCGCTGTCGCGATCGACGGACACGCGAATGTCCACCTCGCCCTGGTAGAGCCTCTTGGTGGCCTGCGCCAGGGCCGCCTCCACGGCGCCCAGGACCACATCGTGCTCAACGTTCTTCTCGCGCGAAATGGCCTCGACCAACATCAACAATTCGCGATTCATGCGACGACTCTCCTGTATTCAATCATCCGGGAAGGTGCAGCGACCACACCCGATTCATCCTGCGCCGATTTCATTGCGTGGTTCAGGCGGGCGCTACGCAGGTGCTGGCGCCACGCCACCACGCCCCTTGAAATCGACGATGGGCGCGAGACGCACGTCCCGCACTTCGTCCAAGCTGAAGTCCAGCGTCTGCAAAGGGGCGGGGACGCGCTTTTTGCTGACTCTTCGACCTGGCGGGAGCGGCGGCTCGTCGCTCCAGACGATGCGCCAGCCCCCGGCTTCGGTCGGCTCCAGCCGGCCGCGAAATTTCTTGCGCGCGGCGTGCACCTGCCCCGCCGCTGCGGCGCCGATGGGCGCCTTCAGGCGAATGTCGACGACCGAGCCCGCGAAGCGCACGAAATCCTGTTCGTGGCGCAGGGGGCGGTCGATTCCGGGCGACGAGACCTCCAGGCGCTGGTATGGAACGTCGTCCACCTGCAACGCAAATTGCAGCTGGCGCGTGACCTTCTCGCAGTCCTCGAGCGTGACGAAGCGCTGCGCGGCGGGCTCCTGCGCTCGCGGTGCGACCCAGGGCCAGTCGATGGTCACGCGCAGCAAGCCGCCGGCGGAGTGTGCAATCTCCACCAGGTCGTACCCCAGGCCCGTCACAATTTGTTCCACGACTCGCTGCAATGCCACTTGGCTCGCTTCCATCCCGAAAAAACAAAAAACCCGATAGCCCCCGGAGACTCCTCCCCGACAGCTTCGAGTTCCGAAAAGCATGCGACCAAAAAAAGCGGGCAGTTGCTGCCTGCCCGTTTGGTCGTGAGGCGCGCATTGTAACGTGCAAAGCAGCGATTTGCAAAGACGAACTGCGTCCCGGGTGCCGTTCCGAGCCCCTTCGCGGGCAGCCCGGGAGGCCGTTCATAATCCCTGCGCGGTTGCTGCCGGTGTTGTTTTTTGTTTTGTTTGGGCCAAGGAGTGTTTCATATGCGTCGTTCGTCCTGGGGACTTGGTCTGCGCGGCCTGGCCTGGCCTGGCTGATGGCCTGGGGGACGGGAGTCTGGGCGACGGGGGCCTGGGCGCAAACGGCCTGGCCCGAGCGCCCGGTGCGGGTGATCGTTCCGTTTCCTGCCAGCGGCGCCACCGACCTCGTGGCGCGCGTGATCACGCAGCGCGTGGCGCAGGACCTGGGGCAGCAGATGGTGGTGGAAAACCGCCCCGGTGCTGGCGGCACTCGGGGGGCCACCGAGGCGGCCAGGGCGCGTGCGGATGGCTACACGCTGCTGCTCACGACCAGCAGCACGCACGCGATATCCCCCCACCTCGTGCCGCGGCTGGCCTACGACGCGGGCCAGGATTTCACCCCCGTCGCCCACTTGGCCGACGCCCCCAGCGTGCTGCTGGTCACTCCCTCGCTGCCGGTTCAGAGCATGGCCGAGCTCATTGCCTACGGCAAGGCCCATCCGGGCCAACTCAACTACGCCAGCAGTGGCAACGGCACCATCGTGCATCTGAACGGTGCGGCCTTCGCTGCGCAGGCGGGAATGGAGATGACGCATGTGCCCTACAAGGGCACGGCGCTGGCCATCCCCGACTTGGTCAGCGGGCAGGTGCACCTGCTGTTCGACGCCCTGCCCACCGGCATGCCGCACGTCAGGAGCGGCCGCCTGCGGGCGTTGGCCGTGACCAGCCCGAAGCGCAGCGCACTCGCGCCCGAACTGCCCACCTTGGCCGAGTCGGGCCTGCCGGGCTATTCGTCGGTGACCTGGTTTGGCCTGTACCTGCCCGCTGGCGCCGCGCCGGCGCTGGTGGAGCGCGTCCACAGGGCCTTTGCCCAGGCCATGCAGGCACCCGATGTGCTGGCCCACCCTGGCCAAGCTGGGCCTGGAGCCCGCCGCCCCCGCAACCCCGGCGCAGTTTGCGGCCATGGTGCAGGCGGACAGTGAGCGCTGGGCGGGCGTGATTCGCCAGTACCGGATCACGCCGGAATAATCCTGGAGCCCGCGTGCAGCGGGGCGGATCGATTCAGGGGATGGGCCGAGTTGGCTGGCTGAACCGGGTCTGCGCACGCCCTGAACGCATCGTCGTTCCGGTAGAGTTGCAGCCTCCCCCGAGGCTCTCAGGAAAACCCATGCTCCTTGCCCCCTCTTCCACCACCGTGCGTCGGCTGGACGCGGCCGAGGCGGTGGCCAGCGCCCCGGCGCTGGCCGAGCTGTTGATCGACTGCGTCCAGGGCGGTGCATCGGTGAGCTTCATGTGGCCGCTGTCGCATGACAAGGCGCTGGCGTTCTGGCGCACGGTGGCCGAAGGCGTTGCGCGCAAGGAGCGCGTGCTGCTGGTGGCCCAGGACCCGCATGGCAGCATCGTCGGCACCGTGCAACTGGTGACCGCCATGCCCGACAACCAGCCCCACCGTGCCGACGTGGCCAAGATGCTGGTGCACCGCCAGGCCCGCCGCCTGGGCCTGGCCCGGCGCCTGATGGCCGCCGTGGACGATGCCGCGCGCGCCGCAGGCAAGACGGTGCTGGTGCTCGACACCGTGACCGGCGGCGACGCCGAGCGGCTGTACCGGCGTGCCGGCTGGCAGCAGGTGGGCATGGTGCCCAACTACGCGCTGATGCCGGATGGCGCGTTCTGCGGCACCACGTTCTTCCACAAGCAACTTTGAACGCATCTTGCCGAATGGGCGCGTGCCGGGTCGCAATGCGGGCGTCGGCGCGCGCATCCACGGGGGCGGTTGTGCGCTGATGCGGCGGCGTGCCCTGTTTCTGAGCACCGCCCTGGTGCTGCTCCTGCACGCGCTGGTGCTGGGCTGGGTGTTCCTGTCCTGGAAGCCAGCCGTGCAGTCCGTGAACCTTGTCCGGGTGTTCGACGCCCGCAGCATCGCCGCGCCGCCGCCCGTGGCCCCGGAGCCACCCGCGCCGCGGCCCGCACCGGCGCCCAGGCGCGCGGCGCGCAAGCCCCAGGTCCAGGTCCAGGCCCCAAACCCCGGCGAGGCGCAGCAGCCTCCCCCGCCCGCCGGGGATTGGCTGGCAGGGGTGCTCGCCGATGCGCCCGACCCGGACCCCGGGGCCGCAAGCGGCATGGCGAGCGCTGCACCCGACAGCGGGGCGGGCGCCGCGCCAGCGCCGGATCCACCGGACCCGCCGCAGCCAGCCGCTCCAGCGCAGGACGCTGGCGCAAACGGCGACCCGCCCGGCGCCGCGCCGCTGCCGATTCTTCCCGCGCCGGCGCGGCTGGCGTTCCGGGTGGGCGGACAGACCAGGAAGCTCAGCTACCACGCCCGCGCCGAATTGCTGTGGCAGCACGATGGCAGCCGGTATGCGGCGCGCCAGGAGGTCGGCGCGTTTCTGCTGGGCTCGCGCACGCAAAGCAGCGAGGGCCGGATCACGCCGCAGGGCCTGCGGCCCGAGCGCTTTTCCGAGCACCGCCGGGGCAGCGTACAGACGGCCGATTTCGACCATGCGGGGGGCCGGGTCGTGTTCAGCGCCGCAACGCCCGCCGAGGCCGCAGTGGACCCCGGTGCGCAGGACCGCCTGAGCCTGTTCATCCAACTGGGCGCGCTGCTGGCAGCCGACCCGCAGCGCCGGGTTTCCGGCACCGAACTCACGCTGACCGCCGTGAGCACCCGCAGCGCCGAGCGCTGGACCTTCCACGTCGAAGGCCCCGAAACGCTGGACCTGCCCGCCGGGCACACGCCGGCCCTCAGGCTGCGGCGCCTGCCCCGCAACCAGGATGACCAACAGGCCGTGCTGTGGCTGGCCCCCGCGCTGGACTATCTGCCCGTGCGCATCCGGCTCACGCAGGCGAATGGCGACTTTGCGGACCTGCAACTGAGCGGCCGCAGCGCGCCCTGAGAATCTCCCGCACGGCTCCCCGGGCAGGCCCGGGTGGAGTGTTGCGTGGCAGCGCCATCGCCACAGAAAAGTCCTGCAAATCTGGTAACCCAGGATTTTCATGAAATACTGCGACGTAGCCGGGCGGTCCCCGGCTTGCTCCGGGCCACTTGAACTCTGCGCACCCGCTGTCATCTGTCATCCATTACGACCAGGGGAAATACCATGCACATGCTCTACGACTCAGAATCCTTCGTGGTGGTCCACATGCTGCCCGACACCGTGGAGCAGGGCGCGCAGGCGCTTGACAACACCCCCCCCACCGGTCCCCGGCTCGCGCGCCATGGTTTTGAGATCGTGGACAAGCGCTCCGGCAAAGAGGTGTATCTGGACGGCTCCTGGGCCGAGATGTTCCAGGAGCAAATACTCGCCTGGCAACGCGACACGCCCACGCAGGAGGAAGTGGAAGACGCGCTGGACCGCTACGCGAGCCTCGCGCAGAACCCCGTCGTCATGCACTGACGTCCCGCCCCGCGAAGGGCGGCGCATCCATGGCGCGAGCGACGCGCTGCTAATCGTTCGCAGCCTGCAGCGCGCTCAGAAATGACCGGCGCCACCAGTGCACGTCGTGCGTGCGGATGCGCTCCATGAGCTTGCTGTGGCGTTCCTGCCGTTCGACCAGCGGCATTTGCAAGGCCCGCTGCATGCTGTCGGCCATTGCCTGCGTGTCGTAGGGGTTCACGAGCAGGGCCTCGTCGAGTTGCTCGGCGGCACCGGCAAAGCGCGACAGCACCAGGACGCCGGGGTCCTGCGGGTCCTGCGCCACCACGTATTCCTTGGCCACCAGGTTCATGCCGTCGCGCAGCGGGGTGACCAGCCCCACGGCTGCTGCGCGGCACAGGCCCGGAACGCGCTTGCGCGCCACCATGCGGTGGATGTAGCGCAGCGGCATCCAGTCGAGCTCGCCGTAGTCGCCGTTCACCGCGCCGCACAGGCCTTCGAGCTCCTGGCGCAGGTCGGTGTAGGCGTGCACGTTGTCGCGCGTGGGCGCGGCGATCATGACCAGCGTTGCGCTGGCGCAGTTTTCCGGGTAGCGCTCGAGCAGTTCGCGAAAGGCGCGCACGCGCTGCGGCAGGCCCTTGGAGTAGTCCAGCCGGTCGATTCCCAGCAGCAGGCGGCGCCGCGAGTATTCGGCGCGCAGGCGCGCGCAGGTTTCCACGGCGTCGCTGGCGCGGGTCAGCCGGCTGAACTCGTCCACGTCGATGCCGATGGGAAAGGCCTGCACCAGCACCGTGGCCCCGAAGGCGCGCACGTGCTGGTCGCCCAGTTTTTCGGCGCGGCCCTCGGTGTGCACGTAGTGCTTGAAATGCACGACGTCGGCCTCGCTCTGCAGGCCCACCAGGTCGTAGGCAAACAGCGAGCGCATGAGCCATTCGTGCTGGGGGATGGCGGCCATGATGAGTGGCGGCGGCACGGGGACATGCAGGAAAAAGCCGATGCGCTGGCGGCAGCCCAGGGCGCGCAGTTCGGCGGCCAGCGGAATGAGGTGGTAGTCGTGTATCCAGATGATGTCGTCGGCGCGCAGCAGCGGCAGCAGCTTGCGCGCAAACATCTGGTTCACGCGGCGGTAGCCGGCGATGTAGTGGGCGTTGAAGTCCGCCAAGTCCAGCCGGTAGTGGAACACCGGCCAGAGCACGCTGTTGCTGTAGCCGTGGTAGTAGCTGTGGTGGTCTTCGCGGCACAGGTCGATGGTGGCCAGGGTCACGGCGCCGGCCTGCCGCAGGTGCAGTTCGCCCTCGCCGGGTGCGCCGCCTTCGAGCACGTTGCCGCTCCAGCCCATCCACAGCCCCCCGGTCTGGTTCAGGACCTCGCCGAGCGCGACGACCAAGCCACCGGCTGCGGGCTTGCGGGGATCGGCGAGGCGGTTGGATACGACGACCAGACGGCTCATGGCCCCATCATCGCAGTTGTAGCGGCAGAGTGGTTGTCAGACAATCGCTTAAATTGTCCCAAGGCGCACGGCGGCGTGGATTACGCCCGCCCTGGAACAGTCCCGTGCTCCAGGGTGCTGTCTGCCGCCGAGAGCCAGCCACGCAATGCGGCGGGCGTCGTGCAGCGGTGCTGCGCCACGCTCGGCCCCGGGCCCACCTTGATTCCCCAACCCCCCAGCGCCTGGGCAGCGGCGAAGCCGGCTTCATCGGTGGCGTCGTCGCCCGCGAAGACCGGCGTGCGGCCGGCAAACGGCGGCTGCGCCATGAAGTCGGCGATGGCCCGGCCCTTGTGCACGCCCCGGGGTTTGACTTCCAGGACGCATTTGCCTTGCAGCAGTTCCACGCCTGCAATGGCTTGCATGGCGCGCTCCAGGGTGTCGCGGCACAGGCTCTGCAACTGCGGCGCTTGCCGGTAGTGCAGCGCAAGGCCCGCGCTCTTGTGTTCCAGCAGCAGTTCGGGATGCTGCGCCGCGAGGGCCTTCGCGGCATGCAAAACGGGCGCCAGATCGGGTAGCGCAATGGCCGGGCGCGCGGCCTGCGCCAGGCCGTGGCGGTATCGGGCCCCGTGCTCGCAGGCCAGCGCAAGACGCAAGGGGGCCAGAAAATGATCGATATCCGCTTCGGAGCGCCCCGTCACCATGGCCAATGCACCGTCCAGCCGGGTGTGCAGCGCGGCCAGCGTGGCGATCAGCCCGGGGGCGACCTGCACTGCATCCGGGCGCGGCGCCAACTCGGCGAGCGTGCCGTCGAAATCCAGAAACAGCGCCTGGGCGGGCGTCAGGGGCGGGAGCGCTTGCATGCGGCGAAACCATAGCAGACACGGTGCATTGCAGCCCCGCGGGGTCGGTCCCTTCGGCTGCGCGCAGGAACGGGTTCTCTGCGCAAGCCAGTCAATGGCCGGCAACAGTCGAAACAGACCCGGGCTCCGTTCCAGGCCGCTTTCGGGAACCCGATAAGGCATGCCCCCTTTCAGGCGCAGGACGGAGAAGTCCTTGGGACCCGAAAAATCCGGAAACGCAGCCGGGTTCGTGCCAGCGCAGGCCGAACACACAATCGGCCGGATGCTCCGGGTGCTCCATGACGCCCTCCCGTGTCCTCAAATTTGCCATTGCGCTATGCGTGGTGTTTTTTGCCGCGGAAAAGTTGCGCGTGCACTGGGCCGACCAGCGCCTGCTGGAGCGCGCGGCGCCCCTGCAGGTGCTTGCCGACAGTCCCGTGCAAACGGCCACCAGCGATGCGCCCTTTGCGCTGGGGGACTACCAGGTCAGGCCGTTGGCGGCGTTTGCGCTGCGCGCCCGGGTGCTTTCGAGCGAGAACTACTATTTGGGCAAAGAGGCCGATCTGTCGCACATCGATCTGGCGCTGGGCTGGAAGCGCATGGCCGATCCGGCGGTATACGGGCAGTTGAGCATGTCCCAGAGCGGGCGGTGGTTCCACTATTCCTGGGAAGACGAGCCGCCCATCCCGCTGCAGGAGATCAATGAATCGTCCGCGAACATGCACATGATTGCCGCCACCCCGGCCGTGGAGCGCGTCCTTCAGAAGGCCCGAAAGGGCGCCTACATCAGCCTCACGGGCAAGCTCGTCGAGGTGACGGACCCGAGCGGATGGCGCTGGACCAGCTCGCTCAGCCGCACGGACTCCGGCGGCGGCGCGTGTGAGCTGATGTACGTGGAGTTTGCGCAGGTGGAGAACTGAGCGCGGCAAAAACCGGTGGCCTTGCACAGAGCTGGGGCCCGGGAGCACCAGCAGGGTGCATGGGCGTTGCAGATCCTGGTTCCGGCGCCCCTTTTCCTCAGAAATCGGTGGCACGCAATCTGCTGGATACCCTGTAAAGATATTTAAAATATTTTAGTAAGATATTGACTTGTGCGCGTCTGTCCGGGACCGGGCGACGCTCACCGGTGCGGAGCGTTTCCTCAACCTGCCCAATGGAGTCCCTCGTGAAATTGAAGACCCTTGCTCTTGTCGCAGTGAGTGCTCTCGGCCTCTGCGCGACCGCGGCGCTGCATGCCGCGGACAAGCTCGATGCCATCATCGAGTCGGGAAAATTGCGCTGCGCCGTGGTGCTGGACTTCCCGCCGATGGGTTCGCGCGACGCAAGCAACAACCCCGTCGGATTTGACGTGGACTACTGCAACGATCTGGCAAAGGTTCTGGGCGTCAGGGCGCAGATCGTCGAGACGCCGTTCGCCGACCGGATCCCCGCGCTCACTTCGAACCGCGTTGACGTCATCGTCGGCTCCACCTCGGACACGCTGGAGCGCGCAAAGACGGTCGGGATGACGATTCCGTACTTCGCATTCCAGATGGTCGTTCTGACGCGCGAGAACACGAACATCAAGTCTTACGAAGACCTCAAGGGACGGGCCGTGGGGAATACGTCGAGCTCGTTCGAGGCGCTCGCGCTGGAGAAGGCCGTGAAGGCCTGGAACGCTCCCAAGGGGAGCTTCCGTGCCTACCAAACGCAGGCGGATACGCTGCTTGCGGTGAGCCAGGGGCAGATTGACGCCACCGTCGTGACGTCCACGGTGGCTGCCGCTTCGATCAAATCCGGGAAGTACAAGGGCCTGAAGATCGCCGGCATTGCGCCCTACACCATCGACTACGTGTCGCTGGCTGCCAAGCGCAGCGAGTACGGACTGATCCATTACCTGAACCTGTTCGTGCACCAACAGGTGCGCACGGGCCGCTACGCCGAGCTGTACCAGAAGTGGGTCGGTGGCAGGCCGATCGACCTGACGGTTCCGGGCGTCTACTACTGATCACCGCAGCCGCCGATCGAATGCCGGACTTCGACTACACCTTCCACTGGCGCGCGGCGTTCAAGGCGCTGCCGGACATGCTCGCCGGTGCCTGGGTCACGGTCGAGGCGGCCACGGTGTCCATGGTTTTCGGCGTACTGATCGCGCTGGCGCTCGCCGCAATGCGCGACACGCGCAACCCGGTGCTGCGTGGCGCGGCGCATGCATGGGTTTCGATCGCACGCAACACGCCAGCGCTTTTTCAGATCTACATGCTGTACTTTGGCCTGGGGTCGTTCGACCTGCACGTCGGCTCCAGAGCCGCGCTCCTGGCCGGCATAACGTTCAACAACGCAGGCTATCTGGCCGAGAACTTCCGCGGCGGGCTCCGGGCCATCCCGGCAACCCAGGTCCGCGCGGCACGGTCGCTGGGCATGGGGGCGTTCCAGGCCTACCGTCTGATCGTCGTTCCGCAACTGCTGCGCATCGTTTTCTACCCCCTGATCAACCAGATGGTGTGGGCCGTGCTGATGACTTCGCTGGGCGTCAGCGTCGGTCTGAACGACGACCTCACGGGCGTGACCCAGGACTACAACGCCCGGACGTTTCGCACGTTCGAATTCTTCGCCTTGGCCGCGGTCCTCTACTACGCCATCGCGAAGGGAATCGGCTGGGTGGCCCGGCTGCTCGCCTGGCGGCTGTTCCGTGACTGAGCGCAGGCATGTTCTCCTCCAGTTTCACGGCCAACGATCTTCTCTTCATGCTCGAGGGCGCATGGGTCACCCTCGATTTGACGCTGTGGGCCATGCTGATCGGCACGCTGGGTGGTCTTCTGTGCGGTTTTCTGCGCGCCTGGCTGCCCCGCCTGACCCTGCCCCTGGGTTGGCTGCTGGACGTATTCCGCAGCGTCCCCTTGCTGATCCAGTTCGTTTTGTTCAATGCGCTCAAAAGCATGCTGGGCCTGGACTCGAGCGTATTCGCCGTAGGCTGCGTGGTGCTCGGAATTTACTGCGCGGCGTATTGCACGGAAATCGTCCGCAGCGGGGTCTTGGCGGTGCCGGGGAACGTCATCCGGGCGGCCCGATCGCTCGGCCTGACCCAGCGCCAGGTCGCCCAATACGTCGTGCTGCCCATGGCCACGCGTGTCGCGTTTCCCGGCTGGATCAACCTCACGCTGGGCGTGATGAAGGACAGCTCCCTGGTGCTGTGGATCGGCATCACCGAATTGCTTCGGTCGGCGCAGACGATCGTCACGCGGATACAGGAACCCCTGTTCGTGCTCTGCGTGGCGGGCCTCATCTACTACGCCATGAGTTGGGGATGCGCCCGGGTCGGCGCGCTCGTTGAGAAAAGGTGGCAGGAGAATGATTGAGATCGAGAACGTGCACAAGTCCTTTGGTCGGCTCGAGGTCATCCGGGGCGTGAGCATGGCGGTAGACAAGGGCGAGGTGGTTTCCATCATCGGCCACTCCGGCTCCGGCAAATCGACCCTGCTCATGTGCATCAATGGACTCGAGCCGATTCAGCAGGGCAGCATCCGGGTCGATGGGGTGGACGCACACGCCAGGGGCACGGACCTGAACAAGCTGCGCCAGCGCATAGGCATCGTCTTTCAGCAGTGGAACGCCTTTCCCCATCTCAGCGTTCTGGAGAACGTCTCGCTCGCGCCACGCAAGGTGCTGGGCAAGGACAGGCACGAGGCCGAGGAGATAGCGGTCAGGCAACTGAGCCACGTCGGGCTGCAGGACAAGATGAACGTCTCTCCGGGCAAGCTCTCCGGCGGTCAGCAGCAGCGGATGGCGATCGCGCGTGCGCTCGCGATGTCTCCGCAGTACATGCTGTTCGACGAGGTGACCTCCGCGCTCGACCCGCAGTTGGCCGGCGAGGTGCTCGACACCATGCGGATGCTCTCGCAAGAGGGGATGTGCATGATCGTCGTGACGCACGAGATCCGCTTCGCGCGCGACGTGTCGGATCGGGTGGCGTTCTTTCGCAACGGGGTCATTCATGAGATCGGCCCCCCTGAGCAGGTCATCGCCAACCCGCAAAAGCCCGAAACGATCGATTTTCTGAAGTCCACCCGCTGAGCCGAGCCTTCGATCATGCATCTCAAAAACATCATCACCGTCGTCGGCGCCCACGCAGAGGGCGAGGTCGGACGCGTCATCACGGGGGGCGTGATTGCGCCCGCCGCAGCGTCCATGTTCGAGCGGTTGCAAGCCTTTCAGGCGCAGCAGGACTGGATTCGCGGCATGCTGTTGTCGGACCCGAGGGGGAGCGTGAACGCCGCGGTGAACTTGGTGACGCCGCCCATTTCGCCGCAGGCGCAGTTCGGCATGATCGTCATCGAGTCGGACTATTACCCACCGATGTCCGGATCGAATCTGATCTGCACCGTGACCGCCGTGCTCGAGAGCGGAATGCTGCCCATGCGCTCGCCGGTCACCGAACTCTGCGTGGACACGCCCGCCGGCCTGGTCCAGGTCCAGGCCGAATGCGAGAGCGGCAAATGCCGCCGGGTGCGTTTTCACAACGTCCCCTCGTTCGTCATGCACCAGGCCAGGCCCGTCGATGTGGCGGGCATGGGCACACTCACCCTGGACGTTGCCTATGGCGGGATGATCTACGCCATCGTCGATGCAGCGGCCGCAGGGTTCTCACTGGATCGCAGCGAGGCGCGGGACCTGGTGCAGGCTGGTGAACGGATCAAGCGCGCGGCGGCCGAGCAGCTGCCGTCGGTCCATCCACAGAACCCGGAGATCCACACCATCAACCAGACGCTGTTTGCCGGACCGGTTTGCACGCTCGACGGGGTGAAGACTTCCAGGAACGCCGTCGTCGTTTCGCCCGGCCGCCTGGATCGGAGTCCTTGCGGTACCGGCAGTTCCGCGCGCATGGCCCTGATGCACGCGCGCGGCGAACTGTCCATGGGGGAGGCGTTTCTTCATCGCTCCCTGCTGGATACGGAATTTCGCTGCCGCTTCGACCGGGTGACCGAAGTGGGCGGCCAGCCAGCGATCATTCCAACGGTCAGTGGCCGTGCCTGGCTGACTGGCGTGTCGTACTACGGGGCCGATCCGGAAGATCCGTTTCCCGAAGGGTATCGGCTCAACGACACATGGTTCGCCGGCTGAACCGTGCGCGCGGCTCAGGCGCCAGCGCTGAACAGGGGCGCCGCGAGTCGGGAGGGGTCCACGTCGATTCCCAGCCCGGGGCCCGTCGGGGCGCTGCCAGAGCCGTCTTGGCTGCGCGGCTGATACCCGGCGACGTGTTCGCGGGTCCAGTCGTTCATGAAGGACACGGTGAGCAAGGAGCGCGCGCGTGGAGGCCGCCAAGTGGGCGGACGCGGCGGACACCACGTCGCCGCCCC
The DNA here is from genome assembly GCF_026127385.1 of Verminephrobacter aporrectodeae subsp. tuberculatae. Taxonomy (NCBI): domain Bacteria; kingdom Pseudomonadati; phylum Pseudomonadota; class Betaproteobacteria; order Burkholderiales; family Comamonadaceae; genus Verminephrobacter; species Verminephrobacter aporrectodeae. Next base: position 1,709,533 of record NZ_QZCX01000001.1, read on the forward strand.
AGGTATCCTCGATCGTGACCTGCACCCCCAACTCCTGGCACAGGTCGCGCATGAGCTTGGCCCGGGTCAGCCCCCCCACCTTCGAGACCTTCAGGTTCATTGCGCCAGCGCCCCCCTCGCGAACCGCGCGAATCAGCGTCGGGACGTCGTTGACGACCTCGTCGTACACCCATCGGAAGGGTGCTGTGCTTGCGGACCTCGATGCATTCCTCCATGGCGGGGCAGGGCTGTTCGAGGTAGAGCCGGGGGAGTCCTTCCATCGCGCGTGCGGCGATGAGCGCGTCGTTCAGCCGCCAGCCGCAATTGGCATCGGCCACCACCAGGTCCTCGGGCCCCGTCGCGGCGATGATCTGTTGTGCCCGTACCGCGCGCGCGGCTCAGGCGCCAGCGCTGAACAGGGGCGCCGCGAGCCGGGAGGGGTCCACGTCGATTCCCAGCCCGGGGCCCGTCGGGGCGCTGCCAGAGCCGTCTTGGCTGCGCGGCTGATACCCGGCGACGTGTTCGCGGGTCCAGTCGTTCATGAAGGACACGGTGAGCAAGGAGCGCGCGCGCGTGGAGGCCGCCAAGTGGGCGGACGCGGCGGACACCACGTCGCCGCCCCAGGTATCCTCGATCGTGACCTGCACCCCCAACTCCTGGCACAGGTCGCGCATGAGCTTGGCCTGGGTCAGCCCCCCCACCTTCGAGACCTTCAGGTTCATTGCGCCAGCGCCCCCCTCGCGAACCGCGCGAATCAGCGTCGGGACGTCGTTGACGACCTCGTCGTACACCATGGGAAGGGTGCTGTGCTTGCGGACCTCGATGCATTCCTCCATGGTGGGGCAGGGCTGTTCGAGGTAGAGCCGGGGGAGTCCTTCCATCGCGCGTGCGGCGATGAGCGCGTCATTCAGCCGCCAGCCGCAATTGGCATCGGCCACCACCAGGTCCTCGGGTCCCGTCGCGGCAATGATCTGCTGTGCCCGCATGCCGTCGAGGGTCGGATCGCCACCCACTTTGAGTTGAAAGCGGTGAATGCCCTGCGCACGGCGCGCGAGAACGTACTGCGTCATCTCCTCCGGACTGCCGAGCGGAACCGCAAAATACAGCGGGAAGCGGTCCTGGCGGACGCCGCCCAGCAGGGTCGCGACGCTGACCCCCCAAGCTTTCCCGGTGAGGTCCCAGCACGCCACGTCCAGCGGGCTCTTCGCGTAAGCGTAGCCAACGAGGGCCGCGTCCATGGCGTCGTTGACCGCCGACAGATCCGTCGGATCGACGCCGATCAGCGCCGGCGCCAGAAGTTGCAATGCCGCGCGTGCGCCCCCTGCGTGGGCCGGCAGATAGGTCGAGCCCAGCGGGCAGACCTCTCCCCAGCCTTCCAGGCCGTCGTCCGCCACCACGCGGACAAGCGTCGAGGCCAGCGTGCTGACGTTTCGGCCACCCGACATGGTGTATACGCCATGCACGTAGCTCAGATCAAAGTGGTAGACGTCGATCCTCGTGATCTTCATTTCGTGTTTCCGGCAAAAGGGCTGTCGGCACAACAGCAGGGTGGCTGCCATTCTAGCTTGGTAAGCATTTGATATCTCATGAATATGTTGTAAATATACTGATGGTGCACGCGCCACGTTGTTATGCTCGCCGGGCCACGCCTCCATGTCCTCACCGCATGCCCACCAGATCGACCCCTGCAGCCCAAGCCCCCAAGCGCAGAACGGCGGATATCGCCTACGACGCAGTCGAGACCATGCTCTCGACGCTGGAACTCGAGCCGGGCAGCCCGGTGAACGAGGCCGACCTTGCGCATCGGACGGGCCTTGGACGCACCCCCGTGCGCGAGGCGCTCTTGCGCATGATTTCGATCGGGCTGATCGTCCAGCAGCCCCGGCGCGGCCTGCTCGTCTCGAACATCGACCTGGGCGATCACCTGGACCTGATTCAGACCCGGCGGGTGCTCGAAGACCTGATTGCCAAATGCTCGGCGCGGCGCGCGTCCGCCATGCAGCGCAAGGAGATCGTGCGCTGCGCGGAAAAGATGATGAAGGCGGCCGAGCGCGGGAATCTGCACGAGTTCATGCGGGGCGACCAGGAACTGGATCTGGTGAATCACAGCGCCTGCCACAACAAGTCGGCAGTCAAGAGCGTCATCCCCCTGGTCGTCCAGTGCCGCAGGTTCTGGTACGCCTATCAGCATGAAGGCGACATCATCGAGGGCGCGCGGGCCCATATGGAACTGGCAGAGGGTATCGCCACCGGAGACGAAGCCGCCGCAGCAACCGGCGCGAACCGGCTGCTCGATTATCTGGAGGCTTTTGCGCGGCGCGTGATCGACCGGTAAGTCCCGGATCCGCCGCGGCGTCGCTCAGTCGGCCAGCGCAAGAATCTCCTCGTAGAGCGCACGCGGCACCGACACACCCTGCGCAAGGCTGCGCGCACGGGCCTCGAAGCGGCGCTGCGAGGGCAGGCGCGCGCCCTGCCGGGTGATCGCCTGGAACAACTGCTCGGCCCGTTGCTGCTGCGCCGTGGCGTCGCCGCCGGACAGGCGCGCCGGGTCGAAGGCCAGGACCAACTCGCCATGGCAGGGGATCGCGCCCGCGCCCGCGTCGAAGGCCCGCGATTCCAGGCTGATCCAGTCGCCGATCAGCGCGCCGGCCATCAATTCGACCATGGCCGACAGCGCCGACCCCTTGTGCCCGCCGAATGCCAGCATCGCACCCTGCGCCACCGCCAGCGGGTCGGTGCTGGGCTGGCCGTCGGAATCGACGCCGCAGCCTGGCGGCAGCGGCGTGCCGTGGCGCCGATGCAATTCCAGGTCGCCGCGGGCGATGGCGCTGGTGGCGAAATCGAAGACAAAGGGGTGCGGCCCCGGACGGGGCCAGCCAAAGGCGATTGGATTCGTGCCGAACACCGGCGCATGGCCCCCGGCCGGAGCGACCCAGGCATGGCTGGGCGTGAGCGCCAGCGCGGCCAGCCCCTGCGCGGTAATGGCCTCGACCTCGGGCCAGAGCGCGGAAAAATGAAAGCAGTGCTGCAGGACCAGGGCGCCGACGCCGTGCTCGCGCGTGCTGGCCACGAGCGCGGGCAGGCCCCGTTCAAAGGCCAGCGGCGAGAAACCGTAGCGCGCGTCAACCCGGACCACCGCGCCCGAGGCGGCGGCCAGCACGGGCTCCGCGCGCGGATCGACCCGAGCGCAGCCAAGGGTATGGGCGCAGGACAGGATGCGGTACACGCCATGCGACGGGCATGCATCGCGCTGCCCGGCCACCACGGTGCGCGCCATGGCCTCGGCGTGGGCAGGCGACAGCCCCAGGCGCAGGAAGACGCGGCCCGCGAGGGCCAGCAGGTCTTCGACGGGCAGGCGAACGGTTTCGTCGGGGACGGGCGGCGCTGTGCGCATGGCCGGGCCTGGGCGCAAGGCGCTTAGTCGATCGAGCGGTACTGGGCCGGGCGGGTGGCCAGGGCCTTGCTCACCACCGAGGTGACGAACGCGCGCTCTGCGCCGATCAGCGGCATGCGCGGCAGGCGCATGTGCTCGCTGCCCACGCCCACGAGCGCATCGATCAGCTTGAGGTTCTGCACCAGCTTGTTCGACACGTCCAGATGCAGCATCGGCGTCATCCATTGGTAGAGCGTGCGCGCCTGCGTCCATTGGCCCGACTGCATCAACTCATACAGCGCCACGGTCTCGCGGGGGAAGGCGCAGCCCACGCCGGCGAGCAGTCCGTCGCAGCCGAGCGCCAGGGCTTCATACGCCAGATCGTCAACGCCGCAGAACAGCTGGTAGCGGTCGCCCACCATGTTGCGCAGGTCGGTGATGCGCCGGACGTCGCCGCAGCTCTCCTTGATCGCGGCAATCCATGCGCAGTCCGCGAGCGCCAGCATGTGCTCGGGTCGAAGGTCCACCCGGTAGGCGACGGGGTTGTTGTAGACCATCACGGGCTTTTGCGCGGCCTGCGCCATGGCGCGCACATTCGCCATGGCCTCGCGGGAGTCGGCCACGTAGATGACCGAGGGCATCACCATGAACCCCGCGACTCCGAGCTTGTTGGCGCCGTCGATGTAGCGCAGGGCCTCCCGCGTGCGGGTCTCGGAAACGTTGGCCAGCACCGGAACGCGCCCGGCGCTCGCGTCCAGCGCAATCCGGGTGACCTGAAGCTTTTCTTCCAGCGAAAGCGTGCTCGCCTCACCCAAGGAGCCGCAGGTCACGAGGCCATGGATGCCGTTCCTGATCTGAAAATCGATGTGCCGTGCCGTGCCTTCGGCGTCTATGCTTTCGTCCGGGTTGAACTTGGTGGTGATGGCCGGGAAGATGCCCTTCCAGCGGGGGATGTTCATGGGGGTGCTCCTGGGAATCAACAAGCGGCACGGAGGTCCCGCAGGTTGGCTAATATCTTACCAACATGTTAAAAATATTTTGTAAGAATGCTGTGCAAGAGCCCGGCGCAGCGGTTCGACCGACGCGAGGCACGGGGAGCGCACAGTGAACCACGATCCGAAAAAGTTGCAGGCGCCGGTGATGTGCGCGGTGCCCGATCCGAACGCAATCCACTTCAGGCCGATGTTCGGCGGCGTGATGGCCTATGCGAACGGCAAGCCGTTCGCGTCGCTGTCCAACGTCGGCCTGGCGATCAAGCTCGATGCGGCGCACTACGCCGCGCTGCTGCAGGAGCGCGGCGCGCGGCCGTTGCAGTACGAGCCAAGCAGCCCGCCCAGCAAGCAGTACGTGCTGGTCCCCGACGCGCTGCTGAACGACAGCGAGCGCGAGCGCTTGGGCGTGTGGCTCGCGCACGCGATCCGGTACGTCAGCCAGCCAGGAAAACCGAAGCGAAAACGATGACTTCCCGGCTGCCGCGTGCAGTCCCGGACACGCCCGCAGTCACTTCGGAGCAGGCGCGCCGCCCGGACGGCAACACCGGGGCCGTACCCGCCATGGCAACGGCCCGTGGTGTTGCACCGGCTTCGCAGAACCGGCGTCCCGGCTGACGTCAGGTCAGGACCGTGCTCGCTTCGGAGGCGGTATTTTTCACGTTAGGGATAAACCCTGATTGAATGAAAAATGAATCGATGTGAGAATACAGTCTGAACTAACAGATATGATTCACTCATGGATAGTACGGTATCCAGCCTTCGAGGGGGCTGCTACCTCTTGCTTTTCCTCAACTTCATTGTGAATGAAAAATGAATAAATTTCTGACGATCGCCCTCATGAGCTTCTCGGCCGCGACTTGGGCGCAGACGAATGAGCTTGTCGTTTCGGCCTTTGGTGGGGCCTATACCAATGCGATCAAAGCACACATCGCTGAATTTGAGCGGGCAAACGATGTTCGGGTGAAGTTTGTTCCAGGCTCGGGTGCTGATGCGCTTGCCAAGGCCAAGGCCAAGCAGGTTGATGTTGTTCATGCCGACGTGGGGTGGGCAAATAGGGGGGAGGCACAGGGTGTGTTTGAGGAGTTGGAGCCTGCGAAGATTCCAAACCTTGCGACAACCTTTGCCCGGGCGCGATTCTCGAAATACGGTGTGATTACCAACTTTGGACAGTACGGCATTGCCTACAACCCCAAGTTGCTCAAGGCAGCACCCACATCTTGGCAAGACCTTTTGAATCCTGCGTTCAAGGGGCATGTGACCACGGCTGGTTTTGATTTCGCCAACGTCGAGTTGCTGGTGCTGTTTGCCAAGCAAAACGGTGGAGGGGAGGACAACCTTGAACCGGGTTTCAAGGTGATGGAGAAGCTCGGCCAGAACGTAAGTGTTTTCTACAGCCAGCATCCGCAACTGCTTGATCTGTTCCGTAGCGAAGATGTGTGGCTGGCCCGCTGGCTGAGGGGTCGAGTGGATTGGGCAAACAAGGAGGGGGGTGTCGATCTCAAGTTTGTGGTGCCCAAGGAAGGTGCTATTGGCTTGGCCAGCACTGTCCACGTGGTGAAGGGCACCAAGAACAAAGCGCTCGCCATGGCGTTCGTCAACTACCTGCTAAGCAAGAACTCGCAGACCCAGTATGCCGTCGCACTGGGCTACACGCCTGCTCGAGCTGATCTGGACCCTAAGACCCTGGGTGAAAACGTGCCGTATGGCGAGGTCGTCGTCAATTCGTTGCTCATATCGGATTGGAAGAAGCTCGCCCCCAATATGGACCAGATCAAAGAGACCTGGGAAAAGCGCGTCGTTCACTGAATCTTCAACAGGTACGAGTCATGGCCACTCCGGGTAAACCTGTCTCTATAAAAAATCTCGTCAAGCGTTTTGCTTCGACCGAGGTATTGCAGGGCGTCAACCTGGATGTCAAGACGGGGGAGTTCATCTCCATCTTGGGGCCCAGCGGCTGTGGGAAGAGCACCATTCTCAGGATTGTTGCGGGGCTGGATTTCGCAACCTCTGGTGAAGTTCTCATCGGCGCCAAAGCCGTGACGCATCTTCCTGCGTGGGAGCGCGAGATCGGCCTGGTCTTTCAGAACTTTGCGCTGTGGCCACACATGACGGCGTTGGAGAATGTTGCGTTTGGACTGGAGTTGCGAAAGCTGTCCAAGGATGAATGTCGACGCCGAGCGCTTGAAGCTCTCCGATTGGTGCGACTGGAGCATCTGGCCACGCGGTACCCCTCTCAGCTATCCGGAGGGCAGCAGCAGCGCGTAGCGATCGCACGGGCGACGGTCATCAATCCATCCGTACTCCTGCTGGATGAGCCGTTGAGTGCCCTTGACAAGAGTTTGCGCAAAGACATGCAGCTTGAAATCAAGTCTATTCAGCAAAAGCTGGGGATCACCACGATTTTCGTCACCCATGATCAAGAAGAGGCCATGTCTCTTTCGGATCGAATCGTGGTCATGCGCGCCGGGAAGATCGTCCAGATCGATACGCCCGAGCGTCTGTACAGCAATCCTGTGGACCGTTATGTCGCGCAGTTTGTTGGCGAGACAAACCTCTTCTCGGGCCACCCGGTGACCACACCGGAAGGGACGTTTCTGCCTGCGGACGGGCACACCCATCGGGTGAACTCGCCCCGTGAAGGAGCGAGCAGCGGGGACGAATCGCACTATTTTGTTCGCCCCGAGTGGATTCGCATTGAACGGGATCTGTCGGCCGACTCTGGCGTTCTTGGGACGATCGAGCGCAAGGTATTTCTCGGTGCTGCCGTCGATTACTACGCCCGTGTCGGAGAGCGCTTGATCCATGTCAATACGGTTGATGGTTCGATCAAAGTGGGCGAGCAAGTTCGCTTGCAGTTCGCTCTTCAGGAAATAGCGGGATGATCGCGATGGGTGCCGTCGCTCACAGTCAGCCGTCGCGCTCCGCCGCGCTGCTTGTCTTGCCTGCATACATTGTGTTGACGCTTTGCTTTTTCATTCCGTTGATCTGGATTGGCGTGCAAAGCCTGACGGACGTTCGGGCACCCGGATTCACGCTGAGTCTTTCCAACTACGCACGCTTCTTTTCCGATTCTCACTACGTTGCCGGGTTGCTTTGGCGCACTGTGTGGTTGTCGTGCACAGCAACTCTTCTTGCCCTGATCATCGGGTACGCGGGTGCCTATTTCGTTACTCGGCTGGACGAGCGGGCCCAGTCCACCATGCTGTTTTTGGTGATGTGTCCGCTGTGGGTCAATCTGGTGGTCCGTACCCTCAGTCTGATGGTCATTCTGGGCCGTGACGGGGTGGTGAATGGATTTCTGGTGGCGACAGGAATCGTACCCAAGCCGATTCAACTGCTCTACAACGACTGGGCCGTTCTATTCGGAATGGTGCAAATGTCGACCCCATTCGTGTTCCTGACTCTGTACGGAGTCCTGAAGCAAATCCCGAACGAACTGACCAGTGCCGCACTGACGGTTGGCGCCACGCCGCTCAGGGCTTTCGTGCGCGTCTTTCTTCCGCTGAGCGTGCCAGGCTTGATTGCTGCAGGCGTGCTCGCGCTGGGTATCAACATGGAGTCGTTCGTTGTTCCCATTTTGTTGGGAGGCGGACGCGTGACTTTCATGAGCGTGGCGGCGTACGAGATGGCAACCGTCTCGAACAATTTTCCGTTCGCTGCAACCATCGGGATGATTCTTCTCGCGACGACATTTCTTGCGATTTTTCTCTACCAGTGGGCCATGAAAAGGGTCTTCCTGTCCTCTCACTACTGAGGATCCCTATGGCATACAGAAATCAAATCGCTCGCAACGTGGTGCTGGTCCTGTTTCTTGGATTTCTGCTCTTTCCCCTGCTGGTTCTGGTCGCCGTCTCAGTCAACCCGCAGGTAATGGCATTTCCGCCTCGCGGGTTTTCCTTGAAGTGGTACGCCGAAATTTTCAAAAAGGAGGAGTTTCTGTCGGCTGCCTATTCGAGCTTCATCCTCGCGCTGGCAACTTCAGCCGTTTCAGTGGTCCTTGGCGTTCTTGCGGCCTTGGGCATGAGGAAACTGAAAGGACGCATCTCCGGGGTGGTCTTGGCGATGTTGCAGTCGCCCCTCTTCTTTCCTGCTGTGATCGTCGCTTTGGCCACCTTTCAAGTCATCACGACGCTGGGGGTCGAGGTCAGTTTTCTCGCGCTTCTGATGGCTCACGTGGTGGTCACGATGCCGTACCCACTGCGCAACGTATTGGCCCAGTTGGCCAACTTCGATTCCCGGCTGGAGGAGGCTGCAATGTCTCTGGGCGCAAAGCCGATCACGGTTTTCTTTCGCATCACGTTGCCTTTGATTCGTGCGAGTGTGGTCCCGGCTTTTCTGTTGGTCTTTGTTCTCTCGTGGAACAACTACACCGTTTCGATCTTTCTTGCGGGGACGAACTGGGTGACGCTGCCATTGCAGTTGCGGGCTTATCTGCAATACGAGTACGAGCCATTTGTCGCAGCAATGTCAACTGTCCTCATCATTTTCTCGGCGTTTCTTCTCTTCGTTTCCGAACGATTTTTCGGTGTGGCCTCCCGCAGCCAAGCCAAATGACCTTAAAGGATTTCCATGTCTCAGCATGTGATTGAACTTGTGCCAAGCACTGTCAGCCTGCAAAACCTCGCGCGTATCCATGCGGGTGAGGTGCGTGTGACGATGGCGGCATCGGCTCGGAATAAGTTGTTGGCATCGCAACAAGCGGTGCGCAACATCTTGGACGCTGGCGAGGTGGTCTACGGCATCAACACAGGCTTTGGCAAACTGGCGCAGACGGTTATTCCAGCGGACCGGCTCGCGGATTTGCAGCGCAATCTCGTTGTGTCGCACAGCGTGGGGACGGGGACGAATCTTCTGCCTGGCATCGTCCGGTTGATTCTCGCGACCAAGGCCGTGAGCCTGGCGCGAGGCCATTCCGGTGTTCGACCTGAAATCGTTGATGCCCTGCTCGCCCTGCTCAATGCAAACGTGCTGCCGTGCATTCCGTGCAAGGGCTCGGTCGGTGCTTCGGGCGATTTGGCACCGCTCGCGCATATGGCCTGTGTGCTGATCGGCGAGGGTGAAGCGACTCTGGCCGACGGCCACAAGGTCAGCGGCGCTGAAGCCATGCGCAGCATCGGCCTGGAGCCCTTCGTGCTCGGCCCCAAGGAAGGCCTGGCGCTGCTCAACGGCACGCAGGTATCGACCGCGCTGGCCTTGGCGGGCCTTTTCGGTGCCGAGAATGTTCTGTGTGCTGGACTGATGGCTGGTGCATTGTCGCTGGAAGCAATTCAGGGTTCCATCAAGCCTTACGACGAGCGCATTCATATCGCGCGCGGTCAACCCGGCCAGATCGCGGTCGCCGCCGCTGTGCGCACGCTACTCGACGGAAGCGAGATCATTCCCTCGCACGCCGACTGCGGTCGTGTGCAGGACCCGTATTCCATCCGGTGTGTGCCGCAGGTCATGGGCGCTTGCCTGGACAACCTCAATCATGCGGCGCGCGTCCTGGTGACCGAGGCCAATGCCGCTTCTGACAATCCATTGGTTTTCTCTGATACCGGCGAGGTTATCTCCGGAGGTAACTTTCATGCGGAACCCGTCGCGTTTGCGGCTGACATCATCGCGTTGGCAGTCAGCGAGATGGGTGCGATCTCTGAGCGTCGGATGGCACTGCTACTCGATAGCGGCCTCTCGGGGCTTCCGCCATTTCTTGTGCGTGACGGTGGGGTTAACTCCGGCTTCATGATCGCGCAGGTCACGGCCGCCGCGCTCGCATCAGAAAACAAATCACTCGCACACCCCGCCAGCGTAGACAGCCTGCCCACGTCGGCGAATCAGGAAGACCACGTGTCGATGGCCACCTTTGCGGCACGCCGTCTGGGTGACATGGTCAACAACACCGCGGTGGTGGTAGGCATCGAGGCCATGGCCGCGTGCCAGGGCATTGAACTCAAGCGCAAGCTGAAGTCCTCGCCAAGCATTGAGGCAGAGTTTGCCGCCATTCGCCAACGTGTTGCCTTCCTCCATCAAGACCGTTTCCTTGCGACGGATGTAGAGGCGATGCGCTTGTGGGCGCATGGCGCGCAGGGCCGTGCCTGGCCTGCTTCGTTGACCGCGATTTTGCCGAGCCAAGCCCAAGTGGTTGCAGTGGCGTGACTTTGGAGAACCATGATGAACGCTTCTGAACCCATCAGCACCCGACAGGCCTGCGCCGCTTCCGCTCCCCGCCACGATGCGACGCGCGTGATCCGCGCGCCGCGCGGCACCGAGCTCAACTGCAAGAGCTGGCTCACTGAAGCGCCTTACCGCATGTTGCAGAACAACCTCGATGCCGAGGTGGCCGAGCGCCCGCAAGACCTCGTGGTGTACGGCGGCATCGGCCGCGCCGCGCGCGACTGGGCCTGCTACGACCAGATCCTCGCGTCGTTGAAGGAACTGGAAGACGACGAGACGCTGCTCATCCAGTCGGGCAAGCCGGTCGGCGTGTTCAAGACGCACGCCGACGCACCGCGTGTGCTGCTCGCCAACTCCAACCTCGTGCCGAAGTGGGCCAACTGGGAGCACTTCAACGCGCTCGACCGCCAGGGCCTCTTCATGTACGGCCAGATGACCGCGGGCAGTTGGATCTACATCGGCAGCCAGGGCATCGTGCAAGGTACTTTCGAGACCTTCGTCGAAGCCGGCCGCCAGCACTACGACAACAGCCTCGCGGGCAAGTGGATTCTCACGGCCGGCCTCGGCGGCATGGGCGGCGCGCAGCCGCTCGCGGCTACGCTGGCGGGCGCCGTGTCGCTCAACATCGAGTGCCAGCAGTCGAGCATCGACTTTCGCCTGCGCACGCGCTATGTCGACAAGCAGGCGCGCGACCTCGACCACGCCTTCGAGCTGATCCAGCAGCACTGCGCCGCCAAGGAGGCCGTGTCGATCGCGCTGCTCGGCAACGCGGCTGACCTCCTGCCCCAGCTGGTCAAGCGCGCGAAGGCCGGCGGACTCAGGCCCGACCTCGTGACCGACCAGACCTCCGCGCACGACCTGATCAACGGCTACCTGCCTTCGGGCTGGAGCGTTGCGCAGTGGCAAGCTGCGCAAAAAGACCCGGCGCAACACGCTGCACTGCAGGGCGCCGCAGCGAAGTCATGCGCGGTGCACGTGCAGGCCATGCTTGACTTCCAGGCCATGGGCGTTCCCACGGTTGACTACGGCAACAACATCCGCCAGGTCGCGTTCGATCAAGGAGTGGAAAACGCCTTCGACTTCCCGGGCTTCGTGCCAGCCTACATCCGCCCGCTGTTCTGCGAAGGCAAGGGCCCGTTCCGCTGGGTGGCGCTTTCGGGGGATCCGGAAGACATCTACAAGACCGATGCCAAGATCAAGGAGCTGTTCCCTGAGAACACCCACACCCACCGCTGGCTCGACATGGCGCGCGAGCGCATCGCCTTCCAGGGCCTGCCCGCGCGCATCTGCTGGCTCGGCCTGGGCGAGCGCCACATCGCCGGCCTCGCCTTCAACGAGATGGTGAAGAACGGTGAACTCAAGGGCCCGATCGTCATCGGTCGCGACCACCTGGACACCGGTTCGGTCGCCAGCCCAAACCGCGAGACCGAAGCCATGAAGGACGGCACCGATGCCGTGAGCGACTGGCCGCTGCTCAACGCGCTGCTCAACACCGCGGGCGGCGCGACTTGGGTCAGCCTGCACCACGGCGGCGGCGTGGGCATGGGCTACTCGCAGCACTCGGGCGTGGTGATCGTATGCGACGGCACCGACGCGGCGGCCAAGCGCATCGCACGCGTGCTCTTCAACGACCCGGCCACCGGCGTGATGCGCCATGCCGACGCGGGCTACGACATCGCGGTCGCCACGGCGAAGAAACAGGGCCTGAAGCTGCCGATGATCAGCAAAGCCATCCATGCGCCACCCGAGATCGGCTGGGCCGTGGGCCCGGGGGCTGCGTAGTTACCATTTTTCCAACCACAGGAGCTCTTGCTCATTTGATATGACAAAACCATCTTTTATTCTTTTCAATGCGCCCGACCACGGCATTGAATTCAAGGCGAAGCTCCTTCTGGATGAAAATCCGGATGTGATCAGGGCTGTGCGAGAAAAATTGCCCTTCAAAAGCGTTCTGGGTCACGTTGTGATCTCCGGTGAAGCGATCTGGACCCCGACTCAGATCGTTTTTCTCGGGAAAAGCAATATGGTGACTCGTACGCCCGGAGCCGTATATCTGTATGCGCCGGGTCAGACAATTTGCATGACCTATGGAAGCATTACGGAAAGTGCCTTGGTCAATAAATTTGCACAAGTTATTGATGAGCATCTGCCCGGACTGCAGCAACTGGGGAAGATTGTTTGGCAAAAAACGGTTGCCGATTTCCAGCGCGAACAGGTCAATTTTGAAATTAGCGAGGTGACGGAATGAGCCACGATAAAGTGACAGTGGAAGATTGGCGCGCGGTAAAAAAAGACATCGTGCGGGAGATTGAAAGAGTCTGGTTGAACGAGCCTCTGGAAATCACGAAAATTCGTCACGGAATCATTGATAGCGGCGCGGGTAGCGGACAGCAATCGTTCAGTGTTCTTGTTCACCTCGAAGCCTATTTGATGCTGGTCGGTGCCGATGTGATGTATCGATTCCTCAAGGTTTCCCAATACGAGAACATTCAACTCCCGGAATTGGTCAAAATGACCAAGGAATTCCTCGTTGGAACTTTCAATGCATTTGAATTTTTGACGGACCTTGGCATTACTCACATGCATGAAATGGGTGATCGCTATGCGGCCGCCCTCGACCTCGTGCAGACCAAGGAAGAATACGTCGAGTTGACCGGCACGATGATGACATACGTGATCCGCATGCATCGGTGGGTCCACTATATTTTCCCTTGGAATCTCGGTGTCGCGTTCCCGCACGCAGATGTTGCGAAGCTGAAGTCGCTGGTCGCCAGTCTCTGATTTCGAAGCGCTTCAACGCGCCATTCATCCCCCAACTCTTGACTCTGTTGGACGAATTGTTCCATTTCATGGAAATGAAGTGGGGGTATTTCATATCCTTTGGAAGTAAAGTCGAGGAGAAATCATGAATAAAATTCTTGCGCTTGTCGCAGGTGCTTGGGCTGGGGTTATGGCGCATGCCCAATCCAATGCTACGCTGTATGGCCGAATGGATAGTGGCCTTGGCAACGGGAATGGGGGTTATTACGAAGGTAAAAATTCCAAAGGATTCTCGGAAATCCTGGGAGGTGGGGTCACTCCGATCTGGGGCATCCGAGGAAAAGAAGACCTGGGTGGCGGTCTATCGGCAAGCTACGCGTTGGAATGGGCCATCGTGAATCAAAAGGTGGGGTCAGCGCGTTTGTCCACAGTCGGTCTGCGAAGTAACTGGGGGCAAATCGATCTTGGTCGCATGCAGACACTGGCAAACACGACGCTTGGCGAATATGACTTGGGCTGGTCTCCGAACCGTGGTGGCGCTTTCAGTCTTGCTGGTGTCACCGGTGTCAATCAGAAGATCCTGACCAGCATTCGAGCTCGGCAGTCGGATCAGATCAGATTCATCAGTCCAAACATGGGCGGTGTAACCATCCGTGGTTCTTATGTCTTCAAAGGAGATCGCGGGTTCACGCAAGAGAATCGCAATGTGGACAATCTCTTCTCGGTCGCGGGAACATATAAGAAAGAAAAACTGAGCATTGGCTTGGCCCATGAGTCAAAACTGGACAACACTCTTGGATCATCAAACGCTTGGGGAACTGGCGTGCGGTACGATTTTGGCAGCTTTGTTGCTGCAGCTACCTATTTCGATAACCACTATGATTCCGACGGCAAGGGCTATGGCTTGAGTGTCTTGGTTCCTATCGGCGCACTTAACGTGGGACTGCAATACGCTTGGAATCGAGGTGCGATCGTCGACAAGAAGAGCGTTAAACCAGCAGTCGTCGGGTTCTTCTCAAACTATTATTTGTCCAAACGAACCTCACTGTACTTCAATGCCGGCAGGATGAATGAGGACGCGCGAATTTACCAAACGGCCGGTCGTCGCGGCAGTTGGGCAACTGGGATCACGCACAATTTTTAATGGAAATCATTTTCAAAAAGGCTCCGGTGCGGGGCCTTTTTATTTTGCAAAAACCCGGCGTTTTTTTGTGGATTGCTCAGAAGCTTGCAGTCGACCATCAACGTACTCAATGGCAGCATCACTCATTGACTCAAGCAAAAAGAAGCTCGTCATGTTCGCACTACAACTGGAGTCAAATACAAGCGAGGAATTTACAGAAATTGGAAGAATGATGTCGGCGCTGTCTTGCAGTTTTTCCTTCGACGCATCGGTGATGACGATGTTGAAGTAGCCCAGGTTTTTGGCAAATTTCAAAGAATTGATAACTTCAAGCGGATAGAGCGGGAGCAAGAAAGTGAGCAAGGTGGTTGCTCCCATTGCTCGATTTTGTTCCAGATGATCGTCAACCAAAGAGCCTCCATCGGAAATGAGCCGAGTGAAAGGATGTATTTTTGCTGCGTAGTAGGCAAATTGTGTTGCGTAACCTGAAGATGCTCGTGCCCCGAGAACAGGGAATGGTCTTGATTGCATGATGGAGCGGCCGGCTTCTTGCAGTCGAGAAATGTCTTGAAGTGCGGAAAAAGCCACTCCCAAGTTTTTAATCTCAGCTTCAATTGCGGCTTGAAATTTATTTCCGACTTGCAGTTTATAGCCGTCGTTCAAAATTCCCGGAGGGGCTGGCTCTCGGAGATCAGCCCTCATTTCCTGAAATCCAGAATAACCGAGAGCCATTGCAAAGCGTGAGACCGAAGGTTGACTCACATTGGCGAGAGTGGCCAGTTCTGCGCTCGAGAGCAGACCAACATTCTCAACGCCTTCAAGAAGGCAATGAATAATTCTTCGATGCGTCGGAGTCAGTCTGCGCCCATGAGTAAGCAACTCTATTTTTCTCCGAAGCTGCAATTTTGTTGGCGTTTCTGATGCGACAGTCATGAATGGCGTTGGTCTTCTAATCTGATTGATAGCCGACAGGCGTATTCGCAGTATATCGCGAAGGGTAGAGTCCATCGCGTTATACGTCCCCCCTCAAGAGCATGAACCTGGGGGACCCCAGGCGCAACGCGATCCGGTACGTCAGCCAGCCAGGAAAACCGAAGCGAAAACGATGACTTCCCGGCTGCCGCGTGCAGTCCCGGATACGCCCGCAGTCACTTCGGAGCAGGCGCGCGCCGCCCGGACGGCAACACCGGGGCCGTACCCGCCATGGCAACGGCCCGTGGTGTTGCACCGGCTTCGCAGAACCGGCTGATGCCTCTCAGAACGCCACCCTGCTGCCCAGCGTGATGCTGCGCCCCATCAGCGGTGCGGCGTTCTTGATGAAGGAAGTGTGCGCATACGCCAAGCGGTTCGTCAGGTTGTTTGCCTTCAGGTACAGCTGCCAGGGTGTTGTGTTGCCGAGCTGGACGGTGTGGCTCAGGCCCAGGTTCAGCATGCCGTAGCCCGGGGTGGCGCTCTCGAACGCGGCCACGCGGTTCTGGCGCGCCACTTGCACCCACTCGATCCGGCCCTCCCAGGCGTTCCCGTTGGCGTCCAGACGCAGGCCGGCGCGGGTCGCGGGAATGCGCGGCAGCAATCCCCCGTCGGCGAGCTGGGCGCGCACGCTGTCACCGAACAGCGTGACGCCCAGGTGGCGGTTCAGGCGTTGGCGCAGTTGGCCCTCGACGCCGGTGAAGCGGGCGTCGGCCTGGCTGTATTGCAGCAGTTGCAGGCCATCGCGCGCGTCGAGCGTGCGGCCGTAGATGTAGTTGCCGATGCGGTTGTGAAACAGGCTCACGCCGAAGGTGGTGTCGCCGCTGGTCTTGCGCAGGCTCAGGTCCACGTTGCGCGCGGTTTCCGGGCGCAGATCGGCGTCGCCGCGTTCGTAGGTGCTGGTGGCCATGTGCAGGCCGCGCGCGTACAGTTCTTCGGCCGTCGGGGCGCGGCTGGCGCGGGTCAGCGACGTGCCCACCGCGTAGCCGGGCCGGAACTGCCATACCGCACCCAGCGCGGCGGATACGCCGTCGTGGTTGCGCTCGACGCCGCTGCTGCGGGCCTGCGTCGTCTGGCGATCGTGGCGCAGGGCCGCTTCCAGGCGCCAGTCGCCCAGGCGGTATTCCTCCAGCATGAACAGGCCCGTCTTGCGCGTGCTGGTGGGCTGTACGTAGGCCTCCTCGCCCTCGGCGCTGAAGTTGCGCTGCGCGGTCTGCAAGCCGAACAGGCCCTTGAAGCCGGCAATCGGCTCATGCTGCAGTTCGACGCGGGCGTCGTGCGCCCGGTTCTTGAACGTGGTGGCGATGGCGCCGTCCTCGACCTCGTCGTGCACGTAGTCGGTCACGCCCGCGCGCAGGCGCAGTGCCGCAAAGCCTGGCCACGGCTGGCGCAGCTCGCCCCGGATGTCCATGCGCGCGCTGCGCAGGTCGACCACGGGAATGTCCTCGCCCCCGGCGTCGTGCGCGCCATGGTCATGGCCGTCTTCCCCGGTCTCGTGTTCGCCGTGTTCGCCGCAGTGCAGTCGGTTGCCATCGGCGTCGCAGCCGGCATGGCCGTGCTCGTGGCCGGGCAGGCCGTAGCGGGCGGTCTGGTGGGTGTAGGCCGCGCCCAGGTAGCCGCGCTCGCCCACCCAGGACAGGCCCAGGCTGCCGGCGTCGCTGCGGTTGAAACTGCCCGGCAGCTTGCGCGTCGGCACGCCTTCGGGCGTCCAGCCCTTGCCCACGCGGTACGCACCGGCATCGCGGGCCGCGCCTTCCACGTGCACGGCGAACGGGCCTGCGCCCCCGGTGAGCGCAAAGGCCCCCGTGCCCTCGCGCGCACCGGTGTTCGCGCGCAGTTCGGCGCTGCCTTCATGGCCCTTGGGGGGGACGGCCGTGGGCACCTTGCCGTCGAGCACGTTGACCACGCCGCCGACCGCGCCGCTGCCGTACACCAGGGCCGAAGGGCCGCGCAGCACTTCGATCTGCGTGGCGAGCATGGGCTCGGAGGTCACCGCGTGGTCGGGGCTGATGGTGGAGACGTCGTGGATCTGCGCGCCGTCGCTCAGCAACTGCACGCGCGGGCCGTCCATGCCGCGGATGATGGGGCGGCTGGCGCCTGCTCCGAAGTGACTCTGGGTGATTCCGGGCTCGTTGCCCAGCGTCTCGCCCAACGTGGCTTCCCGGCGGTGCGCGAGTTCGTCGCCTTCGAGCACGCTGACGGGGGTGATCATCTCGTTCGTTCCCAACTGAAGGCCGCTGGCGGATACGGTGACGGGGGGCAGGTCGGGGATGTCGGTGGGCGCTGTCTGCGCGAGAGCGGCGCCGGCCAGCGTGCTCAGGGCGGCGAGGGCGATGGGCTGGAGAAGCGGGCGATGGAGTCTGGATGCAGGGTATGTCATGGGGATGTTGCAACAAGGGGGCGCGACGGCATGGCGCGGCCATGCGCGCGGGCGCGGCCTCATGCCCCGGGGCATGAGGAGGTGAATGAAAAGGTGCCGCGTATGCCTGCGGTCATGCAGGCACCGTGGCGTGCTCAGGCAGCGTGCAGCGCGGGGGCCCGGCGCGCAGGCGGCCGGGTCCGCGCCGATTCATGCGGGGGGAGCGCGCGCCTGGAACGGCACGACCCGCTGCGCGGCGGGTCGTTCGGCGGCTGTTGCAACGGGCGCCTGCGCTGCTGCCAGGGTCGGCAGCGCAACCGGGACGCCGCTGTGCAAGGGGCCATCACCCAGCGCCAGCTGGTCGAACGAAAGGCAGTCCAGCGGGGAATCATGGTTCCCCAGCAGGCGTTCCAGCAGGCCGTGGGTGTCGGCATGGTCCGCATGCACGCGGTGCGGCGCGTCGGCATGGACGACCCGGTGCAGATGCCCCAGCGTGGGCATGGCCACCAAGGACAGCAGCAGCCACAGCAGCGCGATCCGGGCCAGCGCGGCCCTGCGCGCAGCGGGCCGCAGGGGGTCATGATGGGGGAGGCGATGGCCGTGCACAGCGGGCAGAAAGGGGCAGTCTCAACGGCGTCGAAGCGCGCCTATTCCACCGCAACGGCGTCGAGCACGCGGTAGTACAGGCCATAGGGGTCGTTGTGCAGCAGAGTGAAACGGCCCTGCACCACGACGGGTTCGATCGCGTAGCGCACGGGCGTCCTGGTCCGCACCTCGACCATGCTCTCGGGCCCGCCGGGCAGGCAGAACGGGCAGGTCAGCGGCACGGAGGTCAGCAGGAAATGCGTCTGCGCGGCCCTGGAATCGAGCGGCACCATAAAGCCCTGGATGCGCTGCACCGTCTGGTGCATGCTCAGTTGCTGGGCGCTGAAAACGGGCAGTACGCCGTCCTTGGTGGTCTTGCGGGTCAGATCGGCCAACACGGACCAGGGCAGCACGTCGGTGCGCGGGGGCAGCGGCGCGATCGGGCTGGCGGGGCTGTGGTAGCCCGCGCCCGTGCCCGATGGCAGGCCGGGCGGCAGCGGCGAACTGAGCAGTGGCGCGTCGGCTGCGGGCCTGGCGCCCTGCGCCGCCGCGCCGCCCATGCAGCAGGCGCTCAGGGTCAGCGCCAAAACGGCAGAACGGACGCCAGGGCGCGCAGGGGCGGGCGCTTGGACGGCAAGGCGTGGTGTGGCGGGCATGGCGGCAGGGGATCAGTGCTCGTGGCGCATGCCGCAGTATTTTCCAATGCCCAGGCCCTTGCACGCGCTCTGGAGTTCCTTTTGGCAGGCGTCGTGGTCCTTGCCGGATTCCAGGCATTTGGCCGCGGCCTCGTGCGCGGCGGCCATGGCGCGGTGGCGCTCGATGTCCGCCTGCGTCTCCTTGTCGGAATGCGCGCTGGCCTCGGTCAGCAGCAGGGTGGCAATGGCCAGGGCGGTGAACAGTTTCTTCATGGCAGGACCTTTCGGAGGGGGTGGGGGAAGCGTGGGTATCGGTTCATCAAGGCTGGCTCAGCAGTTCCGCCACGTCGGTGCGGTAGGCCAGCACGCTGGGCAGCAGCGCCGCGAATGCGGCGAGCGCGCCGGCGAGCAGGGGCAGGCCGGCCTCGGCGGGCAGCCACAGCAGACCGCTGACCGGCAGCAGGCCCTGCGCTTGCAGCACCCGACCGAGTCCGTGCGCCAGAGCGTGGCCCAGCAGCAGGCCCAGCGCGCAGGCCAGTGCCGCCAGCCACAGGGCCTCGCAGAGCAGCAGGCCGGCGACGCGGCGCGGCGGCGCACCGAGCATGCGCAGCATCGCCAGATCGGCGCGCCGCTCGCGCACGGCGTTGCACAGTGCGATGAAGACGCTGAGCACCGCGACGGCGAGCAGCACGCCGCCGAAGGCGCGCAGCACGTCCGCGCCCAGGCCCAGAAGGCGCAGCAGGCGGCTGATCTCGACGGCCGGCGCGGCCGCCTGCAGCGCGGTGTCGGAATTGATCCGGCGCGGCAGCGTGGCCGCGGCCAGGGGCGAGCGGTAGCGCACCAGGGCCACGGTCACTTCGCGCTCTTGCGCAAGGATTTCGAGGTCTCCGGGGTCGTCCGCGGTGGCGTCCTCGTGCACCCGCCAGACCGATTCGGTGGCCGTGAGGATGAGGCGGTCGAGCACGCAACCGCAGGGCGCCAGCACGCCGGTGATGCGGTAGGGGTGCTCGCCGTGCGCATGCCCGCCCTCGCCCAGCCCATGGCTGCCGATGAAGCGGGCGCCGAGCAGCGCTGCGCCGTCGGGTGCGGCGTCGGCCATTGTGCGCAGCACGGACGCGCCCAGAACGGCCTCCATGGGCTCTTGCCACATCCGCCCCTGCGCCAGGGTGGCGTGGTAATGCGCCACATAGTCGGGCGTGGTGCCGACGATGCGCCGGCCACGGTAACTGTCGCCCATGCTCAGCGGGATGATCTGCGCCACCAGCGGGTCGTTGCGCAGGGCCTGCACTTCCTGCAGCGGAATATTCCCCGTGGGCACGTCGATATGAAACACGCCCGCGAGGATGAGCTGCAGCGGGCTGCCCTTGGCGCCGACCACGAGGTCGATGCCGTTCAGGTCGCGCTCGAACGCCGCGTCCAACTGCGTGGCGACGAGCAGCACCAGCGTGATGGCGGCCAGGCCCAGCGCGAGCAGCAGCAGGTTGAGCAGCGCCGCCAGCGGGCGCGACCACAGGTAGCGCCAGGACAGCCGGACCAGATCGGGAACGGTCCTCATGGCGCCATGCACTCCTGCTGCGCGTGCGCCGTTGCGTCCAGATCGAGCTGCTGTGCGCTGCTCAGCGCGCGCAGCACGCGTTGGTCGTGCGTGGCGATGACCAGGCCCGCGCCGCAGGCCGCGGCGCTCGCGCGCAGCAGGGCCAGCGCGGCAGCGGCGGCGTCGTCGTCCAGGCTCGCCGTGGGTTCGTCGGCGAGCAGCAGGCGCGGCGCCCGCAGCACGGCGCGCGCCAGGGCCACGCGCTGCGCCTGCCCGCCGGAGAGCTGGTGCGGTTTGCGCGCGGCCAGCGCGGCCACGTCCAACTGCGTGAGTGCACGGGAAATGGCCGCGGCGTCGCAGGGCAGCCCGGCGGCAAAGTAGACCAAGCCCAGGTTCTCGGCGACGCTGAGCGCGCCGCTCAGGTGCAGCTTCTGGGGCAGGTAGCCGATGGTGCGCGCGCGCCAGGCGTCGAGTCCGGCACCGCGCAGCCCGCCCAGTTCCTGGCCCGCGACGCACAGCTCCCCTGCCGCCGCGCGCCGCAGGCCCGCCACCAGCGCCAGCCAGGTTGACTTGCCCGCGCCCGAACGCCCGCGCAGCAGCAGCGTTCCGCCCGGTTGCAGGTCCAGGTCCGCAAAGCGCAGCGGCGCGGCGCCGCCCGCATGGGAAAAACAAAGACCGCGCGTGCGGATCATGCGGACGCACCTGCGGACGGATGCGCGCAGCCCACGCAGCGGCCGCGCACCGCAATCTCCACGGCCAGGTTCTCATGCCCCGCCGTGGCCAGCGCCTCCAGCACCGGCCCGAGCGCGCTGTGCACGCGCGCGCAGCCCTGCGGCAGCTGGAAGTGGCGATGGCAGTCGTCGCATTCGAACCGGGGGCGCGCGGCGCCCTGCGGCGCGAGTGCGAAGCGCGTGACGCGGGCCGCGTCCACCTGCCGGTGCAGCACACCGGCGGCGGCAAAGCGATCGAGCATGCGGTACACGGTGACCCGGTTCACCGGCGCGCCGGCAGCGGCCAGGCCCGCCTCCACCTGCGCCTCGGACAGCGCGGCGTCCGGCTGCTGCGCGTACAGCTGCGCGAGCGCCCGCGTGGCCCGGGTGGCGCGCATTCCGGGCGGCAGCGTCCAGGGCGCGCGCATGGGCGCAGGGGAGGGGGTGGGCATGGCGCGGTAACTCGTTAATGCAATCGGATTGCATTATGTCTTCCGCGAACGCGGCGCTCAATTCCTGATGTAACGCGCAAAGCGCTGGCGCAGCTTGTCCACCTTGGGTGCCACGACGAACGTGCAGTAAGCCTGCTGCGGGTGGTGTGCGAAGTAGTCCTGGTGGCAGTCCTCGGCCGCGCTGTAGTTCGTCAGCGGCTGCACCTCGGTGGTGATGGGGGCATCGAACAGCCGGTCCTGCTCCAACTCGCGGATCACGTCGCGGGCGATGGCGCCGTGCTCGGGGTCGTCAAAGTAGACGCCGCTGCGGTACTGCGGTCCCACGTCGTTGCCCTGGCGGTTGCGCGTGCAGGGGTCGTGCGTGGCAAAAAAGATCGCCAGCAACTCGCGCAGGCCGATGACGGCGGGATCGAAGCGCAGGCGCACCACCTCGGCGTGGCCGGTGTCTCCCCGGCAGACCTGCTCGTAGCTCGGGGCCGGGGTGTTGCCGTTGGCGTAGCCGCTTTCCACATGCGCAACGCCGCGCACCCGCCCGAAAACGGCTTCGGTGCACCAGAAGCAGCCGCCGCCCAGGGCAATGGTTTGCAAGGCCATGGTGTTTTTTGTTGGAGGTTTCTCAGAGCCCGCCATTATGCGGGCGGCAACCACGTTGCCATGGACCTGCGCGGCAACCGGACAGCGGACCCGCCACCGCCCTCTGCGGCCTGGTTCTGGGGGGCTTGCCACTCGACACGGTGGCCTGTGGCCCTCATGGGGTGGGTGGCGTCTTACCCAGGCCGTAGTACAGGCTCAACGGAACGATGAGCGGGGTCAGGAAGAAGCACAGCAGCATGCCAAATATCCGGGCCAGCAGGCTGGGAAACACCTCGGTGAGGATGGCGACGAGCCGGATTTTTCCGAAGATGAAGTCGATCATGCGGTGGTACACAGAGCGCGCGCAGGGGTACAGGAAGGTATTCACGACGACCACCACCAGAATTAGGGCGAACCCTGGGCCCTGTGTGCTTTGGAACGCAGTGCGCACGACGACGGCAGCAATCAGCAATCCGAAGAAGAACTGCTGGAGGTAGTAGGACCTGGGCATGTCACCAAAGGTTTTTTGCAGTGTTGAATACATGGCACTTTTTTCTATTGCAGGTGGCGAAATGTAGCAGTGTCGCGCGATGCCGCTCGCCAGTGCCCCAAGCCTTTCCGTGCCTTGTCCTTGTGAGCAGTCCGATGGGGTTACGGAGGGATGCGTGTAATGCGGGTTGGATATGCAACGCCGTGTACCTGCCCGAAAACGGCCTTGGCGCACCAAAAGCAGCCGCGGTCCGAGGCAATGGTTTGCAGAGCGATTGTGTTTCTTGACAAACGTTTACCAGATTGCTAGCAAACTTGGTAACGATGACCCGTGCAGGCCGTTACACTCGCCGCGCTTTGTGTGCAATCGTGCGCCGCACCATGCCCTGTCTCTCCTTCCCTCTCCCTGCGCGCCCGAGTCTGTGACCATGAAACGCTGGATTCCCTGGATGGCGGCAGCCATCGTCCTGGTTTTGCTTGGCGGCGGCGTCTGGCGCACCCTGGCCGAGCGGCAGGCGCAGAGAAAGGCCCTCGCGGACGCCGCGGCGCAGCGCGGGCAGGCGCCGCTGCGGCTGGAGGCGGGCGAGCTGCTGTTCGTGCAGCGCAAGAGCCTGCCGCTCGAGGTGCCCGTGTCCGGCTCCTTGCACGCGCTGCATTCGGCCATGGTGAAGGCGCGCGTCGGGGGCGAGCTTCAGGGGCTGACGGTGCGCGAGGGCGACAGCGTGCGCGCGGGCCAGGAGGTCGCGCGCATCGACCCCACCGAGGCCCGCGCCCGGCTGCGCCAGGCGCAGCAGCAGGCCGACGCGGCCAAGTCCCAGGTCGATATACAGCAGCGCCAGAACGACAACAACCAGGCGCTGGTCGAGCAGGGCTTCATTTCGACCACGGCCCTGGCGACTTCGCAGGCCAATCTGGACGCGGCCCGCTCGAACCACCAGGCGGCGGTTGCGGCCGCCGACGTGGCGCGCAAGGCGCTCGACGACACGGTGCTGCGCAGCCCCATCGACGGGCAGGTCGCGCAGCGGCTCGCGCAGCCGGGCGAGCGCGTGGCGGTGGACGCGCGCATCGTCGAAGTGCTCGACATCGCGCACCTGGAGCTTGAGGCGCTGCTCAGCCCGGCCGACGCCACGGCCGTGCGCGTGGGCCAGCAGGCGCAGCTGGCCATCGAAGGCGCGCCCGGCCCGGTGCCCGCCAGCGTGGTGCGCATCAGCCCCAGCGCCCAGGCCGGCAGCCGCACCGTGCCGGTCTATCTGCGCGTGGACCCGTCGCGCGCCGGGGCGCCGCTGCGCCAGGGGCTGTTTGCGCAGGGTCGGCTCGAGACGGGGCGCGCCGAACTGCTGGCCGTTCCACTGGACGCGGTGCGCACCGACAAGCCCGCGCCCTATGTGCAGACGCTCAAGGACGGCCAGGTGCGGCATGTGCAGGTCAGGACCGCAAACCGCGCCGTGGTTGACGGGCAGACGCTGGTGGCGGTCGAGGGGGTGGCCGAGGGAACGCCGGTGATCGCGGGCCACATCGGTGCGCTGCGCGAAGGCACGGCCGTCGCCAGCGCCGCAGCGGCAGCCCCTGCGCGGCCCCCGGCGGCCGTATCGCGCACGACGCCCTGACGCGCCATGTGGTTCACCAAGGTCAGCCTGAAGAACCCCGTGTTCGCCACGATGGTGATGCTCGCCATCGTGGTGCTGGGTGTTTTCTCCTACCAGCGGCTCAAGGTCGAACAGTTTCCGAACGTTGACTTTCCCATCGTCATCGTCATTGCGGACTACCCCGGTGCGGCGCCCGAGATCGTCGAGAGCGAGGTCACCAAGAAGATCGAGGATGCGGTGAACTCGATCTCGGGAATCAGCGCCCTGACCTCGCGCAGCTACGAGGGCACGTCCGTGGTGAGCGTCGAGTTCCAGCTGTCCATCGACGGCCGCAAGGCCGCGGAAGACGTGCGCGAGAAGGTGGCCTCCGTGCGCCCGCTGCTGCGCACCGAGGTCAAGGAGCCGCGCGTGCTGCGCTTCGACCCGGCGAGCCGCCCCGTGTGGTCGCTCGCCGTTCTGCCCGAGGACGGGGCCGGCGGCAGCGCCCGCAGCGCGATGGAGCTGACCGCCTGGGCCGAACAGACCCTCAAGAAACGCCTGGAAAACGTGCGCGGCGTGGGCGCGGTGAACCTGGTGGGCGCGACCCGGCGCGAGATCAACGTCTACCTGAACCCGCAGGCGCTCGAGGCCTTTGGCGTGGCGCCCGAGCAGGTGGTGAGCGCCGTGCAGAACGAGAACCAGGACCTGCCCTTGGGGGCCATCCGCTCGCTGACGCAGGAGCGCTTGCTGCGCATCGACGCCCGCATGCAGCGCCCCGAGGACTTCGGCCGCATCATCGTGGCGCGCAGGAATGGCGCGCCGGTGCGCCTGGAGCAGGTGGCGCGCGTGCACGACGGCGCGCAGGAACTCGAGGACCTGGCGCTGTACAACGGCCAGCGCACGCTGCTGCTGACGGTGCAAAAGGCGCAGGACGAGAACACCATCGAGGTGGTCGATGGCCTGAACGCCGCCGTCGCCGAACTGCGCAATGAGTTGCCGCCGGGCGTGCGCCTGGAGGCCGTGGGCGACACCGCGCGCCCGATCCGCGTGGCCGTGAACAATGTGCGCCACACGCTGATCGAAGGCGCGGCGCTCACGGTGCTGATCGTTTTCCTGTTCCTGAACTCGTGGCGCTCGACCGTGATCACGGGGCTCACGCTGCCGATTGCGCTGATCGGCACCTTCCTGTTCATGCACCTGTTCGGCTTCAGCATCAACATGATCACGCTGATGGCGCTGAGCCTGTGCGTGGGCCTGCTCATCGACGACGCGATCGTGGTGCGCGAGAACATCGTGCGCCACGTGCAGATGGGCAAGGGCGCCTACGCCGCTGCCATGGACGGCACGCAGGAGATCGGCCTGGCGGTGCTCGCGACCACGTTGTCCATCGTCGCCGTGTTCCTGCCGATCGGCTTCATGGGCGGGATCATCGGCAAGTTCTTCCACGAGTTCGGCATCACCATCGTGGTCGCGGTGCTGCTCTCGATGTTCGTCAGCTTCACGCTCGACCCGATGCTCTCGAGCGTCTGGCATGACCCGAGCATCCATGTCCCCGGGCAGCGTGCCGCGCCCCGCACCTGGTACGACAAGAGCATCGGCCGCGTGACCGGCTGGTTCGAATACGCCACCGAGGCGCTGGCCGAGGGCTACCAGCGGATCCTGCGCTGGTCGCTGCTGCACAAGATCGCCACCCTGGCGATCGCGCTGGGGACCTTTGTGCTGAGCCTCTTCATGCTTCCGCTGCTCGGCACCGAATTCGTCCCCAAGGCCGATTTCTCGGAAAGCGTCATCACCTTCTACACCCCCGTGGGCTCGTCGCTCGAGGCCACCGAGGCCAAGGCGCGGCAGGTCGAGGGCGTGCTGCGCGCGCTGCCCGAGGTGCGCTACACGCTGACCACGATCAACACCGGCAACGTCAAGGGCAAGAACTACGCGGGCATCTTCGTGCGCCTGGTGGACCGCAAGGAGCGCAGCCGCAGCGTGGAGCAGATGTCCGGCGTGCTGCGCGAGCACCTGGCGCAGGTGGCGGGAATCACCGTCACCCACGTCGGCCTGCTGGACCCGGTGGGCGGGCAAAAGCAGATCGAGTTCTCGCTCAAGGGCCCCGACCAGCAGGAGCTCGAGCGGCTCGCCGCACGCGCCGTCGAAAATCTGCGCGGCATCCCCGGGCTGGTGGATCTGGACAGCAGCGCCAAGCCCGCCAAGCCCGTGATCGCGCTCGAGGTCCGGCGCGACGCCGCGTCCGACCTGGGTCTGGACCTGGCCCGGATGGCTGCCGCGCTGCGCACCCTGGTGGCCGGCACCCTGGTGGGCAGCTGGCGCGCGCCCGACGACCAGACCTACGACGTGAACGTGCGCCTGGCCCCCGAGGCGCGCAGCACCGTGGAGGACCTGGAGCGCCTGCCGTTTGCGCTCACGGCGACCGACGGCAGCACGCGCATCGTGCGGCTGAACCAGTTGGCCCGCGTCGTCGAATCCACGGGCGCGAACCAGATCACCCGGCGCGACATGACCCGCGAGGTGGCCGTGAACGCGAACACGGCGCAGCGCGCGGCGGGCGAGGTGTCGGCCGACATCAGAGAGGCGCTCGATGCCATGGTCTTTCCGCCCGGCTACCGCTACCAGTTTGGCGGCTCCACCAAGAACATGGCCGAGTCGTTCGGCTACGCCACCTCGGCGCTGGTGCTGGCCGTGATCTTCATCTACATGATTCTGGCGAGCCAGTTCAAGAGCTTTTTGCAGCCGCTGGCGCTCATGAGCTCGCTGCCGCTCACGCTCATCGGCGTGGTGCTGGCGCTGCTCGTATTCCACTCCACGCTGTCGATGTTCTCCGTCATCGGCGTGGTGATGCTCATGGGCCTGGTGACGAAGAACGCCATCTTGCTGGTGGACTTTGCGATCCGCGCGTGCCAGGAGCACCTGGACGATCAGGGCCGCAGCGTCGCCGGCCTGCCCCGGACCGAGGCCCTGCTGCTCGCCGCGCGCGTGCGGCTGCGCCCCATCATCATGACCACGCTGGCCATGATCTTCGGCATGGTGCCGCTGGCGTTCGCCCTGTCCGAGGGCTCCGAGCAGCGTGCGCCCATGGGGCAGGCGGTGATCGGCGGGGTGATCACCTCGTCGCTGCTCACGCTGGTGGTGGTTCCCGTGGTGTATTGCTATATGGACGATCTCGCGCGCTGGGCGCTGCGCGGCTTCAGGCGCGCTGCGGCGGCGGCGCCTGATGTGCGCGAGGCAGGACACTAGAATCGAGGGCTCGAGCCGCCCGCGCCCCACCCCTGGAAAAATCCCATGAGCATGCCCCTGAACATGTCCGCCGACGGCAGCGACCCCGCGGCCCTGGCCCGCTACCACATGATCGAGCAGCAGATCCGCCCCTGGAGCGTGCTCGACGCCGGCGTGCTCGGCCTGCTGGCCAGCGTGCACCGCGAGGACTTCGTTCCCGCGGTCTACCGCGGCATGGCGTTCATGGACCTGGAGATCCCGCTGCCGGGCGGCGACGCCGAGGACGCCCTGGGCCGCTGCATGCTGGCGCCGCGCGTCGAGGCGCGCATGCTGCAGGACCTGCAAATCCGGCCCAGCGATCGCGTGCTCGAAATCGGCACCGGCAGCGGCCACATGGCGGCCCTGCTCGCGCGCAGCGCAGCGCAGGTGATCACGCTCGAAATCGTCCCTGCGCTGGCCGATATGGCGCGCGAAAACCTGCGCCGCGCCGCGATCCACAACGCCGAGGTGCGCCAGGCCGACGGCGCCCGCGACACCATTGCCGGCGGCCCCTTCGACGTGATCGTGCTCAGCGGCTCGGTGGCCGAATTGCCCGCCGAGTTGCTCGCGCAACTCGGCGACGGCGGCCGCCTGGGCGCCATCGTGGGCAGCGAGCCGATGATGCGTTTCCGCGTTGCGCGCCGCACGCACGGGCGCGTGGAAACCAGCAGCCCCTGGGACACCTGCGCGCCGCGGCTGCTGCATTTCCCCGAGCCATCGGGCTTTGCGTTCTGACACCCGGCCATGATCGATCACGTCCGCCCCGCCCAATTGCCGGCCTGGTTCGCCGCAGCAGGCGATGGCCACCCTGTGGTGCTGGACCTGCGTGAGCCCTGGGAGCGGCAAACCGCGAGCGTGCGCGCCCAGGGCTTCGAGCTGTGCGCCATCCCCATGGGCGAACTGTCCGCGCGGCTTGCCGAACTCGACCCGGAGCGCGCCGTCGCCTGCCTGTGCCACCACGGCGCGCGCAGCCTGCGCGGGGCCGCGTTTCTGGAGCAGCAGGGCTTCGCGAAGGTGGCGAACGTCACCGGCGGAATCGACGCCTGGTCGCAGGAAAGCGACCCCGGCGTGCCCCGCTACTGACGGGCTGCTGCGCACGACACACGCCCCGGCTGCGCAAACCCATGCGAAGAAACCCATGACCCTGCCCCGCACTCCCGTCCTGGCGCTCGCGCTCCTGGCCGCAGCGCTGTGCGCCCCGGCCCGGGCGCAGAGCCTGTTGCAGTTGCTCGAATCGGCCCGCGCCTACGACACCCCCTGGCAATCGGCCCGCGCCCAGTTCGACGCAGCGCTGCACCGCGCCGAACAGGCCCGCGCCGGCCTGCTGCCCAGCGCCACGTTGAGCAGCGGCGTGAACCGCGTTGACGCGGCCCTGAGCCGCCCCCTGGTGGACAACACCGGAACGACGCAGACGCTGGGCCTGAGCGCGTCCCAGCCGCTGTACCGCCCGGCCAACCGCATCACCCTGGAACAGGGCCAGCGCGGCGTGGACATGGCGCAGGCGCAGTGGGACGCGGCCGTGCAGGACCTGCTGCTGCGCGTGAGCCAGGCCTATTTCGACGTGCTCGCCGCGCAGGACAGCCTGGGCTTCGTGCAGGCGCAAAAGACCGCCGTCTCGGAGCAGCTGGCGTTCGCCAAGCGCAACTTCGACATTGGCGCCACCTCCATCACCGATTCCCGCGAGGCCCAGGCGCGCTACGACTTGGTCGTGGCGCAGGAGATCGCCGCCGACAACGACCTGCGCGTGAAACGCCTGGCGCTGGACCAACTCGTGGGCAGCAGCGGCGCCCGGCCGCAGCCACTGGCCTGGCCCGTGCAACTGCCCGGCGTGCAGCCCGACGACGTGAGCGCCTGGGTCGATAGCGCGCGCGCGCAGCAGCCCGTGGTGCGCCAGGCGGCCTCGGCCCTGGAGAGCGCGCGCCTGGAGACCCGCAAGGCGCAAACCGGCCACCTGCCCACGCTGGACCTGCAAGCGGGCTACACCATCACGCGCAACCCGAACGGCACGATCTCCGCGCCCGGCGTGAACAGCCGCCTGCGCAACGCCAGCCTGGGCGTGGCGCTGAACCTGCCGCTGTTCTCCGGCTTTGCCGTACAGAACCGCATCAAGGAAACCCTGGCGCTCGAAGAAAAAGCCACGACGGACCTGGAGACCGCGCGCCGCAGCGCAGCCCAGGCGGCGCGCGCGGCCTTCTTTGGCGTGCAGTCGGGCAGGGCCCAGATCCAGGCCCTGGAGGCCGCCGAAGCGTCCAGCCAGAGCGCGCTGGACGCGAACAAGCTCGGCTACCAGGTGGGTGTGCGCATCAACATCGACGTGCTCAACGCGCAAAGCCAGTTCTTCCAGACCCAGCGCGACCTGGCCCAGGCGCGCTACAACCTGCTGCTGGGAACGCTCAAACTGCGCCAGGCGGCCGGCACGCTCTCGCAGCAGGACATCGAGGCGGTAGACGCGCTGCTGCTCAGGCCCTGAACGAATCAACGAATGCATTCCGGGGTGCGCCCGGATGGCTGCCCGGCAACAGGATCGACGCGTCCACGCGCTCGATGTCGGTCTGGCCGCAGAACGCCATGGTGATGTCCAGTTCCTTGTGGATGATTTGCAGCGCGCGCGTCACCCCGGCCTCGCCGAAGGCGCCCAGGCCGTAGAGAAAACTGCGCCCGATCAGCGTGCCCCGCGCGCCCAGCGCGCGGGCCTTGAGAACGTCCTGCCCGCTGCGGATTCCGCCGTCCATCCAGACCTCGATGTCCTTGCCCACCGCCGCGGCAATTTCCGGCAGCGCGGCGATCGACGAGGGCGCGCCGTCGAGCTGGCGGCCGCCGTGGTTGCTCACGATGAGCGCGTCGGCGCCGGTGTTTGCGGCCAGGCGCGCGTCCTCGGCGTCCATGATTCCCTTGAGGATCAGCTTGCCGCCCCAGCGCTTCCTGATCCATTCCACGTCGCCCCAGTTGAGCCGGGGGTCGAATTGCTCGGCGGTCCAGGCGGAGAGCGCGGACAGATCCCCCACGCCCTTGGCGTGGCCGATGATGTTGCCGAAGCTGCGGCGCTGCGTTCCCAGCATGCCCAGGCACCAGCGCGGCTTGGTCGCCAGATTGATGAGGTTGCGCAGCGTGGGTCGGGGCGGCGCGGACAGGCCGTTTTTCACGTCCTTGTGGCGCTGCCCGAGGATTTGCAGGTCCAGCGTGAGCTGCAACGCCGAGCAGTTCGCGGCCCGCGCGCGGTCGATCAGGCGTTCGATGAAATCGCGGTCGCGCATCACGTACAGCTGGAACCAGAAGGGGTGGCGCCCCGTGTGTTCGGCGATGTCCTCGAGTGAGCAGATGCTCATGGTCGATAGCGTGAAGGGAATGCCGAAGTCTCGCGCCGCGCGCGCGCCCAGGATTTCGCCGTCGGCGTGCTGCATGCCGGTGAGCCCCGTGGGCGCAATGGCCACCGGCATGGCCACGTCCTGCCCGACCATGGTCGTGCGGGTGCTGCGGTTCTCCAGGTTCACGGCCACGCGCTGGCGCAGCCCGATGCGCTGGAAATCGGCCGCGTTCGCGCGGTAGGTGCCCTCGGTGTACGAGCCCGAATCGGCATAGTCGTAGAACATGCGTGGCACGCGGCGCCGGGCCATGGCGCGCAGGTCTTCGATGCAGGTGATTTTGCTCAGGTCGGGCATGGGGAGACTCCAGAAAGGGTTGCGCTCTCGCAGCGCGCGATCATGCACTGCCTGCGTTCGAGGCCGCGGGCGGCGCCGCGTCGGCGAGCACGGACAGGGGTTCGGCGCCCGGCCCCTGGTAGAGCATGAAGCGCATGCGCCCGCCGCGCTTGGCGACGTACATGGCGCTGTCCGCATGGCGCGAGAGCGTGTCGAAGCTGTCCCCATGCTGCGGATACAGCGCGATGCCGCCGCTCACGCCGATGCGCAGCGGCTGCCCGGCCAGGTCGAAGGTCCCTTCGCAGGACGCCAGGATCTTGCGCGCCACGGCGCACGCGGGCGCCTCGCCGTCGAGCCCCGGGAGCAGCACCGCGAACTCGTCCCCGCCCTGGCGGCACACCGTGTCCGACGCGCGCACGGAAGCCTTCAGGCGCCGCGCGACCTGCACCAGCAGCAGGTCGCCCACGGCGTGCCCCAGGCTGTCGTTGACCTGCTTGAATCCGTCGAGGTCCAGGTACATCACGGCCAGCGACCTGCCGTCGCGGCGCGCCTGCGCGATGGCCAATTGCGCCCGGTCCTGCAGCAGCACCCGGTTCGGCAGGTCGGTGAGCGCGTCGTGCTGGGCCAGGTGCGCCATGCGCTCGGACATGGCGACCGTCTGCGTCACGTCGCGCAGCACGGCGACGGCGCCGGTCACGCAGCCCTGGCGGTCGGTGATGGGGCTGGCGGTTTCTTCCACCGTGAAGCGCTGCCCCGTTTTGCGGTGCACGACCACGCCGCGCATCAGGCCCAGGTCGGTCCGCTCCTCGATCACCGTGTGCAGCCGGCGAATCCTCGCGCCGTCCGGGCTGCGCAGGCTGACGACGGCGTCCACGTCGCGCCCCGATGCGTCGCCGCACGACCATCCGGTGAGGCGCTCGGCCACCGGGTTCAGATAGCTCACGTGGCCCTTGGCGTCGGTGCACACCACGGCGTCGCCGATGGATTGCAGCGTCAGGCGCATGCGCTCTTTTTCGTCGAACAGCTCGTTCTCCATGCGCTTGCGCTCCGAAATGTCCGTGATCTGCACGAAGATTCCGCGGATCCGGCCACTGCCGGGTTCGGGGTCTGGCAGGTACGAGGCCAGGGTGTGGCGCGTCTGGCCTCGGCCGTCGGTGAGGGTGCGCTCGAACAGCTGGGGCTCGCCGTGCAATGCGCGCTCCAGGAAGGGCCGGTCCTGGCCGAACAGCGCTTCGCCGAGCAACTCGCTGGCGTGCATTCCGCGCAGTTTTTCGGGCTGCATGCCGAACCATGCGACGTAGGCCTGGTTGACGAAGCGCAGGCGCAGCAGATGGTCCCAGTAGCCGATCATCGAGGGCATGTTGTTCAAGATGGTGCGCAGGTCGTGCTCGGCCTCGTGCAGCCGCGCCGAGACCTGCTGGCGCAGGCGCAACTCGCGCACGAACAGCAGCGCCAGCCCCACGCAGCCGGCCATGAGCAGCGCGGTGAAGGCGCCCAGGACCAGGGCGCTGCGGTACCACCGGGCCGCGATGGTTTGCGTGGACTGGGCCACGTCGAGGACCAGCGGGTAATCGCCCAGACGGAGAAACGAGTGCAGGTGCTGCACGCCGTTGGACGGGGCCGCGTCCACGAAGCTGCCGCTGTTCTGCGCCTGAAAATGCGCGAGCATGACGGGGTCTGCGGCGGGGTGTCCAGGGTTCGCGTTTTCATGGGGAAAGCGCGCGATCACGGTGCCGTCCAGGCGAAACAGGGTGACTTCGCTGTCGGAGCCCAGATTCAGGGTGCCAAACAATTCGTCGAGATAGCGCAGAAACAGGACGCCGGAAACCACCCCGGCAAAGCTGCCGTCCGGGTGGTGGTAGGCCCGCGCCATGGGCAGGATGTTCTGGTCCGAGAGGCGCGAGAGGGTGGACTTGCCGATGTACAAGCCCTTGTGCCCGCCCGATTTGAAGGCCAGGAAGAACTCACGGTCCGCAAAGTTGACCTTGCGCGCAGAGAGGCTCGCCGAGTCGAGCACCGCATCGCCGCGCGCGTCGAGCACCAGAATGTCGCTCACCCCGCGCGTGTGCGGCGAGTGGTCGAACACCACGCGCGCGCGCAGCGCGGGCGGCAAGGCCCAGACGTCGGGCCGGCTCACCTCGCGGGCCACGCCGTCGATCGATTTGTCATACGACTCCAGCGACCCGCTCAGCCCATGGCCCAGGGTCCGGGCCAGGCTGTCATTGGTTTGGCGTGCGTAGTCCCACTTGTCGCTGCGGATGGTCCAGATTGCATGGGCGAACAATGCGCCAATCCCCAGGGAGACCAGCAGCGCCAGCCAGATCAGGCGGTGGGGGAAAGGGCGCATGGCAGGGCAATGGCGGCGACGATTGGTAAGAATTCTAAGAGTGATGCAGCGAATGTGTTTCGGGACAAGGGCCCGCGCGAGGCCGGATCCTGCGGGCTGTTGTTGGCGCCCCACTGGGGCAAGACGCGCAGCCTCCGGTCACTGCGCCAGACGCGCCCGGTGGTAGGCCAACTGGGCGCGTACCTGCGCGGGCGCCGTGCCCCCCGGCGTGTTGCGCGCAGCGAGCGAACCGCGCAGGCTCAGCACCTCGTACACGTCTTTTTCGATCTGCGGGTGAAAGCCCTGGAGCACGCTCAGCGGCAGTTCCGACAGGTCGCAGGCATGCGCTACGGCTGCCTGCACGGCGTGGGCAACGGTTTCGTGCGCGTCGCGAAAGGGCAGACCCTTGCGCACCAGGTAGTCGGCCAGATCGGTGGCCGTGGCGTAGCCCTTGCGCGCGGCCTGCTCCATGGCGGCGGCGTTCACGGTGATTGCGCCCTCCTTCCTGCCGCTGGCGGGGTCGGTCTCGCCGCCGACCATCTCGGCAAAGATGCGCAGCGTGTCCTTGAGCGTGTCCACCGTGTCGAACAGGGGCTCCTTGTCCTCCTGGTTGTCCTTGTTGTACGCCAGGGGCTGGCCCTTCATCAGGGTCAGGAGCCCCACCAGGTGGCCGAACACGCGCCCGGTCTTGCCGCGCGCGAGTTCGGGCACGTCGGGGTTCTTCTTCTGCGGCATGATCGACGAGCCGGTGGTGAAGCGGTCGGCGATCCGGATGAAGCCGAAGTTCTGGCTCATCCAGAGGACGAGCTCCTCCGAGAATCGGCTCACGTGCACCATGCACAGGCTCGCTGCGGCGCTGAACTCGATGGCGAAGTCGCGGTCGCTCACCGCGTCCAGGCTGTTGCGGCACAGCGCGGGCAAGCCGCTCGCGTCCACCATGCCCAGCGTGCGCGCCACGCGCTCGCGGTCCAGCGGGTAGCTGGTGCCGGCGAGCGCGGCGCTGCCCAGCGGCAGCATGTTCACGCGCCGGCGCACCTCCTGCATGCGCTCGGCGTCGCGCGCAAACATCTCCACGTACGCCAGCAGGTGGTGGCCAAAGCTCACGGGCTGCGCCACCTGCAGGTGGGTGAAGCCGGGCAGGATCACCTCGGCGTTCTGCTCGGCCAGGTCGAGCAGCGCGCGCTGCAGCTCCCCGAGCAGGCCGACGATCAGGTCGATTTCGCCGCGCAACCACAGGCGCAGGTCGGTCGCCACCTGGTCGTTGCGGCTGCGCCCGGTGTGCAGGCGCTTGCCGGCGTCGCCCACCAGCTGCGTCAGGCGCGCCTCGATGTTCAGGTGCAGGTCTTCCAGATCGAGCTTCCAGGCAAACGCGC
Source organism: Verminephrobacter aporrectodeae subsp. tuberculatae (assembly GCF_026127385.1). Taxonomy (NCBI): domain Bacteria; kingdom Pseudomonadati; phylum Pseudomonadota; class Betaproteobacteria; order Burkholderiales; family Comamonadaceae; genus Verminephrobacter; species Verminephrobacter aporrectodeae. The sequence goes on from NZ_QZCX01000001.1 coordinate 1,744,385, forward strand.
CGGATTCGATCTCGGACGCGATCTGCGCCAGGCCGCGCCCGATGCTCGCATGGTCCTGCTCCGAGATCAGGCCCTGCGCGGCGAGCATCTCGGCGTGCGCCAGGCTGCCCGCGATGTCCGCGCGCCACAGGCGCTGGTCGAAGAACACGCTGGCGGTGTAGCGCTTGACCAGATCGCTCATGGGCTCGGAGAACAGCGCGGACCAGGCGCGGGCCTTGGTCTCGAGCTGGTTCGCGGGCGCTGCGCAGGCGTCTGTATTGGCTTGGGTTTTGGGCATGGGAGGGGAATAATCCGGTGGTGTCCAGACACCCGGGTCGCCCGGATGCCGCAATGCAAAGCAGCCAGATTTTATCGACCCCGCAGCCGGATTCGACCCCGCCCGGAGCCGGCCTGCGCGGCGCCTGGCCCGCGGGGAGGCCGGTGCTGGTGTTCGACGCCTGCCAGCTCGGCGTGGTGCTGCGCGCCGTGCTGTTCGTGGAACTGGTGGTGGGCGTGGGCGCCCTGTTCGAATCGCGCAGCCTCGGCGAGTGGAGCATGACCCTGGCGCTGCTGACGAGCGGCACGCTGCCCGCGACCCTGGTGTGGCTCATCACCGCCTGTAGCCTGAAGACCGTTTTGCAGCGCCTGCGCACCGCGCAGCAATACGTTGCGGGCGTGCTGCTGGGGGCCCTGGCCGGCGTCTACGCCTGCGCCATGCTGGCGCTGGTGGGCATGACGGACGCGCCCCCCTGGTCGGCCAGCGCCGCTGCGGGGAGCCTGCTGGCGGCGTTGCTGGTGACGGCGCTGGTGCTGCGCGCGCGCGGGCGCACGCCCGCGGCCACCACGGCGCGCCTGGTCGAGTTGCAGTCGCGCATCCGCCCGCACTTTCTGTTCAACACCCTGAACAGCGCGATTGCGCTGGTGCGGCAGGAGCCGGCCCGGGCCGAAGCGCTGCTCGAAGACCTGAGCGACCTGTTCCGCCACGCGCTCGTGGAACAGGGCGAGTCGATCACCCTGGCTGAAGAAATCACGCTCGCGCGCCACTATCTGGCGATCGAGGCGGTGCGCTTTGGCGCGCGCCTGCAGGTGCAGTGGCAGTTGGACCCGCGCGCCGATGGCACCCGCCTGCCCCCGCTGCTGCTCCAGCCGTTGGTGGAAAACGCCGTCAAGCATGGCATCGAACCCGACCCGCGCGGCGGGCGGCTGTGCGTGCGGACCGAACTGCGCGGCGACCGGGTGGTGGTGCGCATCAGCAATACCCTGCCTTCGGGAGAAGAGCGAAACGGCGCGCGCGAGGGCCGCGCCGGCCATGGCATTGCGCTGGCCAACGTGCGCGCCCGGCTGGCGCTGCTGCACGACGTGCAGGGCGGGTTCAGCGCCAGCGTGCGCGACGGCCTGTACCAAGTGCGCATTACCCTGCCCGCCGCCGATCCCCCAAGAACCCGCCAGCGCCCGGCCCCGGGAAGGGGCATATCCCCGCGCGGCGCCGCAGCCACCGCAGAGCCTGCCCCCATCGACCATGAACATTCTTATCGTTGACGACGAGGCCCTGGCGCGCAGCCGCCTGCGCAGCCTGCTGACCGACTGCGCCGAGACGCAGCACGGAACGCTGGCCGAGGCCGCGAACGCCGCCGAAACGATGGCGCGGCTGGGCCCCACGGGCGGGAGCGCCTTTGACCTGGTGCTGCTGGACATCCACATGCCCGGGCTCGACGGCCTGGCCCTGGCGCACCAGCTCAGGGCCCTGCCCCGGTCCCCGGCCGTGGTGTTCGTGACGGCGCATGCCCGGCACGCGGTGAGTGCGTTCGATCTGGAGGCCCTGGACTACCTGACCAAGCCCGTGCGCCGCGAGCGCCTGCTGCAGGCCTTGGCCAAGGTGCAGCGCAGCGCGGGCGCGGGTGCTCCCGCGGCTGCCGCGGGCGTGCCCGACGGTGAGTCCCTGCTGATTCAGGACCGGGGCCGCACCGAGCGCCTGCTCTTGGACGAGGTGCTGTATTTCAAGGCCGAGCAAAAGTACGTGACCGTGCGCACCACCGTGCGCAGCTACATCGTGGACAGCGCGCTGAGCGAATTGGAGGCCCGGTTCGCGCCACGCTTCATGCGCATCCACCGCAACGCGCTGGTGGCACGCCGCGCCATGCGCGCCCTCGAAAAGCACTACGACTCCGAGGAAGGGGAAGGTTGGGCCGTGCGGCTCCAGGGTTCGACCGAACTGCTCGCCGTCTCGCGCCGCCAGGTCGCGGCGGTGCGCAAGGAACTGGCCCGGTAAAAGCCCCCGGGCGGCGGCTGGCTACGCCGGGTTGTCGATCTCGATGAACTGGTGCCATAGCCCGAACTGCGCGGCCACCTGCGCCGCCACCGCGGGTGCGCCGTAGCGCTCGGTCGCGTGGTGCCCGGCAGCGATGAAGCCCACGCCCATCTCGCGCGCCAGATGCGCCTGGGGTTCCGAGATTTCTCCGGTGATGAAGGCGTCGGCACCGGCTGCGATGGCCGCTTCAAACCAGCCCTGCGCGCCCCCCGTGCACCAGGCCACACGGCGGATGGGGCGCGGCGGCACGCCGTCCATGGCCAGCGGCTGGACCAGCGTCACGGCGCGCCCCAGGGCCTGCGCCACATGGTCCGCAAGGGCCTGGGCATGCGCAAACGCCGCAGGCGCCGCAAAGCCCAGGTCCTGCTCGCCAAAGCGCGCGTCGGCGCACAAGCCGAGCACGCGGCCGAGCTGCGCGTTATTCCCCAGATCGGCGTGCGCGTCGAGCGGCAGATGGTAGGCGAACAGGTTGATGTCGTGCGCCAGCAGCAGTTGCAGCCGCTGCTTCATCCAGCCGGTCACGCGGCCATCTTGCCCGCGCCAGAACAGGCCGTGGTGCACGAACAGGGCGTCCGCGCGCGCGGCAATCGCCGCCTCGATCAGCGCGCGGCTCGCGCTCACGCCGCTGACGATGCGCGCGATCCCGGCCCTGCCCTCGACCTGCAGGCCGTTGGGGCCGTAGTCCTGGAAACGCCCGGGTTGCAGCAGGCTGTCAAATGCCTGCAGAAGTTGGGAACGGGGGATGCTCATGCTCTTGTACAAAAAGTGGGATTTTCATGGAACCGATGCGAGCTACATATAGCGTGCTCATCGTCTGGCTCATCAGCCGTCATCGCTCCCAGGCCCGGGCAGCAGCATGGGCAGGTCGCGTGCACCATGCACGATGCGCTCGACCCTGACGGTGTCGCCGACGACGCGAAACAGGATTACGTAGCGGTGTATGGGAACGAGGCGGACTTCTGGTCCGATGTCCGGGCGCAGACGGTATCGCAACGGGTATTCGGCGAGCTTGTGGCACTGCGTCCGGATTTCGCGCACGAAGGAAACCGCGCGCGCCGGGTTGTCTGCTGCAATATGGTCGCCGATGGCCTGCAGGTCGTCCTCGACGAACGCGGAGAACGCGAGCTGCATCAGCTGCGCAGTGCAGCGCCGCCGTCGATCATCGCTTGGTACCTGTGCTCCAGACGGTCCAGCACGGCGTCGGCGGCCACCGGGGGGCGTGGGTCGTTGAGTGCTTGCTGCCACAGCTGGCGCAGTTCGTCCGGGCCTTGCTGGCGCTGGCGCTTGTCATTCCAGTCGCGCAGCGCGTCGCGGATCAGCTCGCTGCTCGATGGATACTCGCCGGCCTCCACGGCATGGCGCACCAGGGTGGCGATTTCCGGCGGCAGGGCAATGCTGAGCTTCTCGGCGGGGGGGATGGTAACGGTAATCATGGCACATGCACTCCTGTCCTGTCCTGCGGCCGATGGTAGCAATGATTCATGCCGCGTGCACTGCCCGGGACCCGAACGGGAATGCCTCCCCGCGCATTGAGGGAGAATGCGCCCTGGGAGACGGTCCTGGCCGGCGCACTGGCAAAACCCTCTCCTGCATCTCCACCACCTGTACACCAAGATTCCATGAAGCGCATCTGGCTGTTGTTTTCCCAGGCCGTGACGGTATTCGTTGCCGCCTACTTCGTCGTCGCCACCCTGCAGCCCGAGTGGCTGGGCCGGGTGGCGACGCGCTCCGGCGCGGGGATCGCATTGCTGGAGGCCCCCGCCACCCCGGTGCTGCAGCCGGTCGCCGGCAGTTTCAGCGCGGCGGCGCGCAAGGCCGCGCCCGCCGTGGTCAGCATCAATACCAGCAAGGAGGTGCGCCACCCGCGCAGCAACGACCCCTGGTATCAGTTCTTCTTTGGCGACCAGGGCAGCCAGGCGCAGGCCGGGCTGGGCAGCGGCGTGATCGTCAGCCCGGACGGCTATGTCCTCACGAACAACCATGTGGTCGAGGGCGCTGACGAGATCGAGGTCACGCTCACCGACAGCCGCCGCACCCGTGCCCGTGTGATCGGGACCGACCCGGACACCGATCTGGCGATCCTGAAGATCGAACTCGACAAGCTGCCGGTCATCGTTCTGGGCAATTCCGACGGGCTGAGCGTGGGCGACAGGGTGCTGGCCATTGGCAACCCCTTCGGCGTGGGCCAGACCGTGACCAGCGGCATCGTGAGCGCGCTGGGTCGCAGCCAGTTGGGAATCAACACGTTCGAGAACTTCATCCAGACCGACGCGGCCATCAACCCCGGCAACTCGGGCGGCGCGCTGGTGGACGTGAACGGCAACCTGATGGGCGTGAACACCGCCATCTATTCACGCTCCGGCGGCAGCATGGGCATTGGCTTTGCGATTCCGGTGTCCACGGCCCGCCTGGTGCTCGACGGCATCGTCAAGGACGGCCAGGTCACGCGCGGCTGGATTGGCGTGGAGCCCAACGAGCTGTCGCCCGAGTTGGCCGAGACCTTTGGCGTGAAGGCCACCGATGGCGTGATCATCACCGGTGTGCTGCAGGACGGCCCGGCCGCGCAGGCGGGAATGCGGCCCGGCGACGTGATCGTGCGCGTGGACGGCAGGAACGTGCGCAACGTGCCCGAACTGCTGAGCGCCGTGGCGGCGCTCAGGCCCGGGACCGCATCGGCATTCGACGTGCGGCGCGGGGACAAGTCGGTGGACTTGCGCATCCAGCCCGGTGCCCGCCCGCGGCCACAGCAGCGCAAGCGCTGATCGTCACGACGAGGCCGTGCTCTCGCTGTCCGCGTCGGGCGCCCGGGTGTGCTTGATGAAGAGCTGCGCGGCCCAGATGCCGACCTCGTACAGCAGGCACATGGGGATGGCCAGGGACAGCTGCGAGACCACGTCGGGCGGGGTCACGATGGCCGCGACCACAAAGGCGAGGACGATGAAATAGCCGCGGAATTCGCGCAGCTTGCGCACGCTCACGAGGCCCATGCGCGCGAGCACGACCACGGCGATCGGCACCTCGAACGCCAAGCCGAAGGCCAGGAACATCGACAGCACGAAACCCAGGTAGGCCTCGATGTCGGGCGCGGCCGTGATGCTCTTGGGCGCAAAGCTCTGGATGAAGGCGAACACCTGGCCGAACACCAGGTAGTAGCAAAACGCCACGCCGACGAAGAACAGCAGCGTGCTGGAGATCACCAGCGGCAGCACGAGCCTTTTCTCGTGCGTATACAGGCCCGGCGCCACGAAGGCCCAGACCTGCCACAGCACAAAGGGCAGGGCCAGCATGAGGGCCGACATCAGCAGGATTTTGAGCGGCACCATGAAGGGCGAGATCACCGAGGTGGCGATCAGCGTGGCCCCCTTGGGCAACTGCGCCACCAGGGGCGCGGCGAGAAAGTCGTAGAGCGCGCCCGGGCCGGGCAGAAAGAACAGGATCGCCGCCGCGATGGCGATGGCGACGAGGGCCTTGATCAAGCGGTCGCGCAACTCCATCAGGTGCTGCACGAACGGCTGCTCGGTGCCGGCGAGCTCGTCTTCTGGGGGTGGGGTTTCGGACATGTCGGGGGTTTTGCGGGCGGCTGGCTCGTCGCCCATGCGGCGCGCGGGGGACGCTGCGTCAGCGGGATTTTTTTGGGCGGTGGCGTGCCACGCGGGCCGCACCGGACTGGGCCTTGCTGCGCACGCCGTTCCGGGCCTTGTACCACCGGGGAGTGGCCCCACGCTTGAGGCGCCAGTTCTTCCCCGGGTGCCTGTACGCCGGCACCACGGCAGATTGCTCCTGCGGGGCGCTGTCCGTGCTGCCGACGGCATCGGCCCAGTCTTTTTCAAACGCGCTGGCGCCGGCCTGCAGGGATTGCTGCACGTCGCGTGCGCTGTCTTCCACCTGGTCCTTCATCTTCTTGAGCTCGTCGAGCTCCATGGACCGGTTGACCTCGGCCTTCACGTCGGCCACGTAGCGCTGCGCCTTGCCCAGCAGGGCGCCGACCGTGCGCGCCACGCGCGGCAGCTTTTCGGGGCCGATGACGATGAGCGCCACCGCGCCGATGAGCGCCATCTTGGACAGGCCGATATCGATCATGGATCAGGCGCAGGGTGTGGCTGGCCGCTCAGTCTGGCTGCTTGGCCTGGACGTCGATGGTGGTTTTTCTGTCATCTGCCGTCTGGTTGTTTGCGACCTGGCCTGGGGCGGGGGGCGCGGGGGCCTCGGCAGAGCCGTCCTTCATGCCGTCCTTGAAGCCCTTGACGGCGCTTCCAAGGTCGGTGCCCATGTTCTTGAGCTTCTTGGTGCCAAACACCAAGACGACGATCAGCAGCACGATCAGCCAGTGCCAGAGGGAAAAAGAGCCCATGGAATATCTCCTGACGAATTGCGGTCAATCCAGATTATCGAGATCCCTGGTGCCAAACACCAAGGCGACGATCAGCAGCAGGATCAGCCAGTGCCAAATGGAAAAGCCCATGGAATACCTCTTGACGAATTGCCCCCATTCTAGCCAGGGGCGGTGACGACGGATTCAGCCCTTGAGCCAGGGACGGGGGCCGCCGATGACGTGGATGTGCAGGTGGTGGACTTCCTGCCCGCCGTCACGCCCCGTGTTCACCATCACGCGAAAGCCGCCCGCGGGGTACGGGTTGCAGCCCTGCTCCAGCGCCAGCTGCGGCGCCAGCGCCAGCATGCGCCCGAGCAGGCCCGCGTGCTCCATGGTGACCTGCGCCATCGAAGGCAGGTGCAGCTTGGGGAGCATCAGAAAATGCACCGGGGCCCAGGGGTGGATGTCGTGGAAGGCGAAAATCCCCTCGTCCTCGTAGACCTTTTTCGAGGGAATCTGGCCGGCGATGATTTTGCAGAAAAGGCAGTTTGGATCGTGCATGGTGGGTAGGGCAGGGGGGTGCTGTTCGCGCTACGCATTGTCTGCGATCCGGATGCTCGGGCGCACCCCCACGTCCTGGCGGTGCGCTTGCAGCCATTCCTGCCCGGCCGTGCGGCCCAGCGCAAACAGCTTGCGCACAAAGGCCAGGTCCGCGCGCATCTTGCTGTCGGCGCCAAACGGCATGAGCACCGAGCCGCCGTCGATGCGGTGCATGCGCACGTTCTTGTAGCGCTGCGGGTCGAGCTTGCCCTCGGCGAGCAGGCGGCGCACGAATTCGATGGCACGCAGTTCGGCCAGCAGGCTGGCGTTGAAGGTGACCTCGCTGATGCGCTCCATGATCTCGGGCCCCGAATGCGGCAGTTCCAGGTGCGCGATGGGGTTGATCTGCACCAGCAGGATGTCGCAGGTCTGCGTCTGGTAGATCAGCGGGTGCAGCGCGGGGTTGCCCGAGTAGCCCCCGTCCCAGTAATGCTCGCCGTCGATCTCCACGGCCTTGAACAGCAGCGGCAGGCAGGCGGACGCCATGACCGCGTCGACGCTCAGGCGGGGGCCGAAGAAGATCTGGCTGCGCCCGGTGCGCACCTTGGTGGCGCAGACGAATACCTTGGGCCCCCCGGGTGCGCCGCGCAGCAGGTCGAAGTCCACCTCGTGCTCGAGCAGGCTGCGCAGCGGGTTGATTCCCAGCGGGTTGGTCTGGTAGGGCGAGAGCCATTGGCGCACCATGCCGATGACCGGGTTGGTGGCCGACATGGGCAGCCCCCACATCAGGCTGCCCAGCGTGCCCACGCCCTCCCACAGCCGTGTGAGCGCCTCGCGCGCCAGCGCGCAGCCGGCCTGGTGCGCTTCCTGCGGGTCCTTGTGCTGCTGCGCGGCCTGGGCGAAACCATGCGCCAGGGCGACGGCGTTCATGGCGCCGGCGCTGGTGCCGCTCACACCGTCGAACTGCCACTGTCCGTCTTCGAGCAGCGCGTCCAGAACGCCCCAGGTGAGCGCGCCGTGCGAGCCACCCCCTTGCAATGCCAAGTTCAGGCGCATGGGCGCCTTTGCCGATTCAGTCATTCACGACGGCCCGGCCCGCGTGCATCGCCACCATGCCGCGCACGATGCGGTAGAGGAACCAGATGGAGACCAGGCACCAGGCGATCCATCCCGGCGCGACGAACAGCAGCCACAGCGGCGCCGTGACGATGTACAGCAGCCCCGCCCAGAGCACCGTGCGGATGCGCCACGAGAAATGGCTCGCCTGCCAGCCGCCCTCGGCGTCGTCCTTCTTCACCAGGTCGATCACCAGCGCAATGATCAGCAGCACCGCCCCCGGCTGCGCGCCGGGAACGACCGTGCCCACGGCCACGATCAGGTGCAGGATGTAGCTGAGCCAGCCGATGGCCCGCAGGTTCTGGGCCTTTTGCTCGTGGCGATCCAGGTCGAAGATATCGGTCATGGGGAAGCGGCCTCCTCGGCGCTGCGCGCAAGCGCCTTGCGCAGGGACTTTTCCTCGATGCCACTGCAGCCCGCGCGGCGCTCCAATTCGGTGAGCACGTCGGCGGGCGCCAGGCCGTAATGCGCCAGCGCGATCATCGAGTGAAACCACAGATCGGCCGTCTCGCGCACGACCCGGGACTTGTCGGCGCCATGCTCCACGTCCTTCGCGGCCATGACTACTTCGGTGGCCTCTTCGCCGATTTTTTTCAGGAACGCGTCCGGGCCCTGGTGCAGCAGGCGCGCGACGTAGCTCTTTTCGGGGTCGCCGCCCTGGTCGGGTTTGCGGCTCTCGATCACGGCCGCCAGGCGCGCCAGCGTGTCCTGCGGGGCCGGTGCGGGGGCGTCATGGGAGCCATGCGAACGCATGCGCTGGCTGTAGATGGATTCGGGTTCTTTCAGCACCGGATCGACCGCCCGCCAGGCGCCGTCCTGCAGGACGCTGAAGAAGCAGCTGTGGCGTCCCGTATGGCAGGCGATGCCGGGTCGGTGGCCGTGCTGCGTGACTTCGAGCAGCAGCACGTCGCGGTCGCAGTCCAGGCGGATTGTGTGCACCGTCTGCACGTGGCCCGACTCCTCGCCCTTGTGCCACAGCCGGCCGCGCGAGCGGCTGAAGTACACGGCGCGGCCGAGTTGCGCCGTTTTCTCCAGCGCCTCGCGGTTCATCCACGCGAGCATCAGCAGGTCGCCCGTGCCCCGCTCCTGCGCGATTGCGGGCACCAGGCCCTGCGTGTCCCATTGCACTTCGTCGATCCAGTTCATGGGGCCGATTGTCGGCGATTTGGGTGCCACGGCGCAGCGCATGCCCGGTGCTGCCACGTCACCACGTCACCACGGCATCACAGCCGCACTGCAATCCCGCGTCCGGCCAGATGCTGCTTCGCCTGGCCCACCGTGTACTCGCCGTAATGGAAGATGCTGGCGGCCAGCACCGCGTCGGCGCCGCCGGTCTGTATGCCCTCGGCCAGATGCTCCAGGCAGCCCACGCCGCCCGAGGCGATCACCGGCACGTCCACGGCGTCGCTCACGGCGCGCGTGAGTTCCAGGTCGAAGCCGGCCTTGGTGCCGTCGCGGTCCATGCTGGTCAGCAGGATCTCGCCCGCGCCGCGCCGCGCCATCTCCCGGGCCCAGGCCAGGGCGTCGAGTCCCGTGTTCTTGCGCCCGCCGTGGCTGTATACGTCCCAGCCCGCGCCCACGGCATGGCCCTCGGCGCCGATGCGCTGCGCCTGCTCTGCCGAGCGGCGCTTGGCGTCGATGGCGAGCACGATGCACTGCGCGCCGTACTTGGCGGACGCGGCGTCGATCACCTGCGGGTCGGCGATGGCCGCGGAGTTGAAGCAGGTCTTGTCCGCGCCCGCGTTGAGCAGGCGGCGCACGTCCTGCACCGTGCGCACGCCGCCGCCCACGGTCAGGGGAATGAACACCTGGCTGGCCACGGCCTCGATGATGGGCAGGATCAGGTCGCGCCCGTCGCTGGTCGCGGTGATGTCCAGAAAGGTGAGTTCGTCGGCGCCCTGGTCGTTGTAGCGCGCGGCGATCTCGACCGGGTCGCCTGCGTCGCGCAGCGCGACGAAGTTCACGCCCTTGACCACGCGGCCCGCGGTCACGTCCAGGCAGGGGATGATGCGTTTCGCGAGCATGGCGGGTCGGGAGGGTGTCGCAGTCGCAGTATCTGCCCGGGCTCAGCCATTGAGCTCGTCGGCGCGTGCCTGCGCGGCGGCAAAGTCCAGATCGCCGCTGTAGATCGCGCGGCCGCAGATCACGCCTTCGACGCCCTCGTCCTCCACGGCGCACAGCTGCTCGATGTCGGCCATGTTCGACAGGCCGCCCGAGGCGATCACGGGGATGCTCAGCGCCTGCGCGAGCCGGACCGTGGCGTCGATGTTGATTCCCGAGAGCATGCCGTCGCGGCCGATGTCGGTGTAGACGATGGACTCGACGCCCCAGTCCTCGAACTTCCGGGCCAGGTCCACGACCTCGTGGCCGGTGAGCTTGCTCCAGCCGTCCGTGGCCACCTTGCCGTCGCGCGCGTCGAGTCCGACGATGATGTGGCCGCCGAAGGCGCTGCAAGCGTCCTTGAGAAAGCCGGGGTTCTTCACCGCAGCGGTGCCGATGATGACGTAGCGCAGGCCGTCGTCGATGTATTTTTCGATGGTGTCCAGATCGCGGATGCCGCCGCCGAGCTGCACCGGAATGTCCTCGCCGACCGCCTGGACGATGGAGCGGATGGCGCCGTAGTTCTTCGGCATGCCGGCAAAGGCGCCGTTCAGGTCCACCAGATGCAGGCGGCGTGCGCCGGCGGCCAGCCACTGGCGCGCCATGGCGGCGGGGTTTTCGCCAAAGGTGGTCGATTGGTCCATGTCGCCTTGCCTGAGGCGCACGCAGTGGCCGTCCTTGAGATCGATGGCGGGGATGAGCAGCATGTGTCGGTTCGGGGGAGGGGAAGCGGGCGGGGAAGGGTCAGGGGTTCCAGTGCAGGAAGTTGCGGTACAGGGTCAGGCCCTGCTGCGCACTTTTTTCCGGGTGAAACTGCGTGGCAAAAATATTATCGCGGGCAATGGCCGCGGCGAACCAGCCGCCGTAGTCGGCCTGGCCCGCGCCGTGCGCTGCGTTTTGCACAGCGGCGTAGAAGCTGTGCACGAAGTAAAAATAGCTCAGGTCGGCAACGCCCGCCCACAGGGGGTGCGGCGTCTGGCGCACCGGGTTCCAGCCCATTTGGGGGACCTTGTAGCGGCTGCCGTCGGACTGCGTCCTGCCCGCCAGATCGAAGCGCAGCACGGTGCCGGGGATCAGCCCGAGGCCGGGCGTGTCGCCCTCGGTGCTGTGGTCGAGCAGCATCTGCATGCCCACGCAGACGCCAAACAGGGGCTTGGCGGCGGCGGCTTCGAGCACCGATTCCTGCAGCCCCGAGCTGCGCAGCTCGTGCATGCAGTCGGGCATCGCGCCCTGGCCCGGCAGCACGATGCGCTGCGCTGCGCGCACCTCCTCGGGGTGCTGCGTGACCACCACGCCCCAACCGCTGCCCTGGGCCGCAGCCCGCACGGCCTGCGATACCGAGCGCAGATTGCCCATGCCGTAATCCACCACGGCGACGGTTTTTGCTCCTGCATTCATGGCAAACAGGGTATGTGGATTCAGCGCATCCGACCGATTTGGTTCAAAACTCTACAGACAGCCCTTGGTCGATGCAATCGCGTCCGCCGAACGCGGGTCGCGCTCGAGCGCCGCACGCAGCGCACGGGCAAAGGCCTTGAACACGGTCTCGCACTGGTGGTGCGCGTTCACGCCCCGCAGGTTGTCGATATGCAGCGTGACGCCCGCGTGGTTCACGAAGCCTTGGAAAAATTCGCCGGCAAGCTGGGTGTCGAAGTCGCCGATGCGGCCCGCGGTGAACGGAACATGCAGTTGCAGCCCCGGGCGACCCGAGAAGTCGACCACCACGCGCGAGAGCGCCTCGTCGAGCGGCACGTAGGCATGGCCGTAGCGGCGGATCCCCCGCTTGTCGCCCACGGCCCGCGCCAGTGCCTGGCCCAGCGTGATTCCCACGTCTTCCACCGTGTGGTGGCCGTCGATGTGCAGGTCGCCCGCGCAGTTGATCTCCAGGTCGATCAGCCCGTGGCGCGCAAGCTGTTCGAGCATATGGTCAAAGAAACCGATTCCCGTGTGCAGCCTGGCCTGGCCCGTGCCATCGAGGTTCAGGCGCACGCTGATGCGCGTTTCGGCGGTATTGCGGCTGACTTCGGCAATGCGCTCGGGAAGGTCTGGCATGGGGGCGGCGGGCATATTCGAGGGTAGAACCGGGTCTGGAGCTTGATGGACTTGTGCGCGGCAGCGCCTTGGGGAGACTGCCCGCCCGGTTCCGGATTCATCCCGGCACCAGGCAATCCCCGAGTGCGGCGAGCATCTGCGCGTTTTCCTCGGCCTGCCCCACCGTCAGGCGCAGGCAGTTGGTCAGAAGCGGGTGCATTGTAGAGACGTTTTTCACCAGGACACCGCGGGTTTTCATGCCCGCGTGGACCCGGGCGGAATCGGCGACGCGCACGAGCACCATGTTGGCCTGGCTGTCCCAGCATTTTTCGACGCCGGGCATGCGGCGCAGCGCATGCACCAGCAGTTCGCGCTGCGCGCGCAGCTCGGCGGCCTGGGCGGCAAACACCGGGGCGTGTTCGAGCGCGAACAGCGCGGCCTCGCAATTGAGCACGCTCACGTTGTAGGGCGGGCGCAGCTTGTCGATTTCGCCGACGAGCGCTGCCGGGCCGATCAGGTAGCCCAGGCGCACGCCGGCCAGGCCGAACTTGCTGAGCGTGCGCATCAGCAGCACATGGGCGTTGCGCGCGGGTTCGGCGCGCAGGCGGTCGATCCAGCTGCGGCTGGCAAAGGGCTGGTAGGCCTCGTCGAACACCACGATGCCGCCCTGCGCGCCGGCGGCGTCGACGATGCGCTGCACCGCGCCCTCGTCCCACAGCGTGGCCGTGGGGTTGTTCGGGTAGGCGATGAAGGTCAGGGCGGGCCGGTGCTGCGCGATAGCGGCGAGCATCGCGGGCACGTCGAGGTCGAAGTCGGCCGTGAGCGGCACGCCCACGAAGTCCAGCCCCTGCAACTGCGCGCTCGTGGCGTACATCACGAAGCCGGGCGTCGGCGCGAGCAGGCATGCGCGCTCGGCCGTGCCAAGCCGGGTGCAGGCCAGGGCGATCAGCGTGACGAGCTCGTCCGAGCCGTTGCCGAGCACGATGCCGCAGCCCTCGGGCAGGCCGGCGTGGCGCGCGAGCGCGGCCTTGAGCGCGGCGAAGTGTTCCTCGTTCGGGTAGCGGTTCAGCGCGAGCGCGCCCAGCCGCTGGCCCAGCGCGGCCTGCAGCTGCGCGGGCAGGCGAAACGGATTCTCCATCGCGTCCATCTTGAGCATTCCCGCCGCCGGCTGCACCTGGTACGCGCGCATGGCGCGCACGTCGGGGCGGATGCGGTCCAGGGCCGCGGGGGCGTTCGGGGTGGCAGCGGCGGAGGCGGGCATGGGGCGGGCGGGTGGACGGGGTGGGCGCGTCCCGGTCGTTCGGGCCGCAGTGGCTCCGTGCATTCTGGCATACGCCCGGAGCCTTGAACGCCCCCTCAGGCGGCGAGCAGCGGCGGTGAGCGCAGCATGCCGCAGGCCAGCTCGCCCACGGTGCGCAGCGCCGCCCAGTGCGCCGGCGACCAGTCGCCGACGCCGATGCGCAGGCAGTTGCGAAAACGCCCGCTGGCGCTGAACACGCTGCCCGGTGCGATCAGAATGCGCTTGGCGAGGCAGGCTTGGTGCAGTTGCACCGTGTCGAGCGCGCGCGGCAGTTCCAGCCAGAGCAGCAGGCCACCGGGCGGATCGCTGACGCGCGTGCCTTGCGGGAAATGCGTGGCGATGCTGTGGCGCGCCGTGCTCACCCGCGCGGCCGCGGCGGCGCGCAATTGCCGCATCGCAGCCGCATGGCCGGCCTGGGAGATGAGGTCGGCCAGGGCCAGCTCCAGCACCGCCGACTGCCCGCCCACCTGCAAGCCCTTGATTGCGCGCAGCCGCTCGGCCCAGCGGCCGCCCTCCAGCCAGCCCAGGCGCAGGCCTGGCGCCAGGGTTTTGGAGAACGAGTCGCAGAGCATCACATGGCCCGTGCTGTCGTATGACTTGACGCTGCGGCGCATCTCGTCGACCTCCACCAGGTCGTTGTAGATGGCGTCCTCGATCACCGCCATGCCGTGGCGCGCCGCCATCTGCGCGAGCCGCTTGCGCCCGGCCTGGGGCATGCAACTGCCCAGGGGGTTGCTCAGCGTGGGAACGACCAGCGTGGCCTTCACGGGCTGGGTGTCCAGCGCCAGTTGCAGGGCGTCGAGCGACAGGCCATGCCGCGCATGGGTGGGAATCTCCAGCGCCCGCAGGTGCAGGTCGCGCAGCAGTTCCAGAAACGAAAAATGCGTGGGCGATTCGAGCGCCACCACGTCGCCCGGCTGGGTCACTGCGCGCAGGCACAGCGCGACGCTCTCCATGCAACCGCTGGTGAGCACGATGTTCTCGGGGTCCAGGCCGCAGCCCAGGCTCACCGCGTAGCGCGCCAGCGCGCGGCGCGCGTCCTCGTGCCCCGACGGCCAGGGGTAGATGCACAGCAGGTTGCGGTGGCGCTGGACGGCGCGGCTGACGGCGCGGCGCACACGGTCGGGGTCGAGCAAATCGATGCCGGGCGTGCCGTTGCTGAAGGAGACGATCTCTTCGGGCTGCTTGTGCCCCAGGATGCGCTGACCCAGGTAGTCCACCGTGACCTCGCGCGGGCGGCGCATGGGGCGTGGAGTGCTGGGCTCGGGAAGGCTGACCACCGGTGCGGTCACGAAGAACCCGGAGCGTGGGCGCGCGCTCACGAGCCGCGCATCTTCGAGCCAGTGGTAGGCCTGCACGACGGTGCTCTGCGCCACGCCATGCTGGCGCGCCAGGGCACGCACCGAGGGCAGCCTTGCACCGCGTGCCAGGGCGCCGTTGCGGATCAGCCGGGCCAGCTGTTCGGCAATCTGCAGATAAAGCGCGGGGGCGTCATCGTCGGGGAGCATGCCCGCATTCTGTACCGGCGACCCGTCTTTCTGGCAGTACAGAAGCGCGCGAGTACAGGCAGTACAGAAGCTCCACTCTGGCTCTCTGTATTGGTCCAGGTGGCACCGGCCTGTGGCTGGTGGCTGGCGGGCGGCAGCGGCACAGTGTCGGGCATGAAGACCTTGTGCCCCCCTCTGCCAGCCCATGGACCGTCCCGGCCATTGGAATCCGTTCGCGAAGCCCCGGCCCGGCCATGGCAGCGTCTGTTTCTTGCGCCGCTGCAGGCCGTTCAGGTGCTGAGCTTTCGGGCGGGGGAAGGGGCTCTGCTTGAGGCCGAGCAGGGCTGCGCCTGGGTGACCTGCGACGGCCGGCCGGAGGACCATTTTCTGCAAGCGGGCCAGCGCCTGTGGTGCAGCGGCCCCGCGCGGCTGCGCATGAGCGCCGTGGGGCAGGAGCCGGCGCATCTGGTCTGGGCGGCGCAGGCGGTCAGGCTGCGCGGCGCCCCGGGCGTGCGGGTCAGCGTGGTCTGAGCCAGTTTGGCGTGCCAAGCGAGCGTTGCGGCACGCAAAAATCATCGCCGCAGCGACTGCCCAGCGACGTCAAACACGTGCACTGACTCCAGCGCGGCAGTCAGGTGCACGGTTTCACCGGGCGCGCAGCGGCTGCGGCCCGCAACGCGGACCGTAATCATTGAGCCGTCTTCGCGTTTCACATGCAAGCAAGAGTCGGCGCCCAAGTACTCTATTTGCTCAATGCTGCCTTGCAGCAGAGCGGTGTCCGCACCACACAGGCTGAGATGCTCCGGACGGATGCCGATCTGATGGGCCGTTGCGCAGTGGAATGCCGGGACCTCCAAGGTGGGCCCGTTTGCAATGTGCAGATGCTGGGCCGAGTCGCCTGCGCACGCCATCAGATTCATTTTGGGGCTGCCAATGAACTCGGCCACGAAGGTGTTGCCTGGGCGCTCGTAGAGGTCGTAGGGGGTATTGGCTTGCATGATGTTGCCACCCTGCAAAACCACGATGCGGTCGGCCAGGGTCATGGCCTCGGTCTGGTCGTGGGTCACGTACACCATGGTGGTCCCCAACTGTTTGTGCAGCCGCGCAATCTCCAACCGGGTATCTGCGCGCAAGGCGGCATCCAGGTTCGAGAGCGGTTCATCGAACAAGAAAGCAGAGGGATTCCGGACCACGGCGCGCCCAATGGCTACGCGCTGGCGTTGGCCGCCCGACAGTGCCTTGGGTTTGCGGTCCAGGTAGTCGCCCAACTGGAGCATGCGGGCGGCTTCATCGACGCGGCGCGCAATGCTGCCCTTGTCCATGCCCTGTGTTCTGAGGCTGAAAGCGATGTTGTCATACACGCTCATGTGGGGATAGAGCGCGTAAGACTGGAAAACCATGGAAAGCCCGCGATCGTAAGGAGGTGCATGGGTGACGTCATTGCCATCTATCAGGATGTAACCGGCGCTGACTTGCTCCAAGCCGGCAATGAGCCGCAGCAGGGTTGATTTGCCACAACCGGATGGGCCGACAAACACGACGAACTCGCCGTCGTTGATGTGCAGATCAATGCCCTGGATCACGTCCACCGGACCAAAGGTCTTTTTCACTTGTCGTAATTGAATGCTTGCCATGACGTGAATACTTATCCCTTGACGGCGCCAGCCAGCATGCTGCTGCTGATTTGGCGGTACATCAGCAGGCCCAGCACCATGGGAGGCAAGCAGGCCACCAGAATCACTGCGGCTGCCAAGCCCCAGTCCACCCCACCACCGCCGGAGGCAAAGAAGAAGGAAGCGCCAACGGTCATCGGCACTGCATCGCGCGTGGTCAGCATCAGGCCGAAAAGGAATTCATTCCAGGCATTGATAAAGCCAAACACCAGGGCAGTGGCCAGGCTGGGTCGGCAAATGGGCACCACGATTTGCCACAGCATGTGGCGCATGCGCGCACCGTCCATTTGAGCGGCCTCATCCATTTCCAGAGGAATTTCAGATACGGCGTTGACCACGAGCATCAGGCTCAATGGCAAATTCACCACGGCCAAAATAAGCCCCAGGCCCCAGGGCGTATCCAGTAGCCCCAAGTACTGGTAGGCCATGTACAAGGGAATTGCAAAGATGATCAGTGGCATGGCCCGCAGGTTCACGACCAGGGGCAGCAGCACGTGGTTTCCTACCCCCCTGCGCACCATGGCGTAGGCAGCCGGCAGGCTCAGCACAATGGGCAATACCGAGCCAATCAGCGCGGCAATCAGGCTGTTCTTCAGGAAGCCATACACATTCAGGCGCTCACTCACCGTGAGGACGACCCGCAAGTTGTTCAGCGTGGGTTGTTCTATCCAAAAGCCCGGGTTGGTGCCCATCTCGGCAGCAGACTTCAGTGCGGTGACCGCCGTGCTGATGACCGGCAAGTTGAACAGCAGGGCGACGCTCAGAAATACACCCCAGCGCAGCAAGGAGTAGCCACGGCTCATGCTTTGGCTCCACGGCGTATCAGGCGGCTGCT
This sequence comes from Verminephrobacter aporrectodeae subsp. tuberculatae, assembly GCF_026127385.1. Lineage (NCBI taxonomy): Bacteria > Pseudomonadati > Pseudomonadota > Betaproteobacteria > Burkholderiales > Comamonadaceae > Verminephrobacter > Verminephrobacter aporrectodeae. The sequence goes on from NZ_QZCX01000001.1 coordinate 1,762,066, forward strand.
GGCGTACAGCAGGCCAAACGCTGCCAAGAACAGCAAGATGGAGGCGGCCAGTGCCTTGCCCAACTGCGCCGACTTGAAGAATGACTCGTAGATGTAAATCGACAGGGACATGGTGCTGCCCCCCGGGCCGCTGCCCATGAGCACATAGATGTTGTCAAAGACCCGGAATCCGTCAATGCAGCGTATCAGCAGCGCGATGACCAAGGTGGGCAGCAACTGCGGCGCCTCAATGGCCCAGAACATGCGCCAGGGCCGTGTGCCGTCCACCGCGGCGGCCTCGCACATGTCGCGTGGTATCGCTTCGTAGGCCATGTAGAAAAGCAGCAACGTAAAGGGGGTCCACTGCAATACTTCGATCAGAAAAATGGTGCTGAACGCCCATTCGGTGCCCAAAAAGGAGGGGCTGCTGCCCAGGTACAGTTCCCAGTAGTAAGGAATGGGCCCGACGAATTCGTGCAGTACCAAGCGATACATCAGTCCCATCATCGAGGGGGCCACCATCATCGGCATCATCAAAATGGCCAAGGTCCAGCGGTGCTGGCGGATCAGGGGTGCCAGGAAGATGGCAAGAAAAAACCCCAGCGCCGTTTCCGCAATGGCACTGCCCAAGCCAAAGCGCAGCGAGAAGCCCAGTGATTGCCAGAAGGCATCGTCGCGCAAGACCTCCGCATAATTTTCCCAGCCACTCAGACGCGGGCTGCGTAAATTCTCGAAACTGATTTCAGAGAAGCTGTAGACGATGTTGAGTAGCGTGGGAAATCCCAGCATCAACAGCAGGAACAGCACTACCGGCAATAGCAGCGCCTGATTTTGGAAGCGGTGAGGCATGCGATACCCCCAGACTGGCCAGGGCGGTGTCTGGGGAAGGGGCGTGGTGATGGAGCTGAATCAGGGCTTGAGCAATTTGGCCATGCCTGCTGCGGTTTTTTCCAGGGTTTTTTCCAGGCTTTGCTTGCCGGACCAATACCCGGTGAACTCCTTGGCTTGCAGTTCATACACGCCCAATGCCTTGGCGGAAGTTGCGCCATTCATCATGAAACCGTGCCGGGTCGCATAGGTTCCCAGGGGCACCAGATCAGGCCGCTTGTCTGCCACAGCCTTCACTGCCGACTCCGACAAGCCAGGAGCACCACCGGCCAGCGCATAGGTGGTCATGGCCTCGGGCGTGGCCAACCAGCGCAGGAATTTGGCTGCGCCTTCGGTGTTGGTGCCGCGCGCATTGATGCCCAAGCCCAGTCCATGTACGTGAGTGAAGCGGCCTTGTGGGCCGGAGGGAGGTGCTGTGAATGCCGTTTTGCTGGCAACCTTGGGTGACTTTTTGGGGTCCTTCAGGTCGGCCGCTGCCGCGTTCCACTGCATCATGGTGGCCACTTCGCCGGACGCGAAAGCGGCATTCGCCTCTGCGTATTCATACGACAAGGAATCCTTTGGCGTGGTCCCGGCATCCAGCAGGGTCTTGTAGATTTGCAGGCCCTTCTTGTAAGCCTCGGAGTTCACGCTGATATTTCCGGATGGATCCATCCAGTCGGCTCCATACGCGCGCGGCAGCGAATGGAACACCATCATGTTGAACAGCAGGTTCTTGAGCTGCAACACAGTTCCGTAGCGGGTGGGGCTTTTCGGGTTGATGGCTTTGGTGAAGTACAGTGCCGTGGCTGCGTAGTCGTCCCAGGTCCATTCGTTGGGGTCCTTGGGCGTCAAGGATTGTCCCAGATACTTTTGGGCAATGGCAGCGTATTCGCCGTGTGCGGCCTTGTCCTTGAGCAAACCGTCAATCAAGTCGCTGCGAAAGTACATGAAGTGCAGGCTCAAGTCGGTGGGCACGCCGAACTGTTTGCCCTGATATTGCATGGTGCTGAGAACCGATTTGCCAAATAAGTCGGTCGCACTGACTCCCAGATCGACGGGCTTCATGAACGGCGCGTAACGGCCAATGGAGTAAGTGGCAATGAGGTTGGCATCAAATGCCTTGGTGCCTGCTGCCAAGTCGGCTTGCAGCTTGTCATAGAAACCGTCCCGGCTGAAGAAAATCAGCGCCACTTTGTCGTTCGCAGCCACGTCACTGCGTTCGTTGTAAACCTTGACCGCCGCGCGCAGCGCGGCCTCTTCGGGGCCGCCGGGCCAACCCAATACGGTGACTGCGGCCTGGGCCGCGCCCAGTCCGGACAGCAACAGGCTGCCGGCCAAGCGCGCCAGTTTCCTGGTCAAAGAAATACTCATGTCGTTTCCTTTATGGTTGGTGCTGAAAGTGGGTGGCGAAGTCGGATGCCCCGATGGCTCCCGCGTGAGAGCCCAAGGAGGCCGCGACGAGATGGGGTCGCAGAGCGTCCGAAGTGCGTACGAGATACTCTTGCACGCATTGCAGGTAGCCCGGCGCCAAGCCAATGCCACCGCCTAAAACAATGCAATCAGGTGCAAGAACGAGTTGAATGTGCGAGCACAGTGCGGCGAATCTGTGTGCCGAAGTGCGCACCAGGTTTTGAGCCCATGGGGCACCCGCATGGGCTGAAGCGAACACCTGCTGTGCATCCATGGCGCCGTGGCCCAGCGATGCGGCCTGCTCTGCCATCCAGCGTCCCGAGAGGGTGTCTTCCAAACGGACGGTTTCCTGGCCTGCGTCGCAGGTGGCGGCGCTCACGCCGAAATGTCCTGCTACGCCATGGCGTCCTTGGTGCAGGCGCCCCTGGAGCACGATGCCGCCCCCGATGCCCGTGGAGACGGTCAGGAACACCATGTCACTGTTCTTGCCCGCGCCAAAGCGGTACTCGCCCCAGGCAGCTGCCTGCGCATCGTTCATGGCCGTGGCCGGACACGCGAATTGTTCAAGCAGCGCCTGCTGGAGCGGAAAGAACTCCGGGAATTGCAGCGTCTTGGGATTCAACGGACTCCACACGCCCTGGCTCACCAAGCCAGTGACCGCGGCGGCAACCAAACCAAATTCGCCGCGCCACGGTGCGGCCATCTCTGCAGCCTGGCGTATCCATTGGGCCGGGTTGACGCCTTGTGTCGTCGGCTGGGTGCGCACGTCCTGCACCGAAGCACCCCGCACCAAAGCGACCATGGTTTTGCTTCCGCCAATATCCAGCGCCAGAACGGGAGGGTGCTCAGCATTCGGCATAAGCACCCATGGTAGCTTGGGCAAACCACGACGTGACGACGTCGGGGCGGGTGATGGCGCTGCCCACCACCACGGCGTCAGCGCCTGCGCGAGCTGCCTGGGCGGCCAATTCGGGGGTATTCAAGCGCCCCTCTGCAATCACAAAAGATTTCAGCGTTCGCAATGCGCGCACCAAGTCCAAATCGGGCGGGTGCGGCACCGGGCCGCCGGTGTACCCGGACAGCGTCGAGCCCACGACGTCGGCACCCATGGCGAGCGCCGCTTGTGCCTGCGCCAAAGTGGCGCAATCTGCCATCGCCAAGCGCCCATGGGAGCGGATGCACGCGATCAGCTCGCGCACGGTGGCCGGCCGGGTACGGTCCGTGCAGTCCACGGCGATGATGTCCGCGCCGGCCAGGGCCAGAGCCTCTACGTCGTCCAGCAAGGGGGTAATGCGCACGGGGCTGTCGGCCAAGTCGCGCTTGATCAGTCCGATCACAGGCTCGGAATACGCCGTCTTGACGGCCCTGACCCGATCGACCCCTTCGATGCGCAGACCGGCGGCACCACCAGCCAAGGCAGAGCCGGCAAAACCAAGGACTGAATGCACGGAGTCCATGCTGCCCCCCGGGGTGGGCTGGCAAGAGACGATGAGGCGTTTGTGCAGCTGATGCAGAACGGAGGAAGGCATGCGCCGGATCATAGAGGACCGTTTTCTGCAAGCGGAAGCGGGCCAGCGCCTGCCGTGCACCGGCCGCGCGGTGCCCCGGGTGTGCGGGTCAGCGTGGCTGGAGCCGCATCTGCGCTGCCTGCGCGTGCGCTTGCAGGCCCTCGCCCTGGGCCAGTTCGGCGGCGATGGCGCCCAGCGTTTGCGCGCCGGCCGCGCTCACCTCGACGAGGCTGCTGCGCTTTTGGAAGTCGTACACCCCGAGTGGCGAGCTGAAACGTGCCGTGCCGCCGGTGGGCAATACATGGTTCGCTCCGGCGCAGTAGTCGCCCAGCGATTCGCTGGTGTACGCGCCCAGAAAGATCGCGCCGGCGTGCCTGAGCAGCGGCTCCCAGCGCTGCGGGTCCTGGCAGCTCAGTTCCAGGTGTTCCGGGGCGATGCGGTTGCTGATGGTGCAGGCTTCCGGCATGTCCCGCGTCAGGATCAGCGCGCCGCGGTCGTTCAGGCTCTTGGCGATGATCGCGGCGCGCGGCATGGTGGGCAGCAGGCGGTCGATGGCGTGCTGCACGGCGTCGAGATAGGCCGCGTCGGGGCACAGCAGGATGCTCTGCGCCAGTTCGTCGTGCTCGGCCTGGCTGAACAGGTCCATGGCCACCCAGTCGGGCGGTGTGCTGCCGTCGGCGAGCACCAGGATTTCGCTCGGGCCGGCGATCATGTCGATTCCCACCGTGCCGAACACGTGCCGCTTGGCGCAGGCCACGTAGGCGTTTCCGGGGCCGGTGATCTTGTCCACCCGGGGCAGCGTCTGCGTGCCGTAGGCCAGCGCGGCCACGGCCTGCGCGCCGCCGATGGTGTAGGCGCGCGTGACGCCGGCCACGTGCGCGGCGGCGAGCACCAGTGCGTTGCGCTCGCCCGGGCCCGACGCGGCCTGCCCGCCCGCGCCGCCCGTGGCCAGGCTGCCGCGCATGGGGGTGGGGACCACGAGGATGATTTCCTGCACCCCGGCGACGTGCGCGGGAATGGCGTTCATCAGCAGGCTCGAGGGGTACGCCGCCTTGCCGCCCGGCACGTAGATTCCCACGCAATCGAGCGGCGTGACCTTCTGGCCGAGCAGCGTGCCGTCCGCGTCGCGGTAGCTCCAGCTCTCGCCGCAGGCCCTTTTCTGCGCCGTGTGGTAGCTGCGCACGCGGGCGGCGGCGGCCTGCAGGGCTTCGCGCTGGGCTGCGGGAATGGCGTCGAAGGCCGCCGCGAAGTCGGCCTGCGTGAGTTCCAGCGCGGCCAGCGACGGGGCCCTGAGGCCGTCGAAGAGGGCGGTGTACTCGAGCACGGCGGTGTCGCCGCGCTGCTGCACGTCGGCCAAAATGGCGCGCACGCGCTGCTCGATGGCGGCGTCGGTGGTCGCAGATCCCCGCAGGAGCGCGACGAAATCGGCCTCGAAGCTGCTTGCGGCGGTGCTCAGGCGTGCGGGGGCGGCGGCCAGGGTCATGCCGTGATCCGGTTCGGCGCGGCCGTTGCTTCTGCGGGGATGGCTGCGGCAAACGCGTCGATGATGCGGCGCAGCGGCGCCTGTTTGAGTTTGAGCGCGGCCTGGTTGACCACCAGGAGCGAGCTGATGTCCATGATGCGCTCGACCTCGACCAACTGGTTGGCGCGCAGGGTGCTGCCGGTGGAGACCAGGTCCACGATGGCGTCGGCCAGCCCGGTGAGCGGGGCCAGCTCCATGCTGCCGTAGAGCTTGACCATGTCCACGTGCACGCCCTTGCCGGCAAAAAAGTCGCGCGCGATGCTGGTGTACTTGGTGGCCAGCTTCAGGCGCGCGCCCTGCCGCACGGCCTGCGCGTAGTCGAAGTCGTGGCGCACCGCGACGCTCACGCGGCAGCGGGCAATTCCCAGGTCCAGCGGCTGGTACAGGCCCTGGCCGCCGTGCTCGATCAGCTGGTCCTTGCCCGCGACACCGAGGTCGGCGCCGCCGTACTGCACGTAGGTGGGCACGTCGCTGGCGCGCACCAGCACCACGCGCAGATGGGGTTGGTTGGTGGGCACGATGAGCTTGCGCGGGTGCTCCGGGTCGTCCAGCACCGCGATGCCGGCGGCCGCAAGCAGCGGCCGGGTGGCGTCGAGGATGCGGCCCTTGGAGAGTGCCAGGGTGATCATGCGGACGCTCTTTCGATGTCGGCGCCGATGCCGCGCAGCTTGGCCTCCATGCAGTCGTAGCCGCGGTCCAGATGGTGGACGTGTTCGAGCACGGTCTCGCCGTCGGCCACCAGCCCCGCGATGACCAGGCTCGCCGAGGCGCGCAGGTCGGTGGCCGTGACCGTCGCACCCGACAGGCGGGCGACGCCTTCGATGACCGCGACCTTGCCGTCAACCTGTATCCTGGCGCCCAGGCGCAGCAGCTCGTCGACGTGCATGAAGCGGTTCTCGAAAATCGTCTCGGTCACCGTGGAGCGGCCCTGGGCAATGCAGTTGAGCGCCATGAACTGGGCCTGCATGTCGGTGGGAAATCCCGGGTATTCGGTGGTGCGAAAGCCCTGGGCACACAGCTTGGCGCTGCCCGGGCTTTGCACGCGGATGCCGTCTTGCACCGCCTGCACCTCGACGCCGGCTGCGCGCAGCTTCTCGATCACCGCGTCCAGATGGTCGGCGCGGCCATGGCGCAGCAGCACGTCGCCGCCCGTGGCCGCGACGGCGCACAGAAAGGTGCCGGCCTCGATGCGGTCGGCGACCACGCGGTGGCTACAGCCGTGCAGCCGCTCAACGCCCTGAATGCGGATGCGGCTGCTGCCATGGCCCTCGATGCGCGCGCCCATGGCGATCAGCATCTCGGCCAGGTCGGCGATCTCGGGTTCCTGCGCCGCGTTCTCGAGCAGCGTTTCGCCCTCTGCGAGCGCGGCGGCCATGAGGAAGTTCTCGGTTCCGGTCACCGTCACCATGTCGGTGGTGATGCGCGCGCCCTTCAGGCGCGTGCGGCCTGCGGATAGCCGGGCGATCATGTAGCCGTGCTCGAGCACGATTTCCGCCCCCATGGCGCTCAGGCCCCGGACATGCTGGTCCACCGGGCGTGAGCCGATGGCGCAGCCCCCGGGCAGCGACACCGTGGCCTCGCCGAAGCGCGCCAGCAGCGGGCCCAGCGCCAGCACCGAGGCGCGCATGGTCTTGACCAGTTCGTAGGGGGCCTCGGGCGTGCTGAGCACGCGCGCGTCAACGTGCACCGCGCCGTCGTCCGAGCGCTCGGCCGCAACGCCCATGTTGCGCAAGAGCTTGAGCATGGTGCGCACGTCTTGCAGCCGGGGCACGTTGTGCAGGGTCACGGGGTCGGCGCTGAGCAGCGCGGCGCACAGCTGCGGCAGGGCGGCGTTCTTTGCGCCGGAGACCAGCAACTCGCCGTGCAGGCGGCGGCCGCCGCGAATCAGGAGTTTGTCCATCTCGAAAAAGCGTTCACTGCGCCTGTGCGGCCCATTCTGCGGGGGTGAAGGTTTTCATCGACAGCGCGTGCACCTCATCGGTGTGCATTCTTGCGCCCAGCGTGGCGTACACGCGCTGGTGGCGCGCGATGGCGCGCTGGCCCTCGAACTCGGCCGAGACGATGGTCGCGTACCAGTGGCGGCCATCGCCTTCGAGCGTGATGTGCTCGCAGGCCATGCCGGATGCGATGAGTTTCCTGATTTCTTCGGCGGTCATGGTGCCCGGTGTTTTCAGTGGCGGATTTTGTAGCCCGTGCGCAGCAGATGCATGGCCAGGGCGCTTACGGCGAGCCAGGCCACGGTGACGACGGCCAGACTGATCCACGGCGAGCGGTCGCTCTGGCCAAAGAAGCCATAGCGGAAGCCGTCGATCATGTAGAAAAACGGGTTCAGGTGGCTCACGGCCTGCCAGAACGGCGGCAACGACTTGATCGAATAGAACACGCCCGAGAGAAAGGTCATGGGCATGATCACGAAGTTCTGGAACCCCGCGACTTGGTCGAATTTGTCGGCCCAGAGCCCGGCGATCAGCCCCAGCGTGCCGAGCAGCGCGGACCCCAGGATCAGGAAGACCAGAATCCACAGCGGCGCAGCGAACCCGGGCCAGGCAAACGCCAGCGTCACCGCGAACACCCCCAGCCCCACCACCAGCCCGCGCACCATGGACGAGCCCACGTACGCCGCAAACCAGGCCCAGTGCGACAGGGGGGTGAGCAGCACGAACACCAGGCTGCCCATGACCTTGCTCTGGATCAGGCTCGACGAGCTGTTCGCAAAGGCGTTCTGCAGCACGCTCATCATCACCAGGCCGGGAATCAGGAACGCGGTGTAGCTGATGCGCTCGTAGACCTTCACATGGCCCTCGAGCACATGGCCAAAGATCAGCAGGTAGAGAACGGCCGTGAGCACCGGTGCGGCCACGGTCTGGAAGCTCACCTTCCAAAAGCGCAGGATTTCCTTGTAGAACAGGGTGCTCCAGCCGGTCATGCCTGTCCCTCCACAGCCGCAGCCGCAGCCGCAGGTCGGGACGCGTGCGCGCCGGACATGACTTGCAGAAACACGTCCTCCAGATCGGGCCGGCGGATCTCCAGGTCGTGCAGTTCGACCCCCGCCGTGCGCAGCGCCGCCAGATGGCCCTCGATGTCCACGGTGTCGTGCGCGGGCAATTGCACGACGCGGCCCGTGACGCGCGCCAGACGGGCCAGCGCCGGGGGCAGGGCGGAGTCGGTCTTGAATTGCAGCACGCTGCCCGAAGCCTCCTGGAGCAGCACGCTGGTGCGGTCCAGGGCCACGATGCGGCCTGACTTGAGCATGGCGATGCGGCCGCACAGGGCCTCGGCCTCGTCCAGGTAGTGGGTGGTGAGCAGCACGGTATGGCCCTCCCGGTTCAGGCGTGCAACGAAGTGCCAGAGGGTCTGGCGCAGTTCCACGTCCACGCCCGCCGTGGGTTCGTCGAGCACGATGATGGGCGGTTTGTGCACGAGCGCCTGCGCCACCAGCATCCGGCGCTTCATTCCGCCCGAGAGCTGGCGCATGTTGGCGCCGGCCCTGTCGGCCAGACCCAGGTTCTCCAGCAGTTCGTCGATCCAGGCGCCGTTGTTCCGCACGCCGAAATACCCCGACTGGATGCGCAGCGATTCGCGCACGTTGAAAAACGGGTCGAACACCAGTTCCTGGGGCACCACGCCGAGCTTGCGCCGGGCCGCGGCGAATTCGGTCTGCACGTCGCAACCCTGCACCAGCGCGCGCCCGCTGCTCGCGCGCGCAAGGCCGGCAAGAATGCTGATGAGGGTGGTTTTGCCGGCCCCGTTGGGACCCAGGAGCCCGAAGAACTCGCCTTCCTCGATGTCCAGGCTGACCTGATCGAGTGCCTGCAGCGGACCTTTGGGCGTGGCAAAGGCCTTGGAGACAGCTTGGAAGGAGACTGCGGGCATAAAGCCTGCGATTCTAAGCTAATAAGGTTGCATTCGCCCCGGGCGCGCCCTGCCCGGCGCAGGCGTTTCGCATGCGGGAATCAACGCGGCGTGCTCAGGGGCAATGCTGCTTCCCCGGGCATGTCGCCCTGCGGGCTCGGGTCGAAGCTCGCACCCGGCGGGAATTCCATGCAGGGGTTGATGGGCATGGAACCGTTGCGGTACATGCCGGCGACCGTGTCCTCGCGCGCGCGCATGCCGCCGCGCAGGTAGCGATTGCGCTGCTCGGGGCGTGGCAGGTAGCGGGCCAGTTCGGTGAGCGCCATTTCGTAGACGCCGCGCTTGAACTCCACCACCACGTCGAGCGGAACCCAGTAGTCGTTCCAGCGCCAGGCGTCAAACTCGGGATGGCTGGTGGCGCGCAGATTCAGCTGCCAGTCGTGTCCGGTCAGCTGCAACAAATACCAGATTTGTTTCTGGCCCTTGTAATGTCCGCGGGCATCGCGGCGGATGTAGCGGTCAGGCACCTCGTAGCGCAACCAGTCCCGGGTGCGGGCCACCACGCGCACGTGGTCGGGCAATAAGCCCACTTCTTCGTGCAGCTCACGGAACATGGCCTGCTCGGGGCTTTCGCCCCGGTCAATGCCGCCCTGCGGAAACTGCCAACTGTGGGTGCGTATGCGCTTGCCCCAGAACACCTTGTTCTTCTGGTTGAGCAGGATGATGCCGACGTTCGGCCGAAAGCCATCCTGGTCAAGCATAATCGAAACCCCAAATTTTTAAACTGCGTCCATTATGCACGGCGCTTGGTGCGCGACAAGTGGGCGGCCTTGCCCTGCCCGGAATCGACCCCGATGAAAGCCTCCCAATTTTTTGTCTCCACCCTCAAGGAAGCCCCGGCCGACGCCGAAATCATCAGCCACCAACTCATGCTGCGCGCGGGGCTGATCCGGAAGCTTGGTGCAGGAATTTACAGCTACATGCCCATGGGGCTTCGGGTGATCCGCAAGGTGGAGCGCATCGTGCGGGAAGAGATGAACCGGGCCGGCGCGGTGGAACTGACCATGCCCGTGGTGCAGCCCGCGGAGCTTTGGCAGGAGACGCAGCGCTTCGACAAAATGGGCCCCGAGTTGCTGCGCATCCGGGACCGCCATGGCCGCGACTTCGTCGTGCAGCCCACGAGCGAAGAGGTGATCACCGACATCGCGCGGCAGGAACTGCACAGTTACAAGCAGTTGCCCCGGAACTTCTACCAGATTCAGACGAAGTTCCGTGACGAGCGCCGTCCCCGTTTTGGCCTGATGCGCGGGCGCGAGTTCATCATGAAGGACGCCTACAGCTTCGACCGCGACCAGGCGGGCGCGAAGGCCAGCTACCAGGCCATGGCGCAGGCGTACCGCCGCATCTTCGACCGCTTTGGCCTGAGTTACCGCGCGGTGGCGGCGGACAGCGGCGCCATTGGCGGGGACCTGAGCGAGGAATTCCAGGTGCTCGCTGCGACCGGCGAGGACGCGATCGCCTACTGTCCCCAGAGCGACTACGCGGCGAATAGGGAGAAGGCTGCGGCCCTGGCGCCCGCGGGTCCCCGGGGCGCTGCCACGCAGGCCCTGACCAGGACCGCGACCCCGGGCAGCAGCACCTGCGCCGCCGTGGCCGAACTGCTGGGCGTCCCGCTGCAGACCACGGTCAAGTCCCTGGTACTGGCAACGGACGAGGGCAGCAAGAGCCAAGTCTGGTTGCTGCTGCTGCGCGGCGACCACGAGATGAACGAGATCAAGGTGGCCAAGGTGCCGGGGCTGGACGCGGGCTTTCGCTTCGCCACGCGGGACGAAATCGAAGACCACTTTGGCTGCCCGCCCGGCTACCTGGGCCCCATCGGCCTGAAGAAGCCGCTCAGGATCGTCGCCGACCGCGAAGTGGCACTCATGGCGGACTGGATCTGCGGCGCGAATGCGCCCGATTTCCACGTCACCGGTGTGAACTGGGGCCGCGACCTGCCCGAGCCCGACGCCGTGGCGGACCTGCGCAACGTGCTGTCCGGCGACCGCTCCCCCGACGGCAAGGGGCTGCTGGCGATAGAGCGGGGCATCGAGGTGGGCCATGTCTTCTACCTGGGAACCAAGTACAGCCAGGCCATGAACGCGACCTTCCTGGACGAAAACGGCAAGCCCCGGTTGTTCGAGATGGGCTGCTACGGGATCGGCGTGACGCGCCTGCCCGCGGCCGCGATCGAGCAGAACCATGACGCGCGCGGAATCATCTGGCCCGACGCGATTGCGCCCTTCACGGCCGTGATCTGCCCCATCGGCATGGACCGCAGCGCCGCCGTGCAGGCGGCGGCGGAAAAACTGTACGCCGACTTCCTGGCTGCGGGAGTCGACGTGCTGCTCGACGACCGCGGCGAGCGCCCGGGCGCCATGTTTGCCGACTGGGAGCTCATCGGCGTTCCGCACCGGGTGGTGATCTCGGAGCGCGGCCTCGGGGAGGGCCAGCTGGAATACCAGCACCGCCGCGACCCGGCGGCCACCAGGGTGGCCTGCGCCGACGTCCTGGCGCACGTGAAGGGTCGCATGGCCGTATGAGCAAGCGGGTGCCTGCATGCGGTGCCATGCCGGCCATCCCGGGCGGTTTGTCGCGGCGCGTCTGCCTGCGCTTCCTGTCAGCGCTCTCGGCCCCTGCCGCGTGGCTTGCCGCGCCGCAGACCGCGCATGCGGGGGGACAGTTGGAGGAGCCGTTGATGGACTCCGTGCGCACGGCCCTGAGCTCGGCGATCGGCAATCGGGCGCCGCCCGAGCCGGAGTTCTTCAGCACCGAATCCCGCCTGCACTACCTGCGCTGGCTCACCGCCATGAGCGATCGGCTGCGCCACCGCAAGCCCGAATGGGGCGTGCGCCACGAGTTCTTGCAGACCGTGTGGTACGAGGCCAAGCGCGCGGGGCTCGAGGTGTCGCTGGTTCTCGGGTTGATCCAGGTGGAAAGCGGATTCCGCAAGTTCGCGGTGTCCAGCGTGGGCGCGCGCGGCTACATGCAGGTCATGCCGTTCTGGGCGCGCGTGATCGGTGACGGCGACCCGGGAAAACTGTTCCATATGCAGACCAATCTGCGCTACGGCTGCGTGATCCTGCGCCACTACATCGACCGGGAGCAGGGCAACCTGTTCATGGCCCTCGGGCGCTACAACGGCAGCCGCGGCCGCGCGCCGTACCCGGACGCGGTGTTCGGCGCCCAGCGCAACTGGTCGTTCAGCGAGAAACCATAGAAACCGCAGGGATCAGGCCGGCGCCAGCGCCTGCTCGAAATCGGCGAGCAGGTCCTCGATCTCCTCGAGCCCGACCGAGAGGCGGATCATGCCGTCGGTAATTCCCATGGCGGCGCGCGCCGCGGGGCCGGTCTCCCAGAAGATGGTATGCGCCACCGGAATGATGAGCGTGCGCGTGTCCGCGAGCCCCGTGGCCCTGATCGGCAGCCGCAGGCGGTTGCACAGGGGCAGGCATTGCGCCGGGTCGCGCGGTTCAAACGACAGCAGCCACGAACCGGCCCTGAGGTGCCGGCGCGCCTGCGCGTGCTGGGGGTGCGACGGCAGCATCGGGTAGAGCACACGCGCGATCGCGGGGTGCTGCTCCAGCCACTGCGCCAGCGCCAGCGCGCTGGCGCTGCTGCGCTCCATGCGCAATGCCAGGGTTTCCGCGCCCAGCGCCAGCTGGTGCGCGGCCTGCGAGGAAAGCGTTGCGCCCATGTCGCGCAGCCCCTTTTTGCGCAGCTGTTGCAGCCCCCAGCCCTTGGGGTCGCCCTTGCGGTACGCGGCAAAGATGTTCGGATGGCCGGACCAGTCGTACAGGCCGGTGTCGGTGACGGCGCCCCCGAGCGCGTCGCCATGCCCGCCAATGCTCTTGGTCAGCGAGTTGACCACCAGCCCCGCGCCCACGCTGGCGGCGCGAAAGAGGTAGGGCGAGGCGACGGTGTTGTCCACCACATAGAGCAGGCCGTGCTGCTTGCACAGCGCGCCAATGCCATCCAGGTCGGGGATTTGGGTGCCGGGGTTGGCGATGGTCTCGAGAAACACCATGCGCGTGTTGGGGCGCAGCGCGGCGGCCACCTGCGCGGCGTCGGTCACGTCCACCGTGCTGACCGCGATTCCCAGGTCCGCGAGCGTGCCCAGCGCGCTGTTCGTGTTGCCGAATACGAACTGGCTCACCACCAGATGGTCGCCGGCTTTGAGCAGGGTGAGAAAAACGGCGCAGATGCCCGCCATGCCGGTGGCGAAAACGATGGAGCCGTGGCCCTGTTCCATCTGCGTGATCTTGCTCTCCAGCGCCGCCGTGGTGGGCGTTCCCTGGCGCGCGTAATTGAAGCCGCCCTTGGCCGTTCCCTGGAACACGGCGATCAGGTCTTCGACCCGGGCATGGCCGTACTGGACCGAGGTGTGGATCGGCTGGTGGACGGCGCCCTGCTCGGCGCCGCCCCAGCGGTCGGCGTGCACGATGCGGGTGGTGAAACGGGGGGGGCTGGGTGCGGTCATGGTGGCTGTCCGGCGCGCATCAGCGCTCGGGTGCAATGTGCTCGGCGTAATCGTACAAGGTGCCGAGGATGCCCTGCGCGCGCTCGTCTGCGGTGTCAGACAGCGCGTCGATTTCGGCGAAGAACTGCTCCACCGTGCGCGCCCCGCCCGCGCCATGGAACAGGCAGGCGGCGCGGTGTGCATCCCAGCGCCCGGTCTCTTCGGGCGACAGCGTGCCCGGGAAGTTGCGCGCCCGGTAGCGCCAGAACAGTTCGGCCAACCGGGGGTCGTCAAAGCTCGCCCGCGGCTTGGCCCCTTGGCCGCCGCCCATGGTTGCGGCGCTGCTGCGCAGGTCGTTGAGCAGGCGGCGGTCGTTGTTGCCGACGAAGCCGCCGTACAGGTCCTGGTCCACATCGGGGTCAGGCTCTGGCGCGCGGGCGAACACGGCAGGCCAGATGGCGCTCATGTCGGGTAACGCGCGCGCGCCTTCGGCGTGCTGCGCCGCCTGGGCCAGGTCGATGCCCCAGCGCTGCGCCAGCGCGGGCGTGAGCGTGTTCACATTGCCCACCACCATCGGCGAGCGGTTCAGGCGGATGGTCTTGATCGGCAGGCGCGTCAGGCCCTCGGGCAAGGCGTCGGCCTTGGTGAACAGGCGCAGGCGGATCTCGTCGGCGCCCAAGGTGAGCAAGGCTGCGGGATCCTGGGACAGGTCCCAGGCAATCAATTCGTTCTTGTTCACGGGGTGGTTGGCCAACGGCCACATCACGGCCAGGCAGCCGCGCTCGACCGGGAACATTCCCGAGACGTGCAGAAACGGCCGCGCCACGGCGGCGCTGGTGGGCAGGCGCAGCTCGGCGGCCACCCGGTCCTTCTTGTGCAGGCCCAGCGCAAAGTCGAACAACTTGGCGTTGTGCTCGCGCACGAGCCGCGCCAGCGCGATGGTCGCGCGCACGTCCGAGAGCGCATCGTGCGCGGCCTCGTGCAGCAGGCCGTTGGCCCGGCTCAGGTCTCCGAGCCGAAAGCTTGGCTTGCCGTCTTCCTGCCGGGGCCAGGTGATGCCGTCGGGGCGCAGCGCATGGGTCATGCGCACCACGTCGAGCAGGTCCCAGCGACCGCACTGGTTCTGCCATTCGCGCGCGTAGGGGTCGATCAGGTTGCGCCAGAACATGAAGCGCGTGATCTCGTCGTCGAAGCGGATGCTGTTGTAGCCCACGCCAATGGTTGCGGGCCGGGCGAACTCGGCCTCGATGCGGGCCGCAAACTGGTGCTCGGGCAGGCCCTGCTCCAGACAGTGCTGCGGTGTGATCCCGGTCAACAGGCAGGCTTGCGGGTCGGGCAGATAGTCATTCGCGGGCTGGCAGTAGAGCATCAGCGGCGCGCCGATTTCATGGAGTTCGGCGTCGGTGCGGATCGCGGCAAACTGCGCCGGGCGGTCGCGGCGCGTGTCGGTGCCAAAGGTCTCGTAGTCGTGCCAGAGAAAGGTATGGGGCAGCATGGCTGATTGGCCGACGGTTGGGGAAAGGCGCCCACTGTAACCGGAAGCGCAAGCGCAATGAGCGCCCGCCCGATCGGTTCGCGGGCCCGCCCTCGCGGCGCTGACTTATCTTCCCGTCATCCCCGAACCGGGCCCTGATCAGCTGCGCACGCGCCCGTCGCCGGAGAGCATGGATATTTCGACGAACTTCGACGCGGCATGGTTGCTGGCGCTGAACGACACCGGAAAGCCCGAGATCGTGCGGTTGCCGATCGCCTCGGTGCCTGCGATGAAGCTCTCGCGCGTGAGCTTGCCGCTGTCGTGCGCCTGGCGCAGACCCTCAATGAACACGCGCGCGACCAGATAGCCCTCCAGGCTCGAATAGTTGGGCTGCACCTTGTCGCCGCCCTTCTTGATGGCTTCGAGGAACTCGCGTGTGATCTGGTGCGCGGGCCGGTAGGGCGAGGGAACCACTTGCGAGACCACCACGCCGGCGCCGTCCGCGCCGAGCGCGTCGGCCAGCGCTTGCGTGCCCACGAAGGACACGTTGTAGAAGGTCCCGCCAAAGCCCGCCTTGCGCGCGGTGCGCACGAAGGCTGCGGCCGAGGCGTAGGCCGTGACGAGCACCACGGTGTGGGGTGCGGTGGAAATCAGCTTCTCGATTCCCGCCTTCACGTCGATCGAATTGCGCTCCACCGTCGCCGTGGCCACCGGGGCGAGACCGATCGCGGTCAGCGCCTTCGTCATGCCGTCGAGCCCGGCCATGCCGTAGGAGTCGTTCTGGTAGAACACCGCGATTTTCGTGAGCCCCAGGCTCGTGAGGTGGCGCACGATGAGCGCCGTCTCGTCGTAGTACGAGGCGCGCACATGAAAGATCAGGCGGTTGAACGGCTGGCGCAGCGCCTCGGCCCCCGAGAAGGGGCCGAAGAACGGCAGCTTGGCCTTGGTGAAAAAGGGCAGCGCAGCCAGGCTGCCGGGGGCGCCGATATAGCCAAACAGCGCGAACACCTCGTCGGCAATGAATTTGCGGGTGTTTTCGGCGCAGCGCTCGGGCTCGTAGCCGTCGTCCAGGGTGCGGATTTCCACCTGCCGCCCGCCCAAGCCGCCCTGGGCGCTGAACTGGTCAAAAAAGAGCTGCGCCCCGAGGTTGAACTGCACACCGAGCTGGGCCGCGGGGCCGGTGAAGGGGGCCGATTGCCCGAGCACGATGCGGCCATCGCCCTGCGCCCGCGCCAAATGAAAGCCCCCCAGCGCCACGGCGCCCAGGCCCACGGAAAACCGTCTGCGACCCCATGCGGCTTGGTTCATGCTGAAATCCCCGTCCCGGTGTTGCGTGAGAGAGCCAAGGAGGTGGCCTCTTGCTACCGGTTTCCGGTGGTGTGCCGGTAGACAATGTCGGCGATTGTCTGCGGCAATTTACCGAGGGTCTGTAATGGAATGGCAGCCGCAGCGGGTGGCCACGGCGCGCCGGCCCTGGCAAGCAAAGCAAGGGCGCCCCGGGGGAAGGAATCCGGCGCGCATCGGGTCGGCGCGCGGAGTCGAAATTGGAAAATTCACACGCCCTTACCATCCCCTGCGCCGCAAGCACCAGACCCGTCGCAATCTCCCCACCACTCGGGCCGATTCCCGCGCGCAGTTCAGGGATCAGCTGCGCACGCGCCCGTCGCCGGTGAGCATGGATATTTCGACGAACTTCGACGCGGCATGGTTGCTGGCGCTGAACGACACCGGAAAGCCCGAGATCGTGCGGTTGCCGATCGCCTCGGTGCCCGCGATGAAGCTCTCGCGCGTGAGCCTGCCGCTGTCTTGCGCCTGGCGCAGGCCCTCGGCGAACACGTGTGCGGCCAAGTAGCCCTCCAGGCTCGAGTAGTTGGGCTGTACCTTGTAGCCGCCCTTCTTGATGGCGTCGAGAAACTCGCGCGTGAGCTGGTGCGCGGGCCGGTAGGGCGAGGGAACCACCTGCGAGATCACGACACCGGCGCTGTCCGCGCCGAGCGTGTCGGCCAGCGCTTGCGTGCCCACGAAGGACACGTTGTAGAAGGTCCCGCGAAAGCCCGCCTTGCGCGCGGCGCGCACGAAGGCTGCGGCCGAGGCGTAGGTCGTGACCAGCACCACGGCGTGGGGTGCGGCGGCCAGCAGCTTGTCGATGGCCGCCTTCACGTTGGTCGAATTGCGCTCCACCGTCGCCGTGGCCGCCGGGGCGAGATCGATCGTGGTCAGCGCCTTCGTCACGCCGTCGAGCCCGGCCATGCCGTAGGAGTCGTTCTGGTGGAACACCGCAATCTTCTTGAGCCCCAGGCTCGTCAGGTGGCGCACGATGAGCGCCGTCTCGTCGTAGTACGAGGCGCGCACATGAAAGATCAGGCGGTTGAACGGCTGGCGCAGCACCTCGGCCCCCGAGAAGGGGCCGAAGAACGGCAGCCTGGCCTTGGTGAACAAGGGCATCGCGGCCAGACTGCCGGGGGTGCCGACGTAGCCAAACAGCGCGAACACGTCGTCGGCAATGAACTTGCGGGTGTTTTCGGCGCAGCGCTCGGGCTCGTAGCCGTCGTCCAGGGTACGGATTTCCACCTGCCTCCCGCCCAAGCCGCCCTGGGCGTTGAACTGGTCAAAAAAGAGTTGCGCCCCGAGGTTGAGCTGCGCGCCGAGCTGGGAAGCGGGGCCGGTGAAGGGGGCCGACTGCCCGAGCACGATGCGGTTGTCGCTCTGCGCCCGCGCCAGATGAAAGCCCCCCAGCGCCAAGGCACCCAGGCCCACGGAAAACCGTCTGCGGCCCTGTATTTGGTTCATGTTCGAATCCCTGTTCCTGTGTTTCGTGAAAAAGTGAAGACGATCTTGCGCACAGCGCATGCGGAGCGATTGTAATTGATCAGCAAGCTGGTGTGACCAATAAATACACTTTCCCATCGACCAAGGCACGGTCGGGGCGGTGCGTTCCCGGTGGCTTTGGTCGCGCAACCCGGCCCGTTCAGGCGCCGTCCGGCGCGGCGATGCGCTGCTCGATGGCGCCGAAGACGCTGGCGCCGTCCCGGCCCTTGACCTCGATGCGGATGGTGTCGCCGTACTGCATGAATTCGGTGCTGGGCGCGCCGTCCTGAATGGTTTCGATGCAGCGTTTTTCTGCGATGCAACTGTAGCCCTTGGGCCACTCGGTGCGGCCGTCGCGCTCCACGCCCTGGTTGCTCACGGCGCCGCTGCCGATGATCGAGCCGGCACGCAGCCTGCGCGTCCTGGCCGCGTGCGCGATGAGCTGGCCAAAGTGGAAACGCATTTCGGGGCCGGCCTCGCACATGCCCACCCTGCGGCCATTCCAGGTGGACTGCACCACCAAGTGCACGCGGCCGTGTTCCCAGGCGTCGCCCAGTTCGTCGGGCGTCACGGCCACGGGGCCGAAGGCCGTGGCGGGCTTGGACTGGAAGAAGCCAAGGCCCTTGGCCAACTCTGCCGGGACCAGGTTGCGCAGCGACACGCCGTTGGCGATCATCAGCAGGCGGATTCCGTCGAGCGCCTGTTCGGGCGAGGTGCCCATTTTCACGTCGCCGGTGATGACGGCGAGTTCGGCCGCGAAGTCGATTCCCATGTCCTCGCCGGGCACCACCACGTCGTCGCAGGGGCCGATGAAATCATCGCTGCCCCCCTGGTACATCAGGGGCTCGGAGTCAGCGCTTTCGGGCACCTCGGCGTTGCCTGCCCTGCGCATCAACGCCACGGGGTTGCCATACGCCGAGCTGTCGGCCCATTGATAGGCGCGGGGCAGCGGGGCCATGCACTGGACGGGGTCGAACGCAAACGCGTGGCGCGCGCGGCCGGCGTTGAGCTGCTCGTACAGGTCCTGCAACTGGGGCGAGAGAAAACCCCAGTCGTCGAGCACCTGCTGGAGTTTGTCGGCAACGCCGGTCGCGTAATGCGCGGTTCCCAGGTCGCGCGAGACGACGAGCAGTTGGCCGTCGCGCGAGCCGTCTTTGCAGGTGGCAAGTTTCATGGGGGCAGAGCCTTGGGTCTCGGGTGCTTGGGGTATGAAATCAGATCGGCCGCGCGAGCAGATCGTGTCCGCGCACGCCCACGATGCGGGCCTGGGTGAATTCACCGGCCCGCATGGTCTTGCTGATTTTCTCGGGCGGCAGCAGCTGCACGCTGCCGTCGATCTCGGGGGCGTCCGCGTAGGTGCGGCCGACGCCGCCCTTGCGGCCAAGGCCGGAAGCCGAGTCGACCAGGACCTGCATGGTCGCGCCCACGCGGCGTTGCAGCCTGGCAATCGACACCGCTTCGGCCACGGCCATGAAGCGGGCGCGGCGCTCCTCGCGCACTTGCGGGGGCAGCATGCCGGGCAGTTCGTTGGCTGCGGCGCCTGCCACGGCGCTGTAGGCAAAGCAGCCGGCGCGGTCGATCTGCGCCTCGCGCACGAAGTCCAGCAGATGCTGAAACTCATCCTCCGTTTCGCCGGGAAAGCCGGCGATGAAGCTGCTGCGGATCACGATCTCGGGGCAGGCTTCGCGCCAGCGCCGCAGGCGCTCGAGGTTGCGCTCGCCGCTGGCGGGACGCCGCATGCGCTTGAGCATCTCGGGGTGGCTGTGCTGGAAGGGAACGTCCAGGTACGGCAGCACGCTGCCCGTGCACATGAGCGGGAGCAGTTCGTCCACGTGGGGGTACGGGTAGACATAGTGCAGGCGCACCCAGGCGCCGCTGGGTGCGGCGATCTCGCCCAGCGCCTGCACCAGCTCCAGCATGCGCGTCCTGACGGGCCTGCCGTCCCAAAAGCCGGTGCGGTACTTCAGGTCCACGCCGTAGGCCGAGGTGTCCTGGCTGATCACCAGCAGCTCCTTCACGCCGCCGGCAAACAGCGCCCGGGCCTCGCTCAGCACGTCGCCGACGGGCCGCGAGACGAGGTCGCCGCGCATCGAGGGGATGATGCAGAAGCTGCAGCGGTGGTTGCAGCCTTCGCTGATCTTGAGGTACGCGTAGTGCCTGGGCGTGAGCTTGACGCCCGCGACGCCAAAGCCTGCGGGAACCAAGTCGGTGAAGGGGTCGTGCGGCCTGGGCAGGTGCCGGTGGACGGCGTCCATGACCTCCTGCGTGGCGTGGGGGCCGGTCACGGCGAGCACGCTGGGGTGCAGCCTGCGCACCATGTTGCCGCCGTCCTCGCCCGTGCGGGCGCCCAGGCAGCCGGTGACGATGACCTTGCCGTTCTCGGCCAGCGCCTCGCCAATGGTGTCCAGGCTCTCCTTGACGGCGTCGTCGATGAAGCCGCAGGTGTTGACGATGACCAGGTCCGCGCCCTGAAAGGTCTTGGAGCTGGCGTAGCCCTCGGCGCTCAGCTGCGTGAGAATGCGCTCCGAGTCCGTGAGTGCCTTCGGGCAGCCGAGGCTGACGAACCCGATCTTGGGTGTTTTCGTGGGAGATTTCGTGGGAGGGGGTGCTTCGCTCATGCGCGCATTCTCCCCGCTCCGGCGCCGGGCTCCCATGGCTTGGCCGGCTCAGCGCTTCAGACCCAGGGCGCCGAGCATTTGTTCGGTCTGCTTTTGCAGCTGCTCCTGCATCTGCGCGAGCATGGACTGCGATTGCTCCACGTAGCTGCCCATCATGCCCTTGAGCATGGGCGACTGCAGGCGCATGAACTGCGCCCAGATCTCGGGCGTGACGTTCTGCGACTGCTCGGCGAGCTTGGCCTGCATGTCGGTAAAAGCCTGCACGTTCCGCTCCAGCTGCGCGCCCATGAAGCCCTGCATGGCGTGGCCGTAGAAGCGGATGATGTTCGCCAGCACGGCCTCGGTGAACAGGGGTGCGCCGCCGGCCTCTTCTTCGAGGATGATTTGCAGCAGGATGCTGCGCGTGAGGTTCTCACCCGTCTTGGCGTCGCGCACCACCACGTTCTGGTGCGCCATGACCAGCTGGCGCACCTCGGCCAGGGTGATGTAGGTGGAGGTGTCCGTGTCGTACAAACGGCGGTTGGGGTATTTCTTGATGACGCGCTGGGTCGACTTGAGCGCGGCGCTTTTCTGTTCGGGCACGACGAACTCCTCGGGAGCGAACCCATATGTTGCAGTGCGGCACATTCTAAGCAGCCTTGCATATATTTTGTGCTGCCCCGGACCGAAGGCTGCGCCGGGCCAGGCAATGCCGCCCGCCCATGGTTTACGCTGTGGCCCTCGTTCCTCACGCCAAGCTGCCATCCGACCATGCCGCAAACCCCCACACCCCCTCCGTATGCTGCGTATTTCTCGGCCCGCGACAAGACGCTGGCGCAGCGCTGGGCCCGCTGCCAGCCCGCTGCGGCGCAGGGCAGGGCGTTCACGCTCGACGCCGTGGACCCCGACGCGAAACCGTTTTCGCTCGGCGACAAGGCCGAGGACAAGGCCGCCGTCGAGGCCCTGGCGATGGAAATCGACACGCTGCAAAACCTGTTCTACGCGGACAAGCGCTACAAGCTGCTGGTGCTGCTGCAGGGCACCGACACCGCGGGCAAGGACGGAACGATCCGCAGCGTATTTGGCCGCACCAGCGCCCTGGGCGTGCACGCGGTGGGGTGGAAGGTGCCCTCCGAGACCGAGCAGGCGCACGACTTTCTCTGGCGCATCCACCAGCAGGTGCCGCAGGCGGGCGACATCACCGTGTTCAACCGCAGCCACTACGAGGACGTGCTGGTTCCCGTGGTCAATGGCTCCATCACGCCGCAGCAGCACCAGCAGCGGCTCGCGCACATCAACGGCTTTGAGCGCCTGCTCAGCGAAACGGGAACCGTCGTGCTCAAGTTCCTGCTGCACGTCAGCCCCGAGGAGCAGCGCGCGCGCCTGCAGGAGCGCCTGGACGACCCGGCCAAGCGCTGGAAGTTCAGCCTCGGCGACATCGAGGTGCGCAGGCAATGGGCCGACTACCAGCGCGCCTACGACCAGTTGCTCGCGGCCACGCACACCCCGTGGGCGCCGTGGACCATCGTTCCGGCCAACTCGAAGACGCACCGCAACCTGATGGTTGCGACGCTGCTGCGCGAAGTGCTGCGCAACCTCGACCTGCGCTATCCGGGCGGCGATCCGCAACTCAAGCATCTCACGGTGGCGTAAGAGTAGGAAAAATGTCCGCGCTCGTGGGCGACCCCACGGGCGCGCAGCGCAGGCGGGAGCGTCAACGGCTATGCTTGCTGCAACGGGCCGGCCATGGACAGCGCCAGGGACCCGGCATAAGCTTGCGGGACCCAAACCCATCGACCGATCGCACAGTCACAGGATTTCACGAGGAAGTAGTTCAGCATGTCGCACCCCGCCGTCGCACACACCCTGCCCTCGTACCTGCAGGCCGACAGGCTCGGCCCCTGGGGCATTTACCTGCAGCAGGTCGATCGCGTCACGCCCTACCTGGGGCGCCTGGCGCGCTGGGTCGAAACCCTCAAGCGCCCCAAGCGCGCGCTCATCGTGGACGTGCCGATCGAGATGGACGACGGCAGCATCGCCCACTTCGAGGGCTACCGCGTGCAGCACAACACCTCGCGCGGCCCGGGCAAGGGCGGCGTGCGCTTTCACCAGGACGTGACGCTGTCCGAAGTGATGGCGCTGTCCGCCTGGATGTCGATCAAGAACGCCGCGGTGAACGTGCCCTACGGCGGCGCCAAGGGCGGCATCCGCGTGGACCCGAAGCGGCTCTCGCGCGGTGAGCTGGAGCGCCTGACGCGGCGCTACACCAGCGAGATCGGAATCATCATCGGCCCCTCCAAGGACATCCCGGCGCCGGACGTGAACACCGACGGCCAGATCATGGCCTGGATGATGGACACCTACTCCATGAACGTGGGCGCCACCGCCACGGGCGTGGTCACGGGCAAGCCCGTGGCCCTGGGCGGCTCGCTGGGGCGCGTGGAGGCCACCGGCCGCGGCGTGTTCACCGTGGGGGTGCAGGCGGCCAAGCTCATCGGGCTGCCAATCGAAGGCGCGCGCGTCGCGGTGCAGGGCTTTGGCAACGTCGGCGGCACCGCCGGCAAACTGTTTGCCGAGGCCGGTGCCCCGGTGGTGGCCGTGCAGGACCACAGCGGCGCCATCTGCAACGCCAAGGGGCTGGACGTGCCCGCGCTGCTCGCGCACGTGCGCTCCAGCGGCGGCGTGCACGGCTTTGCCGGCGCCGACGCCCTGGCGCCCGAAGAATTCTGGGGCGTGGACTGCGAGATCCTGATCCCCGCCGCGCTCGAGGGCCAGATCACCCAGCACAACGCGGGCCGGATCCGCGCCCGGCTGGTGATCGAGGGCGCCAACGGCCCCACCACCCCCGAGGCCGACGACATCCTGCACGACCGGGGCGTGCTGGTGCTGCCCGACGTGATCGCCAACGCCGGCGGCGTGACGGTGAGCTATTTTGAATGGGTGCAGGACTTCTCCAGCTTCTTCTGGAGCGAGGACGAGATCAACGCCCGCCTCGTGCGCATCATGCAGGAGGCCTTTGCCGGCGTGTGGCAGGTGGCCCAGGAAAACCAGGTGAGCCTGCGCACCGCCACCTTCATCGTGGCCTGCCAGCGCATCCTCAACGCCCGCGAAATGCGCGGCCTCTACCCATGAAGACCATGACGGCAAACCGCATGCGCTTCCCGCAAGAGAGCGCAGATACGCAGCCGGCCCGGGCCGGCCTGATCGCCAGGAGGCCGCATGAAGCTGGCCTTGTTCTCCGACATCCATTCCAACCGCCAGGCCTTTGACGCGTGCATGGACCATGCCCGCGGCCAGGGGGCAGAGCGCTTTGCGCTCCTGGGCGATCTGGTGGGCTACGGCGCCGACCCGCGCTACATCGTGCAGCAGGCCATGGCGCTGGCCGCAGCCGGTGCCTGCGTGATCGGCGGCAACCACGACGCCATGGCGGTCTGCGCGACCCCGCCGCGCGAGGGCGCGGCAGACTCTCCCATGCTCGGCTCCCTCGGCGTTGCGTGGACGCGCGCGCAGCTGACGCAGCAGGAGCGGGAGTTCCTCGCCGCGCTGCCCCTGACGGCGCAGCTGTCGGGGATGCTGCTGGTGCACGCCAGCGCCGACGCGCCCGAGAGCTGGCGCTACGTGGACAACGCCGGCATGGCGGCCCGCTGCCTGGACGCCGCCGTGCGCGCCACCGGCGTGAGCCATGTGTTCTGCGGCCATGTGCACTGCCAAACCCTGTACGCGCGCGGCCTGGGCCGCCGACTCAAGCGCCTTGCGCTCCCGGCGGGCGTGGCCATTCCCGTGCCCCCCCGGCGCCGCTGGGTGGCGACCGTGGGCTCCGTGGGCCAGCCGCGCGACGGTGACGCGCGCGCCATGTACGCCCTGCTCGACACGGACCGCTGGCAGCTGCGCTTTGAACGCGTGCCCTACGCGTTCGCCGCGGCCGCCGCCGCGATCCGCGCCACGGGTGCACTGCCGGAAATGTTCGCGGCCCGGCTAAGGCTCGGCCGCTGAGCCGGCCCGCCACCGGGGCCGCACCCGTAGAATGCCCTGGTGACCACCACGTACCTGAACGCCGACCTGCACTGCCACTGCCTGGCATCCGACGGGACCCTGTCGCCCGAAGACCTCGCGGCCCGCGCCAGGGCCAACGGCGTGGACCTGTGGGCGCTTACCGATCACGACGAAATCAGCGCCCAGCAGCGCGCCGCCGCCGCCGCCCGGGAGCAGGGCATGGCCTACCTCACGGGGACCGAGATCTCGGTCACGTTCGCCGATACCACCGTGCACATCGTCGGCCTGGGGTTCGACCCCGACGACGCCCGGCTCGTGCAGGGCTTGGCCGACACACGCTGCGGGCGCGGCGAACGCGCGCGGGACATGGCCGAGCAACTCGCCCGGGTGGGAATCGGCGGCGCCTACGAGGGCGCGTTGCAGTTCGTGGGCAATCCGGCGCTGATCTCGCGCACGCATTTCGCCCGCTTTCTGGTGGACAGCGGCGTGTGCCGCGACACCGCCGAGGTGTTTCGCCGCTACCTCACCGAGGGCCGACCCGGCTACGTGCCGCACCGCTGGGCCGGCCTGGGCGACGCCGTGCGCTGGATCACGCAGGCCGGGGGCGTTGCCGTGCTCGCCCACCCGGCGCGCTACAAGCTCGGTGCCACCGAGGAATTTGCGCTGTTTTCCGAGTTCAAGGCGCATGGCGGCCAGGGCGTCGAGGTCGTCACCGGCAGCCACAGCGTCGCCGAATACGCAATCTACGCCGCGATGGCGCAGGAGTTCGACCTGGCCGCGTCGCGCGGCAGCGACTTCCACAGCCCCGACGAGTCGCATATCGATCTGGGCCGCCTGCCGCCACTGCCCGGCGCCCTGACCCCGGTGTGGGAACTGCTCGCCGAGCGCATCCATCCTGCGGCCTGAGCGCCCCGGCCATGGCCCAGTATTTCGAAGTGCACCCGGAGAACCCGCAGCCGCGCCTGCTCAAACAGGCGGCCACGCTGCTGCAAGGAGGCGGCATCGCGGCCGTTCCCACCGACTCCAGCTACGCGCTGGTCTGCCACCTGGACGACAGGGACGCGGTAGACCGCCTGCGCCGCATCCGCGAGGTGGACGACAAACACCACCTCACGCTGCTGTGCCGCGACCTGTCCGAGCTGGCCAGCCATGCGCACGTGGACAACCGGCAGTACCGGCTGCTCAGGCTGGGAACGCCCGGGCCCTACACCTTCATCCTCGAAGCGACCAAGCAGGTGCCGCGCCGCGTGAGCCATCCCGCGCGCAAGACCATCGGCCTGCGCGTTCCCGGCCACAGGAGCCTGCAACTGCTGCTGGAGTTGCACGGCGCCCCGCTGCTGGCCACGACGCTGATTCCCGCCGGCGCCAGCGAGCCGCTGAACGACCCGCAGGACATCCGCGCGCGCTACCAGAAGCTGCTCGACGCCATCGTCGACGCAGGCGCTTGCCCGCTCGAGCCGACCACGGTGCTGGACCTCACGCCCATGGGCGCCGGCGCCGGCGTCGGCCCCACGCTGCTGCGCGCAGGCCGCGGCAGCTTGCAGGCGCTGGGCTTGTAGCGTGGGCACGCGGGGCGGACCGCGCGCAGGGTTCTGAGACAATCCGCCGGTGAATACCTCGCAACTCATCCAGACGGTTCTGGTCTACGCCCTGCCGGTGCTGCTGGCCATCACGCTGCACGAGGCCGCCCACGGCTACGTCGCGCGCTACTTCGGCGACGACACCGCGTACCTGGCGGGGCGCGTCACCCTCAACCCGCTGCGGCACATCGACCCGGTCGGCACCATCCTGATGCCGCTGCTGCTGTACTTTGCCACCCAGGGCGCGTTCCTGTTCGGCTACGCCAGGCCGGTGCCCGTCCGGTTCGGCAATCTGCGCCGGCCCCGGCAGCACATGGTGTGGGTGGCGCTCGCGGGGCCTGCGTCGAACTTCATCCAGGCGTTCGGCTGGGCGCTGCTGCTGGTGTCGCTCGTCGGTTTCGGCGTGGACGAGCCTTTCTTCATCGAGATGGCGAACGCCGGCCTGATGGTGAATCTGGTGATGTGGGCCTTCAACCTGTTTCCGCTGCCGCCGCTCGACGGCGGGCGCATTCTGGTCGGCCTGCTGCCCGCAAAGCCGGCGCGCATGTTGGCGCGCGTCGAGCCCTGGGGCTTTTTCATCGTGCTCGGCCTGGTGCTCGCCGGGGTCGTGGGCCGGCTGTGGCTGCGCCCGCTCATGGCGCTGGGCGCGGAAGCCATCAAACTGCTGCTCAGCCCGCTGATGCCCTTGTTCAACTGATCCCGCTGCCCCCGCCCGCCATGAGCACCACGCGTTTTCTCACCGGAATCACCACCACGGGAGTGCCCCACCTGGGCAACTTCGTCGGCTCCATCCGCCCATCGGTCGCGGCCAGCCTGCGCCCTGGCGTGCAGAGCTTTTACTTTCTCGCCGACTACCACGCGCTCATCAAGTGCGAGGACCCGGCGCGCATCCAGCGCTCCACGCTGGAGATCGCCGCCAGCTGGCTGGCCGCCGGGCTCGACCCCGAGCGGGTCACGTTCTACCGCCAGTCCGACATCCCGGAAATCCCCGAGCTGACCTGGCTGCTGACCTGCGTGACCGGCAAGGGCCTGCTCAACCGCGCCCACGCCTACAAGGCCGCCGGCGACAGGAATACCGCCGCAGGCCGCGAGGCCGACGACGGCGTGACGGCGGGCCTGTTCATGTATCCCCTGCTCATGGGCGCAGACATCCTGCTGTTCAAGGCGCACCAAGTGCCCGTGGGCCGCGACCAGGTCCAGCACATCGAGATGGCGCGCGCCATGGCCACGAGCTTCAACCACCTGTACGGCGCGCATTTCGTTCTGCCCGAGGCGGCTGTCGATGCGCACGTGGCGACCCTGCCCGGGCTCGACGGGCGCAAGATGAGCAAGAGCTACGACAACACGATCCCGCTGTTCAGTTCGCGCGCACAGCTCCAGAAACTGATCGCCGCGATCCGCACCGACTCACGCACCCCCGGCGAACCCAAGGACACCGAGGGCTCGGCGCTGTTCGAGATTTACCGCGCCTTTGCCGGGCCCGAGGAAACCGGGGCGCTGCGCAGGCAATACGCCGAGGGAATTGCCTGGGGCGACGCCAAGCAGCAGCTGCTCGACCGCGTGGACCAGGCGATCGCGCCCATGCGCGCGCAGTACCAGGCGCTCATCGACAGGCCCGAGCGCATCGAGCAAACCCTGCTTGCGGGCGCCGAGCGCGCGCGCGCACTGGCCACGCCGTTCCTGCGCGAGCTGCGCCGCAGCGTGGGCCTGCGCAGCCTGGCCCCGTCCACGGGCGCATCCGTGGCCAAGGCAGAAAAGGCGCAAAAGGCACCCAAGGCCGCGCTGCCCGCGTTCAAGCAGTACCGCGAAGCCGACGGCAGGTTCTACTTCAAGCTCGTGGCCGCCGACGGCCGTCTGCTGCTGCAAAGCACGGGTTTTGACGCACCCAGGGAAGCGGGCCAGGCGATCCGCCAGCTGCAACAGGATGCCGTTGCATTGCAGGCCCTGGCGCCCCGCCTGGTCCCGGTGGACGGTGTGGACCGCGCCGAGGTCGCTGCTGCCTTGCAAGATCTGGCTGACGCCGCAATGGCCGAATGAGCGGCGCTCCCGGTGGGCGGCGCATTCCCGAGCGCACGCAGTGCTTATCGATCGGGCGCCCCGGTGCTGCCGCATCCGGGCCCATGCGCTGCGCTGTCCACCGCCACCGGAACGCGCCGGGCGAGCGCCGCCATCAGCTCCCAGCCCACGGACCCTGCGGCGCGGGCCACTTCGTCAATTTCCAGCAGCGCGCCACCTGCCGCCCGGCCCCAGAGCGTGACCTCGGAGCCGAACCCCGCCGCCACGCCCGCGCGCTCCAGCGGCGTGAGGTCCACCGTCAGCAGGTCCATGCTCACCCGCCCGACGAGTCGGGTGCGCACGCCGTTGACCAGCACCGGCGTTCCGGTGTCGCAATGGCGCGGGTAGCCGTCGGCATACCCGCAGGCGGCGACGCCGATCGTGAGCGGCTCTGCGGCGCAAAACAGCGAGCCGTAGCCCACCGTGTCGCCGGCCTGCAAGCGCTGCACGCCCAGGAGCCGCGTGGC
Organism: Verminephrobacter aporrectodeae subsp. tuberculatae; assembly: GCF_026127385.1. Lineage (NCBI taxonomy): Bacteria > Pseudomonadati > Pseudomonadota > Betaproteobacteria > Burkholderiales > Comamonadaceae > Verminephrobacter > Verminephrobacter aporrectodeae. Next base: position 1,790,679 of record NZ_QZCX01000001.1, read on the forward strand.
GAGCGTCATCGCCGGCCGGATGCCCCAGTGGCCGGCGCCGTGCTCCGGGAAATCCGGGGCGCTGCCGTAGAGCACGATGCCCGCGCGCACCCAGTCGGCGCGCACCTGCACGTCGGTCGCGTGGCGCAGGATGGCGGCGCTGTTGCCCAGCGTGCGCTCGCCGGGCAGGTCGCGCGCGGCGGCGTTGAATCGTTCCAATTGCTGCGCAATGCCGCGCGGGCCGTCGGCGTCGCTGAAATGCGTCATGAGCGAGATTTCGTCCACCTGCGGCAGCGCGTCGAGCCGCGCCCACGCGCTGCGGTAGCGCTGCGGCGCAAAGCCCAGGCGGTTCATTCCCGAGTTCATCTTCAGAAACACGCGCTGCGGCGCCTGCGTCTTGTGCGCGGCGAGCATGTCGATCTGCTCGTCGCAGTGCACGGCATGCCACAGACCCAGGCGCGAACACAGTTCCAGGTCGCGCGCTTCGAACACGCCCTCGAGCAGCAAAATCGGGCCGCGCCAGCCGAGTTCGCGCAGGCGCTCGGCCTCGCCCAGGTCGAGCAACGCAAAACCGTCGGCGCCGCGCAGGCCCTCGAGCACCCGCTCGATTCCGTGCCCGTAGGCGTTCGCCTTGACCACGGCCCAGACCTTGGCGTCCGGCACCGAGTGGCGCACGCGCTCCAGGTTGGCGTGCAGTGCGGCGCTGTGGATGGTGGCTCGTATCGGACGGGGCATGGGGTGGACGGGGAGACGGGACGCGCAGCCCCGGATTCTGGCACTGCCACCGCCGGCCCGCGTGATATAACCGTCCGCGACGTGCAAAGACCTCCCATTCAGACAGGGCATCAGCCCGGCTGATGCACCCCACAAGCCATTCGATGAAGCGCGGTTTCTACACCATCATGGCGGCGCAGTTTTTCAGCTCGCTGGCCGACAACGCACTCTTCGTGGCTGCCTTCGAGCTCCTGCGCACGGGGGGCGTCCCCGAGTGGCAGTGCGCTGCCCTGGTGCCCATGTTTGCCCTTTTCTACGTCGTCCTGGCGCCCTTCGTGGGCGCCTTTGCCGACGCGCTGCCCAAGGGGCGGGTGATGTTCGTCAGCAATGCCATCAAGGTGGTGGGCTGCCTGATGATGCTGCTGGGCTCGCACCCGCTCGTGGCCTACGCCGTGGTCGGCCTGGGCGCGGCGGCGTATTCGCCGGCGAAGTACGGAATCCTCACCGAGTTGCTGCCGGCCTCGCAACTGGTCAAGGCCAATGGATGGATCGAGGGGCTGACCATCGCGTCGATCATCCTGGGCGTGCTGCTCGGCGGTCAGCTGCTGGGCGAGCGCGCATCGGGCGTGCTGCTGGGTCTGGACCTTCCGCTCGTCGGCAACGCGGGGGTGGACAGCCCCGCGGAAGCCGCGATTGCCACGCTGATTGCCGTGTACGCGCTGGCCGCGTGGTTCAACACCCGCATCCCGCACACCGGCGTGGAAATGCGCCCCCTGCGCACCGACCTGGCGCGCAGCACCGTCGCCAACACGCTGAACCTGCTGCCCGATTTCTGGGCCTGCAACCGCCGCCTGTGGCACGACAAGCTCGGCCAGATCTCGCTGGGCACCACGACCCTCTTCTGGGGCGCGGGAGGCAACCTCAAATTCATCGTCCTCGCCTGGGCCGCCGAGGCCCTGGCCTACGACACCACGCGGGCTTCGGCGTTGACCGGCGTGGTCGCCATCGGCACGGCGCTGGGCGCCGTCGCGTCGATGCGCATGCGCCTGGACAAGGCCACGCGCGTCATCCCGCTGGGCATTGCCATGGGGCTGCTGCTGATCCTGATGGTGTTCATCCGCGACATCTGGCTGGCGGTCCCGTTCCTCATCGTGCTCGGCGGCCTGGGCGGCTACCTGGTCGTGCCGATGAACGCCCTGCTGCAACACCGGGGGCACAACCTCATGGGCGCGGGCCGCTCGATCGCTGTGCAGAACTTCAACGAGCAGGCCTGCATCCTGGGCATGGGCGCGTTCTACAGCCTGTCGCTCAAGCTCGGCCTGTCGGTGTTCAGCGCCATCGCGACCTTCGGTCTGGTGGTCGCGGCCACCATGTGGGTCATCCGCCGCTGGCACCAGCACAACTGCAGCGCGCACCGCGAGGAAGTCGAGCACCTGCTGGGTATTGCGCGGCACGACACGCACCACTGAAGACCCGGTGCAGCGCCTCAGCCCAGCGCCGCAATCACGTCCGCAGGCGCCTGCACCAGTTCGATGAGCACGCCCTCGCCCGCGATCGGGAACTCGGCGCTGCTCCTGGGGTGCAGGAAGGCGATGTCATGGCCCGCAGCGCCCGGGCGGATGCCACCCGGGGCAAGGCGCACGCCGCGGGCGCTGAGCCATTGCACGGCCCGGGGCAGGTCGTCGATCCACAGGCCGATGTGGTTCAGCGCCGGGACGTGCACGGCGGGCTTCTTGTCCATGTCCAGCGGCTGCATCAGGTCCACCTCGACCTGGAACGCGCCCTTTCCCAGACTCAGGATGTCTTCGTCGACGTTCTCGCGCGCGCTCTGGAAGCTGCCCGTCTGCGCGAGGCCCAGCAGGTCCACCCACAGGGTCTTCATGCGCTGCTTGTCGGTGCCGCCGAGGGCGACCTGCTGGATTCCCAGAACCCTGAACGGGCGAGGGGTGTCGGCCGCCGCCATCACTGGAACTCCAGAATGACCTGGTCCACGGCCAGCGATTCGCCCTTGCCGACCATGATCTTGCCGACCACGCCGTCCTGCGCGGCCAAAAGGGTGTTCTCCATCTTCATGGCTTCGATCACGGCGAGCTTTTCGCCGGCCTGAACCTTTTGTCCGGGCTGCACCGCCACGTCGACGAGCAGGCCGGGCATGGGCGAGAGCAGGAACCTGGAGAGGTCCGGCGCGGCCTTGAAGGGCATGAGCCGGTGCAGGCGCGCGCCCAGCGGCGACAGCACCAGGGCGTCGATCTGCGCGCCGTTGTGCGCGATGCGCAGCGCCAGCGGGTTCCTGCCCACGCCCCGCTCGACCTGGGCGCAAAAGTCCAGGCCATTGCACTGGCCCTGCACGCGGATCTGCCCGAGCGCCGCCTGGCTGCTGATCTGGTACCGGTTGCCGTCCAGCGTGACGGCGCTGGAGCCCGATGCGCCTTCAAAGTCGCTCACCGTGACTGCGTGGTGCCGGTTTTCCCCGGAGGCAGCCAGCGTGACCACGACGAAGGCCTCGCCCACCTTCAGCTCGTGCCCGGCGAGCTGGCCGCTGATTCCCGCGGCGCGCGCGCGGTAGCGGCGATGCATGTACGCGGCCAGCGCCACGAGGAACAGCGGGTCGTCGTGCGCCAGGTCTTCGGGGTGAAATCCCTGGCCGTAGTGCTCGGCGATGAAGCCGGTGTCGAAGTCGCCCGCGGCGAACGCGGGATGCGCCAGCAGCGCGGACTGGAACGGGACATTGCTGCCGATTCCGCGGATCACGAAGCCGTTGAGCGCCATGCGCATCCGGGCGATGGCGTCGCTGCGGTCGGCGCCGTGCACGATGAGCTTGGCGATCATCGAGTCGTAGTGCATGGGAATCTCGCCGCCCTCGTACACGCCCGTGTCCACGCGCACGCCGAACTCCCGGGTGGTGTCGGCCTGGAACAGGCTCTCCTGCGGGGGCTGAAAGCGCACCAGGCGTCCGGTCGATGGCAGGAAGCCGCGTTGCGGGTCTTCGGCGTTGATGCGGCATTCCATGGCCCAGCCCTTGCGCCGGACCTGCGCCTGCGTCAACGGCAGCTTCTCGCCGGCGGCCACGCGGATCATCAGTTCCACCAGATCGAGGCCGGTGGTGCATTCCGTCACCGGGTGCTCCACCTGCAGCCGGGTATTCATTTCCAGAAAGTAGAAGTCCTGCGCTTTGCCGACCACGAATTCCACCGTTCCCGCGCTCTGGTACTGCACGGCCTTGGCCAGTTGCACGGCCTGCGCGCCCATGGCCTGGCGCGTGGCGTCGCAGAGGAAGGGCGAGGGCGCTTCTTCGATCAGCTTCTGGTGGCGGCGCTGCAGCGAGCATTCGCGCTCGTTCAGATGGATGACGTTGCCGTGGCTGTCGCCGAGCACCTGGATCTCGACGTGGCGCGGCTGCTGGACAAATTTTTCGATGAGGATGCGGTCGTCGCCAAAGCTGCTGCGCGCCTCGCTCTGGCAGCTGCCAAAGCCTTCAAAAGCCTCCCGGTCGTTGCACGCCACGCGCAGGCCCTTGCCGCCGCCGCCGGCGCTGGCCTTGATCATCACGGGGTAGCCGATGCCCTGGGCGATGTGCACCGCGTGCTCGGGGCTGGTGATGGCGGCGTCGTGGCCGGGGATGGTGTTGACCCCGGCGGCGCGGGCCATTTTCTTCGAAGCGATCTTGTCGCCCATGGCCGCGATCGCATGCGCCTTGGGGCCGATGAAGACGATTCCCGCGTCCTCGCAGCGCCTGGCAAAGTCCGCGTTCTCCGAGAGAAAGCCGTAGCCGGGGTGCACGGCCTGCGCGCCGCTGCGCGCGCAGGCGGCGATGATTTCGTCCGCCCGCAGGTACGACGCGCGCGCGGGCGCAGCGCCCAGGTGCAGGGCCTCGTCGGCGAGCCTCACGTGGCGCGCCTCCTTGTCCGCGTCGGAGTAGACCGCCACGGTCCGGATGCCCATCTTGCGCGCGCTGGCGATGACGCGGCAGGCGATTTCGCCGCGGTTGGCGATCAGGATTTTGTCGAACATGGTGGCCGGCCCTTCAGCGCTTGAACAATTCCGGATACCGGTAACAACAGTACACGGCACCGAGCGCCACCGGCGCGCCGAAGCTGAGCCAAAGGGGAAGGTCAAAGCCGAGGAACAGCACCATGGCGCAGGCCACGGCGATCGCCGCGGCCAGCAGGATCGGCCACGAATCCATGTACACCACGTCGGTCGCGTCCTCGCTCCAGTGGCGCTTGGGCAGGCCCCTGGCGGCGCGGACGCGGCGCCAGCACAGCACCGCGATGACGTATCCCGCGACGCAGACGAGGAACTCGATCATGGGGATCCTTTCGAAAATTTTTCCGACTTGCATGCGCGCTCCCTTGCCTTACAGCGGGATGTTCCCGTGCTTGTGCGCCACGGATTTTCCAGCCGTTGGTCGCGCAGCATCACCAGGCTGCGGCAGATGCGCTTGCAGGCGATTTCGCTGCGGTAGGCGATCAGGATTTTGTCGAACATGGTGGCCGGCCCTTCAGCGCTTGAACAATTCCCGATACCGGTAACAACAGTACACGGCACCGAGCGCCACCGGCGCGCCGAAGCTGAGCCAAAGGGGAAGGTCAAAGCTGAAGAACAGCACCATGGCGCAGGCCACGGCGATCGCCGCGACCAGCGGGATCAGCCACCAATCCAGGTACGCCACGTCGGTCGCGTCCTCGCTCCAGTGGCGCTTGGCCAGGCCCTTGGCGGCGCGGATGTGGCGCAAGCTCAGCACCTCGATGACGTATCCCGCGACGTAGGCGAGGAACTCGATCATGGGGACCCTTTCGAAAATTTTTCCGACTTGCATGCGCGCTCCCTCGCCTTACAGCGGGATGTTCCCGTGCTTGCGCCACGGATTTTCCAGCCGCTTGTCGCGCAGCATCACCAGGCTGCGGCAGATGCGCTTGCGCGTCTCGTGCGGCAGGATCACGTCGTCGATGAAGCCCCGGGCGCCGGCGACGAACGGATTGGCAAAGCGCTCCTTGTATTCGGCTTCGCGGGCGGCGAGCTTGAGGGGGTCGTTCTTGTCTTCGCGAAAAATGATTTCCACCGCGCCCTTGGCGCCCATGACCGCGATTTCGGCGTTCGGCCAGGCCAGGTTCACGTCGCCGCGCAGGTGCTTGGAGCTCATCACGTCGTAGGCGCCGCCGTAGGCCTTGCGCGTGATGACGGTGATTTTGGGCACCGTGCACTCGGCGTACGCGTACAGCAGCTTCGCGCCGTGCTTGATGATTCCGCCGTACTCTTGGCCGGTGCCGGGCATGAAGCCGGGAACGTCCACGAAGGTGAGCACCGGGACGTTGAACGCATCGCAAAAGCGCACGAAGCGCGCGGCCTTGATGCTCGATTTGATGTCCAGGCAGCCGGCCAGCACCAGCGGCTGGTTGGCGACGATTCCCACGGTCTGGCCTTCCATGCGGGCAAAGCCGATGAGGATGTTTTTCGCGTACTCGGGCTGCAATTCAAAGAAGTCGCCGTCGTCGACGGTCTTGAGAATCAGCTCCTGCATGTCGTAGGGCTTGTTCGCGTTGTCCGGAATCAGCGTGTCCAGGCTCGGGTCCATGCGCTCGGCCGGGTCGTTGCTCAGGCGCACCGGGGCTTTTTCGCGGTTGTTCAGCGGCAGGTAGTTGTACAGGCGGCGCAGCATCAGCAGCGCTTCCACGTCGTTTTCGAACGCCCTGTCGGCGACTCCGCTGCGCGTGGTGTGCGTGATGGCGCCGCCGAGTTCTTCGGCCGTGACTTCCTCGTGCGTCACGGTCCGGACCACTTCGGGGCCGGTGACGAACATGTAGGCGCTGTCCTTGACCATGAAGATGAAGTCGGTCATCGCCGGCGAGTACACCGCGCCGCCGGCCGAGGGGCCCATGATCATGCTGATCTGCGGGATCACGCCGCTGGCGAGCACGTTTCTCTGGAACACGTCGGCGTAGCCGCCGAGGCTGGCCACGCCCTCCTGGATGCGCGCGCCACCCGAGTCGTTCAGGCCGATCACGGGCGCGCCGACCTTCATCGCCTGGTCCATCACCTTGCAGATTTTCTCGGCGTGCGTCTCGCTCAGGGCGCCGCCGAAGACGGTGAAATCCTGGCTGAAAACGAACACCAGGCGGCCGTTGATCATGCCGTAGCCCGTGACCACGCCGTCGCCGGGGATCTTGTTCGCGTCCATGCCAAAGTCGGTGCAGCGGTGCTCGACGAACATGTCCCATTCCTCGAACGTGCCCTCGTCGAGCAGCAGCTCGATGCGTTCGCGCGCGCTGAGCTTGCCCTTGGCGTGCTGCGCGTCGATGCGCTTGTGCCCGCCGCCCAGGCGGGCCAGCGCGCGTTTTTTCTCCAGTTGGTCCAGGATGGCCTGCATGGCTTGCCCTTCGATGAAATGGCGGTTGCTTGTTTATTCGGTCGTGGCTTGCGCCAGCAGCAGCGTTCTTGCCGCGGTGGAGGCCGCGACGCGCCCGGCCACGACGTCCGCCTGCATCCGGGGCAACAGGCTTTTGACCTGCGGGTGCTCGCGGAACGCGCGCGCAAGGCCCGCGTCGATGCGCTCCCACATCCAGGCCAGGGCCTGCCTCTCGCGGCGCGCGACCAACTGCCCGTTGGCCGTCTGCAATGCGCGGAACTGCGCCACGGCGGCGCAGAACCGGTCCACACCCTGCCCCTGCAGCGCGCTGACCTGCAGCACCAGGGGCTGCCACAGCGCGCCGTGCCGGGCGTTCTCCGGCCTGCCATGCTGGCCGGGCAGGCGCAGGCTGGAGCGGATCTGCGCCTGCGCCTGCGTGGCGGCGTGCGGGTCGGTGTCGGCCTTGTTGATGAGCACCAGGTCGGCCCATTCCATCACGCCCTTCTTGATCGCCTGCAACTCGTCGCCCGCATGCGGCAGTTGCATCAGCACGAACATGTCGGTCATGCCGGCCACCGCCAGCTCGCTCTGGCCCACGCCCACGGTCTCGACGATGAGCAGGTCGTGGCCCGCGGCCTCGCAGACCAGCATGGCCTCGCGCGTCTTCTCGGCCACGCCGCCCAGCGTGCCGCTCGACGGGCTGGGGCGGATATAGGCTTTTTCATGCACCGAGAGCCGCTCCATGCGCGTCTTGTCGCCCAGGATGGCGCCGCCGGAGACGCTGCTCGACGGGTCCACGGCGAGCACCGCCACGCGGTGGCCCAGGCCGATCAGGTGCAGCCCCAGCGCCTCGATGAAGGTCGATTTGCCGACGCCCGGCGTGCCGCTGATCCCCAGGCGAAACGCCGTGCCGGTGTGCGGCAGCAGCGCCGTGAGCAGTTCGTCGGCCTGCGCGCGGTGCTCGGCGCGCGTCGATTCGAGCAAGGTGATGGCCTTGGCGATGGCGCGGCGCTGCACCGCCGCCCGGCCGTGCACGACGCCGTCGAAGAGCGCCGCAGCCGTCACGCCAGCGCCTTGCGGATTTGCTCCAGCACGTCCTTGGCGCTGGCGGGGATCGGGGTGCCGGGGCCGTAGATGCCCTTCACGCCGGCCTGGTACAGAAAGTCGTAGTCCTGCGCGGGAACCACCCCGCCCACGAACACGATGATGTCGTCGGCCCCCTGCTGCTTGAGCGACTCGATGATCGCCGGCACCAGCGTCCTGTGGCCGGCGGCCAGCGTCGAGACACCCACCGCGTGCACGTCGTTCTCCATGGCCTGGCGCGCGCATTCCTCGGGCGTCTGGAACAGCGGGCCGATGTCCACGTCGAAGCCCAGGTCGGCAAAGGCCGTGGCCACCACCTTGGCGCCGCGGTCGTGGCCGTCCTGGCCGAGCTTGGCGATCATCACGCGCGGGCGCCGGCCCTGTTCCTCGGCAAAGGCGCCGATTTCGGCGCGGAGCTTGTCCCAGCCCTCGGCCGAGTCGTAGGCCGCCGCGTACACGCCCGTGACCTTGTGCGTGTCGGCGCGGTGGCGCCCGAAGACCTTTTCCAGCGCCTGCGAGACCTCGCCCACCGTGGCGCGCTGCCGCATGGCCTCGATGGCCAGGCCCAGCAGATTCCCGGTGCCGCTGTGTGCGGCATCGGTGAGCGCATCCAGGGCGGCTTGCACCCGCGCAGCGTCGCGCTGCGCGCGGATGCTGCGCAGGCGCTCGATCTGGCCGGCGCGCACCTTCTGATCGTCGATTTGCAGGATGTCGATCGGCGCCTCCTGCTCCAGCCGGTACTTGTTCACGCCAACGATCACGTCCTTGCCCGAGTCGATGCGCGCCTGCTTCTCGGCAGCGGCGGCCTCGATCCGGAGCTTGGCCCAGCCGCTGTCCACGGCCTGCGTCATTCCGCCCTGGGCCTCGACCTCTTCGATGATCTTCGAGGCGGCGTCCGCCATGTCCTGCGTCAGCCGCTCCATCATGTAGCTGCCGGCCCAGGGGTCGATCACGCTGGTGATGTGCGTCTCCTCCTGGAGGATGAGCTGCGTGTTGCGCGCAATGCGGGCGCTGAACTCGGTGGGCAGCGCGATGGCCTCGTCGAAACTGTTCGTGTGCAGGCTCTGCGTTCCGCCGAACACCGCCGCCATGGCCTCGATGGTGGTGCGCACCACGTTGTTGTACGGGTCCTGCGCGGTGAGCGACCAGCCCGAGGTCTGGGAATGCGTGCGCAGCATCAGGCTCTTGGGGTTCTTCGCGCCCATGCCCTGCATGATGCGGCACCACAGCAGGCGCGCCGCGCGCATCTTCGCCACCTCCAGGTAGAAGTTCATGCCGACGGCCCAGAAAAAGGACAGGCGTCCGGCGAACGCGTCCACGTCCAGGCCCTTGGCGATCGCCGTGCGCACGTACTCCCTGCCGTCGGCCAGCGTGAAGGCCAACTCCAGCGCCTGGTTCGCGCCGGCCTCCTGCATGTGGTAGCCGCTGATCGAGATCGAATTGAACTTCGGCATGTGCCGGGCCGTGTACTCGATGATGTCGCCAATGATGCGCATCGACGGCTGGGGCGGGTAGATATAGGTGTTGCGCACCATGAACTCTTTCAGGATGTCGTTCTGTATCGTCCCGGAGAGTTGATCCTGGCGCACACCCTGCTCCTCGGCCGCGACCACGTAGCCCGCGAGCACCGGCAGCACCGCGCCGTTCATGGTCATCGAGACCGACACCGTGTCGAGCGGAATCTGCTCGAACAGGATCTTCATGTCCTCGACCGAATCGATGGCCACACCGGCCTTGCCCACGTCGCCCGCCACACGCGGGTGGTCGCTGTCGTAGCCCCGGTGCGTGGCCAGGTCGAACGCCACCGACACACCCTGTCCGCCCGCCGCCAGCGCCTTGCGGTAGAAGGCGTTGGACTCCTCGGCCGTGGAAAAACCCGCGTACTGGCGGATCGTCCAGGGGCGCACCGCGTACATGGTGGCCTGCGGGCCGCGCAGATAGGGCGCGAAACCGGGCAGCGTGTTCGCGTAGCGCAGGCCGGCCAAGTCTTCTGCGGTGTACAGCGGCTTGACGGTGATGCCGTCGGGCGTGACCCAGTTCAGGGCGGCGGCATCGCCGCCGGGCGCCGACCGGGCGGCCGCCTGGGCCCAGCCATTCAGAGAAGATGCAGCGAACTCGGGCGCGGTATCGTGGGGCTTGTCACTCATGGTGAAGGCGTCTTTCGATAAAGGGCGTTGGGGCACGGGTTGTTGTGCCCGGCGGAGCCTGAATTGGAGCGCAAGACGGCGCGCGAGGCGAGGCGCTCGGGGAGCCCAGCCGCAAGCCGGCGTGGCGCGGAGTTTATAGCATTCCCATAATTATTAATTCAAAATATTCCGCGCAACCTACAATCCACCCCCATGTCCGCCCCCGTCTCCACCCTCACGCCCCGCGCCCTGTACGAGGAAGTGGCCGAGCAACTGCGCCAGCGCATCTTCCGCCGCGAGCTGGAGCCCGGCGACTGGATCGACGAATTGAAGATCGCCGAAGAATTCGGCATCAGCCGCACCCCCCTGCGCGAGGCGCTGAAGGTCTTGGCCACGGAGGGCCTGGTGACGATGCGGCTGCGCCGCGGCGCCTACGTGACCGTGGTGTCCGAGCAAGACCTGCGCGACGTCTACCACCTGCTCGGCCTGCTCGAGAGCGACGCGGCCGGCGCGGTGGCCGCGAGCGCGGGCGCGGCCGAGTTGCAGGCGCTGCAAGCGCTGCACGCCGAACTCGAGGCCGCAGCCGGCGAACGCGAGCGCTTCTTTGCCGTGAACGAACGCTTTCACATGCTGCTGCTGGAACTGGCCGACAACCGCTGGCGCAGCCAGATGGTCGCCGATCTGCGCAAGGTCATGAAACTCAACCGCCACAACTCGCTGCTCAAGCAGGGGCGGATCAGGGACTCCCTCGCGGAACACCGCGCCATCCTCGCCGCGCTGCTGGCCCGCGATGCCCAGGCCACGGAGCGCGCCATGCGGGCGCATTTTGCGCGCGGCCTGAGGGCCGCAAGCCCCAACTGACTTGACCGACCGGGGGAACGGTTTCCCGGCCGCCCGGACGACCGCAGGCGTGGTTCATGCGGCCACGTCCTCCCCGACGCAGGCGCCCGCATACGCGGCCCCAAAGCGGTTCGCCAGAAAATCCCCGAGCGCCACGGCCTCCTGCCCGACAAAGCCCTTTTGCGGCAAACGGCCCTGCGCGACCAGATCCAGCGCCGTGCAGATGCCGGCCGCCGTCGTGCGCTGGATGGCGCTGAGCGTATGGCCCGCCACCTCGGCGCCGACGATGCGGGAACAGTACGAGTCCTGCACCAGCCGCCCGCCGCGCAGGCCCGACGCCGTGGCGAACACCACGACCACGTCCTGATCGGTGCTCGGGATCGCGGCCTCCAGAATGTCCTTGAGCAGATCGCGCCGCTCGCGCAGGCGCAGGTCATCGAGCAGCAGCTTCAGGATGGCGCAATGCCCCGGATAGCGGATCGACTGGTAGTCCAGCTGCCGCACCCTGCCGGCCAGCGTTTCGGTGAGCGTTCCCAGGCCGCCGGAGGTGTTGAAGGACTCGTACTCGACGCCGTCGAGCGCAAAGCGCTCCAGGCCCTCGAGCGCCGCAACCGTGCTGCGCGCGCCGTCCACGATGGCTTCGCAGGGCTTGCAGTATTCGTTGATGAGGCCCTCGGTACTCCACGTCAGGTTGTAGCGCAAAGCGCCCTGCGGGTAGCGCGGCAGCGCCCCCACGCGCAGGCGCAGGCTGTGCAGGGACTCGAAGCGCCGCGCCAAGTCATGGCCCACGATGCCGATGAAACCCGGCGCCAGGCCGCACTGGGGCATGAGCACCTGGCGGGCGTTGGCCGCCAGCGCCCGGATCGCCCGGGTGCTCGGCACATCTTCCGTGAGGTCGAAGTAATGCACACCCGCCTGCACGCACAGGGTCGCGACTTGGACGGCGCAATGAAACGGCAGCGCGTCGAGCACGGCAAAACGCCCCTGGATGGCCGCCAGCCAGCCCGCGGCGTCGCTGGTTTGCTGCGTGGCCACACCGAGCGTGGCCGCACGCGCCAGGCACGCCGGGTCGCGGTCGGCGACCAGGATGTCGTAATCGCCCGCCTGGCGCAGCAGCAGCGCCATGGCAAAGCCGATATGGCCCGCCCCCAGGATGGTGATTGCGCGGCGCGGGCCGTTGCAACGGGATGGATGCTGTGTCATGGAGGCGCTCCTTGTCGTGTCGGCTGATCGGATGGTTCCAGAGAAGAATCGATGGTAGGCAGGATCAAGGTCAATGTGTAGCGTCAAAAGCGTCGGAATCTTGTTTTTATATCGTCATACCGGCGAATACAATCGCCACCATGGATTCCATGGCCCCACCGCTCGATGCCACCGACCGCCGGCTGCTGAGCTTGCTGCAGGCCAACGCGCGCGCGGGCACGGCCACGCTGGCGCGCCAGCTCGGGCTGGCGCGCACCACGGTGGTGGCGCGCATGGCGCGGCTGGAACGCTCCGGCGTGGTCGCCGGCTACGGCGTGCGGCTGGGCGCCCGGCTCGACGCCAGCACGGTGCGCGCCTGGTGCTCCATCAGCGTGCGTCCCCGAACGGCGCCCACCGTGCTGGGCGCGCTGCAGGCCATGGCCGAGGTCGAGGAGGTCTTTGCCGTAAGCGGCGCGTTTGATTACCTGGTGTTCCTGCGCTGCGCGAGCCACGAGCAACTCGACACCCTGCTCGACCGCGTGGGCCAGCTCGACGGCGTGCACCAGACGCAGACAAGCATCGTTCTCAGCCGCAAGATCGACCGCCGCAGCGCGGGGGCCTGAGCGCGTGTGAATTTTCCGTAATTGGCTCAGCCCCCGGCGCAAGCCCATCAACTGGGTATTTCGGCGAACGTGACCGCCAACTTCGGAACCGTGACCGATTCGAACGCTGGGTCCGGGCGGTGTTGACCTGCGGATGCTCAGATGGGCGAGCGCCCAAGGAGTTCGTAAAAGTTGCAGAAAGGGCACCCGGAGTGATCATTTCAAAGACTTTTTAAACCCATGGGGATTGTCAGAAGTTTATGAAACGTGTATTTTGATCACTATGAGTGATCAAAATAAGTCAAAGCTAAAACCGCTGCTGGCCGGATTGGGCGATACCGGATTGGTTTCCAGCCGCTGGCTGAAGGCGCACGGTTACTCCAACAGCCTGATCGCGCGCTACGCGGCCAGCGGCTGGCTGGTGTCGCCCGCGCGTGGCGTGTACATGCGCCAGGGCGGGCGACTGCAATGGGAGGGCGTGGTGCGCGCGTTGCAGGTGCGGGAAGCGCTTTCCCTGCACGTGGGCGGCCGGTTCGCACTGGCTTGGCAGGGGCATGAGCACTACCTGCGCCTGGGCGAGGCGGCCGCGGTGACGCTCTACGGGTCGGATCGGTTGCCGGGATGGGCCACCAAGATGCCGCTGGCCGAGCGCCTGCAGGCCTGCGGCAAGAGGCCGTTCGACCCGCCGGTGCTCCATTTCACGCCAGAGGTGCCGGACAAGGCGTTGCTGGAACAAGGCTTGGACAGGCGCGAGTCCGGCCCGGGCATGGATGCCGTGGTCTGCTCCACGCCGGAGCGGGCCATGCTGGAACTCTGCGATGGCGTGTTGGACGCGCCGGCGGTCTATGAAGCCGATGCGCTGATGCAGGGCATGGCGACCTTGCGCCCCGAACGGGTCGGCATGCTGCTGCGCCGTTGCGGCAGCGTCAAGGCCAAGCGCCTGTTCCTGGCGCTGGCGCATCGCCACGGGCACGCATGGCTGTCCCATACGCCGCTCGAAGGCGTGGACCTGGGCCGGGGCAAGCGATCCCTGGTGCCGGGTGGGCGCCTGCACCCCACCTATCAGATCACCTTGCCGGGAGACCTGGATGAGCACCTGGGATAAGCGCTACACCGACAGGGTGCAACTGTTGGTCGACATCCTGCCCGTGCTGGCGCGCGAGCCGCGTTTCGCGCTCAAGGGCGGGACGGCGATCAACCTGTTTGAGCATGACCTTCCCAGGCTGTCGGTGGACATCGACCTTGCTTGGCTGCCCGTCCACGACTTCGCCGAGGATGCGGTCCAGATTGCGGCTGCCCTGGAGCAACTGGCGAATCTGCTTCGAGCCCGCCCGATGCAGTTGCAGGTGCAGATTTCGGCGGGCGAGGGAACGCGGACCGTCACGCGCCTGGTCGCCAGCCGAGGTCGTGCCCGCGTGCAGATCGAGACGACGCCGGTGATGCGCGGCACGGTGCATCCGGTGCGCAACATGGTGGTTCGGCCGAGGGTCGAGGAGGCCTTCGGCTTCGCTTGCGCGCAGGTGCTGGACTTTGCCGATCTCTATGCCGGCAAGCTGGCTGCCGCGTTGTCGCGGCAGCATCCTCGCGACCTGTTCGACATCGGCCCGCTGCTCCCCGGGCCCGCGCCGAACGCAACCCACAAGCACCGGAGGGCGCCGGCGCGGAGCGCGCGCGTCAATCAGGGCAGGCTGCCGGATGGGTCGTGAACCACTCCCTGGCTTCCTCGTGCAAGACGGCCGCGCCGCGATACGCCTTGATCCGCAGACCGCGCTCGTTGCCCCGGTGATTGAGCGCGCGCATGCAGCGATTGGCGAAGAACTGCCGTTTGAGAATATGGTTCATGGCCCGCGTGTGGCCAAAGGGGGCCACCCAATCGAGAATCCACATGCGATCCCCGCTATTCCAATCGGCTTCGGGCATCAGGAGCGGGCTGTTTGCCAGATACCGGCGTTCCGCTTCCAGGTCGAGATTGGCCCATGAGAGATAGAAAACGGGGCGTCCTGCTTCGCTGGCCAGAATGAACTGGCGGCTCTTGATCGCGGGAAGAAGCAGGACCGGCAGGGTATGCAGGGGAAGATTGCGATGGGATGTCGATTGCATCCACAACCAGACGGCGCTTCCCAGTACCGGCGCCTCGCTCCAGGTCTGCGCGATCAGACCGGGGGCGATCAGGGAGAGCGGGGTCTTGTCCATGCGGGCAGTTAAAACGACCAGTTGGCGCTGAACCCGGCAACACTGCCGGAGGTTTTGAAGCCCTTGGGCCGGCTGATGGGCCGGCCGGCAAAAACTTCGTAGGAAAACCCCTTGAGGGCACCGCGCAAACCGATCGCCGCGCCACTCAAATGTTTGCCAAGCAAAACACCACTGCTCGGGCCGCGCACCTGGCCATAATCGGCCCCGACATAAAGTGAAGAAAGGTGAGATAACTTTCAGGGAAGAGCGCGATAAATCTGGGAAGATGCAGGAAAAGTCGGGAAGAGAAGGGATGGGCACTGAAAAACACTTGCACCGGGCGAAAACGACAACCGCCCCGGGAAAATGGGCAAATCAGGCTTTGATCTGGGCTGGCCTGGCGATTCCCGGTTCGCAGGGTGCGCACGGTAACGTCGATAGCGGTCTGGCTCGCAGAACCACTGTGGCTACATGTCGCGGCCAGTGACATGGGCCAAAAATCAACTTGAATGGGTATAGTTCCCCCGGCCAAACAGACACACCGTCCAGTACATAAGGACGCGCCGCCAACGCGGGACATCGAGAACTTGCATCGCTTCGAGAAACACTTGATCGGCAAACGCTTTGGAGCCAATGGCCTCCTTGTAGAGGTAGTCATGCACGATAGCTGCTTTGGCGTAGCGGCCATGCGGCGGGAAGATGGCCCAGAGCAAGCGGGGAACGCTGGCCAGGTCGGTGATCGTTCCTGCGGGGATGCGGATCACCGTGGCGCCTGGAAGTGCCCCAACGTGGTACTCAAACGCGGTGAGCAATTGCCACTGATAATTGTCCAGCATGCGCAGGTCGGCAGGCGTGGTGAATGCGCTCATGACTCTTATTCGGCGAACAACGCGCCCTGTCGCCGTGCCATCTCTTCTTGGCGTGCCGTCTTCACGATCTTGTAAATCCACTGAAGTGAGACACCGTACTTCCGGGCCAGTTCGCTGTGGTTGGCGCCGGTGAAGTCGTCGTAAATTTTTCGATCACGTTGCGAGAGCTTGTAGGACAGGCCCATCGGAAAATAGACGTTCTGGCCTCCCCAGTGCGCGGCCATGCGGTCGGCAATTTCGCGCCCCACCTGATCGGCTTTGTCCCTGTCGAGGCGTTGTTGCATAAATCCCGAACCACAAGCGTGCTGATGTTTGTGCGCACAACGGCGATGCAAGCAGCAAGCGCTGCTGTCAGTCGCGACACGGACCAGGTACATTTCCGACCTTTTGCCAGAGAACATGCGCAGAGACACCAGCCAACGAACCGAGCCCAAGGCGACCTACCGTGTCAAGAACTGGGCGCAGTACAACGCCGGACTGATTGCCAGAGGAGATATCGAGGTGTGGATCGACAAGAACCTTCTGAGGCCCGCACCGGCTGCGGATGTCTGCAGGCGCGGACGTCCGATCATCTACCCGGATGCCGTTATCCAAGGCTTGCTCAGTCTCAAGCAGGTGTTTGATCTGCCGCTGCGTGCGCTGCAAGGATTCGCTCGAAGCCTGCGCCAGCTTGCCTTCCCGGATCTGCCGGTACCCAACTACACAACCTTGAGCCGCCGCGCGCAAAGCCTGCAAGTCGTCTTGCCCGCGCTGCGCCCGAGCGAGCCACTGCACTTGGCCGTTGACAGCACAGGCCTCAAACTCTACGGCGAGGGCGAATGGAAGGTGCGCACACACGGTTGGTCCAAGCGCCGCACCTGGCGCAAGGTCCATCTGGCGATGGACACAAAGACCGGCCAGATTTGCGCGGCGTTGATGACCCACCAAGAGATGGGCGACAGCGAGGCCCTGACCGATTTGCTTGAGCAGATTCCGTCCGAAACGCCGATTGGCATCGTCGGCGGCGATGGCGCCTACGACACCAAAGCGTGCCACGCGCAGATTGCCGCACGCGATGCGACGCCCTCGATTCCCCCGCGCGAAGGCGCCATGCCCTGGCCGCAGGCCACGCCGGGCGCAACTTGGCGCAATGCGGCCATTGACGAGATCGCAAAGAGCAGCCGACGCGAATGGAAAAAAGCCAGCGGCTACCACAAGCGCTCGCTGGTGGAGAACCTGATGTACCGTCTGAAGACGCTGACCAGCCATTTCCTGTGGGCACGCACGATTGGCTCGCAGGCCACCGAGGTTGCCATCCGTGCGGGCGTGCTCAATCGCATGGCCTCTCTGGCTCGCCCGCAGTCCGCACGCCTCACCTGAATTAGTGTTCCTGGGGAGGTACATCTTCGAAGGTCGATTTATGCAACAACGCCCCCTGTCGAGGCCGGCACACTCCTTCAGCACCAAGGCGCATTGCGCGGCCAGATCGACCAGCAGCTCCGGCCCCTTGCTTTTAAAAAAATCGCTCTTCTGGCGCTCGTCCTGGAATCCAGCTTCGGCCATGTCTATCTCCCTCGCTTCAAAACGTCGTTCAAGCTTTCCCAGGCAGAGTGCATTGGGTCAAAGGTCTGGTGCGTGAACGCCTTATGCAGCACGGCATCGAGCTGGCCTCGGTCGATGTCAGACAACTGCAGTGCGTTGACCTGCGACATCAGCTCTTTCACAGCCAGCGGCAGGTAGCGCATGGCCCACTTCTTCAGGGTCTCGATCAAGGTCTCGGCCTGCTCGCCGCTGATCCACTGCAAGGCATCGACCCGCGTGATGCGCTTGACGTAGGCGGCCAGTGACGCCTCGGATGGATTGCGCACGGCTGCGAGTTGGTGCAGCAACAGCCACAGTGCGCGGATTTTGCGGCTCTGCGCGTCCTGCGCGAGCGCGCGAGGGACGTGA
The DNA here is from genome assembly GCF_026127385.1 of Verminephrobacter aporrectodeae subsp. tuberculatae. Classification (NCBI taxonomy): domain Bacteria; kingdom Pseudomonadati; phylum Pseudomonadota; class Betaproteobacteria; order Burkholderiales; family Comamonadaceae; genus Verminephrobacter; species Verminephrobacter aporrectodeae. The sequence goes on from NZ_QZCX01000001.1 coordinate 1,808,521, forward strand.
CCCCGACCCGGCCCTTGCGGCCCCTCTTGACCCGGTTTTGTGGCCTTGGGGCGGGGCTTGAAGCCCAGCTTCTTGAGGTGCTCCAGGTAGCGCCTGCGGCCCGTCCAATCCAGGTCAGCGGCGCTTCTGACCTGGCACACCGACCACAGCAGGCAGCGATGGTCTTCGTCGCTAATGCCCAGTTGCTGCAGGGCGACGTGAATCTGCGCCAACTCACGGCGGCGGGAATCCTGCGCGGCTACGGGTTTCATACCGCCGCCATGTCCAGGCTGACCGGGCGGTACTGATCGGTGTTGCCGATGCGCTCGTAGAAGCGCACGTACTCTTTGCTGCCCACCACTTGCAGGCTCTCGCCGATGGCCTTCATGGCGGTCAGCCACTTCGCATCGCCAATGTCCAGGCGACGCAGCGCCAGCACGCGGCCCGTGTTGATCTTTCCCTCCTTGTCTGTTTGAAACGCCGCCTGCACCAACACCTTGATCTCGGCACGACTGCCCTGCGACCAATCGGTGATGCACGCATCGATCAGGTGCTTGGCGGCCTGCAGGCGCTCGTCAAACACCATGTGCTCGCAGATGGCCACCTGCACCTTGAACGCGCCGTCAAAACTGAACAGCGTGAGGTTGCCCTTCTTGCCACCGAGCTTCACGCCGTACTCTTCGCCACTGAGATCGACGAAGGCGTTGATGTCGTCAAAAACCCGCGTTTTGAAAGCACGCAGGCGGGCGTTGACGGATGCCGCCTGGTGCGCCAGCTCCTTGACCAGCTCATCGCGTGCCCGGTCTATGGGCCGGATCAAATGTTCGGGGATCAGGCAGCCCTTGGCATCGACGCGGTAGCCATCGAGCACGGGGGTCGGGGTTTGAGTTGCCATGGCGTTTCTCCTTTTTTAAAACAGGCGGTTCACATGCGCGCCTTGCGAGCGATCCAGATGCCGTAGGTGTTTTGACCCAGGTGACTGAGCACCTGCGGACGCCCCTCGCGCGTGGCGATGCGCCAACTGGTGCCGGGCGCCGCCTCGAACAGCAGGCGCGCGCCCTGCTGCACGTTCTCGGCGGCAAACACGTCACCGGCGTCGAAAGCGAGCACCGTCTTCCATGCCCCGACCACGTTCACCTGCAGTTGCGCAGGAACGCTGGCGCCGCTCATATCCCCAGTTGAGGCTTGGGTCTTTGTCGTCATGGTTTTTCTCCTGGTGTGAATTTCGGGCTGCGCATGCTCCTGAGCAGAGAATCGAGCCTGGCCCTCACCTCGGCAGGGATAGGGCCTGGGCGCGGCGCGGTCAGCCTGGGCAACTCGGGCGGTGGCGGCATGGCAGCAAACACCTGCGCCGGGGCAGGCCAGAAATCGACGCTGCCCGCGATGCTCAGAAAGGCACCGCGGATGCGCGGCGCGTCACGCGCTTCTTCCCAGCGAACGCTGCGCGACATGAACACGGCCAGCCACACCTCCATCACCGCTTCGATGGTGTCTGCCGCTGGCGCGTTGCGCAGGCGCAGGGTGAGCAGCGTTTGCAGCCCCTCGATCACCCGCACCTCCAGCCAGCGTGGCGCTTTCATTTGAAGTCTCCGCGCTTGCGCTGTTCCAGGCGGGCAATCGCCTGGGCCGTGCTGGACAGGGGCCGGGCCATGCTGGCGGCCTGGCCAGACTGCGCCGCCATGGCGGCGTGGGCGCTGGCGCGTGCCGACTCGGCGATGACCACCTCGAACAGGTAGCCGTGCGTCTTGAGCGGGGGGCGCAGCGCGCCTGCGTCGCGGGCTGCGATGGTTTTCTCAATGGCCGATGCCCAGGCGTGCAGCGGGGCCTCATGCAGTTGTCCATTGCGCTCCAGGCGCTCCTGCTGGATCAGCGGCAGCAACTCGCCAAGCAGCGCGGCAACGCGCGGCCAGGTCAGCCTGTTTTTTGCCGGGCGAAACAGCGCCAGGTAGCGGATCAGCAGGGAGCCCATGGCGCTCATCTCCAGCGCGGCCTGCAGCGCCTGGGCCGCGGCACCGTCATCGACGATCACGTCCAGGCTCGCCTGCGCACCGCATGAAGGGCATCGGATTTGCATCAGCGCAGCCCCCACAAACACCAGACTGCGACAGCGATCACGACGGCCGCCTGGGCCAGGGTGCGGCGCATCCAGCGCCACGGCCGCTGACGCGGCGTGCGCCGGTACGGGCCTGCGATCACGCCGGGCGCGTAAGGCACCTGGCCGGGGCCGCATCGGCCCGGCGCGCGGCAGCAATGGACTTTCATGCAGACACCCTTTTGACGCGAACCCGGGTCGCGTCATCGAAACGCTCCATCGCGTCGATGACCGCATAGCAGGTGGACGGGAACAGGCCGCTGTAGGTGTGCCGATCTTCGCCCGCATCGACCCGCACCACGCACTTGACCAGCGGCCTGTCAGCCGTGTTGCAGCCCGCCTGGGCGCAGTGCAGGTTTTCTGCTGTGGGAGTCATGTCACACCCCCTTGACCACATCAGCGGTCACAGTCGACACACCGATCTCGGCGGCCAGATTCATGCAAGCGGCCAGCAGATTCCCCACCGCCAGCGGATACAGCAGCGAGACCGTATCAGGGCGATCGCGCCGGGTGGTAATCGTCAGCCTGGCGCGCAGGGCATCGATGCCACCGGAGTCGATCACCTCGCCGACCGACTTGCCCAGGCGGTCGAATTTGAACTTCAAATACTCATCGAGACAGCCGCCGTCGAGCGGCGCCAGCTCCACCATCTCGCAGCGCTGGACCACCTCGCGCACGTCCTGATTGCGCTCGGACAGCTTGGCCTTGAGCTCCGGCTGGCCGATCAGAACAATCGACAGCAGCTTCTTGAAGCCCAGTTCCAGCTCGAAAAAACGCTTCAGGTGCTTGATAGTCGGGATCGGCAGCGAATGCGCCTCATCAATCACCAGGCAGTGCCGGTAGCCAGCGGCATGGCTCTCGCGCAGCGCCTTGTGCAACTGCGCAAAACGCGCCTCGGGGCTGGACCTGGGTCTCTCCAGCGGGGCCACCGCGGCCATTAGCGCCTCGGCGATGTGGGTCGCCTTGAGCGTTTTGCCCTTCTGGTCGTTGTCCTCCATCGCCAACACGTAGGGCCTGATCAGCAAGATCGGCTGGTTCTCACGCGCGATGCGCGCATCCAGATCACGCAACAGCGTCGTCTTGCCGGCGCCACTCTCGGCGACCACGGCCAGCAGGCCGCCATGCTGGGCAGTCTGGAACATCGCCTCGCGAACGTAGCGGATGTCCGGGCTGACATACAAATCCTCGTGGGACAGGACGTCATCCTGGAACGGATCGCGAAACAGCCCGAAATGCTTGCGGGCGGCTGGAAACAAAGTCTTCTTGCGCAGTATCATGGATTCCTCCTGGTTGGACTCGGTGGCAGATTCAGATTTCGACTGGGGGACCGAGCGGTCCGCGTTGGTGCGCGGACCGCTCACCTTCTTTGCTTGAAGAACACGGGGCAGATCGGCCGGATCGGCACCGATCGCGCTGAGGAAAACGCCGATGCGCTCACGCACATCGGCCTGCTGATCCACAACGTCAAAAATGCTGGCCAGGCTGGTCGGCGCGACGCCCCTGGCCACCAGAAATCTGCGAATGCGCTCGCGCAGGCCCGGCACATCCAGACTCCTGGGCCATTCACCGTGATTGACGATTTGTGCCACGCTCGCCGGCGAAACATGCAGCGCCCTGGCCAAGTCAGCCTGCCTGCAGCCGGCCTTGAGCAACACATTTTTCAGCTTCAACATCACCCACCCCCTGCCACCGCACGCAGCACCTGCAGCGGTCTCTGAAGCCCCGCACGCGGGCCGCAAAGCTCGGCGACGATCGTGTCGAACTGATCCTGGTGCACGCCAGCCGGATACCGCTGCTGTAGCCACCGGAAGTGCTCGGCGCTCCATTGGCCACCGGCCGACTCGACCCTCGGCTTGATCTGCCTGGCAGCATCCACATGGGAAAGCGGCGGCAGTTCCACCGTCGGCGCCACCAGGCCGTGGACCGTGCCACGGCGCGGCAAGAACACAGGCAGCGTGGCGTCGTCAATGTGCTTGTATGGATCGAGCCGGCCACCAAACGGCACAGACTTGGTCTTGCGGGCGGCCTTCGCGTCCGTCTGGCTGTCGGTGCCGGTGACCAGTTTCCCGATGTCCTTGAGGGCGGTCTGCGCCGGGGTATCAGCGTGGCGCTTGTAGCTCTCGCCAAACACGGCGGCCTTCACGGAAAAGCCGAGTTCGTCTTTGAACACCTGATGGACGACGTGGAACACGTCGCGGCCGTCTTCGCCCACCAGCACCACCTGGGCCGCATCATCGCGCCAGGGGTTGCGGGTAAGCATCACCTTCTCGCCGACCATCACGCCCGGCGCCGTCGAGACGTCATACTCGCGCCCCTGAAAAGACACGCGCAGCTTCGGAGTGACCTTGCGGCTCTCCGGCGTGGCCACCGCCAGCTCGCGGCACACATCGATCGATGGCGCCTTGATCAACTGGTCGGCGCGGATCGCCATCCAGACCAGACTGCGCGGCCGGCCGTGGCGGCGATGGACTTCGGTCGCGTTGAAATTCTCCCGCCATGCCTTGGCCAGCGCGTTGAGTTCCTCCAGGCTGCTCACCGGCCGAAGCGCCAGACCAGGCTCGAACTTGGTCTCCACCAAATTGTTGGCGTTCTCCACCTGGCCTTTTGCGCGGGCATTGCCCACCGCGTTGATCACCAGATCAACACCCAAGGCGCGGCACAGATTGCGAAACAACGCGCCGGTCATGGCGGCACCAGGGTCGGTGACAATCATCATCGGGCAGCCGTGCATCATGTCGGCGCCGCCGCGCTCCTGTATGGCATGGATGAACACCGAGCACAGGTTCTCGCCGCTCTCGGCGCCGAGCACATACTCAACATACAACCAGCCGCTCGCGTGGTCCGTCACCACATAGCGCCACACCCGGTTGGCAGACACCCGCTCCAGGTTGCCCGGCTTGTTCTTGTAATAAACCTGCCCGTCCAATCCTTTCAGGCCATTGGACAGGTAGTACAAAGTGCACAACGAAGCATCGATCTGCCACACATGGTTGGGGTGGCGGCTGGCCATCTCGGTCACAGGCGCCGGGGCCAGCAACTGGTCGGGGTGCAGTCCATACATGCGCAGGGCACGGTGGATGGTGCTCTCCGACAAAGCCCGCAGCTCGCCGGTCTCCATGTCCAGAAACTCCGCGCGAATCGCCCGGTTGGCCCGCAGCATCGTCACCGCATCCTTGATCGAATACAGCCGTTTGTCGTTCTTGCGGGTGGTCTCCATCAGCGCGGCCGAGATCAGCCTGGCCTCATCGGGAGTCAAGGCACTCTGTCCTGCATCGGCTCGGCGTTTGCGTGGGGCCATGACGGCAACCTCCCTGATCTTGCGTGCCAAGGTCGCGCGGGACATGCCCAGCTCTCGGCACGCGGCTTCATAAACGGCCCCCTTGCCGCCCTGCCCGGCCACCCGAGCAGCCAGGGCCACGGCGACAAGTCTTTCGGTCAGGACGGCGCCCATGGATCAGGCGCCCACGCTCTTGGTGTCGGCCGGAACCATTCGGCCCTCGGCATCGAGCTTCCAACCAGAGGCGGCCATGTCTGCCGCCACGCGGGCAGCCGCCGCTTGCGAGGCGCCGGGGCGCATCCATTCGGGCGTGTCATCGCCATCGGGCGCTGTCTTCACGTCGAACTCACCGCGCAGTTGGCGCAAAGTCAGCTCCAACTGGCAGATCAGCCCGGCAGTGAAGTCACCGTGGTCGATGCCGTGCGCCTCGGTGTGCTCGGCGAGTGCCTGCAGGCCGGCGCGCATGGTGCGGATGCCCACCTCGGCCTGGGCGGCCAGCATCGTCACCTCCTTGCGGATTTCCTCGCCAACATCGGCCGCTGGCAGCGCCTTGACACGCTTTTTGACCTTCGCCAACTCCGCAGTGAGTTGGTCGATCTTGCTGTTCTTGTCGTCCAGCACACGCGAGCGGGCTTGCAGGTCGGCCTCGGCGTCCTCGGCGCGCCGGGTCAGCGAATCCTTTTCCTTGGCTTGCCTGGCAATCAGGTCTTCGGCCAGTTCCAGCAAGCCGTCTTTGTCGCCCGTCTTTGCGGCTTCGATCAGCGCGGTTTTCTGGTCAGCGGGCAGCTTGCGGAACTGGCGTAGTTCGCGGTACCCGATTCCCAGGCACGACATGCTTTCCAGGGCTTCTTCGCCAAAGGTGTGAAGATTTTTGATGTCTTCATCGACTTGATCCACTGAGCGCCCGAGCAGGCTGCAGAAATCCCCCCAAGTGCCGGAAAACTCCGTACCGTCCGGAGTCCGCATTCCTCTAAGTTGTTGATACAGCTTGTTTTCTTTGACAAAGGCCAATTTGGAAGTCCGGACGGTTCGGGAAAATTCCTCGAACATGCCGGCCATCTGTGCCTGCCCAAAGAGCTGGTTGACCAGGTCGCGTTCATCGTTGTAGGCGCCTTGCAATTGCCCCAACTGCTGGGCAGCAAGCCCTGCTTGTTCAAGACGCTGCGCATCAAAGCCATCATCGGCCGGGACGGGAAGGGTTTTGGCGGGTCGAGCCATCGTGGTGTTCTCCTGCTTAGTCTGTGCGGGTAAAGTTGTGCCGGATTTCGGCAAGCACCTGTTCAGCGCGGTTCAAGTCAGCCAGTACCCGGCCAAACACCCGGCCCATCCGGGGCGTCGGGTGAAAGTGGCCAGTGGCTTCGTCCTTGCGCGCCCAGCCCTTGTCCGTCAGCACGCCCATGGCGCGGGTGACGGCACTGGCGGTCAGGTTCAGTTGTCTGGAGAGCGCCGTGTTCGATACCCCGCGCACGGCATGGCCCGACAGCGCATCGAGCACATCCAGAACTTTGATTGCCGCTCCGCGATCCTCGTCTTGCTTGCTCACCGCGTCACTCCGTCGAGAGGTCAGGCCGTGCATCGCGGTCGTGGCAGGTCGGCGATGTGGGCAGCACACAACCGGTGAAGGCGGCGGTGCACCCGTGCGGCTTGCCGCCGACCTCGTGGCCCGCCGTTTTTCGTTTGATGACGGCGCACATCAGCGTGGCACGCACGGCGTCTACGGGGGGCGTCTTGGCGCTCATGCCGAGGTCCTCGCAGCGGCAGGCTTGATGCGGCGCAGGCCAGTGTTGGTTTGCGGCTTGGGCGGCCACAGCACGGTGACGGGCTTGCCCACCAACCGGGCAATGTGGTCAGCAATACGTGCCGATTTGGCGGCACCGCTGATGACGTGCGAAACCATCGATCGCGACACGCCCAGCGAATCGGCAATGGCCGCAGGAGTGGTGCCCTGCATGCGGATTGCCGCTTTGATTTGCTCAGGATGCATGAGCTGTTACCTTTCGACTAAACTTGTTTAGGTGGTGGCAGAAAATTTCTGCGTTGAGCCGCATTTTTGTGGAACAAATCCACATTGTCAAGGGTGTTGTGTGGAAAAAATACACGATCGATTGCGTGCAGAACTGGAGGCACATGGGCTCTCTGCCGCCCGGGCAGCGAGAGATGCCGGGGAGAGTGATTCGCAAGGCCTGCGCGATGTCCTCAGCGGCCGCAAGCGCCTGACGGCCGACCTTCTGGGCGCGCTCGTGAAAGGCACGGGAATTGATAGTCAATTCGTCTTGACTGGACAGCGTGGCAGCGGCTTGTCAGCTGAAGAAAAGCTACTGCTGGAGTACTTCCGTGACGCCTCGAAAGAGGTCCGCCGGGCCGCGCTTGGTGCCTTGGTTGGTGCCACCACAGCCGCGTCAGCAACCCACGTTGGCGGCACGCATAGCCAGCACAGCAGCGGGCATGGTGCCATCCACATTGGAGGCGTGGGCAACACACCGACCAAACGACGGAAATAAACGTGGGATGGATTCCGAAATGGCTACGCAACTGGATCAAGCGGTTGACGTCGCAACAACACCAAAGTAGCGGTAGCGGCACCGTGCATGTGGGCCAAGTGAGTGGCAGCGTTCACAGCGTCACGCAAGTACACCATCATTTCTACGGCGACTCGCCCACGGCAGCATCGGTCGCACGGAACAAGGCCAGTCAAGTGCCTGCTGTTGTGACTGCGGCTCAACGCGACGTTCTTGCGCTCATGGACCAGTTGGACAAACCTGCGCGCATCAAGGTGCTGGAATTTATGCGCAGGGAGTTCGGCACCGGCATGGTGATTGAACTGCAGCCCGATCAGGTGTTTCGGGTGCGCAGGTATGTCGAGACGATCATCGCTCGCCGAGGAAGTGCGTGCGATGATCCAACCAAGCGGCGTGAACGAAACGGGCCACCGAATGGCACGTAGAGGGCACTGCGCGAGCGCTCTGCCGTGGGCAGCGTAGCGCAGTTGCCACGGGAAGAAACAATGCCCGAAAGCGGGTGTTGAATTTCCAGCAAGAACAGGAAGGAAGGTTGTGAATGTCGATTTTAGCTGTACTGATTGGGCTGCTGGGATTGCTGATGCTCCTGGTGACAGTCGCAGGTGTCGTTGCTCCGAACACCTTCAAGGACAAAAAGACGGGGGAGATTCCCAAGCGGATTGAACTGTTGATAGGAGGCTTGCTGATTGCAGGGATTGCCTTTATCGTTGCGGCATGGATCGCACCGGAGGACGCACCGTCCGAGGTTGTCCAGGAGGTCAAACCGCAGGCATCAACGCCAAGTTCCCTGGCCGCACCTCCCGCTTCGGCTGACAAACCAGACACACCGGAGCCCAAAAAACCGCTTGATCTGGCAGAGGCGCGTTTGTTCGCCGAAGGTACTCTGCAAGTCATCAACGAGGCTGAAGAGTCCCTGATGGATGGCATTCAGCTTGGCGACCAGTCAGGCATTACCAGGCACGTATGGCGGCCGCTGGTGGAGGAACTTGGGCGATGGCCCACGATGATTGAGCGCCAGCCTGACGACCATCGCCAGCATTTCTCGTACTGTCAAACTGCAGCCATGACACTTCAGCAGTTGTCGGCCATCGTGACGCACGAACGAACAGTAGACAGCATGAAATACGTGCGCCAGGGCGAAGCCAGGTATCACAAGGAAAAGCAGAAGTGCGAGCAGCAACTCGAGGCAACCGACAGCCAAATCAAGGCGGCTATTGCGGCCGAAGATGCGGAGTTGCAAAGGAAGTTCGGCGGTCGCGATTGTCTGACCGTCTTCGAGGTGGACAAACAGACGGGCGAAATGGTGGACAAGCCCAAGCCGGCCCATTGCAAGACGCCCGCGCGCGCGCTCTAAATGCCAGTGGCATCGGCGCCACAGACTCCGGACGGGCAAAGTTGCCGACGTCGGCAACTTTGGTCCTCATCGACCTGATCTATCAAGCGCTTGAGCCTCCCAGGAGCCGCAAAACTCCGGACCGTCCGGAGTCCGCCTTCCTCTAAGTCATTGATTTCTTTGACAAAGGCCCGTTTGAAATTCCGGACGGTCCGGAGTTTTGCGGCTCCTGGGAGGTCCGGGCGCTTTGGATGTCGGGACGGCGTCCAGGCACGCTGCGCTCTCTAATCCAGATTAAAAGACCCGATCCGCATGCTGGCGCGAAGATGCTGGCATGCGCCTGGTGTCGCGGGTTCGGTTGGCGCTGATCCGACTTTCAACCCGCAGGAGGTAGCGCATGACGCTGACACGCATTCCGCGCATGGCAGGGTGGTTTTTGACCGCCCTGTTGCTGATCATTGCGATCGCGCTCATTTCCCCGCAGCAGTTGCCCGTGGCGCTGTACAAGCTGTCCCTGATCAGCCTGGCGGCGGTTGTTGCCTACTGGCTCGACCGCTCGCTGTTCCCCTATGCCCGGCCCGACGGGTATCTGCAACACCACTGGCGCGACACCGGCGGCGCCTGCGAGTTGGACGCCGACTACCAAGTCTCCCCAGGCTACCACCAGGTGTTTGCGGCCGCCATGCTGCGCCGGGCGATCATCGTTGGCGCCGTGGTGATCGGCGTGGCGCTGGGGCTGTGAACATGCGCCGCTGCGTCAAACAATTCGGCTACCTGCTGGCCCTGGTGGTCGCTGGCCTGCCGGGCATTCGGGACGCGGCGGCCGCGGACATTGCGCCCGGTGCGCAAAGGCACCGCGCTGACCTGACGCGCAATGCCCGCGCCGTGTGGGGCCTTGATGCCCCGGTAGCCACGTTCGCCGGCCAGGTGCATCAGGAAAGCCGCTGGCGCCCTGATGCCATCAGCCCGGTCGGCGCCCAGGGCATTGCGCAGTTCATGCCTGCGACCGCCGACTGGATTGCTGCAGCCTACCCGGTGCTGGCTGCCAGGCAGCCCTTCAATGCGGGCTGGGGCCTGCGCGCGCTGGTGACCTATGACCGCCACCTGTGGGATCGCATCAGAGCCAGCACAGCGTGCGAGCGCATGGCCATGACGCTTTCTGCCTACAACGGCGGGCTGGGCTGGGTCTGGCGCGACCAGAAACTGGCTGCGTCACAAGGGGCCGACAGCGCGCGGTGGTTCGACGAGGTCGAGCGCTTCAATGCGGGCCGCCACGCGGGTGCGTTCCAGGAAAACCGGGGCTATCCGCGCCTGATCCTGCGCAGCTTCGAGCCGCGCTACGTGGCCGCCGGTTGGGGGCCAGGGAGCTGCGCATGATGGGCTACCTGTTCTTGCTGCTGAACTTTGTGCTGCGCTTGTCCTTTGCGCGGGGCTACGTGCCGGCGCTGCTGATCCGCCAGGGCTGCGTCTGCGGTGTTCGCACCGCCGGGCGCAGGGCGCGCCATGTTTGACACGCCCTTCATCACCAATCGGCTGAACGCCGTGCTGAGCGCTCTGGTGCTCGCGGGCGTCGCGGCCGTGGTGGCCGGTGGCGCGGGTTATGGGTTCGGCCAGCGCCTGGCCAGGGCGCGCGGCGAGGCTGCCTTGGCCGAGTTGCAGCGCGTGCATGCCGTGGCGCTGGCCAAAGCGGCCGACCAGGCGCGCCTGCGCTTGGTCGCTGAAGTCGAACGCGGCCACCGGCTGGCGCAGCAAATGGTCGACGAGAAGGCTGTACACGCGCAGGAAAAACGATCCGTGCTCAGGAGAATTCCGAATGTCACTACTGTTTATGTTCCGGCTCCTGGCGCAGCGCCTGAGCCCTTGCCTCGTGCCGTGTTCACTGCTGGTTTCGTGCGCGAGTACAACGGCGCCATCGGGGCCATTGGCCTGCCCGCCGCTGACACGGGCGCCGCTGCCGCCGGAGCTGGCGCAACGGCCGAAGCCGCCCCGGCCCCTGACGCCTGGCTACGCGACGCAGGACTCAGCCAGGCCGACATCCTGGCCCACATCGCCGACTACGGCGAGCGCTGCCGCAACCTCGACGCCCAGGTGAATCGCCTGATTGATCGCAGCCAGGAGGCCGCGGATGAATACCGCTGAATAGGGACCGAGCGCATGACCGTACAAGTGGAATTTTGGCAGCTGATTACGCTGCTGATCGCGTTTCTCGGCTTCCTTTTTGCGGCCGGCAAGCTGTTTTTGTCGCAGATCGACCGGCGTTTGAACGAGCGTTTTGAGACGATCGAAGAGGCGCATGAGGAAGGCCAGGCGACATGGCGCGAGACCTTTGTGCAGCACCTGGAGGGGTACCGGCGGGAGACCGACCTGCTGCGCAACGTCGAGCGCGAATTCCTGAGATTCCAGGCCGAGCTGCCGCTGCACTACGTGCGCCGCGAGGACTACGTTCGAGGCCAAAGCGTGATTGAAGCCAAGCTCGACGCGCTCTACAACAAGCTCGAAGTCGTTCAAATGAAGGGATCGCACCATGGTTGACCATGCAAAAGTTCGGCGCGAGTCCATGCGCTGGAATCTTATAAACACCTTGGACAAAGCCCGGCCGCACACGAGCAGCGAGCAGTTTTTGCTTGACGTGATGCGCGCAATCTACCCGGACGCCACGGCGCTGGAAATGCGCCGCGAGCTGGACTACCTGGCCGACCGCAGGCTGGTTGACGTGAACAAGACGCCATCGGGCGCCTGGTTTGCCGATCTGACGCGCTACGGCGTCGACATGGCCGAGTACACGATCGATTGCGAGCCTGGCGTCGCCCGGCCAGAAAAGTACTGGAGCGCGTGATGGCGCGCCGCTCGAGCATCGAGGGCCTGCCCGAGGAAGTGCGGCGGTGGCTCGAACGTGCACTGGCGCAGAGCAATTTTGGTGGCTACGTGGCGCTGGAAGACATGCTGCGCGAGCGCGGGTACGCGATCAGCAAGAGCGCGATCCATCGCCATGGCCAGAAGATCGAGCGCCGCTTTGCCGCGATCCGGGCCAGCACCGAGGTCGCCCGCCTGCTCACCGAGGGCGCGTCCGACGACCAGGACGCGCGCTCCGAAGCGATGATCGCGCTGGTGCAAAGCGAGATGTTCGATTCGATCATCAACCTGCAAGAGGCGAGCGACGAAGACATCGATCCGGCCAAACGCATTGGCCTGCTGTCCTGCGCGGCCAAGAACATTGCCACGCTGGCGCGCGCGAGTGTGAATCAGAAGAAGTTTCGGCTCGAGGTCCAGGCGCGTGCCGAGGTGGCCGCGGCGAACGTTGAGAAGATTGCCCAGAAGGGCGGCCTGTCGGCGCAATCCGTCGAGAAGTTGCGCCGAGAAATCCTGGGCATCGCCGCATGAGCAGCATTGCCGCGCGCCTGCCCGACACGGCCATGGCCGAAGCTCCGGTCGTGCTGATGGGCTACCAGCAGCGCTGGGTCGCGGACAAATCGCCGCTGAAGGTGATCGAGAAGAGCCGCCGCACGGGCCTGACCTGGGGCGAGGCTGCCGACGACGTGCTGACGGCTGCGTCCGGGCGCCCGGCGGGTGGGCAGAACGTCTACTACATTGCGTACAACCAGGACATGACCGTCGAGTACATCCAGGCGTGCGCGATGTGGGCGCGGGCGTTCAACCACGCGGCCTCGCAGATCGAAGAGGGTTTTTGGGAAGACGAGGACGCGGACAGGAACATCAAGACATTCACGATCCGTTTTCCGGCCTCGGGTTTTCGCATCGTCGCGTTGACCAGCCGCCCGGCGAACCTGCGCGGGCGCCAAGGCACGATCGTGATCGACGAGGCGGCGTTTCACGAGCAGCTCGACGAGCTGCTCAAGGCGGCGCTGGCCATGCTGATCTGGGGTGGGCGGGTGCGCGTCATCTCCACGCACAACGGTGCGGAGAACCCGTTCAATGCGCTGGTGCAAGACATCCGCTCGGGCAAGCGCCGGGGCAGCGTGCATCGGGTCACCTTCCAGGAGGCCGTGGCCGATGGCCTGTACCGCCGCGTCTGCCTGCGCCTGGGCAAGGAATCGACGCTCGCCGAGGAGGCGGCCTGGATGGCCGGCGTCTATGCCTTCTACGGCGATGGCGCCGCGGAGGAACTCGACTGCGTGCCGGCCCACTCGGGCGGCGCCTGGCTGTCGCGCGCCTTGATCGAATCGCGCATGTCCGCTGACACACCGGTGCTGCGCTGGGAATGCAAGGCCGGCTTCGAGCTGCTGCCCGACCCTGTGCGCGCTGCCGAGTGCCACGACTGGCTGCAGGCCCACATGGCGCCGTTGCTGGCGCGCCTGCCGGTGGACGCGATCTCGTTCAATGGCGAAGACTTTGGCCGCAGCGGCGACCTGAGCGTGCATGTACCGCTGATCCAGCAGCACAACCTGGTGCGCCGGGTGCCCTTCTTGGTTGAACTGCGCAACGTCCCGTTTCGCCAGCAAGAGCAGATCGCCTTCTACCTGATCGACCGCCTGCCGCGCTTTACCGGCGGCGCGTTCGACGCGCGGGGCAACGGTCAGTTCCTGGCCGAGGTGGCCATGCAGCGCTATGGGGCGTCGCGCATCCAGCAAGTGATGCTGTCCGAGTCCTGGTATCGCGAACACATGCCTGCGCTCAAGGCCGCGCTGGAGGATGGCACCCTGGACGGCCTGCCGCGCGACGCCGACGTACTCGCTGACCTGCGCGCGGTACAGGTCATCCGGGGCGTGCCGCGCATTCCCGAGACCCGGACGACCGGTGAGGACAAGGGCCGGCGCCACGGTGATGCCGCGGTTGCGGTGGCGCTGGCCTACTTTGCCAGCCGTGAGATCAACAAAGGCCCGGTGAAGGTGAAATCGCGCCAGCGCCGCAGCGGCGGCGCAATCATGCAGGGGTATCAATGATGAGAGCCAAAGGCATCTGGGTCGGCCCCCACGAATTCGTCCAGTTCGGCGAGCCGGAAAAATCGCTGTCCGCGCAGATTGCCACGCGCGGGCGCAGCATCGATTTCGCCGGGCTGGGCATGTACCTGCCCAACCCGGACCCGGTGCTCAAGGCGCTGGGCCGGGACATCAAGGTCTACCGCGAGCTGCGCGCTGACGCGCACGTGGGCGGCTGCATCCGGCGCCGCAAGGCGGCCGTGAAGAGCCTCGAATGGGGTCTGGACCGTGGCCGGGCCAAGGGCCGCGTGGCCAGGTCGGTCGAGGCCATCTTTGCTGACCTGGACCTGTCGCGCATCATTACCGAGATGCTCGACGCCGTGCTCTACGGCTACCAGCCGATGGAAGTGATGTGGGGCAAGGTCGGCGGCTACCTGGTGCCGATCGACATCGTCGGCAAGCCCGCCGACTGGTTCGTGTACGACGCAGACAACCTGCTGCGCCTGCGCACCAGGCAAGACCCGATCAAGGGCGAGGAACTGCCGCCGCGCAAATTCCTCGTGCCGCGCCAGGACGCCAGCTACGACAACCCCTACGGGTTTGCCGACATGTCGATGTGCTTTTGGCCGACGACCTTCAAGAAAGGCGGCCTCAAGTTCTGGGTGCAGTTCACCGAGAAATACGGCGCACCCTGGGTGATAGGCAAGCACCCGCGCAGCGCCTCGGACAGTGAGACCAGCCTGCTGCTCGACTGCCTGGAAGACATGGTGCAGGACGCGGTGGCGGTGGTGCCGGACGATTCCAGCGTCGAGATCAAGGAAGCGGCGGGCAAGACGGGCAGCGCCGAGGTCTACGAGCGGCTGCTGCACTTTTGTCGATCCGAGGTGTCGATCGCGCTGTTGGGCCAGAACCAGACCACCGAAGCGAGCGCCACCCACGCCTCGGCGCGGGCCGGGCTGGAGGTGACGCGCGACATTCGAGACGGTGACAAGGCCATCGTGCAGGAAGCCTTCAACACCTTGATTCGCTGGGTCTGCGCGCTGAACTTCAACGACGACGCGCGCCCCGTGTTCGAGATGTGGGAGCAGCGGGAAGTGGACATGGTGCAGGCGCAGCGCGATGAAATCCTCACGCGCGCCGGAGCACGGCTCACGCGCGCCTACTTCATGCGCGCCTACAGTTTGAATGAAGACGAAATCGCGCAGGCAGCGCCGCCGCGCGCCGAGGACTTTGCCGAGAGCGATCCTGACTATGCCGACGGCGCCGCGGCGCTGCTGGAGCAGGCCGCGCAGCCCACGCTGGACGACTGGCTCAGCCGCGTGCGCCGGCGCATCGACGCTGCGAGCGACTTGCAAGGCTTGCAAGAGGCTCTGCTGGTCGAGTTTGCCGAGCTCGACGAAGCTGGCCTGTCCAAGGTGATGGCGCTGGCGTTCGCGTGCACTGACCTGGCCGGGCGCGCCGAGGTGCAGGGCGATGCCTGAGCGGGGTCTGCGCGGCGTTTTCGCCCGGCCCTTCGCCGAGCAAGCCGCGTTCTTTCGCAACAAGCTCAACCTGCCCTCCGAGCGCTGGGACGACATGCTGCGCGAGCAGCACGATCGGGCCTTCGTCGTCGCCGGGGCGATGAAGGCCGACCTGGTGGCCGACCTGCGCGACGCGATCGGGCAGGCCATTGACCAAGGCAAGAGCATCCAGTGGTTTCGCGGCGAGTTTGAGCGCACGGTTCGGCGCCATGGCTGGACCGGCTGGACCGGCGAGGCGACCAGGCGCGGCGTGGCCTGGCGCACGCACGTCATCTACGCGACCAACCTGCGCACCAGCTACCAGGCCGGGCGCTGGGCGCAAATGACCGACCCCCAGGTGATGGCCGCGCGGCCGTATTGGCGTTACGTGCACCGCAGCATCGAACACCCGCGCCTGGCGCACAAGGCTTGGCACGACACGGTCCTGCCGGCCGGCGATCCGTGGTTCAACACGCATTACCCGCCCAACGGCTGGGGCTGCAAGTGCAGCATCGAAACCCTCAATGAGCGCGGTTTGCAGCGCCTGGGAAAGACTGGCCCGGACCGCGCGCCAGACGACGCCGTCGTGCCCTACACCGTGCCTGCCACCGGCGAGACCATTGAACTGCCCAAGGGCGTGCAATACGGCTGGGACTACGCGCCCGGCAGGGCCGCGGCCGAAACCGCGTTGGCGGCGCGGCAGAACCGGCTGGAGACGCTGGACACCGCGGTTGCGCGCCTGAACGTTGAAGCCCTGGTCAAGAGCCGCATTTTTGACCGCTTCTTCGGCGGCGATTTGGCGGGGGAGTTCCCGATCGCGGTGCTCTTGCCTGTTGACCGCGCCGCGCTGGGCGCTGAATCGAGCGTGGTGCTGTTGTCGCAGGACAGCCTGGCCGCGCATGTCGCGCGGCACCCGGAGATCACGCTGGCCGACTACCGAAAGATTCAGACGATCCTCGACAAAGGCGAGGTCTACAAGCAGGGTGAGACGCGGCTGGCCTACCTTGCCATCGACGGCGTGACCTACCGCGCGGCCCTCAAGCGCACGCTCAATGGCAGGAAGAACTACTTCCTGACGCTCTTCAGAAACGAATCGGGTACCCGGTCAAAACCGGGCACCCGCATCAGATAGGCGATCCAGCCGCGGGGCACGCTCTCCCCGCCAGACCTCATCAATCCCCGAAGGGAAAGGGTTCGTAAGCGAATTTACGACGGCCGGATCACTTTCATTGTAAAGCCACAACCATGATCGTAATCACCATTTCCACCGCTGCGCTGGAGCGGGCGCTGACCCATCTGGAGTGGGCCGGACGCAACCTCACGACAGCCTTCAAGGACATAGGCGAGACCCTCATCAACAGCACCCGCGACCGCTTCGAGGAAAGCCGGGGGCCGGACGGCGCGCGCTGGGCAGAGAACCGGCCCGTGACGCTGGCCAGGAAGAAAGGCGCAAAGCCCCTGATCGGCGAGACCAGGCTGCTGGCCACCGAAATCCACTACGACGCCGGACGCACGCACGTGGTGGTCGGCAGCAGCAAGGAATACGCTGCGATGCAGCAGTTCGGTGGCCAGAAAAGCGCGTTCGGGCACCTGTGGGGTGACATCCCGGCGCGGCCCTTTGTCGGGTTGTCGAAGGCGGACGAAGAAGAAGTCCTCGACACCATCGTGCGGCACCTCAAAACGGCGGCCGGCGTTTAGCCGCGCTGAAGGCGTTAGAAGGCCCGGGACATGCCACGGTGGCACGCTGTGCTGATCGGCGCGTTGCGGAGGTTTATAAAGGCTTTGCGCGCAGTCGGGCGGACCGTGGCTGCGCGCGCGTTTTCTTCTTCGGCGCGCTGAATGTAAAGCCGATTAAAAGACCCGCTGCCGCAGTCTGCCGATCATGGCGACATGAACGAGAGCAAACGACTGCACATCTTCAAGCCCGGTCGCCAGGTTGCGATGTCGGGTCTGGCGTTGGAGTTTTCCGAAGCGGACCTCGCGGCCAGCGCCCGCGCCTACGACCTGGCAAAGCATGAGGCGCCGATCGTCGTCGGACACCCCAGGAACGACACCCCGGCCTACGGCTGGGTGAAGTCGCTGGCCTGCGATGCCGATGGCCTGAGCGCCCAGACGCACCAGATCGACGCGGATTTCGCCGAACTGGTGGCCGCGGGCCGCTACAAGAAGATCAGCGCCAGCTTCTATGTGCCCGACGCGCCCAACAACCCGGTGCCCGGCGTCTACTACCTGCGCCACGTCGGCTTTCTGGGCGCGCAGCCGCCGGCGGTCAAGGGCTTGAAGCCGGCCGAGTTCGCCGACGCCGAGGACGGCGTGGTCGAGTTCGGCGACTGGGGCATGCAGACCGATGCCGGCCTGTGGCGCCGGATGCGCGAGTGGCTGCTGGCCAAGTTTGGCCAGGAGGTCGCCGACCAGGTCACGCCCGACTGGCAGATCGAATCCATCCGCGAAGCCGCGCGCCAGGACGACGACATTGCGCGCGCCGCGTTCGCTGATCCCGCTTCCACGACCCACCAACCGCATGAGGAGAGCCCTGCAGTGACACCCGAGGAAAAAGCCGCGCTGGAGGCCGAAAACGCCCAGTTGAAACAGAGACTGGCGCAGGCCCAAGCCCAGCAGAAAACGACCGCTGCGACCCAGCGCCACGCCGAACACCTGACCTACGCCGAGCAGCTCGTCAGCGAAGGCAGGCTCGCACCCAGGCACAAGGATGCCGTGGTCGCCTTTCTCGATTTTGCCGATGGCGAAAGCGCGCTGGAGTTCGGCGAGGGCGACGCAAGGCAGCCGCTGATCGGTGCCTTCAAGTCCTTCCTGGGCGACATGCGCCAGGTGGTCGAGTTTGGTGAGAGCGCGACCAAGGGCAGGTCCGGCAAGGGCGGTGACATGCATGTCGCCGAGTTTGCCGAGAAGTCCACCGACCCCGGGCGCCTCAACCTGCATGTGCGCGCCGCCGAGCTGGCCGCGCAAAAGGGCATTCCCTACGAGCAGGCCGCCCGCCAACTTATTTCCAACGGAATCAACTGAAGGAGCCGACATGGCTGATCGTCTCAGACAACTGCGGGTCGTCGATCCGGTACTGACCAACATCGCGCGCGGCTATCGCAACGCGCAGTACATCGGGCAATCGCTGTTCCCGGTCGCTCTGGTGGACAAGGAGGGCGCCGTGGTGCCGCTGTTCGGCAAGGAAGCCTTTCGGCTTTGGGAGACCGAGCGCGCCATCCGCGCCAAGTCCAACGTGATGACGCCCGACGACATCGACACCATCGACGTCGTGTTGCGCGAGCACGACCTGGCCTACCCGGTGGATTACCGCGAGCAGCAGGAATCGATGTTCGACGCCGAGGCCCGTGCGGCCAAGCGCGTCAAGGATGCGATCGATCTGCGCTGCGAGTGGGCTTGTGCCGCCCTGGCGCAGAACGCCAATACCTATCTGGCCGGCGGCAAGGTCGCGCTGTCCGGCTCCAGCCAGTGGAGCAATAACGGGGGCGATCCGGTGGCGGTGATCGAGGCCGGCAAGGAAGTCGTGCGCAGCCGCATCGGCATTCGCCCCAACACCATCGTGATGGGTGCGGCGGTCTATCAGTCGCTGAAGTTTCACACCAAGTTGCAGGCCGCGCTGGGCAGCACCGAGCGCAAGCTGGTCACCCTGGAGCACCTGCGCGTGCTGTTCGGCATCAACGACATCTTCGTCGGCGAGGCCCTTGCCGGCGACAGCGCGACCGGCGACGTGTGGGGCGACAACCTGATCCTCGCCTACGTGAGCAGACCGGGCGCGGACCGCGCGGCCGACTACGAGGAGCCGTCCTTTGGCTACACCCTGCGCAAGAAGGGCATGCCGGAGACGGACAAGTACGACGCCGAGGGCGGCAAGGTGCGCTTCGTGCGCCACACCGACGTCTACAAGCCGGTGGTGGTGGGCGCGGACGCCGGCTACCTGATCTGCGACACCAACGTGTAAGGCATGAGGCAAGCCATGAACCGCCAAACCTGCCGCGTGCACGGCATTGACCTGGACCACGACGGCAAGCGCTTTCCGCAGGGCTGCGAGATCGACCTGGACGACGAGCAAGCCGCCAAGCTCGGGCGCTGGCTGGAGCCTGTGGCTCCGCTCGAAGAGCCGGAGACCGACGACATCAAGAAAAGCGCCGATGGCAAAGACAAGGCTGGCGACGCAGCAGAAAGCCCGCAGGGCCGCGAGATCGACCTGGACGACGAGCAAGCCACCAGGATCGGGCGCTGGCCGGAGCCTGTGGCTCCGCTCGAAGAGCCAAAGACCGACGACATCAAGAAAAGCGCCGGTGGTAAAGACAAGGCTGGCGACACAGCAGAAAGAGGCAAGAAATGAAGCCGCAACAAGTGATCCTGACCACTTCGGTGATCGCCGCCGCCGACCTGACCCGTCGCCACTTCGTCGGTTTTGACGGCAACGTCTGCGCGGCCGGCGCCAGGGCGCTCGGCGTGGTCGAGGCCGACACCGAGAATGCAGGCGTGGCACCGGCCAACGTTCTGGGCTCGATCCTGGTCCAGGCCGGCGCCGCAATCGCCGCCGGTGCCCAGGTCGAGTCCGACGCCAACGGCCGGGCGATCACCCAGTCCGAAGGTGTGGCCAATGGGGTTGCCTGGGACGCGGCTGCGGCTGCCGGTGACGTGATCCGCATCGTTCGGGGCATCTGAGCCATGCGGTACTGCGCGCTGGCCGACCTGCAACTGGCCATCCCGCCGCAGACGCTCATCTGGCTCTCCAATGACGACGAAGCGGCCACCGCCATGAACCAGGCGGTGATCGAGGAATCCGTCAGGCAGGCGCAAGAGCTGGTCGATGCCCATCTGCGCGGACGCTACAGTCTGCCGCTCGACCCGGTGCCGTCCACCGTCAAGGACATGACGGTCAATCTGGCGCGGCACTGGCTGTATGCCCGGCGGCCCGAAGGGCGCGATTTTCCCGAAGCGGTCACGCGTACGTACAAGGCGGCGCTGCAGATGCTCGAAGCGATCCGCGACGCCAGGCTGACGCTCGGCGTGCCGACCGGGCAAGCCGCCCCGGAGCCGGGCGAGATGAAGGTGCGGGCGCGCACGCGCCACTTCGGCTCTGACCTGCTGGTGCGCTACTGATGGCCACAACCTTGCAGATCATCGACGCCGTGGTGGAGCACCTGAAGGTCAAGCTCCCCCAGTTGGCCGTTGAGTATTTCCCCGAGCAGCCGGCGCAATACCGGCTCAATCACCCCAAAGGCGCGCTCTTGGTGAGCTATCTGGGGAGCCAATTCAGCACGACCGTCGATGTCACCTACATCGCCCAGCCACGCACCGTGAAGCTGTCGATCACGGTGATCCTGCGCCAGCTCAATGGCCGCGGTGGCGCCGTCGACGTGCTCGATGCAGTGCGGCAGGCGCTGGTGGGCTTTCGCCCGCCGGACTGCCGCAAGGTCTGGATCGTGTCCGAGAAGTTCCTGGGCGAGGCGGCCGGCCTTTGGCAGTACGCCGTGGATGTGGCCTCCGAGGCCATGCAGATCGAGAACGCCGACGTCAACACCGAAACACCCCTGACCCTGGTTACTTACGAGGAAAGCCAATGAAATACTGCTACATCGGGCCGATCAGCGGCGTGACGCTGCAAAAGGGCGAAGAAGCCCAGGAAGAAGTGATGCTCCACCCCGGCGCCGAGGTCGAGTTGCCGCAAGAGCACGAGTACACCAGGACGCTGCTGGCTTTGGGTCACCTGACCCCGGTCAAGCCGGCCGCCAGGACGCCGACGCGCACCAGCGCCGGCACCGATGAACCCGCAGCGAAAGGAGCGTGAGCGATGGCTGCAAACTACCTGCATGGTGTGGAGACCATCGAGGTCGAAAAAGGCAAGCGTCCCGTTCGCGCGGTGAAGTCGGCCGTGATCGGCCTGATCGGCACCGCGCCGATCGGCGCGGTCAACAGCGCCACCCTGACCCTGTCCGAGAAGGATGCTGCCGCGTTCGGCTCGCAGCTTGCGGGCTTTACCATCCCGCAAGCACTCGATGCGATCTACGACCACGGTGCCGGCACGGTGATCGTGATCAACGTGCTCGACCCCGCGACCCACAAAACGGCCGTGGCGTCCGAGAGCATTGCCTTTGACGCATCCACCGACCGCGCGAAGCTCGCCCACGGCGCGGTGGCCGCCCTGGTGGTCAAGAGCAACGACGGCGCGACCATCTACGCGCCCGGCACCGACTACACGGCGGACACGCTCACCGGTGCACTGACCCGTGTCAAGGGCGGGCGCATCGTGGCCAGTGCCAGCGTCAAAGCCAGCTACGACTACGCCGACCCGACCAAGGTCACGGTGGCCGACATCATCGGCGCCGTCGACGCAGCCGGCGTGCGCACGGGCCTGAAGGCGCTCAAGGACACCTACAACCTGTTCGGCTTCTTCGCCAAGATTCTGATCGCCCCGGCCTTCTGCACGCAGAATTCGGTGGCGACCGAAATGATCGCAATGGCCAACCAACTGGACGCGGTGGCCTACATCGACGCGCCGATCGGCACCACCTACGCCCAGGCACTGGCAGGTCGCGGATCGGCAGGCAGCATCAACTTCAACACCTCCAGCGATCGCGTCCGGCTGTGCTATCCGCATGTGAAGGTGTACGACCCGGTGCGCAACGCCGAGCGCCTGGAGCCCTTGTCGGCGCGCGCCGCGGGTCTGCGCGCCAAGGTCGATCTGGACAAGGGCTTCTGGTGGTCCAGCTCCAACCAGGAACTGGCCGGAGTGACCGGCGTCGAGCGCCAACTCTCGGCGATGATCGACGATCCGCAGTCGGAAGTGAACCTGCTCAACGAACAGGGCATCACCACGGTGTTTTCGAGCTACGGCACGGGCTTTCGGCTGTGGGGCAATCGCACCGCGGCATGGCCGAGCGTCAGCCACATGCGCAACTTCGAGAACGTGCGCCGCACGGGCGACGTGATCAACGAGTCGCTGCGCTACTTCAGCCAGCAGTTCATCGACATGCCGCTGAGCCAGGCGCTGATCGATGCCCTGGTGGAGTCGGTCAACGGCTACGGCCGCAAGCTGATCGGCGACGGCGCGCTGCTGGGCTTCAAGGCGTGGTTCGATCCGGCGCGCAACGAGGAGACTGAGCTGGCCAATGGGCATCTGCTGATCAGCTACAAGTACACCCCGCCGCCGCCGCTGGAGCGTCTGACGTTTGAGACCGAGATCACTTCGGAATACCTGCTGACGCTCAAGGGAGGCAACTGATCATGGCCGGCAAGATTGAAATCAACCGCATCACCAATGCCAACATCTACGTGAACGGCAACTCGCTGCTCGGGCGCGCCGAGGAAATCAAGCTGCCCGACATTTCGGCGATCATGCAGGAGCACAAGGCGCTGGGCATGGTCGGCAAGATCGAACTGCCCGCGGGCTTTGACAAGCTCGAAGGCGAGATCAAGTGGAACTCGCTGTACACGGACGTGGCCAAGACCGTGGCCAACCCATTCAAGGCGGTGCAGTTGCAGTGCCGCTCCAGCATCGAGACCTACGGCGCGCAGGGCCGCATCCAGGAAGTCAGCCTGGTCACCTTCCTGACCGTGATGTTCAAGAAGAACCCGCTGGGCACCTACAAGCAGCATGACAACGCCGAATTCGGCTCGGCCTTCTCGGCCACTTATATCAAGCAAGTGGTCAATGCAGAAGAAATGCTGGAGCTGGACTACTTGGCAAACATCTTTCGCGTCGGCGGCGAGGACATGCTGGCCGACTACCGCAGAAACATTGGCGGTTGACCTATCAAAACCACACGGAAGCTCATCATGGAAATCAAACTGAAATTCCCCTTCACCACCCAGACCGGCCAGAAAATCGAGATCGTCACGACGCGGCGCCTGAAGGTGCGCGACATCAAGGCCATCAGCGACCAGGCCAATGGCAATCCGGCGCAAATGGAGTTGCTGGGCGTGGCGCGCATGGCCAGCCTGGTGCCGGAAGACCTCGACGAAATGGACGCCGCCGACTACCAAGTGCTGAAAGGCCGATTTCTGGACGTGCTGGGTATCACCGGCAACGCTGTGGACGGGGGCGTCGCTGCTGGCGCGGTGGTTCCGGTTCCAACCGAGTGAAATCGACCGGCTGACGGTCGCAGAGTTTTGCCGCTGGGTCGACGAAGCAAGCGCGCAGATCAGGCGCGAGAACGGCGCCAATGGATGAGGGCGACCACGCCTTGCGCGATCAGCCCCGCCGCCAGCGCTACGGCGGGCAGGCCCCAGGCCACCAGCGGCGCGACGAACAGCGCCCCGAGCAGGAACAGCAGGACGAAGCCGAGGATGCTGCCGGCCGCCAGACTCCATGCCCACAGCACCAGCCCGATGCAGGCGACGGCTGCGCCAATGAATTGCGCCACGGCGCCGATGGTGGCGCCGATGTCGTCGGTTTTGGGATTGGGATTGGGAGTGGCGTTCATGATTTTGCAGTATAGCGAAGGGAGTTTCTGATGGCGAAAGAGTTGTTGGTCAGTGTCGCCATCGGCGCCGTGCTGCAAGGCTCCTACATGGCGGTGTTCGGCGGCGCCAAGCGCACGCTGGACGCGCTGGGCGCCACGACGGCCAAACTCAAGCAGCAGCACGACCAGATGGGCGAGGCCATGCAACGGGCGATGGGCAAGCTCGGCGGCGGCACGCTGGCGGCCATCAACCGCGACTACGAGAAGCTGGGACGCACCCTCGACACCCTGCGCCAGAAACAGGAGGCGCTGGCGGCGAGTATGGCCAAGGGGGTAGAACTCAAGAACGCCCGGCAGGAACATTGGGCCGGTATGAAGGAGAGCGCCGCCACGGCGGTGGCCGTGGGCGCACCTTTGCTCGCATCGGTCAAACAGGCCGCCAAGTTCGAGGCCGGCCTGCGCGACATCGCCATCACCGGCAATCTCGAGGCCAAGGAAGAAATTGCCCTGGGCGAAGCGATGCGCCAGGCCGCGCTGACCACCAATCAGTCACACGAGGCGATCGTTCGGGGCGTCAGTACCCTGGTGGCCTCGGGCATGAACGCCAATGAGGCGGGCAAGCTCTCCGCGCTGCTGGGCAAGGCGGCTACGGCGACCAATGCCGAGATGAACGATCTGGCCAAGATGATGTTCTCCCTCTCGCAAACGCTGGGCATCCAGGGCGAGGCACAGATGAAGGAAGCGCTCAACCGGGCGGCTTTCGGTGCCAAGCTGGGGCGCTTCGAGTTGAAAGACATGGCCGGCTCTCTGCCGACCCTGGCGGCGCAGTTCGCGGCCAAGGGTATCAAGGGCCAGGAGGCGCTGACGCAAATCGTGGCCAGTCTGGAAGTTGGCATGGGCGCAACAGGCACGCCTGGAGAGGCGGTGACCAACCTCACCAATTGGCTGTCGCACATGAACGTCAAAACCACCAAGGATCATTTCGAGAAGGCGGGCGTGGCCTACGAGGAGTCGATGGCCGAGTATGTGGCGGCGGGCTACAACCAGTACGAATCGTCACTGATGATTGCCATGAAGTTCATCGACAAAAAGGGCGATGACTTCATGAAGAAGTGGGAGGCCGCCGGGGCCAAGGGCGACAAGGACGCGATGCGGGCCTTGATGGAGTCCTTCGGTCTGTCGTCGGTGTTCCAGGACATCCAGACGGTCAATCACCTGATCGCGATGCGCCAGGGCTGGGACAAGTACCAGCAAAACAAGAAGGACATGGGCGGCCAGCAGGCGCTGGGCACCATTGACGGCGACTACATCAAGCGGGCGCAGACCATGCAGAAGGCGTGGGAGCGCTTCACCACGCAGATCACAGACGTGGCGATCACCGTGGGCAACGTTTTCCTGCCGGCGCTCTCGGACGCGCTCGACGGGCTTGGCCCAACGGTGCGCAGTTTTGGCGAGTGGGCGAAGGCCAATCCCGTTGTGCTTCGCAGCATCGTCGGTCTGGTCGGGGGCATGATCGCCATGCGCACCGCCGTTTTCGGTCTGCGTTTCCTGGGCAACTTCCTGTTCCTGGCACCGGCCAATTCCGTCGCCACGGCCTGGGGCGTTCTCTCCAGCCGTTTCACCATCTTCCGGGCGCTGGTTGCCGGCGGCGCATCCCGCTTTTCCCTGCTGTTGCAGTTCTTCGGCATGGGCGCCGAACGTGCCGCCAAGCTCGCCGGCTGGTTCGGCAAGCTGGGCGGCTGGGCACTGTCACTAGTACCGACGCCTAGGATTCATGGAACATGAGTAAAATCATGCGATCACCAATTGATGACCAGGGGTGTTGCTATGCGCCAGACCGAACTGCACTTGACCAACAAAGACCGCAAAACGGTGGGCAAGATGCGCAGCAAGGGACTGCATCATTCGCGAGAGGTCAACCGTGCGCATGTGCTGTGGTGCTTAGATCAGAACGTTCCGGAGTCCCAGATCATGGCCGTGCTGGGGATAGGGAGGACCACTGTGTGGCGCACACGCTTGGCGTATCTGGAAGGTGGACTAACGTTGGCGCTGTTCGATTTGAAGCGCTCAGGTGGGCCTTGCAAGTACGACACGGACGACGAAGCGCGGGTGGTGGCGCTGGCTTGTTCGGCACCTCCTTCGGGGCGCAACCGCTGGACGCTGATGGAGCTCGAACACGCTATACGCCAAGAGCCTGGCCTCAGTTGCATGGGTCGGGATACCGTGCGACGCATACTAAAAAAAACTACTTGAAACCCTGGCGCAGGGTGATGTGGTGCATCGGCCTGCTGACGCAAGAGTACCGGCGGCGCATGTACAACGTGCTTAGGCTGTACGCCAAGCCGCTGCGGGCAACTGAGCCAGTGATCTGCATCGACGAGAAGAGTCTTCAACTCGTCGAGCACAGCCGTGCACCGCTGCCGATGGATCGGGGCAGTCCTGCCAAGGTGGACTACGAATATGTGCGTAAGGGCACGAGCAATCTGTTTGTGGCTGTCGAACCCAAGGCAGGCAGGCGCGTAGTCACGGTGACTGAACGCCGGTGCAAGGTGGATTTCGTAGCGTTCGTCCAAGAGTTGCTGACGAACAACTACGCCAATGCGCGCCGGGTTCATCTGGTTTTGGACAATCTGAACACACACTTCAGAAAGTCCTTCGAGGACGTGCTGGGCAAGACAGCGGCAGACAAGCTCTTGCGCCGAGTGGACTTTCACTACACCCCCAAACACGCCAGTTGGCTGAACATGGCCGAGGTTGAAATCAGCGTCCTGAGTCGTCAGTGCTTGGACCGACGGATGGGCAGTCGAGAATTTCTGCGAGACGAAGTCGATGCGTGGCAGCAGGCTAGAAACGCTCAGCGGCGAACCATTGAGTGGAAGTTCACGCGGCAGGATGCGGATGAAAAATTGGGACGCCATTATGTTTCATAACTCCTAGGCGTCTGTACTAGGCAGAACGCTCGCGGGTGGCTTGCTGACCGGTCTGCGTCTGGCCACGCAGGCCGTCTTCTGGCTCGGCCGCGCACTGTTCATGAACCCGATTGGGCTGGCTATCACCGGCATCGCCATGGGCGCATACCTGATCTATCGCTATTGGTCGCCGATCAAGCGCTTTTTCCTGGGCTTGTGGGGCGAGGTCAGATCAGCCTTCGCCGCAGGCATCGGCGGCGTGGCCAGACTGATCCTCAAGTGGTCGCCGCTGGGTCTGTTCTACCGAGCATTCGCCAGCGTGCTGAAATGGTTTGGCATCGACCTGCCAAAAAGCTTCACAGACTTCGGCGCGAACCTGGTCGGCAGCCTGGTCAACGGCGTCAAGGCCAAGCTCGGCGCGGCCCGGGACGCCATTGTCGGCTTCGGCAAAGACGTGAAGGGCTGGTTCACGAACACGCTGGGCATCAAGTCACCGTCGCGTGTCTTTATGGGGTTTGGCGACAACATCGCGCAGGGCACGGCGATCGGCATCGGCCGCTCTGCCAGGCTGGCGTCCAAAGCGGCCGCCGGCATGGCCTCGGACACGGCGGCGGCCGCCGCACAGCGCATCAACACGGGCCGCACTGGCGCCGGTGCAGCAGGTGCGGCGGCCGGCGGCGCCGGCGCAGTGACCATCCACTTCAGCCCGACGATCCAGGTCCAGGGCGGCGCGGCCGGTGCCGTCAAAGGCCAGATCACCGAGGCGCTGAACATTTCGCTGCGTGAGCTGGAACAACTGATCAAGCGCATAGCCGCGCAACAAACACGCAGGGCCTACTGATGTTTGCGCTCCTGGGCCACGTCCAGTTCGACCTGATCGCCTACTTCGACGGTTTCGAGTCGCAGTTGGGCGCCGACTTCGCCGAGCATGCGCTGATCGAGGGCAAGCCGCGCCTGCAGTTCATCGGCGACAAGCTCGACGAAATACGCATCCAGCTCGCCTTCCATCTGCACTACTGCGACCCGGAGGCCGAACTGGCCAAACTCCGGGGCGCCTTGTCGGCGCACGAGGCAATGGCCTTGGTGCTCGGTAACGGCAGCTACAAAGGCCGCTTCGTGCTGACCGACGTGCAGGCTATCGCCAAGCACACGGACAAATCCGGTACGCTGATCGCGCTCGAAGCAAGCATCACACTGCGCGAATTCGTGGGCGACAAGAAAAACCCGCGGCCGCCGTTGGCCGTCCAGCCCCGGCTGCCGCCGGCCACCGCCCGGACCTTGCCCGTGGGCGCAAATATCGCACCGCCGGCCAGCAGTGGTGCCGTGCGCGACAGCATTCCGCAGGCGGTGACCTCGGCAACCCAGGCGCAGTCGGAGTTGCGGGTGACGGTGGACGACGTGCACATGACGCAGAAGCTGCACGCGAACCCGGTGGCGGCGCTGGGCCGGGCGCCCGGTCTGCTCAACGGCATGAAACGGGTCGCTGCCCCGCTGGAAAACCTTTCGCTGACGCTGGCGCGCCTGAGCGGCAAACTGCCCGAGGCGTCCGACCTCCTGCGCGCCGGTGATGACGCCCTGGGCGCGGTGCGCAATGCGCAGCGCGCGCTGTCGGTGGTGCACGTCGGCACCATCGTGGGCCGCATCGACTACGTTGCCGGTCAGCTCTCGGCCGCGGCCGGTGCGCTGGCGTCGGTGGCGCCGAGCATCAGCCGTCTGGCCACCAAGGTTGTGACGCGGGCGCTTTGATGTACCTGACGCACATCACCACCGAAGGCGAGCGCTGGGACCAGATTGCGCAGCGCTATTACGGCGATCCGTTCCAGTACGAACGCATCGTTGCCATCAACCCGCATGCGCCGCTGAGCACCACCTTGCCCGGCGGCCTGAGCCTTGCAGTGCCGGTGATCGAGCGGCAAGACCTGTTCGAGGAACTGCCGCCGTGGCTGCGTTGAGCGCCGTGACGCAGGTCGCGCACCCGGTGTTCGTGCTCTCCTACGAGCAAAAGAACATCACGAGCGACATCACGTCCTACGTGCGCTCGGTGACCTATACGGACTACCTGTCCGGGCAGTCCGACGAAATCGAGGTCGAGCTCGAAGACGCGGACGGCCGCTGGGTGCGGCACTGGTACCCGGGAAAGGGCAACGCTCTGTCGCTCAGGATCGGCTACCAGGCGGCCCCGCTGCTGCCCTGTGGGGTGTTCGAGATCGACGAGATCGAGTTCGCCCAGCCACCGGCAACAGTGTCGATTCGGGGCTTGTCCACCGGCATCAGGAAGTCGGTGCGCACGCGCGCAAGCCGCCCGTTTGAAAACACCACGCTGGCGGCGATTGCCCAGCGCATCGCCCGGCGCAACAAGCTCACGCTGACCGGAAAAATCCGCGATATCCGCATCGACCGGGTGACGCAGTATCAGGAACGCGATGTCGAGTTCCTCACGCGCCTGGCGCGCGAGTACGGCTACGCCTTCAAAATCGTCGGGCGCAAGCTCGTCTTCACCGAGTTGGCCGACCTGCGCGATGGCAGCGCAGTGGCCATCCTCCGGGCGACGGACCTGATTTCGATCCGGATGCGCGACAAGATCAAGGACGTCTACCAAGAGGCCAAGGGCAAGTACCACGACCCCAAGAGCAAGAAGCTCGTGGTCTACGGCGTGAAGGACGGCCAAGTGACCGAGGTCGGCCAGAGCAGAGCAGGTGCGAAGAAACAGTCCGGTCAATCCACCAGTGGCGACACGCTCAAGCTGTCCTCTCGTGGCTCCAGAGCGGCCGTACAAGCGAAGACACAGGCGGCGCTGGCAGCAGCCAACCTGCAGCAGACATCAGGCAGCCTGAGCCTGCCGGGCAACCCTCTGTTGGTCGCCGGCACCACGTTCATGCTGCTCGACTGCGGCAGACTGGGCGGCAAATACTTGGTTGAATCGGCGCGCCACCGCATCGACCGGGGCGGCTATGTCACCGAGCTCGAAGTCAAGCGTGTCGCTCCGGGCACGTCGGGCACAGCGGCAAAGAAGAAGTCGCACAAGAAGCCGCTGAACGTTTACGGCGTTCAAAAAAATGGCCAGGTCGCCGTGGTTGACACCACCCCGGCACGCACGAAGAAATGAAATGAGCGAGACCCTGCAAGAATCCGGCGCCAGCTTCAAATTCGGCACGGTCTCGGCCGTCGACGCTGCGGCCTGCCGCGTGCGTGTGCGCTTGCCAGATTGCGACAACCTGCGCACCGCCTGGCTGCCGGTGCTGCAAGCCAAGACGCTGCGCGACAAGCATTACCACCTGCCCGACATTGGTGAACATGTCGCAGTGCTCCTTGACGCGCACGGCGAAGACGGCATGGTGCTGGGCGCGGTCTATTCCAGCGCCGATGCCCCGCCGGTGAGTAGCGGCGACAAACACCATCTGCGCTTTGACGACGGCGCCGAGATCGAGTATGACCGCGTGCGCCATCAACTGACGGTCAAGGGGGGCATCCGCAAGCTGGTCGTCGAGGTCGGTGCCGACATCGTGCTTAAGGCCGGCGGCAAGATCACGCTCGACGCGCCGCAGACCGAAATCACCGGCAACGTCCGGATCAGTGGCAACCTCGACGCTGACGGCACGGTGATGGATGGCGGCGGCAACTCCAACCACCACAGGCACTGAAGGTGAAGGCGCGAGCCTTAACGTTCATTAATATCCATCGGCAAAACAGGGCGGCACGATAGACCGATGACCAGGCCGTCTGACATTTCTTCCCTTCATTGGCAGCCCGCCCTGGGCAGCTTCGATGTGGTCGAGGCCGAAGCGGACATCCACCAGGCCATCCGTGTGATCCTTGGTACCCCCAAGGGCAGCGACCCGCATCGACCGGACTTCGGCTCGCATGTGCACATCTACCTTGATTACCCGATCGACAAAGCCGTGCCGCACCTGGTGCGCGAGACCGTCGAAGCCATCCGCCTGTGGGAGCCGCGCTGCGAGCTCGTCCAGGTCAAGACCGCGATCGAAGAGTCCCGGATCACCCTGCGTGTGCAGTGGAAGCTGGCCGATGGCGTGAAACATGAAACGGCGGTGCGCCTGTGAGCCTGCCCGAGCCGAGTTTCATCGACCGTGATCCGCAGGCCATCACGGCCGAGATCGTCGCGCAGTACGAGCAACTGAGCGGCAAGACCCTTTACCCGGCGCATGTCGAGTGCCTGCTGATCGACATCATCGCCTACCGTGAGACCCTGGTGCGTATCGGCATCCAGGAGGTCGCAAAACAGAACCTTGTCGCCTACGCCCGCGCGCCAATGCTCGACTACCTGGGCGAGCTCGTGGGCGTCACGCGCCTGCCCGCGCAGCCGGCGAAAACCACCCTGCGTTTTGTCCTCGCGCAAGCGATGAGTACGAACCTGCTGATCCCCGCAGGCACCCGCGTCGAGGGGGGCGACGGCAGCGTCACCTTCGCCACCGATGCCGATGTCACTCTGCAGTCCGGCCAACTGTCGCTCGACGCAGCCGCGACCAGCGAGGAGCCCGGCGTCGCGGCCAACGCCTGGCAGCCGGGGCAGATCAACAACCTGGTCGACGCGCTCGGCGACGCCGACGTGGCGGCCGCGAACACCACGATCACCTACGGCGGCATCGGACAAGAAGAAGACGATCGCTTGCGCGAACGCATCAAGCTCGCGCCGGAAGTTTTCAGCACCGCGGGCAGCCGCCTGGCCTACGTCTTCCACGCCAAGAGCGCGCACCAGAGCATCGTCGACGTCGCGGTGCTATCGCCCACGCCCGGCGTGGTCCAGCTCTACCCGCTGCTGACCACCGGACTGCCCGACGCCAACATGCTCGCGTTGGTCCAGGCCACATGCTCTGCGGATCGCGTGCGCCCGCTGACAGATCAAGTGCAGGCGCTGGCGCCCAGGGCGATTGACTACACCATCAGCGCCGAGCTGGTGCTCTACAAAAACACCGACGCCACCAGTGTGCTGGCCCAGGCGCAGGCCGCCGCGCAAGCCTACAGAGCCGACCGCGCAGCCGGCCTCGGTCGCGACGTGGTGCCGGTGCAGGTGGATGCGGCGCTCAAGGTCGCAGGCGTGTACGACGTCGTGCGCAGTTCCCCCGCGAAGATCGTGCTTGCCACGAACGAATGGGCACGCTGCACCAGCATCAACTTGGTCGTTGCGGGGACGGTCGATGGCTGACGGACTGCTGCTCGCGCCGCCGCTGGCCGGCGATGCACGCTTTCGGGCATTGGGTCAACTGGCCGCGCGGATCAGCGACATCAATCTGTCCTCGTTGCTGGTCTATCTTGTCGATACGGTGCATGTGTCAGCGCTGTCGCACCTGGCAGAACAATTTAACGTCTTGGGCGATGCGGGCTGGGACTTCGCGGGCTTTGGCCCGGCCACCGAAGCAAAGAAGCGAGCCTTGCTCAAAGAAGCCGTAGCGCTGCATCGGATCAAAGGAACGCGCTATGCAGTGCAACGTGCGCTCGATCTGATGCACATGACTGCGCGCATCACCGAATGGTGGGAGCAGACGCCGCAGGGCGCACCGCACACCTTTCTGATCGACCTGCTGTTGACCGAGGCCCCTGCGGGCCAGCCGGTGTTGAGCCCTGAACGCACCGATGCTGTTTTGCGCTTGGTGCGCTTTTGGAAACCGGTCAGGAGCCATTTTCGTGCGCGGGTGGGGGTTGGTCTGGCGACCACAACCCGGTCGGTGGCCGTGCTGCGGCCCGCTGCGGTCATACGCGCAGATGCCAGGGACAAGACGGCCCACTGTGCGCGAACCAGCACAGCGAGCGCAGTGATCGCCCGGCCTGCGCAGCCTGTGCATGTCTCTGCTCACCCTGGCGCCACGCGCATGACCGCCGATTGCCGCACCCGCAGTTGCTGTGCACTGCGCTTGACGCAGCGCCGGGCGCTGATGCTTTTGCCCACTGTTTCAGGAGCTCCCCAATGATCTTGCACCCCACGAAGACCGTGGCCGGAAGGCAGGCGACATTCAACGCCAACAACTCCGGTATTTCGATCAATCTGACCCATATCTCCATCGGCGATGGCGCCGGGGCGATTGACGATACCCGCACCAATCTGCGTAGCGAGCGCGAGCGGGTCTCGGTCTATGGCCGCCGCGTGGGCACGGACCAGATTCACCTCGACGCGGTCTTTGACGGCGCGGCTGCGTTCTGGGTGCGTGAGGTGGGCATCTGGGCCGCCAACACGCTGGTCTATTACTGGTCAACAGCAGGGGCCGAGTTGGGCTACAAGAGCCAAAACTTTGAGTGGCTGCTCGGCCTTGATCTGGCGCTCAACGAGGCGGTGGACGGTGTCATCCAGATCACCGCCCAGGCCCCGAACGTGGGCCTGACCGTCGCCCCGCAACTGGCCACCGTGCTGCGCTCCCTGTGCGACACGAATCGGCTTGTCCTGCAAAACCACTACCTAATGAAAGAGGTGAATCGTGAGTCTTGAACAACAACTATCTGACGCCATCACGGCTCAGAACGCGTTGACCCAGGCGGTCGCGCTGTGGAAGAGCCAGATCGAGGCATCAAATCAGGCTCTCGCGCAGCAGGCTGTGACTGCCATGCAGGCCAATCGCGTCTATACCCTTGGAGGGGTCACGCGGGCTCTGTCTGTCGCTCATTATCGTGGCAGAGATGGATCTAGCTCTTCGAAAGACGGGGTCTGGATTGTGAAGACGCCGATTTCGTTTACCGCCAATTCGATGGTGCGTTTTGAGGTTCAAGGATATGACTACGGAGAGGCAAAGATCATTGACTTCGTCGTGGCGAGCTACATCAGCCGGGGCGCTCGATCAAGCGACGGGACAGCGGGCCTCTATACAAACCGCAGCGTGCTGCGCCGGGGGAACACCACGAAGAATGGCGTCTGGCTGGCAGAAGACCCCGCAACCAACAACGCTTGCCTAGTCTTTGGTACGCCGCAGGCCATAAACTTCAATGTGGCATTTGTGGTCGATGTGATCTTCCATTTCAATACCTCGCCGTCGACAAACCCCGCAGACTGGAGTGTGGTCAACGACAACAGCGCCGCTCCCGCTACCGGTGCAACCACCGGATTTGGTCTGATCAACCTTCTTGCCCTTTAAGGAACATCATGAGTGAAAACAATCCATCTTTTGCTTTGCCAACCCCTGCCACTGAAAGAGATGCCGAGGAGGCGCGCAAGTCTGTCATCCGTGCGGCCATTGACCGCCAAGCCGACCCACAGAGCCGTGAAGGCGTGATGGCCGATGTTCTGGGAGTGGTGGTGGTTGGCCTGTCGCAACTGACCGTGGGGCTGTCCAAGGCCAAGTCTTTGGCTGAGGTCAACGCGGCCGCAGAGCCTCTGGCGGCCATTGGCGCAGCGGTGGATATGGCGGTCAAATCCGGCGCGCTGAAGCTGCCTTTCATGGTCAAGACGGGCGGCCCCGAAAAGGTGCTGGCCGACATGACCCGGCTGTCCAACTCTGTGTCCACCGCGCTCGCAGCGGCCCAGGCGCCTGGGCCCGTTGTCTAAGGAAAACTTGATGCCCGCATGGGCGCCAAGGGGGTGAGGGGGACGCGATCGGATGCGTCTTTGATCTGGCCAACGTGGCGTCGAGGGTGCTTTTGTGAAAATTTCTTGCGGCCAGCGAAACCAACTGAGATCGCATTTATCGCGCTTTTCCGCGCCCATTTATCGCGCGCCGCTTCAATAAAGCTCCTGGCCGGATTGTCCGAGGGCCCATCCCAGATCATTGCGCAGCAGCCAACCCCGTTCCGCGAGAAGCTGGTTCTCCCCGTCGAAGCCACGCACGGTGTAGCGACTGCCAATGGAAAACCGGTCTTGCGGCACCAGAGGGGTTCTGTTCCATTGCGCACGCCAAGCGCCGGTGTAGCGCAAACGCTGGTTTCCCGGACTGAAGGAGGCGTTGAACTGTGCGTCTGCCGTGATGATTTTGGGGCGCGAAGTGCCCTCACCAAAGGCCTCCTCATGCGCTGGCAAGGAATTCCAGGCGCCCGTGCCCCGGCGGTAATTGAGATTCGCATCGAGCGTGGCGGAACCGATGAACTCACGGTGCGCAACGCCGACGTCCACCCCCGCCGTGCGGCGGCGTTGCACCTCGACCTCGGTATCGTCGATGAAATTCTTCGATGCGCGGGTCCAGCCCTTCAAGGACAGCGTGGTCTTGCGCACCGCGTCGCGGTAGATCAAACGGGAGAGCTTGCCCTCGCCGTTCTGGCTGGTTCCGCTGTAGACATAGGTCTGGGTGGCCCCCGGAACCGATTGGTGGTAGCGGTTTTGGCTTGCCGTGAACCCGAGCAACCAATAGCCAAAAGGCAGGGAGTAATGCACGGTATGACCCCGCGTGCCCCGTGCGCCCGGATCGCCCCCGCCCAGATCGTGGCTGCGGCTGATGTAGAACAAGTCGTTCAGCGTCCACCAGTGGTCGTAGGAGACGGTGACGCTGCCCTGGTATTTCCCGCTGGCCCGGCTCCCGGAATCGTCCGCCGAGAGGCTGACCCGGAAAGGAAAGCCCTGCCTCCACTGGATGATCAAATCACTCTGACCCGGCTCGGCATCCGGCCCCTCGGCGGGAACGATCTGGATATCGCTTTCAGCGCCAGGAACCCGCTTGAAGTTCTCCAGGGCCTGCTCGATGTCGCGCAAGTTGAGCAGATCGCCAGGCCGGGCGGGAACGGCGTTCCACTGCGTCGCGCGGCTATCGGTTTCGGGCGCAAACCGGATGTGGCGAATCCGTCCCGGAAACAGGGTCAGCTCCAGCCGGCCTTCGGCCAAATGGCTCTGCGGGCCCGCGAGGACACGCGCGGCAACAAAACCACGCGCGATGATGGCGTTCTGGATGCGCCGCATCACCAGATTCACACCGCGCGTACCCAAGCAACGGTCCGTCGCCGGATCGGGGCTGCCATCGGCCAGCTGGTTTGCATGGGAAATCGCCCACTGAAACGAGTCCGCACTGTCCCCGATCAAGGTGATGCCCTTGATGTGGACGCAGTCCGTTTCGCTGTCGGGCAAGCGCTCCAGCCCCTGGGGCGCCTCCGGTTGGGGCAGGCGCGCATCCGGCGCGCGCTCCTGCTGCTCGCGCAATACACGCTCACGCTCTTGCTGGCGCAAAAGCGCATCCGCGGCGGACTGGGCCGGAGTCGGCTGCGCAAAAGCAGGGAGTGCCGTGGCGGCCAGCAGCGCCGTTGCGCAGGCGAGCGTTGAACCCAGTAATGCGGATAAATACCCGGCTTCCTGCGGGGCAGCCGGGATGTTTTTTGATTTTGGTTTGATCAAGTGAAGGTCCTTTCAAGTTTCGGGTTTCGCGTCGATTAAGCCATCAGCCAAGAATGCGCCGCACCCATCCGGTAATCGACCCTGCCTTGTCCACGCGATCGAATCGACCCGCCAAATATTCATCCAACATGGCAAGGTTATGCACAACCGCTTCCGTGGTGCTGTCCATGCTGAATTTGGATTTATTCTCCTCGGCGACCAACCACCTCATCGGGACATAGTTTGGTCCGATAGCAAGCGAGAGCATTGCAAAGAAGTTTCTCGTGTCAATCGGTATGCTGTAATTGATAAAGTATTTCCTGGCGACAAAATAAATTCTTTCGTATTCATCTTCATAAACTTTTCCATCGATAACGCTTGTTTTGACTATTCCTTCCCCATACGGTCGGCAAGGCACGCCTTTATCTCGGTAGTATTTATCAATACAAGCATCAAGCGCAGCATGGCTTTGTGGATCATTTTTCAATTCCATATCAAACTTGCCATTATGCTTCAACTAATTTATCGGAGCGCGTCGTTTGTTTCATGTTTCTGCTTAAATCAATCGACCTGCCAGATATTCATCCAGCATGGCAAGATTATGCGTAACTGCTTCTGTGGTGCTGTCCATGCTGAATTTTGAATCATTCTCTTCGGTGACCAACCAAAACATCGGAACATAGTTTGGTCCGATCGCAAGAAAAAGCATCGCAAAGAAGTTTCTCGTGTCAATTGGTATGCCGTACTTGATAAAGTACTTTCTGGCAACGAAATAGACTTTTTCATATACCTCTTCATAAATCCTTCCATCGATAACGCTTGTTTTAACTATCCCTTCTCCATAGGGTAGGCAAGGCAAGCCTTTATTTCGGTAGTATTTATCAATACAAGCATCGAGCGCAGCATAGCTTTGGGGATCATTTTTCAATTTCATATTAAGTTTTCCTTTGCACTTCAACCAATTCATCGGGGTGTGTTGTTTGTTTCATATTCTTGCTCAAATCAATCGGCCCGCCAAATATTCATCCAGCATGGCAAGGTTGTGCACAACGGCTTCTGTTGTGTTGTCCACGCGGAATTTTGACTCATTCTCTTCGGTGACCAACCATGTCATCGGGACATAGTTTGGACCGATGGCAAACGAAAGCATTGCAAAGCAGTTCTTCGTGTCAATCGGTATGCTGTATTTGATGAAGTACTTTCTGGCAACGAAATAGACTTTTTCATATACATCCTCATGAATCTGTCCATCGATAACGCTCGTTCTAATTTGCACTCCCCCATAGGGAAGGCAGGGCAGACCCTTGCTTCCGTAGTATTTATCAATGCAAGCATTGAGCGCATAATGGCTCTGGGGATCATTTCTTAATTCCATGCCACAGATCTCCTTTCTGTTCAAATATGAAGAAATTCTTCAAATGGTTGACTTCTCTTGCTGAAAATGATCCAGGTGCACTATTCAGAATTTTCTCCGGATCACTCGTAAACACAAAACGTTTCCCATCGGCAATCGCTGTGTCGAGAAATGATTTATTGATCTCCCACATCTTTTCTCTGCTACCCAGTTCTTTCTCAATGCCATTCCAACCCGCTACTTCGTAATACGTTGCACCACGAGCCTGGGCTATCTGCTCATAAGAATTGGCGCTGCCCGCATGGAAGCGACCCAGCACCACCTCCCGGCTTCCGATATTTTTTGTGGCAGCTGCAGCCAGCCTATTGTACACAACGCGTGCAGCTTGTGGATTGCTGACTTGCTGCAACAGACCAGTGGGTGTAACGGCTCCGCTCACAATCGCTGCAGCAGTTTCGGCAGTAATGGTCCCCGCCTGTGTGGCCGCAATGGGATTGCTCAAGGCCCATTGCAGCAAAGTCGGACCCAGACCACCCAGTGCTATCGACGCGGCTGCACCCAATGCTGCCTTGGTGGCGGTACTCAAATTGGCACGAATTTGCGCATCTCGTTGCGCTGCCTGGGTCAGTTGCTCTGCTGTGGGTTGCTTGAGACCATTTTTTTTGTAAAAGTCAGCGTAGGCAACGGTGCTTGCCAAATACATACTGGCATTGGTTCTCTGATCCGGTGTGGCATAAAACATGTAGCCAACGTTTTGCTCCGGAACGTGGGGATCACCTGGGAGCAGTTGATTTGCTGCTTGTCTCAGGAATGCCGAGGCTTGCACGTCCTCTGTGGTTGCATTGCCTTCTGTTCCAGTCTGCACTTGTCGGAAGGCTTGCTCTGAAAGACGCTGTTCGGCTTCTTCGGGCGTAATGCCTTGTTGCTTTGCATAGCGCTTGGCATTGGATCGGATCCATTCGATTTCTGTGGGATGCAACTGCCGGTTATTCAAATCGGTGTTGAATGCCGCCGCAGCGCCTGCCCCACCTCCTGCGGCCGTGCCAATGGCCGCGGCGGCCACGGCGCCCAGGACCTGCTTGACGGGGGCCGGCACGTCCATGTTGTCGATGGCCTTGCCGATTTCGGCCATGGCGGTCGCACTGGCTGCTGCCCCTGCTGCGCCCTGCAGTCCGCCCCCGAGCGCCCCGGCTGCGGTGTGCAATATGACGCGGTATTCGCCGCCTTCGTCCCATTTCTTGGCTTCGGCGTCGTTGCCCTGGCTGCGCAGTTCTCTGGCCTTGTTGCCCGCGTAGTGTCCCACCTGTTTGGCGGCATTGGCTCCAAACGCCGCAGTAATCTGGCTCTGCGCCTGCACGTCGGCAATCAGCTGGTTGCCGTCGCGCGCCCGGGTCAGGGCTGCGCTGGTGTTCTTGTCCGTTGATGCGTCGCGGTTCAGCGTTGCGACGGTTTCTGCTGCGGTTTTTCCGGTCAGGTCCTGCTGTTTGGCGTTGTCGGTAATCGTGACGGCCGCTTGGCTGATTCCGGACTGCGTGGTGCTGCTCTGGCTGCCTTTGTCCGAGCCAATGCCTGCGCTGCTGCCACCGCTGGAGGAAACGCCAATGCTGAAGCCGCTCGCATCGTGGTTGTCGCGGTTCTGGATGTCGCTCTGCGTGAGCGTGGCGGTATTCAGGCTGTTTCTTCCGTCTTGCGCGGCCCGGTCCGTGCTGGTGATGACGGCGCCCTTGAGGTCCGTATTGCCTTTGACGTTGATCTGGAATCCGCCGTCGCCGGCCTTGATTCCCGATTGCTCGGTCACGCTGGCAAAATCGCCCTGGGCGTTGCTCTTGCTGATATTCAGGCTGCCGCCCACCTTGCCGACGCCCACGGAGATGCTTCCACCAACGCTTTGCTGTGTGCTGGCAAATTGGCTGGTGTCTTGCAGGCTTTCGATTTTCAGATTGCCGCCCACGTCGGCGATGACCTGCTTGCCGCTTGCGACCGCGCCTTGGAGGGTCGTATCTCCGCCCGAGCGGATGCTGAGTTGATTGCCGGCGTCCACGTGGGTGTTGGTCCACGTCACGTCGTTGCCGTCGGCCTTGCCGCGGCCGCGGCTGGCGCTGGCCGTGACCAGAAAGCCATCGGTGCCAAACGACACCCCGATGCTGGCGCTGGAGTTCTTGTTCGTGCTGTGCTGTTCGGTCGTGTTTTTCGCGGCCAGCAGGTTGACCTTGTTGTCGGCGCTGAGCTGGATATTGTTTCCCGCCCGGACGGTGCTGCCCTGGATCGTGAGGTTGCTGTCCTGTCCGGCGCCGCTGGCGACCATGCTGACGTTGCCGCCCGCGGCCACGGTCGATCCTGCGGCCCGGTTGCTGGTTTGCGTGCTATTGCTCTGGCTGCGGGAGGAGCCGATGCTGATGCTCAGGTTGATTCCGCCGGCTTCGCCGGGGTTGGCCTGCACGGCGTCCATGGCGTTTTTGGCGCTGAGCGCCGTGCTGGCCAGTGCGAGTGCCTGCATGCGCGAGTCGCTCGTCTTGCTCGCCGCAGACTTCATTTGCTCTGCTGTCTGGATGGCGTTGGTCACGGGGTTGCTGAGCGCAATCGTCAGGCCGCTTTGCCTGAATTGGGTCTCCGTCTGGTCGCGGCTGGTTTCGCGCGCTTCCAGCACCTCGATGCGTTTGGCGTCGATCGCAATATTGCCTTGGGGCGCGAGCACGTCGCTGCCCGTTTGGGTGTAGCTCTGGCCTGCGCGAATGATGACGTCGCCCTGCGTGCTGCCCACCGTCGAGGCGGCTGCGGTCGTGGAAACCCCTTTCTTGTCGGTGCTTTGCTGCTGCGTGCCGATCGTGACGCTCAGGCCACCGCCGCTGAAGATGCCGGATTTTTTCTCGTCCTTGAACTGGCTTTCCTGCGTGGTATGGGTGGCCGCCTGGATGCGGACATTGTTTTTTGCGACAAGCGTGGTCCCATTGTCGCTGACGGCGTTGCTGCCCGTGAGGGTGATGTCCCGGTCGGCGAGGATGGTCGTGGTTTTTCCGGAGAATGTCGTCGCCTGCGCGGTGGTCTGATCCAGCGTGTCGCGCCGGGTCGTGGTCTTGCTGGAGAAAATGCTGCTGCGGCTCCTGGACTGGCGCGCGTCGTCGATTTGGGCCCTGGCCTGGCCCGCGGAGAGGTTCACGTCGTTGCCCGCGATGGCGGTCAGC
Organism: Verminephrobacter aporrectodeae subsp. tuberculatae; assembly: GCF_026127385.1. Lineage (NCBI taxonomy): Bacteria > Pseudomonadati > Pseudomonadota > Betaproteobacteria > Burkholderiales > Comamonadaceae > Verminephrobacter > Verminephrobacter aporrectodeae. Next base: position 1,849,191 of record NZ_QZCX01000001.1, read on the forward strand.
GCGCCGTGCGTACTCGTGACGTCGGCGGCTCTGGCGTTGAGGTCGTTGCCCGCTTGCAGGCGCACGTTCCCCTGGGCCTGGATTTGCGTGCCCACTTCGCTCTGGCGCGCATCGCTGCGCTGGGTCGTGTGGTTCCAGACGATGTGGTCGCTCTGGCCCTGCGTGACCGTGCCGAGGTTGACGTTGTTTTTTGCGGTAATGCGGGTATCGCCGCTGCCCTGGTTCTGAATCGCTGCGGCAATCAGATTCGCGTTGCGCCCGGCGCTGGCCAACAGGGTGCCTGCGCTGCCCGTGACGTACAGCCCGGCGACGCGATCGACGTGGGTTCGGCTGCCTTGCGCGTTGTGTTGCGTGCGGGTCTTGGATTCGACGTTGATGTCGCGCCCGGCCTGGGCCACCAGGCTGTCGCTGGCGGTAATGCTGCCCCCGATGGTGTTCAGGTCGGTGCGCGCAGCAAGGTGTGCGTCCTGGCCGAGAATGCGTCCGCCCAGGTTGTCGATGTTTTCGGCGCTCAGGGAAACCACCTGCCGCCCCGCAATGGTTCCGCTATTGAGCAGATTGCCTGTCAGATCGAGCTGGACGTTATTGCCCGCAATCAGGGCGCCGCCGGCTTGCAAATCGCCGCTTTGCACCTGCGCATAGAGCTGGGGCACCAGCGCTTTGGCCGTGCTGCCGTCGGCCAGGGTAATGTCTTTTTCTACCAGCCAGACAATGTCGCTGGTCAGCTGCGCCATTTGTGCGGCGGAGAGCGCGACGCCGGGGACGAGGTGATGCGCCTTGGCAAAGCTCACGCCGCTGTTCATCAGGGCCCGGTACTGCGCTTCGTCGTTCTCGTATCCGGCGAGAAAGCGCCGGCCCGTGAGCTGCGCGACCTGTTCGCGGATCAGTTTCTGCTCGTAGAAGCCGTCGCCCAAACGCTTCTGGACCCGCGCCGGATCGATGGACAGGGCGCTCAGCAGGTAGTCTGAACCCAGCCAGTTTTGGTAGTTGGCAAAGGCCGGGTCGGTTTCCACCAGGTAATGCGCTGCGGAATTGGGCGTGAGCGCAAACAGGCTGTTGTTCGGCACCGTGGTGTTGATGCCCCCGGTGCGCACCACGGTGGCCGGGCCGCTGGCGTTGCTGCGCGCGGCGGGCACCACCTCCGTGATCGGCGTGAGGCGCTGGGCCCCCTGCGTGGAGCCGCTGGCCTTGCCCACCGCGTCCGGCGTTTGGTCCACGGCATCGGTGGACAGGCGCGCAATCTCGGGGCCCGTGCCGGCGCTGGAATCGGCGTTTTCGCGGTAGACCACGGATTCCAGGGAGACCTCCTCAACCGTGTCTGCGGGCTTGTAGTCCGCGACGAGGCTTTTGCTCTTGTCGCGTCCCTTATGGCGCTCCCGCGAGTGAGTGGTCTCGGTGCCGGTATCCGTGGTAACGCGCTGGCCCTTGGCGTCCGTGTTGTTCAGCTTGCCGATGGCGCCGGTGATGCTGCCGCCGGCAATGATCTGGCTCTTGTCGTTGTGGACGGTGTCCGCCGTGATCTGCATGGCGCCGCCGGAGATGATTTTTCCGGGGTCCGTTTTATCGATATGGGGTTCCCGGATGCGGCGCGTGTAGTTGTACGCGAGCCAGATTTCATATCCATTGTCCGGGGTGCGCAGATGATCGGATTCGTCGTGGAAGATCTCGACACCCGGCGTGCCCGCGGCGTAGCGCTTGGTCGGGCCTGCGGGTTTGCAGTCCTGGTCCCCCCATTCCGTGGGGGCGATGCAAGTGCCTTGGTATTCGAGAATGTTTTTTTCCGAGGTCTTGATGGTGGTGTGGAAGTCCTGGTTGGTGTTGCTGACGGTCTTGGCGCTGATGTGCGCGCTGCCTATGGCCTCGATGGTGGCGCTCGCGTTGTTCAGCGCCGTGGCCTGCCCGGTGGCGCGGTCGCTGGAGTCGAGGCCGCCGCCGATGGCCAGATCCGCGCCGCTGAACAGGATGGCGTGTTCGCGGTTGTGGATGGTGTCCGCGCCCACGTCGAGCCGATTGCGCGCGGCAATGACCGCTGCCTTGCCGTCCTCGGCGGTATTCGTCACCGTGCTCGCGCCGATGGCGACGTGGTCCCCATAGATTTTTCCGGTGCCCAGGTTGTTCAGGGTCTGGGCTTTGAGCACCGTTTCCCTGGCGTTGATGCTGCCCCGGTTGTCCAACGCACCGGTGGCTCGCAGTTCGACCCGGTTCGCGGAAATGCTGCCGCCCGCCTGGTTGTCCATGTCTGCGGCCCTGACATCGAGCGTGTTCCCGGCCGTCAGCGTGCCCTGGTTCGTGAACGTGGCGCCGACTTCCACGCGGGCGTTGCCATTGGCCACGATCCTGCCGGCGTTCACGTGGCTTTGGCTCAGCTGGATGTGCAAATCACCCAGGCTCATGGCCTCCCCGTCGCCAGACAGGCTGGCGCTGTGGACGCTGAGTTGCCGATCGGCAATCAGCGTCCCCCCGGTATTCGTGATCGCCAGCGCCTTGGTGGCCCCGGTGTCCTGGAGGGTCAGGGTATTCCTTGCGCTGATCAGCCCTTGCGCGTTGTTCAGGCTTGCGCTGCTGGTCAGGGTCACGTCGTTGCTCGAGCGGATTGCGCCTGCGGTGTTGTCGATGTGGGCGGCGCGCAGGACCAGGTCCTTGCCTTCCAGACCCTGGTTGTCCCCGCGGGTGTTGGCGTTGCGCAAGCTTTCCGCGTCGATGCGCAGTTGCTGACCGGAGCGCAGCAGGCTGCCGGTGTTGTCCAGGCTGCCGCGCAGGCGAAGGTCGATATCGCCTACGGCCTGGACCTGCCCGCCTTGGTTGTCCAGGGAGTCGGCATGGATCGTCGTGGCTGCGCTGCTGACGATTTTTCCGGCCTGCGTATTCGCGAGCGCCGCGCCGTCGATGCGCAGCGCGGCCTTGCTTCCGATATAGCCCGCCTGGTTGTCGAGGTCGCCCGTGCGCAGATGCACGCTGCTTTGGCCCACGATGCCGCCGCTGCTCCCCGATTGGGTGTTGCGCAGCGTTTGGCCGTGGGTATCGACCGTCAACGTGGATGCGCTCTGGATCAGACCGCGGTCGTTCGTCAGGGCCCCGCTCCGAATGGCCAGCGTGTCGGTCTCCTGCGTGCCCGTTGCGATCAACTTGCCGCGCGTGTTGTCGAAGCTCTGGTTCTGGCTGTTGGCGCTCAGGGTCTTTCCCGAGATCACGCCATCGGTGTTGGTGATTCCCGATGCGGAAATCGTCGTTGCCTGCGCGGCTTCGATGCGCCCTTCCCGGTTGTTCAGCGCGCCGCCCTGGACCGTGAGTTCGACCCCGCCCTGGACGGAGCCGATGGTGCCCGCCTGGTTGTTGATTTGATTCGCGCTCAGGCTGAGCTGGTCCGTGGCTGCGATCGTGCCGCGGGTGTTCTCGATGGCCTGCGTGGTGCGCACGGTCAGCGCTTGCCCGGCGCTGATTTTGCCCTCGGTGTTGTCGATGCTCTGCGCCGCAATCGCCGCGTTGCCGCTGCTGGAAATGCTGCCCGCGTTGCCGTTGTCGATCCCGGCGCTGGCCGTGATCGTGAGGTGCGCGTCCTCGGACCCCGCCGTCTGTATGCTGCCGCCCTGGTTCTTCAGCGCACCGACGGTCAGCGTGGTCGCGCCATGGCTGGAGATCGTGCCCCCGGTGTTATCCAGTTGCTGGCTCGCGGCGATGTGGGCCGCATCGTTGCCGGTGTGCGTCATGCGGCCGCCCCGGTGCGAGAGCCGGGTGCTGCGGATATTCAGTTGCCGGGCGGTTGTCGTGGCCCGATCGAGCACCGCGGAAGGGGCCGTCAGCTCCAGGGCGCCATGGCTGGAGATCGTGCCCTGGGCACCACGCAGCGCAGTGGCCCCGATCGCCAGCGTGCCCGTGCCCGCGTGCTCGATCCGGCCCTGCGTATTCGTCAGCGTGTTGGCGCGGATGTTTATGTCGCTGCTGTTGCTCGCCAGCCGACCTCGGGTGTTGTCCAGGTTTCCCGGTAAATCGAGCGCCATGTCGGCCTGGCCCGTTTGGGCGATCTGGCCGTCCACGTTCGAGAGGTCGTGGGCCCGCGCATGGATTTGCTCGGCCGAGACCTGGGCCCCATCGGTGCGCAGTGTCTGGTGCGCGTTCGCGCTCAGCGTTTGGCTGACCACGACCGTGGCGTGGGCAAAATCGATGTCCCCCTGGCTGGCTGTCGCCGAGAGATTGGGCGCACTGGTTTGGCTGCCCGACAGATCGATGGCCCCTGCGCTCAGGCGCTGATCGCCGCCGCTCAGGTTTTGTCCATGCGCTGCGATGGACTGGCTGGCGTTCGCGCTGAGCGCTCCGGTGGCGCCCAGACTGCCGTCGGTGCGCACGCCCGCGCCCAGCACGGAGCCGCTGTGGCTGGTGATTTGGCTCCGCGCACCGGTCGCATTCAGCGTGGTGTCGCCCTGCGCGGCGAGAACGCCCCGGTTGTCGATGTCTGCGCGGGTGGTGATTTCGGCGTTGCCCCGGGCGTGGATGGTGCCCGTGTTCTGCACGCCCTGCTGCGTGTCGATCCGGGTCTGCGCGCTGCTGGTGATTTGCCCCGCGTTCTGCAACTGGCCGTCGGCGCTGATGAGCACGTCCCCCGCGCTGGCGTAGAGCTTGCCCGCGTTGCGCACGCCAACGCCCGCCTCGGTCGCCAATAAAGTGATTTTTTCAGCGTACATCCCGCCGAGCTGCGCGCTGTCCATGGCAAACCCCGGGGCCGTGCCCGTGCCGGCCGTGGTCTGGCCCACGCTGGAGTCGCCGGTGCCTGGATCCACGCGGACCTGGTTGGCGCCCGCGAGCACCTTCAACTCCTTGGCCCAAATGCCCGCATGGGCCTGCACGGCCCGGGCGATCAGGTCGGTGTAATCGGTGCTCTTGGCGTCCATGCCATTGCCCGTGACCGTCACCGTGCCACGCTGCACGCGAAACCCCTCCAGATTGCCGCCGTTCATGAGCGGCGTGCCTGTGGTGACCGTGGCGCGCTGCGCGTTGATGAAGCCACAGCCGTCGCAGCCCACCCCCGAGGGATTCGCAATCACGACCTGCGCGCGCTGCCCGGCGACCTCCACGTAGCCGCGCAGCAGGCTCGGGTTGCTGGAATGGACTTCATTCAGGATCACGCGCGCGCTGCCCTTGGCCATCCAGGGGTTTCCCTGAACCCAACCGCCGAGTTGGGTTTGCACGTTGGTCCGGCTGTTGTTCAGGATCGCCCCCTGCGGCTGCACGTCGAATTGGCTGTAGGTATTGCGTGAAACCCCCGCGGCACTGGGCGTTTGGACGTTCACCAGCGGCACCGTGTTGGGCGCGGACAGGACCGTCGCGCGTTGATTTCCGGGAGCGTTGGGGTCCGCAATGATTTGCGCCCGGGCCGCGGGGGCCATGACCAGCCCGAGCAAACCCCAGACAAGGAAGGTCAGCGGTTTGATCGTTGCAAGCAAGGTGTGCGCGGGGGCCGGCGCTTCGCCACCTGCCCCGCCATGGCCCCGCGCCGTTTCGGCGACGGCCATCAGGATGCCGCGCGCTTGGTTGAAGATGATGCGATGGCGGTGTTGGTTCATGGATTACTCTTTGAACACAGAAGTCTGGGAGAGGGTGATTCCCGGGAACGCTTGGCGACGCGATGGCGCCACCGCCTGTGGCAATCAGCCACACGCTGTGCGGTGACACCCGGGGTCTGGTGCGCTGGCCCGGCTCGCTGGCCGGTGTTCTTGCGCTGGGCTTGCAGTAATAGTCGCCAATTGTACGTTACTCAAGTAACGAATGAACGTAATCGGGACGCGGTTTGAACTCGGAAAAACCCTTGGTGTTGCGCTGGCCGCAACCGGGTGGAGATCCGCCATGCGCACGGGGCCCGCGGAATCGTCCCCTGTGCCAATGGACTCCGGCGTGCGGGGGGGGATGGGGGCGGCTACGCGGTTTGGCGCAATGACTGCTGCTCGGGCGCGACCGTGACCATCCCCGCTTTGGAAGCAAAAATATTCACGTCCTCGCGCTTGATTGCGGCGGCCATGAGCCCCGGGAAATGCGCGGGCGTGCAGGCGAAGCAGGGAGCGCCGATGGCGGCCAGTTTGGCGGCAAGCGCCCGGTCGTAGGCTGGCTTGCCCTCGTCCGAAAGCGCCAGCAGGACGATGAGTTGCACGCCCGACGCCAGCAGTTCCATGGCGCGGGCGATCAGCTTGGCGCTCACCCCGCCCTCGTAGAGGTCCGAGATGAGCACCATGATCGCGTTGCGCGGATCGCGGATGCAGCCCTGTGCGTAGCCCACGGCCCCTTCGATGTCGGTGCCGCCACCCAACTGGACGCCAAAGAGGAGGTCAACGGGGTCTTCGAGCGCATCGGTCATGTCCACGACGTGCGTGTCGAACAGGACCAGGCGGGTCATGAGCGCCGGCATGGACGCCATGACCGCGCCGAAGATCGAGCTGTAGACGATGGAGTGGCTCATCGATCCGCTTTGGTCTATGACCAGATGCACTTCGCGCTGCGGTCTGCGCATCTTGCGGCCGAAGCCGATGAGGCGCTCCGGGACGATGCTGCGGTACGCCGCTTGGTAGTGGCGCAGGTTGGCGCGGATCGTCCGGTTCCAGTCGATTTCGGCGAACCGGGGCCGGTTGTTGCGCACGCTGCGGTTGATGGCCCCGGAAACCGCCGTCCGCATTGGCGCTTCGAGCTTTTGCATGAGTGCGTCGACGACCTTGCGCACCACGATCCGCGCAGTGTGTTTGGTCTCCTCGGGGATGACCCCGTTGAGTGCCATGAGGTCCGCCACGAGATGAACGTCCGGCGCAACGTGTTCCAGCATTTCAGGTTGCAGGAGCAGTTCGCGCAGATTCAAGCGCTCCATGGCGTCGTGTTGCATCACCTGCACGACCGCCGAGGGGAAGTACTTGCGAATGTCGCCCAGCCAGCGGGCGACAGCGGGCCTGCGGCGGCCCTTGCCAAGAGATGCTTGTTCGTCAGGTTCGTATAGCGCGGCAAGGGCCTTGTCGATTTCTTCGAACGAGCCGTCGGGCTTGCCGCAGCTTTCCTCGGCCGCGGCCCCGAGAACGAGGCGCCAGCGTTGCAGGCGCCCGGCCGTGTCGGCGCGCAGCGGGTCGTCGTTGTCCATGGGCTCGTTCATGCGGTGATTCCGAAGATTTTGGCCAGGACGGGCAGGGCCTGCGCGGCCCGCTCCTCGTTCCAGCAAAGCCTTGCACGGGGGAGGGCGGGCGCGCTGGCTTCGCGCGCGGCAAGCTGGCCCAGGCTGCTGCGCGCGGTCTTGTCAAAGGCCGAGAAAGTGCGCCGGACGAGGGGAAGAATGCTGATGAAAGGCTCTGGCGCAAGCGTCGCGACCCAGTCATCGACCAGGCTCCAGAGCGCCGTGTCGTGCAGCAGGACCAGGGCGTTGCGGTTGAGGAATCCGTCGAGCCAGTTGCTCGCCTGCAAGGGGTCGTTGGCCGGCGAAAGATTCCGCGTGAGCTGCTGCGCCACCTGCGCGCCGTCGAAGACCTGCGCGTCGAACAGCAGGCGGCAGGACATGCCGCGCAAAAGGGTGTCGGCCGTTTCGGCGTGCGCCACGTGACCGAGCGCGCGGGACCAGTCTGCCCACAGCTGCGCGTCCTGGCGCATGCCGATCGCCGCGTGCGCAGCCAGAATGTGCTCGCGCAGCGCCTGCGCGAGGTCCTGCGCGATGCCGCTGCAGGCGGCCAGGAGACCGACTCCGGCGCGCACGATGATGCCGTCGAGAACCCGTGCGACGACGGCGGTATCGAGCTTGCGCACGCTGCCATAGCGGTGGATGTTCGCCAGAGGAGCGATCGCGGCGAGAAGCTGACCCACGTCCCCCGTGAGCGACGCGCGATTCTCCAGGGCCGAGGTCACCGGTCCGACGGCCGACTTCAGATCCGCGAGCAAGACCTTGTCGATGGCCTGGGCAAGTTCCGTGAGCTCCTCGGTGCTGCGGCACGCGTCGACGAGCTTGGCGCTTGCGGCCGCTTCGAGGTTCGCGCCCCAGCGGCTGGCTTCGATGAGCGCGACGGAGAACCCCGGCGCCCACTCCAGTTCCCAGACTTCCTTGAAGGTTCCGCGCGTGCTTCCTGCGCCCTTGGGCGTCCCCCAGTCCACGCCGAGGATGCGCAGGCGGTGCAGCAACTGGCTGCGGGCCAAGTCGGTCTCGTTGCGCAGATCGAGTTCGTGGATCTTGGCGAGCGCTTGCGGCCGCAGGCGCAGCCGCTTTTGCGACTGTTCGCAGTCCTGCTGCAGCGGGACCATGGGGACGGTGTCCGGAACACGCCCGATGCGCTCGCCGACGATCAGCTGCGTCCCGATCAGCTGCATGGGCGCGGTGTTGCCCATGCAGATGACGCTCACGATGGCCTCGTTGATCTCTTCCAGGCCCGGCGCCCGCCGGCCACGCAGCGTGCCGAGCGTATCCGCCAGGCGCGCGGCTTCGATGATGTGCGCCGACGAGCAGTCGATGTCCTTGCTGCGCAGCAGGGCGGCGACGTGCGCGAGCCACGCGACCGAGCGCGGGCTGAGCGCGGGGTCGTGCGACCACAGGTGCTCGTACCAGCCGGGCGCATGGACGCCCGCCCCATAGCCGCTGGTGCGGCTCAGGTGCGGGTAAGTCCAGGGCACCCAGGTGGCGCTCGTCTTGGTCGCAGGCAGCCCCTTGAGCAGCGCGGCATCTGCCTTTGCCGGGGGATGCGTCTCCAGGGCCGGCAGGTGCCATGCCCCGCAGACCACGGCGATGCGGCCGAACCCGTCCTTCAGGGCTTGGCGCATGGTCTGGCGCATATGCGCTTCGCGCAGCGTCTCGTGCCGGGTGTCGTCTGCGCTGCGGTGCAGGCCATCGGGCAACTGCTCGCGCAGGGCGCGCATGGCTTCTGCGATGGCCAGGAAGAGGTCCTGCCCCTCGCCGCGTTCCTCGACCAGGTGATTCCACCAGGCCTCGCCGTCGGCGTGGCCCGCGGCTTGGGCGAGGCAGTCCAGGGGATCGTTCGACCAAGGCTGCTGATCGGTGGCGTCGGTGTTGATGTCGGCATCGGCATCGGCATTGGATGCATCGGCCGCAGGCGCGCAGGGCTCGGGCAGCGCCTGGTCGGGGTCCGGCTGCGCGTCTGCCGCGGGCTCGATCTGCGCAGCCGCTTCGGGGCGCAGGGCCAGGATGTTCGCCGCTGGCAGATCCATGAACCGGGCCGGGACGGCGTGCGCGAGCGCCCAACGCAGGGCCTGCCATTCGGGCGAGAACTCGGCGAGCGGATAGAACAAGGAGTTGGCCGTGTCGTCCCTCGCGTGCACGAGCAGGGCGACGGGCGGCTCCATCTGCGCGTGCGCGATGTACCCGAGCATGTCGTTCGCCTCGGGCGGGCCTTCGACGAGGATGCAGTCGGGCGCGAGCGCGTCGAGCGTGCGCACGAGCGTGCGCGCGCACCCCGGTCCGTGGTGCCGGATGCCGAAGATGTGGAATGGGGATGCGGGTCCGGTCATGGTGCCGACTGCGTCGCCCTTCAGACGCGCTCGCGCAGCGCGCGATACAGATCGGCCCAGCCCGAACGCTCCTTGACGATCGTGTCCAGGTACTCGCCGAAGACCACGGCGTCCTGGACCGGGTCCTGAACGATGGCGCCGATCATTGCGCTGGCGATGTCGTCGGCGCGCAATTCGCCGTCGCCGAAGTGCGCCGCCAGGGACATGCCATTCGTGAGCACGGAGATGGCCTCCGCCGAGGAAAGCGTTCCGGAAGGCGTCTTTACCTTGGATCGGCCATCTTCGGTGTGGCCATTGCGCAGCTCGCGAAAGATCTGGACCACCCGGCGGATCTCCTTGAGCGCGGGCACCTCTGCGGGGAGTTCGAGCGCGCGACCCATTTCGGTGACGCGCTGGACGACGATCCGGACCTCCTCGTCTTCGCTTGCCGGCACGGGCAGGATCACGGTGTTGAAGCGCCGCTTCAAGGCACTCGACAGTTCGTTCACGCCCTTGTCGCGGTTGTTTGCCGTGGCGATCACCGAGAAGCCGCGCACCGCCTGGACTTCGGAGTTCAGCTCCGCAACCGGCATGGTTTTTTCTGACAAGACCGTGATCAGCGTGTCCTGCACGTCGGCAGGAATGCGCGTCAGCTCCTCGATGCGGCAGATCGCCCCGTCCCGCATGGCGTTCATCAGGGGGCTGGGGACAAGCGCCGCATCGCTGGGCCCCTGGGACAGCAACAGCGCGTAGTTCCAGCCGTAGCGGATTTGCTCCTCGCTGGTTCCGGCCGTGCCCTGGATGAGGCGTGTCGAGTCGCCACAGATGGCGGCGGCCAAGTGCTCGGAGACGATCGACTTGGCGGTTCCGGGAACGCCGTACAGCAGCAGCGCGCGGTCGGTGGTCAGCGTGGAAACCGCGATTTCCATGAGGCGCCGCTGGCCGATGTACTTGGGCGTGACGGCGAAACCATTTTGCAGTTTGCCGCCGACCAGGTAGGTCACCACGGCCCAGGGCGACATCTTCCAGTTCTGCGGGCGCTGATGCGTGTCTTGCGCGATCAGTTCTTCGATCTCCTGGGCGAAGACCTGTTCGGCGTGGTGGCGGAGAAGTTGGCTCATGGTGCTGTGTGCTCGGGTGGGGTCGAATCGGGTGCAGTGGCGATCCACGCGGGGAACGCCAAGCGGATCTGGATGTTGGTCTGGGTCTGCCGCAGGGCCTCCTGCATCGACGCGCCAGCCCCCTCGGGGACAGGCAGGTTCTGCAGCGGGCCGAGCGCGCCGGGGTCGAGGGCACAGACGATTTCGGGCAAGAGCAGGCGCGTGGACCAGATGTTTTTCTCCTGCGCGTATTCGCCGAGGAGGCCGGCCACGAGGGCCTTCGACAGCGCGGCAGAGACGCTCTGACCCATGGGGCAGCGCAGCACAATGGTCTGGGCAACGTTCATCGCGCTGTCCGATTCCAACTGGCGCAGCCAGGCCGCATTGGGTTCGGAAGCGGGGACCCGCTGCGTGAGCATGTCTTCGCTGCTCAGCAGGTCTTGCTCGCGCGCGTGCCGCAACAGCGCCTGGGGCCAGCCCGGGGCGTCCATGACCTCGAGGGCCTGGATCCACCCTCCGATGAGCGAATCGGCCCAGAGGCCCTGCGCGGCCCAACGGACCAGCTTGTCCGGCGGCAAACCGGTGTGCTCGCACCACCACGCGGGCTGCGTCGATGCGACCAGCTGCAGCAGCCACCAGGCGCGTTCGCCGAGTGGCTGCCCGGCGGGCTTTTCCGACAGCAGGCCGTCGGACTTCCAACCTTCCTCAAACCGTTCGGGCGGATTGATTTCCCACGATCCTCCGAAAAGCCCTTTCTTTTTCTTCAGCAATGTTGCCAGGCGGAACTGCATCCGCTGCGCGAAAGCACTCTGTGGCAGGGATGCGAGCAGGCCGACCACGACGCGCCGGGGCTCGCGTGCGCGATTCGGCAGGAGCTTTTGGAGATCGGGCTCGTCGCGCAGCGAAAGATTCACGCGCAGGGTACCGAGCAGAACTGCCCGCTCGCCGGGTGGTTGCTGTTCGATTCCGTCCAACAGGCGCGTGCGCGCCGCGTCGGGCGCGCACTGGCGTTGGCGCTGCAGAACGTCGGTGCGCTGTTGGAGTGAGCCGAAGTTCCATATCGCTGCGTCGTCCAGGTCGTCCGCAGCCGACCTGGCGTAGGACCAGGAGGCGTCCTGCAGCGCGAGCCAGCGGCCGCGCGCGCCCAGAACGCGCGTCACCGCGTCGCGCAGCGCCGCAGTCTTGGCCCCCAGGTCCAGTGCCTGGCGCAGCAAGGGCGTCGGGATGCACAGCTTGGCGGCGGCCATCCGGCTGAGCGCTTCGTGCACGAGGCGCTGCGTTGGCTGCTCCAGCACCTGCTCCAGGAGCGCGGCCCGGGCCGCAGACTCAGGCTCTGCGCCCGCGTCTGCCAAGGGGGGCTCGTCGCGCAGCGGGGGCTCGAATCCCGCACGCCCGCACACGCCGAGGATGGCCGCGCTGCGCAGCAACTTCAGCGCGGGCGGCTGCTGCGCCCGGCTGACCTGGGCGAGGAAATGCGCGACGCTGCCGCCGCCCTCAAAGGTCGGCAGGCCGGGGGCCCGGTCCGTGCCCGGGAGCGCGCAGTCCAGCAGGATGTCCGGGTTCATGCGATCCGATCGGCAAATGTCAGAAACCCTTCCGGAGAGCGCGCGCAGCTCGGTCGCAGGACCTGACCGTCCCACTCGCCGGCCAGCTGTGCGGGCAGCCCATGGGTCAGCGCCAGCAGGTCCCAGGCCCAGTCCGTGCGGGTCTCCAGGGGGACGGCGCGCCCGGGGTCGCCGTCGAGCATGTGCAGCCACCAACGGTCCTCATGGCGCGCCGCGGCGACCTTGGGCAAAAGCACCAGCGACAGCGGCGCGAAGGGATTCGCCGCCAGCTGATTCGCCGCCAGCTGCCACTCGCCGGACGACGGCAAATGGGGCCAGGCCGGTGTTTGCGCGGCTTCGACCGCGGCGCAGGGGAGGGCGCGCAGCGGGCTTGCCCCGGGGTAGAACGCGAGCGTCGTGCGCACGCCGCAGCCGAGGGGCCAATGGGTCTCGAAGCCCCGGCCGTTGTGGCTGAAATCAAGCACCAGCGCCCTGCGCCCGGAACGCGCGCCGTAGAGCCACACGCGCCGCTCGCTGAGCCGCTGCGCACGCTCCTGGACGACGCAGCCAACGACCAGCCAGGTGTCCTCGACGCGCTCGCCCTGCGCCAGGGCGGCGTCGGAGTCGGCGGCCCAGCCGAGCGCAGCCTGGAGGTCGCAGACGAGGTGGCCGGGCAGGTCTTCCCGATGGCGCAGCGCGTCGATGCACAACTGCATCCGCCCCATCAGGGCCAGCACCGCGGCGGGCCATTGCGGGCCGACTCCCACGGCGGCGGCCGCGCGGCACAGGAGCTCCCCGAGCCCGGGAGCCTGCGCATCGACCATGCGCGCGGCCAACTGGTTCCAGGCTTCGAGATTCCCGCGCTCCAGGGTGGCCAGGCCCTGCGCAATCCGGTCCATGAGAAAGCGCTCGAGATCGTCGGCACCGGCCTCGATGCGCTTCCAGCGCTCGCCCTCGCGCTTGGCCAAAGCCGTCTGCGCAGCCGCTGCCGCCTGCGGATCCAGCGCAATGGCATCGGTCCTGTCCTGCTTTCTTTGCGCGCGCTCCTTGCGCGAGTCAAGCCAGTCGCAGACCCACTGCGGTTCCTGGACGGAGGCGAAAAGGTTCGCGCAATCGGCGCGCAGCAGCATCAGCGCCAGGCCGTGCTTGCAGGGAAATTTGCGGCTTGGGCAGGAGCACTTGAACGTTGGCGCGGCCCCCGTGACGTCGACCTGGGTTTGATACGGCTTGGCCCCGCTCCCCTGGCAGGCGCCCCACACCGCGCGTTCGCTCGATCCCAGGCTCGATCCCCACTTGCCCGGCGCCAAAAGCCCCTTGGCGGCCTTGGCCGAGGCCTCGTCCGGGGCCAGACTCAGGACGGATTGCGCAGTCAGTTGCATGGGACGAAGGTTTTTTCTGGAGTTCTCGGGAAAGGGTGGGGCCAGGGCCATGCCCGCAGAGGGGGCACGAGCCTGCGCAAATGATATGCCATGCGCGTAACTGCCGGACCCCCGCGCCGACCCCATTCGGGGCGCGCGCGGAGGTTGCGATATTTTGCAAACGATCCCTGGGGACTGGCGCTACGCGGCGGCGCCGCGACCGCGTTACCAGTCCGCCATGCATACGGGCGCCGGTCAGCGCTCGGCCATGACCTGCGCGATCGCCTTGCGCGTGGCATCGACGACGGTGTCGGCCTCCTGCCGCGTCAGGCACAGCGGCGGCGCAAAGCCGAGGATGTCGCCCTGCGGCATGGCGCGCGCGATGACACCGTGCGCCAGCAGCGCGGCCGCGACGCGTGGGCCGACCTTTTCGCTGGCGTCGAAAAAGACCCGGTCGTCCTTGTCGCGCACCAGTTCGATCGCTGCCAGCAGCCCCTCGCCGCGCACCTCGCCGACGCAGCGCTGGCCGCCCACGGCGTCGCTGAGCGCGCCCTTGAAATAGGCACCGACGGTGCGCGCGTTCGCAACGAGGTCGAGCTCGTCAACGAGTTCGAGATTCGCCACGCCCGCTGCGGCGCACAGCGGGTGCGAGGAATAGGTCCAGCCATGGCCTATCGGTCCGTATTCGTCGGAGCCCTGCTCCAGGACGCGCCAGATTTTCTCCGAGACGATCACGCCGGACAGCGGGGCGTAGGCCGAGGTCAGGCCCTTGGCGACGGTGATGAGGTCGGCTTCGATGCCGTAATGCCCGGCGCCGAACATGCTGCCCAGCCGTCCGAAGGCGGTGATGACTTCGTCGGCAATGAGCAGGATGTCGTGCCGCTTCAGCACCGCCTGGATCTTGGGCCAGTAGCCCGCGGGCGGCGGAACGATGCCACCGGTGCCGAGCATCGGCTCGCCGATGAAGGCCGCGATGGTCTGCGGCCCCTCGGCCTGGATCAGCGCTTCCAGCCTGTCGGCGCAGTGCTGCGAGAAAGCCTCCTCGCCCATGCTGCGGTCGGCGCGGCGGTAGTAGTACGGGGCCTCGGTGTGCAGGATCGGCGCCTTGGGCAGGTCGAACTGATTGTGAAAGGCCGCAAGCCCGGTCAGGCTGCCGGTCATCACGCCCGAGCCGTGGTAGCCACGCCAGCGCGAGATGATTTTTTTCTTCTCCGGCCGTCCGAGGACATTGTTGAAATACCAGACCAGCTTGAGGTTGGTCTCGTTCGCGTCCGAGCCGGAGAGGCCGAAGAAGACCCGGCTCATCCCCGCCGGCGCGCGCTCGATGATCATTTTGGCGAGCCGGATCGAGGGCTCCGTGCCGTGGCCGGCGTAGGCGTGGTAGTAGGGCAGCGTGGCCGCCTGCCTGGCGATCGCTTCGGCAATCGATTTGCGGCCGTAGCCGACGTTCACGCAGTAGAGCCCGGCGAAGGCGTCGAGGCTGCGCCGGCCCTCCCGATCGATGATGTACACGCCCTCGGCGCCGACGATGACGCGGTTCGGCGTCTCGCCGCGCGCATGCTGCGCCATATGGGTCGAGGGGTGAAAGAGATGGTCGCGGTCCCAGGCGCCCAGTTCATTCGTGGCGGGTTCGGTTGGATCAAGCATGGTGGGGGTCTCCGTTGGAAAGCGTGTGCTCGCGCTGCAGGTCGAGGCAGATGTATTTCAAGTCGGTAAAGGCTTCGAGGCCGTGGCGCGAGCCCTCGCGGCCGAGCCCGGATTGCTTCATCCCGCCAAAAGGGACGAGCGCGCCGGTCATCTTCACGCGATTGATGGCCACCATGCCGTAGTCCAGCGCATTCGCCATGCGCGCGGCGCGCGCGCCGTCGCGCGTCACGACGTAGGCGGCGAGGCCGTATTCGGTGTCGTTGGCCCGCGCGAGCACCTCGTCCTCGGTGTCGAACGGGCACAGCGCCGCGACCGGGGCGAAGGTCTCCTCGCGCATGATCAGCGCCGCGTCCGGAACGTCGGCGAGAACGGTCGGCGCAAGAAACAGCGGACCCGGAACGGCGCGCTGCGGCGTGAGCTGGCGTGCGCCGCGCTGCAGGGCGTCGGCGATCTGCGCCTGCGCCTTGCGTTTCACGCCGGCGTGCATCAGCGGGCCGATATCCACGGCCTCGTCCAGCCCTTCGCCGACGCGCAAACCGGCGGCCCTGTGGGCAAAGGCCGTGCAGAAGCGCGCGTAGAGGCGCCGCTGCACGTAGATGCGGTTGGCCGCGAGGCAGTCCTGCCCCGAAGTGGCAAATTTCGCGTCGAGCGCAATGTCCACGGCGCGCCCGAGGTCGGCGTCGTCAAAGACGATCAGCGGCGCGTGGCCGCCGAGTTCCATGACCACGCGCTTCACGCTCGAGGCCGCAGCACGGGCGACGATGCGCCCGATCTCGGTGGATCCCGTAAAGCTGATGGCGCGCACGCGCCCGTCGCTGCAATAGGTCTCGGCAATCGGGCCCGCGTCGCCCGTGACGACGTTGAACACGCCGGGCGGCAGGCCCGCGCGCCCGGCGAGTTCGGCCAGCGCCAGGGCCGACAGCGGCGTATGCGAGGAAGGGTGCGACACCAGCGTACAGCCGGCCGCCAGCGCCGCAGCCGCCTTGCGCGTGAGCAGGGCGCACGGGAAGTTCCAGGGGGTGAGCAGCGCGGCCACGCCAACGGGTTCGCGCTGGAGCCACATGCGCGCGTCCGGCAAATGGCTGGTCACGCCCTCGACGTTCACGCGCAGCGCCTCGTCGGCGTAATACGCGATAAAGGACGCAGCGTAGGCGACCTCGCCACGCGCCTGCGCAAGCGGCTTGCCCTGTTCGAGCGTGATCAGCAGCGCCAAATCCTCGCGCGCCGACTGCACTTGCGCATGCCACTGGCGCAGCAGCTCGGACCGCGCCGCGGGCAGCATGCCCTTCCACTCCGGCAGGGCGCCGGACGCAGCGTCGATGGCCCGGCGCGCGTCGGCCGCGCCAAGCGCATCAACGCGCGCCAACAACATGCCGCTCGCCGGGTCGGTGACGGCAAATTTCTCACTTTCCCCAGCGCTCCAGCGCCCGCCGATATAAGCGCACTCCCTGAGCAGCCCGCGATCCGAAAGCCGATCCAGGGCCGGATGCAGGCCCGCTGCGGCGCTATGGGTCAGTGCATGCATGAAAACAGTTCTCCCTTGGCTTTGCGGGAGTCTAGGCATGGGGTCGGCGAGAGTGCTTCTGAAACACCGTGGCGGCGCCGAAGGAATCTCGATAATGCGCCGCTTTTGCGAGAGAACGCCGGATGGGATGGGTGTGCTGGTGGCACGGCGACGATCCCATAGAATCCAAGGAACTGCTCGACGCAGTCCTCTCGTACATCCAACAGGCCCTCACCGCAAAGGCATCCGAATGAAGACGATAACAAGAATCATCCTGTCCAATTTCAAGCGGTTCGAGACATTCGAACTGGAGTGCGACGAAAGCCTCAATATCCTCATTGGCGACAACGAGGCTGGCAAGAGCTCAGTCCTACTGGCACTGGACTTGGTACTTAGCGGAAGCCGCAGCAAGGTCGAAGCGATCGGGCTCGAAACGCTCTTCAACCTCGACGTCGTCAAGCGGTTCTTGGATGGCGAAAAAAAATACGAGGATCTACCTAAGCTTTTCGTCGAGATCTATCTTTCCGAGCAGAACAATGCCGATCTCAACGGGAAGAACAATTCAAAAGGGATCATGCGCGATGGTCTGCGCATGGCATGCGAGCCCATCGATGAATACAGCAAGGAGATCGCGGAAGTTCTGAAGGATGAACACCACAACTTCCCTTTTGAGTTCTATGCGATCAAGTTCACGACCTTTGCAGATCAACCCTACTCTCAGAGGCGGCCAATCAAGCATCTCGTGATCGACAGTTCGCTGATCAACAACGAATATGCCACAAGGGAGTACACCCGCTCGGTCTACTCTGCGCATGCGACGGTCTTGGAGCGAAACAAGCATGAGAATTTGTATCGGAAGAGCAAATCTGTATTTAAGAGTGGGTCGCTGGGTGATCTCAACGAAAAATTGCCGAACTACAAGTTCGCGGTGCGGACAGATCCTCGATCGAACCTTGAGAGCGATTTGGTTATCACAGAGCAAGACATCCCCATCAACAGCAAGGGAAAGGGACGGCAGTGCCTGATCAAGACAGAATTTGCGCTGATGAGAAACAATGCCGGCCACAGTCTGGACGTCTTGCTCTTGGAAGAGCCTGAAAATCACCTGAGCCACTCAAACATGAAGCGGCTCATTGCGCGCATCTCCGAGTCTGAGAAAAAGCAGCTTTTCATTGCTACTCACAGTAACCAGATTTGCGCTCGCCTAGACCTTCGAAAGGCGGTACTGCTCGGCAAGGGGGATAGTCCTGTGAGGCTGAAGGATTTGTCTGAGGAGACAGCTACCTTCTTCATTAAGGCGCCCGACAATAACGTTCTTGAGTTCGCACTCTCCGCCAAAGTCATGTTGGTCGAAGGCGATGCGGAATTCATCCTGCTCGACGCCCTCTACAAGAAGCACCCGGGCGAGGTGACGCTCGAAAAAGACGGCGTCCACGTGATATCTGTTGGTGGCACAAGCTTCAAACGCTATCTGGATCTGGCGAAACTGCTCGGCATCAAGACAGCCGTCGTTCGAGACAACGATGGGGACTACCAGAGCAATTGTGTGGACCGTTATGCAGACTATGCCGTGTCGCACATTCGAATCTTCTCTGACAAGGACCCGGGCCGCGACACCTTCGAGATTTGCTTCTATCAGGACAACAAAACTATCTGCGATGAGTTGTTCCTACCGAGACGCGTCAAACTGACAGCGCAGGATTATATGCTTAAAAACAAGACCGAAGCCGCCTTCGAGTTACTGAGCAAGAAGGAAGCAGCCCTCTCAGCTCCGGCATACCTGTCTGAGGCAATCGTATGGATAAGAGCGTAATTTTTGCCGTTGCCGGAGCCGGGAAAACGACGCGCATCGTCAATGGACTGGATCTAGAGCGGCGTTTCTTGCTCCTGACATACACAGACAACAACTTCACCAATCTACGTCGAAAAATCATCGAGAAGTTCGGCCACATGCCACCGAACATCGTCCTGAAAACCTATTTCTCGTTTCTCTATGGCTTTTGCTACCGGCCAGTTCTGGCCATGGAATGGCGTACCCGTGGAGTAACGTTCAATCAGCCTCCGAGAGGTCGCGCCAGCGCAAAAGAGCGCGACTACTATGTCGATGGGGCGCAATGGATGTATCACAGCAGAATTGCGCTCCTCATCGCAGAACAAGCGATGGACGATGTAGCAGCCCGGGTCGAAAAGTATTTCGACGTGGTTTGTATCGACGAAGTACAGGATATGGGAGGGTATGACTTCGACCTGATACTCAGACTATGCGACTGCAAAGTTGACATTCTCCTGGTCGGAGACTTTTTCCAGCATACTTATGTAACAAGCCATGACGGTAGGAAAAATGCCACACTTCATGAGGACTATGAGAAGTACAAGAAGCGTTTCGCCGATGCGGGGTTGCGCGTGGACACAACGTCACTTGCTAAAAGCCATCGTTGCAGTCCGACCATCTGCAACTTTATTCGCGAGCATCTGGGTATCGATATCCAGTCTCATTCCGACTTCGCCACGGAGATGCGTTTTCTGGAATCGCAAGAAGATGCCAACCGTATGCATGCAAACGACAAAACCATAAAACTCTTCTACCAAAAACATCACGACTATGGCTGTTATTCGCAGAACTGGGGCGGATCCAAAGGAGATGATCATCATATGGATGTTTGCGTCGTGCTGAACAAGACGACCTCCGAGGCTTTCACTGCGAAGAAGCTGCAAGAGGCTGCTCCACTGACGCGTAATAAGCTTTACGTGGCTTTCTCGAGAGCTCGTGGCAACCTCTATCTAGTGACAGAGCAGCTGCTTGCCGGATTCAAGACTGTGTGGCCAGTGTCACCTGCCGTTGAGGTGGCGACGAAGCGACGCCGCTTCAAGGGGAAGAAGGCTTGATAGTCGGCCGTGCGTTCAATTTTCTTTCTCCCCAAAAATCTCGATCGAATCGTCGCTGCCAGTTCCTTTCGAATCTGGAACGAGCGATGGCGGATATTCTATGCTTCGGAAATATTTACTGCGCAGCGAATAAGGTGGTCGCGTCTCGGCGGACGTTGCCGGGCTCTCGGGCTCTGCTCCGAGCCAGCAGGGTGTCTCGGCCATTCGGCTTGGAATCCTGGCGTTTTTGGCCATCTCTTCTGCGTTCTGCCTGCGCGCAGCGCCTCCCCTTGCCCTTAGCATTTGGCGGGTCGCTTCCATGTGGGCAGCAGCATGGCCGTGCCCGCAAGCAGAAGAATCCCGAAAGCAAGCAGCGCAATGGGCATGCCGTAGTGGTCGGCAATCAGCCCGGTAAAGACCACGGGGACGCTAAAGCCGATATAGGCCATCAGGAAATAGGCTGCACTGGCTCGGGTTCTCTCGGGGGCCGCAGCCGCCTTGGCCGTGCCGGCCAGGCCGCCCAGATAGACAAAGCCATAACAAGCGCTGCTGGCAAGCAGGGAGCCTGCGAGGACGGCGACCAAGGTGCCTGACCAGGCCCCCCACGCCAACATGGCGTAGGCAGGCAGCAGGATCAACAGGCCGATTCTTGTCGAGCGGCCGGGCTCCAGCTTTCGGGCCATGGGCTGGAACAGCAGGCCGCAGCTGATCGCCAGCATCGTGGACAGACCGGAATACATGGACAGACCATGCGTTGCCAGCGCCGACGGCAGGATGGAAATCACCAGTCCGGTGGTGGCCCAGCACAGCAAGATGGCACTGCCATACCAAAGGCCCTTGCGGGTAAAGCAGGGTAGCCGCAGCATCGACGCGGGAGCCCCTGCGCGCCGGGACGCGGTCTCGGGCAGTCGCCACACCAGACAGACGGCGAGTGCCGTGGCCGCCAGGTGCAGCGGAAAGCTCGGGGGACGCACGGTCTCCTGAAACATCAGGCAGGCGCTGGTCAGCGCCGGGCCCAGGCCGAAGCCGATGGAGGTGCTCGCGGTGACCCAATTGGCGGCGCCAGAGGTGTCTTCCGAACCGATCAACTCCATCATGTAAGCCGTTGCCGTGGCGGACATGAGCGCGGTGCCGGCGCCCAGGACGAAACGGGCCAGGGCCAACGCGGGGATATGCGGGTAAGCCAGCATCAGGCCGGTGCCGGAGGCAGACAGCAGCAGCGCAATGAGCATGACCCGCCGCCTGCCGATGCGGTCAGACAAGCCGCCGAGCGCCAGCAGGATGGGCAGCACCCCCGCGACGTAGAAGGAAAAGGCGATGGTCGTGGCCATGACACCCACACCGTCGATCCGGGCGTAGGTCGCGTACAGCGGTGCCTGCAAGTTGACGCCGGCGGTGATGACGCACAGTGCAAACGCCAGGGGCATTGCGTGGCGCCGTTCATTCATGAAATAGCTCCAGTCGTTGCACAGGTACCTTGAACGCCAACTGCTGAGCCGAAGACTTGCGGCCCGCCGATGGCGACTTGCCCGTTTGGCGACAAGCAAGGCCATGCGGGGGGGCCTGCCTTCTGACGATGTTCATGGCCTCACCGAGGCACTTGGGGGAGGGACCTCTGTCATGCACGGATCAAGCCCCTTCGCGCAGCTTTTTGATGGCCGACAGGGTCAGGCCGCTGACTTGCGCGATGGCCTCGTCATCGAGCAGCGGCAAAAGATTGCGCGCAACCTCCGTTCGTCCCTCGATCCGTCCCTCGATCCGTCCCTCGGTCCGTCCCTCGGTCCGCCCTTCAGTTTGCCCCTTTGTCACGGCATCGAGCAGCACGCTTTTTTCGTTGCGCAGCGCATCGAGATACTTTTGGTAGTTCTCGATTTCGACGGCGCTATACCCTGCGAACTCGGTGAGCTTGACCGCGTCGGCGACCGGCGCGTAGGACAGCAGGCTCTCGTCGGGGACAAAGTCCGGCTTGCCGGCCTCGCGCAGAAAGCGCAGCCACAGCGCGGTCACTCGTTTTTCGACCTGCGTTTGGGGCGTGAATTTGGGCAGTTCCAGGATGACGAACTGCAAGCCTTGCAGGATATCTCCGGGGTCTGCGAGTTTGGTGATCTTGTAGTGGTGCAGCCAGCAGTCTTTCTCGTTGGCATCTTGCTTGAAAACGTCGTTGAGCACCGTGACCGAGTAGACCGGGCACAGCGATTGGTAGGGTGCGCCCGAGAAGAGTTGGTTGACGATGGCCTGCGCGCCGCCAAACAGGATGCGCGAGAAGTAGGCGTCGGTCCACAGCATCTGCATCTCGACGACGAACACCTGGCCGCTCTGGTCGTGGCATTTGACGTCGACGATGGAAAACCGCATGCCCGGGATTTGCGGCGCCTGTTCGGCGGGCAGATAGGTCAGCGTTTCGACCGGAGCGTCCAGCGGCAGAACGGCGTTGAGAAAATCCTTGAGCAGATCAGCGCGCGAGAAGATGCGCTTGAAGACCAGATCGATCTTGGGGTCGAGGTAGCTCAGATTCATGGGCGAGGACTCCGGTTGGCATGGAACACGCCGTCGGCGAGGCGTGGGCGCGCTGCGCCAACGGATCCGACGGCCCCCGACGCCGCAGTGTATTTCATGGCAAGCAATGCCTTGCATGGACCTGCCGGGTGTGCATCACGGCACCGGCGCGCTGAACGGGAATGGCTGGCTCAGGGGCTGGCCCGGACCGCTTCCACAAAAATGGTCGGCAGGTTGAGCACGCGGCGCACCGCGTCCTCGCCCACGGGGCAGCCCACGCTGTCGCGCGCGACGGGGTGCGTGACGCTGCTGAACCAGACGCCGGCGGTCATTCCCAGCCTGTCCGCGACCCAGCGCAGGTCCGCGCGCTGCTGCGGCTCGACGAGGACGGGGTAGCGCAGATACGCCGGCTGCGAATCGGGCAGCACCAGGGGCCGGCGCAGGCCCTGCTTGTCGCACCAGGCGTCCCAGTGCGCTGCGCCCGCGCGCCGCTTTTCCTGGTAGTGCGCCATCTTCGCCAACTGGTTCAGTCCCAGCGCCGCGACCGGCGCGACCATGCGCTGCGCGTAGCGTGGCACGAAGCGGCCTTCGAATTCCTCGGGCTGCATTTGCGCGAGGACTTGCGCGCCAAAGCGCCACTCGGCCCAGGCGGCGGTGAAGGGGCGCCAGCGGTGCTTGTGCACGTACCAGCCGTATTCGACCGTATTCAGCAGGCGCGCGATCTCGGCGTCGCTGGGCACTGCGGCGCGCGCGTGGATTGCGTCCATGCGCCGCGCCAGCGTGTCGTGCTGCGCGACCACGATGCCTCCGTGAATGGTGTTGATGATCTTGGAGCGCTCGCTGCTGAAGAGCGCGATGTCCCCGAAGGTGCCGAGTTTGCGGCCACGCCATTCGGCCCCGGTGGCGTGCGCGCAATCCTCTATGACCCACAGCCCCCGTTCGCGCGCCAGTTGCAGCAGGCGCTCGAAGTCCCGGTTGATCAGTCCAAAGCTGTGCTGGATCATGATCGCCTTGGTCGCGGGGCCGAGCACCTTGGACAGGGCGTCGGCGTCCATGCCAAAACTCTGGTTCTCGATGTCCGCCCAGCGCACACGCACGCCCTGGTACGTGCAGGCGTTGAGCACGCATTGGCAGGTGAATGCCGGCAGCACCACTTCGTCGCCGGCCTTCAGTTCCAGGGCCTGCACGATGGCGTACAGCGCCGCGCGCCCGCCCATGAAGGCCCAGCCGCGGCGCACCCCCAGCCAGTGGCAAAACTGGCGCGTGAATTCGTCCACCGGCGCGCGCGACTGCCATTGCCCGGGTTGCGCGCGCCAGGCGCGGGCCAGGGCCACGTCGTCCCTGTCCAGCGTCGCGCAAAGCAGCGGTTGCAGGCGCACCGGTTTGCCTTGCAGCCAGCGCCGTGTCTGCGTCCACTGGCTCCTGAGCAACTGCTTCATCGGGGGTTCCGTGGGTTCCGTGGGTTCCGTAGGCGGCGCCTTATTTCTTGACGGCCTGGATGAAATAGGCAAGGGTCTCGTCGTCCACGCGCGGTGTGAACGCCAGTGTTTTCGCGCGCGTGGCCCATACCGAGGACAGCTGTACCAGCGGGATGATGGCGTAGTCCTCCTGCACCGCCTGCATTGCGCCGGACAGGAGCAGTCGGCGCCGGTCGCTGTCCATTGCGCGCATCGCCACCGAAATCGCCGCGTCCGTGCCGGGGTTGGAGTAGTTCGTGAAGTTGAACGCGCCAAAGCCCTTGGATTTGTCGTTGGTATGCGCGAGGGCTGCGAGCGTGTAGCCGGCTTCGCCGGTGAGCGAGCCCCAGCCGGCCAGCGACAGCACGTACTCGCCCCGCGCGCGGGCCGGAATGAAGACCGTGCGGGACACCGCGTTGACTTTCACGCCCAGGCCGACCTTGGCCAGCATCTGGCCGAGGGCGGAACACAGCGCGGCGTCGCCGGGCAGCCGGTCGCTGGTGCAATGCAGCGGCAGCGCGAAGCCGTCCGGATACCCCGCTTGCGCCAGCAGTTCCCGGGCTTTCTGGAGATTGGTTTGCGCTGGCGCCGGTTTCTCGATGGCGCCAAAGAACTTGTCCACGATGATTTGATTGGCCGGCTTGGCCAGGCCTTCGAGCACCGTCGCGGCGATGGTTCTGCGGTCCACCGCCAGCGACAGCGCCTCGCGCACCCGCTTGTCGCGCAGCGGATTGCTCGCCAGGGGCTTGCCCGCCTTGTCGGTGATCAGGTCGCTCTGCGCCCTGAAATCGGGGTAGAGCAAGAAGATGTAGATCGAATCGCCGTGCAGCACCGTGTAGTCGCTGTTCTTCTTGAGTTTGGCGACGTCGCCATAGGGCACGAAGTTGATCAGGTCCACGCGCCTGGACGCGAGCGCGGCCAGGCGCGCCGCGTCGTTGGAGATTTCCAGCAATTGCACGCGCTTCCAGTCGGCGGGGCCGCGCCAGTAGGAATCAAAGCGCTCGAGCAGCAACTCGGTGCGGGGCTTGAAGGACAGCAGCTTGAACGGGCCGGTCCCGATGGCCGCTTTGCCGCTGTTGAACGCAGCCACCTGGGCGTCGTCGCCAATGTGCGCCGGAACGATCATGATGCGCGCCAGATCCTGCGGCAGCGAGGGATTCGGGATGGAGGTCCGGATGCGCACCGTCAGGCTGTCGAGGACGAGCACCTCGGTGATGTTGCGCGTGTTGATCACCAGCCCGCCATTCGGTCCCGCCACCCTGGGCACCCGTTCGAGCGAGAACTTGACGTCGCGCGCGTGCAGTTCGCTGCCGTCATGGAATTTGACCTGGGGACGCAGCTTGAACTCCCAGGTGGTGTCGTCGAGCAATTTCCATGCGGTGGCCAGCGCGGGTTGTATCCGGAGCTGCTCGTCCTGCGACACCAGCGCTTCGTAGACGTTCTTGATGGCGGCGATCTGGTTGCCGATGGCCATGTAGTGCGGGTCCATGGCTTCGGGGCCGGCGCGCACGCCGATTCTGAGCTCCTGCGCATGCGCCGCGGCGGTGGCGCCGAACAGCATCGCGCCGGCCAGGGCGGCTCCCAGCACGGTTCTCGGCACGGCGTATTTCAGGACTTGCATGTGTTTTCCCCTGTTGGATGGTGAAGGATGCGGGGCCGCTCAGCCGTTGAGGTGGCAGGCCGAGAAATGCCCGGGTGCAATGCGCTGGGGCTGCGGTGTCTCCTGCTTGCAGCGGGGCAGGGCGTGCGGGCAGCGGGGATGGAATGCGCAACCGCTGGGCGGATCGAGCGGCGAAGGGATCTCGCCCTGAATCGCGCGAAAGCGCCGGCGCCGTGCATCCAGCGTGAGCATGTTGTCCAGCAGGGCCCGGGTATAGGGGTGGTTCGCGCGTGCAAAGATGTCCTCGGCCGGCGCCAGTTCCACCAGACGCCCCAGGTACATCACGGCCACCCGGTCGGACAAGTGGCGCACGACCCCCAGGTCGTGGCTCACGAAGAGGTAGGTCAGCGAAAAATCCTGGCGCAGCTGCATGAAGAGGTTCAGCACCTGCGCCTGAATGGACACGTCCAGCGCGGCCACTGCCTCGTCGCACACCAGAAACTCCGGCTGCATGGCCAGTGCCCGGGCCACGCCGATGCGCTGCCGTTGTCCGCCGGAGAACTGGTGCGGGTACCGCAGGCGGTAAGCCGGATCGATGCCCGCGCGCAGCATGCAGTCGCAGACGTAGTCCCTCAGCCCCGGCTTGTCGATCAGGCCATGCACGAACGCGCCCTCGCCGACGATGCGCTCGACCCGGTGGCGCGGATTGAGCGATGCGTAGGGGTCCTGAAAAATCATCTGCACCTGGCGCGTGCTCTTGTGCACCCGCGTGCCGCGTTGCACGGCCACGGGCTGGCCCCGGTAGAGGGCCTGGCCACTGCTGGCCAGCTGAATTCCCGCAGCCACGCGCGCCAGCGTGGACTTGCCGCAGCCCGATTCCCCCACCAGGCCCAGCACCTCGCCTTGCGCGATCTCCAGCGACACGTCGCTGACCGCGTGCACGGTCGCCGGCGGCCTGGCGCGCCCCAGCGCGGCGCCCACGCGCTGCACCAGCGTCGGCGCCGTGGCAAAGCGCTTGGAGATGTTCCTCAGTTGCAGCAGGCTCATGCGGCAGTTCCTTGCAGCGCCGGATGCCAGCACCAGAGACGGTGTCCCGCCGTTCGCTCCTGCATCGGGGGCGGCCGCGTGCATTGCGCGTCGGCGCGCGGGCAGCGTGATTGAAAGGCGCAGCCCGGCGGCAGTTCGGACAGAGAGGGGGTCATCCCCGGAATCTGGTAGAGCGGCGCGCCCTTCCTCGCGTGGCTCGACGCCGACCCGATCAAGCCCTGCGTATACGGGTGCAAGGGGGTGTCCAGCAGCGCGTCCACGCCGGCGTATTCGGCGACGCGGCCCGCGTACATCACGCAGACCCGGTCGGCCAGCCCGGCGACCACCGACAGGTCGTGCGTGATCCACAGCACCGAGACGCCTTCGTCGCGCACCAGCTGCTGCACCTCGGCCAGGATCTGGCCCTGTATGGTCACGTCCAGCGCCGTGGTCGGCTCGTCGGCAATGATCAGATCGGGCCTGTGCAGCAGCGCAATGGCGATGGCGATGCGCTGGCGCATGCCGCCCGAGAGCTCGTGCGGGTAGGCCCTCAGGCGCTCGTCCGGCGCCGCGATGCCGACTCGGATCAGGCCCGCGCGGGCGCGCTCGATGGCCTCGCGCCGGCCCACCGCTTCGTGCACCTGGATCGCTTCGACCATCTGGGTGGCGACGCGCAGGACCGGGTTGAGGGTCATCATCGGGTCTTGAAAGACCATGGCGATCTTCAGGCCGCGCAAGGCGCGCAGCTGCTTCTCGGGGCGCCCCACCAATTCGACCCCGTTGAGCTTGATCGAGCCTGCGACGATGCGCCCGGGAGGATCGACCAGGCCCATGATGGAAAAGCCCGTCACGCTCTTGCCCGACCCCGACTCGCCGACCATGCCCAGGATCTCGCCGCGCCCGAGCGTGAACGACACGCCATCGACCGACCGCAGCACGCCGGCGTCGGTGTGGAAGTGCGTCTTCAATCCCCGGACTTCGAGGACCGGGGTCGGCGCCGCCGCATGGAGCGCCGTGGCAGGCAAGGGCAATGGCCGGGGGGTCATTTCTTCAATCGCGGGTTCAGCGCGTCGCGCAGCTGGTCGCCCACCAGATTGATGGCGAGCATCAGGATGACCAGCGCCGCGCCGGGGTAGACGCTGATCCAGGTGCGGCCACTTTGCATGTATTCGAAGCCCCGGTAGATGAGCGTTCCCAGCGAGGGCTCGGTGACCGGCAGGCCCACGCCCAGAAAGGACAGCGTGGCCTCCAGCACGATGGAACTGGCAATTTGTACCGTGCCGACCACGATCAGCGGCGGCAGCACGTTCGGCAGCAAATGGCCGACGGCCACCGTGTACGGCGGCAGGGGAATGGCGGCGGCGGCCTCGATGTATTCCCTTTCCCGCTCCGACGAGGCCGCGCCGTGCACCGTGCGCGCGAAATAGGCGTACTGCGCGGCCACCAGCGCCACGATCACCTGCAGCTTGCCCTGCCCCATCGAAGCGACCAGCACCAGGGCCAGCATCAGCGGCGGGAACGACAGCTGCAGGTCCACCACGCGCATGATGGCGCTCTCCGCCCAACCGCCGCGAAACGCCGCCAGCAGCCCGAGCATGGTTCCGAGCAGCAAGGCAATCAGCCCCGCGAGCAGCCCGATGCCCAGCGACAGGCGCGTGCCGTAGACGATGGCGCTGTAGAGGTCGCGTCCGTCCGCGTCGGTGCCCAGAACGTGCGTGTAGCCGCCCGATCCCGTGCTGCCGGGCTCCAGGCGGGCGTCGGCCAGGTTCAGTGCGGCCTGGTCGTAGGGGTCTTGCGGGCTGATCCAGGGTGCGGCGAGTGCCCCGAGCACGACCAGCACCAGCACCGCCAGGGCCACCACGGCCAGATGGCTCCGGGAGAAGTCGCGCCACAGCGCCTGGACGAGCCCGCCACCGGGGGCGGCCGGGTTCGCGCGCGGGCCGGCGCTCATCGATTCGCTCCCAGGCGGCGCATGCGCGGGTCGAGCAGGGGGTGCAGGATGTCCACCGCGGTGTTGATCAGGATGAAGAGGAACACCACCAGCAGCAGGTACGCGACGACCACCGGCTGATCCAGCGTGCGGATGGCGTCGATCACCAGCTTGCCGGTGCCCGGCCAGGAAAAGATCGATTCGGTCAC
This sequence comes from Verminephrobacter aporrectodeae subsp. tuberculatae, assembly GCF_026127385.1. Taxonomy (NCBI): domain Bacteria; kingdom Pseudomonadati; phylum Pseudomonadota; class Betaproteobacteria; order Burkholderiales; family Comamonadaceae; genus Verminephrobacter; species Verminephrobacter aporrectodeae. The sequence goes on from NZ_QZCX01000001.1 coordinate 1,877,374, forward strand.
CACCGAGAAGGCGATCATGTGCCCGAACTCCAGGCCCAGCACCGTCACGATGGGAATCATGATGTTGCGCATCACGTGGCGCAGCATCACTTGCAGTGGCGCAACGCCCTTGGCGCGGGCGAAGAGCACGTAGTCGGCGAGCAGGGCCTCGCGCACGCCGGCGCGCGTGAGCCGCACGATCAGCGCCAAGCGAAAGAGCGCCAGGTTGAGCGCCGGCAGCAGCAGGTGGCGCCAGCCGTCCAGGGTCAGAACCGACCATTCGACACCCCATAGCGCGACGGTCTCGCCGCGCCCGCCCGAAGAGAACCAGCCCAGTTGCACGGCGAAGAGCAGCATGAGCATCAGACCCATCCAGAACGCCGGAACGGAGAAGCCCAGCACCGTCGCGCCCATGATGAGCCGGGTCGAAAACGCATGCGGCCGGTAGCCCGCGAGCATGCCCAGGGGCACGCCCAGCGACACGCTCAGCAGCATCGCGACCAGCGCCAACTCCAGCGTCGCCGGAAGACAGGAAAGGATCAGGCCCAGCGCCGGGGTGTCGTAGATGAAGGAGGTGCCGAAATCGCCCGCGAGCGCGTTCTTCAGAAAGAGCAGGTATTGCAGCAGCACCGGCTGGTCGAGTCCGTAGCGTGCGATGGTCTCCTCGCGCAGCGCCTGATCGGCCTGCGGATTGATCAGGATGTCGATCGGGTTGCCAATGGCGTACACGGCCGCGAACACCAGAAGCGACATCAGCAGCAGCACGGCGAGCGCCTGCACGCTGCGGCGCAGCACGAAGTTCAGCACCGCGCCACCTCCGGGCGGCCGACGGCCCGCATCGCCTTGCCGGTCATAGCCATGGGCCGTCCAGGACCTCTGCCGTCTCGGACACCGCCACCTGCCACAGCGCCTGCATCACGTCTTCGGGCTTGTGGTAGTGCCCGCCGTAGTTGCCATCGCCCAGGTAACGGCGCACCTCCCCGGGGTGCATCTGGCGCAGGCGCTCCAGGTCGATCATGGGCCGCTGGTGCTGCGGCTGCCCCACGCCCGCGATGCGGGTGTGGCTGAAGTTCTCCATCCAGGATGCGTGCGATGCCACGGGGTCTATCTCCCTGACCTTGGCCCAGGTCTTGGGTGCGTTCCACCAGTTGTGGAACTTGACCCGCACCTGCATATTGCGTGCCATCCATTGCATGGCCAGGCTGGCCGCGGGCTGGTTGCCGCCGTGGCCGTTGACGATCAGGATGCGCCTGAAGCCATGCGCGGCCACGCTATCGAGCATGTCCTGGATGAGCGCGAGATAACTCTCGACGCGCAGCGACACGGTGCCGGGGAACGCCATGAAATAGGGCGAAAGGCCAAAGGGCAACGCGGGGTAGACCGGCACCCCGATGGCTTGCGCGGCGTCCACCGCCACCTGCTCGGCCAGGATGGCGTCCGTGCACAGGCTGAGGTAGGCGTGCTGCTCGGTACTGCCAATGGGCAGGACCACGCGGTCGTCGCGCTGGAGATAGGCCTCGATCTGCATCCAGTTGCAATCCCGGATTCGCATGTGTGTTCCTTTCGATTCCGCCGCGAGCGCTACGCCCCTGCGCCGCGTTTCAGGCGTAGATGCCGACGACCGGCTCCGCGCCCACCCGGGCATGGCCGCGGTACATGCCTTCGGTGTTGAAGGGCATCACCACCTCGCCATGCGCATTCACCGCGATCAATCCGCCGCGCCCATGGAAGCGGCCGAGCCTGTGCTGCACCACCCGCGTCGCGGCGTGGTCCAGGCTGAGTCCGCCATACGCCATGAGCGCAGCCACGTCGTACGCGGCGACCGCCTTCATGAACGCCTCGCCGATGCCGGTGCACGAAACGGCGCAGGTCGCGTCGTCCGCATAGCAGCCAGCGCCGATCAGCGGCGTGTCGCCGACGCGGCCCGGAATCTTGTTCGTCAGGCCGCCCGTGGAGGTGGCTGCGGCCACATGGCCCTGCGCGTCGCAGGCCACCGCACCCACGGTGCCGTGCTTGGTGTCGCCATCAAGGGGCGCGCCCGCCGGGGCCTGCTGCGCGCCATCCGCGAGGCTCGCGCCGTCATGGTCCAGAAGCAGCTGCGCGCCCCCCGACTCCTTGGCACGCTGCAATTGGCGCAAACGCTCGGGCGTGGAGAAATAGGAAGCGGGCACCATCGCCATGCCGTGAACCTGGGCGAAGGCATCGGCGCCTTCGCCGACCAGCAGCACATGCTCGGAACGCTCCATGACCAGGCGCGCCGAGAGCACGGGGTTGCGCACCCGCTTGACGCAGGCAACCGCCCCGGCGCGCAGTCCCGTGCCCTCCATGACGGCGGCGTCCATCTCATGCGTCTGGTCCCGGGTGAAGACGGAACCGCGCCCCGCGTTGAACAGCTCGCAGTCCTCCAGCAGCCGGACGGCCAGGGTCACGGCGTCGAGCGCGCTGCCGCCCGCGTGCAGAACGTCTTGCGTGGCCAGCAGGATGTCGCGCAGGGCCTGCGCGTGCGCCTGCTCGCCTTGCTGCGTCATGCGGGTCCTGCTAATGGTTCCCGCGCCGCCATGGATGGCGACCACGGGCGCAAGGCGGCCGTCGCCCCCGGGCGGGCGGCGGTCGGATCGGGAGGATTCAGGGCTTGCGTTTGGCACGCGCGGCAGACCGGGCGCGCGGGGCAGTCGCGCGTTCGAAGTAGAGGTAGGGCATCAGCTGCCCGGTCAGATCGCGCGCCTGCGCCAGCGCGTCGGGATGCTCCTGCGCAAGGGCGGCGCCAAGCCCCTCGATGACAGCCAGCGCCGCGACGTTCGAGTGCGACAGCAGGGTGCTGTCGGCCTTCACGTAGAGAACGTGCTGCGCAAAGCCCACCAGCGGCGATGCCGGCCCGTCGGTCAGCGCCGCCACCAGCGCGCCCCGCTGCTGGGCAAAGTCGATCAGGCGCACGGTGTCGGCCGAGTAGCGTGGAAATGAAATGCCGAGCACCAGGTCCTTGGCGCGCAGCTTGTTCATGCGCCGCACCGCCTGCTCGCCGCCACCCTCTCCGCCGATGAGGTGTGCGTTGCGGCAATGGGGGTCGAGATGGTGGAGCGCCGAACTGGCGAGAAAGGCACTGCCACCAAAGCCGACGATGTAGACGCGCTCAGCCTGCCGCAAGGCGCGCACCAGCTGTTCGCAGGTGTGCGCGCTGAGCATGCGGGCCGTGGCCTCCAGGTTGTCGGCCGATTGCGCCATCACCGTGGCCAGGGTGTCGTGCGCAAGTGCGCCGGTCTGGCGTGCGCGCAGCTTTTCCACCGGCTCCAGCGCCGCCTTGAAGGTTTGCAGCAGGTCGGCGCGGAACTCGGGATAGCCCTCATGGCCGATGGTGCGCGCGAAACGATTCGCCGTCGCCACCGACACGCCGGTGGCCTGCGCCAATTCCTCGATGGACGCCGTCGCCACGTCGAACACATGGTGCAGCACATGGTCCGCAATGCGCTGCTGCGCGCGTGACAGCGACGGGTAGAGGCGAATGATGCGCTGCATCGCCGGGGTCTCGAACATCGTCGTCGAGGCGGGAGGTTGGGGGGTGGGGCGCGCCATTGGGTCTATTTTTTCATGTCCCGCGTTTTTTGCAATCTTTTTTTTCATCCATGCCGGCGTCCCCGGGGATGGGGCGTCGGGTGTCCTCGCATGGAGCCCCGAGGTCCAAGGGCGCGGTCGCGTTGTCGGGAAGGCAGGGGGTCCTCAGGGAGGAAGCTCAGCCCTGTCTGGACGGGAACTGCAAGAATCAACCGCCCCGTCGGCGGGGAAGGCGGGGGGGCCGGGCGGGTTGGTATGCCTTCAATCCCTGATCTCCAGTAATGATCTGAACTTCAAATCCAGCCAAAGCGTAGTATTCGGCAACATGTTTTATCGTGGCGTCGCCAATGCTGGTACCTCCGGCAGCCAATTGGGGCCAGGTATTGGCCAACGCTTGCAGATTGTCTGCCTCCCAGAGAGCAGATTGCGCCGTGAATGCTGCCCACGGGGAATCTGCTTTTATGGATCTGAGCAGGTGCTTTGTCAGAGTTGTTGCCAGCTCGAATCGAGCTCCATTGCATTGTGCAATATGGTTTCCCGTTTCGATCAAGCTGGCGATTGGTAAAACGAACAGGCTCCCCAACTTCTTCTCGGCAGTCAACAGCGCATCAATCCGATGAAAATCCCATGGGTCATTTCTCGGACCTGCCGTATCTTTTCCAGGGATTCGAAGCCAGCAGCAAAGGATCGAGGTATCGAGGACCAGGACTTTAGACATTGCCAGGCTCGATCAACGCTTCGAAATCAAAAGACTGCTGCTGTAGCGATCCTTCAATCAAGCCTTTGCTCGACAAGCGTCCGACCGTTCCTTGTGCCAACAATTGTGGCAGTTGTTTGATGTCTTCGAGCAACTTCAGAACACTGTGGCCCGTCGTCCTGTCCCTGTACGCGATGGTGATGAACGGAATCATCCCGGTGCCCATTGCGTCAAGCAGTGCGGGGTTGTGCGTCGTGACCAGCACGTCGACTTCGCGCTCCGCTCCAACGGTCTTGAGCATTTCCAGAAGCATGCTGGCGCGAGAAGGATGCAAGCCATTGTCGATTTCCTCGACGACCAACAAACTTCCCTTGGGGCGCGTCAGGAGCGCTGTCAGGATTGCCAGAAACCTCAGGGTTCCATCGGACATTCCGCGTGCATCGACCGTGTGGGGCTCACCCATTCCCTGCCAATCTTCGTCGCAATAGAGCATGGCATCGGAGTTGAACTTTCCCACGGTTTCCGCATAGACACGCCGGATATCTCGTTCGGGCAGTCTGCTCGCATATTGTGTCAGCACGTGCTCTATTTCCCCCTGCTGGGCCTTCGGGAGGGCGGCAATGACTCCCGCGATGTTCCTTGCATCAGAGTCCAGCTTGTCAGAGAGCGGCAAGTAATCGCGCATGTGCGACGGAACCGGGTCCAGATAAAAAATTTCTTTGAGACGGGAAATGGCGAGAGTGACACCGTCCTGGATTTCTTGGCGCAGTTTTTGTCCATCCAGCTGAAACAAAACTGCGTGCGTACGGCCAAGCACCTTGGGTGCGCCTTTCGTCCCGTTATACAGGCGGGCAACGACGTTGGGCGCCATGTCCTGGCAGGAGTCTGTCTTGAACAAGTGGACTCCACCTGAAAGTGGCATGCGTTCTTTGTCTTTATTCGTCCGGTATTTTTTCCTGATCAGCTGTTCGGAAGTCACGTCGCAGCGATTTTCAGAAACCCGGCATTCGATGCGGTATTCGTAATCGGTGGATTCATCGGCTTTGAAAATGGCTCCGACAGCAAATTTGCTGCCTGGTCTTTGGGCTGCCCAATCGACTCCACCCCGCATGGCTGGCAATGCTTTATCTTCTCCCTTCAACGCTGTTGTAAGCATTGTTCCCGATGCAATGCGGTGCAGGAAAATGAAAGCGTCGAGAGCATTGGATTTTCCACTGGCGTTTGCCCCGATCAGTACCGTCAATGGATCGATGTGCAGCGAAGACTTCTCGTAGCTTTTCCAGTTCTCCAGCCGGAGTTCAGTAATCACTTTCATCCTCCATGCATCTGGCAGTGCGGTTATTTTTCCCAACGGTCCTTCAACCCCACAGCCAGGTTGAACACCGGCGCGCCGGCCCGATGGTCCAGCCGATCGGCGACGAAGTAGCCGTGGCGCTCGAACTGGAACTTGTCGTCCGGTCTGGCGTTCGCGAGCGAGGGCTCGACGATGGCGGTCAGCACTTTCAGGCTGTCGGGGTTCAGGCTTTCGATGAAGTCCTTGCCGCCTGCGTCGGGCTGGGCGTCGAGGAACAGGCGGTCGTACATGCGCACTTCGGCGGGCACGCCGTCGGCCACGCCCACCCAGGTGATGGCGGCCCTGACCTTGACGCTGTCGGCGCCGGGGGTGCCGCTCTTGGTGTGGGGCTCCACGCGGGCCTGCACCTCGGTGATCTTGCCGGAGGCGTCCTTGGTGCAGCCGCTGCACTCGATGACGTAGCCGCCCTTCAGGCGCACCCTGTTTCCCTGGAGCGTTTCACCGCCAGCCCCTGGCCGGGGCGGATAAAGGCGTTTGTAGCCCTTGGGGGGGGTCTCTTCAAAGTCTTCGCGTTCGATCCATACCTCCTTGCCGAGGCGGAAGTGGCGCATGGGGTTGTCCACGCCTTCGGGGCGGGTGGGGCAGGGCGGGCAGGGTGCAGGGCTCCAGATGGCCTGCGCCCATGGCTTCGTCCCAGTTGCTGAGCACGAGTTTCACCGGGTTGAGAACGGCCATGCCGCGGTGCGCCTTGGACTCCAGGTCCTCGCGCAGGCAGCCTTCGAGCGTGCTGTAGTCGATCCAGCTGGCGCTCTTGCTCACGCCGATGCGTTCGGCAAACAGTTGCAGCGCGGCGGGGGTGTAGCCGCGGCGCCGCAGGCCGACGAGGGTGGGCATGCGCGGGTCGTCCCAGCCGCTGACCTTGTGGTCGTACACCAGTTGCGCCAGTTTGCGTTTGCTGGTGATGACGTAGGTGAGGTTCAGGCGTGCAAATTCGTATTGGCGCGGGGGCGGGCCGGGCAGCAGGCCGCCCATGGTGCGTCCGTCGGGGTGCTTCGTGGTTTCGCTCAGGCGCTCCAGCAGCCAGTCGTAGAAGGGGCGCTGGTCTTCGAATTCGAGCGTGCACAGGCTGTGGGTGATTTGTTCGAGCGCGTCCTCGATCGGGTGCGCGTAGGTGTACATGGGGTAGATGCACCAGGTGTCGCCCGTGTTGTGGTGCGTGGCGCGGCGGATGCGGTAGAGGGTCGGGTCGCGCATGTTGATGTTCGGACTGGCCATGTCGATCTTGGCGCGCAGCACCATGGAGCCGTCCTCGTGCAGGCCGTCGCGCATTTCGCGAAAGCGCGCCAGGTTTTCTGCCGGGCTGCGGCTGCGGAAGGGGCTGTTCACTCCGGGCCTGCCGAAGTCGCCCCGGTTGACGCGGATCTGCTCCACCGTCTGCTCGTCCACGTAGGCGTGTCCGGCCTCGATCAGGTATTCGGCCGCGCGGTACATGAAGCCAAAGTAGTCGCTCGCCTGGTAGGGCCGGTCGTTGCCTGGCTGGCGCCAGTCGAAACCCAGCCATTGCACCGCGTCGATGATGCTGTCGACGTATTGCGCGTCCTCTTTCTCGGGGTTGGTGTCGTCAAAGCGCAGGTGGCACACGCCGCCGTAGTCGCGCGCCAGGCCAAAGTTGATGCAGATGCTCTTCGCGTGGCCCACGTGCAGGTGGCCGTTGGGCTCGGGCGGGAAGCGGGTGCGGATCCGGGCGGGGTCGGGTTCGCCCCGGGCGTGGTGCGTGGCGTCGCCGGGCGATCCGGCCCAGCGGCGGCTGGCGTAGGTGCCCAGGTCCAGGTCGTGCTCGATGATCTGGCGCAGGAAGTTGCCGGGTTTGGCGGCTTCGGGGGCGGCTGCGCTCGCGGGGGCCGGTGTCGGGGTGCTCATCGGGCCATTTTAGGCGGCGGCTTGCCGGGCCCTCGGGCTCGCGGCCACCTTGCACGGGATCACTTCCATTGGGCTCCGCGCACCAGGGAAAACACGGGCAGGGCGTCGGATGCGCGGCGCATACAGTGCGCGTGCGCCGCCTTGCATGCGCGCGTGCATCGCATGCGCTCTGGCAGCGTCCACATACTTCCCCACTGTTTTTTTTGGAAAGCGATCCGTGATGCGCCAAGCCCCGGCAACCCTTCCTGGCCGACGATACCAAGGCCGCAGCGGACGGCCACTCGACTTCAGCGCGCTCGGCTTTGGCAGCGCTCCGCTGGGCAACCTGTATCGCCCGATCCCGAACCGCCAGGCGCTCGACACGCTGGAGGCCGCGTGGGCCGGCGGCGTGCGCTATTTCGACACCGCCCCGCTGTACGGCTACGGTCTCGCGGAGGTGCGCGTCGGGTCCTTTCTGCGCGAGAGGCCACGCGGCGACTTCCTGCTGTCCACGAAGGTGGGGCGCATCCTGCGCCGCACCGACGCGCAACACCGGGACGGGATCGGCAAGTTCTTCGACGTTCCTTCGCGGGAGGTGGTCTACGACTATTCCTACGACGGCGTGCTGCGCTGCTTCGAGACCAGCTTCGAGCGCCTCGGGCTCGATCGCGTGGACATTTCGCTTTGCCACGACATCGACATCTTTACCCATGGCAGCGCCGAAGCGAGCGCCCGGCGCACGCGCGAGTTCCTCGACGGCGGCTTGCGCGCGCTGTCCGAATTGCGCAGCCAGGGCGTGGTGGACGCGATCGGGATCGGCGTCAACGAGTGGCAGGTGTGCGAAACCGTGGCGCGCAACAGCGACGTCGATCTGTTCCTGCTGGCGGGCCGCTACACCCTGCTGGAGCAGGAGGCGTTGGACAGTTTCCTGCCCCTGTGCCAGAGCCGGGGCATGGGCGTGGTCATCGGGGGGCCCTTCAACTCCGGCGTGCTGGCCAGCGGCGCCAAGCCGGACGCCTGCTTCAACTACGCGCCGGCACCGGAGCCGGTGCTGCGGCGCGTGCGCGAGATCGAGCGCGTGTGCCAGGCGCACGGGGTCGCCCTGCGGGACGCGGCGTTGCAGTTTCCGCTCATGCATCCCGCCGTCGTGAGCGTCATTCCCGGCGCGATCACGGCCGAGGAGGTGCGCGGCAACGTTGCTTCCATGGCGGCACCGATTCCCGACGCGCTGTGGCAGGACCTGAGGCGCGAAGGCCTGTTGCGTGCGGACGCGCCGATCGCGCCGGTGCAGGATGTGGCCCGGGTGGATTGACGCGCACCCGCATGGCGGGTGTTCCGGGCGGGGGCGCGCGTGAGCCGTGATCGGCGGCGCGGGCCCGCACGGCAGGCCGCGCCTGGCGGTCTAGAATTCGCGCAGCCGGCGGATGAACGCCTGCTCCACCCCCGAGCTCCCATGCAAGACAAATACTTTCCCCATGACGTGGAACGCGCCGCGCACGCGCACTGGAGCGCGTGCGACGCCTACCGCGTGACGGAAGACGCCAGCCGCAAGAAGTTCTACGCCTGCTCGATGCTGCCCTACCCCAGCGGCAAGCTGCACATGGGGCATGTGCGCAACTACACCATCAACGACATGCTCACGCGCCAGCTGCGCATGAGCGGCTACAACGTGCTCATGCCCATGGGCTGGGACGCCTTCGGTCTGCCCGCCGAAAACGCGGCGCTCAAGAACGGCATGTCCCCGGCCCAATGGACGCGCGACAACATCGCGTACATGAAGCAGCAGATGCAGCCCCTGGGCCTGGCCATCGACTGGAGCCGCGAAGTCACCACCTGCGACCCCGCTTATTACAAGTGGAACCAGTGGCTGTTCCTGAGGATGCTCGAAAAGGGCATTGCCTACCGCAAGACCCAGGTCGTGAACTGGGACCCGGTGGACCAGACCGTGCTGGCCAACGAGCAGGTGATCGACGGCAAGGGCTGGCGCACCGGCGCACCGGTCGAGAAGCGCGAGATCCCGGGCTACTACCTGAGGATCACCGACTACGCCGAGGAACTGCTGGACTTCGTGACCGGCGACAAACTGCCCGGCTGGCCCGAGCGTGTGAAGCTGATGCAGGAAAACTGGATCGGCAAGAGCGAGGGCGTGCGCTTTGCCTTTACCCACGACGTTGCGGGCGACGATGGCGCGCCGATCGGCGGGGGCCGGATGTACGTGTTCACCACGCGCGCCGACACCATCATGGGCGTGACCTTTTGCGCCGTGGCGCCCGAGCACCCGCTGGCCGCGCACGCCGCGAGAACCTGCCCTGCGCTGGCCGCCTTCATCGAGGAGTGCCGGACCGGCGGCACCACCGAGGCCGAGCTCGCCACGCAGGAGAAAAAGGGCCTGCGCACCGGCTTGTCGGTCACGCACCCGCTGACCGGCGAGCCGGTCGAGGTCTGGGTCGGCAACTATGTGCTCATGGGCTACGGCGACGGCGCGGTGATGGGCGTGCCGGCGCACGACGAGCGCGACTTTGCGTTCGCGCTCAAGTACGGCATCGAGATCCGGCAGGTGGTGCTGGTCGATGGCGCGCATTTCGACTACCACCGGTGGCAGGACTGGTACGCCGACAAGCAGCGCGGCGTGACCATCAATTCCGACAGCTTCAGCGGCCTGAACCACAAGGACGCGGTGCACGCCGTGGCCCACGCGCTCGAGCAAAAGGGCCTGGGCGAGAAAAAAACCACCTGGCGCCTGCGCGACTGGGGCGTGAGCCGCCAGCGCTACTGGGGCACGCCGATCCCGATCATCCACTGCAGCGTGCATGGCGCCGTTCCGGTGCCCGAGAAGGACCTGCCCGTGGTGCTGCCGCAGGACTGCATCCCCGACGGCTCGGGCAACCCGTTGCAGCGGCATGAGGGCTTTCACGCCGGCGTCACCTGCCCGGTATGCGGCCAGGGCGCGCGCCGCGAGACCGACACCATGGACACCTTCGTCGACAGCGCCTGGTACTTCATGCGCTATTGCGACCCGAAGAACGACCAAGCCATGGTGACTGATAGCGCCAACTACTGGATGCCCATGGACCAGTACATCGGCGGCATAGAGCACGCCATCTTGCACCTGCTGTACGCGCGCTTTTGGACCAAGGTGATGCGCGACCTGGGCCTGGTGCAGGTCGATGAGCCCTTCACCCGGCTGCTCACGCAGGGCATGGTGCTCAACCATATCTACAGCCACCGCAGCGACAACGGCGGCCGGGACTACTTCTGGCCGCAGGATGTCGAGCATGTGCACGACGCGGCGGGCAAGATCGTTGGCGCCCGGCTGGTCCGCGCCGTGGGCGACCTGCCGGCGGGAGCGGCCATCGCCTACGAGGGCGTGGGCACCATGTCCAAGTCGAAAAACAACGGCGTCGATCCGAAGGACCTGATCGGCAAGTACGGCGCCGACACCGCCCGTCTGTACACCATATTCACCGCCCCGCCCGAGGCCACGCTCGAGTGGAACGACGCCGCCGTCGAAGGCAGCTACCGCTTTTTGCGCCGGGTGTGGAGCTTTGGCGCCCGGCTGTCTGCCACCGACGTGCAGGCGGCCGTGCCGGCCGGCGCCAGCGGAGCCCGGGATGCGGCGTTCGGCAAGGGCGCCAAGGCCCTGCGGCGCGAGATCCACCAGTTGCTCAGGCAGGTGGACTATGACTACCAGCGCATGCAGTACAACACCGTGGTTTCGGGCGCGATGAAGATGCTCAACGCGCTCGAAGACTTCCAGGCCAGCGACCCGGCCGATCCTCTGGCGCTGACCGAGGGTTTCGGCATTTTGCTGCGCTGCCTGTACCCGGTCACGCCGCACATCACGCACGGCCTGTGGAGCGGCCTGGGCTATGCGGCCGCACTCGGTGATCTGCTCGACGCACCCTGGCCGCAGGTGGACGCCCAGGCGCTGGTGCAGGACGAGATCGAACTCATGCTGCAGGTCAACGGCAAGCTGCGCGGCGCGATCCTGGTGCCCGCGCAGGCCGACAGGACCGCGATCGAGCGCATTGCCTTGGCCAGCCCGGTCTTTGCCGCGCAGGCCGCCGGGGCCGCGCCCAAGCGCGTGATCGTGGTGCCCGGACGCCTGGTGAATGTGGTGCTGAAATGAAATCCCCCCGAGTCGCCTGCGGCGGATCCCCGGGGTGTGCCCGTTCTCTCCGGTCGTGGGTGACGGAGCGCATGGATGCGTAAGCGGCGCGCATGGCTGTGCCTGGCCACCCTGGCCCTGCTGCTTCCCGCCTGTGGTTTTCGACCGCGGGGCGTGCCGGCGTTCAGTTTTGATTCGCTCTACATTGCGGCGCCCATGGGTTCGCCGTTCGCGCGGCAGTTGCAGCGGACGCTGGAGGGCGCGGGCACGCAGCTCAGGGTGCTGCGCGATCCGGCCGAGCTGCCGGGCGCGCAGGCCATTTTTGCCCTGCTGCAAGAGCAGCAGGAGCGCGTGGTCGTGGGGCTGAACGCGTCGGGCCAGGTGCGGGAGTTGCAGCTACGGCTGCGCATCCGCTTTCGCCTGCACACGCCTGCGGGCGGGGAGTTGATTCCCGAAACCGAGCTGCTGCAGCAGCGCGACATCAGCTACAACGAAAGCATCGCCCTGGCCAAGGAGGCCGAAGAGGCCCTGCTGTACCGCGACATGCGGACCGATCTGGTGCAGCAGCTCATGCGCCGCCTGGCGGCCGCCAGGCAGCCCTGACCCCTGGGGACGAGGGCGCGCGCATCAGCGTGCTCTTGCCAAACAGCGACTCCACCAGGTCCACGGCCAGTTCCGCCGTCCGGTTGCGCAGATCCAGCGCCGGGTTGAGCTCCACAATGTCCAGCGAGGCCAGCCGGCCGCTGTCGGCGATCATCTCCATGCACAGCTGCGCCTCGCGGTAGGTCGGACCGCCGGGCACCGTGGTGGCGACACCGGGCGCGATCTCGGGGTCCAGAAAATCCACGTCAAAGCTGACGTGCAGATGGAAATCGGCGTCCGAGGCGTCGAGCCCGGCCAATGCCTGCTGCATGGTCTGGCGCATGCCGACCTCGTCGATGTAGCGCATGTCGAAGACTTCCAGCCCCTGTTCATGCACCAGGCGCTTTTCGCCCGGGTCCACGCTGCGCACGCCGATCAGGCGGATCTGCTGCGGGCGCAGCGCCGGCGCGCCGCCGGGCAGGCTGGCCAGCTGCGTCAGCGCCCCCGGGCCCAAGCCGCACAGGCAGGCCAGCGGCATGCCATGCAGATTGCCGCTGGGCGTCAGGGCGCTGGTGTTGAAGTCGGCGTGGGCGTCGAGCCACAGCACGCGCAGCGGCTTGCCCAGCGCGGCGCAGTGGCGCGCCACGGCGCTGATGCTGCCCAGCCCCAGGCAATGGTCACCCCCGAGCAATATCGGCAGATGGCCCTGGTGCAACGCGGCGGACACCGCGTCGAACACGCTCTGGTTCCACTGCACCACCTCGGGCAGATGGCGGTAGCCCTGCACCGGCGTTTGCCAGGGATTCGCCGGGCCGCTCAGATTGCCCTGGTCGAGTACCCGCAGGCCATGGTTCTCCAGCGCCGTTTGCAGCCCGGCCACACGCAGGGCGTCCGGCCCCATGGCCGCGCCGCGTGCGCTGGCTCCGATATCGGTGGGGGCGCCGATGAGCGCGATCGGGCGGGTGGATGCTGCGCGGTGCTGGGTGCTGGGGTTCATGGCTTGGTCGGACTCTTTTGGCGGACGCTGTCCACGCCCGGATACGGATACTGCACCACGGTGGCGCTCGGGGTCGGATTCTCCAACGGCGCAGCACCCGGGCAAAGCGCGAAAGCCGTGCCATCGCCCCCGCAAACCCTGCTTTTTGCGCGCGGGACGTTTTGCCGGCCCCGATCGGAGCGGCGCTACACTTTGCCGCATGCAAGTCGCCCTGGACCAACTTTGCGCGCATCTTCAGCGGGGCTTGGCGCCGCTGTATGTGCTGCATGGCGACGAGCCGCTGCTGCAGCAAGAGGCGGCAGACGCGATCCGCGCCGCAGCCCGGTCCCGGGGCCACACCGAGCGCCATGTGTTCACCGTGTCGGGCGCGCACTTCGACTGGAGCGCGGTGCTCGCGGCCGGGGGCTCGCTGAGCCTGTTTGCCGAGCGGCAGATCGTCGAACTGCGCATCCCCACGGGCAAGCCCGGAAAGAACGGCAGCGCAGCCTTGCAGCAGCTGGCCCAATCGGCCCGGGGCAACGACAGCACCCTGACGCTGGTGCTGCTGCCGCGCCTGGACCGGGCCATGCGCGCCGGCGACTGGTTTGCCGCGCTTGCCGCCGAGGGCGCCGCGGTACAGATCGACCCCGTCGAGCGCGGCGCGCTGGCGCAATGGATCGCCCGGCGCCTGGCCGCCCAGGGCCAGCGCGTGCGGGCCGGCGAGGAAGGCCAGCGCACGCTGCAGTTCTTTGCCGACTGCATCGAAGGCAACCTGCTCGCCGCCCACCAGGAAATCCAGAAGCTGGCGCTGCTGCACCCGGCCGGCGAGCTGACGCAGGCCCAGGTCGAAGCCGCGGTGCTCGACGTGGCGCGCTACGACGCGTTCCAGCTGTCCGAAGCCGTGCTCGCCGGGCAGACCGCCCGCGTGCAGCGCATTCTCGATGGCTTGCAGGCCGAAGGCGTGTCCGAGGTGCTGGTGCACTGGGTGCTGGCCGAAGACATCCGCGCGCTCTGGCGCGTGAAAGGCGCGCTGAGCGCCGGCCACCCGCTGCCGATGGCGCTGCGCGAGAACCGCATCTGGGGCCCCAAGGAGCGGCTGTTCGAGCGCATCCTGCCCCAGGCCAGCGCCGCGGCACTGGCCCGGCTGCTGCAATCGGCGCACACCGTCGACGGCATCGTCAAGGGCCTGAAGCTGCCCGACTGGCCCGCCAACAGCTGGCTCGCGCTGCAACGGCTGGCGCTGCAACTGTGCCGGCTGACGCAGGCTGCGCGCTGACCGGATCTGACCGCCTGTCGGGCCGCGCCTGGTGGGCCATTGGTGGGCCATCTGCGGCACAATCGCCCGATGGACACGCTGCACTTGGCTGAACACATGCGCACCCTCGGCCACCAGGCCCGGGCCGCCGCTGCGCTGATGGCCAGGGCGCCGGCGGCCAGCAGGAACCGGGCGCTGACGGCGCTGGCCCGGCGCTTGCGCGACAACACCCCGGCGCTCCAGACCGAGAACGCCCGCGACCTGGAGCAGGCCCACGCCGCCGGCTTGGCCGCGCCCATGGTCGATCGCCTGAAGCTCGGCCCCCAGGTGCTGGAAACCTGCGCCCAGGGGTGCGAACAGCTGGCGGCCATGCCCGACATCATCGGCGAGGTTCTGGGCCTCAAGCAGCAGCCCAGCGGAATCCGCGTGGGCCGGATGCGCGTGCCGATCGGCGTGTTCGGCATGGTCTACGAGAGCCGCCCGAACGTGACCGTGGAGGCCGCCAGCCTGATGATCAAAAGCGGCAACGCCTGCATTTTGCGCGGTGGCTCCGAGGCCATGGCCTCGAACCAGGCGCTGGTCCGGCTGGTGCAGCAGGCGCTCGCCGAGGCCGGTCTGCCGCCAGACGCGGTGCAACTGGTGCAGACCACCGACCGCGCCGCCGTGGGCCAACTCATCGCCATGCCCGAGTTCGTCGATCTGATCATCCCGCGCGGCGGCAAGGGGCTGATCGAGCGCGTCAGCCGCGATGCCCGGGTGCCGGTGATCAAGCACCTCGACGGCAACTGCCACACCTATGTGGACGCCCCCTGCGACGTGGCCATGGCCGTGAAAGTGGCGGACAACGCCAAGACCCACAAATACAGCCCCTGCAATGCCAGCGAGGGCCTGCTGGTGGCCAGGCCCGTGGCCGCCGAGTTTCTGCCCCGGATCGGCGCCGTGTACGCCGCCAAGGGCGTGGAAATGCGCGCCTGTCCCGAGGCGCTGGCGATTTTGGCCGCTGTGGCCGGCGCCAAACTGGTGCCCGCGACCGAGCAGGACTGGTCCGAGGAATACCTCGCGCCCATCATCAGCGTGAAGGTAGTGGACGGTGTGGACGCGGCCATTGCCCATATCAACCACTATTCCAGCCACCACACCGACGCCATCCTGACCACGCACCACGGGAACGCCCAGCGCTTTTTGCGCGAGGTCGATTCGGCCAGCGTGCTGGTGAATGCCAGCACGCGCTTTGCCGACGGCTTCGAGTACGGGCTGGGCGCAGAAATCGGCATCAGCACCGACAAGCTCCACGCGCGCGGACCGGTGGGCATCGAGGGGCTGACCTCGCTCAAGTACGTGGTGCTGGGCGAGGGCGAAGTCCGCAGTTGATGCCAAGGTACGCGGGGCGGGCAAGCGCATGGCCCGCTGTAACTGCCCAACCCCTGAGCGCATCCAGGCACGCAGTGACTGAACCCTGAGTCCCTACAATCGGGCGCCGGCGTTTCCCGAGGGCTCTTATGGTTCCGCATCTCATCACGGCCCTGACCGGGCCGATCAACGAATTCGAACAGCGCATTCTTGACGCGATGCCCGCGATCGAACGCTGGTTCCGGCTGGAATGGATGGAGCACACACCGCCGTTCTATACCTCGGTCGATATCCGCAACGCGGGCTTCAAGCTGGCGCCGGTGGACAGCAACCTGTTTCCGGGGGGCTGGAACCACCTCAGCACCGAAATGCTGCCCTTGGCGGTGCAGGCGGCGATGGCGGCCATCGAAAAGATCTGCCCCGAGGCGCGCAACCTGCTGATCATTCCCGAGAACCTCACGCGCAACACCTTTTATCTGGCCAACGTGGCGCAGCTGGTGCGCATCTTCAACATGGCGGGCCTGAACGTGCGCGTGGGCTCGATCAACCCCGCGATCAAGAAGCCGACGCGGGTCGCGCTGCCCAATGGTGACGCCATCACCCTGGAGCCCGTGGTGCGCAGCAGGCGCCGCCTGGGCCTGAAGGACTTCGACCCCTGCACCATCTTGCTGAACAACGATTTGTCGGCGGGGGTTCCGGGCATTCTGGAAGAGATTTACGAGCAGTACCTGCTGCCCCCGTTGCACGCCGGCTGGAGCGTGCGCCGCAAGAGCACGCATTTCAAGAACTACGAGGCAGTGGCCAAGCGCTTTGGCAAGATGCTGGGCATCGACCCCTGGCTCATCAACCCCCTGTACGACCAGTGCACCGGGGCGCAACTGGGCGCGGGCCCGGGCATGGAGCCGTTGCAGACCTGCGTGGACGCCCTGCTGGCCAAGATGCGCCGCAAGTACAAGGAATACGGAATCGACGAGAAGCCCTTCGTCATCGTCAAGGCGGACGACAGCAAGGCCAGCGTGGGCATCCTGACGGTGCGCGACGCCAAGGATCTGGATGCGCTCAAGCGCAGGGCGCGCAAGGCGCTGATCGGGGGGGACGGCCAGCCGGGCAGCGACCTCATCATCCAGGAGGGCGTGCTGACGCAGGAGCGGGTGCACGACGCCGTGGCCGAGCCCGTGGTCTACATGGTGGACCGCTACGTGGTGGGCGGCTTCTACCGCATGCACGCCGAGCGGGGCACGGACGAGAGCCTGAACACCCCGGGCGCGGGCTTTGTGCCGCTGGCCTTCGAGCACAGCGTGCACATGACCCAGCCCGGCGTGCGCCCCGGCGCGAGCGCGCCCAATCGCTTCTACATGTACGGCGTGGTCGCGCGCCTGGCCATGCTCGCGGCGAGCTACGAACTGGAGGCGACGAATCCGGACGCCGAGGTGTATTAGGTCCCCCCTGAGCCGCTGCGCGTCTTCCCCCCCAGAGGGACGCCAGCAGCGGCCCGGCGAAACCGGCTCCGCGCGCTGGCCGCTGGTTTCATGCACCGGGGCGCGTGCAGCAGCGCAGTCAAGCGGTCAGTTGTTGCACCGCAACATGGAGCATCCCCTCGGACGCCTGCTGCGGAGCGGGTGCAGCGCGGGCGCACAATAGCGCTCCCTAAAAAGTAACGGAACCCCGCCAGGCTCAGTGCGCGGGGATGGTCAGTGCAAAACTCCAAGTCATCGCTCGTGGTGCTCACGCTGGGCGCCGTTGGTGTCGTCTACGGCGATATCGGCACCAGCGTGCTGTACGCCGTCAAGGAGGTCTTCGGGTCCGGCCACGTGCCGTTCACCGAGACCAACGTCTACGGCATCCTCTCGATCTTCTTCTGGACGCTGACGCTCATCGTCTCGCTCAAGTACGTGGTGCTGGTGCTGCGCGCCGACAACCACGGAGAAGGCGGTCTGATCGCCATGCTGGCGCTGGCCTCGCAGGCCGTCAAGGACAAACCCCGCCTGCGGGCAACGCTGCTCGCAGTGGGCATCTTCGGCACCTCGCTGTTTTATGGCGACGGCGTCATCACCCCGGCGATTTCGGTGCTCTCGGCCGTCGAGGGGCTGGAGGTGATGTCGATCCACTCCAAGCGGTTCGTGATCCCGATCACGCTGGTGGTGCTGTTCTGCCTGTTCGCCGTGCAAAAACGCGGCACCGGTGGCATCGGCAAATTCTTCGGTCCCATCACCCTGGTGTGGTTCATCACCATTGCCCTGCTCGGCGTCTCGCACATCGTCGGACACCCCGAGATTCTGTGGGCCCTGAGCCCGTACCATGCGCTGAGCTTCATGTTCGCCCATCCGGGGACCAGCTTCATCATCCTGGGGGCCGTGGTTCTGTGCGTCACGGGCGCCGAGGCGCTGTACGCCGACCTGGGCCATTTCGGCAAGCGGCCCATCCGCCTGGCCTGGTTTGCCGTGGTCATGCCCGCGCTCACGCTGAACTACTTTGGTCAGGGGGCGCTGCTGCTCGTCGAGCCCGAGGCGATCCAGAACCCGTTCTACATGATGGCGCCCGACTGGGCGCTGATCCCGCTGGTGGTGCTGGCCACCATGGCCACGGTGATCGCCTCGCAGGCGCTGATCACCGGCGCGTTCAGCGTGACCAAGCAGGCGATCCAACTGGGCTACCTGCCGCGCCTGAACATCCAGCACACCAGCGTGCGCGACACGGGTCAGATCTACATACCGCTGGTCAACTGGGGGCTGTTCGTGAGCATCGTGCTGGCGGTGGTGATGTTCCGTTCGTCGAGCAACCTGGCTGCGGCCTACGGGATCGCCGTGACGCTGGACATGCTGATCACCACCACGCTGACCTTCTACGTGATCCGCTACGGCTGGGGCTACCCGCTGGCGCTGTGCGTCGCGGCCACCGGCTGCTTTGCCGTGGTGGACCTGGCGTTCTTTGCCTCCAACCTGCTCAAGCTGTTCCAGGGGGGCTGGTTTCCGCTCCTGATCGGTGGCATCGTGTTCTCCCTGATGATGACCTGGAAGGAAGGGCGCAGGCTGCTCAACGAGAAACTGCGTGCCGACGCCATCGACCTCAAGGCCTTTCTGGAGTCGGTCTTCATCAACCCGCCCACGCGCGTCGAGGGGACCGCCGTCTTTCTGACCGCCGAAACCGGTGCCGTGCCGAATGCGCTGCTGCACAACCTCAAGCACAACAAGGTGCTGCACCAGCAGAACCTGTTCGTCACCGTGCACAACCACGAAATCCCCTGGATCGGGCTGGACAAGAGGCTGCAGGTCGAGCCCCTGGGCCATGACTGCTGGCAGGTCATGATCCACTACGGATTCAAGAACGACCCGGACCTGCCGCGCGCGCTCGACCTGCTGCGCGGGCGCGGCTGCGAACTCGAACCCATGAGCACCAGCTACTTCCTGTCGCGCGATACCGTCATTCCCACCATCGGCAGCGGCATGGCCCCCTGGCGCGAAAAACTGTTTGCCCAGATGCACCACAACGCCAGCGGCGCCGCCGACTTCCTGCGCCTGCCGAACAACGCCGTGGTCGAACTGGGCTCGAAGATCGAAATCTGATTGCCACACCGGGCGATGCCAGAATCCTGCCCATGCAATTTTTCAAAGACCTGAGCCTCTCGACATTCGTCGCCGGGTTTGTTGCGGTGCTCGTGGGCTTTACCAGTTCGGTGGCCATCGTATTCCAGGCCGCGCAGGCGTTCGGCGCCACGCCGGCGCAGATCAGTTCCTGGCTGTGGGCGCTGGGTCTGGGAATGGGGCTGTGCTCGCTGGGGCCTTCACTGCTGCTGCGGCAGCCCGTCATGGTGGCCTGGTCCACGCCCGGCGCCGCCGTACTGGCAACGGCCGGGCTGGTGGGCGGCTTCAGCATGGGCGAAGCCATTGGCGCGTTCATGCTGAGCGCGGCGCTCATGATCCTGGCGGGAATCACCGGCTGGTTCGAGCGCGTGATGAACCGCATCCCCATGGAAATTGCCGCGGCGCTGCTCGCCGGCGTGCTGGCCCGGTTCGGCCTGCAGGCGTTCAGCGCCGCCCAGACGGCGCTGCCGCTGGTGCTCCTGATGCTCATGGCCTATCTGCTCAGCCGCAGGCTGGCGGCGCGCTACGCCGTGGTCATCACGCTCGTCGTCGCCGTGGTGTTCGTCGCCCTGCAAGGTCAGATGGTCTGGTCCGCAGTGCCCCTGGAACTGGCGATGCCGGTTTTCACGGCGCCCCGGTTCAGCGTGGCGGCCGCGGTCAGCCTGGCGATTCCGCTGTTCGTCGTCACCATGGCGTCGCAGAACCTGCCCGGTGTGGCGGTGATCCGTGCGTCGGGCTACGACATGCCCGTGTCGCGGCTCATCACGCTCACCGGTCTGGCGACCCTGGTGCTGGCGCCCTTTGGCGCCTTTGCGCTGAACTTCGGCGCCATCACGGCAGCCATGTGCATGGGACCCGAAGCGCACGAGGACCGCAGCCGGCGCTACACGGCGACGGTATCGTTCGGCGTTTTCTATGTGGCGATCGGGCTTTTCGGTGCCGTGATCACCGGACTGCTCACCGCGTTTCCCCGGGAACTGGTGGCGGCCATCGCGGGCCTGGCGCTGTTGGGCAGCATCGGCAATGGTCTGGCCAGCGCATTGCGCGACGAGCCGTACCGCGAAGCCGCGCTCATCACCTTTCTGGTGACTCTCAGCGGCGTGGTCATTGCCGGCGTGGGGGCCGCATTCTGGGGCGTGGTCTGCGGCAGCATTGCACTGTTTGTGCAACAGTACCGGCGTTCGCGGGCCGGGGGTGGGTAGATCGGCTTCGGACGCATACCCTTTCTGATCCGAGACCATGAAACTGCTCTTCATCGCCGATCCCCTGCAAAGCTTCAAGATCTGCAAGGACACCACGTTTGCCATGATGCGCACGGCGCAGCAGCGCACGCACACCCTCACGGTGTGCGAGGTGCGGCACATCACATGGCAACGCGGCAGCCCCGTCAGCGCGCAGGTGCGGGACATCCAACTCACCGGCGACCCCATCCATTGGTACGCGGCCGCAACGCAGCGCAGCGCCATGCTGGCGGACTTTGACGCGGTGCTCATGCGCAAGGACCCGCCTTTCGACAGCGAGTACTTCTACGCCACGCACCTGCTGGAGCAGGCCGAGCGTGACGGCGCTCGGGTGTTCAACAGGCCGCGGGCCCTGCGCGATCACCCGGAAAAGCTGGCGATCATGGAATTTCCCCAGTTCATCGGCCCCACACTGGTGACGCGCGAGGCAGCGGACATCCAGCGCTTTCACGCCGAGCACCAGGACATCATCCTCAAGCCACTCGACGGCATGGGAGGCATGGGAATCTTTCGCGTGGGGCCCGACGGCCTGAATCTGGGCAGCATCACCGAGACCCTGAACCGCCATGGCGCCCAGAGCGTGATGGTGCAGAAATTCCTGCCGGAGATCGTCGAAGGGGACAAACGCGTCCTCATCATTGGCGGCAAGCCCGTGCCCTTCTGCCTTGCCCGCATCCCCCAGGGCAGCGAAGTGCGCGGCAACTTGGCGGCCGGAGGCAAGGGCGTTGCAAGGCCGCTGTCCGCACGCGACCGGGAGATCGGAGAAGCCCTGGGTCCGGTGCTGCACGAGCGCGGCTTGCTGCTGACGGGGATTGACGTGATAGGCGACTGCGTGACCGAGATCAACGTCACCAGCCCGACCTGCTTTCAGGAGATCTTTGACCAGACGGGTTGCGACGCCGCCTCCCTGTTCATCGACGCCCTGGAGGCTGCGGTGGCTTCGCTGCGCCGCTGAATTTTTTCAGTCTCTTGGACTCCCCGATCGAATCCGGTGTATGATCGCGGGCTTCGCTCAGGGGAAGGGCTCCGAAGCTGTCGCAAGCGGTGAGCCCGGAACTGACTGAAGAGTAAAGTCAGAAAAAGTTTGACGCTTCTTCAGGAATTGCGCTAGAATCTGCGGCTTGGCCGATCGAGGCTGAGTTGGAAGGCAAGGAAACCCCGAGGGGCGGCCTTGCAATCCGGATCATTAAAAATAAACAGCCGATAAGCGTGGGCGTTTGATGGCGAATGCCAAGTTCCAAGGAACTGGCGCCCGGGTGAGAACCTGGGGGCCGCAAATGCTCATGAGACAGAAGTGAAGATTCACTTTGATTCTTTTGAGTAGCCCGCAAGGGCAAGAGAAGACGAGATTGAACTGAAGAGTTTGATCCTGGCTCAGATTGAACGCTGGCGGCATGCCTTACACATGCAAGTCGAACGGTAACAGGTCTTCGGACGCTGACGAGTGGCGAACGGGTGAGTAAAACATCGGAACGTGCCCGATCGAGGGGGATAACGGAGCGAAAGCTTTGCTAATACCGCATAAGATCTGAGGATGAAAGCAGGGGACCGCAAGGCCTTGCGCGGACGGAGCGGCCGATGGCAGATTAGGTAGTTGGTGGGGTAAAGGCCTACCAAGCCGACGATCTGTAGCTGGTCTGAGAGGACGACCAGCCACACTGGGACTGAGACACGGCCCAGACTCCTACGGGAGGCAGCAGTGGGGAATTTTGGACAATGGGCGCAAGCCTGATCCAGCCATGCCGCGTGCAGGATGAAGGCCTTCGGGTTGTAAACTGCTTTTGTACGGAACGAAAGGGTCCTGATGAATAATTGGGGCAGATGACGGTACCGTAAGAATAAGCACCGGCTAACTACGTGCCAGCAGCCGCGGTAATACGTAGGGTGCGAGCGTTAATCGGAATTACTGGGCGTAAAGCGTGCGCAGGCGGTCATGCAAGACAGATGTGAAATCCCTGGGCTCAACCTGGGAACTGCATATGTGACTGTATGGCTGGAGTACGGCAGAGGGGGATGGAATTCCGCGTGTAGCAGTGAAATGCGTAGATATGCGGAGGAACACCGATGGCGAAGGCAATCCCCTGGGCCTGTACTGACGCTCAAGCACGAAAGCGTGGGGAGCAAACAGGATTAGATACCCTGGTAGTCCACGCCCTAAACGATGTCAACTGGTTGTTGGGTCTTGACTGACTCAGTAACGAAGCTAACGCGTGAAGTTGACCGCCTGGGGAGTACGGCCGCAAGGTTGAAACTCAAAGGAATTGACGGGGACCCGCACAAGCGGTGGATGATGTGGTTTAATTCGATGCAACGCGAAGAACCTTACCCACCTTTGACATGTACGGAAGACTCCAGAGATGGAGAGGTGCTCGAAAGAGAGCCGTAACACAGGTGCTGCATGGCTGTCGTCAGCTCGTGTCGTGAGATGTTGGGTTAAGTCCCGCAACGAGCGCAACCCTTGTCATTAGTTGCTACATTAAGATGGGCACTCTAATGAGACTGCCGGTGACAAGCCGGAGGAAGGTGGGGATGACGTCAAGTCCTCATGGCCCTTATAGGTGGGGCTACACACGTCATACAATGGCTGGTACAGAGGGAAGCCAACCCGCGAGGGGGAGCCAATCCCAAAAAGCCAGTCGTAGTCCGGATCGCAGTCTGCAACTCGACTGCGTGAAGTCGGAATCGCTAGTAATCGCGGATCAGAACGTCGCGGTGAATACGTTCCCGGGTCTTGTACACACCGCCCGTCACACCATGGGAGCGGGTTCTGCCAGAAGTAGTTAGCCTAACCGCAAGGAGGGCGATTACCACGGCAGGGTTCGTGACTGGGGTGAAGTCGTAACAAGGTAGCCGTATCGGAAGGTGCGGCTGGATCACCTCCTTTCTGGGAAGAAAGCATTCAAGATTGAACGTCCACACTCATCGGTTGTAGGAGGGAAGGTTGGCGCGAGCCGACGGGGGTCTGTAGCTCAGCTGGTCAGAGCACCGTCTTGATAAGGCGGGGGTCGTTGGTTCGAGCCCAACTAGACCCACCAAGAGGCGGAGCGGGCAACCGAGGCAGGCACGGAAAGAAGGGGGATTAGCTCAGCTGGGAGAGCACCTGCTTTGCAAGCAGGGGGTCGTCGGTTCGATCCCGTCATCCTCCACCAAGTGCAGTGGGAAAGGCATTCAACACCGAAGCGGCTTCGAGAGAGGCTGCTTCGTTGTTGATCGACATCAAGCGATCAATCGGCTGTTCCTTAAAAATTCATAGAGTCGAAATCAGAGTCGCCGGCGAGGACCGCGAAGCCGTAAGAGGTGGAAGCGGGATGGCTGGCGACGAGAAATTTTGATTGCGTCAAAACGAATATTCAAACTTGGTTTGAAATTCAAGTAAACGATGAAGGATCGAAAGATCCGGAGTCGCATTACGGCATAACGCGCCAGGTGAAAGACCTGGCAGGTCCTTGAAGAAGACGGAGGCGGCTCGAAAGAGACGTCAAAGTTATAGGGTCAAGTGACTAAGAGCATGTGGTGGATGCCTTGGCGATTACAGGCGAAGAAAGACGTGATAGCCTGCGAAAAGCTTCGGGGAGCTGGCAAAAGAGCTGAGATCCGGAGATATCTGAATGGGGAAACCCACCTTGAAAGAGGTATCGCATGCTGAATAAATAGGCATGCGAGGCGAACCGGGCGAACTGAAACATCTAAGTAGCCCGAGGAAAAGAAATCAACCGAGATTCCGAGAGTAGTGGCGAGCGAAATTGGAAGAGCCTTCCAGAGATAGCAAGACAGTTAGAAGAACGGGATGGAAAGCCCGGCCATAGAAGGTGATAGCCCTGTAGACGAAAACTGGAGTGTGGTACTGAGCTGGAGAAAAGTAGGGCGGGACACGAGAAATCCTGTCTGAAGATGGGGGGACCATCCTCCAAGGCTAAATACTCGTAATCGACCGATAGTGAACAAGTACCGTGAGGGAAAGGCGAAAAGAACCCCGGGAGGGGAGTGAAATAGATCCTGAAACCGCATGCTTACAAAAAGTAGGAGCCCTGAGAGGGGTGACTGCGTACCTTTTGTATAATGGGTCAGCGACTTACATTCAGTGGCAAGGTTAACCGAATAGGGAAGCCGAAGAGAAATCGAGTCCGAAGAGGGCGAAGAAGTCGCTGGGTGTAGACCCGAAACCAAGTGATCTATCCATGGCCAGGATGAAGGTGCCGTAACAGGTACTGGAGGTCCGAACCCACTAGTGTTGCAAAACTAGGGGATGAGCTGTGGATAGGGGTGAAAGGCTAATCAAACTTGGAAATAGCTGGTTCTCTCCGAAAACTATTTAGGTAGTGCCTCAAGTATTGGCTGCGGGGGTAGAGCACTGTTTAGGCTAGGGGGTCATGGCGACTTACCAAACCTATGCAAACTCCGAATACCGCAGAGCAGAGCTTGGGAGACAGAGCACCGGGTGCTAACGTCCGGACTCAAGAGGGAAACAACCCAGACCGCCAGCTAAGGTCCCTAAAATTGGCTAAGTGGGAAACGAAGTGGGAAGGCAAAGACAGTCAGGATGTTGGCTTAGAAGCAGCCATCATTTAAAGAAAGCGTAACAGCTCACTGATCGAGTCGTCCTGCGCGGAAGATGTAACGGGGCTCAAGCCAGTTACCGAAGCTGCGGATTTGCGAGGAATCGCAAGTGGTAGGAGAGCGTTCTGTAGGCCTGAGAAGGTGTCTGGAGACGGATGCTGGAGGTATCAGAAGTGCGAATGCTGACATGAGTAGCGTGAAAGGGGGTGAAAAGCCCCCTCGCCGTAAGCGCAAGGTTTTCTACGCAACGTTCATCGGCGTAGAGTGAGTCGGCCCCTAAGGCGAGGCAGAGATGCGTAGCTGATGGGAAACAGGTGAACATTCCTGTACCGAAGTGTAGTGCGATGTGGGGACGGAGAAGGTTAGCTCGGCCAACGGATGGAAGAGTTGGTTCAAGCCGGTAGTCGTGCCCGGAAGGCAAATCCGCCGGGCTGAGATGAGGGGTGATAACGAGTCTGCAAGCAGACGAAGCGAGTAATACCCTGCTTCCAGGAAAAGCCACTAAGCTCCAGCTACACGCGACCGTACCGCAAACCGACACAGGTGCGCGAGATGAGTATTCTAAGGCGCTTGAGAGAACTCAGGAGAAGGAACTCGGCAAATTGATACCGTAACTTCGGGAGAAGGTATGCCCTGAGTAGGTGAACTCGAACAGAGGGAGCCGGAAGGGGTTGCAAAAAATCGGTGGCTGCGACTGTTTAATAAAAACACAGCACTCTGCAAACACGAAAGTGGAAGTATAGGGTGTGACGCCTGCCCGGTGCTGGAAGATTAAATGATGGGGTGCAAGCTCTTGATTGAAGTCCCAGTAAACGGCGGCCGTAACTATAACGGTCCTAAGGTAGCGAAATTCCTTGTCGGGTAAGTTCCGACCTGCACGAATGGCGTAACGATGGCCACACTGTCTCCTCCTGAGACTCAGCGAAGTTGAAATGTTTGTGATGATGCAATCTCCCCGCGGAAAGACGGAAAGACCCCATGAACCTTTACTGTAGCTTTGTATTGGACTTTGAACAGATCTGTGTAGGATAGGTGGGAGGCGAAGAAGTGCAGTCGTCAGATTGTATGGAGCCGACGTTGAAATACCACCCTGGTGTGTTTGAGGTTCTAACCTTGGTCCATGAAACTGGATCGGGGACAGTGCATGGTAGGCAGTTTGACTGGGGCGGTCTCCTCCCAAAGCGTAACGGAGGAGTTCGAAGGTACGCTAGTTACGGACGGAAATCGTGACGATAGTGCAATGGCAAAAGCGTGCTTGACTGCGAGACTGACAAGTCGAGCAGGTGCGAAAGCAGGACATAGTGATCCGGTGGTTCTGAATGGAAGGGCCATCGCTCAACGGATAAAAGGTACTCTGGGGATAACAGGCTGATACCGCCCAAGAGTTCATATCGACGGCGGTGTTTGGCACCTCGATGTCGGCTCATCTCATCCTGGGGCTGTAGCCGGTCCCAAGGGTATGGCTGTTCGCCATTTAAAGAGGTACGTGAGCTGGGTTTAAAACGTCGTGAGACAGTTTGGTCCCTATCTTCCGTGGGCGTTGCAGATTTGAGGAATGCTGCTCCTAGTACGAGAGGACCGGAGTGGACACACCTCTGGTGTATCGGTTGTCACGCCAGTGGCATGGCCGAGTAGCCAAGTGTGGAAGAGATAACCGCTGAAAGCATCTAAGCGGGAAACTCGTTTCAAGATGAGATCTGCCGGGGCCTTGAGCCCCCTGAAGAGTCGTTCAAGACCAGGACGTTGATAGGCAGGGTGTGCAAGCGCAGCAATGCGTTGAGCTAACCTGTACTAATTGCTCGTGCGGCTTGACCCTATAACTTTGATGGACTCGGAGCCGTCAAGGACAGGATAGTTATGCCATGTGGACGCAGTCAAAATACAAAATCTGATTCCAGACTCTATGAATGCGTCGCCCTGACGCGAAGCCAGGGTGACACCCGGTTATGCCTGATGACCATAGCAGGTTGGTCCCACTCCTTCCCATCCCGAACAGGACAGTGAAACGACCTTGCGCCGATGATAGTGCGGGTTCCCGTGTGAAAGTAGGTCATCGTCAGGCTATTACAGCCCTCAAACCCCCCAGCCCACAAGGCTGGGGGGTTTGTCTTTGTGCAACTGTTTCGGGGGGGGGCGTCACCCCGCATGCTTTTCAGCGCCGATTTGTTTGCAGCCATGGCCGCATGGGTGTTTCTCAGCCGGTGGTGATGGACAGGAAGTGGTCCAGGATGTGGAAGTGGTCTTCGAAGAATTCCTCCTCCATGGCCGCCAGTTGCACGATCGGCGTCCATGGCAGTTGCAACGCAGCGTCGCCGGTCTGTGCCGTGGGGAAGGCCGACGTTCCAAGGTCGAAATAATGCGCGTGCGCCAGGGTGCGTCCGCGCTGGCTGCGCTCGGGGTGGTCGAATACGGCCATGGACCGGAATGCGGCGCGCAAGGCGGCTTCGGGCAGCGTGCAGCGGGCTTCCTCGCGCAACGCGCGCAGGCACGATTGCCACACGGTTTCCCGCGGCGCGATGCAGCCTTCGGGAACGGCCAGCAGCCCCTTCCCGGGGGCGCTGGCGCGGCGCATCAGCAGCACCTGGTCCTGGCAGCGCAGCACGGCGCCCACTGCCACGAATACGGGCGTGCAGGACTGGCGGCAGCCGCGCAGCATGCGCCAATCCTCTTGCAGGGCGGGGTATTGCGGGGTTTGTGCGAAGCGTTCCAGCGCCGCGAGGGTGCTTGGGGGAATCTCGTTGGCCAGGGGGGCGAGCGCAGGGCGCACGGTGTCGGGCGTCGCGCCAAAGTACGCGTCGCGGATCGCGGCGGCGTCGATTCGGCCCTGGCGCGGCACAGGGATCAGTTCCCAGCCCGGGAATGCGTCCAGGTAGCTGCTCGTGGCGTCCTTGAAATGCCCCACCAGAGCGGTGCGCGCTCCGCCTGCCGTGATCCGGGCCACGCCCTGGCGCACGGCGTTGACCCACAGGGCTTCGTTGTAGTGGTCACGCACGGCCAGCGTTTGCACGCGGGCGTTGGCTGCGGCGGGCAGGGCAGCGCGCAGCATGGCTTCGCGTTCCTGCCAGGTGAAAGGGTTCTTGAGCGAGCGTGCCTGCCAGGCCGAGCCCAGTACCACGATGACCTGCGGCGCGCTGTCGAGTGCGCGCCGCAGCAGGGCCAAGTGGCCGTTGTGGACGGGCTCGAAACGCCCGATGCAGATGGCGGTGTCGTACATATGTCTCCGGTCCGCCGCGCGGGACCTGCGCGCCGGCGCCGCGCAGCTTACAGGCCGGCTGCCGCACGCAGGGCACCGGCCTTGTCCGTTCGCTCCCAAGTGAACTCGGGTTCTTCGCGTCCGAAATGGCCGTAGGCGGCGGTCTTTTCGTAGATCGGGCGCAGCAGGTCGAGCATCTGGATGATGCCCTTGGGGCGCAGATCGAAATGTTCGCTGACCAGCGCGGCAATGCGCTCGTCGGCGATGACGCCCGTGCCCTCGGTGTACACGGTGATGTTCATGGGCCGGGCAACCCCGATGGCATACGCCACCTGGATCTGGCACTGGCGCGCCAAGCCCGCGGCCACGATGTTCTTGGCCACGTAGCGCGCGGCGTAGGCTGCCGAGCGGTCTACCTTCGTCGGGTCCTTGCCGCTGAACGCGCCGCCGCCGTGCGGGCAGGCACCGCCGTAGGTGTCGACGATGATCTTGCGGCCCGTGAGGCCGCAGTCGCCCTGCGGGCCGCCGGTGACGAAGCGGCCGGTGGGGTTGATCAGGTAGCGCGTGTGCGGCAGCAGCCATTCCTTGGGCAGCACGGGCCGGATGATTTCCTCGACGACCGCGTCGATGAAACTTTGCTTCATCCTGGTCGCGGTCTCCGACTGGTCGGGGTCGTGCTGGGTGGAGAGCACCACGGTGTCGATGCTGTGCGGCCTGCCGTCCACGTAGCGCAGCGTGACCTGGCTCTTGGCGTCGGGGCGCAGAAAGGGCAGGCGGCCGTCCTTGCGCAACTGGGCCTGGCGTTCGACCAGGCGGTGCGCGTAGTAGATCGGCGCGGGCATGAACTCGGGCGTTTCGTCGCAGGCGTAGCCGAACATCAGGCCCTGGTCGCCGGCGCCGGTGTTCAAGGGGTCGTCGCTTGCGTGGTCCACGCCCTGGGCGATGTCCCCGCTCTGCTTGCCGTAGGCCACGAGCACGGCGCAGCCCTTGTGGTCGATTCCATAGTCGGTGTTGTCGTAGCCGATGCGCCGGATGGTGTCGCGCGCCACCTGGGTGTAGTCCACGTGCGCCTTGGTGCTGATTTCGCCGGCCAGCACCACGAGGCCGGTGCCGACCAGTGTCTCGGCAGCGACGCGGCTTTCGGGGTCCTGCCGGAAGACCGCGTCCAGGATGGCGTCCGAGATCTGGTCGGCTACCTTGTCGGGGTGGCCTTCGGAGACGGATTCCGAGGTGAAGAGAAAGTCGTTCGCCATTTGAATAAACTCCTGGGTTTCGGTATTTGGGGCGTTGCCCTGACTCCGTGGGAGCTTTGGCGAACGCTTTAGCAGATTTTTTTAACGTCGCCCTGCAAGTTGCTCATTTAACTCAGCGACCCTGCCATTCTAATGCCAGTCGTTTTCCGATTTCTTTCCGTGTTTCCACTGTGGTTTTTGCATGCGCTGGGCGCAGCCTTGGGCTGGGTGGCGTTCTGTGCGTCGCCCACGTACCGGCGCCGCTTTCGCGCGCATTCGGCGCTCGCGGGCTATCCGTTTCGCGCCGTGCGCGCCGCCGTGGCGCATGCGGGCCGCATGGTGGCCGAACTGCCGCGCCTGTGGCTGGGGGCGCCGCTGTCCTGCCACCTGGAGGGCGAGTCCTGCGTGGAGCGGGCCTACGCGGCCGGGCGCGGCATCGTGTTCCTCTCACCGCACCAGGGCTGTTTCGAGATCGTGGTGCAGGCGATCGCGCAGCGCTGGGGCGCCGAGCACGGACCGATCACCGCGCTCTACCGCCCCGCACGCCAGGCTTGGTTGGCCAAGCTGATGGAAACCGCGCGCAACCGGCCCGGCGTGCTGCTGCTGCCCACCACGCTCGCGGGCGTGCGCCAGATGATCCGGGCACTGCGCCGTGGCGAGGCCGTGGGCCTGCTGCCCGACCAGGTGCCGCCGCAGGGGCAGGGTCAATGGACGTCCTTCTTCGGCCGCGACGCCTACACCATGACCCTGGCCGTGCGCCTGGCGCAGCAGACGGGCGCTGCCATCGTGCTGGCGCGCTGCGAGCGCCTGGCCTGGGGCCGTGGTTTCGTCACCTATTTCGAACCGCTGGCGCAGCCGCTGTCAGCCCCGTTGGAGGCCGCCGTCTTGCAAATCAATCAGGCCATGGAATACCTCATTCGCCAATGCCCCGGGCAGTACCTCTGGGGCTACGGCCGCTACAAGCCACCGCGCGCCGTGCCCCCTTCTTCTGCCGGGGTGGACGCATGACGGGGCGCCTGGGGGTATGGTTCATGCGGGTGCTGGCGCGCCTGCCGCTGCCCGTGCTGCGCGGCATGGGCTGGTTCATCGGGCGCGTTCTGTACGCGCTGGCCGTGCCGCGCCGCCGCGTGGCATTGCGCAATCTGGCCCTGTGCTACCCGCAGGCCAGCGCGCGGCAGCGCCGCCAATGGGCGCGCGAAACCTTTGTGCTGTTCTGCCAGTCGTGGCTGGACCGCAGCTGGCTGTGGCTCGCGCCGGCGGACGTGGTGCTGCGGCGCGTGCAATTGCAGGGCGCATTGGAGGAATTGCAGGGCGATGCCCCCTGCATCATCTTTGCGCCGCATTTCTACGGCATGGATGCCGGAGGCTCGGCGCTGACGCTGCATACGTCGCGGGCGTTCACGTCGATCTTCTCCACCCACCCCAGCCCGGCGGTCGACGCCTGGTTGCGCGCGGGCCGCCAGCGCTTTGGCAATGTGCGCATGCTCAACCGCAGCGGCAGTGTGAAACCCATCATCGAGAATCTGCGCCGGGGGGGCCTGCTGTACCTGCTGCCGGACATGGACTTTGGCCGCAACGACTCGCTGTTCGTTCCGTTCTACGGCGTTGCGGCCGCCACGCTGCCCTCGCTCCCGCGCTTTGCGCGGCTGGGGCGGGCGAAGGTGATTGCAATGGTCACGCGCCTCACCCGCGCCGGCTACTGCGCCGAAATCACGCCCGCCTGGCCCGACTATCCGAGCGCCGACGCCGAGGCCGACACGGCGCAGATGAATGCGCGGCTGCAAACCTACATCGACGCCGCGCCGGGCCAGTACTACTGGGTGCACAAGCGCTTCAAGACGCGGCCCGAGGGCGAGCCTCCGGTGTACTCCTGAGACCTCCCTGATCCGGACCGGGCGCCGGCTGCGCAGACGCTGCGTGGCAGGAGCACGCCCGGTGGGATGCGCCGTGTGCATCCGGGGCGTGGCCCCATCAGCCTGCCGTGTGCGCATCTTGCAGACACTGGGCAAACGCCTGCGCCGCTCTGGCGGGTACGAGCGAGCGGCGCATCAGGCTCACGAACTGGCAGTTGTAGCGAAACAGCGCCGGGTTCACGGCCTGCATGCGGCCCTGGCGCTCGAACGCCTCGGCGTAGTGGTCCGGCAAGAAACCGAGAAAGCGGCCCGACAGGATCAGCGTGGCGATGGACTCCTGGTCAAAACCGGTGGCCGCGCGCCGCAGCTGGGCCTGGTGGCTCAGTTCCATGTTCGGCGAGTGGTAGCCCAGCCCGGCAAATTGGTAGTGGCGCACCGCCTGCCAACCGGCGGGGGGTGTGGACGCACCAAACAGCGGGTGGTCCGCTCCGCAGTACAGCAGCATGGACTCGGCAAACAGGTTGGCGTAGGCCAGGCTGTGCGAGTTGCGGTGCGCGGGGATGATTCCTACTTGGTAGCTGCCGTCGATGACACCGCGCTCGATGGCGTTGATCGAGCCCACGTGCAGTTGCAACTGCACATCCGGCGCCGCGGCGCTGAAGGCGGCGATGGCCTGGCCGATGCGCGCCGCCGGGTTGCTCGCCGTCTTGTCGAAAATGGCCACCGCCAATTGCCCGCCCATGCGGCAGTGGATGTCGTCGATGCTGTCACGAAAGCCGCGCACCGAGGCCAGCAAGCGCAGGGTCTCGTCGTACACCCGCTGGCCTTCGGCGGTGAGCGCAAATCCTCCCCGGCCGCGGCGGCACAGCGTCAGACCCAGGCGCGTCTCCAGGTCTTTCATGTGGCGGCTCACGGTGCTCGCGCCGATATTCAGCTCAAGCTCGGCGGCCGCCATGCCGCCGCATTCGACCACGCTCTTGAACACCTGCAGCAGGCGCAAATCCATGTCGCTGAGCTGGCCGAGGATGGCGCGCTGTCGGGCCGGGGCCGCAGAGGCAGAGATTTTGGCGGGCGTCGCAGAGGTTCTTACTTGCATGAATCGTCAAGCAAACATTGATATTGGATTATTTGAGAGATCAACGCCCGGCGCAACAATGCCGGGCCCGATCCATTCCTTGTCGTCGCGTTTCGCACTGGAGACCTTCCCATGAGCTTCGTCAATATCGAAAAACCCGCAACCGGCGCGCAAGGCCCCCGCATGGACGCCGAATGGCTTGATGCGCACTGGATGCCCTACACGGCAAACCGCCAGTTCAAGGCCAACCCGCGCATGATCGTTGCGGGCAGCGGCGCCTACTACACCGACGCCGAAGGCCGCAAGATCTTCGACGGCCTCTCGGGCCTGTGGTGTACGGGATTGGGCCACGGTCGCCGCGAGATCGCCGAAGCCATCGGCAAACAGGCGCAAAAGCTCGACTATGCACCCGCGTTCCAGTTCGGCCACCCGCTGTCGTTCGAGCTGGCCAACCGCATCAAGGCGCTGACGCCTGCGGGCCTGGACCACGTGTTCTTCACCGACTCGGGATCCGAATCGGCGGACACCTCGCTGAAGATGGCGCGCGCTTACTGGCGCACCAAGGGCCAGGGCAGCAAGACGCGCCTCATCGGCCGGGAAAAGGGCTACCACGGCGTGAACTTCGGCGGCCTCTCGGTGGGCGGAATCGGCGCCAACCGCAGGCTGTTCGGCCAGGGCATCGAGGCCGACCACCTGCCGCATACCCAGCCGCCCGCAGGCTCCTTTCACAAGGGCATGCCGCCCACGGGCAAGGAGCTCGCCGATCGCCTGCTCGAAGTGATCGCGCTGCACGACGCGTCGAACATCGCTGCCGTGATCGTCGAGCCCTTCGCGGGGTCGGCCGGCGTCGTGGTCCCGCCCGTGGGCTACCTGCAGCGCCTGCGCGAGATCTGCACGCAGAACAACATCCTGCTGATCTTCGACGAAGTGATCACGGGCTTTGGCCGCTGCGGCGCCTGGACCGGCGCCGAGGCCTTCGGCGTGACGCCCGACCTGCTGAACTTTGCCAAGCAGGTGACCAACGGCGTGCAGCCGCTCGGCGGCGTGGTGGTGCGCAAGGAAATCTACGACACCCTGATGGCCGCGGGTGGCCCGGACTACCTGCCGGAGTTCCCGCACGGCTACACCTATTCGGCGCACCCCGTGGCCTGCGCGGCGGGCATTGCGGCGCTCGACCTGCTGCAAAAGGAAGACATGCTTGGCCGCGTGCAGGCGCTCGCCGTGCACTTCGAACAGGCCGTGCACAGCCTCAGGGGCGTCAAGCACGTTCTGGACATCCGCAACTTCGGCTTGGCGGCCGGGTTCACCATCGCCCAGATGCCGGGCGAGCCCGCGAGGCGCCCCTACGAAATCGCCATGAACTGCTGGAAAAAGGGCTTCTACGTGCGCTACGGCGGCGACACCATGCAGCTCGCGCCGCCGTTCGTCAGCGAAAAGGCCGAGATCGACCGCCTGATCAACGCGCTCGGCGAGGCACTCGCCGAAACCGCGTAAGCACCGAGCAAGTCGGGCCGTTCACCATCCATAGCCGCGTTGCAGCTGCCGGAACGGAAGGCCGCTGCAGCATCTACTACGCAGAGCATCATGAAGCACGACCAGTCCGTCACCCACACCATCGGTCACCTGATCGATGGCCGCATCGTCGCCGACGCCGCGCGCACGCAGCCGGTGTTCAACCCCGCCACCGGCCTGAGCAGCAGCAGCGTGGCGCTGGCCGACAGGGCCACGGTGGAGCAGGCCATCGCCTCGGCGCAGGCCGCCTTCCCCGCGTGGCGCAACACGCCGCCGCTCAAGCGTGCGCGCGTCATGTCCCGGCTCAAGGGGTTGCTCGAAGAAAACGCCGACAAGATCGCAGCCCTCATCACCGCCGAGCACGGCAAGGTGCTGTCTGACGCGCACGGCGAGTTGCAGCGCGGAATCGAAAACGTCGAATACGCGAGCTACGCCCCCGAACTGCTCAAGGGCGAGCACAGCCGCAACGTCGGCCCGTCGATCGATTCGTGGAGCGAGTTCCAGGCGCTGGGCGTCACGGCCGGAATCACGCCGTTCAACTTTCCGGCCATGGTTCCGCTGTGGATGTGGCCCATGGCGCTCGTCTGCGGGAATACCTTCGTGCTCAAGCCCTCGGAGCGCGACCCCTCGAGTGTGCTGTTCATCGCCCAACTCGCGCTGCAGGCGGGAGTGCCTCCGGGTGTGCTCAACGTGGTCAATGGCGACAAGGAAGCGGTGGACACGCTGCTCACCGACGCGCGCGTCAAGGCCGTGAGTTTCGTCGGCTCGACCCCCATTGCGCAAAGCATCTACGCCACCGGCTGCGCGCATGGCAAGCGCGTGCAGGCGCTCGGCGGCGCCAAGAACCACGCCGTGCTGATGCCCGACGCCGATGTGAACAACGCCGTCAGCGCCCTGATGGGTGCCGCCTACGGCTCCTGCGGCGAGCGCTGCATGGCCATTCCGCTGCTCGTCGCCGTGGGCGACGCGGTGGGTGACGCCGTGGTCGCGGGCCTGAAGACCGAGATCGCCAAAATGAAGGTCGGCCCGGGAACCGACAACGGCAACGACATGGGCCCACTGGTCACGAAACAGCATTTTGAAAAGGTCAGGGCCTACGTGGACAGCGGCGTCGCCGAAGGCGCCGAACTGGTGGTTGACGGCCGCGGCGTGCAGGTTGCGCCGGGCCACGAAAACGGCTACTTCCTGGGCGCCTGTCTGTTTGACCAAGTCAGGCCCGGAATGAAGATCTACCAAGAGGAAATCTTCGGCCCCGTGCTCGGCGTGGTGCGCGTGAAGACGCTGCAGGAGGCCATGGACCTGATCGACGCGCACGAATACGGCAACGGCACCTGCATCTTCACGCGCGACGGCGAGGCCGCGCGCTACTTCAGCGACCATATACAGGTCGGCATGGTGGGCGTGAACGTGCCCTTGCCTGTTCCTGTGGCGTACCACTCGTTCGGTGGCTTCAAGCGCAGCCTGTTCGGCGACCTGAACGCCTACGGGCCCGACGCCGTGCGCTTCTACACCAAGCGCAAGACCATCACGCAGCGCTGGCCCTCCGCCGGCGTGCGCGAGGGTGCGGTATTCAGCTTTCCAAGCAACCGCTGAAGCGCAGCGCCGCCAGCGCCCGTCCGTAGACCGAAGGAATCACTGACGGGTCGCGGACGGGGGCGTGTGCTCAGGGTCAGGGCGTCGTGAGCAAGGCGTTGATTGCCGCAATGCTGGCCTCACCGTTGCTTCCGACCAGCGACTGCAGGCGCACGCAGGACATCAGATAGGTGTAGCGCATGCGGGCCAAGTCGCGCAGTGCGCGTTCCTTCTCCTGCTCCGCGTTCAGCAGGTCGAGCAGGGTTCTGACTCCCCCCTTGAACGATTGGCGTATCGATATCACCATTTGCGCCGCCG
The DNA here is from genome assembly GCF_026127385.1 of Verminephrobacter aporrectodeae subsp. tuberculatae. Taxonomy (NCBI): domain Bacteria; kingdom Pseudomonadati; phylum Pseudomonadota; class Betaproteobacteria; order Burkholderiales; family Comamonadaceae; genus Verminephrobacter; species Verminephrobacter aporrectodeae. The sequence goes on from NZ_QZCX01000001.1 coordinate 1,913,197, forward strand.
AGCGTGCCACTTGCTCCTGCGCCTGGATGCGCACGCGCCCTTCACTCACGCCACGAAACTCGGTGTGGATGCGCAGGCTCAGTTCGCGGCGCCCGGCCTCCAGCATTTCCTTGGCCCGCAGTTCCTCGGCAACGGCCTTGCGCACCGCCGAGTTCACCTCGCCGCCGGCGTACAGGGGCAGGTTCAGCCGCAGGCCAATCGAGCCCTGGGTGTAATTCGAGTTGCGCGCAGAGGCGTCACCGTCCCGGTAGTTGCGCGTCCACTGTGCGACCGCGTCGAGCGTGGGCAGATGCCCGCTCGCGGCCCTCTCGATCTCCAGCCGGGCGACGTCCACGCGCGCCTTGAGCTGCTGGATGTCCGGGCTGCTGTCTTCGGCCTGCGTGAGCCAGTCCTGCACGCTGCGCAGCTCCGGCGACCAGGCGGACAGGCGGTCGGCATCGAGTGGGCTGAGGGTCTCGACCGGCTGATTCACGAGGATCTCGAGCTGGCGGCGCGCGTAGTCCAGTTGCTGCCGGACTTCGAGCTCCTGGGAAATCGCAATGTCCAGCTTGGTCTGGGCTTCGTCGATGTCGGTGCGCGTTCCCTTGCCGGCCTTCAACAGCTTGTGCGCTGCGTCCAGCCCGGTGGTGGTGGCGTCCTTTTGCAGTTGCATCAGGGCCAGCTGGTCCTGGGAAAACAGCAGCTGCAGATAGGCGTCGCTCACGCGCACGCCCAGGTTCTGCAATTCACGCTGCAACTGCGCTTCCACGTCGGCACGCGTTCTGTGTGCCTGCTCCACGCCCACCACCGTCGCCATGTGGAAGATGGGCTGGCGCAGGCTCAGCGAGGCATTGTGGCTGGAGTAGTAATCGTGCGGCTTGGCCTTGTTCGCCAGGTCATTGCGGTTGCGCGTGGCGTTGAACGAAATGTCCGGGAGGCGCTGGGCCTTGGCCTGCTCCACCAACTCGTCGCTGGCCTGCGCCGCAGCGCGGACGGCGCGCACGGTGGCGTCCTGTTGCAAGGCGATCTGGTAGGCCTGCATCAAATCCATGGCTGCGCTGGGTCCGGCGAGCAGGCCCAGCGCAGCCGTGCAGGCCAGCCAGGATGGCTTCTTCTTCAGCGGTGTGGTGAGCAATGCCATGGCGTTTCACTCCTCTTTCAAAGAACTGGCCACCCGCTTGAGCAAGGGCCCGAGCAAGTAGGTCAGCATGGTGCGCTCGCCGGTCTTGATCACGATTTCCGCGGGCATTCCCGGCTGCATCAGGCGGGAACCCAGGGTTTTCATGCCCTTGGGAGTGACCTTGACGCGCGCCAGGTAGTAGGTCACGTTGGTGTGCATGTCCGTGAGCAGGTCGCCCGAGATGGACGCGACTTCGCCCTCTACCACCAGATGCGGGGAATGCGCGAAGGACGAGAAGCGCACGTCCGCATGCAGGCCGGGGTGCACCTTGTCGATCAGGTGCGGGGCGATGCGCGCTTCCAGTATCAGGGCTTCGTCCGGGGGGACGATTCCCATGAGCTGCTGTCCCGCTTGCACCACGGCCCCTACGGACTGCACCGTCAGGCCCACCACCTGGCCCGCGGCCGGCGACCGGATTTCGGTGCGCTCCAGGTCCGCCTTGAGCGCCACGTATTTGTCCGCGTCCGACTGCACCTCGCGGGTGATGTCGCCGAGCATGGTCTCGACTTCCTTGCGGTATTCCTGCTGGCGCGCCAGGATCTTCTGGCGCACCTCGGCGATGCCGCGCTGGGTGCGCGCGGTATTTCCCAGAAGCTCGGTGATCGCCAGGTTGGAATCGCCCACCAAGCGCTCGAGCTCGAGTTGCCGGTTGCGCGGGATATAGCCTTCCTTGACGAGTTCGCGCGTGTGGTTCAGTTCGTCCTGCAGCAGGTCCAACTGCCCGCGCCGACCGACGAGCATGCCGGCAATCGAATGCAGCAGGGAGTTCTGGCCCTGGATGTTCTCCTCCATGGCCTGCACTTCGGCGTGCAACGCCGCGCGCCGCGACTGCATCAGCTGCGTCTGTTGCTGCATCTGCGGCCCGATCAGCGGGTCCGAGCGGGTCGCCACCAAGTCCGGGTGAAAGCTGATGGTGGCGGCCCCGGCCTGCTCGGCCAGCAGGCGGCCCTGGACCGCGCGCAGTCCGAGGTAACGCTGGCGGACCGCCTCGTAGTTGGCCTTGGCCACCGCGTCGTCCAGGGTAATCAAAGGCTGACCGGCCGCGACCACGTCGCCCTCGCGCACGAAGACTTGTTTGACGATGCCCCCGCTCAGGTGCTGCACCGCCTTGCGCTTGGTATCGATGGCGACCATCCCCGGGCTGGGAACGCCTTCATCGAGCGGCGCCAAAGCGGCCCACAGGAGAAAACCACCCAGCCCCAGGCCCAGGACCAACAGTCCGGTACGCGCCGCACGCCCCGTGTCGGAAGGCGGTGCTACGGGAGCGGGTCGGATCCCGGTCATGGGAGATGCCGCAGGGGCTTGTTTCAAAGGTTCGGTGCTGTCCATGGGAATAGGGCTTTAAAAAATAGGCGCTCAAAAATGCAGCGTGCCATTGGGATTGGGTCAGACAAGATCAGGCAGGCCGCGGCTGCGGGGCCGGCAAGGCGCCCCCGGGGGCTTTTGGGGGGGCATCCCGTGCTGCCTGCATCTGGGCGAAAACTTGGTCGCGCGGTCCCTGAAACTCTACTTTGCCCGCGTGCAGGACCAGCACCTGGTCGGCCAGTGCGAGCACTCCGGCGCGGTGCGTCACCATGACGATGGTCTTGCCACGCTCCTTGAGCCCGCGAATGGTTTCGAGCAGCGCGGCCTCGCCCGCATCGTCGAGATGGGCATTCGGTTCGTCGAGCACCAGCAGCGCCGGGTCGCCGTACAGCGCGCGCGCCAGTCCGATGCGCTGGCGCTGTCCGCCCGAGAGCAACCTGCCCGCTTCGCCGATCGGCGTGTCGTAGCCCTTGGGGAAGCGCAGCACCATCTCGTGCAGGCCGGCGTAGCGGGCGGCGGAGATGACTTTCGCCGAGTCCACCCGGAAAAAGCGTGCGATGTTCTCGGCGATGGTTCCGCCAAACAGCGCCGTATCCTGCGGCAGATAACCCACCTGCTGGGCCAGCCCTGCCTGGGCCCATTCGGCGATGGGCCGGCCGTCGATCAGATACTCCCCGCGCGCGACGGGCCAGGCCGCGACCAGCACCCGCGCCAGCGTGGACTTGCCCGAACCCGAGGGGCCCAACACCACCGTCAAGCTGCCCGGGGCGGCGTGCAAATCGATGCCGCGCAGAATGGGTTCGGGGCGGCTCGGCGCAGTCGCCTGCAGTGCGCGCAGTTGCACCTCACCGTGCAAGCGCTGGGGCTTGGCAACCGGTGCGGGCGGATTGTCGGCCAGCAGTTGCCCGAGCCGCCGGAACGCCGCGCGGGCCCCGACAAAGCCGCGCCAAGTGCTCACCAACTGGTCGATCGGCGCCAGCGTCCGGGTCATCAGCACGTTCGCTGCAATCATCGCGCCCACGGTCAGCTGGCCGTCGATCACCAGCAAGGCCCCCGTCGCCAGCGACAGCGACTGCTGCGCATAGCGCACGGATTTGCTCCAGGCCATCACGCGGTGCGTCAGCCCCTGCACCGCCGCGTGCCGCCCGGCACAGTCTGCGTGCAGGAGCTTCCAGCGCTGGTACAGCGGTTGCAGCATTCCCATGGCTTCGACGGCTTCGGCGTTGCGCAGCTTGCCGTCGATGTAGGAGTACGCCTTGGTCTGGGATTTGGCAAGTTCCTCCAGCGGGGTCACGGTGCGGTGGTGCCCCAGCCACGCCAGCGCCGCCTGAATCAGCGTGAAACCGAGCGCCACGGCGCCGAGCAGCGGGTGCAGCAGGAATAGCACGCCGAGGTAGACGGGAACCCACGGCAGGTCGAAGAAGGCAAAAATTCCGGGCCCGGTGAGGAACTGGCGCAACTCGGTCATATCGCTGAACGGCTGCCCCGGATTCGCTCCGCCGCCGGCACCGCGCGCAAACCCCGCGCTGAAGACGCGCTCCCTGAGCAGCCGGTCCAGACGCACACCGACGCGCACGAGCAGGCGCGAGCGGGCCCATTCGGCGAAGGCCATGATGGCGAAGAGAAACAGCGTGATCAGCGATATGGCAAGCAAGGTCAACTCGTTGAGGCTGACCAGCACCCGGTCGTACACCTGCAGCATGTACAGCGTGGGCACCAGCATGAGCACATTCGCCACCATGCTGAAGATCGCAACCACGACCCATTCACGCCGCAGGCGTTTCAGGGCCAGGGTGATTTCGCTGCGTGGGAAAAAACCGCTGGGGGACATGGTGCTCGTTCGTTGGGGGGGTGGGTTCAGTCGGTCGTTCACGGTCAATTGCTCAGGAAATCTGTGGTACGGCGATCGTCGTACGCGTTCCCGCAGGGCCTGCGGAAACGCTGTTGCGCAGCGCGGCGAGCACCTCGTCGCGCGGCCCGAAAGCCTGCTGCGTGCCCGCTTGCAGAACGAGCACCTTGTCCGCCACGGCGAGCACGCTCGGCAAATGGGTCATGATCACGCAGCTGGTGCCGCGCGCCTTGCACGCGTGCAGCGCCTCGATCAGGGCGATGTTGCCGATCTCGTCCAGGCTGGCGTTGGGCTCGTCGAGCACGATGAACACCGGCGTGCCGTACAACGCCCGCGCGAGCGCAACGCGCTGGCGCTGGCCGCCGGAGAGCATGACCCCGGCGTCTCCCACGGGGGAGTCGTAGGCCAGAGGCAGCGACATGATCCACGCGTGCAGGCCTACGGCCCGGGCCGCGGCGTGCATCGCTTCCTCGTTGGGCTTGCCAAAGCGCACGATGTTGTCGCCCAGCGTTCCCGCGAGCAGTTCCACGTCCTGCGGCACATAGCCCACATGGGGCCCCAGTTCTGTCTTGTTCCACACGCTCACGTCCACGCCATCGAGGCGCACGCTCCCGGCGACCGGAGACCACAGCCCCATCAGCATGCGCGCCAGCGTGGTCTTGCCCGCCGCCGAGGAGCCGAGCACTGCGAGCACTTCTCCCGGCTGCAAGGCGAACGACAGGCCCTTGATGAAGGGCGGCGTGCCGGCGCTGACGCCGGCGACGAGGTTCTCCACCGCCACCCGTCCCTTGGGCTTGGGCAAGGGCATGTCCGGCGTCGGCGGCGGCAGGCGCTGCAAAAGCTGCTTGAGCCGCTCCCACGACCCGCGGACCTGGACCACCGCGCGCCATTGCGACACCACCTGCACCAGCGGCGCGAGCACCCGCCCGCCGAGCACCGAGCCGACGATCAGCATTCCCGGCCCGCCGAGCAGTTTGTCGTACATCAGCAGCCAGGCGCCAAGACCCAGGAGCGCCGAAGACAGCGTGGTCTGCAAGAACTTGCCCAGGGCCTGAAAAATTCCGGCATTGTCCGAGGCCCGGGACTGCAAGCCCAGACCCTCGTCGTGCAGCGCGAGCCAGCGCTGGCGCATGTTCTGTTCCATTCCCAGGGCGGCAATCACGTCGGTGTGGCGCAAGGTGCCGTCCACGCAGGTCCGCGCCTGCGTGTCCGACCGGTTCGCGTCGCGCAATGCGGGGCTGGTACTGCGCTCGTTGAGCCACGAAATGCCGGTCTGCAGCACCGCCCCGGCCAGCGACACCCAGCCCAGAAGGGGATGGATCATGAACAGCAGGACCAGCAAAATCAGCGCCACCGGTGTTTCCATGGCCGCCCCGAGTGCCGGCGCATAGAAGAAGTCGCGCACCACGCGCAAATCCATCATGGGCTGCACCCCGACGGCCACGCCCTGTTTCAGGTGCGCCGCATGGATGGCGTTGAAAACCCGGGGCGCGAGCGTCTGCTCCAGCGAGGACCCTGCTTCGCGCAGGGTTTCGGCACGCGCCCATTCGAGAATTTCCATGACCGCGATGGCCAGCAGCACCAACAGCGTCAGCATGACCAGGGTCATGTGGTTGCGGCTGTTCACCACCCGGTCGTAGACCTCGAACATATAGGCTGTGGGCCCGAGGACCAAGAGTCCGGAGAGCACGCTGAAGGCAAAGGCGCGCCGGAAGAACGGGGTGAGCTTGGCCAGAGCCTGCTGGATTTCGGACGGCGCTGCGGGTACGGACATGCGATGGGTGGTTGGTAGACCTGCCGAGGGATGGCAAGGATACGGTTACGGTGAGGGTTACGGGGCCGGGGTCTGGCAGGCGAAAGGTTTCAAGTATCGCACAATTGCAACAAGAGGCGTGCAGGGTTGGGTCAGCAGGCCGCGCGGGCATGCGCAGCGCTTGCTTGCGGCACGCCGTCCATGCGGCTCACCAGACCTTCCACCACGGATCGGAGTGGCTCTTGAATCCGCCATTCATATAGGCGCTTTGCGGGTAGGTTTGGTCCATCACGCGGCGCGCGTCGTCGCGCAACTGCGCCATGCCCAGCGCGTCGTAGGAGCGGATCAGGATGTACAGCGCTTCTTCCAGTGCCGGAACGCCCTGGTAGTCGGCCAGTGCCGTCTGGGCGCGGCCGATGGCCGCCACGTACGCACCGCGCTGAAAGTAGTAGCGCGCCACGTGCACCTCATATTGCGCCAGCGCGTTCACGATGTAGGTCATGCGCTGGCGCGCATCGTGCGCGTAGCGCGATTGCGGGAAGCGCGAGAGCAGTTCGCTGAATGCCTCGAACGAGTCCTTGGCCGCTTTCTGGTCGCGTTCGGAGAGGTCCTCGCGCGAGATGAACGAGAGCAGGCCGAGGTTGTCGTTGAAGTTCGCCAGGCCCCTGAGGTACAGCGCATAGTCGAGCGCGGGGCTGGCCGGGTGCAGTTTCATGAAGCGCTCGAGCGTGGCCACTGCCTGGATTTTTTCGCCGGCCTTGTAGTGCGCGTAGGCTTTGCTGATCTGCGCCTGCTGCGCCAGCGGCGTTCCGGCCGCGCGGCCTTCGAGCTTTTCGAACAGCGGCACCGCCTTGTCGTAGGCGCCGCTGTTCAGTTCGTCCTGCGCTTCGGAATAGATGCGTTCGGGGCTCCAGCCCGCCGTTTTGTCTTCGGTGGTGCTGGAGCAGCCAGCCAGCAAGGCAACGGCCAGCAGGGCAGAAACAAAAGGCAGTGGGGCACGCAGCATCGCAAGCAGCTTTCGGCAAATGGGGGAAACAGGGGGGCAGGGGCGTTTCTTTCTGCTCGGGCGTGCGGCGCACATGGTGCGCATCCGCCAAAGCAGTCGCGCCACGCCGGACAGGGGGCATTGTACCGGCGCACCTGGCGGTCAGGACGGGCGCACGCGCGCAGAGGCGTCGGGAATCGGCGCAGGGCTTTCTACAATCGCTGCATGTTTGTTCACCTGCGCCTGCACACCGAATTTTCCGTCGTTGACGGAACCAACCGGATCGACGAGGTGGCCGAGGCGGCCGCCCGGGACGGTCAGCCGGCGCTGGCCATCACCGATCTGAGCAACCTCTTTGGCGCGATCAAGTTCTACAGCCAAGCCCGGGCCAAGGGCGTGAAGCCGATTTTGGGTGCCGAGATTTTTCTGCAGGGCGAGGACGGCGCCGGGCCCACGCGCTTCATCGTTCTGGTGCAGAACCACCAGGGCTACCTGAATCTGTCGGAACTGCTCGCGCGCGCCTGGACGGGCAACACCGTGAAGAACCAGGCGCTGTGCACCTGGGCCTGGCTGGAGGAGCTTTCCGGGGGGCTGATCGCCCTCGCAGGCGCGCAGGCGGGGCCCGTGGGCCAGGCCTTGCTCAAGGGCGACGCATCCGGTGCCGCCGACCTCGCGCTGCGGCTGGCCGGGATCTTCGTGCACCGCTTCTACATTGAACTGCAGCGCGCCGGGCGCGCGGACGACGAGGGCCACGTGGCGGCGGCGGCCCAGCTCGCCGCGCGCCTGAACCTGCCCGTGGTGGCCACGCACCCGGTGCAGTTTCCCGCTGCGGACGACTATGAGGCGCACGAGGCCCGCGTCTGCATCGCGCAAAGCGAGATCCTGGCCAACCCGCAGCGCGTGCGCAAGTTCACCCGCGATCAGTATTTCAAGTCTGCGGCCGAGATGCAGGCCCTGTTCGCGGACGTGCCCTCCGCCATCGGGAACACGCTGGAAATCGCCCGGCGCTGCAATCTCACGCTGGCGCTGGGCAAGCCGCAGCTGCCGGACTTTCCCACGCCCGACGGCATGCCGATCGAAGCCTATTTCCGCGTCGCCTCGTTCGATGGGCTCGAAGAGCGCCTGCAACGCCTGTACCCGGACACGGCGCAGCGCGACCGGCAGCGCCCGCGCTACGTGGAGCGCCTGGAGTTCGAGATCGGGACCATCATCGAGATGGGCTTTCCCGGCTACTTTCTCATCGTCGGGGACTTCATCCGCTGGGCCAAGAACAATGGCTGTCCCGTAGGGCCCGGCCGGGGCTCGGGGGCGGGCTCGCTGGTGGCGTATGCGCTCGGGATCACCGACCTGGACCCGCTGGAATACAAGCTGCTGTTCGAGCGCTTCCTGAACCCCGAGCGCGTCTCGATGCCCGACTTCGACATCGATTTTTGCCAGTCCAACCGGGACCGCGTGATCGACTACGTCAAGGAGAAGTACGGCAAGAACGCCGTGAGCCAGATCGCCACCTTCGGCACCATGGCCGCGAAGGCCGCGATCCGCGACGTGGGCCGGGTGCTGGGTTTCGGCTACGGCTTGTGCGATGGCATCGCCAAGCTGGTTCCGGGAAAGCCCGGCGTGTCGTACACGCTGCAGTACCCGCCGGACCCGAAAAAGGAAGGCGACAAGAACCACTACGCGCTCGAGCTCGAACCCCTGCTCGCCGAGCGGGTGCGCAAGGAGGAAGACGTCAGGACCGTCATCGAGATGGCGCAAAAGCTCGAAGGACTGACGCGCAACGTCGGCATGCACGCCGGCGGGGTGCTGATTGCGCCGGGCAAGCTCACGGACTTCTGTCCGCTGTACCAGCAGCCGGGCAGCGCATCGGCCGTGAGCCAGTACGACAAGGACGACGTCGAGGCCATCGGCCTCGTGAAATTCGACTTCCTGGGCTTGGCCACGCTCACGATCCTGGAAATCGCGCGCGACTTCATCCGCGCGCGCCACAAGGGGCAGGAGCACTTCAGCTACGAAGCCATTGCGCTCGACGATGGCCCGACCTACCGCCTGTTCTCCGAGGGCCGGACCGAGGCGGTGTTCCAGTTTGAAAGCCGCGGCATGCAGGGGATGCTCAAAGAGGCGCGCCCCAGCCGGCTGGAGGATCTGATCGCGCTCAACGCCCTGTACCGCCCCGGCCCCATGGACCTGATTCCGAGCTTCGTGAACCGCAAGCACGGCAAGGAGGAGGTGCTCTACCCCCACCCGCTGATGGAGCCCGTGCTCGCCGAGACCTACGGGGTCATGGTGTACCAGGAGCAGGTGATGCAGACCGCGCAGGTGCTCGGTGGCTACAGCCTGGGCAGCGCCGACATGCTGCGCCGCGCCATGGGCAAGAAAAAGGCCGAGGAGATGGCCGAGCACCGGGCCATCTTCCGCAAGGGGGCGGCAGAAAAGGGCATACCCCGGGAGCAGGCCGACGAGGTGTTCGACCTGATGGAGAAGTTCGCCGGCTACGGCTTCAACAAGTCGCACGCGGCCGCGTATTCCCTGCTGGCGTACCACACGGGCTGGCTCAAGGTGCATTACACGGCGGAGTTTTTCTGCGCCAACATGACCGTGGAAATGGACGACACCGACAAGCTCAAGCTGCTGTTCGAGGACGCGCAGAAGATGGGGCTCGCGTTCGAGCCGCCGGACGTGAACCGCGGCGTGCACCGCTTTGAGCCCGTCACCGACAAGATCATCCGCTACGGGCTCGGCGCCGTGAAGGGCACGGGCCAGCAGGCCATCGAAGCCATCGTCGCGGCGCGCGAGGGGCGCGGCGAGGGGCCGCAGGGGCCGAGCGCCGGACCTTTCAAGAGCCTGTTCGATTTCTGCGTGCGCGTGGACCGCGGCCGCCTGAACAAACGCACGGTCGAGGCGCTCATCAAGGCCGGTGCCTTCGATTCGATCAACCGCCAGCGTGCCGCGCTCGTCGCGTCGATCGACAGGGCGTTCGATTTCGCTGCGGCCACGTTGGCGAACATGAACCAGGGGGGCCTGTTCGACGCGATGGGCGACGACGCGCACGGATCGAGCACGCAGGAGCCGGACCTGGTCGAGGCCGTTCCCTGGGGAATCCGGGAGACGCTCGCGCAGGAGAAGACGGCGATCGGGTTTTACCTGTCGGGCCACCTGTTCGACGAGGTGGCCACGGAGGTGCGGCGTTTCGTGCACACGCCCATCGGCGCGCTGCAAGACAGCCGCGAGCCCCTGCTGCTGGCCGGGATCATCACCGAGCTGCGCGTGATCAGTGGCCTGCGCGGCAAGCTCGGGCTGTTCCGCCTGGACGACAAATCCGGCAGCATCGAGGCCTCGGCCGACGAGCCCCTGCTCGAGGCCTGCCGCAATCAGCTCAAGGAAGACGAATTCGTGGTGCTCGCGGGGCGCCTGCAACCCGATTACTTCAGCGGCGGGCTGCGCATGAAGGTGCAGCAGATCTGGGATCTGGCCGGGGCGCGCTGCCGTTTTGGCAAATACCTGCAGGTGACGGCGGGAGCGCGCAGGCCGCAGGTCCAGCGCTTGCTGCAGGAGTTTCCCGCGCGTCGGCAAGACAGCGCCGAAGGCGAGGAACTGCTCCACGGCCTGCGCGTGCGCATGCAGCTGCGCTGCGTGGCGCAGGACGGCGCAGCCGGCGCGCAACTGCAACTGGGCGACGGCGCGCGCTGTTACCCGAGCGACGCCGCGCTCGCCGCCTGGACGGCGCAGGCCGGCGGCGGCGCGGTCTGCGTGGTTTATGAAGCGCAGGCGACAGGGCAGGCCAGGTAGTACACGGCGTGCGGGCGCCGGCTTGGAAAAAACCGGACCTACCCCACATTTCTTTCACGCCAGCAGCGCGCGCGGATCGCTAGAATGATTTTCATGGTCACAAAACCACCCTCACCCCCATCCGTGCCCGGGCCTGCGCAGGACGATGGCGGTTCGGTCGTGCTCGAAAGGCGCCCGGAAAAAACCCTGCCGCCCCAGATGTACCAGGTGGTCATGCTCAATGACGACTACACCCCCATGGAGTTCGTCATCGTGGTGCTGCAGGAGTTTTTCAACAAGGACCGTGAAACGGCGACCCAGATCATGTTGAAAATCCATCTCGACGGCAAAGGCATCTGCGGCGTGTATTCCCGCGACGTCGCCGCCACCAAGGTGGATCAAGTGCTGGACGCCGCCCTCAGGGCGGGCCACCCGCTGCAATGTGTGAGTGAGCCGATTGAATGACCCGGTTTTCCATCCCGATTCCCCATCCCTTCCACGCAAGCACAAAGGAGTTCACATGATTGCCCAGGAACTGGAAGTCAGCTTGCACATGGCCTTTGTCGAGGCCCGCCAGCAGCGCCACGAATTCATTACCGTGGAGCATCTGCTGCTGGCACTGCTCGATAACCCCAGCGCGGCGGAGGTGCTGCGCGCCTGTTCTGCGAATATCGACGATTTGCGCGTAGCGCTGACGAATTTCATCAAGGACAACACGCCCCAGGTGGCCGGCACCGACGAGGTCGACACCCAGCCCACGCTGGGCTTTCAGCGCGTGATCCAGCGCGCCATCATGCACGTGCAGTCCACGGGCAACGGCAAGAAAGAAGTCACCGGCGCGAACGTGCTCGTGGCGATCTTCGGCGAGAAGGACTCGCACGCCGTGTACTACCTGCACCAGCAGGGCGTCACCCGCCTGGACGTGGTGAATTTCATCGCCCACGGAATCAAGAAGGGCGACCCGCCCGAGCCCGCCAAGGTGGACAGCAGCCAGACCGAGGGCGAGGAAAACAACGTCTCCGAGCGCAACGAGAAGGCGTCTGCGCTGGAGCAATTCACGCAGAACCTGAACCAGGCGGCGAAGGACGGCCGGATCGATCCCCTGATCGGCCGCCACTACGAGGTCGAGCGCACGGTCCAGATCCTGTGCCGCCGGCGCAAGAACAACCCGTTGCTGGTGGGCGAAGCCGGCGTCGGCAAGACCGCGATAGCCGAGGGCCTGGCCTGGCGCATCACGCAGGGCGACGTGCCCGAGATCCTGGCCGAGGCCGTGGTGTACTCGCTCGACATGGGCGCCCTGCTCGCGGGAACCAAGTACCGCGGCGACTTCGAGCAGCGCCTCAAGGGCGTTCTCAAGTCGCTCAAGGACAAGCCCAACGCCATCCTGTTCATCGACGAGATCCACACGCTGATCGGCGCCGGCGCCGCCTCGGGCGGAACGCTCGACGCATCCAACCTGCTCAAGCCGGCGCTCTCCAATGGCCAGCTCAAATGCATTGGCGCCACCACCTTCACCGAATACCGCGGCATCTTCGAGAAAGACGCCGCGCTGTCGCGCCGCTTTCAGAAGGTGGACGTGGTCGAGCCCAGCGTGGCCGAGACCATCGACATCCTCAAGGGGCTCAAATCCCGCTTTGAAGAGCACCACAGCGTCAAGTACGCCATCGCGGCGCTGCAGGCCGCGGCCGAACTCAGCGCCAAGTACATCAACGACCGCCACCTGCCCGACAAGGCGATCGACGTGATCGACGAGGCCGGTGCCGCCCAGCGCATCCTGGTTCCGAGCAAGCGCAAGAAGACCATCGGCAAGACCGAGATCGAAGAAATCGTCGCGAAGATCGCGCGCATCCCGCCGGCGAACGTGTCGAACGACGACCGCAGCAAGCTCCAGACGCTCGAGCGCGACCTCAAGAGCGTCGTCTTCGGGCAGGACAATGCCCTGGAAGTGCTTGCCAGCGCGGTGAAGATGGCGCGCTCGGGCCTGGGCAAGGGCGATCGGCCGATCGGCTCGTTCCTGTTCAGCGGCCCCACCGGCGTCGGCAAGACCGAAGCGGCCAGGCAGCTCGCGTACATCATGGGAATCGAGCTGATCCGCTTCGACATGTCGGAGTACATGGAGCGCCACGCGGTCAGCCGCCTCATCGGCGCGCCCCCCGGCTACGTCGGGTTCGACCAGGGCGGGCTACTCACCGAAGCCATCGCCAAGAAGCCGCACGCCGTGCTGCTGCTCGACGAAATCGAGAAGGCGCACCCGGACATCTTCAACGTGCTGCTGCAGGTGATGGACCATGGCACGCTGACCGACAACAACGGGCGCAAGGCGGACTTTCGCAACGTGCTCATCATCATGACCACGAACGCCGGCGCCGAGGCCATGAACAAGGCGAACATCGGCTTTACCAACTCGCGCCAAGCGGGCGACGAAATGGGCGACATCAAGCGCCTGTTCACTCCCGAGTTCCGCAACCGCCTGGACGCGATCGTCAGCTTCAAGGCGCTCGACGAGCAGATCATCCTGCGCGTGGTCGACAAGTTCCTGCTGCAACTGGAAACCCAGCTCGCCGAGAAAAAGGTCGAAGTCACCTTCACCGACGCCCTGCGCAAGCACCTGGCGAAGAAGGGCTTCGACCCCCTGATGGGCGCGCGCCCGATGCAGCGCCTGATCCAGGACACCATCCGCCGGGCCCTGGCGGACGAACTGCTCTTCGGGCGCCTGACCGAAGGCGGGCGCCTGACGGTGGACATCGAGCTCAAGACCGGCGACAAGGGCGTGGAGACGCCCGAGGTGCTGCTCGACATTCAGTCCTTCCCCAAGAAGGACCGCAGCGCCAAGGGGGAACCGACTGCGCCCGAAGAGGCGACTGCCGACTGATTCGGCAAGCCACGCGCCGCCCCAAGCGCCGGAGCGCGCGTCCGCTGAGCAACGCCCGTCCGGGGCCATGCGGGCTGCGGCTGTCGCCACGGACAGCTGACGCCAGGGAGCATCAGCCCAGATGCTGCCCAAGGATTCCCGCGAGCTCGAACATGCCCGCCTGGTCCTTGCCAAACACGGCGCGCAGCTTCGCGTCCGCGACGATGCTGCGCTTGTTCCGGGGATCCTGCAGCTTGTTCTCCCGGATGTATTCCCAGAGCTTTTTGATCGCCTCGGGGCGGGTCACGGGCGCGCTGCCGATCACGGCGGCCAGCGCGGCGTTGGGGAGCTTGCCTGCGCTGGCCTTGGCGCGGGGGGAGGTCTTGGCCGCGGCGGTCTTCTTGGCTGCGGCCTTTCTTGCCGGCAACGCCGCCTTGGCAGCGACAGCGGCGACGGCAGGCTTGCGCTGCGGGAACTTGCTGGGCGCAAATTCAAAGCCGACCTTGCCCGCGTCCTTGTCCCAGGCCAGGTGGGCCTTGAAGGCGCGGCGCGTGCGCTGGCTCACGAACTTGTCGAGCAGGTCGGTCTTTCCGGTGGCCAGCAGTTTCTCCATCTGCCCGCGTTCCACGGCCTGCTGCAGGATGACCGTGCTGCTCTTGAAACGGCAACTGGGCGTGGGCTGCGCGGCCGTGGGAACGGCCTTGCTGCACAGGTAATTGCCGCGGTGCTCGTGTATCTCGGCGCCGCAGAGGGGGCAGGGGCCCAGGGACGGGTCGGCAAACGTGACCAACTCGCCCGATTCCTCGGCGGCCCGGTCGTCGCCAAAGTCGAATTCGAGCCGGTAGTTCTTGGCCTCTTCGTCGTAGCGGATGACGATCTCCGAGCGGAAGGGCCAGCCGGCCTTGGAGCGAAAGCCTTCCAGCGGGCCGATCCTGCGGTCGCGCAGCAGGGCCTCGGCCTCGGCGGTTTCAAAGGTGCGGCCCGCGGGCGATTTGCCAAAACTGAAGCCGCAGCCCTCGCCCTTGCCGCCGGCGCCGGTGCAGGCAAAACGGCGGTAGTTTTCCTTCACCACGGCGCCGCAATTGGGGCAGGGCGCTTGCAGGGTGGCGTAGTCGCCGGGGATGGTGTCGCGGTCGTATTCCTTGGCCTTTTTCACCATGCGCCCGGTCATGGTGGCGATTTCGGCCATGAAGGATTCGCGGCTGAGCCGGCCCTTTTCCATCTGCGCGAGCTTGAACTCCCACTCGCCCGTGAGGTCTGCGCGGCACAGCTCTTCGACCCCGAGCCCGCGCAGCAGCGTCATGAGCTGGAAGGCCTTGGCCGTGGGGATGATTTCGCGGCCCTCGCGCAGCATGTATTTCTCGTGCAGCAGACCTTCGATGATCGCCGCGCGTGTGGCCGGCGTGCCCAGCCCCTTTTCCTGCATGGCCTGGCGCAGTTCGTCGTCGTCGAGCTGCTTGCCGGCGCCCTCCATCGCCCCCAGCAGCGTGGCTTCGGAGTAGCGCGCAGGCGGCCGGGTCTTCAGGCCCTTGGCCTCGGCGGCCAGGGTGTGCACCATTTCGCCGGGCAGTACGGGAACCAGGTTCTGGCCCTTGTCGCCGTCCTTGCCGCCCTCCACCTCGGCGGCGGCTTCCTTGCCGTAGATCGCCAGCCAGCCAGGCTTGACGAGCACCTTGCCCTCGGTTCTGAAGCGGTGCGGGGCGACGGTGGAAATCCGTATGGTCACGGTGTACTCGGCACTCGGGAAGAACACCGCCATGAAGCGACGCACCACCAGGTCGTAGAGCTTTTGCTCGGCGTCGCTCAGGCCGCTGGGGGCCTGCAGCGTGGGGATGATGGCAAAGTGATCGCTCACCTTGGTGTTGTCGAAGATGCGCTTGGACGCGCGCAGGTAACCGTTCTTGAGCGCCGTGTGGGCGTGCGGCGCCAGATGCTGCATGCCGCTGGCGGCGAGCATCTCGAAGGTCTGCTTGGCCACCGGCAGGTAATCCTCGGGCAGAGCGCGGGAATCGGTGCGCGGATAGGTCAGCGCCTTGTGCCGCTCGTACAGGCTCTGCGCCAGCGCCAGCGTGGTCTTGGCCGAGAAGCCGAATTTGCCGTTCGCCTCGCGCTGCAGGCTGGTCAGGTCGAACAGCAGGGGCGAGGCCTGCGTGGTGGGCCGGCTCTCTTCGGTGACGCTGGCCGGCTTGCCGCGCACGGCGTCGGCAATCGCCTGCGCCTGGTCCGCGGACCAGACGCGGTCGGCCTTGGCCTCGGCGTCGGCGCTTTTTTTCCACTCGGGGTCAAACCACTTGGCGGGGTACGCGCCCGCCTGCGCGCCAAAACTGGCGTGGATTTCCCAGTAGTCGCGGCTCACGAAGCCGCGGATTTTCTCTTCGCGCTCGACCACCAGCGACAGCGTGGGCGTCTGCACCCGGCCCACCGTGGTCAGAAAGAAGCCCCCGTCGCGCGAATTGAACGCCGTCATGGCGCGCGTGCCGTTGATCCCCACCAGCCAGTCGGCCTCGGAGCGGCTGCGCGCGGCGCTCGCCAGGCCCGCCATTTGCTGCTCGCTGCGCAGCGCGTCGAAGCCGTCGCGGATGGCCTGCGGCGTCATGGACTGCAGCCACAGGCGCAGGACCGGCTTGCCCAGGGGTTTGGCGCCGCCGGCGTACTGCTCGATCAGGCGGAAGATCAGCTCCCCCTCGCGGCCCGCGTCGCAGGCGTTGATGATCCGCGTGACGTCCTTGCGCCGGGCCTGCTTGACGACGGCGTTCAGGCGGCTGCGGGTCTTGTCCACGGGCTTGAGGTCGAAGTACGGCGGGATCACGGGCAGGTGGGCAAAGCTCCACTTGCCGCGCTTGACGTCGAATTCTTCCGGGGCCTGGATTTCGACCAGGTGGCCCAGGGCGCTGGTGACTACATAGTGCTCGCTCTCGAAGTGGTCTTCGTGCTTCACGAACTTGCCGGCCACGGGCGTGAGTGCGCGCACGATGTCCTGCGCCACCGAGGGTTTTTCTGCAATTACCAGGGTCTTGGTCATTTGGGGGCTCCCTACCAGTCTTTGCGCGCCAGGGTCGGCCCGGGCGCTTTCACAAGCCTCTACAGCTTCTACAATCCGGGCTTTCGCGCGCACGCCTACGCGCGCGCACCTGCGTGCACCATCAAGTTAACAGAGTTTTTCCATGTCCCGTTTCACATCGCCCGCAGCCCCAACCCGTGCGCGGGGGCGCCGCATCCAGGTCCGGCGCTCGGGCGTGCATGGCAAGGGCGTGTTTGCCATGCAGGACATTGCCGCAGGCGAGGTCCTGTTGGAGTACGTCGGCGAGATCATCCGCTGGCAGGAAGCGCAGGAGCGCCATCCGCACGACCCGTTGCAGCCCAACCACACGTTTTACTTCCATGTGGACGAGGAGCACGTGATCGACGGGAAGTTTGGCGGCAACGCCTCGCGCTGGATCAACCACAGCTGCGACCCGAACTGCCACGCCGACATGCGCGACGGGCGCATCTTCATCACGGCGCTGCGCCGCATCAAGGCCGGCGAGGAACTGAACTACGACTACGGCCTGGTCGTTGACGAGCGCTACACGCCCCGGCTCAAAGCCGAGTACCCCTGCTGGTGCGGCAGCAGGAACTGCCGGGGCACGCTGCTCGCCCCCAAGCGCCGCCGGGCGCCGGCCGCACACCCGGCCCCGGACGCGGCGCCGAAACGCAACCGGCAGGCCGCCCGGTGACCACCCCCATGCGCTGGCCCGTCGAGACCCTGTGCGCAGCGGTGTCACCGCTGCTGCCGGGCTTTGCCGTCGAAGTGCTGCCCAGCGTCGATTCGACGAACACCGAGCTCATGCGCCGTGCGCGCGCCGGTCGCTGCGCGCCCAGCCTGCTCGTGGCCGAACGGCAGACCGCAGGGCGCGGGCGGCTGGGGCGCGTGTGGCACAGCGACGCGGCGCACGGCGCGGCGCACGGCGCGGGGGGCGCAATCCCCTCTCTGACGATGTCCCTGGGGCTGCCATTTGCGCCCCGGGATTGGTCCGGCCTCTCGCTCGCCGTGGGGGTGAGCGTGGCCGAGAGTCTGCAACCCGTGCTGCCCCCCCGGGGTGCGCAGCGGCCCGCACGCCTGGGCCTGAAATGGCCGAATGACCTGTGGCTGGACAGCGCAGCGGGCGAGCGCAAGCTGGGCGGAATCCTGCTGGAGACGACCAGCCTCGTAGCGCGCGGGCCCGCGGCCTCCTGCAGCGCAGCACGCTACGCGGTGCTTGGCATAGGCATCAACGTGCTGCCGCGCAGCGCCGAGGGCCTGAGCCTGCCGCCAGGCAGCCTGCAGGACCTGGAGCCCGGGCTCGACGCCCCCGCCGCGCTGCTGCGCATCGTGGGACCGCTGGTGGCCATGCTGCAGGCGTTCGAGCAGCACGGCTTTGGCCCCGTGCAGCCGCGTTTTGCGGCCCGCGACCTGCTGCACGGCCGCGCCGTGGCGCTCAGCGACGGCCGCACGGGCAGCGCGCATGGCGTGCGCGAGGACGGCGCGCTGCTGGTGCGCATGGCCGGCGCACTGCAGGCCATCAGCGGCGCCGAAATCAGCGTCCGGCCCAGCGCCGCGCAGCCGGTGTGATCGGTGTGATGTTTTCTCTGTCGAAAGGGTCCGTTCCATGCTGCGCTTTGCACTGATCGTGCTGCTGCTGGCCAACGCCGGCTACGGCGCCTGGTCGCATGGCCTGCTGCGCCCCTGGGGCCTGGCCCCGCAAGAGCAGACCGAACCCCAGCGCATGCGGCAGCAGATCCGGCCCGAGACGCTGCAGATCCTGAAGTCGAATCCGAACCCGGGCGCAGCGGCAGGCCCCCCGGACCCGCAGCCCCCTGTGTCCGCGCAACCCGCCGGCGAATGCCTGCAGGCCGGCGTTTTCGACGAACGCCAGGCGGCCGCCCTGCGCGCCGCAACCGCGGCCCTGCCCCAGGACAGTTGGGTGCTCGAGCCCACGCCCCTGCAGACCGGCCGCTGGATGGTCTACATGGGGCGTTTCGACGACCTGGAAACGCTGGACAAAAAGCGCACCGAACTGCGCACGCGCAAAGTGGATTTCGACCGCGCGGGCGGCACGCTGGAGCCGGGCCTGTCGCTGGGCCGCTTCTCTTCGGAAAACGCCGCCAAGCGCGAACTGGCGAACCTGGTCAGCCAGGGCGTGCGCACGGCCCGCGTGGTCCAGGAACGCCCCGAATCCCCGGGCTTTACGCTGCGCCTGCCCGCAGTCAACGAGGCGCTGCGCCCGCAACTCGAGACCCTGCGCAACGCCATGGCCGGCAAGACGCTGCGCGCCTGCGGCTGAGCCGAGTGCATGGGCGACCAACCGCAGCGCTTCATCGAGCGAGGGTGGGTCAGGCTACTGATGCAGGGCGGCCGGGCGGCGAAACTGGGCGCTTTGGCTCACAAAAACGCCCATGATGATCACAAGAACCATGCAAATCTGGAATATCGTCAATCGTTCGTCGAGAAATACGAACGCCAGCCCCACCGAGAATACCGGGATCAGATTGAGATACGCGCTGGCGATCATGGCAGTTGATTTTGCGACGCCCCAGTTGTATAGAAAATACCCGCCGAACGTGACGAAGGTCGCGAGGTAGAAGATGGCGATCCACGCACTGGTGGGCACTGTGGCGGGGATATCGGCGGTCCAAAGCAGGGGTGCAAAGAGAAGCGCGCCACCAAACGCCTGCAGGGCGGTCAGGAAGAGCGGGCTGTAGCGGTCGGACAGTTTTTTCAGCACCACGATGTAGATCGTCGAGGACGCCATGGCCCCGAATTCCAGCGTATTCCCGAGCCAGGGATTGGGCGAGCTTTCGATGCTCGGCGAAGCGGCTGTCAGCAGGACTGCGCCGACGATGGAGATCGCGGCGCCAATGAAAGTCACCAGGCTGGGACGCTCCCTGAGGAAGACCCAGGCCGACAGGGCGAGCAGAGGGGGCTGCAGCGAGTTGATCGTCCCTGCTGCGGACGCAGACGTGTACTTCAACGCCTGCGATTCAAGAAAGAAGTAAAGGCCCGGGTCGCACACCGACATGATGAGAAAGTATTTCCAATCGCCGCGCGTGTATGCCATGCCACGCCATAGCCTGTATATCAGGATAAAGCATGACGAGGCAATGATCATTCTGATGAGGACGATCAATCCCGGGTCCATATGACCCACGGCGTGTTTCATGGCAACAAATGAGCTTGCCCAAAAGAAAACCGCGAGGACCAGTGCTGCCTGGGCCCACACTGGATTTTCCTTTGCCCGTGCCATCAAATCATTCTCCGGATAGGGGTCGGATCCGGCGCGGTGGCACAAATCCTGGATCGCATGGTGCGCTGGCGTTGGCGTGCGTGCCTGTCAACTGTGGCTCGGCCGCGTGCATTGCCAATGCTTTCTACCAGAAACCCGCTGCCCAGCGTTCTCAGCCAGGGCGTTGCGTCGATAAAAAGCCTCAAGCGCGATCTGGATGCCGGCGTCCCGCTGAGCGCGCCACCTCGGCGCGAAGGAAAACACCTGGACGAAACGCGGCAGTCGGGACGCCTGCGTTCGGCGGGCCCGGCGGTGGCCTGGCGTCAGAGGCCGGAGAGCACCGCCGTGCTATGCAGCGCTGTCGGACGAAATGCTCGGGGCCGCAGGAGCCTGTGGCGGGTCGATGGGCAGCGGGCGGCCAGCGACTTGGCGCAGGCGGAGGTACTCGGCCATTACCTTGGCCACATAGCCGCCGTCGTCGGTGTTGGCCGCGCCCGCGTAATGGCGCAGGCCGCCCTCCAGGGAGCCGGCGCGCGCAATGCATTCCTGCAAGACCTTGACCCCCACGCGCAGGTTGCTCACCGGGTCGAAGGCGTGCCCGCCGAAGTTCTGGTACTTGTCGGCGTGCACCCGGGTCATGACCTGCATCAGGCCCTGGGCGCCCATGGCGCTCTGCGCGAACGGATTGAATTTCGATTCGATGGCCATGATGGCCAAGATCAGCGCCGGATCGATCCTGGAGCGCGCGCCGATGCCGTAGGTTTCGGCCACCAGCACGCCCAGCGGCTCGGTGGCCACACGGTACTTTTTGCTCAGCCAGAAGGCCACGGCGGCTTGCTCCCGGGGCAGTTCCTTGGGGTTTCCGGCCGTGGCGTGCTCGCTGGCCTTGGGCTCAGCAAGGGGGGCGGGGATTTCCACCGGGTCCACCTGGCGCGCCTGCAACCAGTGCTGGAGCTGCTCCTTGCCGGCTTGGCGCAGGTCCGGGCGGGCCGTGAGGACGATGAGTACAAAGGCAACGGCCAGGCCGACGAGGGTCAGGCCGTTGCGGGTGATGGCAAGAGCCTCCCCGGTCGCGCGCACGGCAAGGCGGCGCAGGCCGGAGACGGTTTTTTCTGATGCTGTCATGAATCTCCTTTTCTCTGGAGGCGGGACTGCGCCCCTTGGGCAGATCGCCATCGGATTTCGAGGGGGGATTCCCTGATCTGATTGAGCCGGGTTCGGCTGTGGGCCGGTTTTTCTTGTGGGGCTCGTTGGTGAAGCGGCGGATTCTAGAAGCCTGCGAAATACACAGTCAATACTAACAAAAGTAATTTTAGGACGTTTTGGTTATGAAAAGTTTCAGAAAATCCTCCAGAACTGCGCAGCGCAGGATGGGCGCTGTTCCGTGGGGGCTCATGAAAAATTCAATCGATCATCTTGTTTCCATTGAGAATCCTGTTTGAGTTGTCGCTGCGACTTTGGTAAGGTCCGCATGGCCTGTGGAATTCAGGCGTCGCCAGACGAAGCGAAGTCTCCCTCCGAGGGCATTCAGTGCCAAGGTGCAGCAGATGCCGCTTCCATGGCAAACCCTTGGGGGCAATACCTTGCCTCCGCGCCATGCGGACCGTTCATCTCCGCGTTGCGAGCGATGGCAAAGACCGTTGTGTCAGCCGTCAAGCCCGGCGGGCAGGCCACGAGGTGCTGTCCGTCGGGCTTTCTTGTTTGTTTCCGCAGTGTGCCAAACCCGGTGAAAATAGCCTTTTCCATAGTTGCTGCCTTGGCGCGTGCGCTGCGCCCGCCACGGCAGACCCCCAGGCGGAGCGCGCGCAACGTGGCCTCCGCCGTCCACTGGATCCCTGTTTCCATTTTTTTTCCTGCAGCCACATGTCCGACGCATCTGAAGTGAATCCAGTCCCGGCCAAACCCCAGGCGCCGCATGCGCTCGACGCGCTGACCGGCGGCGCCTTTTCTGCCGCCACCTCGGGCGAGCGCGCCGCGCGCATCCGCGACTGGCTGGCCACCGAGCCCGCATCCGGGCAGTTGCAGGAAGTCTTCAAGGAGCTCAGCGCGCGCGACAAGGGCGCAGCCCGTGCGGTGCGCGAGCGCCTGAATGAAATCCGCCGCGCGAAGGAGCAGGAAGCCATTGCCGCCGAATGGGCCGAGAAGGCCCAGGCGCTGCTCACTGCGCCAAAGCTGAACATCGCCGACGCGATGGCCTGGCAGCGCGACGCGGCCAAGGCCGGCGCGCCGTTGTCGCGCGAGCCGCTGTCGCTGCTCAAGCTGCAATTGGCGGACCGGGTGCGGGTCATCGAAGACCTGCAGCATCGCGTGCAGGTACAGCGCGAGGCCGCCGTGCTGCTGGCGCAGCGCATCGAGGTGTTCTCCACCAAGCCCTGGCGCGACGCGCTCGCAGCGCTCGAACCGCTGCGCACGGACGTCGCCCGCTGGCAGGAGCAGGCCCGGGAACTCACCGGCGATGCGTGCTGGGCGAGCGTGGATATGCGCTTTCCCCCCTTGCTCGACGCGTCCCGCAGCCAGTTGCTGGTGGTCTGGGATGCGTTTCAGCCGGCGCTCGCGCAGGCCATCGCCGCCGCCGAGGACGCGGCCGCGCCCTTGCCGCCGGTGCCCGTGTGGGCCGACGAGCTGCGCGCCGCGCGCGGCCTGCCCGCCGAGCCGGCGCATGCGCCCAAACCCAAGGTGGCGCCCGAGGTGCTCGAGAAGGCCGTCCAGACCGTGCGCGAAGCCCTGGTGACATTGGAAAAGGAAACCGCCGAAGGCCACGGCAAGGCGAGCGTCGGTGCCGCGGCCGCGCTGCGCGCCGTTCTCAAACAGCACGGCAGGCACATAGACAATGCGCTCGAGCAGCAGGTGCACAGCGCGTTGGTCGCCGCGGGGGAACTCGAGGGCTGGCAGCGCTGGAGCGCCGACCAACTGCGCGAAGACCTCGTGGCGCAGGCCGAGGCGCTGCTCGAGCGCCCCGAAGGCCAGGCGCTGGGCGGGCGCAAGATGCAGGAAACCCTGCGCCGCCTGCGCGAGCAGTGGAAGCAGGCGGATCAGGGCGGCGCGCCGAACCACGCGCTGTGGAAGCGGTTTGATACGGCCTGCAACACCGCGCACAAGGTGGTCGAGGTCTGGCTCGAGAAGCTGCGCACCGAGGCCGCCGGACACAAGGCCCGGCGCCTGGCGCTGATCGAAGAGCTCAGCGTCTGGGCGCAGGCGCACGCCGCATCCGGAGACTGGAAGGCCACGCACCGTGCGCTGCAGCAGTTTGCCGAGCGCTGGCGCGAGGGCGGCCACGTGGGAGAGAAGCTCTTTGCCGAGTTGCAGCCGCTGTGGAAACAGGCCATGGACCTGGCCGCCGCGCCCCTGGAGGCCGCGCAGAAGGAGAGCCTGGTCCGCCGCCAGGCCCTGGTCGAGGAGGCTGCGGCGCTGGGCGCCGCGCCCACGCTGCGCATCGACGCCATAAAGGCCCTGCAGCAGCGCTGGCAGGTCGAGGCGCAGACCGTTGCGCTCGAGCGCAGGCAGGAACAAAAGCTCTGGGACGCGTTTCGCAAGCCCATCGACGAGGCCTTCAGCCGCAAGTCGGCGCAGCGCGAGCGCGCGCTCACCGAGCTGACGGCGCACGACCGCATGGTCCTCGACGCCTCCAAGGCCCTCGAAGCCGCCAACGCGAGCGGCGACACGCAGCGCATCCGCACGGCCCTGCAGGCGCTGGAAGCGGCCTTGCGCGGTCAGTCCCAGGCGGCAGAGCAGGCGCGCAGTGACGAGCCGGCGCAGGCGCAACCTTCCCCGAATGCGACCGAAGCGGAAGCGTCTGATACAGCGCCTGACACGGTGCCGGAGAACGCTGGCGCGGGCGCGGCCACTGCGGATGCGCCCAAGGCCGCGCAGCGTCCCGTGCGCGCGGTGCGCGGCGACGACCGCCCCGGAATGAAGAAGGACGCGCCCGCCGCGCCTGGCCGGGGCGCGCGCCCCGGCGAGTGGCGCGACGCCCGTGTGGGGGATCGGGACGCCAGCCGGGGCCCGCGCGCCGCAGGCCGCGGGGACGAGCGCAACGCCCGAGGCCAGCGCCCCGCGCCCGAGGAGCGCGCCCCGCGCCTGGGCGACACCGCCTTCCGCGCGCAGCGTGAGGCCATGGAGAACGCCCAGCTGGCGCTCAAGAAGCTCGCGGCGCAGGCGCATGGCGAGGCCCTGACGCAGCTGCTCACGGCCTGGGAAAAGCGCGATGCGGCCCAGGTCCCCGCGACGCAGGACCTGGGGGGGCGTGTGCCGCCCGCGGTGCGCAGCGCCTGGGTGCAGGCCCTGTCGTGCGCGCCGCAGGGCGATGCGTCCGAAGCGCTGCTGCGCCTGGAGATGGCGGCCGAGGCGCCCACCCCGGCAGAGCACATCGCTGCGCGGCGCATGCTGCAGTTGCAGTTGCTCACCCGGCGCAACGACCCCGCGCCCGCCCAGACCTGGGGCCAGGACGCGGCCCGCGTGCTCGCGAGCGCCAGCGATGCGGGCAGCGCACGCCGCCTGCAGGGCGCGTTGAAGACGCTGCTGCGCAAATGACGGGAAAGCGGACCAGCGCGCTCCCCTGTTTTTTTCGGATGGTCTACCATGGAATCAGAAAATAACGAAACATCGGGCGGCATACGGTTCAATCAATATCGGATGTCGTGGGTGGCATACGTCCGGCCCGGGGTGGTGTTCTTCCTCCTCTCGGCGCTGGCCGTTGTCCTGGGCACACTGAATCCGTCCCTGGGCGTCGTTGCTGCCCTGGTAGCACTGGCGATATTTGTCTATCAGGTGCTCTACCTGCGCAGCATGATCTTGTTCACCGACGATGATGGCGTTTGGTTCTTTCGCGGTGTCTTTCCCTGGAACAAAGGCATCACCGGCGTGAAGTGGCGAGACGTCGAGGACGCCGTTTTTTTCACCGGCTTTGTGAGCTGGGCTTTCAATTCCTATTCGATCAGGGTCGGCCATCGCTTCACGAAGGCCAGCGAACTTGTAATTCCAAATGTGAGGGACGGGCACAATGCCGTCGTCCACATTAACGAAGTTCACTTGGCCAGATTGGGCGATTCGCACCGCTGAAAATGGGAAAACCGTGGACGCGCTGCGCATCCGCCCGTTCGATCCGGCCGACGAGCCCGCAGCCATCGCGCTCTGGCATGGCTGCGGCCTGCTTCGGCCCTGGAACGACCCGCACAAGGATATTGCCCGCAAGCTGCGGGTGCAGCCCGGGCTGTTTCTGGTCGCCACCCGACCGGCCGAGGGCGCTGGCGAGGAACTGCTGGGCACCGCCATGGCCGGTTATGACGGGCACCGCGGGTCCGTCTACTACTTGGCCGTGGCCCCCGGCGTGCAAGGCCTGTCCGTCGGGCGGCGCCTGATGGCCGAAGTGGAACAGCGCTTGCTGGCGCTCGGCTGCGCGAAGATCAACGTGCTGGTGCGCAGCAACAATTCCCGGGTGCTCGGCTTCTATGCGCAACTGGGATACGCGCGCGACGAGGTCTTCTCGTTGGGCAAGCGCCTGATTCCGGATCTGTGAAACGCACCGGGGAGAGCATCCGTGCCGGGGTGCTCACGGCCGGGTCTTCTGCGCTGGGCCGCTGGCTGCCGGGTGCAGCATCCATTCGTGCGCCGGGTCGTTGCGAAAGACCCAGGTGCGGCCCGGGCCGGCCATCACGTTCAGGTAGTACAGCCGGTAGCCGTGCGGGGCCACCACCGGGTGGTAGCCGCGCGGCACCAGGACCACGTCGTGGTTCTCCACGGCGCAGGCCTCGTCCAGGCTCCGGTCGTCGGTGTAGACGCGCTGGAACGCAAAGCCCTGCGGCGGGTCGAGCCGGTGGTAGTAGGTCTCTTCGAGCAGGGTTTCGTCGGGCGCTGCGTCGCGGTCGTGCTTGTGCGGCGGGTAGCTGCTGGAGTGGCCCGCGGGGGTGATGACCTCGACCACCAGCAGCCGTTCGGCCGCCGGGTTGTCGCCCATGAGGATGTCGCAGACATGGCGTGCGTTGCTGCCCGCCCCGCGGGTGCTGCGGCGCATTCCCGCGCCGTCGATGCGGCACACGGGCCGCTTGCCTTCGACGCAGGGCGCGCTGCACAGGGCGACCTCGGCGGCGCGCGTGGCCGTGATCGTCAGCTGCTGGCCGCCGGGCAGGTACAGCGCGTCGGGCGAGATTTCCTCGAAAACGCTGTCGCGCTTGCCGAGTCCTGCAAAGCGCTGCCCGCCGACCTGCACGTCGACGCTCCCGGTGAGCACCACCACGCACAGCTCGCGCGCTCCCGTCTCCAGGCTCTCGTGCTCGCCGGCGCCGAGGCGCAGCGCGCGAAAGCCCACGTGCTGCCAACCGGCAGACGCCGGCGTGACGCAGCATATCTCGCGCCCGGGCGCGGCCTTGATCAGCAGGGGGGAAATCGGCATCGGGGTGTTCTCCTCGCGCGGGGGGGTGTACTTAGCGGCCCAACTGATCGACCAGCGCGCGCAGCGTGTCGTAGCCTTTGCGCGCGTATGGCTGGCTGGGCGCGACGGCGGGGTCCTGCTCGGCTTCGACGACGAGCCAGCCCGCGTAGCCGGCGTCCCGGAGAACGCGCAGCAGGGGCTCCCAGGCCAGGGCGCCGTCGCCCGGAACGGTGAAGGCGCCGTTGACGACGGCGTCGAGAAAGCTCCAGCCGCTGCTGCGCGCCTGCGCGACGATCTGCGCGCGCACGTCCTTGCAGTGCACGTGCGCTACGCGGGCCACGTGCCTTCCGAGCAGCGCCACCGGGTCGGCGGCGCCGCCGAAGAAGGCGTGGCCGGTGTCGAAGAGCAGGAAGACGCTTTGCGGGTCGGTCAGCGCCATCAGCTGGTCGATGTCGGCGGGCGACTCGACGTAGGCGCCCATGTGGTGGTGGTACGCGAGCCGGATTCCGTAGCGGGCCAGCAGGTGTGCGCCAAAGGCGTTCAGGCGCGCGGCGTAGCGCTGCCACGCGGCGGCGTCGGCAAAGCGCGGGCGCCGGGACAGCGGTGTGTCGATCTGGCCCTGGATGGTCGCGGCGCATTCGCCGTAGACCACCACCTGCACCGCGTTGTGTTGCAGCTTGCGCATATGCGCCTCACAGCGCTCGATCTCGGCGGCCACGGCCTGCGCGTCGCTCTGGCCGGGCGCGGGCTCGGCGAGCATGCCGCTGTACCAGCCCGAGACGCAGACCAGGCCGAACTCGGCGAGCTTGGCTTGCAAGGCGGGGCCGTCGCCGGGAAACTTGTGGCCCAGCTCGAAGCCGGCGTAGCCGATCTGCGCGCCTTCGGCGAGCGCGGTCTCGAGCGCGGTCTCGCCGCCGAGTTGCGGCAGGTCGTCGTTCATCCAGGACAGCGGATTGATGCCGATGCGGACGTTCCAGGTCGTCATGGTGGTATGGGTCGGGTCGGGTGGTTCGGGGCTGGCGCTCAGCGGCGCTGCCGGGTCTTGGCTTCGAGGTAGTCGCGCTGCGCGGCGGCCACCCCGGGGCGGGGGGAGACCTGCGGCACGGCCACCTCCCACCACGCGCCGCCGTCGTCGGTCGTGCGCTGGTGCGTGGTGTCGATCACCAGCAGCTGGCTCTGCGTCGCCGCCCGGGCGCGGCGCATTTCGCGGCGCAGTTCCTCGACGCTGCGCACGTGCACGGCTTCGGCGCCGAGCGCGCGGCCGTGCAGCGCGTAGTCGATCGCCGAGCGCGTTCCGCCCTCGGGAACGCAGGCGTCGAGCAGGTTGTTGAAGCTCGCACCGCCGGTCCGGGTTTGCAGCCGTTCGATGCAGCCAAAGCCGCGGTTGTCCAGGAGCACGACGATGATCTTGCGCCCGAGCAGCACCGAGGTCGCGAGCTCGGAGTTGAGCATCATGTACGAGCCGTCGCCGACGATCACGATGACCTCGCGCTCGGGCCGCGCCAGCTTCACGCCCAGGCCGCCGGCGACCTCGTAGCCCATGCACGAATAGGCGTAGTCCATGTGGTAGTTGCCCGGCAATGCGCTGCGCCAGAGCTTGTGCAGTTCGGCGGGCAGCGTACCCGCGGCGCACACGACGACGTCGTTGCGCGCGCTGTCGAGTCCCGCGTCGGCGGCGGATTCGCGCACCGCGCCGATGACCTCGGCCTCGTAGGGCAGCGCGTTTTCCGGGGGGCGGGTGGTCAGCTGCGTCACGCGCGCGACCCAGGCGGCGGCCTGCTCGCGGCAGCCGGCGGTCCAGTCCGGGTCGGCGCGCCATCCGGCGAGTTCCGCCGAGAGCTGCTCCAGGCCGGTGCGCGCGTCGGCCACGAGCTGCTGGCCGCGCTTCTTGCCGGCGTCCAGGGGCTGGACGTTCAGGCTCAGCAGCCGGGCCCGCGCGTACAGCGCGTGCGATCCGGTCGTGAAGTCCTGCAGGCGCGTGCCGACGGCAAGGACCAGGTCGCACTCCCCGGCGGCGCGGTTCGCTGCGGGCGAGCCGGTGACGCCGATCGCGCCCAGGTTCAGCGGCAGGTCCCAGGCGAGGCTGCCCTTGCCGGCCTGCGATTCCGCCACCGGGACGCCGTGCGTTTGCGCAAAGGCGCGCAGCGCGTCCCAGGCCTGGCTGTAGAGCACGCCGCCGCCGGCGACGATCAGCGGCCTCTTTGCCGATCTGAGCAGCGCGCCGGCCGCGGCCAGTTCCACGGCGTCTGCCGGCGGGCGGCGCAGGCGGATGCGCGCCGGTTGGAAGAAGTCCAGGGGCCAGTCGCAGGCGAAGGTCTGTACGTCCTGCGGCAGCGCCAGGCACACCGGGCCGCATTGCGCGGGGTCGGTCATGACCTGTATGGCGCGCGGCAGGGCCACGAGCAGTTGCTCGGGCGCCGTGATGCGGTCGAAGTAGCGCGTCACCGGGCGAAAGCAGTCGTTGACGCTGAGCTCGCCCTGCTCGAAGCTCTCCAACTGTTGCAGCACGGGGTCGGGCAGGCGCGAGACGAAGACATCTCCGGGCAGCAGCAGCAGCGGCAGCCGCGCCACGTGCGCCAGCGCCGCGGAGGTCAGCATATTCGTCGCGCCCGGGCCGATGCTCGACGTCACGGCCATGATGCGCTGGCGGAAGTGGGCCTTCGCGAAGGCCACGGCAGCGTTCGCCATGCCCTGCTCGCTGTGCGCGCGCAGCGTCGGCAAGCGGTCCTTTTCGGCCTCCAGTGCTGCGCCCAGGCCGGTCACGTTGCCGTGGCCGAAGATCGCGAAAACGCCCGCGCAGTAGGGCAGGATTTCGGTCTCGCCGTCGGGCCCGGTGACCTCGGCCTGCAGCGCGGCCAGGTAGCGCACCAGCGCCTGGCCCACGGTCAGGCGCACGCTGGCCTGGGCGGTTTGCATCGTCATTGCGGTCGGCTCCATCGTCATGGTCATCGTTGTTGTCATCGTTGTCGTCGTCATTGCGGGCTCGGCGCCCCGGTCGGGCCGTGCAGGCTGCGCCCCTGCCAGGCGTCCACCAGCCGGGCAAAGTTGCCGGCGACCGCGTCGATCAGGGCCTGGTCGCCGATCCGGCCGCGCAGCCATTCGAGCGCGGCCTCGGCCCACAGGGTACGCCCGACCATGAAGCCCTTGACGATCGGGTTGTCCGCGCAGCGAAAGCTCTCGGCCAGATACTCCAGCGGCTGGTTCAGGCCCAGGATCACCGCGCCGCGGCAATACGGGTCGCGCTCGGCGATCAGCGCCGCGAGCTGCGACCAGCCATCGGGGCGCATCGGCGCGAGCTTCCACCACTCGGGCCGGAGTCCCAGGTTGTACAGGCGCTTGACGGCGCGCAGCAGCACCTCGTCCGCGCCGTCCGTCTGCGCTGCCGGCGTGGCCGGCGTTTGCAGGCGCGGCGGGATCAGCTCGATCAGCAGTTCGTTGCCGCTCGCGCGCGTCGCCTCCCAGAGTTCGAGCAGGGTCTGTTCCTGTTCCAGGCGCAGGTCCACGGGGTCGTCCGGGTGGTAGTGCACCAGGCACTTGGCGACCTGCTCGGTGGGCCAGTGCACCAGCGCCGACCCCAGCGAGCGCGTGCCGTCGAAGCGCAGCGGGCGCGAACCCGGCAGTTCCACCGGCCGGCCGACCCACCAGCCGCGCCCGGTGGCCTGCGCCAGCGCGTCGCAGCCGTAGGCGCCGCCGTCGATCAGCACCCCGACGCGGCCCTGCAAGCGGTGGCTGCGCTCCACCTGCTCGGCGGCGCGCAGCAGCAGCAGCTTGAGCGGATTGATGCGCGCCTCGTCGGCGCCGGCGGTGTGCGCCAGATCGTAGAACTGGCTGCGGTGGTCGAAGGCCATCACGCACAGATCGTCCCAGCGCCGGCGCGTGACGCTCACGCGGTGCAGGTGCGCGAGTTGCCGGTCGGCGTCCACCCGGGGATGGCGCTGACCACCGAACCAGTGCGCCAGCTCGGCCGGCGTGGGCATGGACGCCGAGCAGGCGTGGCGCGAGACCACGATCGCGCCGCAGGCGTTGGCGAGGCGCGTGGACTCGGCCCAGTCCCGGCCCTGGAGCAGGCCCGTGAGCAGCCCAGAGAGAAAGGCGTCGCCCGCGCCGAGGACGTTCAGCACCTCGACGCGCTCGCCGGGGTAGCTTGGCGCGTCCTCGATGCGCGCGGGCAGCGCGCCCTCGATGACGCAGCAGCCCAGCGCGCCGCGCTTGACGACGAGCACCGCCTGGCTGTGCTGGCGCACCGCTTGCAGCGAGGCCATGAGCGCGTGCGGCACGCCGCCGGCGATCAGGAACTCCTCCTCGGTGCCGACGAGCAGGTCGAATTCGCCGAGCACCTCCTGCAACTGCTGCGTGACGCTGGCGTCGGGAACGTAGCGGTTCGCGCCCGCGCCGCGCGGCGTCAGGCCCCACAGCACGGGCCGGTAGTCGATGTCCAGCACGCGCACCAGGCCATGCGTGCGTGCGTGGCCGAGCGCCGTCAACGCCGCCGCGCGGGTGGTCGGGGTGGACAGGTGCGTGCCGGTAATGGACAGCGCGCGGCAGCCGGCGATGAAGTCCGCGTCGATCGCGTCGGCGCGCAGCGCCATGTCGGCGCAGTTCTCGCGCATGAAGAGCAGCGGGAAGCTGTCGCGGTCCTTGAGGCCGAGCAGCACCAGCGCGGTCAGGCGCTCGGGGTCGGTCTGCAACTGGCTGGTGTCGCAGCCCTCGCGCTCCAGCGTCTGGCGCAGGAAGTGGCCCATCTGCTCGTCGCCGACGCGCGAGATCATCGCCGTCCTCAGCCCCAGCCGGGCGACGCCGAAGGCCAGGTTCCCGGACGAACCGCCGAGGTACATCTGGAAGCTGCGCGCGTCTTCGAGCGGGCTGCCGAATTGCTGCGCGTAGAGGTCCACGGCCACCCGGCCCAGGCAGGCCAGGTCGATGCGGCGACCACTTGGAAATTTCAGGACGCTCATGTCAGTGTCAGTTCTCAGGCCCGTTGCCCGTTGTCGGCGGCGATGTGGATGGAGTGGCGGTCGTTTCCCCGCGGGCGTGCCGGGGCGACCCCCTGCCGCGCTCTCGTGGCAGGCGAGCGGAGTCTAGCCAGGCTGGAAATAAAATTCCCTAGGTGAAATCACTTAGAAAATATTTTCTAAAAACCGGCGCTGCAAAACTACACTGGCATCCTGCTGGCGCCTGTCCGATCCGGCCGATCCGGGCGCCCGGCACCCATACCCATCAGAGGAGACATCGGGATGAAAAAACTGTTCCTGGCCGCGACGGCGGCCGCCACCCTGCTGGCTTCATCGCTGGTCTGCGCGCAGAAAATCGGCGTGACCATGGCGCAGTTCGACGACACCTTCCTGACCATCCTGCGCACCGGCATCTCCGACGCGGCCAAGAAGGCCGGCGCCAGCGTGCAGATCGAGGACGCCGGCGGCGACGTCGGCAAGCAGCTGAGCCAGATCCAGAACATGATCGCGCAGAAGGTCGAGGCGATCATCGTCAACGTCGTGGACACCGACGCCACGCCCAAGATGACCCGCATGGCGCTCGACGCGAAGATCCCCCTGGTCTACGTGAACCGCAAGCCGGTGGACTTCGAGAAGCTGCCCGCGGGCGTGGTCGTGGTCGCGTCCGACGAGACGGTGTCGGGCCGCTTGCAGGCGCAGCAGGTGTGCAAGCTGCTCGGCGGCAAGGGCAGCATCCTGATGCTGCTGGGCGACCTCTCGAACGAGGCGGCGCGCACGCGCACCAAGGCGGTCGAAGACCTGCTCGCGACGCAGGAATGCGCCGCCATGAAGATCATCGACAAGCGCGAGGGCAAGTGGAGCCGCACCCAGGGCCAGGACATCACGACCAACTGGCTGAGCTCGGGCCTGAAGTTCGACGCCATCGTCTCGAACAACGACGAGATGGCCATCGGCGCGATCAACGCGCTCAAGGCGACCAAGAAATGGACGCCCCAGACCGTCGTTGCGGGCATAGACGCAACGCCCGACGCGCTGGCGTCGATGAAGGCCGGTGATTTGAAGGTCACGGTCTTCCAGAACGCCGCCGGGCAGGGTGCGGGTGCGATCGACGCGGCCATCCGGCTGGCGAAAAAGCAGAGCGTGGAGCGTTTCGTGAACGTGCCGTTCGAGCTCGTCACGCCCGCGAACCTGGCCCAATACGCGGGCAAGAACTAAGGGTCGTCCGGGCGTGCACGGCCGACGGATCGGCGCGTGCACTACCCGGCCCATTGCGAATGGTTTGCGAGGAGAGTCCTTCCATGTCCAGCGTCCTGATGGATCGGCCAGCGTCCCTTGCCGGGGGCGAACGACCGGCCGCACCCGACTACCTGCTCGAAGTGCGCGAGGTGGGCAAGTCCTTTCCCGGCGTGCGCGCGCTCGACGACGTGCAGTTCCGCCTGCGCCCGGGCAGCGTGCACGCGTTGCTGGGCGAGAACGGCGCGGGCAAGTCGACGCTGATGAAGATTCTTGCCGGCGTGCACGCGCCGGACCGGGGCGAGATCCGCGTCAAGGGCCAGCCGGTGACGCTGGGCAGCCCGCTGGACGCGCTCAATCGGGGCATCGCGATGATCCATCAGGAACTGAACCTGATGCCCTATATGACGGTGGCGGAGAACATCTGGATCCAGCGCGAGCCGAAGAACCGCTTCGGCCTGATCGACCACGGCGCGCTGCGCCGGCACACGCAGGCGCTGTTCGAGCGCCTGGCGATCGACGTGGACCCCGAGGCCGAGGTGCGCAGCCTCACGGTGGCGAGCCGCCAGATGGTCGAGATCGCGAAGGCGGTGTCGTTCGACTCCGACGTGCTGATCATGGACGAACCCACCTCGGCGCTGACCGACAAGGAGGTCGATCACCTGTTCGGCATCATTCGCCAGCTGCGCGCGCAGGGCAAGGGAATCGTCTACATCACGCACAAGATGAGCGAGCTGTTCGAGATCGCCGACGAGTTCTCGGTGTTCCGCGACGGCCGCTACATCGGCACGCACGCCGCCTGCGACGTCACGCGCGACGAGATCATCCGCATGATGGTCGGGCGCGAGATCGCGCAGCTGTTCCCCAAGGAGGAGTTGCCGATCGGCGAGGTCGTTCTGTCCGTGCGCAACCTGGCCGTGGAGGGCGTTTTCCGCGACGTGAGCTTCGACCTGCGCGCCGGCGAGTTCCTCGGTCTCGCCGGACTCGTCGGCTCGGGCCGCTCGAACGTCGCCGAGGCGCTGTTCGGCGTGGTTCCGGCGACCTCGGGCGAGATCCGCATCGACGGCCGGCCGGTGCGCATCGCCACGCCCGCGCAGGCGATGCGCCAGGGAATGGCCTTTCTCACCGAGGACCGCAAGGAGAGCGGCTGCTTTCTGATCCTCGACCTGCTCGCGAACCTGGAAGCGGCGGTGCTGCGCGCGCGCTACGTGAAGTGCAACTTCGTGCAGCAGAGGCTGCTGCGCCGGGGCTGCGAGGACATGCTGCGCACGCTGCGCGTGAAGGCACCGGGGCTGCACGAAACCATACAGAACCTCTCGGGCGGAAACCAGCAGAAGGTGCTCATCGGCCGCTGGCTGCTGACCCGGCCCCGGATCCTGATCCTCGACGAACCGACGCGCGGCATCGACGTGGGCGCGAAGGCCGAAATCCACCGCCTCGTGACCCGGCTCGCGGCCGAGGGCGTGGCCATTGTGATGATCTCGTCGGAGCTGCCCGAAGTGCTCGGCATGTGCGACCGCATCCTGGTCATGCACGAGGGCCGGATGACCGGAATCGTCGAGCGCAAGGACGCGGACCAGGTGCGCATCATGGAGTTGGCATCGCGCTGAGGGCCCGGTTGCAGCAGCGCGCAAGAGCGGTTTTTTTTACGCAAACAAGTCAAGGAGCAAACATGAAATTCACCCGCAAGATGGCCGTGACGGCGCTGGCTGCAACGGCCTTGGTGGCCCTGGCGTCCGGCGCCGCGCACGCGCAGAACATCGCCGTCGTGACGCACGGCCAGGCGAACGACGCGTTCTGGTCGGTCGTGAAAAACGGCGTCGAAGCCGCGGCCAAGGACGCGGGAATCAAGGTCAGCTACCGCGCGCCCGAGAGCTTTGACATGGTCGCGATGAGCCGGCTCATCGACGCCGCAGTGAACCAGAAACCCGACGGCCTCGTGGTGTCCCTGCCCGACGCATCGGCCCTGGGCCCGGCGATCCAGCGCGCGGTGAAGGCCGGAATCCCGGTGATCACGATCAACTCCGGGCAGGAGTTTTCCAAGAAGCTCGGGGCCCTGCTGCACGTTGGCCAATCGGAATACGAGGCGGGCCGCGTTGCCGGCGAGAAACTCAAGGCCATGGGCGGAAAGAATGGCATCTGCGTGAACCAGGAGGTGGGCAACGTCTCGCTGGACCAGCGCTGCAAGGGCTTTGCGGACGGCTTTGCCGGAAAGTCCAAGGTGCTGCCCACGGGCAACGACCCCGCCGAGGCGCGCGCCAAGGTGAAGGCGGCGCTGGATTCGGACACGACCCTCGACACCATCATGCTGCTCGGCGCCGCGACCGTGGGCGAACCCGCGCTGGCCGCGGCCAAGGACTCGGGCCGCATGGCGAAGATCCATCTGGCGACCTTTGACCTGTCTGCGGGCTTCCTCAAGGCCATTGCCGCGAAGGAAGCGGCGTTCGCCATCGACCAGCAGCAGTTCCTGCAAGGCTACCTGCCGGTGAGCTTTCTGGCGCTGCACGCGAAGTACGGTCTGATCCCCGCGGGCAACGTGCCGTCCGGCCCGAACCTGGTGACCGCAGAAAAGGCCGCGCAGGTGATCGAGCTGTCCGCCAAGGGAATCCGCTGATGCGGCAACGGCGCAGCACCCCCTCTTGCATGCAGACGCCATGAACGCCCCGGAAAAGAACGCCGACGACCGCCTCAAGCGCATGTCGCCGCTGGCGCGCTTCATGGCGCGGCCCGAACTCGGCGCCGTCGCCGGCCTGGTCCTGGTGACGGTGTTCTTCATGCTCTGCGCGGACCCGGTGATGTTCAGCCTGGCCGGCCTGGTGAATTTCCTGACCCCGGCGGCGCAGCTGGGGATCCTGGCATTGGGCGCGGCCCTGCTGATGATCGGCGGCGAATTCGACCTCTCGATCGGATCCATGATCGCCTTCGCCGGCCTGGTTTTCTCCAGCGCCATCGTCGTCTTCAAGCTGCCGCTGATCGTCGCGGTGTTCATCACCCTGTTGATCGCCGGCACGATCGGCGCGGTGAACGCCTGGATCGTCCTGCGCACCGGTTTGCCAAGCTTCATCGTGACGCTGGCGTTCCTCTTCGTTTTGCGCGGCCTGAGCTTGGTGGGTCTGAAATGGGCCACCGGGGGATCGACGCAGCTGCGCGGCGTGAGCGAGGCCGTCCAGGACAGCGCGCTGCTCGAGCTCTTCAGCGGCAAGGCGCTGGAAGGAACGTTCGCCGCGCTGGACGCGCGCGGGCTGATCCCGCGCTTTCCGACCGGCGAGCCGATGATCACGGGAATTCCCGTGGAAATCGTCTGGTTCGTGCTGCTGACCGCGGTGGCCACCTGGGTGCTGCTGCGCACCCCGCTGGGCAACTGGATTTTTGCCTCCGGTGGCGACGCCACGGCGGCGGAGAACTCGGGCGTGCTGGTGCGCAGGGTGAAGACGGGGCTGTTCGTCTTTGCCGCGCTGTGCGCGGGGCTGGTGGCGATCATCACGGTGCTCGACAGCGGATCGACGGACGCGCGCCGGGGATTCCAGAAGGAGTTCGAGGCCATCATCGCCGCGGTGATTGGCGGCTGCCTGCTCACCGGCGGCTATGGCTCGGCCGTCGGCGCGTTCCTGGGGTCGATCATCTTCGGCATGGTCATGATCGGGCTGACCTACACAAAAATCGATCAGGACTGGTACCTGGTCTTCCTGGGCACGATGCTGTTGGTGGCCGTGCTCTTCAACAACATC
The DNA here is from genome assembly GCF_026127385.1 of Verminephrobacter aporrectodeae subsp. tuberculatae. Classification (NCBI taxonomy): domain Bacteria; kingdom Pseudomonadati; phylum Pseudomonadota; class Betaproteobacteria; order Burkholderiales; family Comamonadaceae; genus Verminephrobacter; species Verminephrobacter aporrectodeae. The sequence goes on from NZ_QZCX01000001.1 coordinate 1,949,386, forward strand.
ATCCGCAAGCGTGCGACCGGGGAGCGTTGAGATGGAATCCCCCCCTGAGGTGGTGCATCCCTTGGTCGAGATGCGCGGCATCGAAAAGCATTTCGGCAACATCATCGCCCTCTCCGGCGTCTCGTTCAGCGTGAACGCGGGCGAATGCCACTGCCTGCTCGGGGACAACGGAGCGGGCAAATCGACCTTCATCAAAACCATGTCGGGCGTGCACCGGCCGTCGCGCGGAAGCATGCTGGTGAATGGGGTGGAGGTGGTGCTCGAGAGCCCCAGGCAGGCGATGAACGCCGGCATTGCCACCGTGTTCCAGGACCTGGCCATGATTGCGCTGATGTCGGTGACGCGCAACTTCTTCATGGGGCGTGAGCCGACCAAGGGCTGGGGGCCGCTGAAGCGCTTCGACGTCCAGCGTGCGAACGAGATCACCATGGCCGAGATGCAGCGCATGGGAATCCGCCTGCGCGAACCCGGGCAGGCCGTGGGCACCCTGTCCGGCGGGGAGCGCCAATGCGTGGCGATCGCGCGCGCGGTGTACTTCGGCGCCAAGGTGCTGATCCTCGACGAGCCGACCTCGGCGCTCGGGGTGCGCCAGACGGCGAACGTGCTGGCCACGATCGACCGCGTGCGCAAACTCGGGATCGGCGTCGTTTTCATCACGCACAACGTGCGCCACGCCATGGCCGTGGGGAACCGCTTTACCGTGCTCGACCGCGGCAAGACCCTGGGCACCGCAACGCGCAGCGAAATCAGCGCCGAGCAACTGCAAAACCTGATGGCCAGCGGGCAGGAACTCGCCACGCTCGACGGCTCGTTGGGCGGCACGGTCTGAGCGCGGCCGGCCCCGATCCACACAGTCCACGCACTCCACACAGGAAACCCGAAAACATGCACGACAGTTTTGAGCTTGCCGCGTGCGCCGAAATGCTTTGGCGCGACAAACCCATGCAGTGGCGCGTCAAGCGCCTGACCGAACTCGGATTCCAGGTCGGCCTGTGGAACTGGCCCGCGCACGATCTGGCGATGCTGGAGAAATCCGGCGCGCGCTTTTCCATCATGAACGGCTACCTGCACGGCCGCCTTGCGGACGACGAAGGCGCGGCCGAATTGCTGCGCAGCGCGCGCGAGACCGCGCAGGTCGGCAAGCGCCTGGGCGTTGCGCGGCTGAACCTGCACGGCACCGGCCTGGACGAGCACGGCCTGCCCGTGGCGGCCTGCGAGACGGTGACTGGCGCCATGTGGCTCAAGGCGCGCGACACCCTGGCGCGCATCGCCGACATGGCCGACGAGGAGGGCGTGACCTTCACGCTGGAGAACCTGAACCTGCCCGTGGACCACCCCGGCGTTCCCTTCGCCCGGGCGCAGGACACGCTGGCGCTGGTATCGGCGCTGAACCATCCGCGCCTGCGCCTGAATCTGGACCTCTACCACGCGCAAATCGGCGAAGGCAATCTGATCGAACTGTGCCGCCAATGCCTGCCCTGGATCGGCGAGGTGCAGGTGGCCGACGTTCCCGGGCGCCGGGAGCCGGGCAGCGGCGAAATCAACTACGCCGGCGTCGCGCGCGCGCTGCACGCCATGGGCTACCGCGGCCCCGTGGCCCTGGAGGCCTTTGCCTCGGGCGACCCGGAGGCGGCGCTGCAAGCCTTCCGGGCGGCGTTCACGATTTAACCCCCCTCGACCGTTTTCATTTCTCAGGAGTCATCATGATCAAAGTGGGTCTGCTCGGTGCCGGACGCATCGGCAAAGTGCACGCCAGGAGCATCGCCGCCGACCGGCGCAGCCAGCTGGTGGCGGTCTCCGACATCGACGCGCAGGCGGCGCGTGAATTGGCCTCGACCCATGGCGCCCGGCCCCTGTCCTCGCAGGAGATCATGGCCGACCCGGGGATCGACGCCGTGCTCATCGCCACCTCCACGGACACGCACGCGGCGCTCATCGAGGCCGCGGTGCGCGCGGGCAAGGCCGTGCTGTGCGAGAAACCCGTGGACCTGAACCTGGAGCGGGCGCTGGCCTGCCAGGCCGTGGTGGCCAAGGTCGGCCGGCCCGTGATGATCGGCTTCAACCGCCGGTTCGACCCCAACTTTGCCGCGCTCAAGCGCGCCTTCGACGCCGGTGAAATCGGCAAGGGCGAGTTGCTGTCCATCACCTCGTTCGACCCGGCGCCGCCGCCGGTGGGCTACGTCAAGCTGTCCGGCGGGCTGTTCCGCGACATGGCGATTCATGACTTCGACATGGCGTGCTGGATCTTCGGCGCGGCCCCCGCTTCGGTCACCGCGATCGGCTCGAGCATCGTCGATCCCGCGATTGGCGCCGCGGGGGACCTGGACACGGCCGTGATCACGCTGCATTTCGCAGACGGTCGCATGGCGGTCGTGAAGAACAGCCGGCGCGCCGTCTACGGCTACGACCAGCGCATTGAACTCCTGGGCTCGGACGGTCTGCTGTCTGCCGGCAACGTGCTGGAGCACACCGTCACCCGGATCACGACCGCAGGCGCGCAGGCCGCCAAGCCGGAATACTTTTTCCTGGAACGCTATATGAAAGCCTACGCGGCCGAGTGGAGCGCCTTCGTGGACGCCGTGCAGTCCGGATCGGACTACCCGGTGACGCTGCGCGACGGCGTGCACGCGCTGGCCGTGGCCGACGCGGCAACGCTCTCGTGGCAAGAAGGCAGGACCGTGAAACTCATCGGCGGACGCCCGACCTGAACCCCCGGGCCCCGCCCTGCACCCTGTTGCGCGCGTTCCAGGAGTGGTTCCAGCTTGCAACGCGCACCCCGCAGGAGGACAGGACATGAAGACGACAACGACGCCGGCGGACGTGGGCATGGGCATGGCGCAGCCAACCCCGGGCGCGCCGGCCGCGCCGCTGGAGACGCGGCGGCGCAGGCGCAGGTGGCCGCCCGAGCTGAGCACCCTGCTGGTGCTGCTCGGGATCGGCCTGTTCTTCGAGGCCGTGGGCTGGGCCGTGGTGGGGCAGAGCTTTCTCTTGAACACCGAGCGCTTGCAGATCATCGTGTTGCAGATGGCGGTGATCGGCGTCATCGCCGTGGGCGTGAACCTGGTCATCATCACCAGCGGCATCGACCTGTCCTCCGGCTCCGTGGTCGCCGCCGCCGCCGTGGTCTCGGCGAGCCTGGCGCAGGTGTCGGACTTTCCGCGCGCGGTGTTTCCGCAGCTCACCGACCTGCCGCTGATCTGGCCGCTGCTCGCCGGCACCGCCGTGGGGCTGCTCGTCGGCCTGATCAACGGCTCGCTCGTGGCCTTTACGGCGATCCCGCCCTTCATCGCCACGCTGGGAACCATGGTCGCGGTGCGCGGCTTTGCCAAATGGTTCACCAACGGCATGCCGGTGTCCATGCTCACCGACGACTTCGCGGCCATCGGCTCGGGCGTGAACCCGGTCCTCATCTTCCTGTTCGTCGCCGGGGTGTTCCACGTGGTTCTGCGCTACACGCGCTTTGGCAAATCCACCTACGCCATCGGCGCGAACCGCCAGGCGGCCATCGTCTCGGGAATCAACGTGCGCCAGCACCTGGTCTGGATCTACGTGATCGCGGGCATGCTCAGCGGCATCGCGGGCACCGTGACGGCCGCGCGCGCGATCTCCGGCCAGTCCGGAATGGGGGTGATGTACGAACTCGACGCGATCGCCGCGGTGGTCATCGGCGGCACCTCGACGGCCGGCGGGCTCGGGCGCATCACCGGCACCGTGATCGGCGTGCTGATCCTCGGCGTCATGACCTCGGGCTTTACCTTTATCCGCATCGACGCCTACTACCAGGAAATGGTCAAGGGCGTGATCATCGTCGCGGCCGTGATCGCCGACCAGTACCGCAACAAGAAGCGCCGCGCATGAACACCCACCAAGGAGTATTTGCAGCATGATCAACGGAGAAATCCCTTCCGGCCTGCCCATCCCCTGGGGCATGGTCGGGGGCGGGCAGAGCAGCCAGATTGGCTATGTCCACCGCTCGGCCGCGCTGCGCGACGGCAGCTTCGCGCTCGTCGCCGGTGCCTTCGACATCGACGCCGAACGTGGCCGCGCATTCGGCCAGCGGCTCGGGCTCAGCGCGCAGCGCTGCTACGCCGACTACAAGACCCTGTTCGAGGCCGAGGCGCGCCGCCCGGACGGCATGCGCGCGGTATCCGTCGCCACGCCCAACGACACCCACTTCGAGATCTGCCAGGCCGCGCTGCACGCCGGGCTGCACGTGGTCTGCGAAAAACCCCTGTGCGTGAGCAGCGCGCAGGCGCTGGAACTGCGGGAACTCGCGCAGGCAAAGAACAAGATCGTCGGGGTCACCTACGGCTACTCCGGCCACCAGCTGATCACGCAGGCGCGCGAGATGATCGCGCGCGGCGACCTGGGCGACGTCCGCATCGTGCACATGCAGTTCGCGCACGGCTTCCACAGCGCGCCGCTCGAGAGCGACAACCCATCGACGCGCTGGCGCGTGGATCCGAAGTTCGCCGGCCCGAGCTACGTGCTCGGCGACATCGGCACGCACCCGCTGTACATCTGCGGCCTGATGCTGCCCGGGCTGAAGATCGAGCGGCTGATGTGCTCGCGGCAAAGCTTCGTCAAGAGCCGCGCGCCGCTGGAGGACAACGCCTTCACCATCATGCAGTACCGCGGCGGCGCCGTCGGCTACCTGTGGGCCTGCGCGGTGAACGCCGGCTCCATGCACGGCCAGAAGATCCGCGTCATCGGCTCCCGGGCGAGCCTGGAATGGTGGGACGAGCACCCCAACCAACTGCGCTACGAGGTCCAGGGCGCGCCGGCGCAGGTGTTCGAGCGCGGGATGGACTACCTGCACCCGGACGCGCTGCACGACGACCGCATCAGCGCGGGCCACCCCGAGGGGCTGTTCGAGGCCTGGTCGAACCTCTACTACCGCTTTGCGCTGGCGATGGACGCGAGCGACCGGCGCGACACCGAGGCGCTGCGCACAATCCACTACCCGGACATCGACGCGGGCGTCGAGGGCGTGCGCTGGGTCGAGAACTGCGTGCGCTCGGCCGACGCCGGCGGCGTCTGGGTCGATTACTGCTGACGCGTGCGCTTGGCATGGTCCGCATGGGTCCGCCGCCCCGGCAGCCGCGCATGGCCTGCGCCGCAGCATTGCCATCGGAAACGGGAACATACGAGCGGTTACGATCGGGCCTGCCGCGATCGCCGATTTCGTGCCCTGCGATGAAACCACCCCCGCCCCCCCCCGAATCCGTTGAACAGTTCCTGCACTGCATCACGCAGGAATACGACGGCCTGAGCCGGCAGCTCAAGGTGATCTCGCGCCACGTCGAGGCGCACCGCGACCAGCTGGGGCTCGAAGGCATACAGTCGGTGGCCGGGCAATGCGGCGTGCAGCCATCCGCCATGGTGCGCTTTGCCAAGCGTTTCGGCTTCTCCGGCTTCTCGGAGATGCAGCGTTTGTTCCGCGAAGGGCTGGCCGAGCAGATTGCGCCGGGGCGCGCGTACAAGCTGCGCCTGCGCGAGCTCATCGAGTCCGGGTCCCCGGACCTGCAACCCGAGGAAATCGCCGACGAATTCATCAAGGGCAGCATCGCGGGGATGCAGCAGCTGCGCCAGACGCTGGACCAGCAGGACTTTGCGCGCGCCGTGGAACTGCTGGCGAACACGCAGGCGATCTGGATCGCCGGCTCGCGCCGCTCGTTTCCCGTGGCCGTGTACCTGGACTACGCGCTGCAACACACCGAAAAGCGCATCGGCCTGTTGAACGCGCTCGGCAGCATGCAGCAGGGGCAGATACGCTCGGTGCGCGCCGGCGACACGCTGATTGCGATCTCGTTCGCCCCCTACGCCGAGGAAACCGTGCAGCTCGCGCAGCAGGCCCGGCAGCGCGGCGCGCGGCTCATCGCCATCACCGACAGCCGCATGGGCCCGATCGCGGGCGCGGCCGAGGCCTGCTTGATCGTGCAAGACAGCGCCACCTTCGGCTTTCGCGCCCTCACGGCCGCGATGGGCCTGGCGCAGAGCCTGTTCGTCGCGCTCGCGTACCGCCTCGAACTCTCCTCCCAGTCCGGCGACGCCGGGCGCCGCAGCGGCAGCGGCCTGAGGACCGTCGCGCACGCGCACCTGTCGCTGCTGAAGAAAGCCGGCACCTGAGACACGGCCGCGCACGGTGCGTGGGTGCGTGGGTGCGAGAGGGGGAGGGGCAGCGCAGCGTTCATGAACGCGTCATCCAACTGCCTTTGTCCGGACATTTTTGTTTTCCATAGTCCAGGGGTGCACACGGAGACCCCCCATGACAACGACAACTTTGGACCGGCTGATGGCGCGCGCCATTGCCTGCACGGCGCTGACCGCGGCGGCATGGCCGTCGATCCACCCCCTGCGCGCCGCATGAACCCCCTGCTTGAAGTCCGGGACCTCGCGCGCCATTACCCGGTGCGCAGCGCCCCCTGGCGCCGGCCCGCCACCCTGCGCGCGGTGGACGGTGTCTCCCTCGGCCTGCCCGCGGGCCGGACCCTGGGCCTGGTCGGCGAGTCGGGTTGCGGAAAATCCACCACCGCCCGCCTGGTGCTCGGGCTCCTGCCGCCCACCGGCGGCGAGGTGCTCTTCGAGGGCCAGCCCGTGCCCTCGGTGCGCGGCCCGCGCTGGCGCGCCTTGCGCCAGCGGATGCAGATGGTCTACCAGGACCCGCTCGCGGCGCTCGACCGCCGGTTGCCCGCGCAAGACCAGGTGGCGGAACCGCTGGCGATTTTCCATCGGGGGACGGCGGCCGAGCGCCGCGAGCGCGCCCGCGCGATGCTCGCCGCGGTCGGGCTCACCCCCGCGCTGATGGCGCGCTACCCGCATGAGCTCTCGGGCGGCCAGCGCCAGCGCGTGGTGCTGGCGCGGGCGCTGATCCTCGGGCCTGCGCTGCTGGTCTGCGATGAACCCGTCTCCGCGCTCGACGTTTCGATCCAGGCGCAGGTGATCAATCTGCTGCAAGACCTCCAGGAACAGCACCAGCTCGCCTACCTGTTCATCAGCCACGACCTCAAGGTCGTGCGCCAGCTGAGCCACGAAGTGGCCGTGATGTATCTGGGCCGGATCGTCGAGCAATGCACGGCGCAAGCGCTCTTCAGCCATCCGGCGCACCCCTACACGCAGGCCCTGGTCGCGGCGGTCCCGTCGCCATGGCGCAGCACGCGAGCGCCGCGCATCGTGCTCCGCGGCGAGCCACCCAACCCCGCTGCGCCGCCTGCGGGATGCGCGTTCCACAGCCGCTGCGCGCAGGCCATGCCCGCGTGCCGCGCCGTGCGGCCTGCGCTGCGCGAAATCGCACCCGGCCACGCGGCCGCGTGCCACCTCCTGGCGCAGGCCTGACGCGCATGCCGGCCTACCTCGTCGTGCGCTTGCTGCGGGCGCTGCTGACGATTTTTCTGGTGCTCAGCTTTGCTTTCCTGATCCTGCGCTCGTCCGGGGATCCGGCGCTGATGATCCTCTCGCCCGACGTCCCGCACGAGGCGCTGCAAGCGTTTCGCCGCAGCTGGGGGCTCGACGCCCCGCTGTGGCAGCAGTACCTGGGATTCCTGCGCAACCTGCTGCAGGGCCATTTCGGTTACTCGATGCGCGACAACAGCCCGGCGATGGCGCTGGTCATGCAGCATCTGCCCGCCACGCTGGCGATCACGCTGCCGGCCTTCGTGCTCAAGCTGCTGATCGGCGTGCCCGCCGGCGTCTGCGCGGCCTTGCACCGCAACTCGGCCATGGACCGCTGCGTGATGGGCCTGTCCGTCGCCGGCCACACCATCCCCAGCTTCGTTCTCGCCCTGGTGCTGGTGCTGGTCTTCGCCGTCGGCCTGGGCTGCCTGCCCAGCGGCGGCGCGGGCAGTTGGAGGCACGCGATCCTGCCGGTGCTCACGCTGAGCCTGGGGGGCGCTGCCGTGCTGGCCCGCTTCACCCGCTCGGCGATGCTCGAGGTGATGGGCCAGGCGTACATCCGTACGGCGTCGGCCAAGGGCCTGCTCTGGCGCGCGGTCGTGCGCCGGCACGCCCTGCCGAATGCCGCCATTCCGACCGTGACCATCATCGGCTTCATGGTCGGCAGCCTGATCGCCGGCACCGTGGTCGTGGAAAGCGTTTTTTCCTGGCCCGGCGCCGGGCGGCTGCTGGTCATTGCCGTCGCCAACCGCGATCTGGCCGTGGTGCAGAGCCTGCTGCTGCTCGTGGCCGCGACCATGGTGACGTCAAACCTCATCGTCGATGCGCTGTACGGATGGATCGACCCCCGGCTGCACCACGGCCGGGCTGCCAAGGACTGATATGTCTGCGATTGCCCTGCCGCAGAGCACCGTCCCCACCACCGCAGGCTGGCGCCAGCGCCTGCGCTACCTGCTGCGCGCCTACCCGCCGCTGGTGCTGCTGTGCGCGCTGTGGATGCTCGCCACCGTCGCCGTCGCGCTGCTCGCCGGCCACCTGGCGCCCTACGCGCACAACCAGATCGACCTGCAGGCCCGGCTGGCGCCGCCGTACTTCATGGGCGGATCGGCGCAGCACTGGCTGGGAACGGACGAGTTGGGCCGGGACATCCTCTCGCGCCTGATGCTCTCCATCCGCATCAGCCTGCTGGTGGCCCTCGTGAGCACCCTGCTGTCGGCCACGCTGGGGGTCTTTCTGGGATTTCTGGCGGCGCATTTCCGGGGCTGGGTCGAGCAACTCGTGCTGACCCTGGTCGATTTCCAGGCGGCCATGCCGTTCATGATCATTGCGCTCGCCGTGCTGGCCTTCTTTGGCAACACGCTGACCCTGTTCATCGCGCTCATGGGCCTGTACGGCTGGGAGCGCTCGACGCGCATCACGCGCGGCCTGTGCATCGCGGCCAACGAGCAGGGGTACGCGGCTGCGGCGTTCGACATCGGCGCCTCGCCGCTGCGCGTATACCTGCTGCACGTGCTGCCGAACATCGCCAGCACCCTGATCGTGGGCGTCACGCTGACCTTCCCCGAAGTGATCCTGCTGGAGTCCGGCCTGTCGTTCCTGGGGCTTGGCGTGCAGCCCCCGATGACCAGCCTGGGGAATATGGTCGGCTATGGCCGCGAATACCTGCAAACTGCGCCCTGGATGCTGCTCACCCCGAGCGCCGTGATCGTCCTGACCAGCTTCTCCGTGGGCATGCTCGGGGACTGGTTGCGCGATCGCCTCGACCCCAGCCTGCGCTGACCTGACCAACTCGCCTGCGCGCATGCGCAACGGGCGCTTGCCGCACGCGGCAGCGGACGTTCACCGACCTTGGGTATGCTCGGGGACCGGCCGCGCGCTCGCCCCCATCCCGCTGCGCTGCCCCATTGAAACCATCCATGATTCCCCGTAAGGAGAAAACCATGAAGAAAAAAAACGTGCTGTTCATCATCGCCGACCAGTGGCGGGGAGACTGCCTGTCCATGCTCGGGCACCCGGTGGTCGAGACGCCGAATATCGCCGCGCTGGCCGCCGAAGGCGTCACCTTCAAACGCCACTACACCCAGGCCGTCCCCTGCGGCCCGGGCCGCGCCAGCCTGCTGACCGGCCTGTACATGATGAACCACCGGGAGGTCCAGAACACCACCCCGCTGGACGCGCGCCACACGAACCTCGCGCTCGAACTGCGCAAGGCCGGCTACGACCCGGCGCTGGTCGGCTACACCACCACCACCCCCGACCCGCGCGTGACCGCGCACGCGGACCCGCGCTTTCGCTCGCTCGGCGCCGACATGGAGGCCTGGCGGCCCGTCGGCTCCTGGGGGCTGACCAAGTTGGAGACCTACTTCCCGTGGCTCACCGCGCAGGGCTTCTCCGTGCCCGAGAACCCCTGGGACCTCTTTCTGCCGCAAGACCTGGGCCCCGGCGAGATCGGCGCGAGCCGCAAGCCAAGCCGCATCCCCGCGCATCTGTCGAACACGGCCTGGTTCACCGGGCTCGGAATCGATTACCTGCGCAGCACGCGCAACAAGCCCTGGTTTCTGCACCTGGGCTACTGGCACCCGCACCCGCCGTTCATTGCCTCCGCGCCCTACAACGAGATGTACGACCCCGCACGCTGCCCCTCCCCCGTGCGCGCGGCCAGCGCGCAGGCCGAAGGGCAGCAGCACCCCCTGCTGCGCTACTACGTGGAAAGCATCCCGCGCAGCAACTTCTTCCAGAACGGCCAGGGCCTGGGCAGCGCGATGGACGACGCCGAAGTGCGCCAGATGCGCGCGACCTACTATGGCCTGATACGCGAAATCGACGACCAGCTCGGCCGGGTCTTTGGCTACCTCAAGGAAACGGGCCAGTGGGACGACACCCTGATCGTGATGACCAGCGACCATGGCGAGCAACTCGGCGACCACCACCTGCTGGGCAAGATCGGCTACTTCGACGAGAGCTACCACGTGCCGCTGGTCATCCGCGACCCGTCGCGCGCGGCCGACGGCACGCGCGGCACGCAGGTGGATCACTTCACCGAGGTCGTAGACACCATGCCGACCCTGCTCGACTGGTTGGGGCAGCCCACGCCCCGGGCCTGCGACGGCCGCTCGCTGCTGCCCTTCGTTCGGGAAGGCGCAGCCCCTGCGCGCTGGCGCACCGAGGTCCACTACGAATACGACTTCCGCAACATCTCCACGTCCCAGGCAGAAACCGCACTCGGCCTGGAGATGGACGAATGCGCGCTGGCCGTGGTGCAGGACGAGCACTACAAATACGTGCACTTCGCCGCCAGCGCGCCCCTGTTCTTCGACCTGCGGCGCGACCCGCAGCAAATGAACAGCGTCGCCGGACAGCCCGAATACGCCGCGCAGCAACTGGTCTACGCGCAAAAAATGCTCGACTGGCGTTTGCTGCACGCGGAGCGGACGTTGACCGGCTACGCCGCCTCGCCCGAGGGACTGCGCTCGCGGGGATAGGCCACTGGGGCCACAGAGGCGGGCGCTCCTGCCTTGCTTGTGCAGTCCATCCAATGCACACGCGCTCAGTCCAACGCCGTAATCAGTATCTCGTCCAGAGACATCAGAAGATCGTGGCAGGCATTCACAATCAAATCCATTTCGCGGGAATCCGTGCCCAGGGCGGGTTGTTTGGGGTCATCAAAGTGGTGCAGTGTGACTGCCTGGCGTAGCGCGATAATGCGATCAGTCGGGTCCGGAAGGCGTTTTGCCGCAACCGCATCCCATGTTATCCAGCTTGTTCTGGCAATGCGGGGCAACAACTCCGCCCGCCGAGTAATCCGCGCGAATCGAATCAATATATTCCGGCGCAGATCATCATCGTAGGAATGCGTGTGAAACTTTATCGCCATCTCACCCAACTCAGTGACGAGGGTGAGCAAGGTCTCCAACTCTTCCCGGATGACCTTCCTTCGGGATTGGCGCGCCTGGTTGGACACCACCACGTACCAGCCGGCAACGATCAACACAGGGGGAATGATCTTGGCCAGCGCATCCCAGGCTGTGGGGGTCATGGGCGAACGGTGTTGTTTGAACTGACGGCGTCCGCCACGTACTGCCGCGTCTCGGTGATGAAGCTGCGGTCTTCGGATTGCAGCAAGATATGCGCGTCGAAGTCGCTCACGGAGCGCCAATGCATTTTTCGGACGATGCCGCCAAACAACTCATCCAGAAAGCTGCTGCCGTAGCCAACGGTACCATCCAGCACCACAACGACCATTTCTTCCTTTTCAAGGGCGGGGGCCAAGTAATCGTCCCGATATTCTTCACCGCTGAACTTGCTGATCCTCTTGTATCGTCCGCCTGGATACCGGGTAAAGTCTGCTATGCGCAATGTGGTGGTCATGGGGATTCTCCGGATGCAGAGGGCAGACTCGACTGCAATAGATCGGGGTTCTATGTGGTGGTCGCCGCCACAAAGGCCGGCGGCGGCGGCGACCCCGCCGACAGGGTCATCACCTCGTACCCGGTGGGCGTGACCAGCACGGTGTGCTCCCATTGCGCCGAAAGGCTGTGGTCCCGGGTCACGATGGTCCAGCCGTCGCGGCCCAATTCCTTGACCTCGCGGCGGCCCGCGTTGACCATCGGCTCGATGGTAAAGACCATGCCGGGGCGGAGCTCCTCAAACGTTCCGGGGCTGCCGTAGTGCAGCACCTGCGGCGCTTCGTGGAACCTCTTGCCGATGCCGTGGCCGCAGAACTCACGCACGATGGAAAAGCCATGGCTCTCGGTGAACTTCTGGATCGCGTACCCCACGTCGCCCAGATGCGCGCCGGGCCTGACCTGTGCGATGCCGTGCCACATCGCGTCGAAAGTGACGGCGCACAGGCGCTTGGCGGCAATCGAGGTCTCGCCGACCAAGTACATGCGGCTGTTGTCGCCATGCCAGCCGTCCGGGGTGATGACGGTGACGTCCACGTTCACGATGTCGCCCTTTTTCAGCGGCTTGTCGTTCGGAATTCCATGGCAGACCACATGGTTCACCGAGGTGCATAGCGACGCCGGGTAGGGCGGATAACCGGGCGGCTGATAACCCACGGTGGCCGACACCGTCCCCTGCCGGGCCATGCATTTGGCGCCCAGCTGGTCGATGTCGTGGGTGCTGATTCCGGGCCGGACGTGCGCTCCAATATGGTCCAGCACTTCGGATGCCAGGCGACACGCCAGACGCATGCCGGCAATGTCTTCGGCGCTTTTGATGAGGATGCTCATGGGGCGCGATTATCCATCGCCCTCCGGCCGCAGGCGCCGGGCCTCCCGGGAGCGACACCGGGGGCGCCCCTCCACGAGGAGCCCATCGGGGGGCCGGGCAGCCCGTCAACGACCGCGCGGATGCTTGGCGATGAACGCGCGCAGGGCGGCGTCAATGCGCGTCTGCCAGCCTTCGCCTGCCGACTTGAAGTGCGCAATCACCGTGTGCGACAGCCGGATGTTGATGCGCTCCTTCGGGAACTCGGCCCGTGGGCGGCCACGGGGCCTGAGCATTTTCTTGGCGACCTCCGCGCCAAAAATTTGGGGCAATACCTCGCTCGCCGGACGCGCCTTGGCGAAGTCCTCCTGCGTCCATTCCGGGTTCTCGTCGTCCGGAAGTTCAGGCCTGGTTTTCTTGCGCATGCTTGTCTCACCTCACGTTGGTTCGCTTTGCGCAGGCTGATGACATGCACCTTGCCAGCACGTGGCGGGAACACCATCGCGTGCAATCGGTCCCGAATGAAGCCGAGAACACGGAATCGGCGCTCGCCGTAGTCCTTGCGGTCATTCTCTTCGATCACTGCGTCAGACCAGTCCAACGGCTCAACCACCGAGAACGGAAGGCCACGCGCGCGCTCGCTTCCAGGACCGCCCGTTGGCGATCGCCAGCAACCGCCAACGCCCCATCCTCCGGAGGGAGCAAGGCCATGGGGGAATAGATGCAATGCCCAAAAATCCGCCGCCCGGTGGGTATTCCATGAGCAAAACAGTCACATATCTGACGTTTATTCTTGTATAAAAACCAACAAACGCCAGATCGCCCCGGTCCCCTTCGGCGAACCGCTGGCTCCCCGCGCAGTCGACGAATCCGCTGACCGCCCCGAACCGCAGCCCCCGCTTCGGGCCCCTCGCTACAGGGAGCCGCCCAGGGAACAGCGGCGCCGCGCCGCGGTCGATCGCCAGCGCCCATCCCCGCCGCAGACCCCTCGGGGGAGGCGCCGCACGGTGGCGAAGCAAGGGGCAAGCAGATAAATGCCCAAAAAATAAACTGGAATTGAAAATTTTCCGTAAACAGTGGTTACACTACCAACGTTTCAAAAAGCAATTTATGACAGCACATGACACACAACCGTGCCAAGCATTGCTCCCCGTCTGCCGAATCGCCAAGGGCTCGGGCGCCAGCCGCCGCATCCTGCGCCGCTGGCGCGGGGTCCAACGCAACCCCCTGCCGGGGCCGGCAGCAGAGACAAGGGGACGATCACACATTGCCGGCGGACTTCGCAAGCACCCCCGTGCGCAGCAACGGAGCACGCCAGGATCAACGACCAAGGCATCCAAGCCACGGGCAAGCCCATCACCCCGGGCACGCGGCGCGCCCGCCGCCGCATCGCCCGCATGAAGTAGCACCAGCGCAAACCAAGGGCCCTGTCCACCGCGTGGCAGGAGCCCAAACCCCATCCAACACCCATTCACCATCGAAGGAAAACCATGCCTGACAACACATCACCGACCGAAATAGTCGATACGGCCACCGAGCAGGACAGCGCCAAAACAAAAATATGGCCCATGCCGCCAACAGGGCCCGCGCGAGCAGACACCACGCCCCCGGAGGTCAACACCGCCACGGTCGAAGGCCACCAACTGGTGCTCACGTACACGGAAGCCGGCACCCTGAACCCGATAGCACTCATACGCAATGCCGGCTTTACGGTCAACACCGGCGCAGGCACGGCGGCCATCACCGTCACCAGCGTCGCGATGAACATATACGCCAAGACCGTGACGCTGACACTGAGCCGCGCCGTGGCCGTAGCGGAGATGGTGACCGTCAGCTACACCAAGCCCACGTTCGGTCAAGGGGTGCAGGACGTTCGCGGCAACAATGCGCTGAACTTCAGCAACAAGGAGGTGACCAACAACACGACAGCAGACACCACGCCCCCGGTGCTCAGCAGCGCCGTGGTCAACGCAAGCCAATTGGTGCTCAGCTTCAACGACGCGAGCCAACTGGACGCGAACCCGGACCGCAAGCCGGCGGGCGAGGCCTTTGCGGTGCGCGTCGGAGACAACGCCAACACCGTCACTGCGACCGCCGTGGACGCGGCAGCCAAGACCGTCACGCTGACGCTGAGCACCCCCGTGGCGCGGGGTCAGAGCGTGACCGTTGCCTACACCGACCCCACGACCGGCAACGACGCCAACGCAATCCAGGACGCCGCCGGCAACGACGTGGCCAGCTTCGCGGCCACAGCGGCGGTCAACAACACGCCAGCAAACAACACGGCCGAGCAAACAGACACCACGCCCGCGCCGGGAGACACCACGCCCCCGCCAGCAGACACCACGCCCCCGGAGTTCCATAGCGCCAGGGTCCGTGGCATCGGAATGGTGATCTACTACACCGAAGCCAGCACCCTGCTGGGGGAATTGCTCGCCACGCCCACCAGCTTCAGGGTGAGCAGCAGCACGGGCACGGCCATCACCGTGAACGCCGCCATGGTGCACTCAACGCTCAGGGCCGTGTCGCTGTTTCTGGACCGCGCCGTGACCGAAACGGAGACCTTGACCGTCAGCTACACCAAGCCCGAATCCGGTGGGGTGCGGGACGTTGCCGGCAACTATGCGGCGAACTTCAGCGAAAAGGCCGTGATCCAGACCAGTGAGGAAACCACGCCCCCGACGCTCAGCAGCGCCACGGTCCGCGGCAACCAACTGGTGCTCAGCTTCGACGACGCGAACCAGCTCGACGCGACCCCGTATCGCAAGCCGACCAACGATGCCTTTGCGGTGCTTGTCGGAGGCAACGCCAACGCCGTCACTGCGACCGCCGTGGACGGGGTGGCCAAGACCGTCACGCTGACGCTGACCACCCCCGTGGCGCATGGTCAGAGCGTGACCGTTGCCTACGCCGACCCCACGACCGACGACAGTAATGCAATCCAGGACGTCCTCGGCAACGACGCGGCCAGCTTCGCGGCCACGTCGGTGACGAACAACGCGCCAGCGCCACCAGACACCACGCCCCCGGTGCTCAGCAGCGCCGCGGTCAACGGCAACCAACTGGTGCTCAGCTTCAACGACGCGAGCCAACTGGACGCGAACCCGGACCGCAAGCCGGCGGGCGAGGCCTTTGCGGTGCGCGTCGCAGGCAACGCCAACGCCGTCACTGCGACCGCCGTGGACGCGGTGGCCAAGACCGTCACGCTGACGCTGACCACCCCCGTGGCGCAGGGTCAGAGCGTGACCGTTGCCTACACCGACCCCACGACCGGCAACGACGCCAACGCCATCCAGGACGCCGCCGGCAACGACGTGGCCAGCTTCGCGGCCACGTCGGTGGTCAACAACACGCCCCCGCCACCAGACACCACGCCCCCGGAGTTCAGCTGCGCCATGGTCCGTGGCATCGGACTGGTGATCAACTTCATCGAAGCCAACACCCTGCTCGTGACAGCGCTCACGCCCAGCACCGCCTTTACGGTGAGCAGCAGCACGGGCACGGCCATCACCGTGAACGCCGCCGTGGTGCACTCAACGCTCAGGGCCGTGTCGCTGTTTCTGGACCGCGAGGTGGCCGAAACGGAGACCTTGACCGTCAGCTACACCAAGCCCGAATCCGGTGGGGTGCAGGACGTTGCCGGCAACTATGCGGCGAACTTCAGCGAAAAGCCCGTGCTCCATGCGGAAGACACGCCCCCGGTGCTCAGCAGCGCCGTGGTCAACGCAAACCAACTGGTGCTCAGCTTCGACGACGCGAACCAGCTCGCGGACCCGTATCGCGGGCCGACCAACGATGCCTTTGCGGTGCTTGTCGGAGGCAACGCCAACGCCGTCACTGCGACCGCCGTGGATGGGGCGGCCAAGACCGTCACGCTGACGCTGAGCACCCCCGTGGTGCATGGTCAGAGCGTGACCGTTGCCTACACCGACCCCACGACCTACAACGACGGGAATGCAATCCAGGACATCCTCGGCAACGACGTGGCCAGCTTCGCGGCCACGTCGGTGACCAACAACGCGCCAGCGCCACCAGACACCACGCCCCCGGTGCTCAGCAGCGCCGCGGTCAACGGCAACCAACTGGTGCTCAGCTTCAACGACGCGAGCCAACTGGACGCGAACCCGGGCCGCAAGCCGGCGGGCGAGGCCTTTGCGGTGCGCGTCGCAGGCAACGCCAACGCCGTCACTGCGACCGCCGTGGACGCGGTGGCCAAGACCGTCACGCTGACACTGACCACCCCCGTGGCATGGGGTCAGAGCGTGACCGTTGCCTACACCGACCCCACGACCGGCAACGACGCCAACGCCATCCAGGACGCAGCCGGCAACGACGTGGCCAGCTTCGCGGCCACGTCGGTGACCAACAACACGCCAGCGCCACCAGACACCACACCCCCGGAGTTCAGCTGCGCCATGGTCCGTGGCATCGGAATGGTGATCAACTTCATCGAAGCCAACACCCTGCTCGTGACAGCGCTCACGCCCAGCACCGCCTTTACGGTGAGCAGCAGCACGGGCACGGCCATCACCGTGAACGCCGCCGTGGTGCACTCAACGCTCAGGGCCGTGTCGCTGTTTCTGGACCGCGAGGTGGCCGAAACGGAGACCTTGACCGTCAGCTACACCAAGCCCGAATCCGGTGGGGTGCAGGACGTTGCCGGCAACTATGCGGCGAACTTCAGCGAAAAGCCCGTGCTCCATGCGGAAGACACGCCCCCGGTGCTCAGCAGCGCCGTGGTCAACGCAAACCAACTGGTGCTCAGCTTCGACGACGCGAACCAGCTCGCGGACCCGTATCGCGGGCCGGCGGGCGATGCCTTTGCGGTGCTTGTCGGAGGCAACGCCATCGCGGTCACTGCGACCGCCGTGGACGGGGCGGCCAAGACCGTCACGCTGACGCTGAGCACCCCCGTGGTGCAGGGTCAGAGCGTGACCGTTGCCTACACCGACCCCACGACCTACGACGACAGTAATGCAATCCAGGACGTCCTCGGCAACGACGTGGCCAGCTTCGCGGCCACAGCGGTGACCAACAACACAGGCGTATCCGAAACCACGCCCCCGGTGTTCCACAGCGCCACGGCCAACCGCGACAAGTTGGTGATCAATTACACCGACCAGAACAACTTGGACGACGTAGCGCTGTCGGGCACTGGAGGCTTTACGGTAGACATCAACGACAGCAGCGGCCGGGCAGTAGAACGCTTCTACATCAAGAGCGCCGTGGTGAACGCAATAGCCAAGACCGTGACGCTGACATTCGAAGGGCGTATCACGATCCACGGTGAGTCATTGAGCGTCAGCTACACCAAGCCCGCATCCGGCAATGTGGTGCAGGACGCGGCGGGCAACCACGCGGCCAACTTCCAGAGGATGGCAGTGACCAACATCACGCCCGTGGGAGCAAGCAACACGTCCCCGCCAGAAGACACCACGCCCCCGGTGTTCAGCAGCGCCGCGGTCGCCGGCAACCGACTGGTGATCAGCTACACCGACGTCAACAGCCTGGACCCGGTAGCGCTCGCGGGCAACGCAGGCTATGCGGTGAACACCGCCGCAGGCACGGCGGCCATCACCGTGAGCAGCGCCGTAGTGAATGCCACGGCCAAGACCGTGACGCTCACGCTGAGCCGCGCCGTGGCCGCAACGGAGACGGTGACCGTCAGCTACACCAAGCCCGAATCTGGCGCCGTGGTGCAGGACGCTGCCGGCAACCATGCGGCGAACTTCAGCGCAAACCCCGTGGTAGCAGACACCACGCCCCCGATGATCAGCACCGCCGTGGTCACCGGCAACCAGTTGGTGCTCACGTACACCGAAGCGGGCACCCTGGACGCGGCAGCGTTCGCGGGCAGCGCAGGCTATGCGGTCGGCACCGCCGCAGGCACGGCGGCCATCACCGTGAGCAGCGCCGTGGTGAACGCCACGGCCAAGACCGTCACGCTCACGCTGAGCCGCGCCGTGGCCAACAGCGAGACGCTGACCGTCAGCTACACCAAACCCGAATCCGGCGTCGTGGTGCAGGACGCTGTCGGCAACGACGCAGCAAACTTCAGCGACCGGGCCGTCATCAACAACACGCCAGCGCCAGTAGACACCACGCCCCCGGAGTTCCATAGCGCCGTGGTCACCGGCAACCAGCTGGTGCTCACGTACACCGAAGCGGGCACCCTGGACGCAGCAGCCCTCGCGGGCAACGCTGGCTTTGCGGTGAACACCGCCGCAGGCACGGCGGCCATCACCGTGAGCAGCGCCGTAGTGAATGCAACGGACAAGACCGTCACGCTGACGCTGAGCCGCGCCGTGGCCCCGGCCGAGACGGTGACCGTCAGCTACACCAAACCCACATCCGGCGCCGTGGTGCAGGACGCTGCGGGCAACGACGCAGCGAACTTCAGCGAAAGGGCGGTGACCAACAACACGTCAGCCACCACACCCGGAGCAGACACCACGCCCGGAGCAGACACCACGCCCCCGGAGTTCCACAGCGCCACGGTCATCGGCAACCAGCTGGTGCTCACGTACACGGAAGCCAATACCCTGGACGCAGCAGCGCTCGCGGGCAACGCCGGTTTTACGGTGAACAACGCCGCAGGCACGGCGGCCATCCCCGTGAGCAGCGCCGTGGTGAACGGGGCGGCCAAGACCGTCACGCTCACGCTGAGCCGCGCCGTGGCCCCGGATGAGACGGTGACCGTCAGCTACACCAAACCCGAATCCGGCGCCGTGGTGCAGGACGCAGCGGGCAACGACGCAGTGCACTTCAACGACCGGGCGGTGACGAACAACACCCCCCCGGAGCTGATCACCACCGGTATCAATGCCCCCAGAGTCAACGGGAGTGACCTGTACCTCCGGTTCTACGCCGCGAGCGACCTGAGCCAGAGTCTTACTGCCCACAAACCGAACGGCAGCGACTTCACGGTGCTCGTCGATGGCCAAGCCGTCGCCGCCACGACCACGTTCCATGGACGCGGAAAAAACATGATCCTGGAACTGAGCACCGCCCCGCGGCAGGGTCAGACCGTGACCGTTTCCTACCGGGACAGCACGCCCACCGACGAGAGCGCCATACGGGACGCAGCCGGCAACCGCCTGCTCAGTTTCCCGACCACGGTGGTGCGCACGGACATGGACGGCGCGGCCCCGGTGCTGATCACCAGCGACGAGGCGCAGCGCCCCAGGGTCAACGGCGACCAGCTGGTGCTCAGTTTTCAGGACGAGAACAACCTGGACGCGACCAACAAGCCGGCCAGGGAGGCTTTTACGGTGCGCGTCGATGGCAGCGTCCGGGCCGTCCGCGACGTCGCCGTGAATGCCGAGGCCAAGACCGTGACGCTGACGCTGGCCACGGCGGTCACCTGGGGCCAGTCGGTGACCGTCACCTACGACGACCCCAGACCGGCCTACGACGACCCCTCCGCAATACAGGACATTTACGGCCAGGACGCGGCCAGCTTCACGGCCACCGCAGTGCTCAACAACACGCCATCGGGAGTGGCAGACACCACGCCCCCGGTGTTCCACAGCGCCGTGGTCAACGGCGACCAACTGGTGATCAGCTACACCGAAGCCAACCGGCTGGACGGGACAGCGCTCGCGGGCAACGCCGGCTTTGCGGTGAGCAGCAGCACGGGCACGGCCATCACCGTGAACAGCGCCGTGGTGAACGAAGCGGCCAAGACCGTCACGCTCACGCTGAGCCGCGCCGTGACCAGAAATGAGACGCTGAGCGTCCGCTACACCAAACCCGAATCCGGCGCCGTGGTGCAGGACGCTGCGGGCAACGACGCAGTGAGCTTCAGCGACCAGGCCGTGACGAACGACACGCCGGCAGCGGGAGGCCCCACGCTGGCCGCGACCGACCCGATCACGATCGGCGACAACAACCTGAGCCTTGGCGAGAGCACCACCGTCACCATCCGCTTCTCCGAAGCCATCAGTGGCTTTACCACCGCCGACTTGGTCGTGGGCGGAGGCGCGCATCTGTCCGACAACCTGAGGAGCACCGACGGCGGCATCACCTGGACGGTCACGCTGACGGCCCCGGGCTGGGATGATTTCACACGCGGTTACGCACGCGACCCAAACTTCGACTACCTCACATACAACTCGACGGGCAATCAGATCAGCGTCAACCTCGCCGGCGTGACCAACTCCGCAGGCACCGCCGGTGCGGGCCGGGCCGTCTCCACGGTTACCTACGACATCAACGTCCTCAATCCCTACTGCACCATCAGGCTGGCCGACAGCACCCTCACTGCGGGCGAAACCACCACCGCCACCTTCAGCTTCAGCGAGCCCGTGAACGGCTTTGAAGTCGGTGACTTCGACCTGTCCAGGGCCAACGGCACGCTGGGTCCGCTGACCCTCCTCGCAGATGGCAAAACCTGGACCGCCACCTTCACGCCCAACGCGAACGTCAACGCCGGCGGCAACACCATCCGCCTCGACATGACCCGCGTATCGGATCTGGCGGGCAATGCGCCGAGAACCACCTCCGTCAGCTACGAGTACAACATTGACACGCGCACCAGCACCGCAGCGCCCGACACCAGCGGCCTGAGCGCCACCATCTGGTTGTCCGACTGGGACCAGCATCTCACGACGGGAGAAACGACGACCGTCTTCATCAGCTTCAACAGGCCCGTCACCGGCTTCACGCGCGATGACATCGACCTGACCCAGACCCACGGCACGCTCAGCGAACCCATACTCAGCGCCGACGGCAGAACCTGGTCGGCCATCTTCACGCCCACGGCGGGCGTCATCGACGAGACCAACACCATCAGCGTGAACCTCGCGGGCGTGACCGACGCCGCAGGCGTTGCCGGGACCGGCCGCGCCACGAGCGACAACTTCATCCTGACCACCGCGCCACCTGATGCCACGATCACGCTGGCCGATACCGCGCTCACCGTGGGCGAAACAACGACCGTCACCATCACCTTCAACCAGAGGGTCTACGGCTTCTCGAGGGATGACGTCGTGTTCGACGCCAGCACCAGCACGCTTGGCGCGCTCACGACCCGCGACAGAAAAACCTGGACCGCATCGCTCACACCCACGGCCGACCTCTACGACAGGACCAACACCATCCGCGTCAACTTGGCCGGCGTCACCGACCTTGCAGGCAAGCCCAGTACCGGCATGGCCACCAGCGCCAACTACACCGTGAACACCCAATCAGCAGACACCACGCCCCCGGTGTTCCACAGCGCCGTGGTCAACGGCAACCAGCTGGTGCTCACGTACACCGAAGCGGGCACCCTGGACGCGGCAGCGCTCGCGGGCAACGCAGGCTTTGCGGTGAGCAGCACCACGGGCACGGCCATCACCGTGAACAGCGCCGTGGTGAGTGCAACGGCCAAGACCGTCACGCTCACGCTGAGCCGCGCCGTGGCCGCAACGGAGACCGTGACCGTCCGCTACACCAAACCCGAATCCGGCGCCGTGGTGCAGGACGCTGCGGGCAACGACGCCGTGAGCTTCAGCGACCAGGCCGTGACGAACAACACGCCAGCGGGAGGCCCCACGCCAGCAGCGGGTGGCCCCACGCTGGCCGCGACCGACCCGATCACGATCGGCGACGACAAACTGAGCCTTGGCGAGAGCACCACCGTCACCATCCGCTTCTCCGAAGCCGTCAGGGGCCTGACCACCGCCGACCTGAGCGTGGGCGGCCGCGCGAGGCTGTCCGACGACCTGAGGAGCACCGACGGCGGCAGCACCTGGACGGTCACGCTGACGGCCCCGAACGCGGATGATCTCGCACGCGACCCAAACCCCCGCACATACAACTCAGTGGGCAACCGGATCAGCGTCAACCTCGCCGGCGTGAGCAACTCCGCAGGCACCGCCGGTGCGGGCCAGGCCGTCTCCACGGTCACCTACGACATCGACGTCATCGCTCCCCGCTGCACCATCCGACTGGACGACAGCGCCCTCACTGCGGATAAAACCACCGACGTCCTCTTCAGATTCAGCGAGCCCGTGACCGGCTTTGAGCTCGGTGACATCGACCTGTCCAGGGCCAACGGCACGCTGGGTCCGCTGACCCTCCTTGCAGATGGCAGAACCTGGACCGCCATCTTCACGCCCACCGCGAACGTCAACGCCGGCGGCAACACCATCGGCCTCGACTTGAGCCGCATATCGGACCTGGCGGGCAATGTGCCGAGAGGGACCGCCGTCAGCAGGCCGTACAGCATTGACACGCGGACCAGCAGCGCAACGCGGGACATGGACGGCCAAGAAGCGGCCAGCCGTGCGGCCCCCGCAGTGCTCAACGACACGCGATCGGAAGCAGCAGACACGACGCCCCCGGCGTTCCGCTGCGCCCCGGTCAACACGCCGGCAACGGAAGGCCCCACGCTGGCCGCGACCGACCCGATCACGATAGGCGACGCCAAACTGAGCCTTGGCGAGAGCACCACCGTCACCATCCGCTTCTCCGAAGCCATCAGGGGCCTGAGCACCGCCGACCTGAGCGTGGGCGGCCGCGCGAGGCTGTCCAACGACCTGAGCAGCACCGACGGCGGCACCACCTGGACGGTCACGCTGACGGCCCCGAACGCGGATGATCTCGCACGCGACCCAAACCACCACAACAGATACAACTCAGTGGGCAACCGGATCAGCGTCAACCTCGCCGGCGTGAGCAACTCCGCAGGCACCGCCGGTGCGGGCCAGGTCGTCTCCACGGTCACCTACGACATCGACGTCATCGCTCCCCGCTGCACCATCCGAATGGCCCACAGTGCCCTCACTGCGGGCGAAACCACCGACGTCCTCTTCAGATTCAGCGAGCCCGTGACCGGCTTTGAGCTCGGTGACATCGACCTGTCCGGGGCCAACGGCACGCTGGGCCCGCTGACCCCCCTCGCAGATGGCAGAACCTGGATCGCCACCTTCACGCCCACCGCGAACGTCAACGCCGGCGGCAACACCATCAGCCTCGACTTGAGCCGCATATCGGACCTGGCGGGCAATGTGCCAAGAATGACCACCGTCAGCAGGCCGTACAGCATTGACACGCGCAACACGCCGGCAACGGAAGGCCCCACGCTGGCCGCGATCGACCCGATCACGATCGGCGACGACAAACTGAGCGTTGGCGAGAGCACCACCGTCACCATCCGCTTCTCCGAAGCCATCAGGGGCCTGACCGCCGCCGACCTGAGCGTGGGCGGTCAAGCGAGGCTGTCCGACGACCTGAGGAGCACCGACGGCGGCAGCACCTGGACGGTCACGCTGACGGCCCCGAACGCGGATGATCTCGCACGCGTCCCAAACCCCCGCACATACAACTCAGTGGGCAACCGGATCAGCGTCAACCTCGCCGGCGTGAGCAACTCCGCAGGCACCGCCGGTGCGGGCCAGGCCGTCTCCACGGTCACCTACGACATCGACGTCATCGCTCCCCGCTGCACCATCCGACTGCTCGACAGCGCCCTCACTGCGGGCGAAACCACCAAAGCCCTCTTCAGCTTCAGCGAGCCCGTGACCGGCTTTGAGCTCGGTGACATCGACCTGTCCGGGGCCAACGGCACGCTGGGCCCGCTGACCCCCCTCGCAGATGGCAGAACCTGGATCGCCACCTTCACGCCCACCGCGAACGTCAACGCCGGCGGCAACACCATCCGCCTCGACTTGAGCCGCATATCGGACCTGGCGGGCAATGTGCCAAGAATGACCGCCGTCAGCAGGCCGTACAGCATTGACACGCGCAACACGCCGGCAACGGAAGGCCCCACGCTGGCCGCGATCGACCCGATCACGATCGGCGACGACAAACTGAGCCTTGGCGAGAGCACCACCGTCACCATCCGCTTCTCCGAAGCCATCAGGGGCCTGAGCACCGCCGACCTGAGCGTGGGCGATTACGCGAGGCTGTCCGACGACCTGAGCAGCACCGACGGCGGCAGCACCTGGACGGTCACGCTGACGGCCCCGAACGCGGATGATCTCGCACGCGTCCCAAACCCCCGCACATACAACTCAGTGGGCAACCGGATCAGCGTCAACCTCGCCGGCGTGAGCAACTCCGCAGGCACCGCCGGTGCGGGCCAGGCCGTCTCCACGGTCACCTACGACATCGACGTCATCGCTCCCCGCTGCACCATCCGACTGCTCGACAGCGCCCTCACTGCGGGCGAAACCACCAAAGCCCTCTTCAGCTTCAGCGAGCCCGTGACCGGCTTTGAGCTCGGTGACATCGACCTGTCCGGGGCCAACGGCACGCTGGGCCCGCTGACCCCCCTCGCAGATGGCAGAACCTGGATCGCCACCTTCACGCCCACCGCGAACGTCAACGCCGGCGGCAACACCATCCGCCTCGACTTGAGCCGCATATCGGACCTGGCGGGCAATGTGCCAAGAATGACCACCGTCAGCAGGCCGTACAGCATTGACACGCGGACCAGCAGCGCAACGCGGGACATGGACGGCCAAGAAGCGGCCAGCCGTGCGGCCCCCGCAGTGCTCAACGACACGCGATCGGAAGCAGCAGACACGACGCCCCCGGCGTTCCACGGCGCCGTGGTCACCGGCAACCAGCTGGTGCTCACGTACACCGAAGCGGGCAGCCTGAACGGAGCAGCGCTCGCGGGCAGCGCCGGCTTTGCGGTGAACACCGCCGCGGGCGCGGCGGCCATCACCGTGAGCAGCGCCGTGGTGCACGGGGCGGCCAAGACCGTCACGCTCACGCTGAGCCGCGCCGTGACCCACGGGGAGACGGTGAGCGTCAGCTACACCAAGCCCGCGACCAGCGCCGTGGTGCGGGACGCTGCGGGCAACGAGGCCGTGAGCTTCAGCGACCAGGCCGTGACGAACAACACGCCAGCGTCCAACACCAGCGACCTGACCGCCAGCATCACTCTGTTCGACGAGCACCTCACGACGGGAACAACGACGATCGTCTCCATCACCTTCAACAAGCCCGTCACCGGCTTCACGCGCGATGACGTGGACCTGACCCAGGCGAACGGCACGCTCAACGAACTCATACTCGGCAGCAACGGCAGAACCTGGCGGGCCACCTTCACGCCCACGGCCAACGTCATCGACGCGAGCAACACCATCAGCGTGGACCTCAGGGGCGTGACCGACGCCGCAGGCGTTGCCGGGACCGGCCGCGCCACGAGCGACAACTTCACCGTGAGCACCGTGCCACTTGCCGTCACGATCACGCTGGCCGATACCGCGCTCACCGTGGGCGAAACGACGACCGTCACCTTCACCTTCAACCAGGAGGTCCTCGAATTCTCGATCCATGACGTCATGTTCGACGCCACCACCAGCACGCTGGGCCCGCTCACGACCACCGACAACAAAACCTGGACCGCGTCCCTCACACCCACGGCCAACTGCAACGACGCGACCAACACCATCCGCGTCAACTTGGGCGGCGTAGCCGACCTGGGAGACACGTTCGGTACCGGCATCGCCACCAGCGTCAACTACACCGTGGACACCCAATCAGCAGACACCACGCCCCCGGCGTTCCACAGCGCCACGGTCACCGGCGACCAACTGGTGCTCAGGTACACCGAAGCGGGCTCCCTGGACGGGGCCGCGCTCGCGGGCAACGCCGGCTTTGCGGTGAACACCGCCGCGGGCGCGGCGGCCATCACCGTGAGCAGCGCCGTGGTGAACGGGGTGGCCAAGACCGTGACGCTCACGCTGAGCCGCGCCGTGGCCCCGGCCGAGACGCTGACCGTCAGCTACACCAAGCCCGCGACTGGCGCCGTGGTGCAGGACGCTGCGGGCAACGACGCAGTGAGCTTCAGCAACCAGGTCGTCACCAACAGCACGTCTGCAGCAGACACCACGCCCCCGCAGCTGATCGGCGCCGGCGACGGTCGCCCCAGGGTCTCGGGCAATCTGTTGGCGCTCAACTTCAGCGACCAGAGCAACATGGTCCAAGCCCGGGACCGCCTGCCAGCCAATGGGGATTTCACCGTGCTCGTCGATGGCGTGGCGAATATCGTCACGAATGTCAGCATCAATGGAATCTCCAAGGACATGATCCTGACGCTGACCACCCCCATAGCGCATGGTCAGCGCGGCGTAACCGTTGCCTACAACGACAGCACGCCCGCAGACAACAAGGGCATACAGGACACAGCCGGCAACCACCTGACCAGCTTCCTGTCCACGGCAGTGGACAACATGACACTGGACACCACACCCCCGGTATTCATCACCGCCACGGTCAACCGCAACCAGCTGATGCTCAGGTACACCGAAGCCAACACCCTGGACGGAGCCGCCATCATGCTCGCGGGCAACGCCGGCTTTACGGTGAACACCGCCGCAGGCGCGGCGGCCATCACCGTGAGCAGCGCCGTGGTGCACGGGGCGGCCAAGACCGTCACGCTGACGCTGAGCCGCGCCGTGACCCACGGGGAGACGGTGAGCGTCAGCTACACCAAGCCCGCATCCGGCGCCGTGGTGCAGGACGCTGCGGGCAACGCCGCAGTGAGCTTCAGCAACCAGGTCGTCACCAACAGCACGCCTGCGTCAGCAGACACCACGCCCCCCACGATCAGCACCGCCGTGGTCACCGGCAACCAGTTGGTGCTCACGTACACGGAAGCGGGCACCCTGGACCCGGCGGCACTGACGGGCAACGCAGGCTTTACGATCAACACCGCTGGCACGGCGGCCCCCATCACCGTGAGCAGCGCCGTGGTGAACGGGGCGGCCAAGACCGTGACGCTGACGCTGAGCCGCACCGTGGCCGAAACGGAGACGGTGGTCATCAGATACATCAAGCCCGAATCCGGCAACGGGGTGCGGGACGCTGCCGGCAACCAGGCGGCGAACTTCGACGGAGTAATCGCGACCCATGGCACGCCCGCGCCAGCAGACACCACGCCCCCGGTGATCCACAGCGCCACAGTCACCGGCAACCAACTGGTGCTCACGTACACCGAAGCGGGCACCCTGGACGCGGCAGCGCTCACGGGCAACGCAGGCTTTACGGTGAACACCGCCGCTGGCGCAACGGCCATCACCGTGAGCAGCGCCGTGGTGAGCGCGACGGCCAAGACCGTCACGCTGACACTGAGCCGCGCCGTGACCGCAACGGAGACGGTGAGCGTCAGCTACACCAAGCCCGAATCCGGCGCCGTGGTGCAGGACGCTGCGGGCAACGACGCAGTGAGCTTCAGCAGCCAGGCCGTGACGAACAACACCCCCGCGCCAGCAGACACCACGCCCCCGGTGTTGATCACCACCGGTCAGCAGGGGCCCAGGGTCAACGCCAACTTGGTGTTCCTCAGTTTCCACGGCACGAGCGACCTGAAAGATGGTACGGCCCGACCGAACCACAACGACTTCACGGTGCTCGTCGATGGCCAAGCCGTCACGGCCACGGCCGCAGAGTACGCATCCGGGACAGTCCTTTATCTGACACTGAGCACCTCCGTGCGACCGGGTCAGACCGTGACCATCGCCTACCAGGACAGCACGCCCACCAACGAGAGTGCCATACAGGACACAGCCGGCAACCGCCTGCTCAGCTTTCCGACCACAGCGGTGCGCACGGACATCGTGGCCCCGGTGTTGATCACCACCGACGAGACGCAACGCCCCAGGGTCAACGGCGACCAACTGGTGCTCAGTTTCACTGACGCCAGCAACCTGGACGCGACCAACAAGCCGGCCACGGGGGCTTTTACGGTGCTCGTCGCTGGCACCGCCCGGGCCGTCCGCGACGTCGTCGTGAATGCCGAGGCCAAGACCGTGACGCTGACGCTGGCCACCGCGGTCACCCAGGGCCAGTCAGTGACCGTCGCCTACGCCGACCCCAGAGTGGCCTACGACGACACCCACGCAATACAGGACATTTACGGCCAAGACGCGGCCAGCTTTGCGGCCACCGCGGTGCTCAACAACACGCCAGCAGCCGACACCACGGCCCCGGTGATCAACACCGCCACGGTCACCGGCAACCAGCTGGTGCTCACGTACACGGAAGCGGGCACCCTGGACGGGGCAGCGCTCGCGGGCAATGCAGGCTTTACGGTGAACACCGCCGCAGGCACGGCGGCCATCACCGTGAGCAGCGCCGTGGTAAACGCCACGGCCAAGACCGTCACGCTCACGCTGAGCCGCACCGTGGCCGAAACGGAGACGGTGACCGTCAGCTACACCAAGCCCGAATCCGGCAACGGGGTGCGGGACGCTGCCGGCAACCAGGCGGCGAACTTCAACGAAAAACCCGTGACAGCAGACACCACGCCCCCGGTAATCAGCACCGCCGTGGTCACCGGCGACCAGCTGGTGCTCACGTACACGGAAGCGGGCACCCTGGACCCGGCGGCACTGACGGGCAACGCAGGCTTTACGATCATCACCGCCGCAGGCAGGGCGGCCATCACCGTGAGCAGCGCCGTGGTAGGCGCCACGGCCAAGACCGTGACGCTGACACTGAGCCGCGCCGTGGCCGAAACGGAGACGGTGGTCGTCAGATACACCAAGCCCGAATCTGGCAACGGGGTGCGGGACGCTGCCGGCAACCAGGCGGCGAACTTCAACGGAGTGATCCCGACCCATGGCACGCCCGCGCCAGCAGACACCACGCCCCCGGAGTTCCACAGCGCCACGGTCACCGGCAACCAACTGGTGCTCACGTACACCGAAGCGGGCACCCTGGACGCGGCAGCGCTCGCGGGCAACGCAGGCTTTACGGTGAACACCGCCGCAGGCACGGCGGCCATCATCGTGAGCAGCGCCGTGGTGAACGGGGCGGCCAAGACCGTGACGCTGACGCTGAGCCGCGCCGTGACCGCAACGGAGACGGTGAGCGTCAGCTACACCAAGCCCGAATCCGGCGCCGTGGTGCAGGACGCTGCGGGCAACGACGCAGTGAGCTTCAGCAACCGGGCGGTGACGAACAACACGCTCGGCGTCGAGATCACGCTGGCCGACAACGCGCTCACCAGGGGCGAGGCCACCACCGTCACCTTCACCTTCACCCAGCCCGTCAACGGCTTTGAGATCAGCGACATCGTGTGCACCAACGGCACGCTGAGCGCGCCCGTGGCCAACGCTGCGGGCACGGTCTGGACGGCCGCCTTCACGCCCACGGCCAACGTCAACGCCCCGGTGAATGTCATCACCGTAGACCTCGCCGGGGTGACCGGCGCCGCTGGCAACGCCGGCGCGGGTCGAGTCAGCAGCACCAACTACACCGTAGACACCACCGGAGGTCCCCCCGCCGGAGACTCCACCACCGGAGACACCACGCCCCCGGAGTTCAGCAGCGCCTCGGTCAACGGCGACCAGTTGGTGATCAGCTACACCGAAGCGGGCACCCTGGACGGGGCAGCGCTCGCGGGCAACGCAGGCTATGCGGTGAACAACGCCGCAGGCACGGCGGCCATCACCGTGCGCAGCGCCGTGGTGAACGCCACGGCCAAGACCGTGACGCTGACGCTGAGCCGCGCCGTGGCCAGCACGGAGACGGTGACCGTGAGCTACACCAAGCCCGCATCCGGCGCCGTGGTGCAGGACGCTGCGGGCAACGACGCAGTGAGCTTCAGCAGCCAGGCTGTCACCAACAACACGCCCGCGCCAACGGACACCACGCCCCCGGTGTTCAGCAGCGCCGCGGTCAACGGCGACCAGTTGGTGATCAGCTACACCGAAGCGGGCACCCTGGACGGAGCAGCGCTCGCGGGCAACGCAGGCTATGCGGTGAACAACGCCGCAGGCACGGCGGCCATCACCGTGCGCAGCGCCGTGGTGAACGCCACGACCAAGACCGTGACGCTGACACTGAGCCGCGCCGTGGCCAGCACGGAGACGGTGACCGTCAGCTACACCAAGCCCGCATCCGGCGCCGTGGTGCAGGACGCTGCGGGCAACGACGCAGTGAGCTTCAGCGGCCAGGCGGTGACGAACAACACGCCCGCGCCAGCAGACACCACGCCCCCGGCGATCAACACCGCCACGGTCAACGGCGACCAACTGGTGCTCAGCTTCAACGACGCGAGCAATCTGGACGCAGACCCGATCCACAAACCGGCGGACGAGGACTTCACGGTGCGGATGGGCGGCTCTGGTGGTGAGCGCAACAACGTCACCAATGTGCTTGTGAATGCGCAGGCAAAAACGATTACGCTGACGCTGACCAGTCACGCGACACCGGGCCAGAGCGTCACCGTCGCCTACAGCGACAGCACGCCCAGCGACACCAGCGGCATACGGGACGAGGTCGGCAACCACCTGGGGAGCTTTTTGGCCATCCCCGTCATGGGACCTCCTGCACCGGACACCCAGCGTCCCACGCTGGCCGCCACCGACCCGATCACGATCGGCGACAACAAACTGAGCCTTGGCGAAAGCACCACCGTCACCATCCGCTTCTCCGAAGCCATCGCTGCCAGCAGTTTCAGCCTCGATGACCTGACCGCGGAGGGGTCCGGCGTGACGCTGTCCAACCTGCAAAGCACCGACGGCGGCACGACCTGGACGGTCACGCTGGCGGCCCCGAGTCGCGAGGATTACATACAGGCATCCCCTGACATCCCCAACTCGACGGGCAACAAGATCCGCGTGAACCTGGCCGGAATCACCGACCTCGCGGGCAACACCGGGGTGGGCACAGCGGACTCCACGGTCCGCTACGACGTCGACCTTCGGCCCCCCGTCGCCACCATCACGCTGGCCGACAGCACCCTGACCGTTGGCGAAACCACCACCGTCACCTTCAGCTTCAACGAGGTCGTCACGAACTTTGATGCCAGCAAGATAGACCTCTTGAACGCGAACGGCACGCTGGGCCCTTTGACGGCCGGCGCAGACGGAAAAACCTGGACCGCGACCTTCACGCCCACGGCCAACACCAACGGCGGAGCGGACAACGCCATCGGCGTCAAGGGCGGCGTGACGGACGTGGCGGGCAATAGCGATGCGCGCATATTCACCAGCGCCAAGTACAGCGTGGACACGCGTTCCGGCGGTAACACCACAGGCCCTACGGCCACGATCACGCTGGCCGACGTCGCGCTCACTGCGGGAGAAACGACGACCGTCACCTTCCGCTTCAGCGAGGCCGTCAGCGGCTTTGCGGCCGACGACGTCGTGCTCACCGACGCCAACGGCACGCTGGGCCCGCTCACGGCCGCGGCAGACGGCAGAACCTGGACGGCGACCTTCACGCCCACGGCCAACGTGAACGACACGACGAACACCATCCGCGTGAACCTCGCGGGCGTGACCAACACGGGGG